>NZ_CP172938.1:0-752500 GCF_050542965.1 Enterococcus sp. DIV2379
ATGCCATCTGCTGATTCTATTTGGCAAGATCTTCAACGTTCCTTTAAAGAAGAGCTGAATCCGGCCAGTTATAGTGCTTGGATCGAGACTGCCAATGTCTTGTCGTTTGAAAAAAATCAGCTGCTGATCGAAGTACCCAGCGATCTTCATAAATCTTATTGGGAAAAAAATCTAGCTGCCAAAATTGTTGAAATGGGATTTATGAAAACTGGTGAAGAATTGATTCCTAGTTTTGTGACTGTCGAAGAAGCAGAAGCTTTAAAAACAGCCCCTTCTACTATTCAAACAGCTGCAAAAGAAAACGAGCGGCCGCCGAAATCGATCTTAAATGAAAAATACACATTTGATACCTTTGTCATCGGGAAAGGCAATCAGATGGCCCATGCTGCTGCTTTAGTTGTTGCAGAAGATCCTGGGTCTATTTATAATCCGCTGTTCTTCTATGGTGGCGTTGGTTTAGGGAAAACCCACTTGATGCATGCGATCGGTCATCAAATGTTGCTGAAACGTCCCAATGCCAAAATCAAGTATGTTAGTAGTGAAAATTTCACCAATGATTTCATTACTTCTATTCAAAAGAACAAAATGGAAGATTTTCGAAACGAATACCGCAATGTTGATCTTTTGCTAGTGGATGATATTCAATTCTTAGTCAATAAAGAAGGAACCCAAGAAGAATTCTTTAATACCTTCGAAGAACTGTATCGCAATAATAAACAGATCGTCCTCACAAGTGATCGTTTGCCAAATGAGATCCCGACTTTACCAGAACGTTTGGTTTCCCGTTTTGCTTGGGGCTTGTCCGTTGATATCACCCCGCCGGATCTAGAGACGCGGACTGCGATTTTGCGGAAAAAAGCCGAAGCCGAACGCTTGGAGATCCCCGACGATACGTTAAGTTATATCGCTGGACAGATCGATTCAAATATCCGGGAACTTGAAGGAGCACTCGTGCGGGTGCAAGCTTTTGCTACGATGCAAAACTCAGACATTACAACGAGCTTGGCAGCTGAAGCCATCAAAGCCTTGAAATCAAGCCATGGCTCGACCCAAGTTTCGATTTTGCAGATCCAAGAAGAAGTCGCAAAATACTATCACATTCATGTCAATGATCTAAAAGGGAAAAAACGGGTCAAAGGCATCGTTGTCCCACGGCAGATCGCGATGTATCTCTCTCGAGAATTGACCGATAGTTCTTTACCAAAAATCGGCGGCGAATTTGGTGGCAAAGACCATACCACGGTCATTCATGCCCATGAAAAAATTCAGCATTTAGTCGAAACAGATCCCACGATCAAAAATGAGATCGCTGAAATCAAACAAATTCTCTTCAGCTGATCTGTGGATAAGAAAAGAAGAACCAAAAAAGTTGTCCACAAGTTATTCACAGGCATTTTCGTTAGTCTAATCACTCTTTTCTCGAGTTATCCACATTACTAACAAGCCTATTACTACTATTACTTTTATTTAATAACTATAAATTAAAGGAGTATCGCTATGAAGCTAACTTTAAACCGAACAGAGTTCATGCAAGAATTACAAACTGTCCAACGGGCGATTTCAACCAAAACCACCATCCCGATCTTAACCGGAGTAAAATTGTCCCTTTCAGAAAAAGGATTGACCATGACTGGGAGCAATGCCGATATTTCCATTGAAACTTTTTTAAGTGTGGAAAACGAAAAAGCGCAAATGCAAATCGAAAAAACAGGAGCAATCGTTTTACAAGCACGTTTCTTCAGCGAAATCGTTCGTCGTTTGCCTGAAAGTACCTTAACGTTAGAAGTTTTAGACAATAATCAAGTAGCGATCACTTCTGGAAAAGCTAACTTTACCGTCAACGGCTTGGATGCCGATAGTTATCCACATTTACCAGTTGTCGAAAGTCAAGATTCGATCGAGATTCCAGCGCACGTGTTGAATAAGGTTGTTAGTGAAACGGTCTTTGCGGTTTCGCAACACGAAAGCCGTCCAATCTTAACTGGGGTCCACTTTGTCTTAGAAAATCAAAAATTATTAGCTGTTGCGACGGACTCACACCGTTTGAGTCAACGGGTGATTCCCTTGGAAAGCGGGGAAACAGCCTTCAATATCGTGATTCCCGGCAAAAGCCTAACGGAACTTTCTCGTTCCTTAACAGATGAAGAAGAAGCGATCCAAATCAGCATTATGGATAACCAAGTATTGTTCCAAACGAAAACTATGAAATTCTATTCTCGTTTATTGGAAGGAACTTACCCAGATACCAACCGTCTGATCCCTTCAAGCTTCAATACTGAAATTGAATTTTCTGTGCCAGAATTGTTACAGGCTATCGAACGGGCGTCATTGCTTTCCCATGAAGGCCGTAACAACATCGTTCGTTTGGCGATCTCCGAGGAAGCTGTTGTCTTATATGGAAACTCACCAGAAATCGGGAAAGTGGAAGAAGACCTTTCTTTTGAAAAAGTGACCGGCGACCCATTAGAGATCTCTTTCAATCCTGATTATATGAAAGCTGCACTACGAGCATTTGGTGACACCAGCATCGTGATCCGCTTTATCTCAGCGATCCGTCCCTTTACGTTGGAGCCAACAGAGAGCAAAGGCAGCTTTATCCAGCTGATCACACCGGTGCGCACCAACTAGTTTTTCATGTCTTTTGAAAAAAGTTGAAACAATCATCTGAAAATGAATAAATGAGTTAAAAGGGCTTAAAATCGTTTTTAAGCCCTTTTTTCTATTTTGGCTTCTTTTTTGTCTAAAAGCAGTAAGTCTTCTGAGAATGAAAAATATGCCGATGAATTTGTTTTCTTGGCAAAAAAAGAG
Source organism: Enterococcus sp. DIV2379 (assembly GCF_050542965.1). Lineage (NCBI taxonomy): Bacteria > Bacillati > Bacillota > Bacilli > Lactobacillales > Enterococcaceae > Enterococcus > Enterococcus sp. DIV2379. The sequence goes on from NZ_CP172938.1 coordinate 2,809, forward strand.
TATAATAGAGCTAAACGCTCTTTGATAGAATTGAGGGGAATTATGAAAATGCAAATACCGTTAGAAACGGAATATATGACACTTGGACAAATGCTCAAAGAAGTCAGTGTGATCAGCAGCGGCGGCCAAGCGAAATGGTACCTTGCAGAGCACACCGTTTTTGTCGACGGCGAGCCGGAAAATCGACGAGGGCGCAAATTGTATGCGGGAATGCGTGTTGAGCTACCTGATGAAGGTACTTTTTTTATGGTGAAGAAGGAAGACGCAGATGCGGCTGAATGAGTTGCATTTAAGCAATTATCGGAACTATGATTCGCTGACACTGACTTTTGAGAAAGGTCTGGTCATTTTTTTAGGCGAAAATGCGCAAGGAAAAACCAATATTTTAGAAAGTATCTATGTATTGGCGATGACCAAAAGCCACCGCACCTCCAGCGAGCAAGAACTTATCCGTTGGGACACGGAAGGTGCGCGGATCTCTGGCAGTGTCAGTCGGGGACGCTCAACGATCCCGTTAGAACTGTTTTTGTCAAAAAAAGGACGAAAAACGAAAGTAAACCACATTGAGCAAAAAAAGCTCAGTAGTTACATAGGGCAGCTGAATGTCATTTTATTTGCTCCAGAAGACCTCTCCCTTGTAAAAGGAAGTCCCCAAGTCCGCCGCAAATTTCTCGATATGGAAATTGGGCAGATCGATCCAATTTATCTCTATGATCTCGTTCAATACCAATCCGTTTTGAAACAGCGCAATCAATACTTAAAACAGCTGAATGAAAAAAAACAGACCGATGAGATCTATTTAGATGTTTTGACGGAACAGCTGGTGGCTTTCGGCAGTAAAATCATTTTAGCCAGACAACGGTTTGTTCAGCGCTTGGCGTATTGGGCAAATCAGCTGCACCAAAAGATCAGCCAAGGAAAAGAAACCTTGCAGATCGACTATTTATCAAATGTGCCCGGTGAGGCGACCTCGCTGGAGGAGATCCAACAGCAATTTGTCAAAGCCTTGGCACAAGTCAAAGACCGTGAACGATTTCGGCAAGTCACGTTGGCAGGCCCCCATCGAGACGATCTGGATTTTTTGATCAATGAGAAAAATGTTCAGACCTTTGGTTCGCAAGGACAGCAGCGAACAACGGCCCTAAGTGTCAAATTGGCAGAAATCGATTTGATGAAAGAAGAAACAGGGGAATATCCCGTCCTTTTATTAGATGATGTCATGAGTGAGCTGGATGATTCCCGACAACTGCATTTATTGGAAACCATTGAAGGAAAAGTTCAGACCTTTCTGACAACAACGACATTAGAACATGTAAAAGACAAAATGTCTGTGGAAGCAGAGATTTTTTATGTAGAGCAAGGACATATTAAAGGAGAATAGACTGAATGACAGAAGAAGAAAAAAGCTTAGTTGAACGTGCGAAAGCCTATGATGCCAGTCAGATCCAAGTGCTGGAAGGACTAGAAGCCGTCCGCAAACGACCTGGGATGTACATTGGTTCTACCAGTTCAGAAGGTTTGCACCACTTAGTATGGGAAATCGTCGATAACTCGATCGACGAAGCACTAGCAGGCTTTGCCTCAAGTATTCAAGTGATCATTGAACCAGATAATAGCATTACGGTCGTCGATGACGGTCGGGGGATCCCCGTTGATATCCAAGCCAAGACAGGCCGTCCAGCGGTAGAAACCGTCTTTACGATCCTGCATGCCGGCGGGAAATTTGGCGGCGGCGGCTACAAGGTTTCCGGCGGACTTCATGGGGTAGGTTCCTCCGTCGTTAATGCGTTGTCCACGACTTTAGACGTAAAAGTCTATAAAGAAGGCAAAGTGTATTATCAAGAATACCATCGTGGAGCAGTCGTTGATGACTTAAAAGTGATCGATGAAACCGACCGCCACGGAACGACCGTCCACTTTGTTCCAGATCCAGAGATCTTTACGGAAACAACGGAATTCAATTTTGATAAATTAGCGACGCGGGTTCGGGAATTAGCCTTCTTGAACCGTGGTTTAAAAATCTCGATCGAAGACAAACGGGAAGAAAAACCCGTTTTGAAAGAATATCATTACGACGGCGGGATCAAGAGCTATGTGGAGCATTTGAATGCGAGTAAAACAGTGATTTTCCCAGATCCGATCTATTTAGAAGGAGAACAACAAGGAATCACGGTTGAAGTCTCCATGCAATATACCGATAGCTACCATAGCAACCTGCTAAGTTTTGCCAACAACATCCATACCTATGAAGGCGGAACCCATGAATTCGGGTTTAAGACTGCCTTGACCCGGGTGATCAATGATTACGCCCGCAAGTCAAAATTGATGAAAGAAAACGACGAAAACCTGACCGGAGAAGATGTTCGGGAAGGCTTGACGGCGGTTATCTCCATCAAGCATCCAGATCCTCAGTTTGAGGGACAAACGAAAACCAAATTAGGAAATTCCGAAGTGCGGACAGTCACCGATCGTCTCTTTTCCGAACATTTCACGAAATTCTTGATGGAAAACCCGAATGTGGGTCGTCAAGTCGTGGAAAAAGGACTTTTGGCATCAAAAGCCCGTCAAGCAGCCAAACGTGCCCGGGAAATGACTCGCCGAAAAGGTGCGTTAGAAATCAGTAACTTACCTGGGAAATTAGCCGACTGTTCCAGTAATGATCCAGAAAAATGCGAATTGTTTATCGTCGAAGGAGATTCTGCCGGCGGTTCAGCAAAACAAGGCCGCAGTCGGGAATTCCAAGCGATCTTACCGATCCGTGGGAAGATTTTAAATGTCGAAAAAGCCAGCATGGACAAAATCTTAGCAAACGAAGAGATCCGTTCATTGTTTACGGCAATGGGTACCGGGTTTGGTGCTGATTTTGATGTAGCAAAAGCCCGTTACCACAAGCTAGTCATCATGACCGATGCCGATGTCGATGGTGCCCATATCCGGACCCTACTCTTGACGCTGTTCTATCGTTATATGCGTCCCATCGTTGAAGCCGGTTATGTCTATATCGCACAACCGCCATTGTACGGTGTCAAACAAGGGAAAAATATCCATTATATCCAACCCGGCAAGAATGCCGAACAAGATTTGAAAAATACGATTGAATCACTACCTGCGACACCAAAACCAACAGTTCAACGATACAAAGGTCTAGGGGAAATGGATGACCACCAGTTATGGGAAACCACGATGGATCCTGACAATCGGATGATGCTGCGGGTCAGCGTAGATGATGCCATTGAAGCCGATCAAATTTTTGAAATGCTGATGGGGGATCGCGTCGAACCAAGACGGGCCTTTATCGAAGAAAACGCGCACTACGTGAAAAATCTTGACATCTAGCCAATCGTAGAGGAGGAAACAGCTTGAGTGAAGAAGCAAAACAAAATATTCATGACGTCAATCTGACCAGTGAAATGCGCGAGTCCTTTATCGATTATGCAATGAGTGTAATTGTTGCTAGGGCTTTACCAGATGTGCGGGATGGCTTAAAGCCGGTTCACCGCCGAATTTTATATGGAATGAATGAATTAGGGGTCACACCAGACAAGCCCCATAAAAAATCAGCCCGGATCGTCGGCGATGTCATGGGGAAATACCATCCCCATGGTGATAGTGCGATCTATGAATCAATGGTGCGGATGGCACAGCCCTTCAGCTATCGCTACATGTTAGTCGATGGCCACGGAAACTTTGGCTCAGTCGATGGTGACGGTGCCGCTGCGATGCGGTATACCGAAGCCCGCATGAGCAAACTGGCGATGGAGATGCTGCGGGACATCAACAAAGATACTGTTGATTTCCAAAGCAATTATGATGATACAGAACGAGAACCAGCGGTATTACCAGCACGCTTCCCGAACCTTTTGGTCAACGGGACGACGGGGATCGCTGTTGGGATGGCGACCAATATCCCGCCTCATAACTTGAATGAAGTTATTGCAGCCATCGATCTATTGATGGAAAATCCAGAAGTCACGACAAGTGAATTGATGGAAGTCCTGCCGGGACCAGATTTCCCAACCGGCGGGATCGTCATGGGAAAATCCGGTATTCGCCGTGCCTATGAAACAGGGAAAGGTTCGATCACTGTTCGCGGAAAAGTCGAAGTGACTGAAATGCCCAACGGTAAAGAACGGATCTTAGTGACTGAATTGCCGTATATGGTCAATAAAGCGAAGTTGATCGAGCGGATCTCTGAGCTGCACCGTGACAAACGGATCGAAGGAATCACCGATCTGCGGGATGAATCGTCTCGTGAAGGCATGCGGATCGTTATCGACGTTCGTCGCGACGTCAGTGCGTCGGTGATCTTAAACAATCTCTACAAAATGACTGCACTGCAATCTTCTTTTGGCTTTAATATGTTAGCCATTGAAAAAGGCGTGCCGAAGATTTTGAGTTTGAAACGAATTTTAGAAAACTACATCGAGCATCAACAAGAAGTGGTGACTCGTCGGACACAGTTTGATAAAAACAAAGCAGAAGCCCGTGCCCACATCTTAGAAGGGTTACGGATCGCATTGGATCATATCGATGAGATCATTGCTTTGATCCGGGCATCAAATTCTGATGATGAAGCAAAAAATAGCATGATGGAGCGCTTCAAATTGTCCGATCGCCAAGCGCAAGCAATTTTAGATATGCGTTTGCGTCGCTTGACTGGTTTGGAACGCGACAAGATCGAAAACGAGTACCAAGGTTTGTTAGAATTTATCGCTGATTTGACAGACATTTTAGCAAATCCACAACGAGTCCTAGAGATCATCCAAACGGAGTTGCAAGAATTAGGCCAACGCTTTGGCGATGATCGCCGGACTGAATTATTGGTTGGGGAAGTCTTAAGTCTTGAAGATGAAGACTTGATCGAAGAAGAAGAAATCGTCATTACTTTGACGAACAATGGATACATCAAACGAGTAGCTAAGTCTGAATTCCGTGCACAACGTCGCGGCGGACGTGGCGTTCAAGGAATGGGGATCCACGATGAAGACTTCGTGAAGACGTTGATTTCTTGTTCGACTCACGACACATTACTGTTCTTCACCAATAAAGGGAAAGTTTACAAAGCCAAAGGCTATGAAATTCCTGAGTATGGTCGGGCAGCCAAAGGTATCCCTGTGATCAATCTGCTAGGGATCGATTCTAGCGAACGGATCGAAGCGATCATTTCGGCTTCTGGTGGGCCTCAAGAAGGACGCTACTTGTTCTTCACGACGCGTCTAGGTGTGGTCAAACGGACCTCAGTGACGGCCTTTTCAAATATCCGTGCCAATGGTCTGATTGCGATCGGTCTTCGGGAAAATGATGAGTTGGTTAACGTGATCGAAACCCATGGCGAAGATGTCGTGATCATCGGCACCCACGATGGCTACTCTGTGACTTTCAAAGAAGCCCTTGTGCGGGATATGGGCCGAACAGCTGCTGGTGTGAGAGGCATTCGTCTAAGAGATGGAGACTACGTCGTAGGTGCCGCTGTGATCACAGAAGACAGTGAAGTCTTGGTCATCACTGAGAACGGCTATGGCAAACGCACCAAAGGCTCTGAATACCCAATCAAAGGTCGTGGCGGAAAAGGGATCAAAACAGCCAACATTACGGCGAAAAACGGTCCATTAGCCGGCTTGACGACGGTCAGCGGTGAGGAAGACATCATGGTGATCACCAATAAAGGCGTCTTGATTCGTTTCAATGTAGCGACTGTTTCCCAAACTGGTCGGGCAACCTTAGGGGTTCGTTTGATGAAGATGGAAAACAATGCCAAAGTAGTGACGATGGCAACGGTTGAACCGGAAGTCGAAGAAGAACTAACGACTGCCGAAGAAACAGCGGGACAAGACTTGCCAGTTGTGGAAGAAACAACGGAAGACACCACGGATACACAAGAATAAGCAATACATTTTCTAGGAAGACAGCAACCTGCGAACCTGCAGCTTGCTGTCTTTTTACTCTTTTTCAAAAAATCGGCAGCAGCTGACGTATTTATCAGTGTAAGCGATTGTTTGCAGTGATGGGTAGATGCAGGGACGCAAAAAAATAGCTTGCAGTAGGGACGAAAAAAGTGTATAATAATTATTTGTGAGTAGTCTAATTAGACCACTCTCTCTGCTCCTAGAAAACTAGGGGCCAAAGTCCACAGGGAGGTGAAAAATCAATGGAAAACACGAAATATGAGATCTTATATATCATTCGTCCAAACATTGATGAAGAAGCAAAAGCCGCATTGATCGCTCGTTTTGACTCAATCTTAACTGATAACGGCGCTGAAGTTATCGAATCAAAAGATTGGCAAAAACGCCGTCTAGCGTATGAAATGGATGGATTCCGTGAGGGTATCTATCACATCGTTAAAGTTTCTTCTTCAACAACTGCAAGTGCAATCAACGAGTTTGACCGTCTTGCGAAAATCAATGATGACATTATCCGTCACATGATTGTCAAAGAAGAAGCATAATATTGTTTCACATGAAACAAAAGCGATGAGGAGATGATGAACTTTGATTAATAATGTTGTACTAGTAGGAAGACTAACCAAAGATCCTGATTTACGTTACACTTCTAATGGCACTGGTGTCGCAACCTTTACCTTGGCGGTAAATCGCAATTTTACCAACCAAAGTGGAGAGCGCGAAGCTGATTTCATCAACTGTGTTATTTGGAGAAAACCAGCGGAAACATTAGCAAACTATGCACGCAAAGGAACTTTATTAGGGGTTACTGGACGTATTCAAACCCGTTCATACGACAACCAACAAGGCCAACGTGTTTATGTAACAGAAGTCGTTGCTGACAACTTCCAATTATTAGAATCGCGAAATGCTTCCGAGCAAAGACGCACAACTGATAGCGGATCTGGCAGCAGCAATACGTATAACTCAAATAGTTCTTCTGGATTTGGTAACAATAACTCAAATCAAACTCAATCCTCTCAACCATCAGGAATGCCTAATTTTGATCGAGACAACTCCGATCCATTCGGAAACTCATCAATCGACATTTCAGACGATGATTTACCATTCTAAGAAATTGATAGGAGGGAAATAGGATGGCACAACAAAGAAGAGGCGGACGCAAACGTCGTAAAGTAGACTACATTGCTGCAAACCATATTGAACATATCGATTATAAAGATATTGAATTACTAAAACGTTTCATTTCAGAACGCGGTAAAATTTTACCACGTCGTGTAACTGGTACTGGTGCGAAAAACCAACGCAAACTTACCATTGCAATCAAACGTGCGCGTATTATGGGATTACTTCCATTCGTAGGCGAAGAATAAATCGAATGATTTTCATTGACAAGTTTCTTTTGAAGCTTGTCAATTTTTTTATCTACTGAAGAAATACTTGTTATTTTATATACAGATAGAATAACGAGTGACAGAAATTTTCCCATGATTATCTCACCAAAAAAGTTTCACGTGGAACTTTTTGCATCAATCGCCTATTTGATTGTTTTGTGGTAAAATAAGGAACAAAGCTTCAAAAAAATGGGATGATACATTGAGGGGTAAAAAAGATGGCAGCAATTGGGTTGATTTCAATTGATAATTACGATGATTTGATTGAGAAAAAAGACGACAAACAAGTTTCTTATTTGAACTCGCTGATCACGACACTGATTTCTGATTGGGCAAGTGAGAATCATGTTTTTTACAAACGAATCAATTCCGAGCGGTTTCTTTTCGTCGCGAAGTATTCAGATATTGAGCGGATGAAGGAAGAAAAATTCCAATTTTTGACTAGAGTACGGCAAGTTGCGGAAAAAAATGATCTGGCATTAACGATCAGTATGGGAATCTCCTATGGGGAAGAGTCTTTTGAAGAGATTGGTGAAGTGGCACAAAACAATCTCGACATTGCGTTAGTTCGTGGCGGCGATCAAGTCGTTTTAAAAGAAGCCAAAGAAGAAGCAAAACCGCAATTCTTTGGCGGTAATACGGATGGTACGCCGAAGAGAACGCGTGTTCGTTCTCGTGCCATGAGTACGGCTTTGAGAAAGATTTTTGCTGAAAACCAGCGGATCTTTATCATGGGTCATCGTTACCCGGACATGGATGCTTTAGGTTCGGCTTTTGGGGTGGCTTACATGGCGATGATGAGCGACAAAGAATGCTACATCATTTTAAATCCGAAAGAGATCACCGCCGACATTCAGCGGGCATTGGAAGAATTGAAAAAATACCCCGAGCTGGAACGATTTGTGATCACTGGGGAAGAAGCAGTCAATTTATCAAATGAAGAAAGTGTCTTAGTGATGGTAGATTACCATAAGCCGTCGATGTCGATCTCGCAAGCGGTCTATGATGAATTTGACAAAATCGCAGTGATCGATCACCATCGTCGCGGGGATGAGTTTCCCGATAAGCCATTATTGACGTATATTGAATCTTCCGCGTCTTCAGCATCGGAACTGGTAGCAGAATTGATCCAGTATCGCGCTTCTCGCAGATCGCAAGTCCCTAAATTTATTACGACTTCTTTATTAGCGGGAATCTACGTGGATACGAAGAACTTCACGGTGCGAACCACTGGTCGGACCTTTGATATTGCTGGCTATTTGAAAAATCAAGGCGCAGATACGTCATTGGTTCAATACATGTTGAGTACGGATTTAGATTCCTATTTGATGATCAGTGAACTGGTTTCTCGCAGCCAGCATTTCCGAGAAGATATCGTGATTGCTGCAGCGGATGAAGATCGGGTGTACGATAGTGTCACCGTTGCAAAAGCGGCCGATACTCTGCTATCGATCAATGGGATCCATGCCGCGTTTGTCATTACGAAACAGCCAGGAGATTTGATCGGTATTAGTGCTAGAAGTACCGGAAAAGTCAATGTACAAACCTTGATGGAGGCATTAGGCGGCGGCGGACATTTTACCAACGCAGCCACGCAAATAAAAAACAGCAGCATTGGCGATGTAGAAAACCAGTTGCGAGCGGAATTAACGAAAAATGAACAATAACAAGGAGTGACCAAGATGAAAGTTATTTTCTTACAAGATGTCAAAGGCAAAGGCAAAAAAGGCGATATCAAGGAAGTCCCTAATGGCTACGCACAAAACTTCCTGATCAAAAACAACTTAGCCAAACCTGCCAACAATGAAAGCATGGCAGAATTAAAAGGCAAACAAAAAGCCAAAGAAAAACAAGATGCGGAAGTCTTAGCAGAAGCGAAAGAGCTAAAAGCACTTCTTGAAAAAGAAGAAACCGTCGTGAAGATCAATGCCAAAGCAGGGGAAGATGGCCGCTTGTTCGGTTCGATCCCATCAAAACAAATTGCCGATGCCTTGAACAAGCAATACAAAATTAAGATCGACAAACGCAAAATCGAATTGGATCAGCCGATTCGTGCATTAGGGTTTACGCAAGTACCTGTAAAATTGCACCCACAAGTAACAGCAACGATCAATGTTCATACCATTCAAGAATAAGCATTACTCCCAACAGTCACATGTTGGGGTTTTTTTCGGCAAACGTCCAAGCAATCTTGTACTTTGGATGGGAATCTTGTAGAATGAATGGACGAAGGAGCGAATGGCATGAATGAAGTTTGGCAAAATCAAGTTCCCCCACAAGATATTGAAGCGGAACAAGCGGTCCTAGGGGCAGTCTTTTTAGATGCCGATGCGATCATCGATGCAATGGAAGTAATCGCCCCAGAAGATTTTTATCGCCGCAGCCATCAAATAATTTTTCAAGCAATGATCCAGTTGAACGACCGTAGTGAATCGATCGACTTGATTACGTTGAAAGCAGAAATTGAAAAAAGCAACAGTCTTGAAGATGTTGGCGGTCTGACGTATCTGACTGAACTGAGTCAAGCTTCACCATCAGCAGCAAGTATTGCTTATTATGCGAAGATCGTTGACGACAAAGCCACGCTGCGCAATCTAATCCAAACAGCGAGCCGTATCGTAACCAAAGGCTTTGAACAAGATGAAGATGTACAATCGATCATTGATCAAGCAGAAAAAAGTATTTTAGAAGTATCCGAAAAGCGCAACAGCAATGGCTTCCAATCGATAGCGGAAGTCTTGAATCGGACGATCGAAACGATCGATCAGTTGGCGCAAAACAACGAAGAAATCACCGGATTACCTACGGGTTATGCGGCTTTAGACAAAATGACGGCGGGGCTGCAAAAAGAAGAGCTGATTATTCTCGCTGCCCGCCCCGCGGTAGGGAAAACCGCGTTTGCCTTGAATATCGCGCAAAATGTCGGAACGAAAACCGATCGTTCCGTAGCGATCTTTAGTCTGGAAATGGGGGCTGAATCATTGGTCAACCGGATGCTTTGTGCGGAAGGCTCGATTGAGGCCAGTCACTTGCGGACGGGGCAGCTCTCAGAAGAAGAATGGCGGAATTTGATCGTTGCCATGGGCAGTCTTTCTAACGCCAATATCTATATCGATGATACCCCCGGGATCAAGATCTCTGAGATCCGGGCGCGTTGTCGGAAACTGGCGCAAGAAAAAGGCAATCTCGGCTTGATTTTGATCGACTATTTGCAGCTGATTGAAGGAACGGGTCGCGAAAACCGCCAACAAGAAGTCTCTGAGATCTCTCGCCAATTAAAGAAACTGGCGAAGGAATTGAAAGTGCCGGTGATTGCACTGTCTCAGCTTTCTCGGGGTGTGGAACAGCGACAAGACAAACGTCCTGTTTTAAGTGATATCCGGGAATCAGGGTCGATCGAGCAGGATGCCGATATCGTTGCTTTCTTGTATCGGGATGACTACTACCGCAGTGAAGGCGACGATGACGATGAACCAGAAGAACAACAAAACAACAATGTGATCGAAGTCATTATCGAGAAAAACCGGAGTGGTGCCCGGGGGACGGTCGAACTTCTATTCATCAAAGAATACAATAAATTCTCCTCGGTCTCGCCACGAGAAGAGTTCGGGTAAGACAACTAGCTATCTGAGAAACACTAGCTCTTGCTACCATCCGCATCGCGCTGATGGTAGTAGGGCTTTTTTTATGTGTCGACTTTATTCGTTTTTACGTGTATAAATAATTATTCCAAAGAAAATAGTTCGTTTTTTACCCCTGAAAAATGAGAATTTAAAACGATTATTCGATTTTAGATTGAAAGAGCTTGCGAATCTTGTTACAATACTTAAGGAATGCACTAATTAAAGAAAGAGGTCATTATATGTCATCTGTAGTAGTAGTAGGTACACAATGGGGCGATGAAGGTAAAGGAAAGATTACGGACTTTTTGAGTGAAAACGCGGAAGTCATTGCACGTTATCAAGGTGGAGACAATGCCGGCCATACGATTAAATTTGACGGTGTGACCTATAAACTGCATTTGATTCCTTCAGGGATCTTTTATGCAGATAAAATCAGTGTCATTGGAAACGGGGTCGTTGTGAACCCGAAATCATTAGTTAAAGAATTAGCATACTTGAAAGAAAACAATATAATAACAGAAAACTTGAAGATCTCTGATCGTGCACATGTTATTTTACCTTACCATATCCATTTGGATCAGCTGCAAGAAGATGCCAAAGGTGACAACAAGATCGGTACGACAATCAAAGGGATCGGACCAGCCTATATGGATAAAGCGGCCAGAGTCGGCATTCGGATCGCTGATCTTTTAGACAAAGAAATTTTTGAAGAACGTCTGCGTATCAACTTAGAAGAAAAAAATCGTCAATTCGTGAAAATGTTTGATGCAGAGCCAATCGCCTTTGAAGATATTTTTGAAGAGTATTACGAATATGGCCAACAAATCAAAAAATATGTGACGGATACTTCGGTGATCCTTAACGATGCCTTAGATGAAGGCAAACGAGTTTTATTTGAAGGGGCACAAGGCGTGATGCTGGATATCGACCAAGGAACCTATCCTTTCGTAACGTCATCCAACCCCGTTGCTGGAGGTGTCACCATCGGTAGTGGTGTGGGCCCTTCAAAAATCAACAAAGTCGTTGGTGTCTGCAAAGCCTACACCTCTCGGGTAGGAGATGGTCCATTCCCAACGGAACTGTTTGATGAAACAGGTGAACAAATTCGTAAGATCGGTCGTGAATACGGGACAACGACAGGACGACCTCGTCGTGTGGGCTGGTTTGATACCGTCGTGATGCGCCATTCAAAACGGGTCTCAGGGATCACGAACCTATCCCTTAACTCGATCGATGTCTTGAGCGGTTTAGAAACCGTGAAAATCTGTACCGCTTATGAACTAGACGGCGAATTGATCTATCATTATCCAGCAAGCTTGAAAGAGTTGAACCGCTGCAAACCAGTCTATGAAGAACTTCCTGGCTGGTCTGAAGACATTACTGGCTGCAAAACATTGGCAGATCTGCCAGAAAATGCACGCAATTACGTTCACCGCATCTCTGAATTAGTCGGTGTCCGCATTTCGACCTTCTCGGTAGGGCCAGACCGCAGCCAAACCAACATCTTAGAAAGTGTTTGGGCGCAAATTTAACCTGACGCGAAAGTATCAGAACAAGACAAAGAACTTCTGTGTCAGAAGCGGTCAACGACAAGTTTGGCTGCTTTTGATGAGAATTTCTTCTGTCTTGTTCTTTTTTTGCTATAATAGGGGGTAACGAGAGGGGTGAAACCATGTTTCAAATCATGACAGATTCCTGCTGTGATTTACCAGCAGCAAGATTAGCGGAGCTAGATGTCGCCTATATTCCAATGCTGATTGAATTAGATGGCAAAGAATATATCGATGATATGGGCAAAGAATTTGATACGGAATGGTTTTTAGGAAAACTAAAAGAGCATGCGCAACCGACGACTTCTCAAATCAATGTCGGACGTTATATGGAATATTTTCGGCCATATGTCGAAGCGGGCACACCGGTCCTTTATTTAGGTTTTTCTTCAGGAATGAGCGGCTCATTCCAAAGTGCCGTCCAAGCCGTAGCCTTACTAAAAGAAGAATACAAAGAAGTCGCGATCACCTTGATCGATACGCGCTCTGCTAGTTTAGGCGAAGGCTTCTTAGTGGCTGAAGCAGCCCAACAAAAAGCCCAAGGGCGTTCGTTGCTGGAAGTCAGCCAATGGGTAGAAGAAAATAAACTGCGTTTAGATTCATGGGTCACCGTCGATGATTTAAAACAATTGGAACGCGGCGGCAGAATCTCTAAAACAGCCGCAGCGATCGGTGGATTGTTGAATGTGAAACCAATCATTACCGTAGATACCGCGGGAAAATTACGTAGCGTTGATCGAGTGCGGGGACGCAACAAAGCGATCCAAAAAATCGTGGATCAAACCATCGCCAATCTTCACGAATCAAAAACCAATACGGTTTATTTTGCCAATGCTGGCGATGCCGAAGCAGCGGAGAAACTCATCAAACGTTTGACCGAAAAAGTTCCTGACATTATTATTCATCATTATCCATTAGGTCCAACGATCTCCAGTCATACCGGCTATGGCTGCTTGGCGCTGTTTTCATTCGGCAAAGCCCGTTTAGAACAAGCGTAACCTGCCAAAAATACCCGAAGCACCTAGGTAAAATAAAAGAAACGCTCCAGTTGCAGCCTTGGTGGCGGGCAACTGGAGCGTTCTTTTTTTCAAAAGCAGCTTATTGATTCATTTCTGCTACGCGTTTTTGGACATCTTTGTTTTCTAAGAATTCATCGTAGGTCGTTTCGGCACGATCCACCACGCCTTTGCTAGAGACCGCAATGATACGGTTCGCAAGGGTTTGAATAAATTGGTGGTCATGAGAAGCAAACAACAATGAGCCGGTGAAGGCCATCAAACCATCGTTTAATGCGGTGATCGATTCTAAGTCCAAGTGATTGGTTGGATCATCCAACACCAATACGTTGGCTTTTGAAAGCATCATTTTCGACAACATACAGCGAACTTTTTCGCCCCCGGAAAGAACGTTGACGGGTTTTAATACTTCATCACCAGAGAATAACATGCGACCTAGGAAGCTGCGCAAGAAGGTATTGTCGTCTTCTTCTTTGCTTGCGTATTGACGCAGCCAATCAACGATCGGGGTATCCGTATCGAATTCGCTGGTCGTATCTTTTGGCAAGTAGGCATGCTGCGTGGTGACGCCCCAACGAACACTACCTGTATCAGGAGTGATTTCCCCCATGATGACTTTGAATAGCGTCGTGGTGGTGATATCGCTATTGGCAACAAAAGCGACTTTGTCGTCTTTATTCAAGGTGAAAGAGATATTGTCTAAAATCTTTTTGCCGTCGATCGTCACACTGACATTGTCGACTTGCAGCAAGTCATTCCCGATTTCACGTTCTGGTTTAAAACCAACAAACGGATAACGGCGGGACGAAGGTTGAATATCATCAAGGGTGATTTTATCCAACATTTTTTTCCGAGACGTTGCTTGTTTGGATTTTGATGCATTGGCACTAAAGCGTGCGATAAAGTCTTGCAGTTCTTTGATCTGCTCTTCTTTTTTGGCATTTGATTGTGATTGTAATTTCGCCGCTAATTGGCTTGATTCCAACCAGAAATCATAGTTGCCGACAAACAATTTGATTTTGCCGAAGTCTAGATCGGCCATATGGGTACAAACTTTATTTAAGAAGTGGCGGTCATGGGAAACAACGATGACAGTGTTGTCAAAGTTGATTAGAAATTCTTCTAACCAGTTGATAGATTGGATATCCAATCCGTTGGTAGGCTCATCTAGGAGCAAGACGTCTGGCTTACCGAAAAGGGCTTGTGCGAGTAAGACTTTTACCCGTTGACCAGCAGTTAGATCTTTCATCAAGACATGATGCAATTCATCGGGAATGTTCAGGCCTTGCAAAAGAACGGCTGCTTCTGGCTCTGCTTCCCAACCATCAAGTTCCGCAAATTCGCCTTCTAGTTCGGCGGCACGAATCCCATCTTCATCAGAAAAGTCTTCCTTCATGTAGATCGCGTCTTTTTCTTTCATCACTTCGTAGAGACGTTTATGGCCCATGATGACCGTTTCGATCACTGGAAACTCTTCGTAATCATAGTGGTTCTGTTTCAAGACAGCCATCCGTTCATCAGGACCTAAAGAAACGTTCCCGGTCGAAGGTTGGATCTCACCAGATAAAATTTTTAAAAAAGTTGATTTACCAGCACCATTTGCACCAATCAAACCATAACAATTACCAGGCGTAAACTTAATATTAACATCATCAAACAGTTTGCGGTCTGAAAAATGCAAACTTACATCACTTACTGTAATCAATTCTTTTCCTCACTTTATATAAATTGACATGGAGTCTCCTAGCATTATAGCGATGAATGTTGAAACTTTCAAGTAAAGCCGAGGATTTCGTCAGGAAAGGCATAGGCCTGGTGAAAGAAAAATTATGGTTGCTGCTGCCTTCCTAGTAGAACCTGACGGCTTCCTATGCTAGAGTATTGGTAGAATAGTTAGACAAAGGAGCAGACGAATGGTGGATTGGTTGGTTGGATTGTCGCCATGGCAGCAAGCGCTGGCGGGGACAATCTTTACGTATGGTATGACGGCGCTTGGGGCAGCGCTAGTCTTTTTCTTCAAAGAAATCAATAAAAATGTCCTGAATACAATGCTGGGGTTTGCCTCTGGAGTGATGATCGCCGCTAGTTTCTGGTCGTTATTAGATCCTGCGATCGCACGAGCCGAAGAAAATGGCGACATTCCGTGGCTGGTGGTCAGTATCGGGTTTGGTTTGGGCGGTTTGTTTCTTTATGCAGCAGATAAGACACTCCCACATATGCATTTTGGTCCGAATCATGAAACAGAAGGATTGCCTAGTCATTTGAAGCGAACGATCTTGCTGGTTTTTTCCATCACACTACATAATATCCCGGAAGGCTTGGCGGTAGGGGTAGCGTTTGGGGCGGCGGCTAGTGCTGATGATCCACGAGCTGCGATCTTAGCAGCACTTTCGGTAGCAATCGGGATCGGGATCCAGAATTTTCCAGAAGGCGCAGCCGTTTCGATCCCCTTGCGCCAAGAAGGGTTAAGCCGAACCAAAGCCTTTATGTATGGGCAAGCGTCTGGGATCGTTGAACCGATCGCGGGTGTGATCGGGGCTTTGTTGGTAACGAGTATGTCCGCTGTCTTGCCGTATGCGTTGGCTTTTGCAGCGGGTGCTATGATTTATGTGGTGGTGGAAGAATTGATTCCAGAAGCGCAGCAAACCTTGACGAGTCGCCGCCATTTTGCGGTCTTTGGCGTCATGTTAGGCTTTATCTTAATGATGGTTCTAGATGTCGCATTAGGCTGATGGATAGAAAAAACCACCTGACTCTTGGAAAGTCAGGTGGTTTTGGTTTTCCTGCAATTAACGATAATATTTTCTTGGTTTTTGGCGAATCGAGGTTAACCAGCGAACGATCAAAACGGCCAGCAGTAAAGGAATCCCGAAACGGAAGATCAATCCGATCAACCCACCAACAATGCCTAATACGACAGATAAAACAAGAGATGCTGCGATTAAAACTGCCACGACAGTAACGATTCTTCCTAATAAACTTTCTGTATTCATAGCGACTCCTCCTAGACTTTTTTTCTTATCCTTAGCATAGCAAGAAGGAAGAAGAAAAACATCCAACTTAAGGCGGAATAATTGCTCCGCCGTGGGCCATAGGTTTTGTGATAAACTAAACATGAAGCATTCATGAAAGGAGACGAAACGAATGAACGTAGAAATCCTCACGAGCCAAGTCATCACAGAAGGAGGGTGCAATGCCTGTTTGCCTTATGAACTCAATACCTTCATGCTGCAGCTGCCAGATGGTCGTTGTTTTTCGTTAGAAAACTTGGATGTTGCTTCCTTGGTGATGCCCATCGCCCAAATCAATCAGTGGCAAACTCGCTTATTATTGGAAGAAGACGAAGGGCTGATCTATCGCAAGGGAACACAAGAAGTGATTTTCGTAGAAGGCAGCCGCCAGGATACGTTTTCCAGCAAAGGACAGACGATTGCTTGTCCGAAAAAGAGTTGTGAAGCAGACGTTTTTGCCACAACCAATCGGGTGCTGACAGAATTGTTTGGCATCGACCCGCTTTCCTTCGTTTTGCGGGCTGCACAAGCATAAGAAGACACAAAAACAACCCCTTGCACGGGTGTACCGACCTCCAAAAGTTCGCTTTTGATCGAACTTTTTGGGGGACACTACAGCAGGGGGCTGTTTTTGCATATCGTTACTTACGGATCTGTCCTTCGCCATAAATAATGTATTTGGTGGAAGTCAGTGCTTCTAACCCCATTGGCCCACGGGCATGTAGTTTTTGCGTCGAGATGCCGATCTCGGCACCAAAGCCAAACATAAAGCCATCCGTGAAACGGGTCGAGGCATTGACGTAAACCGCCGCCGCATCAACTTCTTTCAAGAAGCGTTGGGAAGCGAAATAATCATCAGTGATGATCGCTTCAGAGTGCTTCGTATTGTAGCGATTGATGTGAGAAATGGCTTCTTCTAGCGAAGCCACCACTTTGATCGCTAAGATATAGTCTAAAAACTCGGTTGCCCAGTCTTCTTCAGTGGCAAGCTGTGCATTGTTTAAAAACGCCAACGCTTTTTCATCTCCTCGCAATTCGACTTGATTGGCAAATTGCTGTTCTACCATTGGCAAAAATTCCGCTGCCACTGCTTCATGGACGAGGATCGTTTCGATGGCATTGCAGACAGAAGGGCGTTGCGTTTTTGCATTCGTGACGATCGCCAGTGCCATCGGCAGCTGGGCGGCTTGATCGATGTAGATATGATTGTTGCCAGTGCCGGTTTCGATCACTGGTACTGTGGCGGTCTCTTTGACGCGACGAATCAAGCCGGCGCCCCCACGGGGGATCAAAACATCCAAGTAATCCGTCAGACGCATTAGTTCAGCCGCTGTTTCGTGGCTCGTGTCTTCGATAAACTGGATCGCATGGCGGGAGTGTCCATTGGCAGCTAATGCCTCTTGTAAAATAGTCACGAGGACTTGATTGGAGTGGAAGGCTTCTTTTCCACCACGCAAAATCACGGCATTTCCTGATTTGAAACACAGACTAGCGGCGTCAGTGGTGACATTAGGACGAGCTTCGTAGATGATGCCGATGACCCCTAAGGGCACCCGCTGTTGACCAATCAAAAGATCGTCAGCATTGCGCCACATTTTATCCACGGCACCGATTGGATCGGGCAATTGGGCGACTTCTCGGATGCCGTTAGCCATCTCTGTGATCCGTTGTTCTGACAGCAACAGTCGATCCAGCATCGTTTGGCTGGTTCCTTTGGCTTTTGCGGCAGCTAGGTCTTGTTGATTAGCAGCTAAAATCGTCTCAGTAGCTTTTTCTAAAGCATCGGCCATCGCTACCAGTAAGTGATTTTTTTCACTGGCACTCAGTAAGCTTAATGTCTGGGCGCTTGCTTGAGCTTGTTGACCGATCGTTTGCAAGTTGCTCATTGCTCATCCTCCGTTCGTTGATAAAAGTGGGTGCCGACAGGTTCCCCTGCGAGCAAGTCAAAAATAATTTTCGGCTGCTTGCCGTTAGCGAGCAGCATGTGACTGTTCAAGTCTAAGATGCGTTGGGCGGCTTTTAGTTTACTGGTCATACCGCCGGTTCCATAAGGACTGCCTTTTCCCGTAGCTTGTTCTAAAAGTTCCGGGGTGATTTCATTGATCTCGGAATACAAAACGGCATCAGGATCATTCAGCGGATTGGCGGAATAAAAGCCATCGATATCAGAAAGCATGATCAAAAGCTCGGCTTTCGTCAACTGAGCGACGATCGCTGACAACTGGTCATTGTCGCCAAATTTGGTGAGATGGTCCAATTCATCTACTGCCACCGTGTCGTTTTCATTAATGATCGGGATGATCCCCATCGTAAGTAGTTGCTCTAAGGTGTTGCTAACGTTTTGACGGCTTTGGGGAAATTCGATGATGTCTCTGGTCAGCAGAATTTGTGCAGTCTGCTGGCTATAGCTTTGAAAACGCTGGTTGTAGATCGTCATCAGTTCCGATTGGCCAACGGCTGCCACGGCTTGCTGCTGTGGGATCTCCACGGGTCGTTCTTTCAAATTTAACTTGTTCATGCCAACACCGATCGCCCCGGAAGAAACTAAGATGATTTCTTTGCCTTGGTTTTGCAAAGCTGCTAAGACAAAGGCTAATTCATCGATGCCAGCTAGATTGATGGCACCATTGGGATAAATCAACGAGCTGGTGCCGATTTTTACAACGATTCGGTTTTTGTTTGAAAGATCTGCGCGCATATGCCACCGCCTATTTTTTGATATTTTTTCTATTGTACTCGCAAACGGGCGTTTCGTCATGCTCTTTTTTCTTTTTGAGCTATTTTAAACGAAGAAATTGTAAAGACTTTTCGATAATTGTGTTTTCCATGAAGAAAATAGTTCTTCCTATGCTAAAATAGCTATATGTTTTATTATTGGAGGAACCCATGAAATTACGAGGATTTGAAATTATTACATCATATAAAGAAAAAAGCATCACCTTGCCTCAACGTGCCACCCATCATGCGGCTGGTTATGACTTTGAAGCCGCGGAAGAAATCGTGGTGCCAAGCATTTGGAAAGCGGGCGTGATCGATGGGGTCAAAGCGCTTTTTGCGAAAGAGACCGCAAAACAGTTGAAGCCAACCTTGATTCCCACTGGGATCAAAGCCTATATGGGGGAAGACGAGTATTTGCAGCTGACAAATCGTTCCAGCAATCCTTTGAAACGTTTCTTAGTCTTGACGAATGGTGTCGGCGTCATCGACAGCGATTACTATGACAATCCAGATAATGAAGGGCATATTATGTTCCAGTTTACCAATTTCGGCCCCACAGATGTCGTCATTAAAAAAGGCGAGCGGATCGGCCAAGGAATTTTCTTGCCGTTCTTAAAAGCTGATCAAGATACAACCACTGCCAGCCGAACCGGCGGCTTTGGCTCCTCGAATCAGTAAATCCTGCCTGGGGGTCTGTTTGATAGAAGTAGTGGAGGAGATCAATGGCAAAAAAAGCAAAAAGTCAATTTGTCTGTCAAAATTGCGGGTATAGTTCCCCTAAATATTTAGGAAAATGCCCCAATTGCGGCAGCTGGAATTCAATGGTAGAAGAAGTGATCCAAGAAACCGCTGATCGTCGTGTACGTACGACATTGACGGGGCAAAAGATGCAGCCGACGAAAATTGCCGATGTCGTACCGAAAAAAGAACCGCGGGTCCAAACGAAACTCGCTGAGTTGAATCGCGTCTTAGGCGGCGGCGTGGTCCCAGGTTCCTTAATTTTGATCGGTGGGGATCCCGGGATTGGAAAATCGACGCTGCTCTTGCAAGTTTCCCAGCAATTAGCAGCGATCGGCGGAACGGTCTTGTATGTGTCAGGAGAAGAAAGTGCCGAGCAGATCAAAATGCGGGCGCAGCGCTTAGGCGCCATCGACACGGAATTTTATCTATATGGGGAAACGGACATGTCAGAGATCAGTAAAGCGATCGAAAACATCCGCCCAGATTATGTGATCATCGATTCGATCCAAACCATGACCCAACCGGATATCACCAGTGTGGCAGGCAGTGTCAGCCAAGTGCGAGAAACGACCGCAGAATTGCTGAAAATCGCTAAAACCAATGGCATCGCCATCTTTATCGTTGGCCACGTGACGAAGGAAGGCTCGATCGCAGGACCGCGGATGCTGGAGCACATGGTGGATACCGTCTTGTATTTCGAAGGCGAAAAGCACCACAGCTTTCGGATTTTGCGGGCCGTCAAAAACCGCTTTGGGTCCACTAATGAGATCGGGATTTTTGAAATGGAAGAAGGCGGGTTGAAAGAAGTCGCTAATCCGTCACAAGTCTTTTTGGAAGAACGCTTAGAAGGCGCAACCGGATCGGCGATCGTAGTGGCAATGGAAGGCAGTCGGCCAATCTTGGTGGAGATCCAAGCACTGGTCACGCCAACGATGTTCGGCAATGCCAAACGCACGACGACGGGGCTAGACTTCAACCGGGTCTCGCTGATCATGGCGGTTTTAGAAAAACGGGCAGGTTTGCTGCTGCAAAATCAAGATGCCTACTTAAAAGCAGCCGGCGGGGTCAAATTAAATGAACCCGCGATCGATCTAGCAATCGCTGTTAGTATCGCCTCCAGCTATAAAGAAAAAGGCACCAGCCCGACGGAGTGTTTTATCGGTGAAATTGGCTTGACGGGTGAGATTCGCCGAGTCAATGCGATCGAACAACGGGTCAAAGAGGTGCAGAAACTGGGCTTTACAAAAGTTTATTTGCCTAAAAACAATCTGACTGGTTGGCAGCCGCCAAAAGGCATCGAAGTCGAAGGCGTGTCTACCTTAGCCGAAACCTTACGGAAAGTCTTCCGTTAAAGTGGAGTCACTGCAAGAGCAAGGGGCAATCTCCCTTCCTCTTGCCCTGACGCTGCTGGTTCATTCATTGAACCAACCGACAGCCGCTGACTGGTGGAAGGAGTCAGTTTGGCAGCACGGATTTTTGAACAAAAGAAACCTACTGGAGTATGGAGGAACATGTATGCAGAAACGAGTCATTACCGCACTAATGGTACTTGCCGGAGCAAGTCTAGGGATCTCACTGATGCCCATCGCATGGCAAGCCATTGGGCAAACCCAAAATGAATGGCTGAATAATAACATCACTAATAGTTTGCTTGGAGCCCTTATTTTCTTTTTATTATCTTTACTATTAGCGAAATATATTGCAGCCGGTATTCGCAAAATTGAAGAAAAACTAAGTGAATTGAGCTTAACCTATCTCTTGTTTGGCGCAATTGGTTCGATCATCGGTCTGATGATCGGTGTGATCGTGTCGATTCCTTTTTACAATTGGGATATTCCTTTTATCAACGGGATCGCCCCAATCTTAGTGATGGTCCTGTTAGGGTATCTCGGTTTTCAGATCGGGACGACACGGATCGATGAATGGAAAAAAGTCTTTGCCCCGAAAAACAAAAAGGCAGAGCCTCAAGAGCAAGATGAACAGCAGATGCTAGAAAGAAAAATCGCGGACCATTTCCACAAATACAAAATTTTGGATACCAGCGTGATCATTGATGGCCGGATCTATGATATTGCCAAAACCGGCTTTTTGGAAGGCGTCCTGCTGATCCCGAATTTCGTTTTGTATGAATTGCAATACATCGCAGATTCTGGCGATAGTTTGAAACGGGTCCGGGGCCGTCGCGGCTTGGATATTTTGAATGCTTTGCAAAAAGAAGAAGGCATCGCAGTTGAGATGTACGAAGGCGATTTTGAAGACATTTCCGAAGTCGACAGCAAGCTGATCAAGTTAGCGAAATTGCTGGATGGTGTCGTTGTGACTAATGACTACAATTTAAACAAAGTTTCTGAATTTCAAAATGTGCCGGTTTTGAATATCAATGCGTTGGCCAATGCGGTCAAACCAGTGGTGATTCCAGGAGAAAGCATGCACGTCTTAGTAGTGAAAGCTGGCACGGAGCGGCAGCAAGGGGTCGCTTATCTAGATGACGGGACGATGGTTGTGGTGGAAGATGGCCAGCATTACATGAACGAACACATCGAAGTGATCGTAACCAGCGCCTTGCAAACGGCAGCTGGGCGGATGATTTTTGCCAAACCAGCCCATTCTGGTCGCGGCATCGACAACAAAGAAGGATCAAAATCAGAGAAATAATCCTCGGCAGCTGGCGTAAAATATGCCAGCTGCCTTTACTAATTGGGTTATTGATTGTACAATTCAACTTGAGGGTTCTGTTTTTTACGCGGGTCTTTCCCACTAAACTGAACAATAAGCCCCAAGCAGCTTGGCTGGCTTGGAAATCAGATGAAGGAAGAGGAAAACAATGACAAAAGTACGTGTACGTTACGCGCCAAGTCCAACAGGACATTTACACATCGGGAATGCTCGGACGGCTTTATTCAATTATTTGTTTGCTCGTCACAATGACGGTGAATTTATTATCCGAATCGAAGACACCGATCAAAAAAGAAACATTGAAGATGGTGAAAAAAGCCAGCTTGAAAACTTGCAATGGTTAGGGATGGATTGGGACGAATCACCTGAAAATCCAGGGGAATATGGGCCGTATCGTCAATCAGAACGCGGCGATATCTACCAACCACTGATCGATCAATTGCTCGCAAGCAATCGTGCGTATAAGTGTTATTGTACGGAAGAAGAGTTGGAAGCCGAACGCGAAGGCCAAAGAACGCGTGGCGAAATGCCTCATTATGCAGGGAAATGTGCCAACTTAACACCGGAAGAGCAAGCCGAAAAAGAAGCACAAGGCTTGAAACCAGTGATTCGTTTCCGTGTCTCTCGCAATACTGAATACAAATTCCATGACATGGTCAAAGGCGAGATCGTTTTTGAATCAGATAATGTCGGTGGCGATTTTGTCATCCAAAAACGTGATGGCATGCCGACCTACAACTTTGCAGTAGCAGTGGATGACCATCATATGAAAATCACCCATGTGTTGCGTGGAGATGACCACATCGCCAACACACCAAAACAGTTGATGATCTATGAAGCATTTGGCTGGCAAGCACCGGAATTCGGTCACATGACATTGATCATCAATAGCGAAACTGGGAAAAAATTAAGCAAACGGGACGAATCGATTCTGCAATTCATCGAGCAATACCGTGAATTGGGCTATTTGCCAGATGCTATGTTCAATTTTATTGCACTTTTAGGCTGGTCACCAGTTGGGGAGG
Organism: Enterococcus sp. DIV2379; assembly: GCF_050542965.1. Lineage (NCBI taxonomy): Bacteria > Bacillati > Bacillota > Bacilli > Lactobacillales > Enterococcaceae > Enterococcus > Enterococcus sp. DIV2379. Next base: position 26,466 of record NZ_CP172938.1, read on the forward strand.
AAGAAATTTTCTCTCAAGAAGAATTGATCAAAATCTTTGATCCTGAACGGTTGAGCAAATCACCAGCTGCCTTCGATGCCAAGAAATTGGAATGGGTCAATAACCAGTACATGAAACAAATGGATTTGGATGAATTGACGGCAATGTGCGTTCCTTACTTGGTAAAAGCTGGCCGCATCGAAGAAACATTGACCGAAGAAAAAGCTGCTTGGTTGAAAAAAATCGTTTCCTTGTATCAACCACAAATGAGTTTTGCGGCTCAAATCGTCGATCTTTCGGAATTGTTCTTCGAAGAACATCCTGAATTAGATGATGCAGCCAAAGAAGTCTTGGCAGGGGAAACCGTACCGACGGTTTTAACAGCCTTTAAAGAAAAATTGCTGGCGATGCCAGTTGTTGAAGCTGCAGCAGTCAAAGCAGCTATCAAGGAGATCCAAAAAGAAACAGGCATCAAAGGCAAGAATTTATTCATGCCGATCCGCGTGGCGGTCTCAGGCCAAACCCATGGACCAGAACTACCGGATACCGTTGAATTATTAGGGAAAGAAAAAGCCCTTGATCATTTGAATAACGTGTTATAAACACAGCGAATAGACGAAGTACTAGCCGATTTTTTTCAGAGAGGCCACGGAAGGTGAGAGTGGTCAAAAAAGGCTAGGAAATGCACCTAGGAGTGGCTTTGGCGCAAGTCAAAGACGAAGCAGCGGACGTTACCCGCTTGAAGGCAGTGCCGAACTGCGAACAAAAGTGGGACCACGCAAAAAAGCGTCTTTTGAATAAGGAAACTTATTTGAAAGACGCTTTTTTCGTATCAAGAAGTTTGGATAAAGCAGGTGAGAAGATGACTTGGTTCAAAAAAGCAATTGCGGCAACAAAAAAACACGATCCGTCGGTGCGATCAACGTTGGAGATCATCATCACGTATCCGGGATTCCATGCCTTATTTTGGCATCGTTGGGCGCACTTTTTGTTTCAGCATCGCTGGTATTTTTTGGCAAAACTGACGGCCCAGTTTTGGCGTTTCTTGACCGGGATCGAGATTCATCCTGGTGCCCAGATCGGCCAAGGGGTCTTTATCGATCATGGGATGGGGGTCGTGATTGGGGAAACGGCGATCATTGAAGATGATGTCGTCTTGTTTCACGGAGTCACCCTGGGGGGAACCGGCAAAGAGCGGGGCAAGCGTCATCCCACGGTTAAAACCGGTGCGTTTCTCTCAGCCCATGCGCAGATCTTAGGTCCTGTCACGATCGGTGAATATGCAAAGATCGGCGCCAATGCAGTGGTTTTGAAGGATATCCCCGCAGAAGCAACTGCTGTCGGCATCCCGGCAAAGATCGTTCGAATCAAAGGAAAGAAGGTTACCCACGATGATTAAAATCTATAATACGCTGACACGAGAAAAAGAAGTGTTTCAGCCATTGGAAGAAAAGAAAGTAAAAATGTATGTTTGCGGACCCACCGTCTATAACTATATCCATATCGGGAATGGCCGCAGTACTGTTTCATTTGATACCGTACGTCGTTATTTCGAATACCGCGGCTATACAGTGGACTATTTGATGAATTTTACCGATGTCGATGATAAAATCATTCGTGCAGCAAAAGAATTAGGTACGACGGCCCCAGAAGTGGCAGAGCGTTTTATCAACGCCTTCAATGAAGATACTGCAGCGCTGAATGTCAAACCTGCTACGATGAATCCTCGTGTGATGGATCATATTGAAGACATCATTGCCTTTATTGCTGCTCTTGTAGAAAAAGGCTATGCCTATCCAGTCAATGGCGATGTTTATTACCGTACCCGTAAATTTGCTCACTATGGGCAATTAAGCGACCAATCCATCGACGAGCTGGAAGTCGGCGCAAGCCAGCGAACCGGTGAAGAACAAAAAATCAAGGAAGATCCGTTGGATTTTGCTTTGTGGAAAGCGGCAAAAGGCGATGAGATCGCTTGGGAATCTCCTTGGGGAGCCGGCCGTCCCGGCTGGCATATCGAATGCTCGGTGATGGCGACCAAACACCTAGGCGAGACCATCGATATTCATGGAGGCGGACAAGACTTGACCTTCCCTCATCATGAAAATGAGATCGCCCAAAGCGAGGCAAAAACCGGCAAGACCTTTGCCAACTATTGGATGCATAATGGCTATGTGACGATCGGTGAAGACGAAGAAAAAATGAGTAAGTCGCTGGGCAACTTCGTCACGGTGCATGAGATGGTCAAAAAAGTTGATCCACAGGTGCTGCGTTTCTTTTTGGCAACGACTCAGTACCGCCGACCAATCAAATACAGCGAGACTACCTTGCATGAAGCACAAACCAATCTGCAAAAATTGCGTACGACCTATGAAAATGCCAAATTCCGCTTGAATAGCAGTCACTATCAAGCCAGCGATGAGGAAGTCAATGCACCGGTTCTGGAAGAATTTGAAGAACGTTTCATCAAAGAAATGGACGATGATTTCAACGCGGCTAATGGGATCACAGTGGTCTATGAATTGGCGAAGTGGCTGAACTTAGCTAGCGAAGACCCAGAAACAGACTTGGCTTTATTAACCGCTGGATTAGCCAAGTTCAGCGAATGGCTGACGATTTTCGGGATTTATTTTGTATCAGAAGAATTGCTAGATGAAGAAATCGAACAGCTGATCAATGAACGAATCGCCGCCCGCAAAGCCAAAGATTTTGCCCGCAGCGACCAAATCCGTGATGAGTTGAAAGAACAAGGGATCATCTTAGAAGATACCCCGCAAGGAACCCGATGGAGACGAGAAGTATGAGAGATTATAAACAATTGAATGGTTTGGCATTGGCCTATGTGGGGGATGCGGTCTATGAAGTCTATATTCGCGATTATTTAGTCGCCCAAGGCCAAACCCGACCAAACCAACTGCACCATATGGCGACCCACTATGTATCTGCCAAGGCCCAAGCAGCGTTGATCCAAAAGATGTTGGATGAAGAGATCTTGACCGAAGAAGAACATGATTTTTATCGTCGCGGCCGTAATAGTAAAAGTCATACGGGTGCCAAAAATGCCGATGTCACGACGTATCGCATCGCTACTGGCTTTGAATCGCTGATCGGGTATTTGCACCTCACGCAGCAAAAAGAACGCTTAGACGAGCTGGTAGACTGGTGTATAAAGAAAGTAGGAGAAGAAGATGCGAGAAAAACCGCAAAGAAAGCGTCCAAATAAAAAAACAGCTGGCCAATCAGAAGCTAGAAAAGAAAATAGACCGGATCGCCGCAAAGAAGCCGAGGGAGAAGCCATCGAAGATAATTTTGTCTTTGGCTATCATGCGGTTGCTGAAGCCTTGAAAGAAGGGCGAGGCAACAAGCTGTTTCTTTCTGAAGAGGCAAGGGGAGAAAAGATCGATCGTCTGAAAGAAATGGCACGGGAACAGGCAGTTCCTGTCAAATGGGTGCCAAAACAAAAGCTGGATACGATGAGTGACCAAGGGGTCCATCAAGGCATGATCTTGGCGATCACCCCTTACCAGTATTTGACCTTGGATGAATTGTTGGCCCAAACGAAAGAACAGCCGCTGTATCTGATTTTAGATAATCTAGAAGATCCCCATAATTTCGGCTCCATCATGCGAACCGCTGATGCCAGCGGCGTAGACGGGATCATCATTCCGAAACACCGTGCGGTGGGGATCACGCCGATCGTGGTGAAAACATCGACCGGCGCAGTGGAACATATCCCTGTGGCTCGAGTGACCAACTTGACCCAAGCAGTCCAGCAGCTGAAAAAAGCTGGTTTTTGGATCTTCGGTACTGATATGAGCGGCAGTGATTACCGTACATGGAATGCCCAAGGGGCGGTCGGTTTGATCATCGGTAACGAAGGTCGCGGCATGGGGGAAGGTTTGAAAAAAGAAGTGGATCAAATGCTGACGATCCCAATGACCGGGCACGTGCAGAGCTTGAACGCCAGTGTGGCGGCAGGCTTGTTGATGTATCAGGCCTTTACTAGCCGAAATGGGGCATCCCAATGAAAACCCCTTTGCTGATCGTGGATGGCTACAATATGATTGGCGCTTGGCCGGAGCTGGTTCTTTTGAAAAATCAGGACCGTTTAGAAGATGCGAGAGAAGCTTTGCTGAACCGGCTATCGAATTATGCAAAATATGAAGGCTTGAGAATCATCGTTGTTTTTGATGCCCAACTGGTGCCTGGTGTGACACAAAGTTACACCAAATATCAGCTGGAAGTTATTTTTACCGAAGAAGGAGAGACCGCCGACAGCTACATTGAACGAATCGCTGGTGAGTTAAACAATCGATTGACGCAAGTCACCGTCGCTACCAGCGATTTAGCCGAACAGTGGGTGATCTTCTCTCAAGGTGCCTTACGAACTTCGGCACGGGAATTGTACAAAAGCGTGGAAAAAACGGAAAAAGACATCCACGAGCATCAAACCGATTTGCGGTTTGAAAATTTCCGGCGCAATTCCCCTTGGTCACCGGAACAATTAGCTGAACTTGAAAAGAAATTGCGCGACCTTAGTTAGGGACAAAGTTGGTCTGGTAAATTAGAAGATGTCCCAGCCATTTATGATACGCTCCTTTTGTAGCAAATGAAGCAAAAACAAAAGGAGTGATATCGATGCGCAGGGAAGAAGGACAAGTATCACACCCTTCTGATAGATTTGAAGAGTTGTTCAGAAAATATAGACCGATCGTTGAGATTTTGCATAAAAAATATTATCTGCGGGATTATGACTTAGATGATTGGCTGCAAGAAGGCCGGATCGTTTTTAATAAGTGTCTAAAGACTTACGATCAGGACAAAGGAACGACGCTGGGTATCTTGTTTAAGCGATCCTTTGAAAACCGTATCTGCAGCTTGTTGCGGGCGCAGCATGCCCAAAAACGCAAAGCCCAAGTCGATGCCTGCTCGCTGGAAGAAAAGCTTTCACAGGAAGGCAATCGGTTTTTGACCGATCATAATCGCTGTGCGGAAACTGCAGAGACCTATTTGTTTGTTAATGAATCGTTGGTAGAGTATCCGAAAAGTTTATCGTCTTTAGAAAGAATGGTTATAATGAATTATTTAAAAGGATTAGAACTTGATCAGATTGCGGCTCAAGAAAAGCTGTCTTACGAAAAAATAAAAAGCGCTTTCAGTCGCGGTAGGACAAAATTGATAGCGCTTATCAAAGACGTTTAACAAAAATCTTATTGAAAGTAGAATTATTTTATGGTAAACTTGAAATTTTCTGCATTTCGTGGTATAATGATGCTCGAGGTGAATGCGATGCCAACAACTTTAGCTACAATCAAGAAAGATTTAGAAGGCCGTATCGGTAGTGAGATTATGCTAGTTGCTCAGACTGGACGTAAGCGTCAAACTGAACGTCGCGGCGTTTTGACAGAAACTTATCCTTCAGTTTTTGTTGTAGATTTGGATCCAAACGAGAATTCATTCGAGCGGGTTTCTTATAGTTATTCAGATATTTTAACCAGAACTGTTGAGATTGAATTTTTATCGGAAGCTGTTTGAAACAAGAAGAGTTGACACTTTGTTGACTCTTTTTTGGTTCAACAAGATAAGGAGTGATGGGATGGCGTTTTTTCTAAAAGAGTTAGGGGAAATGACTGGGGTGGAGTTTTATCAACTTGCCCGTTTGCGCACAGCAGTTTTTGTGGTGGAACAAGCGTGTGCGTATCAGGAGATCGATGCGATCGATGCACAGGCCAAACATTTATGGGCCCTTGATGAGGACGGGCAGGTCGTTTCGTATGCCCGTATTTTCCAGCAGGAACAAACGGTGCATTTTGGTCGGATCATTGTGGCACCGACATACCGGGGGCAAAAAGAAGGCCATCGTCTGATCAAAGAAGTTTTGCATCGCATTGAGCAGTGTTATCCGGCTTTGCCTATTGAGATCGAAGCACAAGCCCACTTAGAAAAATTCTACGGCCAGTATGGCTTTAAAACCATTACACCGCCTTTTTATGAAGACGGGATCCTGCATGTCGGGATGAAAAAAGAAGCAAGCACAGCGACTCTCTAGAGAGGTTCGCCGTGCTTGCTTCTTTTAGTGCTATGATTGATGGATCGGATGAATCCGAATTGCTTCTTTTGTCCTTAATGACAAAGAGCCGGTTTCTTATCTGATCGTATCGTCCAATGATGTTGGACGTGGATCAACGGTGTTGGCAGTAGGCGTTTGCGCTTTTAAAAGATCACGAATCTCTTCTAAATAATCCTCTGCAGTGATTTCTGGTACTTCGTCTTCCTCAGGTTGTTGTTTCAGATTGCGTAATTTGTTCACTGCTTTGACAATCAAGAACAAGACAAATGCGGTAATCAAGAACGTAATAATGGCAGTGATGACGCGGCCAAAATCAAAGACTACATTTTTGGCGGGTTCAAAGACCAAGCCAGAAAAGGCATCGGCGTTACCGAAGAGTGATAAGATCCATGAAACCAATGGTGTCAGCAATCCTTCAACTAAACTAGTGACGATTGCGGTGAAGGCACTCCCGATTACGACCCCGATCGCCAAGTCAATGACGTTTCCTCGTAAAATAAATTCTTTAAATTCTTTAATCATCCTGTATCCTCCCTTCTAAATCTTACTGACAGTATAGCGAAAAATGCAAGATTTATAAAAAAAAACGCTCGCTGCAGCAGGTTTGATCAATGAGCCAAGGAGAAAGTTTGTCAGCTATGCTATAATTGAAGAGATAATTTTGCTTCTAGAAGGGGTGTCACATGTCTATTGAATTAAAAAAAGGTGTTCGGTTAACGGTGCTGCCGACCAAAAAGTATAAAACGATCCGTTTTTTCGTTCGGTTCACTGCACCATTGCAGGCCGAAATGACCGCCAAACGGACTTTATTGACTAGTTTATTAGAAACGACTAGTTTGGCTTATCCGACGCAGACCGCATTTAGCAGTCAACTGGCGGAGCTTTACGGTGCCAGCTTCGGAATGAATGTCAACAAACGGGGCAATCTGCATCAAATCAATGCAGCGATGTCCTTTGTCAACGGGAAGTATGTGTCAGATGAAGCAGTCTTGCCGCAAGCAGCCGCTTTTTTAGCAGAAGTTTTGTTCCATCCGAATGCCCACGAGGAGCAATTTGAGGAAAAGAACTTTACCATCGAAAAGCACAACTTGATCGCCTATATGAACAGTGTGGCAGAAGATAAGCAAGCATTGGCTTCTTTAGGGCTGCAAGAGTTGTATTTCGAAAACGATCAGAATCAGAAGTATCCGAGCTTTGGCCGTCCCCAAGACTTAGAAGCTGTGACCGCAAAAGAGCTTTACCAAACCTATCGCTCAATGATGGACAATGACCAAATCGATCTTTTTGTGATCGGCGATGTGGTTGAAGCAGAAGTCGCGGAGATTTTCCAGAACATGGCCTTTACCGATCGGCCAGACCAAGCAATACCGGTCTTTTATCAGCAAGCGGCGGAAAATATCATTCGCGAGAAAATCTTGCGGGAACCAATCATTCAAGCCAAATTGAACTTAGGCTATCATACTGGCGTGTATTATGACCAAGCCGAGCGGATCGCCTTTATGGTCTTCAACGGGTTGTTTGGCGGATTCCCTCATTCAAAACTGTTTATGAATGTCCGAGAGAAAGAAAGTTTGGCTTATTATGCTTCCAGCAGTATCGATACGTTTCGCGGGTACTTGTCGGTCCAAACAGGAATCGACGGCAAAAACCGCGACAAGGTCTTCAAATTGATCGAACAACAGCTGCAAAGCTTGCAGCGTGGCGAAGTCACAGCGGAAGAACTGGCACAAACAAAAGCGATGTTGAAAAACCAGTACTTGCTTTCGTTGGATAACCCACAAGCACTGATCGAAACAGCCTATCTGAATCAGTGGGTACCGAATACGAAAATGACGGAAGATGAATTTATGCAGAAATTGGCTCAAGTGACCGTAGCAGATGTCCAAGCATTGGCCAAAAACGTGTCCTTGCAAGCTGTATTCTTCCTGGATAAGGAGACGACCCATGAATAAAAAAGTCTATCAGCAAATCAATGAGACCCTTTATGAAGAAGTATTGCCAAACGGCTTGAAAGTTTATTTGCTGCCAAAAGCCGATTTCCATAAAACTTACGGACTTTTCAGTACGAACTATGGCTCTGTCGACAATCATTTCGGGTTTTCACCCGAAGCATTGCATCAAGTTCCAGATGGCATTGCCCATTTTCTAGAGCACAAACTGTTTGAAAAAGAAGACGGCGATGTCTTTCAAACCTTTGGTCAGCAGGGGGCTTCTGCCAATGCCTTTACCAGTTTCACGAAAACCAGCTACCTTTTTTCGGCAACCGATCAAATCAAGCTGAACCTTGAAACGTTGATCGATTTCGTTCAAGCCCCGTATTTCACAGAAGAAACCGTCGAAAAAGAAAAAGGGATCATTGGCCAAGAAATCCAAATGTATGATGACGATCCGAACTGGCAGCAGTTTTTCGGCATCATCAAAAATTTGTATCCGAAGCACCCCCTGCATATCGATATCGCTGGTACGGTGGAAAGCATTGCGCAGATCACCGCAGAAGACTTGTATCTTTGCTACAATACCTTCTATCACCCAAGCAACATGACACTTTTTGTGGTAGGCAACATCGATCCGGAAGAAACGATGGCGTGGATTCGGACCAATCAAGCGGCCAAGACCTTTCCAGAAACGCAAGCGATCATTCGCCAGTTTCCTGAAGAAACCTTTGCCGATATTCAAGCAGAATCAAGTCTTACCATGCCAGTGACACGTGCTAAAGGCGTGTTAGGGATCAAAGGGGACTTGAACAAACTGCCGGAATCAGGAAGAGAGCTCTTACGCTTCAAAAATGCGTTGAACCTTTTCTGCCAATTGGTTTTAGGCAATACTTCCGCCAATTATTTACGTCTGTATGATCAAGGCATCATCGATGACACGTTTGGATTTGAAGTGAACTTGGATCGCGGCTTTTACTTTGCCGATTTCTCGGGGGATTCTGAAGAGCCAAAAGAAATGTTGGCAGAGATCGAAGCGATCTTAATGAATTTCCAGCACGACCCAGAGATTAATGAAGAAAACTTGACGTTATTGAAGAAGAAAATGCTAGGGAAATATTTCCAATCACTGAACTCATTGGAGTTTATTGCAAACCAGTTTACCCAAAGCTTATTCGGTGAAACGACGCTCTTTGATCTACCGGAGGTGATCCAATCGATCACTTTGGAAGATGTTCAGCAAGCGGCTCGTTCCTTTATCGATCCTAAAGCGTTTAGCCGTTTTTACATGTATCCAACGGAAAAAGCCTAAGCGAAGGCTGGTTTTGTCAAACAGCTGTCATTTAAGCGACACTGAATGATTCAAGGAGGAAGGCCCAACAGCTCAAGGGCTGCCCACCTCCTAGATCATTCAGTGTTTTCTTTTTGCGTCAAAGGGTGGTTTTTTCTTGCATTTTGATGCCAATTTGGCGAAAAGTATTAAAATTTGTTTGCGAGTTGTGGTTAGGCTATCCTCAGACTTTTTCTTTTATGGTATTCTTTAATTATTGAAGCAAAATCTTTTTTTGTTTTTTTGCAAAAAATCACGGAAAAAATGTTATATTTAGTAGACGGCGCGCCCAGATGGAAATCGGCGTGACGGAGTTTTTTTTATTGACTGATACAGGGAACCCCTGTTTTAAAATGATAGAGCAGCTTTGCTGACCTTACGACAAGCAGCGAAGCGATTTTAGGGCTTTTTTTAAAGATGAATAAAAGACTGGAGTAGATGATCGAGTGGCCAACGAAACAACGATTGGAGCAAAATTACGGCAAGCCCGTTTAGATAAAAACATTTCATTGATTGAATTACAACAAATGACAAAGATCCAAAAACGCTATTTAGAAGCAATTGAAGCGGAGCGTTTTGATCAATTGCCAGGCACTTTTTATGTCCGCGCGTTTATTCGCCAATATGCAGCAGCGGTTGGAGAAGACGGCGACAAATTGGTAGCCGTTTTTGATGGCAAAGATACGTTAGACGCCCCCTTACCAAAAAGACCGCAGCCTGAAACCGTCAGCGGCTCACGAAAAGCACAGCACGTAGAAGAAAAAAGCGGCTCATTTGTCGTCCGCTATTTGCCGATGATTCTATTAGGTCTGGTGGCCATTACGATCGTGAGTATCGTGGGCTACATGGCTTGGCAAGACCGGAATACAACGCCGATGATCCAAGGAAGCTCTTCTCTTGTGGTAGAAAATTCAGCGTCTACCGCTTCCACCACGTCAAGTACGGAAGAAACCAGTACTTCGAGTGAAGCGACTGAGTCTTCAAGTACGACGGAATCCAGCGAAGCGAAAATGACGATGACTGCCAGTGATTCGACGCAATCGTCGATCACGATCACGATGAAAGATGCGGAAAATCCTATTGAATTAGCATTTACTGGGCTAGATGCTTCTTGTTGGGTCGGTGTACAAGTCGACAACGCTTATGTGTACCAATACACTGTTCAAGCGGGAGAAACGCAATCGATGACGCTGCCAGAAGGCGCCACGAATGCGACTTTGACCCTGGGCGCAAGCCAAAACATCTCCATCACTGCCAATGGTCAGGAAGTGGACTTTTCTGATCCGCAATTTGAATTGTTACAAAAGACAGTCCGCCTCGTGATTGAATACCAAGACGATGCGGCATAAATCTGACAAATGTGCTTCATTGAGGTATCATTAGCTAAAAAGTTATCTGTTGCATCCGACCATTGAAAAGCAGAAGTAGTGGCATGATTTGCCGTTATTTCGTACAATAGTCGGCAGAGAGGAGTCTATTTCGTGAATTTACCCAATCAATTAACTGTATTACGGATCATTATGATCCCCATCTTTATTTTGGTCTTGGTTTTGCCAATCGATCTTGGTACGCTGACCGTTGGTACGACACAATTAGAAAACACGCACCTTATTGCAGCGATCCTTTTTGCGGCAGCCAGCATTACAGACTGGCTAGATGGCAAGATCGCTCGTTCCAGAGGCCTTGTTACCAACTTCGGGAAGTTTGCTGACCCGTTAGCAGATAAAATGCTCGTCATGACGGCTTTTATCATGCTGGTTGAATTAGACAAAGCCCCAGGCTGGGTAGTTTCGATCATCGTTTGCCGCGAGTTGGCAGTGACGGGTTTACGCTTGTTGTTAGTGGAACAAAGCGGGGAAGTCATGGCTGCTGCGTGGCCAGGGAAAATCAAAACCGCGACACAAATGGTTGCGATCATTTTCTTGTTCTTGAACAACATTCCCTTTTCAATGATCGGTTTGCCTATCGATCAAATCATGTTGTATCTATGTTTGATCTTCACGATCTATTCCGGGGTCGATTATTTCATAAAAAATACGAATGTTTTTAAAGATTCTATGTAAAATTTCTAGATCTAGATAAAGAAGCGATAAAAACAAGGATACAAGTCACGAAAGTTCAGAAGTTTTCTGGACTTTTTTTGTCAATATGAAAGACTTTTACGTATCTGATAAATGAAGGAGTAAACGAATGAAAGCAGAAATTATTGCAGTCGGGACCGAATTACTTTTAGGACAGGTGGTGAATACGAACGCGACCTTCTTGTCAGAAGAACTGGCAAGTCTTGGGATCGATGTTTTTTATCATAGTGTTGTCGGGGACAACCCCAATCGCTTAGAGGAATTGCTGACGATCGCCGACAAACGCAGCGACTTGATCGTGCTGTGCGGCGGCCTAGGGCCCACCGACGATGACTTGACGAAACAAGTCACTGCCCGTCATGTGGGACAAGAGTTAGTCAGAGATGAACCAGGTTATCACCAATTGAAAGCCTTCTTTGAAAACAGTCAACGGAGGATGACGGAAAACAATTTGCGGCAGACCTTAGTCTTCAAAGACGGTGTGTCTTTGCCAAATCCCAATGGACTAGCGATCGGGATTTTTTATCAGACAGCCGCTACCAGTTATTTGCTGCTGCCAGGACCGCCAAGTGAACTGCAGGCGATGTTTCTTACCCACGCAAAACCACTTCTGTTAGAGCAGTTTCCCCAAGAAGAAGTCTTGCTTTCTCGCGTTTTGCGCTATTACGGGATCGGGGAATCGGCGTTGGTCACAGAATTGGCCGATTTGATCGAGAACCAAGTCAATCCCACCATCGCCCCTTATGCCAAACCCAATGAGGTCACATTGCGTCTGACGGTCAAAACCGCAGATGAGGCGCAAGGAATCAAACAATTGGATGCATTAGAAGAAACCGTCCAAGCACGGGTCGGTGCGTATTTCTATGGATATGGGGAACAAAATTCGCTGGCAGAAACAGTCGTCGATCTACTAATCGAGAAAAAGAAAACCGTCACCGCAGCGGAAAGTTTGACCGCTGGTTTGTTTCAAGCGACCCTAGGAGGGATTCCTGGCGTCTCTGAGGTGTTTCCCGGTGGGTTCGTGACATATTCTGCTGGAACAAAAAGCAAGCTCTTAGGCATCGATTCAGCGCTTTTAGAAAGCTATGGGACTGTTAGTCAGGAGTGTGCGGAAGCAATGGCCGTCTATGCCCGCAAACAAGCAGAGACCGATTATGCGGTGGCCTTCACCGGTGTTGCTGGTCCAGACGAACTAGAAGGCCAGCCCAAAGGCACTGTTTGGATCGCCTTAGCTTCTGACAAAGGCGTCTCAAGCCAGCTGTATCACTTCAACCGCGACCGCGCCTATATTCGGCATAGTGCTGTCATGGTAGGCTTAAATCAAATACGTAAGGAATTATTAAATTAATGCGAATGTTTGTTCGTTTTTTCTTGCAATTTCCCTTCAGAAGGACTATTATTATCTTATGAACGACACACGAAAGTGATGAATATAAGGAGGATTATCCGTTTGGCAGATGATCGTAAAGCAGCCTTAGATGCTGCACTAAAGAAGATTGAAAAGAACTATGGTAAAGGTGCCATCATGAAGCTTGGCGAAAAAGTTGATCAACAAATTTCAACGATCCCAAGTGGTTCATTGGCCTTGGATGTTGCATTAGGTGTAGGTGGTTACCCACGAGGACGGATCGTAGAAGTTTACGGCCCAGAAAGTTCTGGTAAAACGACAGTTGCTTTACATGCCATTGCGGAAGTCCAAAAAAATGGCGGTACAGCAGCATTTATCGATGCCGAACATGCGTTAGATCCTCAGTATGCGCAAAAATTAGGTGTAAATATCGATGATCTTTTGTTATCACAACCAGATACAGGGGAACAAGGATTAGAGATCGCTGACGCCTTAGTTTCAAGTGGTGCGGTTGATATCGTAGTTATTGACTCGGTAGCAGCTTTAGTCCCACGAGCGGAGATCGATGGTGAAATGGGTGATACCCACGTTGGTTTGCAAGCTCGTTTGATGTCACAAGCATTACGGAAACTTTCTGGTTCCATCAACAAAACGAAAACGATCGCGATCTTTATCAACCAAATTCGCGAAAAAGTTGGGATCATGTTTGGGAATCCAGAAACGACACCTGGTGGACGTGCGTTGAAATTCTATTCAACCATCCGTTTGGAAGTACGTCGTGCTGAGCAATTGAAATCCGGTACAGATATCATCGGGAACCGCACGAAGATCAAAGTAGTCAAAAACAAAGTAGCGCCACCATTTAAAGTAGCGGAAGTCGACATGATGTATGGTCTAGGTATTTCACAAGAAGGTGAATTATTGGATATGGCCGTGGAACAAGACATCGTTGATAAAAGCGGTGCGTGGTATGCCTATAAAGGGGATCGCATCGGTCAAGGTCGTGAAAACGCCAAAAACTATATGCGTGAACACCAAGAAATGATGCTAGAAGTTTCTGCTCGCGTCCGCGATGCTTACGGGATTGGAACAGGAGAGACCGTAACCCTCGAGGAAGCGCAAGAAGAATTACCATTAGACGAATAAGTCTTGAAAAGCCAAACAACGAGGTTGTTTGGCTTTTTTGTGGCTTTTTGCTAGATTCATCTATTGTTGAAAAAACATCCGTAAAAAGGAAGGGTTGCGAAAGTTTACTTTATTATTTAAAGTTGACACTCTTGTGTTCAAACATTAGAATAAACGTATGTGGATTTCCACATAAGAAGTAGCGAATTGATAATTTTGTTATCCTTTGTTAATCAAAATTACAAAATATTTAAAAAGATAGTATGGAGGTGGATTCATTGGAACTACTTTACATTCTCCTCGCTATCATCGGTTTAATTGTCGGTCTTGGATTAGGAGTTTATGTGACGAAATCTCGTCATGAGAAAGAAATCAACGGCGCCCAAAATTCTGCAGCTGGAATTATCGAAAGCGCTAAGAAAGAAGCAGAAACTCTTAAAAAAGAAGCATTGTTAGAAGCTAAGGAAGAAAATCAGAAGTATCGGTCAGAGATTGAAAGTGAGTTGAAAGAAAGCAAACTTGATTTAAAATCACAAGAAAATCGTTTACTCCAAAGAGAACAAGTACTTGATCGTAAGGACGATTCTTTGGAAAAACGAGAACGCTCACTTGAAGATAAAGAAGGCAGACTTAGTGAGAAACAACAATTAATTGACGAGCGAGAAAAAGAAGTAGAAAACTTAATCGATGGACAACAGAAAGAATTAGAGCGCATCGCCGCGCTGTCTAGAGATGAAGCAAAAGAGTTGATCATGAAATCAACGGAAGAGGAATTGAACCATGAATTAACGATCATGGTCAAAGAATCTGAACAGCGTGCGAAGGAAGAAGCAGATCGAAAAGCAAAAAATCTCTTGTCCCTAGCAATCCAACGTTGTGCCGCAGACCAAGTGTCTGAAACCACGGTATCGGTCGTATCATTACCAAATGATGAGATGAAAGGTCGAATCATCGGAAGAGAAGGTCGGAACATTCGGACCCTTGAAACATTGACAGGGATCGATTTGATCATCGATGACACGCCAGAAGCAGTCGTCTTATCAGGATTTGATCCGATTCGCCGTGAAATTGCTCGTATGACCCTTGAAAAACTGATTCAAGACGGCCGGATCCATCCAGCTCGAATTGAAGAAATGGTCGAAAAATCTCGGAAAGAAATGGATGAGCATATTCGTGAATATGGGGAACAAGCAGCCTTTGAAGTCGGTGCTCACACCCTTCATCCAGACTTGATCAAGATTTTAGGTCGTTTGCGTTTCCGTACCAGCTACGGACAAAACGTCTTGAACCACTCGATCGAAGTCGCAAAACTAACCGGTGTTCTTGCCGCAGAATTAGGTGAAGATATCCAGTTAGCCAAACGTGCCGGACTCTTGCATGATATTGGGAAAGCCCTTGACCATGAAATCGAAGGCTCTCACGTTGAGATCGGGGCTGAGTTAGCTGCCAAATACAAAGAAAATGGTGTGGTGATCAATGCGATCGCTTCTCACCATGGAGATGTTGAAGCAACATCGGTTATCTCTGTTTTAGTTGCAGCCGCAGATGCCTTGTCAGCAGCCCGTCCAGGTGCCCGCAGCGAA
Source organism: Enterococcus sp. DIV2379 (assembly GCF_050542965.1). Taxonomy (NCBI): domain Bacteria; kingdom Bacillati; phylum Bacillota; class Bacilli; order Lactobacillales; family Enterococcaceae; genus Enterococcus; species Enterococcus sp. DIV2379. The sequence continues at coordinate 41,913 of NZ_CP172938.1, forward strand.
TCATTGGAAAATTATATTCGCCGCTTGCAAAACCTAGAAAATATCGCCAACGGCTTCAAAGGTGTCGATTCCAGTTTTGCCGTCCAAGCCGGACGTGAAGTCCGTGTAATGGTCAAACCAGAAGAGATTTCTGATTTGGATGCTGTACGATTGGTTCGCGACATCCGCAAGAAGATCGAAGACGATTTGGATTACCCAGGTCATATCAAAGTAACCGTTATTCGCGAGACCCGCGCAACGGATTACGCCAAATAGCAAGCAAAAGCAGTATCCTCTCAGAGGGTACTGCTTTTTTTGTGTGGCTGACTGTTAATAAGGACGACTGAGTTGTTCAAAATCAACTGTGCTTTTCATCAGTCCCATAAATGATTGAGCCTTTTTTGTTCGTCGGCAGCCAAACGCCGGGAAAGCAAAAGGATGAATCGTTAGCGACAGAGGCGAAAAGAGGAAGGATCGATCCAGCATCATCTCGAGAGGGGGGGATTGAAACATAAAACAGACCCAGACTTCTCGGTGAAGTCTAGGTCTGTTTTGTCTTTTTCACGTCTATACGTCCATCAAATCTTGCGTCGACGGGCAAAGTCCACAAAGCGGAATTTATCCAGTCGGTGGATCGATTCGGTGTATTCAAAACAGCGCGTGTCTTCTAGATACACGAGGCTGCGAACCGTAACGACATGCTGATCTTCAGGACGCAGATCCATTAGATCCCGCAATTCTTTGTTGACGGGGTCAACAGTGATTTCTTTTTGTGCATAAGCGATCTCAAGGCCAAGATCATTTTCAAAGTAATCAAAAATCGATACTTTCGCTCGGTTTTCTGGCAACTCTTCGATGATAGAAGCATCAAGGTAATCTTTATCCAAAATCACCACTTCTCCATCGATTCTCCGCTGACGGATCAGTTTCCATGCCTCAGAAGCGACAGGCCAACCAGTGGTCTCGTGCAGCTTTGGCGAAACGGCGATCTTACGGATCTCGACAACCTTTGTTTCACTAGGAATGCGTTGGGTATCTTGCAGCTCACGAAAACTCGTCAAGCCGGAAATTGGGAAATCAAAGCGATTCAAGTCTAAAACGATCGAACCTTTCCCTTGTTTCTTTTGGATATAACCAGCATCCCGCAATAAATTCAATGCCTTACGGACAGTCTCGCGGGAGACACCATAAGTTTTGATCAATTGGTTTTCGCTAGGCAGCAAAGAATGCGGAGGGTATTCGTTTGCTAGAATTTTTTGTTCTAAATCTAAAAATATCTCTTTAAACTTGTTCATCGGATTGCCCCCTCTTTGGCTATTATAGCGAGGCCAATTTGGAAATGCAATCGACTATTTCGCCAAAAGTTCGTCAATGTTTAGATCCGTCAATTTTTCAACGATCACATCTGCACCGTGTAGTTCTTCTCCTGAATAAACGCCTACCGCGTACATACCAGCAGCTTTGATGCCGTCGATCCCTGCTTGAGCATCTTCAAAGCCAACTGCTTCTGCCGGTTCAATGCCTAGTGCTAGCGCTGCTTGGATAAAGATTTCTGGATCTGGTTTGCCTTTTTTCAAGGTTGCTGGGTCAACGATCGTATCAAAGTCTTGCATGACACCTAGTTTGTCCAAAATAAACGGCGCATTCTTGGATGCCGAAGCGATGGCACAAGGAATATTTTTTGCTTTGGCTTCATCAAGGAACGTCTTTACCCCCGGCAATAGATCATCAGGAGTCAAGCTTTGTAATAATTGTACATAGTGGGTATTTTTCTTTGTCGCTAAGGCTTCTTTTTCGACTTCTGTGTAGGCATCATTTTTGTTGCCTAGTGTTAAGATTCGCTCTAAAGAATCCATGCGGCTAATGCCTTTTAACTGCTCATTGAATTTCAAATCGATCTCGATCCCAATCTCCGCAGCTAATTCTTTCCATGCGATGTAGTGGTATTTAGCTGTATCCGTGATAACGCCGTCTAAATCAAAAACAAATCCTTTTTTCATGTGTAACACTCCTTTTAGTAAGTAATCGTTGCTTCTTTCTTTGCTTCTAGAGAAACTTGCTGCCCATTCACTAAGATCGTGACTGGCTGATCAGCGGTGATCGTCAATGTTTCATGTGTAACATTCAATGCAAAGCGGGTGCCGCGAACTTCTAGCTGAAAGGCTAAGCTGTCCCAAGCTTTTGGCAAGTTTGGTGTGATCTGCAGTTGCTCTTCTCGAATATCAATCCCAGCAAAAGTGGTTAACGGAATAAACAACGTAGCGGCCATGACACCGGCGTGAATGCCTTCTGCCGTGGTCCCGCCTTGGATATCACGATAATCAGAAGAGAGGGCTTCTTGGTATAACGACCAAGCCAATTCCTGATCATCCACCATTGCCGCTAACTGAGCGTGAACGATCCGCGACAAAGTCGAGCCGTGGGAGGTGCGAGCCAAATAATAATGGAGATTTTTTTCAATATAGTCTGTTGGCAGTTGGTAAGAAAGATCCGCCAAAATTTGATTGACTTGCTCTTTTGAGAAATTATAGAAAATCATCAAACTATCGGCTTGTTTCGCGACTTTGTAGCTGTCAGCACTCTTGCCTTCAGCGTTTAGGATGCGATCCATCCGATAAATGTTGCCATATTTCTCTTTATAATGGGCCCAATCCAGATCTTCCAACTGGAAGTACCCTTCAAACTGTGCGATGATGCCTTCGTGATCGATCTCTAAGCCTAATTTGGTACGAATATCTGCCATAGCAGCAATATCCGCTGGGGTTAAAGCCGTTTTCTCCAATACTGCTTGGAAGCTCTCTGCTGATAGTTGTTGTTGGAGGTTCTCGATCTCTTCAAACAACCATACTACCATCATATTGGTATAGGCGTTGTTTTTCAAGCCGCCTTGTTCACTATTTGGGTAGCTTTCATGAAATTCATCTGGTCCCATGACTTTATCGATAAAGTAACGTTGAGCAGTATCATCCCAGGTGGCAGCACTTTGCCAGAAATGGGCGACTTCTAACATCAATTCTAATCCATATTGTTCCATAAAGGGACGGTCTTGTGTGTTGTGCCAATATTGCCAAATGTTATAAGCGATCGCTAAGGAGACGTGGCGCTGCAAGCGACTGTGGTCTTCTTTCCATTCGCCGCTGATAGGGTTCAAATGCAGTTCTTGGGATTGCTCACTGCCATCCAATCCTGATTGCCATGGGAACATGGCGCCTTGGTAACCGGCTTTTTGGGCGTCTTTTTTGGCAGCAGCTAAGCGGCGGTAGCGATACAGCAAAATTTCTTTGGCGGTGTCAGGAAAATGTAGAATGTAAAAGGGTAAGATAAACAGTTCATCCCAGAAAATATGACCGCGATAGGCTTCACCATGTAGGCCACGGGCAGTGATACTGGCATCTAAGGACTCCTGATAAGCATTCGGTGCTGCGGAGACCAGCAGATGATACGTATGCAGATTCAGCATTTTTTGCGACATCAAGTCACCAGTGACTTCGATGGCCGCTTTCGCCCATAATTCAGCCCAGGCTTGTTTTGAGGCGGTATACATCGTCGCAAAATCAGGTAATGCTAAGGAAGAAAACGTAAATGCCGGTTGCGGATCCTCTTGCCGATAAGCGGCAGCAGTGACTGATTTTTCGACCCGATAAGTTTGTCCCTCCGTCACCTCAAGGGCTACTTGCTGACGGACGAGCTGGTCGTTTGTTTCAGCGTGCAGCTCAGCCAATGGCAGGTCCTGTGAAAACAGTTCAGAGGATTGGACAACGGTAATCTGTGATTGGTTAGTGGTGACCACTAAATGCGCTTTGTTTTGTTCAGCTGCTGTCTCTTTCACGGTCAAATGCTGGTTGGTTAAGCTACGGTAACGAGCGACGTTATAGTTATAAACCGATCCGTCGGCTTCACTGACGAAGGTAACGGGACCGGAAAAGTTCAGTGGGGTAAACTGATAGACCAAGCTATATTGGTGAACGTCTTGCATATTGGCGATTTTCTTCGTTTCGATTCGCAGACGCTTTTGTTTTTTTGTTTCAATTTCTGCCACTGATTGGAACAAGCCGGTCTTCAGATCTAAGGTCCGTTTAAAGGAAAGAAGCTGATTGTTGGCAATGTCGATCACTTCATCATCGATCTTCACGTACATTTTTTGCAGATTCGGTGCATTGACGAAGTCTTCATTGCTGATGGTATGACCAGAAACATCAGATTCCACCGTATTGTAAAGACTTGCTAAATACAGCCCTGGATAGTTCGCTTCACAAATGGTCATCTCAGGCGTCGTGCCTCGCAGCCCTAGATAGCCGTTGCCGACGGTTAAAAGTGACTCCACCGAGTATTCATCTTTACCAGGGGTGTAGCCATAGTATTCGAGGTTCCAAGGAATTTCAGCACTTTTTTCTTCATACTGTTCTTTCGTGGTGCAAACAAAGGGACGATTCAATTTTTCTGTCAACCATTGGTCCAGTGAAAAAGTCCCTTCTTCATTCGTAAACACCAAAGATTCAGAGACGATCCCGCCACCTTCCATTTTCTGCAGCTGCGCGGTCAGTGCAGCAACTCGTTCACTGTCTGTCCCAGAAAACGGATAGGTCGTACCGGTTTGATCCGTTAACAGCCATTCTTCCTTAGACAATATAATCGTATTCACAATAGTTGTCCTCCTTTAAACTTGTCTATACATGCAAGATGATTATAACGTAATTTGTAAGCTATTTCAATTTATCTCACCTGTTTTTTTATTCTTTTTTGTTAAATAAACAGTAAATAAAGTCATTGGTAATATTATTTTATATTAATCAAATATTTTAAAAAACGTTTATTTATTAAGGTTTTAATACGGTACCTTTTCTATTCACTTGTATTGTTTGTAGAAAAAGTGAAAAAAATTGGTTTGAAACGCTTGCAATATCAAAACTATCAAGTTATGATTAGTGCGTAATTAAAACATATATATACAAGTGGATATGAAAGGGGTTTATTAATTATGGGAAAGTATCGTGATGATGCTGAGAAGCTGCTGGAATATGTTGGCGGCAAAGAAAATATCGCCGCAGTAACACATTGCGCGACACGGATGCGTTTTGTTTTGAACGATCAGACAAAAGCAAACGAAAAGGCAATTGAAGAAATTCCAAGTGTCAAAGGGATGTTTACGAATGCGGGACAATTCCAAGTCATTATCGGCAATGATGTCTCAACGTTTTACAATGATTTTACCGATGTATCAGGAATAGAAGGTGTTTCTAAAGAACAAAGCAAAGCGATTGCAAAAAACAATCAAAATATCGTGCAACGAGCGATTGCTACGTTAGCTGAGATCTTTACCCCATTATTACCAGCGATTATTGTCGGTGGTTTGATGCTAGGGCTGAGAAATTTCTTAGAAGGTGTACCGTTAGAAGCTCTAGGTGGACAAACCATTACGCAAGCTTCTACTTTTTGGAACGGTGTCAACGGCTTTTTATGGCTGCCCTGTGAAGCGATCTTTCACTTTCTACCAGTAGGGATTACCTGGAGTATTACACGTAAGATGGGAACCACGCAAATATTAGGGATTGTTTTAGGGATTACATTGGTTTCACCGCAATTATTAAATGCTTATTCAGTAAGTTCAACTTCTGCTGCAGAAATCGCCCAAAATTATACGTGGGACTTCGGGTTCTTCACTATTGATAAAATTGGGTATCAAGCACAAGTGATCCCAGCAATGCTGGCAGGTTTCTTATTGGTTTATCTTGAAAGATTCTTCCGGAAATGGATTCCAGAAGCGGTTTCAATGATCTTCGTTCCATTGTTCTCATTGCTGCCAACTATTTTAGCAGCTCACATGGTATTAGGTCCAATCGGTTGGCAAATCGGATCAGGCATTTCTTGGGTCGTAAATGCTGGCTTGACCTCACCATTAAACTGGTTATTTGGTTTCATTTTCGGTGGCTTGTATGCGCCTTTGGTTATTACCGGATTGCATCATACAACGCTAGCGATCGACTCTCAATTAGTAGCGGATTTTGGTACAACAAACCTTTGGCCAATGATCATGCTGTCAAATATTGCGCAAGGTACGGCAGTATTGGCGATTTGGTTCCTTCACCGTGGCAATAAAAAAGAAGAACAAGTCTCTGTTCCAGCAACGATTTCTGCTTACATGGGGGTTACTGAACCAGCGATGTTCGGGATCAATTTGAAATATGTTTACCCATTTGTCGCAGCAATGGTAGGTTCTGCCTTCGGTGGAATGCTGATCACTGCAACGAATACCCGTGCATTAGGTATTGGTGTAGGGGGACTGCCTGGCTTCTTATCATTTAAAATTGAAAACTATCCAATGGTCTTCATCTCAATGGCGGTGACGATTGCGATCACTTTTGTTTGCACTATCGTCTTTAGAAAAGTTACCTTCTTAAATAAATTAGAACCGCAATTGGCTGCTGATACAGCTGCAGCAGCGGCTGTTGCACCAACGACTGCTGCACCGACAACTGCAGCCCCAGAAGCAACACAAGTTTCAGAAGAAACCCTTTATGCCCCAGCTGATGGGAAAGTGGTTGCCATCACTGAAGTTTCTGATCCTGTCTTTTCTCAAAAAATGATGGGTGACGGCTTTGCTGTTCAGCCAACGAACGGAACGATTTATGCTCCTGTTGCAGGTACGATCTCTAGCATTTTTGAAACGAAACATGCAATCGGGATTTTAACGCCTGGTGGCGCGGAAGTTCTCGTCCACATGGGCTTGGATACTGTAGAACTAAAAGGTGCGCCATTTGAGGTTCTTGTTTCTGAAGGTGATACGGTCACACCAGAAACGAAGCTTGCAGTGATGGATCTAGATGCCGTTATCGCAGCTGGCAAACAGACAGATGTTTTGACGGTCATCACGAATGCCGAAAAAGTGCGTCAGCTTTCATTGACGACTACAGGCACAGTGACAGCCAAAACAGCGGTTGGTTCAGCTGAATTAAACTAAAAAAATAATCCGTTTCCGAGAGCGCCCTTTGACTAAGAAGGGGAATCGGAAGCGGATTTTTTTATGGGCCGTCCTCAAGGGAGGGCGGCTTTTTTTCGTTGTTTTTCAATTGGCAAAGCCGCAGTTAGCTGACAGCTTTTTGGTCGGTGTTTTTGCGGAAATAGTTAATCGTTAATAGGAAAGTCAGTAAGACCATGGCCCACAAAAAGAATAAGGCGATTTGAGAGCCGATGACCGTCCCTTGGGTGTAATCGGTCGTCGCATTTTGTGCCAAATTGATAATGGTCGCCACCACAGCCGTCGCCACTGCACCAGAAAATTGCTGCAGCGTATTAAAGATCGCATTACCGTCCGCGTACAACGCAGGAGTCAGCTTGTTTAAGCCGGTGGTCATCATATTGCTGTAGGCTAAGCCGATCCCGATCATGTAAAAGACATGTCCGGCAACTAGGCTCCAAATGAAAGGAGAACGCAAAACAAGGGCTAAGGCAAGCCAACCAATGGCAATCAAAGTCAAACCAGACAGGATCGGTTTTTTCGGTCCAACTTTATCCAGCAACCGACCAGAGATCGGCGCAAGGACCGCCCCGATGGCCGCCCCGGGCAGCATAACTAATCCTGCAGTAAAGGCATCTTTTCCCAAGACGAGTTGGACAAAGTTCGGCAAAACAAAGGAAATGCCCAGTAAAAGGAACTGACAAACGAGAAAGCCGAAAAGAAACAAACTGAAGCTGCAGTTTTTCAAAACAGCCAAACGAATCAAAGGGTTCGGGCCTTTTGAGCGTTGATAAAACAAGCCAGCACCAAGGAAACCGAAAAGCAGTGGCAGTAGACTCGCTAAGGTGCCTACTTGATTCAAGAACAATAAGAAGCCGCTGAACATCAAGACGATTCCTAATACACTCAGTAAATCCAGGGAAGTGTCTTTTGCCCCAGCCGTTTTAGGGATCGAGTAAAGGCCGAGTACTAGGGAGATCAGTAAGACTGGGATTAAGAAAAGAAAGATCGCATTCCAAGACCAATGGGCGGTCAATAATCCTCCATATGTCGGTCCGATCGCTGGAGCGATGGAAGTGGTCAAATTCCCTAAGCCGATCGCCGCTCCCCGCTTTTCAAAGGGGGAGTAAGTCAAAATGATGTGGAACATCAAAGGCAGTGCGATCCCTGTGCTGGCACCTTGGAAAAAGCGGCCAATCAGCAAAATGGCAAACGTCGGCGATAAAAAGTCGATCACCAAGCCAACAAGGAAGAAGGCGTTGGCAGCTAGAAACAAGGTTCTCAATGAGAAGCGTTTCAAAAGGTAGGTCGATATTGGGACAATGATGGAGATGACCAGTAAGTAGATGGTCGTCACCCATTGGACATCGGATGTTGAAAGCGTAAATTGATCGATCAATGTCGGAAACGTTACATTCATGGCTGTTTCAATCAGCACGCCTGCAAATGACATCAATCCGGTTGCGAGGATCGCCCCCACGAGTTTTTTGTTGTTTTCCATATTCTCACCTCTAAAAAATTCGCAAAAAAAGAGACCGTTTCTATTCTCATAGAAACCGCCTCTCTCTCGACAAGCGAACCCGCTTGTTATCTGTACGATTTAATCTATCGCTATTCTACTGACTTCATAAGAAAGTGTCAAGAGAAGTGGTTAAAAAAATAGCAAAAAACTTTTTTGAAAGTTTTCAAACTTTTACTTACACGAAAAATTTTCTTCTGCTAGAATAGTCGAGTACGAAAAAGAGAAAGGAAGTTGTTACATGCCCATCAATAAAAAAGAAAGTTTGATCTATACGACACTTATGTGTATTTTCATGGTGTATTTTATGAGTGTTTATAACCTCATGTTTCAAGTCGGTGTTTCGGCATTGGCATTCCAATTGGCATGGAATGAATTACCATTAGCCCTTTGTGTCGCCTTTATTTTGGATTGGTTCATTGTTTCTGGTCCGGCAAAAGGTTTGGCGTTTCGATTTTTGGACCATCAATCAGCTACTTGGAAAAAAATTGGGTTGATTTCTTCATTGATGATCGCCGGCATGGTGATCTGTATGTCACTCTTTGGTGCGTTGATGCACCCAAACCCTGATCACTCGGTGTTCGTCAATTGGCTAAGCAACATTGGGAAAAATGTGATCGTCGCATTGCCGTTGCAATTGTTCATTGCAGGTCCAATCGTTCGCCGGGTGTTTCGCGCCTTGTTTCCTATTGGCACTGTGCAAGAACAGCCAGTACTAGGGGAATAATCGATCAGTAGAAAAAACGTACTGCAGACGGGTTCTGCCAAGGTTAGCTAAAACAGCTGGCTTGGCGATACCTGGACTTGCGGCACGTTTTTTTGCTTTTATAAACAACAAAAAAACCCATAGGATGGTATGGGTTTTTCTGGTTACCCTATGAAATAGGATACAGGATGTACCTATATAGTAATATGGTTCCGTCAAAAAGAGAAGTTCAATTTTTTCGCCGATACATGAAATTAATGCAAATTGCTAGTTTTTCTGACGAAAAAAAACAACTTATAATTGTTTTTGCCGATTAGTCTGTGTAGAAACCAATCAGTTGATACCAACGACGATGCTCAATATGGTAGGCATCAGGTGAGTACCCTGACATTGAAAAACCGATAAAGGTGATGACCAGTCCGAGAATAATAAACAACAGACTGAGAAAAACGAAAAAGCGCTTATTGATTTTGATCATAGGACTGCCTTCTTTCGATAGTTTTGAACAAATGATTTTGGCCAAACGACAAGGGAGTGGGTAAGACGTGAAAAAGGTCGGCTCATACTATAAGTGGCGATCAGACAAAGAAGCCCTAAACCAAATAAGAAAATCCCCACGCCTAACTGACTTAAAAAGAGATAGAAACCATCCGCCATCAGCATGGGACTTAAGACAACGCTAGCAATCCCACCGATAAACGTAGTGACACCAATCATGCCAGTGGTGAAAGGCACACACCAGATGATTATTAAAAAGCTTAGGATCAGCAAAGCGGCACTTAACAATAAGCTGCCCCACAATGGAAAGCCTAGCACTAAGATCAAGAGCAAAAAGGGATGAAAGCGGCGGGGAATCTCTACCACGACCTCTTCTGTTTCTGTGACTGTTTGGATCAGTTCTTTTGGGGAGCCAAGGCGTGCCACGGCTTCTTCTTCAGTGTATCCTTCTTCCATCAAATCTTCGATCATCTCGTCATAATAGTTGATCAGCTGATGAATCTCGCTAGGTCTGACTTTTTCAGATAATTCTGCAGCCAATGCCTTGATAAAATCAACTCTGTTCATCTAGTGTTCCTCCTTTAATAAATCGCTGGATCAATGTCAATTGGGGCCAGTCGTTGGTTAAAAAATCGTCGATCCGCTGTTTGCCAAGTTTGGTCAAGCGGTAATATTTTCGGGTCCGTCCTTGATGACTCTTGTTGTAAGTCTCAACCGCTCGGCTGGCTTCTAAGCGCTTCAAGATAGGGTAGAGGGTGGATTCTGAGATTGGTAGTAAAGGAGAAATATTTTTGACTAATTCATAGCCATAAGAGTCCCCGTGCTGCAAATAGGCTAAAACACAAATTTCCAATAATCCTTTTTTTAATTGGGCATCCAAAGGCTCTCCTCCTGTTCATATCCATACTATACATTACATAGTATCATTTCACAAGTAGTATCAAAAAAATCAGTCTTAAGACTTAGCCGAGGAAAACAGGGAATTTTTTCGGGAAAATGGTCAAAAATATAAAACAAAATTAAGAAATTAGGCAGAAAGTATATGTTAACGTTCTCTTTTTTGTTAAAGTAGAAGTATGCAGATTACTTTCAGTAAGAAAATTGGGTGTTGGTGGTGTTTCACTGGAAGAAAGCAAGTGAGAGTAGAGGAGCGTTAGCGAGAGCTGATCGCCTCAAGAAAGGAAGGGGTATTATGAGAAAAGCAACGATTACGAAAAAATATTTGATCAACTGTTTAAAAAAATATCTGGTGGAATATCTTTATCGGCCAATCACTGTCCGCGACATTGCTAAATATGCACGAACATCGACCCAACCAATCTATTTGAATTTTTCAAACATGCAAAATTATAAACAGGCAATGGTCGATGATGTCTTCCATGACATTCATGAAGCAAAAAAAGAGACGGTGATGACACTGGATCCTCTATACTGTTTTTGGCATGACTATTACGTGTTCGCCAGTCGCAATCGAGCCCTCTTTTTTGCATTATTTTTAAATGATATTGGTTGTGGTCCCTACATAAAAGAGTGTTCTTTTGCATATTTTCAAGAAGCAATCGCTGAATCAACTGTTTTTCAATGTGAGCAAGAAAACGATCTGAGGAAATACCATGAAGAAGCCTTGATTTTTTTTAGTGGGTTGGTATTGCTGTTTATTCGTGAAGGGTGTACTGACGGCAACAAGGATTTTATAAAAGATACCATGGAGTATTGGGAACGAATGTTAAAGAAAGCAAAAGGCGTGACGCGAGACCAGGGTCGGCAAGGATTATTAGAGGTCGGTACGTTTGCTGTAGAGGAATAGGTACTTGAAATCAAGCATTAAAATAAATATCTGAATATTTTGACACCAAAAAACCGTTAGTGATTAAACATTCTTCACTGACGGTTTTTTTGAGGAGGTAAGTCTTGCGGTATGAGTAGAACAATTGTGGTGTTTTCACCTTTTACTGATTGAATCGATAAGGAAGCTTGCGTGCCATAGTACAATGCTAGCCGTTGGCGTACATTGTTGATACCATAATGTTGATCAGAAGGTTCCTCCAGTTGTTTTAGCTGTTCAGGATCAATCCCGGGACCATTGTCTTGAATCTCAAACCGTAGCAATTGTCCTTCTTTGAGGCAGCGGATCGTCAATACCCCTCTGCGGTCATCTTCAATATGATCAAGCCCATGAAAGACGGCATTCTCGACAAACGGTTGTAAGAGCAGATGGATCATCGGATATTCACCGATATTTGAGTCAATTTCGAGGACTAAATCAAAGGAATGGTGATGCATTTTTTGCTGAATTTTAGCATAGGTGATCGTCAGATCGAGTTCTTTGCTGACGGATAGCCGGTTGGATCCTTGGTTTAGGCTGAGACGGTAGAATCGAGACAGCAGCTGAGCCATCTCACGGATCTCGTGATTGCCGTTTAGTGTGGCAGTATTGCTGATCAGTGCTAAGGAATTATAAAAGAAATGCGGATTGATCTGGGCTTGCAGAGCCCGCAATTCGTATTCTTTTTGTTTCAATTCGGCTTCATATACTTCATTGATCAGCTCAGCGATTTTATCTAGCATTTTTTGAAAATTGGTGTATAACTGCCCGACTTCATCTTTTGAAGAATATGTGTGCTGGATTTTGAATTGATCCATTGATAAAGAGGCCATTTGCTGGGTCAAAGAGTTGATCGGCTGTACCACGGTTTTAGCCAACCACCAGCTGGATAAAACCAATATCATTAATACAAAACCAAAGATAATAAGTGCCGCACCAACTAGATACAGTAAACTGCTGAAAAATGACTGTGCGGTTTTAACAAAAACGATTTGCCAATGATTATCCAGCAGTACAGGTGCCTCTTCAATAACTGCGTTTCCAACCAGCCACTGTTTTTGAGTACGTTGCTGCTTCGTCAAATAATCAATGCGGTAAAGCGTCTGCCCGGTCTCTGACTGAATCGTCAAATCATAAGGCTCCTCAGTGACTGCATCAAGATTCGTGAACAATGCTGCTCGATCGATGGTTAAAACGATGTAGTTTAAGGAATCTGCGGTATGGCCTTTTAAAAAAAGGTTGGTATAAAAAGAAAGTTCCTCCCGTTCTTTGTCAAAATACGTTCGAATCTCGGTCGAAGGTTTCTCTTTGAGAAAAGGCAGTGCTGTATCAGCCGTGATTTTTTTGACGTATTGCCCATGATCATAAAGATCGATCGTGGTGTATAGCGTGATGCCTTTAATATCTGCTTGCGGAAAACGAACACTGTGAAACAAAGGCACGATCGTATTTTGAAAGAGATTGTATTGATCAAAGTTTGAGAAGCGTTGACTAGAAAGCTCTTGCGTCAAGGCGGTATTGTTGGCTAAAAAGAGCAAGCTGTCCCGATAGGTGTGGATCTTGCTTTCTAACTGATAGCTGATACTTTTGAGATTATCGGAGTAAGCACTTTTTTCCTGCTGTTGGATAAAGGCTCGGATGATAGATACCCCGACAAAGGTCAAAACGATCAGAGGAACAATGCTTGAAAGAATTGAAATAAGGGCGATCTTTTTTTGAAAACGAAAATTTTTAAAACAATCGTGGACTTTTCTTAACAAGAGGGACCTCTCTTTCTATACGCATCCGGCGTCATTCCGACAATTTCTCGGAACGTTTTGCAAAAATAGGAATAATGATTAAAGCCAACTTGTTTGGAGATAGTTCGAATGCTGCAGTGCGAGTTCTTTAAACGCTTCTGAGCCTGTTTGATACGGTAAGACTTGATGTATTTGGTGATACCCATGCCTTCAGAAGTACTGAATAATTCGCTTAGGTAGTTAGGATTGATATTGACTTCCTTTGCTAACCGCTCCAAGCTCAACTCTTGGTGAAAATGAGCGAATATATAGGATTTTACTTGGCGCACATAGTCATTTGACTGGCTCCCGTTGATTTGAAGCAAGGCATCATGGATATAATGGAAGAGGGCATCAAAAATATCCGCAATTAGTTGCAGACTGGGAGCTTCCAGTATTTTTCCAATCTGATTAGCGCCATACTCCGCATCAAAAGTGATCGTGCACTGATCGAGGATTGTTTGATAAAAGGTCGCAAAATAAAACTTGGCATTGGTTGGTTCCTCACGTCCATTTGTTTCAAAGCAGTCGAAAACTGTTTTCACAAGCGCGTGGGCTTTTTTACTTTCGTATTGATTCACATACGAAACGGTTTTTTCAAAAAGCGCTTTCTTGACGATGTAGTGATCTCCCGGAAGCAGCTGGCAGATTTTCCCTTTGTTTTGCTGATAAAAAGACCGCTGACTGGTTCTCAGTAAGTCATGATAGGTGCCATACACCCCTGAATGGTGGGGAACTGGTCCGCTGTCAAAAAGTGTTATTTTTTGCTGAAACTGTTTGGAAAAATAGGTAGTTAAGTTGTTTTTTCGCTCTTCGATTTCCCTTTTTGGCAAAGGTTCGTTAAAAAAGAGCAGTTGTGCTGGAGCTAAAAACAAACTGAACATTTCAGGAAATGCAGCAGATAGCGAAGGGACAAAATCCGGCGCATTCCAAGAATCCAGCGGCCAAGTAACGAGAAAAAAAGAGGGATGAGTCTTAAAAAAATCTTGTGCAATCGATTGCTCTTCCTTCGGTAGTGAATGCCAAGGATAGCCATAAAAAAGTTTACTCAAAATCTCTTTCAAGTAATGGGTTTGTGCGATTGTTTTTGTGTAAGCGCGCTGCTTTTGTTGATCAATAAAAAGAATGATTTTATTTATTTGTTCATAAAAATCATCAGGGTCGATTGGTTTTAAGAGGTAGTCAACCGCTTGTAACTGTATGGCTTTTTTTACATAATGAAAATCTTCAAAGCCGCTGATAAACATCACAGGAATTTCAGGAACTGCTTCTTTGATTCTCGCTACGAGGGCATGCCCATCCATAAAGGGCATCTTTACGTCGGTAATTATCAAGTCAAAGGGCTGTTCCTGAAAAAGTTGCCAGGCTTCGCGGCCATTTTTGGCTTCTTCGATCAGCCATTCTTTTTCATGCTGACTCAAGAAGTATTTGATCACTTCTCTTTGATCGTAGCTGTCATCAGCAAGCAGCAGTCGGTACATGGTTTTCGCCGTCCTTTCGTATAGAGAAAATTACGCAGTCGCTTCTTCTTTCTATAGTAAGCGATAAACAAAAAAAGCAACAGAGCGAATTTGTAAACGTTTTATTTTTCTGGAAATCGTGCTATGAATCTGAAAAAAGTGCTATATTTTCTGTGGAAGCGATTGCGTATAATAAGGATATCAAAAAAGTTTGAGGAGGAAAACAATGAAATTTAGGCGGGGGACAGCAATGTTAACAGCAGTTGCTTCAGCACTTATTATGACAGGATGCAGTTCAGAAGAAGCAAAGACCAATGAAAATGGGGATACCGTGATTACGATCGGACGCCAGACCGCACCGAACTCGAAACTGCCTGAGGGGGATTCTTACAGCAATAACGCATATACTCGATTGATTCAAGAACGCTTGGGCATCGAGCTGGAGAGTGCCTTTGAAGCCCATGGGGAAGACTATGATCGTCAAGTATCGCTAGCGATCGCTTCAGGGGAACTACCGGATACGATGATCGTCGGTTCAAGAGATGAATTGGAAGAATTAGTTAACAATGATTTAGTGGAAGACTTGACCGAAGTATTTGAGGAGCATGCCGACGATTTTCTAAAAGACATCTATGATTCGTTTGATGGGATTCAGTTAGAAGCAGCCACGTTTGATGATCGCTTGATGGCGATCCCATCTACTAGCGATGACTTCGGGCCCAATCTTGTCTGGTTGCGCCAGGACTGGCTAGATGAGCTAGGTATTGAACTGGATAAAGATGGCAATCGCTCAATTACATTGGATGAGTTGAAGGAAACAGCGATTGCTTTTCAAGAAAATGATTTAGCCAGTACCGGAAAAGCAGTTGGTTTGCCATTGGCCTTCTGGTTGTCTTCGCCAAATCATGGCGGCACGGCATATACCGGAACAGCCATCATGAATGCGTTTGGAGCCTACCCAAAATCGTATCTCCAAGATGAGAATGGGCAGATGTTTTATGGATCCAATACGCCAGCAATGAAAGAAGCACTAACGCTACTGAAGGACTGGCAAGATGAAGGGTTCATGGATCCGCAATTTGGTACCCGCACGTATGACGATATCCATGCCATGATGGTTAATGGAGAAACGGGCATCGCTTTTGGTCCTTGGCACATGCCTGACTGGGGCTTAGTACAAGCCAAACAAAATGATCCAAATGCTGAATTTGTTCCTTATGCCCTTGAAAATGCTAACGGCGATGGAGGGGTCAATGCCGTGGCTAACCGCGGCACCGGGCAATACATCGTGGTGCGCAAAGGTTTTTCTGAGCCGGAAAAAATCATGGAGATGATCAATCTGATTTATGGTGAAGTTGCCAACTCGGAAGATATTGAAGCCGAGTTTCCGGAAATTTATGACTATGCGAAAGTGGATGTCGATGGGACGGTTCGTCCATGGAATGTTGTTTTCTTAAAAGCCTATAGTGAGATTGATGATGCAGTAGAAGCTTCCAAGGCGGCGGTTGGCGAAACATCTATCGAGGATATCTCCAACTTCTTCATCAAAGAAAACGCCGAAAAAATCAAGCAATATCTGGATAGCCCTGAAGAAACTGATCCGGTGGACTGGACCCGCTATGCCTCCCGCTATTTAGCCGTCAATAATGTGATGGGCGGTATCAGAGAGCAAGGACGCTTGAATGAAGTGAAACCACCGCGTTTTGATTCGATCAAAGCCAATGAACGAAACGGCGCACAAGTAGGGAAACTGGAGGAAGAGACCTTCATTAAGTTTATCACTGGAGAAGAACCCCTGGAAAACTTCGACAACTATGTTGAAACCTGGAATAGCCAAGGTGGGACAGCCATACTTGAAGAAATGCAAGAAGTAGTAGATCAGCGAGCAGATAATTAAGCGGCCACTCCAGCGGTTCTGACACTCGTCTTTCGAACAAAGAAAAGCAAGGTTGTATGCAGGAAAACCGACTGCAGGTGCCTTTTCTTTGTTCGAATTTTTTCATCAAGCGGCTGGTGAGGCAAAAAATTTATGGAGGAGTAAGTAAATGGAACTTTCTGTTGAAAAAGAAAGCAAAAAAGAAAAGAAAAAGTGGTTTTCTCGAGATCAGCTTTTCTTTCTAGGGATGATTTTACCAGGCATAATTTTTATTTTGATTTTTTCTTATGGTCCTATGTTTGGGTTGTTGATGGCATTTCAAGATTATGTGCCAGCGAAAGGTGTATTTGGTTCTGAATTTGTGGGATTCGAGCACTTTCGCTATTTGTTCAGTTTACCGGATATTTTCTTAGTAACTAAAAACACGATTTTCATCGCTTTCTGGAAAATTGTCTTTAATACGATCGTACCGATTCTTTTTGCGATTCTATTAAATGAAGTACGTGTAAAGTGGATGAAACGCTCCATTCAGACCATCGTATATTTGCCCCATTTTCTTTCATGGGTCATATTGGCTTCAGTAGTGGTCAATTTATTCAGTCTTGATGGAACGGTGAATCAGATTTTACAAAACTTTGGTGTAGAACCATTAAACTTTTTGGGTAGTAATCAGCTGTTTCCTCGTTTGCTGATCGGGACCGATGTTTGGAAAAGTTTTGGTTACAGTTCAATCGTGTACCTTGCTGCCATTACCTCGATTGATCCGGGATTATATGAAGCAGCAACGATGGATGGTGCTTCTTGGTCAAAAAAAGTCTGGCACGTAACCCTGCCGGGGATGATGCCTTTTATTTTGCTGATGACGATTTTGTCGCTGCCTAATATCTTGAATGCCGGCTTCGACCAAATTTATAACCTGTATTCTCCGGTTGTGTATCAAAGCGGCGATATTATCGATACCTATGTCTACCGAATCGGTCTGATCGGTAGAGACTATAGCTTAGGAACCGCCGTTGGTCTGGTCAAATCGGTGATCGGTCTATTCTTGATTTGGTCTTCCAACAAAATTGCGGAGAAGAAGACTGACAGAGTGATGTTTTAAGGAAAGGAAAAAAGAGATGAAAGAAAAATTTAGTATACGGCATGCAGTAATTTATTTGATCGTCATTGTTTTGGCTCTTTCTTGTTTAGTACCGATGTTGAATGTCGTGGCACTTTCTTTAAGCAGCAGCAGTGCCGTCGCGGCAAATGCTGTGGGGCTATGGCCAGTAGATCTGACCTTAGCGGCTTATGAGCGCATCATGAGCGATCAGCAATTTTGGCGTTCTTTTGGTATTTCAGTCATTCGTGTGGTGATCTCTTTATTGCTGAATTTGGTGATGATCGTAACGATGGCTTACCCGCTATCTAAATCAAAAAAAGTATTTCGAACGAGAAAATTATTCATGAGTGTGATGGTTTTCGCTATGCTCTTCAGTGGCGGCATGATCCCAACGTATTTGGTCGTTCGCAATCTAGGGTTATTGAATACGATTTGGTCCCTGATTTTACCTAGTGCAGTCCCTATCGGCAGTGTGATCTTGGTGATGAATTTCTTTCGGGGAATTCCCAAATCATTGGAAGAATCTGCTCGGATCGATGGGGCCAACCCACTGCAGATTTTGGGACGAATCTATATTCCAATGTCTTTGCCGTGTTTGGCAACCGTTTCTCTATTCAGTATTGTCGGTAGTTGGAATGATTTTTTCAGTGGACTGATCTATATGACCAAGACTGAAAACTATCCTTTAATGACCTATATCCAAACACTATCAGTCAACATTGCTGAAACAATGCAACAAGCTGGGAATTTGACTTCCGAGCAGCTACAAAGTCTACTAGCGGTCTCTGATCGAAACTTGAATGCAGCGAAGATCGTGGTGGCAGTGGTGCCGTTATTGATTATTTATCCGCTTCTACAAAAATATTTCGTTCAAGGAATCGTTGTCGGATCAGTAAAGGAGTAAACCCACATGATACACTTTTTTCATTCAGAAAACTTCTTCGCACGAATCGCTTGGAAATTCAGCCAGTTGCTCCTATTAAATGTACTACTCTTGTTTTTTAGTTTGCCGCTCTTCACGATCGGTGCAGCCATTACTGCGGGTTCTAAAGTGGCGACTGATCTGATAGAAGGAAAAGCACCGGCTGTTGTTCAGCAGTTTTGGTCGGTCTTTTGCCAAAGCTTTCGAAAGAGCACTCTTATCTGGCTCAGTCTACTTTTTTCTTTGTGGCTTTTGACTGCTGATTGGTTGTATTATTTCCAACTAAAAGGGACGCCTGATCTTTTTACCGTAGGCTTAGTAATTTGTACGTTCATGTGGCTTCAATTTTTCCAAGTTTCGTTTTTCTTACTCGCACGTTACGATAGCGGAATCAAAACGATCCTTTTGAACAGCATAAAAGTCGCCGCAAAGCACCCGTTTAAAATACTTAGTCTTCATCTTCTGACTGCAGCCCCTATTGTCATCATGCTTCTTTCACCCTATGCGCTGGTTTTCAGCATGTACATTGCCTGCTTTTTTGGTCTTAGCTGTTTTTTGTATGCACGCTGTCAGTTATTGTTGGCAATTTTCAAGAAATATGAGAAGGTAGAAATAGCAGAAAAGTAACTGGCTTTTATAGTTAGAAACGTTGAATGGAGGAATTTTGATGGGACAAAACACGCAGTATGGAGAAAAAAAGATTGCGATCGATCGCAGGATCGGTTTTTTAGAAGAACATACGTATCACGGGAATGATCTTGGTGTGACTTTTCAAGGACAGCAAACCACGTTCAAATGCTGGTCACCAGAGGCAGAGGCCGTTTCAGTATTGCTTTATCAAAGCGGTGTTGCTGGGACTGACGATCGTCTGCTGACGCTGCCGATGGTTCAAGAAGACAACTGTTGGCAAGTCACGACGGAAGAAAACGTCAAGGAGCTGTTTTATACCTTTGAGTTTCAACGAGATGGGCAGAAAATAGAAGCGATGGATCTTTATGCCAAGGCAGTAGGGATCAACGGAAACCGCGGTGCGATCATTGATTTAAAGGAAACAGATCCTGAAGGTTGGCAGGAAAGTCACGGCGTCGGTCAGCAGTCGATCACAGATGCCTATATTTGGGAATTACATGTCGAAGATTTCAGTGGTGCCGAAAACAGCGGTATTTCACCAGAAAATCGCGGAAAATATTTAGCCTTCACTGAAAAAAAGACCCATCTGGTGGGAGATGAAAGTCAACCAACTGGCATGGCCTATTTAAAAGAGCTGGGGATCAATTATGTTCATCTGCTGCCGATCTTCGATTTTGACAATGATGAAACTTCGTCTGCCTACAACTGGGGCTATGATCCGAAAAATTACAATGTACCTGAAGGACGATACGCTTCTGATCCTAGTGATCCCAAGGCGCGGATTCGTGAATGCAAGCAAATGATCCAATCGCTGCACGAAGAAGCCATCGGCGTTGTGATGGATGTGGTCTTTAATCACACTGCGATCACGGAAGAATCATGGTTTAATTTGACGGTGCCTGATTATTACTACCGTCAAGATGATGCAGGGAATTTTGCGGACGGTTCTGCTTGCGGCAATGAAGTGGCTTCTGAACGGAAAATGATGCGTAAATTTATCATTGATTCAGTTTTATATTGGGCGCAAGAATACAAAATCGACGGCTTTCGTTTTGATTTGATGGGCTTGATCGATGTGGAAACCATGAACCAATTGCGTCAACGCCTAGATGATGCCGGTTTCAGCCATGTGATTTTATACGGCGAGCCATGGGATGCCGGCAGCAATCAAATTATTCAGCCGAATATCCCAGCAAATAAAAGTAATGTTTGGGCACTGTCAGAAGGCGTTGCGGTTTTTAGCAATGATTTAAGAGACAGTATCAAAGGCGATGTCTTTGAAGAAACAGACGGCGCGTTTATTCAAGGAATGAATGGTCAACCGCAAGTCAAGCAAACCTTTTATGCAGCAAATTTGGCAACGGCGATTCAAGGAAATACGAAAGTTGCCGCACAAGAAGGCGCCGAGCGCTGGGCAAAATCGCCCCGCCAAGTGATCGCCTATGCTTCAGTCCATGATAATTTGACCTTATGGGACAAGCTGGTGGCAACCATGCAAGCTTCAGTGAAGGAAAGAAATTATGAGTTTGATCCTGAGCTTTTAGCCCGCAATAAACTAGCAGCAGCCATTTTGTTTACTAGCCAAGGAGCAGTGCTGACTCAAGCTGGGGAAGAATTTGGCCGTACCAAAGAAGGCGATGAAAATTCCTTCCTTTCGCCACTGGCAGTCAATCAGCTGGATTGGTCACGTGCCAAAACCTTCAAAGAGTTGCGCGAGCTGTATCGGGGCTTGTGGGCATTGCGGCAGTCCTATGCACCATTGAGAGATGCCACGACCCAAACGGCTGAAAGCATGGTCTTTTATGAGACAAAGAATGAAAATCGCTTGGCGTATCAAGTACCCAATCGTGACAAACAGCATCCATGGCGTTCTTTATTCGTTATACTCAATAGCACGGAAGAAAGCTGGTCCTTTGACTTACCGACGGCAACAGAAAATGCTTCTTGGCACATCATTGCTGACCCCAAAGGAGCTGGGCTCACTTCTCGCGGCGTAGCAGCGCCAAGAATAACCATCGACCCCTTGTCCTTCTGCATTTTGGCGGAACAAAGTAACTAATCAAAGTAGAAGCTAAAACAAACTAAAAATTTTAGTTTGTTTTAGCTTTTTTGGTAGTAAAAAAACAATTCTTTTGCTATACTTTTAACAGAATGAGAAGCAGAAAGCGGTGAGCAAATGAAAGTTGTGATCTCTGATATTGCCCGAAAAGCTGGCGTTTCCAGCGGAACTGTCTCTAATGCAATCAACAATCGTAAGGGGATCAGTGAACAAAAACGGCAAGCGATCTTGAAGATCGCTCGTGAGATGGGGTATTTTGATCAGCGAGAAATTAAAAAAACGGAAAGCCAAAAGATCAAATTTGTTGTAATGAACAAACAAGGAAATGTCGTAGGGGATACGCCTTTCTTTTCTGAATTGATCCGGGGGATCGAAATGGAATGCAGCGCGTTAGGCTATGAATTGGTCATTTCCCATATCACATTGGCGCCAGAGGAAGACCCGATCGAAAAGATCCGCCCAGAATTAGTAGATGGTTTGCTATTGTTAGGAACGGAATTGGAAAAACAAGATTTAGCAGTCTTCCGTCATTTGGAAGTACCCTTAGTGATTTTAGATACGATTTTTAATTCGCAGGACTTTGATTTTGTCGCCATCAATAATCGTGACAGCGCCTATGAGATCGTTGAAAAGATGATCGAAAAAGGCCACCGAGACATTGGCATCATCAACTCAACCTTTCAAATCAACAATTTCCGTGAACGCAAGCAAGGGTTTATTCAAGCGATCCAAGAGCATGATCTGATCCATTATGAAGAGACGGAAGCCTTAGTAGAACCCACCTTGGAGGGCTCATATCAAGACATGAAGGTCTATTTGGAATCCTTGCGTGCCGATCAGCGGCCGTTACCAAGCGCCTTTTTTGCGGTCAATGACAATATCGCCATCGGTGCAATGAAAGCCATTCGCGAAGTGTTCCCCGATCATCCGCTGGCCATCGTTGGGTTCGATGATATTCCTTTGGCGGAATTTTGCAACCCACCGCTGACCACCGTCAAAGTAGATAAAGTGTACCTTGGTCGCCAAGCCGTGCGACGCTTGATCGAGAAAATCACCAGTGAAGATGAAAACCATCTGAAAATGCTGGTCGCCACGACGATCGTCGAACGCGAAAGCATCAAATAAGAAAAAAATAAGAAGAAGACAAAACGTTTAGCAAGCGTTTTGTCTTTTTTAGTTATTAAACAAAAATATTTATCTAAAACTATTGCAAAATATTTAGCTTATGCTATATTTAAGGTGTAAAAAGTAAGGGATTACATTTTGAGGAAGTGAATAGATGACACAGATCGGTCTCTTTTGTGCAACTGGGCTCTCCAGCGCACTGCTCGTCAAAGCGCTCAAAGAACAACTAGCGGATGATCAGCATTACCAAGTGAATTCCGCGCCTTTTTCAGAAATATTTATGGTGGGAAATGACTATGATTTTTTGATTTTAGCTCCTCAAACCCGCTTCAATCAAGCGAAAGTCGCAGCAGCCTTTCCTGATAAAAAAATCGTTTTACTGACGGATGAGGAATTTCTGAGCAGAAATGTAGTACGAGTCGCCGAAGAAATAAAAATTTAGCTAAATATACTAAAACGCAAAGGGTGGTTTTATGGATAAAGTAACAATCGGGTTCGCCCCGACTAGAAGAAATTTATTTAGTGCAGAAGCAGCCGTTGAGTACGCCAATCTGACACGACAAAAAATGGACGAACTGGCCATTGATTATGTAGATATTTTAGATATCAACGAAGACGGCTTGCTATACGATGATGAAGGGGTTGAAAAAATCGCCGAAAAATTCAAAGCAGCAAAGATCGACGGTCTTTTTCTAGCCAATGAAAACTTTGGTACGGAATATGCCTGTGCTCGTCTAGCCAAAAAACTAGATGTCCCCGTCTTACTATGGGGACCCAAAGACGAGACACCAGCCGCCGATGGTTCACGTTTGCGGGATACGCAATGCGGTCTTTTCGCTATCGGGAAAGTCTTGCGCCGTTTCAAGGTACCTTTCACCTATGTCAAAAATTCTGATATTGATTCACCGGAATTTGCCCGCGGCTTGCAAGACTTTGTCAAAGTCTGCAATGTCGTCAAGACCTTCAAACAAACACGAATCTTGCAAGTTGGCCCACGCCCCTTTGATTTTTGGACCGTGATCTGCAACGAAGGCGAACTATTGGAGCGTTTCAATATCTCGCTATCACCAGTACCGATCCAAGAAGTGGTGCAAGAAATCAAGAAAGTCAAAGAACAGCAGCCAGATAAATTGCAAGCAGTCATTGATTATTTCGAAACCAATACGGAAGTCCAAATTTCGGCGAAAGATTTGGAGATGGTGGCAGCCCTTAAAGTGGCCTTGCAAAACTTATGTGAAAGCTACGGCTGCAATGCAGGGGTCATCCAGTGTTGGACGGCTTTACAAGACGAAATAGGTATTTTACCGTATGCCTCCCTGTCGCTTTTACAAGAAGAAGGTCTGCCTTTTGTCTGTGAGACGGATGTTCATGGGGCGATCTCGGAACTGTTGGTCGAAGCCGCTTCGTTGGGGGAACACCGTGCGATCTTTGCGGATGTCAACTGCCGCCATCCAGAAAACGAGAATGGCGAATTGCTGCAGCACTTAGGGGTTTTTGCTTATTCCACCGCGGAGACCAAACCGATCTTGCCGCAACGGCATTTTGTTTTTGACTATCCGGGATCAGTCGCTTTTCGGGCAATCAAAGACGAGTATACGTTGTGTCGCTTTGATGGAGACAACGGCGAGTATTCGTTGCTGATGGGCACCGGCAAAGGGATCGATGGACCATACAATCAAGGGACCTATCTCTATCTAGAATTTGCGAATTTGAATCGCTTGGAATTCAAACTCGTTGAAGGCCCTTATATTCATCACGTTGCGGCGGTCAGAAAAAATGTGGTGCCGATCTTGTACGAAGCGTGCAAATACATCGGCGTGCAGCCAGATTTTTATGATCCGATCGAAGAAGACGTCAAAGCATACTTGAGAGGGGATCAATCATGGAAATAAACGAGCTGGAAATGAAGGCTTTAACGATTCGAAAATCCGTGTTAGAGCTGATCTATCAAGCAAAAACGGGTCATACTGGTTCGGATCTTTCTTGTACCGATATTTTAGTGGCCCTGTATTATCAGATAATGAATGTGGATGCGAAAGATCCCCAAAAGCAAGATCGTGACCAGTATATCCAAAGTAAAGGACATGCTGCAGAAGTACTATGGGCCGTTTTAGCGGACAAAGGTTTTTTGCCGAAAGAAGAATTAGCCACCTTTTCGCAATTTGGTTCACGACTGATCGGTCATCCAAACAATAAAGTAGCTGGGGTTGAGATGAATACTGGTTCGCTAGGTCACGGCTTACCCGTCGCAGTAGGGATCGCCTTGGCAGGCAAACTGGATCACCGCACGTATCAAACCTATACGTTGTTGGGAGATGGCGAATTAGCAGAAGGCTCGGTATGGGAAGGAGCCATGGCGGCTGCCAACTACCAGCTGGACAATTTGACCGCCATCATTGATCGCAACGGCTTGCAGATCACTGGAGCCTCGGAAGATGTGATGGCCGTGGAGCCGCTAGATGAAAAATGGCGTGCCTTTGGTTGGGATGTGCATATCGTTGATGGCAATGATATGGCTGCCTTGGTGGCTGCATTAGAAAAACCGCATCAGCCCAATCAACCGAAGCTGGTCATTGCTAAAACCATCAAAGGCAAAGGCTATTCTGCAGCCGAAAATCAAGCGCAATGGCATCATAAAGTGCCAACGGCAGAAGAGCTTGCACAAGCTATTGCCGAACTTGATCAGCAAATGGAGGTTTTGACTCATGGGAAAAAATAATATTGCCAATCGCCAAGCGATGTGCGACGTATTGATTGAAGAAGGAAAAAAGAATCCTGCTATCACGGTGTTGACCAGTGATTCTCGTGGTTCCGCTTCGTTAGCACCTTTTGCCAAGGAATTACCGACACAATTGGTGGAAGTAGGGATCGCAGAGCAAAACATCGTCAGTATTGCGGCCGGCTTAGCCCATATGGGCAAACGCCCTTTCGTTGCATCCCCTGCTTGTTTTCTCAGCATGCGCAGTATCGAGCAGATCAAAGTCGATGTCGCGTATTCGAATAAAAATGTCAAACTCGTAGGCATCAGCGGCGGTGTCAGCTATGGGGCATTAGGCATGAGTCATCATTCCTTGCAAGACATCGCAGTGGCACGAGCGATCCCTAATTTGCAAGTGCTGTTGCCAGCAGATCGCTTTGAAACGATCCAAATGTTTAAAGCCTTAGCGGCATCAAATGAACCAGCCTATATCCGTCTCGGTCGCAATCCTGTTGAAGATTGTTATGATTCTGCAGATTATCCTTTTGAGATCGGCAAAGCCATTGAGCTGAGAAGCGGTCAAGATGTCGCATTGCTCGCCACTGGCGAAACCGTGCGCCAAGCGTTGGATGCTGCTGAGCTATTGGAAAGACAAGGTATCACTGCTACCGTTTTAAATGTTCATTCCTTGAAGCCCTTTGATTCAGAAACGGTCAAACGAGTGGCGAAAGAAACAGGCACCGTGATCACTGTGGAAGAACACAGCCGATACAACGGCTTAGGAGCTGCCGTGGCGGAAACGCTGGCAGAAGAAACGGGCATTCGACAAAAAATCATTGCTTTTCCGGATGAAGCCTTGATTACTGGTTCTTCGTCAGAACTGTTTGCCCATTATGGATTAGACGGTGCCTCCATAGCGAAAACAGCGGTTGCGTTTCTAGGAGCTTAAGATGGACAAGACCTATCAGCTTGTTTTAGATCAGAGTACATCCGGTACCAAGCTCTTACTGTTTCAAGAAGGGAAAATCCTGCAGCGTTACGATAAAAAACATCGCCAAATTTATCCAAAAGTCGGGTGGGTCGAACATGATCCCCTTGAGATTTGGCAAAATGTCCAAGAATTGCTGGCACAAGTGTTGCAAGAACAAGCGATCACTGCAGATCAAATCGTTTCCTTGTCATTGACCAATCAGCGAGAAACGATCGTTGCTTGGGATCGATTGACCGGCAATCCCCTGTACAATGCGATCGTGTGGCAATGCAACCGCAGCGCTACGATTTGTGAAGAATTGACGGCACAAGGCTGGGAAAAGACGATCAATCAAAAGACCGGTTTGCGTTTAGATCCGTATTTTTCCGGCACCAAAGTGAAATGGCTGGCACAAGAATTATCGGCCATCAAGGAAAAGTCGGGAACTGGCGAGTTGGCGATCGGTACGATGGACAGCTGGCTGTTGTGGAATTTAACGCAAGGGACAGTATTTGCGACAGAAGCCAGCAACGCTTGCCGAACATTGTTTTATAATATTGAAGAGGGCCGTTGGGATGCAGAGCTCGTCAAACTTTTTGGCATCCATTTAGCAGACTTGCCAGCGATCCAACCTGCTGATACGGTTTTCGGTAGCTATCACGGAATCCCTATCAAAGGGATCTTAGCCGATTCACAAGCGGCATTATTCGGTGAAGGTTGTCAAATCCTTGGGGATGTAAAAATCACGATGGGCACCGGTTGTTCGATCATGATGCAAGTGCAGCAGGAGCAGACGTTGCGGGATCGCCGCATTTTGACGACGGTCGGCTGGCAAACTAGCCAGGAAACAGCGTTTGCGCTAGAAGGCATCATCCGTTCCTGTGGTGACGCCATCAACTGGTTCAGTGAGCAAGTGGCTCCGCTGCCAGATGTAGCTGAGATCTGTCAAAAAGTGCTGACCAGTGACAGTCAAGAAGACATCTATTTTATCCCAGCATTGCAAGGAATGGGTGCCCCTTTTTGGGATAATACGATGACTGCCAGCTTTGTCGGCATGAAACGCACAACGACGACTCATGAGCTGTTGAAAGCCGTTTTAGAAAGCATCATTTTTCAAATCAAAGCAGTGATCGATGTGATGGAAGAAGTCGCTGAACGACTGATCAATCAGGTAATGATCGATGGCGGTGTTTCGAAAAACCGCGCCTTGATGAGCTTATTGGCGACTTTGATCAATAAACCCGTCATCGTCAGCGAAGTCGAAGAATTTTCAGCCATCGGCACAATGCTTGTTGCCAAACCAACCATGAATAAACCAGCTATTCAGCAAACCACGATCGTTCCGCAAGCCGAACAGGCCGTGATCCGTTTGAAATATGAAAAATGGAAACGGTTCATTGAGAAGTCAGATGCTTTTAGTGAAGGATAAAGGAGAAACTATATGGAGATTCAACGAATTCAACTGAATCAAACGGCTTACGTGGATACCTATTTATTGCACCAATCCAAAGAGTACAATGTCGGCAAGAAACGACCGCTAGTGATCGTCTGTCCAGGTGGCGGCTACGCCTTTACCAGTGATCGAGAGGCGGAAGTCATTGCCTTGAAATTCAATAGTATCGGGCTAAATAGCGTTGTTTTATGGTACACCACCGGTGATCAGGTGAAAAACGTTCCCCACAATGCCTTGATGGAAGCCGCCCAAACCGTCAAAATCATTCGTGAGCATGCTCACGAATGGTTGGTGGATGAGGAGCAAATCATCGTTTGCGGTTTTTCAGCAGGCGGACATCTAGCGTTGCAGCTAGCGACGCGCTGGCACGATGCTGAGCTGGCAGAAGCGTTGGGCGTCAGCATTGACTTACTGAAAGTGAATTTGGCGATCGCTGGCTACCCATTGGTTTATCAAGAGCATGCTTTCCCAATCGATGAGCTAGGCTTTGCCGCTCGTCTAATCGAAACACCTTTAACTGCCAACGAGCGCTTTTTTGGGAGTAAACAACCGACGGAAGAAGCCATTCAATCCATGAACATTTTGCATCATGTCGATCAGTGGACACCTCCGATGTTTCTCTGGCATACGACGGAAGACGTCTTAGTCGATGTGGCGCACTCGTTGAAGTTGGCGGTCAAATTAAGAGAAGCAGAAATTCCATTCGAACTGCATATTTTTGAAAAAGGCGAACACGGACTGGCATTAGCGGATCGAACAACGGCACGCAAGTCAAGTCACCTCAATGCCCATGTCGCCAAATGGTTTGAGCTGTGCGAAGGCTGGCTCAGTAGTTATATTGATTAATAACCGCCAGTGCACAACTTGTGCCGATGAAAGGAGAGCTCCACCGTGAAAATCACCGTAAACCAAAACAAACGCACCTTATTGCGAGACGGACAGCATTTCTTTTATTTAGCCGATACTTGCTGGAGTGCCTTTACTAGTATTCAAGAAAATGACTGGATCACCTACTTAGACAAACGCAAAGAGCAGGGCTTCAATACCCTTCAAATCAATGTGTTACCGCAATGGGATCGCAGCCGTGGTCAATTTGACTGCTTGCCGTTTCCCCTTGATGCGGGCGTCTTTGATTTTACGGTTTGGGAGGATGCCTATTTCGAACGGGCTCAGCGTCTTTGTAAAATTGCCGATGAGAAAGGCTTTACTTTAGCATTGGTTGTCTTGTGGTCAAACTATGTCGCTGGCACTTGGGCTAGCCAGTTGGACAAAGAACGCAACGTGTTGCCGGAGGATTGCCGCCAGGCCTACTATCAAAAAGTGATTAAGACGTTTGATGCCTTCCATCCGATCTACTTTATTGGTGGCGATACGGACTTCCCAACACAGCCAACCATCGATACGTATCTAGAAGCCTTAGTTTTCTTTGAAAAGCATTCGCCCAATACCTTGAAAACGATTCATATCAAGGGACGTTTTGAAGAAATCCCTGAACCTATCGTCGAACATTTGGACTTATTTTTATACCAATCAGGTCATAACAGCGCCTTTTTGAATATGCCTTATTATTTGGCAGAGCGTTTTTATAAACGAGAACCGCAACTGCCGATCATCAACTCAGAACCTTGCTATGAACAAATGGGCTATGCCCGTCACGTATACGGTCGATTTGGTCAAAAAGATGTCCGCAAAGCAGCATGGCAATCATTGTTAGCCGGCGGCTCGGCTGGGATCACGTACGGTGCCCACGGCATCTGGAGTTGGCAAACCCCGACGGCAACCTTTGCGGAAGAAATCGGGGAAGCGTTTGACCGTCCGATGATTTGGCCAGAAGCTTTGTCTTTTCCTGGGGCAGATGATTATGGCTTTATCAAGCAATTATTTGAATTATTAAATATTCAGGAGCTTGTGCCTTGCCAAGAGCGCTTGATCGATGCAGATGAACAGATTCGTATGGCAGCTATCGCAGGAAGGAAGGATGCCTTGCTTTACTTGCCAAGCAATACAACAGTTCGCCTGCAAGGAGATCTTTCTACAGCGCCCGTCACATTGATCGATTTGAACACCAATCGTTTCTTGAAACCAAAACTGACAGTTACTGATGGTATCACTGTTTTCCATCCCCACAATTGTCATGAAGATGTATTGTTCGTCATCCAAATAAAGGAGTGAAAAGAAAATGGATAAATATATGGATAAGGTATTAGTATTTGCAGATAAAATCTCCAACAATCGGTATTTAAAGGCAATTTCAAACGGGTTGATGGCGACGCTGCCGATCAACATTATTGGCTCGATCGCCTTGTTGTTAGCAGTTTTGCCGATTCAAGGGTGGACAGATTTTATCAACTCGATCAATATTGGCGGTTATTTTTCCGTCGGTTACAGTATGACCGTTGGGGTTATCTCAGTGTACGCTTCCTTTCTTGTCGGTCACCGTTTAGCGACAGAATTTAAGCAGTCGGCAGTCCCTGCCGGCATCGTTTCGTTGTTTGCCTTTTTGATGATGACGCCAATGGTCACCTTGGAGGAAACAACGACCCTCGACATGAGCAAACTCGGCGCTCAAGGCTTGTTTACCGCTATGATCTGCGGCTTAGTTTTTGCTCGTTTGTACTGCTTTATTTTAGAAAAAAATATCGCCATCAAAATGCCAGCAGGCGTGCCGCAATTTGTGACGGATACCTTCGCCGGTTTGATTCCAGCAATTATTTCTGGGTTTACCGCGATCGTCATTAGCTGGGCATTCAGTTTTACTTCTTATGGCTCATTTTCAGATTTCATCTATCAAATCTTGGCAATGCCGCTGCAAAGCTTGTCTTCTAGTGTCGGTTCGTTGTTATTTATTGTACTGATCCAAATGGTGCTATGGTTCTTCGGTATCCATGGTTCGTTGGTGGTGGGTAGCTTTGTCACCGCTTTGTACTTACCAATGGATGTGGAAAATATGGATGCTTTAGCTAGCGGTGTTGCTCGTTCCGAGCTGCCAAATATTTTGAGCAAGTCGTTTTATGATTTGTTTGCTGGTATTGGTGGGGCTGGGGGAACATTGTCATTGATTATCGTTATTTTGCTGTTGGCGAAATCAAAACAATCACGGACAGTCGCTAACCTAAGTGCCGTTCCTGGATTGTTCACCATTAATGAGCCGGTGATTTTTGGCTTACCGCTGATTTTGAATCCAATCATGGCGATTCCGTTCATATTAACACCATTGGTTCAAGTGCTTGTGGCGTACCTAGCGATCTGGAGTGGGATCGTTCCACGACTTAGTGGCGTACAAGTTCCCTTTGGCACACCGATTTTTCTAAATGGGTTTCTAGCTGGAGGCTGGCAGGTCGCAGTTCTACAAGTCGTTTGCGTTTTGGCAGGCTGCTTGCTGTACATTCCTTTTGTTAAAGTCTTAGATAAAGGAAAATTAAAAACAGAAGCAGAAGCTGCGCAAGCGGAGGGTCACCCACAAACTGAAAGTATCGATGCAACGGGGGAAACGGTTTAAAAGAAACCGATTTTATGATGACAAGCCAACGAGTTAGTGCTATAGTTAAAGAAAGAAAACCCACGTGGATTGTTACTGACTCGATCAGGCAAGACCTAAATAAGAAAGCGCTCTTCTCGTTTTAGCAGCGGCTCTTATTTAGGTTTTTTGTTTTTTATCGGAGATTTTTCAGTAACCAGCTATGTAGGTTTATCAAAAGAAAACAAAAGGAGAACGAGCAAATGGCAAAATTTCCAGAAAATTTCTTATGGGGCGGCGCGACCGCAGCGAATCAATTAGAAGGGGCGTTCGATCGCGATGGCAAAGGATTGTCAGTGGCGGATGCAATGCCTGGCGGCAAACAGCGTTTAGCGATTTTAGGCAGTGATACGTTTGATTGGACGATCGATGAGGACAAATACACCTACCCAAATCATCGCGGGATCGACCATTATGACCGTTTCAAAGAAGACATTGCGTTGTTTGCAGAGATGGGCTTCAAGAGCTATCGTTTTTCTATCGCTTGGACACGTATCTTTCCAAAAGGCGATGAAACGACACCAAACGAAGCTGGGCTAGCATTTTACGATGCGCTGATCGATGAATGTTTGAAATACGGGATCGAGCCAGTGGTTACGATCTCCCACTATGAAATGCCTTTGCATTTAGCCAAAGAATACGGTGGCTGGAAAAATCGAGCATTGATCGATTTCTATGAGCGTTTTGCAAAAGTCGTCTTGGAACGGTTCCACAGCAAAGTCAAATACTGGATGACCTTCAATGAGATCAACTCTGCTTTCCATTTCTCCGCATTGAGTCAAGGAATGGTCAACAGCACGGGTGCCAGCGACTTTACAAACGTGATCCAAGCGTGGCACAACCAATTTGTTGCCAGCAGTAAGGCAGTCAAAATCGGCCATGAATTAAACCCAGAGTTACAGATTGGTTGTATGATCATTTATGCAACGACTTACAGCATTGATGCGAACCCAGTCAACCAAGTGGCGACGATGATCCATAATCAAGCCTTCAACTACTACTGTGCCGACGTGCAAGTACGTGGAAAATACCCATCCTTTACGGATCGTTTGTACAAAGAACACGGCGTCAATAAAGAGGATCTTGAGATTACCGAAGAAGACTTAGCCTTGATCGCTGAACATACTGTTGACTATGTTGGCTTCAGCTACTACATGTCTTCTGCCGTGGATATCACCACAGAAGAAGCCGATGAAGTGCAAGGAAACTTGTTGGGCGGCGTCCGCAATCCATTCTTAGAAGCAAGTGAATGGGGCTGGCAAATCGACCCAGAAGGGCTGCGCATCGCGTTGAATGAACTGTATGATCGTTACCAAAAACCGTTGTTTATCGTGGAAAACGGCTTAGGAGCCATTGATACCTTTAACGAAGAAGGTAAGATCGAAGATGATTATCGTATCGATTACTTGCGCCGCCACATTGAAGCAATGGGCGAAGCGATCGCTGATGGCGTAGACTTGATCGGCTACACGCCATGGGGCTGTATCGACCTTGTCAGTGCTTCAACAGGCGAAATGAGCAAACGCTATGGCTTTATCTATGTTGACTTTGATGACGAAGGCAACGGCACGATGGATCGTTCCAAGAAAAAATCCTTCGATTGGTACAAACAAGTTATTGCAACAAACGGAGAAGAGTTGGCCTAAGTGTTTCGTTAGACTCACGGATGACGCAGGATCCGTTATAAAAGAAAACCGATCAACGGTGCTCCTATACTGGCGCATCGTTGATCGGTTTTTTGTGATATTTGGGTTTAACGGGTATGTTCATAGCTGTCTCGTAACAAAAATTGGAGTTGTTTTTCTGATACAGAGCCATCTAGTAATGCGGTGAGCCAATGGTTTTTATTCATGTGATAAGCGGGTAAATAGCCGTGACTTTGATTGATGATCGAAACCATTTCGGGCGCTGCTTTGACATCTAAAATCTCGATCATTCCCGTTCCTTCCAGGCCTAATTTCTGCTTTTCTACAGTCATCAGCAAGCCAAACCATTTGCCGCTTTTACGGTGCCGCAAGACTTGGTACTCGGGAAACTTTGCAAATGGATGGTCGATCTGAACATCATTGAAGGTCTGAGCGAATGCGATCAGACGGTTTTTAAGATCCATGGGTATCCCTGCCTTTTTATTCATTCAACTCCAGTATACTGTATTTTTGCCAATATTTCGCTGGAAAAGGAGATTGGGCTCTTTGGTTTAATGAGCCGTATCACCTGCTGCATCGATAGTAATAAATAAGGTAAAGTAGCAGGCGGTTTATTTTCTCAATTTGACACTCAGCTTTCGGCATTACTTGTCATTACATTCGATTACGATATAATGTTCTTACAGAGTAATTACAAAAACAGAGAGAGGAGTGCAACGATGATTACGAAAACAAGAAAACAAGGGAATTCCATTATGTTGACGGTGCCCAAAGACTTTGGTATTCCCAATGGTGTGGAAGTAGAAGCAAAGCTCGTAGAAAATGGAATCTTGTATGAATTTATTGAACCGGTAAAACCATTCGATGATTTCAGTGAAGATATCTTGACTGATATTATTAATGAGGGATACGAACACGAAGATATTTTATCCGAATTTAAAGCGCGTAAGAGTAAGCTGATTTCTTCATTTAAGACAATTGCAAAGGATACTGCTACCGACGGGAAAGCAATGACCAAAGAGGAGTTGGCAACTGAAATTGGCTTATGAGGTGATTCCATCTAGACAAGTAGTAGTGAATTATTTAAAAAAGTTGAAGGAGAAACCGCTGAAACAAAAGTTTCTTCATGTCATTTATGATGAAATAG
The DNA here is from genome assembly GCF_050542965.1 of Enterococcus sp. DIV2379. Classification (NCBI taxonomy): domain Bacteria; kingdom Bacillati; phylum Bacillota; class Bacilli; order Lactobacillales; family Enterococcaceae; genus Enterococcus; species Enterococcus sp. DIV2379. The sequence continues at coordinate 75,778 of NZ_CP172938.1, forward strand.
CTGTCGAACCGTATAGCGGCGATCAAAAAACAGGCGATTTAGCTGAAATCTGGTCGAAGGGTTTTAAGTATGCAGGGACAACCTATCGTATTGCTTATGATGTGATCGATGACCAAGTGATTCCAGTCTTGTTATGTGGCACCCATGAGAATTTTTATGAACAGTTAAAGCAGTTAATGAAATAACTGGGGACCTGAATCGAAGAGTTGCGCGTAGGCGGACTCTTTTTTTTGATTTCTATTAAAAAGTACAATAAGTGAAAGGTTCTAAGAAATGGATGCCTATGCTAAGATAGAAGAAACCGGCAGCGTAAATAAGCAAGTGAGGTGGTCGCTATGAAAACGACAAGTCAAGTATACATTCGTTTAAATGAACATCTATTTAAATGCAAAAAATACGATTTGAATTTTTTGATAACAAAACTTTTAATTGAGCGAATCGATGAATTTCCTGCGATCTATATTGAAGAAATCGCCTATGCTGCACAGACGACCCCTGCCAGTATCACTAAATTTTGTAAGAAACTTGGTTATGCTAGTTTTAAAGAAATGCGTAATGACCTCACGATTTATTTTGAACAAGAATACCATTTAGCAAATACGATGTTTGAAGGGATGCTAGCGAATCTCGATACAAAGAGTAAAGTATCTGAAATGGTTGACCAATTTTTAGCCCGAGAGTACATGGTCCAAAAACAGATTTTTGACCAATTTGATCAACACCAATGCACACGGATCGCAGAAGAAATGAAACGAAAAAAACGAGTGGCGATCTTGGGTAACAGCTATTCTTTTTCGGTTGTTAATCTCCTGCGGGAACTGCTTAGTCAAATGGGCTATATCGTTTTTGAAGTAAACCGTAATGCGGAAGATCAGCTGATTGATCAAGTATTGCGGGAAACAGATATTTGTTTTGTGATCAATCTAACCGGCAGCTGGATCGATAAAAAGGCCTATTTGCTTGAAAAAACGGCCTGTCAGAAAGTTTTATTGACGTTCAGCGAGCAAGCCGCTCAAAGTAATCTCTTTGAAGAGCGTGTCTTGTTTAAAGAGGTCGTTCCATTGATGTCATCGAATTATTACTCGCAAAAAGTGCTTCATCTATGGATGATTTTTATGATTATGAATATGAGAAAAGAGTAAACGTAAAAAGCTATTTTCCATTTTTGGAAAATAGCTTTTATTGTTTCCTTATGAGAAAGCGCTTATATTCAAGTTAAGATATATCTTAAAAAATTTAGGAGGATTTACTGATGGATAAATTAATGCAATTTATTGAAACCAAAGTGATGCCGCCAATGATGAAACTTTCTAATCAACGTCACTTGAGTGCTGTTCGCGATGGATTGATCGCAACGATTCCAATCACAGTGATCGGATCGATCTTTTTATTGATACCGTACATTCCATGGCCTCAATCCTATGTATCGTTTATGGGCAATCATCCCGACTTAGTGGCAAAACTGATCATTCCCTTCAATATGAGTATGGGACTGCTTTCGATCTATGCAGCTTTTGGCATCGGCGCACGATTAGCGCAAAGCTACCAACTGGATAGTTTGGCAGGGGGCGTTTCTGCAATTTTTACCTTTTTTACTACATTGACCTTCACTTCTTTAGATGAAGGAACGTTTATCTCTACGCAATATCTTGGAGGAGAAGGCATGTTCGCCAGTATTTTGACCGCTATATTAGCAGTCGAGTGCATGCGCCTTTGTAAAAAATACAATATCGGGTTTAAACTGCCAGAGCAAGTACCTACGAATGTCAGCAGCAGTTTTGAAGTGATTATTCCCGTGTTTTTTTCAATGACGATCGTTTGGATCATTGTTCACTTGATTGGCTTTGACATCAATGCCCTGATTGCAAGTTTGATCACACCCTTATTAAGTGTTTCTTCCAACTCGTTAGCAGCACCCTTGGTCTATGTAGGATTGACTTGTATCATGTGGCTATTCGGGATTCATCCGCAAATATTAGCGACGGTGATGTTGCCGATCTGGCTAGTCAACTCTGAAGCAAATATGGCAGCAGCACAAGCCGGACAAGCGATTCCTAATCTGGGGGTACAGCCGTTTATCTTTACTTTCTTATGGATCGGTGGTGGCGGAGGAACCTTAGCACTTTGCGCAATGATGTGTTTCTCCAAATCAAAATTTTTAAAACAGCTTGGTCGTCTCAGCTTTATTCCTGGGGTCTTCAACATCAATGAGCCGTTGTTGTTTGGGTTGCCGATCGTTTTAAATCCAGCACTGGCGATTCCCTTTGTCGTGGCACCAATCGTGACCACTTTCGTGACCTATTTCGCGTTTGTGTCCAATCTTGTTCCCGGAATGGCGTATCCATTAGCGGCTGTGTGGACGGTCCCGAGTATTTTTTCAGCAGTGATCGCAACAGCCAGCATTCGCGGTGCTGTCTTAGTTGTGGTGAATTTCTTGATTTATTTGGGTATTTATTATCCTTTCTTCAAGGCCTACGAGCGCAAATTAGTGCTTGAAGAAGGTCAAACCGAAGCATAAGTCTATGAGATGAGCAATCAAATTTTGAGAAGAGGAGCAATGACATGAAGAAAAATAAGAAGCAATTTCCTGCCGATTTTTATTGGGGAGGTGCAGTTGCCGCAAATCAATTAGAAGGGGCCTATCTTGAAGGGGGAAAAGGCTGGAGCGTGGCAGACATCAATCGCTTTCGTAATGATATCGATATAAAAAAGAAAAGCAACAAAGAAATAACGACGGCAGACGTTGAATTTGCTTTAAATGATCAAGAAGGGCGTTACCCCAAACGGGATGGGATCGATTTTTACCATACATTTCGTGAGGATCTGGCACTCTTAGCCGAAACAGGCATGAATTCGTTTCGAACATCTATTAGCTGGGCGAGAATTTTTCCAAAGGGAGACGAACAAACGCCCAACGAAGAAGGGTTGCGCTTTTATGACGAATTGATCGATTGTATCCTTGAAAACGGTATGGAACCCTTGATCACCTTGTCTCATTATGAAATGCCGATCCATTTAGCGATGGCTTATGATGGCTGGTCAAATCGTAAACTGATTGATTTCTTTGTTCATTTTGCGCAAGTCGTATTCAAGCGATACCAAGGAAAAGTCAAATATTGGATCTTAGTCAATCAAATGAACTTGATTACCCATGAATCATTTAACCACCTTGGTATTCCCGCTGACCGAGTCGACAATCTGAAGCAAGCTAAGTACCAAGGGGTTCACAATGAATTGGTAGCATGTGCGAGAGCGATCAAAGTAGGGAAAGAAATTGATCCTTCATTTCAAATTGGTATGATGTCTTATTATGGCAATGTTTATCCAGCTACTTGTAAACCGTTGGATGTTCTGAGTGCTCTCAAAAATAATCAAATGGAATATTATTATTCAGATGTACTTGCGCGGGGAACTTATCCGAATTATGCCTATCGCTTTTTTGAAGAAAACGGCATCGAGATTCAATTTGGGGAAAACGATGAAGCGGACTTCAAGCATACGGTCGATTTTGTTTCTTTCTCCTATTACTACACGCGAATCATTCATAGTGAAAACTACGGGAAAGAAGACGCAGCTTCGCCTAACCCTTATTTAGAAGCCAATGACTGGGGCTGGGCGATTGATCCAATTGGGTTACGGATTGCTTTGAATGAGTATTATGATCGGTACCAATTGCCGATCATGATCACAGAAAATGGTATGGGTTTTTATGAGACATTGAATGAAGAAGGAACGATCTATGATACGTATCGCATTGATTTTCTGAAACAGCACATTGAACAAATGAAAGAAGCAATCTATGATGGCGTAGAACTGATCGGCTACTATCCTTGGGGACCGATCGATCTTGTTAGCTGCTCCTCATCAGAAATGAGCAAGCGGTATGGGTTCATTTACGTGGATCTAGATGATTGGGGCAATGGTTCAGGAAAACGGTACAAAAAAGCCAGCTTTGACTGGTATAAGAAAGTGACGGCTTCTAACGGAGAAGTCCTCGATTAAAAAAAGCGGCAACGACGAAGCAGAAGCTTGATCGTTGCCACTTTTTTTATAAGAGAGTCAGAAAAGGGAGCCGGCGTCATTAGCGTAACCGTTTCTGATAAAGCATTCGTGCCAAGAACCAGCTCACGACTACGATACCGCCGCACCAGCTAAAGGCACTGATCAAGGTGGTATCTTTCAAGTTTAACAAAAGCCCTCGCAAAGAATGGATGATCGGCGACATTGGTTGGTATTCAGCAAAAATGGCTAACGGGCGCGGCATGGTTTCCGTAGGGACGAAACCAGAGCTTAAGTAGGGCAACAGGGTGATCAAGACAGTAAACAAGGTAGCTGTCTCGGGGCTTTTGGCGATGAGACCAACCAGAACTGAGACCCAAGTAAAAGCGAAGGTGAAGCAAAAGATCAATAGGAAGGCGAGCCCCCAGCCAGCAACTGTGGCTTGAGGGCGAAAACCGATGACCATGGCAACGATCAATACGACCAAGGTACTGATCAAGCTCCGAAGGGTCGCGGCGAAGACATGGCCGTTTAAAAAGGCTGAGTTAGAAATATTCAAGGTCATCAGCCGTTCCACCATGCCGGATTTCAAATCTTCCGTCACCGTTACCCCAACGGAGGAAGCACTTTGGGCGATACATTGGACGAGGACACCGGGAACGACAAAATCGACATAAGAAGTATCGCCGACGTTCATAGCGCCACCAAAAACATAGACGAAGAGGATCATTAAAATCGCTGGGGTCAAAATTCCACTTAGCAGAGTCTCCATACTGCGAATCGATAGCAAGAGATTGCGCTTGAATAAGGTGTTGGTTTCTATAATTGCTTTCATTGGTTTCCTCCTTGGACAAGTGTTAGAAAAATATCCTCTAAAGAAGCATTCTTTTGATTAAAACTGGTGATGGTGATCGGTAGTTGATTGAGTTCCTGCAACAGCGTGAAGGAATGCTGGAAGTCTTGACTGACGGGAAATGCCAGAGAGAGACTGGACTCATTGACTTGCAGCGGAAAATCAGACAGATGCTGACGCACGGTTTGCAAGTGTTCTTTTGTCAATACGCTGATTTCCATCGTTTGCGAAGGGTGCAGTGCTTTGACTTCCGTTGGTGTTCCTTGCAAGATGATTTTCCCTTCATGCAAAATGGCGACTTGGTCTGCTAAAAATTCAGCTTCTTCTAGGTATTGGGTCGTCAGGAAAATCGTTCGTCCTTGAGCGGCGATCTCTTTGATCATGTGCCATGTGGCTAAGCGGTTTTGCGGGTCTAACCCGGTCGTCGGTTCATCCAAAAAGAGCAGGTCAGGTTCGCCGATAAAACTCATGGCGATGTCTAAGCGCCGTCGCATGCCACCAGAATAATTTTTGACGAGTCGGTTGCTGGCATCCACCAAATCAAAACGCTCTAACAACTGTTGGACGATCAACTGTTTGTTTTTGACATGGCGCAAGGCAGCAATCATCAGCAAGTTTTCTCGTCCGGTTAGTTCTTGATCGACGGCGGAAAATTGCCCCGTCAGACTGATTTTCTCGCGAATCGCTGCTGGATCTTTGGTCAAGTCGATCCCATCGATCAGCGCGGTTCCTTGGTCAAAAGGCAGGATGGTAGACAAAATTTTGACTAGAGTGGTTTTTCCAGCGCCGTTTGATCCTAGTAAGACAAATACTTCGCCAGGAGTGACGTCAAAAGTGACCTCTTTCAAAACGATTTTGTCTTTGAAACTTTTTTGTAAATGTTTCACGTGAAGCATTTTCTTTTTTACATGGGTATCCATAGCTTTTCCCTCGTTTCTATAAGATAATTCAACTATAAAGGCTCTTTGGGAAAAGCAACTGCTTATTTCAATATATTGAAAAAGAAGGTGAAAAAATGAACAATTATGGTGCGACAGTGAAAGAGCTTCGCAAAAGCAAAGGCTTACTATTGAAGGAATTAGTGGACGAACAATTGTCGATGTCTTTGTTATCGCAATTTGAAAATGGCAAAACGACGATTTCCTGCGAACGATTTCATCGTTTGCTAGATAAACTAGAAGTGAGTTTTGCCGAATTTCAACTGCTGCATACTGGGGAGCATCATTCGGAGGCTCAAAAGCTAATGGTCGACTATGTCCGTTCGATGGGGATCGAATCTATTGATGAAGTACCTAAACTAAAAAAGAAATATCAAAAGCTGACCGCCTACTTTCAACGACATTACTCCTTGGAGCTGGACCACTTCTTACAACTGATCCGTTTTGACTACTTGATGAAAGAGGAGCTTTTTAAAGGGGTGCCCATCCAGGAGGCGTACCCGAAACACAATTATTGTTTGGACTCTGCGAAACATTACTTGCTGAATACCGATACATGGGGTGTTTATGAGCTGCGGCTATTTGCCCGCGTAGCAGTTTCGATGGAGCCAGCTTTGCTTTGGCGCTGTTTGACGATCGCCATCAAAAAGAGTCAGCGCTTTGCAAAAATCCCCGGCAACAAAGATATTCTATACAACACGTTTGAGACGGTGTTTTCCGTCTTTGCTGTTTTTGATGAGGTGGATTATGCGGAAAAGACCTTTCATTTATGGCGAGATCATGTTTATGAAAAAGAACACATTGAGCAAGCGATCTTTATGCCGTTTTTTGAAGGCTGGACATGTTTATTAAAACAAAACAAGCCAAAAGCGGCGGACTTAATGCAACAAACGTTAGATCAATTGGAAAGATTAGGGATGAAGACCACGTTTTCCATGTATCAGTCATTAAGCACGTTTGTTTTAAAGGAGGATTTCCCGGGAATTTTATTGAGTGATCCTTTGCTTTCTGAGGGAACTCGTTACGGGTGGGAAGAGCCCTAAAAAGCTATATTCCGCTGATGAAAGCGCCTTATGTTTAAGAATCGGAGAGGAAGTGATTAAAAATCAGTAAATGCAAGCAATTTGCTTCTTTTTTACTGATTAGAGGAGTATATTCGAAGTTGGAATTTTTCTTTCTTTAGAATTATTTTAATGCACTTTTTTATGAAATAGGAGGATGTAGGATGGATATTGTGACACTAGCGCGAATCCAGTTTGCGATGACGACGATTTTTCACTTTTTCTTTGTACCGTTTTCGATCGGAACTGGTGTCGTCGTTGCAATTATGGAGACACTTTATGTGATCAAAAAAGATGAAAAATATCGCCGGATGACGAAGTTTTGGGGAAATATTTTTCTATTAAGTTTTGCTGTCGGGGTCGTGACAGGGATCATTCAAGAATTTCAATTTGGGATGAACTGGTCAGACTATTCTCGTTTTGTCGGGGATATTTTTGGTGCGCCCTTGGCTTTGGAGGCTTTGTTGGCGTTCTTCTTAGAATCGACGTTCTTAGGATTGTGGATCTTTACATGGGATCGGGTCAGTCCGAAGCTGCACGCCACCTTTTTCTGGTTGGTGACGCTTGGTTCGATGCTATCGGCGTTTTGGATCTTAGCTGCTAATAGTTTTATGCAGCATCCAGTGGGGTATACCTTGAACAATGGCCGGGCAGAAATGACTGACTTCGGTGCATTATTGGCAAATCCACAAGTGTGGTATGAGTTTTTACACGTGATCACCGCAGCCATCACGATGGGCGGAATCATTGTTGCTGGTTTATCAGCCTTTCGTCTATTGAAGAAAGACAAAGACATTGACCGCGATTTCTTCAAAAAATCAATGCGGATCGGTTTTGCGGTGGCATTGTTCGGTTCATTCACCGTCTTGCTAGCCGGGGATGAACAAATGAAATACTTGGTTGAAGAACAACCAATGAAATTTGCTGCAATGGAAGGAACTTATGAAGATACCGGGAGTCCTGCGGCTTGGACTGTCGTTGCTTGGGCGAATGAAGCGGAACATCACCAAGTCTTCGGTATTTCGATTCCATATATGTTGAGTATCTTAGCCTTCAATGAACCCTTCGGCTCAATCGATGGGATGGATACGGTCAATCAGCAATTGATTGAAACCTACGGCGACCGTAATTACTACCCGCCGGTCAACACACTCTTTTGGAGCTTCCGGATCATGGCTGGTTTTGGTGCCTTGATGCTGTTGGTTTCTGGTCTGGGGTTGTATTTTACGCGTAAGAAGAAACCGTGGCTCTTTGAAAAACGCTGGTTACTTTGGGTAGTGGCAATCACTTTGTTCACCCCATTTATTGCCAATACAGCTGGTTGGCTGATCACGGAGTTAGGGCGTTACCCATGGACGGTTTACGGCTTGTTTACGATCGAAGATAGTGTGTCACCAAACGTTTCCGTGACCTCTCTCTTGATCTCAAATATCGTTTACTTCCTCTTATTCTCTGGCTTAGGCGGAACAATGGTCTATCTTGTGAAACGGGAAATGGATCATGGACCTGAAAAAGAAGCCTTTGGTGAAATCAGCCAAGGAGACAACCAATATGGGTACGAAGACCCATTTGATAAGGAGGCGTTTGAAGGATGACCGGTCTGCAATTACTATGGTTCACGTTGATTGGGCTTTTATTTTCCGGATTCTTCTTCTTAGAAGGGTTTGACTTTGGTGTGGGGATGTCTGTGCAGACATTGGCTCACAATGAAGAGGAAAAAGACCAGATCGTTAAAACGATCGGGCCTGTCTGGGATGGCAATGAAGTGTGGCTATTGACCGCCGGCGGAGCGATGTTCGCCTCATTTCCATACTGGTATGCTTCTTTGTTCAGCGGGTTTTATTTGATTTTGCTGTTGATCTTAGTTGGGTTGATCATTCGTGGTGTCTCCTTTGAGTTTCGAGCGAACTTCCCGAAAGAGCACAAAAACATTTGGAACTGGACGTTGACGATCGGCAGTACGATCGTACCGTTTTTCTTCGGTCTGATGTTTGTCAGCATGATCCAAGGAATGCCTTTGGGTGAAGATGGCAACATGACCGCAACCTTTACGGATTACGTCAATCCCTTTTCAATCGTTGGCGGGATCGCGTTGACCTTGTTGTGCTACTTGCACGGATTAAACTATATCGCTTTGAAAACGGAAGGTCCGATTCGGGCACGGGCACGCAACTATGCAAGTATTTTTTATGGCATCCTATATGCAGGCTTAATCGTCTTTGCTGTGATGCTTTACTTCCAAACGGATTTCTTTGAGAATCATTTTGCGACAACGCTTGGTTTGTTGCTTGTGATCGTTGTACTGACACTGATTGCAAATATCGGCGTCTTTAAAGGCAAAGAAATGATGGCTTTCATTGCGAGCGGCTTGACGTTGATCGCTTTGGTGGCATTGATCTTCACAGGGTTATTCCCAAGAGTCTTGATCAGTTCGATCGATTCAAGCTATGACCTGTTGATCGCTGATGCGTCTTCAAGCCGCTACACATTGAAGATCATGAGTTATCTTTCACTGACGATCTTGCCTTTCGTCTTGGCCTATACGGCTTGGAGTTACTATATCTTCCGTAAGCGGATCAGTCATACGGAGGCGTTGGAGGGGTATAAATGATTGATAAACAAATCATGAAGCTCCCAGGAATGAAACAACTTTTAGGGCTGCTTGCGGGACTTTCGTTCCTGCAGGCGCTCTTCATTATTGGGCAGGCGTATGGATTGGCACGTGCCATCACTGGCTTATGGGAAGGACGACCATTAGAGGAACAGTGGGGCTGGATTCTGCTGTTCTTTTGTTCGTTTATCGCCCGGCAAGCCGTTATCTATTTCCGTTCCAAAAGACTCGATGATTACAGTTACCAGCAAGCCGCCGATTTGCGGGATCAATTGTTGGAGAAATTGTTTCGGGTCGGTCCTCAGATCGCACAACAACAAGGGACGGGAAATGTAACAACGATGGTCTTGGAAGGGATCAATCAAGTTGAAAACTACTTGAAATTGATTCTTGCCAAAATCATGAATATGTCGATCATTCCTTGGGTCATTTTGGCACTCGTTTTTTATCTGGATTGGGAATCCGGCTTGGTCTTGCTGTTGGTGTTCCCCTTGATCATCATTTTTATGATCATCTTGGGCTATGCCGCCCAAAGCAAAGCGGAAAAGCAATACCGTACCTTTCAACTACTGTCCAATCATTTCATCGATTCTTTGCGAGGGATCGACACGCTGAAATTGTTTGGGGTCAGTAAAAAATATGGCAAAAGTATCTTTGCTTCCAGCGAACGGTTTCGGAAAGCGACGATGGCTTCATTAAAAGTCGGTATTTTATCGACCTTCGCCTTAGACTTTTTCACGACCTTATCGATTGCCGTCGTGGCAGTCTTGCTAGGCTTGCGGCTGATCAATGAAGGGATCTTGCTGTTTCCGGCGTTAACTATCTTGATTTTAGCACCAGAATATTTCTTGCCAATCCGCGACTTTTCCAGTGATTATCATGCAACCTTAGACGGGAAAAATGCGATGACTGCGGTGACGGAGATCTTGCATCAGCCGGAAGCCCAAGTACCGGCAGTAACGGTGCCTCGTTGGCAGGAAGACACCCAGTTAACGATTGATCAGCTGGCTTTTTCCTACGAGGAAAAAGCAGCTTTGAGGGATATCAACTTGAACGTGACTGGCTTCAAAAAGATTGGGATCATCGGTCTGAGCGGTTCTGGCAAGTCTACCTTGATCAATACTTTGAGTGGCTTTCTCGTGCCAGACAGTGGCGAGATCACTCTTGGGGGATCCCAAACCACGGCCTTTCGCCAAGCAAGCTGGCAAGAACAGCTGATCTATATTCCGCAAAATCCTTATATCTATCGGTTGACCTTGCAGGAAAATGTCGCGTTTTATCAGCCGACAGCTACCAAAGAAGCCGTACTGAAAGCCATTGAAGTGGCAGGCTTGACTGAGCTTTTGGCAGAGCTGCCGCAAGGGTTGGATACGATGTTAGGAGAAGGGGAACGGCATCTAAGTGGTGGACAAGCCCAGCGGATCGCTTTAGCCCGTGCCTTTTTAGATCAGCAACGAAAGATTCTTTTGTTTGATGAACCAACGGCACATTTGGATATTGAAACTGAAGTTGCCTTAAAGGAACGGATGCTGCCGCTGATGGAAAACCGTTTAGTCTTTTTTGCAACCCATCGCTTGCACTGGATGGAAGAAATGGATGAAATCATCGTGATGGATCAAGGAAGAATCGTGGAACAAGGAACCTTGGCACAACTGCAGCAAAAGCAAGGTGCTTTTACAGAACTAGTCAATGGAATGAGGAGGGAACAGCTTGAATAAAATCGGCTTATTGCGCTCATTGAAAACCGATACCTGGGTCAAGCCTTTCTTGTCAAAATACAAAAACGTTTTGGCGCTGGCCTTATTCCTAGGCTTCTTGACCTTTTTCTGTGGTGGGGCACTGATGTTTAATTCGGGGTACCTGATCAGCCGCTCGGCGTCGATCCCGGAAAACATTCTATTGGTTTACATCCCCATCGTACTGACCCGAGCATTTGGGATCGGCCGTCCAGTTTTTCGCTATTTGGAACGGTTGACCAGTCATAGCTGGGTGCTACGCATGACTTCTAATTTACGATTGAAATTGTATAACGTAGTAGAAAAAGATGCGATCTTCTTTAAGCAAGCGCATCGCACGGGGGATATCTTGGGCTTATTGGCAGAAGATATCAACCATATTCAAAACCTGTATTTGCGGACGATCTTTCCTACTGTGATCGCTTGGATCTTGTATGCGTTCTTGATCATTGGACTCGGCTATTTTTCTTGGTGGTTTGCTTTGGTTATGCTGCTGCTATTAGGAACCATCGTCTTTGTCTTGCCACTTTGGTCGGTGATCATCAACGGCGCGCGGCAAGAAAAGCAAAAACATATGAAAAACAACTTGTATACGACACTGACGGATAATGTATTAGGGGTTTCTGATTGGGTCTTCTCTCAAAGAGGGAGCGAGTACGTGGCTGCCCATAAGGAACTGGAAACGCAGTTGCGGGCGGTGGATGAACAGATGCTGTCCTTTGATCGCCGGCGTGATTTTCTTTTACAAAGCATCTTTGGGGTGATCGCTGTCGCATTGCTGCTTTGGACCAGCATTCGCTTTCCAGGTAACCACGGAGGAGCAGCCAACTGGATCGCTGCCTTTGTCCTGTGTGTCTTTCCTTTAGTTGATGCATTTGCGCCATTACCGTCAGCTGCTCAAGAAACCAATCGGTACAAAGACTCCATCGATCGCTTCAATGCATTGCCAGAAGAAAATCGCCAAGAGGTCTCCATGGAGCAACCGTTAGTACCTGAAGTGACGGGTCTCGTGTCGATCACAGTCAAGGACTTGCATTTTCAGTATCCTGAAGGCAAAGAAGTGCTTCATGGGCTGGATCTAACGATTCCTGCGCATCAAAAACTAGCAATCCTTGGCCGCAGCGGTTCTGGGAAAAGTACATTTGCCTCCTTGTTGCGAGGCGATCTGCAACCGACGCAAGGGTCGATCACCTTAAATGACGTGCCAGTGACGGCATTGAGTGAGTCAATCAGTGACTTGATCGGTGTCATCAATCAAAGTCCCTATCTTTTCCATACGACCGTCTTGAATAATATTCGGCTAGGCAATGAGTCGGCTTCGGAAGAAGAAGTCTGGCGCGTACTGGAGCAAGTCGGGTTGAAAGAAATGGTGGCAGCTTTGCCTAACGGCTTGGCGACGATGGTGGATGAAGCCGGCTTGCGTTTTTCTGGTGGAGAACGGCATCGTTTGGCATTGGCGCGGATCTTGCTAAAAGACACCCCGATCATCTTATTGGATGAGCCAACCGTCGGCTTAGACCCAATCACGGAGCAAGGCGTGCTCGAAACCTTTTTCCAAGTGCTGGAGAACAAAACGATCATTTGGATCACCCACCACTTGCAAGGAATTTCGATGATGGACCGTGTGCTCTTTATTGAAGATGGTCAGTTGACCATGAGCGGAACACCTGCCGAATTGGCAGCAGAAAACAAACATTTTCAACACTTATTGGCCATTGACCAAGGACGACGATAAAAAAGAGCGTCCATCAATCAGTGATGGACGCTTTTCTTCTCATTGCTCTATGGCTCAGTAATTGCGCTGCAAGAGCAGTTCAGTTAATGAACGAATTTTGGCTTTGCTAGGTGCTTCGGGCAGCAGATCGATGTCGTCTAAGGCTTTTTGCGTGTAGGTGACCGCGAAAGCGCGCGCTTTTTCGACACCGCCGTAACGGACGACAAGATCCGCAACTTCTTGGGCTTCTGCCAAGGAGAGTGCTGCTTTTTTATTCAAATAAGGAGCGAATGCTGCAGGTGCCTGTTCTTTGGCAAATAGCAGCGGCAAGGTATAGACCCCTTGCGCCAAATCTTCTAGAATCGGTTTTTTCAAGGTGCCGCTATCAGAGGTGTAGTCGAGAATATCGTCGAATACTTGAAAGGCGATCCCGATGTTGCGACCGATCTCACCAGCTCGTTCTTGGTTTTCTGTGTCGAGGCCGCCAAAATGAGCGCCTTCGAGACAAGCGAGCCAAAACAGTTCAGCGGTTTTGCCGTTGATGCTTTGTAGATAGTCGTCAATCGATTCATGGATGTTGTAGCGAGTGTGCATTTGATCAAGTTCGCCTAAAAGGAGTCGTTTCATGGCTTGTGCGTTGGTTTTTAAAAACGGGGAGCCATTCATACTTTCGATCAAAAGCTCAAAAAATTGGGTGAACAGAAGATCACCCGTGTAGACCGCGATATCCTTGCCATATTTGGCTTGAACAGTGACTTGACTGCGCCGCAGCGGCGAATCGTCAATAATGTCGTCATGGATCAAAGTGGCCATGTGTAAAATTTCTAGAGAAGCAGCAATTTTTGTTAATTGGTCGGTTTTTTTATAATGGGGATCGCCTAAGTCAGCAAACAAAAAAAAGAGCGCTGGCCGCAGCATTTTTCCACCTGAATAAGTAAAGTCGATCAAAACATCTTGTATCTCTTTGTTACGAACAGTAACGTGTTCTTCAATGATGGAACATACGGTTTTCAATCGTTGTTCGATCGTCGGATAATCGATCCAAAAGTCAAACATAGTATAACCCTTTCTAACAGTCATTCAGCCCTTATTCTAGCGTAAAGGGGCGTGATTGACTAGTTTAATGCACTCACTAAAGGAGGTGAAGTTGTGACGCTACCTGTATTTTTAGAACTTGTCGAATTTAAAGCAAAAACCGCCAGTATTTTGCCATTTTTTATTGGTGTCTGCTACAGCTGGTACAATTATCAAACGATTCATCTTGGCTATGTCTTGTTGTATTTCATTGCCATGCTGATCTTCAATATGGCGGTGGATATTTTAGATAACTACAACGATTACCATCATGCCACAGAAGGGCATGATTACAAAGAAAAAACCAATATCATTGGTCGGGAACAATTGTCTGTCAAATTGGTTTTTTGGTTGATGGTCTCCATGATCATCCTTTCCGCTGCCATGGGGATCGCCTTGGCAATGGTGGTTGGCTGGCCGCTCTTTTGGATGGGGCTGTATTGTTACCTAGTCGGGATCTTTTATTCCTCTGGTCCACGGCCGCTTTCTAGTTTGCCTTTAGGCGAGTTCTTTTCCGGCTTTACGATGGGCTTTATGATCTCATTGATCTGTGTCTATCTTAATGCCTATCAAACCTTTGAATGGAACATTGCCACGATTGGCAGTATTTTCTTGATCTCATTACCCAACACATTATGGATCGCCAACTTGATGCTGGCAAACAACATTTGTGATCTGGAAGAGGATGAAAAAAATGAGCGCTATACGCTGGTGCATTACCTTGGTAAAGCCCGTGCGTTGAAATTATTTATCGTGATGAACGTCTTGGCGTTTGTTGCGATCATTGCCTCAGTTGCTCTCAACATTGCGCCTTGGTCACTGGTTCTGACCTTTTTCGCGGCGCCCTTTGTCTGGCAACAGACAAAACGATTTATGCAAAAACAAATCAAAAGAGAGACCTTCATTTGTGCCGTTCGGATCCTTGCGGTCGGAGCATGCGTACAAGTGCTGTGTTTTGCGATTGGTTTGATTTTATAATTTTTACAGCAAAGAAAGGAAGTAAGGAAACATGAAGGAAGTTGTCATTTTAGGAGCAGGGTATGCTGGATTGCGAGCATTGCACGTACTGCAAGGAGCAAAAGAAGCGTTTCACATCACATTGATCGACAAAAACGATTATCATTATGAGGCAACCGATCTTCATGAAGTTGCGGCTGGTACGCAACCAAGAGACCGCATTTGCTATCCCATCAATGATGTCGTTCGTCCCCAAAAGACGAGCTTTGTTCAAAAGGAAGTTGCGTCGATCGATCGTAACCAGCAAGTGATCGTTTTTAAAGATCAATCCACGTGCACGTATGATTATTTGATCGTGGCGTTAGGCTTTGAATCAGAATCATTTGGGATCCCTGGTGTCGAGGAGCATGCGTTGGAAATGGTGGATGTCGACTCCGCAGAAAACATCTATCATCATTTGTTGAAACAAATGAAGGCATACAAAGAAACACAAAATCCTGACTACCTAAAAATCGTTGTCTGCGGTGCTGGTTTTACCGGAATCGAATTGCTAGGTTCATTGGTGGAAAACCGTAAAACCTTTGCGAAAGCAGCAGGCGTCAAGCCAGAAGACATCAAACTGTATTGTGTCGAAGCAGTGACTCGTTTATTACCGATGTTTGATGAAAAACTATCGGATTATGGGATCAAAAATCTCGTTAAATGGGGCGTGAACTTCCTGACTGGTAAACCCATCAAATCAATCAAACCGGGTGTCGTTGTCTATCAAGATGATGCCGATACAGGAGCAACAGCTGAATTATCAGCCAAAACCATCGTTTGGACCACAGGCGTCAGCGGCAGCCATGTGATGGCTGAATCAGACTTTTCTGCTCGTCGTGGTCGCGTGATGGTCAATCAAGACCTAACAGACCCTGATCATAGTAACGTCTATGTTGTCGGTGATGTTTCAGCAGTCATGGACCCAGCGACCAATCGCCCGTATCCAACAACGGCTCAAATCGCTTTGAAGATGGGGCAGCATGCGGGTAAAAATATCTTACGTCAAATGAACGGGGGAAAACCAACAGATTTCCACTTTGAATCATTAGGTTCAGTGGCGTCTATCGGCAATACCCATGCCTTTGGCTTAGTAGGGAAAATGGGCATCAAAGGCTATCCCGCTTCCGTGGTGAAAAAAGCCATTATGGACCGTTCCTTGTACCAAACCGGTGGGGTCAAAGAAGTATTGGCGAAAGGCCGCTTCGACTTTTATCATTGAGCAATAGAGACAGCAGACTGCGAGGGTGACCTCGCAGTTTTTTTTCAAAAAAAGCAGTGGCGGCATCCTGCAGACTACTTTTTTCTCCCAGAAACTGCTATGATAGCCAAAAGAAGAGGACAAAGGAGCAAGGACAATGGCAGAAGGTCAACGAGTGTTACAGGGAATGGGAACGGTGATCACGATTTGGGTGCAGCATGAAACCCCAGAAGTGATCTTAGAGGAAGCAGCGAAAAGAGCCGCGGCCTTTGAACAGCGTTTTAGTGCCAATGACCCGACGTCTGAGTTGATGCAGATCAATCAGCAGGCAGGACAAGGAGCGATCGCCGCCACACCGGAATTGGTTGAATTGATCGCACTAGGGAAAACCCATAGCTTGCCAAAAGATAGCTACTTAAATATTGCCATCGGTCCTTTAGTGCAGGAATGGCGAATCGGGTTTCAAGATGCCCATCTACCAACGCCTGAGAAAATCGCTGAACTGCTGCCAAAGACTGATCCCGCCAAGATCGTTTTGGATGAAACGCTGCAGACCGTTGGGTTAGCTGCCGGCATGAAGCTTGATCTAGGGGCCGTTGCGAAAGGGTATTTTGCTGATTTGTTGATGGCGTATTTCAAGCAGGTCGGTGTCACAGCCGCTTTGATCGATCTTGGGGGCAATGTGGTGACTTACGGCGATGCCCCGAGCCATGCTGATGGCTATTGGCGGATCGGGATCCAAAATCCTTTTTTGCCAAGAGGGAATTTTGTCGCCGCGTTGAAGGTACACAATCAGTCAGTCGTTACATCAGGGATCTATGAACGAACCTATCAGGTAGCGGGCAAGACCTATCATCATATCTTTGATCGAGAAACGGGCTATCCGTTAGAGTCAGCCATTGCCAGTGTCACGATTCTATCCGACAAATCGGTTGATGGAGAGATTTGGACGACCCGCTTATTCGGCAAAGAGCCACCAGCCATCTTGCAGGAGCTGGCGCCGTTAGAAGGGATCACTGGATTAGTCATTACCAAACAAGGTGAATTGATCTATCCGCAAGAATTAGCACGTTTGATCGAAACGCCAACAGCAGAATGAAAACAAGCAGCGACTACCTAGGAATATAGGTGATCGCTGCTTGTTTTTTTTGTAAAAAAGGAAAGTTAGACGTGGTGCAAAAAGGCCTCGATCAAGGCGGCTTCGCTGTTTGACAATGCCCGTTCGGCTTGATGGGCAATAAAATAGGTGAGGGACAAGAGTTCCTCTGGCATTGGATAAAGATTAAAAGGGGTCGCGGTCGCTGCTTGTAGCACGCTTTCTGGTACGATCGCAATCCCAAGGTTGTTTTCTGCCAATGCTGCTGCTGTATAAATATTGCTGCTTTCTATGAGAACCGTCGCCTCTACTTTGTATTTTTGCAGCAATTGATCGATTTGGCGCCGAATCGCCGAGCCGCTGGCGGTCAAAATCAATGGACTTTGCAGCAAGTCTTTGACGGCCAATGAATCAGGCGCTAAATACCGCCTCCCTGGTTGATACAGGGAAGAACAAGGCGGAATGATCGCTAGATACCGTTCTTGATTGCTACTGTGGACCGTTAGATTCGGTGCGATCGTCTCAGGATTTTGTCCGATAAAAAAGTCCAGCTGCCCATTCAGCAGGCGTTTTTCATTGTGCTTCGGCAGGTCTTCCCGCAAGAAAAAGTGCACGTTGGGATAGTGTTCATAATACGCAGGCAAAAAGAGCGGCAGCAGGTAAGAACCAAGGCTTGGCAAGATGCCTAAGCGCAAAGAACGCTTCTCGGTCGCGGTATACCAAGACAGCCGACTTTTCAATTTGGCAGATTCTGTTTCCAAGGTTTCTAGATATTGATAATAGATTTTACCAGCTTCCGTCAGTTGAAAATGTCCCGGCTGCCGATTGATGATGGGGGTCCCTAGCTCTTGCTCGGCTCGTTTCACGGTTTGCGTCAAGTAAGGCTGTGAAATGTAGAGATCTTTGGCGGCTTTGGTGTAGTTGCTATGCTTTAACAAGGTATCGAGGTATTGCAGCATCAGATGGGAATCTTTAAGTGCCATCGCGTTGTCCTCCTAGTCATTTTTCTCATTATAACAAATTTGTTATCGATAGATAATTAAATAAATATTTCACAAATAAAGAATTCAGCCGTACACTTAATGGGTACTTGGGGAAGATTTTTTTGTTTAGGAAGAAGCCTTTCATCTCAGTAGGTCGTAAAAATCAACTTGAGAAACGATTGAAAAAAGAAATCAAAGCCAATGGTCAAAAACTTTTTATTTTTTGTCAAATGTTAAATTATTCACAATTAGGAGAGATGATAATGAAATTGATTGGAATCGTAGGAACCAACTCGACGCGTTCGACCAACCGTCGCTTACTGCAATTTATTCAAAGCCATTTTAGTGACCAAGCGGAGATCGAACTTTGCGAAATCAGTGATCTGCCGGCATTTAATGAACCAGAAGATCGGACGGCACCAGCGGCAGTCCAAGCCTTGTCAGAGAAGATCGAAGCAGCAGATGGGGTAATCATCAGTACACCAGAATACGACCACTCGATCCCAGCGGTGTTAAAAAGCATGATCGAATGGCTTTCTTATACGACGCGGCCTTTGATCGATAAACCAGTGATGATCACGGGTGCTTCTCTTGGTGCATTAGGTTCATCGAGAGCCCAAGCCCACTTGCGTCAGATCTTAGATGCGCCTGAAGTAAAAGCCCGAATCATGCCGAGTGCGGAATTTTTGTTAGGGCATTCCATGCAAGCCTTCGATGAACAAGGAAACTTGATCGATAACGAAAAAGTTGCCGAACTAGAAGACTGTTTCAATGAATTTGTCTTGTTCGTCGAAATCACGAACCGTCTGGTCAGTGAATATTCAACGGCTAAAGAACGAGCAAAGAAATTTTCGTGGGAACAAGCATAAGAAAGAGAGGAACTAGTCATGAAATTTGTCGGCCTAATCGGAACGAACGCCAAAAAATCGACCAATCGCCAATTAGTAGCGTTTATGCAGCGAGAATTTGCTGCCCTAGCAGAAATTGAACTGCTGGAAATCAAGGATGTTCCAATGTTCAATGAAACACAAGATCAAACCAATAGCGAAGTGATCCAACGGTTAAATAGCAAGATTTTAGCAGCCGATGGGGTGATTATTGCGACACCAGAGCATAACCACTCGATTCCTTCCGCATTGAAAAGCGTCTTGGAATGGCTCTCCTTCAATCTCCATCCCTTTGATGGCAAACCAGTGATGATCGTCGGCGCATCCTACGATGTGCAAGGCTCCTCCCGAGCACAGCTTCATTTGCGCCAAATCCTTGACGCTCCAGGTGTCAATGCGACAGTCATGCCAGGAAATGAGTTCTTGTTGGGACGTGCGCATCAAGCCTTTGATGAACAAGGCAATTTAAAAGATCAACGAACGATCGACTTTTTGGAAAGCTGTTTCCGCAAGTTCGTTCGGTTTACGGAAGTCGCTAATTTGTTGAACGTACCAGAAGAAGTCGTTTATGAGCCTGGCGAATACACCGTCACAGCACCAGGACATAACGGGGATCTACCAATGGTCGTCAAATTGAGCGAAGAACGGATCGAAGCCATCGATATCGATACGTCTGGTGAATCAGAAGGGATCGCTGATGTCGTTTTCGTACGGATCCCTCAAGAGATCATTGAAGGACAAACCTTAAATGTCGATGCGATCTCTGGTGCTTCGGTTACTAGTAACGGTGTCGTCGATGGGGTAGCAAAAGCCGTGAAAATGGCTGGTGCGAACCCAGATGTCTTGCGCAAACGTCCAAAAGCCGCCAGTGCTTTGCAAACAGAAGATGAAACGTATACTACCGACGTCGTTGTCGTAGGTGGCGGCGGCGCAGGTCTGAGTGCAGCTGCCAGTGTGCTGCAAGCCAATAAAGACGTGATCTTAGTAGAAAAATTCCCAGCGATCGGCGGCAATACCGTACGTACTGGCGGACCGATGAATGCTGCGGATCCAAAATGGCAAAACGGCTTCTCCGCATTGCCTGGCGAACGCAGTGCTTTAGAAGAAGTGCTGACGATCGATGAACAAGACATCGATGCAGAATACTTGCCAGACTTCAAAGCTTTGAAGGCACAAATCACTGCGTATCTTTCAGAAACGACGCCAGAAAAAGAATACTTGTTTGATTCTGCTTTGTGGCATCGAATCCAAACTTATCTAGGCGGAAAACGCAAAGATTTGAATGGGCAACCGATCTATGGGAAGTACGAGCTAGTGAAAATCTTGACGGATCAAGCATTGGCCTCAGTGAAATGGTTAGAAGAAATCGGCGTAGAATTTGATATGAACAATGTCGATATGCCAGTAGGAGCGAAATGGCGCCGTGGGCATAAACCAGTCAAAAACGAAGGGTATGCCTTTGTATCGGCTTTGCATCAATTCGTGAAAGAACATGGCGGAACGATCTTAACCGATACGCCTGTCAAAGAATTATTGATCGAAGATGGTAAGGTTACTGGAATCATCGGGGAAGGCCGTAACGGTCAAAAAATCACAATCCATGCCAAAGCAGTGATTTTGGCTTCCGGCGGGTTCGGAGCGAACACCAAAATGCTGAAACAATACAATACCTATTGGACAGAGATCGAAGACGATATCAAAACGTCAAATTCACCAGCGATCACTGGTGACGGGATCAAACTAGGGGAAAGTGCTGGCGCGGACCTTGTTGGCATGGGCTTTTCACAAATGATGCCCGTATCTGATCCGAACACAGGGGCTTTATTCAGTGGGCTGCAAGTGCCGCCAGCTAACTTTGTGATGGTCAATCAAAAGGGTGAGCGCTTTGTTAATGAGTACGAAAGCCGCGATGTATTGACCCAAGCGGCGATCGATAATGGCGGATTGTTCTATTTGATCGCGGATGAAGAGATCAAGAAAACCGCTTATAACACGAACCAAGAAAAAATCGATAAGCAAGTAGCTGCTGGTACGCTGTTCCGTAGTGAGACCTTGGCTGGCCTGGCAGAGCAGATCAATGTCGATCCAACCGTCTTAGAAGCGACCGTTGCGAAATACAACAGCTATGTGGATGCTGGGAAAGACCCAGAGTTTGGCAAAGATGTTTTCGACTTGAAAGTGGAAAAAGCGCCTTTCTATGCCACACCAAGAAAACCAGCGGTTCACCACACGATGGGAGGATTGAAGATCGATCCGCAAACCCATGTGTTGACGAAGGAAAATCAAATCATTGAAGGACTGTATGCAGCAGGAGAAGTTGCTGGGGGGATCCATGCCGGCAATCGCTTAGGCGGCAATTCGTTGACAGACATCTTCACTTTTGGCCGGATTGCTGGAAAGACAGCAGTCGCAGAACATCTCGAATAAAAAGCCTTGCGCGTTGTGACTCGTCACGCGCGCTAGCTTTTGAAAAAACATGTGAATAAAGTAACATGCTTAAAACAAAGGAGAGAAAAAATGGAAACAAAAATCAATCGCTGGCTGATTCTGATCGCTTCGACCGCAGTGTTACTGTGTACGGGCGCTGTTTACGCCTTTAGTGTTTTTGCAGGACCTCTTAGTCAATTAAAAGGTTGGTCCATGGAAGAGATCATGCTAGCCTTTACCATCAATGCCGCAGTTGGCCCGATTACCATGATTTTGGGTGGTTTGCTGACAGACCGAGGAGCCGCTAGATGGGTCATCGCTGGTGGAGGCGTGTTGTTCGGAGCGGGTTTCTTCCTGACGGGTTTGGTCAACTCATCCGCTATGCTGTACCTGACTTATGGAGTCTTTGCTGGTTTAGGGCAAGGCTTTGCCTATTCGGCTTGTTTAAGCAATACGATTCGGTTATTCCCGGATAAACGGGGACTGGCTTCGGGCTTGATCACAGCAGGTATGGGTGGGGCAGCGATTATTGCCGCACCGATTGCGAATCGTTTGATCGAATCACAAGATGTCTTAGCGGCGTTTCGGATTTTAGGAATTGCCTATATCGTGATCGTCTTGGTGGCTAGTCTATTTATTCGTAAAGCACCAGAAAATTACTGTCCAGCAGGTTGGCAACCAGCGGATCAAGGAAAAAATGGTCCTCAAATCAATCTAAATTGGTTGGACATGCTGAAGACACCAACTTTTTACTTGATTATCGTTATGTTAGGGGTAGGGGCTTTCTCAGGTTTGATGATTGCTTCCAACGCCTCAGTGATCGGGCAAAGTATGTTTGGTTTGACGGCAGCGGCCGCTGCCTTTTATGTCAGCTTGTACTCATTGAGCAACTGTTTTGGTCGTGTCCTTTGGGGCACCGTTTCTGATAAAATTGGTCGGACGAATACGTTGATGATCATCTATGGCGTGGTGGCATTGTCCTTATTCTTATTGACGCTTGGTCAAACAACTGTGATCTTCACTGTCGGGATCATCGGTTTAGGACTGTGCTTCGGGGGCGTGATGGGGGTATTCCCATCGATCGTTATGGAAAATTACGGACCGATCAATCAAGGGGTCAACTATGGAATCGTCTTTATTGGTTATTCTACGGCGGCATTCTTTGGCCCCAGAGTGGCAGCAGCAATCGCAGAAAGTAACCAAGGAGATTATACAAAAGCCTTCTATACGGCAATTTTCTTGGCCGTTTTTGGGCTTGTTCTCAACATAGGCTATGCGATGCTAAAAAAAGCCAAAAAGCCCTCACCTGTTATTAAATAACAATTCACCAAAAGTAGTCTTTTTGATAAAGGCTGCTTTTTTGGTGCTAAAACAACTCTTTTTTCTTTTTTTAGAACAGAGTATTGGCTGATGAAGCAAAAGAGAAAACTGTTTCATAGCAAGAATTTATCTCGTTGATTTCACTGTTTTTTCATCTTAACCCCCCATTTTTTAATAAATCGTGTTACAATAATAAAAGGCTAATACGACGGAGGGATTAAATGACAATTCGTAAAGAACGACGCCGCTTAGAAAAGCGCTTGAAGCGCACGCAATATACCCAAAAAAGTATTACGATGGCTACTACTTTAGTAGCGGGATCAACGTTTATCCCGACCTTAGGGCATGCGGCTGAAACGGCAACGACAGAAACCAGCAATGACCTTAAGGTCGTTGAACAAACAACAAACACTACACCAGAAACCGACAGCACGCCGGTTGAGGAAACGACAGAATCGACGACAGCACCTGTTGTGACCGAAGAAACTTCGGAAATAACGGAGGAGTCAGGAGCTGAAGCAGTTACTGAGGGATCAGAAACAGCGACGACAGAAAGCACAACAGTCGCTAGTGATGAAGTCTTAGAAGCAGATGAAGTACCATCAGCCCTTTCTGATTTGACTAGTCGGGCATTATTTTCACGGGCAACGATCGATCCGGCTGCCTTTATCAGTCAGATTTGCGGCTATGCAACGGAAGTGGCGGCAGCAAACGATCTGTATGCTTCTGTTATGATGGCACAAGCGATTTTGGAATCAGGTTGGGGCGCCTCGACTTTGACGACCACAGCCAACAATATGTTTGGGATCAAAGGCAGCTACAACGGCCAATACGTGACGATGGATACCTATGAAGATGATGGTTCTGGCAATTATTATTTGATCAGCGCTAAGTTTCGGAAATACCCATCATTAAAAGAGTCTTTTGAAGACAATGCATATGTGTTGCGCAACACGAGTTTTTCTAGCGGCAACTACTATTACAGCGGTGCATGGAAAAGCAATACGACCTCTTACACGCAAGCAACCGCTTGGCTACAAGGGCGGTATGCAACCGATACTTCTTATGCCAGCAAATTAAACAATTTGATCAGTACGTATAATTTAACGCAATATGATACTGGCAGCTCAAACACAGGTGGCGGCAATAGCAATGAAACGATCGTCAGTGATGAAACAGCGATCAATCAGCAGATGAAAACCACGTCATCTATGAATATTCGTTCCGATGCTTCCACCAGTGCCTCTATTACTGGTTCGTTAGCAGCTAATACGACGTTTACGGCAACGGCGACCAAAACCGGCACCAGCGTCAATGGCAACACCACGTGGTATAAGATTTCTGGCAAAGGTTGGGTCAGCGGCGCGTATTTGACGAAGGTTTCGACCGACTCTTCAAACAACAATAGCGGATCAGGCAACACCGGTTCTGACAATGGCAATTCCGGTACGACGATCAACAAGCAAATGAATACGACGGAAGCGATGAATATTCGTTCTAGCGCGTCCACTAGCGGATCAGTGGTAGGGTCACTTAGCAAAGGCACGACCTTTACTGCCACTTCCATGAAAACCGGCACATCAGTCAATGGCAACAAAAATTGGTATTATGTCTCTGGCAAAGGTTGGGTCAGCGGTGCCTACCTTACTGAAGTGACCAACAATAATGCTTCTGAAGCGGAAAAAGAAGACAATGGTTCAAGTATCAATCAACAAATGAAAACGACGGCCGCATTGAATGTCCGGTCCGATGCTTCTACCAGCAGCCGTGTCGTGACAACGCTTGGTCAAGGGGTGACCGTTACCGTGACAGCGAAAAAGAACGGCACTTCAGTGGAAGGCAATAAAACGTGGTACTACGTTTCTGGCAAAGGTTGGGTCAGTGGTGCCTACTTGACAACAACCAGCAGCTCTTCCAATAATAACGGTTCAACAACCACAAATCAGCAAATGAAAACCACCGAGATTTTAAATGTTCGTTCCGATGCTTCTACCAGCAGTAGTATTACTGGTTCTTTAAGTAAAGGAGCAACCGTCACGGTTACCGCAACAAAAACCGGGACGACCGTCAATGGCACGAACAAATGGTATTATGTTTCTGGCAAAGGCTGGGTCAGTGGTGCCTACTTGACGTCTGCTAGCAGTGGGTCTTCTAATACGAATACCAGCAGCAGTTCAACGAAGACGCACACGGTGAAATCAGGGGACAGCTTATGGTCACTGGCACAAAAATATAACACCAGCATCAGCCAACTCGCATCATGGAACAACATCAACAGCAGCTATACGATCTTTGTCGGTCAAAAACTGATCGTTTCCAAGTAACAAGCAAAAAAACCGCGTGCAAGCCATTGGCTCACGCGGTTTTTTTATGATGGATCCGCTTCTTCCGGAGCAGCTAGTTTTTTTTTCAAGAAACCGCTTGTTTTCCGTAAGCGCAATCAAACTATTTGGTCAATCATAGAACCCTGCGTTAGAATGAAAGAAGCAATAGAAATTGCTAGTTTTAAAGGAATTGCTTCAGAACCAGAACGATCGAAGCGTACACAAAATAAGGAGGATTTCACATGCACAACAGAAACCTAACGATTATTGGCAGTTACGACACTCGAACAGAAGTATTACCGGTTATTGAGCAATTGACAAACGAAGGCTATGGCAAAGAGGATATCGTGCTGTTTGCGAATCAAACAGTCATCGATCAATTTGGGTTAGAATCCATCGACGATGTGGAAGTGGAGCAGGCAGCTAGTGAGGATGAAGATCGTTCGCTTTGGGAAAAAATCAAAGATGCTTTTTCTTTCGGCGATTCCGATCATAGGCATGATGAGCATGATCCATTATATGGTTATCGTGATGACCTTGAACGAGACAAACTCGTTGTCGGCGTCTACGATTATCAGCCGATGGACAAAATAACCGATCGTGATGCAGATACTGGTCCGATCATCGATCAACCGTTACCAGGCGAAACAGCAATGCCAGATGAGTCCGTCCATCCAACGCCCCGCATGGGAGACAGCGATATTGAAGCACCGATCCATGACCCCAACCATCTGCGTAACTTATAAATAGAAGGGGTTAAACAATAAAGGAATCATTAAAGCCAGAGGAACAAGCATCCGTCGCACCTGCCAACCCTTAGTGAAGGGATGGGCCCGCAGGTGATCGACCGTCGCCCTCGGGCTTTTTTTGTTGCGCAACGGGCATTCATGTCTTTGTCATCTTTGAAAATAAAACTTAATTTGTTGACGATTGCTTTTTTTTGTATAATATAAGAATGAGATAGATCATTGACGGAAGGTCCAACCATATTTTTGGGAAAGGATGGGGAGTGCGATGAAATTCAAGTTCAATATGCAGTCGGCATTAGTCAGTTGTTTTGTTGCGGTTTTTTTGAGTGTGGCGATCAATCAAGATGCCAATGCCTTTGTGGCTGCGCCCTTTGTACGAGATTCTTCCAGTAGTTCCTCCGAGCCACCTTACCAGACAGCAAGCAGCAGTATCGAAGAAACCTCTGATTCCAGTCAGATTTTTTATGAAGCCAGTGTTAGTTCTTACACATCGCCTTCAACGACTAGTCGCTCGATCGAAGCGTCGACAAATGAAGGCACGTCTGTTTCCGTAAGTGAAGCAGAGACAGAGCCTAGCGTCAGCACTTCTGCAAGTAGCGAAAGCAGTTCGAGTACCGCGCCGAGTGGCGGATCAACCACCACCAGCGATACTTCTAGCAGTAGCGCTAGCAGCAGTTCTTCAAGCTCTTCCAGTACGAGTTCGACCAGTACTACAACAAGCAGCTCCAGCAGTGAAACGACTGAGCCGTCTTCAGAAACCTCCAATAGCGACGACGAAGCTGCGGAAGATACGAGTGAAAATGTTGATCTAACAGTCGAAGGGGCTCACTGAGCCTGACTGTAAAAATCAATCTCATCTAAAGGGACCATTTCAGCTAGGCCTTGAGCCTAGCTTTTTTATTTGCTTATGGTCAGAGCCACGAACACACCAAGTGTACGAAGGATGCGCGATTCCTCACTCTGAGACTTCAAAAAGTAGCAAAGAGGAAGGTTTTTTGGAGGATTGCTGGAACAGAAAAGAGCTGTCTTACGTTTTTATTCACTGCCTCCATAAAAAAAGCTGCACTTGCAAGCATATCATAAAGTGATTCTGAGTAGTTTCGCTATAATAAGTGCGAGGAGGGGTGTTATGGGAAAGTATTTTAAGCACTTCGAAAAAATGATTAGTGTTGTGGTTGATATTATGTTAGGACTGTTGGTTCTGTTGGTTTTGGTGGTGATGGCGGAAGCGATCTACAAAATCGTTGTCCATGTGATCCCACTGCATGAAGTTAGCGATCTTTCTTTATTGATCGAAGAGATCGCGACATTGTTTATTTTACTGGAAATTATTTTGATGTTATTGCGTTACGTAAAAGAAGGTCACCATATTCCGGTGCGTTACTTGATTTTGATCAGTATCACAGCAATTTTAAGAGAGCTGCTTTTAGCGCAAGGAAAAGGGTTAGAAACGCTCTTTTTGGCGTTAGCGATCTTGGTCTTGATCATTGTGCTGCAGGCGTTGGAAAAACTCAAAGCCTTTCATAGTTCCAAAGGACTGTAAAAAAAATCATCCGATTGGTTGACGAATGACTCGTCAAGGGATCGGATGATTTTTTAATTCTTCAAAAAGCACTCGGCTTTCTTGCTGCAGCCGCTTGCCGATATCTGTTTGGCCTACCGTTGTTCTTTCCGTTTGCCGCACGACGATTTTTTTCTGAGTGACGATGTCACGTCGCTGCTGGATGGCTTGCTGGCGATCTGTAAAGGGTTGATGCGCCGCCAAGGTCATGCCGAAGGAATTTGACAACAGCGTGTAACCGGCAATGCCTGTGACTGATTGGTAGGAGCGAGAGAGTCCGCCATCGATCACCAACAAACGACCATTTGCCTTGATGGGCGTCTCGCCTTTACGCACTTTGACAGGGGTATGGCCATTGATGATGTGACCTGTCGACGGCAGACCGAAGGCAGCTAGGACACGGCAGCAGAAGTCTTCGTTTTCCCTTAAAGAATAATAGGCATTTTTTTGTTCCGTATGAGTGTTGCGATCTGCTATAAAGTAGCGCTCAAAGGTTTTCATGGCTTTTTTGCCGAAGAGGGAAGAGCCTTCGCCACACCAAAGATACCAGATCATATCGGTGGCAAGGTCTGTTTGGTTTTCTGGTTGGGCAAAACTTTCCTGCAAACATTGCTGAAAAAAGTCCATCAACGCTTTGCCTGCTAAGGGCTGCTGCTGGAAAGTAAAGGCCAGGAAATCGCCGTTTTCCCGACAAGGCAGGCAGCCGTGATACAGTAGGTTGTCGTTGAAGCGCTGGTACAATGTGCCATGCTCGACCAAAAAGCGCATATGCGCAGCTAAGCGGGGCGAGCGTTGAAATTGGCTCAGCAAATCTTGCAATACTTCATGTTCTTCGGCTGTCAAACGGTAAGGATCATCGGGATCTACTAGTTGAAAACAGCCGTTGATCAAAGGATAGGTCTGGTCTAGCTGGATTTGTTGTCGATCTTGAGACAAGCGATGCAATAAGCAGCGCTCTGCCATCGCAAATGCCGGTCGCCGCTGGATCACGGCTGCTTCGACTTTGAATTGGATGATGGCAAATGCCTGCTGCAAAAGCATGGCGGCTTTTTTTTGCTGGCTTGATAAAGGGTCCACTGTTTTTTGCGGATAAAAGCCGGCATTTTCTGTGTAATATTTTTGGCTAAAAGCCAGTGCTTTTGATAGATCGATCCCATAACCATCTTGTAATAATGCCAAATTGCCGTAGCGAGCAGCGATGCGGATCGTATTGGCCAAACAGGGCAGCGAGCCGCAAAAGCTACCGATCCACAAGATATCATGGTTGCCTAGCTGAATATCCAGTGAAGGCAAAGTCATCAAGCGATCGACGATTTTGTCTGGCGCCGGTCCTCGATCATAGATATCGCCTAAGACATGGAGATGGTCCACTACGAAACGCTGAATCAAGTACGCCAGTTCTTGGCAAAAAAGCGGGGCTGCCTCTAATTCAATGATCTTATCAAAAATCGCCTGATAGTAAGCTTCTTTATTGAAGTCGGCATCATATTGGTACAACAGCTCTTCTAAGATGTAAGCAAAAGAAGTCGGCAATGCTTTGCGTACCTTGGAGCGTGTGTATTTACTGGAAGTAAAGCGGGCAACTTTCACTAGCTGTGCCATCTTCAAGCGCCAATCGGCAGGGGTCCAGGCCTGTTCTTGTAATAGCTCCTCTGGATAATAAATGACAAAACAGAGTTCGGTCTGTTCTTCTTTCGTCAAGACACCGGTAAACAAAGTCTCGACTTTTTCTCGAATACTGCCAGAACCATTCCGCAAAATATGGTCAAAGGCATCGTATTCGCCATGCAGATCGCTGACAAAATGCTCGGTAGCTTTCGGCAGCTGCTGGATGGCTTCCAAGTTGATGATCTCGGTCAGGTTTGCCAAGGTGTCTTTATTGAACATGGGCCTGTTCTTTGGCTTGTTCTTCAATCAGCATCGCGCTTTCTTCAATGGAGCGTTTGCTGACATCGATCACCGGAATGTTCAGCTTTTTGAACCATTCATTCGCGTAGGCTAATTCTGCTTCGATTCGTTCACAATTGGTGTAATGGGTTTCTTCTTTCAAGCCCAATGAATGCATCCGGGACCGCCGGATTTCCGTAAGGGATTCTGGATTCGTAGTCAAACCGACCATTTTCCGTGGGTCTACTTGGTGCACTTCGGCTGGCAAAGCGACTTCAGGAATCAAAGGCAGATTCGCCACTTTGTAGCCGCGATTTGCCATGTATAGGCTCAATGGGGTCTTTGAGGTTCGCGAAACCCCTAATAGGACAAAGTCAGCATCGAGAAATCCCCGTGGGTCTTTGCCGTCGTCGTATTTCACCGCAAATTCCATCGCGGCCACCCGGCTGAAATATGCTTGGTTCAAGCGATGCAAGGCACCAGGCTCTTGGACGGCTTCTACACCGAATGTTTTTTCCAGCATCGTGGTCAAGGGCGACATAAAGTCGACATGCTGCAAACCAGTCCGTTTGGCAAAGGCATCAACAAAAGCGACTAATTCTTTATTGACTAAGGTGGTAACGACGATCGATTTGTCTAGCAAGGCATCTTTGAGGATCTCGCCTAAGCTCTCTTCATCATTAGTAAAGGGAAAGAGCTGGATATCTGAAAGGTCGATCGTGGGAAACTGCGCGGAAACGGCGGCGATCAGCTTTTGTGCCGTTTCGCCTACGGAATCTGAAATCAAATATATTCGAACGTTCTTCATTGTTTTTGCCCCCTAAAAGTGTGTGTTGTCACTGTCATTGCCTGCTTGAATAAAGTAATTCATCAGCCGCGTCTTCGTGATTTTGCCGATGACTTTTTTTGGTTCCTGTGGATCGACCACTGGCAAGGTATCGACTTCATGTCGTCCTAACAACGTACCAGCCGTCAAGATCGTTTCTTCCGGTGTGATGGTCACGATGTTTGGCATGCGAGTCATGATCATCGCTACGGGTGTTTTTTCCGGTGCGGCATTGCTGATCGCAAAGCGCAGCAGATCTTTGCGGGAGAGTACCCCAATCAGTTCGTCTTGGTCATTTTTGACATAGAGGGAACCGACATCGTACATAAACAAAGTCGTGACTGCTTCATAAACGGAGACCGTTTGTGAGATCAGCAACGGTGGGATCATGACTTCTGCAACTTTGGTATGGTAGAGTTTTTCGAAAAGCAAAGGCTCAACGGTTTGTCCTGTATAGAAATAGCCGACTTTCGGTCGAGCGTCTAATAAACCGGTCATGGTCAAAATCGATAAGTCATTCCGCAAGGTTGCGCGGCTCAAACCCAACTGCTTCGCAATGGTCTCCCCACTGATCGGCTGATGCTCTTTGACGATCTCAATGATTTTCATTTGTCTTTGGCTTAATTCCAATGTGTCACCTTCTTTCTTTTATGTGCTATGCTATTGATTATATGATTTTCCGAATGAAAAGGCAATCCTTCTCTTTTAAAAAGGATAAATCCCTTAAAAGTTTTCTTTTTTTGGCTTGACGATTAAATGTGCCATACTATATACTGCTAATTAATCGAAATAGTATATAACATTTAAAAGGAGGAACATGATGGAAAAAGCAGTCGTATGGTTTTCAGAAGGCACGAAAGAGCAAAAAGCATTATTAGGCGGGAAAGGGGCAAATCTTGCGGAGATGACCAATTTGGGTTTGCCTGTTCCTCAGGGATTTATCGTCCCGGCCACCATTTGCCTGACCTATTTAGAAGAACAGGTTCTTCCTGAGGCGATCATCAAGCAAGTCAAAGCTGCCATCGAAGAATTGGCAGTCCGCAGGAACAAAACATTTGGCGGACTGCACTCGCCGTTATTGGTTTCTGTCCGAAGTGGTGCCAAGTTTTCCATGCCAGGGATGATGGATACGATCTTAAACCTTGGGTTGAATGATGAAACCGTCCAAGGGTTGGCTCAGCAGACGGGGGACCCCGTCTTTGCTTATGATTGTTACCGCCGTTTGATCCAGATGTATGGGGATGTGGTGAAAGGTGTAGCAAAAGAACACTTTGAAGCCTATTTGACAGATTATAAGAAACGGCAGAATTATGTGTCAGACCAAATGATGACCGGCAATGACTGGCAAATGATCTGCCGCGTGTTTCAAAGTATTTATATGGAACATACCCAAGAAGCGTTTCCCCAAGACCCGTTTCAGCAATTATTGGCAGCCATCACGGCAGTTTTTCGCTCATGGAACAACCCACGGGCTAAGACCTACCGTTCCCTCCATCGGATCCCTGACGATCTAGGGACTGCCGTAACGATTCAAGAAATGGTTTTTGGCAACAGTGGGATAAATAGTGGGACGGGTGTCGCCTTTACCCGCAATCCAGCAACCGGGGAACCGGGACTTTTCGGCGAATTTCTAGTGTGTGCCCAAGGGGAAGATGTGGTTGCTGGCATTCGTACACCACAACCGATCCAAGCGTTGGCGCAACAACATCCTGTGATTTATCAGGAACTAAAGCAACTGGCTGAGGGTTTGGAAGATCACTATCAAGACATGCAAGACATTGAATTTACCATCGATGACGGCCAGTTGTTTGTCTTGCAAACAAGAAACGGCAAACGAACCGCCGCTGCGGCAGCGCAAATTGCAACGGATATGGTCGCAGAAGGTCGGATCACCATCAGGCAAGCCTTAGACCGAATCACACCAGAAATGATCGATCAATTGTTGCACCCGTTATTTGCCCCCGAAGCCTTACAGCAAGCCGAAGCCTTTGCGCAGGGCTTGCCGGCTAGTCCAGGGGCAGCTTCAGGACATGTCTATTTCACTGCAGAGGCGGCGGAAAAAGCCAGCCGCACAGGAGAAAAAGTCCTGCTGCTGCGGCAGGAAACCTCACCTGAAGATATTGAAGGCATGGTGGTGAGTGAAGCGATCATTACCGCTCGTGGGGGGATGACTTCTCATGCGGCGGTGGTCGCCCGTGGTCTGGGGGTCTGCTGTGTGGTAGGGTGCGAGGCATTAAGTGTCGATGCATTTTTGAAACAGGCCCGCTGCGGCGAGCTGTGGATTGAAGAAGGTGACGTACTTTCCGTAGACGGCAGCACTGGCAAACTGTATCAAGGGCAGCTGCCTATGACCAGTGTACAGGAGCGGGTTTTGCTGGATCAGCTTTTGACGTGGGCACAAGCCCAGGCAGATCTAAAGGTTTACGCAAATGCGGAAACGAAAAATGACATTGAGGCTGCGCTGGCCTTTGGTGCAGCGGGCATCGGCTTAGCACGGACGGAGCATATGTTTTTTGGGGAAGCGCGTTTGTGGAAAATGCGGGAAGTTATCTTGGCAGAAACGAAGGCGGAACGATTGGCGGCTTTGGCTGAGATCAAGGCTTATCAAAAAGCCGATTTCCAAGAAATGCTGCAGGCCGCGCAAGGAAAGAAATGCACGATTCGGTTATTAGATCCACCACTCCATGAATTCTTGCCCCATGAGCATGAACGCCTTGAGATGGCCCGCCGCAGTAAAAAATCATTGGCAGTGATCGAGCGGCGAATTGACGAACTGCAAGAGGTCAATCCTATGATGGGGCATCGCGGCAGCCGTTTAGGACTCAGCTATCCAGAAATTTATGAAATGCAAACAGCGGCGATTTGTGAAGCGGCTGTGGAGTTGCGGCAGCAAGGAGTCGAGGTAGAGGCGGCGATCTTATTGCCCCTGATCAGTTTGCCCGCAGAGCTGCAGGTGTTGAAAGAGACGTTGACACAGGTGATCGCTCAAGCAGAAGCAACCCTTCAGCAACCGTTGCACATCGAGATCGGGATGATGATCGAGACGCCTAGAGCGTGCTTGATTGCTGGGGAGTGTGCTGAAGAGGCGGCGTTCTTTAGTTTTGGTACCAATGACTTGACCCAAATGACCTTTGGCTTTTCGCGGGATGATGCCGGCAGCTTTATCCAAGCCTATTTGCAGTCGGGGATCTTACAAGAAGATCCTTACCAGCACTTAGATCAGGTAGGTGTTGGCGCGTTGATGCGTCAAGCGATCGCCGGCGTAAGAGATCGGCAGCCAGAGCACTCGATCGGTGTTTGTGGCGAAGTCGGCAGCGATCCCTATTCTATTGCGTTTTTGCGAGAGATCGGCATCGACTATGTTTCTTGTTCCCCATACCGGATCCCTGCTGCTTGGTTAGCGATCGCCCAATCAGCCCCCATCATCGAAGAGGCGTCAGTGAGCACCCGCTAAAATAGGAGAAAAAATACACCGCAGTCCACTAGCAAGGTTCACTTGCTTGGTGGATTACGGTGTGTACGTACAGCTTTGTCCTTACAGGGGCTGATCCGTTTTTTGGATCGCAGGTTTGCGTCCTTTTAAATACCAAGTGATTCCAATGACATGGGCGAGGTAGATGGCAGCGAGGACGAAACGTACCAGCAGATTAGGGATCAGCAGTGCAGGAATTGCAAAGACTACCAGCATCATGGCAAACATCCGAACCATTGCCTTGGTGCTCAGCTGTTTTTGTACGAGTGGTTTTTCAATGTATTTTTGATAATTTTCTGATTGAACCAAGCGTTGATAATAGGTATCGGAACTCCGCAGCCAGAAATAAGCCGTCAGCAAGTAAAAGACGGTTGTAGGTAAGAAAGGCAAAAATATTCCTAAAGTACCTAAACCGAATGTCAGTGATCCACAAAGAAAAAACAGTGTTTTTTTCAAAAGTAACCCTCCTTATTTGGGTGTTTCGTATCTTACCCTCAGTATAACGGAGGAGGGGCTGCTTGAACATGCGTTTTGTGCTTTTCCCCGTTTTTTAGCGGCAATAAGAGTTTTTCTTCCCCTTACTCCTGCTTTTTTGATAGACTAGAAACAACACAAAGGGGGAAGCAGCATGGAAACGATTGAATTGAATACCGGCATTCAGATTCCAGTGATCGGCAGCGGGACGAATACATTTG
Source organism: Enterococcus sp. DIV2379 (assembly GCF_050542965.1). Lineage (NCBI taxonomy): Bacteria > Bacillati > Bacillota > Bacilli > Lactobacillales > Enterococcaceae > Enterococcus > Enterococcus sp. DIV2379. The sequence goes on from NZ_CP172938.1 coordinate 110,188, forward strand.
GGAAAGAAAACCGAGAATACCAAGGTGCGATCAATGATGATACGACAGAGCTATTGACTGCCATCAAGCTTGGGTATCGGCATTTTGATACGGCGATTTCTTACCGCAACGAAGCCGTGGTTGGCAAAGCCATCAAGGAAAGCGGGATTGACCGCAGCGAATTTTTCCTGACTTCTAAGATTCCTGGCAAACCAGAGCATACGCAAGATGCAGCTGCCGTGAAAGCGTCTGTCGAAGCGAGTTTAGCAGCCTTGCAGACGGAATCGATCGATCTTTATTTGATCCATCATCCGTGGGACAACTTGGCAGAGATCGCCGCTGTCTGGGCGGTTCTTGAGGCTTATGTCGATAAAGGAGTCTTAAAAGCAATCGGGGTGTCCAATTTCCAAGAAGAAGAACTCAGCTATTTATTGGCAAACAGTCGGATCAAACCAGCGGTCAATCAGATCGAATCGCATCCAGGCAAGTGGAACGACGCGATCATCGCCTATTCCTTAGCCAATCAGGTAGTTCCAGAAGCCTGGGGTCCGCTTTCCCGGATTTCGGAAGCGGCACGGGAAACCTTGACCCAAATCGGGGAAGCGCATCAAAAAAACTGGAGCCAAGTGGTCTTGCGTTACCAAATCGAGCGTGGGGTGATCGTGATTCCGAAATCCCATTCAGAAAAACATCAAGCCGAAAATTTAGCGCTCTTTGATTTCGCTTTGACGGCGGAAGAAAAAGCCGTCATCAAAGAATTATAGGCAATAGAAGCGGTCCTATTAAAGGGACCCTACAGCCAGTGCGGAAACTTCCGTGCTGGCTATTTTTATGCAGTCGCAACGCTCCTTGATGACTGAGGAGCTTTTCTATTCGTTACAACAGCAACCGTAAGCCTTAGCAAAAAAGAAAATGCGCTTGCAGCCGTTTCTGACAATGAATCCTCTTAAATATTCAAAGAAATGACCGATTATCCTTACTAAGGGTCGTCTACGGACGAGTCTTCAGTGGATCGTGTGAAATTGGAAATGAAGGAGTGGCACAGTTGTGAAAAAAAGAAAAAAGACGATAGGAATTTATGTGATGATCACCTTGATGCTGGTTGCGGGGATCCCGATCATTGTCATGCTGACAAGTTCCTATCTAACCACCAAGAACTTATTGATTGAACGAAATGATTTGAACAAAGAAAGTGCCGTCAATTTGATCTTGGCGGAAGAAAAGAGTTTGCGCCGATCGACGGAAAGCAAATTGAAATCAATGGCTGAACTGCCAGCGATGAAAACAGAATTCAGCATGGGACGTATCCGTTCAGATCTTTCTTTAGCGATTGCTGGGAGCAACAGCTTCTTAGCAGTAACTTTTGGGACAGAAGATGATGAGTATGTGACCTTCAATCCCTTACCGGATGACTATAAACCCACAATTCGGCCGTGGTACAAAGGGGCTGTAAAAGCCGAAGGAGAAGTGTATTGGACAGCACCTTATTTAGATACGGTGTCGAATCAATTTGTGACGTCGGCTTCGATCCGGGTCAAAAATTCCCATAATCAAGTGGGGGTTTTAAGCGTCGATGTTTCCTATGAAAGCATTCAAAACATCTTGTCTTCCTTTACCGTAGGGCGGACTGGGAATGTCACCTTAGTTTCAGAATCTGGGGTCATCGTGACCTCAAAAAATACCAAGCAAATCGGTAAGAATATCAAAGAAGAAGAAGTGTTCCAAAAAATCAAAGACGCCAAAGATCCGACAGGCATGGTTGGCTTAGGCGACTCGAATAAAGTCAATGATGTGTTGTATGACAAGTCTGCTGATTCCAATGTTTGGGCGTACTCCGAAGTCAAAGCTAGTGATCTAGACAAAGAGTTAGGGGCGTTAGTCCGCACCACGATTATCGTTACGATCTTGATGCTGCTCTTTGTAGGACTGGTTTCGTATGCCGCGATCAAAGTAGTCGCAGCGATCATCGATTGCTTCAATCGCTACTTTAGAAAAGTCGGTGAAGGCAAACTAGAGAAGATGAGCAAAACCAAAAGAGCCAAAGGCGAAAAATGGACATGGGATCAACTGGCACGCCGAGTTGTATATCCAGACAAAGCAGGCAATGAGATCCAGCAAATGGCGGACAATTACAATGTGATGATCGAAGGCACGGGTGCATTGATCCAAAAAGTACAAAAAGAAAGCAACAGTGTCGCAGGAATGTCGGATTCTTTATTAGAATTGTCAAAACAAACCAATATTGCGACAGAAGAAGTCTCTCAAACCATTACGGGGATAGCTGAAGTGACCGGTGCTCAAGCCCAAGAAACAGAATACAGCGTGTCACAAATGCAAAATCTGTCGCAAGTCGTGAAAGAATTACGAGAAAATGTTGGCGGCATGAGCAGCAAGTCACAAGAATCTACGAAGATCAATCAAGAAAACTTAACGATCATGGATCAAGTCGATGACAGCTGGCGACAAGAGTTGGCACAGATGGAGCGTTTGATGTCGAACATGACGGGAATGAATGATAGTATCCAAAACATCAACTCGATCATTGGGGTCATCAACGATATTTCTTACCAAACCAACTTGCTAGCCTTGAATGCATCGATCGAAGCCGCAAGTGCAGGTGAGTCGGGCAAAGGCTTTGCCGTCGTGGCTGCTGAGATCCGTAAATTGGCGGAACAAAGCAAGGCTTCTACCAAAGAGATCGAAGCGATCATTGAAGAAATTCGTGAGCAGTCTAGTCAAATGGTCAAACAAACGTCGGCGTCTGTCAAAGGCGGCGTTCGCCAAACCAACTTGATCAAAGAAGCGATCTCGTCTTCAAAAGAAGTTTTCCAACGCAGCAGCTATATGATCGAAGGCATCCATCATATTGAAGCAGCCAGTGCCCGTATCGAAAACATTCAAAACAGTGTACTGGAAAACTTAGAAAACATTTCCGCATCAACGGAAGAAAATGCCGCTGGCACACAAGAAGTTTCCGCAAATGCAGAAGAAGTCTTGGCAACCATGGATGAATTTACCAACCATGTGGCAGACCTCAGAGACATTGCAGAAGAGTTGAAGCGATTGACCAATCGTTTTGAAGTGGAGAAATAAATCAAGCAAAAAAATCACTCATCAGCTATTCGCAAGAATGGCTGATGAGTGATTTTTGTTTGTTGAGGAGGAGACTACAAAAAAAACAAGACGAATGTTGCTCATCTTGGCTTTTCATAATGATATTTATAAAACCTTATTACGGGCTATTGTGTCGTTTCGGTCCGCTGGATGATCATCTCCACGCGGCGGTTTTCCGAGCGGCCTTGTGGGGTGTTGTTATCGGCTTTCGGTTCGGTATCGGCAAAGGCTTGGATGGCAGCATTTTTTTCTAAAACGGCGCCTTTGCTGATGAAGTATTCCATAACGGTAATCGCACGAGCGGAACTAAGATCCCAGTTAGATTGGTAGCGACCATTGCCTTTTTCCGGTACGTTATCGGTATGCCCGGCGATCACGATTTTGTTGGCTTTTAGTTTTTTCAGTGAGTCCGATAGTAGATCCAGTGACTGACGAGTGGTGTCCGTGATCTCGGCGCTACCAGAGGCAAACAAGATGCTGCTGGCTAGCGTGATATGCAAGCCATCGGATTCCAAGCGGACTTCTGTCTGGCCTTTTAAGCCAGAAGCGGCGAGTTCTTGTGACAGCTGGTCGCTGATTTTTTCTAGCTGCTGATTTTCCAGTTGGGTCCGGACCGCTGCTTCTTGCGCTTGTGCTTCAGCAGAAGTGGCGGCTTTTTTTCGCGGCGTGGTCTCGCCCATATCGATCACTGACCCGATGACGGAGGCGTTGCTGTGGTGGCTGGAAAGGATGGTGCCGAATTCGCTTCGGATTTCTTGAAACTTCTCATCATCGACTTTCGCCATGGCAAACATGACGATGAATAAGGCCAGCAGCAAGGTCAACATATCCGAGTAAGGCAAAAGCCACGCTTCGTCTACATGTTCTTCATGTTTCTTTTTTCGCTTCATGTCGCTTCACCCTTTATAATTGTTCTTGCCGTTTTTTCGGATCGATCAAGCTGTATAATTTTTTCTCAATACTTTTCGGCGATTGTCCGGCTTGGATCGCTAAGACCCCTTCAACGATGATCGACATCATTTGGACTTCTTGCTCCGATTTCAAAGTTAATCGTGAGCTAAAAGGAATGAACAGCACATAACCGAAGAAAATACCATAAAGGGTCGCCACAAAAGCCGCCGAGATCATATGACCCAGTGCTTCTACATCCTCTAAATTGCCTAGCGCCCCTATCAGCCCGATCACGGCTCCTAACACCCCTAAGGTCGGGGAACTCGTGCCGGCGGTTTTAAAAATAGCCGAGCCGATGCGATGCCGTTCTTCGATCCCATAGATCTCATTTTCCATGATTTCTTGGATCTGTTCGGCAGCGATGCCATCCACCACCATTTCCAAGCCCTTTTTTAAAAAAGGATCTTCTAAGTTTTGGATAGCACCTTCAAGAGATAGTAGGCCATCGCGCCGAGCTTGGTTAGCTAATTCAACGATGGTATTGATGGTTGTTTTTAAGTCGTATTCTTTATTTTTCAGCAGAACGCCGAAGATCTTCGGGATTTTTTTGATATCACTGCTGGGAAATGAATTGATAACGGCTGCGATCACACCGACGAAAATGATGATCGCGGCTGCCGGATTGATCAAAACGGCCACATTGGCACCTTTTACAATCATCCCAACCACCACAGATATCAATCCTAAAATAATACCGATCAGCAAGAAAAAATCCATTTGTTGCGTCCTCCTAAATTCTATTTCCAGGTTTTAAACCCTCATTTATTTTATCGGTGAATTAAAATCATTCTTAATAGCAAAAAAAAATAATCCAAAAAATAACTAAAATAAATTTTCTGTTTCTCCTTTTTTTGTTCTTTTTTTGACAAGTTTCGTCAAATTGTTGAAATGGTACAGCTTGCAATTTTTGTGAATATTTATAGATGGTACCGTTTTTTTTCGTGAAGCGTTTCTCAGGGTTTGTCATGTCAACAGGCACAAATGAAAATTTTTTAATCAATTTTTCGAATAATACTTGTTTTTTTATCAAAAAACTGATTTTGATCAAAAGGCATAGATATGCTTGTAAAACGCTTTATATCGATCGTTTGCTTTTTATAACTGGGGACGAAATTGCGATGAAACAGTGTTTAACAAATAACATAACACGTCTGTAACTTAAATGTCATATCCGTAAAGTTGCAAAAATCAAATTGTAAAATAAAAATAATTCTACTATAATGACATCACGTCTTCTTGTTTTTTTAATCTATAACAAAAAAATAAATAAATATATTTGTTTCTGTTCCATCGATGAAAAAAACGTTTGGTACAGAAGGTGGAAGGAGCAATTATTGTTGGATACCTATGATTTATTAAAAACAGCTATGAACGTTTCTGCACAACGCGCAGAATTGATTTCGTCTAATATCGCTAATGTCAACACGGATGGGTACAAAGCAAAACGCATCGTGTTTGAAAGCGAATTAAAGCAGGCACTCGCTTCGTCAGGGACCGACGCTGTAACAGAAGCGTCAGTTTCTCAAGTAAAACCGAAAATCACTGAAAATGCAACTACCAGTATCAAAGACAACGGCAATAACGTGGATCTTGAGGTAGAGATGTTGGATCAAGCAGCCAATGGGTTGTATTACAGTGCATTGACCGCACAAGTCAACGGACGCTTACAAATGATGAACCTTGTCTTGAGTAATTGATAGAAAGCGCAGGAAAAACAAATGGGTATATTTAACGGACTAACGATCAACGCGAGCGGTCTAGCATTGGAACGGTTAAAACTAGATACGATCTCCAGCAATATCGCAAATGTAAATACAAATCAAACACAAACAACCGCGGCTTATCAAAAAAAGAGTATTCTTTTTTCAGAAAATTTAAAAAATAGTCGTGAAGGAACACCGGCTACATACGGTGTCAAAGTGACGGGGATCGCTGCCGATGAGACGGAAAAACTGACCTATGATCCTACCAATCCCGCTGCCAACGCTGAGGGATATGTCGGTCAATCAAATGTGGATATTGCCGATGAAATGGTGGCAATGTTGCAAGCGGTTCGAACGTACGAAGCCAATGTTTCTGCTTCAGAAATGAATAAAACAATCTTGAAAAAAGCATTAGAAATATCAAAGGGGTAACGAGAAAATGGATGGACTTTTAACGACAGGATTAACAGACTACCAAAACGTTTTGCGGACACTAGGCACGGGGGCTGCTTCAAACGAGACTAGTGTTGTGGGCACCAAGGAAAACCAGTTTTCTTCCTACTTGACCAATGCGGTCGATCAGTTGAATCAAAAAACGGCGGTCATGGATCAAGATACTGTCAATTTGATCACCGGCGATGAAAGCGATCTAGGCAATGTGATGATTCGCATGACGGAGGCGCAATTGGCGCTACAAACAGCCGTTCAAGTACGAAACAAGTGTTTAGAAGCTTACAATGACGTGAAAAATATGCAGTTTTAGCAGTGGGTGAGGGAATAAGAATAAATGATGGATAAAGTGAAAGAATGGACAGAACAACTCAAAGACCGTTGGCAAATGCAAAGCTCTTTAAAGAAAATGATCGTTGTTCTTTCCGTTATCAGCGTTCTCGGAATCACAGCAGCTGTTTATTATTTAAATACGCGAATTGAATACGGTATCTTGTTTACGGATCTAAGCGATGCCGATGCGGGAACGATCAGCAAGGATTTGGATGAACAGCAGATCGCCTACAAATTAGCCGACAATGGGACGACTATTTTGATCGATAAGGACCAAGTCGATGAATACCGCATCAATCTTGCCGTGGACAATAAGTTACCAAATACCAGTACAGGCTTTGAATTATTTGATGATGCCAACATGATGACAACGGATGAAGACCGCAAAATCATGTATCAGCGGGCAGTAACGGGCGAACTACAGCGAGCAATCGAGTCGATCGATGCGGTCAAATCCGCCAAAGTTTTACTCGTGATGCCAGAAGAAAGTGTCTTTTCTTCGGAGGAAAGTGCGCCGACGGCCTCTATCGTGTTGTCCTTGAAAAATCAGCAAATCTCAGACGAGTCCGTGCAAGGGATCGTTACCTTGACTTCCGGCGCAGTGGAAAAGCTGAAGCCTGAAAATGTAAAAGTCGTTGATAGCGCGGGCAATACGTTGACTAGAACCGAAGATGAAGCCAGTCAATTAAGTGGCTTAAACAATAAATACATTGCCATCAAAGATTCCTATGAAAAAACGCTAGAAGAAAAAGTAGCGAAGTTGCTGACACCGATCTATGGTGCAGACAAATTCCAAGTGTCGATCAATTTAGACTTGAATTTTGATTCGATCGAGCGGAAGAAAGTCACTTATGATGACCCAGAGATCAAGAGTGAAACAGTGCAGGCTGCTGGTTCGCAAGGGACCGTCCAAGAAGCCCAAACAGGGACTGTGGATGACAATGTCTCCAATGTGACGGGCACGGACGGAGAGGGGAACAATTCCTACAGTCGCTCCGTTGAAAATGAATTGGATACCGAGACCACTACGACCATTACGGCTCCTGGCATGATCGAACGAATGACCAGCTCAATCGTGATCAATGCGAACCTTTCGCAAGCGGATCAAGCAGAATTGCAGCAGTTGATTGCTAGCGCCGTCGGCTATGACAATGATCGTGGCGATCAAATTGCGATCCAAGGGTTTGACTTTGCCCAAGCAGAGGTTGATCCAGCCGCTGATCCTCAAGGGAATGAACAGATTGCAGCTGCCAAAGGTTATGTCAAGTATGCCATCATCGGCGGTATCGTGTTGACCTTGTTCTTGGTGATCTTAATGATCGTTGGCGTGATCCGACGCCGACGCAAAGAAGACGAGTTGGAAGTGGATGTGACGGATGAAATGGTCACTTTTGCACAACCATCCGCTGCTAGCATCGGAGCGATTAACCCGGTTGCACAAGAAGTCGTTTTTGGCGGTGTCGGTAACCGGTCTGCTGAAACGAAACCAGCGGTGCCAGAAGCATCCACACAAGAAGCCACAGCAGAACATACAGGAGAACCAACATTGGATCAAACGGCTAGAAATTATGCCGAAAGCAATCCTGAAGTAGCGGCGGAATTGATCAAAGCTTGGATGAAAGAAAAATAAGGGGGCAGCCATGGATACAATAGACGGGGTAAAAAAAGCAGCGATTCTTCTGATTTCTCTAGGATCAGATACCTCTGCAAAGATCATGAAGCTGCTGCCAGAATCATTTATACAAAAAGTGAGCTATGAGATCGCCAACATCGACTTTGTCAGTCCCGAAGAGCGGGATCAAGTGTTGGAGGAATTTTCTCATACCGCAACGGCCCGCAAATATGTCTTAGACGGCGGGATCGATTATGCCAAAAATTTGCTGAACCAAGCATTAGGCCCTCAAAAAGCCAAAGAAGTCATTGACGTATTGACTCAGATTCAGCTGCGGGAACGGCCCTTTAATATCGCTCGCAAAGCCGATGTTCAACAGTTGACCAATCTGTTGATCGGCGAACATCCACAAACGGTAGCGCTGATTTTGTGCTACATGCAGCCGGACAAAGCGGCCAGCGTCTTGTCACAGTTTCCCGATCATTTGCAAGTGGAGATCGCTGAACGGATCGGGACGATCTCCAGTACGTCGCCTTTGGTGATCGAACGGATTGAAAAAGTGATCGAGAACAAATTCTCGAATTACATTGAGAACGATACGGAAAATGTCGGTGGTGTGCATACACTGGTAGAAATCTTGAACTCAGTCAGCCGCAGCACTGAAAAGAACATTTTGAACGACTTGGAAAAGCGGCAACCGGAACTATCCAACGAAGTGAAATCAAGCTTGTTTACTTTCGAGGATATCGTGACCCTCGATCGCTTGGATGTTCAAAAAGTCTTGCGAGATGTTCAAAACGATGTCTTAGTCTTAGCGCTTAAAGGCACGACCGACGACATCAAGAACTTTATTTTCTCCAACCTCTCATCACGGGCGGTGGAAAATCTGCAAGAAGAAATTCAATTTATGGGTCCTACCCGCTTGTCTGCTGTAGAAGAAGCCCAACAAAGTGTGGTGGCTGTGATTCGACGGCTAGATGAAACCGGTGAGATCTACATCGGAAGGGGCGACCAAGATGCAGTGGTCAAATAGCAGTTTATTGAAGCAGCAGGCGGTCAAAACGACTGAAGCTGCTCGCAGTATTTTGACGGATACGACCATCAAAGCGCCGATTGAGAAACCGAGCTTAGACCCAGAACTGCAAGCGGCTAGACGTGCACGCCAGTTGGAGCAGGAACGGCATCTGCAGCAAATGGAAGCCTTGAAACAGCAAATCTTGACCGATGCACAAGCGCAAGCGGCGCAAATTCTAGCAGAAGCGAGAACGGAAGGCTTTCAAGCAGGACAAGCAGACGGCTTTCAACAAGGCTATCAAGAAGGACTCAATGCCAGCAAAGAAGCCGCGCAAGCATTGATGACACAAGCCCAAGCCAATGTCGCTGAAGCCGTTTCTGAAATCAACACCTTTCGCTCAGAGAAAAAGCAAGAAATGATCGCTTACGGCACGGCAATCGCCGAAGCCTTGATCAATCAACGTTTTACAGACGAGCAAGCAGGCTTTCTGCCTTTTGTGGAGTCTGTGCTATGGCAATTTGAACAACCCGATCAATTTGTGACTATTCGCAGCCAAGAGCAGCATCTTGCAGGGTTGCGAGAATTGTTGGAAACCAAAAAACAGACGATCAGCGGGTTTCGCTATTTACTCATGGCAGATGATAGCTTGGCGGAACACGATTTTTGTATCGAATCTGAAAATGCCTTGGTGGTTTTTGAACTGAGGAAAGAAATCGCTCGCTTTTTGAGCCAATTTCTAGAAAGCAGTGTGAAGGAATGACGTTTGAATTACCGATCACAGCGCTGCGCAAAACAGCGCAAGCACAGCCGTTCTTTACCACTTACGGCAAAGTCAGCGAAGTCGTAGGTCTGCTGATCAAAGTCGAAGGGTTGTCAGTTTTCATAGGAGAAATCTGTGAAGTCGCACTGCAAAACAAGACTCATACAGCTTTAGCCGAAGTCGTGGGCTTTGTGAAAAAAACCGTGCTCCTGATGCCCCTTGATCAGCTAGAAGGCATCGGACCGGGCTGTTTAGTGCGGCCAACTGGCAAATCGTTGACGGTAAAAATCGATGATACGCTGCTAGGGCACACCTTAGATGGACTAGGGCGACCGTTAGATATGGCGCTGGATCTGGAAACTGCGTCAGAATATCCAGTTAGTCAAGATTCTCCTGATCCCTTTCGTCGTCAAAAAATCGCTGAGATCATGCCGACAGGTGTCCGGGCGATCGATGGTCTTTTGACCGTCGGCCTTGGCCAACGGATCGGCATTTTTGCTGGCAGCGGGGTCGGTAAGAGTACCTTATTGGGGATGCTGGCTCGTTATTGCGAAGCAGATGTCATCGTGATCGGCTTGATCGGCGAGCGAGGACGAGAAGTCAAAGAATTTATTGAAAATGATCTAGGCCCAGAAGGCTACCGCAAGTCGGTCGTTGTCTGTGCTACCTCCGATATGCCACCCCTTGTACGACTAAAAGGGGCTCATGTGGCAACGGCGATCGCTGAGTATTACCGCGATCAAGGCAAGAAAGTCGTATTGATGATGGATTCGGTGACCCGTTTTGCGATGGCGCAGCGGGAGATCGGTTTATCAACAGGTGAACCACCGACGACCAAAGGCTATACCCCTTCTGTGTTTACAGCTTTACCGAAGTTGTTAGAGCGCAGTGGGATGTCTGACAAAGGCTCGATCACTGCCTTTTATACCGTCTTGGTAGAAGGTGATGACATGAATGAACCGATCGCTGATGCGGTGCGGGGGATTCTTGACGGTCATATTCTGTTGTCACGGAAAATCGCCGCTCAAAATCATTATCCTGCCATCGATATTCAAAACAGCCTCAGCCGTTTGATGAAGACCCTCGTTTCTGAGGAACAGCATGAACATGCGGGGGAACTAAAAGAAAACATGGCCGTTTATGCAGAGGCCAAGGATTTGATCGATATCGGTGCTTACAAAAGCGGCAGTAATGCGTTGACCGACCAAGCGATCGCGTTGCATCACCCCATCCTACGGTTTTTACAGCAAAAAGTGGATGAGCGGATCCCATTTGAACAAACGATTTTTGAATTGGCGCATTTGTTCAGTGAAGAAGCGCTGATCGAGCGCCAGCGTTCGACCATGTAAAACAGATCATAAAGGAGCAACCATGCAAGCATTTCACTTTTCCTTAGAAAAAGTATTGGATCACCGAAAAACCATTGAGCAAGAAGCTAAACGAGCGTACGCCCAAAAACAGCAATTGTTGATTCAGCAAGAACAGCACCTGAACACGCTGGCACAGGAAAAAGCCCAGCTTTTTGATGTCAATGAAATGACCATTGGGCGGATGCAAGTGCAGCAACGCTATTTGCTTGCTTTGAATGCCACCATCGATGAGGTTCAGAACAAAATGTTTCACGTGAAGCAAGAATTGGCAGAGTCTTTATCGGTAGTGGTAGAAGCGCAGCAGGAACGCAAGATCGTGGAAAAACTGCGAGAAAAACAATTTGCTGAATACACCTATGAACAGCAATTGGAAGAGCAAAAACAATTGGATGAGTTCGGCAATCGCGCCTTATTTTCTTAAAGAACTAATGTTTTAGTGATGAGATGACCTTGGTTTTAAAGCATCAGCTGAGAGGAGGTGAACAATGAAAGAGATCACAACAAGTGCCGCAACCGCTGTACCTGTCGGTAGCAAATCAAAAAAGATGGAGGCGTCACCAGAGGTCTTCAGTTTGATGATGCGACAGCTGACAGTTCAAGCAGGCAGCAACCTGCCAGCCCCTATCGAAACATCAGGGATGACGGAGCAAATCGCCGCCGCACCAGAAATGGGTACGGCCAGCAGTATGGAACATCTGCCGCAGGAGTCAGAAATCACTTCAGCAGCTGAACAATCTGCAACGACGCAAGCGCCAGAAATGAGCCAGATCAGCCAGACACCTTTTGCAGGCTTGGTTCAGGAAGCGGCACAGGCATCAATGGTAACGACGGAGCAGAACCAAACAAGCGCCACAGCAGCTTTAGCACCAATAGACGTAGCCACCACAGTCATCGACCCCTCCGAGTCTACGCTTGAAGGTCTGGATTTGATGACAAATGACAGAAGTGAAGCCGCAGCACCAACGCTTGAAACGCCTTTGCCAGAAGACTTAGTAGGCGAAGAGCAGTCCACGGCAAAAGGGATCGCGACTTTCAAGGAAATCGATTCAGTAACAAAAGCCGCGATTGCGCAGACGACAGAAGCACAGCTGAAACAGTCCACCGAAGGGACCGCTCAATTGGGCCAAACGGGACCATTGGATCAAGTGTCGCCAGTGACCCACCAAGCGACGGATACGACTAGCACCTTGCAAAGCACGAAGGAAACAGTCGCCAAAAATACGGAAGCTGTTTCTGCACAAGCCATTGCTTTTTCGGCAGTAACCGACAATGAAATGGCGACACCAGCACTGCAACTGCTTGATGTTTCTCCCCTTTTGAGCAAGCAAGGACTAGCGCCAACAAAAGCGAGTATGGAGCAAGCGGCTCTGCCCTTAGCAAAAGCGACTGCCCAACTCGTCCAAACGAGCAGCACGTCAAGCGAGAAAAAAATCACGTTGCAATTCGTTCCCGAGAAATTAGGCACGATCCAGCTTTCTCTAGAAACGAATGCCCAAGGCAGCCGCTTAGAACTGACCGTTCAGCAGCCGCAAGCCAAAGAATTATTGCTGTCCATCAAGCATGAGCTAGAGCAAGTTTTGCAAAAGCAAGAGCAGCCGATCCTAGCAATCAAAGAACCTACGTTAGCTTCTGTCCAGCAGGCTGGTCCGCTGTCAAATCAATCCTTTGCCGGCAGTATGATGGCAAGTGACAGTCAGTTAAACCAACAGCGTTTTTTACAGGCTCAAAAAGGACAAAGCAAAAAGCCATTTCATCAAAGCAATACGGTTGAAGAAGAGCAGCAATTAGCACCGATCGATCATGCGATCAGTATTTTAGTGTAAAGGAGGAGACCTATGGCAGATGAAATTACAGCAGCTGCGGCCGGTATTGCCAATACATCGGCATTAACGCAAACAAAAAAATCTTCAGATATCTCCATGGATGATTTTTTGAAGATCTTAGCAGCATCTATGAGCAACCCATCGATGGGAGGCAGCGATTCTTCTGGTGGTGGTAGCACCGACTATATCTCGCAACTGGTTCAATTTACGACCTTAGAGAGCTTGAATGAATTGAGCGAAACGTTGACGACCTCGGTGATTTTACAGCAACAGCAGCAAGCTTTTAGCTTGATCAATAAACAAGTCACTCTGATGGACGGCACAGAAACATTGTCAGGAACCATCGAAAAGGTCCGCTTTGCCAATGGCTACGCCACGATCGTCGTAAATGGCAAAGAATACAGTATGAGTGCGATCCAAGAGATTGGCGGCGAAGCAAAATGAGTTTGACGATTCAACAGGGGCTGCAAAAAGTTGCCGGGGAGCCTTATCAAAATCCCCGCAAAGCCGTGGACAAACAAGCCTTCTCTTCAATGCTTGAACAAAAACAAAACGACATCAAAGTCTCGCACCATGCGCAAAAGCGTTTGACCGCAAGGGAATTGACCTTACAAGACGATGATTACCAATCCCTTTCAACGGCGCTTAGCGAGCTAGCGGAAAAAGGCAGCAAAGAATCACTGCTTGTTTACAAAGATATGGGCTTGATCGCCGATGTCCATTCACGAACCATCATTACGGCGATGGGGATGAATGAGCTTCACACCGTCACCAATATTGACAGCGCCACATTTATCAAATAGCAGCTGGACTGAAAAGGGGCTGCAAGTATTTTCTGAATGACAGAGGAAAATACGTCAACCATAAGGAGGAAAATAAGCATGTTACGATCATTATATTCAGGTGTCAGTGGAATGAAAAATCTTCAAACGAAAATGGACGTGGTTTCAAATAATATCGCCAACGTCAATACGGTTGGGTTCAAATCAAGTCGAGTCCTTTTCCAAGACATGATGAGCCAAACGATGTCTAACGCAACTGCACCAGGCAACGGCTTAGGCGGGATCAATGCAACGCAGATCGGTTTAGGGGTTCAGACGGGCTCCATCGATACCATCAATACAGTCGGTGCCCCGCAATCGACTGGCCGCAGCATGGATTTTTATATCAGCGGACAAGGCTACTTTATGGTACAAGGACCAGGAGCAAATGGCGAAACCTATTACACACGAGATGGCGCATTTGTTCGCGACAGCAACGGAACCTTGACCAATAGTGATGGGATGCAAGTCTTAGGTCGTTCAGTCAATGGCGGTCAACCAGTTGTCTATGATGACAACTTTGATGAAAACACGGCATTGAGCGGACAAGGTGCGGTATCTCCCTTGTCGATCCCAAGCACACTGACCGTCAATGGGGAAACCTTGACCTATAACTCCATGGCAATCGATGCCAATGGCTTAGTGTTGGCAAAATACGGCAATCAAACCTTTGTGATGGGAAAAGTCGGTGTCGCAACCTTCAATAACCCAGAAGGCTTAGAAAAAGTCGGCGGCAACAACTATATCCAAACCAGCAACTCAGGAAATGCGATCGTTGCAGGCCCCGGCAATAATGGAGCGGGAACGCTGCAAGCAGGTGCCTTGGAAATGTCGAATGTCGATCTTTCGACAGAATTTACCGAAATGATCATTGCGAGCCGTGCCTATCAAGCAAATTCAAGAAGTATTACGACTTCTGATGAAATGCTGCAAGAATTATTGAATCTAAAACGTTAAGAACGTGACGCTTCATCATTGAGAGGAGTTTGACCATGATTCTAGTGACCGCATTGAATGGCAAGCCATTCTATTTAAATCCAACATTGATTTATCGGATCGAAGAAATGCCGGATACATTGATCACACTGACAGACGGCAAAACCTTAGTGGTGACGGAAGCTGCGCAAGAAGTTGCGCAGCGGGTGATCGAGTATCATACGGTGATCCATTCGAACCAAGTGAAAACGTAAGGGTGGGAAAGATGGCAAAAGAAGAAAAAGTACCAAAAGCAGAAAAAGAGAAAAAAGGCTTGAACATGGTTGTTTTACTGCCGATCCTCTTGATCGTGGTAGTCGGCGGCAGTATCGGCGGAACCTTAGTGACGAATCACTTTTTGACGGGGGAAAAAACAGCAGCTGCTGAAACAGCAAAAGACAGCAGCAAAATCTCCTCAGACGAAGCGATCGTGGCATTGGATGAATTTTTAGTCAATCTGGCAAAAGAAGACAACCAAGAGCAGCAATACATGAAGGTCAATTTATCGATTTTAGTGGCGGATGAGGAAAAAAGCGCGGAAGCCACGAAAAATGTGGCTGTCATTCGTGACAGCGTCGTAAACTTATTGCGCCAACAAAAGGCCAGCGGTATTTTGAGCTCCGCCGAAAGTGTACCGAATTTAAAAAAAGCATTGAAAGAAACAATTAATCAGGAATACGGATCAGAAATCGCCAAGGATGTTTATGTGACGGATTTAGTGATCCAATAGAAAGAGGCATGTTGATGGAAACATTTTTATCGCTGGTCAAAATGATTGGGTTTTTGCTGCTTATTCTTTATTTGATCAACATTAGTTTGAAATATTTGAATCGTTACACGAACCAGCACAATCACCAGTTGCGTATTTTGCAAAAAATCGCCGTCAGCAAGTCGTCTTCGATCGGGATCGTCCAAATCATGGACAAATGTTACGTCATGAGCTTTTCTGAACAGCAAAATCAGATCATCAAAGAGTTGACGCAAGAAGAAACGGCCGCTTTTTTACAGCAAAGCCTAGAAAGCACCCAAGTGCAAGCTGGCAAAGATTTTTCTGAATGGCTAAACAAAGCCAAGGCGGAAATTGCTGGAAAACGAGGCAAGCAAAAATGAAGATCAAAGGCAGAGATATCAAGATCATGGCTGCGGTCCTTTTCAGCAGTCTGATGCTTCCGCAGACGGCATTTGCGCTAGACACGGAAGACGTCAGTTCCACCATCAACAATTTATTGTCGAATGGGAATGGCTCAAGTGATACGATCAATACTTTCTTGTTGCTGACGCTGCTTTCCCTTTTACCAGTCTTGCTGATCATGATGACTTCTTTTACTCGTATCATCATGGTTTTGTCCTTTGTGCGCAGTTCGTTAGGTACACAGCAAAACCCGCCCAATCAAGTGTTGATCGGGTTGGCCTTATTCTTGACATTTTTTATTATGAAACCTGTGTATACCGACGTCTATCAGCAAGCGATTGAACCGTTTGATCGACAAGAGATCAGCCAAGCCGAAGCCTTTGACCGCTCAGAAAAACGGATCAAGGCCTTTATGATGGTACAGACACGGGAAAAAGACATTGCCTTGTTTGCGGAAGCTGATGGGGAGACCGAAAAGTATCATTCTTCTGACGATGTTCCTCTGACCGTTATGGTACCGGCGTTTATTATCAGTGAGTTACGAACGGCTTTCAGTATCGGCTTTTTGATTTTTATCCCCTTTTTGATCATTGATCTGGTCGTCTCTAGTATCTTGATGTCGATGGGGATGATGATGCTGTCGCCGATCATGATCTCACTGCCCTTCAAGATCTTACTTTTTGTTTTAGTGGATGGCTGGTATCTGATCGTGGAGTCGCTGATCAAGAGCTTTCAATAGCCGCTAAGAAAGGAGCCAAGAGGAAATGACAGTAGAAATGGTACTTGATGTGCTAAGGGAAGCCTTTCTTCGAATTTTAGCGATATCTGGCCCTGCCTTATTGGTCGGCATGCTCGTTGGATTGGTGATCAGTATTTTTCAAGCCACTACCCAAATCCAAGAACAAACGTTGAGCTTTGTGCCGAAACTATTAGCGATTTTTTTGACCTTGATCTTGGCGGGGAATTTTATGCTGAATCTCTTGTTGAATTTTACCAAAATGATCTTCAAAATGATTGCGGCAATGTAAGGAGGAAACCTGATGGCGACGATTCAAGCGACGGTGTTGATTTTTTGTCGAATATTGGCGTTTGTCGTCCTTTGTCCGATCTTCTCACAGCAAAATTTTCCGTCACTGGCAAAAATCGTGATCGGCATGGCGTTGACGGTCCTATGTCTGCCGACGGCACCTGCAATTCCCGAGCTTTCCCTCTTTATGCTGACGGTTTTCGTCATCAAAGAAGTACTGTTTGGGATGGCGATGGGCTATTTGAGCCAGCTGGTCTTTACCGGTGTGGAAATTGCGGGCCAATTGATCGACTTTCAAGTAGGCTTTTCGATGGCGCAAGCCTATGATCCGACGTTGCAAATCGCCTCTTCCCAGTATGGCAAAACGTACTATTGGCTGACGATCGCTGTGTTTTTTGGTCTTGATCTGCATCATCGACTGATCACAGCACTGCTGTTGTCTTTTCGGATCGTGCCCTTAGGCTCTGTGGTGATCCAAGGCACGACGGTTGAAGGCATCGTCAAACTTTTCAGCCAAATGATGGTGATGGCAGTCAATCTTGCGGCACCAATGATCATTGCACTACTGTTGGTGGACCTCGTGCTAGGTGTGATCTCTCGTTCGATCCCCCAGATCAATATTTTGATGATGAGTCTCTCGATGAAAACTGCCATCAGTTTTGTGGTGTTTCTCTTGCTATTACCCAATGTCCTTTCGTACTTAGGCAAACACTTGCCAGATACGGTCCGCTACTTGCAGGAGTTTATCGAGTCCTTTCAATAAAGTAACAGGCAACCAGCAGGAGGTGAGAAGATGGCAGAAAAAGATGGCAAAACCGAGCTACCCAGTGCCAAGCGGCTGCGGGATGCCCGCAAACGCGGGGAGGTACCTAAGACCCAGGAATTAGCAGCTGCTGTTTCGCTGCTGGTCTTCTCATTTTTGATCCTGTCTTTATGGCAGTTTTTCGCCGCTTCTTTTTTGCCTTATTTTTCCCAAAGTTTGGCGCAGCTGGCTGATTATCAAACCAGTTTGGCGGATCTGCCAAAACTGGGGGTGCAGAGTATCTTGCTGCTGCTTTTGTTGTGTGCGCCCGTCTTTCTGGTTGCGCTCGGAGTCGGGCTTATCACGAATTATGCCCAAGTCGGTCTGTTGTTTTCCGGCAAGGCCATCAAACCAGATTTTAAAAAGCTGAACCCCATCAGCGGGATCAAGCAGCAATTCAGTTTGCGCTCGTTGATGAATTTAGGCAAAACATTGGCGAAATTCGGCGTGATCGTCTACTTGTGCTATCAACAATTTTTAGCCGCCGTCCCTGTTTTACTGGGTTTGAGTGAAGTGGGGTTGGAAAAAACGATCCTGTTCATGCTGCTGCGGGCCAAAGAATTGTTTTTACAGATTTCGATTTTCTTGATCATTTTAGCCGTAGTCGACTACGGCTACCAGCGCTATAGCCATCGTAAGAACTTGATGATGAGCAAGCAGGAAGTCAAAGAAGAGTTCAAGCAAATGGAAGGTGATCCGCAAGTCAAAGCACAGCGCAAAGCGAAGTACCGTGCGATGACCCAAAATGCCATCGCCAACGTCAAAGAAGCGACGGTTTTGATCACCAATCCGACCCATTTCGCCATTGCGATTCGTTACGATGCCAGTAGTGAAGGGGTGCCGCGGGTCCTGGCCAAAGGGGCAGATCAGCTGGCGCAGCGGATGAAAGCAGAAGCCCTGAAAGAAAATATCCCACAGATCGAAAACCGTGAAGTGGCACGGGCCCTTTATCGTCAAGTAGAACCCGGGGATCTGATCCCTGTTGAAATGTATGAAGCCATTGCCGAAATCATCGCTTTGGTCTATCAGTTAGAAGAAAGCCAACTCGGCAAGATTTAAGGAAACAGGAGGAACAAAAATGAATGAGGCTGCCTCAAAACCGAAAAAAGGCATTGGTCTGGCGGATATCTTAATCTCGGTGATCGTCCTAGCTATTATTGGTTTGATTATTATTCCATTACCGAGTGCATTATTAGATATTTTGATCATTATCAATTTGACGATTGCGATCAACATTTTACTGATCACCCTGTTTACCAAATCAGTGTTGGAATTCACTACGTTTCCAACCTTGCTGCTGATCACAACGATGTTTCGTTTAGGTTTGAACCTATCTTCCACTCGTTTGATCTTGACCCAAGGAAATGGCGGACACGTGATCGATGCCTTTGCCAATGTCGTTGCCGGCAGCAATTATATCGTGGGGATCATTTTGTTCGTGATCATCATGGTCGTTCAGCTAGTCGTCGTGACCAATGGTGCAGGGCGTGTCTCAGAGGTGACTGCTCGATTCACATTGGATGCGATGCCCGGCAAGCAAATGGCGATCGATTCCGACCTAAATGCCGGTTTGATCACAGAAGCGGATGCCCGCAAACGACGAAAAGATCTGCAGCGAGAAGCTGATTTCTTTGGTTCGATGGATGGTGCCAGCAAGTTTGTCAAAGGGGATGCGATCGCAGGGATCTTGATCACTGTCATCAATTTAGTTGGTGGGGCGATCATTTTCTCCATGGGCGGACAAATGACCGTCATGGAAGCCTTCGCCCAATTCGGGAAACTGGCGATCGGGGATGGCTTGGTCAGCTCGATTCCCTCTTTACTGATTTCGATTGCTTCTGGGGTGATCGTGACTCGTTCCGATAACGATAGTTCCTTTGGCTTGGATATTGCGGCAGATGTGATGCGTAATCCCCAACTGTTTCGGATCGTGGGGGCAATTCTCTTCGTTTTAGCCTTAGTTCCCGGGTTTCCTTTTGTGCCTTTTGTGTTGATTGGCTTAGGCCTTTTCGCAGCCAGCTTTCTGGTGACGCAAAAAGAAGAAAAGCAGCGAGTGGAACAAAAACAATGGGAACAAAAACTGGCACTGGAACGCAAAAAAGAAGCACAGGAAGAAGACGATTCCGTGGCTTCCTTCCAAGTGGAACCAATCTCAGTGGAAATCGGTTATGGTTTGATCCCTATCGTGGATAGTTCGATCGACAACAGCTTGATGAACCGCATCGTGGCGATCCGTAAACAGAGTGCCAGAGAATTAGGGATCTTAGTCAGTCCCGTTCGTATTCGCGACAATCTCTATTTGGATGCCAATGATTACGTGATCAAGATCCGCGGCAATGAAGTCGGCCGCGGCGATATTTACCCGAACAAAGTCATGGTGATCAGCCCGAATGAAGAGCCATTTCCTTTTCAAGGAATCACAACAAAAGAACCAGCCTTTCATCTGGATGCTATGTGGATCGATGAATCCGATAAGGAGATGGCGGATCTGCAAGGGTTTACGATTATCGAGCCGTTGACCGTGATCGCAACACACTTAAAAGAAATCATCTATGCCCATGCACCAGAGCTGTTAGGTCGCCAAGAAGTCAAGAAATTATTGGAGGGCATCAAAGAGCAGTACAATGTCGTGATCGATGAATTGATCCCCGATATTTTGCGGCTCGGCGAGGTCCAAAAAGTTTTACAAAATTTATTGGATGAACAAATTCCCATCAATGACTTAGCAACGATCTTAGAAACCTTAGCCGATTACGGCGTTGTCACGAAAGACGTAGAAGTTTTGACAGAATATGTTCGCCAAGCACTGAAACGGACGATCGCTGCCAAGTATGCCAATGAAAACCACGAGCTGCAAGTGGCGGTGATCCAGCCGAAACTAGAAGAAATCATCGCTCAAAGTATCCAAAAAACCGCAACTGGCTCGTACCCGGTCTTAAAACCAGATACCGTGACCAAGCTGTTGGATTCCATCAGTGGGATCCAACATGCGGCGATCGCTCAAAATATCAATTTCGTGATTCTGGCATCGCCTAAGATCCGGTTAGCATTCAAAAAAATGATCGTTTTTAATTTTCCAGATATCGCCGTTCTTTCTCTGAATGAGATTCCCAATGAAATTGCGATCGAAACGGTGGGCAGTATTGACATTTAAGCAGAATTTTCTTAGGAAGGGGCATCGCCGATGTATGAAGTCGATCGAGAAGCGGAGATCATCAAGTATCTGCCGCTAGTGGAACGGGTGGTTCAGCGCCTGTCTATCAAAACCGCCGATTATGAATCAGGCGATCTCTACAATATTGGGGTGATTGGGCTGATGGATGCCTTGCGGAAATTCGATCCCTCAAAAAAAGTTCCTTTTGAAAGCTATGCAGCGATTCGTATCAAAGGGGCAATTATTGATGAAGTACGCAAGCACGCCAAAATCTCCCGATACAAAATGGCGGCAGTCAATCAGTTTTATCAAGCACGGCAAGAGTTGGAGCAAAGCCTCAAAAGAGAAGCGACCGACACCGAGATCTGCAAACAGCTGGGAATCAACCAAAGTCAATTAGCGGATATTTATGAGAGTCTGCACTACTTAGCCAGCGTCTCTTTGGAAGATACCTTGTTTGCTTACCAAGAAGAAGGCATGACCTTAAAAGATATGGTTCGGGATCCAGCCGAAAATGTCGAAGAGACCTTGGTCGCTGAAGAAAAACGCACCGCCTTGGTGGCGTGCATCAAAAAATTAGGGGAACGAGAACAATTGATTTTAAGTTTGTACTATACCGAGGAACTGACGTTAAAAGAAATCGCTGAAATCTTAGAAGTCTCGATTCCACGAGTTTCACAAATTCACGGCAAAACGATTGCCAAATTGCGCACATTGATTGAGGAGGAACTGGCATGATTCGAGGATTGGATGTCTTATCACGGAACATTTCATTATTACAAAAGCGACAAGAGACGACGAGCGGCAATATTGCCAATGTCAATACAACAGGGTATCAAGCAAAAACCTTGTTCCAGTCGGCGCTAGATGAAGTGGCGCTGCATAATTACCAAAGCGGGCCCAATGCGGATACTCGTCGCGATATCGGTGGGTTGTCTTTAGGGACCCAATTGGCAGGCAGTACCATCAGTCAAGACCAAGGCGCTGTCAAACAGACGGGACAAGCCAGTGATTTTGCACTGCTTTCCGAAGGCTACTTTGTCGTTCAAAACAATGCGGGGCAGCGGTTGTATACGAGAAATGGCGACTTTACCGTCAATCAGCAGAATCAATACGTAACACAAGAAGGCTATCTTGTCTTAGGTGCCAATGGACAAGCAGTCAGCGCCTTGGGACCAGCGAACTTTCAGATCCAAACATTTCCCCCAGAAGCATTGACTACAGCTGGTCAAAACTATGTGACTAGCAACGCAGCAGGAACCACGGTGAATGCACCCGTGATCCAGCAAGGTGCCTTAGAACAAGCCAATGTAGCGGTTGCCGATGAAATGGTGGCGATGATCCAGACTTCTCGCGAATTTGAAGCCAATCAGAAAGCCTTGAGTTCAACGAATCAGACATTGCAAAAAGCGGTCAACGAATTAGGAAAGATTTGAGGATGAGTCAATGAATATCAGTGGATTATTAGGAATCAGCCGTTCTGGGTTGAATCATTTGCAGACAAACTTAGACACGACAGCCAACAACATCGCCAACGTCAATACCAATGGCTACCAAGCACAAACGACCCATTTTCAAGCATTGATGGAAAATGCCATCGGTGCAGAAGAAACGCTATTTAATGGCAACGCCGCCCAATATGGTGCGTCAATGGGGGCAAAAGCGACTACGACTACCAGTTTTGCCCAAGGCAATCTGGCGGGCACTGCTCAGCCATTAGATCTCGCGATCCAAGGCAACGGCTTTTTCGGGGTCCGGGACCAAACTGGTCAATTGCTGCTGAGTCGAGCAGGCAATTTTCATTTAAGTGAGAACAAGCAATTAGTCAATAGTGAAGGGTACCCTGTGGCAATGACCACAAACGTACCAACCCCTCAGTGGCCAGATGTGCAGCAAATCGCAATAGATGCCAGCGGTCAGCTGACGACGGAAGAAAATGGTCAGACTCGCGTGTTGGGGCAGCTGACCCTTTATCAGCCGACGAATACAGAAAACATCACGCCAGTGGGCAACCAACTGTACCGTGCCGGTGATCAAGCGTTGCTTACTTCGCAAACCAATCCAGCAGCCTTTGGCAGCGTCTTGCAAGGACAGTTAGAACAGTCGACGGTGGATCTAGCGACGTCCATGACAGACTTGTTAACGACCCAGCGTGCGTATGGATTGAATACGAAGGCCATGCAAACTGCTGATGAGATGTGGTCCGTGATCAATCGTTTTACAGATTAGAGGAGAAAGAACATGATTCGCTTAACCAAGGTCAGTAAAAAATTCAGCAATGGTACGTTGGCATTGGCCGATATTTCTGTTGCGATCCCTCAAGGAGAATTTATCTATGTGGTGGGTCCCAGTGGTGCCGGCAAATCGACATTATTCAAATTGCTCTTGAAAGAAGAAGAGCTTTCGGCCGGTTCTATCCAAGTCGGCAATGTCTTGTTGGAACAACTCAAAGACCGTCATCTCTATATGATTCGACGACAAGTCGGTATCGTCGGACAAGAAGACCTTTTGCTTCCTTATCTGACGGTTGCCAAAAACGTTGACTATGCGCTGCAAGTACTAGGCACTCCCCGTAAGCTGCGTCAGGAAAAAACCGCCAAAGCACTGCAACTGGTGGGTATGTTTCCTCAAAAGGATCACTATCCTGAAGAGCTTTCCGTGGGACAGCGCAAAAAAGTAGCGATCGCGCGGGCGATCGTCACAGAGCCAGCAGTCTTGATCGCCGATGAGCCCACCGCCAATCTGGATGCGAAATCAGCCGTTGAAGTCATGAAACTACTCTTGCGGATCAATCAAGTCGGTGCCACGATCCTCTTGGCGACCCACGACAGCACGATGGTCAATACGGTCCGTAATCGGGTAGTCGAGCTGCAAAACGGTCGTTTGGTTCGTGATGAATATCAAGGCGGCTATACGCGCTTTGCTGATCCAAAAGATACATATGTCTGGTGAAGATGCTTAACTTTTCTAGCAAAAGATCCGATTAAAGAACTAGAAGATTGTTTTCATAATCGGATAAAGAAGGAGTGACCCAACGATTATCAAGTGAAGAGCGAATCTTGATAAACAGCACGACTGATCATTTTGCATAGGAAAGGATACTGTTATGAAGAAGAAGGTACAAGCTATCATCAAAAAAATCCGCTTGGCGGCGTTGATTCCGCTAGGATTTACCCTGATCGTATTATTAGGATGCTATTTCTTCGTGATCCGCACCCACGGAGACGGACAAGCAGCAAAAAGTTTCTTTATTTTTTCAGTAATCGTACTGCTGCTAGAAATCGCAGTGTTAGTAGGAATGACCTATTTGGTAAAAAAAGAGACCCATTCGGGCATGGATACGTTATTGACAGAACTAGAAGCAGTCGGTTCTGGCGATCTGTCGCATATCGATGAGATCGGCAGCAGCGACCAGACTTCTCTTTTTGGGCAAGTTCAAAATCGTTTTCAAGGGGTTTTAAACACCTTCAAAGCGGTGATCGTTGGTATGCACGAAGAAAGCAGCCGAATGGAAAAAATGGTAGGCGGCCTAACGACAACCTCAAAAAATGCCAAAAATTCAATTGAAAATGTGCGTCAGACGATGAATGCCATCGCAGATGCCACTAGTTCACAAGCCTCCGAAGCGGAACAAACCTCCTTTGATATGGACGAGCTAGCCTTAAGTATCGAAGAGATCCACAAAGAGATCGAATTGATGAATGGCTATGTCGGTCAATCCCAAAGCAGCAATGTCCACAATTCAGAAATGATGTTCCATGTATTTGAAAGCTGGGAGATCGAACGGCAAAACCAAGCAGAATTAGTAGAAAGCATGAACGACATGAACGAAGATGTCCAAAGCATCGGTAAGATCGTTCAGCTGATCAATGACATTTCTGATCAGACCAACTTACTGGCATTGAATGCATCCATCGAAGCAGCTCGAGCTGGAGAAGCGGGCCGAGGGTTTGCCATCGTTGCGGAAGAAGTCCGCAGCTTGGCGGAACAAAGCAGTCAATCAACGAAAAGCATTCGTTCGATCATTGAAACGATCCGCAAAAAATCGGAAAAAGTGGTCTCTGCAGTGACGGATTCCTTTGAAAGCGGCGAAAAACAAACCAACAATATCAACAAAGCGATCGAGTCAGCCAATGAGATCTCTGATATTGTCGAAAAATTGGTTTCAAGTATTCAAGCCGTGGAAGCCCATATTACCGGGATCGTTGAGAAAAAAGACATGGTTCAAGTTTCCGTCAGCAACATTTCGGCTGCTGTTTCGGAAACCTCTGCCGGCACCCAAGAAGTAACGGCAAACTTAGAAGACTTCTACTTAGTCATCGAAGACTTTGAACGGAATGTGCAAGAGATCGAAACGATCGCCACTATCCTTAAATTCCAAGTGGATAGTTTCAAATTCTAAAAGGAGCAGTGACGCCAATGGAACAATACGTTGTATTTAAAAGTCATCAACAACTCTTTGCCTTGCGTATCGACTATGTGGTACGGGTCATTGAGGCTGCTCCTTTTACACAGCTGCCAGAAGTGGCAGATTTCGTGCTGGGGATCCAGCCTTTTGAAGAGGCGATGGTGCCGATCATTGACATCCGCAAAAAGCTGTTTGATGAATTTACACCGGAAACTGGGCAAAATGTGGTCTTGTTGTGTCACTGGCAAGAGCAGGCGATCGGCCTATACGTGGAAGAGATCGTCGGCATTTTACCGCTAATTGAAAGTCCTAGCAATGCGGAACTAAATACATCAGGACTCAAGCAAAACTATATCGAAGCCTTTCTGAAAAAAGACGATGAACTTGTGCTGGCATTGGAGCTGCCGTTTCTCTTTAGCTATGAACAAGCCGCTGAGATGACGGCTGAGTTAGACGCCTATCAGACAGAGGAATTGGCAGCCGCCAATGACGATGACAATGATGACCGTGAATGAGGAACTGCATGTGGGGATCTCGGAGTATAAGATCGCCCAAGCGCCAACGCGTTTGATCACGGTGGGTTTAGGTTCTTGCATCGGCACGATCATTTACGATGAAGCCAGTCATATCGGCGGCTTGAGTCATATTATGCTGCCAGATAGTCAGCCTTTTTTGCACAAGCGGGAAATCAAGCCCGAGAAGTTTGCGGATTTGGCATTGCCAGCGATGGTGGCTGAGCTGGAACAAAAGATCCGTCGGCCTCGCTTTCAAGCGAAAATCGTTGGCGGCGCCAATATGTTTCAGTTCCAGACGCTTAACGCTGCCAGCAACATTGGTCAGCGCAATATTGAAGCCGTCGAGGAAGTCTTGGCTCGGTTAAACATTCCGATCGTAGCCAAACATGTTGGCGGCAGCGCTGGTCGAACGATGATCGTAGATCTTCAGGATTTCAAGACCATGGTTCGGCAAGTCAAACAAGAAATCGTTTATTTGTAAAAGGAGTACAGGGATATGAAAAAAGTAATGATCGTCGATGATTCGGCATTCATGCGGAAAGTAGTGACAGATTTATTGAATCAGCTGCCTGATATCGAAGTGACCGTCGCTGCCCGCAATGGCAAACAAGCATTGGACTATCTGACCAAAGAAGCGATCGATTTGGTAGTAATGGATGTGGAGATGCCTGTGATGAACGGATTAGAGACCTTGCGGAGGATGAAACAGCAATCAGCCATTCCCGTCATCATGCTTAGTTCATTAACCAATCAAGAAACCACGATTGAGGCATTGGCGCTAGGCGCCCGAGATTTTGTCGAAAAACCGGTCAGTCTATCGATGATTGAAAAAGAATGGATCGCTGAATTTCATCAAAAAATTTTGGCGATGGATCATGAAGCCGGCACGGTTCAAACCCTGATGCCAACGATTGCCCAGCCCACTAAGCTGACGCAAAACAGCTTGCCGGTATCACTTGATGCGCTAGTCATTGGTGCTTCAACAGGCGGACCGCGTGCCTTGCTGGGGATAATCCGCCGTTTGCCTGCGCGTTTGCGTTGTCCCATTTTGATTGTTCAGCATATGCCTGCGGGATTTACGGCTTCCTTTGCAAAGCGCTTAGACACAGAGACAACCGTCCGAGTACAAGAAGCAGTCGATGGCATGCGGATCGAAAATCAAGTGTATCTTTGTCCAGGGGATTACCACATGACGGTCAAACAAGGGCACTTGCAACTGGACCAGCGAGAAAAACGACATGGGACGCGGCCAACCGTCGATTATCTTTTTTCCTCAGCAGCTGACTACTATGGCCCGCAACTAGCGGCGGTGGTTTTGACGGGGATGGGAAAAGACGGCACCGCTGGCTTACGACAGATCCAAGCAGCTGGGGGCTATACGATCGTTCAAGACAAAGAAACGTGTACAGTCTTTGGGATGCCGCGGTATGCCATTGAACAAGGAGTCGTGGATGAAGTCCTGCCGTTGCAGGGCATTGAAGCAAAAATTGCACAGATGGTCAGGTGAAGAAGATGGAAGAAGAATTTGCCTTATTTAATGCGTGGGTGGATCGCCGATTAGGGATTCCATTAGCCGCATACAAAGAAAATCAAATGCAGCGCCGCATCCTTACGATCATGGAAAACAGCGGGGCAAAAACGTTGAGGGAATACCAGCAGTTGATCGAAGGAGATGACGGGGTGCGGGCGGCTTTTTTAGCCCATATCACCATTAACGTAACGGAATTTTATCGCAACAAAGAACTGTTTGACGCCTTTGAACGCGTCTTGAAAACCATTGTTCTCCCGAAAACCACGCTGCCAAAAATTTGGAGTGCCGCATGTTCGATTGGGGCAGAACCCTATACGATCGCCATGCTGCTAGAAAAAAACCAAATTGCCGCAGCCAATGTCTTGGCCACTGATATCGATACGCAAATTTTGGCAAAAGCCAAGCAAGGACTCTATCGAGACCACGAATTGCGGAATGTCTCAGCGGCAGAACGTACCCGTTTTTTTGATGCAAAAGAAAAGAACCAGTTTCAGATCAAGCCAGAAATCAAACGGCGAGTTCATTTTAAGCAACACGATCTTTTGAAAGACCCGTACAATGGGCCTTTTGATGTGATCGTTTGCCGCAATGTGACGATTTATTTCAAAAGTGATGCTCGGGATGCCGTCTATCAAAAATTCAGCGATGCATTGGTGCCAGGGGGCATTTTGTTTACGGGAGCGACAGAAACGATCAATTTTGCGGAACAATTCGGTCTCAAGAAAATCGATTCGTTTATCTATCAAAAAGTATAATTTTGTAAAGGAGGGACCCATTTGGATGACAATAGTGTCTATCGTACCCTTTTCTTTGAAGAAACAGACGATCATTTAGCGCAGTTGAATGATCATGTCTTGCAATTGGAAAACGATCCAAAAGATAGCGCCTTGCTGAATGATATTTTCCGTTCTGCCCATACCCTTAAAGGGATGGCGGCAACGATGGGCTATGACGTCATGACGCAGCTGACCCATAAAATGGAAAATATTTTTGAGTTATTTAAAACAGGGACCTTGCAAGTGACCCAGCAATCGATCTCATTGATTTTCAAATGTCTAGATCGTCTGTCAGAACTTGTGGAGGATCTGCGGGAAGAACGTGACCTGCAGCCAGCTCAAATTGCCGATTTATTGGCCGAACTTGACCAAACAGAACATTCTGGCGGCCTACCAACCGAGACAGAAGCAAGTCAAAAACCCACCGCAGTGGGCGCATTAATCCCACAGTTTCAACAGATCGATCCTTCTGATCTGTATGTGATCGAGCAAGCGGCTGGAGATGGTTATCAAGCCATTCAAATTGCTGTTCGCTTAGATGCCCAATCCATGTTAAAAGGCGCTCGTGCCTTCTTGATCATGGAAAAGCTGGGTCAAGCAGGGGATGTTCTCTATACAGAACCAGATGCCCAAACACTCGAAGAAGGCACCTTTGAATCAGATTTTTCACTGCTGTATTTGACGCAGCAAACACTGGCTGATGTCGAGCAAAACATCGCCAGCAATAGTGAGATCGAAGCCTTCGTGGTGGCACCTTTTGATCCATCAGCCGCTGTGTTGGAGGAGGCAGAAGAGCTGCTTCAACCAGTGCCGACCCCAGAGTCAGAGACTCCTGCCCTTCAGCAAGCGACAACAGAAACGAAAGAAAAATCGTCGGCGCCAGCGCATCATGCGTCCGCCCAAAACCAATCGATCCGAGTCGACTTGAATCGCTTAGATTCATTCTTGGATCTCGTGTCCGAATTGGTGGTCTATCGCAATCAATTAGAGGATGTCAGTGAGCGGGAAAATATCGAAGCAGTCAAAGACCCCTTAGAGCAAGTTTCACGATTGACCTCTGAGCTGCAAGATTTGGTCTTGCGGATCCGCATGCAGCAAGTCAACGTCGTCTTCAGCCGCTTTCCGCGAATGGTTCGGGACTTATCCAATGAACTGCAAAAAGAAATGGAACTTGTCATTTTTGGGGAAGAAACGGAATTGGATAAAACAGTGGTTTCTGAGTTGAGCGAGCCCCTGGTCCATCTATTGCGTAATTCTGTCGATCACGGCATCGAAGCACCCGATGTTCGGGAAAAACTGGGCAAACCGCGCAAGGGCACGATTCGCTTGGCGGCCTACCAAGAAGGCAATCGCGTGATCATTACTTTAGAGGATGATGGCAAAGGCCTTGATCCGCAAGTAATCAAAGCAAGTGCTGAAAAGAAAGGCTTAGCAACGGAAGGTCTTTCCGATGAAGCGTTGCAGCAGCTGATTTTCCATCCTGGTTTTTCAACGGCGCAAGAAGTGACCAACATTTCAGGGCGCGGTGTCGGGATGGATGCCGTGCAATCGAAGATCACCCAACTAGGGGGCACGATCGAAATGAAGAGTCAGCCAAATAAAGGCACGCAGTTTGTGATCAAATTGCCATTGACTCTGTCGATCATTCAAGCGTTG
The DNA here is from genome assembly GCF_050542965.1 of Enterococcus sp. DIV2379. Classification (NCBI taxonomy): domain Bacteria; kingdom Bacillati; phylum Bacillota; class Bacilli; order Lactobacillales; family Enterococcaceae; genus Enterococcus; species Enterococcus sp. DIV2379. Next base: position 140,095 of record NZ_CP172938.1, read on the forward strand.
ATGGTTCGCGTCGGAGCAGAAACCTTTGCGATCCCATTAAATCTCGTCGAACGCGTGGTGATGGTCAAAGAAGAAGAGATCATCCAGACGGTCTCGGATGAGGTCTATCGTTTTCAAGAGGAGTTGATTCCCTTGGTTCGGACCGATCAACTCTTAGCGATCGAAGACGATCCATCTGAGAAAAAATTCGCCATCATCGTCAACAATGACCAGCAATTTCACGGCATTTTGGCAGATGAACTGATCGGCCAGCAAGAAATCGTCATCAAGAAAATCGATCCGCTGCTGCAAAAGCTGAATCGCTATCAAGGAGCAACGATTATGGGTAACGGCTCGATTGCACTGATCTTAGACATTCATGCCATCTGTCAGGAAAAAAAGGATGACCGCTTATGAGTTATACAGCGCTGCAGATCGATGGCCTAAAAGAACTGATCAATATCGGCGGTGGTCACGCTGCGACGAGTTTATCAAAGCTCGTCCAACAACCGATCGACATGCGGGTACCGGAAGTCGAGATTCTAGCTTATGAGGACCTGTATCAGCAGATCATGGCGGAAGACAAAGAAGTTCATGTGGTGATGAGCCAGATCGAAGGGGCGTTTCGAGGAATCTTCTTGTTTGTCTTAACGGATGAATCCGCCGCAAAATTGCGTCAGTTGATGATCCAAGAAAGCGATCCGTCAGAAGAGTTGAAGCAATCGGTCATCAACGAGTTGACCAACATCCTCACCAATTCTTTTTTGATCGCGATCGGGCAACTGTTGGAAACCCAGCTGAGTGCGTCTTTACCAAGCGCCAGTTATGATTTCTTTGGCGCAGCGATCAGCTCCATCTATCTGGCGATGGCCCAGTATGATGAGCAGGTGATGGTGATTCGTAATGAGTTCGTCTACGCCAAAGAAACATTAGAGGCATCGTTATTTTTGATTCCAGAAATCGGTGTACTAGAAAACATATTTGATTCATTAGGAATTTGAAAGGGGCAAATACAATGTCAAAAAAAGTATTGATCGTGGATGATGCGGTATTTATGCGCATGAAATTAAAGGATATTTTAGAAAAAAACGGCTATGAAGTCGTGGGGGAAGCCCAAAATGGCCAAGAGGCTTTTGAAAAATACCAAGCAACGACACCAGACTTAGTGACTATGGATATCACGATGCCAGAAGTGGACGGCTTAGAGGCATTAAAAATGATTCGCACGTTTGATGCGCAGGCAAAAGTCGTAATGTGCAGTGCTATGGGACAACAAGGAATGGTGATGGATGCGATTCGCGCCGGTGCGGTGGACTTTATCGTGAAGCCCTTTGACACGGACCGCGTAATCACTGCCATCGACAAAGCCTTTGCCTAATGCCTAGGAGGATAGCGACATGCAGATGATTCTTTTCAAAATGGCCCAGCAGTACTATTTGATCTCGGCGGACTCGGTGGACGAGGTCATTGATGCCCCTTCCTTTACGAAGGTGCCCTTAGCACCGGAGTGGGTGGAAGGGTTGATCAATCTGCGGGGGTCTGTCGTAACGGTGATTCGTTTGGCAAAATTGATTCCCATCATGGAACCAGCCTACGAAAAAAACATATTGATCATGAAGAAGCAAGAGGAGACCAAAGGGGTCCTCGTAGAAGAAGTAATTGAAGTACTTGATATCACTGAAGACGATATCCAACTGGGCAATCAAGAGACAGAACATGCCGTTGGGGTCGTGACGATCGGTGAAAAAGTAGCCAGTGTGATTCAAATCGATCACATGATTTTTTAAAAAAATGGGGGATTAGTGTGGATCAGGTATTGACGCAGCAAGAGATTGATTTATTGTTGAATGCGATGAGCAGCGGAGAGATCGATCAAGAAATTATTGAGATAGAAGACAAACAAGCCAAAGTGAAAGCCTACGATTTTCGCCGACCAACAAAGCTGTCGAAAGAATACGTCAATACCCTGCACATGATCTTCGAGGATTTCTCGAAGATGAGCAGCAGCATGCTTTCTACCCAACTGCGGACCAATGTTTCTTTGCAGTTGGCAGCTATCGAACAAGTCAGTTATGACGAATTTATCCATTCGATACCAAAATTTACTTTGTTGGGGCTCTTTCATTCTCAGCCTTTGAGCGGGATCCAGATGATCGAGATGAACTCACAACTGTGTATGATGTTGGTGGAGTTGTTGTGCGGCGGCTTGGATGTTTATCAAAACAAGCCAATCGAAATGGATTTTAGCGAGAAAAAAAGTTTTACTGATATTGAAACAGCGATCTTGGAAGAAGTAGTAGCACAATTTGTACGGGTCTACCAAAATGTTTGGAAGGACATCGTTGCCTTGGATTCGGTTTTGGATGGAATCGATACGAATCCGCAATTGATGCAAAACATGTCGCCCAACGAACCCGTCGTATTAGTGACCTTTACTATCAAAATTTTTGAAGTGAAACATTTTATCAATCTATGTATCCCCTATGTCTTCTTTGAAGGGATCATTGATAAATTAAGTTTCCGCAATTGGTTTGATAGCAATCAGCCAGTCAACCAAGACGATAGCCGCGAGTTGCAAAAAAGTTTGAATGGGGTCGGATTGAATCTAGAAGTTCTGCTGGGCCATGCTCAAATGAGTCTTTCTGAGTTTCTCCACTTAGAAGAAGGCGATGTCATCAAACTAGACAAAAAAATTACTGAACCATTAGAGACCTTCATCGATGGAAAACCTTACTTCCGAGCAAAACCTGGGAAGCAAGAGGACCGTTTAGCCATTGAATTATTAGACAAGTTAGAAGAGGAGCAAGAACTATGAGTGAACGTTTATCCCAAGCAGAAATCGATGCATTGTTGAATCAAAGTGCCCCAGCCCAGCCGCAAGGATTAGAAGAGCAAGTCAAAGTCGACATTATCGGCGAAGTTGGCAATATCTCCATGTCGCAAGCGGCGACGACGTTGTCTTCCATTCTTGATCGTCGGGTCAGCATCACGACTCCCCGGGTGTCTAAAATCAAATTTGGTGAGATCTTAAACGACCTCGTTGCACCAAAAGTAGCAACGACAGTTGAATTTAAAGAAGGCCTTTTAGGCAGTAATTTGATGCTGTTAGAAGTCAAAGATGCCATCGTGATCGCTGATTTGATGATGGGGGGAACCGGTGAAACCAGCAACACCCAATTCACGGAATTAGAGCTAAGTGCTGTGGCAGAAGCCATGAACCAAATGATTGGGACTGCCTCGACTTCGATGGCGACGATGATCAGCCGTAAAGTGGATATCTTACCGCCGATCGTCAAACTATGGGAGACACCAGAAAACATTGAGTATAGCGGGATCGAGGCAGAGGAAGAGATTTATTGTATCTCATTTTCTTTGCGCGTCGAAGGTCTGATCGAAAGCAAAATCATGCAGATCTTTACGGATCCGGTGGTTAACGATATCGCCAGTGCGATGCTGTCCGATGAAGCGACTGTCGTTACTCGAGAAACACCAACACCGCAGCCAACGGCACCCGTTGCTGCGCCTACCCCTGAACCGGCGGCTACATCAAAACCCGTTGAAGTCAGCAAACCGGCGTTTCAAACATTGGCCTCTAGCGGGGTGAGCGATGGGGATAATTTGGACTTGATTCTTGATGTGCCACTGGATCTAAGTGTCGTGTTAGGCCGCAGCAAAAAAACCATTAAGGACATTTTATCTTTCAATACGGGGTCCGTCATCGAGCTGGAAAAACTGACGGATGAACCGCTAGAGATTTTGTTGAACGGCAAACTGATCGCTACTGGGGAAGTCGTGGTCATCAATGAAAACTTCGGCGTACGGATCACCAACATTCTTTCGCAAAAACAACGCATCCACAATTTGCATTAATTTGAAGAAATCGCAAAAAGTTAAACATATGGGTTTAACTTTTTTGTGATTTGACCGATAGTAGAGGGTAGAAGAATGAGAACGGAGGAGAACCTATGAAAATCGAAAGAGGTTACGCAGAATACAGCGACAAGGCCATCAAACGTGAAGCGGTCAAACAAGAAAAGCCAACTGCTGCTCAGACAGAAAAAACCGTCGATGTTCAATTGTCCGAAACAGCTCAAGCCATTCAAAAGAGTGCCAATCAAACAGCCAGTCGCAGTGAACGAGTGGCAGAATTGAAACGAGCGATCAAAGAAGGCACCTACCAAGTATCTGCCGAAACGATCGCCGATAAAATGCTGCAACAAGATGAAAAGCAGGTCGACTAGATGGCAGAACGGGAATTTGAGCGTCAGCTACAGCAGTTCTTGCGGTTGCTGCAAAAAGAAAAGACCTGCTTGATCAAAAATCAAGCAGAAAAATTACCAGAACTCGTCGAGAAAAAAACCGCCTTCGTACCCGTTTTTTCCACGTATGAAGGAACTCTTTCAGGGGCGATCAAAGAACTCATCCGCCAGATCCAAGTGCAGCAAGCCGAGAATCTCCTGCTGACGGAACAAGCCATTAGTTTCCAAACCGTTTTGATGGATGCAGTCAAAGAAAATATCAAGACACCGGCAAATACGTATTCGAAATACCAAGAAAAACAAGCTGTCTCAACAGCGATCATCGATCAAAAAATGTAAGGAGTACTTCTATGACAGGACTATTTGGTTCATTAGGCACCGCAACCCGGGGCATGACCGCCAATCAAGCAGCGTTGCAAACCAGCAGCCATAACATTGCAAATACCAATACAGACGGCTACTCAAGACAACGAGTCAACTTGCAAGCCGAAGCGTCTTATCATTTAGCGGGTGTCGGCAGCATCGGTATGGGTGTGAAAGTCGGCAGTGTCGAACGGATCGTCGATGATTTTGTCATTGGACAAGTACGCAATGCCAATTCTACCTATACATATTATGAACAAAAAGCAGACATATTAGGACAGCTGGAAAGTTTAATGAATGAGCCTTCTGACAACGGACTGTCCAAACAGCTGGCAACGATGTTTGATTCTTGGACCGCATTAGCCAACAATCCTGAACTGGATACGTCTAAGACCCTTGTGCTGGAAAACAGCAGTACATTTGCCGATACCATCAACCAAATGGGCAAACAAATGACGCAGCTGCAAAGCGACACGCTGGATACCATCGAAAAATCCGCGCTGGACTTCAATGAAAAGGTCAAGCAGCTGCAATCCTTGAATGAACAGATCTATGGGTTGACGACGAGTGGTGAGACACCCAATGATCTTTTAGATCGTCGAGACAGTCTGTTGAAAGATCTCTCGGGTCTAGCAGGGATCGAAACCAAGACCGATCAGTATGGCCGTGGGTTTGTATCCATGAGCGGACAGACGATCTTAAGTGCGGAGGAACGCAATACCCTTAGTGTGGTGGTGGGACAAAGCGAGACAGGCGCCTTGGTTTCCAAAGACGGCAACGCCTTGAATCCTGCCGAAACCATCACAGGGTCTTATCCAGCTGGAACCGTCTTGTTGACGAAAACCACCGACAATGGCGACACCGCCTATACAGAATTGCCGATCAAAGAAGGGGCGATCGGTGGCCTGCAAGCATCATCTAGTGAAATCGGCAGCCGCTTGACGGAATTGAACAACTTTACGACGACGATCGCGCAAGCCATGAACATGGTCTTTACCGGCGGCGCTTCTCGTACAAGCGGACTATTTGAGATCGGCCAAGATGATACCGGCACAGCGACGATGATTCGGGTCAGCCAAGCACTGTTAGATAACCCAAGTCTGGTGACCGGCGGAACGAGCAATGCAGCAGGAGATGGTTCAAGAGCTGCTGCAATGGCCAAACTCAGCAGTGCCAAATTGGATTTCCCGTTGTCAGAAAAGACGATCGCTTCTTTTGATTCTGAGACATTGACGTTTGCTAATGCAGCATCCGGCATGAGTTTCAGCAGTTATTTTAACAGCATCGTCACCAAAAACGGGATCTCAAAACAGCAAGCCGACAATACGGTCAGTGCCCAATTGTCGCTGCTGAATCAACTAGAATACAAAAATCAATCGGTGTCCGGTGTTTCATTAAATGAAGAAATGTCAGATGTGATTCGTTTCCAACAAGGATTTCAGGCCAATGCCCGCATATTATCGGTCGTTTCTGAAATGTTAGACACATTGATCAATCGAACAGGAGTGTAGAACATGCGTATTTCCAATTCAATCACCTACAATGATTTTTTACGAAATCTAGGAACCAACGCCTCCAAAGTCCAATCCACGTTGAATCAGCTATCGAGCTTGAAAGAAGTCAGCAAGTCCTCGGATAATCCACTGCTGGTTTCAAAAATCATGGATCTCAATGTGTCGTTAAATCAAAACAAAACCTACAATAATACGATCAAAGACAGTATTTCTTGGACAAAAGCCCAAGATTCTGCTTTAGAAAGCGTCAGTACCTCGATGCTGCGGATTCGCTCGTTGGTTCAATCTTCTGCCAATGCGACAGCTGGCAGTGAGGAATTAGGGGCAAATCGTTCAGAGATCGAGCAAGAGATCGAAGGCATCGTTGAATCATTAAATACCAATTTTGATGGCCGCTATTTATTTAGCGGAACGAATACGACGACGGCGCCTTTTGAGATCGTCAAAGAAAATGACGCCATCGTCGGTATCAAATACAATGGCACCAGTGAAGACTTGCCCCGAGAAATCGCAAACGGGGTTTCGGTGGATCTGTTAGCCAGCGGTGATCGACTGATGAACGAGACGGGCACCGCTACGGATCCCCAAAATTTAAGCACTTACTTCAATGATTTATTGTCTGCGTTGCGCAGTGATGATAAAGATGCCTTAGGGGGCGAGCTTTTAACCGCTCATGACCAGCATGCCACCAATGTAGTGAATGTACGGGCGCAGATCGGTACCCTCTACAATCGCTTGGAGGCGGCAGCTGATCGAAATGAGACGGAAAAGCTGAACTTGACCGAAACACTGTCCAACAAACAAGACGTCGATATTGCGGAAAAGTATATGGAATATCAAAATCAAATGACTGCCTACCGCTCAACATTAGCAATGGGAACAAAGATCATGCAGATGTCCATTCTAGATTATTTAAATTAACCCAAAAAACTTTTGTTCTTTGACGGGAGCAAAAGTTTTTTATTTTTTTTAGAAAAAAGGCTTAACCCTGAACGGTTTCTTCCGATAAATAGTAGCAGAGGGAAACCTTAGCGAATAAAAATTAGGAGGAACTACACATGAGAATCAATACAAACGTTTCAGCATTGAATACTTACTCACGCCTAACGGCAGCAAATGCTTCTAAAAGCAATTCTTTGTCTAAATTATCTTCAGGCTTACGCATCAACAAAGCTGGGGACGACGCAGCTGGCTTAGCAATTTCTGAAAAAATGAAAGGCCAAATCGGCGGTTTGTCACAAGCAAAAAGCAATGCACAAGATGGTATCTCATTGATCCAAACAGCAGAAGGTGCATTAAATGAAACCCACAGCATCTTAGGCCGTATGCGTGACCTTGCGGTTCAAAGTTCAAACGGTACGTTAAGTGATGACGACCGCAGTGCGATCAACAAAGAATACACTGCATTGTCTGATGAAATCGACCGTATCAGCAATACCACTGAATTCAATACAAAAAGCTTGTTAACTGGTGAAGGCGATGATGCGAAATCATTCACTTTCCAAATCGGTGCCAACGCAAACCAAACAATGAGCGTTTCAATCAACAACATGAGCTCATCTGCATTGAAAGTAAAAGGCTTAGATTTAACACAAGCCATTGACACAAGCGATGCCAAAGCTGTTGCTGCAGCAAAAGATAAAGCAGTAGCGACTGCCTTCAAAGCAGATGCTACAACAAAATATGCAGCGGACGGCACAGTTGATGCGGCAGCTGGTAAAACAGTTGCTGAATTACAAACAGCCATCGACACAGCTGCGGATGATACAGCAAAAGCAACAGCTCAAAAAACATACGATGATGCTTTAGCAACATTTACCGCTTCTGATGAAGGCAAAGCAGCAGCGGCAACTGTCAGCGTTGAAAACAACCCAATCACGAAAATCGATGAAGCGATCAAAGCAGTTTCTGCACAACGTGCGGATCTTGGTGCGGCGCAAAACCGTCTAGAACACACAATCAACAACTTAGGTACAACACAAGAAAACCTATCTGAAGCAAACTCACGTATCCGTGACGTTGATATGGCCCAAGAAATGATGAGCTTTACGAAGAGCAACATCCTTTCTCAAGCAGCAACTTCAATGTTGGCACAAGCAAACTCAATGCCTAACAGCGTATTGAGCTTGTTACAAGGATAATTTTTGATCAAGTGAACCACTGACACAAGGACTGCCTAGGGGAAGCGCAGTTCTTGTGTTTTACATAGCAGCACAAAAACGCTTAGAAATGAGGAAGCTCTGATGGATATTCAGCCAATGTCAGGAATACACCCGATCGAAGCCGTTGCGTCGGTCGCTAAAGCACGTCCGATCGAATCCCTAGATCAAGAGACCGCCAACCTTCAGCCGCAACACCAAGAGGGGAAACTGGCGGAGAAAAAGGAACGGACAGTGGTCACTGAACCGCCGATCCACTATTTTTCAGTAGCCGATCAGCACAAGATCGTAGCCTCCGTGGAGGAAGTGAATCAGCGACTACTTGGCAAAGATATGAAATTGGCTTATGAAGTACATGAGCGCACAGGGCGTACGATGGTACGTTTAGTGGATATGCAGACCAACGAAGTGATCAAAGAGATCCCACCAGCCAACATGCTAGATGTGATTGGAAAAATATGGGATGACATGGGCATTGCGGTCGATCGAAAGGGATGAAACTATGGCAAGTGTAACCAGCAGTTCAGGAATCAGTACAACGCTAGGGAGTTATTCTGGCGTGACTTCAGAAGATATTGAAAAATTATTGGCGGCAGATGCGATCAATAAGACCCGTGCTGAGAATAAAATCACGTCGCTTAAAGCACAAAAAACGGCATGGAGTGATATCAGCACTCGCTTGACTAACTTTTTGTCAAAAGTCGATGCGTTACAAAAAGATGATGCTTATCAAACAAAAAAAGCGACGACCACCAATAGTAGTATCGCTTCAATTGCAGGAACAACGGAAGCCCCAGAAGGCACCTATGATCTAAAAGTCAACCAACTAGCAACAGCCACGAAGGTGACGGGGAGTCAAGTAGCTCAAAGCAGCAAAACGGCCCTAAATGTCAGTGGTCAGCTCTCATTGACCAGTTCGGAAGTCGATGAAGATGGCAAACCGATCACCGCTTCGATCGAGATCACTGCCGAAGACAGCTTAAAAGATGTGGCAGCTAAGATCAATGGCCAAAGCAAGACGACCTTCGTTGCAGCGAGCATCGTGGATAACCGTTTGATTTTAACGAATACCAAAATGGGCGACAAAAACTTCTTGATCGACGGCAATGCCGCCGAAGGATTAGGGATCGGTTCAACTGCGGCTACGACGCAAGGCCAACCGGCTATTTTTGAACTAGACGGCATGGAGATCACCCGCGACAGCAATAGTGTGACGGATGTTATCGATGGTGTCACTCTGACGTTAGCGAAAAAAAGCGAGGAGCATGTGACGCTTTCTTTAGCCAATGATACTTCGAAAGTCGTTGATGCAGTACAAGGATTAGTGGATCAATACAATAGCTTGATGAGTTTTATCGGCGATAATTTGACCGTGGGAGATCCTAGTAGTGAAAACAACAAGACGGGGACCTTGGTGGGAGACAGTGCGTTGACCCGTCTACAGACTCAATTGCGAAATTTGATCACCATTCCAGCCGTCAGCGGATCAAAGCTGACTGCTAATAAGCTAGGCATCTCCACCGTCGATAATGATGGTACATTGGGACTGGATACGACCAAGTTAAAAGAAGCCCTAGCGGAAGATCCCGCTGCTGTGAAGTCCTTCTTTTATACAAGTACGAAAACCAAAGAAGCCGATGGCACTGCGAGTACGAAAGAGACCGGCTATACATTAGCGCTAAAAGAATTAGCCAACAGCTATGTCGTCAATACTTCAGCCAATAAAGGGATCATTGCCACCAAATCTGCGACCTATGACAGTACCATCAAGGATTTGAACAAACAGATTACACGGTTTGATGATATTTTAGCAATGAAAAAAGAGCGTTACATCACAATGTTTACCAAATTAGACTCCGTGATGATGGAGGCTGAAAATCAGCTGAGTTACCTAAGCAATCAGTTTGCCAATACGTCAAACTAGGCAGGATAGCCGATTAAAGCAGTCACTTTTTCATTCGCATAAGAAACCCTCGTCAACAAGAAAGGAAACAACCTATGGAGCCACACGTATCATTAGATGAACGTTTGAATCAGATTTTAACTGGTTTTGCCCAATGGCGCGGCGACAGCGAAGAAGCCAGTCGTTTGATGGCAGCCAATGCAGCGGTCATAGCAGCCATGCAAGCAGAAGAACAGAGCCATAGTCCACAAACCAGTGCATTGGCGCAACAAGTGATCCAAGCGTATCAAGCGTTCCTAGACCAGGTCAAAGCCCAGCAGCAAGAGATCAAACAAGAATTGGGGCGTTTGAACCGCAAAAACAATCTTGTCAAAACGTATTTGCAGCAAGAAGACAGTGCCGCCTTCGTCGAATTTGATTTATAGTGAGGAAAAAAAGATGAATTATCAAAAAATGCAAAACAACTATCTGCAGAACCAAGTAATGAGTGCCTCCCCCAACAAACTGATTGAAATGCTGTTGCAAGCAGCCATCAAAAACATCAAATTAGCAGTGATCGCATTGGAAAAAGAAGAGTTGAGCCAAGCCCATCAGCAATTTGTCAAGGCGCAGAATATTTTATTGGAATTACGGGTCTCTTTAGACCGTGAGCAAGGCGGCGCTATTGCTGAAGATCTCGATCAGCTGTATGGCTATATGTACGATCAGCTAGTCAGTGCCAATGTCCAAAAAGAGGCAGCCCCTGCAGAAACGGTCGTCCCGCTTTTAAGCGAACTACTGGAAAGCTGGCAAACGATCACCCAATAAATTTGAGAAAAAGCAAAGAAACGACCACCTAAAACCTAGAAAAGTTTAGTAATTGGTTAAATTTTTACCATGTATCCCTTTTCACTAAGCTTTCTTTTTCCCCTCCTCGTCCCTATCTGGTACTCTTTTTATGAGCGTACCGAAAAGGTGCAAGGAGGTTTTTTTTTGAAACAAAAAATAGTACAAAAGCCGCTTTTCTGGCAAGTGGTGATTCTGATTGCAATGAGTGGTGTTTTTTTATTACCGCAGATCTTAGGCCAAGGCATGATTTTGGGCTCTGATGTGGTCTTTCACTTCAATCGTTTTTATGAGACCAGCCAGCAGATCAAAGAGGGCAATTTTCAATATTTTCTTTCTATCTACGGGTTTCAGCAATCTGCTCGTATCGTCAATGCATTATACGGTCCCTTTTTTGCCTATTTCCAAGGTCTGCTGGTCTTGCTGAGTCCTTCGTGGTTTTCCTACCAACTGCTCGCCAATGGGCTGCTCTATCTGCTAGCAGGGTTTTCGATGTTTGGCTTATTAAAGAAACTACGAGTCAATGGCTGGCTGTCAGTGGGGATGAGCATCCTGTTTATGGCGACCTATTCTGTCCAGTATTGGATTGAGCGGCAGGGCTTTTCTGCTTGGGGAGCAGCCGTGTTACCGCTGTGTCTGATTCCACTGATCGCACTAGGGGAACATAAACGGTTGCGGCCTTTTGCGGTAGGGGTTTCCGTGGCGGTCTTATTTCAAATCCATGTGTTTTCAAGCATCTTGTTAGTGCTCTTATATGTGCCCTTTTTCTTACGCGCCTTTTTTGTTGGAACTTCCGGCGAAGAAAAACGACAATTGGTGCTGCGCTTAGCAGGAGCGATCGGGATTTTCTTGCTGCTGACCGCCAATATTTGGTTAGGGATGTTGGATCTCTATACGAGTAACACGTTGATCGCGCCTTTTGTGAATCGCAACATGCAGAACAATACCATTACTGGAACCAGCAGCTATTGGTGGACGACTCCGTACCTGCTGCCAATCTTATGTGCCTTGTTCTTTTGCGGTGCGATTCGTGTATGGCCTCGTCTATCCGGCGGCTTCAAATTAATGACAGCAGCTGCAGCGGTCTTTTTCGTTTTATCATCGAACGCTATTCCTTGGCAATGGCTAGGCAGTCTGGACAATGGTGTGATCAATTTACTACAATTCCCTTTTCGGTTCTTTGTTCCTGCCACGATTTTGATCTTAGTCGGTTTGTGCCTGCTGGTTCCTTATTATCGGGGCAAGCCATTGGCAAATCCGCGTTGGTTCGTCCTCGTTTTAGTTTTGAGTGTTGGTCAAATCCTGATCCAAAACACGGTCAAAATGCAGGACTGGCACTCCGATGAAGCGGCAGTTTCACTGCGAAACCACACCTATCTCTCGGCGGAATCTGAAGCGCAATTGAAGGAAGCCTATTTTAGTAAAGACAAGTCCTTAGCATTAGCGCTGTATCAACGTTCTACCCCAGATTATCTGCCCCTCTATCAAGAGACCAAGAAGAACAAGTACAATTTGTACGGGGAAGAAATCATTGAAAAAAATGATACCGTGGCAAAAACCGTAGAAAACGGGAAACTTACTTTACGTTGGCAAGGTGATCAAGAGGCGTGGAAGGCGTTACCGATCATCAATTACCGCTATACTGAATTGACCCTCAATCAGCAGCCACTAACTGAGAAAGATGTCTCTTTGAGTGCCATTGGTGCCGTTTCTGTCCAACAGCAAGCAGGGGAGAATGTCTTAGTCGTTGACTATGACGCACCTTGGTTTTTCGACGGAGCTTTATGGCTGACGATCATTTCTTGGATCGCTTTACTCATCGGCTTTATCAGCTGGAAAACAAGACAGCTGTATCGTCGTCGTAAGGTCGTACAAGCTTTATTGAAAGAATCTGAATAAAATGAATCAGAAAAGAACTTCAGCGAGAGGGCTGAAGTTCTTTTTTTGTTGATCAGCAACAGTGTACCTATTTTTTTCCGAGAGAAACAATAATCGTTGCGTGCGCAACGATTATTCCTTATAATAGATAAGACACTTTGAAGAACCAAGAAAGGCAGGAGTGCTCATGGAAGCCATTATCCGCTCAATCAATCATATTGCCCGTCTCGCCACCCTTTATCGGGAAAAAGAACTGAAAAAATTTGGTTTAGGTGGGATGCATCATACCTATATCTTAAACATTTGCCGTCAACCGGGGATCAGTCAAGAAGCCTTAGCCAAGAAGATTTTTGTTAATAAAAGCAATGTTGCCCGTCAACTAGCGATCTTAGAAGAACGAGGATTTGTCACTAGAACCAGCAGTCCCACCGACAAACGACAATTACTGGTTTATCCAACCGAAAAAGCACTTGTTGTCCAACCAAAGATCCAACAGCTGCTTCAAAGCTGGAATGAACAAGTCGTAGCAGGTTTTTCTGCTGCCCAACAGCAGCAGTTGATCGCTGATCTGGAAATCGTCAAAGAAAATTCCCAACGGCTTTTAGCGAAAGTTGAGGCGATGGAATGAATCTTTTGACTCAATATTTAAAACCCTATATCGGCCGCATTTCCCTTGGCGTCAGCATCAAATTCTTCGGGTCATTGATGGACTTGCTATTGCCTTGGATTTTGGCGTATATCATTGATTCTGTGATTCCCACGAAGCAAGTATCAGCGATTTTTGCTTGGGGCGGGGCGATGGTGGTCTGCTCCATCATCGCAGTTGTCACCAATATCATCGCCAATCGGATGGCCTCTAGTGTTGCTCGCGATACCACCGGTAGTATTCGCCATGATTTATTTGAAAAAGTTTCCTATCTGTCGATTCCGCAAGTCGAAGAAGTCGGGATTCCTTCCTTGGTGTCTCGCTTGACGACAGACACTTACAACATCCATCAAACGGTAGGGATGATCCAGCGGATGGGGATTCGTGCCCCGATTCTGTTATTAGGGGGAATCATGATCACTGCTACATTAGATCCCGTTTTGACACTGGTCTTAGTAGGCGTCTTGCCCTTCACTTTAGTGGCGGCAGTCACGATCTCAAAACGGGGGATCCCCTTGTTTGCCTCATTGCAAAAGCAAGTGGATGTGTTGGTGCGGACTGTCCGAGAAAATGTAACTGGGGCTCGGGTGATCAAGGCCTTGTCTAAAGCAGATTACGAGAAAAAGCGCTTTGACCACGTCAATCAAGACGTAGTAGCTGCGGAAACCACTGCTAATCGAACCATGGCTGCGACACCACCTCTGATGGACCTATTTTTGAATATCGGGTTGACATTGGTGATCGTCGTCAGTGCCTTTCGCATCAATCAAGGGTTGACCCAACCAGGGGTCATCATTGCCTTTTTGACCTATTTTACGATCATTTTGAATGCCATGCTCAGTATCACTCGCATCTTTGTAATCGTGTCGAAGGGGCTGGCTTCTGCCGATCGGATCCAATCCGTCTTGCGCCTGCCGCAAAATATGCAAGTCATTGAGGCGCCTGTCAAAGAAGAGTCGGCGCATATCGTTTTTGAAAAAGTTTCCTTCACTTATCCTAACGGTAGCCGGGTGCTGAAAGACATCGATTTCTCCTTGCAGCCGGGAGAAACCTTAGGGATCATCGGTGCGACTGGTAGCGGAAAATCAACGATCGTCAAATTACTGCTGCGGCTCTATGACCCAACGAAGGGTATGATCCTCATCGCTGGTCGCGACATTCGCTCCATCGATCCGACGGAATTGCATCAGTTATTCGGTGTCGCCTTACAAAAAGACGTGCTTTTTGCGGAAACGATTGAAGAAAATATCGCCTTTGGCCGGCGGTTTTCCAAAGAGCAGATCGAAGAAGCGGCGGCTCGCGCCCAAGCCAAGGAGTTTATCAATCAACTGCCCAAGCGCTTAGCCCATCCACTGCATGCCAAAGGCAGCAATTTAAGCGGCGGTCAAAAGCAGCGGGTCTTGTTATCGCGGGCATTGGCGGGGGATCCGGAAATTTTGATTTTGGATGACTCCGCCAGTGCGCTAGATTATCGGACCGACGCTCAGTTGCGCAAGGTCCTGAAACAGCAGTTTCAACAGACGACGACGATCTTGATCGCGCAGCGGATCAGTTCGATCCAGCATGCCGACAAAATTTTGGTACTGGAAAATGGTCAAATGAACGGTTTTGGCAGTCACCAAGAATTACTAGCAGATAATGCGATCTACCAAGCCATTTATCAAGGTCAGACAGGAGGTGCCTATGATGCCGAAGAAAAAAACGGAAAAACCGCAGGATAGCAAGAAAACACTCCGCCGTTTGTGGAGCTATCTCTACGAGTACAAAGGACTCCTGTTGGCAGCCGCTATTTTAATGATGGTCAGCAACATCTTCGCCTTGGTGGGACCGTTGCTTTCCGGGTACGCCATTGATGCCATTCAACCGGGTCCCGGCAAGGTCATTTTTGACCGAGTCTTCTTTTATTGTGGGCTGATGCTGCTGTTTTATCTTGCGTCTTCCCTTCTTAGTTATCTGATTTCGCTCATGATGATCCGCTTGAGTCAGCGGGTGTTGGCAGCGATGCGCAAGGCGATTTTTGATAAAATCACCGAACTGCCGGTTGGGTATTTTGACCGAGTCGCCACTGGGGATATCATCAGCCGCATCAGTTATGATGTCGATACCATCAATACGTCATTGGCCAGCGATGCCATTCAAGTCCTCAGCAGTCTTGTGACGATCATTGGTTCGTTTGTGATGATGGTTTTGATTTCGCCGCTGCTGGTGCTGATTTTTGTCGTAACGGTTCCCGCTTCGATCTTTTTGACCCGCTTTTTGATGAGCAAATTTCAACCATTGTTTCGCCGTCGTTCTCGCAAATTAGGCGAACTGAACGGCTTTGTGGAAGAGATTATTTCTGGTCAGCAAACGATCAAGCTGTATAACCAAGAAGAAGCGATCATCAGCCGTTTTGACGAAAAAACCAAGAAGCGGTGGATGCCTATTACAATGCCGAGTACTACGGCAGTATGACTGGTCCTTCCATCAACTTTATCAACAATCTGTCATTGTCCTTGATCAGTATGTTTGGCGCCTTGCTGTTTTTGTTCGGTCATCTGACATTAGGGAATGTTTCTTCCTTTGTTCTTTACTCCAGAAAATTCTCAGGACCAATCAATGAGTTAGCCAACATCTTCAGCGATTTGCAATCGGCATTGGCGGCGGCAGAACGGATCTTCCGTTTGCTGGATGAAGAACCGGAAGTTTCTGATGTTCCTGGAGCCTACGAATACCATGAGGTGTCTGGTGATGTCGCCTTTGACCACGTGACCTTCGGCTATCAAGCACAGCAGCCCATCATCAAAGACCTTTCGTTGGAAGTACCGGCTGGCAGCTTGGTCGCGATCGTCGGACCGACCGGAGCCGGGAAAACCACCATCGTGAACCTCTTGATGCGGTTTTATGACCCTGACCAAGGAGCGATTTGGTTAGACGGTAAAAATATCCGCCAAGCGACACGCCGCAGCCTACGGCAAAGCTATGCAATGGTGCTGCAAGACACGTGGCTGTTCACGGGAACGATTTTTGAAAATTTGGCCTACGGCAAGGCGAATGCGACGATGGCAGAAGTCCAAGCTGCTGCACAAGCCGCCCATATCCATGACTTTATTATGAGCCTGCCAAAAGGCTATGATACTTTGATTTCTGAAGACGGGACCGGTATTTCACAAGGGCAAAAACAACTATTGACGATTGCGCGAGCAATGCTGTTAGATGCCGATCTGCTGATTCTTGATGAAGCCACATCAAATGTCGACACGCAAACGGAGCTGCTGATCCAAGCAGCGATGACCAAATTGATGAAAGGCAAAACCTCCTTTGTGATCGCCCATCGCTTGTCCACGATTCGACATGCCGACACGATCCTCGTGGTGGAACAGGGCAATATCGTAGAGCAAGGGACCCACGAAGAGTTAGTAGCCAAAGAGGGGCGTTATGCCGCACTCTATCAGGCACAATTTGACGCATGATCCATAACTAGTCCGCATCCGTACAAGGAGTAACCCACTGCTTGTACGGATGTTTTTTGTGTGCCATCGGCTTTCTTGGCACAGGTACAAAATCTTCTTATGACAAATCAGGCAATTATCGGTATACTTAAGAAAGGGGTATCATCAAACAGAAAGAAGGGAAACAATTGGATCATAAACAACTAAAAGAATTCCCCAACGATTTCTTATGGGGTTCAGCATCAGCAGCCTATCAAGTAGAGGGCGCATGGCAAGAAGATGGCAAAGGCGCTTCAGTTTGGGACGATTTTGTCCGCATTCCAGGCAAAACCTTTAAAGCAACGAACGGAGATGTCGCGGTCGACCATTACCACCGCTTCAAAGAAGATGTTGCCTTGATGAAAGAACAAGGATTGAAAACCTATCGTTTTTCCATTGCATGGACACGGATTTTTCCAGAAGGACGAGGAGAAGTCAATCAAGCAGGGTTAGACTTTTATTTAGCATTGATCGATGAGCTGATTAAAGCAGGGATTGAACCGATGGTGACCTTGTACCATTGGGATCTGCCACGTACGTTGCAAGAAGAATACGGCGGCTGGGAATCTCGCAAAATCATTGAAGATTTCACCAACTATGCGGCCGTATTATTTGAAGCCTTTCGCGGCAAAGTTCACTATTGGGTCAGCTTGAATGAACAAAATATCTTTACTTCTTTAGGCTATCTTTTGGCTGCCCATCCACCAGGAGTGACCGATCCTAAACGGATGTATGAAGTCAATCATATCGCTAACTTGGCGAATGCTTCGGTGATCAACAAGTTCCACGAGATGGAAATCCCAGGGAAAATCGGACCAAGTTTCGCCTACTCACCAAACTACCCAATCAACAGCGACCCGAAAAATATTTTGGCAGCTGAAAATGCCGAAGACTTGATGGCGCACTATTGGTTAGATGTCTATCTTTGGGGCGAATACCCGATTGCCGCAATGAATTACTTGAACGAGCAAGGGATCGCGCCTACGATCGAACCAGGAGACATGGACTTGCTGCGTTCAGCAAAACCAGATTTCTTAGGGATCAACTATTACCAAACAGCAACGAATGCCTACAATCCATTAGATGGTGTCGGTGCCGGTAAAATGAACACCACTGGGAAAAAAGGTAGCTCCGAAGAAACCGGGACACCAGGAATGTTCAAAAAAGCTGAAAATCCATTTGTGGAACGGACGAATTGGGATTGGGAGATCGATCCTCAAGGGCTGCGGATCGCTTTACGCCGAATCACTAGCCGTTATCGGGTGCCTGTGATCATTACGGAAAACGGACTTGGTGAATACGATAAACTAACAGACGATCACCAAATCCATGACCAATACCGCATCGATTATTTAGCAGGGCATGTCCATGCCATCAAAGAAGCGATCAGCGACGGCGCGGAAGTTCTTGGCTATTGCACCTGGTCCTTCACTGATTTGCTAAGCTGGTTGAACGGCTACCAAAAACGCTATGGCTTTGTATACGTCGACCAAGATGAAACCCAAGAAGGGTCACTGGCACGCTACAAGAAAGACAGCTTCTACTGGTATCAAGAGCTGATCAAAACCAACGGGCAAGAGTGCTAGCCTCCTAAAGCCAATACCTGAATAAGCGAAACGACCCCTGCAACGGCAGTGATCGTTTCTTAGAAAAAGTACGTTCCACCTGTAGCGACCGCCCAAAGGTAGACCAAAAGTTTCGCTTTTTGGGCCGCTTCAAAGGAGAACGTCCTTTTTTTGAGTATTATCGTTGACAAGTGTAAACGATAATTGTAAAGTAGAAGAAGATTACAACTGTAAACATAAAAGGTGAATGGGTTTGCATAGCAAGCAAGGAGGAAGGAAACAATGATCGAAAAGAATTATGGGGTAAAAGGGATGACCTGTGCGTCTTGTTCCCAGACAGTCGAAAAAACAGTCAGCAAGCTGGCGGGGGTCGACCAAGCAGCTGTCAATTTGGCTACTGAAAAATTACATATTCGTTATGATGAGCAGCAGCTCACCGAAGAAACACTCGCTGCGGCCATCAAAGCAGCGGGCTATCAACTGATCGGCTCTCAAAGACAAGAGACCTTTGCCATCTCGGGCATGACCTGTGCGTCTTGTGCCCAAACAGTAGAAAAAGCTGTCCAAAAATTAGCGGGTGTGGAGCAAGCCTCCGTCAATCTGGCGACAGAAAAACTGACGGTCAGCTATCAACAAGACCAAGTGTCCGCCGCGAAGATCGCAGCTGCCGTGAAAGAGGCGGGCTATGACGCACAGCTGCCGACCGCTTCTGCCGACAAGGCGGATTCAAAACAGGCAGAGATTCGTGCTTTATGGCAACGGTTTTGGCTTTCGGCGCTCTTTACGATCCCCTTGTTCTATTTGACGATGGGGGAAATGATCGGTTTGCCGATCCCTGGCTTTTTAGATCCAATGGCCTATCCAGTCAATTTCGTTACCACTCAATTGATTTTAGTCTTACCGGTGATGGTCCTCGGTCGCGCCTTTTACATTGCTGGTTTCAAAGCGCTTTGGAAAGGCCATCCTAACATGGATTCCCTCGTCGCATTGGGAACCAGTGCTGCCTTCTTTTATAGTATTTATGGAACCGTGATGGTCTACCTGGGCACGACCCACTATGCGATGCACTTGTACTATGAAACGGCCGCCGTTATTTTGGCATTAGTGACCTTAGGAAAATACCTTGAGTCGGTCTCGAAGGGCAAAACCTCCGAAGCCATCAAGAAGTTGTTGGATCTCGCACCGAAAAAAGCCCGTGTGCTTCGCGGAAGCGGGAATCAAGCCGAAGAAGTCGAAGTGGGTATTGAAGAAGTCGCAGCCGGCGATATCTTAGTCGTACGACCTGGTGAAAAGATTCCTGTGGATGGGATCGTTACCCAAGGACGCTCTGCCATCGATGAATCAATGATCACCGGAGAAAGCTTACCTATCGAAAAACAAGTCGGTGATCGGGTGATCGGCGCCAGTATCAACAAAAATGGCTCGTTTCAATACGAAGCCACCAATGTGGGAGAAGATTCAACGTTGGCGCAAATCATTCAGTTAGTAGAAAATGCCCAAGGCTCCAAAGCGCCGATTGCCCGCATGGCAGATAAAGTTTCGGGTGTGTTTGTCCCGATCGTCATGGTCTTGGCGGTTTTTGCAGGACTTGCCTGGTTTTTCTTAGGACAAGAAACCTGGATCTTCTCATTGACCATTACGATCTCTGTATTAGTGATTGCTTGTCCGTGTGCTTTAGGATTAGCGACACCGACCGCCATCATGGTGGGTGCGGGCAAAGGGGCAGAAAATGGCGTCTTGATCAAAAGCGGCGATGCGTTAGAAACAGCTAGAAACGTGACGACAATCGTCTTTGATAAAACCGGCACGATCACAGAAGGCAAACCAGTCGTAACCGATCTCCTGCCTGCCGGCAACCACACGCCGACGGAATTGCTGCAACTGGCGGCTTCTGTTGAAAAAGGCTCAGAACATCCATTAGGCGAAGCCATTGTGATCGAAGCCCGCAAGCAAGCCCTCGCCCTGCAAGAAGTTGACGGGTTTGAAGCGATTCCGGGGCATGGGATTCAAGGCACGATTGCTGGCAGTCCAGTCCTATTAGGCAACCAGAAATGGCTGGAAAAACAAAACGTTGCCATCGATGGCCTGATCGAGCAAGCCCAACAATTGGCTCACGAAGGGAAAACACCGATGTATGTTGCCAAAGACGGCGAAGCGATCGGGATCATCGCTGTGGCAGATACTATCAAAGAAAGCAGTCGAAAAGCCATTGAGCGGTTGCATCAAATGGGCTTGTACGTAGCAATGATCACGGGCGACAATGCTCGGACAGCCCAAGCCATCGCCAAACAAGTCGGTATCGATGAAGTAATCAGTGACGTCTTGCCAGAAGATAAAGCCGCCAAAGTAGCCGGCCTGCAAGCCAAAGGCCAAAAGGTTGCGATGGTAGGTGACGGGATCAATGATGCGCCGGCGTTAGCCCAAGCCGATGTAGGGATCGCGATTGGCTCTGGTACCGATGTCGCCATCGAATCGGCAGACATCGTACTGATGCGCAGCGATCTGATGGACGTCCCATCAGCGATCGAGTTAAGTCGGGCAACCATCAAAAACATCAAAGAAAATCTTTTCTGGGCTTTTGCTTATAACGTCTTAGGCATTCCTGTCGCAATGGGTGTGTTGCATCTTTTCGGCGGCCCCTTGCTCAATCCAATGATCGCCGGGGCGGCCATGAGCTTCAGCTCGGTATCCGTTTTATTAAATGCCTTGCGGCTGAAACGATTCCAACCCTCAGCAAAAAAATAAACGAAGCAACGAATGCACCAACAAAAAGACCTGCCCACGGTTTCTGATGGAAGAAAACCGTGGATAGGTCTTTTTAGTGCTGGACATCTAAATAAGAGTAGGCCCGCACGTCATAACGGTTGCGACTACGGGAAAATTCGATAGGTGAGCCATTTTTCTGATAGACGATCTGTTCGATCTCTAAGACCGGATCATCGGCTTTACAGTCCAAATACTGTTGATCGTACGCGGTACTTTTATCAGCGGCGATGGTGCGGTAGGCCCCAGCAAACTGGACCCCTAGTTCCTCTTTGACATAACGATAGATAGAACTTTCTAAATGGCCACGAGTTAAATTGGGCACCAAATGGACCGGCATATAGGTATATTCTAAAATAAACGGCTGGTCTTCAAGAATCCGCAAGCGGACAATACTATAGATCGGCTGTTCTTCCGTCAACATCAACTTTTCTTGGATCGTTTGGTCAGGAAATTCGACTTGAAAATCGATGACCTGACTGACTAGCTTGCGGCCAGCTTTGCCCATTTCTGTTGACAAGCCTTCATAGACCGTTAAAGCAGTGGTGTCTTTTTTTAAGAATGGGTGGTTCAATATTTTTGTTCCAGCGCCCCGCTGAGAATAAACCAGTCCTTCCATGGCTAAAATACCGATGGCTTTTTTGACGGTCATCCGGCTGACTCCGAATTCTTCGACTAAATCAGTTTGATTCGGCAGTAAGCTGTCAGGCGGATACGTTTTGTTTTTGATACGTGTGCGTAAAATATTGGCAATTTCTTGGTATTTTGGCATCTGATCACCTCGCAAGAAGTATAGCTGAAAAAAGCGGTTTCGACAATCAAACCTTGGTTTTTTTATAAAAAGAACGGCTGACTGAAAAAATTCAGCCAGCCGTTGCGCTTAATCGATCGATGGTTCTGCTTGACGATCTAAAACACGTAAGAATGGATACCAGATTAAGCCGACGATCACCACGTCAATGACTTGCAGCAAACCACCTAACCAAGAGTTGGTTGCTAAGACACCACTGAAGACCACTGGAACGGTCCAAGGAACAGAAACACCAGTTGGTGCAGGAACAAGTCCAGCCGCCATCACTAAGTAGTTGAAGGTCGTTACCACAAGAGGTGCCACGACCCAAGGAATCAGGATCGTCGCATTCAAGACGATCGGCATACCGAAGATTGCTGGTTCGTTGACGTTAAAGATCCCTGGTGCTAAAGCCAAACGACCAACATCGCGGTATTGTTTTTTCTTCAATACAAAAGCCATCAAGATAACAACTGCTAACGTCATACCAGAACCGCCTAATCCAACGGTGAAGGTTTCCATAAATGGTTTTGTGACGATATGCGGCAGTGCATCCCCATTTTGATACGCTTCTAAGTTGTCTAACATTAATGTATTCCAAATCGGGTCCATCACAGAGTTGACGATGATTTGACCATGTAGACCGAAGAACCAAAGGAATTGGACAAAGAACAAAGCCAATAGAGTTGCTGGCAAGCTGCTGCCTAGTCCAGTCAATGGTTTTTGGATCAATTCATAAACCAAGTCATGCAAGTTGGCATTGAAGACACCCGTCATGATGGCATTGATCACTAAAAATACCGTTAAGGTGATAATTGCTGGAATCAAAGCGGCAAAAGATTTAGAAACTGCTGGTGGCACCCCATCAGGCATTTTGATCTGCCAGCCGCGTTTTGTGATGCGGCAATAGATTTCAGCTGCTAAAAATGCTGCGATCATCCCGATAAACATCCCTTTTGCGCCAAGACGATCAAGAGACAGCACGCCGGAGATCGTTTCGCCAGATTCAGTAGTCATAAAGAAAGGAGTTAAGATCAAAAAGCTGGCAAAAGAAACGGCGCCGCCAAAAATCCCTTCCACATCATATGATTTTGATAAATAATAGCCGATACCGAAAGTAACGAAAACAGTCATGATACTCATTGTTGCATTTTGCCCATTGCCAAACAGCGTTCCTAATGTTCCTTTAGTGGCATCACTGAAGAAGGGCAGGTTGTTTAAAACGACCACGATCGATCCAAACATAGTGATTGGGAACGAAAGCATAAATGCGTCCCGCAAGACGGTCAGATAGCGATTTTGTCCTAAGGCATTCGCCAAGGGCAAAATCTTTTCAGATAACTTGTCCATAAAACCATTCATTATTAGTTCACTCCTTAAATTTCTTTTTGCAATCGATTACATTGATAATGTATCATGTTTTATTTTAAATGTCTATACATTTATTTTGAAAAAGATTGATTTTTGTAACTGCTTCCTTTATGATTAGGGCAGCAAAGAAAAAATGAGGAGTGAATGAAGATGGATTATCAATTTCCAGCAGGCTTTTGGTGGGGGTCAGCCGCTAGTGGCCCACAAACAGAAGGTGTATTTGAAGGTGATGGCAAAGGGGCAAGCATCTGGGATTACTGGTATCAGCAGGAACCAGAGAAATTTTTCAATGAGGTAGGTCCTGAAAAAACCTCGCAAGTCTATACACGCTATCAAGAAGATATTCAACTCATGAAAGAAACCGGCCATACGACGTTTCGGACGTCGATCCAATGGAGTCGTCTCTTCCCGCAAGGCAAAGGAGAAGTCAATCAAAAAGCCGTTGATTTTTACAATGCCTACATTGATGAGTTGATCGCCAACGGGATCGAACCTTTCATGAATTTATACCACTTCGATATGCCAATGGCGCTGCAAGAAAAAGGCGGCTGGTTGAACCGAGAGACCGTGGATGCCTATGTTGCGTTTGCGCAAACCTGCTTTACGTTATTTGGTGATCGTGTCAAGAAATGGTTCACTCATAATGAACCGATCGTCCCTGTTGAAGGCGGCTATCTTTACCAATTCCATTATCCGAATGAGATCAACATGAAACATGCAGTCCAAGTTGGGTTCCACGAAACGTTGGCGAGTGCTAAAGCCATCAAAGTCTATCATGAGATGAACCTTGATGGGGAGATCGGCATCATCTTGAACTTGACGCCAAGCTATCCAAGAGATGAGAACGATCCAGAGGATGTCAAAGCAGCGCAAATCGCGGATGCCTTCTTTAATCGTTCTTTCTTAGACCCTGCGGTCAAAGGCACGTTCCCAGAAGAATTAGTGACCATCGTCAAGGAATTGGATATGGTACCAGCGATGGAAGTCGATGATTTACAAACGATTCGCGAAAATACGATCGACTTGTTGGGGATCAATTATTACCAACCTCGTCGTATCATGAAGAAAGAATCACCGATCGATGAAGCGAAAAGTCCAATGCCTGATGATTACTTTGATAACTATGATATGCCGAACAAGAAAATGAACCCGTATCGTGGATGGGAAATCTATGAAAAAGGGATCTATGATATTTTGACGAACACGCGAGAAAACTATGGCAATATCAAGTGCTACATTTCTGAAAATGGCATGGGTGTCGAAGGAGAAGAACGTTTCGTCAATGCTGATGGCGTGATCGAAGATGATTACCGCATCGAATTTGTCTCTGACCACTTGAAGTACGTCCACCAAGCGATCCAAGAAGGAACCAATTGTGTTGGCTACCATATGTGGACCTGCATGGACAACTGGTCCTGGACCAATGCTTACAAGAACCGTTACGGATTTATCTCCGTTGACTTAGCAAATGATGCTAAACGAACGGTGAAAAAATCAGGTCGTTGGTTTAAAGAAGTTTCAGATAATAACGGCTTTTAATAACAATGAAAAAAGCAATGCTGTAGGAATCAGCATTGCTTTTTTTGTGTAAAATCGCGGATTTTTCTGTCTTGTTCCGAAGGGCATTCTCTATTAAAAAACCACCTGTTTTTGCAAATGATAAGCTGGGTTAAACAAAAGCGCAGTTTTGATAAATAAAAGACTAGACATGGAAACGTTCTCGTGGTATTCTTTAGTAGAAATCGGTTTCATTATTTTGTTTAGGGTTTGAAAGGAGAAAAAACAATGGATAAATTTATTGGATTTATGGAGAAGCACTTTATTCCGATCGCTTCTAAAATAGGCTCTCAAAGACATCTAGTGGCCATTCGTGACGGATTTATCGTAACGATGCCGTTGATGATCTTAGGCTCTTTTGGGGTATTGATCAACAACTTACCAATTCCTGCCTATATTGATTTTATGAATGGCATTTTTGGTGAAGGGACATGGCAAGCCTTTGGGAACAACTTGTCAGCAGGTACTTTTTCAATACTTGGTCTGTTAATCGCTTTCACAGTCGCGTATAATTTAGCTAAAAGCTACAATCAAGACGCATTAGGTGCTGGGGCGATCTCAGTTGCAAGTTTCTTCGCATTAGGTGCAATGGCGACAGGCCCAGATGGTTTGTTAACAGCTGCCGGACTTGGTTCTCAAGGATTATTTTTAGCATTAATCGTATCGATCATTTCTACTGAGATCTTCCGTCGTCTAGCTGGCAACCCACGCTTAGTCATCAACATGCCTGATGGCGTACCACCAGCAGTATCACGTTCATTTGCTGCGTTATTCCCAGCAATGATCACCGTATCGATCTTTGCTTTGTTTACAGCAATTTTCCAAGCATTTGGTGTGACAAGTATCGTATTGTCTTTCTATGAATTGGTGCAACAACCATTCATGGGCTTGGCAAACTCTTACCCAGCTGCTTTGCTATTAGGTTTTATCTCTGCATTCTTATGGTTCTTTGGTTTGCATGGTGCCAACATCATCGACCCGTTCATGCAAACGATCAATGTGCCAGCGATCGAAGCAAACGCACGAGCATTAGAAGCAGGAACAGATTTGCCTTATATCGTCAACAAACCATTCTTTGATTCTTTCGTGAACATCGGCGGAACAGGCGCGACACTAGGTCTTCTGATTGCGATCTTTTTAGTTGCTCGTCATCATAAAGCGTATATGACTGTCGCAAAACTATCCGTTGCACCAGGTGTGTTCATGATCAATGAACCAGTGATGTTTGGGTTACCCGTTGTCTTGAACCCAATCTTGTTCATCCCATATGTGTTGACACCACTTGTTTTAGTCACGACTGCTTATTTTGCAACTGCAACTGGCTTAGTTCCTGCAAGTACCGTCATCGCACCATGGACGACGCCACCAATCATCGGCGGTATTTTGTCGACACAAAGTATTGCTGGCGGAATCTTGGCAGCTGTTAACTTGATCTTATCGGTCGTTATCTACTTGCCATTCGTGAAAATGGCGCAAATTCAAGAAACACGCCGTTTAAAAAATGCGTAATGTCTGATCGAGTCGATTAGAAACAAGCGCCAAACGTAATAGACCTTATCCGGCCGCGATCAGAGTGCAATACCCCTTATCACACTGCTTCATTGGAAGGTGCAGTGGTGTGATGACACTCTTTTCGTTTGGCCGGTTCTTTTCTCGTTTTTCAATCAATACAACACACGTTTTGGAGGTGGCAAAATGCCCAAATATATGGAGATCGCAGATGTTCTGCGTAAAAGAATCAAGGACGGAACTTATCCGAAAGACAGTCTTTTACCTTATCAAACAGAGTTAGTGGAAGAGTTTGGCGTCAGCCGAATGACGATTAAAAATGCGGTGAATATCCTGATTATGGAAGGCTTGCTGCTGACAAAGCGCGGCTTAGGGACCAAAGTTTTGAATCATTCCTTTTGGGGCAAAGATACCTCATCGGTGACAGAATACAAAGGCCTGAGCTATCAGATGAAACAAGAAAAACGGACGTTGACTAGCCAAGTCATCACCTTTGAAGTCTGTTTTCCTACAACAAGAATTCAAGAGATGCTTCAGATCACTGCCGAACAACCAATCTACCATGTGATCCGTTTGCGGATCTTAGAAGGCAATCCATACATACTCGAGCATTCCTATATGCCGTTGGATCTGGTCAGCGGTTTGACGAAAGAGATCTTGGAAGAATCCGTCTATGACTATCTGTTGCAAGAGTTAGGCTACAAATTTGCTGGTGCTTATCGGAATTTTCAGGCTGCCAAAAGTGATGAATACGATCAAACCTATTTAGCGTGCCAAGCAGATGATCCAGTATTGGAATTAGAACAGATCATCTATTTAGAATCGGGACGTCCAGTGGACTATTCCTGCAGCCGCAATCGGTATGATGTTCGTGGCTATTCCATGTTAGACATGAAGCCTGATCTGTTACAGCACCGCAAAAAGTAATGGCTTACAAAATGGTTCTTCAACGAAAAAACGCTTCATAGCTACTGTTGGCTATGGAGCGTTTTTGTTTTGACTTAAGAAGTGGGTTGGTTTTGATCGCCTAGTTTGGCTAAGATAGTTTCCGCAACGGCTTTGGGAATACCAGCTTGCTGGATCTCTTCCACGGAAGCTGCTTGGATGTTTTTTAACGACTTGAAGGTTTTCATGAGCTGTTGCTTGCGTTTTGGTCCTAAGCCAGGAATTTCATCTAGCTTGGAAGAAAAGCTGTTTTTACTGCGCAGTTGGCGATGGAAGGTGATCGCAAAACGATGGACCTCATCTTGGATCCGTTGCAGCAAAAAGAATTCGACAGAATTGCGTTCCAGCTGGATCGGATCTAAAAATTCTCCGAAAATCAACTCGCTGGTTTTGTGTTTGTTGTTCTTCACTAACCCGGCAACGGGAATATCTAAACCTAGCTGGTTATGCAGCACTTCTTGGGCGGCACCGACTTGGGCTTTCCCACCATCGATGATGATCAGATCAGGAAAAGGCAGGTTTTCTTTTAGGACACGAGAGTATCGGCGGTAGATGACTTCTTGCATAGAGCCATAATCGTCGCCGCCTTGTGCGGTACGAATCTTATATTTCCGATAATCATCTTTAAACGGCTTCCCGTCGACAAAAACCACCATTGCAGAAACCGGATCGGTCCCCATGATGTGGGAGTTATCGAAGGCTTCAATCCGATAAGGTGTCGCGATCCCCATGGCATCGCCTAGACGATCCACTGCACCGATCGTCCGTTCTTCAGTACGCTCGATCAACGCAAATTTTTGGGCCAAGGCAATGCGGGCATTTTTATTGGCCAAATCGACCAATTTCTTTTTGTCGCCTCGTTGGGGCTGCAGGACTTTGGTTTCCAACAGCGCTTCTAATGGGGCAGCATCGACATTTTGCGGAACAAAGACTTCTTTGGGAATGAAGTGTTCATTCTTTTGGTAAAACTGGCCGACGAAGGTCAAGAAATCTTCATCCGCTTCATTGTAGAAAGGAAACAAAGAGACTTCTCGTTCGATCAGCTTTCCTTGACGGATAAAGAAGACTTGGACACACATCCAGCCTTTGTCGACACTGTAGCCAAAGACATCACGGTCCATCAGGTCGGTCAGGGTCATTTTTTGTCGCGTCATGACGGTATCAATCGCTTGGATCTGATCCCGCAGCTCAGCCGCTCGCTCAAACTCTAACGTTTCAATGGCTTCGCCCATCTTCTCTTTCAGATCTTTCAAAATATCGACGTGACCGCCGTGGAAAAAGTGTTTCACTTGATCAACGATCTTCTGATAATCCTTGGGGTCTACATTGTTGACATAAGGACAGACACATTGACCCAAATGATAATAAAGACAAGGGCGCTTTTGAGAAGGACCGCACTTTCGCAAAGGAAAGAGACGATCCAGCACCCGTTTGGTTTCGTTGGCTGCTCGTGCATCAGGATAAGGGCCAAAATATAAAGCCCCGTCTTTTAAAACTTTACGAGTGATGATCAGACGCGGATAGCGCTCTTTAGTCACTTTAATAAAAGGATACGACTTGTCGTCCTTTAACATGATATTGTATTTTGGTTTGTTTTTTTGAATCAAATTGATTTCCAGCAATAAAGCTTCCGTATTTGATTCGGTAACGACGTACTCAAAATCATTGATTTCTTGAACGAGCCGTTCGGTTTTCGTATCGTGGCTGCCGGTAAAATACGAACGGACACGATTTTTTAAAATTTTGGCTTTCCCAACATAGATGATTTTGTTATTTTTATCTTTCATTAAATAACAACCAGGTTGATCAGGAAGCAGCGCTAATTTGTTCTTGATTTGTTCGTTCATTTCAAGATCCTTTCTTACTGGTTTGCTTCACGAACTGCATAAGTAGTCAAAGGGCGGTCTAAGTTTCCCTCAAAAAGGGGAACGTTAGAGCCCATAGCCAGTACTCCTCATTTTAGCACAAATTTCTTAAGAAACAATCAATCGGACCAGATCGGCAGCGAGGAAGCGTAATCGTAAGAAAAGGTTAAGAAATCCCACGAGGCGGTGGTTCCCCCAAAAAATCAGTTTGTTTTTATACGCTTGCCACCTGTGAGGGATCGTTTTGCGACCACTCCTGAATGAAGGTCCGCAATCCCTCAATGGCTGGTTCTGTGACTACTTTGCGCTGGATGAGGTAAAATTGGCGCTCAAAGTTTTTATCCAGCAGTTGATAACCAATGCCGTGGGTGGCTCGCTTGGAAAGGATCGAACAGCCGAAGCCTTGTTTCAGCAAAGCGACGATCAATTCATTGCTGGCGATCTCGATGATCGGTCCTTGAATGTTCTGTTCCTCCAGATAGCGCTTAGTGTAATAGTAGACACCAGAACTCGCTTCTCGGACGAGCCAAGGACCGGTTTGGGGATCGCCAGCTAAGACGAGCTGATCTTTCAAAATCGGAAAACGCAAAATACTCGGTGCGGATAAGGGTTTTTCAATGATCCCTAAATCCAGTTGATGTTGTTCAAGCGCTGTTAAGACTTCAGCGGAGTTCATCATCGATACCCGAAAACGCACCGTGGGAAAGGCGTTGTATAAAGCAATCATCAAGTTAGGCATCAAGGCCATCGCATAGGTATGAGAGATGCCTAGGGCACAGTGGCTTTGGTGCTGCGTGTTGGTATGGATCTCGCTGGTGATCGTCGACCACTCATCCAATAAATTCAGTGCCTTTTCGTAAAGGTACTCTGCTTGGGGTGTGGCGATCACGTTTTTGCGACCATTGCGTAAAAAGAGCGGTGTATCCAGGTCTTGTTCCAACTGCTTGATTTGAGCAGAAACCGTGGGCTGCGAAATAAATAGCAATTCGGCAGCTTTCGAAAAATTTTTCGTTTCATAGACCATCTTAAAAGTCTCCAATAATTTTAACATTGCAATCCCTTCCATTAGAAAATTCAATCATAACTATTATACCAATAAATCCTACTGATCGGTCAATCTGTGTATAATGGATGTTATATGAAAGGATGAAAGCAATGAAGCAACGACAAACAGCTTTGATACTTCCCGGTTTGTTCCTGTCCTTTTCGGTAGCCGTCATCGCCCGAATCATGGCTTTGGCTGTGCCAAAATTAGGGGGAGCAACCCTTGCTATTTTATTAGGAATCATTTTAGGAAATACACTGTTCAAGCAAGAACGCTATCAAGTCGGGACGAAGGTTGCGGAAAGTCGTCTCCTAGAATATTCGGTGGTTTTGCTGGGCTTTACCGTCACTTTCCAGACTATCAGTGAAATGGGTCTTCGGGGCTTTCTCTTTATTTTGCTGATGATGAGCTTGGTCATTACCGCTGCTTATTTGATAGGGAAAAAAATGGGCTTTAATCAAAAGATGAGCCTGATGATGGCAGGCGGCAATGCTGTCTGTGGGTCCTCTGCGATTGCGGCGATCGCACCAGCCATTGATGCCGATGATGAAGAAAAAGGGCAGATCATCACCTTGGTCAATCTTTTAGGAACGGTGATGATGCTGACGCTGCCGTTTTTAGGCTTGGCCTTATACGGCGATGATCTATTGCAAAAAAGCGCCTTACTTGGCGGCACACTGCAATCCGTCGGGCAAGTCGTGGCGGGGGCTAGTTTGATTGATGCCGACACCGTCAAATACGCGATGCTCTTTAAAATCGCGCGCATCATCATGTTGGCAGTCGTCGTCATTGTTTTTGAACGAATGACGACAAAGACCCCCACCAAAACCAAAGGCAAAGGTAAGCTACGGCTGCCAATCCCTTGGTATGTGTTGGGCTTCTTGACCATCTGTATCTTGAACAGCTTCTTGCCGCTGCCTAGCTGGTTGAATGAGGGGGCTCATTTTATCAGTACGTGGTTTGAAACAACGGCGTTGGCAGCCATCGGTTTGCGCCTGGATTTCCGCAAGTTTTTAAAAGAAGGACCGCGCTTTTTATTCTATGGTCTTTCCGTTGGAGCCGTCCAAACCGTGGGTGCTGTTGCGTTGATTTGGTTGCTGCGGCTCTAATTCACACGAGGCACATCCCATAAAGCACGTTTGAAGCGTACGATTGTTTAACGAAAAAAGCCACGACGGTTGATCGAAGGGCACGCTTTGCTGTTTCTGTTGGAAGAGGCAGCAAGGCGTGGCTTTTCAGATCAACTGTCGGGCTTTTTTTAGCGACAAAGATGGTTAGACGGGAACTTGGATGACTTGAACACCTTGTTGCTCAATCAAGTCGATGACTTTGGGATCAGAATAATGGTCGGTGATCAGCAGATCGATAGCCGCAATTGCGCCAATCGTAAAATTGGATTGCTTACCGATTTTTCGATAATCCGCGATAACGATCAACTTGCCAGAATTTTCGATGATTTTCGCATTGACTTTGGCTTCGTGGATCACTGAAGTGGAAATGCCGGTCTGTAAATCTAACCCACTACAACCAATGATCGTAACATCAGAACGAACATGAGAAAACGACTCCACGGCGATATCCCCTGACAAGGCCGCTTTAGGATAGCGTATTTCGCCGCCACTTAAAACGATCGTTGATTTTGGATGGTGTTCCATTTGGATCACACTTGTATTGTTCGTCAACAAACTGATTCGTTTGTCCGTTAGATGGCGCAACGTTTGAGCGGCGCTAGTACTCGTATTGACGAAAAGGGTATCGCCATCTTTTACTTGGCGAGCCGCTTCTTTGGCTAGTCGATCTTTGATGTACTCGATCGAGTCGGTGGGATGCGCTTCATCTTCATAAGCTTCACAGTATTCGATTTTTCCGTGGGTTTGTTTGATCTGACCCATCTCACTCAGTACGGTACAGTCTCTGCGGATCGTCATCTCTGATACTCCCAACTGATGACTGAGGGTCTTCACATCAGAAAAACCAGATGTTTTTATCAGATCGATCAATTGTTTTCTCCTTTGCCTCACTTCTTCATTGGAACGTTTCACGATACTTCCTCCTTACATGCGCTTTATTCTATTCTTGTCTTTCATCGTTTATCCAGATTGCGATTGCCTTTGCATAGCAAAAACCTTCTCGCCTCATTCTCGCAAGTTCAAGTGATGATCCCACACCACTTGTTGAGAAGCAACGATGTGTTTGTTGTTTCTTCTTTCGAACTCATTTTAACATATCCCCTATACATTACCATATATATTAAATAATCACATTTATTTATGGGTTAATTAACATATAATAAGCTAAATTAACATAAAACTAGATTGAAAGCGTTTTTCTATATGTTAGAATCAAAGTGTAAATAAGCAAGGGAGGAATAAGAATGGCACATGTAAATGATGTTTCGAAAGAGAGTTGGCTTTTAAATACGTTTCCAGAATGGGGGACCTATTTGAACGAAGAGATTGAAAATGAGCTTGTGAAAGAAGGCACAGTTTCCATGTGGTGGCTAGGCTGTACGGGTATTTGGCTGAAGAGTGCGGAAGGAACCAATATTTTATGCGACCTTTGGTGTGGCACTGGCAAGCGCAGTCATGGGAATGGGCAAATGAAAAAAGGCCATCAAATGATGCGAATGAGTGGTGTACAAGAAATGCAGCCTAACCTACGGACTCAGCCCTTTGTGATCGATCCATTTGCAATCAAAGGAGTGGATGCGTTAGTGGTGACCCACATCCATTCCGATCATTTAGACATCAATACCGCAGCCGCAGTCCATCAAAATTGTCCAGAAGCAAAATTCGTCGGTCCCCATGAAGTCGTTGCAACTTGGTTGAAATGGGGAATACCAGAAGAAAAAACCATCGTGGTCAAACCGGGGGATGAAGTGACTATTGGGCAGGTGAAAATCGTCGCTTTAGAAGCATTCGATCGAACCGCTCTGATTACTTGTGAAGATCCGGATACCAGCTTGAAAGGAAAAATGCCACAGGACATGGATCGTATCGCAGTCAATTACTTGTTTGAGACTTCCGGTGGGGCGATTTATCATGCAGGAGATTCTCATTATTCGAATGTATTTGCTAAACATGGGAATCAGTACAAGATCGATGTTTGCTTAGGTGCATATGGCGAAAACCCGCGGGGCATCACCGACAAAGTTACATCAGTCGATATGTTGCGGATGGCCGAATCCCTCAATGCCAAAGTGGTGATTCCCGTACATTATGATATCTGGTCCAATTTTATGGCTGATCCAAAAGAGATCACCGAGATTTGGAAGTTTAAAAAAGATCGTTTGAACTATGAGTTTAAACCGTATATTTGGCAAGTTGGCGGCAAATTCACCTACCCAACGAATAAAGATGATCTTGAATTTAATTTCTATCGTGGCTTCAAAGATGTTTTTTCGGTCGACAATGATACGCCATTCCCTTCTTTCTTATAAAAGAAGGGGGGATGCTGCAAAAGCCAAATTTGAAAGGAGCAAACGTAATGCTGCGTTATTTTTATGAAAATGAGTTGGTTGCAATCAACCATGAACAGCCCGAAGACTGGGAAGCTGCTATCTGGGCGAGTGGCGAAGGATTAAAGCAAAAGGCGTTGATTACGGATCAGTACATTGAAGATGTCATTCGGGATGTCCATCAATACGGTCCTTATATTGTGATCATTCCCAAAGTAGCCATGCCCCATTCTTCAGCAGAAAGCAAAGGCGTCTTAGGAACAGGGATCGGGCTGACGATTTTTCCAGCGCCCGTCTCGTTTCAGGAAGATAATCCGGACAAGGAGGCGCAGTTGTTCTTTATGCTCGCTGCCAAAAACGCTGAAGCACATATGAACAATATCGCTGGTTTATCAGAGATGTTGATGGAAGAGGGGCTGGTAGAAGATCTATTAGGTGTAAAAACGATGGCAGATTTTGAAATGGTGATGGAGAAATATGACCAAAAAGAAAGCAGGGATTAGATGGAAGTGGTAGGAGATTTCTTATTGAGATGCTGGGATTACTTTGCTCAGAATATTTTGATGCAGCCAGCTTTTTTGATCGGTTTTATTGTACTGATCGGTTACTTACTATTGAAACGGCCGTTTGTTGAATGTGTCGCAGGTTTCTTAAAAGCCACCGTTGGTTACTTGATTTTGACGATTGGCTCTGGTGGATTGGTCAATAATTTCCGTCCGATCTTGGTGGGGCTTAAGGAGCGTTTTGAATTAGATGCGATGGTCACTGACCCGTATTTTGGTCAAAATGCGATCACCGCCGGCATTGAAGAACGATTCGGACGCACCTTTGGTGACACGATGCTCTTATTATTGATTGCCTTTGTTTTTAATATCTTACTCGTTCGCTTTAAAAAATATACGAAGCTGCGGGCCGTCTTTACTACTGGAAATGTGCAAGTACAGCAAGCCGCAACGGCCTTTTGGTTACTGCTATTTTGTTTTCCAGACTTGGGTCGGATCGAAGTCTTACTTGTCATGGGCTTGATCTTAGGCTGCTATTGGGCGGTTGGTTCCAATTTGACCGTGGGCATCTGTCAAGATTTGACGGAAGGTGCTGGTTTTGCGATTGCCCATCAACAGATGTTTGGTGTTTATTTCTTTGCGAGACTTGCGGAACGGTTCAAAAAGAACAAATCCAATCGGAAATTAGAAGATGTCGAACTACCGGGTTTTTTATCGGTCTTCAATGAAAATATGGTATCGACTTCGATCCTGATGCTCTTTTTCTTCGGTATCATTTTAGTGACACTTGGACAAGATTATTTAATAACAGCAGGATTTATGGCAGAAGGACAAAGTTTCTTATTTTATATTTTACAAACATCACTGATGTTTGCCGTCTACTTAGCAATTCTTCAATTAGGTGTGCGCACCTTCGTTTCCGAATTGACCGAGTCATTTCAAGGAATCTCAAATACGATTTTACCAGGTGCTGTTCCGGGGATCGATATCGCCGCAACCTTTGCCTTTGGTTCACCAAATGCTGTGACGGTGGGCTTTTTATTCGGTGCATTAGGACAATTTTTAATGATTGCTTTACTGATTTTGTTCCGGTCACCAACGATCGTGATTGCCGGGTTTATCCCACTGTTCTTTGATAATGCAGCGATTGCCGTTTTTGCCAACAACCGTGGAGGTATCAAGGCGGCTTGTCTTTTCCCATTCTTATCAGGCATCATTCAGATCGGTGGTTCGGCCTTGATCGCTACTTGGGTAGGATTGTCCCAATATGGCGGCTATCTTGGTATGTTCGACTGGGCGACCGTCTGGCCATTCTTTACAGTATTGATGAAATTCTTAGGCATCATTGGTGTGGTTCTTGTGGTGGTGATCTTATTAGTGATTCCGCAATTGCAGTACCGCAGAGATCCAGAAGGATATTTCTTGATCGTAGATGATTACGATGCGTATGTAGAAAAACAAAAATAATAAATTCTTAGGAGGAAAAAAAGATGAGAGTATTAGTATCTTGTGCAAATGGATCAGGAACAAGTTTGATGATGATGCGGAGTGTTGAAAAAGCTTTGAAGTCTGAAGGGATCACAATCACCTCTATCCACCACTGCGCGATTTCCGAAGGCAAAAGCACCGCCAAGAATTACGATGTGGTCTTTACGCCAATGAACTTTGTCAATATGTTCGATAAAGCAAAAGAAAAGGGCGTAACAGTAATCGGGGTCAGAAATGTGATGTCTCCAAAAGAAATCATTGAGCGGGTCAGAGAAGCGGGTCTTTCAAAGGAGTAGTCAGCGTAACAGGATGTGGCAAAACAAAAAGATTGGTCAAACAAAAGAGAGGGGAATTTCATGAGCAGACCAAAACTACAGATTGCTTGCGATCACTCCGATTTAGCTAGTGCACTGGCAGATATCAAAAAAGTCGGCGATGTGGTTGATATTATTGAAGCAGGGACTATTTTATTGTTGCAAGAAGGAGAACAGGTATTACGCTGTTTCCGAGCAATGTATCCGGAGAAGTTGATCGTAGCAGACACAAAATGTGCCGATGCCGGTGGGACGGTCGCCAAAAACTGCCAGCAAGCTGGCGCGGATTATATGACCGTGATTTGTGCAGCAACGATCCCAACAATGAAGGCAGCAGCAAAAGAAATTGCTGAGATCCAAGTAGAATTATATGGTGACTGGACCTACCAGCAAGCACAGCAGTGGCTAGATGCCGGCATCTCACAAGCCATCTATCATCAAAGTCGTGACGCATTGTTAGCTGGTGAAACATGGGGAGAAAAAGATTTAACGAAAGTCCGTAAATTGATCGATATGGGGTTTCGAATGTCCGTCACGGGAGGATTGAGCGTCGAGACGTTGGCTCTGTTTGCCGGCATTGATGTGTATACCTTTATCACAGGACGAGGCATCACTGCCGCTGACGATCCGCAACAAGCAGCAGTTGATTTCAAGCAAGAGATTTTACGGATTTGGGGGTAGTTTTCTATGAGTTTGAT
Organism: Enterococcus sp. DIV2379; assembly: GCF_050542965.1. Lineage (NCBI taxonomy): Bacteria > Bacillati > Bacillota > Bacilli > Lactobacillales > Enterococcaceae > Enterococcus > Enterococcus sp. DIV2379. The sequence goes on from NZ_CP172938.1 coordinate 176,961, forward strand.
CGGTCTATATGAAAAAGCAACACCCAAAGCCCTTTCTTGGCCGGAACGATTGCAGTTTGTCAAAGACCGAGGTTTCGACTTCATTGAAATGTCCATCGATGAATCCGATGAACGCTTGGCACGCCTAGAGTGGAACCAAGCACAGCGCAAAGAGATCGTCGAGGCAATCTATGACTCGGGGATCAAAATCTTGTCTTTATGTCTCAGTGGACATCGGCGGTTTCCCTTTGGTTCGATCGATGAAAAAAAGCGCAAGCACGCGATGCATCTGATGGAAAAAGCCATCGACTTGGCTTCAGATTTGGGTATTCGCTGCATCCAATTAGCCGGATACGATGTGTATTATGAGGAAAAAAGTCTTTGTAGCCGAGAATGGTTCATTGCCAATCTAAAAGAAGCCGTCGCCAGGGCGTCTGAAAAGGGGGTCGTTTTGTCACTAGAGATCATGGATGATCCGTTTCTGAATTCTATCTCAAAGTATTTACGGATCAAGGAGCAGATCCCTTCGCCCTATCTACAAGTCTATCCAGATGTCGGGAACCTATCGGCCTGGCCAGAAAATGATGTCGGTTATGAATTAGAAAAAGGCATTTGCGAGATTACCCAGATTCATTTGAAAGATACATTGGCGGTCTCAGATAAGTTTCGAGGAAAGTTTAAAGAAGTACCGTTTGGCACTGGGTGTGTTGATTTTGATGGCTGCTTACGCACGCTGAAGCGGTTGAATTATAACGGTTCTTTTGTCATCGAGATGTGGAGTGAGACGAGCGCTGACCCGATTGGGGAGATTGAACAAGCCAAAGCATTTTTATTACCAAAACTAAAGGAGGTCGGTTACCTTGATCAATCAGCTTCAATTGATGAAAGAGCGAGTTTATCAAGCCAATAAGAGACTGCCTGAGGAAGGGCTAGTAACGCTGACTTGGGGAAATGTCAGTGAGATTGATCGAGATTTAGGGATTATCGTCATTAAACCAAGTGGTGTTGATTATCAGACGATGACGGTTGATTCAATGGTGGTTTGCGACTTAACGGGAACACCGAAAGAGGCGAAGACGTTGAAGCCTTCCTCGGATATCAAAACCCATGCGCTATTGTATAAGCACTTCGAAGGCGTCAAGGCGATCGTCCATACGCATTCGACAAATGCGGTAAAATGGGCGCAAGCACAGCGAGACATTCCTGCATATGGAACGACGCATGCGGATACTTTTTATGGTAGTGTCCCTTGTACACGACCATTACGGGCCTCTGAGGTAACGGCAGACTATGAAAAAGAAACCGGCAAAGTCATTGTCGAGACGTTTGAAAAGCGGGGATTAGATCCGCTTGCATGCCCAGCTGTCCTCACAGCGGGACACGGTCCCTTTACTTGGGGGCAATCTGCGGAACAAGCGGTCAGCAATAGTATTGTTTTAGAAGAGGTTGCAGAAATGGCACTAGGTACCGAAGCTTTGACCTTGGATCGAACACCGATCGCTGATTATTTGCTGGATAAACATTATTTCCGCAAGCATGGCGAACATGCTTATTATGGACAAGGATAACGGAAAAGCAGCCATTCCTAGCGATCAAGGAATGGCTGCTTTTCTATTCGTTTTCTTCAACGAGTGTTTTCACATAAAAGCGATCCATCGTGGTATGCTGTGCCGCCAATAGTGGCTGGGACAATGCGCGATAGCCGGCTTTTTGATAGACATGCAAGGCAGCTTCTAAAGAATGATGGGATTCTAAATAGAGTTGCCGATAGCCTAGTTCAAAAGCTTTGGCCTCGATCTTCGCCAGCAGGGGATAGCTGAGGCGCTGCCCTTTGGCGGCATCACTGAGATAAAATTTTTGCAGCTCGGCGATTTGCCCTTCTGAATCATAAGTGGCAAGACCACCGCCGCCTAAAAGGATACCCGATTCATCGGTGACGACAAAATAATGGCGGCTAGCAGGATCTGCTGCATAAAATTCACTTAAGTGGTCTAACTCGGGATCAAAATAGGCAGTTCCTGGAACCGCCAACTGGTGGTCGGTCAAGCTTTTGCGAATGATAGCAGCTAATGGCGCATCATCTTGAGATTGGATCGGACGAAATATCGGCTTCATGCAGTTCCTCCTTAACGTAAAAGTAAATGAATAGCTATAGTGTACCACAGCATCGAGGTAGTGTTTAGTGATGATAAGAAAAGCATCCTCGCAATGGCGCACCTCTTTAATAAGAAAACCGCCCCCTCGTTGCCAGGCTCCTAATGTAAAAAGGAGGATGGCGAAACGAGGGGGCGGTTTTTGTGTTAGTCATGGAAGCAGTAATTAGAGCGTTTCACCATTAGAGGCGATTACTTGCTGGTACCACGCAAAGGAATCTTTTTTCAAACGATTCAAGGTTCCTTTGCCGGTATTGTCTTTGTCGACATAGATCATGCCATAGCGTTTCTCCATTTCGCCGCTGCCGAAGCTGACGATATCAATGATCCCCCAAGGCGTATAACCTAATAGCGGTACACCATCTTCAACCACCGCTTTTTCCATCTGTTCGATATGCTCTTTCAGGTAAGTGATGCGGTAGTCATCATGGACTTGCTGTTCATTGGTTAATTGATCGTAAGCACCAAAGCCATTTTCTACGATAAATAGCGGCAAGTCATAGCGTTGATAGATCGTATTTAACACATAGCGCAACCCGACTGGATCGATAGGCCAGCCCCAATCAGAAGCACTGATATAAGGATTACTCACGATTTTTGCTCCCGGGATATCCTCAGTTGGTGTGCCAGCCACTTCATCAAGGGTTGAGATCGTTCCTGACATGTAATAGCTGAACCCAATATAATCAACGGTTCCCGCTTTTAATAGCGCTTGTTCCTCGGGCGTGATCTCAATCGTGATGCCTTTTTTTGCCCAATATTTTTGCACATAGGTTGGGATCTTGCCTCGTACGTGGACGTCGCTGTAAAAATAGCGCCGTTCATTGGCTTTGACGGATGCCATCAAATCAGCTGGCGCACAAGAGTAGGGGTAGACCGGGACATAGGCCATCATACAACCAATCTGAAACTCTGGATTGATTTTTTTGCCTTCGATCACGGCTGCCGCACTGGCAATCAACTCATTGACGCCCGCTTGAAAGACGAGTGCTTCTTTTTGACTGTCATCCTCGATGATCATGGCAGAATTGGTCCAAACGTGCAACGGCTCTTGCCCATCTGCTTGATTATTGATCTCATTGAAAGTCATCCAATACGTCACTTTGTCACGATACCGTTGAAAAACAGTCTTAGCGAATTTGACAAAGAGGGGAATCACTTCTTTGTTAGCAAACCCACCAAATTCTTCATAGAGGGCATAAGGCATTTCAAAGTGAGACAAAGTGATGACGGGTTCGATGCCATTTGCCTGCAATTCGTCGAAAAGATCATCGTAGTATTGGAGACCGGCTTCATTTGGTTCTTCTTCTGTTCCAGTTGGATAGATCCGGCTCCAAGAAATCGATGTCCGTAGACATTTCAAGCCCAGTTCTTTGAATAACTGGATATCTTCTTTGTAACGGTGATAAAAGTCAATGGCTTCATGGTTCGGGTAATATTCCCCTTCAATGACTCCTTTGGTGATTTTACGGGGAATACCGTTGCCACCGGCCGTCATGACATCGGCGGTACTCATTCCACGGCCAGCAACATTCCAAGCGCCTTCCGCTTGATGGGCAGCGATCGCGCCGCCCCATAAAAAATCTTTCGGCATTTTTGCGGACATAAATTTCATTCCTCCTCGACTCATTCGTTTGCTTATAATTCTACTTTCTGGGAACGGTTAGAGGCGATCACGAAAGGCAAATAGATCAAGACCGAAATCGCAAGACAAACGACACCGACAACCGCAGCGATCGCATTTCCTCCAGTTCCTAAAAAGAGATTAATGATTCCTGGGGTCGTCCATGGTACCCCAATCGCTGGGGTCGGCATGATCGGCCAGACAACAGTGACAAAATAACCCACCAAAATATTGACCATTGGTGTCAAAATAAACGGAATGATCATGATTGGATTCAAGACGATCGGTAGACCGAAGATCATCGGTTCATTGATTTGGAAAATTCCTGGAACTAAGGACATCTTAGCGATCTCACGTTGTTCTGGACGTTTTGAAGCGATGAAGATCGCAATGATCAAGCCCAATGTCATACCAGTTCCGCCCATATTTGCGAACATATCATTTAAAACGCCCCAGGTTTCTTTGTAAGGAACGTCCCACAAGGAGCCGCCCTGGTTGATAAAGTCTAGGTTAGCTAGATCTTGTTCGGTAAAAATCGCTGAACGAACCGCATTCAATGTGTTTGGTCCATGGATCCCAATCGCAAACAACGTGGTTTGCAAAAATGCCAAGATCAAGACACCGACGACATTGCCCCCCAGATCCCGCAATGGACTTTGGATCCCGTTGTAAATCAGTTCATTGATGCCTTCCGGTGCAATCATTAAAACTAAGAAATTGATCAAAGCAGTGACTGCCACGATGATCACGATCGGAATCATGCCAGAAAAGGAACGGGAAACAGCTGGTGGTACCATTTCAGGCATTTTGATCTGCAATCGTTTGACCTTGAAAAGCTTCGGTAAGAATTCACCGACCAAACAAGCCACGATCATAGCTACGAACAACCCTTGGGCGCCTAAATATTGTGTAGAGATCACATTGACATCATCTACTGCAAACGAGGTCGGGTACAAGATCATAAAGGCAGCGACACTTGTCAAACCAACTAGCGTAGCATCTGCTTGGAAATGCTTGGCTAAAAGTTGGGCAACAAGAAACGCAATGAATAAACTCATGATGTTGATGGTCCCGTTCGCCACGGAAGCTAGAACTTGCTGGGCGCTTTCCAGATTAGGAAAAAGCCGATTCAGTTGAAATAATTGCACGATGAAACTTTCATTGGAAAATAAAATATTGTTGACCAAAATAACGAGAGAAGAAGCGATGGTCAGTGGGAAAATCAGCATGAATGCATCCCGGATCGCTGCTACGTGGCGTTGATTGTTCAACTTTGTTGCGATTGGTACCAACGAGCGGTCTAACAGGTCATTGAATTTTTGCATAATAATAACACCTTTCCTTAATTGATGCCATCATTATAGCGAATGAAAGCGGCTAAAAGTAAGCGGATACGGATTCCGTACATATCTCTCAAGAAATGAAAAAAATTCCGCATCCGGAACACAGTGTTACAAAAAAAGATGGTTCAGTAAACTGAACCATCAAGGGTTGGAACGATAATCTTGTAAATAGCCGATCAGTGTTTCTAAAATCGCTACTGAAGGCAATTGACTAGTCAAATCAAGAAAGATGTCTTTGCGTTCCTCTTTGATCGCATACTCGATCGAATAATCGCACAGGCGTGCCAACGTACTTTCCCGATTAGGGGTAATGCAGTATTTCTGCACGATCGCTTGATTGTCTAAACCGGTAATGACTTCGATCAGTTCTTTGGTTTCACCAGAGACACTCAGAAAAACCAAAACATTTTTTTGATCTTTTCGCAAAAAGCTTTTGATTGGGTAGGTCAGCTCATCAATGCTGATACTAAAGTAACCGAGACTGGCTAGCTTGCGGGCAACGTATTGCGCGATCGCACCGGATGCCCCCATCCCCATAAATAAGATCAAATCGGCATCCCGCATCGCTTCGGCAAGTTTTCGTATTTGGTATTCCGCATCAGGGTGGAAGATCTGCATATTCAAGCCTTTGATGCGCGCTTCTAAACCTAAGTGTTCAGGATGCGCGTCAAAATGGGCTTTTTCTAAATGATTTTTGATATAGAAGCGAAATTCTGGAAACGACTGAAAGCCGACTTTTTGAATAAAACGAAAGACCGAAGTCGAAGAGACATGAGCATCATCGGCAATGTCGCGCACACGCATATACGGGATCTTTTCTAAGTGATTGACGATAAAACGGTAGATTTCTTGTTCTACCGCAGAGAGCTTGTTCAAGTTTAATTGTTCAAAAAGCGCCATGCTGGTTCCTCGCTGTCCTAGATAATCAATTTACACCAGTATAGCATATCCGAACTTTTAACGGTGCAGCTGTTGGTGGATCTGATAGACTGCGCCGATCAAGCCGGCATCGTTTTTTAGCTTCGCTGGACGAACAGGCGCGATGGTTTGTCCGCGCAAATAATTAATCGCTTCATGCCGTGTTTCCGTGATCGTCAAGCGAGCCTGCAGGCGTTCCCAGAAATAAGGATTGGCACTGATGCCGCCGCCGATCAATACCAATTCTGGGTCAAAACAGCTAATCAAATTGATCAACCCTACAGACAAATCCGTTAGAAATTGGTCCGTCAGCTTCAACGCCAATGCTTCGCCTTGCTGCGCGCGGTCAAAAATCTCTTTGGCGTCTTGGGTGGGTTCAAAGCCAGGAACTGCTGCGCCAGATAAATTGTAGAGGCGAATCAAGCCGCCCACGACGGCAGTTTTTTTATTGATGGAACTTTCCTCGATATTGCCTTCTTCTGGCAGCTGATCGATCACCATCCAACCAAATTCACCAGCCATGCCATGAGCACCTCGGTAGACTTGATTATTGATTACGATCCCACCGCCTACACCAGTGCCTAGGACAAGACACAAATAGTTGGCTACCTCTTGCGCATTCCCGATCCATTTTTCAGCAATCGCTGCTGCATTGGCATCATTTTCCACCGCCACCGGCAATCCTGTACGCGCTTCCAAGACTGCTTTAAAATTTTCACCATATAACGATTTGATGGCGCCAGCCGTTAACATAAACCCGTCTTTTTGAACGATCCCTGGGGCACTGATCCCAATGCCATCAATCGTGTGGCGGCTCTGGGCATCTTCGATGATCGTGAGTAGATCCTGATAAAACTGGGCTGGCTCATAGCTAGTGGGGATCGCTGATTTTTCAAGGATCACTCCGGTTTCATCTAAAACCCCATATTTAATACTTGTTCCGCCAATATCAAATCCTACGTACATTCTTCTTCCTCACCTTTCAAAACATTGTTGCCTTAAGTGTACCATCTGGCAGGAGGAATTTTTTTCTTTTTTCAGCTATTTTTTGACAGCCGTTTCCGCTGCATCCAAATAAAACAAAATGTCACTTTTGCCTTCCTGATTGGTTCCTTTGTACACCTCCGTATCCAGGCCTCCGATACGAAAGCCTGCTCGCAAGTAAAACAGACAGGCAGAAGGATTGTTGTCCTGCGCTTGTGTATAGATTCCGCGATAGTCTTTGGCAAGGGCCGCTTTCAGTGCCTGTTGGATCAACAGTTGACCGATTCCTTGCTTGCGGTAGTCTGTGTTGACCTTTAAGTCATAGAGGTACAGATACTTGAAAAAAGCGTCTTGAACGATCGCTAAGCCGATGCATTTTCCATCATCATAAGCACCGATAAACAGACTGTTTCGGCTCATTTCATCATAGCAATAATTTTCATCTGGGAAACGCATCGTCTGAATGTCTTCAGGTGCAAATTTACAGATCGTGTACTGCCAGTTGCCCTCATTATAAGACGGCAGCATTTTCCCCCATAAGGAGAAGGGTTCGTTTTTCAAGCGGATATCAGCTTGGTGTTCTTGATCGATCAGTTTGATTTCTAGCATGAGACACCTCGATTTTCTATAGTTTTCAATCATGAGTATTTAAAAGTAAGCTGTTGCAGTTTAGTTTACTACAAAGAATGAAAAATCACGATACTTATTAAACAGTCTGGTCTTCCTGTGAGAAGGGACGTTTTTGTAGGAGTAACTTAGTTGTTTGTCTATACATTTAGGTGGAAAAAGCAGAAAATATTCCATTGATACCTTAGTCACAATGACCGACGGAAAAATACGTCTTAAGTTTGATTATATTTATCGCTTGTTTTTTTATACTGAAGGTAGATAGAAAAAACGGAGGACAATCACTTGAAAAAAGCAATTAGTATGATCCTGCTCGTGTTAACGATCGGGACCGTCACATTGGTTACATGGTCTTATTTTACGAAAGATGATTCCAGCGAACTGGTTCAGCTGGTGGATCGTTTCAATCCTTTCGTACCGGAGAAAAAGGTTTATGTCAAAACATCCGATGAGTATGGCGTGCCGCAAGAACATGATGCCTATGAATATACGCAAGAAGGAATCAATGAAGATGGACAAAAAATAAAAATCACGTTTTGGGCACCACAAAAATTAAAAGAAAATGCCTACCTAGAGCTTGATGCAAAGGGCAAACATGTGGAGTCGTATCAAGAGGTGACCGAGCAGGATCTCCCTGACGCTATCAAAGACGAGTTGGTTACGACCCATTGATCATCGAGCCTGCTTGAAGAAACGGACAGAAAGTCATTTCCCACAAGTTGGGAGATGGCTTTTTTTAGTACCTTCACCTAAAGAAAAGTTCGCCAAGATTTGATTTGGGTGAAAAAGATTAGAGGATGATAGAATTTTCAGAAAAAATAGATAATTTTTTCAATTCTTAGTTGCAATAGTAGAAACGTCTGGTATTCTCTATGAGGTAGTTAAAAAAAATCATTCATATAATTAAAAATAGCAACGGTGAGAGAATCACTGTGTATGAAGGATCAACGGTTTTCGAGGAGGAACGTATGACAGAAAAAAATCAATTAAAAAAACAGATGAAAACCAGACACATCACTATGTTGGCACTAGGTGGCGCAATCGGTGCCGGCCTATTCAAAGGCAGTGGGGAAGCGATCCAGTTAGCGGGGCCTGCGGTCTTGCTAGCGTTTATTTTTTGTGGGCTGATCTTATTTGTCGTCATGACAGGACTGGGACAGTTGGTTTTATCTGACCAAAAACAACATGGCCTTTCGGGCTTAGTCCAGCCGTATCTTGGCTTGCATACAGCTGATTTCATTGATTGGATCTACTGGTCAATGTGGATGATCAACATCATCGCCGAAGCAGTTGCTGCCGCAAGCTTTTTGCAGCTGTGGTTTCCCAATATTCCCGCTTGGATCTTTGTTTTGATTTTGGCACTACTCACGACCATCATCAATTTGTTTTCGGTCCGCTTGTTTGCAGAAACGGAATACTGGCTTTCGTGGGCCAAAATCAGTGTGGTGATTGTGCTGATCTTGGTGGGTCTCTATCTGGTTGCCACGCAAGTCTTTGATCTGGGCTTTTTACCGACGATGAGACAAATGACAGACTATGGTGGTTTTGCCCCTCACGGTCTCAAAGGATTTATCAATTCTTTATTGGTCGTAATCTATTCGTATGGCGGTTCTGAGTTAGTAGCCATCACGATTAGTGAAGCAGAAAATCCCAAAAAAGCGATCCCTCAAGCAATCAAAGGAGTAATGACTCGGATTGCCGCTTTTTACATCATTCCTATGTTTCTTTTACTGATCATTTATCCGTGGAATCAATTAGCAGATCCAAATGTCAGTCCCTTTGTAATGGTGTTTCAAAAAATCCATGTGCCTTTTGCTTCCGACATCGTTAATTTAGTGATCATTTTGGCCTTGTTTTCCTCCATCAATTCTGGGGTCTATGCTTCTTCAAGAACGTTGTTTTTCCGGTTAAGCAACAATGGCCAGAAAAAAAGCCGTTTCACGATGCTGAATAAAAACAGCGTGCCCCAACGAGCGATCATGTTTTGCAGCGGTACTTTATATCTTGGAGTCGTTCTTTCTTACTTTTTAGGCGACAAACTCTTCAATTATCTGGCAGGCTCCCTGTCGTATACTGTATTACTGATTTGGTTGTTGATCAGTGTGGCGGCGTTTGTTTTGGTACGCAAGCAGAAGAAAATGGGCTATACGATTTTTTTGGGCGGGGCGATCCTTGCGTTGCTTTTGCTGTTTGCCGGTATCTTGATCACTAACCCATTAGCGGTTACAGGTTTCACCGCATTGCTGTATACGATCATTTTTCTTAGTTTTTATTGGAACCATCGAAAAATAGGGGACACCAGTGGAAAAAGTTGAAGAACCTTCCCTTAAGGCATAAACTGATGGAGAAGGAACAGCCCGCTTGGCTATTTTTTCGCTTCTCAGGAACATGGCTAAAAATAAAGTATAGGAGAAAACGAAAATGGTTAATTTTTGGACATTGATTTTCGGCACCCTCAGCTGGGTTGTGGTGGAAAGTCTGCTTTACAACCCGATGCATAAGTGGGGCAAGTTTTGGGCGAAAGAATCAGGAATGGCAGAGAAGATGGACGGTCAGCAGATGACGACCGGTGACATGCTCTTTACCTTTGGCGGCACGATTGTTGGTGGGATTCTCTTATCGGCAGCGACCTATCAAGTCGTCTATTGGTTTGCCACATTCGATCATGATGGTTGGCTGATGACCTCCTTGCAAGTCGCTTGCTTATTGTGGCTAGGGGTGTATGGGGTCGCCACCTTCGTGATGGCTGTTTACTCGGGACAGTCCCGTAAATTAGTTGGGCTGCACCTTGTGAATGGGTTTCTAGGAGTGATCGTTTTAGGGCTTGTTGTCGGACTAATTGGACAATAGGCAGCGATCATATCCCAGCGAGAACGTTCAAAGATCTCAACGAATCAATCCTAAAGAAAGCCGATCTTGTCTCGACAAGGTTGGTTTTTTTGCGCGTGAAATTAATCTAACTATAAAAAAAAGCTATAAAAGCAAATTGTTTATGCTATACTGAAAATAACTCAATTTGACAGGAAACACAAACCCACGGGTTTGCGAAAAATCATGAAAGAAGGAAACTTAGGGAAAACGAGGAGGGGAAAAATGAAAACGAAAAGCAAGTTAGGTAGAAGAATGTTTGCTACCGTTTGTCTGGCGGTGCTATTTTTTTTGGCAAGCTGCAGCCGCTCAGGGGTTGACTCTGCAGCTGCAAATCAAGTATTGACCAATAGCAACAGTCATCAACAAAATGCCTTGTACGTTTTGGAAGATGGAAAGCTCACCGTCAATAAAACGCTGAGTTTTTTGGTCGATCCGAATCAGGAACCTGCGGAATTGGTAGAAGAACAAGAGGCGCAATTAGTGCAGATCAACGAAACACTGCAAGCAGAGTTTCCCAAAAGCAAAGCACTGACTGCGGCAGACATCGGCACTATGCACACCTTTGAAGTGACAAATGCCCAAGTGATCATTGATCAAGAGAAAAAGGAAGTGCGCATGACTGGCGATGATTTTGAGAAAGTATTCAAAATGGTGGACAACAATGACAAGCGTCTGATCGATGATGAACAAAACGAGTACGAGTTTTCTTACGATGAGAAATAGCAAGTGATAAAAAAGCAGCTGCCTCCGACGAGACAACCGCTTTAGACTGCAGACAAACCTTAGACAAAAATGAGGTTTGTTTTTTTCGTTGCAAAATATTAGTGACTATTACGGAAAACATTTTGCGCAAGGAGTAAGTCCGCGACTTTGCGCTTCTGCTAAAGTTGCAGGCGTGTAGGTACCGTTACCGCATTTTCTCGTATGATATTTCGAACCTGTTGGTGTAACGAGGACCGACGTTTGGGCTTGATTGCTAGCAGCGGCTGGCTGGCTTTGTTCTGGCACAGCGGCGGCTGCCTGCCGTTCTTCCTCCGCCTTAGCTTGTGCGGCTGCTTGTTCGTTGGCAGTGATCGTTCGCGCCACTGTTTTCGTTCGAGTAGCTAATTCCTCATCGGGGGTCTTGAGACGAGCGACAGCATCTTCTGCACGAGCAAGGGCATCTTTTGTCGGCTCCGCCTCTGCCGCTTCCACCGCTTGGACAGCTTCTGCAACGAGGGCTTCTGCTTCTTTCTCAGAAATCTTGGTTTCTACAGTGGATAACCGACTTTCAAACGTTTCCTTGTTCAAAACCGCTTGTGCGACTAATTCTTTTGCCTGATCGAAATCACTGCGCTCAAGGGAAGCTTCAGCAGTATCGAGGGCTTTGCCGATGGCAAGATGTTCTTCCACCACGGTTAGCCGGGTAGCGAAATCTTCGTAGGTTTTACTCAAAGCATGAATCAGCGTCACGGCTTCGTCGTAATTCTTTTGGTTTGGCTGGGTTTCGGCAAGCGCCAGTGCCGTCTCGGCTTTTTCCAGTGCTGCTTGTTCTTGTTTTTCAGCTTGCAAACTCGCTAGAAATGCGCGAGAAGGTTTGACGGTGACGACTTCTTCTTTGGTGCTTCCACCCATTGAGGCTTGGAGGGTAAATTCCTGTTCCTCTTCATCTTTAAGTTGCACGGTGTAAGAAAATGTTTCGTCCGCCAGCGAAACCTCCATCCCGTTGATCGTCAGTTGCGCTTCTGGATTGGTTTGCCCAGTGATCGCTGCTTCACCTTGCTCATTCGTAACCAGTTCTGCTTCATCTACGTGAAGCTCCGGTGTTGTTGTAGGAGTCAATAATACCCCGCCGATCAATAAGAGAAAACCACCCATAAAAATAACGATTTTGTTGCGAAGCGGCTTTTTCTTGATCAAACTAAGAACAAAAAAGATTCCGCTTACAACCATTGTCAAAAAACCAACAACAAAAATAAATATCCCCATACTTTTTTCATTTCCTTTCTTGTGAATAATTTAATTATAACATTTTTACTAACGTATCCGCCATCAATAACCGGCTAGCTAGGGTTGCTGAACGTATGGAGGGTGTTCAACTAGCAAACCAATAGATTTTTATCAATAATAAATAGATTTACAGAAATTTTTATTATAAAATGATGTACAAAGAGTTGTTTTTCGTTTGTATTTGCTTTTTTTGCTAAACAGCTCTTGGTCCTAATACACGTATTTACTTCATTACTGGAAAAAGACGCTTTGAACAAACGGATGAAATCGAGCAAATACCTGCAAACAAGCGGCTTTCCCCAAATAACACCATAAAAAAGACATTCCCCCTCATGTGCAACTAAGCCACTTCATTGATAAGAAAATCAGTATGTGCAAAAGGAGTAGCAATGAAAATCACACAAATCCAATGTCCCAGCTGCTTGGGTCAGTTAACCGTTGACTGGGAGACAGGAAAAGCAGTCTGCCAATATTGCTTAACTAAATCAGTCCTACAGTCGCCGCCAAAACAAACGCAAGAAGCTTCGAATGAACAGGCTCCCGTAGTTTTTCAAAAAGTCAAAGAAGGGTTTTATTCGTTTGCCTTTAATGAAGACGAGGTAGCAAATGCCTTGAAAAAATGGCTGATCCAACAGGAATCAGTTCCTGAGGACATTATCGTTCATCTTGAAGTCAGCGAGGTAAAACGATATTTTATTCCGATTTATGAATTTCAGGTGACCTATACGATGCAGTGGGAGGGGGCCTTTGGCTACGATACCCATTCCATTGCATGGGAAGGATCGCATACGACCACGTGGGAAAAGAAGCGAGGCGACCATTCAGGTGAGACGGTTATATTCTATCAATGCGGCAGTTCGGAGGTGATCGAACAAGAAATTCCTCAGAGCTTTGAGGTCAATGATGAAATGAAAAGAAAACCGCACTTTAGTACCGATCAAAAGGAATTTCAACAGCTAGTCTCAGCACATGCTATTCATGTTTTTCCCTTTGATATTGAGCAAGAGCAGGCGCTCTTTGGTTCTGAAAAACAAGCGGAATTGAGAGCTCATGCGAATGCGGTGATCCAGAAGAAAGAATCTGCCGATCATCTAAAAGAGCTGCACCTAAATCTTTCCCTGATCAGCTGTGCTACAGAAGAGCTCTACTTTCCCCTGTATATGGGCACCTTCAAGTACCAAGAGCAATCCTTTGAATTTGCGATCGACGGCAAAGATCCTGACCGAATGAAGCTGCCGATTATCCCACAGTTCCAAGCTACCTATCAAACGGTTGCGAATTTTTCAAAAGCTCGTAAGGTTTTTGGCTGGTCCTCCGTACTCTTTTTTACGTTAGGTGTGATCCTGATGATCTTGGCGCTATTCATTTCTGAATGGATCCCTCTAGGAAGAGTGTTCAGAGCTGTCATAGGGGGGATTGTCATGAGTTCCCTGCCAACTGCAGTTTATTGGGTAGTATCGGGGATAGTGTTGCACTTTCTAAAAGAACAGTACCTCAAAACAGCCCAAAAATTTAGAGATGAGTGCCAAAGAGAATTATTAGGTAAGAAAACGGCTGGGACAGCTTTTTTAGCAAACTACGAGAAGCGTGGAAAGCATCTTGCAAGAATGAGGAAATTTTATGAATGGCTCGATACGCTCGCTTATGTGGTCGTGGTCGTTACCCTTATTTGGAACATTCTTCGGTTTCTTTGATAAACCATCTTGTTGAAAAGAAAAAACGATTCATAAAAAAGGAGAAAAAATGAAAATCACCCAAATCCAATGTCCCAGCTGTCTGGGACGTCTAGAAGTTGATTGGGACTCAGGGAAAGCAGTCTGTCAGTATTGTTTAAATGAGCTGTTGATCAAACCGGAACAAAAAAACCAGGAACAAACAAAACAAGTCGTCTCGCTTAAAGAGTTGTCACGCATTCAAGGGACCGTCAAAGAAGGATTTTATCCGTTTGCCTATGATGAAAAGGCATGTGAAGCGGCGTTGAAAAATAGACTAGCATGGCAAGACACCATCTCGGAAAGTATCTTTTTTGAGCTAGAGATGGTTCATCTAAAACGTGTATTTATCCCGATGTATTATTTTCAAATTGCTTATGATGCTCAAGTGAGAGGGAGCTATGTCCACGAGGAACAGCAGAGGGGGAGTGGGCGCATTACTGCCGACATTTCTTTACATAACAGCGGGAATACAACAATTTTCAATGAATATTTCCCTACAGATACCCAAAAAGAAGCGGATTACAGTATCAATGGTAAGCTGCCGCTGCATCTTCAAAAAGGAGCCGCCTATTGCACGGATATGCAGCAGTTTTCGGCACTTAGCCAAGGCGTTCAGGTGCTGCCCTTTGATATTTCCAGAGAAGCGGCACTCTCTGATACCCATCTAATGGAAGTCTTTGAAGCAAAAGCCAAAGACCATTTGGTGGGAGCAGATGTTGCCAATGAGGTTCAACTGACTCTTTTTCCGAAACAATGTGATACGGAAAAACTGTATTTTCCTTATTACATTGGCGGATTCAAATACGGAAACCAAACCTATTCTTTCGTGGCTGATGGCACCGATGCTGAACGCCTTTTTCCAACCCAGCTCCCTGAATGTGAACAGCTGGTGCAAGTGAAAAAAAGTTTTTCGAAGACCAGCAGTGTCCTATGGCAGTTCTGCTATACCTTTTTTTCATTCGGAATAATTTCAGGGACCCTTTTAAATTTTATTTTTGGTGGATTTTTAATGCCTGCCGTTGCCTTTAGTTTGATTGGCACATCGATCGTGCTTTTTGTCATTTGGCTAGTAGTTTCATTTTTTTTGATTACGCAAAAAATCAACTTCTTTAAAGAACATAAAAAGTTTAAAAAGGATCTGAATCAAGCACTCAGTCAGCCACAGGCAAATCAAATAGCTATTTTGCAGACATTTGAAGCCCGAAAAAAGAAACTCGTCCGAAAGACAGTATTTTACAGTGGTCTGGAAAATATGGCGTATGAATTCGCATTGATTCTCTTCTTAGCAATATTGGTTTGGTATTTTGGCTTCTACGGCTTGTCTTTTGTCATGCTGCTGGCGTTTGTCAGCTGGAATGCGATCCGTATTTTTACAACGAATAGCTCTGATCGATGCATCAAAACGAAAGGATGATCTCATGGATATCATTCCCATTCAATGTCCCCATTGTTTAGGGGAACTAGAAGTAAACTGGGGTGTCGGCACGGCGATTTGTCTGTATTGTCGTGGGAAAATGGTGATCAAATTGCCCTTTGACCACGCCAAAATTGCCCAGTCCAGTCCCCTGACGGACAAACAGCTTGCGCTGACCCAGCTGGCGGCTCTTTTGAAGAAAATCAGTCTGCCATCTGCTGCTCTTAGGGAAAACGCACCATCAGCCGACGTTTTCGTTGGACAAGAGCAGCCAAAACTAACGTCAAGAAACCAGGCGTCTCCGATTCAAAGGGCGCCCATCCATCAGCGCAACCAGCGGCAAAATCGTTTGAATGCTTTTTTTCAAAAACAAAATTTTTTGTTCTGTTTTTCTGGAGAAAGACAAGTGCTACCAAGGCAATGGCAAAGACAAGTCCTTACCAGTTTTCAAGTGCCTGAAACGGAGACGCCTCTGGCACTGCTAACGTCAAAGATGACTGGCAGAAAAGCGAATGCGGGACTGCTTTTTGGCGTTGAACGAGTGTATTTGTGCACGTACGAAAAGAAAGAAAAACGAATAGTCAGTTTTTCCTGGAGTGTTTGGAAAAACCTCGGTTTTGAGGTCCAGCATAAAATGTTTAGTAGCTTTTTGGTGATTCAACAGGAATATCGTGTTCCTCTTCAAGCATTGGGCTTTGCGACCCAATCATTTTTGCAAGAATTACAGCAGTTGTTGCAAGAGTGGGAGACTGGCTAGTGCTGAGTATCGATGAAATCAAATAGGGAATCAATTTATTGGTCAAAAAAACAAAGAGAGCGTCGCAAACAGCGGCGCTCTCTTTCACTTCATGTGGTTTCCAACTCAGCATTGTTGGTCCCTGTTAAATACTCGGCTTCATCGTTTAAAAGACTGGCCGTCGTTCGCAGCGTGTCGTAAGAATGCAAAACGGCAGCGAGACTTTTTTGCGAATCACTGATTTTCATAGTCGTCGACTCGGTACTATCTAACACGACTAAGGCTTGTTGGTTGATGGCTTGCATGGTTGCGGCAATGGTTTGGGTCAACTGTTTGGTCTGTTCGGCTAATTTTTGCATTTCATCGGCAACTACCCGAAAGCCAGCTGCTTGTTCGCCGATCCGTGCTGTTTCGATGGAAGCGTTGAAGGATAGCAGTTTGGTTTGTTGTGCAATGCGGTCGATGTCATGCAGCACCGCTGTCACCTGTTGGCTATCCATTTCTAAGGCATGGGTCGTTGCTTGATTTTGATCAGACAGCCGTTTGACTTGCGCCAAGTTTTCTGACAAATGATCGACTTGCTGATGCCCGTTGGCAGAAAGTCGTGTCAGGGAAGCAGCACTTTCTTGCACTTTTTTGATAGTGACCGCTAAGGCTTGTTCTCTTTGGGTAATGTCAAAAGCGATTTTGACGACGTTGACGACTTCTTGCTGCTCATCGAGGACGGGGAAGTAGATCCCTTCTAAAATCAGTTTTTCTCCTTGTTTGTTTTTTCGGATGATTTTGTCTTGAAACCGTTGCTTTGAGTACAGCAGTTGATTCCAAAAAGCTTGGTAATCCGTACTGGCAGCATAATGGTCAAAACAAAAGGTCCGATGCGGCAAGCCAATGATTTCTTCTTGGCTGTACCCTAGGATATCAGTCATGTTGGCATTGGCGAAAACAACTTCTTTTTGCGGATCAAAGACTATGACAGCGAGTTCTTGAAAAATAGCAGCGAGCAGACGGTTATTTTGTGTTTCATCTAATGTGAATTTCATACGTACTTACCTACGCCTTTCAGTTTTTTGGGAAGTTTACACAGCGAGTGTCTTACAGTTATCGGTCATGAAGGCAAGGCAGTTAAGAGTGCAAAAACCACCTTTTTTGTCGAACAAAATGCTTGGAAACAGAAGAAAGCAAGATTCTTTGCATCAGAATGACTTGGTGGTACCCTTAAGATCAACACGAACGATTTCAAACAAAAGGAGAGAATCGTATGACAGATAGAATTTCGTTGGAAAAAGCAGCCGTTGAATTTAGTGAGGCAAATGCACCGCACCCACGGATCTATGAATTACCGCCAGAAGAAGGGCGCGCACTATTGGAACAAGTCCAAGAGTCACCCGTCAATAAACTGGCGGTTGAGATAGAAGATCAGACCGTAGATACAGGCGAGTGGGGGGCCATCAATGTTCGTTTTGTTCGTCCCGAAGGAAATCATGCGATTCTCCCTGTTATTTATTATCTCCATGGCGCTGGCTGGGTCTTCGGCAGTGCCGCAACTCATGATAAATTGATCCGTGAATTGGCGGTACGAACCAACTCGATCGTCATTTTTCCTGAATACAGTCGTTCGCCAGAAGCAAAATACCCAACGGCGATCGAACAAAATTATGCGGTCTTGCAGCAATTACCGGGATTTGTCGATGTCAAAGGCTTAGACCTTACCCGTTTGACCGTGGCTGGCGATTCCGTAGGTGGGAACATGGCGACTGTTATGACCTTGTTAACGAAAGCCCGTGGTGGCATTCCGATCGCACAGCAATTATTGTTCTATCCTGTGACAGATGCCCGCTTTGATACGCCTTCGTATGAAGCATTTGGCGAAAACTATTTTCTGACCAAAGAAGGGATGCAATGGTTCTGGGATCAATACACGACGGATGAAACACAGCGGAATCAAATTACCGCTTCTCCTTTACGAGCGACCAAAGAGGAGTTAGCCGATCTGCCACCAGCGTTGATCATTACGGGGGAAGCAGATGTCTTGCGGGATGAAGGGGAAGCCTATGCGCAGCATTTACGAGCAGCTGGCGTGGAAGTTACCCAAGCACGTCTGCAAGGAATCATCCATGATTTTGTGATGGTCAATGCGATGGATCAGACCCAAGCTGCACGAGCTGCCATGACACTGGCTGTCGGTTGGCTGACGGAAAAAAATGTCCCAGCAGAATAAAAAACCGACAAAAGAAGCTTCTTTTTAGAGGTGTTCTGATACAGTAAAGGATTTATGGGGTGGAGCGTTCCACTCCTTTTTTTGTCGGAAAAATGGAAAGACATACACCTGCGGTCTGAAGCAGATGCAAACGCTCTCTAAAAAACTACGTTTTTATAGTACAGATATTAATAAGTGTTTTTCGTTGATAAATAAATAGAAAGTGCTATTATATGTATTGTGATTAATACAGTTTTTGAAAAGAGGTAATACAGTGAGTGCAAAAGGATCAGAAATCATTGTTGAAAGTTTAGAAAATCATCGGGTGCCTTATATCTTTGGGATTCCCGGTGCAAAAATCGATGGCGTATTTGACGTGTTGAGTGATCGGGGACCAGAGTTGATTTTGGCACGACATGAACAAAACGCGGCATTTATGGCACAAGCAATCGGTCGCCTGACAGGAGAGCCAGGAGTCGTCATTGCGACAAGTGGACCAGGAGCCAGTAATTTAGCGACTGGGTTGGTCACGGCAACTGCCGAAGGTGATCCCGTCCTGGCACTAGCAGGCCAAGTGAAGCGTTCTGACCTTTCAAAATTGACCCACCAAAGCATGAATAATGCGGCATTGTTTGCGCCGATCACGAAATTCAGCAGTGAAGTCCAAGATCCTGAAACCCTTTCTGAAAGTATTGCCAACGCCTTTCGCATCGCAAAAACAGCGAAAAAAGGGGCGAGCTTTTTATCCATTCCTCAAGATGTGACGGACGGAACCGTTCAAGGGGCAGCGATCAAACCACTATCTTCGCCTAAATTAGGCAGTGCCGATGCAGAAGATATCCAGGCACTCGTCGATCGGATCAAAGAAGCCAAGCTGCCTGTCCTACTCTTAGGAATGCGGGCTTCAGGCGTGAAAGAAACACAAGCGATTCGTCATTTAGTTGCAAAAACTGGGTTGCCTGTCGTAGAGACCTTCCAAGGCGCTGGGATCATTTCTCGTGAATTAGAAGAGCATTTCTTTGGCCGCGTCGGCTTGTTCCGCAATCAGCCTGGTGATATGCTGTTGAAACGCAGCGACTTAGTGATCGCTGTGGGGTACGACCCGATCGAATACGAAGCTCGCAACTGGAATGCGGAAAAAGATGCCCGCGTGATCGTCATCGATGAAGTACCGATGGAGATCGATCCATTTATGCAGCCAGAAGTTGAACTGATGGGCAGTATCGCGAAAATTATTGAACAACTATCAAAAGCCATCGATCAGTATCACTTGACCGAAGACGCTCAAAACTATTTAACGACGCTGCAAACCAAACTCAATGAAAAACCAGCGGATGTCGAAGGCAGCAACAATACCTTGCATCCCCTGGAAATCATTGATGCTTTGCAACAAGAAGTGACCGATGACATGACGGTGACGGTGGATGTCGGCAGCCACTACATTTGGATGGCCCGTCATTTCCGCAGTTATGAGCCACGGCATCTGCTCTTTAGTAATGGCATGCAGACTTTAGGGGTAGCTTTGCCATGGGCGATCGCGGCAGCGCTCGTGCGACCAAATACTCAAGTGATCTCTGTATCTGGCGATGGTGGCTTCTTGTTTTCTGCCCAAGAGTTAGAAACAGCCGTCCGTTTGAAACAAAACATCATTCACTTGATTTGGAATGACGGTACCTACAATATGGTGAAATTCCAAGAAGAAATGAAATATGATCGTGCTTCTGGGGTTGATTTTGGACCAGTTGATTTCGTGAAATATGCCGAAGCGTTTGGTGCCAAAGGCTTACGGGCAACCACCAAACAAGAATTGATGGCAGCCATCGAAGAAGGCTTTGCAACGGATGGTCCAGTGATCATTGATATCCCTGTGGATTATTCAGACAATGCCGATCTTGGCAAAACGATCCTACCTGATCAATTTTATTAAGACCAAAGGAGCATCAAGATGAAAGTGAAAAACAAAAGTTATTTATATCAGCATGGCACCCTAGGTGGGTTGATGCAGGATTTAATGGATGGCACGGAGCAAATCGGAAAAATGCTTGAATATGGCAATTTTGGGATTGGTACTTTGGCTGGTTCCAATGGTGAAGTGATTATTTTAGATGGTGAAATCTACCATGTAGACGAGTCGGGCAAGGTACAAGTGCTCCAAGGAAATGAAGGAACCCCCTATGCGGCAGTCGTTGATTTTTCTGCGGCGAAGCACCTGCAGGTCAGCCAAGAAATGACCGATGAAGAAGTGAAAAACCACGTCCTGACAGAAGTCAGCCCGAATTTGTTTTCCGCTGTCAAGATTCATGGGGTATTTACTAAGATGCACGTCCGCGTTGCCCCAAAGCAAGAAAAACCGTACCCAAAATTCATTGAGATCATCCAGCATCAGCCGGAATTTCAAGCAGAAGATATCAGCGGCACGATCGTCGGGTTCTTTACCCCGTTGCTGTTCCACGGTGCTGCGGCCGCCGGTTTCCATTTGCATTTTATTAGTGATGATCGCACATTTGCTGGTCATGTCTTAGACTTTGAAGTGGCAGCTGGCGAAGTCGAATTGATGGAACTAGCCGAATTTCGTCAGCATTTTCCTATCGACAACCAAGACTATTTGCAGCGGGAGATCGATGTCGCAAAAATCGCCAAGGATATTGAAGCTGCCGAATAAGCAGCAGGCAGCAAAAAATAATTGATCGCCAGTAGAGTGGTCTCGGATCGAATTGAACGCAAAGCAGCAGTGAAGCCAACGCTTCACTGCTTTTTTGTGCTTCCTTCTATTCATGAGGCTTGCTGCAAAACCTGGATACTTCGATAGAAAAGTTGGGAAATGGTCAAAAATCTGAATTAATTCTTATTTCCGAGCAAATAAATTGATATATTTTAAGAATAATGATAATTTTTGTACTAATTAGAAGTATTTTGTTGAGAGTAATTGCACTTGACTGATTTTATAGAGAAAAGAGGAAAGATATGAAAAAAAAGTTGACGACTGCGCAAGGAGCCAGTGTAGCGGATAACCAGAATTCTTTGACAGCGGGGCGCCGTGGCCCAGTGTTGATTCAAGATGTCCATTTGCTAGAAAAACTGGCACATTTTAATCGTGAGCGGATTCCCGAACGGGTCGTTCATGCGAAAGGTGCGGGGGCTCATGGGGTCTTCCGAGTAACAAACGACGTAACGATGTACACGAAAGCGGCGTTTCTTTCAGCCATCGGGAAAGAAACGGAGATGTTTATTCGCTTTTCAACGGTTGCCGGAGAACTAGGGTCTGCGGATACGTTGCGCGATCCTCGGGGGTTTGCGGTTAAATTTTACACGGAAGCGGGGAATTATGATCTCGTGGGCAATAATACCCCGATTTTCTTTATTCGTGATCCGTTGAAATTTCCTGATTTTATCCATACCCAAAAAAGAGACCCGCGAACGCACTTGAAAAATCCAGAGGCGGTGTGGGATTTTTGGTCCCATTCACCGGAATCCCTCCATCAAGTCAGCCTGTTGATGGGGGATCGGGGCTTACCGGCAACCTTTCGTCATATGCATGGGTATGGGAGCCATACATTCGCTTGGCTCAACGCAGAGGGAGAACGCTTTTGGGTGAAATATCATTTTCGGACGGATCAAGGCATTATGAACATGAGTGCGGCACTCGCAGCAGAACTTGCGGGAAGCAATCCTGATTATCATATTGAAGATCTATATAAAGCGATTGAGGCAAAGGAGTATCCTTCTTGGACACTCTATGTTCAAATCATTCCCTTTGAAGAAGGTTGGTCAGCTGCCGTCAATCTTTTTGATGTGACCAAAACAGTCTCACAAAAAGACTATCCGCTGATTGAAGTGGGACGAATGACTTTGAATCGCAATCCAGAGAACTATTTCAACGAAGTCGAGCAAGTCACTTTTTCACCGGGCAATATCGTTCCAGGGATTGATTTTTCTCCGGACAAACTATTGCAAGGTCGGCTGTTTGCTTACGGTGATGCGCATCGCTATCGAGTTGGACCCAACAGCAGCCAGTTGCCGATCAATGCGCCAAAAGCGCCTGTCCATAATCACCAACAGGACGGTTTCATGAATACCAAAACGAATTCTTCAGGGATCAATTATGAACCGAACAGTTTCGATGGCATCAAAGAAAACCCGCATGCCAAGGGCATCCACTATTCGTTAGAAGGAGAGATCGGTTCCTTTGATTACGATGAAGACTATTATAGCCAAGCAGGTGATTTTTATCGTTTGCTCTCAGAAGAAGAACGAACACGTTTAATTCAAACGATTGCGGGAAGTTTGGGACAGGTTCAAAATCAACAGATCAAAGAACGGCAGGTCATGCATTTTTACCGTGCGGACCCAGAATACGGCAGACGAATCGCTGAAGCGATCGATGTGAACATTTAAGAAAGGAGGAAAAAGAATGTTACTTTTACATGTAGTTTTTGGTCTTTTATCTTTTGTCGGAGCAATGATGCTGGGGGTGGCCTTTAAAGGGCAGCTGCGAGAGCTTTCAAGGCTTCAGCAATGGGCAGTCGGTTTGAGTTATACGGGCACGCTGTTGACGGCGATTTTGGGGATCTTGTCTGCATCTTCTCATCCAATCATCGTACTCATGACCCTCGTAGGCGCACTGGCTTTTACGAAACGGACATTTTTAAGTGCAGATCAATCCAAAGAGCAATGATTGCTGATAGTAGCAGCGTAGAAGGAAAAAGCGTACTTGATTCATTGGAAAGTCCCATATAAAGCTGCTTCCACTAAAAAAGAACAGCTTTATATGGGAGGATTAGTCAGGCGTTCGTTTAAAGGCGACAAGGAAATATCAATTCTCTTTCTTTGGAGAAGCGGCGTGAATGATTGGAATTACTACGTATTATCAAGAACGACCAACCGCAAAATTCTCGGATTGATTCGATTCAAAAGATAATTCCAATCGGCAGCGTCGGGTATTGATTTTAATAAGACACTTTCAACATCCAGTAAGTATTCAGTGGCGTATTCGGAGTAGTTAGTAATGAGAAAATTAATGTTTTTTTCTTTTAAATACTCGTGGGAGAGTTCGTTTGAATCAGGGTAGTACATTTCATGATAAACGCCAAGATATTTTCGGATAATACTTTCAGCGTACTCACAAACATACTCGTTACCTTCAAAAATAACAGCTATAGTTCTCCGCGTGCCCCAATTCTCTTCAATGATGGCTTCCATGTGGAAGGTGAGACTTGCACAAAAATCATCCAAATGGTCGAAAGAATAGAGTGTTTTCACAAGAGGATGTGAGAGCAAAAACTGGCGATTTTTTTTATATTCAGCCGCAAATTTTTCTTTGACGAAAGCATTCAAATCATCGATGTTGACGTTCATCGTTGGCGATAACAACTCACGAAGCTTGAAAATAGTGAAGAATGACTCTAACCAAAGCAAATCTTTTTGTTCATCAAAGCTGTTGACGCGATTTTGGACATAAAAATCAGCAGTGATCTGTTTGATCGCGGGCCAGTGGTTATAGTTAAGACAAAACGCTTTGCTTGTTTCTAGATCGGTGTTGAGTTTGCGACGACAAATGATGCAAGTCAAAAGATAGATTGCTTCTTCTTGAGGAAACTCAAAGGTAAAATAACGCTGGATAATCTTTTTAAGGTCCTCATAATTTGAAAGTAAACCATTTTTTTTAACTAACTCGCTTAGTTCTGGAGAGGGGGCAGCAAGTAAACCGCGTTTGCTGCGCTCCACGCTGATATAAAGGATATAAGCAAAATAAGAAAACGAAGAGCTCTGTAAGGCCTTCGTTTCCAAAAGGTCAGTGATTTCCATCACCGCATCTTGTACATGGATCGAGGGAAATAACGTGTGGACATTAATATCAGACTCGTAGTAAAAAAGACAGAAAAATTTTCGTATATCGATCTCCGAACCTGCCAAAGAGACGGGATCCGTTTTTATTTTTAAACCGAAAGGGGATAAAAATGGCTGTATTTTCCGGAAGTAGCTGATCAGCGCTTGTTCAGAAATATTAAGCGTTAAGCTCCAATCAAAGAGGGTTTGCTGCTCATCATAAAAAATACTTTCTAAAATCTGGAAAATCGGTTCATCTTTTATCAGTTCTTGCTTTTGCTTTCGATACCTATCATGATCGATTTCTTCAAAAAGATACCCGATTTTTGCTGTATGGATCGCCATAGCCCCTTTAAAATACTCTCGCAAGCTAGCAATGTCAGTAATCAACGTACGCGTACTGCTCTCGGTCACTTCAGCGAGTTCTCCCAGTGTACGGGAGGGACTTTTCTCAAATTCATTCAACAATTGCAGCCAGCGAATCAACGTACGATTTCGCATGAATTTTAATTGAAATGTTTTCATGTCAGCCTCCGAAAAATAAGTTTAAATAATTATAGCATAATCATTTACACAGAGAATGAAACGTTCAACTGTTAGGCGTTCTTGCCACAGTGCCTTGAAGGCTCTGACTACCAGCAGAACATTTCCGGGAATATCAATCGTTCACGGTAAGTATAGCAAGGACCTGAGAAACCAATTGCCAAAAATCATACATAAACTTGAGAAAACGAAACGCTAATAGAAAGGCTCCAAACGCTAGATAAAAAGCTAATGAAGTAAGAAAAGACGATAAAAACACAGTTGTTCAACTGGCAGTTGCCCATTTGAACAACTGTGTTTTTTTCTGATGACGCCAGAGGATCTTAGGCAACAGAAAGTAAAAGCTGCAACCCAGACTCGATAACGAATTGGATGCAAAACGTGATCCTTTACCAGTAGACCCATTCTTCCAACAACTCGTTCTCTTTGACAAGCACGGGAGTCATTTGCTTGAGTCGAAAAAACGAAGCGTAGTATAATAAAAGAGAATTGATATTTATTTACTATTTGGATGACAACATGTTTTTTTGATAGAGGTTGTTAAGTGAAAAAAGGAGAGAAAGGAAATCGCCTATGAAGCATTCGCAAAAAGGGGTAGCGCTTCTTTTGGTTTGCGGACAACTTTTAGCTGGTGTGCCAGTTTCAGCTGCGGTTGTTGCATCGGAAGGTACGATCGTTGCCCAAACATCAGAAACAGCTGCACAAGAAAGTGACAGTAGCAGCACAGCAGGGACGGTTGAAGAAACTGCTCCAGCAGGGGAAGGACAAGTGTCCGATTCGGAGCAAGGATCGGCACCTGTAGAAAGTGTACCAGAAGGATCTGAGACAGCGTCGGAGGGAACAGAGCAAACCGAAGAACCAAACCCAGATCCTCAACCGACGCCAGAACCGAACCCAGAGCCAGAGCTACCGAGTAAGCCAGAGCCTTCTCAGCCAGAAGAACCAACCCCAGCACCGAAACCAGAAAAAACAACACAGCCTGAAGCGCCCAAACCTGAGACGCAGCCAGAGAAGCCCCAACCGTCAAAACCTGTAGAAACGCAACCGACACCAGAAGAAAATAGGGGAGCAAGTCAAGAAACACCGGCGGCTGTGTCTCCGATCATACCACCAAGTACCCAAGCACCAAGCGGGCCAAGTCAATCCGATCCTATAACGCAGCAAGGTAGCGAAACGAGCTTGACGGTCACACCAGTAAAAGAAGTGTGGGATTTTATCCAAGAAATCGGCGAAGATGCTCGGGAAATTGGCTTGAAAAATGATTTGTACGCTTCTGTCATGATTGCACAGGCTATTTTAGAATCAGGTGGCGGGCAAAGCAGACTGAGTCAGGCGCCGTATTTCAATCTCTTTGGTATCAAAGGAACCTATCACGGACAGGGTGTTGCCTTTCGGACACAAGAAGATGATGGTTCGGGAAATCACTACACAATCACGGCAACGTTCCGCCAATATACTGGGTACAAAGAGTCATTGATGGACTATGCTCGTTTGTTGAAAGAAGGGGTCGGGCAGCAGTCTGATTTTTATAAAGGCGTATGGAAATCAGAAGCGACTTCTTATCAAGAGGCTGCCCGTTATTTGACTGGTCGGTATGCCACAGATACGACGTATGATCAAAAGCTGACCGCATTGATCGAAGCCTATGCGTTGACCCGTTATGATCAGAAAAAACCTGATGTGACCGCAAGCGAGACGTATCTTTTTCCTGTTGAAAAAGCCGTTGTCACTTCTACTTTTGGCCCACGTTGGGGAAGCTTTCATCGGGGCGTTGACTTTGCCGCAGCGTTTGGGACACCCATCATGGCGAGTCAATCTGGAACGGTCATCCGTTCAGAGGTTCATCCTTCTTGGGGGAATTATGTAGCGATTCTCCATGAGGACGGGATGACGACACTCTATGCTCACAATCAACAGAACCTTGTGAAGGTTGGTCAACAAGTGGAACAAGGAGAAACGATTGCGCTCATGGGTAGTACGGGCAATAGCACAGGCGCACACCTGCACTTTGAAGTCAGTGCATCGCCTAGCTTGAGCCAAGCGAAATTGGTCGATCCAATCGCTTTTTTAACAAAATAAGGATTGCCGAAAAGAGAGTATCGTGGATACTTTCTTTTTTTGTCTTTTCCAGCAATTTTTTGGGAGCAACGATTTTAATTTTTTTTTCATGAAAACCGAAAAAATGTTTAAAAAAATCGTGCATAGATTCTTTATAATTTTCACATAACCGTAACAGTTGCTAATCCATAAACTGGCGTGAGCAGATCGGTCAACCAGCAGCACAAATGGTAGGTTCGAATGCTATTGATGATGAGCGGAGAAGCAAAATCGTTACAGTTGTTACCCCTACGAATAAAAACTTGCTAACGAAGTAGGGGAGCGAATAATCAGGAAGTGCATCAATTATAAGTCTACTCCTTTTTTTCTAATCAGTATTGATCGTTGAAAAGAACTAACAAGAAATGATTAACCATAAAAAAGTAGAAGAGATAAATGAGCTGCTCTTTTTTTCTGTTAAACGAAAAGAATGTTTTACACAGTGACGCATAAAATAAAAAAAGAGGGGAACATTTTATGAGAATAAATAAAACGGATTTTGAGGCAGTGATGGTCAATAGCGAATTTTTAGACTATTACTGTCAATTATTTGAACAAAACGGTGAACGATCCGTCACAGATAAGCAATTAGAAAAATTACACTATTTGATTCAAAAGCAGGTGGCACTAACGATTCAAAAGAATGCGAGCTATTCCTTTTTTACACAAACATACAAGCTGCCGCAAACACTCGTAAAGGATTACCAACTGTTAGCGGAATGTACCGAGAGGCTTTCAAAAATAGAAATGGATCAGTTGATACCCAAACAATTTATTGAACAGGACTTTAATGTGCAGATGAAAAAAGTAAGTCAAGAAACGCAATATGAACAGCTTTTAAACATCATGACAGACACATTTAGACAAATAAAGAAAACATAGGTGATTTTCAACATAGCAGTTTTTTTTCAAAATGAAGCAAATAATACAAAGAATTTTCTTATTCCTTAAGCAGAATCTGATGAAAGCAAAAGCGAAATCCTTGCACTATTTTTAATAGCCGATAAAATAATTGTTATAAGACAGTAGTCTGGACACAACGCTTTTTTTCATCAGTCTATGAAAAAACCGATTTTTTATGTAGGATGAAAACCGATATAATGAGACTGCTTAGGCGCCTTTCATGCGTAAATTAGCCGCAAAAAAGAAATTCTTAGTAAGGAGCTTATGTTTGAAAAATTTTCAATTGAGTTTTGTCACAAGCAAATCGACCGTCCGATGGCTGCAGATTCTAAGTGAATTTGAAAAAAATGAAATTTGCAGTGCCAGCCATTTGGCTGAAGTAACAAGTAGTACCACAAGGACGATTGGCAAAGACATCAGTCAGATTAATGATTATTTCTGTGGGTTGATCCTGATCACTTCCACCAATCAAGGCTATTCGTTTGAACTATTTGATTATTCACAGTATGAAAAGAAAAAAGCTTCGCTTTTAGCGAATGAACCGCTCTTTATTTTATTGGAAAATATTTTTATTGGAGAGTTAAAGACGATCGATGAGTGGGCGGACTGCTTGTTTTTATCCAAGAGTACCTTATCAAAATACTTGCAGCGCATTCATGAACAACTGGCACGTTTTGATCTCCAACTAGCACTAGATCCCCTGAATATCGTTGGACAAGAAGCAGATATCCGCAATTTCTTCTGTACCTTTTTCTATGAAACGGATAGCACCCCCCATACTGTCTTTCCGCCAGCTGCGGTCCAACAGGCAGTAACGGAAATCGGCAGGATGTTTGACAAAAATAGTTATCATACTGTTTCGTTTTCACAATATACGTATCTACTCTATATTTCGCTTGAGCGATTTATGCAAGGCAAAACTGTGCAAATCAACGACGAATTGTACCACGCCTTGCGACACAGTATTCAGCTGATGCACTTTCAACGAATCAATGGCATTATTGAAAAGTACTTTCAATGTCGATTGACGAACGATGAACTTATCTTTTTGTTTGTTAGTATTATCACAAAGAAAAAACTGCAAAATGTGATCGTCGAACAAAAGTTTTGTCTTTCTTATAATCATTGGACCGAGATTCGCACGTTGACCAACGAGTTTTATCAGATGTTGAATGTATCGTCGAAAAAGCCTAAAGAAGATCAGATTCTGATCGAATCCTTTTTTACTTCTGCCAAATTGAAGGAGTGCTTATCCACTTCGGCCAATCGTAATATTTATGATGTGAATGCGTTTATTAAGAAAACTTTTTCTAAGGAGTTTGCTGCTTACCGAGAGTTTTTAGAAAGTAGTTTCGAGTACCACACCCTTTATTCTGTGGAGTATCTGACGGATTTTTGTGCAAACTTAGTGATTTTTATTGAATCTGTTCGAGAACGTCATTGGTTTCCCCGAAAAAATATCGCCTTTATCTTTGAAGGAAATAACAATATCGTTCAGTACATTGAGGGCTGGTCCAACCGCTATTTTAGCCGATCCCATCAAGTCTTTTATCCTGACTCAGGGGAAGTCAATGCTCAGTATTTAGAACAAAATACCATTGATCTGCTAGTGACGAACTATGCCGAGCATGCGACCGAATTTCGAGATATCGTTGAATGTATCGTCTTCAAAACGATCCCTTCTTCTTCTGACTGGAATCGGCTGCTTGAACGGATCAATCCTAACGTCACCCGCCAATTTGCCCTAAAAGACCTCTTCTAGTTTCCCATTCTGTTTTGACCTAAAGAGTTGCTAGAAAGGGCCTTTTACATGAAAAGAAAGCATTTTTCCTTCACTGCTTAGACAGTGAGAAGGAAAGATGCTTTCTTTTTTAATGGCTTGACTCTCCGCAACTGTGCAGGAGTGTGGGGAGGGGAAGTGGGGAGTGCATCAGGTACGGATGCAAGCCTTTGGAACCAGCGGTTTTCAATTCAATCGATCAATGTGGGCGAAATCATTGGGCTTCACTTAAGTAAATCAAACTCCAAGGCGCCTTTTGGTTTAGCTGAAGACCGGTCAATTCCCGATAGAAACAGGTTTTGTCTTTGACCGTCAGCTGAATGATCTCTTCTTCCGTATACTCGTTTAGAGAAGAAATTTTTAAAACATAAAGTTCTTTTAGTATTTGCAGCTGTGCGTCGATATCTAATAGCAACGACATTTTTTCGAAAAAAGTACCCTCGTCTTGTTCATAGATCGCCAAGAATCGTTGGCGCAAAGAGAGATAAAAATTAAAGATTTTTGGGTGTGTATAAGAACAGGGCGAGTGGATAAATTCTACGTCAAAAAAGTTTACATATTCTTCGGCTGATTGGATCGTTTTTAAGTTCATATCAATACTCCTTATAAGTGTTAGGAAAGGGCGACAATACGTGTCATTATCAAAAAGAGTCACTGTTAAGCAATGTCTTACTGAGAAGGCCCTTTTGTTTTTTTTAATGATTGGGGGAAGGACTTTCGCTACATTCAATGTACAGGATATTCCAAATTGGCTCAAACGCGTTTTTTCGTAACCATACGAAGATTTGTTTTTCGCTGGTATTAACGTCAAAAATGTTCAACTATTCTGATAATTGTTGTTATAAAAAGAATATTTTCGGAATGGGCGAAATGACTGGGTTTCCTTTCTTTTCCAGCAGGTTGTTTTTTCATTCGCTGAAATCATGGTTGAGAAAAAACAGCATCAGTTGACCGGTAGGCTCATCCCCGTCATTTTTTCAAAGGTGTGATACTATAGAATTATCTAGAAAAACGATCCTTTGATTCAAGTGGCCAATGCCAAAATAGTGCGAAGACACGCAGTTGCAGTGAGACGCAACCGTCTGTTTCGGTGAAAAGAATTGGCTAAATAGGGACGTTTATTAAAGCAAACGAGGAGCAATTCAATGAATGAGAAAAAAACAGTTGTAGTGATCGGCGGCGGACTTGGTGGTCTATCAGCGGCGGTCTCATTAGCCCAAAATGGCTTTGATGTATCATTATATGAAAAAAATCACCATTTAGGTGGCAAATTGAACCGACTGGAAACAAACGGCTTCGGCTTTGACTTAGGTCCTTCGATTTTGACGATGCCACAGATTTTCGAAAAATTATTTACTGGCAGCAATCGCGACATGGCGGATTATGTTGCGATTCGCCGATTGCCATTGGAATGGCGCTCCTTTTTTTCTGACGGCACCAAGATTGATCTCTATGGCGATCTTGCCCGCATGGCAAAGGAAAACCCCCACTTGTCAGAAAAAGACATGGCAGAGTACCAAGACTTTTTGGACTATGCGCAAAAGATTTATGATATCACGGAAAAAGGCTATTTCGAGAAAGGCTTAGATACCACGAAAGAAATCTTGAAGTATCACGGCGTGATCAAAGCGCTGAAAGGCTTTGATTATTTCTCTTCCATGCATGATGCCATTCAAAAACGTGTCAGCAATCCGCAGCTGCAAGACATGCTGAGCTATTTTATCAAGTATGTCGGCTCGTCTCCTTATGACGCCCCAGCCGTCTTGAACATGATGATCTACATGCAGCATGCCCAAGGTGTCTGGTACGTGCCAGGCGGGATGCATCGGTTAGCCGAAGGCATCGTTCGCTTAGCAAAAGAGATTGGTGTGACCTTCCACACGGGACACAAAGTGGAAAAATTGATCGTTGAACAGGAACAAATCCGTGCCGCTCGTTTGGATGATGGCACGTTGATCGAAGCCGACTATTTTGTTTCCAACATGGAAGTGATCCCGGCTTATGAAGAGCTGTTAGAAGAAGCGCCGGCCTTTACTCAAAAACTGGAAGAAAAATTTGAACCAGCAAGTTCTGGCTTTGTCTTGCACTTAGGGGTCAAAACCTCCTATCCGCAACTGGCGCACCACAACTTTTTCTTTTCCAATGCCTCAAAAGAAAACTTTGATCAAAATTTCCATCAGCATCAGCTGCCGGAAGACCCAACGATCTATTTGGTCAATGCCAACAAAACCGATCCTTCGCAAACAGTGGTAGGGCATGAAAACATCAAAATCCTGCCTCATATCCCTTATTTGCAGGATAAACCCTTTACGGAAGCGGAATACGATGCCTTTCGTGAACGGATTTTGATCAAGCTGGAAAACATGGGCTTAACGGATCTACGCAAGCACATCGTGTATGAAGACCGCTGGACACCAGAAGACATCCAAAAGAATTATTTGTCACATCGCGGCGCCATCTACGGCACGGTCTCTAATCGCAAGAAAAATCATGGCTTTAAACACCCGAAACACAGCGAACGCTACGACAATCTTTACTTCGTTGGCGGTACGGTCAATCCCGGTGCCGGCATGCCGATGGTGACCCTTAGTGGCCAGCAAGTCAGTGAGATGATCACCAAAAGAGAACACTAAGACAAGAAAGGATGATGACTGTGTACCTGCTGCTCGCTGGTATTTGCGCTGCTTGGCTGGCAGGCTGGCTGATTTTTTTCCGCCTGCCGACGATACCCACCCGCAAGGAGACAGCCGCATCCAAAGACTTGAAGGAGAGGGCAGAATTGTCGATCATCATCCCCGCCCGCAATGAAGCAGAAAATTTGCCGCAATTGTTGGCATCCTTGCAGCAGCAAACCCTTTATCCTGTGGAGATTTTGGTGGTTGATGACGGATCGGAAGACGAGACGATCGCCTGTGCCAAGCGCTTCGGTGCGACGGTCTTGCAAACCGCTGCTGATTCTGCTGGGAAAGCGGCGGCTTGCTGGTTAGGCGCCTCACAAGCGGTGGGCAAGTATCTATTATTTTTGGATGCCGATACCTTCTTTCTAGCAGAAGATGGCTTAGAGCGCCTTTTCGCTGCGTATGAGGAGCGATCGGGACAAGGCCTGCTCTCGGTGCAGCCCTATCATCAAACGAAGCGCCTGTATGAACAATTATCTGCCGTCTTTAATGTCATCTTACCTGTCGGGTTGAACCGCTTTTCTATCGTAGGCGAAAAACTCTCAGCCGGCGGCGCCTTTGGTCCGTGTATTTTGTGCAGCAAAACAGCGTACCTTCAAGCCAATGGGCATCAGGACATGCCACAAGGAATCTTAGATGATCTAGCATTAGCGAGACGCTTTAAGAAAAAACGCTTGCCGATCGCCTTGTATGGTGGAAAAGACCTGTTGGCCTTTCGGATGTATCCAGCTGGTGTTCGTCAACTTGTTCAAGGCTGGACGAAGGACTTTGCCACTGCTTCGCAATTCACTCACCCTTTGATTATGGCAGGTGTCATCTTGTGGATCAGCGGCGGCATTGGGGTACTGGCGGCACCGTTTCTAATGGAACCGCTTTGGCTAGGACTGCTTTTTTATGCTGCTTATTTTGGACAAACCGTGTGCTTTGCCCGCCGTGTCGGCAACTTCAACCGAGTCTTGCTGCTTTTTTTCCCATGTTACTTTCTTTTTTTCCTAGGCTTATTTGGTTGGTCATGGATCCAAACCCATTTGTTGAAATCCGTGACCTGGAAAGGACGAAAAATCAATTTATAGGAGGCGATGCACATGCCGCTGATCACCTTATCTCCACTGCTCTTGCTCATTACAGACAGCTTGGCTTGGCTGCTGTTTCATCTAGGCATCTCGTTTGGCTTGCGCAAAGTCAGTGATGCTTTTTTTGAACGTCATGCCAACTGGTTCCGTTCTTTTGCCTTTGAAAAAGGCGGTAGGATCTGGGCGGAGGTATTTCGTATTCGTCAGTGGAAAGACAAATTGCCCGACGGCACTGTGATTGCCAAAAAAGGCTTTGACAAATCTCGCTTGGCTCAGCAACAAAAGGACTATCTGGAAAAATTCGTCATCGAAACACGCCGAGCAGAGCTGACCCATTGGCTGCTGATGGTTCCAGCACCGTTCTTTTTCCTCTGGAATCCTGCGTGGGCGGGCTGGGTGATGATCGTCTATGCGTTATTGGCCAACTGCCCATTCATCATGATCCAACGCTATAATCGCCCCCGTTTGGAGCGAGTCTTGCGGAAAAAAGAAAAGCTTTTTGGTTAAAAGATATTTGAATTAAAGCTTAGACGGATTTGTCGTTCTAAGCTTTTTTGTATATAACTACTACTGTTTGTAAACCAAATATTCATTGTATTTTTAGTCTGACAGTGGTTGAATAAACTTTGTGGAAAAAATTGTGGGAAGAAAGTGAACGATGTGAAGAATACCGATAAAGAAAAACTTTATTATCTGTTGAAAGATTTTGACATGATAAGTGATCAACTAGCTCCTTGGTTAAAAGAAGAAAACATTTTTCAAATATTAAAGTTATCTAGAACAGAAATTCGACATAGTAACTTTTTAGCTTACTTGTTTAATCCAAAAGAAGGTCATGGAATGAAGGACTATTTTCTGAAATCATTTTTAAAAATATGTTTAAAAATGGACCAGTATGATTTTATTGGATTAGATTATTTTGATATTGTGCTAGCGGATTATGAAGATATAGAGATTTTTCGTGAGCATAAGGATATCGATCTTCTTTTGATATCACAAAAGAATAAGATGGTATTGTGTATAGAAAATAAAACGATATCACTCGAATCAAAACATCAATTAAATAAATATAAGAGTTATGTAGAAGAAAACTATAAAGAATATAATCGGATTTTTGTTTTTTTAACTCCAGAAGGAATAGAGCCTTCTGACGAAGAATGGTGTATAGTTTCTTACTATGATATCGCACTTATTTTGGAGCGATTATTAAAGCTGAATCAGCTAGAATCAAAAATAAGCTATATAATAAATGACTATTTAAACGTATTAAGGAGTGATCTTTTAGTGGATGAAAAACTTAGAGAGATATGTCGGAAAATATACGCAGAACATCAAGATGCATTAGATTTAATTTTTGAAAACCGCCCTGATAATTTAAGTTTGATGAGTGAATTATATATTGAGGCCTTGGCGGAATTAGCTAACGAAAAGAATGAGGAAATAAAGATTATTTCTACTAGCAAAACAATGATTCGATTCCAAACAAAGAGGCTGAATCAATTGTTTCCAGACTTGCCAGAAAATTTCCCCGGTGGATGGAATAACCACAAGCCTTACGGTATTGAATTGTACAATAAATCTGAATCTATTTCTGGAAGAATTAAGATAGCATTTACAGGCAAAATTGATCCTGATGGACGTCAAAGATTAGAGCGTATTCTTACAGAAGTAGATGGTGGTAGAAAAAGAAAAGATACTTGGGAGTGGTGGGGAACAGGGAATTGGAAAATTGCTGGTATCAATAACAAGTTTGTAGAAGATATTTTTATAATTGTTGCTGAAGAGGGTAGAGAAAAGATAGTAAGTAAAATTAAGAATAACTTAGAAAAAACGCTTATTCAAATTGATCAGTTCGTAGATAGGATAGAGGGTATCGCAGAAAAAACTCGTCTTAAATAATGTGTTTCATTTTCTGAAAAATTGGTGTTAATTTTTATGGGATGCGTCAAGACCATTCTTTGTACACTAAGGTCATTCAGAGGAAAGGGTGATCGTATGTCATCAGAAGGATGTGGGCAAATTTTCGACCTGCCTTTGCAGGCTGCTGCATTGGTTGGTCGTGTGTTTGGACAAGCACAAAGTATTTTTGTAAGTATAGAAAAGAAGGAGGGATGCGCAAGATGATTGAAGATAGCCGTCAACGGGACCACTATTACGACATGCTGATTGAAAAAAATTCCCAATATGAAGGGATTTTTTACGTTGGAGTAAAAACCACCGGCGTCTTTTGCCGTCCTACCTGTCCAGCGAAAAAACCGCTCAAGAAAAACTGCGAGTTTTTTCAGACGGCACAAGAAGCGTTGCTGGCGGCGTATCGTCCCTGCAAACGATGTCGCCCGCTCAGCTCACCTAGCCACTTATCCCCTGACGTGAAAAGCCTTGTGGAAGCGGTGGAGAGCAACCCGGAGAAAAAGTGGACCGACAAAGATTTTGAAGTGCTAGCGATCCATCCCAATACTGCACGTCGACAATTTAAAAAATATTTTGGCATGACCTTTATCGAATATTCCCGTGCACGCCGTTTAGGGTTAGCGTTCAAGCAGATTCGTGAAGGAGAACCGCTGATCCAAGCACAATTAGAAGCCGGCTTCGATTCTGGCAACGGCTTTCGAGATGCGTTTTCCCGGATTATGGGGGAATTGCCTTCCAACAGCCGTGAAAAAACGATTCTTTCTTCTGCTTGGCTTGAGACCAAGCTGGGATCGATGCTGGCAATCAGCGACCAGCAGCAGCTTTACTTGTTAGAATTCGTGGATCGCAGAGGGCTAGAAACGGAGATCGCTGTTTTGAGAAGCCGTTTGAATGCAGTGATTATTCCCCAGCAAACAGCAATCATTCAGCAACTCAAGCAAGAATTGACGGAATATTTTGAAGGGAATCGAACTGCCTTCACGGTACCCATCGCATTGATCGGCTCTGATTTTCAAAAAGCCGTCTGGCAGCAGCTGTTGGCGATGAAGATCGGAGAAACATACTCTTACAAACAATTGGCACAGCGAATCGGCAATGAAAAAGCCACCCGAGCTGTTGCCAATGCCAACGGAAAAAATCAATTGGCGTTGATCGTTCCATGCCACCGCGTCATCAATAGCGATGGCAGCATCGGCGGCTATGGCGGCGGTGTCGAACGCAAAAAGTGGTTGCTGGCTTTGGAAAAGCAGGTCCAGCCGACTGTAAAGATTTGAAAAAGAGATAACTATGCGTGGGAATCAGCGCTTCATCGATCAGTACATGGAATGGATCGAATCCTCTTCAGTAAAATATATATTTAGCGGAACTCATGGAACCTTTCATGAGTTTCGTTTTTTATTAGATTTGAAGGGGACATAGAGAAAAGGTGAGACCTTCGTTAGTGTCTAACCGTTCTTAACCTCTATAAAAATAAGCATTGAATGATTTTCTTAAACAACCAAAGCATATCTTTTTACAACTTACAAAAAGTAAGTTATGATTATCTCGAATTCGAAATAAAGAGGTGAGGAAAATGGCGCATCAAGAAGAAGCGCTCAAAGCGTACATTGGTTTGCTGCGTACGGCGAGTCGTTTGGAACAAGTGGCAAAAAAAGATGTTCGTTGTTATGGCTTAAATATCACAGAGTTTTCTGTACTGGAATTGCTTTACCATAAAGGCACCCATACGACGCAAGCCATCAAGGAAAAAATTTTGATCGCCAGCAGCTCGACAACCTATGTAGTCGATCAATTAGTCAAAAAAGGATGCGTGCGCCGGGAACCTAGCCAAGAAGATCAACGGGTAACTTACGTCAGGATTACGGAAGCAGGCAGGGCATTGATGGAGAAAATTTTTCCCAGTCATGCACAAAAGATTGCGGCGAGTTTTTCCGAACTCAGCAGTGAAGAATTGCAACAATTAAAAACAATTTTACGAAAAATAACTTACGATCAGAAATGAGGAAAAGAAAATGAGAAAACAAGATCAAATATTAGGGGTACACCATGTGACGGCCATGACAAGTGATGTGGAACGGAATTACCATTTCTTTACAGATGTGTTAGGGATGCGTTTAGTGAAAAAAACCGTCAATCAAGATGACATTTATACGTACCATACCTACTTTGCGGATGATTTAGGGTCACCGGGAACGACCATGACGTTCTTTGATTTTCCCAATACCGCTCGCGGCAGCAAAGGAACCAACTCGATCACCCGCACTAGTTTCCGAGTACCCAGTGATGCTGCCCTTGATTATTATGCCGCACGCTTTGATGAATTTGAGGTAAAACACGAAGCAATCACCACCGAATTTGGGAAAAAAGTGATGCGTTTTTGGGATTTTGATACGCAAGCTTATCAATTGATCTCTGACGAACACAATACTGGCGTGAAAGCTGGTACTCCTTGGAAAAAAGGACCGGTTCCTACTGAATTTGCGATTTATGGCTTAGGTCCTGTCGAAATGTCTGTTTCTTACTTGGCAGATTTCAAAGGGCTGCTGGAATCCGTTTTTGATTTCAAAACCATTGATCAAGTAGATAATCGCTATTTGCTAGAAGTTGGTGAAGGCGGCAATGGCGCTCAAGTCGTTTTAGTGGAAGATACCACGAGCCCGCAAGCGCAACAAGGCGATGGCGAAGTGCATCATGTCGCTTTTCGCTTAGCTCACCACGACTCATTAGCAGTTTGGCAAGAAATCTTTGATAACTTGGGATTGGCCAACTCCGGCTATGTGGATCGCTACTATTTTGAATCCTTGTATGTGCGCATCGGCCATATTCTTTTTGAACTAGCAACAGATGAACCAGGGTTCATGGGGGATGAGCCATACGAAACATTGGGTGAGTCCTTATCATTGGCACCATTTTTAGAAAATCGCCGTGAATACATCGAAGGAGTCATCAAACCCTTCAATACAAAACGCGCCTAAGGAGGCACACAGTATGCAACCCATTCAACAGATCCACCATATTTCAGCCATCGTAGGCGATCCGCAAACGAACGTTGCCTTTTACCGCGACGTGTTGGGGTTGCGCCTCGTCAAACAAACCGTCAATTTTGATGATCCGTACACGTATCATCTTTATTACAGCAATCAAGCATTAGAAAATGGGACCATCGTCACCTTCTTCCCCTGGGCAAATGCCCATCCTGGGCGAGTAGGAAGCGGACAAGTCGGCACGATCGCGTTTCGTATTCCTAAAGGCAGCAGTGCCTATTGGCAAGAACATCTGGCGAAACATCAAGTAACTGTCCAAGAAAGTACATTGTTTGATCGGCCAACTTTAGAACTTCATGATCAGCATGACCTGTCTTTGGCGTTAGTCGAAGCCGAAGAATCGGCGGAAACACCAGCGATTGTAGGCTTTCATGGGGCCGTCTTGCTTTCGGCACAACCAGAAGCGACCATTCAAACGTTGGCAGATGATCTAGGTCTGGACATTTTTAATCAAACAAATAAAAGCACGCATCTCCATACCGCAGGTACCCTCGCTCATGAGATCGTCGTGCCCCATGAAGCAATGCCAGCAGGGCGCTGGGGTGTCGGCACCGTCCATCACATCGCGTGGTCCGTGCCAACGGAAGCAGTGCAAAAAGAGTGGCAAGAATACTTGTACGATCAAAGATACGGAGTCACTGAAATCAAAGACCGCAACTATTTCAAAGCCGTCTATTTCCAAGAAAGGGGCAACATCGTCTTTGAGATCGCAACAGAAACCCCGGGCTTTTTCGTTGATGAACCGTTGGAAACGTTAGGACAGCAGTTGATGCTGCCAGCCCAATTTGAAAGCCGTCGTGCAGAGATCGAGGATCGCTTGCCAGACTTATCGGTTTAGAAAAAAGGAGACGCTGTATGCACTATTTAGATCCCAAGAATTTGACCCAACGAGAAAATTATAAACTACTGATCGGCTCCATCATTCCACGGCCAGTGGCAGTGGTCAGTACGCAATCAGCCGATGGTATCGTCAACATCGCCCCATTCAGTTTTTTTAACATCGTCAGCTCAGAACCCGTGATCCTCTCGTTGGCTATCCAGCGTAAAGAGGGGGAACTGAAAGACACCGCCCGCAATCTGTTGGCGACGAAAGAAGCCGTCGTGCATATTTTAGATCAAACAAATGTCCAAGAGGCCAATAAAACCGCGGCATTATTGCCCGCAGACCAAAGCGAGTTGACGGTTTCTGGATTTACCACAACGACATCGAAAGCAATTGCCGCTCCTGGCTTGAAAGAAGCCAATGTACGCTTAGAAACGATTCTGCATCAACACGTACCCATCAAAAAAGACCAGCAGACCACTGCCGATCTCTTATTGTTGGAAGTTGTCGGCTACCAGATTGCAGAGGATGTCTATCAAGATGGCAAGATCGATCCCCGTGCCTTACAAGCAGTCAGCCGGCTAGCGGGAAATTCTTACGCAACGATTGGGGAGATTTTCGATATCAAACGACCAAGTTAAAGGAGGAACTTCGATGAAAGCAATCTACCAACAAGGAGCAGCTGACGCACCAGTTTTGGTGCTGCTCCACGGCACCGGTGGCGACGAACAGTCGCTGCTAGAAGTAGGAAAAGCCCTTGATCCCCAAGCGTCACTATTAGGTATTCGCGGCAATGTCTTAGAAAACGGCATGCCCCGTTACTTCAAACGCCTAGCTGAAGGGGTGTACGATGAAGCCGACTTAGCACTTCGCGGCGACGAA
Source organism: Enterococcus sp. DIV2379 (assembly GCF_050542965.1). NCBI lineage: Bacteria > Bacillati > Bacillota > Bacilli > Lactobacillales > Enterococcaceae > Enterococcus > Enterococcus sp. DIV2379. The sequence continues at coordinate 217,071 of NZ_CP172938.1, forward strand.
TTAGCCGATTTTATTCGGCAAGCCGCCAAAGAACACCACTTTTCGTTAGCGCAAGTGGTACTGGTGGGTTATTCCAATGGCGCCAACATTGCCATTCGCTTATTACTAAATGATAGTGACCACTTCAAAAAAGCGATCCTCTACCACGCCATGTATCCAGTCGAGAATGTACCGACGAATTCCTTGCCTGACACTCATGTGTTTATGAGTTTTGGCAGAAACGATCCGATCGTTTCCCTAGCTGACAGTGCTTACGTCCAAGAGATCTTTACCTCGCGGGGCGCAGTCCTTTCAACCGTTTGGACCCCGAGTCATCAGTTAACGTATGAAGAAGTTGAACACTCGCGCACGTGGTTGACCAAACAATAAAGCAGTGCCTATTTCCTAATCAAACAGCGATCATGCTGGTTGGTTAGGTTTTTTTGTTTCACGTGAAAACATTGAACAGAGAGTAGATCAGCTCCACCAAGATATGCTTTACATTAGTTCTGTTAGTATGGGTGGTTTTTATATTCTTAAAGCTTCTAGATTATAAGGTAGCTTGTTATCTCTAACCTGTTTAAGTTAATAACATGAATTATTCCTAAAAAAAATGGTAATACAATTTAATAAAACACATAATGGAAAATGAGTTTGGTGATGATCAAAACCAGTTAGGGATTATACCTAGCTGGTTTTTTTATTATGGAAGCAGATTTGTTGAAAGTTCCTTTATTTAACAACGTTGATTGTTGTATCGGTGAATAGTGAGTGACTTGTGGTTCTTTAGATACCAAGACTCAAAAACCAGTGAACGTACTTGTTAAAAATAACATTAAGGTCGTTCCCTTGATGGATTTCAATACCTTTATCAATTGGGTTATTAATTGATAATCATTGTTTTGGCGCCATTTTTCGTATTTAAAGATAACGAAGACATTTTTATATAAAAACAAAAAATTGTTGACAGACAAAATGAAAGCGTTTATATTGGATATGTGGTTACTACCAGTTGAGAGTAAGGGGAGGACATAAGATGCTTGGTTTGGTTTTAACAGGTCATGGAGGATTTGCGCAAGGGATGGAAAATGCGCTTGCGATGATTGCAGGGCCGCAAGAACAGTTTCTAGCAGTGTCGTTTTTAGAGGAAAATCCGTTAGCTGACTTTGAAAAAGAGTTGCAAGGAGCAATCGATCAATTAAAGGAAACCTGTGATGGGGTCGTGATTTGTGCAGACCTTGTAGGCGGGACCCCTTTTAATGTTGCGATGACCGCTGCCAATGAGGACCCGCAAGTCGAGGTCATCGGCGGCATCAATCTACTGCTGCTAGTGGAAGGTTCGTTGACTAGATATACGGCAACTGATCCAGAGCGTTTTTGTCAAGAACTGGCAGAGATTGGCAAGAGCGGTATTTTTCACGGAAAGATCAAAGGCCATGAGGAAACCAATGAGGAAGAAGGGATTTAACGATGTGGGAAATGATCTTAGCAGCCTCAATCGTGGTGCTTGTTTTTCTCTTTCTCTTTTTGGCGGTCTCATCTTTCTTGAATGGGAAACATCTGAAAAAGCAAAAAGGCTATTTCGCTGAATTGCAACAGTCCTTGAAAAAGGGGCAGAAAATCAAATTATACGGCGGCATTATTGGGGAGATTCAAACACTGGGGAAAGAGACGGTCGATCTAAGGGTGAAATCGGGAACGGTGATTGAAGTAGAACGTAGTGCGGTTACAGAAATCATGCAGTAAATAGAAGGAGGACATATTTATGGGAGAACCAAATATTTTGTTGACGCGAATCGACAATCGGTTGATTCATGGGCAAGTTGCCACCCAATGGAACGGTACGTTGGGGGCAAATCTAATTTTAGTGGCAAATGATAAGGTCGCCAAAGACAAAGTCAGACAAGGGTTGATGGATATGGCGGCGCCAGCTGGCGTCCAAACGAGGTATTTCTCGATTCAAAAAACCATCGAGATCATTCATAAAGCATCGCCAAAACAAAAGATTTTCATGGTGGTTGAAAATCCGCAAGATGCGTTGAAATTAGCTGAAGGTGGGGTGCCGATCAAGAAACTGAACATTGGGAATATGCATATGTCAGAAGGGAAAAGACAGGTTGCTACGACAGTTGCCGTCGATGAAGCAGATGTCGATGCCTTTAAAAAACTGAAGGAAATGGGGGTGCAATTAGTGATTCAGCGGGTTCCAACGACACCTGTTGAAGATGAAAAGAAATTATTTCAGTGATGCAGAGGTAAGGAAGGAGAAAGAAAATGGATTACACGATTTTTCAAATCATTTTAGTCTTCATAGTTACATTCATTGCCGCAATCGATCAATTTAGTTTTTTAGAATCATTGTACCAGCCCATTGTTACCGGGATGGTTATCGGACTTATTCTTGGAGATCTTCAAACCGGCTTGATCGTTGGCGGAACCTATCAGTTAATGACGATCGGCAATATGCCGGTGGGCGGCGCGCAACCGCCAAATGCGGTGATTGGCGGAATTATGGCAGCAATCTTAGCGATCACGCTGCAGCTGGAACCGACAGTGGCCGTCGCTACGGCGATTCCGTTTTCTTTGCTTGGGCAATATGGGGTGACGATTATCTTCTCACTAATGTCGCCAGTGATGTCAAAAGCTGACAGCTACGCCCATGATGCCAATACGAAGGGTATTGACCGGATCAATTATTTAGCGATGGTGGGTCTTGGAACGATCTTCGGCTTGATTGTGGTCTTATTCTTTATCGGCGGTGCTGCCTTCGGGAATCAGGCGGTCGCAGCGATCCCTCAATGGTTGATGGGTGGGCTCGGCGCAGCTGGGGGCATGATGCGGTATGTCGGTTTTGCGATTTTACTAAAAGTGATGGTTTCCAAAGAAATGTGGGGCTTCTTCTTTATGGGGTTTGGTTTAGCCACGATCGTAATGGCGGCACCTTCCTTGCAAGGACCAGCCTTGATCATTCTAGCCTTTATCGGTTTTGCATTAGCCTTTTGGGATTATCAAATCCAGTCCAAATTTAAAGTAGTAACAGCCAATACCTATGATTTCGGAGGCGATGAAGATGGCATATAATATTCCCGATTCTTATAGCGAACAAGCGCCCGCAGAACAACTGGATAAAAAGACCTTGAACAATATGGTCTGGCGTTCCTTATTTCTACAAGCCTCTTTCAACTATGAGCGAATGCAAGCAGGAGGCTGGTTATTCAGTATTTTACCGGGATTGAAAAAGATCCACAAAAATGAAAAGGACTTGGCTGCTTCAATGAGCCATAACCTAGAGTTTTTCAATACTCATCCATTCCTCGTGAACTTTGTGATGGGGATCATTCTATCGATGGAACAAAACAAAGCCGATATTCCCATGATTCGGGCAGTGCGAGTCGCCGCGATGGGACCGCTAGGCGGGATCGGTGACGCGTTATTCTGGTTCACTCTGGTACCGATAACAGCTGGTATCACAGCCAATATGGCGATCAACGGCAACATCGCTGCACCGTTTATTTTCTTACTGGTATTCAATGCGGCCCAATTTGGTTTACGGTTCTTCTTGATGCATTGGTCCTATCGTTTAGGGACAGATGCGATTGGGATCTTAACGGAAAATGCCAAAGAGTTCACCCGAGCAGCGAGTATTTTAGGGATTTTTGTTGTCGGTTCCTTGACCTGCGTGTATGGGGCGACGTCTTTGGATATTCAGATCCCTAACGGTACTACCAATGAAGTGACACAAGCGACGACGATCGTGGATGATCAAGCAGCCATTGCCGCTTACGAAGACATGCTGTATACCACGGATGAGAATGGACAATTGACCGACACACTGCAAGAAAATGCGGCGGTCAACGAATTGGCTAACGGCAAATATGAATTGACGTTTAACAAAGTCAACGAAGTGCCCGTGACGATCGATATTCAAAAAATCCTCGATGGGATCTTGCCGCAAGTGATTCCATTGACCATCACACTGATGCTGTATTTCTTCTTATCAAAACGCGGCTGGACGCCATTGAAATGTATCGCTTTGCTGCTAGTGATCGGCTTGATCGGTTCTGGCTTTGGTCTGTATCCATCCATTTGGCCGCAATAAGCAAGCTAGCAGAAGAAACAGCGCAAACCGTAGGAGGAGTTTTGCTAAGCAAGCAAAAGCTGACTTTTCAGCTTAGCTCGTGCTGGCAATTGGTTCATTTTCCTGCGTGAAGAGATGCAAGTTCAGGAAACAGAGCCCCTGTAGACGATTGTTTGACACGCCTATCGAGAAATAGTACACTCGTTATGTGGTAGTAACCAGTTTGGAGGGGCTTATGAATATCAATAAAAATCGACAACCATTATACGATCAATTGTTAAATTTACTGATTGAAAAAATCGAAAATGAAATGGAAGCAGACACGATGCTTCCCTCAGAAAGAGAACTGTCAAAGCGCTACGGGTTAAGTCGGACTACCGTTCGCTTGGCACTACAGGAGTTAGAAAAATTAGGCTATATTTATCGCCAACATGGTAAAGGAACCTTTGTCTCGGAGATCCGCAAGCAGGCAACCAATTTATCGGGTTCCTATAGTTTTACCGAACAGATGAAAGCACTGGGGAAACAACCGGAAACTAGAGTATTGGCATTCAAAAAAATGGAAGCGACAAAATATTTTGCCACTCAGTTGCAAGTTTCCATTGGCGAGCCGATCTACAAGTTAAAACGATTGCGTCTTGCTGATGGCCAACCGATGATGATCGAGCGTTCTTATCTGCCCGTCAAGCGCTTCATGAATTTAACGAGTGAGATGATCGAGCAAAAACCATTGTACGATATCTTCCATGAAGATTTTCATCAAGTGATCCGCCTAGCGGACGAAGAATTTTTTGCCAGCATTGCCAGTGCGAAAGATGCGGCATTGCTAAAAATCCACGAAGGTGCGCCGGTGTTGAACCTGGTACGCAGCACGTTCAATATTGAAAATGAAGTGATCGAATACACCTTGAGTGTTGCTCGAGCAGACCAATTTAGATACAAAGTCCGCCACTTGCGTAACGACGAGTAGCGCATTTCCTAGACAGTCTGAAATGATCCGCTCGAGCAAAGAAAAGGTGTGTATTCAAAACCAGTGAGGTCGAGGAAGTTTGCCCTTTGGGTGATCGCTAAGTATTCATCCAAGACAACGCTCCTCGTACCGTCACTGGGAATACATACTGGAAAACCAGCAGCTAGGAGGAAGAAAGATGTTTCAACTGTCAACAAAGGAATTAGCAGAATTAGGTGCGGAGATTACAACAAGAGAAATCAAACAACAGCCAGAACTGTGGCAAGAAACCTTGACGATCTATCAAGAAAAGCAAGAGGCGATCGCGGCTTTCTTACGTACTATCAAGCAAAAGACGGACAAGCGAATCCGCGTGGTCTTCACGGGAGCGGGGACATCGCAATATGTTGGAGATACGATCGTTCCTTACTTGAATAAGAACGGCGCAACGGTGGATTATCTTTTTGAAAGTATTGCTACGACGGATATTGTCGCTGCTCCAGAACAAGTTTTATTTGCGGATGAGCCAACACTGCTCGTTTCTTTTGCTAGAAGTGGCAATTCACCAGAAAGTTTAGCAGCGGTCAAAATCGTCGATCAATTCGTTGCGGACAGCTATCATTTGACGATCACTTGTGCAGCCGACGGATCTTTGGCACAACAAGCTGCCGCTGATGAAGCGAGTTATCTGTTATTGATGCCTGAGAGGTCAAATGATGCTGGATTTGCGATGACGGGAAGCTTTTCTTGCATGGCCCTTTCGGCACTGCTGATTTTTGACCAGACGCCTCTGGCGGAAAAAGGGCATTATGTTGAAACCCTTAGCCGGTTGGGGCAAGAAGTGATCGACAGAGAAACAGAACTCCAAGTACTGACGGACCGTTCCTTTAAGCGAATCGTTTACCTTGGTTCAGGTACGTTGTCGGGGTTGACCAGGGAAGCACAGCTAAAAGTATTGGAACTGACTGCGGGAAAAATCGCCACCGTGTTCGATTCTTCGATGGGCTTCCGTCATGGACCGAAATCATTCGTAGATGATCAAACCCTCGTCTTTGTCTTTGTCAGCAATACGCCATACACGCGGCAGTATGATCTTGATATGTTGGAAGAATTAAAGAGTGACGGCATCGCCGTCGCAGTGACCGCCATCGGACAGCCGGCAGCTGTGAATTTTTCAGGAACAAACTTTTTCTTTCCAGATGACACTTCACTGCCAGATGGCTATCTTGCCTTAGCAGACATTGTTTTTGCGCAAACGATCGCACTGTTGGCATCGATCAAAGTCGGTAATACACCGGATACCCCTTCGCCAACGCGTACCGTCAATCGGGTGGTCAAAGGCGTGACGATTCATCCGTATAACAACTAACGATGACTGAGAAAGACCACCACGAGCACGTATCCTTTCGTGTACGAAGTCGATACGTGCGGTGGTCAATCAGTCGAACGGCTTCATCAATAGACATTTTTATATGTGCTGACAACCGTTTCGCCAACACTGAAAAAAGTGAAAACGGTTGATTCTTTGGCATGGACAAAAAAGGAGGAATTTTAATGAAAGCAACCGTAACGAAAGCCAAAAAAGCAGCGATGGATCGCCTGTCAACGAAAGAAGGAGTGATCGCAGCTTTAGCAATCGACCAACGAGGTGCCTTGAAAAAAATGATGGCAGCACTTGGCGTGGAGGCTGATGCAGAAAAAATCAGCCAGTTTAAAAAGCTAGTCTCACAAGAATTGACCCCTTACGCGTCTTCCATTTTACTAGATCCAGAATATGGGTTGGCAGCTGCGCAAAGTCGTGATCCAGAGGCGGGGCTTTTGCTGGCGTATGAAAAAACCGGCTATGATGCGACTACGCCGGGACGTTTGCCTGATTTATTAGGGGAATGGTCAGTTGAGCGATTAAAAGCAGCAGGCGCCGATGCCATCAAATTTTTGCTTTATTATGATGTAGATGAAGATGCCCAGATCAATCAGTTGAAACACGTCTTTGTGGAACGACTCGGCAGCGAATGCCAAGCCGCTGATCTGCCCTTCTTTTTAGAAGTTCTTTCCTATGATGCTAAGTTGCCTGAAGTCGACTCAAAAGCATATGCGCAACGCAAACCAGAAAAAGTCATCGGATTGATGAAGGAATTTTCAAAACCACAGTACAAAGTCGATGTGTTAAAGGTGGAAGTAGCAGTCAACATGAATTATGTGGCAGATTTTGCCAAGGAAGAAGCCGTGCATACCAAGGAAGAAGCCGCAGCGTATTTCAAAGCGCAAAGCGATGCGACGCATCTGCCGTTTATTTTTCTCAGTGCAGGCGTATCAGCCAGCTTATTCCAAGAAACACTGGTTTTTGCCAAAGAAGCCGGTTCAACCTTCAATGGCGTCTTGTGCGGCCGGGCAACGTGGAAAGACGGTGTTGATCCCTTTGTAAAACAAGGGACAGAAGCAGCCAAAGAATGGCTAGCAAGTACCGGAAAACAGCACATCGAAGACTTGAATGAAGTGATCCAAAAGACCGCTACTTCTTGGTGGGACAAAGTTACGGTCGAAGAATAGTTTTTTCGCTGTTTGACAAGAGAAATGGCCAATGATCAGACATCTTAAGGGCTTTTGAGAAGAAGTGCAGGCTTCTGACTTAAGGCTCTAGGGTGTCTTTTTTATACCTTGACAAGTTCGGTTATCATCGTAGGAATGAAACGTAAACAGGAAGAGGTTTAGAGAGTAATTTACAAGGGGAATTGAATAGGATAAACTAGCAGTAAAAGCCATCAAATCCACTTGCTTCACTTTTGGTCGAAATAAGGTTCAATAAACCTACAATAAAGGAGCATTCATGAACGTGTATACGTTTCATTCCGTCACGTCAGAAAACCAACAAGCTGCCTATAGTATTTATCAGAAAAACCAGGCCTATTTTGCTTTAACGAAAGAGACACCTTCCATCGAACAACTCATGCGGGACATGACTGTTCTACCGCCATCTGTGGCTCAAGAGCAAAAGGTATTTTCTATTATTTATTATGATCAAAAACCTATTGCTATCATGGATTATCTTGTTGATTATCCGCAAGAGGGCACTGCGTATATTGGCTTGCTGCTGGTTGGCGAAAGACGTCAGGGGCACGGGCAAGCTCTTTATCAGCAAGTAGAACAAGACTGGCGCATAAAGGGGATTTCTCTCGTATCTCTCGCTGTTATTGAAGAAAATACAGCAGGTAGATCTTTCTGGGAGAGTCAAGGATTTAAAGAAACACGAAAAGCCGTGACAACAGTCAATGATCAGAAGGTAAGTGTGGTCTGCTTTGAGAAAAAGATCAGAAATTCTTAAACAACAGGTGAAGCAAGAATGAAATAACAAATCATTCGGTTATGAAAATTTAAAAAACCTCCTTATTAAATTAGATTTTCTGGAAAACAATCCTAAATAAATGAGTAAACATTACGAAAAAGTAGCTATAAAAAATCGTTGGTTTTTATAACTAATACTGCGACTTGGTGCCCTTATCGATTTGTATAGTCATCGATTTTAAGAAAAATGTAAGGGTTGACATTTTCTTTTGTAGATAGTACGATGTTGTCAAAGATGCAGGAGTGTTACTGATAAACAAGTCAGGCACCACCAAGTCCAAAAGCAAAGTTATTCTTCGCGTAACAGCGCAGGAAGCTTCGTTTTAGGTTTGGTGTTTTTTTGTCTTTAAGGAGGTGGAAATGATGACTATAGTAAAAACACTGAATAACAATATTGTTTTGGTACGAGATGATCAAGGGACTGAGAAAGTTTTATTTGGGACAGGAATTGGGTTTAAAAAGAAACGTGGAGACATGGTTGATGAAGCATTGATCAGTAAAATTTTTACTCCCAATGAAGAGGAGAAGCATAGCCATAAGATAGAGAATTATACGCCGGAAGTATTAAGTATTGCAGCAAAAATTATTGATCTTGGGGAAGCAGAATTAAATCAAAAGTTTGGTACCGGATTGTTGTTTTCTTTAGCAGACCATTTAACTTTTTCGTTGAACAATTCGGTAGAAAATGAAAATCCCATCAAATGGGAGATTCCTCATCTATATTACAAAGAATATCAAATCGGTAAGCAAGCGTTGGCACTTATTCAACAAGAGTTAGCTGTGCAATTATTGCCAGAGGAAGCAGCATTTATTGCGCTTCATTTTGTGAATGGACAGATTGATCAGTCGAATATGGCAGATACATTGCAAATAACAGAAGTGATCAAAAAAATTGTTAAAATCGTCCAAATCCTTTATGGAACAGTCTTAGATAAAACAACAGCAGATTATTCACGATTTATTACTCATATTCGTTATTTCATTATGCGCCAAAAAAACAAAAAAACGTCGTTGAAGATGGACGAGCAAATACGTGAACTGATTCAGGAACGATATATGAAAAGTTATGCCTGTGGTCTGCTCATTAAAGATATGCTAGATAGAGAGTACCATTGGAAAATCTCTGAGGATGAATTGGTATATTTAGTCATTCATATTGAACGAATTACAACTAAATAAAGATAAGGTGTGTTATCTAGAAAAGAGCATAAGCCTAAGTGGAAGTTTTTTTCACTTGGGCTTTTTCTTTAGTAAAGGAGGAGCAACAATGGAAAATAAAGAATTAGCGAAAAAAATCATTGCCTTAGTTGGTGGAAAAAGTAACATATCCCAAAGCTGGCATTGCATTACCCGTTTACGATTTAATTTGATAGATGATTCGAAAGTAGAAAAGAATGAGATCAATGAATTAGCAGGAGTGATCGGCAGTCAATTTAGTGGGGGGCAATATCAAGTGATCATTGGTGCCAAGGTGGCTGAAGTCTACAAAGAAGTTGCCGATCAATTAGGGGAAGAGGTTACTAAGGAAGGGTCTTCGAATAAGAAAATGAACTTCTTAGATAAAATTTTCGATGTGATTAGTGGAATCTTCACGCCACTGATGCCTGCAATCATCGGGTCAGGTTTGATCAAAGGTCTCATGGCATTATTCGTTGTAGTTGGGTGGCTTTCACCAGAGAGCTCTGCCTATGAAGTATTGAATATCTTCTCAGATGCGGTATTTTACTTCTTGCCTTTCTTTGTTGCTATCACAGCAGCTAGAAAATTTCAGACGAAAGAGTCTCTGGCTGCTGCGTTAGCAGCGATCCTCATGTATCCCACGCTGATCAATGGTGCGGCAGAAGGAGGAAGTGCATTATCGTTATTTGGTCTAGCCATTCCATTAAATAACTATTCTTCTACGGTATTACCGATTATTTTAGGTGTACTTCTTATGAGCTATATCAATAAATGGATGGATCGAGTAGTTCCTAAAACAGTTAACATCGTTTTTAGTCCAATGTTGACCTTACTAGTCACGGCACCGATTCTATTAGCGATCGTTGCACCACTAGGAAATTTTTTAGGTAAATATTTAGAAGAAATCTTTACCACGTTGTTCACCGTTGCAGGTCCTTTAGCGGGCTTGTTGATGGGAGGACTGATGCCGCTGATCGTCATAACAGGTATGCATTATGCTTTCTTTCCTGGAACATTTGCTAGTCTTCAAAAATTAGGCTACGATATTATGCTTTTGCCGATGAATTTGGTTGCGAATAGTGCACAGGCTGGAGCTGTTTTAGGGGTAGCTTTGAAGGCGAAAAAAGCGACCACGAAATCTTTGGCATTTTCTACTCTGATTCCTGCAATTTTCGGAATTACTGAACCAGCTATCTATGGCGTAACGTTGCGCTTGAAGAAACCTTTCTATGCCTCATTGGCAGGAGGCGCTGTAGGAGGAACGATTTTTGGCTTTTTTGCTGTCCAAGTGACCGCATTTTCTATTCCTGGTATTACTGCTTTACCAACATACATTATTCAGGATTCGAATAATTTTATTTATGCGCTGATCGGTTATATCGCTAGTTTTGTCGTTTCGTTTGTTCTAACAATGTTTTTGGGATTTGAAGAAGAAGCATCAGAAAAAGCATCAGAAAAAACGACCAATATAGCAGTTGAAACCAAATATCCAATTGAAGTTTATTCTCCTATGGAAGGCGAGGTCAGAGATTTAGCGACCGTTGCAGATGAGACATTTTCAACAGGGCTAATGGGAAAAGGGGTAGCAATTTTTCCAGAAGAAGGCGTAGTCTACGCACCATTTTCCGGGAAAATCACGATGATGACTCCGACGAAGCATGCGGTAGGAATACGTTCAGAAGAAGGTGTCGATCTTTTGATCCATGTTGGGATCGATACTGTCAAGCTGCAAGGCGAATCTTTTGATTATCTTGTTGCAGCAGACGAAACAGTCGAAAAAGGACAACCCATCATTAGGTTTGACTTAGAAAAAATAGCTAGAAGTGGGTATGATCTAACAACAATGATCATTGTGACCAATAGCTCAGAATTTTTAGACGTGATCATTACTGGAGATAGGCATATGGAGTCAACGACATCGCGCTTGATGATGTGCATTCAATAATAGAAAAGGAGAGAAAATAATGAAAAAATTTACAGGATTTAAAGATGATTTTTTATGGGGAGGAGCTACCGCTGCTAACCAAATCGAAGGTGCTTATTTAGAAGGCGGAAAAGGATTATCCACTTCAGATTTTGCCGCATACAAAGACCCTTATGCTTCTGGAAAAGTAAATAATTTTACTTTTAACGTTACTTCAAAAGAGTTAGCTGAGTATGCGATGAATCCTGAACATTATCTTTTCCCAAAACGTTGGGGCATTGATTTTTACCATCGGTACAAAGAAGATATTGCTTTATTTGCAGAAATGGGATTTAAATGTTTTCGCTTATCAATCTCATGGGCGAGGATTTTCCCCACGGGACTTGAAGATGAGCCGAATGAAGCAGGACTAGCTTTTTATGATGCTGTTTTCAATGAGTGTGCGAAATATGGTATTGAGCCTTTGGTAACGATGTCACATTATGAAATGCCGATCGAACTGACGAAGAAGTACAACGGATGGATCAGTCGTGAGCTAGTTCCCTTGTTTGAGAAGTATGCCCGAGTCATTCTTGAACGCTATAAAAATAAGGTGAAGTATTGGATCACGTTCAATGAAATGAATATGAATCTTAATAGCTTATATACAGGGGCGGGGATCTTAGAAGATTTAGTGGATGATTCATTGCAAGCGGCATATCAAGCGTCTCACCATCAATTCTTGGCAAGCGCATTGGCTGTAAAAGCTGCGAAAGAAATTACTCCTGATGTAGAGATTGGGTGTATGATCAATCAAATAGAAGCATATGCACATACGACAAAGCCAGAAGATCAACTGCAAGCAGTGAAATCCAACCAGTTGAATATGTTTTATCCAGATGTTCAAGCACGGGGGTATTATCCTAGCTATATTTATAGCTACTTTTCAGAGAATGACTTGTCCATCGATATCCGACCAGAAGACGCGGATATCCTTCAAGAGGGGACAGTGGACTTTGTGGCCATTAGTTATTATATGTCTCATGTTGCGGAGGCGAGAGAAGATGCATCTAAATTAGCAGGTACTTTTGATAGCCCAATTAAAAATGAATATTTAGAGCTCTCTCAATGGGACTGGCCAATTGATCCAATTGGGTTAAGAATATCATTGATCAAATTATATGATCGTTTCCAAAAACCTTTATTTGTTTGTGAAAATGGATTAGGAGCGAAAGATGAGTTCGTCAATGGGGAAGTCCACGATGCGTATCGAATCGATTATTTAAAAAAACACATTGAACAAATGCGCGAAGCCGTTAAAGACGGTGTTGATCTCATGGGATACACGCCATGGGGCTGCATTGATCTGATCAGTTGCGGAACTTCTCAAATGTCAAAACGCTACGGCTTTATCTATGTGGATCAAGATGACCAAGGAAACGGAAGTTTGGCTCGTTATCGGAAAGACTCGTTTTATTGGTACAAGAAAGTGATTGCTTCTAATGGAGATGAATTATAAAAAAGGCTGTGAATGAGCAGGGGAGCAAAAAGATAGAAACAGAAAAACTCAGACAATCGTTGCAAGTAGGAGTGTGCCTCATGCTTGGCTTTTTAAAAGCATAAGACCCAAAGCGCTCGACAGCAGTTTCAACTGCTGTCGCGTATTTGTATTTCAATGGTGTTTGTATGTGTTGATTAGTAAATGAGTTTAAAACTTTTCTATGATTTTTTTAATAAATATTCCTATTGATTATCATATTTTCTTAATATTAAATCAGTTAACTTTCGCCATTTCTCCAATCACTTTCCCATAGCTTCAATTCCTCTTTTTTTGTTAACAGGTTAAGTCAAAAATCCCTCAAAATCTTTTCTCATTTTTCAGCAGTATTGCCAGTAGAAAATCGCTTGATAAAAAAGTCGTGGCTTGCTATTCTGTTCTGTAAATTGACAGAAGGAGATGGCGTATGAAGCAAATGGCAATCAAAGAGAATCCGTTTTTGACGCGTCTGGATTATCAGCGGGCAGTGGAAGACATGATCGCTCCTTTGCGAGAAGCGATCTTGGCAGATGACTATCCAGGATTGAATCTAGGTAGCAGTGGGGCCGTGTATGACCGAACACGGGCTGAGATGGAAGCGCTTGTGCGTCCTTTGTGGGGGCTGGCGCCTTATTGGAGGATTTGCTCAGATGATCCGTTACGAGTAGCTTATGTGGAAAAAGTGATCGCGGGGACAGATCCTGAACACGCATTTTACTGGGGAAGGATCACGGATTATGATCAATACATCGTGGAAGCAGCCGCATTGTCATTGACTCTTTTATTGCAAAAGGATGCTTTTTGGACAGCGTTGCCGCAGAAGAACCAGCGAAAGCTAGTGGCTTGGCTATCCCAAGCACTTGAGTGCAAGATTCCTAAGAACAACTGGACATTCTTCAAAGTGTTGATTCGCGTTGCCCTGTTTCACTGTGGGGAACCGTTGGCAAAAGAAGCATTGTCCCAAGAGTTGGCATTGATCGATTCCATGTACATTGGCGATGGTTGGTACGTAGATGGGAAAACGACGCAGCGAGATTACTATATTCCTTTTGCGTTTCATTATTATGGCTTGATTTACGCTACATTTATGCAAGACGAAGACCCAGAATGGGCACAGCGTTTTAAAGAACGAGCCACCCGATTTGCCCAAGATTTCATCTATTATTTTGATGAAGACGGCGAAGCCTTGCCCTATGGCCGCAGCCTGACCTATCGGTTTGCGCAAGGTGCTTTTTTCTCGGCGCTGGTTTTCGCAGATGTCGAAGCGATCCCATGGGGACAGGTGCGAGGACTACTAGCGAAACACTTGCGCAATTGGATGGCGCAGGAGATTTTCACTTTCGATGGTCGCTTGTCCATCGGATACCACTATGAAAATCAAGTGATGGCAGAAGGGTACAATGCACCAGGCTCGCCTTACTGGGGGCTTAAGACCTTTTTGCTTTTAGCGGTCGCAGAAACGCATCCTTTTTGGCGGGCTGAACCTGAGCCAATCAAGAGAGAGCCGCAAAAACGGATTGAAAAAGGCAATATGTTGCTGGTGCACAATGAAAAAAACCATCATTTGTTGGGGTATCCTGCAGGTTTGATGCTTGAACAGCAAGCGCATGCTCAAGCAAAATACAGCAAATTCGTCTATTCGAGCAAATTTGGCTTCAGTGTGCCGAAAGCCGGCGTCACGTATGCCGAAGGCGCCTTCGATAGTACATTAGCTATTGCTCGAGATGGCAGCTATTTTCGCACGAAGGGCGCAGTCATGGATTATCGAGTGACGGAAAAAGGCATCTTTATCCAATGGGCTCCCTTTGGGGAGGTAGTGATTGAAACTGAGATTTATCCATTTGGTCAGTGGCATGTGCGCGTGCACGAGTTGACGACGACGATTTCGTTGGACCTTCGTGAGGGCGGATTTAGTGTACCGCTGACTGGACGGTTGCCTCAGGCCCAAACAGGACCGACCTGGAGTCGAGTCAGTGAAGAGGGCTTTTGTTCTCAAATCATCAACATCGAAGGCTATCAACAAGCCAGTATTGTTCAGCCAGAAGCCAATACCTCCGTCTTTTTTCCAAGAACCAGTTTTCCGTACTTAGCACAACATATTCCGCCAGGGAAGCACCGTTTGATTTGTTTAGTCGGTGGTATCGTAGAAAAAGAAAGGATCGATCCAAATGATTACGCTAGCAATAAAAAATAAGCAGGACCAGGTGATCGTCGGTCGCATCGACCATGAAAAAGAACCCGCGCCATTTCAAGTTTCTGATGATGATTTGGCCGTATTAGCCATTAAAAACTATCCCTATGAGGAAGGAGATAAGATCGTTATTGAGGTGACGGGGGAAAATCCGTATTATGTCCTTCAGCTTGATGAAACCTTAGCACCATCACTGATCTATCTTTCCCAATCCACTTGGGAGTATCAGATTCCTTGGACGGAGTCCGCTCGAAAGTCCTCGGTGGAAACGGCCTTTACCTCGCAGCGCCATCACCTGATGGTGCGCAAAGCCCATGCGTTTGAGATCACGAATTATCAAAATTTATCCTTCAATGCCCATGATCAAAAGTCAGCGACAGGGGCGTATCCTCATGCTTCAGCGAATGTGGAAACGCGAGATGATTCCGTCTTTTTTGCCAAGAATGCGATTGATGGAAAATATGGCAACCGATCCCACGGGTCGTATCCGTTTGCTTCTTGGGGCATCAATCAGCAAGCCGATGCTGCATTGACCATTGAGTTTGGTCGTCCCGTCTTGATTGATCGGGTTCGCTTCCTATTGCGGGCAGATTATCCCCATGATAGCTATTGGACCAAAGGGACCTTGGTCTTTGCTGATGGAGAAGAGCTGGTGGTGGAAACGACAAATACGGCGTCTTTTCAAGAAGTTCGTTTTCCAAAAAAAGAAACGACTAAGCTGACCTATAAAGAGCTGCAAAAAGCAGAGGATGATTCCCCCTTCCCAGCTCTTACACAAATCGAAGTATTTGGTTGGAACTGTTAAAAAAAGAGGACGAGAGTATGACAGGTCTGCATTTGTGTGCAGTTGTCATGCTCTTTTTTTTAGGAATCAAGGAAGGAAGGTCGCTTTTTTTGTGCGGTTACGTTATAATGATTTCAGTTAATATGTTAACAAGTTAAGGAGAGGGTAAATATGCGTCTGCAAGAGAACAAACAACGCTTGATCCTGTTAGGAGAAAAAGTGACCGATGTGTGGGTAGCGGATAAAATCACCGCGTGCATCCAACAGATCGAAAAAAATAGTCAGCGCTTTGGCACACAATTTCCTTCAGCCTGTGCCACCAATGGCAAATATCGGCTGAAAGGCAACGATGATTGGACCAATGGCTTTTGGACCGGGATGTTGTGGCTCGCCTATGAGTGGACCAAGGAAAAGAACTTTCTTGATCGAGCTATGGCAAATATCGACAGTTTTCAAACGCGTTTAGACGACCATTTTGTATTAGATCATCATGATATTGGTTTTTTATATAGCTTATCTGCCGGTGCGGGCTACAAGATCACTGGCGATGAACACTGCAAGCAAGAAGTCATTCAAGCAGCAGATGTTTTGTTGGCACGGTTTCAAGAAAAGGGGGAATTTATTCAAGCTTGGGGCTCTTATGGCGACCCACAAGAATACCGCTTGATTATTGATTCGCTACTGAACTTGCCGCTTTTATTTGCAGCAACTCAATTGTCGGGAGAGCCTCGCTACGCAGAGGTTGCGAGTAAGCATTATCAGACAGTCCGAAAGACCGTCATTAAGAATGACGCCACCACCTTTCATACGTATTATTTCGAGCCAGAGACGGGGCAGCCAAGTCACGGTGCGACGCATCAAGGAAACAGCGACCAATCGATTTGGGCACGAGGGCAGAGCTGGGCGATTTTAGGGCTTCCTTTGAATGAAAGCTACCTGCATAGTCAGCCTTTTCCAGAAAATTATCCGCAGATCGTGGAGGTGTTTTTGGCTCATTTGCCAGCAGATTTGGTGCCGTATTGGGACTTTGATTTTAACGACCAACATCCTGCTGAAAAAGACAGCTCAGCTTTAGCGATTGCGGTTTGTGGCTTGTTGGAAGCAGAGAAAATGGGGGCATATCCCGATGCTAAAAAAATCGCTAAAGGGATGCTTTACCAATTAGGCGAACATTATGCAGCGAACCAAGTGCCAGAAAATGAGGGCTTATTGCTGCATGGTGTGTATGCTCATGCGGAAGGCAAAGGCATCGATGAACCCAATCTTTGGGGTGATTATTTCTATTTAGAAGGATTGATCCGATTGGCATTGCCTGATTGGCAAAGATACTGGTAAAGGGGAAGACGACATGCGAACGTTTGAGATAAAAGAAGATTTTTTGTTAGATGGAAAACCAATCAAATTGATCAGCGGAGCGATCCATTATTTCCGCATGACACCGGCGCAATGGACAGATAGCCTCTACAATCTAAAAGCACTGGGAGCCAACACAGTTGAGACCTACATTCCTTGGAATCTCCACGAACCTCGTGAAGGAGTCTACGACTTTGAAGGAATGAAAGACATCTGTGCTTTTGTAAAGCAAGCCCAAACGCTTGGCTTGATGGTCATTTTACGACCTTCCGTCTACATCTGTGCTGAATGGGAATTTGGCGGGGTGCCAGCTTGGCTGTTAAATGAACCGATGCGGTTGCGCTCAACCGACCCACGCTTCATGGCAAAGGTGCGCAACTATTTCCAGGTCTTGTTGCCAAAGCTTGTACCGTTGCAGATCACCCATGGGGGACCAGTGATCATGATGCAGGTGGAAAATGAGTACGGCTCTTATGGAATGGAAAAAGCGTATTTGCGCCAGACCAAGGAGTTGATGGAAGAATACGGCATCGATGTACCCTTGTTTACCTCAGATGGGGCATGGGAAGAAGTACTGGACGCTGGGACATTGATTGAAGACGACATCTTTGTCACAGGCAATTTCGGCAGTCGTTCCAAGGAAAATGCGGCTGTGATGAAAGAGTTTATGGCAAAACATGGCAAAAATTGGCCCATCATGTGCATGGAATATTGGGATGGCTGGTTCAACCGCTGGGGCGAGCCGATCATCAAGCGAGACGGTCAAGACTTAGCTAATGAAGTCAAAGAGATGTTAGCGGTCGGCTCCTTGAATCTCTACATGTTCCATGGAGGCACGAACTTTGGCTTTTACAATGGCTGTTCCGCTCGGGGAGCGCTGGATCTACCACAAGTGTCCAGCTATGATTACGATGCTTTACTGACAGAAGCAGGAGAACCTACCGACAAATACTATCATGTACAAAAAGCCATAAAAGAAGCCTGTCCCGAAGTGTGGCAAGCCAAACCACGGACCAAGCAATTAGCGGCATTAGGAACCTTTCCCATCGAAAACAGTGTCTCATTATTGGCTATCAAAGATCAGCTGATGGCACCACAAGAAAGCATGTATCCTCTAACAATGGAAGCTGCCAGCACAGGCTACGGCTATTTGCTCTATTCGGTTCAGTTAAAAAACTATCATCGAGAAAACAAATTAAAAGTGGTAGAAGCTAGCGATCGGTTGCATATTTTTACCGACGGCCAATTACAGGCGATCCAATACCAAGAAACGCTAGGCGAGGAGCTGTTGATCCAAGGGGCACCAAATAAAGAAACCATCGAGCTAGATGTCTTAGTGGAAAATTTAGGGCGCGTGAATTACGGGTTTAAATTGAACGGGCCTACACAAGCCAAAGGTATCCGTGGAGGCATCATGCAAGATATTCATTTTCATCAAGGCTATCGTCATTACCCATTGACGCTTTCAGCAGAGCAGCTACAAGCCATCGATTATCAAGCAGGAAAAAATCCGACACACCCCTCCTTTTATCAAACGACCTTCAGGCTGACAGAGGTAGGAGATACGTTTATCGATTGCCGTGGGTATGGGAAAGGCGTCGTTATCGTCAACGGCATCAATCTTGGTCGCTATTGGCAACGTGGCCCCGTGCATTCCTTATACTGTCCGAAAGAATTTTTGAAAAAAGGCAGCAACGAAGTCGTGGTATTTGAAACCGATGGCGTTGAGATCAAGGAACTCGTTTTCTGTGATCAACCTGTCGTAGAATAAAAAAATAGAAGTAGAGACCCAAATTTACGCGGGCTCTACTTCTATTTTTGTTTTGAAATATTTCCAGTGCTTGTAGCTGACGATGTATTCAGCGACACTTCCATCTGCCAAATAGGAGTGCTTGACTTGTTTAACCGCAGGCTCTCGGAAGCTCAGTTGCAATAAGTTCAACAATTCAGTGTCATCAGGAAAGACGATTTCGTTGGTTTCAACAGAAGCCAATGAGAAAAGGTCGATCGCAAAGTCTTTTCGGACCCGCTCATAAACACTAGCATATTGGTTGAGGTTTTTGGCGATCGGTTCTTTCATCAGCTTCTTCGGCAAATGAGTGATGTGAACCAAGAAAGGAACGTCGCCAAAATAGCGGACTCGTTTGATTCGGTAGTAGGAAGCACTGGCAGCCAATCCTAATTCTTTCAAAATCTCTGGGTCATTTCCTTCTTCCACCGCAAGGACCTTGACCTTTTCTTGGTCCAGTGAATGCAGCTCAATGTCGGAGAACTTCACACTCTGAGATACTTTTGCTTTTGAAACAAAGGTCCCTTTGCCTTGGATGCGATACAGATAGCCAGCACTCGTCAATTCATTCAACGCTTTGACTGCCGTGATCGAACTAACAGAATACATCCGCTTGATATCCGCCTCTGAATAAAACTTATCGCCGGGAATGAATTTATGGTCTTTGATTTCTTGTAAAAGATCTTGCTTGATCTGCTCATACTTTGGCAGCACAGTGGTTTCCCTCCATTCCATATGAATACATCAAGCATAACATGTTAAATCCTTTCCTGCCACTTAATTAGTGTAGAAAATTCGTTGTTTTTCAGTCTATACAGGCCTGAAAAATAAAATTCAATATGTTAAGATATTAGGTTTACGAATGGCTTGCCATGTGGTATAGTATGCTTACAAGGAACATAACATGTTAAGTGGGGCGACCTGCGGAGTAGGAGGGAAATTAGTGGAAAACATTGTATTGATCAGTCATGGCGGCATGGCAGAAGGGGTCAAAAGCAGTCTGGAGATGATCGTAGGCCAGCAAGCAAACGTTCACACCGTTTCATTACGACCAGATAGTGACAATCTACAATTTGAGAAAGAATTGAACGAGAAAATGAAAGCCCTTAACGGTCCAACATTGATTATTGCGGATTTATTAGGAGGAACCCCGTGCAACGTTGCAGTCAAGAATTATTTAGAGGATGACGAAGTGGCGATCTTCGCTGGAATGACATTGTCCGTAGTGATCGAGGCAGTCGTCAATCAACGAGCGACGATCAAAGAGCTGCTTTGCTTAGCCAAAGAAAACATCGTTGATGTCAAAGCAGGGATGAACCAAGCAGAACAAGAGATGTTAGAAGAAAAGCAAGAAGAATTAGGGGATTACAGTGCGTATGCTGGGCAAGAAAATATCGTCAATAGTCGGATCGATGAGCGCTTGATCCATGGACAAGTCGCCGGTATCTGGTCCACCAGTTTAAACACGCAACGGATCATCGTAGCCAATGATGAAGCCGCCGCAGACCCATTACAAAAATCTTCTTTACGAATGGCAGCGCCAACTTCGATGCGACTTTCCGTCCTTCCAGTGGCAACGGCAGCCAAAAATATTCGTGCCGGTCGTTATGGAAAACAACGGTTGTTTTTGCTTTTCAAAAATCCCCAAGATGTTTTGCGTTATATTGAAGCAGATGGACCGATCAAAGCGATCAACGTTGGCAACATGAGCTACAAAGATGGTGCACGGGAAGTAACCAAAAGTATTCAAGTGATGCCAGAAGAAGAACCAATCTTTGAAGCGATCGCCGCAAAAGGCATCACCGTCACGGCACAGCTTGTTCCCAATGAACCATCGATCGACTTTATGAAGAAATTACGAGGATAAACCAGGCAGGGATTGAATCGAGGAGAATATGTAGCGGAAGATTTGTCAAAAAACGAGTGTTTTTCACGATTTATCTGAGGCGACATAACGATCGATAACTAGCCAGTTAAGACTCGTTCATACAATTAGGAGGAAAATTCATGCATTTAGCAGCGTATCAAATCATTCTTATTACTGTTTATGCTTTTATTGCTATTAATGATTCACTTATTTCCAATACGTTGACCCAACCAGCGATCGCCGGAATGATTTCTGGAATGATCATGGGGGACTTAAAGACCGGTTTGATGGTCGGTGGGACCTTACAGTTGATGCGTTTGGGGATCGCCGCATTTGGTGGTGCATCCGTCCCAGATTATTTTACCGGCGCAGTACTGGGGACAGCGTTTGCCGTGATCTCAGGAAACGGCGCGGAATATGGCATCGGCTTAGCAGTTCCAGTGTCCTTGCTGATGCTGCAACTGGATGTCGTGGCTCGTTTTTGTAACGTATTTCTACTACACCGGATCGATAGAGCCATCGACAACATGCAAGTCAAACGAATCCCACGGTTAGTTTTATCGGGTTCTTTCTTATGGGGATTGTCACGGGCGATTCCGATTTTATTGATGCTTTTAGCTGGAGATGCAGTCGTTACGACGATTACCGATAACACGCCAGAATGGCTGATGACTGGACTAAAAACCGCTGGTGGCGTCTTGCCAGTCGTCGGGGTAGCGATCTTATTGCGCTACTTGCCAACAAAGCACTACATTCCTTATTTGTTATTAGGCTTCTTTTTAGCTGCGTATCTGCAAGTGCCAATGCTCGGCGTTTCCATCATTGGGCTCGTAGCAGCAATGTTAGTCTTTAAACGAGATAGCGAAAAAGGCACCGTTGCAACGGCAGCTGCCGGAGATTTTGAAGGAGGATATGATGGCGATGAGTGATCAAAAACTGACAAAAAAAGAGTTGAATACCATTAGCTGGCGTTATATTTTGGCAAGCCAATTAAACTGGAACTATGAGCGAATGATGAGTTCGGGCTACCTTTACGGCATCCTGCCCGTCTTGAAAAAATTCTATGGCCATGATGAAACCCAGCTGCAAGATATGCTGCGGACCCACAATCAATTTTTCAATACCAATGCGATCTTTGGGAACTTGATCATGGGGATCGATGTCGCGATTGAAGAACAAGACGGACACAAAGCCAAAGAAACGATCATCGCCTTGAAAACGGCCTTGATGGGTTCCTTAGCCGGTGTCGGTGACTCCTTGTTCCACGTGATTTGGGGAACGATCTTTGGCTCTGTTGCTGGCACATTGGCGCAAAATGGTTCCGTCGTTGGTTGTGTCATCTGGATCATCGCCAACATCGCGTTACTTTTCGGTCGGGCAGCGTTGCTTCCCTTAGGTTACAAACAAGGGGTCAAATTAGTGACGACCTTGAAAGACAAATTATCTGCCTTCACTAATGCCGCAACCGTTTTAGGGGTCACAGTGATTGGTGCTTTGATTCCCTCTGTCGTTAAAGCGACCGTTCCTTTTGTCTATAAAAAAGACGGCGTCGAATTAGTGATCCAAGACACGTTGGATGCCATCTTGCCATCCCTTGTACCTATCTTGCTCGTCTTGCTGACCTACTGGATGTTAGGCCAAAAGAAACTAAATTCCACTCGAGTGATTTGGATCATCTTGATCTTGTCGATCGTTTTGAGTGCGTTTGGTATTTTGGGTTAGGAAAGAATCATGGTGTAAAAGGAAATGGGCAGCTGCTGTGATTGTTTTGTAAATCGTATAAGCAGTTAGGGTAGTCAACCTGTTTTCTTTTTTAGAATAGTTGAACTAAATGGAAAAGAGTGCGGAAATGAATTTCTTCACTCTTTTCCCATTCCACGAAATGATAGCGCTATCTTTTGCGCGGGGAAATAGGAGGAGTAAAGGATGGAAAAAGGGAAAAAATATCTGCTGATCATGGGGTGTTTCTTGTTGCTGTATTCGGTAGTTGGCGCCACTCGTCTTTCTGGAAATGCCGAGGAACAAATACCCGAATTGCCGGAAGCAGAATCGATCTATCACTCGGATTTTTCTAACCAGAAAGGGTCTTGGCAAGATTTAGTCGGGAAAGCCGAAGTAGCACAAAATGCTACTGGTTTAATGATCAGTAATACGAAGCAAGGCACCAATCTGGAATCAGTAACGCTCAACAAAGATGCTCCCAAGCGGTCTTCAGGGGATTTTGAAACTACTTTCTTATATGAAGACCAAGCGAACATTGGGGTGGTCTTTCGCGCAGATGAACAAAAGACAGATCAGTGGCAATCGTTTGCTTATAATCGTGATGGGCAGTGGCAACTTGGTCAACCAGGTGGAAAATGGCTGACAGCTATTTCTGGACCTACTTTGATTGCGGGACAAAAATATAAACTCTTGCTTCAGTATGAGGGCTCGAGTTTTCGTGCCTTTTTAAATGATCAGCTATTTTATGAGAATCAAAAGGTAAACTATCCCAATGGTACGGCAATTGATGGGGACTGGTCCGGGTATGTGGGTATCCGTTTGTTTGGCAATTTATCTAAGCTGAAGGTATTATCGATGCGCAGCGGTCCTATCGGCAGCTTGCCCGTGGAAGATCACACAGCAGAATTTATGCAACTGCAAGAAAAATGGCAAAATCAACTGGTTTCCGATCACTATGATCCAAATAATCCGACTATGGCTGATTACGTGCAGATGGTCACCTCAGAAGCTGAGGCGTTGTATCAAACCATAAATAAAGCATCTGATCGAACGAGCCTATGGCCCCTCGAACAAGGGAATACTGCTTCAGCGGATGTAACGACTCAATTTACAAAATTACAGAAAATGGCTTTAGCCTATGGCACGAAAGGTAGTTCTTTGTATCAAGATGATGCAGTGGCGACGACGATTATTGATGGGATAGATTTCATGGTCACTCGAAAAGGGTATGATGGGAAAAAGTACCATGGAAACTGGTGGGATTGGCAAATCGGTGTCCCGCAAAAACTGATCAGTACTTTAATGATTTTAGGCGCTGAGTTACCGTCCGAGAAATTACAGCAATACACTGCCATTATCAGCAGTTATGTACCAGATCCCTTTAAGCAATTGTATACGAAGACACAAGGCAGTTTTACTGAGCTTGCTTTTATTCCAAATTTTGTGACTTCTGGTGCTAATCGTACAGATCTCGCGCTTACTGTATTAGGCTTGGGCATTTTGCAAAGGGACGCTGGGAAAATCACCCAAGCTTCAGCAAGTATCGAAGAAGTATTTCAGTTAGTCACAAAAGGCGATGGTTTTTATAAAGATGGCTCCTTTATTCAGCATAATACGATCCCTTATACTGGTTCTTATGGAAATGTACTGATCAAGGGTGTGGGACAAATTCTAGCTATCACGCAAGGGTCAAGTTTTGAAATGGATGCCGATCTCGTACAAACGTTTGTCAAAAATGTTGATCAAGCATTCTTGCCGTTGATCTATCAAGGAGAAATGTTGCCGTTGGTCAATGGTCGTTCGATTTCAAGAGCTCCAGCCAAAAACAAAGTCGGTTATGGCTCATCAACAGTTTATAATTTGCTGATCGTATCCCAATTCGCACCAACTCAATACCAGCAAAGATTCCGTGAAGCTGCCAAATATTGGCTCAAAGAAAATCCAGACTATTATTTGACGAATGCAAGAGACTTCAATGATTTACAAATGACGATGAATCTCTTGACAGACCCATCGATTACAGGGGATGCATTACCTTTTACGGGAACAAAACTGTACGCTTCAATGGATCGCTTTGTTCAACGAACAACTGATTATATGGTGGGTTTAGGACTATATTCCAGTCGTATTTCTTCCTTTGAAGCTGGCAACAAGGAAAACAAGCGTGGGTGGCATACAGCAGACGGGATGCTCTACCTCTATAATGATGATCAAGTTCAATTCAATTCTAGTTATTGGCCGACCGTCGATCCATATCGCTTGCCAGGAACAACCGTGGATACCATACAATTAGCGGATGAAAATTCAGCTTTTACAACGGTAACGTCTCCAGAAAAGTGGGTAGGCGGTGTGGCTTATGATGGTGCAGCTGCGGTGGGAATGGCATTAAACAAAACGGGTACAAAAAATAACGGGAATGTTTTACCTATGAACGTGCGGGCAAAAAAATCGTGGTTTATCATTGATGGGCAGATTGTCGCTTTAGGTGCGGGAATTACTGGTGATACGACAGCTTCTATTGAGACGGTCGTGGATAATCGCTTACTAAACGATGCGTATACTTATCAAATCCTTTCTGATCAAGGAAGTATTGATCAAACAAATGAAACAAGCAGCAAGCAGTGGTTGTTGTTAGACTCCGATCATTCCCAGGCCAATATCGGTTACTATTTTCCAGAAGAAACGACAGTAAACGTGGTAAGTGAAACACGAACAGGTAGCTATACAGAAATCAATGAGGCCTTTCCAAGTAATGCGGTTTATACCGGAGAATATCGAAAATTCTTGATCAATCATGGCAAAAATCCCATGGAGGATCATTATGCGTATGTCATGTTGCCAGGTATCAATGAAACAGAACTGACTGCCTATGCCCAAGAAGAACCGCTGGAGATTTTAGCCAATACCTCGGAAGTTCAAGCAGTAAAACTTGATCAAACTGACTATTTAGGTATCAATTTTTGGCAGAATGATGGAGGTAGTGTCGCCGATATTACTACTAACAAACCTCTTTCATTGATTAGAACAAGTAGAGAAGGCAAAACCATCTATGCCTTTTCTGATCCAACTCAAACAACGACGACCATGACCTTAAAATTGCCAAAAGACTACCAAAAAATCGTCTCTCAAAGTGATGGAATCAGCTATGATGCTTCGACGGATCTATTTACGGTAAACTTTGCGGAGCAAGATGGTGGAAATAAAGTGATTGTAGTCGAGTAAGGTGTTTCAATGCTATCTGTCTCATCATCAGCTAGGGATCAATCTCTAGCTGTTTTTTGTCAGCTAGAAAATGAAACGATGAAAGGCTAAACATAGATTTTTTCGTTGACTATTAATTCCTTTAACTACTTTTCAAGGGCCGAGGTTTTGTCAAAAAAATCCTCACAGAAAATGCTGAAAACTTGCGCATTAGCATGAAACGTTTGCTAATTTTCTTCTTACTTAAAAGGCGTATGTTTGCCACTAAAGAATGTATCTAAGATTGCAAGCACACTTTTCCAAGATTGCAGTGGCAACTTTTCAAGTAAGAATTGGTAGCGAATTTATCCGAAGGCGCGGCGATTAACAATATACTCTTCTCCATCAATTTCAAAAAGATAATAGTGTTGACCATAAATAGAAACAATATCTTCAGTAACTGAAACAGTTCTATTCATAAGATTATTACTAGAAATTGTTCCTACATATGGATCTCTTGGGGACAGAGACAGTTTATACAAATTATAGTTACCTGTTATTTCAACTGTTTGATCGATGAAAGTAACGCCAGAAATTTTTCCAGCAGGAGAATCTAAAAAGATTGAGGCAATTTGATTAGAACGAGGATTATTCAAATAATAGATTTTATCCCTATTATTAAGGATATTTAGTATCGCATATTTGTTGAATAATGGGACAGCAGGAAGTATCCCCTTAGAAATTGAGTCCGCCGTTTTTTGCGCTGCATCCAGCATCTCTTGATTGTTGCTAACCTGGGCATCATATAAATCAGCCATCACTGATCCATTGTCATGTTGGAGACCTAAAGTATGCCCCATTTCATGTCGGATAGTTGAAACCAGCTGTACGTAGCCAGAGGTTCCTTTTCCAGATGATGCGTCATTTAAAGCAGCTTTATTCAAAAATATTCTGTTCGTACTATTCCCCCAACCAAATCCGGAGTACCCCATATCTGCATAGGAATCGCCATCCGTTGATTGCAAAACTAAATCAACTTGGTTATCTGCTGCATTTACACTTGATTTTTCGACAATTACCGATCTCCCAATCGACTGATTCCATGATTGCGCAGCTTCATTGACAGCCTCTTGGTAGGCTTCTCCTAGTGAGTTTGAGTCGTAAATGATGGTACCGTATTCGTTAACACAAGTAGCTGTACCATACAATATTCCAGGATAGTAATAATCAACAATAGGCGTCTTCGCTATGTCGGCTGACTTTGCATCTACAGAAATTGTTCCTATAGAGTAAATTAATGCAATTAAAAATAACGAACGAATTCTTGAAAAAATTTTTTTTCATTGTTTTCCACTCCTTAAACTTGTTGACTTGATTTCATACAGATAATTCCAAAAATCTTTTTCCCATCTATCTTGTATGGAAAGATGCTCCCAGGGCATCGAATTTTTTTCAAATTCAACGAAATGTCGAATCTTTATATTTTTTCTAGCTTTTTCAATTTTCAAAAATTTGAGTGGATTCACATTTTTTGCCCAATCAAATAACCAATGATCATCTTTCTGGTAATTGTATTCATAAGGCAACAACTCAACACTTCTCTCACAAAGAATGTTTAAAATGGTTTGATCTAAATACAAGTATTCATTCTTATTTATCATACGTACTATGGCTTCTGGTCGTATCTGTTCATTGAACACAACTACATTAAATAAAATAACTCCAGAATTGAAGTAATTCTTCATAGTTTTTACGCCAAAATATTTAAAGCTGTCCTCTGTATCACTTATAACTGAGAAGTAGAAGTCTCTAACTGCAGCAATTGATTTTTGATCAGGGATCAAATCAAAGAAATTGGATACGTCATCGTATACAATAGTGTCATTATCTAAATAGAGAATGTAATCATAATTGCTAAAATATGAAGGTAGAAATAATCTCCACAGAGTGACTTCAGGAAAACGCGAATTACTATAATTCTTTATTTCGTTTATTATTTTAGGTGGATACCAAATAGTAATAATTACATTTTTTTCTCCATATAATCTAGAAATACTTTTCAATTTCAGTATTTCTTCGTTCCCTAGTTCATTTACAACTACTAATATATCTAAAGGTTCATTCCCTTCATAAGTATTTACTATTGACGCAATGGATACTGCAGCTAATTGAATATGTGACCCCGTAACACAATAAACGACAGCTTTCTTCTTCATAGTTCATGTCCACCCTTTTTAGTGTTTTTTATTTTTTAATAAAAACCTTCTATAGAAACTTAGGCAATAAAAGCATTTAAGCTTATTTTATCGTATCTGATTTCCAATATGAGCGTTAGTCCCACTATTGGGATTAACATAGTTAACGAGAATCAACAATTTCTTATCGTATTTTCCCAAAAGGGTTGTCAGATTAAGCATAAATCAAAAATCCCGTCAGAGAAATCTGACGGGATTTTGGTGGTGAACCTAGGTAAAACAGGTCATTGTTATCCATTCCAAGCGAACTAAAAAACTGTTAAATCAATATTTCGCAACCAAGTGAGGTTGCTACTTTATTCCCACTCCACAGTAGCAGGTGGTTTACTCGTAATATCATACACGATCCGATTAACGTGTGCGACTTCGTTGACGATGCGGACGCTGATTTTTTGTAGGACTTCCCATGGGATGCGGGCAAAGTCAGCGGTCATGCCATCGATTGAAGTGACTGCACGGATGCCGACGGTATAATCGTAGGTCCGGCCATCACCCATGACACCGACGGAGCGGATGCCTGGTAAGACGGTGAAGTACTGCCAAATGTCGCGGTCTAAGCCGGCATTTGCGATTTCTTCCCGCAAGATTGCGTCCGAGTCGCGGACGATCGTTAGTTTTTCTTCTGTCAATTCGCCAAGGACACGAATGCCTAGACCTGGTCCAGGGAATGGTTGGCGCCATACGATGCTGTCTGGCATGCCAAGTTGAGTCCCTAATTCACGGACTTCGTCTTTGAACAAGGTGTTCAATGGTTCGATCAATTTGAATTGCATGTCTTCAGGTAACCCACCCACATTGTGGTGTGATTTGATGGTTTGAGCAGTTTCGGTTCCTGATTCGATGACGTCGGTATAAAGGGTTCCTTGGGCAAGGAAAGAAACGCCTTCATCGCCAGCTAGTTTGGTTGCTTCATCATCGAAGACATACACGAATTCATTCCCGATGATCTTGCGTTTTTCTTCAGGATCAGAAACCCCAGCAAGTTTTGATAGGAAACGTTCTTTGGCATCAACTTTGATGATGTTCAAGCCGAATTTGCCACCTAAGCTTTCCATTACTTGCTCGGCTTCGCCTTTACGCAAGAGGCCGTGGTCAACAAAAATACAAGTCAGTTGATCGCCAATCGCTTTTTGTAAAAGAACACCAACGACAGAAGAATCGACCCCGCCGGAAAGACCAAGCAAGACTTTTTTGTCGCCCACTTGTTCGCGGATTTTTGCGATTTCCATATCGATGAAGTTATCCATTGTCCAATCACCTGTACATTGACAAACGTCAATGGCAAAGTGACGCAGTAAGTCGTTGCCGTATTCTGAATGGCGAACTTCTGCGTGGAATTGGATACCGTACATTTTGCGTTCTGCATCTTGGATAGAAGCAATCGGGCAATCTTTGCTCGTCGCCACAACATCAAAGCCTGCAGGTGCTTGAGTGACCAAGTCCCCGTGGCTCATCCACACGGTTTGGGTTGCGGGCGTGTTTTGGAAAAGGGCCGCTGCATCAGAAGTGACTTCCAATTCTGCTTTGCCGTATTCACGGTTTTTGGCAGGTTCAACTTTTCCGCCTAATTTATAAGTAATCAACTGCATGCCGTAACAGATCCCTAAAACTGGGATGCCTAAATCAAAAATTTTCTCGTCGATGCCGAAAGAGTTCTCGTCGTAGACGCTGTTTGGTCCGCCAGATAAGATGATCCCTTTTGGATTCATCGCTTTTACTTCTTCAGCGGTAATGCGGTGGCTCAATAATTCTGAGAAAACACCGAACTCACGAATACGGCGTGTAATCAGCTGGTTATACTGACTACCGTAATCAAGTACGATAATTTTTTCGACGTTTGGCAAAGTGTCAACGTTTGTCACAATAAATTACCTCAATTCTTTTAGTTTTTATTGAAAAAAGGCTAGGCCTTTTCAACAGCATAATTATAAAAATGAAGCGGTCAATACTTGCGCAAGAACACTTCATCGATCAAATGGTGCTTTGTTTTATGAAGAATTATATCGGCTCTGCTGCGTGTAGGCAAGATATACTCGTGTAAATTCTTTAAATTCACATTTTTCCATACTTCTTTTGCCATTTTAATCGCTTCCTTGCGATCCCCGATCGCATATTGGTAATAATAATTGCTAGGGTCTTGAAAGGCAGTGTCTAGTAATGATTCAAATCGTTCCAAATACCATTTTTCAATCAGTGCCGGTTGGGCGTCCACGAAAATTGAAAAATCAAAAAAGTCACTGATATAGATTTGTTGGTTGGCAGGTAGTTGCAGGGTATTGATGCCTTCCACGATCAAGATATCTGGTTGACTGATCGTTTCATACGTATCAGGAATAATATTGTAGACTTCATGGGAGTAGACGGGGATCTGGATGTCTGGTTCTCCTGATTTGACCGCATTCAAAAAGTTGATCAAGGCTTCCATGTCATAACTTTCTGGAAATCCTTTGCGATTCAAGCTGCCGCGTTCTTCCAAGACTTCGTTCGGATACAAAAAGCCGTCAGTGGTGATCAGTTGGACGGTTCTGCGGGGAAACAAACGGGCCAATAAATTTTGGACGAGCCGTGCGGTGGTACTCTTGCCGACGGCGACGCTTCCGGCGATGCCGATGATAAAAGGCGGCATTTTAACATAGCGGTGTAAAAAGAGTCCCTTGCTGAGGGTCAATGATTCAAACTCTTTCATATAAAGATGGATCAGATGGCATAAAGGCACGTAAACATCTTCCACATCTTGGACCGAGATCCGGTCGTTCAAACTTTTGATATTATCCAATTCTTCTTGAGTGAAAGGCATCATTCCGTTCGTATAAAACCCTTGCCATTGCTCACGAGGAATTTGATAAAAATTCATGGTTTCTTGCATAGTAGGCTCCTTTTTTGCGGCATCATCGGTTTCTCTTAGAAGCGATAGGCCACTGTTCGAAAGTATTTTACCATAGAAACCCGCTGAACTTGGAAAAAAGACATGATTTCCTTTGCAGAAACAACAAAAAACTGTTTTTTCGTTGTTTTTTTTGCTGGGCGTTTACTTCTGGCTGTTTTTCGGTATGATTAGAAAGAAGCAGCAGACAAATCTTGCACGCCTTTTTACTGGTGTTTTCACTACGTTCACTCGTTCTAATAGAAGCAACAAGGAAAAAACCAGTAGAAGCCAGTAGAAAAAACAAGCGAAAAGGGAATAGAAGAAAGGAGCATAAACATGAGTAATCATTACTATACAGAAAATCCTGATACAGCCCATGATTTTGAACAGTGGTCGTTTGAATTAAGAGGAAAGAAGTTTCATTTTGTGACAGATAGCGGGGTGTTTTCCCGAGACACGGTGGACTACGGCTCGCGGGTGCTGATCGATGCGTTTGAGTGGGCGGAGCTGCCAGAAGGAAGTCTGCTAGACGTTGGGTGTGGCTATGGTCCTGTTGGCTTATCGTTGGCTTATGCAAGTCAGCGACCTGTCGAGATGATCGATATCAATCAGCGGGCAGTGGATTTGGCAAAAGGCAATGCCCAGCGTAACGGCATTGAACAGGTAGATATCCATCAATCCAATATCTATGCCCAATTAAATCAACCTGCTTATGCGGCGATCCTCAGCAATCCACCGATTCGGGCAGGAAAAGAAGTCGTCCATGAGATTTTGACAGGGGCGTTTCCACTACTAAAAACAGGGGGAACTTTAACGATCGTGATCCAAAAGAAACAAGGGGCGCCGAGTGCTCAAAAGAAAATGCAAGAGACCTTTGGCAATGCCGAAATCATCAAAAAAGACAAAGGCTATTACATCATTCAAAGCGTAAAAGAAGCGTAGCTGCTCTTTGATTCTCAGCAGATCAAAGGCATCGCCAAGGCAAGCGCTGGTTAGCAGCAACTGGACCAGTTGGTTTCTCAAAAAGCCTATTGCCAACAGCCTTTCGGGCAATTGCAGCGTTGGTTAATCAGCTGTCTATATCATCGGGCTATTTTTGATCAACGAAAAAGAAAGTCGCACACTTGTTGAAAGTGTGCTATTTTTTTTGAGAAAAATTTGCTACACTTTAGGCAAGAGAGGAGAGAAGCAGATGAAATTGACGATTAAACAGATTGCTGAAATGGCTGGCGTCTCTGTCACGACCGTGTCGCAGATCCTAAACAATAAAGGCAGCCGTTTTAGTGAAGAAACCCGGAAGCGGGTCTTAGATATCGTAAATAAATATCACTATAAGCCGGATTTTTTTGCTTCGAATCTTATCAACCGCCATTCAAAAACGATCGGAATGATCGTGCCTGATGTGACGGATTTCTTTTTCTCTAAAGTCATTGAAGGGGCGGAAAGTTATTTCAATCCACTAGGTTACATGCTAGTGTTATGCAATTCGCGCCACAGCCAAGAAAAAGAGGTTCAATATTTGAATGAACTGTCTCATCGTTCGGTAGATGGTATCTTATTAGCGACGCCGCATTTACTGCCGGAGGATTATTCCTTGAAGAGCGGGTTCTTTGATGACCGACCAATTATTTTAGTCGATCGCGGGATCAATCAGCGGGACAATGGTCGTTTAATCGTGAAAGAATACGAAGGTGCCTACCAAGCCGTCAGTTATTTGATCAAAAACGGTCACCGCAACATTGTGATGCTCAAAGAAATCACCGGCTACTATCAATTAGAGGAACGGTTCAATGGCTATCGCCATGCCTTGAAGGATCATCAGATCCCTTTTAAAGGCCGATATGTAGAAAATGCTGAATTAACGGTTACCGGCGGGTACGAAGCAACGAAGGAATTATTAAAGTACAAAGAGATCACAGCATTCTTCTGCGGTAACGACGCCATGGCGATCGGCTGTTATCAAGCGATTTATGAGGCTGGCAAAAAAGTACCAGAAGACTATTCGGTGATCGGCTTTGATGCCTTGAAATTATCGGAATACATCACACCACCGCTTACCACGGTCATGCAGCCGACCTTTGAGATCGGTTTTACCGCAGCAAAGTTTTTAGTGGACGCCATTGAGTTTCCGACACGGCGAATTCCAAATAAGATTTTTGATACAAAATTAATTATTCGTGAGAGCGTGAAGACATTGACAAGCGAGAAATAATGCGGTATATTTCTTCTTGTAAGTGTTTTCATAGTTTTGCGATATTTCGTAAACTGTTTTACTAAAGTGGTTTACCCTACGAAAAATTATTGTATAATGTTAAAGGAAGCGAGGGTCATTTCGATGCGAATGGTGGATTTAATTGAAAAGAAACGTGACGGCAAGTCATTGACGAAGGAAGAAATTGACTACATTGTAACTGCGTATACTGAAGGAAGTATTCCAGATTATCAAATGAGTGCCTTGTTGATGGCTATTTTTTATGTAGATATGACAGATGAAGAGATCACGAACTTAACGCTAGCAATGGCAAATTCTGGTGAAGTGATCGACCTATCCTCAATTGAAGGAATCAAAGTCGATAAGCATTCGACTGGTGGTGTTGGTGATACGACCACGTTGATCCTAGCGCCATTAGTGGCTAGTGTTGGCGTACCGGTTGCGAAAATGTCTGGCCGCGGCTTAGGCTATACCGGAGGGACGTTAGACAAGCTTGAAGCGATCCCTGGATTTAAAATCGAGCTTTCTGAAGCCGACTTTATCCGATTAGTCAACGAAAGTAAAGTGGCCGTGATCGGTCAATCAGGAGATTTAGCTCCTGCGGACAAAAAACTGTATGCCTTACGAGATGTGACGGCAACGGTTAGTTCGATCCCATTGATCGCCAGCTCGATCATGAGTAAAAAAATCGCGGCAGGTGCCGATGCGATCGTGTTAGATGTAACCACAGGCGATGGCGCCTTTATGAAAAACTTGGAGGATGCCAAACGCTTAGCCCAAACGATGGTCCGCATCGGAAAATTGGCAAATCGCCAAACGATGGCAGTCATTTCTGATATGTCACAACCTCTAGGGGAAGCGATCGGGAACAGTTTGGAAGTGGTGGAAGCTATTGAGACACTGCAAGGAAAAGGACCGAAAGACTTGGAAGAAATGTGCTATGCACTGGGCAGCCAAATGGTCGTTTTAGCGAAAAAAGCTGATTCATTGGAAGAAGCACGCCAACTGTTGGAAGAAGCCTTGCATTCAGGCAAAGCGTTAGAAAAATTCAGACAGATGATCATAGATCAAGGCGGAGACGCTTCAGTGATCGATGACCCGAGCAAGATTTTGACAGCAAAATATGAAGTTGAGGTCCCAGCGAAAACTAGCGGCGTGGTGACGAAATTAGTTGCCAATGAGCTAGGGATCGCGGCGATGATGTTAGGGGCAGGTCGTAAGACCAAAGACGAAGACATCGACCATGCAGTGGGCATCAAATTGCATAAGAAAGTTGGCGAATCCGTAACTGAAGGGGAATCGCTATTGACGATCTATAGCAATACCGAAGCAATCGAGGATGTCAAAGCATTGATCGACCAAAATATTGAAATTGGGGAAGATGGCGCAGAACCGCCATTGATCCATGACATTATTACAGAATAAGGAGCGAATAAAAATGGAATTGAATCGCATGATCGACCACACGATTTTGAAAGCAGACGCAACGGAGGAAGATGTTTTACGAATCATCGAAGAGGCAAAAACCTATCACTTCTATTCTGTCTGCATCAATCCAACGTGGGTTTCATTAGCAGCAGAAAAATTACAAGGCGAACCAACGGCTGTTTGTACCGTGATCGGGTTTCCTTTAGGGGCAAACACATCTGAAGTCAAAGCTTATGAAACAACAGATGCGATCAAAAACGGCGCAGATGAAGTCGATATGGTAATCAACGTAGGTGCCTTGAAATCAAAACAATACAAAAAAGTTCAAGCAGACATCGAAGCAGTCGTTGAAGCAGCCAAAGACAAAGCGCTTGTCAAAGTAATCATTGAAACAGCGTTATTAGACAACGAAGAAATCGTCAAAGCCTGTGAATTAGCCAAAGCAGCTGGTGCAGATTTCGTGAAAACCTCAACTGGCTTTTCAACTGGTGGGGCAGTCGTTGAAGATGTTCGCTTGATGCGTGAAACAGTAGGACCAGAAATGGGTGTCAAAGCTTCTGGTGGTATCCACAACGAAGCAGAAGCTGCAGCTATGGTCGAAGCGGGGGCAAATCGCTTAGGAACAAGCGCAAGTGTTGCTATCGTGACTGGCTCAACAGGTGCTGGCTACTAAGCTTAGCATTATTAAGTAAAGTAGCAAAAATTAAAAACAAGAGCGGGGAAGACAATGACAATAGCGAAAAAAGAGTGGATCGACACCGCCGTTTCCGCCTTAGATAAAGCGTATGTGCCGTACTCTAAGTTTCCGGTCGGTGCTTGTCTCGTTGCCAAAAATGGGACGATATATCAAGGGATCAACATTGAAAATGCCTCATATGGCTTAACAAATTGCGCAGAAAGAACGGCTTTTTTCAAAGCCGTTTCTGAAGGCGAAAAAGAGTTTCAACATTTGGTTGTGGCGGGTCATACGCCAGAACCGATCTCTCCTTGCGGTGCTTGCCGCCAGGTCATGGTGGAATTTTGTGCGCCAGATATGCCGGTGACCTTAGTCGGCGATGATGGTGTGATCAAAGAAACCACGGTAGAAGGCCTATTGCCTTATTACTTTACGAACAAAGATTTATAAACCATGTTCATTCAGTCGATGCGGCTGTTGAAAAAAACTATATTTTTAGGGGGCTTTACAGCAATGAAAAAAGCAAAATTATTTAGTTTAGGTATTGTTGCAGTAGCTGGGTTGACTTTACTTGGTGCTTGTGGCGGAGGAAATTCAGGTTCAACTGATTCAACTGGTGGCGGTTCTGCAGACGGTACGACTGATGCAGCGCATAGTGTCGCAATCGTTACCGATATCGGCGGGGTGGATGACCGTTCATTCAACCAATCCGCATGGGAAGGCTTAGAAGCATGGGGGGAAGAACACGGGATCGCTCGCGGTGCTGGTGGTTATGACTACGTGCAATCAAATGAAGCATCAGAATACACAACAAACGTAAATGGTGCCGTTCAAAATGGTTTCAAAACGATTTTCGGTGTAGGTTACTTATTGAAAGATTCAATCGCAGCAGCAGCAGACCAAAACCCTGATACACAATTCGGGATCATCGATGATGTGATCGAAGGCAAAGACAACGTTGTTTCAGCAACATTTAAAGATAATGAAGCAGCTTACTTAGCTGGTTATGCTGCAGCTTATACAACCAAAACAAACAAAGTCGGCTTCATCGGTGGTGAAGAAGGCGTCGTTATCGACCGTTTCGAAGCTGGTTTCACAAAGGGTGTTCAAGACGCAGCTGAAAAACTAGGCAAAGAAATTACCATTGATTCTCAATATGCAGCATCATTTGGTGATCCTGCCAAAGGAAAAGCATTGGCAGCTTCAATGTATCAAGGCGGCGCTGACGTAATCTTCCACGCATCTGGCGGTACTGGTGCAGGTGTCTTCCAAGAAGCAAAAGCAATCAACGAACAATTGAACGAAGCAGACCTAGAAGACAAAAAAGTTTGGGTCATCGGTGTGGATAGCGATCAACAAGACGAAGGAAAATTCACAACTGCTGACGGCAAAGAAGATAACTTCACACTGGCTTCAACATTGAAAGGTGTTGGCGCAGCGGTACAAGATATCTCAACTCGTGCGTTAGAAGATAACTTCCCTGGCGGCGAACACATTGTTTACGGCTTGAAAGATGGCGGTGTAGACATTACTGAAGGGTTCCTTTCAGATGATGCCAAAGCAGCGATCGAAACAGCGAAACAAGACGTGATCGACGGCAAAGTAGAAGTACCAGAAACACCTGAAAAATAAAGTGGTTCTTTTCGGTTATCTTGCCCTAGCCTAGGGCAAGATGATCGTTGTTGGATTACTATGTTGATGAAAGCTACGGGTTTTCATGAGGATAGTAATCATCCTAAGCAATAGCAATTATTTTTTTGACATGACGAATGGTTTGTATAAGCGAATTAGAAAGTAAGGATGTGAGTAATTTGGCTGAGGAAAAATATGTTGTAGAAATGCGTCATATCACCAAAGAGTTTGGAACGTTCAAAGCCAATGACGATGTCAACTTGCAAGTAAGGCCAGGAGAAATCCACGCATTGCTTGGTGAAAATGGAGCGGGCAAGTCGACCTTGATGAATATGCTGTCAGGATTATTGGAACCAACATCTGGTGAAATCTGGATGAATGGTGAAAAAGTGAATATCACGAGTCCGACCGCAGCAAACAAATTGGGGATCGGTATGGTGCATCAGCATTTCATGCTGGTAGACGCCTTTACTGTAACAGAAAATATCATTTTGGGAAGCGAACCCCATCATCTCGGTGTGTTAGATCGCAAGAAAGCCCGCAAAGAAATCAAAAAAGTTTCTGAACAATATGGTTTATCGGTTGATCCAGATGCCTATGTGCGTGACATCTCTGTCGGGATGGAACAACGGGTAGAGATCTTGAAAACTCTTTACCGCGGCGCAGATGTACTGATTTTTGATGAACCAACGGCAGTTTTGACACCGCAAGAAATCGAAGAGCTGATCGAGATCATGCGCGGATTGGTGCGTGAAGGGAAATCGATCATCTTGATCACCCACAAACTGGATGAGATCAAAGCGGTGGCAGACCGTTGTACAGTTATCCGTCGGGGGCAAGGGATCGGCACTGTCAATGTCAAAGACGTCAGCTCCCAACAGTTGGCCGATATGATGGTTGGTCGTTCTGTGTCCTTCAAGACACCGAAGAAAGAGGCGTCACCAAAAGAAGTCGTGCTTTCTGTTGAAAACTTAGTTGTAAAAGAAAACCGTGGCTTAGAAGCAGTCAAAAACTTAAGCTTAGAAGTACGTGCAGGTGAAGTATTGGGGATTGCTGGTATCGATGGCAATGGGCAATCAGAGCTGTTACAAGCCATCACTGGTTTACGGAAAGTCGAAAGTGGCAAGGTCTTGCTGAATGGCGATGACATCACCAACTTCAAGCCTCGGAAAGTCACCGAAGCCGGCGTTGGTCATGTGCCAGAAGACCGCCATAAATACGGGCTTGTCTTGGATATGATGTTATCAGAAAACATCGCCTTACAAACCTACTACAAAAAACCTTTGAGTAATGCAGGTGTCTTGGACTATGGAGAGATCAACGAGTTTGCTCGTGACTTGATTCAAGAATTTGACGTACGAACAGTCAATGAGATCGTACCGGCACGGGCATTGTCCGGCGGGAATCAACAAAAAGCGATTATCGCACGAGAAATCAGCCGCGATCCTGATCTATTGATCGTTGCCAATCCGACCCGTGGGTTGGATGTCGGAGCGATCGAATTTATCCACAAACGCTTGATTGAACAACGGGATAAGTTCAAAGCTGTTTTATTAGTCAGCTTTGAATTAGATGAAATTTTGAATGTATCAGACCGCATTGCTGTTATTCATGCTGGTGAGATCGTTGGGGTCGTTGATCCGAAAGAAACATCAGAGAAAGAGCTTGGCTTGTTGATGGCAGGGTACTCCTTGGAGGAAGCAAGACGAGAGCTGCAAATGGAGGAAGTAGGTGGTTCGGTTGAATAACCGCAAAGAAAAGATCCGCAATATATTAGTGCCGATCATCGCTGTCTTGTTGGGATTCGTCCTTGGCGGAATCATCATGGCGGCCTTCGGCTACAGCCCGATCACAGGGTATACACAAATGTTCCGGACCGTTTTTATCAACGGACAAACAGGTGGGTTAAATGCCCGCAACATTGGTGAGATTTTTGTTACAGCAGGACCATTGATCTTTACCGCTCTTGGATTTGCCGTTGCAAACTCAGCGGGATTCTTCAATATCGGTCTTTCTGGGCAAGCGCTAGCAGGTTGGGTTGCCAGTATCTGGGTCGCACTAGCGATGCCGGATGCGCCTCGGTTGGTGGTCTTGCCATTAGCCGTGATCGTAGGGGCGTTATGCGGGGCGAT
Organism: Enterococcus sp. DIV2379; assembly: GCF_050542965.1. Classification (NCBI taxonomy): domain Bacteria; kingdom Bacillati; phylum Bacillota; class Bacilli; order Lactobacillales; family Enterococcaceae; genus Enterococcus; species Enterococcus sp. DIV2379. The sequence continues at coordinate 256,125 of NZ_CP172938.1, forward strand.
CGCAGCTGCGATTCCTGGGTTCCTACGGGCATTCTTTGGTACGAGTGAAGTCATCGTGACGATCATGATGAACTATATCTTGCTTTATACGGGGAACCATTTAGTCAATAATGTGATGAGCGAATCCATGATCACGACAAAAGGGGTCACGAAAATGGTGGGGGAAAATGCCTCCATGCAGACCCCGTTTCTAGCAAGCATCACGAGCAACTCTCGCTTGAACTTGGGGATCTTCTTAGCTTTAATCTTCTTAGTTTTGGTTTGGTTCTTGATGAAAAAAACCACTCTTGGTTATGAGATCCGCGCGGTGGGCTTGAACCCAAGCGCTTCTGAATATGCTGGGATGAGTAGCAAACGGACGATCATTATCTCCATGATCATCTCTGGAACACTTGCCGGATTAGGTGGAGTCGTTCAAGGACTAGGAACGTTTGAAAACTTCTTCGTTCAAGGGTCATCATTAAGCATCGGGTTTGACGGTATGGCTGTATCCTTGTTAGGAAGCGGCTCATCGATCGGAATCTTGCTTTCAGCCCTCTTGTTCAGTATTTTGAAATTAGGTGGACAAGGCATGCAGTTTGCAGGTATTCCATCTGAATTAGTTGATGTTAATATCGCAATTATTATTTTCTTCGTAGCGATCAGTTTTGTGATTCGTTTCTTGTTGGCAAAAATCTTTGACGGCAAAAAAGAAGCGCTGGTCGTACAGGAGATTGAAGCCCAACCAAACGATCAAGATCAGGAAGGAGGAACCATCTAATGGATATTAGTTTAATTTCTTCGATCGTCACTCAAACATTGATTTATGCGTCTCCTCTGATTTTGACGGCGCTAGGTGGCGTGTTCTCAGAGCGAAGCGGGATCGTTAACGTGGGTCTTGAAGGAATCATGGTTATGGGTGCTTTTAGCTCGATTGTTTTCAATATTGAATTTGCGTCACAATTTGGTGCGTGGACACCGTGGTTAGGGATGCTCGTCGGCGGACTTGTCGGTGTGGTTTTCTCCTTGCTGCATGCGGTGGCAACCATCAACTTCCGTGCAGACCACATCATCAGTGGTACGGTGATGAACTTGATGGCACCAGCTTTGGCCGTGTTCTTAGTTAAAGCGATCTACAACAAAGGGCAAACCGATAACATCCAACGGACATTGGGGTATTTCAATTTCCCGATTCTTAAAGATATTCCTATCATTGGCCCGATTTTCTTTAATCAAACGTTCTTACCGGCGTACTTCGCCATTTTGATCTCAGTGATCGCGTGGTTCGTGATTTTCAAAACACGCTTTGGGTTGCGTCTTCGTTCTGTCGGTGAGCATCCTCAAGCAGCTGATACCTTAGGGATCAATGTTTACGTGATGCGTTACTCAGGCGTCTTGATCTCTGGATTCCTTGGTGGGATGGGCGGTGCCTTGTTTGCTCAATCGATCGCGGGTCGCTTTGCTGTGACAACGATCGCCGGTCAAGGGTTTATCTCGATGGCTGCGATGATCTTTGGTAAATGGAATCCACTTGGTGCGATGGGAGCAGCGATTTTCTTCGGTTTCGCGCAAAACATCAGTATCGTAGGTGGCCAGCTGCCAATCATCTCTTCCATTCCAGCGGTTTACTTACAAGCTGCGCCTTATGCCTTGACGATCATCGTGCTCGTTCTTTTCCTTGGAAAAGCTGCTGGTCCGAAAGCTAACGGGAAGAACTACATTAAATCTAAATAATTTTTTCAGTATGAAAGGGTGGGGCTATGGGACATGAATGTGTTGCTGTGTCCTGCCCTTTTTCTATCCTCTGGGTGAAAGGAAAGCGTCAGGAATTTCCAAAGCAACCCAGCGCAATTTTTGCTTAAGTTTAGTATGATAGAGGTAGTAGATCCGCTTGTAAAAGCATAAAATAAAGAAAGTAGGGAATAGAATGTTTAAACGTGTACACTTGATCGTGATGGATTCAGTCGGAATTGGTGAAGCACCTGATGCGGCAGCTTTTGGTGATGTCGGTTCAGATACATTAGGCCATATTGCAAAAGAAGCAGGCTTAACGATCCCTCACTTGGAACAATTAGGCCTAGGTACGATTCGTCCTTTAGAAGGCGTAAAGGCGGTAGCTGACCATGATGGGTATGCAACCAAATTGGAAGAAGTTTCTGTTGGGAAAGATACGATGACGGGTCACTGGGAGATCATGGGCTTGAATATCCAAAAGCCTTTCCGCGTATTTCCAGATGGGTTTCCCGATGAATTGTTGCAACAGATCGAAGCGTTCTCTGGACGCAAAATCGTCTGCAATGCGCCGTATTCTGGGACAGCAGTCATTGATGACTTTGGCGAACATCAAATGAAGACCGGGGATCTGATCGTTTACACTTCGGCTGACCCAGTGTTGCAGATCGCCGCTCATGAGGAAATCATTCCATTAGAAGAATTGTATCGTATTTGTCAGTACGTTCGGGATATTACGAAAGATGAGCCGTATATGATCGGCCGCATCATCGCGCGTCCTTATGTCGGTGAGCCTGGAAACTTTACTCGTACGAGCAATCGTCATGACTACGCACTCGATCCATTTGGCCATACAGTGTTAGATTCATTGAAAGAAGCTGGAAAAGACGTGATCGCCGTTGGGAAAATCAATGATATCTTCAATGGGCAAGGAATCACCGATTCTGTACGGACGAAGAGCAATATGGACGGTGTGGATCAATTACTGAAAGTGATGAAACAAGACTTTACGGGTCTAAGCTTTACGAACTTGGTTGACTTCGATGCGCTTTATGGTCACCGTCGCGATGTCGTAGGGTATGCCCACGCCATTGAAGATTTTGATTTGCGTATTCCAGAACTCTTAGAAGCAATGGGAGACGAGGATCTGCTGTTGATCACAGCTGACCACGGCAATGACCCAACCTTTACGGGAACGGATCACACGAGAGAATATGTGCCATTACTAGCGTACAGCAAGAAATTTCAAGGCCAAGGCCAATTGCCACAAGGCTACTATGCGGATATTTCCGCAACGATCGCTGAAAACTTTGGTGTTTCAGCTACAGAAAACGGAACAAGCTTTTTAAAACATTTAAATTAGAGGTGATGAAATGACAACGTTACATGAGAAATTACAAGAAACAACGGCATTTATCAAAGGAAGCGGCGTCGGTGAAGTGGAATTTGGCTTGATTTTAGGATCTGGCTTAGGGGAACTAGCCGATGAGATCGAAAACCCAATCGTGTTGCCTTATAACGATATCCCGCATTTTCCTGTTTCGACAGTGGTCGGTCATGCCGGACAATTGGTCTATGGAACATTAGCTGGGAAAAAAGTCTTAGCGATGCAAGGACGATTCCATTATTATGAAGGCCATTCGATGCAGACGGTCACTTACCCCGTCCGTGTGATGGCGGCATTGAAAGCTCATTCCTTAGTCGTGACCAATGCCTGTGGCGGTGTGAACGAAAGCTTCCAGCCTGGAGACTTGATGTTGATCACCGATCAAATCAACTTTATGGGGGACAACCCACTGATTGGTGAAAACGAAGAAGAAATGGGTCCACGTTTCCCAGATATGAGCCAAGCTTACCATTTGCCTTATCGGGAAGCGGCACAAAAAGTTGGCGCATCAAAAGGATTGCACTTAAAAGAAGGCGTCTATATGGGCTTCTCAGGTCCTACGTATGAAACGCCAGCAGAGATCCGCTTTGCTCGGACGATCGGTGCCGATGCTGTCGGTATGTCGACTGTCCCAGAAGTGATCGTTGCTGTTCACAGTGGCTTGAAAGTCTTAGGTGTTTCTTGCATCACAAACTTGGCTGCTGGTATGCAAGCGAGCTTGAATCACGAAGAAGTCGTGGAAACGACGGAACGGGTCAAGGCAGAATTTAAAGCGTTGATCAAAGAAACGTTAGCAGTACTATAAAAAGCAGACCAAAGGAGAAAAACGAATGAGCGTTCATATCGAAGCAAAAGCAGGCGAGATCGCAGACAAAATCTTGTTACCAGGTGATCCACTGCGGGCGAAATATATTGCTGAAACATTTTTAGAAGACCCGATCTGTTACAACAATGTTCGGGGAATGTTGGGCTATACAGGCGTTTATAAGGGCGAGCGGGTCTCTGTCCAAGGAACCGGCATGGGCATGCCTTCAGCGAGCATCTATGCCCATGAATTGATCAACTCTTACGGCGTGAAGAAATTGATTCGGGTCGGTACGTGTGGTGCCATCTCAAAAGATGTCCATGTGCGTGATCTTGTGATTGCTCAAGCGGCAGCAACAAGTTCCTCGATGGTGGCAAAAAACTTCCAAAGTTTCCATTTCCCACCAATCGCTGACTTTGCACTGCTGCGTAAAGCCTATGATACAGCGATTGAATCAGGATTTACGACCCACGTCGGCAACATCTTATCTGAAGATACCTTCTACAAAGATGACATGACGGAAACGTTACAGTTGGCAGACCTTGGGGTGATGGGTGTTGAGATGGAAGCCGCAGCCTTATACTATTTAGGGGCGAAATTCCACGTTCAAACCTTAGCGATCTGTACCGTCAGCGACCACATCATCACTGGAGAAGAAACAACGCCAGAAGAAAGACAAACTACGTTTAACGACATGATCAAAGTTGGCTTAGAAACAGCGATTGCGTAAAAAAGATACCACAGGATCGGTGCATGAACGATGCGAGGGCTGCTTGCTTTTGATAGAGCAAGCAGCCAAATCGTATTGGTTTGCATGCAACCGAGAATGTGTTATCTTTTTTTGTTGGCAAAAAGCCACGAAGAAGCGTTGCACTTTTGCCAGAAAATGGTTTAATGAAAAGAAAAGGTGTAAAAAGGAGACGAGACAATGAATAATTTTACGTTTCATGTAACGACGGACATTCGTTTTGGGAAAGACCGTCTGAACGAATTGCCAGAAGTACTGAATACATTTGGAAAAAACGTCTTGCTAGTCTATGGTGGCGGCAGTATCAAGAAAAACGGCTTGTACGATGCAGTCATGGCGCAATTGACTGCCAACGGCAATCAAGTCACTGAATTGAGTGGTGTCGATCCAAATCCACGAATCGAAACCGTTCGTCAAGGAGCCGCTCTTTGTCGTTCAGAAAAGATCGACGTCATTTTAGCTGTTGGCGGCGGTTCTGTAATTGATTGCAGCAAAGTGATTGCTGGGGCGGCTTGCAGTGAGCAAGAGCCTTGGGACTTAGTACTTTCCAGAAGCTATCAAGGACCAGCAATTCCATTAGTAACGATCTTGACCCTTGCGGCTACCGGCAGTGAAATGAATCGCGGCGCAGTGATCTCTAATCTAGAAACGAAACAAAAACTTGGCGTTCACGGACCCGAATTTTTACCGAAAGTATCCTTTTTAGATCCAACAACGACCTTTAGTGTCAGTCGTTATCAAACGGCTGCCGGTTCAGCGGATATCATGAGCCATCTGATTGAAAATTATTTCAGTAAAACAGAAGGAACAGATGTCCAAGACGGTGTAGCAGAAGGATTGCTAAAAGCAGTCATTAAAAATCTGCCCATCGCATTAAAGGATCCCTCGGACTATGACGCACGGGCGAATTTGATGTGGGCGAGCACCTTAGCCTTAAATGGTTTGACTGGAAGCGGCAAGGGTGGTGCATGGTCTTGTCATGCGATGGAGCATGAGTTGAGTGCGTTTTATGACATTACCCATGGCATCGGCTTAGCGATCCTGACCCCACGCTGGATGCTTCATGTATTGAATGAAGAAACGGCGCCGAAATTTGCGCGTTTTGCCAGAGAAGTCTTTGGTGTCCAAGAAGCAGTGCCAGAATTAGCTGCCCGAATGGGGATTCAAAAACTGTATGACTTTTTTGCTTCTTGCGATATTCCGATGACTTTGCCAGAAGTGGGAATCGCCGATGACACTCATTTTGTTGAAATGGCGGCTCAAGCAGTTCAATTCAGCTCTATTGCAACAAATGCGTATGTACCGCTACAAGAAGAAGACGTGATCGCAATCTACCAAGATTCCTTGACTCCTTCAACCTATCTTTAATCATTAAAAAGACCGTTCCTGCGACTTGGTTGTCGCGGAGCGGTCTGTTTATTTACCCTTCAGAAGAAAAAGCCAAACGGGCCATTAGCTGATTCGCAATCAAGGCGTGTCCTGCAGGAGTGGGGTGCACACCGTCATCGCCTGTCAGTGCCTGTGGGGAGCTAGCGACGGATGCTTCGGCAAACAAGCCATCCAGCGGCAGCAGTTGACAATGAAAGGCGGCAGCTAAGCGACGAACGATTTGGATTTTCGGATCAAGATCGATCCGCCAGGTTTGGCGATCTTCAGGATATGGCAATACAAAAGGTTCCAGCAAGAAAATACGCGTGATCCCCTGTTGGGTCACTTGTTCCAGAATTTGACGGTAGGTTGCCTCAAAGGACGTTGCCGCAGCTTCTGAACCAAAATCGGGACCACCGGCATTGTGCCACGTGTCGTTGATCCCAATCATAAAGACCAAGACGTCAGGCGCTAATTGGAGGCAATCTTCTTGGAGACGGGCTAAGACATCGGCAGCTTTATTGCCGCCGATCCCGCGGTTATAAAAGGTAAAGCCCGCAGTGGGGAATTTCTCTGCCAGCTGATCGGCAACGAGACGGGCAAACCCATGTCCTAAATCGTGGGGGTCTTGGCGATCACGATCGCAATCTGTGATGCTGTCACCTAAAAATAAAACGGTATCATTTTTGACTAGTTTCATAATAAGCTCCTTTCGAGTATGCCCTCAATTATAAAAGAGGGGGGAGAAAATGCCAATAAAAAAACTGCCCTTTGGTTAAAAAGGGCAGCGATAAGCGAGGCTTATAAGTAGTATTTTTTCGCAACAGTCAAATCATCGTTCAATTCATAAACAAGTGGTTGACCAGTTGGGATCTCAAGATCCATGATATCTTCGTCAGAAATACCTTCGATATGTTTTGCTAATGCACGTAGAGAGTTTCCGTGAGCCGCAACTAAGACAGTTTTGTCGTCTTTTAATGCTGGGGCGATTTCATCTTGCCAGAAAGGCAATGCACGTTCTAAAGTAACTTTTAAGTTTTCTCCACCAGGTACGTCGCGAGGGTCAAGCATTGCATAACGACGGTCGTTTGCAGCAGAACCTTCATCTGAAGATTCCATCAATGGAGGTAAAACATCGTAAGAACGACGCCAGATGTGTACTTGTTCGTCACCGTATTTTTCAGCAGTTTCTTTTTTATTTAAACCTTGTAATTTACCGTAATGACGTTCGTTTAAGCGCCATGATTTGATCGTTGGTACCCAAAGTTGATCAGAATATTCTAAAATGTAATTACAAGTTTTGATGGCACGAGTTAAAACAGATGTGTAAGCAACGTCAAATTCGATGCCTGCTTCTTTGATTTTACGTCCGCCTTCGATTGCTTCTTCGACACCTTCTGGCGCTAGATCAACATCAGCCCAACCGGTAAACTGGTTTAATTTGTTCCATTCGCTTAGTCCATGACGAGAAAATACTAATTTTGGCATGTAAAACTCTCCTTTAGATATTCGATATTTTTCTGAAATTTTCAATTCCGTATTTATTGTACACTCTTTCTCAAAGAATTTCCATGGTTTTGGAGGAAAAGCTGGGGGAAAACGCCATTCTTAAGGAAAAACAAAAGGGGATCATTAAAAAGAGGACCGCTTTTGTTTCATGCTGTTCTAGGGGGAGTCGACAACTATGAACGTAACTTGTTCCATTCTTCTTCGGATAATTTTATGTATTTATAGCATGTACCTACAGAAACACCGCATTTTTCAGAAATATATTGAATCGTTTCTTTTTTTTCGTAGTACAATTGACGGATTTTTTTAATCGTTTTTGGATCGATCTTTGGACGACCGCCAATTTTACCTTTTTTGCGGGCTTTATTTAAGCCGACCAGCGTGCGCTCTTTGATGAGTGAGCGTTCCATGATCGCAAGTCCTTCCATCAAATTGAAGTAAACCTGTCCCATCGGACCGCGGGTATCGATTTGTTCTGCCAGTGAAACCAGATGAAGCTCTCGCTGTTTTAATAGATCAGTGAGATCGGTCAGCTGTCTGGTCGTCTTCCCTAAACGATGCAGTTCCGTAACGACTAATGTGTCACCGGGTTGCATTTGTGCCACCACTGACTCCAATGAATGATTTTCTTCACTTTCTTCCACGCTAAATGTCTCATGGAAAAATTCATGACACCCAAATTCTTCGAGCTTGTTTAATTGTTCACTTGTTGAGTTATCGGTGATCGTTGAACGAGCATAGCCTATGATTTTCATAAACCCTCCTACCTTTCCCTTTTTATTGAATGTATCATAATTATTTCTTAAATGATAGGGTAATTTGCACAAAAAATAATAAAAATTAAGTCGATTGAAGAAAAATAACAAAAAAAGAGAAGCGTTTTTGCTTCTCCTTTTTTGTTTCCTTTATCTAACGTGCTTGGTACTCGGTCCTTCAGGCAATCCGACAATGATCGTATGAACCATATCCAAAAACAGACCGTGTTCAACCACGCCCACTGTAGCATCTAATTCCTGTGCCAACTCAGTAGGAGCGGTGATCGTTTCTAGATGAAGATCGATGATGTAATTGCTGCAATCGGTTTTTAAAGGTTCGCCTTCTTCATTCAGACGCAGTTTTGGATGGTAGTTTTTCTTCTCGAACAGACGCAACAGCTGTTGGCTGCCATAAGGGATCACTTCCACTGGCAACGGGAAGGCACCAAGTGTTTCGACCATTTTCGATTCATCAACGATCCACAAAACTTTTTTGGAGTTAGACGCCACGATTTTTTCGAATAAAAGGGCTGCACCGCCGCCTTTGATGCCATGATAATCCTTGCTGATCTCATCTGCACCGTCGATCGTTAGATCCACAGCATCCACTTCATCGATGGTGCGAATCGGGATACCTAATCCTTCTGCTTGTTTTTTCGATGCCCAAGAAGTTGGGACACCAGTGATCGATAGACCTTCTTCTTTTACACGTCGACCCAGTTCTTCAATCATGTAGTAGGCTGTTGAGCCAGTGCCCAAGCCAACGACCATGCCATCTTTTACATAACTAGCCGCTTCAATGCCGACCATTTCTTTTAGGTTCATTTTCTTCCCGCCTTTTTTAAATAAATGCTTTGTCTCTATTATATAGGAAGAAGCGCAAAATTTGCGGATTTTTTCGTAACAGATTTCTTTTGAAAAAAGCCTAGGAGGATACTTGACAGGTAAGAATAAGCATGATATTCTATCAAAGGTGCTTTATCTACAGGTCTCTCGTTGGAGACGTGCTGACTGTCTATCAAAGCATAGTTGATATGAATGCAGAGAATGCATTATTTTTTATCGCAAAAAAAGAACCACCTGGATGTGTGGGACTATAAAGCGAATCAAGGAAGGAGGACAACTAGGGATGCCTACAATTAATCAATTAGTACGTAAACCTCGTAAATCCAAGGTTGAAAAATCAAATTCACCAGCATTGAACAAAGGATATAACAGTTTCAAGAAAGCTCAAACGAATGTTAACTCACCTCAAAAGCGTGGGGTAGCTACTCGTGTGGGAACTATGACACCGAAAAAACCGAACTCAGCTCTACGTAAATATGCGCGTGTTCGTTTGTCAAACTTGATTGAAGTGACAGCTTATATTCCAGGTATCGGACACAACTTACAAGAACACAGCGTGGTCTTGTTACGTGGTGGACGTGTAAAAGACTTACCAGGGGTACGTTACCATATCGTTCGTGGTGCATTGGATACTGCCGGTGTTAACGATCGTAAACAATCTCGTTCTAAATATGGTACAAAACGTCCTAAAGCTTAATCTTTAAGACAAACAGATCAAATGAATCTTATTTAAATCAGAACTGATATCTCGGAAGGAGGAGTTACGGATGCCTCGTAAAGGTCCTGTTGCAAAACGTGATGTTTTACCAGATCCTATTTATAACTCAAAATTAGTAACTCGTTTGATCAACCGTGTAATGGTTGATGGTAAACGCGGTGTTGCTGCAAATATTATCTACAATGCTTTTGGCATTATCAAAGAATCTACAGGAAATGATCCATTGGAAGTTTTCGAACAAGCAATGAAAAACATTATGCCTGTATTGGAAGTTAAAGCTCGCCGTGTCGGTGGTTCTAACTACCAAGTACCAGTAGAAGTACGTCCTGAACGTCGTACAACTCTAGGTCTTCGTTGGGTGGTAAACTACGCTCGTTTGCGTGGCGAACACACAATGGAAGAACGTCTTGCAAAAGAAATCATGGATGCAGCAAACAACACTGGTGCTTCTGTGAAAAAACGCGAAGACACACACAAAATGGCGGAAGCCAACCGCGCATTTGCTCACTATCGTTGGTAAGATCCTCACTGCTTTTTATTGGAAGGTACTGAGACAACCTTAGCTTAAGTTAAGTAAGAATGAGAGGGGAACAACCTAGAATGGCAAGAGAATTTTCGCTAGAAAAAACTCGTAATATCGGGATCATGGCCCACGTTGACGCTGGTAAAACAACGACAACTGAACGTATCCTTTATTACACAGGTAAAATCCATAAAATTGGTGAAACACATGAAGGTGCTTCTCAAATGGACTGGATGGAACAAGAACAAGAACGTGGGATCACAATCACTTCTGCTGCGACAACTGCGCAATGGAAAGAAAACCGCGTAAATATCATCGACACACCAGGACACGTGGACTTCACAATCGAAGTGCAACGTTCATTGCGTGTACTTGATGGTGCTGTAACTGTGTTGGACTCACAATCAGGTGTAGAACCTCAAACAGAAACAGTTTGGCGTCAAGCGACAGATTACCGCGTACCACGTGTTGTATTCTGTAACAAAATGGACAAAATTGGTGCAGACTTCTTATACTCTGTATCAACTTTACATGATCGTTTACAAGCAAATGCTCACCCAATCCAATTACCAATTGGTGCGGAAGATGACTTTACTGGTATTATCGACTTAGTAAAAATGAAAGCTGAAATCTACACAAATGACTTAGGAACTGAAATCCAAGAGACTGAAATTCCTGAAGAATACGTAGAATTAGCTGAAGAATGGCGCGAAAAATTAATCGAAGCTGTTGCTGATACTGATGAAGAACTAATGATGAAATTCTTGGAAGGTGAAGAAATCACTGAAGAAGAATTGAAAGCTGGTATTCGTCAAGCAACATTGACTGTTGACTTTTTCCCTGTTCTTTGTGGATCTGCCTTTAAAAACAAAGGGGTTCAATTGATGTTGGATGCAGTCATCGACTACTTGCCTTCACCACTTGATGTTCCTGCGATTAAAGGGATCAATCCTAAAACAGACGAAGAAACTGATCGTCCGGCTGACGATGAAGCACCATTTGCTTCATTAGCATTTAAAGTAATGACTGACCCATTCGTAGGTCGTTTGACATTCTTCCGTGTGTATTCAGGTATCTTGAACTCTGGATCATACGTATTGAATGCTTCAAAAGGCAAACGCGAACGTATCGGTCGTATCCTACAAATGCACGCCAACACACGTGCTGAAATCCAAACAGTATACTCAGGCGATATCGCCGCTGCTGTTGGTTTGAAAGACACAACAACTGGGGATACACTATGTGATGAAAAATCACCAGTAATCCTTGAATCAATCGAATTCCCAGAACCAGTTATCGAAGTCGCTGTTGAGCCTAAATCAAAAGCTGACCAAGATAAAATGGGGGTTGCTTTACAAAAACTTGCTGAAGAAGATCCATCATTCCGTGTGGAAACAAACGCTGAAACAGGCGAAACTGTTATCGCTGGTATGGGAGAACTTCACTTGGACGTCTTAGTTGACCGTATGCGTCGCGAATTTAAAGTTGAAGCAAACGTAGGTGCGCCTCAAGTTTCTTATCGTGAAACATTCCGTGCAGCAACACAAGCGGAAGGTAAATTTGTACGTCAGTCTGGTGGTAAAGGTCAATACGGTCACGTATGGGTCGAATTTACACCAAACGAAGAAGGTAAAGGCTTCGAATTCGAAAACGCGATTGTCGGTGGTGTGGTTCCTCGTGAATACATCCCAGCAGTTGAAAAAGGACTTGAAGACTCAATGGCGAACGGTGTCTTAGCCGGTTACCCATTAGTAGACATCAAAGCAAAACTTTATGATGGTTCATACCATGATGTCGATTCAAGTGAAACTGCCTTCCGTGTTGCAGCTTCTATGGCTTTACGTGCTGCAGCGAAGAAAGCAAATCCAGTAATTCTTGAACCAATGATGAAAGTAGTTATCACTGTACCAGAAGATTACTTAGGTGATGTTATGGGTCACGTAACTGCTCGTCGTGGACGCGTAGAAGGAATGGAAGCACACGGTAACTCACAAATCGTGAACGCAATCGTGCCATTAGCTGAAATGTTTGGTTACGCAACGACACTTCGTTCATCAACACAAGGTCGCGGTACGTTCATGATGACATTTGATCACTATGAAGATGTACCAAAATCTGTTCAAGAAGAAATCATCAAGAAAAACGGCGGCAAAGCTGAATAATTGATGGAAGTATAGGAAATTAAGTAAAAAGCTATATTTTTTTCTGAGTTTCGTGTACAATATTATCGATGATAAGGGATGGGGAGCTGCGGCTCCCTACCTATCAAATATAAAAAATAAACTGCATTTTTAGGAGGAACATTTTAAAATGGCAAAAGAAAAATTTGACCGTTCTAAACCCCACGTAAACATTGGTACGATCGGACACGTTGACCATGGTAAAACTACACTTACAGCTGCTATCACAACTGTATTATCTAAAAAAGGTTTGGCTCAAGCTTCAGCTTACGACCAAATCGATGGCGCTCCAGAAGAACGCGAACGCGGAATCACTATCTCAACTGCTCACGTTGAGTACGAAACTGAAGCACGTCACTATGCTCACGTTGACTGCCCAGGACACGCGGACTACGTTAAAAACATGATCACTGGTGCTGCTCAAATGGACGGCGCGATCTTAGTAGTATCTGCTGCTGATGGTCCTATGCCTCAAACACGTGAACACATCTTGTTATCACGTAACGTTGGTGTACCATACATCGTTGTTTTCTTAAACAAAATGGATATGGTTGATGACGAAGAATTACTAGAATTAGTTGAAATGGAAGTTCGTGACTTATTGTCAGAATATGACTTCCCAGGCGACGATGTTCCTGTAATCGCTGGTTCTGCTTTGAAAGCTCTTGAAGGCGATGCTTCATACGAAGAAAAAATCATGGAATTAATGGCTGCAGTTGACGAATACGTTCCAACTCCAGAACGTGACACTGACAAACCATTCATGATGCCAGTCGAAGACGTATTCTCAATCACTGGACGTGGTACTGTTGCTACAGGCCGTGTTGAACGTGGACAAGTTCGCGTTGGTGACGAAGTTGAAATCGTTGGTATTGCTGAAGAAACTGCTAAAACAACTGTAACTGGTGTTGAAATGTTCCGTAAATTGTTAGACTATGCTGAAGCAGGGGATAACATTGGTGCATTGCTACGTGGGGTTGCTCGTGAAGACATCCAACGTGGACAAGTATTAGCTAAAGCTGGTACAATCACACCTCATACAAAATTTAAAGCTGAAGTTTACGTTTTAACAAAAGAAGAAGGTGGACGTCACACTCCATTCTTCACTAACTACCGTCCTCAGTTCTACTTCCGTACAACTGACGTAACTGGTGTTGTTGAATTACCAGAAGGAACTGAAATGGTTATGCCTGGTGATAACGTAACAATCGACGTTGAATTGATCCACCCAATCGCTATCGAAGACGGAACTCGTTTCTCAATTCGTGAAGGCGGACGTACTGTTGGTTCAGGCGTTGTAACTTCAATCCAAGCTTAATTTGATTGATCGAAGAGCAAAAGCGTACGCGCTTTTGCTCTTTTTTGGCTCTTCGACATTTAGTGTTGGTAGAGAAAAATACAACTGAAAATTTAGTCATAACCAGTTAGGCAGCGTGCTTAACTGGTTTTTGTTTTACTTGGAAGATTAAGCCTTGAATGAGATAAATTCTTGCTCGAAAGTTGTGGAAATTTCGATAGCCGTAGGCTACTCGTTTTATCACTTTTATCTTGTTGTTTGTTCCTTCTAATGCCCCATTACTATACCTGGTTTTTAAAGCATATTGAATCCCTGATTTGTATTTATTTAAAAACGTCAGCTTCTTACAAAACCATTGTGGGAGGCGTTGATCTAAGCTGTTGATCGTATCGAAAAAGCTTTGGCTGTCCTTGTGTTTAAAGTGATAGAGGAGGAGCTGACAAGTCTCGTAAGCCCTTGTTAATTGCTCGTCATAACTCAAAAGTTCATCGACGATCGCTTTTTGCGTCATTGGTCTACGAAAGGATCGATCATATTGATAATTGGAACTATCCAGATCATAGGCATGCTTAAGGAGTAATTTCCAGAATCGCTTCAATCGTCGATACTTTGTCGGTTCCGTTTTTTGAAAGCTGTTCATTGTTTTAATTCGCAACTGGTTTAACGCACGAGTGATTTGTTGGACAATGTGAAAGCGATCGGTCACGATTTTTGCGTTTGGGAAGACCGCCTTTACAAGTTCAAAATAAGGGGCATTCATATCCATCACGACGTATTTCACGTTCGCTCGTGCTTTTCGGGTGAATTTAAGGAAATATGGTTTTAAGAATGCAAGGCGACGATTCTCCAATACACCGATCAATTGTTGGGTCTCCCCATTCATAAAGACAAAACTCATTTTTCCGCTGCAGGACTTCATTGATTTGAACTCATCAAAACAAAGGACCGAAGGTAACGTATCAAAACGAGGATGATACATTTTTAAACAGGTGTGTAGGACACGCAGAACGGTTACGTCAGAGACAAAATAGCGATCGGCAATTTCTTTTCTTGTTGTATTCTTGGCCAGCTCCAAGGCGATTTGAATCTTTAATTCTTTTGAAAGATAGCAGTTTTCATCCACCAAGTTTGTCTGAGCATTGAATGTCGACTGACATTCTTTACAGTAAAAGCGTGTACGTACCAAGCGTAATTCTGTTTTTGTTGCTCGATAAGGCAAAAGTTGGACTTTTGTTTTGTGTGAGCCATTCTTGATGATTTGTCCTTCATTTTTGATGCCACATTTACGGCAATGGCTTGGTATATAGCTAAGTTTGGCATGGATAAGATTGGTGCGAAACCCCTCTTCTTCTATAGTCTCTAACCATTCTTCTTCGAAGAATAAATTTTCATCTGTTAAACCTAACAATTTTCTAGTACAATGATCCATGGAGATATCCTTTCTTGGTTTGGTTTTGTTTTAGACGACTAAATTCTACCAGTTAGGCTATCTCTTTTTCTATCTTTTTTTACAAAAAAAGTGTTGGTAGAAAATCCGTAGATTTTCCACCAACACTAAATATTGTAGAGCCTCTTTTTTTTAACTCGTAGAACCAAAAAAGAGCCGCCATCTCTAGCGTTGACGAATCCACTGTGGTTCATCGAAGCTAAAGAGAGCGGTGCTTTTTATTTTATTAGTTTTTGCTTCTTCAAGAAGGCGTCAAATCCTTGGTCAGGGCGATTGCGGTAAAACCCAGCAAATTTTTCTGACCATGGTTTGGTCTCGCGAGCTTCTCCAAAATCAGTCATTGTTTGATCGTAGGCTTCGATCGACTCATAAGAATAGTCCTGATAGTGGTTGTAATGAATGACCGCTTCTTCTGGCAAGCGAGGCTTGACCTTCATTTCTACGATTGGTTTACCGATGCTCAAGCCAGCCACAGGGTAGACATATTCCGGTAAGTGCAACAATTCAGCGATTTTGGCGCTGTCTTTGCGGACGCTGCCGGAAATGACGGTACCTAAGCCCAGCGATTCAGCAGCGATCGCACCAGATTGTAAAGCAATGCTGGCATCAGTGGTGGCGATCAATAATGGCTGATAGCCCTCATCGATTGGATAGGGGGTCTGTTTTTTCTCAGCAACTTTTTTGGTTCGGTTTAAATCTGCGAGAAACAGCAGAAAGAGCGAACTTGCTGCGATATGAGGATTGCCGGGATTCCATTCGACCATTTGTTGGCGGATCTGCGGGTCGTCGATCACCAGGATCGAATAGGCTTGCCCATTCATCCAGCTTGGTGCTTGACGAGCGGCAGTCAAAATCGCGGTTACTTGTTCTTGGCTCAAGCGGTAGTCAGGGTCAAATTGTCGGTAAGTGCGATGATTGTGCAAAAGCTCAATGGTTTCGTTCATAGGTTTGCTCCTTTAACTGTTGGGTGATTTTTGTGAATCGTTCTTGAAATCGTGGTAAATCATCTTTGGCTAAGCGGGTATAGTTCAAACGCAAGCCATTCGTATCGTTACTGAAAAGAAACGCAGGTGCTACTAAGCAATCGTTCGCCAAAAAGAGCGACCAATCTTTGCGAGTCAATGTGCGGTGACGCCAAGTCAACCACAGGTAAAGACCGCCTTTCGTCGGCTGCCATTGCCAGTCCTCCTGAAATGCCTGCAAGAGTTGGAGTAGGTCTTGCTGGCGCTGGGCCATTTCTGTAAGCAGTGTCCGCTGCTGCTGGTGGTAATCAGAGGAGCGTAAGGCGATGTTGGCAAGGACTTGCGGGAAGATCGTGGTATCGATCGCCATCCGTTTTTTCGCTTGGGCAAATTGGTCGGCTAACGCTTCTGGCACCAAAAGCCAGCCGATTTTGATTGATGATCCAAGTAATTTTGAAAGCGAGCCTAAATAAATGACGGTTTCGGGAGCCATGGATTTTAGCTTGGGCGGTACTTCATCAAAAGCCAACTCGCTAAAAACATCGTCTTCTATGATCGGTACTTGGTAGGTCTGGCAAAGGCGGATGATCGCTTGGCGCCGATGCTCGCTCATGGTGCGGCCAGTTGGGTTTTGGAAGGTGGGATTCAGATAGACGAATTTGATCTTCTTTTCCTTCAACACTTTTTCCAATGCCGCAGGCCGCATCCCTTCACTATCCTGCTTGATCCCAATCAGCTGGACATTCATCGTGGAAAACAAGGGGAGAGAGAACAAGAAAGAAGGGTCCTCTGTCGCAATACAATCCCCCGCATGCAATAAGACTTGCATCAGCAAGGTGATTCCTTGCGTCGAACCGGCAGTAATTACTAGTTTTTGACCGCTGATGGGCAAATTGAAGGAATCAGCAAGGTGCTGCAATAAGATTTCTTGCAAAGGCTCATAACCAGTCGGTAATACTTTGGTGCTTTCTTTGCGGATCTCTTCCCATGTAAAGGCGGGAAACGTGAAGTCGGGAATCAGATCGGCAGGTAGATCACCTGTGTACAGATCCAGCACATCCTTCTCGGTGCGCAAGTGCTGAATTTGTTGAACGTAAGGGTCTTGCTGCAAGTAAGGGCTGCTTAAAGACGAGCGCAAATAAGAAAGCGGTGTTTGTCGGTTCCCCCAACGACCTTCCAATACGCGAGAGCCGCTGCCTTGTTTTCGTTCGATCCATCCTAAGCTCTTCAATTCATCTAACGCTTTGACGACGGTGGAACGGTTGACGTCAAAAGTCTGAGCAAGGCTGCGCTCTGGTGGTAAACGATCCCCAGGCCCATAGGTTCCCGCTTGGATCTCTTCGATAAAATGGGTCACGATCTGCTGGTAAATCGGTTGTTTCTTTTGTTTGTCGATACTTGATGAAGCCATCCTGCACCACCTTTTTCAATTGGATGGTTTAAAAATAAGCCAAATGGCTCTTTTCGTCAAGGGGAAGATTGACTATACTTAGCAAAAAGCACAAGGAGATGAGGAAGATGGAAAAAGTAATATCAATTGCCGGGTCTGATTCAACCGGAGGTGCCGGTATCGAAGCAGATTTAAAAACGTTTCAGGAGTATGGTGTCTTTGGTTTTGCCACGATTGCTTCGATCGTCACGATGGATCCACAAGCGGGTTGGAGCCATGAAGTAACGGCAATGGAAACAGCGCTTGTTGAAAAGCAATTGATCTCCGCCTTTGCAGGTGATCCGATGGATGCCCTTAAAACGGGGATGTTAGGCAATGAAGACAATATTGTGCAAGCAGCGAAGATGATTCAACAACAGCAAGTTAAAAATGTGGTGATCGATCCCGTCATTGCTTGCAAAGGGACTGCAGAAATCTTACAGCCAAAAAGTGTCGATGCCATCATCACGCATTTGTTGCCTTTAGCAGATGTTGTCACCCCTAATTTAGTAGAAGCGGGGATTCTTTCAGGTTTGGGTGATTTGACGAGTGTGGAAGCCATGAAGCAAGCTGCTGAAAAAATCCATCAATTAGGTGCTAAATACGTCGTGATCAAAGGCGGTCATCGCTTGCCAGGAGCAAAAGCCATCGACCTTGTTTATGATGGAGAATCCTTCCTCCTGTTGGAAAGTGACAAAATCGCTACCGATTTTAATCACGGAGCAGGCTGCACCTTTTCAGCAGCGATCGCTGCTGGTCTTGCAAAAGGCAAACCCGTCGTGGAAAGTATTCGCTTAGCAAAAGCCTTTGTCACAGCAGCAATCAAAGAAGGCGTGGTCATCAATCCTTATGTGGGTCATGTGTGGCACGGTGCCTATACCCACGCCCAAGACCGTATGAAGGAAGAAGCGCCGCAATAGCAGGTTTTCTTCTATACAAATAGGAATTGAAGAAGCACTTAAAAGAAGCGGGCAACGCTTCTTTTTTTGTGTTTCGAAATCAAAAGAAAATTTTCTGAAAGAAATGCAAAAGAATCCCGGTTTTTCCATAAAAAAAGCTTGCAATCAATGTTTATCCGTAATATAATCATAAAGGTGCTGTTTACGTAAATACGTAAGTCACACTGGCAGCAAAGAAATTTTCTGCCGGCTACGAAACGAGAGGTTGCGACACGCCCGGACGCTTTGCCATGGACGAGCGTGACGGAAAATTTTCGTGGAGCTATGTCTACTTTTCAAAATAGGCGAAGGAGGGAAAACAATGGCAAAACAAAAAATTCGTATCCGTTTAAAAGCGTATGAACATCGTATTTTAGATCAATCAGCGGATAAAATCGTAGAAACTGCAAAGAGAACTGGAGCTGGCGTATCTGGTCCAATTCCATTACCAACTGAACGCAGCTTGTACACGATCATCCGTGCGACGCACAAATACAAAGATTCACGCGAACAATTCGAAATGCGTACACACAAACGTCTAATCGACATTGTGAATCCAACACCAAAAACTGTTGATGCTTTAATGAAGCTAGACTTGCCAAGCGGTGTTAATATCGAAATCAAACTATAATAATTAAGATGGAGGTGTAATCATGACCAAAGGAATCTTAGGGAAAAAAGTGGGAATGACTCAAATCTTCACTGAATCTGGCGAATTGATTCCAGTAACTGTAGTAGAAGCTACACCAAACGTAGTGCTACAAGTGAAAACAATCGAAAATGACGGCTACGAAGCAATTCAAGTCGGCTACCAAGATATGCGTGAAGTTTTGTCTAACAAACCTGCGAAAGGTCATGTTGCAAAAGCAAACACGGCTCCTAAGCGCTTCATTCGCGAATTCAAGAATGTAGAGCTAGAGGGCTTAGAAGTAGGATCAGAAATCAAAGTTGATATTTTTGAAGCAGGAGACATCATCGATGTAACCGGCACTTCGAAAGGTAAAGGATTCCAAGGCGTTATCAAACGTCACGGACAAAGCCGCGGACCAATGGCTCACGGTTCTCGTTATCACCGTCGTCCTGGATCAATGGGTCCAGTTGCACCTAACCGTGTATTTAAAAACAAACGTCTTGCTGGACGTATGGGCGGAAATCGCATCACGATCCAAAACTTGGAAATCGTACGCGTAGACGCAGAACGCAACGTTATCTTGATCAAAGGTAATGTACCTGGCGCGAAAAAATCATTGATTACAATCAAATCAGCTGTGAAAGCTAAATAAGTAGATAGGAAGAAAGGAGGAACTAAGGAATGCCGAATGTAGCATTATTCAAACAAGATGGAAGCCAAAATGGCGAAATTACATTGAACGAAGAAATCTTCGGAATCGAACCAAATGAATCAGTTGTCTATGATGCAATCATCATGCAACGCGCTTCATTAAGACAAGGAACACACGCTGTGAAAAACCGCAGTGCCGTTCGTGGCGGTGGCCGTAAACCATGGCGCCAAAAAGGAACTGGACGTGCCCGTCAAGGTTCAATCCGTTCACCACAATGGCGTGGAGGTGGCGTAGTCTTCGGACCAACACCACGTTCATACAGCTACAAACTTCCTAAAAAAGTTCGTCGCTTAGCAATGAAATCTGTATTGTCAGAAAAAGTTGCTTCAAATAACTTGGTAGCAGTAGAAGGATTAAGCTTTGATGCTCCAAAAACAAAAGAATTCAAACAAGTTTTAGCTAACTTGACAATTGACTCTAAAGTATTGGTAGTTTTAGAATCTGAAAACGACTTTGCCGCTTTATCTGCGCGCAACTTGCCAAAAGTTTCTGTAGTTACTGCTGATAACATTAGTGTGCTAGACATCGTTTCTAACGACAAAATGTTAGTGACACAAACTGCTCTTACTCAGATCGAGGAGGTGCTTGCATAATGAACTTACTAGACGTTATTAAACGCCCAGTGATCACTGAAAAATCAATGCTTGCCATGGATGACAAGAAATACACTTTTGAAGTGGACACAAAAGCTAACAAAACTTTAGTAAAACAAGCTGTAGAAGCTGCCTTTGACGGAGTGAAAGTGGCAAACGTGAACATCATCAACGTTCGTCCTAAATTCAAACGCATGGGTAAATATGCAGGATATACAAAAAAACGTCGCAAAGCTGTTGTGACTTTAACTGAAGATTCTAAAGAAATCCAAATTTTCGAAGCTGCTGAATAAGCAACTCACGCATAAATTTTACATGGGAGGGAAAAAGACGTGGCGATTAAAAAGTACAAACCTACCACGAACGGCCGTCGTAATATGACAAGTTCTGATTTCGCTGAAATCACAACTTCAACACCAGAAAAAACATTGTTAGCTCCTTTGAAAAACAATGCTGGTCGTAACAACAACGGACGTATCACGGTTCGTCATCAAGGTGGCGGTCACAAACGTCAATACCGTTTGATCGATTTCAAACGTAACAAAGACAACGTCGTTGCTACGGTTAAAACGATTGAATATGATCCAAACCGTTCTGCTAACATTGCGTTAGTACATTACGAGGATGGAGTAAAAGCATACATCTTAGCACCTAAAGGATTAGAAGTTGGCATGACTGTCGTTTCTGGTCCAGATGCAGATATTAAAGTAGGGAATGCATTACCACTAGAAAACATTCCAGTCGGTACTGTTATCCACAACATCGAAATGAAACCTGGTAAAGGTGGACAATTGATTCGTTCAGCTGGAACAAGTGCTCAAGTACTTGGTAAAGAAGGCAAATACGTATTGATCCGCTTGAACTCTGGTGAAGTACGGATGATCTTAGCATCATGTCGTGCAACAATCGGTTCTGTTGGTAATGAACAACACGAATTGATCAACATCGGTAAAGCCGGTCGTTCTCGTTGGATGCGCAAACGCCCAACTGTACGTGGTAGCGTAATGAACCCTAATGATCACCCACACGGTGGTGGTGAAGGTAAAGCACCAATCGGACGTAAAGCACCAGTTTCTCCTTGGGGACAACCAGCACTTGGCTACAAAACACGTAACAAAAAAGCAAAATCAGACAAACTTATCGTTCGTCGTCGTAAAACTAAGTAATATACTTGACCGTGTGTCGCACATTTTGAGAGGAGGTACACCATGGGTCGTAGTTTGAAAAAAGGACCTTTTGTCGATGACCATTTGATGAAAAAGGTCGAAGCACAAGAAGGCGCTGAAAAGAAAAAAGTGATCAAAACTTGGTCACGTCGTTCTACAATTTTCCCTAATTTTATCGGATTTACAATTGCTGTGTATGATGGACGGAAACATGTACCAGTTTACATCCAAGAAGACATGGTAGGACACAAATTAGGTGAATTTGCACCAACAAGAACTTATCGCGGACATGCTGCCGATGATAAGAAAACAAGACGCTAATTTTGAGGGGAGGATATCCAAAAATGGCAGAACAAATCACATCAGCGAAAGCAACTGCTAAAACAGTCCGCGTTTCTCCTCGTAAATCTCGTCTAGTTATTGACTTAATCAGAGGGAAAAGCGTTGCTGAAGCAATCGCGATCTTAAAGTTCACACCAAATAAAGCAGCTGGAATCATCGAGAAAGTCTTGATGTCAGCTATTGCCAATGCAGAAAATAATTTTGACTTAGATGTTGAAAACTTGATTGTTTCTGAAGCATTCGTAAACGAAGGACCAACGATGAAACGTTTCCGTCCACGTGCGAAAGGTTCAGCTTCACCGATCAACAAACGTACAAGTCATATTACTGTAGTCGTATCAGAAAAATAAGGAGGGACAATCAGTGGGTCAAAAAGTACATCCAATTGGAATGCGTGTAGGCATCATCCGTGACTGGGATGCTAAATGGTATGCTGAAAAAGAGTATGCTGAATTTCTACATGAAGATTTGAAAATCCGTAAATTTATCGCATCTAAACTTGCTGATGCCGCTGTGTCTACAGTTGAGATCGAGCGTGCAGCAAACCGCGTGAATATTTCAATCCACACAGCTAAACCAGGTATGGTTATCGGTAAAGGCGGATCTGAAGTCGAAAACCTAAGAAAAGAATTAAATAGCCTAACTGGCAAACGAGTTCACATCAACATCGTTGAAATCAAAAAACCAGATTTAGATGCTAAATTAGTAGGCGAAGGAATCGCACGTCAATTAGAAAACCGTGTTGCTTTCCGTCGTGCTCAAAAACAAGCGATCCAACGCACAATGCGTTCTGGCGCTAAAGGAATCAAAACACAAGTTTCTGGCCGTCTAAATGGTGCGGATATCGCTCGTTCAGAAGGTTACTCAGAAGGAACAGTTCCACTTCATACATTACGTGCGGACATTGATTACGCATGGGAAGAAGCAGATACAACATACGGAAAACTAGGAGTTAAAGTGTGGATTTATCGTGGAGAAGTTCTTCCAACTAAAAAGAACACTGAGAAAGGAGGGAAATAAACATGTTAGTACCTAAACGTGTAAAACACCGTCGTGAGTTCCGCGGAAAAATGCGTGGCGAAGCGAAAGGCGGAAAAGAAGTAGCATTCGGTGAATACGGCTTACAAGCTGTTGAATCACACTGGATCACAAACCGTCAAATCGAAGCTGCCCGTATCGCAATGACTCGTTATATGAAACGTGGCGGGAAAGTATGGATCAAAATTTTCCCTCACAAATCTTATACTGCCAAAGCTATCGGGGTACGTATGGGTTCTGGTAAAGGGGCTCCTGAAGGATGGGTATCACCAGTTAAACGTGGTAAAATCATGTTTGAAATTGCCGGTGTACCTGAAGAAGTTGCGCGCGAAGCGCTACGTCTTGCTTCTCACAAATTACCAGTGAAAACGAAGATCGTAAAACGTGAGGAAATGGGTGGTGAATCGAATGAAGGTTAAAGAAATCAGAGAATTAACCACTGCCGAAATGCTAGATCAAGAAAAACAATTGAAAGAAGAATTGTTCAATCTTAGATTCCAATTAGCAACAGGTCAATTAGAAAACACTGCACGTATCAAAGAAGTACGTAAATCGATTGCACGCATTAAAACAGTATTGCGTGAACAAGTTAAGTAATAGTGGAAGGAGGCCATTTAGCGTATGACTGAAGAAAGAAATCAACGCAAAGTTTACCAAGGTCGCGTGGTATCAGACAAAATGGATAAAACTATCTCTGTTGTCGTTGAAACAAAGAAAAACCACCCTATCTACGGCAAACGTCTGAACTATTCTAAGAAATACAAAGCACACGATGAAAACAACGAAGCAAAAGTTGGCGATATCGTGAAAATTATGGAAACTCGTCCATTATCAGCTACGAAACGTTTCCGTCTAGTAGAGATTGTTGAAAAGGCAGTGATTATCTAATCACACGAGATTTTCCTATATAGATTGTGAATTGCAAAATCTGAAAGGAGGATACACATCGTGATCCAAGCAGAAAGCCGATTAAGAGTGGCGGACAACTCAGGTGCCCGTGAAATTCTAACGATCAAAGTCCTTGGCGGATCTGGTCGTAAAACTGCCAATATTGGTGACGTGATTGTTGCTACGGTTAAACAAGCAACGCCAGGTGGGGTTGTCAAAAAAGGTGACGTCGTTAAAGCCGTTATCGTTCGTACTAAATCAGGAGCTCGTCGTACAGACGGTTCATACATCAAATTCGATGAAAATGCTGCGGTTATTATCCGTGACGATAAGAGCCCTCGTGGAACTCGTATCTTTGGCCCAGTTGCCCGCGAATTGCGTGAAGGCAACTTTATGAAGATCGTTTCCCTAGCACCAGAAGTATTGTAATAGTGATTCTTATCTAAAGGAGGTGCGAAACAAACATGTTTGTTAAAAAAGGCGATAAAGTTAAAGTTATCACTGGTAAAGACAAAAACAAAGAAGGCGTTGTGCTAGCAGCGTTTCCTAAAAATGACAAAGTCGTTGTTGAAGGTGTCAATGTTGTCAAAAAACACCAAAAACCTTCTCAAACTGCTCCTCAAGGCGGAATCGTTGAAATGGAAGCACCAATTCATGTTTCTAACGTGATGGTGGTTGATCCATCGAACGGTGAAGCTACGCGTGTCGGTTACAAAGAAGTTGACGGCAAAAAAGTCCGCGTTTCTAAGAAAACCGGAGAAGTTCTTGATAAATAATCTGATGAAGGAAGGAGGGGCTAACAGATGAACCGCCTTAAAGAAAAATATTCAAAAGAAGTTGTCCCATCATTAATGGACAAATTTAACTACAGCTCAATCATGGAAGCACCAAAAGTTGATAAAATCGTTATCAACATGGGTGTCGGTGACGCTGTTTCTAATGCTAAAAACTTAGACAAAGCTGTTGAAGAATTACAATTGATCTCAGGTCAAAAACCATTGATCACAAAAGCGAAAAAATCTATCGCAGGATTCCGTTTACGTGAAGGAATGCCAATCGGTGCGAAAGTAACTCTACGCGGCGAAAGAATGTATGAATTCTTAGATAAACTAGTAAGTGTGTCATTGCCACGTGTCCGTGACTTCCACGGTGTGAGCAAAAAAGCGTTCGACGGACGCGGAAACTACACTTTAGGTATCAAAGAACAATTGATTTTCCCTGAAGTAGATTATGATTTGATCGACAAAGTACGTGGTATGGATATCGTGATTGTAACAACAGCAAACACAGATGAAGAATCTCGTGAATTGTTGACACAATTAGGCATGCCATTCCAAAAATAAAAAAAGGAGGCGAACTACGTGGCTAAAAAATCAATGATTGCTAAAAACAAACGCCCTGCTAAATTCTCAACGCAAGAATATACTCGTTGTGAACGTTGCGGACGTCCACATTCAGTTTATCGTAAATTTCATCTTTGCCGTATTTGCTTCCGCGAACTTGCCTATAAAGGACAAATTCCCGGCGTGAAGAAAGCTAGCTGGTAAACTATACTCGCATAAAGGAGGTAAATTATCCCATGGTCATGACAGATCCAATTGCAGATTTTCTAACGCGCGTGCGTAACGCAAACATGGTTAAACACGAAAGCCTAGAAGTACCTGCTTCAAAAATCAAACGTGATATCGCTGAAATCTTGAAACGTGAAGGTTTCGTCCGCGATGTTGAATACATTGAAGATGACAAACAAGGCGTGATCCGCGTATTTCTTAAATACGGTAAAAACGGTGAACGTGTTATCACAAACTTAAAACGTATCTCTAAACCAGGCTTGCGTGCTTATGTCAAAGCTGACGAAGTACCAAAAGTATTGAATGGTCTAGGAATCGCGATTATCTCAACTTCTGACGGTGTAATCACTGACAAAGAAGCTAGAGCAAAAAATGTTGGCGGCGAAGTAGTCGCTTATGTATGGTAATTTAAAATATTCCACAAGGAGGTGCCTCTAAGTGAGTCGTATCGGTAATAAGATCGTCGTTCTTCCTGCTGGTGTTGAAATCAAGCAAAACGGAAACGACATTACAGTTAAAGGACCTAAAGGTGAATTAACACGTACTTTCTCTTCTGATATCACAATGAATATCGAAGGAAACGAAGTAACATTCACTCGTCCAAATGATAGTAAAGAAATGAAAACTATCCACGGAACTACCCGTGCAAACTTCAACAACATGGTTGTTGGTGTTTCTGAAGGTTTCCAAAAAGCGTTAGAATTAATCGGGGTTGGGTACCGTGCTCAATTACAAGGAAAAAAACTTGTATTGAACGTTGGTTACTCTCATCCAGTTGAAATCGAAGCGCCAGCTGGAATCGAAATCGAAGTTCCTTCAAACACTTCTGTGATCGTTAAAGGATCAGATAAAGAAGTCGTTGGCGAATTGGCTGCCAATATCCGTGGCGTTCGTCCTCCAGAACCTTACAAAGGCAAAGGAATTCGTTATGTTGGCGAATTTGTACGCCGTAAAGAAGGTAAAACTGGTAAATAGTCGTAATTCTTTACGACTAGCAGCTTAGGCTAGCAAAATTAAAAGAGGTGACAAATTGTGATTACAAAACCAGATAAAAACAAGACACGTCAGAAAAGACATCGTCGTGTACGTAACAAAATCTCTGGTACTGCTGAGTGCCCACGCTTAAACGTGTTCCGTTCGAACAAAAACATCTACGCACAAGTAATTGATGACGTAGCGGGTGTGACGCTAGCAAGTGCCTCTGCCTTAGACAAAGAAGTTTCAGGTGCAACAAAAACTGAACAAGCACAAGCTGTCGGTAAATTAGTCGCAGAACGTGCAGCAGCAAAAGGTATTAAAGTAGTAGTCTTTGACCGTGGTGGATACCTTTACCATGGCCGTGTAGCAGCTTTAGCTGAAGCAGCTCGCGAAAATGGACTGGAATTTTAAGAGAAGGAGGAACACCATTCATGGTTTATATTGATCCAAAACATTTGGAATTAGAAGACCGCGTTGTTGCGATCAACCGTGTAACTAAAGTTGTTAAAGGTGGACGTCGTCTACGTTTTGCTGCATTAGTTGTTGTCGGTGACAAAAACGGACACGTAGGTTTCGGTACTGGTAAAGCGCAAGAAGTACCAGAAGCAATCCGTAAAGCAATCGAAGACGCGAAGAAAAACTTGGTGGAAGTACCAATGGTTGGTTCTACAATCCCTCACGAAGTTATCGGTGTATTCGGCGGCGGACGCATCCTTATGAAACCTGCTGTAGAAGGTTCTGGGGTAGCTGCTGGTGGACCAGTTCGTGCCGTATTGGAATTAGCTGGGGTAGCTGATATCACATCTAAATCTTTAGGTTCTAACACACCAATCAACGTTGTTCGCGCAACAGTTGAAGGTTTAAAACAATTAAAACGCGCTGAAGAAGTGGCAGCACTTCGCGGCAAATCAGTAGAAGAATTAATCGGTTAAGGAGGACACTATAATGGCTGAATTGAAAATTACTTTAAAACGCAGTATTATCGGACGTCCCCAAAACCAACGTGATACTGTAAAAGCGTTAGGTCTTACAAAGTTGAATTCAACAGTTGTAAAACCTGCTAATGATGCAATCAAAGGCATGGTTAACACTGTTTCTCACTTAGTGGACGTTGAAGAGGTCTAAGGATCAGCAGATCTAGTTTGATTAAGGAGGTGCCAAACCTATGAAACTTCATGAATTAAAACCATCAGAAGGCTCACGCCAAGTACGTAACCGTGTCGGACGAGGAACTTCATCTGGTAACGGTAAAACAGCTGGACGTGGACAAAAAGGTCAAAAAGCTCGTTCAGGCGGCGGAGTACGTCTAGGATTCGAAGGTGGACAAACACCATTGTTCCGTCGTTTACCAAAACGTGGCTTTACAAATGTGAACCGCAAAGAATATGCAGTCATCAATCTTGATGTCTTGAACCGCTTTGAAGACGGTGCTGAAGTAACACCTGTTGCTTTACACGAAGCTGGAATCGTCAAAGACGAAAAAGCTGGAATCAAAGTATTAGCTAACGGAGAATTAACGAAGAAATTGACTGTGAAAGCAGCTAAATTCTCAAAAGCAGCTGAAGAAGCAATCGTTGCTGCTGGTGGATCAATCGAGGTGATCTAATGATCAGACTATTGAAGGATGCCTTTAAGGTTAAGGATATTAGATCCAGAATATTGTTCACCGTCTTAATCTTGTTTGTCTTTCGTCTGGGAACACATATTACTGTGCCAGGCGTAGACGCAAGTCGCCTAAATACCATCGCGGATCTACCATTTTTAAACATGTTGAATTTGGTAAGTGGTGGCGCCATGCAACAATTTTCGATTTTCTCGATGGGGGTTTCGCCTTACATCACTGCCTCAATTGTCATTCAGTTGTTGCAGATGGATATCGTCCCTAAATTTGTTGAATGGTCGAAACAAGGTGAAGTGGGTCGTAAGAAATTAAATCAGGCAACACGTTACTTGACGTTGGTATTAGGCTTTGTCCAATCCATGACATTAACGGCTGGATTTAACTATTACACTCAACTCGGGTTTGTAAACAATCCTAATATGGCAACCTATATCGTGATCGGACTGATTTTAACAGCCGGAACGATGTTAGTCACTTGGTTAGGAGAGCAGATCACCGAGCGTGGTATCGGAAACGGTGTGTCAATGATCATCTTTGCGGGGATCATTTCACGCTTACCAGCAAGCATCAAAGAATTGATTGAAGATTACTTCATTAACGTGGATCAATCGGATATCTGGCTAAATGCTATCTTTATGGCGCTGCTTGTGATCGCTGTGTTGATCGTCATTACTTTAGTAACGTATGTTCAACAGGCAGAACGCAAGATTCCGATCCAATATACAAAACGGGTAGCAGGAGCGCCTACCAGCAGTTACCTTCCTTTGAAAGTAAATGCTGCCGGGGTTATCCCAGTTATCTTTGCCAGTTCTTTTATTACAACACCAAATGCGATCATTCAAGCATTAGGTAGTTCATATAGAGGAGAAACTTGGTACGAAGTGGTGCAAACGATCTTTAGTTACAACACTGTACCGGGTGCGATCATCTACACTGTCTTGATTGTTGCGTTTACCTTCTTCTACGCATTTGTTCAAGTGAACCCTGAGAAATTAGCGGAAAACTTGCAAAAACAAGGAAGTTACATTCCGAGTGTGCGTCCTGGTAAAGGAACAGAAGAATATGTATCGCGTTTGTTGATGCGATTAAGCACGGTGGGATCGATCTTTTTAGGATTGGTTGCTTTACTTCCAATCATCGCTCAGATGGCTTGGAATTTACCGCAATCGATCGGACTAGGTGGAACGAGTCTATTGATCATTATCGGTGTGGCACTTGATACTGCCAAGCAGTTAGAAGGGCTTATGCTGAAACGGAAATATACTGGTTTCATCAATTAAAGTTATTGAAGTGTTGAGGATTTCCTCAACACTATTCAAAAACTTACAGGAGGAATTAGAATGAACTTCATTTTAATGGGATTACCTGGTGCTGGAAAAGGTACTCAGGCAGAACGTATCGTTGCTGAATACGGTCTTCCTCATATTTCAACAGGCGATATGTTTCGGGCTGCGATGGCGAACGAAACAGAACTAGGCCTTAAAGCAAAATCATACATGGATCAAGGCGCATTAGTTCCTGATGAGGTTACAAATGGGATCGTTAAAGAACGTTTAGCTGAACCTGATACCGAGAAAGGTTTCTTATTAGATGGTTTTCCTCGTACTTTGGATCAAGCAAAAGCGTTAGATGAGATGCTAGCTGACCTTAACAAAAAACTTGATGCCGTTATTGATATTCATGTTCCTGAAGAAGTTCTTGTAGAACGTTTAGCCGGCCGCTTCATGTGCCGCAATTGTGGGGCAACTTATCATAAATTGTTCAATCCTCCCAAAGAGGAAGGAACATGTGATCGTTGTGGAAGTCATGACTTCTACCAGCGTGAAGATGATAAGCCTGAGACGGTCAAAAATCGTCTAGCTGTCAATATCAAAAGCAGTGAACCAATTTTGACTTATTACAAAGACAAAGGGTTATTGCAATCGATTGATGGGGATCGCGACATCGACGCTGTATTCGAAGATGTTCAAAAGATCATTGACTAATCATAGATTGCCCGAGTCCAACTTGCAGCTTAAAACTTTCTCTTGAAATCTTTGACAGGATATGATAGAATATGTCAGTCCGACTTCTACTTTTTATTAAGTAGGAGCATAGTTTGAGAATATCAGGTGGGAACCGAGTTTCCGCCATTTTATCGTGTGAAAATCACAAGTACAAGGAGGTACTGTGCGTGGCAAAAGAAGATATGATTGAAGTCGAAGGTACAGTCGTCGAAACTTTGCCGAATGCAATGTTTAAAGTAGAATTGGAAAACGGACACCAAGTTCTAGCGACCGTTTCTGGTAAGATCCGGATGCACTACATTCGTATTTTACCGGGAGACAAAGTAACGGTGGAATTATCCCCGTATGATCTGAACCGTGGCCGCATTACTTATCGCTTTAAATAATTGTACTCCGTAAAACCACAGGAGGTATTATCATGAAAGTAAGACCATCAGTAAAACCAATGTGCGAACATTGTAAAGTAATTCGTCGTAAAGGACGCGTTATGGTGATTTGCCCAGCAAATCCAAAACATAAACAACGTCAAGGATAATCGGAGGTGTAACAAATATGGCTCGTATTGCAGGAGTAGATATTCCTCGTGATAAACGTGTGGTCGTTTCACTTACTTATATCTATGGTATTGGTAACACGACTGCAAAACAAATTTTAGCTGACGCTGGCGTGTCTGAAGAAGTTCGTGTTCGTGATTTAACGAATGAACAAACAGATGCTATCCGTGCAGAAGTTGATAAATTAAAAGTTGAAGGTGACCTTCGTCGTGAAGTGAACTTAAACATCAAACGATTGATGGAAATCGGTTCTTACCGTGGGATCCGTCATCGCCGTGGATTGCCAGTTCGTGGACAAAACACGAAAAACAATGCACGTACTCGTAAAGGCCCGTCTAAAACAGTCGCAGGCAAGAAAAAATAATTCCTAAGTGAAGGAGGTTAAAACTTCATGGCAGCAAAAAAAGTGAGTCGTAAACGCCGTGTGAAAAAGAATATTGAAGCGGGTATTGCACATATTCACTCAACATTCAATAATACAATCGTAATGATCACTGATACTCATGGTAATGCATTAGCATGGTCATCAGCTGGTTCATTAGGTTTCAAAGGAAGCAAAAAATCTACTCCTTTTGCCGCTCAAATGGCAGCAGAAACAGCTACCAAAGCAGCAATGGAACACGGATTAAGAACTGTTGAAGTAACAGTTAAAGGACCTGGTTCTGGACGTGAAGCAGCAATTCGTTCATTACAAGCAGCAGGTTTGGAAGTGAGTGCGATCCGTGACGTGACTCCAGTCCCTCATAATGGATGCCGCCCTCCAAAACGCCGTCGTGTTTAATGAGTGCTGCTCATTTTGAGTGTAACAAATACGTCATTGAACAAGACACTTTTCGTTTTGAAAGGGGTAATAGATAAGAATGATTGAATTCGAAAAACCAAGAATCGCAAAGATTGATGAAGACAAAGATTATGGCAAGTTCATCGTGGAACCTCTTGAAAGAGGCTACGGAACTACACTAGGAAATTCCCTACGTCGTATTTTATTATCTTCTTTACCTGGTGCGGCAATCACCAATATTCAAATCGATGGAGTTTTACACGAATTCTCAACTGTTAAGGGTGTTCGGGAAGACGTTGCTCAAATCATCTTGAATATTAAAGGTCTTGCATTGAAAATGTACGGGGATGAAGAAAAGACCCTTGAAATTGATATTTCAGGACCTGCTACAGTAACTGCTGGCGATATCATCGTTGATAGTGATGTAGAAATCCTTAACAAAGATATGTATATCTGTACCGTTTCTGAAGGTGCTACGTTCCATGCTCGCTTAACAGTGAAACCTGGCCGCGGCTACGTTCAAGCGGACGAAAACAAAAAAGAAGACATGCCGATCGGCGTTCTTCCAGTCGATTCAATCTATACACCAGTACGTCGTGTCAACTACCAAGTAGAAAACACACGTGTCGGTCGTCGGGATGATTTCGACAAATTAACGATGGAAATATGGACTGATGGCTCAATCGAACCATTGGAAGCAATGAGTTTGTCTGCGAAGATCATGACTGAACATTTAGACATCTTTGTTAACCTAACAGATGAAGCGAAAAACGCTGAAATCATGGTTGAAAAAGAAGAAACACAAAAAGAAAAAATGTTGGAAATGACGATCGAAGAATTAGACTTATCTGTTCGTTCATACAACTGTCTAAAACGTGCAGGAATCAATACTGTACAAGAATTGACAAACAAATCTGAACCAGAAATGATCAAAGTAAGAAACTTAGGCCGTAAATCTCTTGAAGAGGTCAAAGTGAAATTACATGATTTAGGTTTAGGACTACGTAAAGACGATTAAACCGTTTTCGATTACGTTAGTTCGGTTCGTCTGACCGATACAACATTCGAAAGTGAAGGAGGGAAACCACGTGAGTTATCGTAAACTAGGACGCACATCTAGCCAACGTAAAGCGATGTTGCGTGATTTGACAACTGATTTATTCATTAACGAACGTATCGTTACGACTGAAGCTCGTGCGAAAGAAGTTCGTTCAACTGCAGAAAAAATGATCACTTTAGGTAAACGTGGTGATTTGCATGCACGTCGTCAAGCAGCAGCATTCGTTCGTAATGAAGTTGCAAGTGTACGTGAAGAAAACGAAGAAGTAGTTATTGAATCAGCATTACAAAAATTATTCAATGATATCGCTCCTCGTTACACAGATCGCCAAGGTGGATATACTCGTATCTTGAAAACAGAACCAAGACGCGGAGATGCTGCACCAATGGTTATCCTAGAACTTGTTTAAAATCACACTTATCATCACTTTATAGATGTTTACTAAGAGTGTTATGATGTTGGAAGAAACTTTCCGAGTCTAGCTCAGCGCCTACACCTCGATGTATTTCGAGGTGTACGCACTCATCATAAAGTGCTTTTTTTTTACTTTCGATTACCTGTCAAGACAGGTGATGGCAAGTGAAAAAAAGATCTGGAGACAAATCGTGCGCGAATCATTGAAAAACGTGCGCTTTTTTGGTAGTGTTAGAAAGAATTAATCGCAAATGAAGGAGTCTATCATGAAGCCAATCATTGAATTGAATGCTATTACTGTGCGTTATAGCGAAGAAGAGCGTGCCGCGTTAAATAACGTATCCTTTTCCATCAACAAAGGGGAATGGGTGGCGTTGATCGGCCATAACGGCTCTGGAAAATCAACTTTAGCAAAAACCATCAATGGCTTGATCTTGCCACAAGAAGGCAGTGTTTCTGTCGGCGAATTGCCTTTGAATGAAGAAAATATCTGGAATATTCGAAAAATGGTCGGTATGGTCTTTCAAAACCCTGACAATCAATTCGTTGGTTCGACGGTAGAAGATGATGTGGCTTTCGGCTTAGAAAATCAAGGAATCCCGCGAGAAGAAATGCTGGTTCGTGTCAAAGACGCTCTGGAACAAGTACGGATGAGCGAGTTTGCGACCCGGGAACCCGCGCGCCTTTCTGGTGGTCAAAAACAGCGGGTAGCCATTGCCGGCGTCGTTGCACTGCGCCCGGATATCATCATTCTTGATGAAGCCACTAGTATGCTAGATCCAGAAGGCCGTGAAGAAGTGATCGCAACGATCAAAAAAATCAAAGAGAAAAACAATTTGACCGTGCTATCGATCACCCATGATATTGATGAAGCAGCCAACGCCAATCGGGTGCTGGTGATGCGTCAAGGAGAGCTCGTCCGCGAAGGGACACCAGCAGAGATTTTTTCTGCAGGTCCGGAACTGATTGAGCTAGGCTTAGATCTGCCGTTTCCTGAAAAATTAAAGGCGGCACTAAAACAGCGGGGTGTCACGGTACCACAAGCGTACTTAACTGAAGAAGGGATGGTGGATTGGCTATGGACATCCGTTTTGAACAAGTAGGATTCACCTACCAACCGCATTCTCCGTTTGAACAACGGGTTTTGTTCGATATCGATTTAGAGATCAAAGAAGGCTCTTATACCGCCTTAGTCGGTCATACGGGTAGCGGAAAATCTACGTTGCTGCAGCACTTGAATGCATTATTAAAACCAACGACTGGAACGGTCACGATCGGTGAGCGAGTCATCAAACCCGAGTCAGACAACAAAAATCTAAAACCGTTACGTAAAAAAGTCGGGATCGTTTTTCAATTTCCTGAATCCCAATTATTTGAAGAAACCGTTGCGAGAGATATCGCTTTTGGACCGAAAAACTTTGGCATCTCCGAAGAAGAAGCCAAAGGTTTAGCCCAAGAATACATTCAATTGGTAGGTTTAGATGAAAGTTTTCTGGAACGTTCACCATTTGACCTTTCAGGGGGCCAAATGCGCCGTGTAGCGATTGCTGGAGTCTTAGCTATGGAACCAGAAGTTTTGGTCTTAGATGAGCCGACAGCTGGCTTAGATCCACAAGGACGCAAAGAGATGATGGAAATGTTTGATCGCCTGCATCGGGAAAAGAACATGACGATCATTTTAGTGACCCACTTGATGGATGATGTGGCGAACTATGCTGATTATGTCTATGTGTTAGAAAAGGGACGTCTCGTCAAAGCCGGCACGCCGTCCGTTGTGTTTCAAGACACTGCTTGGCTGCAAGAAAAGCAGTTGGGGGTACCGACAGCAACCGCATTTGCGGAACAACTACAAGCCAGAGGACTGGCATTTGAGCAGTTACCACTAACAGCTGATGAGCTGGCAGATGTTTTAGTAGCAAAGGGGGCGACTGCCCATGATGAATAAACTGATTTTCGGTCGTTTTATTCCCGGAGACTCCTTGATCCACCGTTTAGATCCACGAGTCAAATTGATTGCTAGTTTTTATTTTATTGCGATTATCTTTTTGGCGAATAATTGGCAAAGCTATTTATTAGCGGGTGCTTTTACGCTCTTTTGTATCTCCTTTTCAAAAATCGATTTTGGCTTCTTTATTCGAGGCGTTCGACCGTTGATTTGGCTGATTTTGTTTACCGTGGCGTTACAGATTTTGTTTACTACCGGCGGTGACGTCTATTGGTCTTGGTGGATCTTTAACATCACAGAATTTGGTGTCCAAAACGGGATCTTTATTTTTTGTCGTTTTGTTTTGATCATTTTCATGTCGACGCTCTTGACGTTAACGACGCCCCCATTAGAGCTTTCAGATGCGATCGAATACATTTTGCGTCCTTTAAAAGCGATCCGTTTCCCTGTCCATGAAATCTCACTGATGCTGTCGATTGCGTTGCGCTTTGTGCCAACCTTGATGGATGAAACAGAAAAAATCATGAACGCCCAGCGTGCCCGTGGGGTCGATTTCGGCGAAGGGGGACTGTTGCAGAAGATGAAGGCGATCGTTCCTTTATTGATTCCTTTATTTGTCAGCAGCTTTAACCGTGCGGAAGATCTAGCTACCGCTATGGAAGCCAGAGGCTATCAAGGCGGCGAAGGGCGTACCAAGTATCGTATTTTGCACTGGCACCAACGGGACACATTGGTTGTCATCGTTTTTGCGCTCTTTACAGTAGCGTTAGTGTTCTTAAGAGGATAATCGAAGACCTATGATTGAAGTCAACCCACGAAAGGTTCTTAACGGAGCATCAAGGCTGCTGGCAATCCCAGCGGCTGGTTCGAAAAGACCTGTCGACCGATCAGACTTTTCTCATAGGCCTTTTTTTGAAAAAAATAGAAAGAAACAGGTGATTCAATGGTCCGCTATAAAGCGACGATCGCTTATGATGGCACGAATTTTCAAGGATTTCAACGTCAACCCAATGGACGAACGGTTCAAGAAGAGATTGAAAAGACATTAACGAAGATGAACAATGGTCAGCTGATTCAGATTCATGGCTCTGGCCGCACCGATGCGGGGGTCCATGCGCAAGGGCAAGTGATCCACTTCGATTTCCCTCAAAAGCGCCCACTGGAAAAAATGCGCTTTGGTTTAGATACCCAAACGCCAGAAGATGTTGCGGTAAAATCGGTGGAGATCGTTGACGATACCTTCCATGCCCGCTACTTAGTCATTGAAAAAACCTACCAGTTTCGGGTAGACATTGGGAAGCCCCGCAGTCCTTTCCGCCGTCATTATGCAAGTTATTATCCGTATCCGCTAGATTTGGAAAAAATCCAACGGGCGTTGCCAGATTTTTTAGGCACCCATGACTTTACCAGTTTTTGTGCGACGGGCAGTTCAGTCGATGACAAAACGCGGACGATCCATGAGGCGTCCATGGCGGTCAATGACGCTGGAGATGAGTTGATTTTTACCTTTCGCGGCGATGGATTTTTGTACAAGATGATCCGGATCATGGTGGGCACATTGCTGAAAATCGGCAATGGACGGATCGCACCTGACAGCATTCCTGCAATCATTGCGCAAAAAGACCGAAATGCGGCAGGTCCCACGGCTCATCCAGAAGGATTGTATTTGGTTCATGTTGCTTATGAATAAGGAAAAACACAAGCTTCGCTGCTCTTACACAACAAGAGAAAGCGAAAGCTTGTGTTTTTATTTTTTCTCAGGCAAAACAGAGGTGGTTTCTTGCCAATCTTCAGTCCTTGCCGTCGCGTTTTTAGGCGCAGCAGTGGTGGGTGTTTTTTCCAAGGTACCGGCAGCGACTAAGGCGGCGATGGCTACCAAAAATGCGAAAAGCAAGTAAAGCAGCCAGCTCCAAGCAACGTGATAGCGATTGCCGATGCCTAAAAAGACCATTTGTCCGACAGGTCCCCCTAGCATTACAATGGTGGAAAAGATCCCGCTGCTGATGGCGAGATGTTCTTCATCAATCTCACGAATCAGATGTGCCGAAAAGCGAGGATTGATTTTTCCAATCAGATAGCCTTCAGCAAAGAGCAGCGCAATCATGAGCCAACGGTTATGCAGGAAGAGAAAATTCAAGGTCAACAGACATAAAACGAAAGAGGTATACGCAATCAAGCGAACCAGACCGGTATTCTTGAACCAGTCGGCAGCAAACAAGGCGCCAGCGACCATACCGATCGAAGTAGCGATGCCTGCCATCGCAACGGTGTTGCCATAAGTGGCAAACCAAAGCGCAAGGTCATCCAACAGCTGGAGATTTAGTAGACCGCTCGTACTAGCAGCTAAGGTATTGATCAGTAAGGCAAAGAGGATCATCTTTTTAAGAAAAGCCGTACCAGTCAATAATTTAAAAGTATCCGAGAAATTCTGAAAGAGTGGTGTTGCTGCTTGATTGATTTTCCCTGGCACCGCATAGAAGAGCGAGCGGTTCAGGAAGATCACGATCGCGGCTAAGAAAAACGTCACGGCATTGATCAAACCAAAAGCCGCAAAGTTATTATTCAGTAAAATGATCCCCCAAGCACCGATGCCTTGAAAGACGATTTGAACGGTGGTTTGACACGCCATTTGAAAGCCCATGGCACTGTCTAAGGAATCAGCAGGCACAAGACGGCGAACATAGGGCAGCTGTAACCCAGAACAATAAGCGCCCAAACAATCAGATACAATGTTGATGCCTAGCAAAAGGAAGAAAGACCATAAACTAGGCGGCAGTTGGATCAAAAAAGCGAGTGCCACAAAAAGGACTCCTTGTAATAGTCGACTGCTGATCATCCATTGCACTTTGTTTTTGGTACGATCGGCTAGATAGCCGGTCAGGATCCTTAAGAGATCAGGGACTAACAGTGCCATGGAGGCTAAGGAAACAGCAAGGGCATTAAAGGGTAATGTACTGGCATAAACTACAAAGACGATATTAAATAAACTCATGCCGATGCCGCTGAGTAAGGCGGCGTTGACTAAGGCACGATAGCCGTTGTTTTGTTGATATTCTTTCATCGAAATCATCCTTTCACGTTCTACGTTGTAAAATCAGTATAGGATGCTTTATACTAAGAAGAGAAAATAATCCACTATAGTGGAATTTAAATGTACCAGGAGCGTACCAGAGGTTACTGTCACGAGTGGTTAACAGCTAAAAGAGTGGCATGTAAATAAGGTGCCGCAGATTTTGTTCCTCAACATTTTATAGGTTTGAATCTAAATTTGAATCTAGAACAGGAAAATTTAATTGCGGAGCTTCATTCGTGAAGTGGGATTGGTTTGGTGTTTGTAGACCGATCGTTGTGAGGAGGATGGTTATGGAAGAAGGAAAACTGTACCGACAATTGCGCAAAGAGCGCGGCTATACGATCGCTCAAGTGGCGGATGAACAAAACAGTCGCTCGTTCATCAGTAAATTTGAGCAAGGTGCTTCAAGTATCAGTATTCATCGATTGGAACGCTTATTAGAAAATATCCATGTCACAGTGGAGGAGTTTTATTATTTGCGTGCGCAACAAAAGGGCGTAAAAGGTCACGACAACCTGATGAGCTTTCCCAGCTATATGACGAGCGAATTTATGGATTTACTGGATCGAATTTTAGGGATCAACAAAGAAGCTTATTTGAGTAACGCCCACGCCCAGAGAAGCAAAGAAGGGCTGGAGGAAATGCGTAGCGAACTGATCGCCGCTTCCAAACAGCATTCTTTTGTTTTTCTGTACCTTGAGATCACAAAGGAGATACATGAAATCAATCTCTCAGGTCCTAAACCCGATCACTCTTCTGGCGACTATATGGAAAAGCTACGCACCAAAACCCGCCCCGTCATTTCCTACCTTACGAAAGTAGACAACTGGGGCGTTTATGAGATTTTGCTGTTTCGTTATTTTCAATTCTTATTTCCTGTCGAAACCTCCTATCACTTACTGCAGATCGCTATCTCTCGCACAAAAAAAGAACAAGGTTTGTCCTTGATGCGAGAAATTCAAATGGATTTGATTTTTAGTTGTTTTACGACGTTTGTCAATTTTCGCCGCCTGGAGTGGGCAAAAGAGGTGTTGACCATTGCAGAGGAATTATTGGCAGATCGCGGAGACATGCTAAACAGTACGCATCTTCTTTGCTATCAAGGATGGTACTGGTATATTTATGGCGATCAAGAAAAAGGACTGTTGAAAATCGATCAAGGGATTTCGATCTTTCGCGTCTTAAAACAAACCAAAATGGTTAAATTATGGGAGCGATCGTTGCACTCCATCAAGAAAAATGCGGAAGAACCCAACAGTTATCTTATGTTTCGCTAAACGCTCTAAGGGCTAACGGGCTAGGCATTTGGCCCCGCATCGAAGGGGACTTAGTCGGTAATGGATGCTAAGACCACTAGAGCGAACAACTGCGGAACCTGAGCACAAAAAAGAACCAAACTCACCGATCATTGAGCGACACCCATAAGTCAGCTTTTGCTCTAACTTAAGGAGATCGCCTCAAAAAGACGAGTTGGTTCTTTTTCGATTAGGTTTCTGGTGGTTGATCCATGAGTTGGCGTTGGTTGTCCAAGACTTGCTTTTTGGCTACTTGTTTCTGGTAAAACCAAGCAAACAAGATAAACAATGCGATGCAGCCAAAGAACAAGCAAACACCGATAACAAAGCCTTGCGGTAAGAAGGAGAGTTCCAAGTGATGGGTGCCACTTGGGATCGTCACACTGATAAAGCCATCTTGAAAGGCCGTGATTGGGACTTCTTTGCCGTCAAGCGTAGCAGTCCAGCCCTTGTCATAAGGGATGGTTGTTACAAGCTGCTGCTCTTTTTCAGTCGTGATGTCGGCTTTGGCACTGCGTTTGCCGACAGTCATAGCGACCCCTCGTTCTTGGATCGCATCAATTGCTTGTTGGTAGGCGTTGGTATCCAAGGTCACGACTTGCGGGTTTTGGAAGGAGATTTCAGGCGTTCCGTAGAAGCTGACGGTGAATTGAACCGTCGTATCGGTCTCATAATGTCCTAAGTCGTAGTATTGACCGTTGATACTGATTTGCGTTTCTCGCTGCTGACCGTTGACTGTCACGGTGGCAGATGAGCTTTCCAATTCTCCGAAGTTGGCAGGGAAGAGACTCAAGTACGCTTGCGAGTTCGCCGGAACCTCCACTTGCCAAGTCACTTCTTTTGCGACATTGCTTTCTTGCTCAGTAAATTTCATATACATGCCGTCATTGGTGATATCTGTATTTTTACTATGGATCACCGTGATCGGCTGAAAGGCAAAATACTCTAAATTTAAATCGGCCAAGCCATTGAAAAGATTTTTCTGGCTCGTCAAGTTGTCGTTTTGCGGCTGTTCAATCGATTCGATGGTCGGTTCAGCCAAGAAACCTAGAGGTAACGCATTTTGATTTTCATAGAGCTTGTATTCACCAGATTCTCCGACTCGTTGAAAGCCGTATTTGGTGAGATTTGGCTTGGAGATATTGTATTTGA
Source organism: Enterococcus sp. DIV2379 (assembly GCF_050542965.1). Classification (NCBI taxonomy): domain Bacteria; kingdom Bacillati; phylum Bacillota; class Bacilli; order Lactobacillales; family Enterococcaceae; genus Enterococcus; species Enterococcus sp. DIV2379. The sequence continues at coordinate 296,567 of NZ_CP172938.1, forward strand.
TTCCTGTAAAAGCATCCATCAGCAAGGTATTATTCGGATAGCGGATATTTAAATTGGTGCCGCGAGACCGAAAGCCCAGCTTATCCAGGTAGCTTGAGGAATTGCGGTTACGAATTGAAGAAAACATGCTGACCCCGCTGTAGCCATAATTGATACTGTCGTTGGAAGAAACAGGATCAAGGTTTTCTAATCGGAAAAAGGTATCATTGTCTTCGTTGGCTTGAGTGACTAGTTTTTTGATGTCCGGATAAGGTTCTGTATACAAACTACGAGAAGCATAGTTCCAATCATTCAAAATTCCGCGAACCATGCCGCTCGTATTGACGGCCATTTCTCCGCAGACGAAGATCAGCATCAAGATCGTCACTCGTTTTTGTGTTAAAAGACCTAATTGCCCGAACCCAATACATAACAAGTAAAGAACAAAGAATACGATCGTTAGCGCAAAGGAAGTAGCGGAAACATATTCATAGGTTCCGGCTCCTTTCAATGCGTAGGAGAGGGCAAATACCACGATCGTAGAAAGACCAATAATGAGAAACAATCCGCGATCTTTTTGCTGCAGCTGCTCCCATCCGTATCCCGCCAGCATGATCACTAAGAAGGAGAACAAATAGGCATAACGGAAAAGGAACATATTTGGGGCATGCATCCCGTGCCAAAAAAGATTCATCGGCACGATATAAAAACTGGCGATCAAAACAGCAAACATGCCAGCATATAAGAATTTATCTTTCAAGCGGATTTTCTTCGAAACAAAATATAAAATACACAACAGCAACGGCAATAAGCCGATATAGATGAAGGGAATGGAGCCGTATTTTGTCGTATCGTAAACACCGATCATGTTTTTCATCACGAGATCAAAGACATCGGTGGCTTCGGTTTTAAAGGAAGAAATCGTCGTCAATTCTTCCCCGTTCGACCGCAAATCTAATAAGGCAGGTAAGATGATCACCATTGAGGCGCCGCCAGCTAACAAAGAGGTGATGCCGTAAGGAATGATCGCCCCGCGAGCTTGCTTCCAGTTGCGACCCAATTGAACCAAGAAATACATCACGGAAAAGAGACCGATCATAAAGCCCATGTAAAAACTGGATAAAAATAACAGCAGATAACTGATAAATAACACGACTGGTTTTTTCTTTTTCACTAACCGGTCAATACCTAAAATCACTAGCGGTAGATAGATCATGGCATCAAGCCACATGATCAGCTCCGAATGGGCGGTGATGAAGGACATCAAGGCATAACAGACTGCTAAGGTCACATGCTGCCAACGTTGGATCTTAAAGGTTTGGCTGGCATAAAACCAAAACGCCAATCCTGCACTGCCGATTTTGATCAAGGTTAAAAAGTACAGGGCATCTGGCATTAGCTGATTTGGGAAAAATAAGACGAGGGGAGTGAAGATTCCCCCTAAATAATAGGAGATCAATGCCAGATAATTTAAGCCTAAAGAGGCGTTCCATGTATAAAAGATACTTTGCTTGCCTAAGAGCATATTGCGAAAGCTGGCATGAAAGTTTGAGAATTGCGAAAAGGCATCACTGGCTAAGACACTGCGGCTGCTGCCGGGGTAGATACCGATGGTCAAATAGATCACTGCCATGATAAGAAACGGCAAGAAGAAACTAGCAAGCATATAAGGCCAATGTTGTTTGGCAAATGTTTTTATTTTCGTCACAAGAAGTCACCTGTTCTTTATCAATTTTTTCTTAGTTTACCACAGGTGAATCGATTAAAAAAACAAAGACCTATTTTCTTTAATGAAAACCTAAGTGAAAGCGCACCAAAGAAAAAAGGGTACAAAAAAAGCCGTTCAAAACGAACGGCCGAAAAGGTCTAATTATACGCGCTCAACTTTTCCAGATTTCAAAGCACGAGTTGACACCCAAACTTTTTTAGGTTTTCCGTCAATCATAACGCGAACTTTTTGCAAGTTAGGTTTCACAGTACGTTTTGTCGCATTCATTGCGTGAGAACGATTGTTTCCACTTGCAGTTTTACGTCCAGTAAAGTAACAAACTTTAGCCATGTGGTTATTTCCTCCTTTGCCTTGATGTTGGAGCGCTATTTCAGCTCATACCATCTGAATTTATCACAGAAAGGTGAAAAAAGCAAGAGTAATTTTCAAGAAACATTGACTTTTCCCAGTAAACATTGTAAATTAAACAAGGTCGAAATGCAAGACGTTTGGTCAGAAAGCCCCTTTTCATATGTCTCATCCTTTTATTTGCGGTACAGCTATGATAAAATATGTAAGAAGAAAGATGGGTCATGCCCATTGAAGGAGGCTATAAAATGGCTGTAAAAATTCAAACCTCATCAGGTATTATTGAAATCAGCAATGAAGTCATTGCAACAGTGGTCGGAGGCGCAGCAACAGATGTGTTCGGCATTGTTGGTATGGCTAGCAAGAAACAAATCAAAGATAACATCAATGAAATTTTACGAAAAGAAAATTATTCTCGCGGTGTCGTTGTCCGCCAAGAAGAAAACGGCATTGCAGTGGATGTATACACGATTGTTAGCTATGGAACAAAAATTTCCGAAGTTTCCCGCAACGTGCAGGAAAAAGTGAAATACAACTTAGAAACGATGCTAGGTGTATCTGCGAACTCGGTAAATGTATTTGTTCAAGGCGTACGTGTACTGCCAGATTAGGCAAGGGATCCGTTCATGGCGGATGATTTTAAGGAGGACTATCTAAGTGAAGGTAACGAATATCAGCGCAAGTCAGTTTCAAGAAATGGTGCAGGCAGGCGCGGCTCGTCTACAAGTTAATGCAGAGTTTGTCAACTCATTGAATGTGTTTCCTGTTCCAGATGGAGACACCGGGACAAACATGAATCTATCCATGACCAGTGGAGCAAAAGCTGTCGCAGATGCGACTTCAGAAAACGTCGGCGATCTTGCCGCTACACTTTCAAAAGGACTATTGATGGGCGCACGTGGGAATTCCGGCGTCATTTTGTCTCAATTATTCCGCGGTTTTTCTAAAGCTATCCCGACCGCAGAAACACTCACTGCACCAGAATTGGCTCAAGCCTTTACTCATGGAGTAGAAACCGCCTATAAAGCAGTCATGAAACCTGTGGAAGGAACCATCTTGACTGTGGCACGCATCTCAGCTGAATATGGCGAGAAAAAAGCACAAACTACCGATGATTGTATCGAAGTGATGAAAGCCGTGGTTCACGGCGCAAAACGTTCATTGGCGAAAACCCCTGATCTATTGCCCGTCTTAAAAGAAGTCGGCGTGGTAGATAGCGGCGGTCAAGGATTGTTGTTTATCTATGAAGGCTTCTTAAATGCATTGACTGGGGAATACCCAGCCGATGAAATCTTCGAACCTTCCCCAGCGGCTATGGACGAAATGGTCAATGCCGAACATCATCGCAGCGTTCAAGGGCACTTAGCGACAGAAGACATCACCTTTGGTTACTGTACAGAAATCATGGTGAAGATCGGTGAAGGTCCGACTGTAGATAGTGAATTTGATTATGAAACATTCCGTAATTACTTAAACGAGTTAGGGGATTCCTTATTAGTGGTCAATGACGATGAGATCATCAAAGTCCATGTCCATACGGAACATCCCGGCGAAGTTATGAATTATGGTCAAAAATTTGGCTCGTTGGTGAAAATCAAAGTCGATAACATGCGTCTTCAGCATGAAACAATCTTGGAACACGATCAGCAAGAAGCAAAAACTGCACCAGTAAAACGTCCGCGGACACCATTTGCGATCATCGCGATCGCGGCTGGCGAAGGCTTGAAAGAATTGTTTACTAGCCTAGGCGCTTCTTATGTCATCAGTGGTGGCCAAACGATGAACCCAAGTACAGAAGACATTTTGGTGGCAATCAATGAAGTCAATGCTGATCAAGTGATCGTATTACCGAACAACAAAAATATCTTTATGGCTGCGCAGCAAGCAGCGGAAGTTTCCGAGATTCCAGTAGCGGTTGTTGAAACACGGACGATCTCTCAAGGGATGACGGCGATGCTAGCCTTCCACGAGCAATCCACACTAGCTGAAAACCAGCAAGCGATGACTGATGTCTTAGCAAGTGTTGTCAGTGGCTCAGTGACCCATGCGATTCGTAATACATCAATTGATGGCATCGAAATCACAGAAGGCGACTTCTTAGGAATGGTGGACGGCAAAATCGTTGTTTCTGTTCCTGATCGTTTCTCTGCTTCTATGACTACCTTAGAAAAAATGATCACAGAAGATACTGAGATCGTCACCATCATTATCGGTGAAGAAGGCAAAGCCAAAGAAGCAGCGAAAATCGAAGAAGCGATCGTTGAACTGCATCCTGAGATCGAAGTAGAGATCCATCAAGGAGATCAGCCGGTTTATCCATATCTTTTCTCAGCAGAATAAACAAATTAGGCGGCGGGGGCAAAAATCGTAGATGATTTTTGGCTCCGTCTTTTTCTATGAATGCAGGAACCCCTGCAATGAATCAAAATCACTTTTGGAAAAGGAGGGTACCTATGCTGAATCAGCCACTTACGGTATTAAAGGGTGTCGGAGAAAAACGCGCCCAAGACTTGGCGAGTTTAGGAATCGAAACCATCGAAGACCTGCTAAAGTATTACCCGTTTCGTTATGAAGACATTCAAGAACGGCAATTAGCGGAGATTCAAGACCAAGAAAAAGTAACGATCAAGGGGATCGTCGTTTCCCCACCGGTCATCAATCGCTTTGGTTACAAGAAAAGTCGGTTGCAATTTCGCATGATGCAAGACCACGATGTCTTTAATGTCTCCTTTTTCAATCAGCCTTATTTGAAGGACAAAGTAGAGGTCTCAGAAGAGATCGCCGTCTATGGCAAATGGGACGCCAAACGCAAAGGACTGACGGGAATGAAGATTCTCGGCAGCAAGAGCGCAGAAGACTTTGCCCCAATTTATCATGTCAATAAAGCCGTGCGTCAAAGTGTGTTGATCGAACTGATCAAACAGGCATTCCTTGATTTTGGTGATCAGATCACGGAGATCTTGCCTTTGTCATTGATCGAAAAATATCGGTTGTTGGATCGAAAATCCGCGATGTTTGCAATGCATTTTCCCAAAGATCCCCAAGAGAGCCATCAAGCGAAGCGTCGGGTGATTTTTGAAGAGTTTTTTTTGTTCCAAATGCAGATCCAAGGACTGAAGAAAAGCGAAAAAGCCGAGAAAAACGGCTTGGCGATCGATTATGATGTGCAACGCTTGAAAGAATTTACTCGTAAACTGCCCTTTGAATTGACGAATGCGCAAAAGCGCGTGACCAATGAAATCTGCCATGACCTGAAAAGTCCGCAGCACATGCAGCGGCTCTTGCAAGGAGATGTAGGGAGCGGGAAAACAGTCGTTGCGGCGATCGCCCTCTATGCTACGATGACGGCTGGCTTTCAGGGCGCACTGATGGTGCCGACTGAAATTTTGGCCCAACAGCACCTAGAAAGCTTGAATCAACTCTTTGACCCCTTAGAAGTGACCACCGCTCTTTTGACAGGCTCGACCAAACCAAAAGAACGGCGGGTCATCTTAGAACAATTAGCAGCCGGGGAGATCGATATCATCGTTGGGACCCATGCGCTGATCCAAGAAGGGGTAGACTTTGCACATCTTGGCTTAGTCATCACCGATGAACAACACCGTTTTGGGGTCAATCAGCGAAAAGTCTTAAGGGAAAAAGGCTATCTGCCTGATGTGCTCTTTATGACCGCCACACCGATCCCACGTACACTAGCGATCACCGCCTATGGCGAAATGGATGTTTCGGTGATCGATGAAATGCCGGCAGGACGGATTCCTGTAGAGACTCGCTGGGTCAGACCGCCGCAGTTTGAATCGATCTTAGAGTGGGCGCAAAAAGAATTGGCACAGGGGCATCAGATGTATGTCATCTGTCCTTTGATCGAAGAATCCGAAATGCTGGATGTCAAGAATGCCACGGAGATTTATGAGCAGCTGCAAAGTTATTTTTCCCCAACCTATCAAGTAGGGATGTTGCACGGGAAAATGAAGAATCAAGAAAAAGACACTATTATGGAAGCATTCAAAGAAAATCAACTGCAGATCTTGGTTTCCACGACGGTCATCGAAGTAGGGGTCAATGTTCCCAATGCGACAGTGATGCTGATCATCGATGCTGATCGTTTCGGATTAGCCCAGCTCCACCAATTACGTGGACGGGTAGGACGCGGCGCCGATGCTTCTTACTGTATTTTGATCGCGAACCCGAAAAATGAGACGGGGGTCGAACGAATGAAAATCATGACAAAAACCACCAACGGCTTTGTAGTCAGCGAAAAAGACCTGCAGTTGCGGGGGCCAGGAGAAGTCTTCGGCAATCGACAATCGGGCTTGCCAGAGTTTGCGGCTGCCGATTTGGTCGCGGATGCCCATATTCTAGAAGTGGCACAAGTCGAAGCTACCCAGCTTTGGCAAAAAAACAGCTGGCAGCTGTTGCCAGAATTTTCGGCATTGGCGAACTATTTGGCAGCAAAAAAAGCAGACAAACAATTTTTTGATTAAAGAATATGCTATACTGATTGGGAAAATGAAGGGAGTGGCAGCGAGATGCGGATTGCTGTTGATGCAATGGGCGGAGACAACGCCCCAAAAGCGATCGTAGAAGGAGTCATGCTGGCGAAAAAAGACTTTCCAGAGATTGAATTCCTCCTTTACGGAAAAGAAAATGAAATCAAAAAATACATGACGGATGATAAAAATGTCACTATCATCCACACAGATGAAAAAATCAATAGTGATGACGAACCCGTCAAAGCAATCAGACGGAAAAAAACTGCTTCAATGGTCTTAGCGGCACAAGCAGTGAAAAATGGCGAAGCAGATGCGATTTTTTCAGCTGGAAATACCGGTGCCTTGTTAGCGGCTGGTTTGTTTATTGTCGGTCGGATCAAAGGAATCGATCGTCCAGGATTGATGTCCACAATGCCAGTGATCGGCAAAGATGCTGGCTTTGATATGCTGGATCTAGGTGCCAATGCCGACAATAAACCAGAACATTTGGCAAACTATGCCGTCTTAGGATCCTTTTACGCCCAAAAAGTTCGTGGGATCAATCGACCACGGGTCGGCTTGTTAAATAACGGAACGGAAGAAACCAAAGGTAGTGAATTAACGAAAAAATCCTTTGAACTGCTGTCAGCGGATCCTACGATCCACTTTATCGGCAATGTCGAAGCCCGGGAATTACTGGATGGTGCAGCTGACGTCGTCGTGACAGATGGCTTTACTGGGAACGCTGTTTTGAAATCGATCGAAGGAACCGCCTTGAACTTGATGGCGTTGTTGAAACAATCGATTCTTGATTCAGGTACCAAAGGAAAATTAGGCGCATTGTTACTGAAAGATGCATTGCGGAAAGTGAAAAATGAAATGGATTATGCGAAACATGGCGGGGCCGTATTGTTTGGTTTGAAAGCACCAGTCATCAAAACCCATGGTGCGACAGGACCAGAAGCGGTAGCGTACACCATCAAGCAGATCCATACGATGCTAGCAACAGATGTCGTGGCACAATTGGTCGCCCACTTTGAAGAAATGCCGGCTGCAAAAGACGAAACGCAATCATAATGCAATCATTGTAATGAAATTGCAAAAAAATCTAGACAAAAAGCATAGAAAGCAGTACAATGTTTGTTAGCCATTCTATGTTTTGTGCAAACGCGTGGAGGTGAAGCCAGTTGACACGAGATGAAGTATTCAAGAAAGTTGCGGTCGTGATCGCCAATCATTTTGAAATTGACGCAGAGAACGTAACGGATACGATGAGCATTAAAGACGACTTGAACGCTGATTCGATCAGTGTGATGGAATTCGTCCTTGAACTAGAAGATGAATTTGGTACCGAGATTTCTGATGAAGATGCCGAGCAGATCGAAACAGTCGGTGGAGCGGTTGATTATATTTCAAGCCATCTTGCTTAAGACAGACATAAGAGCTAAGTCCTAGATGACTTAGCTCTTTCTTTCTCATAATTGATCCGCTGTGATTTGGGCGGCTTTTCTTTAGAATCGAAATCAAAAAAACGATCGTTAAACCTGACATGACGGCGTTGGAAGCATAATGTAAATTTTCTGAAAATTCAGTGTATTAAGTTTTCTGGGACTTGCATTATTGTTAGCATTTCTATATAATTATTAAGAATATATTATACAATGTTAAGAAAGCTTTTGGAAATGAAATGCATGTTCCTTCTTTTTTACATTAAAACGCAAGACATCTTAGAAAGTAGAGAGGGGTATTCGATTGTCCAGAGATAATCAATTACTAGATGTTCAAAACCTTCACACAGGTTTTCGTATCAAAGACGATTACTATGACGCAGTAGATGGTATTTCTTTTACACTGGATCGTAATGAGATCTTAGCAATCGTAGGAGAATCTGGTTGCGGAAAAAGTACGTTGGCTACAACGATCATGGGGCTACATGACCCAAACAACACGAAAATCACTGGGGAAATCTTATATAAAGATTTAAACTTGTCAAACTTAAATGAAACGTTATACAACAAAATTCGCGGAAATGATATTGGGATGATTTTCCAAGATCCGTTGTCTGCACTGAATCCGTTGATGCGGATCGAAGACCAAATCAAAGAAGGTTTGTCTTATCATACAGATATGAATGCCGAACAGCGCCAAGCACGAGCATTAGAATTATTAGAACAAGTTGGGATTCCAAATCCGCCACGTGTAGGACGTCAATACCCTCATGAATTGTCTGGTGGGATGCGTCAGCGGGTCATCATCGCGATCGCGATTGCTTGTAAACCGCCAATCATCATTGCGGATGAGCCAACGACAGCGTTGGACGTGACGATCCAAGCACAGATCCTTGATCTACTAAAAGATTTGCAAGAAGAAACGCAAACGGGGATCATTTTGATCACCCACGATTTAGGTGTCGTAGCAGAGATGGCCGACCGAGTAGCCGTAATGTATGGGGGACAGTTTGTGGAAGTCGCATCAGCCGAAGAGTTGTTTGCCAATCCGAAACATCCATACACCCGCTCATTGCTTAACTCGATCCCTCAAGAAAATTCTCAAGACAGTGAACTGCATGTGATCGAAGGGGTGGTTCCTTCCTTGAAAAATATGCCTCGGACTGGTTGTCGGTTTGCTGCACGGATTCCTTGGATCCCTGAAAGCGACCACGAAGCAAACCCAGTCTTGCATGAAGTAGCACCTGATCATTTGGTCCGTTGCACATGCTACAAGCATTTTCATTTTAGAGACGAAGAAGGAGAAGTGTAGATGACAGAATTAATTACAATCAAAGATCTGAAAGTCCACTATCCTATTCGCAGCGGATTCTTCAACCGCGTCACGGATCACGTGTACGCCGTTGATGGTGTGGACTTCGTCATTGAAAAAGGAAAAACCTACGGATTGGTTGGTGAGTCTGGTTCTGGTAAATCCACAACTGGGAAAGCTATCGTTGGGTTAGAAAAAATCACTAGCGGCGAAATCATTTATGATGGGCAAGACGTGACTAAACGTTCTGTCCGCAAGAAAATGAACTACAACAAAGATGTCCAAATGATTTTCCAAGATTCAATGTCTAGCTTGAATCCTAAAAAACGTGTGGTGGACATTATCGCAGAACCATTGCGCAACTTTGAACGCTTAAGCGATCAAGAAGAGAAAACACGTGTGAAAAGTTTGTTGGATATCGTTGGGATGCCAGAAGATGCCCTATACAAATATCCGCATGAATTCTCTGGCGGACAACGTCAACGGTTAGGGGTTGCCCGTGCGGTAGCTTCCAATCCAAAACTGATCGTCGCCGATGAGCCGGTTTCAGCTCTTGACTTATCCGTGCAAGCACAGGTACTGAACTTTATGAAACGGATCCAGCAAGAATTCGGCTTAAGTTTCTTATTTATCTCTCATGACTTAGGGGTCGTAAAACATATGTGCGACAATATCGCCATCATGTACAAAGGCCGCTTCGTTGAGATCGGGACCCGGGAAGATATCTACCAAGACCCGCGTCACATCTATACAAAACGTTTATTATCAGCGATTCCTCAAATCGACGTAAAAAATCGCGATGCTCACAAAGAAAACCGCCGCAAGGTCGAGTTGGAATATGTGACCCATCAAAAAGATTACTACGACGAATCTGGCAGAGTGTATGACTTGCGTAAAATCACCGAGTCGCACCAAGTCGCATTGAAAAACGGGGGTGCTGAATAATGTGGAAAACAATTCTACGTCGTTTGTTGTTGATGATCCCACAAGTCATTATTTTGAGTATCTTGATTTTCTTGATTGCACAAGCAATGCCTGGGGATCCATTTACTGGTTTGATCAATCCAAACCAAGATCCAGCTGTTATTGAGCGGATGCGTGAAGCCGCTGGTTTGAATGACCCATGGTATACCCAGTATTTCCGTTGGATCGGAAATGCCTTAAAAGGGGACTTTGGACAAAGCTTCATCTTTAAATTGCCTGTTTCAACATTATTAGCAGGACGTATCAGCAATACATTGTGGTTATCCTTATTGACGGTCATTTTGACTTACGTGATTGCCATTCCTTTAGGGATGTGGGCAGGACGTTACCAAAATTCATTGCTTGATAAAGTCGTCGTTGTTTACAACTTCTTCAGTTTCGCCGTACCGTTGTTTATCTTTGCGTTGATCGCATTGTTCATCTTCGGTTACCGATTGGCTTGGTTCCCAACGGGTGGTTCCGTTGCACCGGGGGTCAGCGGCATGGCTGAGTTTTGGAGTCGCTTGTATCACCTACTATTACCGGCAATCACTTCTGCGTTATTAGGAACAGCAGTGACGATCCAATACTTGCGAAGTGAAGTCATTGATTCGAAATCATTGGATTTCGTTCGTACCGCTCGTTCAAAAGGGGTACCAACGAACAAAGTCTTCTCACGTCACGTTTTCCGGAATGCATCGTTGCCGATCGCATCACAAATGGGCTACGAGATCACGTCATTGATCGCAGGTTCTGTGGTCATTGAGAAAATCTTCGCCTACCCAGGTGTCGGAAAACTGTTTATCGATAGTATCGTCCAACGGGACTATGCCGTGATCACTTCACTGACATTGATCTTAGGACTAGCGACCTTGATCGGTACGCTGCTGTCAGATATCATCATGAGTATTGTCGATCCAAGAATCAGAATCCAGTAATAGGAGGGGATAAATGTGTCTGAAAAGAAAGAAAAAGTACTAAAACAAGAGAGCATCCCGCCTATGGGATTGAAAATGATTTTTCGCGAATTCTTAAAAGATAAAATGGCGATTTTTTCATTAGTTTTGTTAGTCGCAGTTTTATTATTCGTGTTTATCGGCTCGGCAGTTATCGATCAATCACAAGTGATGCGTGTCAGCATCCTTGATAAATATGCTGTACCTGGCGCGATTTCGCCAAACGGCGGCACCTACCTTTTAGGGGCGGATGAAGGTGGCCGTGATGTTTGGGGACAATTGATCATCGGTGCGCGTAACTCAATCTTGATTGGTTTTTCAATCACGATCATTACGTCGATCGTTGGGGTCGGATTAGGGATCATCTCAGGTTACTACGGCGGCATCATTGATAACATTTTGATGCGTATCGTTGACTTCGTTATGATTTTGCCGATCATGTTGATCATTATCGTTATCGTATCGATCGTACCTCGTTATAACGTTTGGACCTTTATATGGGTCATGAGTGCCTTTTACTGGGTCGGAAAAGCAAGGCTCTTCCGAAGTAAGACCCTTTCAGAAGGCCGTCGCGACTATGTTAGTGCATCGAAAACCCTCGGAACCAATGACTTTGTCATCATGTTCCGCGAAATCATGCCGAACCTTAGCTCATTGATCATCACCAACTTAACAATGAACTTTGCAGCGAATATCGGTATTGAAACGACACTAACATTCTTAGGTTTTGGTCTGCCGACCAATGTTCCAAGTTTGGGAACACTGATCGGATATGCCAGCAGCGGTGATGTGCTGGTCAACAGACAGTGGATCTGGTTACCCGCATCAATTCTAATTTTAGTCTTGATGTTGAGTATCAATTACGTTGGTCAAGCATTTAAGCGTTCAGCGGATGCGCGTCAACGACTAGGATAAACAAGGAGGATACAGGATGAAGAAAAATATTTTTGGTATGGTCACTCTTTTGTCAGTGTTAGCATTGGCAGCTTGTGGCAGCAACGGCGGCGGAACCGATTCTTCTGGTGGCGGCAATGCAGCAAACGATACGGAAGATGTAAGCAACTTCCCAATCGAAGTTAGCAATGATGCAGAGGCAATCGAAGGTGGTACTTTGGATGTTGCAGTAGTGATGGATACGCAATTCCAAGGGTTGTTCCAAACAGAATTTTATCAAGATAACTATGATGCACAATTTATGTTGCCAAGTAATGAAAGTTTATTCGTCAATGACGCTGATTTCAAAATTGTTGACGGCGGGGCTGCAAATCTTGAGCTAGATGAAGACAACAACACAGCAACAATTACTTTACGCGACAACCTGAAATGGTCTGATGGCGAAGATGTTACGGCAGATGATATCATCTTCACTTACGAAGTAATTGGTAACAAAGATTATACTGGTATTCGTTATGATAGTAACTTTACTAACATTGTTGGTATGGAAGATTACCATGATGGCAAAGCTGATACTATTTCTGGTATCACCAAAGAAGGTGACAAAGTCGTTAAAATCGAATACAAAGAAGTTCACCCTGGTATGATGCAAGCAGGTGGTGGTATTTGGGCTTCTGCATTACCAAAACACGCCTTTGAAGGAATCGAAGTCAAAGATATGGAATCAAGCGATCAAGTTCGTAAAAATCCAATCGTCTTCGGACCATATGTAATGTCAAATATCGTAGCTGGTGAATCCGTAGAGTACGTTCCAAACGAATACTATTATGGAGATAAGCCAAAACTAGATAAATTATCATTTAAAGCAGTTCCAACTTCATCTATTGTTGAAGCGATGAACGCAAAACAATATGATATGGCTTTATCAATGCCGACAGATACGTATCCTACTTATAAAGATACTGATGGTTATCAAATCTTAGGCCGAACAGATACTGCTTACACCTATTTAGGTTTCAAATTAGGTAAATGGAATGCTGATGAAGGAAAAGTAGAATATAATCCTGATTCAAAAATGGCTGACAAATCATTGCGTCAAGCAATGGGGTATGCATTAGATAATGATGCTGTCGGAAGCCGTTTCTACAATGGCTTGCGTACAAATGCAACGACATTGATCCCACCAGTATTTGGCTCATTACACAATACAGATGTTGAAGGTTATACTTTAAACATCGACAAAGCAAATCAATTACTTGATGATGCTGGCTACAAAGATGTCGATGGCGACGGTATGCGTGAAGACAAAAATGGTGAGAAATTGACCATCAACTTTGCTTCAATGTCCGGTGGCGAAACAGCACAACCGTTAGCAGATTACTACATCCAACAATGGAATGAAATCGGACTTGATGTACAATACACAACTGGTCGTTTGATTGACTTCCAAGCATTCTATGACAAATTGGAAAATGATGATCCTGAGATTGATGTTTACCAAGGTGCATGGAATACTGGCTATGACCCATCACCAATGGGCTTGTATGGACCTAACTCTGCGTTCAACTACACTCGTTTTGAATCAGAAGAAAATACGAAATTGCTAGAAGCAATCGATTCAAAAGATTCGTTTGACGAAGCAAAACGTAAAGAAGCGTTTGATGCATGGCAAGAATATGCTGCTGATGAAGCATTTGTTATCCCAACACTTTACCGTAGTGCGGTGTTACCTGTATCAAATCGTGTCAAAGACTTCACATGGGCCTATGATGTGAATTACAATCCTTGGGCAACAATTTCAGTTACAGCTGAATCTCGTTAATCAATGATCGATGAAAAGACGTCCTTTCTGGGACGTCTTTTTTTCCTGTTTTTTTGCGGGTATCTGAGGAAAACAGGCTTTTTTATACAGGAGAAGATTAAGTAGATAAATTTTTATTACAGTCTTTCCAAGAATTTGGAGGAAACATTTCATAATTCGGCAAAAACCAGTATAATAGGGAAGTGTCGATAAACTAATGAAGGAATGTGACAAATGAATACACAATTAACGAAAGAACTAAAAGAAAAGTTTGATATTGTGTTCCATGATGTAGATCTGCTTGAACAAGCGTTTACGCATTCATCTTATGTGAATGAGCACCGCAACTTGCACTTGTCAGATAACGAACGTTTAGAGTTTTTGGGCGATGCTGTCTTAGAGTTGATCGTTTCACGGTATTTGTATCGTGAATTGCCAGATCTGCCCGAAGGTAAGCTGACGAAGCTACGGGCGGCAATCGTTCGCGAAGACAGTTTATCCATGTTTGCCAAAGATTGCCGATTCGATGAATACATTCGTCTAGGCAAAGGGGAAGAAAACTCTGGCGGTCGTAAACGACCTTCTTTGCTTTGTGATCTATTTGAAGCCTTTTTAGGTGCGTTATACTTGGACCAAGGACTGGAAAGTGTCAGCGGCTTTTTGACGAAAGTTGTTTTTCCAAAAGTAAAAGCAGGTGCTTTTTCCCATGAGATGGATCACAAGACCCGCTTGCAAGAAGTCTTGCAACGTGGCGGCGATGTTTCCATCAACTATCGTTTGATCAAAGAAGCAGGCCCCGCCCATGAACGGATTTTTTGGACGGAAGTCTATTGCGATGATACCTTGATCGGAAAAGGACAAGGAAAATCGAAGAAATTATCAGAACAGGACGCCGCGGCGAATGCCTTGGCGGATCTTGAACAGTAAGAGAGGACTGGCGGAGTGTATTTAAAACGAATAGAGATTGCCGGCTTTAAATCCTTTGCCGACCGCACAGTCATTGATTTCGAACATCGTGTGACTGCAGTCGTCGGACCAAATGGCAGCGGCAAGAGCAATATTACCGAAGCGATTCGTTGGGTTTTAGGAGAACAATCTGCCAAAAATCTACGTGGTGGCAAAATGCCTGATGTTATTTTTGCAGGTTCTGACACCCGCAGAGCGCTAAATATAGCGGAAGTGACGATCGTTTTAGACAATAGCGATCATTACTTGCCGATGGATTACAGTGAGATCAGCGTGACTCGCCGCTTGAGAAGAACCGGCGAAAGCGACTTTTTCTTAAATAAACAAGCTTGCCGCTTAAAGGACATCCAAGAGTTATTTATGGACTCTGGGCTGGGGAAAGAATCATTTTCGATCATTTCCCAAGGCAAGGTAGAAGCAATTTTCAGCAGCAAACCAGAAGACCGTCGTGGGATTTTTGAAGAAGCGGCGGGGGTATTGAAGTACAAACAGCGGAAAAAGAAAGCCGAGCAAAAGTTGTTTGAAACGGAAGACAATTTAAGCCGTCTACAAGATATCATTTATGAACTAGAAGATCAGTTGGTGCCTTTGGCAGCCCAAAGTGACGCAGCCAACCGTTTTTTAGCGTTAAAAGAAAAATTGACGACGGTTGATGTGGCCTATGCGGTCTTAGAGATCACGAAAGCAAAAGAAGCGTGGGAGACAGCCAAAGCTCAACTGAGTACCTTTAACCAAGAACTGGCGCAGATTTCCGAAAAGATCAACCAAGGGGAACTGTCGTTACATTCTTTGCGGCAACAACGTACTGCTTTTGATGAAACGTTGGAGCGTTTGAATCAGCAGCTTTTAGAGGTCACCGAAGGACTGAAGCAAGCCGAAGGGCAAAAAGAAGTCTTGGATGAACGTTCAAAGCATACGCAAAAAAGCTCTGCCGAATACCAAGAAACTTTAGAGGAAGTCACTGAGCGGGTCACGCTTTTAAATGAAGAAAAAGCGGAACTGATTGGCTTGCTTTCACAAAAGAATCGGAGTGTGCAGGAAGTTGAAGCAGCGATGCTGGCGTGTCAGCAAGAGCGGGAAAAGTACCAACGTTCAGCAAAAGAAATCATTGAAGAATTGCGTAGCCAATATGTCGAAGCCATGCAAGAGCAGGCAACGATCGGAAACGAATTGAAATACTTGGAGCGTCAATACCAGCAAGAAGCCGCGAAAAAT
Organism: Enterococcus sp. DIV2379; assembly: GCF_050542965.1. Classification (NCBI taxonomy): domain Bacteria; kingdom Bacillati; phylum Bacillota; class Bacilli; order Lactobacillales; family Enterococcaceae; genus Enterococcus; species Enterococcus sp. DIV2379. The sequence goes on from NZ_CP172938.1 coordinate 312,650, forward strand.
CAAACGGCGTTGAGCAAGCAGACGCAAATGAATACGTCGTTGAAAGAAAAGACGACGGAAGCGCAAATCGTGGAAGAACAGCTAACGCAGGCTAAGGCGATTTTAGAAGAACAACGCAAGCAATACATCCATCTTCAAGAAAAAGCCCAGACCAACAAAAAACGCTTTGATGAAGAACAAAAGAAAATGTATCAGTTAATGAGTCAAGTGCAGCAAGTACGTGCGAAACAGCGCAGTCTGCAAGATATTCAAGAAAATTATAGCGGTTTTTATCAAGGCGTTCGCTTGATTTTGAAAAACAAACAACAGATCAGCGGCATCGTTGGCGCAGTAGCGGAGTTGATCGATGTGCCACAAGACTATACCGTGGCGATCGAGACCGCACTAGGCGCCGCTGCACAGCATGTCGTCGTTGAAAATGAACGAGATGCACGGGCAGCCATCACGTATTTGAAAGAAAATCGCGGCGGTCGTGCCACTTTCTTACCGTTGACGACCATCAAAGCCCGTCATTTGCCAGATTATGCCCGCAATCAAGCTAAGCAAGTGTCTGGCTTTATCGGTGTTGCCAGCGAATTGGTCCAGTCGCCTGAACACATCCAAACCATTACGGATAACTTGTTAGGCAGTATCTTGATTGCCGAAGACTTGCAAAGTGCCAATGCGTTAGCACGGGCATTGAACTATAGCTATCGGGTCGTTTCTTTAGAAGGGGATGTCATGAATGCTGGCGGTTCCATGACGGGTGGCGCAACGAAGAAAAATGCCGGTAGTTTGTTTAGCCAAAGCAATGAGCTGCAACAATTGACGGCACAAGCGGCACAACTGGATGAGCGGCTTTTAAAAACGGAAAAGCAAGTCCAGCATTTTGAAGCAGCGACCAAAGAAGCACAAGCAGCACTAGAAGAATTGCGGACGCAAGGGGAACAGGCTCGTATGACGGAGCATGAGCTGCAAAGCCGCTTACAAAATCTTGAGAATGACCTGAGCCGCTTGAAGCAAGAGCAGCAAGTGTTTGATTTTGAACATCGCGAAGTGCAAGCCTTCTTTGAAGAATATGATGAGAAGAAGACGAGTTTGGAAGAACAGCAAAAGAATATTGCGGCGCAATTGGCGAAAATCGATCAAGATATTCATCAAATGAATGCCGAAGAAGACTTGATCGAGGAAAAACGCCAAACCTTAGCACAAGAAAGTGCGCGCTTGCAGGCAGCTTTCGCCGTTCAAAAAGAACAAGTGGCGCATTTGCAGCAAAAAATTGCCGCTACGAATCAAGCATTGGAAGAAAACGAAGCGCGTCAGCACTCCTTAGAACGGCAGTTAGCTGCCTTGACAAGTAACGTCAGCGATCATGAGTTCTCAGAAGAAAACATTCTTCAGCGAATTGAAGCATTCACAAAAACCAAGCAGCAGGTAACAGCGGAATTGACGGTGATTCGTGAACAACGGCAAGTGGTTCAACAAGAAATCGGCGCATTAGACGAAGCCCTGAGTGCTGAAAACTTAACGCAAAAAGAAAAGCTGTCAGAAAAAACTGAAGTTGAGATCGAAAAAAATCGCGCAGAATTGGTGATGGACAATCGCTTGTTGTATTTACAAGAAGAATACAATCTTACCTTTGAAAAGGCCGCGCAAGATTTTTCTGAAATCGAGGATGCAGATCAAGCCAAAGTCGACATTCAGGAACTAAAACAAGCGATCGAACAAATTGGTCCAGTCAATTTAAATGCGATCGAACAATATGAGCAAGTCAATCAACGGCATTTGTTCTTGACGAGTCAGCGAGACGATCTGCTGTCGGCTAAAGCACAGCTGTTTGATACGATGTCTGAAATGGATGAAGAAGTCAAAACCCGTTTCGGCGAAGTCTTCGATGCGATTCGTCTGCAATTCAAACAAGTATTTCCTAATATGTTTGGCGGCGGTCATGCGGAATTAGTCTTAACAGATCCGAAAGATTTATTGAACACTGGGATTGAGATCGAGGCCCAACCACCGGGCAAGAAATTGCAAAACCTCAGCTTGCTATCAGGGGGCGAACGGGCACTGACTGCGATTGCGTTATTGTTTTCCATTATTCAAGTTCGTCCAGTACCGTTTTGTGTGCTTGACGAAGTGGAAGCAGCATTGGATGAAGCCAATGTCTCTCGTTTCGGTCATTACTTGAGTGCTTTCCAAAATGATACACAGTTTATCGTCGTAACTCACCGTAAAGGAACGATGGAGGCAGCAGATGTGTTGTATGGTGTGACCATGCAAGAATCTGGAGTGTCGAAGACCGTGTCCGTGCGCTTAGAAGAAGTGCGTGAAGGCGGTAGTTTTGCAGCAGATCAAGCATAGAGGAGGAATGGTATGATTAAACTGATTGCGATCGATTTAGACGGAACGTTATTGAATGACAAAAAAGAAGTGACTCCTCGCAACAAAGAGGTACTTGCTCGTGCCAAAGCACAAGGCGTGAAAATCGTTATTTGTACCGGACGTCCATTACGGGCGATCCGTCCCTATTTAGAAGAATTATCGCTGAAAGAACCCGGCGACTATAGCATCACCTTTAACGGCGGTTTGGTTCAAAAAAATGAGACTGGCGAGATCATTGAAAAAGCAGCGATGCAGCTGGCAGATATCCATGAATTGGTTTCAGTGGCGGAAGACTTAAATTTGCCTCTAGACGTGGTATCAGAAGAGATCGTCTTGAGTTTGCCGACTTCAGCAGCGCATCCATCGATTTATGGCTCCTTGAATCCTTTATTGGATTGTCGTCCTTTTGCCGTAGCTGATCTGGATGAATCGATGCTCTATAATAAAGCGGTGATCGCCTACCATCAGGAAGTTTTGGATCCTAAGATCCCTGAGATTTCCTCAGAGATCCGCGAGAAATATGAAATCATCAAAAGCCGGAATAACCTGTTGGAATTTATGCCTAAAGGAATCACCAAAGCCTATGGTATCAGCCTATTGGCGCAAGATTTAGGGATCAAGCAAGAAGAAGTGATGGCGATCGGTGATGAAGAAAATGACTTGCCGATGATTCGCTATGCAGGGATTGGCGTAGCGATGGCCAATGCCGTGCCAATCATTAAAGAAGCGGCTGACGTTGTCACCCTTTCAAACCAAGAAGACGGTGTGGCAGCAGTGATTGAAGAATATGTCTTAAAAGGAGGTGCGTAAGATGGGATTTTTTGACAAAATCAAAAAAGCGCTGATTGGAGAAACCAAAGAAGCAGAGCAAGAAATCGACAAACCGATAGTCGATGCTGACTCACCAGAGGCACAGCGTTCAGAAGAAAGCCAGCCAGCACAAACTCCTGCTGAACAAGGCGCTTCAGAACCAGTGGCACCTGCAGAAGCCGCCGACTCCAGTGATTTGGAGGCAGAGCAAGAAACTGCGGAAGTGTCCCCGCAGCAAGAAGCAACGACAGCGAATAAAGGAGAAGAGGCACCAAGTATTCCAGAAGAAGTGGCTAAGGATACACCATCAGAGGAAGTACCAGCTTCTGAACCAATCCTTCAAGCAGCGCCAGAGACGGAAAGTGTGCAGGACAAATACACCAAAGGATTGACGAAATCACGGAAAACCTTTGGGCAACGGATGAACGAATTGTTTGCCAACTTCCGTACGGTGGACGAAGACTTCTTCGAAGAAGTGGAAGAAACGCTGATCGGCGCAGACGTCGGCTTTGATGCGGCGATGAAGATCGCGGATGCATTGAGACAAGAAGTCAAATTGCGTAATGTGAAGAAAACGGCAGATGTCCAAAATGTCATCATCGAAAAATTGGTTGACCTATATGGGGAAGCGGGTGTCGGTGAAGTCAACGAGTTGAACATGCAACCGGGGTTGACCGTCATTTTATTTGTTGGCGTGAACGGTGTTGGAAAAACCACCAGCATCGGGAAATTAGCCCATCAATTCAAAGCCGAAGGCAAGAAAGTCTTATTGGCTGCAGCGGATACTTTCCGTGCCGGTGCCATCGATCAATTAGTGGTCTGGGGTGAACGGGCTGGGGTTGAAGTCGTTCGTGGCAATGCAGGAGGCGATCCAGCAGCGGTTGTGTTTGATGCGATGGAGCGCGCAAAACGAGAAAATGCTGACGTTTTATTAGTAGATACCGCTGGTCGTTTGCAAAACAAAGTCAATTTGATGAACGAATTAGAAAAAATCAAACGGATCATTCAGCGAGTGGACCCAACGGCCCCTCATGAAGTCTTGCTCGTGTTGGATGCAACAACGGGGCAAAATGCCATGAATCAAGCAAAACAGTTTAAAGAGACGACGGATGTTTCTGGCCTCGTCTTAACCAAACTTGATGGCACAGCTAAAGGAGGGATCGTCTTGGCGATCCGTAACGAGCTGCGGCTGCCAGTCAAATTAGTGGGACTTGGAGAAGGCATTAACGATTTAGAACCATTTGATCCAAATGAATTTGTCGTCGGCTTATTCAAAGGCTTGATCAAAGAATAAAAAAAGAAGAGCCCTGTGTCAGGTCAAATACCTGCACATGGCTCTCCTTTATTGTTGCTTTTGTGAGATCAAAGGGAAGAGAAAACGGGTCGTCGTCTCTTTCCATGAGCTTGACTTGTGACGGAAAGCTGAGAACACTTGGCGTGGCAAATGTGGGTACAGCGATGCACGACTTTGCCAAAAATCAGGAAAAGCAGTTTGAACGATTCGTTTTCTTCTGCACTGTCTAAAAACTTTGGGAAGTATCAGGCAGAATACAACGAGTTGAACGAGGGGGAAAGATTATTTCTTAAGTTCCCCTTGGCGCTCAGTGATCATTTTTTCCAAGTTGTTCAACGTATCGATATCTTTATTGGTTTCGATAAAGTTCGTAATCAAATTCAATAAAGATTGATCAGACAATTCTGCTGCTAAGAAGTCTTCTTGGGTCACATTCGGAGAATACAACCGAGTCAAAACAGTACCGCTGTAGCCGATATCTGCTACTTTCAATAAGTCGTGGTTTTTTAGTTTACGTACGACTGCTTGAATGGTATTCTTGCTTAGATCTTGCTGTTGGACAGCAATGTCATTTGCAGAAAGAGGTTTGTCTGAATTCCAGAAGATATTCATGATTTGACGTTCGCGTTTGGTAAGATTAAGTGGCTTCATTCACTATTCTTCCTTTCAAAAAAGAGTAATATGGACATAATAATTTACTGTTCTATAAGCAGTATACTTTATTTTGAAGGTAAATATCAAATTTATTCAAGTATTTTATAAATTCTTGGTAATTTTAGTAAGAGATATTACAAGTGAGGAGCAAATTTCTGCATTTTTCACCATTTTTCACTATAATAGATGGAAAGAAACAGAATATAAGAAAAAAATAGTAGAAGAACATAGAGGGCAGTCGAATGAAAATAAAAACATTGTTATCACATAAAGAGCTTTTTCCCTATTTATTGAAAGGACGCTATGGGATTGAGCGTGAAGCGCAACGGGTGCGGCTCGATGGGACGTTCGCGGGAACCGATCATCCGAAAGCGCTGGGCAATCGGCGCTTCCATCCGTATATCCAAACAGATTTTGCGGAAAATCAACTGGAACTGATCACGCCGGTCGCTGATTCAGTGGATGAATTGTTCCGTTTTTTAGGGGCTATTCATGATGTGGCGTATCGTTCGATGTCAGCAGAAGAAATGCTCTGGCCATTGAGTATGCCACCGGCTTTACCAGAAAAAGAAGAAGACATCGTCATTGCTAAATTAGACCAATTTGAAGATGTGCTCTATCGCCGCTATTTAGCTAAAACATATGGTCGCCGTAAGCAAATGGTCAGTGGGATTCATTTCAATTTCGAATTTGCGGAAGACTTTTTGCAGCAGCTGTATGCTTTGTCTGAAACGAAGGAAAGCTTCCAGACGTTTAAAACCGCACTTTATTTGAAAGTAACTCGCAATTATTTGCACTATCGCTGGTTTTTGACGTATTTCTTTGGGGCGACTCCTGCTTCAGAAGCCAACTATTTTACGACAGAAAACGGACCGCAAGAACCAGTCCGCAGTATTCGCAATAGCCGTTATGGCTACACGAATCACGAAGACGTCAAGGTATCTTACGCTTCGTTAGAGACCTATCTTGCAGATATTGCCAAATTAGTGGAGACGGGAAAGCTTTCAGAAGAAAAAGAATTCTATGCGCCAGTGCGTCTACGTGGGGGAAAACGGGTCGCAGATTTAGCCTCAGCGAGTATCCGTTATATTGAGTTAAGAAATATTGACATCGATCCCTTTGCCCGCTATGGGATTTCCAAAGAGCAAGTCGCATTCTTGCATTTCTTCTTATTGTTTTTAAGTACAAAAGAAGAAGGTAGCGATGCGGATGCGTGGATCGAAGAGGGCAATCAGAAAAATGATCAGGTCGCATTAGAACATCCGCTTGCACCTTTGACTTATCAGCAAGAAGCGCAAGCGCTGATTGCTGAAATGATGGACTTTGCCCAAGCCCTTGAGCTGCCGCATCCGCCATTTTTGGATCAGCTTTCTGAGATGCTGGCTGAACCAGAAAGAACCTTCGCTGGACGTCTTTTCTCAGCGAGTCAAGCAACCAGCCAAGCGCAGACAGCAACATTGCTGGGACAATCGTATCATCAAGCTGCTTGGGAAAAACCGTATCAATTGGCTGGTTTTCGAGCAATGGAATTGTCGACCCAGATTCTCTTGTTCGATGCGATCCAAAAAGGTATCGAAGTGACGGTACTGGATGAAACGGATCAGTTCTTGAAATTAGCCGTGAAAGACCACATCGAATATATTAAAAATGCCAATATGACCAGTAAGGATCAGTACATCGTCCCATTGATCATGGCGAATAAAACGGTCACCAAAAAAATCTTAGCCGAAAATGGCTTTCATGTACCAGGTGGTGCTGAATTCGCTTCGGCAGAAGAAGCGATCGCGTTTTATCCGCAAATCGCCCACAGCGGGTTTGTGGTAAAACCGAAAACCACCAACTATGGGATCGGTATCTCGATTTTCAAAGAAGGCGCCTCTTTAGAGGATTATCAAGCGGCGGTCGCCATTGCCTTTGCGGAAGATGATTCGATCCTCGTTGAGACCTTTTTATCAGGGACGGAATATCGGTTCTTCGTGATCGATGGGCGAGTCGATGCGATTTTATTACGTATCCCAGCCAATGTCGTGGGCGACGGCAAGCGCACGATCACGGAACTCGTCGCAGAGAAAAATCTCGATCCATTGCGCGGCACCCATCATCGGACTCCATTAGAGTTGATCCAATTAGGGGAACTGGAACAACTGATGTTAAAAGAGCAAGGGTATCAAGTGGATTCAGTGCCGGAAGAGGGGCAGATCGTTTATCTGCGAGAAAACTCGAATATCAGTACTGGCGGTGATTCTATCGATGTAACGGATGACTTCAACGATGACTACAAACAAGTAGCAGTCGATGCGGTCGCCGCATTACAAGCGTCTATCAGTGGAATCGATCTGATTATTCCAGATAAAACCAAGCCAGCCAATGAACCGGGGGCTTATGGAATCATTGAAGCCAATTTCAACCCAGCGATGCATATGCACGTTTATCCATACAGCGGGAAAGGCCGACGCTTAACTATGTCTGTTTTACGCCTGTTGTTCCCTGAAGTCTTCGAAAGCTGATGGAAGCTTAGAGAGCAAAGAACTGCACACTCTGGAAGGTGATTCCCTTCGAAAGTGTGCAGTCTTTTTTATTAGGATTCAAAAGCAGCGATCTCAATCGTTTGTTTTGTTTCTTCCACCTTGAGACCCGTTCGGGCTTCCCACCATTGTTTCATTTCTTTTTCATACGTGGTAGGAAAACGTTGGATCAAGGTCAATAACGGTACACCTTGAATCGAGGCATAGGGAAAGTTTAAAACGAGATTGTACTTCAGTTCCGACAGGAGGCTATAATATTGAAACATCATAAAGTTCATTTCATTCTGATCCTCCAGTAGGAGTACTTTCGGAGCGCGATCCAGCATAAAACCCAAGCTGCGCATCATGAACAATACGCCATCCAGATGGCTCGATTCGATCGTAGGGGCCGTTTTCAACAAATCGATATGCAAATCCAAAGCATCAAGCAGTTCTTTCTTTAATGAAAGGTAGGGCGGTGTTGATTGTTCCATGATAGTTCCTCCTTTTAATGGAAAAGACGTTTCCAAAATGACGTTTTCTCTGGTTGTTCGTGCTCTTTATCTGATGGAGCGGCAGCTGCAGGGTATTTTTTTTCGATATCGATGACGTCTTGATTGACGGCTTCTTTCCCGGCAATCAGCAAGCCGATACTGTCTGGACCGGCATCTTGGGCATCGGAGACGATCCGAAATTCCATCTGTTGTTTGGTCAGTAAAGTGATGTAATCGGTCTGGATCGATTCTGGCAATTTTCCGTTGAGCAGCACGAGCGCACCTTGATAATCTGGTAAGGCGTTCAAGAGCGTTTTCTGGTTGTCCTTCTTCTTCATTTCTGTTACTGTCATACTAAGATAACACCGTTCACGAAACGTGCCTAAATACTTGCGCTGTTCATCTGGGTTGACGCGAGGCGTCCCATACATTCCTGTATCAAGGCGTTTTTCTAATTCGTCTGACATTGAAGTATCCTCCTCAAAGCGTTTACTTATGCTTATTATAGCATATCCAACAAATAGCAAAAGAGGGGTGCGATCGTGAGAGAGTTCTGATAGAAAGTAGGGATCCTATGACAACAAAAGAACGACATTTGCTATTATTAGCAGAAAATCAGCGGTTGGAGACACCGAGGCTGCTCTTGCGCCCCGTTTCCTTGGCGGATGCAGCAGACATGTTTGCCTATGCAAATGATGAAGAAACGACGACCTTCGTCTTTGCTAGACATGGGTCGGTTGACGAAACAAAACTGCGCATTGCCGAGTATTTTGTTGCTGCACCCTTAGGGAAATATGCGATCGAAGAAAAAGACTCAGGCAAAATGATCGGGACCATCGATTTACGGGTGGAATCTGAAAAAGAGATCGCTGAGCTTGGTTATACATTAAGTCGCGATTACTGGGGGCAAGGGATCATGCCAGAAGCGGCAATGACACTGCTGCATTTTGGTTTTGAAACACTCGAATTGATTCGGATTTTTGCTCGACATGATGCTCGAAATCCCAAGTCTGGACGGGTCATGGAGAAAATTGGGATGAAATTGGAAGCAACGATCCCAGCTGCCCGCAAATCGGGTGAAGAAATCATCGATGAAGTCACGCGCGGCATCACGCTGGAGGAATGGAAAAAACGTATTATGTAAAGGAGGGCTCTCGTCATGGAACTGAACATTGAGCCAGCAGCAATTGAAAAAATAACCTCTTATGTACAGCCAGATGATCGTCTCTATTTGGATTTTGAAGACGGCGTCGGTCCGTTTCCTGCAACGGAGATCACCTGCCGTTTGGACATCCATTTTCGCCTGATCATCGTGCCACAGAGCTATCCAGAAGAAGGATTGGCGATCTACGACACCCCTTTAACGACACCCTTAGGCACGATTTGGTTGAAGCAAGGGGCTCAGGTGTATTTAGAAGAACAGACTCGGATGCAGGTGGAACCGACCTATCAACGGTTGCAATTGGTGGGAAATAGCGGGATCTTAGCTAATGATGTCCAATTGTTACGGATCGAAAAGCAGACGGCAGGCCGCTGATATGGGCACGCTGGCGGTTATTAGCGACTTGCACGTCGATATCAACCAATTATTCGACCCCCATCTGCAGCTGATCGCTGATTATTTGCAGCAAAATCAGGTGACCCATCTGCATCTGGCAGGAGATGTGGCGAATAAAAAGCAAAGGCTATTAGACGTGGTCGCATTTTTTCAAAGTCGACAGGTGCCAACGACCTTTCACTGGGGCAATCATGAAATGGTGGACTTGACGGAACAAGAGATCGAGGCTTTCGATGATCCCGCCTTTCTTAATTTTCAGACGTATCGCTTATCAGAAAAAACACTGCTGTTGGGAATCAATGGCTGGTATGACTACCAATATTCTGATCTGACCAGTGAATCTGAGATCTTGCGGCTGAAAAATTTGTTTTGGTATGACCGCATGATTCAGCGAAAGGGATCGGATAAGGAAATCAGCCAAGCCATCAATGAGCGTTTAGCGGAAACATTGGCCCGTTTGCCGCAAGACCAAGAAATTCTTCTTTCTACCCATTTTGTGCCCCAAGAAGCGTTTATTGTTCGTCAGACCGGCAAGTATGCCCGCTGGAATCACCTAAATGCGTTTTTAGGGTCGCCCGATTTTGGCGCAGTGATCGACCGCTACGCCAATGTTCGGGCAGTTGTCTTTGGGCATACCCATCGACGCTTTGAGAAAAAAGAACTTGCGGGAACCAGCTACTATTGCCGCCCCTTCGGCTACTATTATGAATGGCAGTTGACCCGCCGGTTCGTTATGGAAAATCACTTAGCAGAAGCATATTCGCCAACGAAAGTTCGGACGCTGCTGCGAAACCATCATGAGGCATTTGAGGACTATAAAACGACGCATCTTTTAGAAGAATTGGCGCAAGCGATCACACTACTGCCGTATTAGCGCAGCAACCGAGTCCTGCTTGTTTTCGTAATTGAATTTCCAAGCAATTTAAACCATTAGAAGAAAAACACAAAGGAGAAAAATTATGACATTTGAAGAAATCTTACCAGAATTAAAAGCCGGCAAAAAAATCATCCGTGAAGGTTGGGGCGGTTTTGAACTTTATGTGACATTCGTTGAAGGCGAAGTGTACGACAATGCCCCAGTCACCCCTTACTTTTTGATCAAAACAGCAGATGAGGGATTCTCGAGTTTCGCACCGACTGTTTGCGACATTCTTGCGGAAGATTGGAAAATCGTGGAATGACAGCATCGTGGATCGATGACAAAACGATTGTGTTTGTCACAGGAGCTGCTTCAGGCATCGGCAGAGCGCAAGCAGAGGCGTTTCTTGCAGAAGGCGCTCAAGTATTTGGGGTTGACTGCCAATCGTTTCCTGATACGCTTTTAGCCCAGCCCCGCTTTTTCGGCACGTGTTGCGATTTAGCGGTGGAAGAAAATTGTCTTGCAGCGGTCCAAGCTTGTGTTACACACTTTGGTGGCATGACGATCTTGTTGAATACAGCCGGGAAACTAGATGGCTATCATACGATCGCTGAGACGACATCAATGGAGTGGGAGGAGATATTTCAAACCAATGTCTCCAGCATGTTTTATTTAACGAAAGAAATTTTGCCGCTGATGCAAGCCAATGGTGGCGGAACGATCATTAATATGGCGTCGATCGCTGGAATGGTCGCAGGTGGAGGTGGGATCGCTTATACAACCGCAAAACACGCGATCGTCGGGTTTACCAAACAGTTGGCATTGGATGTTGCAGATCAAGGGATCTCGGTGAAGGGCATCGCGCCAGGTGCGATTCAAACGCCGATGAATGCGGCTGATTTTGCCGGTGACGGAAAAATGGCGCAATGGGTGGCAGAGGAGACGCCGGTCAAGCGTTGGGCGCAACCAGAAGAAGTTGCAGCGCTGACCCTTTTTCTTGCCAGCCCGCAAGCTAGTTACTTGCAGGGGGCGATCGTGCCCATCGACGGTGGTTGGACCTTGAAATAACTAGCCTGAGCCCATTAGAGGAGGACGCCAATGAAGGAACAAGCGATCCAGAACTTGTTTGCAAAAAATCGTGAATGTCGACAACTGCTTACGATCATTGAAGCGTTACAGCTGCCGGATTGCTGGCTGTGTGCCGGGTACCTGCGGAATTATTTATGGGGTTTTCTCAGCGGAAAAATAGCGGAGGTGCCGATAACCGATATTGATGTCGTGTTTTATGATCCGACTGTAAGCGTAGAAGAAACAGCGGCGATCGAAGCGCAACTGCGCCGTTCGTTTCCCGAATTTCCTTGGGAGGTTCGAAATCAAGCATTGATGCACCAGCACAACTTTGCCGAGGAACCCACTTATACAAGTACCTTCGATGCTTTAACGAAGTTTCCAGAGCGTTGTACAGCGGTGGCGGCACGAATGAAACAAGGCGAGATTGAATTGATGGCGCCTTTCGGTTGGCAGGATGTTTGCAGTTTTCGGGTGCGTCCAACACCGCATTTCGCCCAAAATGACCAGTACCTTGCGGTTTACCGACAACGCCAAGCGAAGAAGCAGTGGCAGAAAGTTTGGCCGCAGTTGTTGATTGAAGAGATCGACAACTAAAAAAGAACACTCGCGTGATGTGGCGATTTCCAAAAGTTAGACGAAAAAGCTAACTGATGGGAATCGCTGCATATGACGCGAGTGTTTTTTATTAACGCAAAGCCAGTCGTTGCGCCAAGCGGTTTCTTAAAAAGATACCTAGATAAGCTGCGGCAACGGCTTTGATGATCCCGGGGATAATAAACAAAACAAAACCACCGTTAAAAGCCGCCGGCCATGCCATGCCAGTGCTCCATTTCAGCCATAATGTACCAAACAACAAAGTTGCCAGCGCACCGACAATATTGCCTATCACTGCTCCTGTGTAGCGAAACGCCGTTTTTTCTACGACCAATCCAGTAAGCAATCCGTTAAAGAGGAAGCCGACTAAATAGCCTCCGGTTGGTCCTAACAAAACACCGATACCGCTGGAAAAACCAGCGAAAACGGGCAAACCGATCAATCCTAACAGCAAGTAGATGATGATCGCCATCGTTCCTGTTCGCGTGCCGAGGAAAGTCACCGCCAGTCCAATCGCAAAGGTTTGTCCTGTCAATGGGATCAAACCGAACGGAATCGTCAATTGGGAAAGACCAGCAATAATGATCGCAAATAATGCGGCATGGATTTGTTCACGTAATGATAATTTCATCGAATCCTTCTCTCTAGTAATAATTTCGTTAACCTAAAAAAGATTTATTTGGTTAACGAAATTATAAGCGGTGGTTTACCAAAAGTAAAGAAGAATCTTGTTTTTTTAGTGTCCTTTTTTTAATAGGACAAGTAAGTTCTTTGAGGAGAGGAAAGGGGCGATTTCTTCCAATTCATCTGTTGAGAAGGGCAGTGCTTGAACGAGACGGCAGATCGTTGCTTCTGTCAGAAACGGCAGCAGTTCTTCGATTTCATCATAAGACAAGCGTTCTGATGCGGTAACGTTTGGCTGTTCCAGGGCCGTCAGCAGGAGTTCATCCAGATACGGTGCAGGTAAAAAGGGAAGCAGTTCTTCAATCTCAGAAAAGCGAAAGTCAGGGGTTTCAAGCCAGCCTTTGATTTCTCCCGCCAAAAAGTTGGGGGTTAAAAAGGGCGCCGCCTCTTCCCAAAAAGCCATGGAATAGTGGTTGCCTTTAAGGATCTCTTCTATTTGGGGCTTTTTCAAAAACGGCAAGAGTTCTTCCATGACATCTTCTGGGATATTTTCGGCGCCATTAAGCAAGTGCTGCAAGTCAGCACTATTCAAATGAGGTGCTAGTCTAGGCAATAAGTCTAGGTCTAAAGAAGATTCTTGAAACGGTTCTTCTTGAATCAGTGCCGATAGTTCTTGCGGTTTGATCAGCGGAGCTAGTTCGGCGATTTCTTTTGGCTGCGCGGTTCCTGCTTGATAATGTTGAACCGCAGCTGCTGGCTTCCCTAACAGCTCATCGATCGATAGGCCTAAAATCGCCGCTAGCTGCGGCAATTTTTCAATGTCCGGCAGTGAGTTGCCCCGCTCCCAATTACTGACCGCTTGATAGCTGACAAGTAATTGGTCTGCCAAGTTGCTTTGGGTCAGATTTTTTTCTTTGCGTTTGGTAGCGATCTGCTGACCAATTTTTCTCATGTTGAATTCACTCATAAATGAATTCCCCCTTTCATGCTCTAAGTATAGTTTCTCAAAAGGTGAAAACGCACTCAAGCTGTGATTGAGCAGGCAAATGCCGACTCAATCACAGCTTGAGTTTACGAATGGATCAGCTGAAGGAGGTGTTCACCAAACGCTTGTGTCGTTAAACAGACGGCTTCGGGCATCAACTGTGCGAAGTCGGCAGTGACGTGCTGACTTTGCAAGGCTTGTTCAATGGCTTGCGTCAGTATTGCAGCAGCTTCCGGCCAGTTCAAATGTTCTAATAGCATGCACGCCGATAGCAGAAGTGAACAGGGATTGGCTTTGCCAAGTCCTGCGATATCCGGTGCCGTTCCGTGGGTAGCTTCAAAGATGGCTGCCCCAGTATCGTAGTTGATATTGGCGCCGGGGGCGATCCCGATGCCGCCAACTTGTGCAGCGAGTGCATCAGAAATGTAGTCGCCGTTCAAATTACAAGTGGCAATGACATCGAATTTTTCTGGATACAAAAGGATCTGCTGTAAAAAGTTGTCGGCGATCACATCGTTAACAACGATCTTTCCAGCCGCTTTGGCCGAGGCAAGGGCGGCTTCGGCTGCCTTTGAACCATTTTCTGCTTTGATTTTGTTGTATTGATTCATTGTAAAACACTGGTCGGCGTACGTGGTTTCTGCAAGCTGATAGCCCCAGTTTTTAAATCCGCCTTCTGTAAATTTCATGATATTGCCTTTATGCACCAGTGTCACCGTGGGTCGCTTTTGAGTAATCGCATACTCAATGGCAGCAGCGATCAAGCGTTGACTGCCTTCTAAAGAGATCGGCTTGATGCCAATAGCGGAAGTTTTAGGAAAACGAATCGCCTTGACGGCAAAGTCTGCTTGCAGTGTCTGGATCAAACGCTGTGTTGCATCGTCGTCTTTGGCAAATTCGATGCCAGAATAAACATCTTCAGTATTTTCTCGAAAGATCACCATATCGGTTTTTTCTGGCTGTTTTAAAGGCGAAGGGACCCCTGTAAAATAGCGAACAGGTCTGACACAGGCATAAAGATCCAGGGTCTGCCGTAAGGTGACATTCAAGGAGCGAAAGCCCTCGCCAATCGGGGTAGTCAACGGTCCTTTCAAGGCGTATTGCTGGGCCTTGATCGTATCGATGGTTGCTTGCGGCAGCCATTCCCCTGTCTGTTCAAAGGCGGCTTCTCCAGCTAAAACTTCCAGCCACTCGATGTGGCGCTGATTGTCATAAGCTTTATTCACGGCTGCATCAATCACAGGTTGCGCAGCCTGCCAAATCTCGGCACCGATGCCGTCTCCTGCAATGTAAGGAATGGTGATCGTCGTTGCTTCATGGGTTGTTTGGTTAGACATGGGCAGCTCCTCCTAATTCCGCTTTTTTTCGAATGACCATTGGCAAAATTCCTTGATGCTTCCAATAGCGAATATCTGCAGGGGCATCAAAGCGTAGACGGGTCATAAAGGAGACAGTCCCTCCGTCGGTCCGTTGCGCAGTGACTTCGACCAGCTGCTTGACCGCTGGCTCTTCTGGCAAAGCGATCGAGAATGTTTCGCTGCCATCTAAAGCAAAAGAGGTGGCACTTTCACCAGCCAGATATTCAAGAGGAATGATCCCCATCATGACCAAGTTGCTGCGATGGATCCTTTCGAAGCTTTCTGCTAAGACGACTTTAACGCCTAACAATTGTGTCCCTTTGGCGGCCCAGTCGCGAGAAGAACCCATGCCATAATCTTTACCAGCTAAAATGATACAGCTTTGGCCGGCTTTTTGGTAATTCGTAGCGGCGTCAAATATCGACAAGGTTTCCCCAGTTGGAAAATAATGCGTGACACTGCCAGTACTGCCAGGAACCAGCTGGTTTTGCAGACGGATGTTGCCGAAAGTCCCCCGCATCATAATCTGATGATTGCCGCGCCGCGAACCAAAGGAATTGAATTCACGATATGGAACTTCTTTTTCTTGTAAAAATTTTCCGGCTGCTGAATCCATACTGATGCTGCCGGCAGGAGAAATATGGTCAGTGGTGACGGAATCGCCCAATTTTGCCAAGACTTTCAGATCGGCTAAGACATCTGGTTTAGGCAATTCTTTGGTCAATGTTTCAAAGTAGGGTGGATGAGCAATGTAAGTAGATTGTTCCTCCCATTCATAACATGCGCTCGTGGTGGTTTCGATCGCATTCCAGCGTTCATTGGCATCAAAAAGATGCTCATAGGCAGCGCGAAATGCTTCTGGTCCGACGTATTCTTGAACGTAAGCATTGACTTCTTCATTGCTAGGCCAAATATCAGACAAATACACCGGCTCGTCATTGACGATAGCTAATGGTTCTTTTGTAAGATCTTTGCGAATGCTGCCAGCGATCGCATAGGCAACAACTAACGGCGGCGAAGCCAAATAGTTGGCTTTGATCTGTGGATGGATTCTTCCTTCAAAATTCCGATTGCCTGACAGAACCGACGCCACCAGTAGATTTTCCGCCTCAATTGCTTCAGCGACCGGCGCTTCTAAAGGACCGGAATTTCCGATACAGGTGGTACAACCGTAGCCCACTAAATAAAAGCCGAGTTGCTCTAAATACGGCAGCAAACCACTGTTTTGCAAATAGGTGGTCACGATCTGGGAGCCAGGTGCAAGGGAGGTTTTGACCGTACGAGGGACGGTCAAACCTTTTTCAATGGCTTTTTTTGCCAATAAGCCTGCAGAGAGCATGACGAAAGGATTGCTAGTATTCGTACAGCTAGTGATCGCCGCCAAAACGATATCGCCGGTCTCTAATTTGTCTGCTGCAGCATCTGGCCAAGTAACGCTGGCTTCTTTTTGCCATTCATCCTCCGAAAGTCCAAAGCCCTTGGGACCAACGGCTGCCGTGACTGATTGTTCAAAATCCTGACGGACTGCTGGTAGCAAAATCCGATCTTGCGGGCGTTTGGGGCCCGCTAATGCCGGCTGAACTTCTGCTAGATCAATGGTGATCGCCTTAGTATAGGTCGGCACGGTCGTTTCATCATAAAAGAAATGGTTGGCTTTGGCGTAAGCGGTAACGAGTTCGATCAGCTCGCTGGAGCGCCCGGTCGTTGCCAAGTAGTTCAAGGTCTCTTGATCGATCGGACAAAAACCGCAAGTGGCACCATATTCAGGGGCCATGTTCGCTAATGTCGCCCGATCGGCTAAGCTCAAATGACCATAGCCCGGGCCAAAGTATTCGACAAATTTTCCAACCACTTTTTCGATCCGCAGCACTTCGGTTACTTTTAGTGCTAAATCGGTAGCTGTGGTACCTGCAGGCATCTCGTTGATAAATTTCACCCCGATGACTTCAGGTGTAGGAAAGAAAGAAGGTTCGCCAAGAATCGCAGCTTCCGCTTCAATACCGCCAACCCCCCAACCGAGGACCCCCAAACCGTTGATCATCGTGGTGTGAGAATCGGTTCCTTGCAATGTATCAGGAAACAGCAGACGTTGTTCTTCGTGTGTTTTTTGCAAGATCACATCAGACAATGATTCGATGTTGACTTGATGAATGATCCCTGTTTCAGGCGGAACGACTTCGAAATTGTCGAAAGAACCTTGTGCCCATTTCAAGAATTGATAGCGTTCTGCGTTGCGTTCAAATTCCCGCTCCGTATTAAAAGCGATCGCCCCGGGCGTACCGGCTTGATCGACTTGCACAGAGTGGTCGACGACGAGTGTGACGGGGATCTCAGGATTGATGTCTTCTGCGGCACCGCCTAAAGCGACCATCGCATCCCGCATGGCAGCCAGATCAACGACTGCAGGCACCCCAGTAAAGTCTTGCAAGACGACCCGCTCTGGTTTGAATGGCACGACACCGGTAGGGCTTTCTGCCTGCCAATTCGCTAAAAATGGTAAATAATCCTCTGTAATTTCCTCGTCTTGATGACGAGCAACACTTTCCAATAAAACTCGAATGGAGTAGGGCAAGCGAGATAAATCAGCCCCTAAGTCTTGGGTGATTTTCGCTAAGTCAATATACGTGTATTGGGTGTCATTGACGGTGAGTTGAGTTTGCCACTTCATAAGAATCCTCCTTTTTACGAAGATAATCGTACTTATTAGGAATAATTATACGTTGATAATTTAAAAAATCAATTAAATTTATGAAAAATATTTCATTTTCTAAACATCGTGCTATAATGTGTGAAAGTTTGTTAAAAAGCAACGATTTTATAGGATGACTATTTTAACGATGTTTGTATACGGTTAAATAACATTGTAGTCGATAGTTTGTAGAAAGATTGGAGGTAACATCACCGTGGAAAGATTAGAAAAGAAAGAGAAATTGTCCTATCTTGCATCGCAATGTCAGAAATACAATTTGATAGATATGAATCTTTATTCAGAATATGATGTAAAGCGTGGACTGAGGGATTTAAATGGCACGGGGGTCTTAGCAGGTCTTACGACGATCTCCACCATTTATCCAGAAAAAATCATTGCTGGCAAGCCAGTTGAAGCTTGTGGCGAGCTGCGTTATCGCGGAATTGACATCAATGAGTTAGTAGCAGGGTTCGTCAATGAGAAACGTTTTGGCTTTGAAGAAATTGCATATTTATTACTTTTCGGCGAACTGCCAAACAAAACAGAACTTGCGGCATTTCATTGCCTATTAGCAGAAAAACGTACTTTGCCGACCAATTTTGTTCGTGACGTCATTATGAAAGCACCTTCTTCTGATATCATGAATAGTTTATCGCGCAGTATCTTGACACTGGCAAGTTATGATCCGCAAGCAGATGACATCAGTATTGAAAATGTGTTGGAACAAAGTCTGATGCTGATCAGTGTCTTTCCACTCTTGGCAATCTACGGCTATCATGCCTACAATCATTACAATCAAGGGGAGAGCATGTACATCCACCGCCCGACCGAAGAGTTGAGTACAGCTGAAACGATTTTGACTATGCTGCGTCCAACGAAAGAATATAGCTTCCAAGAAGCCCAAACATTGGATATGGCACTGGTTTTGCATATGGAACATGGCGGCGGGAATAATTCGACCTTTACGACACGAGTCGTTACCTCCAGTGGGACGGATACCTATTCAACGATTGCTGCAGCGCTAGGTTCTTTGAAAGGACCTAAACACGGTGGCGCCAATATCAAAGTGACGGAAATGATGGGAGATTTGAAGCGCAACGTTGCTGATATTACCGATGAACAGGCCATCCGCACTTATTTGGAAGCAGTCCTAGATAAAGAAGCATTTGACCGTAAAGGATTGATTTATGGCATGGGCCACGCGGTTTACAGCGACAACGACCCTCGTGCGGCGATCTTTAAAAATTATGTAGCCAAACTGGCACAAGAAAAAGGATCAGAAGCTTGGCAAGAATATCAATTGTATACGATGGTCGAACGCATTGCTCCTCAAGTCATCAATGAAAAGCGCAAAATCTACAAAGGAGTCAGTGCCAATATCGACTTTTTCAGCGGGTTTGTTTATAACATGTTGGATCTACCAGAAGAACTGTATACACCAATGTTTGCTATTGCACGGATCGTTGGTTGGTCCGCCCATCGGATCGAAGAGCTGGTCAACGCACAAAAAATCATGCGCCCCGCCTATAAAGAAGTGTCAAATGATCGCGAATATATCGATATAGAGTCAAGATAGATCAAAACAGCAGGGAGGACGCTCGCTGCTGTTTTTGTTTTGTTCAAAATCCTAGTGCTTATACGACCATCCAATTACTCAGAAGAAGTTTGTTGTTTTTTAATAATGAAAGCGTTGACAAGAAATAAGTTTAACGTTAAACTTTGTCTTATAGTTTAACGTTAAACCTTCAAGAGACAGACTAAAAAATTGATTGACTTCTAAGTAAAAAAACAATCAGGATACGTGGCCAATGATTGTTTAACATTCGTTCTATAGTAGACGAAAGGCTATTTGGAGGAGTAGTTACTTTTTTCCTATCTCTACCGTAAAACAAAAATGAAAAGAATGATTTTCTTTGTAGGAGGGTTACATGTGCAAAAAAAAAGCAACGCAAATTTTCACAAGAATAAAATGAAAAATAGTCTTTCTTTGTACGTCTTATTAGCTCCAGCTTTGATTTTATTAGTCATATTCACCTATATTCCAATGTATGGTTTAGTAATTGCATTTAAAGATTACGCTCCGTCACTGGGTATTTTTGGAAGTCCATGGGTTGGTTTTAAGCATTTTTCTCAATTTTTTAATTCGTTTCAATTTGGAGTAACCCTTAGAAATACGCTAACTATTTCCCTCTACAGTATGATTGTCGGCTTTCCATTGCCAATTGCATTAGCAATTCTCTGCAATCAAATTCGTGTAGAAAAATTCAAGAAGTTTTTCCAAGTCACCACCTATTTACCTCACTTCATTTCTACAATGGTTATGTGCGGGATGTTGATCTTGTTTCTATCACCTACCAATGGTTTGATTGTCAACCTCATGCGGCTTGTTGGCATAGAATTGCCTTCTTTGCTTTCTCAGCCAGGAAGTTTTGCAAGCGTATATGTTTGGAGTGATGTCTGGCAACATGTTGGATGGGACAGCATTATTTATTTAGCGGCCTTATCAGCGATCGATCCCACTTACTACGAGGCTGCGACTATGGATGGTGCCACAAGACTGCAAAAAATCAAGCACATTGATTTACCACTGATTCTTCCCACCGCAATGATCTTGCTTATATTAAGAGCGGGCAGTTTATTGAGTGTTGGTTTTGAAAAAGTTTTGCTGTTGCAAAATGCTTTGAATTTAGCAGGAAGCGAAATTATCTCCACATATGTTTATAAAGTAGGGTTAATAAACTTTCAATATAGTTATTCAACTGCTATCGGCTTATTTAATACAGTGATCAATATAATCATATTGATATTAGTGAATGCATTGTCGAGACGCTTGACGAAAACTGGGTTGTTTTAGGAGGAGATTATGAAAAAAAGTAAGAAAACTGGTTCTGAAAGGATATTCGATTTCTTTGTTTATGGGGTAGCCATTTTGTTGATCCTTCTAATCATTTATCCGCTTTGGTTTGTGATCATTGCTTCCTTTAGTGATCCAGCGGATGTCGGGAATGGGAATGTTTGGTTGTGGCCAAATGAATGGCGATTAGATGGGTATATCCGCTTATTCGAGCAGACCTTATTCTGGCGAGGCTACTTGAATACCATTTTATATACTATCGTAGGAACCGCTGTCGCATTATTCGTTAATATCCCCGCTGGTTATGCCTTATCTAGAAAAGATTTGCACGGTAGGAAATGGCTGGCTTTATTGTTTATTATTCCCATGTTCGTTTCGGGCGGCTTGATCCCGACTTACTTAACGATCAAGAATGTTGGTCTCTTAGATACGTTTTGGG
This sequence comes from Enterococcus sp. DIV2379, assembly GCF_050542965.1. Classification (NCBI taxonomy): domain Bacteria; kingdom Bacillati; phylum Bacillota; class Bacilli; order Lactobacillales; family Enterococcaceae; genus Enterococcus; species Enterococcus sp. DIV2379. Next base: position 333,798 of record NZ_CP172938.1, read on the forward strand.
TAATGGTCATTCCTTTTGCAGTATCTAGTTACAATATCATCGTAGCTAGAACATTCTTCAACAATAGTATTCCTGCTGGCTTATGGGAAGCAGCTCAAATTGATGGTTGTGGAACGATCCGCTATTTCTTTAGTATGGTACTGCCACTTTCAAAAGCGATATTGGCTGTTATCGGTTTATGGACAGCAGTTGGTATTTGGAATTCATGGTTCAATGCATTGATTTATTTGACCAATGACAATCTACAACCATTGCAATTGATACTTAGACGGTTACTAATAAGTAATCAATTACTACAAACACAAGCAACCGGAGAACTTGCATCTGAGCTAAGAGCAACGGCAGACATGATGAAATATGCAGCAATTGTCGTATCTACAGCACCAATTATGATGTTATACCCGTTTTTACAAAAGTATTTTAATCAAGGTGTCATGATCGGCGCGTTGAAAGAATAAAAAATGGAGGAATGATGATGAAACAGTTTAAATGGAGGTATTTGTTTTGTTCTTTAGGAATTTTAGGGATGATGACTGGCTGTGGAAATGAAGGGGCGGTAGAGGAGCAAGGAAGTGACACGAATCAATTTAAAATCACCACTGTTCGCTGGTCAGACTGGGGAGATGATTTTACAAAAGGCTTTTTAGAAGATGCAGAAGAAAAAGCGGGGATTCAAATTGAATGGGATATTCATCTTTCAGCAGATTGGGGTGAGAGAAAGTCTGTATTGATGGCTGGGGGCGATTTGCCTGATGCCTTTTTAGGGTCAATCACCTTTAATGATGCAGAAATAGCACAAAACCAAGATGTGTTTATTCCATTAGAAGACTTGATTGCAGAAAACATGCCTAATCTTACTCGTATCATGTCGGAAGATCCGAAAATTAAAGCAATGATTACATCACCAGACGGGCATATCTATAGCTTGCCGAAAAAATTACCAATGCGTCCGCTCATTGCGAACCAACTATTTATCAATCAAACATGGCTTGATAATCTTGGCTTGGAGATGCCTGATACCTATGAAGACTTTATTGATGTCTTAACAGCTTTTAAAGAGGAGGACGCCAATGGAAATGGAGATGCAACGGATGAGATTCCGTATGGTGTCGGAAACTTTAGTGAAACCTTCTCATTCATTTTACCGTTTAACAATCGGCTTGGAGCTGACAATACGTACGAAATGTCAATGAAGGATGGAAAACCAATCTACTTACGCATGGAAGAAACCTATCGTGATGGCATTTCTTGGATGAGTGAGGCGTATCAAGCTGGGTTAATTGATCCAGAATTGTTTACTCAAGATACATCCATGAGTGATGCGAAACGAATGAATAAAGATACCGCTCTTGTAGGGGTGGCTGCTGGATGGACGGCGGATGCAACGTTTGGCTTACATGCTGAGGAGTATGTTGCACTACCACCATTGAAAGGACCAGATGGACAACGCTATGTCATATCCGATCCAGATCATTATAACTACGGTCGGAATGAGTTTATGATAACAACGAGTTGTGAAAATCCTGCTGCGCTCTTAAAGTGGGCTGATCAATTCTATACAGATGATGCAAGCATTCAAACCTTTTATGGCTCATTTGGTGTTGGTGTTGAGAAAAACGGGGACCAGTATACAGTTTTACCACCACAGGATGGGAAATCAGCGGATGAATGGGCTTGGATCAATTCATTGCGCGATTTTGGACCAAAATATGTGGATGATCAATTTAATGAGCGTGTGACGATTGATGAAACACAAGGGGATGGATTGAAATTGATTCTTGATAGTGAAATCAATCAATACGTCCAACCTGCATTTCCGAATGTGATTTACTCGCAAGAAGAATTGGCTCGGTTGTCAGCACTTTATGTAGATATTAGTTCTTATGCTTCGCAAATGGCTGCCAAATGGGTAGTAGAAGGCGGAATTGAAGAAGAATGGGAGAGCTATCTGGAACAATTGAACGCAATGGGGATCGAAGAGTTTATGGAGATCCAAAATGATGCCTTTGATCGATACTCAGCAATTATAAATTAGATCGTGCTGGCTGAAGTAGAAATACTGCTTCAGCCTTCCTATTCTAGGTGAAAGGAGTATACATGAAAACTTTGTTTCGATTTGATACGCCATTGATGAAAGGATTAACAAGGATTACCGATATATGCTTGCTTAATGGCTTATTTCTTCTTACTAGTCTGCCGATCCTTACAATCGGCGTCTCTTTGACAGCCATGAACACTTGTTGGCAAAAAATACTGGCGGGCCAAGAAGAAGGGCTTGTGCGACACTACTTTTCTACGATAAAAAGGGATTTTTTTGAAGCAACAATTATTTGGTTAGGTATTCTTTTTTTTACAACGATCTTTTCACTCAATTTCTATTTGTTTACCCTTCAAGCTATAGTCTTTAGGGTGATTGGCTTAGCCATTTTATTCCCTTTCATCGTCTGTCTCTTATTATTGTTTGTCATGCTATTTTCTTATATTGGTAGATATGAAGATGGTGTGTGGCGCAGTATCAAGAACTGTTTGCTGATAGCGATTCAAAATGGGAAGCAAGCGGGTTTGCTGTTGCTCTTTAATAGTATGATGATGTATTTTAGCTTGAGTAGTCCCGAAAGATTGTTGACTGCTATTTACGTTTATACGTTTGGTGGGTTCGCCATGACTTCATTGATCAATAATCTACTCTTAAAAAAAATGTATCAAAAGACTGAGCGAACCATCGCTGAACCCCAAGAAATTTGATGAGTTCGTAGTTAGCTAGAGACCTTGATCCATGTGCTGTTGCCCCTTTGTCCTACAAAATAGAGAGCGTAAGAAGAACTCAAGGAGGAAAGAGTCCACTTTCTTAAATTGTCATTGTTCTAATAAAGGGTACCCATTCTTGTTGGCTATCCTTTGATTGATGCTTCTCGACAATGCGGTATAATAAGGAAAAACAAGTACTATCGAAAGGACAAAGCGCATGAGGATTACAATTAAAAAAATTGCAGAAGAAGCAGGGGTCAGTGTGACGACAGTCTCGAATGTTATAAATAAAAAAGCGCACCGTGTGTCCCAAGATAAGATAGAAATGATCGAAGGGATCATAAAAAAATATAATTATTCACCAAATATGAATGCACGAGCGTTAGTCAAATCTTCTTCTCGCTTAATTGGGGTACTGTATTTTTCAGATCAAAAAAATTTGGACTTTGCGGACCCTTTTGTGACAGAAGTTCTAGATGGCATACAGCGAGTGACAAAAGAGCACAGCTTTTTTACACTCGTCCATAGCGTGACCAAAACAGATGATATTGGAGAATTACAGAAAAATTGGAAATTTGATGGGTTTATTGCAGTAGGATTTAGTCAAGAATTATTTGAAGAAGTCAATCGGATTGTCCAGGTCCCAATCGTTTTCATTGATACGCATCTAAAGGATGAAGTGTTCAATCGAATCACGGACTATCCGAATAGTTTTTTTATTAATACGAATGATCAAAAAGCGGCATATGAAGCGACTGCCTTTTTACTTGAAAAGGGTCTGACTAAGATCGGCTTTTTGTCCTATGAATTTGATCAATCAAAGACATCGGTTATTCAACAAAGGTATCTAGGCTATCATCAGGCTTTGCAGGATTTTGGTATAAAGCTTGATGAGGGATTAGAGTATACAGAAGAACAACAAGCAACAATGATCAGCAGCATAGACAAGTTTCAAGCAGTGCTCGTTACAGCAGACTACTTAGCGATCAAGTTTATTCATAAATTAAAACAAGAAGCTATTTTTTATGAAAAGAAACTGTCGATCATCAGTTTTGATGATATCCGTTATGCAGCTTTAAATGATCCTCCATTAACTACGATCAGATTAGATCAGATTAAAAAAGGGGAAGCAGCCATGACTACCTTGGTCAATATCATTGATAACCATTCGAATGAACCGCAAATCACATTACTCAATGGGAAATTGATTGTCAGAAAAACAACATACTAGAAAGGAACGTGTTATGGGGAAAATTGCAGATAGATACTATACGGTCGATCCGTGGATTATTTCAGAAGAAGGGTTTGATAAAGAACGAAGTGAAGTGTCCGAGTCGATCTTTTCTTTAGCAAATGAATATATGGGCATCCGTGGTTATTTAGAAGAAGGGTACTCGGGAGAACGATTGCTAGGTAGCTACTTCAATGGAATCTACGAAAATAGTCCTAAGGAAAACCGTGTGAAGTATAAGGGGATCATTTCGAGGAGTCATTTTATGGTCAATGCGGTCGATTGGCTATATACCAGAATTTGGTGTGGTGAGATGTTACTTGACTTAGCTTATTCAGATATCGAATCTTTTCAACGACGACTTGATCTTAGAACAGGTATCTTGACTCGTAGTTTTTATTGGAAACCTGAGAAGGATATCAAATTAAAGGTGACTTTTGAACGTTCACTAGATAGAGCAACGGTATCATTAGGGTATCAGCAGATCTCGTTAAAAGTTATTGAAGGTAGTCCATCCATCTCAATTTTGATGGGGATTGACTTTGCCACGAGCCATCTATCTGAAGGTCAAAATTTTTGGGTGGAACGAGAAAAAGAATCTTCAAATAGGCATGCTTTTTTAGCAGCAGAAACAAGAAGTACTAAGCAAACAATTTATGCTGGCTTTTCTCTATCCGCCACTGAGTCCCTCGACACGCAACTTGTGGAAAGGGATAAATTTATCGGCCGTAAGTTTAACGTTAAACTAGAAGAAGGGATGAACTTTCAAGTAAACCGAAATGCTGTAAATATTGCCGATAAAACCGGACTTGATTTAAATCAACTAAAACAACATTGTCTCACCGATCTGGAAAAAAGTCTTTCCTTTGGTGAGATGGAACGAAAGAGTCGCACCTATTGGCAAAACGTTTGGGCTAAGGAAGACATCCAAATCGATGGTGATCCAATTAATCAACAGGGGATTCGCTACTGCATCTTTCAGCTGCATCAAACATACCATGGTCAAGATCCTAGTCATAATATTGGTGCGAAAGGGCTCACTGGTGAAGCATACGGTGGACATGCTTTTTGGGATACGGAAACGTCCTGCCTTCCTTTTTACTTATTGACAAATCTTGATGCAGCAAAAAATTTATTAGAATTTCGCTATCATACTTTGCCGGAAGCCAAAAAACGAGCACGCCAGCTTGATTGCCAAGGAGCTTGTTACCCTATCGCTACATTGAATGGGAACGAAGCCAGCGATCTTTGGCAGCATGCAAGCCTTCAGTTTCAGCCAAGTACCGCTGTTGCATATGGCATCTGGCACTACATGCAGGTAGCAAAAGATACTGAATTTTTGTATGGACATGGGATCGAAATGTTGATTGAAATTTCACGCTTTTTGGCTTCTAGAGGTGATTGGTCTCCAGAAGGTGAATTTGGCTTTTTTGGGGTGATGGGACCAGATGAATTTCAGATGATGGTAAACCACAATACGTATACAAATTATATGGCGAAAAGAACATTCGATTATACTGTAGAGGTATTGAAAAAATTGAAAACGAGTAATGAAACTAGATATAGTACACTTCTATCAGCGCATGGTTTGAGTGAAAAGGAGATTGGCTACTGGCAAATTTGTAGCAAAGAAATGCTTATTTTAAAAACGGAGTATGGTTTGTTTGAACAACATGATGGTTTTTTCAAATTACCTCATGTGGATATCCGCTCGATTCCCATCGAAGAGTTCCCGCTTTATGATCATTGGTCCTATGATCGCATCTATCGTAACAATATGATCAAACAACCAGATGTCTTAATGTTTCTTTTCTTGTATAACCAATCTTTTCCGAAAGCGGAAAAGCAAATCAACTATGATTACTATGAACCAAGGACGATTCACGAATCCTCGCTGTCACCTTCGATCCATTCTATTTTGGCGGCAGAATTGGGAATGGAAAATGAAGCATATCATTTTTTTGAATTTGCCACTAGAATGGATCTGGATAATTTCAATCGTAATACTCGTGAAGGATTGCATATGACTTCGATTGCTGCAGCTTGGATGAATATTGTCTATGGATTTGGTGGCGTGAGAACTGATAGGGAAGGAATAAAACTAGCCCCCACAATTCCAGTTGACTGGAAAAAATATACATTCAAAATTACGTATAACCAATGTTTGATTGACGTGTCAGTCACCCATCAGTCAATCAAAATTTCGCTAATAAAGGGTAGAGCTATTCAACTACAAGTTTATCAAAAGAAACTGACACTTACTCAAAACCCCATCGTCATTGAGCGATCAACGAAAAGAAGCGTCTGAATTTCTTAGCCCTCATTCGCATAAAAACAACGGTGAAGAAAAGCACCGTTGTTTTTTGTTTTTTTGCAAGCAAGAGGAACTTTTTGTGCGTAATTAAAGATAGGAAAGAGTAGCAAAATATCAAGTATTTCTCCTTTTTCATATAGGAATGCAAAAATTGATTACAAAGTTTCTTGCATTTTTTGTATGATAGAGGGAGGAATAAAGGAGGAAAGTTCACGAATGAAAATAAAGAAATGGATGGCAATTGCCATTATTACCAGTCAATTTTCAACATTGCTGCCAGTATCAGCGGCTGCGGCTGTTTTAACGAGCGAGTCTACTGCTGGTCAAAATACAGCTGAGTCAACGATTCCGGGAGTGAACGGGCCAACAATGGGCTTGGTCCCTGAAGATGCCGCAACGGTACCAGGAGAAAACGGCGAAGTAGTTCCAGGAGAGTCAACACCTGTTCCTGAACAGCCAACACCAGAACCATTGCCAGAACCGGAACCAACCCCGACGCCAGAACCAACACCAGAAGAACCGGCACCAAATCCTGATCCAGAGCCGAATCCAGAGCCAGAACCAGAACCAACACCGGAGCCGGCGCCAGAACCAGAAGAACCAGCACCAAACCCAGAACCAGAGACAACACCAAATCCAGAGCAAGAATCAACACCAAGCCAGCCTTCGCCTGACATCAAAGAAGTACCGAACGTACCAGAGTTGACGGTAACGCCGCCGCAAGAAGATGAGCCAGCAAAATTTGAAGTCACGCCAGTCAAAGAAACGTGGGACTTTATTATGGAGATTGGAGAAGATGCTCGTAAAGTTGGACAAGAAGAAGATCTTTACGCATCGGTCATGATTGCACAAGCGATTTTAGAGTCTGGTAGCGGAAGAAGTCGTCTGAGCCAGGAGCCTTTTTATAACCTATTTGGTATTAAGGGACTTTATGAAGGGAATGGGATTTCCTTCCAAACGCAAGAAGACGATGGTTCCGGTAATTTATACACAGTTCATGCCACGTTTCGCCAATATGACAGTATCGAATCTTCTTTGAAAGATTATGCGAAATTGTTGAAAGAAGGATTGGACCACAATCCGAATTTTTATAAAGGTGTTTGGAAATCAGAAACGGAGTCTTATGAAGATGCCACGGAATATCTGACCGGGCGTTATGCATCAGATACACAATACAATGAGAAGCTAAATGCGCTGATCGAAGCATATGCTCTGACGAGTTATGACAAAGAGAAACCAGAATTACCGACAGGCAGCGAACAGATGATCTATCCTGTCAGCAATCCAGTTGTCTCTTCTGTCTTTGGTCCACGAGGCAATGGGTTTCATCGTGGAGTGGACTTCGCCGCCCCACAAGGAACGCCGATCATGGCTAGTCTTTCAGGAACGGTGATCCGCTCAGAGTATCATTCTTCATGGGGGAATTATGTTGCTATCGAGCACAAAGATGGGCTGACGACATTGTATGCGCACAATCATCGCAATTTAGTGGAAGTCGGTCAAACGGTCGAACAAGGCGAAGTGATTGCTTCCATGGGAAGTACGGGGAACAGTACAGGTCCTCACTTGCATTTTGAAGTTAGTCTTTCACCTAGTTTAGCCCGGCATCAACTGATTGATCCATTAGATGCCTTGTCAAAATAACAAAGAATAAAAGAGAGCAGTGTAGCTGCTTTCTTTTTTTTGTCAAGAAAAACGAATCATTTCAGGAAAATTATGCTTTGAGATTTTTTTAGCGCATTCATTTTATCTTGCACGATAAATTTATTCCGAAAACAAGTGTTTTTCTTTGTAAAAAAAACAAAAAGAATTTATGCTAGAAAGGTAGGGAAAAAAATTCCCAAGAGGAATATCCACTTTAGACAAGGTCGTGTATGCGACTTTGCGATGTCTCTAGTATCCTTTCTTATTTAACCAAGGAGTGTGAAAAATGACTGACGATCAGCAAACAACGAATGTGTCTAATGAAGCAGCGCAAGCAAGTCCACTGTCCTTTGAAGAAAAAGTCATTGAAACAATTGTTGGTGTCGCTTTGCAGTCAATTGATGGCTTGATTAGTGTAAATGGCAGATTTCTTTCAGATATGACCGAAAACCTTGAAGAACAGCCGCAAGTCGCTTCTGGCATCGATGTGGAAGTTGGCAAAGAAGAGGTTGCAGTTGATTTGGAAGTAATCGTGGCTTACGGCAAAGATATCCCTAAACTCTTTGCGCAAGTCCAAGAAGTGGTTTTAGAAGAAATCAGTCGCTTGACTTCTTTAAAAGTTAAAGAGATCAATATTCGAATCGCCGATATCGTCAAACAGGAAACGATCGATCAAATCGAAGGTTGAGCACCACGCAAAAAATCGAAGTACATCAAAGAGAAAGGAAGAATAAACAAATGATATCACTATATACAACACCCAGCTGTACGTCATGTCGTAAAGCCCGTGCATGGTTGACCGAAAATGAACTGCCATTTAAAGAGAGAAACATTTTTAGCGATCCATTAAATAGTGATGAACTAATGGAGATTCTTTCTTTAACAAAAAATGGAACGGAAGACATTATATCTACTCGTTCGAAAGTGTACCAAAAGTTAGACATCGATTTAGAAGAGTTGAAGCTAGAAGAGCTACTTTCATTGATCGAACAATACCCGAACTTATTGAAACGGCCAATTATCTTAGATGAGAACAAGCTCCAAGTGGGGTACAATGAAGAAGACATTCGTAAATTCGTGCCACGAAACTTACGAAAGATCATTTTCAAACGACGCCAAACAGAGCTGCTCATGTTTAATTATCGCCAAAAGCAAGAAGAAGGCGAATCTGTTGCGAACTTTATCTAATAATAGGAACAAAACCGGCAAATGAATACAGCGATGTATCATTGTCGGTTTTTTTGGTATTTTTTCAAGGGTCTTCTTAAGAGGATCAGTAAATCCGTTGATTCCGCAAAAAAACACGATTCCAAAAAGGAATCGTGTCGGTTGAAATCTTAAAGTTTTTGGTTGTAGAATTCAACGACTAGTGCTTCGTCAACTTCTGCAGACAATTCATCACGCTCAGGTAAACGAGTTAATGAACCTTCTAATTTTTCGCTATCAAAGCTTACAAATGACGCGCGGCCAGCTGTTGCTTCAACTGCTTCTTTGATTGTTGAGATGTTTTGTGATTTTTCACGAACGCTGATGACTTGTCCAACTTCAACGTGGTATGAAGGGATATCAACGCGTTTGCCATCAACTAAAACGTGACCGTGGTTTACTAATTGACGTGCTTGACGACGAGTAGTTGCTAAACCTAGACGGTAAACAACGTTATCTAAACGTTGTTCTAGCAAGATCATGAAGTTAACACCGTGTTTACCTTCTTTGATTTTGCTTGCTTTGATAAACAATGTACGGAATTGACGTTCGTTCATGCCATACATATGACGCAATTTTTGTTTTTCAGTTAATTGCATGCCGTATTCTGATTTTTTGCCACGGCTGTTTGGTCCGTGTTGTCCTGGAGCGTAAGGGCGACGTGCCAATTCTTTTCCAGTTTCTGATAAAGAAATTCCTAAACGACGAGAAATTTTCCATGATGGTCCTGTATAACGAGACATAATTTAGTTCCTCCAATAAAATAGTTTGGAGTAAAATAATCCGTTGAAAAACTCACATTCGTGCAGTTCGTTCTTCAATCTTCACCTTTGCAGCCGCGGTTACGCAATTGCACCCGAGGGGCAACGAACTGGTGACGAGCTGTTATTTTCCTGCTGCATTATTTTACACAAGGAATAGTATACGACAAACTAGGGGCAAAAGTCAAGATGGAGCTGGCTTTGGATTTGATGAAAACAAATCTTGAAATTTTTCATTAATTACTTATATTTTCAAATATCTCTTTACAAAACAGCTTTTCGTCATTAGAATATGAAAGTATTGTGCAAATGATAACGAAGTGAAATTATTCATAAAAGGAGTAGAAAAAATGAATCCAGTATCCCCATTATTTGAGAAGATCGATTCTTCCATAGAAAAGAAAATCGATCTGATCAAGAGTAGTTATTTGCGTTACGCTGTACGTGCGATGATGGCTTGTTTATTCTTGACCCTCGGAACAGCTATTGCTTTTGCGATCGCTATGAAAGGTGAATCGATGGTTCACGGGTTAGGGAAAATTCTATATGCATTTATGTTTAGCTGGTCTTTAGTCATGATTCTTTATATGAACGCAGAATTAGGAACATCAAATATGTTGTATATGACTGTTGGGGTTTACCGTAAACGTCTAAGTATTCCTTTGGCATTGAAAATTTTGCTTACGTGTGTCTTGTTCAACTTGATCGGCGGGGTGATCTTCGGCTCAATCGTTGCACTGACAGGTCCTTTTCAAGGGCTGACCGCAGACAACTTTATGCTGACCTCGATCACTGCGAAATTAGAAAAATCGACCATCCAAATTTTAGTAGAAGCGATGTTCGCCAATATCGTTGTAAACACAGCTGTGCTAGTAAGCATGCGGATGAAAGACGATGCCGGAAAAGTTGCAGCAATCATTTTCATCATCTTCATCTTTGCTTTCTTAGGATTCGAACACGTTATTGCTAACTTCCCAGCGTTTACCTTAGCTTTCTGGGCTTCAGGCGGACACTTGGCAGGTATGACTGTCGGTAGTGTGATCCATAATTTAGTTTTTGCCTTTATCGGTAACTATATCGGCGGTGGCTTGGTCATGGGGCTGGGCTATGCATGGTTGAACAACTCAAAATCGACCTATGTCGACTAATTAGAACCTACCAAAAGAAGCAGCGATGCTTCTTTTTTTTTCTTTTCTCTAACATTTCTCCAGGAAGAAGCCATCATCCCTTAACGGAGCGTTGAAATCAGCGCCTATTTATGTTAAGAATAAGTATGTACGGTTTTTCTTGCTGTTTTTTGTAAAAATGACCGCAACCAAGACCAAAATCTTAGTTACTTCTTAATAGAAAGCGAGCCTTAACCTTTTATGAATCGGAAATTCTTTGCCTTTGATATTGATGGAACCTTGCTTGACTCGAACAAACAGCCACTAGACAGTACGCTAAAAGCCCTTGATCTTTTACGAGATGCTGGCCATTTCGTGACCGTTGCCACTGGACGCAGTCGTTTCCACGCTCAAGATATTATTCGTTCGTTGTCCTTTGATAATTACATTTTATGTAATGGCGCAGCTGCTTTTCTTTCGCATCAGCAGGTGTATAAAAACTTACTCGATGAAACGCAATTGGCTGCTTTCGTGGCAGAAGCCCAAGAGCTTGGGATCGACACGGCATTTGTCGGGATGGATACAGCGAAACGAGCGTCTTCTTTGGATATTGCTAAAATGGAAGCAGCGATGCATTCTTTTGGTGCCCAACTTCCTGAGTTGGACATGGATTTTCCCGAAGAAAAAGAAGTCTATCAAGCATTGGCTTTTTACGGAAAAGAGTATGAGCATTTCTTTGACGAGAAATACAGCAAACTGCGTTTTGTGCGTTGGCATGAAAACAGTGTGGATGTCGTTCCAAAAGAAGGCTCCAAAGCAGCAACGATCCTGTGCGTCGCGGAACAATTAGGGATAGCGCAAGAAGATGTGATCTGTTTTGGTGATGGCCAAAATGATCGTGAAATGCTGACTGCCGCAGGTGTCGGTGTGGCAATGGGCAATGCGGTCCCTGAGATCCAACAAGTCGCAGATATGGTGACCGCTAGCAATGATGAAGATGGCATCTGGTTAGCCTTGAAAGAATTACAACTGATTTAAAAAGGAATCCTTTAGACATAGCACAGTCGGTTTACGGCATCTGTGCTATGTTTTTTTGTTTTTTCTCGGTCGCAAAGAAAATAAATTGGTACAATAGAAAAAAGGGGGAATGCAGCAAATGAAAATCGCATTGATTGCTCATGATCGAAAAAAAGATGTAATGGTAAAATTAGTGACTGCCTATCGAGAAATTTTAGCGCAGCATGAACTTTTCGCAACAGGAACTACGGGGAAGAGGATCGAAGAAGCAACCCAGTTGCCTGTCCACCGCTACAAATCAGGGCCGCTGGGAGGAGATCAGCAAATTGGCGCCATGATTTCGCAAGATGACTTGGACATGGTGATCTTTTTGCGCGATCCTTTAGCCGCACAACCCCATGAACCAGATGTAACGGCATTGATTCGCTTGTCAGACGTGTACGAGATTCCTTTAGCTACCAATATGGGAACGGCAGAAATCTTGTTGCGGGGGTTAGCAGCTGGCTTTGCTGATTTTCGACAAGTGATCCACGAAACGGACAATCGTCCCTTGTCGTTATAAAGATAGTAGAAGAATTGAAGAAAAAGGACGTGCAGAATTGAAAGCAATCTTAAAGGATTTTTTGACCTATGCAAAAATGAATACTCGCTCAGATGCGACGAGTCAGACCATCCCAACGACACCGGGACAAGTTGAGTTGGATCTTTTATTGAAAGATCAGTTGATCGAGATGGGGGTAGCGGATGTTGCTTACTATGAAAAGAATAGTTTTGTGATCGGACGTCTACCTGGTAATCCTGAAAAAACGGCGATTGGCTTTATTGCCCATGTAGACACGGCAGATTTCGAAGCTGAAAATATTCAGCCGCAGATCCATGAAAATTACGATGGCAAGGATGTTTGTTTAAATAAAGAAAAAGCCATTTATATGACAACTGCTGAATTTCCTAATCTCAAAGACTATGTCGGCGAAACGCTGATCACAACGGATGGAACGACCCTGCTGGGTGCAGATGATAAAGCTGGTATCGCAGAGATCATTGACGCGCTGCGGATCTTACAAACGATGGATGCGCATAAACGTGGCGATGTCTGGGTCGCTTTTGGGCCTGACGAAGAGATCGGGACTGGCGCTGATCGCTTTGATGCGGCGGATTTTCCAGTGGCATTTGCTTACACGATGGACAGTGGTCGTGTGGGGCATATGGAATATGAAACCTTTAATGCTGCTCGTATTGATATAACGATTGATGGTACGAGTGTGCATCCTGGAACTGCTTACGGTCGTTTGGTCAACGCCTTGAAAATCGCGCATCAAATCGACGATGCCTTACCAGCAGAGGAAGTTCCTGAACGCACCCGCGGGTATGAAGGTTTTTACCTACTGCACAATTTGACGGGACATATTGGTCGAGCAGAAGTTTCTTATATCATTCGTGATCACGATCATATGCTTTTTGAACAGCGAAAAGCTAACATCGTGGGGATCATTGACGAATTGAACACAGCCTATGGGCAAGAACGCATCACCTATACGCTGTATGACCAATATTACAATATGGGGGATTTGATCAAGAAAGATCCCCGCAGTATCGAAGCTGCCCGAGCAGGGATGCAAGCGATTGGTGTGACACCGATCGAAGCGCCGTTTCGTGGCGGGACCGATGGCTCGAAAATCACCTATAAAGGCATTCCAACACCGAACTTATTTGTCGGCGGTGAAAACTTCCATGGCCAGTATGAATTTATTACCGTGGAAGCGATGGAAAAAGCCCGTGATTTGATCGTGGCGATCGTGGAACATGTCGGGAAAGAAGACACTACCGTTTCCTAGAGAACGCGGCAACACGCTAGACTAAAGCGAAAAAGTCTAGCGTGTTTTTTTGTTTTGCTGCAAGGAAGAACAGCAAGTGAAAGAACCTTTTTTTTCTGGACCAAAACCCTTATAATAGAAAAGAAGCTAAAAGAGAAGAGGAAAAATGTGTGCGGGTATTATTCATTGGAGATGTAGTTGGTTCATTAGGAAGAGAAACAATCACGGAGTACCTTCCCAAATTAAAGAAGGCGTATCGACCACAGGTGACGATCGCGAACGGCGAGAATGCGGCGGCGGGTCGTGGGATCACGGGTAAAATTTATAAGAAATTTTTGCAAGATGGTGTCGATGTCGTGACATTAGGCAATCATACATGGGACAACCGTGACATTTTTGAATTTATTGGCGATGCGAAGAAAATGATTCGTCCAGCCAATTTTCCAGAGGGAACACCGGGGGTCGGCATGGTGTTTGTGAAAGTCAACACCATTGAGTTGGCGGTGATCAACATGCAAGCTCGCTCGTTCATGGTAGACCTTGATGATCCGTTTCGCAAAATGGATGAATTGGTTGCGATTGCCCGCAAACGTACACCGTTTATCTTTGTGGATTTTCATGGGGAGACTACTAGCGAAAAACAAGCGATGGGCTGGTATTTGGATGGCCGAGTTTCGGCAGTCGTCGGCACGCATACCCACGTACAGACCAACGATGCGCGGATTTTGCCCCAAGGAACGGCTTATTTGTCAGATGTCGGCATGACTGGTCCTTATGATGGGATTTTGGGAATGAAACGCGAACCAGTCATTGAAAAATTTTTGACGGCGTTGCCGCAACGGTTTGAAGTGATTGAAAAAGGCCGCAGTATTTTGTCGGCTTGCTTGCTTGAGATTGATGAAGCCACTGGTAAAGCAAAATCGATCCGTCCGATCCAAATCAGTGAAGATCGCCCGTTTACAGAATAGGAGAAGCATGGAAGAGCAATTAACCAAAGAATCAAACGTTGCCCAAGAGTTGGCTGCTTTGCAAAAGCTTTTGTCTAATCATCCGATCGTTCAAGAATTTCAAGAAATTCAAGTACGAGCCTTGCAAAACCAAGGGCTACTGGAGTTGGAAGAAGCGCTGAAGCAAGCGCAAAAAGAAATCGTTCAATTTGAGCATTATGAGAAACCCGAAGCAAAAAAAGCTGCGGAGCAGCGTTATGCGTCATTGACAAACGAATACGAGCAGCACCCCTTAGTGGTTGCTTATCGCCAAGCGTTACTGCAAGCAGATGAATTGCTGCAATATGTCACGACGGAGATCCAAAAGAAAATGAATAAAGCCATCGAGGAGGATGAAACCAATGCCTCAAAAAACTAAAAATACCCCGATGATGGAACAGTATTTAAGCATCAAGGCTCAGTACCAAGATGCTTTTTTATTCTATCGTTTAGGGGATTTCTATGAATTATTTAATGAGGATGCTGTCAAGGCAGCACAAATTTTAGAACTGACGTTAACCAGCCGCAACAAAAATGCGGAGGAACCGATCCCTATGTGTGGGGTGCCTTACCACGCCGCCAGCAATTACATCGACACCTTGATCGAGCAAGGCTACAAAGTAGCGATTTGTGAGCAAGTGGAAGACCCAAAAACCACCAAAGGAATGGTCAAACGCGAAGTCGTTCAACTGATCACGCCGGGAACGGTGATGGACAGTAAAGGCCTATCCGCCAAAGAAAACAACTTTTTAACAGCTGTTTTGCAGCAAGGGGAGCGTTTTGGCTTTGCCTATGTCGATCTAAGTACCGGTGAATTAAAAGCAGCGCAATTGGAAGATGAAGAAGCCGTCGTCAATGAGGCCGCCGCTCTGCAAACGAAAGAAGTCGTTTTGTGCAGCGAGATTCCTGAATCATTGCAAACGATGCTGACCAATCGCTTGAATGTCGTGTTTTCTAAGCAAGAAACGTTGGAAGAAAATGCCGAATTTCAATTTTTAACGGAACCTCTCTCCCAAGGGTTAGAAAAAGTAGTCACAGGGAAATTGCTAAGTTATTTGGCGATTACCCAAAAACGCAGTTTAGCCCACATTCAGCAAGCCGTGGAATATCAGCCGGATCATGCCTTGAAAATGGATCATTATTCCAAATTCAACTTAGAATTGACGCAGTCGATTCGAACCGGAAAAAAACAAGGGACTCTTTTGTGGTTGCTGGACGAGACAAAGACCGCAATGGGGGGACGTTTGTTAAAGCAATGGTTGGATCGTCCCTTGATCCAGCCAAAGAAAATCACTGCCCGCCAAGAAATGGTCCAATCGTTACTGGACAGTTTCTTTGAGCGAGCAGATCTGCAAGAAGCGTTGACGAAAGTCTATGACATGGAACGCCTAGTCGGACGGGTCGCCTTCGGAAATGTCAATGGCCGCGATTTGCTGCAGTTGAAATCTTCTTTGGAGCAAGTGCCTTTGATCGCGCAATTGCTGCAGGGAATCAACCGTGGCGAGTGGAATGACTTGCTGCTGGAATTAACGCCCTTAGATGATTTGGTTGCACTGATCGAAGCGGCGATCGATGAAGATGCCCCGTTGCAGATCACAGAAGGCAACATCATCAAAGACGGGTTCCATCAACAATTAGATGAATACCGTACGGCGATGCGTAACGGCAAGCAATGGTTGGCGGAATTAGAAGCCAACGAACGTCAAGCGACGGGGGTCAAAAACCTGAAAGTTGGGTTCAACCGCGTCTTTGGCTATTACATTGAGATCACGAAAGCCAATCTAGTGAATTTAGATACCTCTCGCTACGAGCGCAAGCAAACCTTAGCCAATGCGGAACGCTTTATTTCACCCGAGTTGAAAAAACTGGAGACTTTGATTTTAGAAGCCGAAGAAAAATCGGTGGATTTGGAATATCGCCTCTTTCTTGATGTTCGTGAAGAAGTGAAAAAGAGTATCACACGTCTACAAAAGTTAGCCAAAGCTGTCAGTGCAGTCGATGTCTTACAAAGTTTCGCCACGGTTTCGGAACGCTACCAATACGTGCGGCCGACAGTAGCGAAAAAACGAGCAGTATCGATCATCGATGGCCGTCATCCTGTAGTGGAAAAAGTCCTTGGTCACCAAGAGTACATTCCAAATAGTATCGTGATGGATGAAGAAACAGAGATCCTGTTGATCACAGGCCCAAATATGTCTGGGAAAAGTACGTACATGCGGCAGTTTGCCTTGCTAGTCATTATGGCGCAGATCGGCTGTTTCGTACCCGCACAATCTGCAGAGATGCCGATTTTTGATCGGATCTTTACTCGCATCGGTGCCAGCGATGACCTGATCGCCGGTCAAAGCACGTTTATGGTGGAGATGATGGAAGCCAACCAAGCGCTGCGTCATGCAACGCCTAACAGCTTGATTTTGTTTGATGAGTTAGGGCGTGGGACTGCGACCTATGATGGGATGGCATTGGCACAAGCCATCATTGAATATATCCACAAAGAAGTTCATGCCAAAACACTTTTCTCCACCCATTATCATGAGCTGACGGTTTTAGATGAGGAATTGGCACACTTACGCAATGTCCATGTCGGTGCCGTTGAAAAAGAAGGCGAAGTTGTCTTTTTGCATAAGATGATGGAAGGACCCGCAGATAAAAGCTATGGGATCCATGTAGCCAAAATCGCTGGACTGCCAAGTGCACTCTTACAGCGCGCAGCGACGATCCTGAAAGCGCTGGAAGAACATGAACCGACGGTACAGCCAAAACCAGTCGTCGAAGAAAGTCAGCAGTTGTCGTTGTTTAGTGAAGTATCTACGGAAGAAATCGGCGTCATCGATCAATTGAAGAAATTGAATCTGTTGGAAATGACCCCGATGGATGCTCTGAATACATTGTACGAGCTGCAAAAACGAATTTAGAAAGAAGGTCAGCAGATGGGAAAGATCCAAGAGCTATCCGAACGTCTGGCGAACCAAATCGCGGCAGGAGAAGTTGTTGAGCGACCGGCTTCTGTCGTCAAAGAATTAGTTGAAAATGCCGTGGATGCCGGCAGTACCCAAATCGATATTTTTATTGAAGAAGCAGGCTTGCGTAAAATCCAAGTCATCGATAATGGCGAAGGAATTGCAGAAGAGGATGTCTTGACTGCCTTTAAACGCCACGCCACCAGTAAAATCCACAATCGAGATGACTTGTTTCGAATACGTACCCTCGGGTTTCGCGGGGAAGCTTTGCCTAGTATCGCTTCGGTTTCGATCCTCTCGATTGAAACGGCAGTCAAAGGTGCCCAACAAGGCTCCTTTGTGCGCTTAAAAGGCGGCGCTGTTGAAGAGCATCTGCCTGCCAACTTGCGACAAGGAACCAAGATCACTGTCGAAAACCTCTTTTACAATACACCGGCACGTTTGAAATATGTCAAGACGCTGCAAACGGAACTTGCGAACATCGGCGATATCGTCAATCGGATCGCCCTGAGCCATCCAGAAGTGGCTTTTCGCCTCGTTCATGAAGGCAATAAGATGCTGAGCACCACTGGAAGTGGGCAGTTAAAACAAACCATCGCCGGGATCTACGGAGTGGAAACGGCCAAAAAAATGATTGCAATCGATACTGAGGATCTCGACTTTAAAGTCACTGGCTTTGTGTCACTGCCAGAAGTTACCCGAGCCAGCCGCAACTATTTATCCACGATCATCAATGGTCGTTATATTCGCAACTTCGCTTTGAATAAAGCGATCGTTGCTGGTTACGGATCAAAATTGATGGTCGGTCGTTTTCCATTAGCTGTCCTTGAAATCAAAATGGACCCCTTATTAGTCGATGTCAACGTTCATCCGACTAAGCAAGAAGTTCGCTTGTCAAAAGAAGAAGAACTGACCAAGCTAATCAGTAAAGCCATCAATGAGGCGCTGCGGGAAATTAATTTGATTCCTAACGCGGCTGACAATCTGCGGTTTAAGAAAAAAGTTGCCGATCAGCCAAAAGCCCAGCAGCTTGGCTTGGAACTGGAGTCAGCAGGAAATTCGACTTCTGGTTTGTCTTATAATCGGGAAACCGGGAAATTTGAGGTTCAGGGCAGTACTTATCAACAGACTGTGGATAACTCTGTGGAAAAACCTGTGGAGGAAGGTGGAAAACTTCCAGAAATGCCACAGGAATCTAGCGAAAACCTGTTGGAAGAAACCGAGGAAACCTTTCGCAGTTTGGAAGAGACGCTGCCAAATAAGCCTGTCCGAAAACCATTTGTGGAAGACCAGACGGAAACAAAAGCGCCGCTGCCAGAAGCGCCAGCCTTTCTCTCGGAAGAGACGCCAGAGCTTACGGCGCAAGATCTGCAAAATCAAGCGACTCTGCACCCTGAAATGCATGGGGATGACCGCAACTACCTGAAAACGGTCGAACGGTTACTGGAAGAAGAACCAGCGAAGGAGCGTTTTCCCCAATTGGATTATTTTGGGCAGATGCATGGGACCTATTTGTTTGCCCAAAGTGAGGCGGGGCTATATATCGTCGACCAGCATGCGGCACAGGAACGAATCAAATATGAGTATTACCGCGAAAAAATCGGCGAAGTGACCAATGACCTGCAAGAATTGTTAGTGCCGATCGTTTTGGATTATCCCAACAGCGATGCGCTGCAATTGCAGGAACAAAGTGACAAGCTGGCAGAAGTCGGGATCCATCTGGAATCTTTTGGAAACAATAGTTTCATCGTCCGGGCGCACCCGACGTGGTACCCTAGCGGTGAAGAAGAAGCCATCATCCGCGAAATGATCGACATGTTACTGACCACAGGAAGTGTCAGTGTCAAAAAGTTTCGTGAAGCAACCGCGATCATGATGAGCTGCAAACGATCCATCAAAGCCAATCACTATTTGAATGAAGCGCAAGCCCGGATCTTGTTGCAAGATTTAGCGAAATGCGAGAATCCCTTCAACTGTCCCCATGGTCGCCCGGTGCTGATCCATTTCACCAACAGCGACATGGAGCGGATGTTCAAACGGATTCAAGATCCTCATCGAGCAAGGAGTGGCATGGAATGATTATTTTGGCTTCACAGTCGCCGCGGCGCAAAGAATTATTAGCAGAATTAGTCCCAGAATTTGCGGTCATACCAGCGGATATCGACGAGTCGGTCCGACCAAACGAAGCGGCGATCCCTTATGTCCAACGGATGGCAGCAGAAAAAGCGGCGGCTATTACGCAAGCATATCCTGAAGATCTGGTGATCGCGAGCGATACCACGGTCGTGGTGGATGAAGAAATCTTAGGAAAGCCAGCCGACCGTGAAGATGCTCGGTCGATGTTGCGAAAAATGAGCGGACGTGCCCATTGGGTGCATACCGCCGTCGTTTTGCAAAAAGGCGAACAGCTGCGCCAAGCAGTGGTTTCGGCGGAAGTTGTGTTTCGTTCCTTGACCGATCAAGAGATCGACAAGTATCTTGCCTTAGATGAGCACCAAGACAAAGCGGGCGCCTATGGGATCCAAGGGGCGGCCAAAGTATTTGTCTCATCGATAAACGGCGATTTTTATACAATTGTAGGGTTTCCTGTCACTACGGTCTATCAGTTGTTGCAAGAGTTTATGGAGGAGGAATAAGGATGGATGTTTCTGGTAGTTGTCTTTGCGGCAAAGTCACGATTGACTTGACTGGAGTTGCGAAAGTAATCACGGTTTGTCATTGTAGTCTCTGCCAGAAATTTCACGGCGGACCGATGTTTGCTCTTGCGCCATGTTCTGAGAACCAGATGGCTCTTCAAGGAGCGAAGTGGCTGCGACGTTATGATTCTTCTAAGTGGGCACAGCGAGGATTTTGCAGTCAATGCGGCTCGAGTCTGTTCTTTTACCTCAAAGAAGCACACACCTATTTTTTTGCGGCCGGGTTATTTGGCAACTTGCCAGAAGCTGTCTTAACCGAAGAAATCTATACAAAAGACCAACCGCAGTTTTACCATTTTGCGGAACCAACGACTCGTTGGGAAAAGCTGCAAAACCCTTAAATAATTTGAGCAAGTCATTTTACATTCGCTAAGAAAAAAGGCATGATAGAGCATACAGGATGAGTCTAGAGGAAAAGCAGGTGAAAAAATGACAGATAAAAAAGAATTAAAAGAAAAATTGTCACCGATCGAATATGCGGTGACCCAAGAAAATGCAACCGAACGCCCCTTTACTGGCGAGTATGATGATTTTTATGAAAAAGGGATCTATGTTGATATCGTCAACGGAGAACCATTGTTTGCTTCTACTGATAAATATGACGCCGGTTGTGGCTGGCCTTCCTTTTCGAAGCCGATCAGTCGCCAAGATATTCAAGAAAAAGCCGATTTTTCTCACGGTATGCATCGGGTAGAAGTCCGCAGCAAAGAAGCTGACTCTCATTTAGGACATGTTTTTTCAGACGGTCCTCAAGACAAAGGCGGTTTGCGCTATTGTATCAACTCGGCAGCATTGAAGTTCATCCCTTTAGCAGAAATGGATGAAAAAGGCTATGGCGAATTCAAATCACTCGTTGAGTAAGTATTAGGAACTGTGTGCGAAAAAAAGATTCAGCAGCATGTCTCGTTTGAAAAAATGCGACTGAAACAACGGTTTTTCCTCCGTTTGTTTCCTGCTAAACCTTTTCCTTCGTTCACAGTCCTTTTTTTGCCCTCTCGTCTGTGCTACAATAAAGGGAACATATGTACAGAAAGGAAAGCACATGTACGAATATATCATAGGGAAAGTAACGGATATCTTTCCGGCGTATATCGTCGTTGAGACCCATGGCATCGGCTATCAGATCGCTTTTGGCAATCCGTATTCATTTAGCGGCAAGTTAAACCAAGAAGTAAAAATCTATCTGCACCAAGTGATTCGTGAAGATGCTCATAGTCTCTACGGCTTTGCCACGATCGAAGGCAAGCAGTTGTTTTTAAAATTGATCAGTGTCTCAGGTATTGGACCAAAGAGTGCGTTAGCAATCATGGCCAATGAAGACCATACAGGGTTGATCACGGCAGTCGAAAATGGGGACGTCAACTATTTGACTAAGTTCCCAGGTGTCGGTAAAAAGACGGCGCAGCAAATGATCCTAGACTTGAAAGGCAAAGTGGCTGAACTGGTTGGAGAAGAAGCGATCGTTCCTCTAAGCGTGGCAACGACTGCTTTAGATGAAGCGATGGAAGCCTTGAAAGCATTGGGTTATAGCGAAAAAGAAGTCAAGAAAGCCGAAAAACAATTAGCGGCGAATACGACAAAATCGACGGATGAGTACTTGCGGGAAGCTCTCCGATTGATGATGAAAAAGTAAGGAGCAAGTAGACGATGGATGAACGAATTGTTTCGCCAGAAAGTACTGAACAAGAAGAGATCATCGAAAAATCCTTGCGTCCGCAAACCCTTGCCCAATATATCGGACAAGACAAAGTCAAGCAGGAGCTTTCGATTTATATCCAAGCGGCGAAAAATCGAGAAGAAGCGTTGGATCATGTCCTCTTATATGGTCCGCCAGGCTTAGGGAAAACGACGATGGCAATGGTGATCGCCAACGAGATGCAGGTGCAAATCAAGACGACCAGCGGTCCTGCGATCGAAAAACCAGGGGATTTGATTGCGATCTTGAATGAGCTGCAGCCGGGGGATGTTCTGTTTATCGATGAGATCCATCGCTTGCCTCGTGTCGCCGAAGAAATGCTTTATTCGGCAATGGAAGATTTTTATGTGGATATCATGGTGGGGCAAGGGACAACGGCTCACCCAGTTCATTTTCCGCTCCCGCCATTTACCTTAGTCGGCGCAACGACGCGGGCGGGGATGCTCTCGGCGCCACTACGGGATCGTTTCGGGATCATTTCTCATATGCAATATTATGAAGACCATGATTTAAAAGAGATCGTGCAGCGGACTGCGTCCATCTTTGAAACGGATATCGTGGAAGAAGGGGCGATCGAAATCGCCCGTCGGTCACGAGGCACCCCGCGGATCGCCAACCGTTTGCTTAAACGAGTTCGCGATTATGCGCAAGTGCAAGCAGATGGGTTGATCGATCGCACCGTTGCTGACCAGGCATTGGCACTTTTGGCAGTCGATCATGCTGGCTTGGATTATATCGATCAGAAATTGATCCGCACGATGATCGAATTGTACCAAGGCGGCCCGGTGGGATTAAGTACGATCGCTGTCAATATCGGGGAAGAAACTGAAACAGTGGAAGATATGTACGAACCGTTTTTGATCCAAAAAGGATTTTTGAAACGTACCTCGCGTGGGCGGATCGCAACACCGTTAGCCTATGACCATTTTGGCTATCCCCAAAGAAGTGATTAGAACGAAGCAGCAATCAACGATGATTGCTGCTTTTTTGTGCTTTTGGTGAAACGTTTCTTTTTATTTTTTAATAATTTCTGAGAATCAATAGATGTTGAAAAAATACATTATTTGTGAAATTTGATTAAACGGAAGTGTTTGGAAAAATGATTTCTTATGAAAATGTTGATATAATAGCTTTTGTGTTTGTGAGGAACTCAACGAAATTTGTGAAAAAAGAAAACCTGAAAAAAATAATTGGAAAGGCTTGCATTTTCGAATGGCAGCGGATATAATCTTTTGTAGAAACGTTTCACCAAAATGTGGAGATATACGTAGTGTTGTGAGGATAGAAAGAAGGAGATTTTGTGTATGAGTAAACTGCAAAAGTTTTATAGTCAACGGCAGCTTCACTGGATGGTTTTTCCCGGCGTGGCATTTATGATCGTATTTAATTATATTCCGATCTACGGAATTATAATCGCTTTCAAAAACTATACGGTGATTGACACGATTTCATCAGCACCATGGGTTGGGTTAGAGAATTTCCGTATCATTATGAATGACAGTTTTTTCTGGGAAGCAGTTAGAAATACGTTAGCCATCAGCTTATTGAAATTAGGATTAGGTTTTGCGATCCCGATTGTGTTAGCCATTATGATTTTTGAAATGCAAGATGGCCGCTTGAAGAAATTTATTCAAACGGTTTCATACATTCCCCATTTTTTCTCATGGATCGTGCTAGGTGGGATGATGATCTCTTGGCTGTCAACGAACGGCTTTATCAACCAAGTGTTGATGTCCGTAGGATTGATGGACAAAGGGGTCAATCATCTATTGGATCCAAGCAAATATTGGTGGATCGCGGTCCTTTCTGATCTATGGAAAGAAGTCGGCTGGGGAACGATTCTTTACTTGGCAGGTATGTCGCGGATCGATCCAACGTTTTATGAAGCCGCACGAATCGATGGTGCCAGCAAGCTAAGACAGATTCGTTCGATCACATTGCCATTACTGACACCGATCATCTCCTTAAACTTGATTCTGAATGTGAGCGGTATCTTAGGGTCAAACCTAGATCAAACATTAGTTTTGATGAATTCACAGAACCAAAACCGTTCAGAAGTTATCAACTCCTTTGTTTATAAAATGGGGTTGACGCAAGGTGATTTCTCTTATGCAACTGCTGTCGGCTTGGGGATCGCGGTCATTTCCGTCATCTTATTGGTGATCACGGATCGAGTGACCCGCAAGTTGAACAACGGCAATTCAGTTATCTTATAGGAGGAAAAAACATGATCAAAAGAAAAGCAAAAGAAAACACGTGGTTTTACTTCTTCAATACCGTGATCTTGATTTTATTCTCGTTAATGATCATTGTACCGATTTGGAATATCTTGGTTTCCTCCGTGTCTTCTAGTTCTGGATTAGCGGGCAACGGCCTCGTGTTATGGCCCAAAGGCTTTACCTGGGAAAACTATCGGAAAGTTTTTTCCGACGCAAGTATCCCCCGTGCCTTCTTGATCTCAGTGTTAAAAACGGTTCTTGGGGCTGCAACCCATACCTTGTTTTGTGCGATCGTGGCTTACGGATTGAGTAAATCACGCTTGGTTGGCCGCAACATTTATACAACGATGGGGGTCATCACCATGTACTTCAGTGGTGGGATGATTCCAACGTACTTGCTGATTCGCTCGCTAGGATTACTGGATTCTTTCTGGGTCTACATTATTCCAGCTTTGTTCAGCTATTATGATGTCGTGATTTTAATGAACTTTTTCCGTGAGATTCCGCCTTCACTCGAAGAATCGGCGAAGATCGACGGTGCAAGTGAATTCCAAATCTTTTATAAAATCTTCTTACCATTAACGAAACCGGCATTGGCAACCATCATCTTGTTCAACGGGGTTGGCCAATGGAACGATTTTATGACAACAAAACTGTATATCACAAAAGAGTATCTTTATCCGCTGCAAATGAAGATTTATGAAATCATCGTCCAATCCAACTTGAGTACGATGACTGAAAGCGGTAGTACCGACTTTATCGTCCAAGCAACGACCCGTGGGGTTCAGTTGGCTACGATCGTCATCACGACAGTGCCAATTTTAATTATATATCCATTGCTTCAAAAACACTTTATCGGCGGTATGATGGCCGGTGCAGTAAAAGAATAGAAAGAGGGATAGACATGAAAAAAGTAGTAGGCGGTTTATTGGCAGCATCAGCATTACTTAGCTTAGCAGCATGTGGCGGCAGCTCAGACAATGCCAGCAGTTCGGATTTTTCTATCAAAGATCGGTATGAGTTAGATGAAAAGACACCAGCATGGAAACTCGATACCAAAGAAGAACCAACCAAGATCACATGGTACATCAATTCAGACTGGACAGCTTTGCCATTTGGTGAAGATGTGACGACAGCCCAAATCAAAAAAGATTTGAACATTGATATTGAATTTATTTCAGGTGATGATTCGAAATTAAATGCTTTGATTTCAAGTGGTGATATGCCTGATATCGTGACGTTGATGGATAAAACCAGTCAAGCAGCCACAAAAGCTGATAGCTGGGCATACTCATTAAACGATTTAGCGGAACAATACGATCCGTATTTGATGAATGTCGTGACCGAAGATACCTTCAAATGGTTTGCTTTAGATGATGGCAAAACTTATGGCTATCCAAACTATTCCAACACAGCAGCGGACTACGAAAGCGGCAATATTCCCGTCAACGATAACTTTGTGATCCGTGAAGATGTCTATGAAGCATTGGGCAAACCAGATGTTTCGACTCCAGAAAACTATGTGAAAGTCATGAAAGAAATCAGCGAGAAATTCCCTGATTTGACACCAATGGGCTTCACAACGATCGGCGAAACAGCAGGACCATTCTTAGATAAATTGCAAGACTTCTTAGGTGTTCCGTTAGAAGATGAAGATGGTGCTTTCTACGATCGTAACTTAGATGAAGAATATATCTCATGGTTGAAAACCTTTAATCAAGTGTATCGTGACGGCAACATCAGTGATGACAGCTTTACCGATGACGGTCCAACCTATGATGAAAAAGTAAAACAAGGGGACTATGCAACGATCTTAGTCGCAGGAACGAGCGGACAAGGTGGGAACTTCACTGAATTCATGAAAAACTCTGACACGCGGTACATCGCAATCGACGGACCTGCCAGCACTTCTGGTCGTGAAGCAACCTTGAACCAAACAGGAATCTCTGGCTGGTTGATCAACTACATCACAAAAGATGCGGCGGATCCAGCAAAAGTAACCCAACTCTTCACGTACTTGATCGATGAACCAGGACAAATTTTGACAAAATTCGGTGTTGAAGGCGTGACGTATGAATACAACGATGAAGGCAAAATCGATTACTTGCCAGAAATCAAAGAAATGGAACAAACCGACAACGAAGGCTACAACAAAAAATATGGTATCAGCCGTTTCAACTACTTTAACAACGACCGTGTCAATGCACTGAAAGTCAAAACCGAAAATGCGTTGACCCAAATGCAAGAATGGGGCGAAGGCAAATTGTATCCACACTTTGTGATCGAAAATACGGATCCAGATGCCGGAACTGCTGAAGCGCGTTCAAACACAGCAATCAAAACCAAAATCAACAGTACGATCATCTCATTGATTCGTTCAAAAGATGAAGGAACATTTGACAGCACACTAACCGACTTTGAAGGCTTCTTAGATTCAAACAACTGGGATGCAATCAAAGACATTAAAACTGAAAAAATGGCCGAAAACCGCGAACGACTAAAATAACCCCCATAGGAGAGGAAAGGAAGCCAAAAAAAAAGACCTTTCCTCTCCCTTTACTTTGAATCACTGCGATTGGCTCACGTAGTGAGACAGAGCAGATGATGAAAAGTACTAGGCGACTGTAAGGAGCGTAGTGACCGCACAAAGAATCACTGCGATTGGCTCACGTAGTGAGACAGAGCAGATGATGAAAAGTACTAGGCGACTGCAGGGAGCGTAGTGTCCATACAAAGAAGCACTGCGATTGGCTCACGCAGTGAGACCTGCAACCCAGAAACCCGTACGTTGAGAAACGACCCAAAATCACAAGAAGGCAAGAAACAGGTTTACGCAGCACCCGCAGCACAAATCAGCAAGTTTTGATTGGAGGATCATAATGAATCGACTATTTTCTTATGAAGGATGGTACTATCGGGTCTTTGCTTTTCTAGCAGATATGATCATTGTTAGTTTTCTCTTTATGATTCCAGCAATGACGCTGATTCTCGCAGGGCCAGCATTGATCGCGCTGTATCAGACGATCGATCAATTGTACAAGGAACGAGATGTCCCGATTTGGCAACGATACAAGCAAGCATTCTTAAGAAACCTCAAACGTGGTCTCTTCTTAGAAGGTCTTGTTATGGCGTATGTCGCAGTCTTTGCCGGTTTGATCTATTCCTTGATGATGCTTACACCTTACTTTGGCGTTTTAGCCGTGATTCTCGTCAGCTTGGCTGCGCTGTATCTCGTCGTGTTCGTTCTCTTGTACAGCTTGTTTGCGCAATCATTGCAAGAAACAGCGAAAGAAACGGCGTATGCGGTTCTTAGCAGTACGGCGAATGCGATCATTTTACTGGTGATCCCAATCATTGTTTTTGTATTGTGCAGCAAAGTAAACCTATTCTTATTTGTTTGTTTAGGCATTTCAGGCTCAGCCTTTGTACAGGTGTTGTTTTTCAATAAAGTATTAGCGAAGGGGGGAGAGGCAAATGACTGAATCGACCGCAACTGATCGATCCTGTTTTTGGGCTTCGGTCCAACAAGAACTTGACGCCCTTCCGCTAGCCTTTGAAAGAACCAAACAAACACCTTTGCTAAAAGGGATCGATTGTTTTACGATTTCTTTTCAAAGTCTTGGTAATGAAACGATCTATGGGCATCTGCTGCTGCCAGAACAAGCGGCAGATTGTCCAATCGTGATTGATTTTTTAGGCTATATGAATCATGTGCAAGAACCGTTCCAATTCGCTCATTGGTTACTGATCGGCTGCGGCTGTCTTGTCATCGACAATCGTGGACAAGGGGGACGCACGCAAGATCAGGTTCCCTATGAAACCACGCAGCATGAAGCACCTTTTGGACGCGGCATCTTGAAAAAAGAAGATTTTTATATGAAGCGATTGGTCGCAGATAGTTTGCGCACACTAGAAGTCCTTCAACAGATACCGGAAATCGATCCGCAGCGGATTATTTTAAGAGGCGGCTCGCAAGGAGGCGGCATCGCCTTATTGGTCAACGCATTAACGAACGTCCCGATTTTTGCGACGTTTGCCGATGTGCCAAGCCACTCCAATCTTGTCCATCGGATCGAACAAAAAACAGGAAGTTACCAGGTGATTCAAGAGTATATCGAACAATTTCCAGAAATGCGGGAAACGATCTATCAAGTCATGAGTTATTTTGATTTGAAGTATTTTGCTCATCAGATAACTGGTCCTGTTTATACATCGGTCGGCAGTGCTGATCCGATCTGTCCCATGGAAGATTTCTTCGTTTCCTATAAAAAGATTCCTGGACCGAAAGAATTGCGTATTTACTTAAATAAAGGGCATGGCGGCGGCGAAGCGAAACAAATCCGTCGTGAAATGCAGCAAATCAAAAAATTACTCAAAGGAAATGAATGAAGATGAAAGTAGCAACCTACAATCTACGAGTCGATACCGACTATGACCAAGAATGGCAATGGCACTATCGATCGGAGGCGGTTTGCTCCTTGATCGATTACTACGACTGGGATGTTCTGGCGATCCAAGAAGCTCGTCCCAGCCAATTTGCAGATTTAGCAAAGTTAGCGCAGTATGCTTCCGTCACTGCTGAACGAGATGGTGATGGCTTAGGCGAAGGCATTGGACTGTATTATCAAAAAGAGGCTTTCGAGTTATTAGCTTCAGGTTCGTTT
The DNA here is from genome assembly GCF_050542965.1 of Enterococcus sp. DIV2379. NCBI lineage: Bacteria > Bacillati > Bacillota > Bacilli > Lactobacillales > Enterococcaceae > Enterococcus > Enterococcus sp. DIV2379. Next base: position 362,860 of record NZ_CP172938.1, read on the forward strand.
TGGTTGTCATTGACACCGACTGAACCAAGTATTCATCCAGAAGCTGCGTATTCACGCTTATGTGTTTGGGCAGTCTTACAGGAAAAAAAGAATCCGCCGTTTCTTGTCATCACGACCCATTTAGATAATATTTCAGAAATGGCTCGTTTTGAAGGGATGAAAGTGATCTTTGAGCAGCTGGCAGATCAAATCGAACGCTATCCTGTATTGCTGATGGGCGACTTGAATGCGGAGCCAACCGAGCGGGTGCATCGGTACTTAGAGCAACATTTTCAAAATGCCAAAGAACATGGACAGAAGCCCCATCACGGGCCAAAAGGCTCCTATCAAAATTTTATTTATACGTTACCATGGCAAGAACTAGAAGAAATTGATTATATCTATACGAAAGGCTTCACGGTGGTCAAAACCGCCTGTCTAACGGATTCTTGTGATCGTCGTTTTCCCTCCGATCATTTTCCTTTAGAAGCAGAAGTCCAATTTGAAGAAAGCAAAGGATGAATAAAAATGGAACAGCAGAAATTAACCGAACTACTTTCAGAAATGACCTTAGATGAAAAAATCGATCAGTTGCTGCAACTGGCAGCGGCTTTTTATTCAGATAAAGCAGAAGAGAAAACCGGCCCAATGGGCGACTTAGGACTGACACAAGAGAACATCAACAATGCGGGAACAACGCTAGGTGTTTCTGGTGCAAAAGAAGCGATCCGCGTCCAAAAAGAGTATATCGAAAATAACCGCTTGAATATCCCAACGATATTGATGGCGGACATCATTCACGGCTTTCGGACGATTTTTCCGATTCCATTAGGATTAGGTAGTTCATGGGATTTGGCAGCAGCGGAGAAGATGGCGGAAGTATCTGCCAAAGAAGCAGCTGTTTCTGGCTTGCATGTGACCTTTTCACCGATGGTGGACTTAGTAAGAGACCCACGTTGGGGCCGTGTCATGGAATCGACGGGGGAAGATCCTTACTTGAACAGTCGCTTCGCTGAAGCCTTTGTCAAAGGCTATCAAGGGGATGATCTGCGAACAGATTTCAACCGCGTGGCTGCGTGTGTCAAACATTTTGCGGCTTACGGTGCGGCTATCGGCGGTCGCGATTACAACACGGTCAATATGTCAGAACGCCAACTGCGAGAAAGTTATTTACCGGGCTATAAAGCGGCCCTTGATGCCGGTGCCAAACTGGTGATGACCTCCTTCAATACGGTGGACGGTATTCCAGCAACAGCCAATCGCTGGCTTTTCCGCAATGTTTTGCGAGAAGAATTCGGGTTTGAAGGCGTTGTGATCTCTGACTGGGCAGCAATCAAAGAAGTGATCGCCCATGGCGCAGCGGAAGATGAAAAACACGCCGCTGAATTAGCCATCAAAGCTGGGGTCGATATCGAGATGATGACGACTTGCTACACTGATAACTTGAAAGAGCTGATCGCAGAAGGCACTGTTGAGGAAGCCTTAGTCGATGAAGCCGTGCTAAGAATCTTGACCTTGAAAAATGAACTAGGTCTATTTGAAAATCCATACCGCGGTGCTGATGAAGCCGCTGAAGCAGCCACTGTTCTGTCTCAAGAACACCGAGAGATCGCCAGCGATATCGCAAAGAAATCAATGGTGTTGTTGAAAAATGAAGGTGTCCTGCCGTTGCAGAAAACCGAAAAAGTGGCGATCGTGGGCCCGGGTGCTCACTCTCGTGATCTATTAGGTGCTTGGTCTTGGCAAGGGAAACAAGAAGAAGTGGTGACATTAGTGGCGGGTGCTCAAGCCTTGGGTGCGGATCTGTTGATCGGTCAAGAGCCCTTTGATTATTTTGCACCATCTGAAGCAGCGATCCAAGAAGCGATCGAATTAGTGAAAGAAGCGGATAAAGTTGTCTTAGCGCTAGGAGAGCAAGAATGGATGAGCGGTGAAGCTGCCAGTCGCAGCGACATTCGCTTGCCGCAAGCCCAATTGTCCTTGGTTGAAACCTTGAAAGAATACAACGAGCAATTGATCGTAACCCTTTATAACGGTCGTCCTCTTGACTTGCAAGGGGTTGATGCAGCCAAAGCGATCGTCGAGGCTTGGTTCCCTGGAACCGAAGGCGGAAACGCACTTGCTCAGATCTTGTGGGGAGAATACAATCCAAGCGGCCGCTTGAGTATGTCATTCCCGGAAACCGTTGGACAAGTCCCTGTGTATTACAACGTTGACAATACCGGTCGTCCATATGAAAGTGCACCGGATGAAAAATATGTCTCAAAATATTTGGATGTCTCCAATTATGCCAAATATCCATTTGGCTTCGGCTTGAGCTATAGCCCAGTTGCGTATTCTACGGTGACGTTGGATCAGCCGACCATGACCAAAGATCAAACAGTCACGGCATCCATCACGGTTACGAACCAAGGAACAGCAGCGGTCTGGGAAACGGTCCAATGCTACATTCGCGATTTAGTCGGTGAAGTGGTTCGCCCAGTGAAAGAACTGAAAGGCTTTAAGAAAATTTGGCTAGAAGCTGGCGAATCAGCAACCGTTCAATTTGAGATCACGGAAGAACTGCTGCGCTATGTCCACAGCAACCAACAAGCAAGCAGTGATCCTGGGAAATTCCACATCATGATTGGTGGGAACAGCCGAGACACCCAACAAACAACCCTGCAATTAGTGAGGTAAGATAGGAAGGTTTCTATGACGAAAAAAATAGTGATGAATAATGCAAATACGACCGTGACGTTTTTACCAAACGGTGATTTATATGAGATCCAAAGTCACGATGTGATGATCAATCAATTGAATGGGAATGCGCTAGATGGCAGTTTGAATCAAATCTATCTACGACTGCGTGAAGCGGGGGAATGGCACTTCATTCCCTTGATCGGCTCAAATGCTGACAGTGCCTTTGCTTACTCAGACAAACAGCTGACTTGGACTGGAACGTACCAGTCTATCAGTTACCAAGTAGATTTCCAATTGGCACAAGATTGCTGGTTCTGGCGAGTTCAATTGAGTGGTTCTGGGGAAGCGGAATTGGTTTACGGACAAGATCTTGGTAACGCAGCCAAAGGTGCTGTTCAATCTAATGAAGCCTATGTTTCGCAATATATCGACCATCATGTTAGCCATCATAAGGATCGAATCGTGCTATCTTCTCGCCAAAATCAACCACAAAATGGTCAATTTCCATTGGTGGAACAGGGCAGCTTCCAAGCCTTAAAAGGCTTTTCGACGGATGGCTATCAATTTTTCGGTCGCAGCTACAAAGAAACGAATCAACCAGCTGCACTCAGCCAAGAGACATTAGCCAATGAAGTGTATCAATACGAATTTGCCTATACGGCACTGCAAACGCAATGGTTGACAATAAGTGAGACACCTACGGAAATCGTTTTTTACGCAGCGGTCAAAGCCAATCAAGCGACGGCAGTCAATGAACCGCAGTTTGCACTTGAAACGTTGAAAGAAACGTATCAAGCCTTGTCCTTTGACTCGTTGCAGGCAACGGCGCAGGCTCGAAAAAACTTCGGTCGACCGCTCACAGGGCTTACATTTACCACAGAAGAAATCAACAAGCGATTTCCTCAGCAAGAAGCAGTGGAAATCGTTGACCAACAGCTTTATTCCTTTTTTACCCCTGATTATCACCATGTCGTGTTGAAAGAAAAGGAAGGGCAGATGGAACGCTCCCATGGGCATATTTTGATGAGCGGACAAGAGTTGATCGTCGATCAACCCATTTTGAGCACGACTGTTTACATGACGGGGATGTTTAACTCCCAAATCGTATTAGGCAATACGAACATGAACAAATTGTTGAGTAATAGCCGCAACTCATTGAATCTTTTCAAACGTTCCGGTCAGCGGATCTATCTGAAAGACGGCGATCAATGGCGGATTTTAACGATGCCATCTGCCTTTGAAATGGGCTTAAATTCGGCGACGTGGTACTACAAAACAGCGGATGATGTCATTCAAGTAACGACCTTCACGAAAGCAAATGGACGCACGATTGCAACCACCATCACTAGTGAACAAGGTCGTGCTTACACCTGGGCCATCACTAATCAATTTGTGATGGGGATCGATGAAGCGGTACCGACTGTTACCATTACGCAAGACCAGCAATTGCTCACCATCAAAGGAACAGCGGATTCACCGATTGCGGAAACTTATCCAGAATTGACGTATTATCTCCATGCAGCACAACCTTTTGAACTAACCGATGAAACGATTTTCAATGTGGCAGCCGACGATAGCACGACCGTATTGACCTTTGCAGAACAGGCGACGGTTTCCTTCGTGATCCAAGGCACACTGACTGGTGAACCCTTTGTTTCCGAAACGTTAGATCGCCAGCAAGAAGACACTGCCTATACGGCCTTTGTCGATGATTTGTTGAATCAGTTTGAATTGAAACATTCGCAGGCGGATGTCGCATCCTTCAATCACTTGGCACGTTGGTACACCCACAATATGCTTGTTCATTACTTGTCTCCTCATGGCCTTGAACAGTACGGTGGTGCTGCTTGGGGGACTCGAGACGTTTCCCAAGGACCGACTGAGTATTTCTTAGCCCTCAATCGTCCTGAGATGGTGGCGTCCATCATCGAGCATTTGTTTGAAAATCAATTTGCAGATGACGGCAACTGGCCACAATGGTTTATGTTTGATCGCTATGAGAAACAAAAAGCCGATGAGAGCCACGGAGATGTGATCGTTTGGCCAATGAAAGTCGTTAGTGACTATCTCGAAAAAACCAAAGATTTTGCGATTTTGGAAAAAGAACTGCCTTATACGGATCGCACAACCTTCTTGAAAACCAGAACCAATGCTTCTTTGTTTGATCATTTGAAAAAAGAAGTGGCGTATATCGAAGCGAACTTTTTGGAAGGAACGTACCTGTCTTGTTATGGTGATGGCGATTGGGATGACACCTTGCAGCCAAATAACAGTAAGTTGAAGAAACAAATGGCCAGCAGCTGGACCGTTGCCTTGACCTATGAAGTATTGAAAAAATTAGCCAGCCAGTTGCAGTCAGTTGACCCAGAGTATGCCAAACATTTAACGGAACTGTCTGCGGGAATCAAACATGACTTTGAAAAATACATGTTAGCTGATGGGACTTTGCCAGGATTTGTCTATATGGAAGATAGCGAGCACGTGGAACTGATGGTCCATCCGACTGACAAGAAAACCGGTATCCAATACCGCTTGCTGCCGATGCAGCAAAGCATGATCGGCGAGCTGTTATCTCCCGAACAAGCCGATCATCATGTGGCGATCATCAAGGAGCATTTGCAATTTCCAGATGGGGTGCGCTTGATGAATCGTCCAGCGACTTATGCGGGTGGTGTCAGCACCAACTTCAAGCGGGCAGAACAAGCAGCCAATTTTGGACGAGAAATCGGTTTACAGTACGTTCACGCCCACATCCGCTTTACAGAGGCCATGGCGAAATTAGGTCGAGAAGAAGAGACTTGGCAAGCACTTGGGGTCATTAATCCGATCCAAATCGCTCAACGGGTCGAAAATGCGGAAATCCGTCAAGCAAATGCGTATTTCAGTAGTTCTGATGGCGATTTCAAAACAAGGGTTGAAGCCCAAGAAAATTTTGGTAAACTTAAGGAGGCAACAGTCGGCGTCAAAGGCGGCTGGCGCATCTATTCTAGTGGACCGGGGATCTATATGAATCAGTTGATCAGCAATGTGTTAGGCATTCGGACCTTTGTTGATCACGTTGAACTTGATCCCGTCTTGCCAGCGGAATTAGCAGGATTGACACTGACGTATCGACTCTATGATCGGCCGGTCGAAATCGTCTATCATTCGTCAAGTACGCCGAAAGTATTGATCAACGGCGAAGAAATGTCCACTGAGTTTGCGGAAAATCGCTACCGCCAAGGTGCGTTTGTCCTGAAGAAAGCAGCGCTTTGCGCCAAATTAAACGAAAACCAAACCAATACGATCGATATCTATCGTTAAGAAAGGAGAAGCCATGGTAGGAATCAAAGATATTGCCCAAAAAGCGGGTGTCTCCATATCCACCGTTTCGTATGCATTGAATGGCAGTCCAAAAGTGACCGAGGAAACCCGTGCGCGGATTCAAGCGATCGCAAACGAATTGAACTATGTTCCGAACATGGCTGCTCGTACACTGAAACGCAGACAAACCAACATCATCGGTGTTTATCTCGCCGATTATGCCGGAAGTTTTTATGGGGAATTGCTAGATGGCATCAAGAAAGGGTTGGAACTTTTCGGCTATGAAATGATCGTCTGCAGCGGCAAGAAATCACACTTGTTTATTCCTGAGCGGATGGTGGACGGTGCCATCATTTTGGATTGGACGTTTCCAGCAAAGGAAATCGAGCAATACGCCCAACGAGGACATCAAATCGTCGTGTTAGACCGTGTCTTGTCTCATGAAAATATCCATCAAGTCTTGTTAGACAATAAAGGAGGGGCGGCGCTGGCGATCGATCGCTTGATCGCTGGACAAAGCCAAAAAGTCTTCCTCTTAGCAGGGCCAGAAAAAGGCTACGACAGTCGGGAGCGCTTGGAAGCCAGTACGAAAGAATTGACGCGCTTTGGTATTCCTTATGAAGTCATTCCTGGTGACTTCACGGAACCTTCTGGTTATCGAGCGGCAAAACAGCTCTTAGCAAATGATCCCCAGTTTCCCATTGATATCTTTGCCTTCAATGATGAAATGGCGATCGGTGTCTACAAATATGTCCGCGAGACCGACTATCGCATCGGAAAAGAGATCCGCATCATCGGGTTTGATAACACGGAATTAGGCGCTTTTGTGCAGCCGCGCTTAGCGACGATCTCCTATTCGAAACATCGATGGGGGATGGTTGCAGCTGAGAAAATCGTACAATCGATCCAAGGGGAACTAGTGGCGGACGAGCATATTTATACCACTTTTGTGGATGGTGGATCATTTATTTAATTGATCCATTAAAGGAAAAATAGTTGAAAAAGGAATGGTGAAATGGGGAGGATTTTATCTTACAGAACATACCAAAGCAATTGATGGAGAAAGAACTATTGAAAGAAGTAAACCAATTCAAAAGTTCCAGATGGATGTTAATGAGATCGCCGAAACTTTAAATCAGGCAACACTCAAGAACAAATCAGTAGCTATCTAAATTGAAGCGCATGATCGAGATGGAAATTACTTTCCTAATATAGTTGGCCATATTTAAGGGGCATGATGAACTAGAAATATATGTTGGTGGTAATAAGGTTGGCTATGATAAAATTAGGAATATTAAAATAGCTAACATAACCAAGTGGTCGGACAAAAGTAACCTCTTATAAAAAGTACTCACAAATTATTAAATTATATTAGCGATAATTATTTAAAGCTAGCTTTCTGATATAATAGTTTGCAAAGGAGTGCTAAGATGATTAACTTTTTAAAAGGTTTAAAAATAAGAATCCTATATATATATTCAATGATTTCGCTACTTATAGGTGTCTATTTAAGTGTAAATTGGATTCCTGTAAGCGTTGAAGGACTAAGCAAATCCCAAAAACAGGAGCTTTTAAGAGAAGGATCAATCAACTGGGAACTTGGTGTAGTTTTTAAGGTATTAGCCCTGATACTTTTCTTGGGTGCACTAGTAAAATCCATTATATATATCTTAAACAAAAAGAGATAAGCGTAGAGCTCATCTCTTTTTATACTATCTAGAAACTTCGTGGATCACTTCGATTTTATAAGGAATGATAAAGCCTGCTCTTTGCATTGCATAACAATAATTGTTTCCAAATCCCACCTCGAAGTTGCCATCATAACCATTTAGCTCCCATTTGAAATCAAATATATCCGTAACCTTTACTTGAGTCCAATAATTTCCATTGGCTTGTTTCTTATAAGTTACTGTGTAACTAACTCCACGTAATGCTGTGTGAAGTTGGCCGCTTAGAAATGTATAACTTCCTGAGAAAGAACCAGATTTTTTACCTGTAGAAAATGCTTCTTTTTTAAGTCTAGAATAATAAGCGGTCATTAACTCCTCGCCGTCTACAGTCTTTGCCCAGCTATCGTTTTTATTAACATATGTCGAAGGCTTCCATGTTGGATTCCAATAGTAATTCTCAGCAGAAATAATGGCGTGCTTCATATAAGCAGCAGTCTGATTGTGACCTTTTTTCTTAACCATTGATATACCTTTATTGTATGCAGCAATTGCAGCCGCATAAACTGGATTTGCAGGAGTTACCGATGATCTAGCACCTATCTTAGACTTTGGTTCAACATAAAAAGGATCAACTGATTCGGCAACGTCCGCTTTATACTCTTCCAACAATGCATCTTGTTCGGCATCATAGGAATTTAAAACTGTTAAACTCTCATTTAAAGATGCGTTGAACTCGTCAGCACTATCAGAATCTTCAAACATTCTAATTACACCATCAATATAATCTCTATTGGACTCTTCATTGGATATTGTCTCATTAATTAATGATTGATTAGTTTCATCTATCTCAAAACCATTCTCATCTGCATAACCATTTATTTGACCAAAACTTAAAACTGATATACCAAACACTACACTAATTAAAAACTTCTTCATTGTTTTAATCTCCTTTTTAATTATTATTTTACTAACAAATTTAATATACCATACTGTAATATATAAAAATCATTTTAAGTTATATTTATATCCTAAAAATTTTGTAATACGTAGGAAAGGATGTAAAATTGAACAAAGTTGAATACGATAATATGCAAGTAAATCTTCGTTCTTTGCGGCACAAACTTGATTTTCAATGCATAATATTCGTTATACTGTATTATTAAAAAAGGAACATAATAGGGGATTTATGAAAAAAGTATAAAAATATTAGGGTTTATCTTGTTGGTTATAATTGGATTTGTAGGGGGCTATTTTCTATCTGTAGATCCAGCTAAAGACTTCTATGGTGATTGGTATGGTGTTGCTAACGAGGGGAAGGAGAGTTTTCTTTTAGAATAGATAAAGAAAAAAATAATCGATTATGGAAATGATGATTATAATTCACCTGGTTTTCCTTACACAGTGAAAAAGTCTTGAAATGGATTTTATATTGAAGTGTCTGATGATGAGCTAAAAAATATTTTTCCCGAATTAATAAAATTTAAGTATAAAAACAATATGACATTTTTCCTGAATGATGATGAAGAATCAATTGAGTACTTTGTAGCTATAGATGGTTTTTTGAATAATGTAAAACTACATAAAACATCCTTTGAAGATTCGTATAACAAAACCGAAGAGTCAACCTCACAAAGTCTAATAGCAAGTGAAACAGAAACTTCTTACAGTTCTTTGCTTAATGAAACTCATTCATCAGAAACGACATCATCAATTGATTCTCCAAAAGTATCAGATCTAAGTGAAAAAATTGATTCATTTATTGCGAATTATACGTCAATTCCACCAGATTAGATTATGGAAAAGGAACTTGATGGAATTACAATAAGAGCAACAAACTTTACTGCAACAAATGAAGCCGAGGCATCATATATTCAGTATCATTTGCTAATGGAGAGGCAACATCTTGCAACGATGTATACGCACAAGTCATTGGAGAATAATAGCTATTTTCAATAGAGGCTAATATACAAAAAGATAAATCTGAGCAGGATGAAACTCATTCTAGCTCAGATTTTTTTGAATATTACTTTCCTTGTTTTGTATTCATATTTGATAGAATCATTCATACCACTTATCGTCCTCTTAGTTTGTTTATTTTGTCGTGATTTAATCATATTAGAGAACGATATGTTTTTTAATACCGAAAATGAAAATGAGGCTGAAGAATCAATTTTGACTCATCAGTCCCATAAATTATAGAGCCTTTCTTGCGGCGTTCTTTTATGGGCTTTTGTCACAGTCTCTTTTTTGCGTTATTTCAAAAATAACTTTACTTATTTTATCAAAAACAGTGATTTATAAAAAAAATAATAATTTTTATTTTGTTATTTTATATGCAATGGAATTTTTAAATAACGTTTTTTATTCATTTTTGATTATAACATTATTATTATCTACAGTCAGAAGATAGGAAGCGTTCTTTTAACTTATTATTTTAGGTCGTTAGAAAAGAGTTTTGTGCCGCTGAATTTTGTCAAATATTCTAACATTTTATTTATTTTTCTCATCTTAATTTAATTATAAGTGTTGATTTATCCCTCGTTTTTTGTATGATTTATGAAAGAGAAAAGCAGTTTTTTGAAAAGAATCGATGATTCATCCTGATAATTTGCGCTTTTTTTCAATCGATGAGTAACAGATAGCTATAAGATGTGGAAGTTACAAAAATCAGAATTATGAAAAATCAATTATAATCATAATTTTGAATGGAAGAAAAAAAGAATTATAATTCTCTTTCGCCAACTCGCTAAACTAAGAGTTGTAACACAGGGCGTGCACTGCGCGATACGTTTATTTTTTTAAGATAGGAGGGATAAAGTGAAACGGTTTTTAACAACTTTACTTGTTTTTCTACTAACATCAGGTCCGTGTTTTTCATATGCAATGGTAGTGGCACAAGCCGAAAGTGTTACAAAAACAAGTGAAGAACAAAGTATGTCTTCTTCTGACCCTGTCGTTTCATCGATCGACAGTCTGGAAGAGACGAACGAAACTGAAGTGCAAGCATCTAGCGAACCTGCTTCGACAGATTCGTCTACAGGAGCCACTGACACAGCTTCAGCTGAAACAGAAGCTTCATCGGAAGCTGCAGAAGAAGTACAGGTGACCTTTCTGACAGACACGGAGCATGTATTTGCTAACGGGGAAACCCGCACTCAGATCAGCAAAAACAAAGGGGAAGCACTAAAAGAAAGTGATTTACCAGTTTTTGAAGATGATACTGCTTTTGAAGGTTGGTCGTTAGATGGTACGGTCTATACAAGTCAAGCGCTGACCGAATTGATTCTCACGGAGAATCAAACCTTGACCGCTGTTTTTAAACCGACTGTTAAGGCAAGAGCGGCGGACATCTCGTTGGCAGAACAATCGATCAAAGAGATCATTGCAGAAGCCGATAAAACGAAAGTGATCGCTGTACCAAGTCCAGCTGGAGATGATTCAGCATATGCAGAATACACCAATAGTGCTGAAGGGATTCGTCAAGCGTTGTTCGATATGTATCAAAACGGCAATGGCCAAGAATTTGCTTTGTATGTTGGTTCGGGTGGATCGTTGTCACTGCCAACGAATCTGACTTCAAAGACGATTCCAGCCACAATTGATAATACCAACATGACTTTCTATGCACTACAAGGAAAAGTCAGCCGCTTGATCATCACAGGTCATGGCGATGATCCCATCACAGATGCGACAACGTTGACTTCTGGTAGTCGAACAGTTGCACTTGGCACGGACATCTACTTCGGTTCTGATGTAGTGATTCGAAACCTCAACTATACGGGGACGAGAATGTACATGAATGGGCATAGTCTTTCCTTGAACGGTGGTTCCACCGGCAATGGCCTAGCTATTTATGGAGGAAGCAACAATGGCGACCTTACTGGAAATCCGACGATCACTGTAAATGCGACAGGCTCTGGAACTTGGAACATCTATGGTGGGAATCAAAGCGGTGGTACATTGACTGGGAATACAGCGATTGTCGTAAATAATACGGTGGGCGGCATCAGTACGATTGCAGGAGGTGCCAATATTGGTACGATTGATGGGAACACGAATGTTGCAATCAATCGCTTGAATGGGACATTAGGCAGTTATTATGGCGGTGGTCTTGGAACAAATGCTTCCAATACAGCCAATGTGACAGGAAATGTTGAAACGACGATCCAGACGACCAATACAAGCTTTCGCTTAAGTGCTTTTACTGGTGGCGTTCAATATGGAAATATCGGTGGTACAATCCGCAGTACGATCTCTGGTGCAGGCGGTTGGTCAGGCACAGCCAATCGTTTCATAGGCGGTTCATTTTATGGCAACATCGGCTCTGATCGTTCTAAGGATGCCATCGTGACTAACCTAGATGCTAGCAGTTATTCCACTGGACGTAGTGAATTTGAAGGTGGCAATCGGAATACTGGTACCATCACAGGGAACATCGTCAACACCGTGAAAGCAGGACCGAGTGCCAGCGTCGGGGGGATTGGTGATTTTAACGGCGGCGGGGGAAACAACGTTAGTACCTTGACTCAAAGTTCAATGGGGGCTTCGAATACGACGACGTATGACAATTATACCCCGGAACAACGAGCAGCACTGGCAGAAGCAGCGGCAAGTTTTAAAGTTTATGGCGATATCACTTCTCATCTAGTCAGTGGTTCCTTTTCAAATGGTGCGATTTATTCGACGGCAGCTGGTCGAGGCGGCTATGTTGAAGGAAATACGACGATTGAAGTTGGCACGATCACTTCGGATGGTAGTCCTGGTGGAGATGGGATTGCTTACACAGGAACCAGACCAACGAATCTAGATTACTCAACAACCAACAAAACAAGAGGAAACGCCTCTGGTTGGGACATCGTTGGTGGCGGTGGTTATCCTGGTACGGCTTGGGATATCTATATTAAAGGAAATACCAAAACGATCTTAAATAACACGGTTGCTCGCTGGACCTACGGTGGCTCCTTCTCAGGTGTCATTGAGGGGAATTCTTCCAATACTTTGAATTCGGGGATCGTCGATACGCTAGAAGGAACAGGGTATACTGGACGCCGCGTTTACGGAGATGGACGAACGACAGTAAATAATGGGCAAGTAGACTGGTTTTTATCTGGTGGCGGCTGGGATGACTTATTAGTGACCGGCAATGTCGCAGTAACGGTTTATGATGGGGTGATCAATGCTTCACTCGGTGCCTCTTATGGTGTCGCTTCTTCCCACACTATTAACGGAAACTCAGATAATCGAGTGTTTGGCGGGAACTTCTCAGGCACCCCGCGTACAGGGTCTAATGGTTTTTCAGGCGGTGTTACGAACAATGGACGGTTATTAGGAAATGCTAGTTTGACATTGGATTTGAGAGATTACGATGGTGAGTTTGCCCTTCCTTCAGGAACGAATATCTCAGGAGGTAATCCGTTTAACAGTACGAATATCGTTGGGACCGACAGCTCCAATACGATTACATTGAACATATACACAAAGCCGGGCTCAGATGCACTGAATGGTGCAACGATCTATGGCGATGGTGGACGGACTGCTAGCAATACAAGAAGCGGCAAAATTTATATGAATATCCAGGCAGAAGGATCAAGTATCGGGAATTTATACACCACGTACTATTCCAATATTTCTTCCAGCCAAATTTTAAGAGATGTCGAAATGCGGGTTCAAGGAGCCAAAAGTATCAATGGGATTTCAGGCGGAAATGCGTCAGACAACTTTACGAACACGATCGTAGCCAGCAGCAGCAATCAAGTGAAGATGAGCTTTGGTGAAAATGTCGATGGGACAGCTTCTTATCAAACTGATCCAATCGCTGTGACGGGTCTGGGAATCGTCAACTTTACCGAATTGAATGTGACAAACGGCATCAAGCTAATGGCCAATGGGGGAGACATCAAAAATGGCCGTTCAGCCACTGCTGTCAATCACGCAACGACCTATCATCAGTTCGGTGACATCCATCTTTCCAAGGATGCCGGTATCGGTATTTCTTCTGCAACGAATTTGATTTCAGGCGCGAAGTTAACGGTGGAAGACAAAGGGACGATTGAGTCACCGCCGGGAACGGGGCGAATCAATCTTTCAGATTTCGCAACACCAGATACGGACAAAGATCATTTAACGTGGCTGAAAACGACGACCAATGATGCAGGTTCTCGAGTCAACAGTCAAGGGACGTGGTTTGGAGCGGTTAGTGCCTATCAAGTACTGACTATAAATCCAACTGCTGCTAATGCTGCAGCGATCACGCCAATCAACTTCAGCGGGATCGAAAAAGCGACTGGGAAAACCTTCATCGGGGACAACGATGTGACCAATGCAGCCAACGGGTACGGTATTGCGATACCAGGTTCGATCATTAACTACGAAGTCGAAACACCGGGAGTCGCTAACGGGATTGGCGCCATTAGTCACAATGTAACGGCAGTCAAAGAGAACAATACGCCGCTGACCTTGCAAGCATGGGGAACTGAGCAGGCGGGGACACAGGTGCAAAAAGGGCGTTTATTGATTCCCTACACGGTAACGGAATTGCCAACATTGACGTTTACACCAGAAACCCAAACGTCCGGTTCATGGGTCTATGCGGGGCAAATCAAATCCAGCAAGCTGGATAGCACGGATCAGCAGTTGACGGAACAACCAGATTCAGAGCCAGTTGACTGGACGAGTCCTGATGGGGAGTATAGTTACGATATTAGTGTCCGCTACTCAAATAAGGCGGAAGTCCAAGCCCGCAATGTGATCCTTACAGAGCAAGAGGCACAATCGCTGACCAAAGAACAAGCCGTGACTTATCTCGAAGCCAGCGGGCGTCCTTTCTTTAAGGATACGCTGACAGATGAGGTCTTAGCTGCGATTCAAGAACCGTTAGAAACAGCGGTCTACCGCAAACAAGCGATCACTTTTTCAGTAGGGGAAAACGATCAGAATCAGGAAGAAACTACCGTGAATCTGGTGGTGGTCAAAAATGAAAGTGTCATTTCTGCTGATCGGCAATTTGCCGTCTATGCAAAAGATGTCCGTTTGACCTTACCAGAAGCAACGGCGCTGACAGATGAAGCCGCTTTGGCAGACTATACCCAAGCAACCACGATTTTTGCAGATAATCGGGCAAATATACCACCGACTGTCGATCCGCAAGCTTTTGCCGCGATCCAGCAAGCAACGGAAGATGAGCTGTTGAAAAATGTATCAACGGCTTACCATTATGAAGCAGGCAGTCAACGGGCAGAAAAAGTCGTCAATGTCGCAGTTGCCGGCGAGCTTATTTTAAGCAGTGTGCCAACAGACTTTGATTTTGGGCAGCAGAAAGTTGCCACAGAAACACAAGATTATTGGCCAACGATCACAGGTGAGCTAGCGGTGAAAGATACGAGAGGGTCCGAACGGAGTCCATGGCGCTTGACGGTCAAAGAGCAACAGCCATTAACGGATGGGACAGATCAATTAACCGATGTCTTCCGCTTTGTGACAAACGGTCAAGAACAGATGATAACCAGTGGGGAAATGATCATCGAGGAAACGGAATTGACAGAAAATGGCACATACGTCGTGAATCAGCACTGGGGCGAAAGTCAGAATGAAGGAATCAAGCTTACCGTTCCAGTCGAACAGCAAAAAGTTGGGGACTATCAAGGAACCTTGAGCTGGCAACTGGTTTCGGCACCTGGCAACCCATAAAGGCAGGAAAACAAATGAAAAAAATCATGATCGGTATTATTGCTGGCTGTCTATTAATATTTCCTCAGCTCGTTTCAGCAGCCGAAGCAGGTGCTTATGACAGCAATGGCATTACTTCCTTTTTCGGCGTCTATGAAGAACCAGTTGAGGAGCCAGAAGAGCCCGTAAAAGAACAGCCAGGGAATAAACAAGTTAATCAAAAAGGCAACAATATTCTGCCGGCAACAGGATCAGATCACTTCAATAGCTATCAAAGCAGTGGTCTTGTCGTTTTGTTGGCAGCAGGAATCATTTTAATCAAAAGGAGAACAAAAAATGAAAAAACTTTTCTTGACGGCAGGCATTCTATTGATGAGCACTGCTCTGTTACCAACAACCGTTAATGCCGCTGAATACACTTCAAATGGAGCAATCACTTTTGAAGCGGACCCGAATCCAACCAATCCAGTTGATCCGACCGATCCAGAAAAACCAGTGGATCCCGTCGATCCAACCGATCCAGATGGACCAAATCCTGGAACAGCTGGACCATTATCGATTGATTTTGCTTCAAGTTTTCAATTTGGCAACCAACTGATTACTTCTGAAACAAAAGATTATTACGCACAGCTGCAAGAGTTCACAGCTGGCGCTGCTGGACCAAATTATGTGCAAGTAACAGATAAACGAGGAACGCAAGAAGGTTGGTCATTGAGTGTTGTGCAAAACGGACAATTCAAAACGGCTGATGACGAAGAGCTAGTCGGCGCTTCATTATCGATCGCCTCAGGTGCAGCAACTTCAGTCACCGATATGCAGTATGCACCAACAGTTACTGCAAGTCATACCTTTGTACCCGATAGTGAAATCACCTTGGTCAATGCACCTGTCGGAAAAGGAATGGGAACTTGGATTTACAAGTTTGGGAACGATGCAACGGAAGGGTCAACGGCAGTAAAATTAAACGTACCAGGCAGTTCCGTAAAATTAGCCAAAGAGTATCGGACGACATTGACTTGGAATTTAAAGAATGTCCCTGAAAGCAATTAAAATCACTGATTTTCAGTAAAAAAGATAAAGGAGTGTCAAATAGAAATGAAAAAAACAGCATGGGTCTTTTTAAGTCTTGCCGTATTGGCAGCAGCGAGTGCAGCAACCGAGGTTTCAGCAGCCGAAGCGGCTTCTTACACATCAAATGGGGCGGTTGATTTTATTCCAAATACCGATCCGACGAACCCAGTCAATCCAGAAAACCCAGATCCAGAAAACCCGGTCAATCCTGTTGATCCAACCGATCCCGATGGACCAAATCCTGGAACGAATGGCCCGTTATCGATCGATTATGCCTCTAGCTTAGATTTTGGTGTCAATAAAATCTCCAATAAAAACGAAATTTATTATGCACGAGCACAAGGGTACTTGAATGACGATGGCACAGCTTCTGCATTAAAAACTGCCAATTATGTCCAAGTAACTGATAATCGCGGTAGTAATGCCGGTTGGCGGTTGTCTGTGAAGCAAAATGGACAATTTAAAAATGAATCGACGTTGAATCAAGAATTGTCTGGTTCTGTCATCACTCTAACAAGCCCTGCCGTTAAATCAAATGCGATTGGCGTCACTGCTCCAGTGGCAGAAGCGACAATCACGTTGGATGCAGCAGGTGCTGAATCATTGGTGATGACCGCAGCAAATCAAACAGGTGCTGGGACATGGGTCAATGCTTGGGGAAGCGTTGAGTCGATCACTGAAATAGACAAAGATGATCAAGAAGTACAAGCCGATATTACCAAAGCAGTCGCACTTTCTGTACCAGGCAGCACCCCAAAAGATGCCGTTAGCTACACGACTACATTGACTTGGGTATTATCAGATACACCAGGAACGGAAGGATAAGGAGTATAGACATGAAAAAAACATTAGCATTTCTCTCAGTATTAGGCTTAAGCCTAGCAGCACCAGTGCTGGCACAAGCAGCGGACAGTGCAGATTACAACTCAAATGGACAAATCACCTTTGAACCAAATACGGATCCAACCAATCCAATCAGCCCAACGGATCCAGATCCAGAAAATCCGATCAAACCAGTGGATCCAACGGACCCAGATGGACCAAATCCAGGAACGAACGGACCGCTATCGATTGATTTTGCTTCAAGCCTTTACTTTGGCACACAAAAAATCACCTCAAAAACAGAGATCTACCATGCGGAAACTCAAAAATATGTGGATTCAGTTGGTGATAATCAAGAAGGACCGAATTTTGTCCAAGTGACAGACAATCGGGGAACAGAGAGCGGTTGGACATTGAATGTTCGCCAAAATGGTCAGTTCAAAACAGCGGAAGATCAAGAATTGACTGCTGCGCAAATTCGTTTGACGAAGGGAACTGTAGTAACTCCTTCATTGTCACCAAAACCATCAAATGTGAGCGCAACGATCACATTGAATCCAAACGGTGCCCAATCCTTAGTGATGAGTGCCCAAGATGGCGAAGGAGCAGGGACCTATTTAATGAGCTGGGGCGATAGTTTAGCTGCAGCCATGGATAGTATTGAGTTGGAAGTTCCAGGCTCAACGACGAAATATGCCAGCCAATACAACACCACGTTTACTTGGTTACTAACAGACACACCAACCAACCCATAAGTACCAGCTTTCTCCTTGAACCCTTTCGAGGTTCAAGGAGAATACATAGAAAGAAGGGACATCCATCATGAAAAAAATCAAACAGCTTTTGGCGCTCCTATTCGCAAGTATTTTCTTTTTTGTACCAACCATAGGAACCGCTTCTGAATTTAACTTTGCCGTCAATCCAGTGATTCCAGAGAATCAAATCGATAAAGAAAAGACTTATTTTGACTTGAAAATGGAGCCGGGAGCGGTTCAAACTGTAGAAGTCCAATTGCGCAATGACACCGATCAAGAGGTCGTCATCGCGCCAGTGATCGCTTCAGCTACCACGAATCTAAACGGGGTCGTGGAATATGGCGAAAACGACATCGAAGCGGACGAAACCTTGCCTTATGATATGGCTGATTTGATTGAAGTGGAGGAAGAGATCACGATCCCGAAACAATCCCAAATCACCTTGCCATTAAAGATCAGTATGCCCTCAGAACCGTTTGAAGGAGTTATTGCCGGTGGTTTGACCTTGAAAGAAACGACAGAGGAAACCGATACTGCTGACAGTGAAGAAGACCAAGGGTTAGCCATCAAGAATGAGTATGCCTATGTCGTTGCGATTTTACTCCGTCAAAATACAACAGAAGTCACGCCGGATCTAAAACTGCTGGATGTTGGACCGGGACAAGTCAACGCCCGCAATACCATCAATGTTACGTTGCAAAATCCTGAAGCAGCTTACTTAAATTCCTTGCGGTTGATCAATGAAGTGAGGAAGAAAGGTGATAGTGACGTCTTGTATGCTTCAGATACCTCACGAATGCAAATGGCACCTAATTCAAACTTCTCGTACCCAATTTCCTTGGAAGGACAACGTTTAGAAGCAGGGACCTATGTGTTGACTTCCGTGGCCTACGGTGGGAAAAGCGATGAAGGACAATACAAAGTGGAGAATGAAGAAGGCGAGGAAGAAAGCTATCTCTATAAATGGAGCTTCGAAAAAGAATTCACAGTGACGGGAGATGTCGCTCGTGATCTTAATAAGAAAGATGTGACGATCGAAACAGATTACACGTGGCTTTACTTCTTGATCGGCGGTCTGTTGCTGCTGCTCGCCTTACTGCTGCTTTTATGGTACCGACGAAAGAAAAAAAATGAAACGGATGAAGCGTGAGCACCTTGAGAAATACTTGATCGATGGCTTGATCATCGCAGGTATCCTCTTGTTGGCACTTCCTTTTTTAAAAGAAAGCATCGTCAGTTGGCAATTACGCACAAGCGAATTGACGATAGCGACCCAGCTGCCGACAACGATTCCAGAAGAAGAAACGATTCAAATGCCGGCTCTAGGGGATGTATTGGCTCCGCAGTCGGCAACGATCACCGGGTACGGCTTTGTTGCAATTGAAGCGATCGAGTTCCAGCAGCCACTATTGGTGGGGATAACCAATCAGCAGCTGCTGAAAGGCGGTGTCGTGATGTTTCCGGAACGTTTGTTAAAAAATAACAATTTTGTCGTTTTAGGGCATCATCTCGGTAGACAAAGTTTGTTATTTGGTCAATTGCTAGAAGCACAGGTGGGGATGGAAGTGTCCGTAACCTACCTCGAGGAACGCCAGCAGTATATTATTATCGATAAAAAAGTCGTAGATGAATCCGACTTGTCGGTTCTAACAGATGACCAGACACCAAAGTTGACATTGATTACTTGTCCCACACCTACTCGAACAGAAGAACGCTACGTGCTGACAGCGATTCCTGTTGAGCAAGCAACTGCCGGACAGTCGCAAAACACAGCGACCATGGGCAGTACGTCACAAGGCGCGAGAGTGATGGCTAAAAAACAAGAAATGTTATGGAGACAACAATCTAAAAAAAATTGGTTTCTTTTATTTGTTATTTTATTTATAATTAGTGGATGTCTGCTTGGCGTTCACAAACTGTTGAAACGTTCAGCGCCGTAGAAAGAGCATCAAAAAGAAGCTCTGTTGATAAGGAGGGTGAAGAAATGAAACGCAGATTTGGTTTTGTCATTGGTGCCTGCATGATTATTGGAATGATCGATCTTGTCACAGAACAAGTTGTTTTTGCGACTATCTATAATCCGCTAGACCCCTCAGAAGAAATCGTCCCAACGGATCCGCCAGAAGGAAGTACGGAAAAAGCAGATGAACCGCCTGCAGAAAAGGAAGAATCCAAAGAATCGCCGGCTCCTGAACCGGAACCTGTTCCGAAAAAAGAACAGGAACAATCCGCATTTCCAGAGAGCAGTTTTTTGGAAAAACAGAAGCACTTAGCACAACGAGTCATGTTAGAAGATGTTTTTGCGTCGGATCGTTTGGCTGTCGATTTAGCACTGCCGGGAAATAATACGGATGGTGACGGGGATGACAAACCTTCGTATCTTGCCAGCTTATGCTATCTATTTTCAGGAAACGTTCTTTATGGCCAAAAAAATAACGGAGGCTTGAAAACGCATGTTTGTGACATTTTTGAATAAGGCGGACAAACGAAAATTGATGATGCTGCAATATTTGGAAAACGCAGTCGCTCTTTCTGAAACGAAGGAAACATTGATGGACCAATTGACCATGTCGGAATTTCTGATCAATAAGACCGTTCAAGAATTGAATCTTGATTTTTATGAACTAGGATTGAATGAGGAATTTGAGATCGTGACCGATGGGACGGTCATTAAACTGAATGCCTCCGGGCTGGCAACTTCAGACACACTACTGACCTATTATCTAGATCAAGCGTTAAAATTTTCTATGTTGAAAGAATGCTTTTTTGAGCAATTGTCTTCTTTATACGAATTTGCTACCAATCACTATCTAAGTCATAATCCCGTCTATAAAGAATTTAAACAGTTTAAACTGATCTTGAAAGAATACGACATTGAAGTGACGAAAGAGTTTCAGCTGGTGGGTGAAGAAAGTGAGATTCGGGAGTTTATTTTTCTCTTTTTTATGAAGGAATATTATTTGAACCATTCCCCTTTCCCAAAAGGTATCTTGGACAAAGAAAAAACCTTTGATCGATTCAATGAAAGTACTTGGCTGAATCCAGAACAGTCTGCCCGCATGCGGATTCGCAAGAAACATTATCTAGGTATTGTTTTGGCGCGGATGTCTAAAGGACATTTCATGCAAAACAGTGTGGAAAACGATTTAGTCTTGCCAAAACATTTAGTGATCATTGAAGATTTGAAGCGTTGGTTGCAGGAGATCTTGACGATCAACGATCAAGAAGTCCTAGAACGTGAGGCACGAGATATTTTGCGCTTCTTGATCGTTGAAGGCTGGTTGATCGACAACAATAGCTACATCGACCAAGAACAAACCTATATCCAACAATTAAACGAGCAGTTTATTCAGGCAGTCCAACAGCAGTTTTCGCTAACCACTGACACGTTGGCGCTGCTTCATGTCGAAACGACTACGATTCATTACCAGCTCTTGTCGTTTTCTTTTAGTTCTCGTTATGAATACCAATACATGGATGTCACATATTTTCTTGAGACGTATCCTGAATATGCTGCGTTTTGCCGCAACTATCTGGAAGAAAGTCGTAATCGACCGATCTTATGGAACAATAAAGAGTTTTTGTTTTTTAGATACCTAATTTTATTAGTTTCTACGATTCCACTAAAAGAGATTTTGGTTCCTTTATATGTCTGTGTTGATTTTTCGTTTGGTGATTCCTACAACCAGATGATCAAAAAGAATATTGAAAAAATTCTCGATTTGAATGTGCAATTCCAGAGTTACCCAGATGATCATACGCACCTGATTCTTTCAAACCTGCCATTTTATGGTGCGTTGGGGATCGACCATATTTTATGGCTAGCACCACCTAGACCCATCGATTGGGCCAATTTTACTGAAAAAATCAGCGTGATTCGCAGAGAACAATTTCAAACCAAAACGGCACAGTGAGCATCTTGCCGTTTAACTATCGAAAGCAGCGTCTGCCTCAAATGAAGGCAGGCGTTTTTTGCAGAAATCTACCATATGCAAAAAGCACACAGGGATCTATTGCCCTGATGAAGTGTTCGGATAAGGTCTGTGAAAAAGGACCATTTGATAGGATTTTTTTTTAGTAGAAAATTTGGTATGATAGAAAGAGAAGAAAAAGAGGTGCCCTATGATGGATGGGAAACAAACGAAGGCTGTGATTGGCCAGACATTGATCACCCTTTGTGAGACCAAAGAAGTGAATAAAATCAGCGTACAGGAGATCGCCGAAAAGGCGCAAGTCAATCGGCAGACGTTTTACTACCATTTTCCTGATAAAAAAGCTTTGATCCAATGGATCTATCGGCAAGATGCCCTGATTTTTTTGACGACAGAAGATGTCTCCCTTGATAACTGGGAAGAAGCCGCCTTGCGCATGCTGAAAGCAATGAAACAAGCGCCGGCCTTTTACCGCAAATCACTGGCTTATGACCGCGAGATCTTAATGAACGGTTTTTTACAGATCACAGAACCGCTTTTTCAGCGCTTGTTCTTGGAGGTCGATCAAGAGCAGCAATTGACGAAACAAGACATTCTATTTTATAGCCGATTCTTTTCCTACGGCTGCGGAGGCATTTTGGAAAATTGGATTCACAACGACTTTCCAGAGACCCCATTAGAGATTGCGACGCAATTGTTTCGTTTGGCGAAGGATGTGGAATTTTTTGGCCACCAAATCTATGAAAAAGAGGAGCAGTAAGCGATGACGAAAGTTTTATTTGTTTGTTTAGGTAATATTTGCCGTTCCCCCATGGCAGAAGCTATTTATAAAGCAGAAATAGCAAAACACAAGTTGGATTGGCAGATCGATTCGGCAGCGACCAGCTCATGGGAAGTCGGACATTCTGCTCATCCCGGAACCAAAAAAAGACTGCGTCAAGCAGGGATCTCTAGTGACGGTCTTATTTCACGGCAGATCACTGAAGCGGATTTTGCCACATTTGATTGGATCATCGGCATGGATGCGAACAATGTTGAAACACTTCAAGCGCTAGCACCTGCCGATACGACCGCAAAGATCCGTTCGTATTTGAGTGTTGTTCCTGGCAAAGAGGCTGAGGAAGTACCAGATCCTTATTATACAGGAGATTTCGAAGAGACCTATCAACTGCTGCAAGAGGGGATTCCTTATTGGCTAGAGGTTATTTCTTCTGAAAAATAAGGCGTGTTCGCTTGTATTTTATCAAAAATTTGCTAAAATAGAACCATGGAAATGCGAACGTATGTGTGGTTTTAGAAACTGCTGCAACGCGCAGAAAGGAATGTCCAATGGAAAAGAAACCATCGCCCATCAAACAATTGGGCAAACTCATTGTGATGACATCCACAACGTTGCTGGATACCTTTTTCAGTGATGATGCTGACAAGAAGAATCAGTCTGAGAAAGTCAAAGAAATCCGGCGAACGCTGCAAGAGGCAGCCGCTGCCAAGCATCTGGTCGTGCTGCAAGTAAAAACAGAGAAATTGGGTGGTTTTGAAACCGTTACCGGCTGGATCGTCGGCAAAACGGTAGCAAAAGAACAAGTTGTCTTGAAATTACAAAGCGACCGTCAGCAGCTGCGGATTATTCCCCTGCATCATGTGCTGAAAGTTAGCACCTTGAATACAAAACCCGGCTTGTAAACAAGCCTGTGCATAGCAAAAAAACCGCTGCGTCATTAGACATAGCGGTTTTTTAATTGCTAGTTACGCGTGCTTGTTTTTGACTTCTGCGAGTCGCCAAGCGGTCATCACAGCGATCAGTTCGTAAGGGATCGGCTGTGCAAAAGAAAACTGGACCGCCCCTTTACTGGTCTTGTATGGTTGTAAGTCCTCTTGGAAGGCCGTGATCGCAGAAGGCGTGGGATAAAAGCCTAGATGCTGTTTGGCGCAGGCAAAATGTACGATATTTTCTCCCTGATGATAAGTAGGCATTTGATAACTGATCTTTTCAACCGCTTCAGGTAAAACGGCTTTGATGGTTTGACGGACCTTTCTTAAAATCGCTTGTCGTTCTGCTGGAGCTGCTGCAATGTATTGGTCAACTGTCGTAATGGCTGTTGTCATAGGCCACCTCCTGCCTTTAGTATACGGCAAAACCCGTAAGAAAAAAAGGAGCCTGTCAGTGGGTAGCTGACAGGCAAGGAGTAAAAATGAAAAGTGTTAGTTAGGGTTGTTTGTTGGGTTATGTATACTATACTGTCCAAATATGAATTTTTTGTGGAGAAAAGATTGGAAAGTGTTTAAGTTTGCTGGCTGCGAAAATAAGTAAAAAAAGACCCGTCGGTGGGTGGCCGACGGGAAGGAGTTAAAAATGAAAAAGTGTTAGTTAGGGTTGTTTGTTGGTATACATAGAGTATACGAGATAAATATGAATATTCTGTGACAAATCTTTTCGGAAGTTCTTAAGAAACCGTAACGGTTTGGTTACAGAGAAAGGTTCTTTTCATCAAAACGGTTTTTCAACGTACGATACAAATCAATGTATTGCCGATCGTCTGCCGCATAATCCCAAATATAACTCATTTTTTCTGGTTTGAGTTTTTTCATCAACTGATTGGAACTAACGATGACATCATAATTTTCTTGCTGGTTTAGATCATAAGGTTCTGCTGCTACGAAGGTCAAGTCATGTAGGAATTGATTCAATCCTTGAACGACTAAGAAATTATCTTCTAACGCAACCCCTACCCGTAAACGATTCGAATAACGGATTTGATCATAAAACGGCAGCAGGGCGTGGGTATACATCGTTGCCATCTGCTCTTGGTTTTCATCATTGATATAGTCCACCGCTGATTCTTCGCGATAGTTCGTTAAGAATTCATCGATTTTTTGCTGCAGCTGCTCTTCAGCAGACCCGCGATTGATCGAGGGTGTCAGCAAGCGATAGATATTTGGAAACGGCTGACGGAAAACGTAGTTGCCGAAAGTCACATTGATTAAATTACCCACGACCAATGGCTCGTCTAACAGGCCAGGTTGTGAAGCAAAGAAGGTTGCTTTCATCTCTGCTAACAAGTCTGCGACTAACGGATAAACTGGGTTTTGTTTGCTTGAAAAGAATTGCAAGGTTTGTTGCAAAGCTTCTTCTTCAGGACTCAAGTAGAATGGGAAGATTTGCGCCATCAAATAAATAAACCCTGATTCGCCTTTTAATTGTTTGTCTGTCATTGAAACTTCAGGATCAACGACTTGTGTCAAACGCTCAAAATCGAAATATGGATTATTTTTCATCAGGAAATTGTACCGCTTGTCGTATTTGGCAAAATTCCCTTTTTTGATTCGTAAAAGAATCAAGGCGGCGAAATACTTCAACTCTAATCGGCCAAGATAAGAATGAGTCATTGGGAAATACTCCGTGAATCGATCCACCATTTTTTCTGTCTCACTCTCAGCGATCGCAAATGGCCATTCTATTCCACGAGTACCTAACCAAATGATATTGAATAGGGAGAGCCGCACAAGACGCTCATCGCCCACTAAGTTTGATTCAGTGTACGTAAAGCGAAGCTGAAATTGCTTCAAATGTTTTTTTAGATGTTCAAATTTGCGAGACACCGTTGAACGACTGACATCGTATTTTGCACAAAAATCCGTGATCGTAGGATTGTCTTCATTCAGCATGTAAAGAACATATAAGAACGGAACGCTTTTATTCAATAAATAGAAGCGGTATTCATCGATCGTTACCGCGATATTCTGAGGCTGTAATTTACCGCCACGACCGAGTATCGACATATGATCCGGAGTTAACTCAGTTAGATCTTGGTCGATCTCAGTCAACTCTATAAAAGCTTGTTGGTAGCTTAACTCCATTTCCTTTGCCAATTGTGCGATTGGGTGGCTAGGGTTTTGCAGAGTCAGCATACGCCGGAATATTTTAAATTTAATTAATGTTTGCGGGTCCATCATAAGTTCTTCATAAAACATAGGTATCCTCCTTTGTGGCTCTATTGTATCTTTTTTTTACGAAACTGTCAGTCTTTTTAATCAAAAAAATAGCCTACCCTTTAAAAAAAGGTAGGTTATTTTCATCTTTTTAACTAATTTAGGCTGAAACAGGGTCTTTTTTGAACCACGACCATAGCAAACCGATCAAAAATCCGATCGCAGCTGGTACGACCCACCCCATCCCGATTTGGAAAAAGGGCAGATAATCTGACGCAAAAGACAAGATTCCTTGCACGAAAGCGTTGTTGGTAATCACTGCAGGACTCGCATTTAAGCCGTCGATGATTGCAGCGATCAACGTGAAGTATGTCGTCATTCGATAGACACTGGCACGATGGTTAAATAATGGACTGATGATCGCCAACAAAATCAAAGTGATCGCCAGTGGATAGATAAACATCAAGACTGGAATAGAAAACTCGATGATATTGGTCAAGCCGACATTAGCGAAGATCGCTGGTAAGATACTTGTCAAAGCGATAAAGAATCCGTAGCTTTGCTTTGGAAACAATCCAGCAAAGGTTTCGGAAAAGGCCGTGATCAAACCAATGGCGGTTTTTAAACAGGCAGAGATGACGATCAACGCCAATAGCAGACTGCCGACAGTGCCAAGGTAATGGTTGGCGATTTGTGCCAAAGCGATCCCACCGTTTTCGCTGATGGGAAACTGGCCTAAACTTTTGGTTCCCATATAAGAAAGTAAGGTATAGATGATCCCCATCAACACGATGCTGACAGAGCCGGAAAGGATCGTGTCTTTTGCGACCGTCGCAGGTTTCTCAACCCCCATATTGCGAATCGTTGAGACGATGATGATCCCGAAGGCTAAAGATGCCAGCGCATCGAGAGTATTGTAGCCGTTGGTGAAACCAGTAAAGAAAGCATCGCTTTGATAGCTAGGATAGATCGGCGCATCGCTGATGGTTCCTAGTGGTTGCCAAAAGGCAAAAAAGAGCAAAACTCCTAGTAAGACCAGAAACAAGGGATTTAGAAACTTCCCTACATAATCTAAGATTTTGCTAGGTTTGCGTGAAAACCACCAGGCAGCTCCAAAAAATAGGGCAGAGAACAACGCCAATAACCAAGTTTGCATGTCTGATGAAACATGGGGAGCGATCCCGATCTCATAAGAAGTAGTAGCCAAACGAGGCAGAGCAAAGAATGGCCCAATCACTAAATAAAGCAAAATCGTAAATATCATTGCATAGCGGCGATTGATCCGAGAAGCTAATTCAAAAACACCGCTGCTTTGGGAAACGCCAATAGCAATGACCCCTAAAAATGGCAAGCCGATCCCTGTAACTAAAAAGCCAAGGTTGGCTAAGCCGACATTCGCGCCAGCTTCTTGTCCCATGTGAACGGGGAAAATCAGATTTCCGGCACCAAAGAAAAGACCGAAAAGCATTGATCCAACATACATGTAATCCTTAAACTGTAACTTTTTTTCCATAAATGAAAGCTCCTATAATTCCTTAGTTTTAAAAAAAATAACAAAGTTTCTAACAAATAGCAATGGTTTTTTGTGATTTTTTGATAAATTCTGACAATTACTCCTCCTGCAATAAAAAAACACTTAGCATTGAATTCTTCCAAGCTTACTGAAAAAGGACGAAAAAGCTCGGAAGAAGACCGCTAAGTGTTTCAAGACAGAAAATTAATTCAACACACGGGAAAGGAATTCTTTGGTGCGTTGCTCTTTTGGATGAATAAAGATATCTTCAGGCGTCCCTTGTTCGGCAATGACACCTTGATCCATAAAGATGACCCGATCAGACACTTCTTTGGCAAAGCCCATTTCGTGGGTAACGATTACCATCGTCAAGCCAGTATGAGCTAACGTATTCATGGTCTTCAACACTTCACCGACCATTTCTGGATCTAGCGCAGAAGTCGGCTCATCAAACAACATGACATCTGGATTCATCGATAAGGCACGAGCAATGGCTACCCGTTGTTTTTGTCCACCTGAAAGCTGGGAAGGCTTGGCATTGGCATATTGAGCCATACCGACTTGCTCCAGATTTTCTTTGGCAGTCGCTTCTGCTTCTTTGCGATCACGTTTCAAAACAGTGACTTGGCCCGTCACGCAGTTTTCTAATACATTCATATTGTTGAATAGGTTAAAGGATTGGAAAACCATTCCTAGATGCGTACGGTATTTCGGCAAGTCATAGCCTTTTTCCAGCACATTTTCACCTAAGTAGATGATTTGCCCACTGGTTGGTTTTTCTAATAAGTTGATGCAGCGAAGAAGTGTAGATTTTCCTGAACCAGAAGAACCGATGATCGTGACAACTTCTCCTTTATTAACAGACAAACTGATGTCTTTTAAGACTTCGTTGTCGCCAAAACTCTTTTTTAAATGGTCAATTTCAATGATTGCTGACATGTTCTTCCTCCTTATTCGTTCGGGTTGATGTCTTCTAATTTGACATACGCACTGGGACCATCCATTTTGCGTTCAACAAAGCGCAAGATCTGGGTGGCACTGATGGTCAAGACTAAGTAGATCACACCGATGATCGCAAATGTTTGGAAGTATTGGAAGTTCGTTCCAGCGGCTGATGTACCTTGGAAGAAGAGGTCTGCAACACTGATGACACTTAAGACGGCAGTATCTTTGATATTGATAATGATCTCATTTCCGGTAGCTGGTAAAATATTGCGCATTACTTGCGGCAACACGACTTTGATCATGGTTTGCCAATGAGTCATTCCGATCGCTTGAGCTGCTTCAAATTGGCCGTCATCTACAGCAAAAATCCCCCCACGAACGATTTCAGACATGTAGGCACCGGTATTGATGGAAACGATCAGCACGGCTGCCAGCGTGCGATTCATGGAGACACCAAAGGCCAAAGCGGTTCCGTAGAAAATAACCATTGCTTGAACCATCATTGGGGTGCCGCGGAAAACTTCGATATAAATGGTCAGTAAACCATTGACGATGCGTTGGAAGAAACGTCCTACTGGATTTTCTGAAAGCGGCAATGTCCGGAAGATACCGACCAAAAGACCGATGATCAATCCGATGATCGTTGAAAGGATCGCGATGAATAAGGTCAAGCCAGCGCCTCGTAAAAAGAGCATGCCGTAATCATCAATGATTTTTTTAAAATCAGCGACCAGACCTTGATCCGCCGTTTCTCCGCTAGCATCTGCAGGTTGATCTAAGACTGCTTGATCCATCAGGGAAACCCGTTCTTCTTCAGAAATTCCTGCAAGAATCTCATTGACTTTTTCAACATCGGGATCGCCTTTGCGCATTCCGACTGCTACTTGGACGTCTTCTGGGTTGGTTTCAAAACCGGCTCCTTCATCGAACTCGACCATCTTCAAATCAGGATTTGCACCGACGGCAGTGACGCCTTCTGGACGTTCGCTGACGTAGCCGTCAATGATGCCCGAAGCTAAAGCAACGCGCATGGAGGAGAAGTCCCGCATGGCTTGTTCTTTTTGGACCTCAGGGATTTGATCTATGACGGTATAATGGAAAGTATTCAGCTGGGCAGTGATTTTTGCCCCCGAAAGATCAGCGAGGCTTTTGGCATCGGCGAACTCGCCATCTTTACGAACCACTACCACCAAATCTGATTCATAGTAAGGATCGGTAAAATCAATTTGCTCGCGACGTTCGGCAGTTGGTGACATACCAGCGATCACAGCATCGATAGTCCCCGCTTGCAAAGCTGGCGGCAAACCGTCCCATTGAGTTTTGACGATCACTAATTCTTTGCCTAAGCCTTCAGCGATTCGTTTGGCGATCTGGACATCGTAACCGCCGGCAAACGCCGAGCCTTCTTCCCCAGAAATCGGCACGGCACCATTGGCGTCCGTCGTTTGCGTCCAGTTAAATGGGGCATAGCCTGCCTCCATACCGACACGGAATTGTTCCGCAGGTGTTTGGTCATCCGCTTGCACGGTTAGGGGCAGCTGAATGAGGGTTAGACAGAGGGCGAAGACTGCCCAGATCCAATTATTTTTTTTCATTTTTTCTCTTTCCTTTCACGAGTTGGACAAGCAGGCAAGGATGAAAAAGCAAAAAAACAGCCGTACTCCATGATTGGAAAACGGCTGTTGACAGGTCATCGTCGACAAACCTTTCACAAAACATAGCGCAACTTAGACAAGCTAAGACAGTCCGCAAATTGTTCATTTGCGGCCCAACAAAATCGATGCAAGCAAAACCGACCTTGTTTCGGCGATGTTCCCTAGCTCTGCTGTAAACGTGTTGCTTCACTCAGCAGGATTAATGAACCTCGCGACCTCTACCTAAATGTTAAAGGGTACTCGTATTTAATTTGATTCTTCTCAGAGTTTAGAAGAAAAGCACCCAAATGTCAATTCTTTTTAACAAAAAAACGACCATTTCCCTATTTTTATCAAAGAGAAAGCGGATCGTTTTTACGAGTGTCTATTGGAACCCTTAAGCGACTTTCGCTTTTGGTTCACGGCCTAAAACAGCTTGGATGACTGTCAAAGCAAGCAATAAGCCAAGTGCTAGATAGATGAGGCTTGAGTATTGTGTAACGCCCCAATCTTGTCCGAAGGTACGGTAAACCACAAGGACGATGGCTTGAATGATTGCTGTGATGACATTTAAAAAGCCGAATGCCCATAAATTGCCATTTTCTTTACGTGCTAAATAGAAGATAGAGAAATATAAGCTGACTGCCAACCAACCGAAACTGATAATGATCATTGCCCAATAAATAATAGCTGCTACCAATGTATTTCACCTCACTTTGATTCGTGACTAGTTTACCACGTTTTTTGTTCCTTGTCATGAAGGAATCTCTTTCTTTGTGAGGCAAAAAACAAAGAGCAAGAGCAGTAATGAAAAGATCATCTACTACATTTGCTATTGGTGGGTTTACTGAAAAGAGACGGTTTTTCTAGATCGGTTCATTTTCAGCTGTGTATAATAGAAATAAACTGTTTTTTGCAGAAAACTACGAGTTAAGAATCAATTAATAATTAGTTAATAGCTGATTTAGATCTGCTTGCTAGAATGAGCACAGAAGCAAGCAAGGAGGAAGTAAAAATGGAAAATGTTCTTAAAATCAAAGGATTAAACAAACGTTACGGCAAACAGCAGGCGTTACATGATGTCGATCTAACGATCGCTAAGGGAGATATTTATGGATTGGTGGGGAGAAATGGTGCTGGGAAGACGACCCTATTAAAAGCGATCGTTCAGTTGATCCAACCAACTAGTGGCAGTCTGCAGTTGTTTGATGTTGAAGGCGGCAAAGCGTACACTCAGATGCTGAAACGGGTCGGTAATGTGATTGAGACCCCAGTCGCTTACGACCAATTGACCGCTGAACAAAATTTGAACTATTATTGCAAAATCAGCGGGGTGGTGGAACCTGAGGCGGTCAGTAAAGCATTGGCGTTTGTCGGATTGACCAATGTTGGCCACAAGAAATACCGTGATTTTTCTTTAGGGATGAAACAAAAACTGGGCTTAGCGATTGCTTTATTGAATCAGCCGGATTTTCTAATTTTAGATGAGCCGATCAATGGCTTGGATCCTGTAGCGATCGTTGAATTTCGGGAGCTGCTTTTACGATTGAATCAAGAACGTGGCATGACGATTTTGATCTCCAGCCATATTTTAGAAGAGTTGTACTTAGTCGCTACACGTTTTGGGGTCATTAGTGAGGGACGTCTGATCAAAGAGATGACCAAACACGAATTCGATCTGATGGCGAAACGGTTTATTCAATTAGAAGTGGATGATGTAGCCACAGCTAGCCGCTTGCTAGAGAGTCAGCTGATTTCCGAATATAAAGTCGTCAGTGACCACAAAATTCATATTTATCAAGAGAATGTGTTGATTCGTGACCTGGTCCGTCAGCTGGTTTATGAAGGGATCGCTATCGACCGGATTTCTTTTGAAGGGGAAAATCTAGAGTCGTATTTCAAAGAGTTAGTAACAAGTGAAGGGGGAAATTAAGATGTTGAATTTTATTCGAGCCGATTTGTATCGTTTATCAAGAAGTAAAAGTTTTTGGATCACAGAAGGAATTATTTTATTGTTGGTGATTTTATCCGTTGTTTCCAATGGTAGTGTAGGGGTCACTCTTGGGGATAGTACGCAAACAGCAGGCAGCCTTACGGAAATGACTGGCTTTCTGGCGATCCAGACCAGTTTGTCTTCCATGTTGCTGTATTACTCCTTGCCATTGGTGATGCAGGTCTTAGGCAGTGAGTACACGAAAGGGACCATGAAGAATATCATTACCGTTGGTGTCTCCAAACCCGCTTATCTTTTTGGGAAATTCTTGGTTTATACTTTGGTGCTGGTCTTACAGATCGTCGCGATTTGTTTGGTGAGCTTTGTAGCGGGAACGGTTATTGGGGGGATTGGTTATAATGACCTTTCACAGATAGAAAACTTGTTGTATTATTTCGTTAGTTTTGTACTGATTTTATTAGCGACTTCCTCTTTTGCAGTGCTAGTTTTGTATTTGACCAAAAATACAGCGGTCAGCGTGTTGGCGACGATTTTTATTCCGATGGCCTTTGCGATTGCCCGAATCTCTTTACCCAACTGGAAGTTTTTACAATACTTGGACTTTCAAGGCGGGTTAGAGATGGTGACCATGACTACTTTCCAAACATGGGAAACAGTCCAACCCATTTTTCTTGGGAGCCTGATCAGTTTATTGCTTTGCCTCTTGGCTGCGCATCTGGTGTTTAAGAGACAAGAATTGTAAGAGCAGAAAAACGCCCAACCGTATCGACTAGTGAAGGTCGAGCGATTGGGTGTTTTTTGTGTATAGCCATGAGTTAGTGGGGTTCAACGGACTGCTGCCAAAAAAGGGTCAAACGAAACGTCTCTTCGGTTGTATCCAATTGGATCTTGCCGTCTAATGCATTAGTCAATGCCGCGATGATATACAGACCAAGTCCGGCTTGCTGTTTATGCCGTGAAAGGTCTTCGGTATAAAAGCGGTGGGTCAATTTTTCTGGGTGCTGGATCGGTGATCTCAGCTGATTTTCCTGTTGGAAAACGATGCGACCTCCTTGCTGATTCAAGCGGATCGTCCCCGTTTCACTGCCATGTTCCAGCAGGTTACCAAGGACATTTTGGAAAATTCGTTGCCAGCTTTTTTTATCTGAAATGATCATGATGTTGGGTTGGATCGCAACCGTCAGTGATAAATGGTTTTCCTCAAAAGAAGGATAAAGCTGGAGCAGTTCTTCTTCCAATAAACGAGAAAGATTGAATTCTTCCAAAGTCAAAGCGAGCTGATTGTCTTTGAGACGCTGATAGGTCAACAACTGTTCCAGATGATTTTCGACTTTTTCTAGGTTGCTGCTGACTTTATCCAACAGCTGTAGCTGTTGCGGGGTGAGGGTCGCATCGGCTTGCAGCAGTTGTGTGTAGCCGCTGGCGACCGTCAAAGGTGTGCGTAAGTCGTGAGAGATATTTTGAATGGCTTGTTCCAACTGCTGGTTTTCTTGCAGCATTTGATAGTGTTGCTGCTTATTTTTTCTAAGTATCTGATTGTTTAACAAGGCGATCGCTTTTAAAGCGGGGACGCGGGTCTGTAAATGGATCTCTTGATTTGTTTCGATTTCGCTGATTCTTGTTAATTGCTGGTGGTACTTTTTTAGATCATATAGTAAGAAAAACCAATAGCCCAACAATAACACAACGATCAGAGCGGCGAAAAACTGAAGTATATGCATGAGGTTCCTCCTTTTTAAGCTAGCTTGACGCCGATGCCCCAGACAGTATCGATATACGCTTCATCTGGATCGAGTGTTTTGATTTTGCTGCGTAAATGGCTGATATGGACATTGATCGTGTTTTCTTCACCGTAGTAAGGTTCTTGCCAAACAGCTTCATAGAGCATTTCTTTGGTATAAACTTTTTTGGGGTTCGCTAAGAGCAGGGAAAAAATCTCAAACTCCTTTTTCTTTAACTGAACCGTTGCCTCTCCTCGTTGCAGCTGAAACGAGTCAGGCAACAGTTGAATGTTTTTATACGAGTGGCTGCTGGCAACTGGAGGGGGTTGTTTATTTGTTCGCAATTGAACAATGATACGTACCTTTAATTCTTCGACATTGAAGGGTTTGGTCAAGTAATCATTGGCCCCCGCCAGCAAAAGGGTGGAAACATCAGCTGGTTCATCTAAGGCAGTCAAGATAATGACGGGGACCGTGGAGGTTTGGCGAATCTCTTGCAAGACTTGTGTCCCATCTTTACCGGGGAGCATTCGATCTAGCAAAATCAAGTCGAAAGCATCTTGCTGAAAAAGCAGCAGACCTTCCGTGCCTGAATAGGCTTGCTGGACGGTATAGTCAGCTGCTAAAATAGTAGCCAACATTTCGCTGATCTCATTGTTGTCTTCGATAATCAAAATTTTCATTTGGTTTTCCCATTCTTCTTGTATTTATTGCATTTATTATAAGCAATTCCGCAAGAAAAAGCATTAGTTGCTTTTAAAAAAGAAAATGGCTGATTTTTCGCAAAAACGGTTCTTTTTCGGTTAGAATAAGAGAAAAGCCATAAAGGAAGTTAGAACGATGAAGGTATCTATTGAGCAAGCAATCGCAACGGTCACCGCCGCATCATCCGTGACCTTTTTGACGGGTGCCGGTGTTTCAACCCCATCGGGCATTCCTGATTACCGTTCCTTAAAAGGGGTCTATCAAGGACTGGCCCAGCCAGAGTATTTGTTAAGCCATGACTGTTTAGAAAACGAACCGGAAACATTTTATCAGTTCGTCAAGCACCTCTACCATCCTCAGGCCCAGCCGAACATCATTCATCAAAAAATGGCTGCGCTGCAAACGAAAAAAACAGTTTCGGTCGTTTCACAAAACATCGATGGACTGCATGAAAAAGCGGGGAGTCACCAAAGAATCGATTTTCACGGCTCCTTGTACAACTGTTATTGCCGAAAATGCGGTAATCCGGTACCTTGGCAAGCGTATTTGCAGGATTGGCACCATGCAGGATGTGACGGTCAGATTCGGCCGGCGATCGTGCTTTATGGGGAAGGATTTACGGATGAAACCATTGAAGGAGCCATTCAGGCCGTTGCTCAAGCCGACCTGACGGTGGTCGTGGGGACTTCGCTGCAAGTCTATCCTTTTGCAGGGCTAGTCGATTACAGCCAGCAGGTGTTGGTCATCAATAAGGAACCATTGGCGATCCCGAATGAATATGGCATGTTGACCGCAGCAGCCGAAACGTTTTTCCAGAAAATTGAATGAAGGAGTTTATGATATGACACAACGTACCGAAAAAGAGAAAATGATTGCTGGCGAATTGTACTTTTCCCCAGATCCAGAATTGGTGGCAGACCGGAAATATGCCCGTGAACAAATGAACCTGATCAACCAAGAAACTGATACAAAAATCAAAGAGCAGTTACTAAAAGAAACTTTCGGCTCTGTGACTGGTCGAATCTATATCGAACCGAATGTCCGCTTTGATTATGGCTACAATATTTCTGTCGGCAAAAACTTCTATGCTAACTACGACTGTGTGCTATTAGATGTTTGTCCAATTACCTTTGGTGACAACTGTATGCTGGCACCCAATGTTCGGTTGTTTACGGCGACTCATCCATTGCATCCGGTCAAACGAAATAGCGGCTTAGAATTAGGGGCACCGATCGTGATTGGCGATAACGCGTGGATCGGTGGCGCGGCCACGATTTTGCCGGGGGTGCGCTTAGGTAACAATGTCGTGGTGGGGGCTGGCAGTGTGGTCACAAAATCATTCCCAGACAATGTTGTGCTGGCGGGAAATCCGGCACGGGTCATCAAGACGATCGACTTGGAAGAAGAAAACAACCAGCAAGATCCTTTGGCTGTTCAGCGAGCGGCGATCGATGACATTGATTGGCAGCTCACGCATCTTTTAGAAAAACGCATGAGTACAGTTAATGAAATCGTGCAATTGAAGAAAAGTAGTCAGTTGCCGGTTTTAGATGAAAATCGTGAAGAGAAAGTGCTGGAAAATATTCGGCAGGCGATTTCAAATCAAGCCTATGAGGAAACGATTTTAGCCATGTTTCAATCAATTATGAAACACTCAAAAACCTATCAAGAGAATCAATTGGAGGAATGAGTATGGATGGAGCAACACGTCGAGAAACGATTTTAGCGGCATTGAAGCAAGCGGACAAAGCGATCAGTGCCAGCAAACTGGCAGAATCACTAGGAGTCAGTCGCCAAATCATCGTTGGGGACATTGCCTTGCTGCGAGCAGCCGGTGAAGCGATCGCGGCCACTGCTCGCGGCTATCGACTGCAAGCACTGTTGAATGAGGCGGGGCATGTCAGCAAGCTAGCGGTGCAGCATCGGCCTGAACAAACCGAAGAAGAATTGCGGATTTTTGTCGCTTGTGGCGTGGAAGTGGTCGATGTCATCGTTGAACATGAAATCTATGGAGAGATCACTGGCAATTTGCAGATTCAAACAGACCAAGACGTGACTGATTTCATCAACAAAACCAAACATGCAGAAGCCCGCTTGCTCTCAGATTTAACCAATGGGGTACACTTGCATACGTTGCGTTACACCGATCCTGCGGCTCTGGAAAAAGCCAAACAACAGTTAGCAGAAAAAGGCATGCTCTATCAAAATTGAGGCGTAAACCATTCTGGCAAGGACGCTATCGGCAGTCTTGGGGAACACTTAGATGAAAAAATTGTGATTTTTTGTTGACAAGGCGTTCATTTTCCAGTAAAGTACAACTCAACAAGAATAATGAATCTGTTGAGAAGGAAAGTAACCGCGGATACTTTAAAGAGAGACTCTGGTTGGTGGAAAGAGTCAAGTCAGAAGCGATGAAAAATGGCCTTGGAGGATTGATTGTCGATAAGTAGGCAATCACGGATGCGCACTACCGTTACAAAGTGCACCAATCTCTAGCACGGCTAGACGTTGGGTTGAGGGAAGGGAAACCTTCTAAACAAAAGGTGGTAACACGAGTATTCGTCCTTTTACTAGCAAACGCTGGTAAAAGGACTTTTTTTATACACAAAAATCAAATAGCACCACACACGAAGAATTGGTAAGTACAAAAGCACGTTTTTTCAACAGAGAGCTTCGGTAGCTGAAAAGAAGCATCAAACGACTTTTAGAAAATGGCCAAGGAGTGATTCGTTCCGAGCAGTAGTTTGCAAGGCGACGACGGTAGCGACCGTTATCTGGCTAGAGTATGATCGTACTCGAAAAGGAGCTGTATGCGAGTACAGCTTAAACTGAGGTGGTAACACGCAAAAAGGCGTCCTCAAACAAGTCACAGGTGACTTGTTTGAGGATGCCTTTTTTTATTGAAAAAGACAAGAACTAGGGGGAAGACGATGATTTCATTAAAAGATATATCAGTAACATTCAATCAATCAAAGAAACCCGCGATCCAAGCGGTCAAAAACGTATCGATCGAGATCGACAAAGGGGACGTGTACGGCATCGTGGGTTACTCAGGCGCCGGGAAAAGTACACTCGTCCGTGTGATCAACTTATTGCAGCGCCCAAGCAGCGGCAGCGTCGTCGTCAACGGCACGGAGCTGACCACACTTTCTGCGAAAGACCTGCGAGAAAAACGGAAAACGATCGGAATGATCTTTCAGCACTTCAACTTGATGGACAGCCGCAATGTTTTTGATAACGTGGATTTTTCCTTGAAATATGGGGGACGGTCCAAACAGGAACGTCATCAAAAAGTAACCGAGCTGCTGGCGCTTGTTGGATTGGAAGAAAAAGCCCAAGCGTTTCCTAGCCAACTATCTGGAGGACAAAAACAGCGGGTCGCCATTGCCAGAGCTTTGGCAAATGATCCAGAGATCTTGCTGTGCGATGAGGCAACTAGCGCCCTTGATCCGAAAACGACCTTACAGATATTGGCTTTGTTGAAAAAATTAAATCGGACTCTCGGTTTGACCATCGTGATCATTACCCATGAAATGCAAGTTGTCAAAGAAATCTGCAACAAAGTGGCAGTGATGGAAGACGGTGAAGTTATTGAGCAAGGTTCGAGCGTTCAGATTTTTAGCCAACCAGAAAAACCATTGACCAAAGATTTCATCCGAACGGCGACGCACATCGACCAAGCCTTAGAAACGATCCTCGGCAGTTCGAAGTTTTCTTCCTTGGCACCGAATGAATGGCTGGTGGAGCTGTCCTACGTGGGGGATCAAACCAATGAACCACTGATCGCCCAATTGTACAGTCGCTACAAAGTGACCACCAATATTCTTTACGGTAACGTGGAGATCTTGCAAGAAGTGCCGATCGGCAGCTTGGTCGTTAGCTTATCCGGAGAGTACCAACAGCGCAAACATGCCTTAGAATATTTGAAGTCTCAAGGAGTGTACACCAATATTTTAAAAGAAAATCATGTAGAACCATTAAACAATGTGATTAAAGGAGGATTTTAGATGGCTGCCTTATTAGAAAGATATTTTCCCAATGTTGTTGCGATCCAAGATGAATTTGTCGCAGCAACGATCCAAACCTTATATATGGTTTTTTGGACCTCTTTGATTGCGGGCATCTTAGGTATCTTGTTAGGGATCGTCCTAGTAGTGACGCGACCGAACGGGATTTTAGAAAATCGACCGCTCTTTGAATTTCTCGATAAAGTCATCAATGTGGTCCGCTCGATCCCTTTCATTATCTTATTGACGTTACTAGGAACCTTTACCCGATTTCTTGTGGGAACGACGATCGGCGAAACAGCAGCATTGGTTCCTCTGATTGCTGGGATCATTCCTTTCTTTGCTCGGCAGATCGAGATTGCCTTGCTAGAAGTTGACCCCGGTGTCGTGGAAGCAGCCGAAGCGATGGGCACCAGTCCTTTCGGCATCATTTTTCGGGTCTATTTGCCAGAAGGCGTGGCGGGAATCATTCGGGTCTCTGCATTGACCGTGATCAATGTGATCGGATTGACCGCCATGGCAGGAGCAGTTGGCGCTGGCGGTTTAGGTAACTTAGCCATCACCCGCGGGTACAACCGATTCCAGACCGATGTCACGATCATGGCGACCTTGATCATCTTAGTATTCGTTTTTATCAGTCAATTTGTCAGCAACCTACTCATTAAACGAGTATCTCACTGACCACCACTTACGTACAAATAAAAAAACAAGCAAGTCTATGGAGGAAGAAAAAATGAAAAAAATCGTACAATCAATCGTCTTAGGGGCAGCATTATTATTTATTACCGGATGCGGAAACAATGGCAGTGCCGCAGCCACTGATCAAGAAGAAGTCACTGTGAAATTAGGAGTGATTGGCGCGGACACCGATGTCTGGGATGATGTCAAAGATCGTTTAAAAGATGAAGGCATCAATTTAGAATATGTCCAATTCTCTGATTACAATCAACCCAACGCAGCATTAGCTGATGGTTCCATTGACCTCAATTCATTCCAACACCAATTTTTCTTGGACAATTATAATAAAGAATTTGGTACCGATCTCGTATCGATCGGCAATACAGTCAACGCGCCATTAGGCATTTATTCCGACAAAGTGACGGATGTCAACGACTTGGCTGAAGGAGCTAAAGTTGCGATCCCGAATGATGTGACCAATGGTGGTCGGGCATTGCTCTTGTTACAATCAGCTGGATTGATCAAAGTGGATGAAGCAGCCGGACAAACACCAACGGTCGCGGATATTACTGAAAACCGTTTGAATTTAGAAATTTCGGAACTTGATGCAGCGCAAACAGCCCGGGCACTTTCCGATGTCGATGTTTCTGTTATCAATAGCGGCATGGCGGTAGATGCAGGATTTGTGCCTATCGAAGATGCAATCTTTTTAGAGCCTGTTGATGAAACGGCCCGTCCTTACGTCAACATCATTGCCGCCCGTAAAGAAGATGAAGACAATGAAGTTTACCAAAAAGTGGTTGCTGCTTACCAAACAGAGGATACGAAAAAAGTCATCGAGGAAACGTCAAAAGGATCAAGTGTTCCTGCTTGGGAAACCTTTGGGGCAAAATAAGTACCACGTAATTTGATATAAAATTGAAAAAAACATGTATAAAAAAGGAGAGATTTGATTATGACAACAGCAACTATTACAAAAGCAACGATTAAACCATTTATCCAAGAGCGTTTAGCCGCTTATCAAGCCTTGGCATTAGATATCCATAATCACCCAGAAGTCAGCAACTATGAGTTTTACTCAGCCGATGCCCTGATCGCCCAATTAGAAAAAGAAGGCTTTGCTGTTAAAAAGGATGTCGCAGGACATCGCACCGGCTTTGATGCCCGCTATGTCAGTGGAAAACCGGGCCCGACGATTGCCTTTTTAGCTGAGTACGATGCGTTACCAGGGATCGGTCATGCTTGTGGGCACAATCTCTTCGGGACTTATTCCGTCTTAGCAGCCAGTGCCCTGCAACCTTTCATCGATGAGCTAGGCGGGGAGATTCGAGTCTATGGGACGCCAGGAGAAGAAGGTGGGGAAAATGGTTCCGCTAAAGGCAGTTTTGTCCGTGAAGGGTTCTTCAATGATGTCGATGCCGCTCTTTGTGTCCATCCAGCCCATCGCTATGGCAAAACGACAGCGTCATTAGCCAATGATCCAGTGGATATCAAGTTCTATGGTCGAGCTTCCCATGCGGCAGCTGCACCAGAAAAAGGCATCAACGCGTTAGAAGCATTGCTGCAAGTCTTTAACGGGATCAATGGATTGCGTCTGCACTTACCAAAAGACGTCAATATTCATGGTGTGATCACCGATGGTGGCGTGGCAGCCAATGTCGTGCCAGAATATGCAGCCGGTCGTTTTTATTTACGAGCAGCCAATCGAGCGACCTTGAACGATGTCTACGAGAAAGTCGAAAACATCGTCAAAGGAGCCGCTTTAGCCACGGGAGCGACCTATGAATTCGGTTTGTTCCAAAACTCCGTCGACGATGTGATCGTGACACCAAGTTTTGATGAGATCTTCTTTGCCCATGCCCAAGAAGCGGGCGTACCTGCCGATGAGATCGATACGGAAGCCAAAACAAGTCTTGGTTCTTCTGATGTCGGCAATGTCAGTCAAGTGATCCCGACGATCCAACCCACCGTTTCGATTTCAGATGACTACATTGCGGGGCATTCGGAAGAATTCAAAGCCGCTGCCAAGAGTGAAAAAGGCTTGCAGTCGATCGCTATCGCGGCTGAACTTTTAGCGCTGACCGCGTTAGATCTTTTTGAACAACCGGCGTTATTAGAAAAAATCAAAGCCGATCATCAAGAAAGCCTAGCAAAAGGCAATTAACGCCAAAACCGTGAAGGAAGATATCCAGAGGATACTCAATAATATAGAAGAAAAAAAAGTCTCTGCCGCAAAATGTCGGTAGAGACTTTTTAGTTAGTCGATGACTAAAATGCCTTCTTTCAATGAAAAAGGATTTTGTTGATTGATATGATCGTAGAACATGACCCCGTTCAAATGATCGATCTCATGCTGAAAGACGATCGCAGGATAGTTCTTTAAACGAACTTTTTTCTTTTTGCCGTTGATGTCGTAATAGCTGATCGTGATCCGGGCATGGCGTACCACGTAGCCAGGGACTTCACGGTCCACGGACAGGCAGCCCTCGCCTTCACCCAAACAAGCTTCTTGCACGGAATGACTTAGAATTTTAGGATTGTAAAGAACATCTTTAAAATCAGGTTCTGCTTTTTCTGGGTCGCTGCTAGGGACGAGGACCGCTGTGATTCGTTTTGAAATATCTAATTGAGGAGCTGCTAGACCAACACCACCTCTTAATTCGAGTTCTTCTGCCTTGACTGGGTCTTGGCTGTTTTCTAAAAAGGTCATCATTTCTTTTCCTAGTGCGATATCTTCTTCGCTCAAAGGAAATGGTACTTCTTTTGCTACTTCACGCAAGGTTGGATTGCCTTCGCGAATAATATCATCCATTGTAATCATTGATGATGTGATTCCTCCTACTATGTAAAAATGACGAAAGCAAGTTTCGTTCCTAATAAAGTGTACCACAAGTGCAGAAAGAAGGGCATAAGAAAGTTTAAACGGTAAAGCTTTCTTATTAAATGAAACGATATTTCTATATTGATGGTTTAATTATGAAATATAGTTGCGAACAGGAAGAGAATCAGTTATAATGCTTTTATAGAAAACGGTATCACGATAGTGACTCACCAAGGAGGCAAAGAGATGTTCGGCTTTTCTGTATTTATGAACGAAGACTTGACGGCAGCAGAACTTGAGCAGATGACTGCGATGGCATCAGGCTTTAAAGGGATTTTCACCTCCATGCACATACCAGAAGACGATCGCAGTACCTATCGGCAGCGTCTGACGGACTTGGGAGGTTTCGCAAAAGACCATCAGCTGTCTTTAATGGTAGATATTTCTGGAAACGCCTTAGCAGAAGCGGGCTTTTCCATCGACAATCTGGGGGAACTAAGGGAGATCGGTGTCACTGGTTTACGAATGGACTATGCCATCGACAATCAACAAATCGCTGCTTTTTCAAAAGAAATGACCATCAGTTTGAATGCCAGTACATTAACGGAAAAAGACATTCGAGAGCTGCAGACGTATGGAGCTGATTTTACTCGTTTGGAAGCTTGGCACAATTATTACCCCCGACAAGAAACAGGACTGGATGCTGACTGGTTTCAGGAGAAGAACCGCTGGTTGAAAGCACAAGGCTTTTTCGTCCAAGCCTTTGTTCCAGGAGATGCCAAGAAACGCGGACCGTTATTTCAAGGATTACCCACACTGGAAAGACACCGCAACTGGTCGCCTTTTGCCGCAGCGATCGACTTGTTGGCTACTGGCTCAGTTGATGCTGTTTACATTGGTGATGGGATGGTTTCTGCAAAAAG
This sequence comes from Enterococcus sp. DIV2379, assembly GCF_050542965.1. Lineage (NCBI taxonomy): Bacteria > Bacillati > Bacillota > Bacilli > Lactobacillales > Enterococcaceae > Enterococcus > Enterococcus sp. DIV2379. The sequence continues at coordinate 405,570 of NZ_CP172938.1, forward strand.
TGCGCAGCAGTTTGCGACGTATCTGCAAGAAGCGCGGATCGTTTTGCGGGTCAAAGATCTTGGTTCTACTTACTTTGAACACGTACTAGGGGATCACCAGAATCGTTACGATGAAGCTCGGGATGTCTTGCGCAGTGCTGATGCCCGTTTCAATGCCATTCCAGAAGTCAAACCTGAACTTAGTCAAGAGCGGACAATTGGTGCTGTGACGATCGATAACCAAGAGTATTTGCGCTATATGGGAGAGATTCAAGTGTGCAAACGTCCTTTGCCAGCAGACCCAAAAGTCAACCTCGCCGCTCAGGTGATACCAGCTGATCTGCCGTTGATCCAACAAATCAAAGCAGGGATGCGATTTAAATTAGAAAGAGATGATTCCAATGAATAAAATCAATTTAGACAAATTAACGACTGAACGACGCAATAGCGAAACGAGTAATTTAGATGAAATGACAATTTTAGAAGCGTGTCAAAAAATGAACCAAGAAGATCAAAAAGTTGCCTATGCGGTGGAAAATGAAATTCCTAGTATTGAAAAAGTGATTGAACAAACTATCGCTGCTTTTAAAAAAGGCGGACGCTTGATTTATCTTGGCGCTGGGACAAGTGGTCGATTAGGCGTCTTGGATGCGGCCGAATGTGTCCCAACCTTTGGGGTATCACCTGAGATGGTGGTCGGTCTGATCGCCGGTGGTGAAGAAGCGATGACGGTTGCTGTCGAAGGAGCAGAAGACTCCTTAACGCTAGGGAAACAAGACCTTGTCGATCTGAAGTTGAACCCAAATGACATGGTGATCGGGATCGCTGCCAGTGGTAGAACGCCTTACGTGATTGGGGCTCTTGATTACGCCAATGAGCTTGGTGCCACAACAGCTACGATCGCTTGTAACAAAGATGCGGAGATCTCTCAACATGCCAGCTTTCCAATTGAAGTCGATTGTGGCCCAGAGTTTCTGACGGGTTCGACTCGTTTGAAATCAGGAACTGCCCAAAAATTGATTTTGAATATGATCTCGACGTTATCGATGGTAGGGATCGGTAAAGTCTACAATAATTTGATGGTCGACGTGAAAGCGACCAACGAAAAATTGGTGGAACGCTCAAAACGGATCATCATGCAGGCAACTGAAGCTGATTATGAAACAGCCGCTGCAGCATTTGAAGAAGCAGATCAGAATGTCAAATTGGCGATCGTGATGCTGTTGACGGATAGCACGAAAGACGAAGCACAAGCAAAACTTGCCACGGCACAAGGGTTTGTCAAAACGGCGTTAGGAGGAGAAAAGTAATGGCAAAAGAAACACTGACGGTAGAAGAGTTAGCGGAGAAGATTTTTCAAGAAGCCGGCGGAATGGACAACGTAGAAACAGTCAATCACTGTATGACTCGCGTACGAATGACCGTCCGCGACCACGACAAGGTCGATCAACAAGGGTTAAAAGAGATTCCCGGCGTGATGGGTGTCGTCAATGACGAGCAGCTGCAAGTCATTATCGGACCAGGGAAAGTCAACAAAGTAGCCAACGCAATGGTGGCAAAAGCCGGTGTTGATTTAGGGCAAGAGATCCCGCAGCAAAAATCAGGCAAAGAGGCGTTATCAGAAAAAACGGCAGAGATGAAAGCAGCCCAAAAAGCCAAACAAAAATCATCACCATTGAAGTCGCTGCTGAAAGACATTTCAAATATCTTTGTTCCAATGATTCCAGCCTTCGTTGGTGCAGGACTCGTTGCAGGGATCGCCTCCGTTCTGACCAACATGATCACTGCTGGAAATTTAGATGGAGACACTTGGAATTATTATGTCATGATTTTAAACGTCCTAAGAAATGGGATGTTCACCTATTTAGCAATCTTTACTGGGGTCAATGCTGCGCAGGTCTTTAAAGCCAATCCAACCCTTGGTGGAGTGATCGGTTCGATCATCTTGCTGACCGGTATGAACCCAGAAGCCCCGATCCAAAACTTGTTCACCGGCGAAGCTTTAGCTGCCAACCAAGGAGGGATCATCGGTGTGATCTTCGCTGTATGGCTTTTGGCGAAATTAGAGGCAGTGCTGCATCGAGTGATTCCTGAAGCGATCGATATTATCGTGACTCCGACGTTGTGTTTGTTGATCATCGGTTTGACGGAGATTTTCTTGATCATGCCATTGGCAGGTCTGATCTCTGACAGCTTAGTCGGTTCAATCACTTGGGTCTTGAATGTGGGCGGTGCGTTTTCTGGGTTTGTCTTAGGGGCGGCCTTCCTACCAATGGTCATGTTTGGTTTGCATCAAATTTTGACCCCGATCCACATCCAAATGATCGAAGCAACAGGCAGCACGCAATTATTACCGATTTTAGCCATGGCTGGTGCAGGTCAAGTCGGAGCAGCTTTCGCCTTATGGGTACGACTACGTAAAGACAAAGAGCTTTCTGAAATGATCAAAGGTGCATTGCCAGTTGGGATCTTAGGTATCGGCGAACCATTGATCTACGGAGTGACATTGCCATTAGGTCGACCATTTATCACTGCTTGTATTGGTGGTGGGATCGGTGGTGCGGTCATTGGCGCTTTGACAAATATCGGCGCAACGGCGATTGGACCATCAGGGCTAGCTTTGATTCCATTGATTGCCAACGGCCGTTGGATGGGCTATATTTTCGGCTTGTTAGCAGGCTATGCTGGCGGCTTCGTTGCCACCTACTTCTTTGGGATTCCTAAAGATCGCTTAGAAGCAGTCAAAGGGATTGAGGCAGAGGAGGCAAAACCAGCTGCAACCGTCACTGTGCAACCGCAACCAAAAGAAACGAGTGAAACGGCTGCAAAGGAAACGGCAGCAAATTCATCAGCAACAACGATCGATACACCCTTATACGCAGTAGCAACAGGTACGACAAAATCGATCAGCGCGTCAAGTGATCCGGTATTTTCGCAAAAAATGATGGGCGACGGGTATTTCGTCTTGCCAGACAATGGGGCGATCTTTGCACCAGCAGCAGGAACCGTCACGACGATTTTCCCAACGAAACATGCATTGGGGATCAAGACTGCTAGCGGGCTAGAGATTCTGCTGCACATGGGTGTCGACACCGTCGAATTGCAAGGAGCACCTTTTGAGATCCTGGTGGAGGAAGGCCAAGCGGTGACACCAGCCACCCAAGTTGCCCAAGTCGATTTGGCGCAGCTGACAGCCAAAGGCAAAGCCTCTGAGATGCTCGTTATTATCACCAATATGGACCAAGCAGCCAACGTTGAACTGTTACCGATCGCGGAAACAAAAGCGGGTCAAGCAGTGATGCACGTGGCAACGATAAAATAATGATAAAACCTCTATCTGATAAAGATGGAGGTTTTTTTTAAGAAGTTACTAAATTGATTGCGGAAACGAGGCCTTTATGTTACAGTTTCGTTACAAAGGGAGAAATCCCATACGAGGAGGCAATGACGATGAAAAAAATAATTTGGCTCGGACTAATGACGTTGGCATTTTCACCATTGATGGTTCATGCAGATGAAACGGCTACGAGTGGAAGTGACAATCCGGCTGCCGTTAGCGAGACACTTTCATCAGAAGGGCAAACAGACAGTGAGCAGATCCAAAATTCTGCCCAAGAAAGTACAGCGGAAAACCAAGAAACGGATCAATCCGCTACTTCAGAAACTACAGCTGACGAGAATCAAGAGCCGGTCGATTCCGAAGCCGTTATTGCCTCGATCCAAGCAGAGACAGGAACGCAAAACGTCAATGAAATCAATACATTAGCCGATGAACCTAGTTCGTTGCGTAGTGCGTTAACCCAAGGGATCACTGAAGGCAGTGTGACCGCATTTACCCAAGAACAGTTGGACCAGTTGACAGATGAAGAATTGACCAATGGCAATCGCCTAGCGCTACGTTATTCTAGTGATGCGATGGGCTTTGATATTGCTTACTTGGCAAAAATCATCGGTGCCTTGTTTGTCGATCAGACGTTATCCTGGGAAGCCATTGAGCCGCAACTGGCTTTTGATGCGAATAGCTACGCCAGTTTTGCTGACTTGATTCCTGTCGTGGATCAGTTGCAGGAATATTTACGGGTCGTCTATCCAGCAGACGGAGTCTTTTTACATTTGAATCAAGCCGTTTCCAACGAATGGATGATCTCAATTTTGACCAATTTGAATCAGATGGAACAAGAGATGCAAGTCGATCCAGGTGCCTTTGTCCCAGGACGGATCTCTTATATCATTCAAGCGGCAAATGATTCCATGTATCTGCCTACAGGCACGCAAACGAGTACGACTGAAGAAGCGACGGCAACATCGACGACTGCTCAAGAAACAGCGACAACGACTTCTTCGAAAGAGGCCAACGCTACTGCCGATGGTGAAAAAACATTACCTAAAACCAATGAAGCGCCAAGCTATACCTTACTGATCGCCGGTGTTATCCTGCTGCTGATCGTTTTCTTGATTTTATGGCGCCGAAAGAAAAAATGATCGTTATTTATAATCGGCAGAATGAAAAAATAGCAACCTTCGTTTTCCATCAGGGAAACGAAGGTTTTTTATTTTCAGAAATTTCACTCGTGATTTCTTTTCAAATAACGCCTTTTATAAAAAGACCAGAATTGATTCCTTCATAAAAAAGTCAAATTTAAATTCTTGCATTCTCTGGTGAGGGGTGTATAATGACACAGTGTCATATGACATCGTGTCATATCGAGAGCTGTGATTTATTTTAAATTAGAAAGGAGTTGCTTGTGATGCCGACCGATACATTTTTTCACTTGCCGCCGGAAAAACAAAAGCGCATCTTAAATGCGGCGAAAAAAGAATTCTCAAGGCTGCCGTTGAAAGACGCCTCGATCGCCAATATCATCAAAGATGCCGAGATTCCTCGGGGGAGTTTTTATCAATACTTCGAAAACAAAGAAGATCTTTATTACTATTATTTCCATACGTTGAAAAAAAATAGTCAGCGAGATCTGCTGAAATCGATCCAACATGAAAACGGGGATCTGTTTGCGGGGTTCGAATGGTACTTTTCACGGATGATCGCCGAGGTTTTTAAAGGCAAAAACGCAAACTTTTACCGCAATTTATTTATGAGTATGGATTATCGTTCCTTCCATAAAGTCGTGCCAGAGATGCAGCACAAGATGCATCAAGAACACAAAGCCGATCGGCAGAAGCAACAAGCCATCTTTTTGTCAGAGGTCGACAAAGATTTATTGAAAGTCAAAGACGACCATGAGTTGAAAATGCTGATCCAGCTGCTGATGCATACCGTCTTTTCGACGATTGCCGAAGCCTATCGCCAATCAGCATTTGATCCAGACTATGATCCTGCCGAAGCGATCGCTGATTTCAACAGTAAAGTCCGCTGGTTAAGAGAGGGCGCAAAAAAAGAAAGAGGGGAAACCTATGATTAAGCTGATAAAACGCGTATCCGTCATTTCCATAATCATGGCAGTGGTGTTTATGGTGATCCAAGTCGTTTCTGATTTGTATCTACCGACATTGACTTCCAATATTATCAACAATGGGGTGGCGACAGGGGACATTGATTACATTTGGAAAACCGGCTTTTACATGATCGGCTTTTCATTGATCAGTATCATCGCTGCTTTAGGAAATACGTATTTCGCAACAAGAGAATCACAAAAATTAGGACAAAAACTACGTTCGGACATTTACCAAAAAGTTGAGAATTTTTCTTCTCGTTCTTTCGATAAATTTGGGACCGCATCATTGATCACACGAACCACTAACGACGTCAACCAAATTCAAATGGTGACGCAAATGTTTTTACGTATGATGATCAATGCACCGATCACACTGATTGGGGCGAGCTTCTTGGCCTATCAAAAAGATGCCCAATTAACACGAATCTTTTTAGTCGTTATTCCTATCATGCTAGTATTAGTTGGCGGTATTATGTATTTTGCCGTTCCTTTATTCAAAAGTATGCAAAAGAAAACTGACCGTTTGAACTTAGTCTTTCGTGAAGGCTTGACGGGGGTCCGCGTTATTCGGGCATTTGACAAGACGGATTATGAAGCGAATCGCTTTGATCAAGCCAACAAAGATTACACCCACACCGCGATCAAAGTAAATACCATCGTGGCCTTGATGATGCCTTTGATGACGTTGATCATGAGTGGAACGAACATTGCCATCACATGGTTTGGTGGTCATTATATTGCCGAAATGACCTTAGAAGTCGGGAACCTGATTGCGTTTATGACTTATGCGATGCAAATTTTGATCAGCTTTATGATGCTGTCCATGATCTTCGTGATGGTGCCAAGAGCCCAAGCATCAGCTGACCGGATCAACGAAGTCTTAAATGAAGAAGATGAAATTCTCGATCCAAAAACACCAGCGACATTGAGCTTACAAGGGGATCAAGCAACCTTGACTTTTGACCATGTGGCGTATCGCTACCAAGGCGCTGAGAAATTGGCGTTGGAAGATATCGACTTCCAAGCAAAATCTGGTGATTTTGTTGCCATCATCGGTGGGACGGGCTCAGGGAAAACGACACTAGTCAATCTCTTGCCTCGTTTGTACGATGTGGAGTCTGGTGCAATCAAAATCAATGGGGTCAATATTGCAGAAATCACCCAGCACAATCTACGAGAAGTCGTGGGCTTTGTTCCGCAAAAAGCGGTACTGTTTTCCGGTACCATTCGTGAAAATATGAAATACGGAAAACCTGATGCGACAGACGAAGAAATCTGGCAAGCATTAGAGATCGCCCAAGCCAAAGATTTTGTCTCCGAACTGGCAGATGGCTTAGATAGCCGTGTAGAACAAGGCGGCGGTAACTTCTCTGGTGGACAACGTCAACGTTTAGCGATTGCTCGTGCGTTAGTGAAACAAGCAGATGTCTATGTCTTTGATGATTCCTTCTCCGCATTGGACTTCAAAACCGATGCAAACTTACGAGCAGCGCTGAAACGCGACATGCAAGACAGCATCATGGTCGTGGTTGCCCAACGGGTCAGCACAGTCATGGATGCCGATACGATCTTAGTATTAGATGAAGGACAACTCGTAGGGAAAGGGACCCATGGATCATTAATGTCAGACAATGAAACCTATCAAGAAATCGTTTCTTCACAATTGAGAGAGGAGGATCTTGCATGAGTGAAAAGAAAACAACAACACAACACCGTGGCGGACCAATGGGTGGCGGCCCGGGCCGTAACATCGGTGCCAAAGGACCAAAACCAAAAAACTTTTGGGGGACGGTCAAACGGCTTTTCGGGTACATGTCGAAACGCTCCATCGCTATCATTGCCGTCTTCGTTTTAGCGATCGCAGCCGTGATCTTCCAAATCCAAACACCGAAAATTTTAGGGGAAGCGACCACTGAAATTTTTAAAGGGGTCATGATCGGTACGCAGCAGATGCAAGCCGGCCAACAGGTGACAGAATTTCCTATCGATTTTGAGAAAGTTGGTCAAATCATTTTGATCGCGATCGGCATGTATGTGATTTCAGCCGTCTTCAACTTTCTACAACAGTTTATTATGACCCGTGTCTCTCAACGAACGGTTTATGAGCTGCGTCGAGACTTAGATGAAAAAATGAACCGCTTGCCGATCTCTTACTATGATACTCACTCAAATGGGGATATCATGTCACGGGCAATCAATGATATGGATAATATCGCAAGTACCCTGCAACAAAACTTGACCCAATTTATTACGAGTGTCGTGACCTTTATCGGGGTTTTGTGGATGATGCTGACGATCAGTTGGCAACTGACTTTGATTGCTTTAGCAACGGTTCCTTTAAGCTTGATCGTCGTGATGATCGTCGCACCAAAATCGCAAAAATTCTTTGCGGCCCAACAAAAAAGTTTAGGATTGCTCAATGACCAAGTCGAAGAAACTTACGGCGGTCATACAGTAGTCAAAACCTTCAACCATGAAGCTGCCGATCAAGTCGTTTTTGAAGAAGAAAATGACCGTCTGTATTCTGCTGGTTGGAAAGCCCAATTTATTTCAGCGATCATTATGCCCTTGATGAACTTCATTAAAAACTTAGGCTATGTCTTCGTGGCTGTCCTTGGTGGAATCAAGGTAGCGAATGGGAACATGACGTTAGGGGATGTGCAAGCATTCTTGCAATACACCAATCAATTCTCTCAACCGATCACTCAAATCGCTAGTTTGCTAAACACCATCCAATCAACCGTTGCATCTGCCGAACGGGTCTTTGAAGTCTTGGATGAAGAAGAAATGAATGATGAGCCTTCTGGTTTACCAGTGGAAGACAGTGAATACAAAGTTCGTTTCGATCATGTTCAATTTGGTTATGCCCCAGACAAATTATTGATGACCGATTTTAATTTGGATGTCAAAGCTGGTGAGATGGTGGCTATCGTAGGACCAACCGGCGCTGGGAAAACCACGCTGATCAATCTCTTGGAACGTTTTTATGATGTTTCTGGCGGTAGCATTCGTTATGATGGCAGAGATACCCGAGACTTGACTCGTGATGAATTGCGTAGTAATATCTCGATGGTGCTGCAAGATACGTGGTTGTTTACCGGCTCCATCTATGACAACATTCATTATGGAAATGAAAAAGCGACCAAAGAACAAGTGATTGCTGCGGCGAAGGCTGCCCATGTGGATGATTTTGTTCGCAAATTGCCAGAAGGCTATGATACGGTCTTGAATGAAGAAGCCAGTAACATCTCCCAAGGTCAACGTCAGCTGATCACGATCGCCCGCGCCTTCTTAGCGGATCCAGACGTCTTGATTTTGGATGAAGCAACTTCTAGTGTCGATACGCGGACTGAGATCTTGATCCAGAAAGCAATGGGGCGTTTGTTAGAAAATCGGACCAGCTTTGTGGTTGCTCACCGTCTCTCTACGATTCGTGATGCTGACAATATCATCGTGATGAATCATGGATCTATTGTTGAGACTGGAAACCATGAGGAATTGATGGCGCAAAACGCTTTCTATGCAGACCTTTATAACAGTCAATTTTCAGAAGAGGTGGCGTGATCCACTGTTTGTAATGAAAGAAATTCTTCCCCAAATGATAATAAACAGACCGCCAAAGGTTGACTGAAAGAAAGCAGTGATTGTCACTGCTTTCTTTTTTTTTATGAATTTTTATCGCTTTAATTTAAATATTTATTGCAATTATCTAGATAAAAATGTATATTAATACATAATTTCGAATGATTCAAGACAAGGAGTGAAACCAATGAGTCATCTTTTTCCTAATTACAGCCGTTTGCCCATCGATATCCAGCAAGGCAGCGGGAGCTATGTCGTAGATTCGCAAGGGAACCAATATTTAGATTTAACGAGCGGTATCGGGGTTGTCAATCTCGGTTATGGACATCCCAAAGTGCAAGCCGCTTTGATGACCCAAGCAGAGCAGATTTGGCATGTGCCGAATTTATATGACAGCCAACTACAAGAAGAAGTTGCCCAAAAGCTGACCCAAAACCAAAAGAACGTATCAGACGAGCCGTATCTGGCCTATTTTTGTAATAGCGGCGCTGAGGCGAACGAAGCAGCTTTAAAGCTAGCTCGCAAAGCAACTGGCCGTAGCAAAGTCATCAGTTTTGAACAATCTTTTCATGGTCGAACCTTTGGGGGGATGTCTTTGACTGGGCAAAGTAGTATCCATGATGGGTTTGGACCGTTAGTACCAGAGATGGTGTATGTACCCTTTAATGACCTTGAGGCATTGCAAGCCGTTTTAGATGAGCAGACGGCAGCCGTGTTTTTAGAATTGATCCAAGGCGAAGGCGGCGTGATCCCTGCTGAGGTGGCATGGGTCCAAGCCGTGGCAGCCCTTTGTCAGGAGCAGGGAGCACTGCTAGTGGTGGATGAGATCCAAACCGGGATGGGACGGACAGGAACGCTGTTTGCGTTTGAAGGATACGGCATTGAACCTGATCTTTTTACCGTAGCCAAAGGGCTTGGTAACGGGATCCCTGTCGGAGCGATGCTAGGCAAAAGTCATTTGAAAACGGCTTTTGGACCAGGTAGTCACGGTTCGACCTTTGGTGGCAATAAATTAGCGATGGCCGCTGCTAGTGCCGTTTGCAGTGTGTTGCAAGAAGAGGACATTCAAGTCAATGTTCACTTGCGCCAGCAGCAGTTTCTCGACGGATTGCAAGGATTATCTAAAGTGCAGGCGATTCGTGGGAAAGGATTGATGATCGGTATCGAATTAGCAGATTCGGAAAGTTTGCAATCCGTGTTGACCCAACTGCGGAACCAAGGCCTCCTCGCATTAAAGGCGGGAACCAAGGTTTTGCGCTTGCTGCCACCCTTAACGATCTCGCAAGAGGAAACGAAAGCAGCCTTGGCGATTTTACAAGCGATCTTAGCATAATTGTATAAAAATAGATTTTTCGGGCATTTTTTCTTATAAAAACCGAATAACAGCGAATTTATTTTGAATAGTTTTATAAATAATCATTGACAGAGCAATGGGAGTTTCTTATAATCTTAAGTAAATTCTTTTGAGGAGTGACGTGTTTGAAGGCAGCAATCGTTGGTGTAACAGGGTATACCGGAATTGAATTGATTCGTTTGATCCAGCAGCATCCCCAATTGGAGGTGGGCACCTTGCATAGTCATTCTATGCATGAAAATTCATCAGTTTTGTATCCTCATTTAATTAGACTGACAGAGCGGTTGATCGAACCTTTTGATGCAGAAAAAATCCAAAAGGAAAATCAACTCGTGTTTTTTGCGACTCCTGCTGGAATCAGCAAAGAACTCGCAGCGACTTTTGTCGCAAATGACTTTCCAGTGATTGACCTTTCTGGTGATCTGCGATTGAAGGATCGGGATAGCTATCAAAAATGGTATCACCAAGAAGCTGCACCTGCCGAGTTGTTGGCACACGCGACCTATTCGCTGCCTGAGTTTGCAACGACTTCTGGCAATTTGATCGCCAATCCAGGCTGTTATGCGACTGCTGCCATTTTAGCGGCTGCGCCGTTGGTTCAGCAAAAACTATTCAGCGGCACGTTGATTTTTGATGGCAAGTCGGGCTTATCGGGTGCTGGAAAGAAATTGACGGACAGCAGTCACTTTGCAACCGCTGCGGATAACATGACGATGTATAAGCCAAATCAGCATCAGCATATTCCCGAGATCATGCAACAGTTTCAACAATGGGATCAGGCAATGCCGCCGATCCAATTTTCTACCAGCTTACTGCCTGTCAAAAGAGGGATTTTTATGACGCTTTATGCGCCTCTCAAAGACGCGATTTCCCAAGAAGCCGTTTATGAGCAATATGTAAAAACGTATCAAGACCATCTGTTTGTCCGAGTGCAACCGTTAGGAAAGCTGCCAGAGCTGCGGCAAGTGACGGGAACGAATTTTTGTGACATTGGCCTATGCTTCAATCCACTGACCCAAGTGTTGACCGTTGTCGCAGTGATCGATAATTTAGGCAAAGGGGCTGCTGGCCAAGCAATCCAAAACTTCAACCGATGGGCAGGCATACCAGAAACGACCGGTCTTATGCAAGCACCGTTATATCCATAAAATAGCCAACAGACGCGTGAGGATACTCGTGCCAGCCAGTGGATAACCCGCCAAAAGGTGGCAGTAGGAGGAAAGAAAATGAAAGAAATCAAAGGAACGATCGCAACCCCCAAAGGTTTTTTTGCTGACGGTCTGCATTGCGGCCTGAAGAAAGAGAAAGTCGATCTTGGTTGGATCGTCTCTGAAGTGCCAGCCAGTGCTGCGGCAGTCTTTACCACCAATCAAGTACAAGCGGCGCCCATTCTCGTTACAAAGGAAAAAATGCAAGCAGGCACCTTGCAAGGCGTAATCGTCAATGCGGGCAATGCCAATGCTTGTACCGGGGAGCAAGGTTTAAAAGATGCACAAGAGATGGCAGAATTGGCAGCAGCCCAGCTGCATATGAGTCCCGAAGCCTTTGCGGTAGCCTCCACCGGAATCATTGGCAAGAGCTTACCGATGGAAAAAATCACTGCAGGGATTCAGCAACTAAACAGGCAAGGGGATGCCCACCAATTCCAAAGAGCGATTTTGACGACGGATCTGACTGAAAAAAGCAGTGTCATCCAATCAACGATCGCTGACAAAACGGTGACTGTTGCGGGCTGTGCCAAAGGGTCTGGTATGATCCATCCCAATATGGCCACGATGCTGGCCTTTGTTACGACCGATGCAGCGATCGCTCCAGCACTCTTGCAAGCACTGCTGAAAGAATTAACCGACGTTACTTTCAATCAAATCACGGTCGATGGCGATACATCCACCAATGATATGGTGTTAGTTTTAGCCAACGGGTTAGCCAAAAATCCAACGATCGAAGCCGATACGCCAGCTTATCATGAGTTTAAAGGGATGCTTAAAGCAGTTCTGACCACGTTAGCCAAAGCAATTGCGAAGGACGGAGAAGGCGCCAGCAAATTGATCGAAGCTCACACGAGTGGAGCTGTGACCGATGAAGCAGCCCGCATGATCAGCAAAACCATCGTTGGTTCGCCGCTGGTCAAAACAGCTCTCTTTGGCAAAGACCCAAACTGGGGGCGTATCTTATGTGCAGTGGGTTATAGTGGGCAACCCATCGATCCAGCAACGGTATCGATCGCACTAGCCGACATTCCCGTCTTTGTCCAAGGGATACCGGTAGCTTTTGACGAAACCATCATGCAAGAACAGTTGGCGGAAAGTGAAGTCAAAGTCGCTGTTGAGCTGAAAGAAGGAGCAGGTGTTGGCACCGCTTGGGGCTGTGATCTGACGTATGACTATGTGAAAATCAACGCACTATATCATACCTGAAACAAATCAGGTACTAGACAAAAAGGAGAAAGTAGATGGAAACGATCGTAGTAAAAATCGGCGGTGTCGCCTCAGAAAATTTAACCCCGTCATTCTTTGAGACGATAGCAGATTGGCAAGCTGTGGGCAAAAAAGTGGTCATCGTCCATGGCGGTGGTCACTACATCTCAGAAATGATGGAGAAAATGGCGTTGACAGTCACGATCAAAGACGGCCTGCGGGTGACCGATCCCCAGACGCTTGAAGTAACTAGAATGGTCCTTCTGGGACAAGTTCAACCGCTGATCACGACTGCTTTCCAGCAAGCTGGCTTCCATGCCGTGGGACTGAATGCTGGCTGTGATCAGCTGATCCAAGGAGAAGTTATCGATGAGGAGAAATTAGGGCAAGTAGGGAAGGTTCAACAAATCAACGCTGCTTTCCTGCAGCTCTTGACAGAGAAAAAACATGTTCCGATTTTGGCCCCACTAGGAATTACGCCAGAGGGGCAATGGTTGAACATCAACGCGGATGAAGTGGCTTGTCAGGTCGCAGCCAGCTTACAAGCCGAAAAACTGTATTTGTTGACGGATGTCCCTGGGATCAAGCAAGAAAGCAAGTGGTTATCAGCTGTTTCTTTTGAAGAGATCCCCCGTTTGATCACCGAAGAAGTAGTCACAGGCGGCATGCTGCCAAAACTAAAAAGTGCGCAGAAAGCCTTAAAAGCAGGGGTAGCTGCCGTTTGTATCACCGATCGGATCGATCGTTTAGGAACCCAGATCCTCGCGGCAAGTCCAGCAGCAGCTGTCTATAGTTGAAGCCATTAGCAACACCTAAACGCCTCCTCTCTACTTATAAAAATGCAAAATTCTGACTTTTCTGTGCTTTTCTTCTTATTTTCTCTAAAAAAAGAATAAAATAGGTAGGGATTTCATTTGCTAGAATTTCGTTTTATCAGTACAATGAGTACATATGTAAGTAGGGGGAGAAACAATGACAGATTTCTTATTGGGGAGCAGTACGAAGTTGCTGACTATTGCAATTCGGGTAAAAGACCGCGATCAAGCGATTGCCTTTTACCGCGATGTACTTGGCTTTGAGCTGAAAAGAGAAGAAAATGAGTTGGCCATCTTTGGTCTAAAAGGATTAGATAGAGAAGTTTTATGGTTGGAAGAAAGCCCGCGTGCCAACGACCATTTCGGTGAGATCAAAAAGATGCAGCGCATCGTCTTAGCCGTATCCTCGCTAGAAGAAGCGGCAACTATCGCGAGCAATGCCCAACAAAAAGCGATTGCTTTCGAAGAAGCTCGTTATGAAGCGAATCAATTAGGCTTTATTATAGCGGATCCAGAAGGAAACAAAATCGAAGTCTTATTTACAGCACCCGCAGGAACTGCGGTACCAAAAGACGAAGCAGAATTGATCAAAGCGGCACCTGCAAAAGCGGCTGGCTTATCAAAAGAAGCTCATTTTGGCAAGCTGTATTTAAACGTCAGTAATCTAGCCAAAGAGCAGCTTTTCTTAGAAGAAAGCTTAGGCTTGAAAACAAAAGAAGCCGAAACGAAGGAATTTATCCTCAATGATGGTGACTTCCAAGTTGGCTTGACGGAAGCACAAGGTGGTACGATCGATTTACCGACCCATGAGGTGCTTGGCTTAGACTTCTTGAAAATCTCCATCAGTCAAGAAGATATCGATACATTGGAAAAACACTTGTCTGAGAAGAATCAAGAGTTTTTCATCGACAAAAAACGGAAGTTGTTGACGACCTACGATGCGATCGGTATCGAATGGTGGTTTATCGTAAAAAAATAAATCCAAATAGATAAGAAAAACATCGGAAACTCTTTTGAGTGGTCGATGTTTTTTGATGGCTAAGAAACCAAGCAAGCGAATCGATTAGCTGATCGAGGCGAATAGCTGGAGAAAAAAAGGGCATAACGAGTTTTGTTTGCTGCTAAAAAGTGCTAAAGTTAGAAGCAAGACAAGCCTGAAAGGAGCGAGTATGGAACGATGACAATGTACCCAAAAACAGTACAGCTCATTCAAGAAAAAATGCCGACCGTTTTCCCAGGAGCGGTGCTGCGTTTTATCGCTGGTGAAACCCAAGAGACCCAGGTATTCGGACAGGCAGCGCTTCTTCCGAAAACCGAACCTATGACGAAAGATCATTTGTTTGATTTAGCCTCATTGACGAAAGTCGTTTGTACAACGAGTGTTCTGTTAAAATTGTGGGATCAAGGAAAAATCGAGATGGAGGCGCCGCTTACTCGTTGGTTGCCAGCGTTTAAAGACGATCGGGTAACGATCAAGCACTTGCTGACGCATACGGCAGCCATCAACACGTGGATTCCTCATCGAGACCAGTTGGATGCTGCTGCCTTGCGCAAGGCGTATTTGCAGCTTGAAAGCAGTGATACGATCGGTCAAACGGTCAGCTATACGGATACTGGGACGATTTTGCTGGGCTTTTTATTGGAGGAGCTGTATCAAAAACCAGTGACCGAGATTTTTCAAGAAGAAGTCTTGACGCCTTTAGGCATGAAGAACAGCGGCTTTCCGCCTTTTCCTCCTTCACAGCTGCCATTGATCGTGCCTACCCAGCAGCAGCCAGACGGCAGTATCCTTAGAGGAATCACCCATGACCCAAAAGCACGAGTGCTGGGAAACCATGCCGGCAATGCCGGGTTGTTTTCTACCGTGGATGATTTGACGCTGTTCGTTCAACTGTTACTGGCAGACGGTCAGCAGCAAGGGGCGCCGTTTTTCTCAGAAAAAGTGATGCAGGCGCTGGCTCAGAGGCAGACGCCTGAAAGCACAAAGCCCCGCACCTATGGCTGGGACTTATTGGGTGCACCATACCAATTATTTCATACAGGCTATACAGGCACGTTTCTCGCAGTAGATATCCCTAACCAAAAAGCGTTTATTTTCTTATCGAATCGGGTCCATCCAGTGGATCATCGAGAAAGCTACTTGGGTCATCGTGACGAAATCCTGCAATGTTACTTAAAAGAATCTGCCGAATAAGCGGATTCATGCTATAATATGCACGAACAACTAGAGAGGGGAACAATTATGGAACCATTGTTTATGAAACCTGTTTTTCAAGAAAAAATTTGGGGCGGCAGTCGCCTGCATTCTGTTTTTGGTTTTGATTTACCGAGTGACAAAATCGGTGAAGATTGGGCGATCAGTGCGCATCCTCATGGGGTGAGCGTCATTGAAAATGGTCCGTTTAAAGGCAAAACATTGGCGGATCTTTGGCAAGACCATCAAGAACTGTTTGGACATTCAGACGAACCAGTCTTTCCATTATTAATTAAAATTCTAGACGCGGAAGATGATCTATCCGTTCAGGTCCATCCTGATGACACGTATGGGCTAGCCCATGAAGGGGAATTAGGGAAAACGGAATGCTGGTACATTATTGATGCCGAACCAGGTGCGGAAATCATTTATGGCCACCACGCACAAACCAAAGAAGAACTTGCGGAAATGATCGAAGCGGGTCGTTGGGATGATTTGTTAACAAAAGTCCCTGTGAAAAAAGGCGATTTCTTCTACGTGCCAAGTGGAACGATCCATGCCATTGGGAAAGGGATCATGATCTTAGAAACCCAACAAAGCTCGGATACGACTTATCGGGTGTACGACTATGATCGTACTGATGATCAAGGACAAACACGGGAGCTGCATATCCAACAATCGATCGATGTGACGACGATTCCTGCACGGACGCCAGAATTATCGATCCGTGAAGTCAAACAAGGACAATCAGCAGTCGTTACCTATCTTGAAACGCCATTTTTCAATGTGTATGAATGGGAAGTACGTGGGAAATTATCTTTGGCACAAAAGGCCGATTATACCTTGATGACCGTGATTGATGGGTATGGGCAGTTGATGATCGACGGTCATTCCTATGAACTAAAAATGGGCACGAGCTGCATTTTGCCAAACCCAATCAAGAAATGGGAATTGGTTGGTGAATTGACTGTTATTGCCTCTGAACCTGGAAAAAAATAAAACGATCAGTAAGTGACGTGATTCGCACAAGCAAAACAGCACACGTTCCTGATTTTTCGTAAGGCTGAACGCGTTCAGCTGCCTGTCATCATTGGCGATTTTTCCGCTTTTGACTGACAGGTTTTTTCGTATGGACACTCACGATAGACGTCTGAGGAAGATTTGTTATAATGGCAGTAATGAAGGATAGGTGAAAAGAATGGTTTACTTAGATCATGCAGCAACGACACCGCTGCACCCAGAAGTGATCAAAGTGATGAGTGAGACGATGCAGACATTTTTTGGCAATCCATCAAGCATTCATCATTATGGTCGAGATGCCCACACCCAATTAGAATTGGCTCGTCAAGCGATCGCTCAGCAGCTAGGGGTCAAGGAACATGAGATCATTTTTAACAGTGGAGGTACCGAAAGTGATAATACAGCGATCATCGGTACAGCCCTTAGCAAACAAGCACAAGGCAAACATATCATTACGACCCAGATCGAACATCCGGCGGTCATTGAGAGTATGCGCTATTTAGAAGGCTTAGGCTTTGAGGTGACCTATTTGCCCGTAGATCAAAAGGGGCAATTGGCCGTCAGTGAAGTTGAGGCTGCCTTACGTCCCGATACGATTTTAGTATCCATAATGACGGCAAACAATGAAACGGGCAATTTGTTGCCGATTGCAGAAATTGGCGCCCTTTTACGGGAGCATCCCGTCGTTTTTCATACCGATGCCGTGCAAGCTTATGGCAAAATCCCGCTTGAAATCAATGAAAATAGCATTGATCTCCTAAGCATTTCGGCTCACAAAATCAACGGACCAAAAGGGATCGGCTTTTTGTATAAACGAGATGGCTTGTCGCTACCTTCGCTACTCCACGGTGGCGAACAAGAAGAAAAACGGCGAGCAGGGACGGAAAACTTGGCAGCCATCATGGGAATGGCCAAAGCAGCTTCTTTGCATACCCCCGAAGCGCAGCAAGCAGCGGCAGAACAATATCAAACGTTTGCCGATGTGCTGATGGAGACCTTAGCAGCACAAGGCGTTGATGTTCAGTTGAATGGTGATCCAGCACACAAATTGCCCCATATTTTGAATCTGCGTTTCCCAGGGGTCAGCAGTGACTTGTTACTGATGAAATTGGACTTAAAAGGAGCCGCCATCTCGACAGGCAGCGCTTGTACGGCGGGCAATGTTGAACCCTCCCATGTGCTAGAAGCGATGGTAGGCAAAGAGCATCCAGCTATCCGGGAATCGGTCAGAGTCAGCTTTGGCTATGGCAACACATTGGCGGAAATCGAAGCATTTGCTCAGCTATTAGCAGAAACTGTCTTAGCAACGAAAAAGTAGGAGAACAGCTAGCAATCTCGCTGAAAACTATTTATAATGAAAGAAATGATGTTAAAGAGGTGAAGAACATGGCATTTGAAACAACAGCAACCGTTTTAGGCGCAGCAACCCAATACCGCATTGCTCCTGAAGCAAAAAAATATACGTTGCGGGACAATGGCTTTACAGAAACGAACGGCGGCAACTTCCAATTGATTCGTGGCCTTGAAGCAACACCCCAAAGTAAAGAAGGCTTTAAATTAAAAATCACTGTTGCAAAAGATCTGCAAACCTTCAAGATGTCGATCACGACAGCCAATGGATTAAAAGCAGTCAATATTTTCAAAGATGAACAGCACAAAATGCTGCAAGAAAAATTTTACTTTTTAATGGATGGTTTTATCAGCCGCGGGTTGTTTGTCAAAGCGTAAGCTTTTGTCAGAAGCAGCTATACCGTTCAAAGGGCAAGAAGTGTGTCACTCCGCCAAGCAGGCAAGGGATTGATACACTTCTTTTGTATCTTTGCCGGTTTCTTTTTATACTATAGAAAACAAACCTAAGCCATTCTCAGAAAGTGGATACGTTGAGACGAGAAAGAAGGAATCCAGATGAAACGAACCTTAAACAAGCAATCCGTGTTAGCCGTTGGAATGGGAACTTGGCATATGGGGGATGACTCAGCTAAGGTAAAAGCCGAGATCGATGCGCTGCAAGCGGGCATCAAAGCCGGAGCGGCTGTCATCGATACCGCAGAAATGTACGGCGAGGGAAACGCAGAAACGCTAGTTGGCAAAGCGATCCAGCCCTTTACACGAGGGGATCTTTATTTGATTTCAAAAGTCTATCCATGGAATGCCTCCACCGATGAATTGCCAAAAGCTTTAGACCGCAGCTTAGCGCGTTTAGGCACCGACTATCTTGATCTGTATCTGTTACACTGGCGAGGGGATGTACCGTTAGCAGAAACAGTTCACGCACTAGAAGCTGCCAAAGACTCTGGAAAAATTCGCGCATGGGGCGTCTCTAATTTTGACGTGGCAGATATGGAGGAGCTGTTGCGGTTAGAAAACGGCGATCAATGTGCCGCTAACCAAGTACTCTATAATTTAGGCGCCCGCGGAATCGAATACGATCTTTTGCCTTGGCAGGCAGAGACGGAGATTCCGGTGATTGCCTACTCACCAATTGCTCAAGGCAATCGGTTAGGGCACCACTTTAAAAATGATGAAGTCTTGAAAGAGCTGGCAGAAGCCAAAGGCTGCACGATTTTTCAGCTGCTTTTGGCATGGACCCTCCGACAACCCCACGTCTTAGCGATCCCCCAAACCAGTGACTCGCTGCATATGCTGCAGAACATTGAAGCTGCCAAAATCGTTTTTTCCAAAAGCGAATTGGCGACAATCGATGCACGCTTTCCGGAGCCAACGAAAAAGCAGCCGCTAGCGATGATTTGAAGACCCTAATCACAGAAAAAAGCAGTAAAGTAAGGAGCGACTATGAAATTTTTTACGTCTGATACCCATTATTTTCATGCAGCCTTGCTCGGGGACAATGACTTTGCCCCACGCCCCTTTGAGACAGTGACGCAAATGCATGAAACGATGATCGCTAGCTGGAATGAGGTCGTTGCGGATAAAGATGTCGTTTATCATTTAGGGGATGTCGCGATGCACCCTGCTTATGAAGCAGGTTTTCCAGAAATTGCGGCGCTGTTAGCACAGCTGCAGGGCAAAATCGTTTTTACCAAAGGCAATCATGATACCCGGGCTTTCTTTGCGTACTTGCGCAAGCATGATCCTGGTTGTTTGGGAGCCCAAAAGTATGCGTTTGAAGATGTCGGTGTCTTGCTGAAGTTTGCTCATCAGCAATTTATACTGACCCATTATCCTATGCTGCTGGGGATCACCAAAAACAGCCGCAATCTGCATGGGCATATCCATCATCACAGTGTGCCAATCGCTGAGAATCTCAACGTAGGAGTCGATGCGCCGGAATTGGCGTTTCTGCCGCAGCCGCGTCCCTTCGGTCGACCAGTTTCCGAAAATGAACTGGCGGTGCTGTATCATGCAAAACAACAAGAACTTGCCAAGCTAGCTCGTTAACAGATAACAAGAAAAGCAAGCATCCAAACAGATTCGGACGGCTTGCTTTTTTTGTGATGACTTTGACAGCAAGCTTTGATTAAGGAAATTTTTTTGATAAAAATAAACTTTATATGTAAAAAATAATCGATTCCAAGAGTTATTATTTGATGGATATTTAAGAAATGTGTATGCTTTAAGTAGAAAGCAGTAAAGGAGGTTGCCAATGCGTAAGATTTCTAAAGTGATTTTTATCATCGGATTACTTTTACTCTTACTTGTCTTTTATTTTGGGATCATCGCCAATCAGCAAGCGGCTTCATTGCCTGTTTACTTGATTCCTTTGGATGAATATCCTTGGGTCGGATCTTCCATGAGTATGCTGCTCTTTTGGTTATCTGTTGGCTTTGCTATTTTTACAGTGATCGCACTTTTTGTCGTTTTGTTTTATCCAAAACGCTCAGACCGCTTGATCATTCCCCATAAGACAGGCGATTTAGTGATTCAGAAGAAGGCGTTAGAGCATTTTGTGCTCGAGCGGGTGAAACAAGCAGATTTCATCCATCAGCCATCGGTAAAAATCAAAATCGTCAAGAATAAAGTAGCGGTAAAAATCGATGGAGAAATGAAACAAACAGCAGCCATCCCGCAAAAACAAGAAGCTTTGGTTGGTGAGATCAGCAGCAGTCTGCAGCAGCTTTTCGGTATCGAAAGCAATATCCAAACGGAAGTTGTTTTAAAAGATACGCAAGAAACGCCAGCAGCCCATGACCAACCGCGTGTAGTTTAGGAGGAACAGGTATGAGTGAATGGTTCTACCACTATAAGATCCCGCTTATCTTTGCAGGTTTCGGTTTGATCCTAGCGATCCTGTTTCTAACGATCGGCTTTTTGAAAACCATACTGCTGGTGCTATTTACGGCACTAGGTACGTATCTGGGATTTTATCTCAAAGAAGTCGGATTCTTTGAACAATTTCAAAGACCGCGCCGTTAACTTTGGTAACATTATTAGTTTAATTTATATCAAGATTATAGTAGGAGGAATGTACGATGGAAAACCAAACAAAACCAACAACAGGTGTTAAAGGAGAATTAACTTACGAAGATAAAGTGATTCAAAAAATCGTAGGCATTGCATTAGAATCTGTAGACGGACTCTTAACAGTCGATGGCGGTTTCTTCTCAAATATTGCAGGTAAATTAGTCAACACCGATGATGTGACTTCAGGGATCAACGTTGAAGTTGGGAAAAAACAAGTGGCAGTCGATCTTGATATCGTTGCAGAATATGGCAGCGACATGACCACGATCTACGACCAAATCAAAGAGGTTGTTTCAACACAAGTCAACAAAATGACGAATTTAGAAGTCATCGAAGTAAACGTGAATGTAGCAGATGTCAAAACACGTGAACAATTCGAAAAAGACTCTGAAACAGTTCAAGACAAAGTAAGCAGTGCGGCAGAAACAACTGGCGACTTTGCGTCAAAACAAACACGTAAAGCCAAAGGTGCCTTCAACCGGACAACGACGCGTATTCAAGAAAACAACGAACCACGCGTTCAATAATAGCAAGATAAGCAAAAGACTAGCTGCGGCTAGTCTTTTTTTGTCCCACAAAAGGTGTATTTTTGCAGCTTCAGCCGATCAGAACATCAAAGCCAAAAGCTCCAATAATGGATTCCTTCTGCTTGAAAGACATCGTTAGGATAGCTTTTCTCATAATGGGCTTTTTCGAGGGAATCATTAGGATCGAATACTTGAATCGTTCCTTCTTTGTTCAAAGCCAATACCATAATATGTCCGGATGTCGTAAAGGTTCCTGCTTGAACCGAGACCACAACGGGGATGCCTTGTGTCATTTTCTCATAGGCAGCCTCAAATGAATCCCCTAAATCGGCAAATTGGTAACCAAAAGTTTCGGCAAACTGAGGAAAGATTTGCCAACTCGTTCCTTGTTTGGGAAGATAAAATTGATCGCCAGCCCACTCCAATAGTTTGTCAGGATTCGGCGGACGATCTGTCCAAAAAGAATCGATCATAGCTAAAGAAGCAATAGCGCATCCGTTTGCCGCAAACGTATTTTGCTCTTCTCCATATCCATACGTGTTATTGCCCCAGCGTTGATCGGTTTGTACAATCAACGGCACTTGCTGCGTGTCTGCCATCGCTTGTTGAATCGCTTGATTGGCTTGGCGAGTGAACTGTTTTGAGACAAGCGCTGTCTGATCAAACGCAGCATCCCTGACCTGATCAATCACGTAATGAATGACAAAAACACCACCGATGAGAAAAAGCAGCAGTGCAAGGCTTTTTTCTTTCTTCCCATCATTTCTCCTCGTTTTCGATATCCTTGTGTGCAATCGCATGAAATGCCCCTCCTCGTAAAGTAATATCTAAGAGAAGTATAGTCTTTTTCTAATAAGAGCATTTCTGCATTTCCTGAAGAATTTCATACGATTTTATGACAACCACCATTTGAAAAGTAAGTTGTTACTGTTTGGACAGCTGTCGATGACAGACACAAAAGCAGCGCTTCCTCTATTTGGCTGAGTGGGTGGAATAACGAACAGCAACTTCTCTCCAGATGTCTTTTCTAAAAAAGGAATTTTTAAGAAAAGACAGCAAACAGTGAACTTTTTTGTGTTTTGTTGTATAATGCAAATTACTGAAAAGTTGCGACCTTCAAATCGTAGATGATTTCAGAATCTATAATTGAAATGATGGTGAAACGATCATGTCTAACGAAAACACCCGGGTGGTGGTTGGAATGAGTGGCGGGGTAGACTCGTCAGTAACAGCACTTTTGCTGAAAGAACAAGGGTATGATGTTGTCGGGATCTTTATGAAAAATTGGGATGATACCGATGAAAACGGTGTTTGTACCGCAACAGAAGACTACAAAGACGTAGCCAAAGTGGCTGCGCAAATCGGGATTCCTTATTATTCAGTGAATTTCGAAAAAGAATACTGGGACCGTGTATTTGAATATTTTCTTGCAGAATACCGTGCCGGACGGACGCCAAATCCAGATGTCATGTGTAACAAGGAAATCAAGTTCAAAGCCTTTTTGGATTATGCGATGGATCTTGGTGCCGATTATGTAGCAACTGGCCATTATGCGCAAGTGACTGTTGATGAAAACGGCGTGACTCATATGTTGCGAGGCGTGGATAACAACAAAGATCAAACGTATTTCTTAAGCCAATTGTCACAAGAACAATTGAGCAAAACCATGTTCCCACTAGGCGGCATGGAAAAATCAGAAGTACGAGCGATCGCTGAACGGGCAGGTCTAGCAACAGCCAAGAAAAAAGATTCCACGGGAGTCTGCTTTATCGGAGAAAAGAATTTTAAACAATTTTTGAGTAATTACTTGCCAGCGAAAAAAGGCAATATGGTTACATTAGATGGCGAAGTCAAAGGACAACACGATGGCTTGATGTACTACACCATCGGACAACGTCAAGGCTTAGGCATTGGCGGCGGCGGTGCCACTCAAGAACCATGGTTTGTCGTAGGCAAAGACTTGGCGACCAACACTTTGTATGTGGGGCAAGGATTCCATCACCCCGCATTGTATGCAGATCGCTTGGAAGCAAGCCAAATCCACTTTACTACAGAACAAGACCGCGGCACGGAATTTTCATGCACAGCAAAATTCCGCTACCGTCAACAAGATGTACCGGTAACGGTGCGTCTATTAGATGGAGATCGAGCAGAAGTGATTTTTGACGAACCAGTACGCGCCATCACTCCTGGACAAGCAGTCGTTTTTTATGACGGGATGGAATGCTTGGGCGGCGGTTTGATCGATGCAGCCTACAAAGAAGCCAAAGAATTACAATATGTTTAACCACTAACACAATCTGCCCTAGCTAAGAACACTGAACCAATCAGTTGCACTTAGCTAGGGCTTTCTTTCTTTGTACCAACGAATGTTTTGCGTAATCAAGAGAACCAAAAAAATAGGTAGCCGTTTATTCTTTGATCTTGAAAAGGTGGATCTTTTCGCTAAATGCAGCGACTTGTGCAGGATCGATCGTACCGTTTGTTTTCGAGAGCGCATTAGACATGCCGCAAGCCATCGAATAGATCAATGCTTGTTCCATTGGATACTGTTTATTTAATGCAACAGCCATACCACCAATGGTTGAATCACCACAACCAGTCGTATTAACGACGGCGATTTTAGGGATCTCAATCTTAAAAAAAGTCGACTGATGTTTAACGATTGCCCCATCGCCGCCCTGAGAAACCATGACGGTGTCGATCCCTTCGAAAAGAGTGCTCTCTAAGACAGAGAAAATGTCTTGCGATGAATGCAATTTTTGACCCATTAGTTCTTCTAATTCCTGTTGATTTGGTTTAATAAAATTCGGACGAGCATTCGTTTGAGTCAAACAATTTTTTAGTTGTTCCCCAGCTATATCCATGAGGATCGGGACTTGTTCACCTAATGATTGACGGATGAATTGAAGCAACTGATCGTGAAAGTGTCCATTATCAGAATTTACTGATCCAGAAATACAGACGACCGTGATGGGGTGTTGTTTAATTATTGCTGCAAGGTGTTGGTAAAAAAGTTGTTCGTTTTCCTCCGACAGATAAAGTCCTTTTTCTACTAGCTCAGTATGAGTGTTACCGTCATGCATGATCGTGATCGCATTGCGAGAATTGCCGTCGATGGTGAGGAAATCCAATACATAACGTTCTTCAGCTAGTAAAGAATCAAGGATCGTTTTGCCTACAGGTCCACCTAAAATACCTGTCAATAAAACGGCTTCCCCAGATTGTGCGATGACTCTGCCAGCATTGATGCCTTTTCCTCCAATTGATGTATGTGGGTTATCTACCCGATTTACTTGATCCAATTTTAGCGAAGGAACAAGATAGTTGTAGTCCATGGAAGGGTTCATTGTGATGGTTAAAATCATTTTTGTTCCTCCTTGAGGATCTCTGTAAAGGAACGATAATAGTCAAAAGTAGTCTCAGAAAGTTTATCATCAGTGATCAAATAGTCGATATCTGAAAGCGAGTAGAAGGTATAAACGTCAGAGCGATTAAACTTGGAACTATCTGCAACGATGCATTTTTTGCGGGAATGTTTGAATGCGACTCGTTGAATCGAACCTTCAACAAGATTTGCAGTGGTGATATTATTTTCAAAGATCCCATTTGTAGCAGCAAAAGCGATATCGATATTTAGATTTTCAAAACTCTTCTCTGCTGTTTCCCCATAAAATTCTTCCGTCGTGCGGGAAAATTCTCCACCGGTCAATAAGACACGATAGTCTGTGTTGTAAATCAAATAATTAAAAGCAAGTAAACTATTTGTGATCACGAATAAGTTTGCTTTTTTTAGTTCAGGTAAAGCGTGGAGCATCGTAGTTCCCGCACCGATATAGATAGTATCGTTGTCTGATATGATACTGTTCATTACTTTTCCGATGAATTTCTTTTCGGCAACGTTCGTATCGATTTTTTCTTGAGTAGAAAGCTCGTGTTCGATTTTTTCGAGTTTTTGGGCACCACCATAGATTTTTACCAATAAAGATTGATTCGCTAACTCTGTAATATCTCTACGAATGGTCATATCGGAAACGTCTAATGTTTTGGCTATTTCTGCAATGGATAAGTAATCGTGTTGATTCACTAGCGCTAGAATTTTTTCTTGCCGTTCTTTCTTTAACATAGTTTCACCTCTGGTTGATTAACGATTTTTTTTAAGTTTCTTTTTTATCGGTGTTCTTTATACATTAATTAATAGCATTTACTTTTGGAAAAAGCAAGGAAAAATGTTCATCTTTGTTAAAGTTTGGTAGTTTCGTGTATTGGTGAAAGGAATCAGTTTGAAAAAAATACCAAAAGAAAGCGTTGACAAGAAAAATTAACTATTGTATATTTACATTGTAAAACACATTTTAACAAACTTTAACAATATTTATCATTTAAGTTGAACAAGGAGGAAGAATAGTGGGCTATACGAGCATGTTTGATGAAAGGTTAATTTTTCTCGATGTGGAAGGAGAGGAGTTGAAAGAACTATTTGAAGAAATAGCCAAACGATTACAGCAACAAGGTTTTGTGAATGAACAGTATCTAGAAGGATTACTAGCAAGAGAACAAGCCTTTCCAACTGGACTGATTACACAGTATTTGAATATTGGCTTGCCTCATTCAGAACCAGCGTATGTCGAAAAGCCTTTTATTGCGATCGTGCGTCTGAAAAACGAGGTGAAGATGAAGCAAATGGGCGACAGTCAAGAAATGCAGGTCAAGGATCTCTTTTTTCTAGGAATCAAAGAACCAAAAGAGCAAGTCGGCTTACTGCAATCGTTAATGGCATTATTTATGGATGAAGGATTTGTAAAGGCATTCATTGAAACACAAGAAGTGCAGGCAATTTATCAGCTAGTTACACAGTATACAAAATAAAATTTTTGGAGGAATTTAAGATGAAAAGAAGATTGATCGTAGCATGTGGAAGTGGGGTTGCAACAAGTCAAACGATCGCAAGTAAAATTGCTGGAATGCTTGAAGATGACGGAATCGATTTCCCCGTTGAAGCAGTTGATTACAAGTCGATCCAAAATGAATTGCCGTCGACAGGAATTTATGTGTATGTTGCTCAGCCAGATGATGAAGTATTGGAAAAAGCCGCTGAGCTAGGTGTACACGTTTTTGCTGGGATTCCGTTTCTTACCGGTATGGGTATGGATACGATTTATGAAGAAATCAAAGAATTGATTGGCTAGTACAAAACATCCTATCAAAAGAAAGAAGTGAAAAAAATGCAAGTATTTCAAGACATTATCAATTATATCTTAGGTTTAGGTTCCGCTATTTTTGTGCCGCTAATCATTTTAATCCTAGGCTTGGTTGCAGGGATGAAATTCAAAAAAGCCTTTATGTCTGCAATCACGTTAGGTATTGCTTTTACTGGGATGTCTATGGTCATTGGCTTTATGTCAAATGCAGTTAGTCCAGCTTCCGAAGCATTGGCAAAAAATACTGGCTTGAACTTGCCTGCGCTAGATTTAGGGTGGACAGGAGCGGCAAGTATCACCTGGTCATGGTCCTATGCATTTGTTTTCTTTGCCGTCGTTCTTAGCGTGAATTTTGTCATGTTGATTTTGAACTGGACCAAGACGTTGAATGTCGATATGTGGAATGTATGGGGCAAAGCGCTGACTGCCTATCTGGTCTACTTTATCAGTGGAAGTTTACTTGCTGGGTTTATCACCGCCATCGTACAGGTTATCTTGGAACTTAAAATGGGGGATATGTTCCAACGCCACATTGAGGATTTGACTGGTATTCCTTTAGTAACAGTGACCCACTTGATGAATATTTCAGCAGTGCTTTTATTACCGATCAATGTGATTATGGATAAAATTCCTTTCTTTAATCGACGGGCCGATACCAAAGCCTTAAAAAAGAAAATCGGTATCTTCTCTGAAAATTCGGTGATGGGCTTTCTCATTGGTTTGGGCTTGGGATTAGCTGCAGCTTATGGCGTGTCAGGCTCATTGAACTTAGCTATTCAAATCGCGACTGCAATGGCTTTGTTCCCAATGATCTCAAAAATGTTTATGCAGTCTCTTTCACCACTGGCTGATGCAATGTCGGAAATGATGAAAAAACGCTTTAAAGATCGGGAAGTTTACATTGGGTTAGATTGGCCCGTATTAGCTGGTCGCTCTGAGATTTGGGTCACTGCTATCTTGTTGGTACCTGTCTTTATTGGCTATGCTATCATCTTGCCGGGAAATGCTGTGTTGCCTTTAGCAGGAATCATTAACTATTCGATCGCAGTAGGTGGATTATTGCTCACCGGCGGAAACTTGGTTCGTATGCTGATCATGGGGGTTATTTCGATGCCAATCTATCTATATGCAGCTACGTATTTGACGCCGATCCTAACGGGCTTAGCAGATCGAACCGGCGCAGTAGAAGGAATACAAAAAGGGCAGCAAATCACTTGGTCTTCGATCGAAGGACCGGAATTTCGAATTTTATTTGCAGAAGCGTTTAAAGGAAATATCTTGGGTATCGTCGGTTCCGTTGTGTTTATCGCAATGTTTGTCTGGTTGTATAAATATATGAATAAGGTAAAGGTACCAAGTCAAAGATATGAAGAACAAGGGACCTCATCGACGCAAGTACGTGCGACGAATGGCTAATATTTTCAAAAAGGAAAGGACGACAGGAATGGGAAAGAGCGAAAAAATAAAATGGCAATTGCTTCTTTTTCTAGCAATTGGCTGCTATCTCTTAGCTTTGGTGACACAACAGTACCTATTTAATGTCGTAGCGATTGGTCTAGCAGTCTGTGTATACAAATATGGCAGTCCAGTACTTTTTAAAGAATACGATGAACGGAAAAAGAAAAAAGAGGAAGAAGCAGCTAAAGTAAGGGGAGCTGTACAAACAATCTTACGCAACAAAACGTTTGAAAAATAAAAAAGGTGGTCTTGAATATGTCAGATGGACGGATGATTTTTGAAAGAGAACGGGAAGATTTAGCACGAATCGTAAAATTGATTTTTACCCGGAAGAATACAAATGTTGCAGGCGGTAATTTTTCTTTTAAAACAACCGATGAAACTGGAAAAGAATACATTATTATGACACCAACTATGATGTCAGAAGCCTATTTAGGAGAGGTCTCACCAGCCCAGATTTTAGTCGTTGAGCCTCATACGAGAACAGTGATTGATGGGGTTGGTCAGCTGACACGAGAAATCAACTTACACGAAGCGGTTTATGATACGAATCCAGCGATAAAAGCAGTCTTACATGCCCATTCTCCTCACTCGATGTTTTGGGCAACCGCTGGATTGGATATGCCTAACTTAACAGAAGCGACCCAAAAAATTGGCTATATTCCTGTACTAGACTTTGAACCTAATTGCTCACCAGAATTAGCAGAATTAGTTTCTGATTACATGAAAAAAGAACAACTCACCTTACCGAATATGTTGCTCCTCAACAGTCATGGGGTACTGATCAGTGCGCCAGGAGCATCTGGCATCGAAGCAATCCATAAAGCTTTGCAAATACTAGATACCACGGAATGGAATGCGGAAATTGCCTATAAGCAAACGATTTTTCAATCTTTAGGCTTGTTAGATGGTTTTTACTCCAAAGGGAGACAAGTAGGAACACTTGAAGACTTGAAAAAACATGCACCGATTTATAATAAAGAAGAAATTTTTGCTGGTGGTGATTAGCCAGCAAGTAATCATCTTTTTCGATTGATAAAAATCCAAGAACATTCGTTTACGAGTTCTTGGATTTTATTTTTTTAGTCAAATTATGCTATAATTTAGTCAGAAAATGAATGTTTTTGATGCATTGGCATTTTTAAAAGAAAGGGGGAGGTGCATGAATCGTACAAGAGCCAACCTCATGAAATGAGGGGAGGTTAGTGCCGTAGGGTTGGTAATGCTTCATCAGAATCAGGTCATTTCAAGCCAAATCAACCAACTTGCCTTAGCCGTACTATTTGGTTTAGCAGGGTATTTGCTTGTTTTTAAAAAGTTCTACTTTTTGTCCGCTCAGATTGCGGAGCATTCCGATCAGTATAACCAAGCAGAAGTCAAGTGAGGCAAAATTGCGGGAGTTGTCGCCTTCTATATTGCTCTGATCAATTTGATTTTGGTCTTTGTGTGAGTGTAGCGGAAAAAAATGCCAAAAGAAATCTTTGACGGAAAATGGTTTGCTTTGGTCATGATCGATCATCAAATTCGGCTTGATGTGCTTGAAAAAAGCGGTAATACTGCTGGACATTAGCTAACTGCGTCCACTTCCGAACATCGACAGGTGTTTGATCCAAATCATAGATTTTGGCTTCCTTTAAAGATAAAACGAAAGGACTATGGGTAGCAATAATGAATTGGCACTGTTCATAGCGGACAAAATCTTCCAGTAACTGCACTAGTTCCAGCTGGCGATCAGCAGAAAGGGAATTTTCTGGTTCATCTAATAAGTAAAGACTGTTGGGACGAATTTTTTCTTGAAAGAAGCGAAAGGCACTTTCACCATTGGAATATTCTCGGACGTTGTCGATCAAGTGCTTGCGGGTGAATTTGGACTGTGTGTTGGATCGTGCGAGATTGATTTTCTTCAATTCATGGTAATCGTCAAAACCTGTGAAACGAAAGTCCGCATACTTTGCTTGGTAGTATTCTTGAAACACTTCTTCTCGGCGATGATCGATCCCTTGATTTAAGTTTCGAATATCAAGCATGAAGTCAAAGACGTCATCGCTGGTCAATAGCACTTTTTCTTGCGGTTCGTCGTTGCTACGAGCAGAACAGTAGGATAGATAGTCCTCGAAAAAATTCGACCGATTATACGCAGCAAAGCGCTGAGCGTGGATCTTTTCTGCAATCACGTTCAATGCAGTGGTTTTGCCAGAACCATTACCGCCATATAAAATCGTGATTGGTTCAAAATCGATCTGCTGAAAACGGCGGGCACTGAGAATCTGAAAAGGGTAGTAAGAATCATAGACAGTCCGTTGGATAGAAAGGAAAAAATCAAACTCGGTTTCTTGATCGGGAAAAGTGATTTGTTCGAGATACATGGGGCACCTCCTAGCAGTTTCGTGGTTGCCATTATTGTAGCATATCCATCACAGATAAAATTTTTTTTGCGAGGTTAAAATAAATCTTGTTTGATATTTTTTTAATCTTTTCCTGTTATATTCACAACAGGAAACTTCTGTGCTAGACTATAAGGGCATAGAAATGATGTAATCTTAAGCAACCGATAAAACGTACAAAAAAACGAAGGTTTAATGAATTCTTTAAGCGATGATTAAATGCTGAAACTTATTCCTTGCAAGTTTAAGTAAAAGTGACTAATATGGGGAAGGAATCGTGAAAGGAGCAATGGAATGTATCAAGTAGTAGTCATGTATGGGGACAATGAACCGTGGTGGTTTTTTGAGGGATGGCAGTCAGATATTCAAGAGGCGTTCACATTTGCAACTTTCAGCGAGGCGCAGTCATTTTATGAACAAAAATGGCAAGAAATCAGAGAAGAGTATTCGTACATAAATGCAAAATCAAACTTTATGACGGCTTTTTGGAATGAAGAAGACGAACGCTGGTGCGAAGAATGCGACGATTACCTCCAACAATATATTGGACTGGCATTGCTCAAAGAATATCAGCAAGTCGTCGACGAAAGCAGGAAAGATTTTTATGAAACAACTAATTCTAGCGGAAAAGCCAAGCGTTGCCAAAGACCTCAGCAAAGTTTTGGGCTGTGAGCAAAAACATAAAAATTATTACGAAGGACCCAAGGCGATCGTTACTTGGGCCCTTGGTCATTTATTGGGCTTGAAAATGCCTGAAGATCTAAATAAAGACTGGGCATCATGGCAGATGGAAACATTACCGATGATCCCTAAGTCCATCGGGATCAAGCCGTTGCCAAAAACCGGTCATCAACTAAAAGCCATCAAACAATTGGCTCAAAGAAAAGATGTCGGGGAAGTCGTGATCGCCACCGATGCGGGAAGAGAAGGGGAGCTAGTCGCTCGCTGGATTTTGGAGTGGGTTCGTTTTGACAAACCAGTCAAACGTTTGTGGATTTCTTCGCAAACCCCTAAAGCCATCAAAGAAGGCTTTGCAAAATTGCAGTCAGCCAAGCACTACGACAATCTTTACTACTCCGCCCTTGCGCGGGCAAAAGCCGACTGGCTGGTAGGATTGAATGTCACGCGGGCATTGACGGTCAAATATCAAGACAATCTTAGTGCGGGTCGGGTCCAAACCCCTACCTTAGCTTTGGTGCGCAGTCAGGAAATGCAGATCGAGAGTTTCCGTCCGCAAACCTATCATGTGATTACCCTAAACGTAGGCGATGCCAAGGCCCGCCTGCAACAAAAAAATCCTTATCAACTAAAAGAACGCAGTGACGCCGAAGCATTGGTCAAACAAATGAGTCAACAAAATGGTCGCGTGACAGCGATCGAAGAAAAGGTCAAAACAGAAAGTGCACCACTGCCCTACGATTTGACCGAGATCCAACGAGAAGCCAATCAGCGTTATGGGTTTTCAGCCAAGAAGACCTTGTCGCTTGTTCAAAGCTTGTATGAAACCCACAAGATCGTCACTTATCCAAGGACGGATTCCAAGTATTTGACCAATGATATGAAGGCAACCATGAAGGAACGCCTGCAGGCAGTTGCGGATTTTGCCCCAGAAGTCAAAGGATACTTGAAAAACGGCGGACAAGTGGTGCAGCAAGCTGTCTTCAATGATAAAAAAGTCACGGATCACCATGCCCTGCTGCCAACGGAACAGCGGGCACGTTATGAAAAATTAACTACCGATGAACAACGGATCTATCAAATGATCGTTAGTCGTTTCTTAATGCTCTTTGCGAAACCTCATAAAAAACAGCAACAGAAAGTGACAGTGACCTTTGGTTCTGAGACCTTTGTGTTCAACCGCAATACCGTGTTAGAAGCGGGATGGAAAACGACTTCTGAAGAAGAAACCATTGACATAGCTTGGCAAAAAGGCAGTACCATCAAGCCTGAGTTCACCATCCAAAAAGAGTTGACCACACCACCGAAACCGTTGAATGAAGGAACTCTTTTAGGCAAAATGGAAAAACACAGTCTTGGTACGCCGGCAACCCGTGCGGAGATCATTGAAAAGCTGATCAAATCTGAGCTGATGGAGCGGACCCCAAGCGGCTTGCAAGTATCGCCAAAAGGCAAGCAGTTGTTAGTCTTAGTCAATCCTTCCTTGGTGACACCAGAGTTGACGGAAAAATGGGAGAAGGAACTGGAAGCCATCGCGAAAGGCACCTACTCTGCCCAAACCTTCCTCGCGCAAATCGAAGCAGACACTAAACAATTGGTTAAAGAAATCAAGCAAAGTGAGAGCAAGTACCAAGATTTCTCATTGACCCAAAAACGGTGTCCAGAATGCGGCGAACCATTGCGGGAGAAAAATACCCGTGATGGCAAGATCTATGTTTGTTCCAGTGGCACCTGCAAGTACCGTCGTCGGAAAGACCCGAAAGTTTCAAACCGACGTTGCCCGCAATGTCACCGAAAGATGGAGATCATTGAGGGCAAAAATGGCGCCTATTTCCGCTGTAAATTCGATGGGACCACCGAAAAAATGGCGGATAAAAAAGAGCGCAGCAAAAAGCTGTCGAAACACGAAGAACGCCGCTTGATGAATAAAATCAATCAAGAAGAACCGCAAGAAAGCCCATTAGCAGCTGCTTTAAAAGCTGCGATGGAGAAGAAATAACTGAATGAGGTAGAAAATAAAAAAGAGTGAGGACGATTTTGCTGTCTCTCACTCTTTTTTTGTATCCATTCATTCAACTAGGCATTTTTTTGACGGTATTCTTTCGGTGAGATACTTTCTTTCTTCTTGAACAAAAAGGAAAAATAATTTGGGTCATTATAGCCAACATCAAAGGCGATCTCAGATAGCCGTAGATTTGTCGTTAACAGCAGTTCCTTAGCTAAGGTCAATCGTTGCTCGGTCAAGTATTCGATAAACGTAGAATCAGTGGCTTGCGAGAAGATGGTGCTGAAGTGCGCCGGACTCAAATGAACTTTTTCAGCAACTACATTTAAGGAAATATTGGGATCAGAAAAGTGCTCACTGATAAAGGCTTTAGCTTGATTGATGACGCTTTGATACTTCGCCATTGCAGGATTGATGGGTTGTTTGGTCAATAGCGGCAACAGTTCTGCCAGAGTCGTTTGATAGTTCTCTGGCTCATGGGTCAATGCCGCTAGATAGTCTAAGTCATGGGCGTGCTGAACGATCTGGGGCAGCGAATGACTGTCTTTTTTCTTCAATAATGCCAGCAATTCGACCAAGACGAACAAACGGTACATTTGCGTTCGCTCAACGGTCCCTTGAGGCGCCATCAATTCATCGGTCAGCTCAGGGATCGTCTGTTTCCCAGCATTTGCCAGTCTTGAAGCAAGATCGGTTTTGAAAGGATTGGTGGGGGACAGTTCCCCTTCTCGAATGTCATCTTCATAGCTGATGATTTTTTCCTTGCGGATGCTGCCATAGGTTTTTAGCATGTCACGAGCTTTCTGATAAGAAAGAGGGATGCCCGAGAAACGATCTGCTATAGGTCCGATCGCCACTGCCACTTCTTCCCCAGAACCATGAACGAGGCTTTGAGCGATCTGATAGGCTTTTTCTAAAACTTGTTCGCGGTCATGGTCAAAAAGTAAAAACTTGATGAAGCGGCTAGACACACTGGAGAACAAGACGGCATCATCTTGCTCATAGGCTTTGGTCAGCTGCTGGCTAAAGCGAGTGTAGTCAGAAAAACTTTGATTGAAGGGGGTTTTTGCTAACAGCACACAAAACTGTTTGCCTGAAAAGCGCCGTCCCAGTTCTTCTGCTTGCAAAAAAGCTTCTGAGATCGTGATCTTTTGTTTAAAAAGATGATTCAGAAAGTGATTTTTTTTGATTTCCATTTCGAATAAATCGTCTTCTTTGGATAATTGCTGATGGGTGGTTTGTTGTTCATCTAAGTGTTGAATGACGGTTTTGATGGCTTGTTCTAATTCTTCGTTTTTGATGGGCTTGAGTAAGTAATCGTCTGCTTGCAGCTGCAGTGCCGTTTTTGCATAGTCAAAATCATCAAAGCCGCTAACAAAAATAATGCGAACTTGCGGCAATAATTTTTTGGCTTCTTTCGCAAAGACCAAGCCATCCATAAACGGCATTTTGATATCGCTGATAATAATATCCGGACGCAGATCAAGGATCGAAGCTAGCGCCAATTCGCCATCGGCGGCTTCATCGCTATAAACGATCGGGTATTGTTTGGCGAGAGTCATGATTTGGTGACGCAAACTATCGCGAATCAGATGTTCATCTTCAACTATGAACACTTTGTACATGGTTGGGTTCCTCCCTTTTTGGTACTGTGACGTTAATCGTGGTGCCTTCTTGGTATTGACTGTGGATCGTCAGTTGCGCTTCGCTGCCGTAGTTCAGCCGGAGACGGCGATAGACGTTATATAGGCCATAGCCGCTCTCAGAGGCGGGATCAGTGGTTTCTTTAAGGTTACGACGAATCTCCTCCAAACGCTCAGGGTCGATCCCAATGCCGTTGTCACTGATGGTCATTTGAATCTGGTGAGGCAATTCTGACACTGTGATTCGAATCATGCCGACGCGACGGACAAACTTGGTGCCATGATAAACGGCGTTTTCAACTAGGGGCTGCAGGACCATTTTCAAAACCTGCAGTTCTGGACTGACGGTTTGATCTTCGATGGTGTAAGACAGCATCCTACCATAGCGAATCTGCAAAATCTTCAAGTAATCGCCCACATGCCGCAATTCTTTTTCCAAAGGAATCCAGTCTTGCCCTTTGCTTAAGGAGATACGGAAAAAATCCGACAACGCATAGGTCATTTCCGTTGCTTGCTCGTAACGGGCAGCTTCAATCAAAGAAACGATCGCATCTAAACTATTATAGATGAAATGTGGGGTAATCTGGGCTTGTAAGACCCGCACCTCACTTTGGGCTAAGTGATACTGTTTCAAGGCATTTTCTTCCAAGAGTCGGGTCAAGTCATCTGCCATTCGATTCAAGCTACTCGTCAAGGTCCGCAGCTCTGGGGTTTCTGGCAGTTCTGCTCGGTAGCTCAAATGTCCTTGGGATAGTTCGTTGGAAAGATCTAATAACCGATCCAGCGGGTCTTGCAGGTTGTCACGAACAAAGCGGCGGTTTTTATTGATGATAGCAAAGATGATCAAAAGCAACACGACTTGAAAAAGGATCAGTAACAATACCGATTGGACTAGTTCGTGATTGGTTTGGCTGGCTAAGCTGATCTCTACCCCGACGAATTGCTGCAAAATATCGGATAGCAAATCGATCACCGAATCCACTTGGATCATGACGTATTGGTTTTTTTCCACCGGCTCATCGTTGAGAATATTGTCGATCAACTGTTGCTGATAGGTTTCTAAAGAATCGAGCGTCCGAAAGGCGACCGCTAAAATATTGAGCTCTTTCGCAGTGCTGGTATTTTCTTGGATGTGTTGCAGGTCGCTCCTCAATTCCTCAATTACATTGGTTTCTTGGACTTGTGCGACGGTTTTTTGGCCAAAGACTAAGTCCCACATCTCCTCCAAGACAATGGCATCGACTTTTTCCGATAGTTGATTGGCTTCTTCAATATTGTTGATGGTATTTTGGTAAATGAAAATCTGCCGCGAGTAAAACACACTGCTTAGTACGAGGGGAATAAAGGCGACGAGGATCATCAGTTTATTCGTCTGTTGAAAGATGCCCTTGATACTTTTTGTTTTCATCTTCATCTCCTCAATAATTTCTCGGTGGAATCTGATCGAAATCCATGTCACTGGAAAAAACTGTTTCATGGACATAGATTTCACGAGGAATGGCATCGGCGCCGCGAGCCAAGTAGCGCGAGATGGCATTTTTGACGAACACCCCGGCATCTGGGTTGCACTCAACGACACAATTGACCACTCCTTGCTTCAATTTATCGATCATTTCTTTTTGAGCATCGATCGATACGATCACTAAATCCTTCCCCGGCTCAATATCGGTTTTTTCTAAGGCTTCTAGGGCACCCAACGTCATCTCATCATTGTGGCTGAACAAGACATCAATCTGTTCCATTTTGCCTGCTTCGATGTATTGTTCGATGACTTCTTTGCCTTTACGGCGGATGAAATCGCCGTTTAATTCGTCTACGACTTGGATCGTCACATTGTTATGGGCATAATCACGCTTGATGGTTTCTCGGAACCCTTCTGAGCGCAAATACGTCGGGGACGTAGCATCCAGTCCCGTCAATTCTAAAACATTGACTGTTTCGTTCTCATGCTCTTTATAATAATTACTAACGTAGAGACCTGCACGATTGCCCTCGGCTTTGAAGCTTGGCCCGATATGGGTCAAAAATAAAGAGGGATCGCTGACATTGACATGTCGATCTACCACGAAAACGGGAATCCCAGCTTGGGCCGCCTCTTCCAAAATCGGTTCCCAATTGTTTTCCTGAATGGGGGTAAAGACGATGGCATCGACTTGATACACGATAAAATTGCGGATATCTTGGATCTGTCGCTCTTGATTCATATAACCGTTACGATAAAGGACTTCATAGCCTTCCTTCTCTAATTCAGTGCGGATCGATTCCGTATGGCGTTTACGCCAGCTGCTTTCCGTTCCCGACTGGGAAAAACCGATCACGATACTTTCTTCCGCTGTTTCAGCGGTCGTTTCTTTGATTGCTTCGCAACCAGCCAAGAAAGACAGACACAAACAAAGGAGTAACCCAATTTTTATATTCCTCATTTTTTTCACCTCTATGGTCTATTCTACTAAAAAATACGGAAGCGCTTTACACAAAATATCAAATCAAATAAAAACCAAGGGAATCTTAAAAAATCCAAGATTCCGAAGAGAAAAGGGGGTAACTGGGCCGTTTTTTCTCAAGAAATCCAAGAAACCTCGAAAAAATCTAAATGTAAGCGATTCTTTAACTAGCTATACTGAATATGTAAGAAAAAGACATGGAGGGATCACAATGAAAGGTACTTTTGGTAAATTGGTCGTCCTAGCATCCACCTTATTGGTTGGTGGATTGTTAGCAGCTTGTGGGAATGGATCAGATAGCGGGGCAAACGGTGACGGAGACAAAGGATTTGTTGGGATCGCGATGCCGACCAAATCGGCAGAACGATGGATCGCAGATGGCAACAATATGGTAGAGGAATTAGAGAAGCTTGGCTATAAAACTGACCTGCAATATGGAGAAGACAAAGTAGAAAACCAAGTGGCACAAATTGAGAACATGATCACCAAAGGCGTTGATACTTTAGTGATCGCCTCGATCGATGGTTCGGCACTGACGGACGTGTTGGAAAAAGCCCATAACGAAGACATCACAGTCATCGCCTATGACCGTTTACTGATGAACTCGGAATACGTCGATTATTATGCCACCTTTGATAATTTTGGAGTCGGCGTGCTGCAAGCGTCTTATATTGAAGACAAATTAGGTCTCAAAGACGGTGAAGGACCATTTAATATTGAATTATTCGGCGGCTCTCCAGATGATAACAATGCATTGATCAATTATAATGGGGTCCTTTCGGTCTTCCAACAATACTTTGACAGCGGACAGCTAGTCGTTCCTTCTGGTCAAACCAACTTCAACCAAATCGCTACCTTGCGTTGGGATGGTTCAACCGCGCAAGCTCGGATGGACAACTTGTTGAGTGCCAACTATACGGATCAAACATTGGATGCTGTTCTTTCACCGTATGATCCAATCAGCCTAGGAATCATTTCATCGCTTAAAGGTGTGGGCTATGGTTCCTCTGATAAACCACTGCCTGTGATCACCGGTCAAGATGCGACGGTGGCAGGAGTGAAATCAATCATCGCGGGAGAACAAACCCAAACGATTTTTAAAGATACACGAGTGTTAGCGAAAAACACGATCGAAATGATCGAAGCCATCACCAATGGCGAGGAAGTGCCAGTCAACGATACTGAAACCTATGACAATGGCGTCAAAGTCGTACCAACCTACTTGTCAAATCCCGTTTCTGTGGATAGCGACAACTACAAAGAAGAACTGATCGATACCGATTACTATACAGAAGAAGAGCTGGGCATTTAAGCAAGGAGTGCAGATCCAGCGAGAAAAGATGCTAGTTTCCCCTAAAGCAGCAGGGAAGAACGAATCATCCCCAGTATTCGTTCTTTCCGCTTTTCTTGCAAAGGGAGCGCATCACTTTTACATAAAAAGGAAAAGGGTGAAAGAACATGGCAGATAATATTTTGATGATGAAAGGCATCGTCAAAGAGTTTTCAGGGGTTCGCGCCCTTGATAACGTCAACCTCTCGATCGAGCGAGGAGAGATCCACGCACTGTGTGGAGAAAATGGCGCCGGAAAGTCCACGCTGATGAATGTCTTAAGCGGACTCTATCCTTACGGCAGCTATGATGGAGAGATCTATTATG
Source organism: Enterococcus sp. DIV2379 (assembly GCF_050542965.1). Taxonomy (NCBI): domain Bacteria; kingdom Bacillati; phylum Bacillota; class Bacilli; order Lactobacillales; family Enterococcaceae; genus Enterococcus; species Enterococcus sp. DIV2379. Next base: position 444,800 of record NZ_CP172938.1, read on the forward strand.
AAGGGGAGTTATGCAAGTTCAAAGATTTGCGGGACAGTGAGAACAAAGGAATTGTTATTATTCATCAAGAGTTAGCCTTAAGTCCTTACCTGTCGATCAAAGAAAATATCTTTCTAGGAAATGAACAAGCCAAGCACGGCATTATTGATTGGGATCTGACCGAAAAGAAAACAGATAACCTCTTAAAGATCGTTGGCTTGAAATTAGACCCGAATACGCTGGTTTCACAAATCGGTGTCGGGCATCAACAGCTGGTGGAAATTGCCAAAGCATTTTCAAAATCCGTCCGATTGTTGATTTTAGATGAACCAACCGCGGCGTTGAATGAAGAAGAAAGTGCCAATCTGTTAGAGCTGATCAAAGAGTTTCGCAACCAAGGGATCACCTCGATCATTATCTCCCACAAGCTGAATGAAATCGTCAATGTGGCGGATCGCATCACGATTTTACGAGACGGGCAAACGATCGAGACGCTGAGCGGGGCCGAAATCTCTGAAGAGCGTATCATTCGCGGCATGGTTGGGCGAGATTTGACCAATCGTTACCCAGAGCGGAAACCCGCTATTGGTGAACCGTTTTTTGAAGTCAAAAATTGGACGGTCCATCATCCAATCGACCATACCCGTGTGGTGAATGAAAATTTGAACTTGATGATCCGCAAAGGAGAGATCATCGGCATCGCCGGTTTGATGGGTGCGGGACGGACAGAGTTTGCCATGAGTGTCTTCGGTCATTCCTATGGCAGTTCGATTTCGGGGGAAGTCTATAAAGACGGCCAACCGATTTCTGTCAAAGACGTGCCAACCGCCATCAAAAATGGGTTAGCCTATGTGTCGGAAGACAGAAAAGCGTTGGGCTTGAATCTGCTGATGGATATTCGCGAGAACACCACCATCGCTAGTCTTGCCAAAATCAGCCGCCAAGGGGTCATCGATAAAGAAAAAGAAGTCACGATGGCAGAAGAATTTCGCAAAAAAATGCGGACGAAAACCAATTCAATCTATCAAAACGTCGGCAGCTTGAGTGGTGGGAATCAGCAAAAAGTCGTTTTGGCAAAGTGGCTGATGACCACACCAGATATCTTATTTTTAGATGAACCGACCCGCGGGATCGATGTCGGGGCGAAGTACGAAATCTATACGATCATCGAAGAGATGGCAGCAGCTGGCAAAGCCATCTGTATCATCTCCTCGGAGTTACCAGAACTATTAGGCATGTGCGACCGGATCTACACGATGAACGAAGGCCGCTTCACGGGCGAAGTGTTACGGGAAGAGGCCGACCAAGAACGATTGATGAATCTAATGACACTAGAAGAGAGTGGGGTTTGAGATGGAAACAACCAATAAATTAAAAAAAGAACGCAGCCATTCGCTGAAAGAAAAGGCACTGGAAATCTTTAGCAAATACAGTATGATCATTATCTTAGCAGTGCTGCTGGTGGCCTTTCAGCTCATGACCGACGGGATTTTCTGGCGGCCGCTGAATATCACCAACCTCGTGTTGCAAAACAGTCATATTCTCGTTTTGGCAGCTGGTATGCTTTTGGTCGTCTTGTTAGGACACGTTGATTTATCCGTAGGGTCCGTGATGGCGTTTGTCGGTGCGATTGCAGGTGTCTTAATGGTCAATAACGGCATCAGTCCTTGGCTGGCAGTGCCTCTTTGCTTACTGATGGGCGCAGTGATCGGTGCTTGGCAAGGCTTCTGGGTCGCGTATGTCGGTATCCCAGCATTTATCGTGACCTTGTCTGGTTTACTGATGTTTCGAGGACTGACCCAAGTCGTCTTAGGCGGTCAATCATTGGCACCGTTTCCCAAGGCATTCCAACAAATTTCCACCGGCTATTTGCCAGATATTGCAGGCGGTCAGATCCATTTACTTTCCATGATTTTAGGTGTAGTGATCACGGGCATCTTGATTTTAGGCCAATGGCGAACCCGTGAGCGTCGCAAAAAAAATCTTTTTGAAGTGGAATCAATGGCAGCCTTTACCTTTAAAGCCGTCTTTACTGCGGTCGTATTTCTCGGCGCTACCTACATCTTTGCCTCTTACCAAGGGTATCCGATCATTTTGATCGTCTTAGGGGTGATCGTGGCTGCCTATGGCTTTTTGACTAACAAAACCGTCGCTGGTCGTCAAATCTATGCAACCGGCGGCAATAAGAAAGCAGCTGAACTTTCGGGAATCAAGACGAAGAAAATCACCTTCTGGGTCTTCGTGAACATGGGGATGATGGCAGCTTTGGCGGGCTTGGTTTTAGCGGCTCGGTTGAATGCAGCTACACCACAAGCGGGAACGTCAATGGAATTAGATGCAATGGCCGCAGTGTATTTCGGCGGTGCTTCTACCTCAGGCGGTATTGGTACTGTGATGGGGGCGATCGTTGGTGGTCTCGTGATGGGTGTCTTAAACAATGGGATGTCGATCTTAGGGGTCGGTGTCGATTGGCAGCAAGCCATCAAAGGGTTGATTTTGCTGCTGGCTGTCGTGTTGGATATCTACAATAAGAAAAAGAAAATTTCGTAGGAGGGCCTGTTTATGGAGGACCAAGCACAAAAGACGATTTTATTGATTTGTACCGCCGGCATCACTACGGGTCTCTTAGTGAAAAACATGCAGCGGTCCGCAGATGAAAAAGGGCTAGCTGTGCATATCTATTCGGCACCAGCCATCATTGCTGAACAGATCCTGCAGCAGCAAACAGTCGATGCTTTGTTGATCGGTCCGCAGTCGAAGTACGAAGTCAATCGATTAAAAGACTTTCTCATGGTCAAAGCGGTGCCATATAAATTAATCAAAGAAACAGATTACGAGCTGTTAGATGGCGAAGCTGTCCTTACAGACAGCCTGACCCTCTTACAAAACGATCACTAGGCTCGCGTAAAAAGATGTGTCTTTTAGCGTTTGAATATGTTGTTTAGAGTAGTGCCTTGCGAATCCCCCAAGCAAGCACTACTCTTTTTATCGTAAAGTAGTTTGATCACCTGATAGGGAAGAACCGTCGATTGAATGCTGCTTCGGTCAGTTCTTGTGCTTCGTTTGCCAGTGAGTGGACAGGTGGCAAAAGTACAGTAAAGGCGGCGGATCTTTTCCAATGAGGAAATAGTCAAGAATCAATCTTGTATCTGTTTCCTTAAAGCAGCAAACAACTCATAGAATGGAGGAACAGATTATCAAACCAGCAGACCTTACCCAGATTCGCCCCAGTAAACGACAACTACAGTGGCAGCAGTTGGAATTTTATGGTTTTATCCACTTTGGTCTCAATACGATGACCAATCGTGAATGGGGGCTCGGCAATGAGTCGCCAACGGTATTTGACCCGCAAAGTTTAGACTGTCATCAATGGGTTTCCACAATGAAGCAAAGCGGTATGCAGGGAATCATTTTGACCTGCAAACACCATGACGGCTTTTGCTTATGGCCAAGCCAGCACACTGCTTTCACAGTCGCTTCAACGCCCTGGCGCAATGGTCAAGGTGATTTAGTGAAAGAACTTTCTGATGCTTGCCGTCAAGCAGACCTGAAATTCGGCATTTATTTATCGCCTTGGGATCAGCATGAAGCTTGTTATGGAATGGGGCAAGCCTATGATGATTTTTATGCGGCGCAGTTGACAGAACTTTTAACCAATTATGGTGATATATTCGAAATATGGTTAGATGGCGCCAATGGTGAAGGGCCCAATGGAAAACGCCAAAACTATGATTGGGAACGGTATTATCAAGTGATTCGAGAGCTGCAACCCAATGCGGTGATTGCGATTTGCGGACCGGATGTCCGCTGGGTAGGAAACGAAGCGGGGCAAACCAGACTTCAAGAATGGAGTGTGGTGCCAGCAGCATTAAAGGATGCTGAAAAAACAGCGAGTCATTCGCAAAAAGCCGATAGCGCAGCGTTTCGGCAATCGATCTCCAGTATGGAAATGGATTTAGGAAGCCGACAAGCGCTGAAAAAGTACGGCATTAAAGAATCTGCTGAATTGGCTTGGTACCCTGCTGAGGTCAACTTATCAATTCGCCCCGGCTGGTTTTATCATCCATCAGAAGACCAACAAGTAAAAAGCGGCGCTGAGCTCTGGTCCTTTTACAAGCAGAGCGTTGGGGGCAATAGTTCTTTTCTACTTAATGTGCCGCCGATGCCGGATGGTATGATTCATCCAACGGATCAAAAGGCATTGCAGCAATTAGGTCACTCAATTAAACAATTGAAAGAGGTGACGACTGAAAGGACCGGCACGTTTGCGAGCTCTTCAACCAGTGTGTCCAGCAGAATGGATAAGCTCCAACTATCTCAAGCGTTTGGCCAGTATTGGAAACCGGACCTGGAAGACAAACGGCCATGGCTGACCCTACATTTTTCAGAACCGGTCGTCATCAATACACTTGTACTGAAAGAAGCGATTCAATATGGGCAACGGGTAGAAAAAGCAAAAATTTTTCTGCAAACTGTAGCAGGACAACAGTTACTGACCGAAATAGTGACGATCGGCTATCAAAAAATCATCAGCTTTGAAGCGGTCGGCGTGTCTGCTGTCAAAATCGTTTTTACTCAAGTTCGGCAAACACCGATCATTCAAACCATGGCCGCGCGCTATGTGCCTCAGGAAGAATAAAGTAACCCAAAAACAGACAGTCGGCTGACTGTCTGTTTTTGAGGGATACAAATAAGGAATAAAAGTGGATATTAGTTAAATGCGACTGCCTAGGGGGCAAATCCGAGAACAGTGCATGGTAACTACAAATTAAGGAAGTGTGATGACATTTTCTGAATCTTTGTCGAAGAAATGCGCTTTGTTGATGTTGAAAGCTAAATCAACTGTTTCACCTGGACGGTGGAAGTCGCGGGCATCAACTTTCGAGATAAATTCAGTCGCACCTACACGTGTATAAAGCATTGTTTCTGCACCTAATAGTTCAGATACGACCACTTCAGCACGTACAGTTGCTTCAGGAGAAGCTTCCAATGCGATTTGTTCACTGTGGATATCTTCTGGACGAATACCAAAGACTAATTGTTTGCCTTCGTAGCCTTTTTCAACAAGAATCTTATTCTTGCCTTCAGGAATACGTAAATTCAAACTTTGACCATCAGAGATCATACCGTTATTCAACGTAACATTGAAGAAGTTCATTGCTGGTGAACCGATAAAGCCGGCAACGAAAATATTTTTCGGCGTGTTGTAGACTTCTTTTGGTGAACCGATTTGTTGAATGAAGCCATCTTTCATGATAACGATCCGGTCAGCCATGGTCATCGCTTCTGTTTGGTCATGGGTTACGTAGATCGTCGTTGTTTCTAAACGTTGGTGTAATTTTGCGATTTCCGCACGCATGGCAACCCGCAATTTCGCATCTAAGTTTGACAACGGCTCATCCATTAAGAAGACTTTGGCATCACGAACGATGGCACGGCCTAAGGCAACCCGTTGACGCTGACCACCAGAAAGGGCAGCAGGTTTACGATCTAAGTATTCTGTCAAACCTAAGATCTCAGCGGCATTTTCTACGCGTTTTTTGATTTCTTCTTTGTCGTATTTACGCAATTTCAAACCAAATGCCATGTTGTTGAAAACAGTCATATGGGGATACAATGCGTAGTTCTGGAAAACCATCGCGATGTCGCGGTCTTTTGGTGCTACATCGTTCATTACTTTTCCACCGATGCTCAATTCGCCTTCAGAAATATCTTCTAAACCAGCGATCATTCGAAGGGTTGTTGATTTTCCGCAACCAGAAGGTCCAACGAAAACGATAAATTCGCGATCCGCGATATCTAAATTAAAATCAGTTACCGAATACGCATCATTATTGTCATATTTTTTGTGGATATTTTTTAAGGCCATTTCTACCATTGGGATTACCTCTTTCCATTTAGTTTACATGAATAGCATAAATGAAAACGCTTCGAATGCGCAACGGAAACCTGCACAAGAAAAAAACGTTTTCTTGTGCAGGTTGTTTAATTGCTCTGATGGGTGAATTGGTCGATCAGTAAATAGCAAAGCAGCAGATCATCCATATTTTTTAAATTTAAACGTGTCAGTGTTTGAAACTTATCGATCTTATATAGGAGAGAATTCCGATGCATAAACAGTTCTTTGGCAGTGGAACTCGCATTGCCTTGATTGCGCCACAGTGATTGAATGATCGTTTCGGTCTCTTCTTCAAACCAGTCTAGATACAAGGTACGAAACAAGGAAATATACTCGGAAAAGCCATTGCGAAAAAGAGCGAAGACCACTTTGGGCAGATCCATACTTTTACTGGTAGTTTTCGTTTTTAACTCATTTTTAAACAGGGTAGATTCACTCGTCCATAAGGTAGTGAAGTCGTGGCGTGGGTGATGGAAGGGGCCAACGAACAGCTGGGAATAGCAGTCGAAATCCATATCCAAAGCCACGAATAAGCCGTCGAGATCTTCGATGGGTAAATTAGTGTCGTCTTGTTTTTCTACGATCACCGCATGGTCTTCGGTGAGGAAAAAAAGATCCACCACGCTAGGGAGCATTTGCTGGATCTCTGCGAGCCATTCGGATTGCAAGGAGTCAATGGTTCGGGTGAAATGAACTTGCAGCATTCGGACCCACGTTTGGTCTTGAACGGGCTGATGTTCAAATAAAATCGGATACCATGGATGGTTTCGGTTATCGATTTCTGGTTGCAAAGAGCCGTTTCCCAGTTGGATCAGCAGTTTTTCACTGTCACTTAATTGGTCAGTTGGCAGCCAAATATATTTTTTGCCGAAAGCGATGGATTCGATGTCCTTCGTTGTGGATACTTTGTCATGCAGCGTTGCCTGGGGGAAACGCGCTTTGATGTCATTAAAAGAAAAAATGAGAAAGACCTCCTTTGAGATACTCTACGTATTCTTCATTTAGTATAGCATGTTCTAAAAAAACCGTTCAAAATTTTCCCAGAAAAAAAGCACAGCCCTTCACCGAAATCTCTGCCTTCGCATGGCAGGAGGGCTGGTTTTTCCCCGAAGCGATTGCTTCTATAATCCTAATAGTTGTTTTTTCTTCAACGCAAATTCTTCTTCAGTCAGAATTCCTTCGTCGACCAACATTTTCAGTTCGCGAAGTTCAGCAATGACCTGTTCCGTCGTGTTTACAGTTGGTCGCGGGGGCAGCATCGCATGTTCACGGGGGAAGTTAGTGAGATAGCGCTGTATGATCCGAGCAATCACCAGGTCTTTTTCGGCAAAGCAAAGGGAGTGATTCGGTTCCATTCGTCTGAAGGAATGGGTTTCTCTGATCGCTCCGCCGCCAATATACAATTCTAAAAAGCCATTGCCTTTCCAAAGACCTGATTCAGCAACTTCTTTCAAATTGACACTGGTAATTTGGGGAATCTGCAGAACCTGTTTCGCTTTCTTCTTGTAATCGATGATTGTAAGGGTATCTTCTGAAATGACCCAAGCATCACGATAATGATAGGAAAGTAATTTGATTTTTCCAGCCTCTTCATCCACGTAACTTTTGGCTGATTGCCCACCAAGTGCTGCCAAATGATCCGTTAAAAATTCATAGGCTTTTTGGGCATCGATTCGATTGGTGAAATAGAGCAATTGAGAATTACCTGGTACCTGCAGTCGGAGGTAGTCCACTAAGAGACCTTTGCCTATATGTAATTCCACATCGGCAATTTTTGCCATGGGAATCTTTTCATCTGGGATTTTTGGATGGGTGTTGTTTATCCAGACGCCTTTTTTCGTAATAAGCCAACGACAGCTGGCATCATGTCTGCGATTTTCTCGATATTTTTTTGAATACAAAATAATGGGTTCCTCGTAGGTTTCATTAGGTGTTCTCGTCAAAATACTTACCTCCTTAAACGTAATAAGCAACATTTTATTCAATTATACAACAAATAGTGTTTTGATTCGTTTTATTCTGATGAAAATAAGGGGAATTTATCATTTACCTTCTTTTCGTTAGGTTTTTTTAGAAAAAAAGCCATAGCAGCAATTGACAAGGAAGCGGTTTCTTGGTATCTTAGATGTACGGACAACTTTTGAAAGGTGGGATGAAAATGGCGAATAAGTACGAACAACTAGCGGATATCTTAAGAGAAAAGATCCGCTTAGGCACCTATCAAGAAGGCGATGCGATCCCTTCAGAAGCAACCTTACAGGAAGAATTTCATTATAGCCGCCACACGGTGCGCCAAGCGATCGCTGTTTTGGTCAATGAAGGTTATTTAAGAAAAGAACGGGGCTCAGGTACCTACGTTTCAAAACCTGAGACTGTCAATCATAAAAACCGCAAAACGATTGGGATCATCATGACCTATTTGTCTGATTATATTTTCCCATCGATCATGCGTGGCGTGGAGCAGACATTGCGGGAGCAAGGCTACTCACTGCTTTTAGGCTCAACCAACAATGACCATGAGCAAGAAAGAGCGTGCTTGCAGCAAATGATGGATCAAGGGGTAGACGGGTTGATCGTTGAACCAACTAAGAGCAGCCAGTACAACCCGAATCTTGCCTATTATGTCGCACTCCAAGAAGCTGGGATTCCTCTCGTCATGATCAATGCCTATTACGAAGAACTAGACTTGCCGCATATTTGTGTCAACGATACACGTTCTGGTTTTTTAGCAACCAATTATCTATTAGAACAACAGCATCAGCAGTTGATGATGATCACGAAAATCGATGACTTACAAGGGAAATATCGGATGAAAGGGTTTGTCAAAGCGTTGACCAAAGCCAAGCGGACGTTTGCAGCAGAAGACGTCTTGACGTATACGACGGAGACGAAAGAAGCCGTTATTGAACAAGCGATCCAGCGCTTGACGGCTGCCGATAATCAAGTCACAGGCATCGTTTGTTACAACGATGAGATCGCGCATCGCTTGATTCAAGCATTGACGGCTGCTGGGAAGAACGTTCCTACTGATTTTTCGATCGTGGGTAACGATGACTCGCCCCTTAGCACCTTGTCCACACCGACGATCACCACACTGACTCACCCGAAAGAAGCGATGGGGGAATTGGCGGCACAATGGATCACTACAGGTAAGGCAACAGAAGCGCAACGCTTTTATTTTGAACCGGAGCTGATCGTTCGCGGTTCAGTCAATAACCAAAAAGGAGAATAAGAAGATGACGCAACAAGTAAGGCAAGCAATTATTGACGGGCGCACGTCTCTTGGGATCGAGCTAGGCTCGACACGGATCAAAGCTGTCTTGATCGATGAGCAGTTTCAGACGATCGCTTCAGGTAGCTTTGAATGGGAAAATCAATTGGAACAAGGGATTTGGACCTACTCACTAGAGGCGATTTGGCAAGGACTGCAAGCCAGCTATCAAGAGTTAGCGCACAACATCCAGCAGCAATTCGAGGTGCCTTTGACGACGATCGGCAGTATCGGTTTTTCTGCAATGATGCACGGCTATATGGCTTTTGATCAGCAAGGCACGCTGTTGGTCCCTTTTCGGACATGGCGCAATGCGATCACGGAAGAAGCAGAAAAAGCCTTGACGGCATTGTTCCAATACAACATCCCGCAGCGGTGGAGTATCGCGCACTTGTATCAAGCGATTTTGAATCAAGAAGCCCACGTCCCAGAGGTCGCTTTTTTCACTACCTTAGCCGGCTATGTCCATTGGCAGCTGACAGGGGAAAAAGTTATCGGAATTGGCGATGCATCTGGGATGTTCCCAATCGACAGTACGACAAAAAACTATGATGCGAATATGCTGCAGCAATTTGATGCACAAATCAGCAGTCAGGGGTATCCTTGGCAGATCAAAGACCTTTTGCCACAAGTGTTGACAGCAGGCGAACCAGCCGGCACATTAACGGCAGCAGGGGCAAAAAAACTCGACCCAACTGGTACTTTGCAAGCTGGCATCCCGTTATGTCCGCCAGAAGGCGATGCGGGCACTGGCATGGTTGCCACGAATAGTGTGGCACAGCGAAGCGGGAATGTTTCAGCCGGGACGTCTGCTTTTGCCATGATCGTCTTAGAAGAACCCTTAACTAAAGTGTATCCAGAGATCGATTTGGTCACGACGCCTTCTGGTGATTTGGTGGGGATGGTCCATACGAATAACTGTACCTCGGAGATCAATGCCTGGGTCAAACTTTTCCGCGAATTTGCCGACGCAGCTGGAATGAAACTTTCCACGGAAGAATTGTTTGCGACCTTATTCAACGAAGCATTGAAAGGGGATTCAGACTGTGGCGGGATGCTTTCTTATGGCTATTATTCTGGTGAAAACATCACCAAGATCCCTGAAGGACGGCCGCTTTTCGTCCGATCGCCAGAGAGTTCTTTTACTTTAGCAAATTTCATGCGCTTACATCTGTTTAGTGCCTTTGGTGCGATGAAGATCGGGATGAAGATTCTGGAAGCCGAAGACGTCGCCATTGATCGAATCGTTGGTCACGGTGGGATCTTCAAGACGCCAGAAGTTGCCCAACGTGTCTTGGCAGCTGTCATGGAAGCCCCAGTCACGGTCATGGAAACGGCTGGTGAAGGCGGCGCCTGGGGGATCGCCCTTTTAGCAGCATACCTTCGCCGTCACACGCCAGAACAATCCTTGGCAGCATTCTTAGCAGATCAAGTGTTTAAAAATGACCAAGGCGTGACGTTAGCCCCGACAGAAGCCGACATTCAGGGATTTACCGTCTTTACCCAACGTTACCAAGCAGGGTTGCCGATCGAGCAAGCGGCAATCGATGCGTTGATTTAAAAAGAAAGAAGGGAATTTTGTGTTAGAAGGATTAAAAGAAGAAGTCTTTCAGGCCAATTTGGCATTGCCGAAGCAAGGATTGATCAAATACACCTGGGGCAATGTGTCAGCAGTGGATCGCCAACAGCAGTTGTTTGTCATCAAACCTAGCGGTGTTGACTATGAAACCATGCAAGCCAGTGATATGGTGGTTTGTGATTTTGAGGGCAACGTAGTGGAAGGAGCAAAAAATCCTTCCTCCGATACGCCAACGCATGCCGTTTTATACAAAGCATTTCCAGAAATTGGTGGGATCGTCCATACCCATTCTACTTGGGCGACGAGCTGGGCTCAGGCAGGACTCGATCTGCCAGCGATGGGCACGACCCATGCCGATACGTTTTATGGGGCAGTCCCCTGTGCCCGCTTTTTGACGCAAGCCGAGATCGATGAAGGCTATGAAGCACAAACAGGACAGGTGATCGTCGAAACCTTTAAGGAACGCGGCATCACGCCAGAAGAAATTCCTGGTGTCTTGCTTCACGGTCATGGACCGTTTACCTGGGGCAAAACGGCGGATGCGGCGGTGATGAACGCAGTGGTCTTAGAAGAAGTCGCTAAGATGAATTTTATCACGCGCCAGCTGAACAGTTACGCACCCGAATTGCCGCAGCGGGTCTTAGACAAACATTATTTACGCAAACATGGAGAAAATGCCTATTACGGGCAAAAATAACGAAAAAGGAGCAAGCAGAATGTTAGAAATCGGGAAAAAAGAATTTTGGTTCGTCGTAGGATCACAGCACTTATATGGAGAAGAAGCATTACAAGAAGTACGGGACCATGCAGAAGAAATGGTCAAAAGCTTAAATGACAGCTCAAAGCTGCCTTATCCAGTCGTTTTACAAGAACTCGCTGTTACTGCCGATACGATTACGAAAATCATGAAAGAAGTCAACTATCGGGATGAAGTCGCTGGGGTGATCACCTGGATGCATACCTTCTCACCAGCAAAAATGTGGATTCGCGGCACGAAATTATTACAAAAACCATTGCTGCACCTTGCCACTCAATACAATGAACAAATTCCATGGGAAACCATCGATATGGACTTTATGAACTTGAACCAAGCGGCTCATGGTGACCGAGAATATGGATTTATCAATGCCCGTTTGAAAAAACAAAACAAAATCGTTGTCGGTTATTGGAAAAATGAAGCCATCCAAAAAGAAATTGCTGCTTGGATGGACGTGGCAGTTGGTTACAATGAAAGCTTCCAAATCAAAGTCGCTCGTTTTGGCGACAACATGCGTAACGTTGGGGTGACGGAAGGCGACAAAGTCGAAGCACAGATCCAATTTGGTTGGACCGTTGATTATTTTGGGATCGGCGATTTGGTACAAGTTGTCGATGCGGTGACTGACGAAGAAATCGATGCACTCTTTGAAGAATACAGCCAGCTGTATGATTTCGATTATGGCGATTACGACAAAGAAGAGTGGGCACGTCATGTCAAAGCACAAGCCAAACAAGAAATCGGTCTGCGCCGCTTCCTTGAGGCAGGCGGCTATACGGCATTCACCACGAACTTTGAAGACTTGTATGGTATGCAGCAGTTGCCTGGTTTAGCTGTACAACGCTTGATGGCAGAAGGCTATGGGTTTGCCGGTGAAGGGGACTGGAAAACAGCCGCTATTGACCGCTTGATGAAAATCATGGCTCACAATAAAGCGACTGGCTTTATGGAAGACTACACCTATGAGCTGACACCAGGAAAAGAAGCCATCTTGCAATCCCACATGATGGAAGTCGATCCGGTATTAGCAGCCAGCAAACCAAAAATCGTGGTTTCGCCATTGTCGATGGGGGATCGTGAAGACCCAGCCCGGCTCGTCTTTGACGGCCAAGGCGGCGAAGGTGTCGTGGTTTCGATGGCCGACTTTGGCACTCACTACAAATTATTGATCAATGAAGTCGATGCCTTTGAGCCAACTGAAGAAGCACCAAAACTACCGGTTGCACGAGTAATGTGGACGCCAAAACCAAACTTCCACGATGGCGTCAAACAGTGGATCGAAACAGGCGGTGGCCATCACACCGTTGTCTCACTTGTCTTAAATTCTGATCAGATCGGAACATGGGCGAAACTTGTAGGATTAGAATACGTAACGATCAAATAAGTACCCAATCACAAAAGGAACCGTTGGCTATGCCGGCGGTTTCTTTGCGTTTTTCTTAAGCTTTCTTGCCTTCTGGCTGTAAAGTGCGGGCAAGCAAACCCTTGAAAGCACCAGCAATCAGCAAAATTGACTTTTAAATATAGGGGGCATAGACTTTTATGTAAGAGTGGAACAATGGACTAAAAGGAGGAGCACAATGAAGACAACCTACGATACACCAGAGTATTATCAGAAAATGAACGCTTGGTGGCGAGCAGCCAACTACCTTTCCGTTGGTCAGATCTATTTGAAAGACAATCCCTTATTGAGCCGCCCCATCGAAGAAAAAGACTTGAAAGTGAATCCAATTGGTCACTGGGGAACGATCGCCGGACAAAATTTTATTTACACCCATCTCAATCGCGTCATCAATAAGTACGACTTAAACATGTTTTATATCGAAGGACCGGGCCATGGCGGACAAGTCATGGTTGCGAATGCTTATTTAGACGGCAGCTACAGCGAGATCTATCCAAAAGCCACCCAAGACGAAGCAGGGATGAAACATTTATTCAAAACTTTCTCTTTCCCAGGTGGGATCGCTTCTCATGCGGCACCTGAAACGCCAGGTTCGATCCATGAAGGCGGCGAGCTAGGCTATTCCATCGCCCACGCTACCGGAGCTATTTTAGACAATCCCGATGTCATTGCAGCAGTAGTGGTCGGTGATGGTGAAGCCGAAACCGGACCGTTAGCGGGCAGCTGGTTTTCAAATACCTTTATCAACCCAGTCAATGATGGCGCAATTTTGCCTATCTTGCATTTGAATGGCGCCAAAATTGCCAATCCAACGATTTTGGCTCGTAAAAGCGACCAAGATCTCACGAAATATTTTGAAGGCATGGGTTGGACCCCTTATTTCGTAGAAGGGGACGATCCAGAAGCGGTTCATCCGCAATTGGCACAGAAGATGGATCAAGCCATCGAACAGATCCACGCGATCCAAGCAGAAGCCCGCAAAGGTTCTGCGGAAGAAGCCGCTATGCCTCATTGGCCTGTTTTAATCGTTCGCACACCAAAAGGGTGGACTGGACCGAAAGTCTGGGATGGCGAGCCGATTGAAGGGGGCTTCCGTGCCCACCAAGTGCCGATCCCTGTCAATGCGAAACATATGGAACACGTGGATGCTTTGACGGATTGGCTGCAGTCTTATCGTCCAGAAGAGCTTTTTGACGAAAACGGCCGCATCAAAGCTGAGATTCAAGAATTGGCACCAAAAGGAGAGCAGCGGATGGCGGTCAACCCAATCACCAATGGGGGGATCGATCCGCAACCGCTACGCTTGCCAGATTGGCAAGCACATGCCATTGCGATCGAGACACCAGGGGAAACGACGGCCCAAGATATGATGGTCTTTGGGAAATTTGCCCGTGACATCATCAAAGAAAATCCCGACAACTTCCGCATCTTTGGCCCAGATGAAGCCAAATCCAATCGGTTGAACCATGTGTTCGAAGTCACGGACCGCCAATGGTTGGAGCCAAAACATCCTGATTATGATGAATGGCTGTCTTCAGTGGGACGTGTGATTGATTCACAATTATCAGAACATCAAGCAGAAGGCTTCTTGGAAGGCTATGTGCTGACGGGGCGTCATGGCTTCTTTGCCAGCTACGAGTCATTCCTAAGAGTCGTTGATTCTATGATCACGCAGCACTTCAAATGGTTACGAAAAGCCCATGATCTTGACTGGCGCAACCCGTACCCCTCATTGAATTTGATCGCTTCATCAACGGTCTTCCAACAAGACCATAATGGGTACACCCACCAAGATCCAGGGATCATGACCCATATTGCAGAGAAAAAAGCCGACTTTGTGCGGGTCTACTTGCCAGCCGATGCCAATAGCTTGATGGCTGTCATGGCAGAAACGCTCGCTTCTGAAGAAATGATCAATCTAGTGGTCTCTTCGAAACACCCACGTCCGCAGTTTTATTCGGCGGATGAAGCGAAAGTGCTTGTCAAAGATGGCTTGAAAGTCATCGACTGGGCATCGACAGATGAAGGACAAGAACCGGACATCGTGATCGCAGCTGCCGGGACGGAACCGAATTTGGAAGCATTAGCTGCTGTTTCCTTGCTGATTGAAGCCTTCCCAGAGTTGAAAGTCCGCTTCATCAATGTGGTCGATCTATTGAAATTGCGTCGTCCAGAAGTCGATCCTCGTGGGTTGAGCGATGAAGCATTCGAAGCCTACTTTACGAAAGACAAACCGATCGTGTTTGCTTTCCACGGGTATGAAGGACTGATTCGCGACATCTTCTTTGGCCGTCGCAACCAACAGCTTCATATTCATGGGTACCGAGAAAATGGCGACATCACGACACCGTTTGATATGCGGATCCTTTCTGAATTGGATCGCTTCCACTTAGCCAAAGACGCCGCCGAATGGGTCTATGGAGAAAAAGCAACGGACTTTGCCAAAAAAATGGCAGACACCGTTGCGTATCACCATGACTTTATTCGAGAAAACGGCTATGATATCGCCGAAGTCGAAGAGTGGGAATGGAAACCATTGCGTTGATTTTTTCTCCATAACACCAACGTAAGACAATTTAAGAACAAAATAAGTACAAAACGATCCGCAACAGGGTCGGGACGCCTTACCAAGGAAGCCCGACCGACTGTCTGCGGATCGTTTTTTTAAAAGACGTCGAAACCGTAATTTTTGATATGCTGTTTCAACAAGGCGAGATAGTCCAAAGCCATCTCACTCAGTTCCATTTTCTTGTGTTTGAGGTAACCTAGTGTCATCGCATCATCGACTTCCAAAGGAATCGCAACGATTTTTTCATCATTCAGCTCACTGCTGATGATCCCAGAGCTGATGGTATAGCCGTTGAGACCCACCATCAAATTGAAAATCGTGGCACGATCGCTGATGCGAATGTGTTTTTTGCGTTGTAAAGTGCTTAAGATCTCTTCAGAAAAGTAGAAGGAATTGGTTTCCCCTTGTTCGTACGACAAATAGGTATAAGGTTCCAAATCAGCTAATGTGATGCTTTTTTTCTGAGTCAGGGGATTTTCTCGGCCGATGAAGACGTGGGGTTTGGCTTCAAATAAAGGAATGAATTGCAGGTCTTTTTCGTGGATCAAACGGGTGAGGACCGTCGTGTTAAAATCATTCAGATAAATGACCCCTAATTCGCTCTTAAACGTCTGGATATCATCCAATACATTTTGTGTTTGGGTCTCCCGCAAGGTGAATTGAAATTCATCTTCCCCTAACTGTTTGACCAGCTCCACGAAGGCGTGGACGACGAAGGCATAGTGCTGCGCAGAAACACTGAAAACATGCTTGCGATGGCTGTCTTTGCGAAAGCGTTCGTCCAAGAGATTGACTTGGTCTAAAACATTTCGAGCATAGTTGAGAAAGGAACGGCCATCATCGGTCAAGGTCACCCCTAATTTACTGCGGTAAAACAGCTGCAGATCATACTCTTTTTCCAACTCTTTCATGGCTTGGGAGAGGGAGGGCTGACTGATGAAAAGCTGTTTGGCGGCTTCATTGAAAGAGCCGGTCTCTACGATTTTTTCCAAATATTCAAGCTGCTGGATACGCATGGGAAGCAACCTCCTTTTTGTGTTATAGGTATTGCCTATGGAATATATAAGTTTATAAGTATTATCTATAGTATAAGATGTTTGCTAGAATAAATCTAACAATTTTGAAAACTTTGTATAGGAGGAATGGATATGGCAACAGACAAATTTCAGCTTGTGGGGTCATTGTTACGACCACAAGATTTATTGGACTACAAAAATCAAATCGAGCATCGGGAGGACATCCGCTACCCGTTTTATGATGCGTTTCCTGGCTACCAAGAAACGGAAGCAAAAGCGATCGCTGACATCATTGAAGCGCAAAAAGAACACGGCATTACAGTCATCACAGATGGCGAACATGGCCGCTCGATGTGGCACCTGGATTTTCTCTGGGGATTAAAAGGCGTTGAGCGCTATATCTCCGATCATGGGTATGCCTTTGAAGATTTGGACGGTGGACATTTTGAAACGCGTAAAGACATCGGCATCCGGATCACAGAACCATTATCTGGCAAAAACCATCATTACTTGACATTGTTTAAAGAAACCAAACGCCAAGCTGGCGACCTGCCAGTCAAAATCACCGTCTGGGGGGCTGCCCACGCGTTTACCGAGCTGACTGTCTTTAACGACCTCGTTGGTGAAGGTCAGGTGTATCCAACGAAAGAAGCCTTGCGGGAAGGGCTGCTTAACGCCTACAAGGAATTCTTGCAGGAATACCGAGAAGCCGGTGGTGAGATCGTTCAGTTCGATGATTGTTTATGGGAACTATTTGCTGAAGACAATGACAAGAGCTTCTTCACCCAAGGCAATGACGGCTTAGAAGCGTTAGCCGATGAATTCGTGGCGATCAACAACGAAGTCGCTGATTACGCCCACGAATTAGGATTAAAAGTCTGGACCCACAATTGTCGCGGCAATTACCAAAGCCGCGCGGCAGCCAGTGGTACCTACAAAGCGATCGCCGAAAAATTCTTGCGAGATCAGCATTATGACCGCTTTTTCCTAGAGTGGGATGATGACCGTGCCGGTGATATCTCGGCTTTAGAAGCGCTGAAAGATCGTACAGAAGTGGAGGTTGTCTTAGGCTTATTATCCAGCAAAACCGCCACATTAGACGATGAAGAGCGAGTGATCGCCTTATTAGACAAAGCTAGTCAAATCATTCCTAAGGATCGGCTTTATCTTTCTCATCAATGTGGCTTTGCCTCTTGTGATTGCGGCAATGAGCTTTCGACTGAGCAGCAATGGGCAAAAATCAAGCAAGGACAAGCCTTAGCTGAAGCATACTTCGGTTAAGCAGTTGCGTCTTCTTTTCCCTGAATCTTCCCCTCGAAATCGGTGCATTCCACAAAGTTTCGAAAATTTCAGAAAAAATGTTTGACATTTTCTTTAAGAGCGAGTAAAGTAAGACACAACTTAATGAAACAGACATCGAAAAGAAGAGTAGCAAGGCTTGCTGTTTGAAGAGAGTCTCTGGTTGGTGCAAAGAGATAACGCATGGTTGTGAAACACATCTTGGAGTCGTTTTTCCGAAAGAAAAGTAGGAGAGACCGGGTTTGCCCGTTACAGCAGCAGTCATTGATTGATGACTTTCTGAGTTCAGTTGCTGTGAAGCACTGATAAACAAAGGTGGAACCGCGTTGATAACGTCCTTTAGCTGTAATGGCTAGGGGACGTTTTTTTTCTCTTTTTTTGCGGGTCACCGAAAATCGAAAGTGGAAGGATCACAAGAACTGCACGAGGCCTTTTCCTGTGAAGGAAAGGCAAATTGAGGTGGAACCACGTATCTAGCGTCCTCTGGTAAATGCCAGTGTGCGCTTTTTTTGTTTTTCTTTTTTAGAAAAATGAAACTTGCCAGTTGCCCTCACCAGCCAACGCACAGCGCCACATAAGCGTCGGAGTAAGCCGTCGCTAAGCTGTTTTTCTGCCAAGCGAAATTGAAACCTATCAAGGAGGAAGTCACCATGTTTGAGTATTTAGTCAATGTTATGCCCCAACTGATTTCAGGAACTGGAATCACCGTTAAATTGTTCGCACTGACCTTAATCGGGTCCATTCCCTTAGGCATCTTGTTGGCCTTTGTTTTAGCCAGTCGCCTGCGTATTTTGAAATTGATCGTGCAAGTCTACGTTTGGTTGATGCGAGGAACGCCTTTATTGCTACAGCTGATCTTCGTATTCTACGGTCTGCCGATCTTAGGGATCGTCTTTGACCGCTTTGAAGCAGCCTTGATCGCCTTTATTATCAATTACGCTGCTTATTTTGCCGAGATTTTCCGTGGAGGGATCCAATCGATTCCAGCCGGACAATACGAAGCCGCGAAAGTCTTGCGTTTGTCCCCAATCCAAACGATCCAAAAAATCATCATCCCACAAGTCGTCAAGATCACCCTGCCATCTGTCGGCAATGAAGTCATCAATCTTGTCAAAGACACATCTCTGGTCTACATCTTGGGCTTGTCAGACGTGATGCGAATCGGAAAAATCGCCATGGAGCGAGACAGTACCTTGCTTCCGTTAGTTGGGGTCGGCTTGATCTACTTGGTGATGACGGGCGTCTTCACGTTATTGTTAAAACAAATCGAGACCAAACTGGACTATTACCGTTAGGAGGAACCACGTATGTTAGAACTAAAACAAGTATCAAAATCATTTGGCGCTAAAAAAGTCATCGATCAGCTAGACCTGACGATCGAAGACGGCAGTATCTTAGCGGTGGTCGGTCCTTCCGGTGGCGGGAAAACCACCTTGCTTCGGACACTGGCTGGGTTAGAAACGATCGATTCTGGAAGCTTTTTACTGGATGGCAAAGCCTTTGATCCCACCGACACAAAAGAACAAGAACAAGTCGTCGGTGTCGTCTTCCAAGACTTCCAATTGTTTCCGCACTTGTCGGTTTTTGAAAACATCACTTTGGCACCAAAAATGGTGCTAAAACAAGACAAAGCCGCGTATACAGCAAAAGCCGAACAGTTGGCAGAAAAACTAGGGTTAAGTGACCTATTAGCTCAATACCCCTTCCAGTTGTCCGGGGGGCAGCGGCAACGGGTGGCTATCGCACGAGCGATGGCGATGAATCCCAAAGTGTTGGCCTATGACGAGCCTACCAGCGCCTTAGACCCAGGCTTGAGACAGCAAGTCGAACAGCTGATCTTGGATCTGAAAAAAGAAGGAGTGACCCAGATCGTGGTGACCCATGATTTGGTTTTTGCCGAAAATATCGGCGATCAATTATTAAAAGTAGCAGGAGAATAAGGGGGAGAACAAAATGAAAAAATTACTATTAACGGGAATCGCAGCAGCAAGTGTATTTTTATTAGGGGCGTGCGGCAGCAGCAATGACACCACAACCAGTGCCGCTGACAAAGAAGAAGTGATCGTCGGCCTAGACGATACCTTCGTACCGATGGGCTTTAAAGACGACCAAGGCAACATCGTTGGGTTTGATGTGGATTTAGCCACAGCGATTTTGGATCTAACAGGAACCAAAGTCAAATTTCAACCAATCGATTGGTCCATGAAAGAAACCGAACTAAGCAATGGCACCATCGATATGATCTGGAACGGGTATACCAAAACCGCAGCTCGTGAAGAAAAAGTATTGTTTACAGATACTTATATGGAAAATAAACAAGTCTTGGTCACAGCGAAATCAAGCGGCATTACTAGTTTTGATGATATGGAGGGCAAAGTCTTAGGTGCCCAAGAAGGTTCTTCTGGTTATGAGACCTTCAATAACCAACCGGAAGTTTTGAAGGATCTCGTAGACGGCAATGACGCAACCTTGTATGCCAGCTTTAATGAAGCCTTTATCGATCTAGAAAACGGTCGGATCGACGGTCTTTTGATCGACCGCGTCTACGCAGAATATTATTTGACTCAAACAGGCAAAACCGATGACTTCAACGAAATCGAAAGCCCCTTTGAAGCAGAAGATTTTGCTGTAGGTGTGCGTAAAGACGATCAAGCCATGGCAGATAAAATCAATGATGGCTTGAAAGAATTGCAAGACAATGGCACCTTTGCTGAAATCTCTGAAAAGTGGTTTGGCGAAGACGTCACACCAAACTAAAACAAGTCAACAAGAGGCACTGGCTGCTTAGCAGCTGGTGTTTTTTTCATCATTTAAGAAATTTTCGCGTAAATTCTAGCACCTAACCAAAATTTCTCACAGGAAAACTTTTGTTCGCCTTCTTTTTTCGTTATAATAGGGAAAGATGAAAAGAGGGATAGAAATGGCGCAAAAAAAACGCGCAAAGAAACGCAAAACAAAAAAACAACAAAAACAGCAAGAGAAATTAATGCTGGTCGGCGTCGGCCTGCTCTTTGTCTTGTTTTCGATATTTGGCTTTTTCCATTTAGGTTTTTTAGGAACCTTGATTGCCAACGGGTTTCGGATCGTTGGCGGAAACACGTACCAATTTTTGAGTGTTGCCCTAGCCGCTTATGGTGTCTGGTTAGCGATCAAAACGACCGATGCTCGATTTAAGAGTATTCGGCGAGTGATCGGCTGTGTATTGGTGTATTTTGGTTTACTGATCATCCTCCATGCGCAAATCTTTAGTAATGTGGTGGGAGAACAAGCCAATATCTTCCAAACGACGTGGATGACGCTGTTAGGCGATATTCGGCGCAGCCAAGTGACCCAAAATGTCGGGGGCGGAATGATTGGCGCCATGCTTTATGGGGCGACCTATTTTCTTGTTTCTCAGATCGGCAGCTACATCATCGCTGTTTTACTCATGCTGATCGGGGCGTTCTTGTTCAGCCAAATGAGCAGCCACGAGTTAGTGGAGCACCTGCAAGCAGCTGGTGACAAGCTGCAGCGGTTGTTAGAAGGCTCAGCAGAAAAGCAAGCCGAACGAGAAGCCCGCAAAGCGGAACGAGCAGCAGAGAAACAAGCGGCGAAAGAAGCCAAAAAAGAAGCCGAGCGAGCAGCAGTCATGGCGGAGATCAAAGAAAAGAATCAAGTCCGACCAATGACAGAAGACGAAAAATCAGCAAAAGAACAGCAGATGCAAGCGCCAGCTGATTTTGAACCAGAGCAGCTGAGCTTTGTACCCATCGACCACTTCCAAGAATTGCCGCAAGCGACGGGACCAGAGGCCGCTCAAGCACCGCATCCAGCAGGAAACAAACCGGGACCAAGCAAAAAGGTCAACGAAGACGGGGAGATCCTCGATGACGATGGTGAAGTATTGGAATTTGAGATTTCGGAAGAAGCTGAAAATCGTGATTATGAATTGCCTTCAGCGCAATTACTCGATTCGATCCCTTCAACGGATCAAAGCAGCGAGTACAAAAAGATCGAACAAAATATTGGTGTGTTAGAAACCACCTTCCAAAGCTTCGGTGTTGACGCAAAAGTCGTCAAAGCTAGCTTAGGACCAGCAGTAACCAAATTCGAAGTTCAACCAGCAGTAGGGGTCAAAGTCAGCAAAATCGTCGGGTTGACCGATGATATCGCCTTAGCCTTGGCCGCCAAAGATGTGCGGATGGAAGCGCCGATCCCAGGGAAATCATTGATTGGGATCGAAGTTCCAAACAGCGCAGTCAGCATGGTTTCATTCCGAGAAGTGATCGAAGCCCAACCAGATCATCCAGATAAACTATTAGAAGTACCTTTAGGACGCGATATTTCTGGCCGTGTCCAAACGGCAGACTTAACGAAAATGCCCCATCTCTTGATTGCCGGATCGACCGGGAGCGGGAAGTCCGTAGCCATCAACGGCATCATCACCAGTATTTTGATGCGGGCAAAACCCCATGAAGTCAAACTGATGATGATCGACCCGAAAATGGTTGAATTAAATGTTTACAATGGGATTCCCCATCTCTTGACACCCGTTGTGACCAATCCTCGCAAAGCGGCGCAAGCGTTGCAAAAAGTGGTCAAGGAAATGGAAGAACGCTACGAAAAATTTGCGGCAACTGGGGTCCGAAATATTACTGGCTACAACGATTTAGTAATCAATAAGAATTTAGAAGATGGCGAAAATCGTCCGATCTTGCCATTCATTGTGGTGATCGTTGATGAGTTAGCTGACTTGATGATGGTTGCTAGCAACGAAGTCGAAGATGCCATCATTCGTTTGGCACAAATGGCGCGGGCAGCTGGTATCCATATGATCTTAGCAACGCAACGACCAAGTGTGGATGTCATTACAGGGATCATCAAAGCCAATGTTCCATCACGGATGGCGTTTGCTGTTTCCAGCGGTGTCGATTCTCGGACCATCATTGATGGGAACGGGGCCGAAAAACTGCTGGGCCGCGGCGACATGCTGTATCTGCCGATGGGTGAGAACAAACCGATTCGGGTCCAAGGGGCCTTTATTTCCGACCAAGAAGTCGAACGAGTGGTTGAATTCGTGACAGATCAGCAAGAAGCCAATTATGAAGAAAAAATGATGGTCACTGAGGAAGAAACGAGTGCCGGCAGCAGCGGACAACCGCAAGATGAGCTGTTCGAAGACGCCAAAGCCCTTGTGGTGGAAATGCAGACCGCCAGCGTTTCTCTCTTGCAGCGACGTTTTCGCATCGGCTATAACCGAGCGGCTCGGTTAGTGGATGAATTAGAAGATCAAGGCGTCGTTGGCCCTTCTGAAGGCAGCAAGCCACGGAAAGTCTTGATCGAGCCGCAACCAGAAGACATTCCTACCTTTGATGAATAAGGAGAACACCAGACCAATCCAATGAGAGAAAGGCGAGATAGCAATGAAACGCAAACACATTCTTTACCGTGATGTTGCCGATAAGCTCAAAGAAGACATCATGTCGGGTCGCTACCCGATTGGTTCATTTTTACCGACGGAAACAGAATTGGAAGCTACCTTCAATGTCAGCAAGATCACTGTCCGCAAAGCCATCGAATTGTTAGCGGCAGATGAGTATGTGGAAAAACGCAGCGGACGTGGGACGACGGTTTTAAGCAATCGCCCCTACAACAAGCTGTCAAAAGGCACGACGTTTAGCCAATTGCTTGAAAAGACCGGCAAGGAATACACAAAGAAGAACCTCAGCTATGAATTAGTCGAACTTGCGCCTGAACACCCTGCGTATTCTTTGATGGGCAAAGAAGTCATGCGTTTACGTCGCATGTACTATTTTGACCACCAACCTTTTATTTACTATGAGTACCATTTGCCAAAGCAACTAAAGGGAACCTCCATCGAGGTCTTTGAAGAAAAATCATTGTATCGCCTATTGGATGAACATCGAATGATCATCGATCGCTTTCAAGATGCGTTTGTGGCAACGACGTTGACTGAAGAGCAACAGAAGTTTATGATCACGCCGGAGGTCGCTGCCTTGAAACGAACCCGTTATTCGTATGATCTACAAGGAGAAGTGGTAGAATATACAGAAGGGATCTATAACACTGCCTTGCATCCGTATATGATCGAATTTGAAGCCTAGTCATTGATTAGGCTTTTTTAGCAAAAAGTGGTACCAAAATCAGAAGTGGAGTGTGAAATACATGAGAAAAATCGCCTTTTTAGGAGCCGGTAACATGGCAAAAGCTATCATTAATGGCTTGATTGCAGCAAAGCTGTATGAACCAGCAGAGATCTTGGTTTATAACCATCGCTACGAGCCGACTTTGGCACAATTAGAAAAAGAAACCGGGATCACTGGGACAACTAAGCTGGCGGATGTCACAGAAAAAGCAGAGATCTTCGTCTTAGCAGTCAAACCTTTTGTCTTTCCCCGCTTGCTTGCTGATTTAAAAGCAGGATTGACTGAGGAACACTTGCTAGTATCCATTGCCGCGGGTGTGACGATCGCGCAAATGGAAGAAATCATCGGTGCGCACAAAATCGTGCGGGTCATGCCAAATACCCCCGCACTTGTCGGCGAAGGGATGTCTTCTATCAGCCCCAACGGTCAAGTAACGGAAGCCGAAGCCAACGAAGTCAAACAACTTTTTGAAAGCCTTGGGAAAGCCGAGCAAGTACCAGAAAGCATGATCGATGCAGTCATTGGTGTCAGTGGTTCTTCGCCAGCCTACACGTATTTATTCATTGAAGCTTTGGCAGATGGAGCAGTGGCAGAAGGTATGCCGCGGCCGATGGCGTATGAATTTGCTGCTCAAGCGGTATTAGGCGCAGCGAAGATGGTACTAGAGACGAAGGAACACCCAGGTGTCTTAAAGGATCGTGTCAGCTCGCCTGGGGGCACAACGATCCAAGCAGTCAAAACCTTAGAGGAAAATGGCTTTCGTGCGGCTGTCATCAAAGCAGTGCAAGCAGCTGCTGACAAAAGTCGGGAAATGTCTTGATACCCAGTGAGTGAGGGGAAAATCTTAGCAAAACGAAGGAGCGTTTATGAAAGAACTTTTGATTTTTGATTTTGATGGATTGTTAGTCGATACTGAGAAAGTCTATTTTGATGGGTGGTTGGCTCTATTTAAAAAGTATCAGCTTCCGATTACAGCCGCTGATATTTTTGGTTGGCGTGGTCAAAGTTGGCAACAGACGGCTAGTAAATTAGCCGACCTCGTAGGCGGTCAGCAGCGGGTGCAGGAATTACGAGCAGAACGGGAAGTCTATATTGCCCAGCAAATAACTGATGGCACCTTCAAAACTAAACCCTATGCGAAAGAAACCATCGCATTGGCTAGGGAGAAAGGCTTCCAAACGGCACTAGCCACCTCGACGATGAAAAAAAGAGCCTCTGAATTGTTGGCGCATTTCGATTTGTTGCAGGCCTTTGACTATCAGACCTTTGGCGATGATGTCTCCGCCCATAAACCTGATCCCGCACCTTACTTGCTGACTTTAGAAAAAGCGCAATTCGCAGCAGAAAAAGCATTAGTCATGGAAGATTCTCTTGTGGGAGCAACAGCTGCGACACGTGCGGAGATCGATGTCGTGTTGATTCCCGATCAAAGTTTTGATCAAGTCTACTCCCCAGAAGAGAAGGCCGGACTTCAGTTATATGGCGAAGCCACCTCACTGAAATATGTGTATGATTTATTGGCAAAGGATCAACTGAAATAACACCTAAAAAAGCTTCCTTTTCGTTGCAGAAAAAGGAAGCTTTTTTTGTGAAGAAAAGACCGGTAAAAAAACAGTTCAAAGGATATGAGTGGTTTGTTTTTCGCCATCATGGTAAAGTTAAAGAAAGTTTAACAATAAGCGAAAAAAAACAAAAAGTAAAGGGGTTTCATTTTGACAAAAACGTCCATTTGTCAAAAGGACTTTTCTTGGTCGATCGTAGCCGTTGGCGGCGGGGGAAAAACATGGTAAATTATCCTTCGACGAAGAACTAGTGGGGGAAGAAAAAAATGAATAAACTAAAGAATGTTTTCTATTTATATAAACTGGACTGGAAACGAATTTTCAGCAATCCAATCTCTGCATTTTTGATCATTGCCTTAATGATCTTACCCTCGCTTTATGCGTGGTTCAATATCAAAGCACTTTGGGATCCATATGGCAACACCAGTGAATTGCCAATCGCCGTGTATAGTGCGGATAAAGGGGCAGAATTTCAAGGCAAGCATATCGATATCGGTGATGAAGTCATCGACACCCTCCATGATAACAAACAGTTAGGCTGGCGTTTCGTGGATTCAAAAGAGGACTTGGTAGAAGGGGTCAAATCAGGAAAATATTACGCCGGTATTTATCTGCCAGCTGATTTTTCAGATGATCTGATCAGCTTTACCAGCGGGACAATTGAAAAACCGACCATTGAGTATTACAGCAACCAAAAAATCAACGCCATCGCACCAAAAATCACCGAGAAAGGAGCTAGCAGCCTTCAAGAAGAGATCTCACAGAACTTTATTGAAACCGCCAGCTCTACGTTAATAAAAGTCTTCAATGAAATCGGTTATGACATTGATTCCAACTTAGTCAGCATCAACAAAGTCAAATCCATGATCTTAGATACCGATGACAATTTGGCTACGATCGACGGTTATACGAAAGAGATCGTCACCTTGCACGATAAGTTTCCAGAAATCAAAGAAAAGATCGCAAAAGCCGAAGAATTTACCGATTATATTCCGCAAGTGGATGCCATGGGGGAAAAACTGATTGGCCTAAACGATAAGCTGCCGACATTGAAGAAAGAAGCCAGCATCATTTTGACCTTGCAAGAGAAGATCCCAGAGATCCAAAATGCCGGCAAACAATTGAAGATGATCGATGATGATTTTGATGACATTGCCAGCACCATGACGGACGGCATCGATACCGCCAAACAAGGACTGCAAGTCATCGAACAAGTTCAAGCCGCGTTACCACAGATCGAACAACTAGGCGACCAAGCCGCCAGCTTCGCCACAGCGACCAAAGATGGGGCGCAACAGTTGCAAGATGCCCTGCCAAGTATTTCTAGCAGTGTGAAGGTGACGATTGAGTTGATCAGTCAAGTGGCAACAACTACTGCTGGGCTGACAAGTACGATTCGTCAAGCACTAGCTGACAATGAACTAACGGATGAAGAGCGTCAAGCAATCAGTGCAACGATCACTGACTTTCAAAAGAACATCCAGCAACAACAAGCAGCCTTGGATTCCTTGATTGCCTTTTTAACCAATATTCAGAATTCCGGTAGTAACGCCGATTTAGAAGGTATCATTACGCAACTAAGCAATGCTAAAACATCGCTAGGAGTTTTATCTGACCGCTTATCGCAATTGAATAACCTTGTTCAAAATGGGTCTGTTGATGAAATTACAGCGTACCTCGATCAAGTTACCGCAGCTGCTCAAAACATCGCTGATCTCATGAACAGCATCAATGTTGATTCAATCACTGTAACCATCAACGACATCCTAACCAAACTAATCGAAACCATCACCACAGCCGAAGATGTCTTGAAAAAAGCCCAAGAAATCGATTTTGACTCGTTGCTGTCTTCCACCAAATCAGTGGTCAGCAATGCCGTGACGATTTTGGAAAAATACCAAAAAGAATTGCCTGCCATCAAGCAAGAATTGCACGATGCCAATACGATGCTGAATGGTCATATGGATGAAATCGTCAATGCCATCAATAAAGGAGCCGACCTTTACAACAACGAATTGCCAGTTGTCGAAGAAAAATTAGGGTTGGCCGTAGACTTCTTGCAAAACGATTGGCCAACCATCAAATCAGAAATCAGTTCTACGATGGCGATGGTGGATGAAAAACTGCCAGAAGTTGAAAAAGCCTTGGATGCGGCTGTTGATTTAATCAATAACGATTGGCCAAGTATCAAAGCAGGCATCCACAAAGCCGCTGATGCGATCCGAGCAGGAGAAAATGAAGTCGATCTTGGGGAGGTCATCAAATTATTGAAACTTGATGCCACGGATGAAGCCGACTTCTTCAAACAACCAGTGGAATTAAAAAGCAATGAAATCTACCCAATCGCCAACAATGGTTCAGCGAGCACACCATTTTATACCGCATTGTGTTTGTGGGTAGGGGCATTATTGTTGTCAAGTGTCGCTACAACGGAGTATCATTTAGAGAAGAAAGACAAAAAACGCTTTACACAACGTGAAACCTTTGTGGCACGGATGCTGACGTTCTTGACGATGGCAGTCGCCCAAAGTTTGATCGTGACCCTAGGAAATATGTTTTTATTAGGCGTCGATGTCCACAACCCTGTGTACAGTGTCTTCTTCGCATTACTCGTCGGACTCGCCTTTATGATGATCGTCTACGTACTGGCGGGACTGTTCGGCAACCTCGGGAAAGGGATCGCCATCATTATTTTGGTTCTCTCCATTTCAGGTGGGGGAGGAAACTACCCAATCCAAGTCTCTGGGAAGTTCTTCCAATTCATTAATCCGCTACTGCCGTTTACTCATGCGGTCAATCTGTTAAGAGAATCAGCCGGTGGGATCTATTGGCCAAATGCTATCCCGCAGTTGATCATTTTAACGATTTTGTTCCTAGTCTTTGGGATCGTCGGTACGTACGCGTATCCTTATCTAGTCAACTCTACGAAGAAACTAAGTGACATTTCCAAAGAAAGTCATTTCTTCCACTAAAATCTTAAAGCAGAAAGAGCATTTGTTCTTTCTGCTTTTGTGCCATCACGTGAAATTTCTAATAATCAAAAGAGGGAAAAAGGGTCGTTTTTTCATCTGATTTTCATTGACTTTTCGCGGTTACAAGAGTAGCATACAGTCTTGATAATTCAATATTTGTGAGGATATCGTTACAAGTTTAACGAAGGATTTTTTCATGAAAAGGAGTGTAGAAAAAGTGGAGTATTTGAAACGTTTGTTGGTCGGACGTCCATTGAAATCCGCAGAGAATGATGAACAAAAACTGAGCCGGACGGCGGCCCTTGCGTTGCTATCTTCTGATGCTTTGTCTTCGATTGCTTATGGGACAGAGCAGATCGTTGTCGTATTAGTGGCACTTTCCGCTGCTGCTATCTGGTATTCATTGCCGATCGCTGCTTTTGTTATTATTCTTTTGATTTCATTGACCTTGTCTTACCGCCAGATCATTCATGCTTACCCTCACGGCGGTGGGGCATATGTAGTAAGTAGTGAAAATTTAGGGAAAAATGCGGGCCTGATTGCCGGCGGCTCTCTATTGATCGATTATATGCTGACAGTGGCAGTATCCGTCTCAGCAGGGGCAGAAGCCATCACTTCAGCTGTGCCGGCGTTGTTCGGTCATCAAGTGGCCATTTCTGTCGTGATCGTAATCTTGATCATGATGATGAATCTGCGAGGGTTGCGAGAATCAGCTAGCTTCTTGATGATTCCTGTCTACACCTTTATCGCAGTGATCACAGTCTTGATCGTGGTCGGTTTGTACAATATCGTAACGGGTGCGCAACCGTTAAATGCAACCGCACTACCGGGAGCGGTCGTACCTGGGGTATCCGTGGCCTTGATTTTACGGGCTTTCTCATCAGGTTCCTCTTCTTTGACAGGGGTCGAAGCGATCAGTAACGCGGTGCCGTTTTTCAAAAAACCACGGGCGAAAAATGCAGCTGCGACCTTGACAATCATGGCGTCGATTTTAGGATTCTTCTTTGTCGGCATCACTTTTATCAACTATTGGTATGGTATCGTACCAGAAACAGAAGTGACCGTCCTATCTCAAATCGGTTCTGCCGTTTTTGGTCATGGGTTTATGTACTACGTTTTGCAATTTGCTACGGCACTGATTTTAGCAGTTGCCGCAAATACCGGATTTTCAGCTTTCCCCGTGTTGGCGTATAACCTAGCGAAAGACAAATATATGCCGCATATGTATCAAGACCGTGGGGACCGTCTTGGCTATTCGAACGGAATCATCACCTTGGCTGCTGGTTCCATCGTATTATTGTTTATCTTCCAAGGATCGACCGAGCGTTTGATTCCTTTGTATTCCATTGGGGTATTTATTCCTTTTGCCTTGTCCCAAAGCGGAATGGTGATCAAATGGAGAAAAGAAGGCAAAGGCTGGTTCTTTAAATCGATCGCCAACATCGTTGGGGCTTTGATTTCCTTTGCGATCATTGCCATCTTGTTC
Source organism: Enterococcus sp. DIV2379 (assembly GCF_050542965.1). Classification (NCBI taxonomy): domain Bacteria; kingdom Bacillati; phylum Bacillota; class Bacilli; order Lactobacillales; family Enterococcaceae; genus Enterococcus; species Enterococcus sp. DIV2379. The sequence continues at coordinate 474,737 of NZ_CP172938.1, forward strand.
GTGTATCGCTTAGGCGATATTTGGCCATTCTTTATTATCATGCCGATCCTCTTGTATATCTTTTACAAGATCCATGATCATTATAAGAAAGTCGCAGAACAGCTGCGGTTGGAAAAACAAGAAGCACTACATGTTTATGAAGGAAATACCGTGATCGTTTTAGTCGGAAATGTTACCCGAGTAAATATCGGCGCATTGAACTATGCCCAATCGATTGGTGATTATGTCGTAGCGATGCACGTATCGTTGGATGAAGATGTGAAGAAAGAAAAAGAAATCGAACAAGAATTTAAGCAAAAATTCCCAGACGTGCGTTTCTCCGTCGTTCATTCTTCTTATCGTTCGATTGAAAATCCCATCTTACGTTATGTGGATCTAGTCAGCCGCAATGCAGCCAAACACAATTACACAACGACCGTCATCATTCCACAGTTTGTCCCAAGACGTCGCTGGCAAAATATTTTGCACAACCAAACAAGCCTGCGCTTGCGTTTCAGACTCTCTTGGCGTGAAAACATCATTGTAAGTACGTACAGTTACCATTTGAAAAAATAACAAAAACGCTAGTTTAGCGACCTGATTCCCAAAAGAAATGTTTGGGTCAGCCGCTAAGACTAGCGTTTTTTTTTAGCTATAAAACATTTTTAGTTTGATATCTTGATCGTAATTCCCAAACCCCTTGCCAAAGAGGGTACAACCGCCGACATGCTCGGCATCTTCTTTGACTTCCACTTTTAAATGCCACGTATCTTCGTAGGCAGGTATATCCTTGATCGTAATGTCGGAAAGAGGAACACCTTCCATGTAGGTTCCATGATCCATGATGCGGATCGTCTTCAATAACCCGTACTGATTAAGATTGTCTGGATACCAATCCGGTGTATACTTTCCACGAATGTCTGCAAAATCCCCTGGGCTAGTCCATGTACCAAGCTCCACACCATTTAAGCTGAAGGTGATGTCTGAAGGCCAGTTGTTATTGGAAAAAGGAAATTCAGACGAAACCTCCATTGAGATCTCCATCATTTCGAGTTTTTCTTCTTTTGCTAAGAAGTTTGGCGATTGGTATTCGACAAATCCTTTCGTAAACCACAAGATGCGGGCATCCATTCGTCGGGGATCCATGAAAAACTTCGGTTCATCTACCATTCCCACAAAATCAGCTGAAGTAGCAAGCCCGCACGTTGGTTCTACCGAATAATTTGTATAATGACCGATCGGTATCGCCGTTTCTTTCGTATCAAAGGCATTAAAGATTTTCTCTGGAAAGTTGATATCGATATGGTCCACTCTCAAACTGGAAATCTTTTTTTGCCCCACACGCTCTGTTTTGATGATTTTGGCTTCTTCTAATTTTTTGATGTGCATCGTAATGATAGCGCTGCTTAAGCCCAACTCTTGTGCCAACTCTTTGACATTCATCTTGTTTTTAGCCAGCAATTGAATGATTTTGATTCGCACGTTACTGGCAAGTGCCTCATAGACAGGCAATGCTTCTTGATTGATTTCTAATTGCATCGTGTCACCTCCGCTTAAACTGTTTGATTTACTTGAATGTTAACATATTTGCTAATTTGTGTAAATAGCGTTGTTTATTTCGCTAGTTATTAATATATTTATTAATTAACATAGATATTATCCTTGATAAATTAATCAAAATATTGTTGACAGCGATTACAAATCAAGTTATGATTTATTTGTAAATTGAAAGTGTTTGCAAACGCTAGAAATGAATAATGCAATTATAAATGCTGGGATAGCAAATAAGAGAAGGAGGATAGGCGTGTGTTCGGCTTCAAAGACCAAAATTCAATTTCTATGAAAGAGGGAAAAACATGAAGAAGAAACTTATTATTATTGGTGCTTTAGTTGCAGTCATTGCAGTTGCCCTTATTGGTTTTAATCGTTATCAGGCAGCGGAAAAAGAAAAATACACGATTAATTTTTGGTCACCCCTTACTGGTGATGATGGCGCTTATATGGATCAGATCGTAAATGAATTCAATGAACAATCAGGTTCCGATTATACAATCAATCATGTGATCACGTCTGATATGTATACTAAATTAAGTACGGTTGTTAGTTCTAAAAGTGGGATTCCAGATTTGACTTTGATGCATTCTTATAAAGTAGAGGAATTTGTCAATTCCGATATTATTGATCCGGTTGATCGTCTGGTTTCTTATCAACCTGAGTTAGAAGAAAGCAATTATTTAGATACAGCGTGGAATGCAGGAAAAATCGGCGATACTCAATATACGATCCCATTAGATATCCATGCCAGTGCCATGTATTACAATCAAGATCTTTTAGAAAAATACAATGTCACTTCTTGGCTAGACGATAACATCGTGACGTTTGATGAAATGATGTCATTAGCAGGGCAGATGGAAGAAGGCGATTATGTCGTAAATAATGCGTTACTTTCTTGGGTTATCTTAGCGCAAATCCGTAACTTAGGTGGCGCAATTTCTGACGATGCTGGGAACCCGACGGTGAATACGCCAGAAATGAAAGAAGCGTTAGAAAAAATTAAAGCGTTAACAGATGCAGGTTTGATGACACCTTATGGAGAAGATGGGTATTTGATGTTCCAAGGCGGAAACGTACTCTTATCAACAGATGGTACTTGGACTTCCACCGCTCATGATGCGGTTGAGGGATTGAATTGGGGCGTAACAAATATTTATTCGACTTCAGATGACATCGCAACTAACCGAGCAGCTTCTCATATGTTTGGCATGTTGAAGAGTGAAAGCAGAACAGAAGAAAAAGAAGAAGTAATCGCACAATTTTTAGAATTCGTTCGTACAAACTCGATCGAATGGGCAAAAGCCGGTCAAATCGTTGCAAGTAAAGATATTTTAGAAAGTGATGATTACCAACAATACCCACAATCATTCTTTACTTCTACACCAGAGGAAGAAGAAACACTTTACATCTTTGACTACGTTTATTTCTCTTATGTCTTAGAAGCATTAGATGTTTATAGTACAGATATCGCTTACGGTGAATTAGATATGGATGAAGGATTAGCAACGATGCAACAATATGTCGAAGATAAGATTGCAGAAGTAGCTAGATAAGTGAAGGGGGGATAATTCTATCCCCTTTTCCAATTTTTAGAAGGGAATGAAAGGAATGAAAAAAAAGAGCATTAACTGGGCATCGATCGCATTCATTGGACCACACATGGTACTCTTTATTATTTTTGTATGTATTCCAACGATCTATGGTATTTATGCTTCATTTACGCAATGGAATTTGATCTCTGATCCAGTCTGGGTCGGTTTTAACAACTATAAAACATTATTGTTTGATAGTTCCTCGACATTCTATACCCAATTTTGGAATGGTTTGAAAAATACCTTTATTTTCGTTTTGATCATGGTGCCGTTACAAATCATCATTCCACTGATGATTGCAGCTGCATTGCAACATAAAAAAGTGAAGCTGAAAGGACTTTTTCAAGCAATTCTATATATTCCAGGTCTTATCTCTGTTTCAGCAGGTTCTTTGATCTGGTCATTGATTTTCCACTCTCGATTAGGTGCCATCAATAATATTTTTGGGTTCGATTTCTCTTGGGCTTCGCGACAACCCTATGCATGGATCTTGATTTTTGTTGTCAGCATTTGGGGAGCGATCGGTGGTAACATGATCATTTATCGCTCAGCTTTAGCGGGTGTCAATGAAGACCTTTATGAAGCGGCAGAGATCGACGGAGCTGGAGCATTCCAAAAATTCTTGAATGTGACCTTGCCATCTATTCGCTTTCCACTGTTATATACGATCGTGATGACAACTGCTGGCGCATTTAATGTCTTTGCACAGCCTTTGATGATGACAGGTGGAGGTCCAAACCAAAGCACGACTGTATTGATGATGTATATCCGCTCACTGGCTTTTAGTCAAGGAGAATCAATTGCAGGAATGGCTTCGGCAATGGCAGTCATCTTAGGATTGATCATTATGTGTGTGTCCGTATTTCAATATTTTCTTTTAGATAGAAGCAATACTTAAGGGGGCAAAAAAATGAATACACAAAAGAAACATATACCTAGTATGGTCATCGCATATTTGTTTCTGATCGTTTTATGTATCATCTGGGTTATTCCATTGATTTTTAGCTTTGCCACTTCTTTTCGTTCTCAAACCGAAATCGTCTCTACTGGGTTTCGTTTATTACCCGTAAACTGGATATTAGATAACTATGTAGCGATTTTGACTAATACGTCTACTGCACCAATTATGCAGTGGTTATGGAATTCAATGTTTATCGCAGTCACGCACACTGTTTTAGTTGTGATCGTTGTTTCAGTGACCGCTTATGGCTATGGCAGAATGCGGTTTAAATACCGTGATCGTATCTTTTATCTTTTGATGGGGATCTCGATGTTTCCCGGTGTAGTGAATTTGATCCCGTCTTACAAAATCATTGAAACCTTCGGCTGGGTCAACTCTTCTCTTGCTATGATTATTCCAGGCTTAGCAGGGATGGGAAATATCTTTCTTGTGCGACAGTTTATGAAAGGTATCCCGCTTGAATTTGACGAGTCAGCACGAATGGATGGTGCAGATGAATTTACAATTTTTGCAGAGATCATCGTTCCTTTGATCAAACCTGTGTTGATCGTTGCAGGCCTCTTTTCTTTCACAGGCTCATGGAATGATTTCTTGTGGCCAGTGATCGTGTATACGGATGTTAGTAAGATGCCGATTACAGCCGGTTTGCTATTACTACAAGACATTTATGGCAACTACCGAATGATTGGTCAATTGATGGGCTCGGCATTGATTGCGATCATTCCAACCGTCATGCTGTTTCTATTTGCTCAAAAATACTTCATTGAATCTATGAACTTAAATGCAGGAATAAAAGGATAGTGAAGATCATGAATCGAAAATTGGAAAGAAATTTACTACGTGCCAGTGCGGTCTGGGATGTCTGTATTGGTCTCGTAACGATGTTTGGGTATTATCCTTGGTTTGAAGAACAAGGGATCGCAGCATTTCAAAATCAAAATCAGTATGAATACTTGCAGTCAAGTCTGGTAGGAATGATATCGAAGGTAGTTATGATCGTTGCGTTAGCGACGATTTTGATGGGCGTGATCAGTTGGATCAACGCGAAGAATATGCGAGACAAACAAATAAACAAAGGAACGATACGTTGGATGATCGCCTGTGTCATCATCCATTTGATCATCTATGATGTGATCGGTGTCGTCCTCTATTTACTAGCTACGACGATGTATATGTCTAAAAACAAAGCAATAAAAATACTAAAAACGGAAAATGGAATTTTTTAAGAAGGTGTAGAATTTATGGCAGAAAATTATTTGGAACCGATTGTATTAGAACGTGCAGACCCATGGATATACAAGCATACCGATGGATATTATTACTTCACTGGATCAAAACCAGGGTATCAGGAAATCGAATTAAGGCGTGCGAAAACCTTGAAAGGTCTGGCTGACAGTGAAGTGAAAGTCATCTGGACGGCTCATGCCGAAGGCCCCATGAGTGAGCTGATCTGGGCACCAGAGATTCATTTTATTCAAGGAAAATGGTACATCTATTTTGCTGCTGCAGATCATGGAGAAGTCAGAAATGATCAGCATCATCATCGGATGTTTGCGATCGAAAATGCGAATGAAGATCCCTTTGCAGGCGAGTGGGTAGAAAAAGGACAGATCGAGACGCAATTTGAGAGTTTCAGTTTAGATGCTACGGTATTTGAACACAGGAACCGATTGTATTATGTCTGGGCACAAGCAGATCCAAACATTCCAGGCAATTCCAATCTTTATTTATCAGAGATGGAAAATCCTTGGACATTGCAAGGAAAGCAGATTCTGCTGAGCATTCCTTATTATGGATGGGAAAAAATCGGCTTCAAAGTGAACGAAGCTCCAGCTGCTTTGATTAGAAATGGAAAAGTGATCATTACTTATTCAGCCAGTGCGACGGATGAAAACTACGCGATGGGACTGTTGTGGGCAGATGAGGATAGTGATCTATTGAATGGGTATTCTTGGCATAAGTTGAAGGAACCAGTCTTTTCAAGTTCTGAACAAAATTCCCTATACGGACCAGGACATAACTCCTTTACAGTCGATGAGGAAGGGAAACAAGATATCTTAGTGTATCATGCAAGACCAGAAAAAAATGATTACAGTAATCCTTTAGAAAATCCCAATCGACATGCGTACGTCCAACCGTTTACTTGGAAGAAAAATGGATTGCCTGATTTTGGCGAACCCGGTGTAGTCAAAGGATAGATAAAAGAGAGGGAAAAAATGAATACAAAAAGAAAAATGCTCTGTTTAACCATGTCCGTTTTTTTTACTAGTTTATTTCTTGTTGGCTGTCAAACAGGAGATGCTGCTGAGCAACTTTCACAAAAGGAGTGGGAAACAACGACAAAAAATCGAGTGTCGATTCATGACCCATCGATTACTTCTATTCATGTTGGTGACCAAGAGCTGTTTTACGTATTTGGTTCGCATCTCGCCCAAGCGAAAACAGAAGATTTACAAACTTGGGAAGTACCTTTCACTCACGAATATGAATCAATGGAAGACAATATGATCTATGGTAACACAAAAGAAAATCTAGCTGAGACTTTTGAATGGGCAGGCTACGATGATGCCGATTCAAAAGGTGGTTACAGCCTTTGGGCACCAGATGTCATTTGGAATGCTGATTATGAATGGTCAAATGGAGACAAAGGAGCCTATATGCTCTACTACTCAGCTAGTTCTACGTGGCGGCGTTCAGCGATTGGATTGGCCGTAGCTAAAACAATCGAAGGACCCTATAGCTATGCGGATACCGTGGTCTATTCTGGCTTTACAGAAAAAGATTCGACAGATGGTAGTGAACGCAATACCAACTATCAAAATACCCATTTGGCGAAATTGATCAAAGAGGGGAAAATCAGTGGGTTCAGTGAAAACTGGGCGATCGAAGATGGTCTGACGTATAACACCGATTATGCGCCAAACGCCATTGATCCAGCGTTGTTTTATGATGAAGAAGGGAAACTATGGATGACCTATGGTTCTTGGTCTGGCGGTATCTTTTTATTAGAAGTTGATCCAGCCACTGGAAAACCAATGTATCCTGGGGAAGATAGCACGACGGAAGATGGGCGTATCATTGATCGCTATTTCGGGATCAAGCTTTTTGGCGGCTATCATCAATCAGGAGAAGGTCCCTATATTGTTTATGATGAGGAAACCGATTATTATTACCTATTCGTCACTTATGGTGGTTTAGCAGCAAAAGGTGGTTACAATATGCGACTATTTCGCGCTGAAAAACCAGAAGGACCTTACCTTGATGCCCAAGGAAATAGCCCAATCTTCGAACAAGGGGACCAAAATTCAAACTACGGCATCAAATTGATTGGCAACTACCAATTCTCGTTTCAACAAATGGGGTATCGAGCAGCGGGACACAATTCGGCGATCATCGATGAGAATGGTCAGTGGTCCTTGGTGTACCATACGCGCTTTAACAATGGAACCGAAGCCCATGAAGTGCGGGTCAACAGAATGTATATGAATGAGGAGGGCTGGCCAGTTCCAGCACCCTACGAGTATCGAGGCAATGAACAAATAGCAGATGCTTTGTCAGAAGATGACATTATCGGACGCTATGAAATCATTAACCATGGTACCGACAATGGAACGACCATGCTAAAAACGCAGACAATCGAGCTTCAAAAAGATGGAAGCGTTACTGGTGACTTGACCGGAACTTGGACGTACGATGCGGGAGACTTGGCATTGACTTTTGAAAAAGCGACCTTCAAAGGTATCTTATTAAGTCAGGAAATAACAGAATTTGAGCAGCAAAAATTAACGTTTTCAACGATTGGCGATAATAATGAATCCATTTGGGGAATCAAAGAATAGGAGTATAACAATGACGATTAACATTCAAAACACAAAATCAGGAACAACGATCAGTAAATATATCTACGGTCATTTTGCAGAGCATCTAGGCCGTTGTATCTATGAAGGATTATACGTTGGAGAAGATTCGCCGATCCCAAATAAAAATGGGATGCGGATCGATGTGGTTGAAGCACTGAAAAACATTCAAATCCCTGTGCTGCGTTGGCCAGGCGGCTGCTTCGCCGATGAATACCATTGGAAAGACGGGATTGGTCCTAAAGAAAACCGCAAAACGATGGTCAACACTCACTGGGGCGGCGTGACTGAAAACAATCATTTCGGGACCCATGAATTTTTTGAATTGATCAAGCAGCTGGAATGTGACGCGTATGTCAACGGTAATGTCGGCAGCGGAACGGTGCAAGAAATGTCGGAATGGGTGGAATACATTACGATGGATGGCATTTCTCCGATGGCTGATCTTCGCAGAGAAAATGGCCATGAAGATGCGTGGGAAATGAAATTCTTTGGCGTAGGAAACGAAAACTGGGGCTGTGGCGGCAATATGCGGCCAGAGTACTATGCGGATCTGTATCGCCGCTATCAAACCTATGTCCGCCAATACGGTGACAAAAAAATCTACAAAGTTGCTGGCGGAGCGAATGTCGCAGACTATCATTGGACGGAAACGCTGATGAAAAACGCCCATTGGTTGATGGACGGCCTAAGCTTGCACTACTACGTTCATCCGCAGGGCTGGGAAGAAAAAGGTAGCGCCTTGGAATTTGATGAGGCAGAGTGGCAAGTGACCTGTGAAAAAGCAGCCTACATGGATGAATTATTGACCCGCCACAGCGCGATCATGGACCAGTATGACCCAGAACAGCGTGTGGGAATCATTGTTGATGAATGGGGCACTTGGTTCTCAGCAGAACCTGGGACGAATCCAGGCTTCTTATACCAACAAAATACGATTCGTGATGCCATGGTCGCAGCGATCACCTTGAATATTTTCCATAAACATGCCAAGCGAGTGCATATGGCAAATATCGCACAAACCGTCAACGTCCTGCAAGCGATGATTTTGACAGATGGCGAACAAATGGTGAAAACCCCAAGCTATCATGTCTTTGATTTGTACAAAGTCCATCAAGATGCTGAAACCATTGATAGCCATGGAACTAGCAGTGATACCATTACGTATACGATTTCGAAAAAAGAGGATACGATCCATCTATCGGTTTGTAATTTTGCTACCCAAGGCACGGAAGAATTAACCTTCTCCCTGGAAACAGCGATCAATGAAGTGAAAGAAGCTCGTTATATCGTGGGGGACAAAATGAACGCACACAATGATTTTGATCATCCTGAAGATGTGGTGATCCAAGACTTCACCGCTTACGATGTTAAAGAGAACAAAGTCAGCTTGCGGGTGCCAGCAATGAGTGTTCTCACGATCTCATTGACAGTCTGATCCCATGACTTGTAAAGGATGCGAAGTGAAAGATGCTGCTGCAGCAGCACAGGAAGACATTGAATCCTTGATTGCAGAACAACTTTCTTTAGAAAGCGACTTGGCTTCGCCGGAGATCGTCAGTAGGAGAATCGTTGTTTGTGAGACTTGTCCATTGCGATTGAATCATACCTGTACCAAATGCGGCTGCTTTTATCGGTTTCGCGCAAATTTAGCTAAGAAAAACTGTCCTGCAGGAATGTGGGAACAAACAGGACAGCTCGTCAAGTAGCTGTCCTGTTTGTTTCAATTGGTCAGAAGGATCAACAGATAAAACATTTTTTTGATTACGCTTACATAATCGTTGTAGATACGCTATGATTAAACGAAAAACAATGTTAACAAAGTGGAAAGTGAGCGAGTGATTCAATGAAAATAAATCAACCTGCAGCGCTTGCTTATTATGAAGCTGCGAACCATGGCACAGAAGATTTCCCATTAGCATATTATCCTAATTTAGTGAGTGTTTGGCGAGAATTCTTTTTTGTGCCACATTGGCATAAAGAAATCGAAATTTTATGTGTCCATCAAGGACAGCTAGAATTAGTCGTTAATGGAGTCTCACGCAAGATTAAGGCAAATACGATCGTACTGATTCCTCCCAACGCTTTACACACTGCCTATCGAATCGCACAACAAAGCTGTCGTTTTTCGTGTATCGTTTTTTCTGAACAATTAATCACGAGTCGACAATCAGATAGAATTCAAAGCCAACAAATCGATCCTTTTTTGAGACAAGAAGGTGTTACTTCTTATGTGGATTTTCCAGATAAAAGTCAACAAAGTCTCACCTTGTTTCAACTATTTGATCAATGCTTTATGGGGAAATCGTCCTATCGTGAATTACGTCTGAAAGGGATCGTTATCCAACTCTTGTCATATCTATTAGAAGTTGGGACTGACCAGCCAGCAAAAAAATCAAGCGAGCGCCTCCAAGAAAAACGGGAAAAAATGGTTTTATCTTATATTCATACTAATTATCATGAAATGATCCAATTGCAAGATTTGGCCGATTCTGTTTCCTTAAGTAAAGAGCAATTCACACGATTTTTTAAGCAATCATTTCGAACTTCCCCAATGGCTTATCTAAATCATTATCGCTTGATCCGATCGGCAGAATTGTTGCGAGAGACTGATTTGACCATGGTGGCGATCGCTCAAGCTATCGGTTTTTGTAATAGTAATCATTTTTCTGTGTGCTTCAAAAAGATGTTTGGTGAGACTCCTACACAATATCGGAAAAATGACATGATTACGATAGAACACGCCATAAAATCGAAGGATAGCCCTCTGTAATCCAGCTATACTGAAAAAAAGGAGGGTTCAAAAATGTCGTTTTTTTCAATAGGTGAGAATTACCTCGAATTTCAAAATGGAAATGAAGTCGTGCGTATTATTGCTTGGGGCACGAACAGTTTGCGGGTGGTGAGTGCACCGTCTGGTGAACTAGATTTATCCTGCTGTGCATTATTAACACAAGATTCTAAGGCCGAGGTTGCGATTGAGGGGGATGTAGGAGCTATCGGTAATGGAAAAATCCACGCAGTAGTCACCAAAGACGCAGGCTGGAACAACTATGGCAAGATCACTTTTTACAATCAAAAAGGCGAAGTGATTTTGAAAGAGGCAGCATCTGGCGGTGCGCTCTTGAAGAAGGCGCGGTTTTTTAAGTCGATTATTGGAGGAGATTTTCAACTAAAAGCTACTTTCGAAGCCGATCGTGAGGAGAAAATCTATGGTATGGGGCAATATCAACAGGATATTTTTGATCTAAAAGGGTGTAATTTAGAATTAGCGCATCGAAATTCACAAGCTTCGATCCCCTTTTATTTATCAAACAAAGGATACGGCTTTTTTTGGCACAATCCAGCAATCGGTTCGGTCTCTTTTGGTAAAAATACGACCGAATGGCGTGCCGAAAGTACGAAGCAATTGGATTACTGGATCACTGCTGGAGAGACACCAGCTCAAATCGAAGAACAATTTAGCCAAGTGACAGGACGGGCACCTATGATGCCCGAATATGGCCTAGGATTTTGGCAATGTAAACTTCGCTATGCGACACAAGCGGAAGTAGTGGCGATCGCTAGGGAACACAAAGAGCGGAACATTCCCGTTGATGTACTAGTGATCGATTATTATCATTGGCCGCGCTGTGGTGATTTTCGCTTTGATGAAAATTTCTTTCCAGACCCCAAGGCGATGGCAGAAGAAGTACGAGATAAATATGGAATCGAGCTAATGGTATCGATCTGGCCCCAAATCGACACGCGTAGTGAGAATTTTCAAGAGATGAAAGAACAAGGCTTATTAGTCAAAACGGATCGCGGCATTGATGTACAGATGTTGTTTCATGGGAATAACATCTTTTATGATCCAACAAATCCTAAAGCTCGAAACTATGTCTGGGAGAAAGTATCAAAAAATTATGTCAATAACGGCATTCGCTTGTTTTGGTTGGATGAGGCTGAACCAGAATTTGGTACGTATGACTATGATTCCTATCGTTATTATGTAGGGAGTGTGTTGCAAAAAGGCAATATTTATCCCCGTGAGTATGTTCGTGGTTTTGATGAGGGAGAAGCTTCCTCACAAAAAGAACATTCAATCAAATTGGTTCGTTGTGCTTGGGCGGGCAGCCAACGATATGGGGCATTGGTTTGGTCCGGCGATATTCATTCGACTTACCAAGACTTTCGCAACCAAATCGTTGCTGGCATGCAAATGGGGTTAGCAGGCATCCCGTGGTGGACAAGTGACATCGGCGGATTTCATGGTGGTTCTGTGACAAGTCTAGATTTTCAAGATTTATTGATCCGCTGGTTTCAATACGGGACTTTTTGTCCAGTCATGCGATTGCACGGTTCACGTACTCCCCATAAAAAAATCTTCAAAGCAGATGGTGAAGAAACAGAGCAAACCGGAGCAGCTAACGAAATATGGGCGTTTGGGGAAAAGAACTATGAGATTATGAAAAAATTTATTGGAATTCGTGAATTGATGCGGGACTACTCGCGTGAATTGATGCGCGCAGCTCATGAAAAAGGAACGCCAGTCATTCGACCAACTTTTTATGAATTTCCAGAGGATCGCCAGGTATGGGAACTGACAACACAGTATCTCTATGGTTCTGATATTCTAGTGGCGCCCATCGTTGTAGCGCATGCTACTGAGCGTGAGGTATATTTGCCAACAGGAGCAAAATGGACCGATGCTCGAGATGGAACTATCTATGAAGGTGGACAATGGATTGTCGCACAGGCACAAATTGATTCCTTACCAATCTTTTTGCGAGAGGGAAAACAGAGTTACTTGATTCATGAAGTATAGGCTGGAAATGGTTACGGTCAGTTGTTTGTAAGACTGGTAGGTACCTTGTTGAGAGGGTAAGAACAATATGAATAGAAAAGCAACACAATGTGCTCGGCACATTGTGTTGCTTTCATTGAGAGGACTATTGTAATGGGCTTTTGAGTAACAAGACACCATGAGTAGGAACCTCAGCATCGGCAATTGTTTGTTCTTTTTGTTGCCATAACTCAGTGCCGCTTTTAATTGGTAGTAAAGCAGCGATCGATTTTGGGATGGTTTGCGTTTGATCAGAAACATTGAAAATGGCATAGTAGACTGCTGTGTCGCTCAACGCCTCCCAAATGATCCACTCTTGATCACGATAGAACTCTTTTTTCGTATAAATTCTTCGATACATTTCTAAGACTTCAGTATTCGTCAATAAACGTAAGGTAAAGAGATCGATGTCTGGTAAAGTACCACCAAACATCAATGGAGATTGGAAGATCGTCCATAAACTCATCAATAAGTATTGCTCGTCTTCCGTAAAACGTGTCCAGCTGTCACCACCGCCTCCATCAACTGCTCGAATGCCGATATGACCCAACGGTAGCATATCACAGTCAGGCCAGTTACCTGGACGAACGAAAGGTGCCCACTCTGCTGCTCGGTCAAACATGGCGTAAAGGGCGTCCCAATGATCCCAAAAGTCATCCGTCAAGCGCCACATATTGGCATGATTTTGAAAGAAACTACCATTTTTGAGGGCAGCTGGTCCGGGAGACAAAGAAAGGACGATCTCTCGACCGGATCGATCGATTGCACGGCGAATCGCTTTGATTTCTGCTTTATGGGCATCACCGTAAATTTTCGAATCGCCGATATCATCCACCTTTATAAAGTCAACACCCCAAGAAGCATATAATTCGAGCAAAGAATCATAATAAAGCTGTCCTTCAGGCAATGAAACATCGACCCCATACATATCGGAATTCCAAGGGCAGATTGAATTCATAGCAATGTCTCGTGCCCGTTTATCCGTTCCTTTGATCGGCGTATTTTGATGAACTGCTTGTCGTGGAATGCCGCGCATGATATGGATACCAAACTTCAGCCCTTTTTGATGCAGATAGTCACCAAGTTTTTTGAAACCAGCGCCATCTTTTGCTGAAGGGAAACGGTTCTCAGCAGGAATCAAGCGAGAATAGTCGTCCATACACAACGGATAAAAATCATTGTACCTTGTAGATTTTGCTTCTGGTTCGCTCCATTGAATATCCACGACGACATACTCCCAACCATAAGCTTTCAAATGCTCTGCCATAAAATCGGCATGGGCGATCACTTCTGCTTCGGTCACAGAAGCGCCATAGCAGTCCCAAGAATTCCATCCCATTGGGGGTGTTTGTGCAAAATGTAAAAAAGACATCGATTTCCTCCTAGTACGTTTTTCTTATAGTATAGTAAGCAATAAAAAAGAGAGGGAAAGTTTTGTCTACTAGAAATAAAAAAGAAAGAAATCGTCAACGAATGAAAAAGGAGTTGATCAATAGTGTTTCCACAAGAAACAAACTATGCGAAGATTACAGCATACTATAGTGTTGCCCTTGAGCGTTTTTCCATGAATCCACATCAACACCCAGCGTGTGAGATCATGTTTGTGACCAAAGGGAAGTGTAAGATAAAGGTGCAAGATCAAGTAATTGTTCTGGAAAGAAATGATTTCGTTTTCATAAATGCGTTTGTGGAACACGCCTTACTCGTTGAAGGAGATTCCTGCACATTACTGAATATTGAATTTCTTCTGAGTGAGACACCGTCCGCCCTTTGTGTTCGTGATGTTTTTGCATACATCAAAGGAAATGTACAATGGAATGAGCCTTACGCGAAAAGTCGCGATGTCCGCCAATTTGGACAAGCGATCAAGTCATTGCTGCAGCTGCTAATGATCGATGATACTCAAGAGCAACCGTCTGCTGAACGGCAATTTACGATCGAGCTCTTGTTTAAGCGGATGCTGATGGAATTAGCCTTTTCATTACGTACGAAAGAAACCAAACGGGGCAATTGCTATGTGAACGCTGCGATCGACTATATTCAACAGCATTTTGATGAAGATATTCAAGTCTCCCAAATCGCAACGGCGGTGGGGATTACGAAAGCCTACTTGCATAAACTCTTTCATGAGCAACTGGGAGTGACGGTCAACCATTTTCTCACCAGTGAGCGTCTGAAGCAGGCAGCATTTTTACTAAGCAATAGTCAGCTGCCAATCGTCGAAATTGCCGCTCAAGCAGGATTCAACAGTAGGCAGCACTTTACCAATACCTTTAAACAGAAAAAAGGCATGAGTCCTAAAGTTTATCGTCAAATCTACACCCATCAAATCAAAGAAGAAGCAGGACAACATATATTAGGGGAACATACAGCTTTTTTAAGAATGAAGTAAAGACAGATAGTTAGAAAGTGTGATGCGATTGAAGATAAAAATGAAACTTATGGTAACGATCATTATTGCAAATGTCGTTACTTCGTCACTGATCATTCTCTTTTTTTCTAATACCGCGAATAAGATCATTGATAAAAATATGGAGATCCAAGCGAAAGAGATCGAGGTCTCTATTTTACGTAATATCCATACGATCAGTACGGATCTCAATCATATCAATTATAAATTGATTATGGATGGCTACGACACGTTGAAAGAGGCCAGTGAACAACCACGGATTACGAGAGACACCTTTGAGAGCATCAAGCTGACTATGGAATTGAAAGAGATCGTGGAACCATTGTATCAATTTCAACCTTATTTGCTGGGAATGGCGATTTATTCCAAAGAAAATCGGTTGATGTCGTTTGGGTTAGTTGATCCAGTTGTTGAAGAAAAGCTGATTGGTTACACCAATGAGGCCGCTTATGCAAGAGAGATTGATGATTCGACTGTTTATATCAAAAATGAAATCAAAGTCGGGCAAGTAGTCCTGGGGCATTTGGTGGGATTCCTTCATACAAGCGAGTTTCTTAATGATCAATTAGAAAATCTCCCTGCTGGTACGCAGATCGCCTTGTTAGATCAAAAGCAAACGGTGCTTGCTGAAGTTGGCACCATTGATGAAGACCAAGCCAATTTGTATGAGAAATCATTCTATAGTGAAGAAGTCGAAGCGTGGTTTCATCTCCATCTCCCTAAAAAGCCATTTTTGGGACCGTTGACACAGAATTTACGACTGATGATTTTTCTGTGTATCGTGATCGTCAGCATGAGTATTTTTGTGGCTACGCTGATTATATTAAAACTGTCGAAACGAATCGATCAATTAAACCAAGCAATGGAGCGGGTCAAGAATAAGGACTTATCAACCACTGTTGAGATCCAAGGCAATGACGAATTAAAACAAATGAGTATAGTCTTTAATTCGATGATAGCCAATATCAATACTTTGATGGAAGAAAATAAAGCCAGAGAAAAAGAGAAAAAAGAAATTGAGATCGACTTTTTACAAGCTCAAATCAACCCCCATTTTCTGTCCAATACGTTAAACTCGATTACCTGGATGGCTGAATTACAACAGGCTAACAATATTGCCCATCTTTCGAAATCACTTGTATCATTGTTGCATGCCACGATGTATAAGGGACAAGACTTGATTCCTTTGTCTGAAGAAGTAGCACATGTCAAAAGCTATGTGTCCATCCAAAAAGTTGCCTATATTGATAGCTTTGATGTTCATTGGGCGCTTGATCCAGCGATTTTATCTTGCCGTATCCTCCGATTTATTTTGCAGCCCATTGTTGAAAATAGCATTTTGCACAATTTTGTTGGAACGAATAGCGAAAAAGGGCAAATAAAAATAAGTGGAGAAAAAAGGGGAGATAAGCTTTGTTTAATGGTTGAAGATAATGGTAATGGACTAACAGAAGAAGCGATAAAACAGATAAACGATCGAGAAAAAAGCAATGGAAAACACTATTCGAAAATTGGTATCCATAATATCGATAAACGAATCAAGCTTTACTATGGTCCAGACTATGGTATCACATATGAAACAGAGTTAGAGGTTTATACCAGGGTCATTATTGAGCTTCCTATGATTGGAGAAAACGACGATGAAGAAAATAGCCCTCTTGGATGACGAGTTGATTTCACGCAACAAAATAAGTACTATTTTACAAAATTTCCCTCAATTTGAAATTGTGCTCAGTACGGCAAATCCTTACGAATTGTTAAATTATTTGGAGATTTATTCTGTAGATCTCATTTTTTTAGACATGAATATGCCAATTATGAATGGTTTAGCCTTTTTAGAACAATTGGAACTGATCGATCGCACGACTAAAGTGATCGTGATGAGTGGCTATGCCGACTTTAATTATGCGAGTGGTAGCATGAAATATGGGGTCGTTGACTATCTTTTGAAACATGAATTGAGCGAGGAAGTGATTTCGGAAGCGCTGAAAAAAATCAATTTTTTTACAAACAAGCCTATCGCTGCGCCTGCTTACGAAACACCCTCTCTACGTGACTTTTTTCATGGAAATACAAGTTTCTTGATGCAACAGTATCCGCATTTTGTAACTGAAAAAATGGTAGGACTTGTTATGATACCTATCTCTATCAGCAAAAATGTTTGGGACAAAGAAAAGTATAAACGAAAAGTGAGCGCTGTTTTAGAGCAATTGATTTTAGACACAAAGAATGAAACCATAGAAATGCTCTCTTTTGTGACTGATGATGGGAAGCTTTTTATGCTCTACTCGTTTGCAAAAATCAAGTCCTATAAAGCGATCAATGATTACTTGGAAACGATCAAAAACAAGTGCTACCATGCTGCCAAGCGCTTACTAGATGTTGAACTTTTTCTCCTGCGATCCCCAGTAAGCAATCGACTGTCGGAGGTATTAGAACTATTTAAGAGCGATGAACGAATCTCAGATTTACTCTTTTTTTCACGTCCGAATGAGTTGCTGCATTTTTCAAGCCAAGAATGCAGCAAAAACGTCTTTCAACAGCATGAGATCGCTTTGTATCTGAAAAAAATCTATTTTTATACCAAATACATCGAACCAGAGAATATCGGATATTATAGTAAAAAACTGTTTGAGTATATAAGAGAAAAACGGGTCGCACGTTCGCTGGCTTTAGAATTAATTGCACAAATCGATTTTCAAATCAGTTTAGCGATGAGTAATAGCTTTAGACAACCGATGGAAACGATGATTCAAATCAATTATTATCAACAGTTCGATACGTTACTAAGAATCGAAGCAGATTTTTTTGAAGCCATTTCATTAAGTGTAAAAAATTTCCAAAAAGAAGTCTTTAAGCCTGTTGACGAGCCGGTAAAAAAATGTATTCTTTATCTTCATCAACACTTCAAAGAGCCGATCAGCTTGCAGACCTGCGCCGAAGCGATTGATTTAAATTATTCCTATTTAAGTAGGGTGTTTAAGCAGCAATGGGGACAGTCTTTTTCAAAATACTTGTCTGAGTTGCGGATCGATTATGCAAAATTATTGTTGAGTACCTCGTCTTGTAGTGTCAATGAAGTCGCAAGGCAAAGCGGATTTGCGAACTATAATTATTTTTTCCGTGTTTTTAAAGAACGTGTAGGAATCTCTCCATATCAGTTTAACCGCAACATTATGGACTATGAATGAAGCGGATCATGTAAAAATGGTTGGCGAGTAAAAAAAAGAGAGTAGAAGTAAAAATTGTTAATAAAAGCGTTTTCATTTTCGACGTTATACTTAGTGTAACAAGAGTGAAAGGGATGAGAAAATGAAAAAAATAGGTTTGGTGTTTTGTTCCGCAGCATTGATCGGATTGCTCTCTGGATGCGGGGGAGGATCTTCAAGTGAGGGAGATGGAGAGTCGTCAAGCAACCAGTTAAATGTTTTAGTGGTAAAACATGGCTTGACGCAAAAGAACAAAGATATTGAGTGGTTGAACAAACTAGAAGAAGAACTTGAGCTGACCATAAAGTGGGAGGAAGTTTCCGCTGATTGGGATCAGAAAAAAGCCCCAATGTTGGCTTCTGGAGATATTCCCGATTTGATTCTGGGACCCAATGTTGTGACGGATGCGGAATTTGCGAAGTTTCCTGGCTTGTTCACCGATTTATCTGATCACTTAGATGCCCTGCCAAATGTTCAAAAGATGTTTGAAGAAAAACCAGAAACAAAAGCACTTGCTACTCAACTGAATGGAGAGATCTATGGCTTACCAAAATACCAGCGTTTTTGGCCTAAATCTGCTTCTCGTCAATATATCAATCAAACGTGGCTGGACAATCTTGGGTTAGACGTACCTGAAACATGGGATGAACTATTCGAAGTGTTGGTCGCATTCAAAGAAAACGATGCGAATGGAGATGGGGATGCTAGCGATGAAATTCCAATGGATTGGAGTCCAGTTGGAACCGGCGGTTTTGGCTATTTCCAACCAATGCAGCTTTTAGCAAGTACGGGTATCGTTGTTTCAGAAGGAGGAAATACCGGCTACTTTGCTGAAAATGGACAGGTAGGCAACTTCTTTGTTGATGAGCGTTACAAAGAAACAGTGGAATTTTTGAACAAGTGCTGGGAAGCTGGCTTGATTAATCCTAAGGCTTTTTCTCAAGATTATAGTGCCTATCAGTCCACTGGTAGAGGAGAAGGCGAGACGGCAAAAGTCGGTTTTACTTGGGGCTGGGAAGCTTCAGACCGATTTGGTAATCAGTTAGCAGATCAATATACATCAATGGCACCATTGATTCAAAAAGCTGGAGTGGAACCGACATGGAGCTATGAAACCTCGCTTAATTATGGGGTAAACTTTGCCGTTGTTTCCTCTCAAACCAAAAATATGGACGGAGCCTTAAAATTCGTCAATGCGCTATACGATCCAGAAATCGGAATCCAAGCATTGTTTGGGTCATTGGGCACTAACATCGAAAAAGAGGGGGACACTTACCGCGTCTTGCCACCTGCGGATGAAAATGTCGATCCAGGGACATGGAAGTGGACAACAACTTGGGCGGACAATAGTCCAATGTATATTTCAGACGCTCTTGATGTCGAACTTGGCGCAGATATGAAAGCGAATGAGGTCCAAGATGAAGTGTTGCATCCTTACGTGGATAAAATCGTTCCTGAAGAACAAGTAGTACCATTCAATCTCTTGAAATTTAGTAATGAGGATGCCACAACACTAGCAAACAACAATACAACGATCCTCAATGAAGCAATGACAAAATTTGCTAAATGGGTGACAAAAGGTGGCATTGAAGATGAGTGGGAGCAATATGTCACAACCTTGCAAAATAGCGGCTTAGATCAAAATATCGAGATCGTTCAAAAAGGATTTGATCAATATTACGGGAATTAAGTGAGTGGTGAGGCTGGTCAGAGTTGAGTAAAGCAATCGCAAGTTCATGCTTGAATAACAAAGACCAGCCATTTACCTAAATCTATCAAAGGAGTGAAGATCATGGACACAGTTCTCGTGAAAAAAAATAATCGGTTACTGTCTCATTTCAGTCGACAATGGCAGCTATGGTTGATGGTTTTACCGGCATTAGCGATCATTTTGGTTTTTAATTACATACCAATGTATGGTATCCAACTAGCATTTCGGGAATTCGATTTTACGAAGGGACTCACTGGTGGCGAATTTGTCGGTTTCAAGTATTTCCAACAATTTTTCGAAAGCCCGATGTTCCAAACCGTGATAGTCAATACGTTGCGGATCAGTGTGACAACGCTGATTTTTGGGTTCATTGCTCCCATTTTATTGGCATTGATCATCAATCAAATCAGAAACCCTAAAAGAAAAAAAGTCATGCAAACTGCGGTTTATTTACCTCACTTCATTTCTACGGTCGTGATGGTAGGGATATTGCAAGTCTTTCTTTCACCAGAAACAGGTGTTTTAGTCAACCTCTTGAACTTGGATTCTTCTGTCAACTTAATGGGGAGCGACAGTACGTTCGTGCCCGTCTATGTCATTTCTGAGGTTTGGCAGCACTGTGGCTGGAACAGCATTATTTACTTAGCGGCACTTTCGAGTATCGATACGCAACTCTATGAATCAGCAGATATCGATGGCGCCAATCGTTTTCAAAAAATCCTCCATGTTGATATACCAGCATTAGTGCCAACGATGGTTATTTTGTTGATTATGAATATGGGTGGGGTTTTAAATGCTGGCTTTGAGAAGATTTTCCTGATGCAAAATAGTTTGAATTTGAGCGTCTCAGAAGTCATTTCTACATATGTGTATAAAATTGGGATCTTAAACAGTCAATTTAGTTATTCAACAGCGATCGGGCTATTCAATAACATCATTAATTTTCTCTTTTTAGTTTTAGCAAATGGTCTTTCGAAAAAATACACGAACCGTAGTTTATGGTAAAGGGGTGGCTATATGAATCTATCACTAACAAACAAACCTAAATCAGATCTTCTTTTTAACCTAGCGATCATCATACTTTGCTTGAGTATCTTTTTGATTGTCGTCTATCCGCTCTTTTTTGTCGTCATCGCTTCAATTAGTGATTCCAACATGGTTTCTAAAGGATTAGTCACGCTCTTTCCTAGGAATATCAGCTTTTTTGGTTTTGAAAAAATTTTACAAGATGCTAGGATCTGGACGGGCTATCGCAATACCTTGATTTATACGTTAGGAGGAACGGCGGTCAATTTAATTTTTACTTTACCCGCAGCTTTTGCCTTATCAAGAAAGGAATTTAAACCTCGAAAACTTTTGATGTTTCTCTTTACCTTTACGATGTTTTTCAATGGTGGCTTGATCCCTACGTATTTACTTTATCGAGATGTGGGGTTGATCGATAGTATGTGGGTCTTTATTATTCCCTCGGCAGTCAATGTCTATAATTTGATCATTGCAAGAAGCTTTTTTGAGACAAGCATTCCGGATAGTCTCTATGAAGCAGCCGCTCTAGATGGTTGCTCCTATGCAAAATTTTTTGTTACTGTAGCACTACCGCTATCCAAAGCAGTCATTTCTGTGGTGGGTCTTTACTATTTGGTCCAACATTGGAACGATTTCTTTACAGGACTCGTATTTATTCGCGACTACGAAAAACAACCTTTACAGATCGTTCTGCGAGATATTTTACTATCAAATCAAGCATCTGCAGGTGGTGCGGGCGCTTTGGGTGATGGCTACGGACAACAATATGCAGATCAGATCAAATATGGCGCCATCATTGTTTCGACCTTACCGATTTTGGTGATCTATCCTTTCCTACAGAAATACTTTGATAAAGGAGTCATGATTGGTGCAATGAAAGGGTGAGTACATGAATAAGCTAGTCGATTTACATGTGAGCATTGGGAAAAAAGGCTTACTGTTATTTCTGTTGCATTGCTATTGGCTGCTGTTTACCTTATTCGGCTTAGTTCTTTTCGGACTATTGCCAGCAACCAATGCGGTTTACGAACTTTGCAATGATGAAAAATATCAAGAAGCAAATGCGATAAAATTGTTTCAGTCCTTTGCAAAAAGCTTTCGAAAAAACTTTTGGAGAATGAATCGATTAGGACTCTTTATCCTTCCTTTAACAGCCCTTTTTTCGATTGACTTGATGCTAATGAGACACTATGTCTTTACCGAAGCCGATACAACCGTTTATTTGTTGATCCAACTTCTGATAGTGATTAGTCTCCTTTTTTTAGCCAATCTCTTTTGGTTTTTTCAACACGAACGAGCTTGGAAACCCATGCTTAAAAAAAGTTTGATTCTAATGCTTGGCAAACCTGGATTGACCGGTCAAATTTTCGTCCTTATGGTCGGGATCAGCTGTTGCTACTACCTACTACCGGGTTTATTCTTCGTATTTGGTGTTACACCGCTGGTTTATTTTCAACTTAATTTGTTTAAACAAAAAGATGCGTATGTCTTTTTACCTGAAAAAAAGCATACGACTGTCTAAGCTCGTACATTTACCATAAAATCTCAAAATAAAAGAATAGGAGAACGAAATGAAAGAATTCGCATTAAACAAGATCCAGCTCACGGACGAGTTTTGGCAAGGGTACCAAGAGCTTGTTCGCAAAGAAACGATTCCTTACCAATACCAAGTCCTAAATGATGAAATCGATGTAGATGTTCAAGCAGAACGGGAAGATCCTAATTTGCCAGCTGGGAAAAGCCATGCCTTGGCGAATTTTCGCATCGCTGCAGGGCAAATGGAAGGAGAACATTTTGGCTGGTTTTTCCAAGATAGCGATGTCTACAAATGGATCGAGTCGGCTGGGTATAGCTTGTTGAATACCAGCGATCCGCAATTGGAAAAGACAGTAGATGAAGTGATTGACTTAGTTGCTGCGGCGCAAGAAGCGGATGGCTACTTAAATACCTTCTTTCAATTGACTCGACCGAAGTTAAAATACCGTCAGTTGTATTTCAGTCATGAACTTTATTGTGCGGGGCATCTAGTCGAAGCGGCTATCGCTTATGATCAAGCAACAGGTAAGGATAAATTACTGACCGTGGCAGAGAAAAATATCGCCAATATTTGCACGTATTTTGGGCGGGAGCCTGGAAAAATTCAAGGTGCTGATGGCCATCAAGAGATCGAATTGGCTCTGGTGCGTTTGTATGAATACACCGGTAAACAAACCTATTTGACATTCGCTGATTTCTTTCTTGAAGTACGTGGGGAAGATCCTGCCTTTTACGAAAAAGAAATCTTGAAAAACCAAGCGGATGGCTTATCGGATGAAACGCCAAGGGTAGACCTCACCTATTTACAAGCCTACGATCAACCTAAAAAGCAGCATGAAGCCAAAGGTCATGCGGTACGAATGCTGTATATGGCAAGCGGGATGGCAAAAGTCGCCCAGCATACCCAAGATCAAGCATTAATCGACGCTTGTGAAGCGATTTGGGAAGACATCGCCTGTAAGAAAATGTATGTGACCGGTGGCGTCGGCTCAACCGTTCACGGGGAAGCCTTTGTCGGTCCCTATGATTTGCCAAATGATACGATGTATTGTGAAACCTGTGCAGCCATTGCATTGGTCCAATTTTCTTTTGAGCTGTTCAAACTAACCAATGAACCAAAATATTTAGCGACGATGGAACGAGCGTTGTATAATAGCGTCCTTTCTGGTGCGGCAATTGACGGCAAACACTTTTTCTACGTGAATCCTTTGGAGGTCAATCCCCAACGAGATCAAGAAAATCCTGGCAAAGGTCACGTCAAAGCCCAACGACCCGATTGGCTCGGTTGTGCGTGTTGTCCGCCCAATTTTGCACGGATGGTCGCATCGCTGCAGCGCTTGGTTTACACTTGCGATCAAGAGAAGCTTTACGTGAATTTATTTGTAGCAAGCCGTTTAGAAGAACCTGATCAATTTACGTTTGAACAAACGGGCGGGTTTCCTTTTACAGAGGACCTCACGATTCGCTATCAAGGCATTCCAAAGACGCTCATCATCCACAAACCTAACGGACTAAGTAAGTTTCAAATCGATAGTGAACACGAATGGCAGGAGACGAACGAGGCAATCATCTTTGAGGCAGTCGAAAACGTGACGGCCAATATCCGTTTTGAACAACCATTGCAAATCTTGCGTGCGAATCCTCAAGTTATTCAAGACATCAATCAAGTCGTATTGCAACGTGGCCCCTTCGTGTATTGCATAGAAGAAGCCGACAATGGTCAAGCACTCTGGCGTTGCCGCATCGACCCACAGGCGCTGGAGGCGACCTTTGCGAAAGAGGATACGTTGTTGCCAACTACTTTACGTTTGGCGATCAAAGGCTACCAAAGCGAAGAATGGTCGGGAACAACCCTTTACGAAGAACGAGCGGAAACGGTCATACCTCGTACGTGGCAACTGATCCCATACCATTTATGGGGCAATCGGGGCATAGGCGAAATGCGCGTTTGGCTGCCGCTCGTTGGAAAGGAGTAAGAAGTAAGCAGGGCCAAAGAGCTTCCCAAAAAGGAGGCTCTTTTTTTTCTAAACTCAACCTTCTTGGATTTGTTGCATGATTTCTTTAATTTGTTCCTATATTCCTATCTTTGAAAGCGTTATCGTTTTAGTGTAGGAATGTTGGCGGGTTTATGTAAAACAAGGAGGAAGAAGTGTGACAAGGAAAATCAGTAAAGTTGGCGTATCTTTGTTGGTATTGGCAGCGGCAACGGCAATCGGTGGCTGCACCCAAAGTGAGGCGAAGACAACTGGAAAAGTCGTTTACCAAGAAACAGCCAAAAGTACGTTGGAAAAAGCGATGGACAATCAACCGGAGTCGTCTTATTGGTTCCCAGAGGATTTGTTGGCATGGTCTTTTGAAAAAGATCCAGATGCGAAATATAATACCAGCGTTGTTCCATTAGCGCAGCGGGCAGCTAAAGAGACGTTGCCGAAGATGAATGACACGCAAACGGCAGAAACCAAAGTCGTAGCGCTTTCGATCATGAATAGCAGTACGAGCGGCAATGCACCACGAGGGATCAATACCTTTGATGCCAATGTCTTTTCTTATTGGCAATACATCGATCAATTGGTTTATTGGGGCGGCTCTTCTGGCGAAGGGATCATCGTACCACCAAGTCCTGATGTAACGGATGCTGCTCATAGGAATGGCGTGCCGGTTTTAGGAACGATCTTCTTTCCACAAACTGCCCATGGTGGGAAGTTGGAATGGCTAGATACGTTTTTAGCTAAGGATGAGGACGGCAATTTTCCGATCGTAGAAAAAATGATCGAAGTTGCCAATACGTATGGCTTTGATGGCTGGTTCATCAATCAAGAAACCGATACGGCGGTCACTAGTTTTGATGATGCAGCGGAAGGTGTCGAACAATCGGGGGCTGATGGTAAAGGACTAAATGAAAGCCACGCCAAAGCGATGCAAGAACTGATCGCCCAATTCAAAGAACAAGCCGACGAGCATTTAGAGATCATGTGGTATGATTCCATGACGAGTGATGGGAAAATGGATTGGCAAAACGCGTTGACGGATAAGAACAAAGCCTATTTAGTGGATGCAGAGATGAACCCATTGGCAGATAGTATGTTCTTGAATTTCTGGTGGACCACTGACAAATTGGCGGACAAAGAGCTGTTGAAGGCCTCCAATGAAAAAGCCCGTGAAATCGGTGTCGATCCTTACGATCTTTTTGCTGGGATCGATGTACAAGAAAATGGCTATGCAACGCCTGTGCGCTGGGATCTGTTTACGGATGAAAAAGGCGTTCCTTATACCTCATTGGGCCTGTATGTGCCTAGCTGGACCTATTCTTCTGCTAGTACGCCGGATGATTTCCAAAGCAAAGAGAATGCTTTTTGGGTCAATAACACGGGCGATCCTCGGGAAAGCCAGCTGCCAGAAGCGACAGAGTGGCCTGGAATCTCCACGTATGCCCTGGAACAGACCGCTATCACAGAGCTGCCTTTTGTGACGAATTTTAGTCTGGGTAATGGCTACAACTATTTTATCGACGGAGAAAAAGTGTCCAGCCGCAATTGGAACAACCGAAGCTTGCAAGCTGTTTTGCCGACCTATCGTTGGGTCTTTGATCATGGAAAAGATAATGATTTGGCTGTATCAATCAATTATGCGGATGCCTACAATGGCGGAAATGCACTGAAACTACGTGGACAGATGACAAAAGGCAGTACCAGTCACATGGCATTGTATCAGACAGCATTTCCTGTGACGAAAAAGACGAAGCTAACAACGACTGTCAAAGCAACGGTACCGACAACTCTTGATTTGGTCGTGACCTTAGCCGATGGTTCGACACAAACAATCAAAGGAGACAAAGAGGTCGCAACAGACTGGACGACGATCACCTACTCATTGAAAGACATCAAAGGAGAAGTGACAGCGATCGGTTATGACATAACCACGAAAGAAACCAGTGATGTCTATGAATTGAATTTAGGGCAATTAACGATCGGAGATCAGAAAGCGGAGAAATTCGCTGCCGAAGCATTGACGGTTGAGGATGTGCTCTTTGATGAGGAAGAGGGCAACTATGCGGGTGTCCGTTTAACGTGGGAAGCTGCCAAGGACAAGACAGCTGCGGTTTATGAGATCTACCAATTGAACGATGACGGCTCACGCTCTTTCTTAGCAGCTACGCCAGCAACCAACCACTATTTGAATGCCGTTGAACGTCCAAAAGGGACGAAAACCAAGTTCGCGGTGGTGGCAGTGGATCGCTATGGCAATCGTGGCAAGCTATCAGATACGGTGGAGATCACTTGGCCGAACAATCAGCTGCCAAAAGCGGCCTTTACAGCCTCTAGAACCTTGGCAGCACCGGGGGAAACGATCACCTTCACGAATACCTCATCTGCGAATGCTGAAGCATTCGAATGGACGTTTGAAGGCGGCGATATCACGAGCAGTACAGAAGAAAATCCCCAAGTGACCTATTCGGAACCAGGTACCTACAAAGTCACGCTTGTTGCCAAAAACGAAGCAGGAGAGACCCCTCTGGAAATGGCGGGATTGATCACGATTTCTGCTGATGCGCGGAAAGAGTTGCTGCTGCTTTCAAAAGATGCCGAAGCAACTGCTTCATCGTTTGTCAATGATGCCGAAGCACCGGCTTTTGCCCTCGATGGTGATTTGAGTACGAAGTGGTGTGCGACAGGCAATGCGCCTCATGAGTTGATGATCGATCTCGGTCGGCCACAAACGGTCAGTGAAGTACGCCTCGCTCATGCGGAGGCTGGTGGAGAAGGTCCAGACATGAATACGCGGGCGTATACGGTGCTCGTCAGTGAAGATGGCAAAGACTATGAGCCAGTTTCACGAACGTTGAAA
The DNA here is from genome assembly GCF_050542965.1 of Enterococcus sp. DIV2379. Classification (NCBI taxonomy): domain Bacteria; kingdom Bacillati; phylum Bacillota; class Bacilli; order Lactobacillales; family Enterococcaceae; genus Enterococcus; species Enterococcus sp. DIV2379. The sequence goes on from NZ_CP172938.1 coordinate 502,242, forward strand.
AATGAAGCCGGCAATAGCACCAATACGTTTGCCGTCCAGAAGGTGCAATATGTAAAAATCAGTATCGATAAACCAACACAAGGAGCAGATTCGGCAGCCCGAATCTATGAAGTCGAAGTATACGGAATGGATAAATAGCGAAAAAGAGCAGGGCGTTAAACCTAAGAAGGGAAGCGTCTGAAGCATGCTTTTCTGAAAAATGACCAAACCCAAAAAGCCGTTGCGACCAATAAATGGTCACAACGGCTTTTGCTTTTTGCAAATAAGTTTAGCGTGACGTACGGCTGGCTGGATCTAAGCGGCGTTCAATAAAGCTCAATCCAAGATCCGTAATGATCGCCATCAAGGCAGTTGGTAAAGCACCGGCTAAGATGATCGATGCACCATCCGTCGCATTGGTTCCACGGATGATGATGTCCCCCAGTCCACCAGCACCAACGAAAGCCCCAATAGCGGTGATACCGATCGCCACGACTAAGGCGTTTCGAATCCCTGCCATGATCACCGAAACAGACAATGGCAATTCGATCATATACAATCGTTGCCAGCTAGTCATCCCCATCCCTTTGCCGACATCTAACGTATTGCGGTCGACTTGGCGCATGCCGGTATAGGTATTTTTGATGATCGGTAACAAAGAATAAAGGAAAATCGTTAAAATCACGACATTCACACCTAAGCCCATGCCGATCATTAAAATCGAGATCATCGCTAAAGATGGAATCGTCTGGATGATATTGGCGAAACGAATCACCCAATCTGCCAAACGCATTTTTTTAGAAATCAAGATCCCGATTGGAATCCCGACGATTGAGGCAAAAAGTACCCCGTAGATTGAAATCAAGAAGTGACGAATGAACTGGGCAAAAACATAGCCGCCATTTTCTTGAAAATAGAAAAGAAATTGTTGGAATAAATTCATGTCTGCCATTTCGTCACTCTCCTTCGAAGTAATTATTTTCTTCTAAGAAACGTTCGGCAACTACCGTTGGTTCTAGAAGGTCATTATCCACTTGGTAATTCAATTCTTGCATTTTTTCGGTATCAATTTTGCCTGCTAATTTGTTCAGGGCATCGCCGATTTCAGGTGTTTCTTTCAATAATTTGTCATCGACGATCGGTGCGGCATCATAAGGCGGGAAGAAGTTTAGATCATCTTCTAGCATCACGAGATCGTAACTGCCGATCCGGCCGTCGGTTGAGTACCCTAAAACGATATCCATTTTTCCGTTATCAACAGCATCATAGACGAGACCGATCTGCATCGGTAGGATATTTTGGAAAGAGAATCCATAGGCTTCCTGGAAGCCATCGTACCCATCGCCGACCCGTGTGATCCACGCGGTATCGACCCCTGCGACCAATTGATCTGCGACATCTTTCAAGTCACTGACTTTTTCCAATCCGTATTTTTCAGCAGTGTCTTTCCTGACAAGAAAGACATATGTGTTATCAAAGCCGTAAGATGGGAACCAAGTCTGTTGGTATCGTTTCTCAAATTCTGATTTGACTTTGTCAAAGGCGGCTTGCGGATCAGATTCTGGTTCCAACCCTAACGTAGTGGTCAAGTCAGTTCCTGTGTAGCGGGCAGCTGAGATCGACGCATCGCCATTCATCATCGCTTGGTGATTGATGGTCGTTGTTGCTAAGTTGTTAATGACGGTTGTGTTTTTATCCGTATAGTGTTCGACCATACCGGCAACCACCGCGCCAAGAATTTGGGCTTCGGAAGTGATCCCGCCTGTGATCGCCACGGTATTCTCATCAGAAGTCGATGCTAAACCGGGAAAGGAACAGCCAGACAGTAAAGCGACACTTAAGGAAAACAACAGCGCTAATTTTGAAGTTTTTTTCATTACGCATCCCCCCTTAAGGCAGCTGGTGTCAGTTTGTTTTCTAACAAACCCAGTAACCAGTCAGCTAATAAAGCAAAGATCGTCACTGGAATCGTCCCAGCAAAAATCAAAGGCGGTTGGTAGTTGTTTAGTCCGCTAAAGATCAAATCACCAAGTCCACCGGCACCGATGTAAGAAGCCAAGGTAGCCCAGGCTAAAACATACACGGCCGATAAGCGGATCCCTGCCATGATCGTTGGGATCGCTAGAGGTAATTCCACACTGATGATCGACTGCAAGTTGGTCATCCCCATCCCTTTGGCAACATCGCGGTAATTCCAATCGACTTTTTTCATTCCAATGTAGGTATTTCGCAAAATCGGCAACAAGGAATAAATGAAAAGAGCGACGATAGCAGGGACTTTTCCGACACCTAAAATCGGGATCATCAATGCCAATAGTGCCAAAGAAGGCACGGTTTGCAACGCACTGGTGATGCCGATCACGATCGTTGCTGCTTTGGGGAAACGGGTCAAGATCACACCGATCGGTACGGCAACAAGAATCCCTAAGAGCAAAGCCGCAAAGGAAATATACAAATGTTCAAGACTTTTGGTGACCAATTGGCCGCCATATTCATTAAAGAAGCTTTGCATGCGCTAGACCTCCTCAGTTTCTTCAGGTTTCGCCGACTCAATGGCTTCCATGATCGATGGCTCATCGCCCCAAATCACGTCATAAACGATATCAACTAAGGAAGCACGGGTCAAAATCCCAACTAAATGTTTGTCGGCATCTACTACTGGGACATATTTTAAGCCGCGTTTTAAGATGCGTTGCAAGGTATCCCGCAACAAGGCGGTTTCGCGAACGAAAAAGACATCTTTGTTCAAGATATCGCCGACACTAGTAACTTTGCCACGGTTGCGGTCGATGGATTCGACATCGATGTAGCCTTTTAGCACGTTGCTATTGTCGGTAACAAGCAAGGTATCGACCCGTTTTTCCCGCATCAAGTGAATCGCTTCTTGTATGGATTTTTCTGGTGTGATAGCGATCGGGGTATTTAACATTACGTCTTTGACTGGCGTCGTGTCAGGTTTTGCTTGTAACAAGCGGTCTTCACCGATCAATTCTTCCACAAACGGTGTTGCTGGGTGTTGCAGAATATTTTCTGGTGTATCAAATTGAATGACTTTTCCTTCACTCATGATCACGATACGGCTAGCAAGCTTCAATGCTTCGTCCATATCATGGGTAACGAAGACGACGGTTTTTCCAAGCCGTTCTTGCAAGTCTTTAACCAAATCTTGTAAGGAGTCACGAGTGATTGGGTCTAGTGCGCCAAAAGGCTCATCCATTAAAATGACATCTTGGTCAGCTGCCAAGGCACGGACAACACCGATCCGTTGCTGTTGCCCTCCAGACAATTCGTTGGGGTAACGGTCGAGCATTTCTCGTGGCAATTCCACTAAGTCGATCATGCGCTCGGCAGTTTTGTTGCGTTCTTCTTGGCTGACTTTTAACAATTTTTGAACCAATGTGATGTTTTCCCGAATCGTCATGTGAGGCATCAAACCGATGCTTTGGATCACATAGCCGATTTGACGGCGTAACTCCACTGGGTTGATCTCTGTAACGCTTTTTCCATTGATCAAGATTTTTCCTTTAGAAGGATCCGTCATACGGTTGATCATCCGCATACAAGTCGTCTTTCCGCTACCACTTGTCCCGATGAAGCAAATGAATTCGCCTTTTTCAAAGGAAAGATTCACATCTTCAACAGCGACTTTACCACCTTTGTAAATTTTGGATACCTGCTGAAACTCAATCATGATGTCACCTCTATTTTTATTTAAGCAATCTGAATAATGGCTTATAATCTGTACTAAGTATGCCGAAAAGTCACGTGTTATTCAAATAATCTGCCCATTTTTTTCATAATTGTATAGACAAAAACGAAAATAGCGCCATAAGCAAGTCCAAATTAAGGAGCGATGCATAGAGAAAAGAAGCAGCGAAAATATGTCGTTATTTTTCATTGGGAAAAGGGGTGCTTTTTTGCTGAAGGCCTTAGCAGCAGTCTCTTTATTTTTTTCTAAGAAAGGGCAGAATTAAAAGCTGTTTTTTCAATTTTTATAAAAACATGCTAGAATAGAGAAGAATTTAGGGAAAGAGAGGAACAACATGCTTACAACTGAAGATTTTGATTTTGACTTACCGGAAGAACTGATCGCCCAAACGCCATTAAGCGATCGCTCAAGTTCCCGTTTATTAGTGGTTGACCGCGAGACTGGCAAATTTGAGGACAAGCACTTCTATAACATCATTGATGAATTGGCACCAGGGGATGCTTTGGTGATGAATGATACGCGGGTATTACCAGCTCGTATCTATGGCGAAAAACAAGAAACAGGTGCCCATCTGGAAATCCTTTTACTGAACAATATTGAAGGGGATACGTGGGAAACCTTGATCAAGCCAGCCAAAAGAGCCAAAGTCGGCACGAAGATCACCTTCGGCGACGGACGATTAGAGGCAGTGGTGGAAGAAGAGCTCGATCACGGCGGCCGGATCATTCGTTTTCAATACAAAGGAATCTTTTTAGAGATTCTGGAATCACTTGGCGAAATGCCGTTACCGCCTTACATCAAAGAACGGCTAGAAGACCCAGACCGCTATCAAACGGTTTATGCCAAAGAAAACGGCTCAGCGGCCGCACCAACTGCCGGCTTGCATTTTACCCCAGAATTGCTAGAGCAGATTGCAGCGAAAGGCGTCAAGCTGGTTTATCTGACTTTGCACGTTGGTTTAGGAACGTTTCGTCCAGTCAGTGTCGATAATATCGCTGATCATGAGATGCACAGCGAATTTTACCGTTTGACAGAAGAAGCTGCCGCACAATTGAACGAGGTTCGGGCAAATGGTGGCAAGATCGTTGCAGTCGGAACGACTTCGATCCGTACATTAGAAACCATTGGGACCAAGTTTGATGGGCAAATCAAAGCCGATAGTGGGTGGACGAGTATTTTTATCACGCCAGGCTATCAGTTTAAAATCGTGGAAGCTTTTTCTACCAACTTCCACCTACCAAAATCAACCTTAGTGATGTTAGTCAGTGCCTTTGCAGGACGCGACCTAACACTTTCTGCCTACCAGCATGCCATCGATGAGCGATATCGCTTCTTTAGCTTTGGCGATGCGATGTTCTTAAAATAAACAAAAAAACTGAGCGACGTAAGCGGCTCTTTAAGTTGAATCAATTTCTCAACTTTTAGAACTGCTTTTTTTGTCGCCCAGCTTACTACTAGAGGAAGGTATAAGTGGTGGTCGCTTTTTGTGGTCCATGCAAAGCAATGTTTCTCGAAAATTTGTTTTCATTTACAAACTTACACATGTTTCGTGTATTCCGATACAAAATGAGACGTATCATTTTTCGATATGGAAATGTTCGATCCTTGTTACGTTTTTCTTCTTGTTACTTTACACGTTTGGTACTAGGTGAAACTTGTACGTTCAACAACTTTTAGTAGATTGAGTTTGCGATATTTACGAAAACCACCAACAGAGTTGCTACCTTCCTTACACTTATACTATAACACGAAACGGAAGCGTTTGCAAAAGAAAACGATTCTTTTCTTCAAAAAAAAAGACCGGCGAACCGATCTTTTAAGCAAGTGCTCGTTTAGGCAGATTGTCATAGAATGCTGCTTTGGTTGCACTGATGTATGGCGTCAACCATAAGTAGCCAATTCCTGCTGTCATGATGGCCAAAATGTGCCAGCCGATGAAGCTCAGATCAAGGATGAACAGTTGACCTTTGTAGCCTTTCATTAAATGACGGCTACCTGTGATGCAGCTGAGAAAATCTGGCCGCATGCCCGTTTCTTCATAGGTATCATAAAAGACAAAATATGCTTGAGAATAAGAATAAGCTTTAATGATCCCAGGAATGATAAACAGGAACGTCCACAACGTCGTGAAAATAGTCGACAGAATATAGATGACGATGATCCCTAACACGAAAGCGCCACTGAAGCCGCGAAAGACATCAGAAAAAGGCTGGATCGATTGCTTCTTACCGCGTAAAATGTCAAGGAAAGTCCAAGAGATCCCAGCACCGAATAAGGCAGAAAATAGACCGCTGATCAAACCGCCACCACTGCCGCCGCCACTTCCTCCTGCGGAATTGACTGCGTCAGTGGAACCAAGATCATTAAACATACCGCTTTGATACAATGGAATAACAGCAAGAACGATAATGACGAGTGCGATAGCGATCGAGATCAAAGTCGGTACAATACACATCAAAACACTGTCTTTCCAGCGGCCTCTCAGGATTGCTTTTGCTTCTGCTTTTAGTTCTCTATTTGATTTCATTTCAAAAAACCTCCCTTCAATATAAATAACATGATAGCAAACTTTCGCTAAATCTTCAAAAAAAAGTAATAGATGTTTCGCATAACTAGGAGAAAATACTCTTAGTTTCTTTAAACTTCCTTGCAAAATGTAAGGGCAACCCTTATCATAGATAGCGTTGCACAGTTAATTGAGTTTAGAGAGAAAGTAGGGAAATGAATGACGGAACCAGCCATTCGTTATCGTCTGATAAAGAAAGAAAAGCATACCGGTGCCCGTTTAGGCGAACTGATCACGCCTCACGGAACCTTTCCAACGCCAATGTTCATGCCAGTCGGCACATTAGCAACGGTTAAAACCCTTGCCCCTGAAGAGTTGAAAGAAATGGGTGCAGGCGTCATTTTAAGCAATACCTATCACTTGTGGTTGCGTCCAGGAGAAGACATTGTTGCAGAAGCAGGCGGCTTACATAAATTTATGAATTGGGATCAACCGATCTTAACAGATTCAGGTGGTTTCCAAGTCTTTTCATTAGCCGAAATGCGCAACATCGTCGAAGAAGGTGTCCATTTCAAAAACCATTTGAATGGGTCGAAAATGTTTTTATCTCCTGAAAAAGCGATTGATATCCAAAACAAATTAGGATCAGATATCATGATGAGTTTTGATGAGTGTCCGCCATTTGATGAAAGCTATGACTACGTCAAAAAATCGGTGGAACGGACGTCTCGCTGGGCAGAACGTGGCTTGAAAGCTCATGCCAATCCAGATCGTCAAGGCTTGTTTGGGATCATTCAAGGTGCAGGCTTTGAAGACTTGCGCAAGCAGAGTGCCCAAGACTTGATTAGTATGGACTTCCCAGGTTATTCTATCGGCGGCCTGTCAGTTGGCGAACCAAAAGCGGAAATGAATCGCGTGTTGGAATTTACGACTCCTTGGATTCCAGAAAACAAACCACGTTACCTGATGGGCGTTGGGGCAGCTGACTCCTTGATCGATGGCGTGATTCGCGGTGTCGATATGTTCGACTGCGTTTTACCAACACGGATCGCAAGAAACGGTACCTGTATGACTTCAAAAGGTCGTTTAGTCGTGAAAAATGCGCAATATGCCCGTGACTTTCGACCAATTGACGAGAAGTGTGATTGCTATACATGTAAAAACTATTCTCGTGCGTACATCCGCCACTTGATCAAATGTGATGAAACCTTTGGTATGCGTTTGACGTCTTACCACAATGTCTACTTCTTATTGAATCTGATGAAAAATGTCCGTCAAGCCATCATGGATGACAACTTGTTGGAGTTCCGTGAGCATTTTATTGAAGAGTATGGGTTCAACAAGGAAAATGCGAGGAATTTCTAACATTCTCTACTAAAATGGTGGGAATAATAGAGGAATTCTGATAAAGTATCTTATAGGAAAGAAAATAAATCGAGGTGAAAAAAATGGCACAATCTTTACCAATGCTCTTTATGCTGGTTGCTTTAGTGGCAATGTGGTTCTTTATGAGTCGTTCACAAAAGAAACAACAGCAAGAGCGTAAAAATCTTTTAGAAAATATGAAAGCTGGCGATGAAGTCGTAACCATCGGCGGACTCCACGGTGTTCTTTCTGAAGTCAACACAGAAAAAAGCACCGTGATCATCGACTGTGAAGGAATTTTCTTAGAGTTTGATCGTTCAGCGATCCGCACAGTGAAACCTGGAACTGTTGCATCCGTTGAGACACAAATCGAACCAGCTGATGTCGAAGACGCAACGAGCATCCAAGACGAAACCAAAGAATAAGCACAAACGCACCGTCGCTTTCTCAGAAGCGATGGTGCGTTTTTTTAGTAGTCGGACAGTTTCTAAAATAAAACAAGCACCGCAGCAAAACAGAGATCGCTCGTTTTGCTGCGGTGTTTTGATTGGCTTCGCTACTCGATCGGAATCAGTTTCTTTGACGCTTGTTTGCCTTGATCTTTTGGCAACGTCAATTTCAAAATTCCTTCAGCGTAAGAGGCCTTGATTTCATCCTCTTTGACGTTTTCTAACAGGTATTGCCGTCGAACGCTTGTCAAGCTGCGCTCGCTGCGAACCAGACGTCCTTTTTCATCTTCGGTCGCATGATCCGTCTGGTGTTGTCCCGTAATCGTTAAAACCCCATTCTCATAGGTTACTTGAATATTTTCCTTAGGGATGCCAGGCAGTTCTGCTTCAACGAGAAATTCATTGTCATTCTCGTGAATATCGGTTTTGATCAGGTTCGATGGAAACCCATCAAAAAAACTGCGGCCAAAATCTTCAAAGAAATCAAAAGGTGTCATACTGTATGAATCTGAGCGGCGTGGCACAATCTCATGTGTCATAAGAATCATCCTTTCTTTGTTCTTTTGTTTTTACACTTTTTATTTTATTCATTTTTCAGAGAATCTCAAGTGATTTACTCACTTTAAAAAAATCTTTAAAAACCTTTGATACCAACATTTTACTCCTTAATTTTAGCGTGTTTTTACATTGCTTCGTTTCCGTTCCCCCCCCTCATTTCGCCTGCTTTTTTCGCGTGACAGTATATACTTAATGATATATACTAAAAGTGAAGTGGAGGAGGAAAAACATGGCACGTTATAGAAAACGAATGCTTGTTGCTTTGATCTATGCATTGTTGTCGTCGATTGCCTTAAATCTCTTTTGGCTGCCGGGAAATATTTATGCGAGTGGGATCACTGGTTTGTCGCAATTGTTGTCGCAGCTTTTAGACGAGCAGTTGAATCTGCAGCTTTCGATCCCGCTTTTGGTGCTTTTTTTTAATGCGCCATTGTTAGCGGTTGCTTGGGTCAAAATCGATCGAGAATTTACCATCATGACGGTTTGTACCGTCGTCCTGTCTTCTGTTATGATGAAGGTGGTACCGGTCATTGCTTTAACGACCGATCCGGTGATCTGTGCCGTGTTCGGCGGATTGCTGCACGGGGTGTCGGTGGGCTTGACATTGAACGACGATTTTTCAACGGGTGGGCTTGATATTTTAGGGATTTTAGTGAAAAAAGCCACTGGTAGAAGTATCGGTAGTTTCTTTATCGGCTTCAATGTTAGTTTGCAGCTAGCAGCCGGGCTGATCTTTGGCTGGCCCTATGCTTTTTATAGTGCCATTTCCTTCTTCATCAGTGGGCGGATGGTCGACTACGTCAACCTGAAGCAGCGGCGTGTGCAGCTGCTGGTCGTTACAGAAAAAGCAGAACCCGTCATTACGACGCTGCAATGTGCCTTGCAGCGAGGCATCACGGTCATCAACGATGTCGAAGGTGGATTTGATCATCAACAGAAAAAACTATTATTACTTGTCATTTCCCATAGAGAACTCAAGACCGTCGAAGGCATGATCCAAGGAATCGATGAACAAGCGTTTGTCAGTGTTTCTTCTGGCGTCAGTGCCAATCGATCGTTTTATGAATGGTAGCAAAGTGAAAGAAAGTAGGAGAGACGTTGAAAAAACAAGCAGTATTTCAAGAAGTTGCCCAGCAGATTGCGCAACGGGTTCATGAAGGTACGTACGTGACGAGCCAAAAACTTCCTTCCGATTATGATTTAGCAGAGGAATTTCAGTGCAGCCGTTTAACGGTGCGCAAAGCCATCGATCTATTGATTGGCCAGAATTTGTTAGTGAAAGAAAAAGGCAAAGGAACCTATGTCATGAAACAGCCCAAGATCCAAAGCGGCTCCGGCGGCCTTCAAAGTTTTACTGAAACTGCAAAGGTCCAAGGGAAAAAGACCCGTACGGAAGTTCTGCATATCGAAACCGTCAAAGAGCTCCCGATAGAGATTGGTCAGTTGTTTGGTGATTACGCCAAGGAACCGATCGTTTATTTGGTGCGCTTGCGTTACTTTGATGATGAGCCGATGACGGTGGAAAATCTTTACGTACTGAAACGCTATCTGCAAGAAGGCACCGCAGAACTCACGAAAGCTCAATTAGAGTCGTCTTTATATCAAGTCATTGAAGCCAACATCGAGATTGGTTATTCCCATCAAGAGGTGGAAGCTGTGAAAAGTCCTGCCGATATTGCGAAACTTTTACAGGTGCCTCAAGAGGAACCGATGCTTTTGGTCCATTCGATGACCTATTCCGCATCAGCCAAACCGATCTTATACGATACATCCTATTACCGAGCAGACAAATATACCTTCAAAAATACATTAGTGCGTCAAAAATAAAATCAATCCTTTAGAGGTGAAGACAATGGATCCACTCACAGCAAGTATTGAAGCCAATTGGTCAGAATTTCTCACGCTTTTGAGCGAAGTGATGCAGATTGCAAGCGTCAAAGGTGAGCCGGCGCCCCATGCGCCTTATGGCAAGGGACCACGAGAAGTGTTAGCATACGTCATGGAAAAAAGCGCAGCATACGGGTTTCAAACAACGGTCATTGATGATGCAATCGGCTATGCCCATTGGGGACCAACGGATACCGACTATATCGGTGTGTTAGGACACTTGGATGTCGTGCCGGCAGGTTCTGGCTGGAGCTATCCACCGTTTGCACTAACTGAAAAGGACGGCAACTTTTATGGCCGAGGGATTTTAGACAACAAAGGCCCAATCATCAGCTGTTTGTTTGCCATGAAATTGTTGAAAGACCTTGGTCATCAACCGCAATTACCGCTGCGGATCATTTTCGGTACAGATGAAGAAAGCGGTATGTCGGATATCCCGCATTATCTAGCGGCTGAGCAGCCACCGCGTTTTGGTTTTACGCCAGACTGCAAGTACCCAGTGGTTTACGGCGAACGAGGTGTCGTCAATGTGCAACTTGATTTTCCGTTGCCCGCCCAAGAACAGCAGCTGTTAGCGGCGTTTTCTGGCGATCAATTCCGCGATCATGTGCCAGACCACCTATCGGTAACCATAGGCAGCCAGTCCTTTGAAGCACTAGGCAAACGCTCCCCTAGCAATGCCCCTGAGCTAGGGGACAATGCCATTACAAAGCTTGCCCAGCAAGCAGCACCGCAACTAGCGGCGACACCGTCCTTGCAAGCAGCTTTGCAGTGGATCGCCCAAAGTTTTCACCAGCAGCACTATGGCGAAGGCGTTGATTTGGTACTAGAAGATGCTGATTCAGGAAAGTTGATCTTGACCCCTGTGGTTCTCCAAAAATCCGCCAGTGGACTAGCGTTAGAAGTGGCCTTTCGCTATCCTGTATCGGTAACGGAGGAACAAGTACTCGCTGGGGTGCAAAAGGCATTGCCAGAAGGGGCAAGCCTTACGATCCTTCGCAGCATTCCGGGGTTCTGCCGATCAAAAGATGCCCCCGAAATCCAAACGCTATCGACGATCTATCACCAAGTAACGGGCAATGATCCAACCCCCGTGACCACTACAGGAGCAACCTATGCCCGCAAGATGCCAAATATCCTTGCTTTCGGTCCGTCTTTTCCAGGGCAAAAAGGGATCGCTCATAACCAAGATGAGTACATGGCGGTTGCCGATCTACGGATGAATCTTGAAATTTATCTGCGCAGCTTACAAGCACTGACAAAATAAGCGAAGACGCGAACGAAGAAGAGTTTTTCCAATTTTTTTGAGAAACTCTTTTTTTAGTATAGACATAGTAGTATATACCGTATAGAATATACTTGAAAGCGCTATGAAAAATGGAGGGATATTTATGTGGGGAATGATTGCTACATGGCGGATGGCACACGATGGCGTGCTCGCTGCTAAATCAATATTAGAACAACAAGGCTCCTGCCAAGATGCAGTAGAAACAGCCATTAAAGCAGTGGAAGATTATCCATTTTATAAATCGGTGGGGTATGGCGGGCTGCCCAACGAAGAAGGCGTGTTGGAAATGGACGCTGCCTTCATGGATGGTGATACCTTCAAAATTGGTGCCGTCGCTGGGATCGTCGATGTGGAAAATCCTATTTCCGTGGCACGCCGCCTAAGTGAGGAAAAATTCAATAGTTTTCGGATCGGCCAAGGAGCGGTCGCTTATGCGCTTGCCGAAGGATTCCAGCCCAAAGCGATGCTGACACCGCGAGCCAAAACCATTTGGGAAAAGCGCAAAGCAGAGATCGCTGCCAACAACCTCGATCCCTATGACGGCCACGATACAGTGGGAGTAGTTGCGCTAGATGAACACCAAAGTATGGCAGCAGGAACCTCTAGTTCTGGTTTATTTATGAAAAAAAGCGGTCGTGTCGGCGATTCACCTTTATCTGGTTCTGGTTTTTATGTGGATAGTGAAATCGGCGGTGCCGCTGCCACAGGGTTAGGGGAAGACTTGATGAAAGGCTGCCTTTCCTACGAAATCGTCCGTTTGATGGGAGAAGGGCTAGCACCGCAAGAAGCATGTGATCAAGCCGTTTACGACTTTGAAGCGCGATTGAAGAAGCGCTATGGCAAAGCCGGCGCCTTCTCGCTGATCGCCTTAGATAAACAGGGGCGCTGGGGCGTGGCAACCAATGTAGAATTTACCTTTAGTGTCGCAACCACCAATCAAGCGCCAGCTATTTTTATGGCAACGCCAGGACCTGAGCAGACAACCATGATCGAGCCTATTACGAAAGAATGGTTGGAAGCGTATGAAGAACGAATCAAAGCGCCAGTTTGATCAAGGAATCAACCAGCTTTACCATGAAAGACACAAGATGAAAGGAAGAATGGAATGTTCAATAAAATTGAAAATATTTTGATGCCTCTGGCAGTCAAACTCGGACAAAATAAAGTCTTGATCGCTGTACGCGATGGTTTTTTAATCACAACGCCGCTGGTAATCGTTGGCTCGATCTTCTTGCTGTTTGCCAATTTCCCGATACCAGGATGGTCAGAATTTTGGGCAGGTCTTTTTGGCAGCGGGTGGGAATCATGGGTGACTAGAGTTTCCGGTTCTGTCTTTAATACGGTCGGTTTTTTCTCCTGCTTAGGAACAGCCTATGCCTACGGAAGAGAAAAGAAGACCGACCCAATCCAAGCAGCAGCCGTTGCCGTCATCGCCTTTTTGATCTTAACGCCGAATAAATTGGTAGTTGAAGGCGTTGCGGACCCAATAAGCGGGCTTTCTTTCAATCATTTAGGAACAAACGGTATTTTTGTCGGCTTGCTGACAGCGATCCTTTCTGTTGAAATCTATGCCTATACAACGAAAAAAGGGTGGACGATCAAAATGCCAGATGGGGTTCCGCCTGCTGTTACAAAATCATTTGCCGCATTGATCCCGAGTGTCCTCGTTATGCTTTTATTCTTTATTATCAACATTTTATTTGGATTGACCGCGTATGGTACCGTACATGACTTTATTTTTAATGTCTTGCAAATGCCTCTCAAGGGAGCGGGCAATACCTTGACTGCCCAATTGATTTACAGTCTGGCATGTACGATTTTCTGGTTCTTCGGCATCAATGGTCCAGCAGTCGCCAATTCCGTCTTTTCACCGATTTTGCGTATTTTAACGATGGAAAATCTAGATGCATTTCAAGCGGGACAAGCGTTACCGAATATCTTTACCGATCCATTTTCAAACTTCTTTACCAATTTTGGCGGCGGCGGTTCGACGTTGTCACTAGTCATCATCATGGTGCTGTTTTGTAAATCAAAACGAATCAAAGAATTAGGGAAACTTTCACTAGTGCCGGGGATTTTCGGGATCAATGAACCAATCATTTTCGGCTTGCCGGTCGTATTGAACCCAATTATCATTATTCCCTTTATCGCCGTGCCGATGATCAATCTTTTGCTGTCGACTCTCGTAACGAATCTTGGATTGATTCCTTATACAACAGGGGTATCTTTACCATGGACAACTCCGATCGGTTTTTCCGGCTACTTGAGTACCGGTAGTCTGGTAGCGTCAATCTGGCAGTTTGTTTTGTTAGCCATTGGATGCTTGATCTATTATCCGTTTATTATGACGCTGGACAAACAATATCTGAAGGAAGAACGTGAAGCAGAAAAAGCCAAAAATGACGCTTTGGAATTATCTTTTGATGATCTTTCCATCGATCATTTGCTTTAGAAAGGATGCAACCATGAAAATTATTTTTCTATTAGATCAGATTCAAGCAGGATTAGGCGGCAAGGAGCATGGTGATCAGCCGCTTGGCGGACAAAAAACGGCGATCGGATCAGTCAAAATGTTTGAGAAATTGCTGAAACAAAAGGAAATCGATGTTCTCGCCACTATTTATTGCGGAGATGACTATTATTTACAAAATCCGAAAGAATCGTCACTAAAAATTGCTGCTATGGCTCAAAAACTCGGAGCAGATGCGGTCTTATGCGGACCTTGTTTCAACTATGAAAAGTATGGCGAGATGGCTGCCCAAACAGCGCAGATCATTGAAGAAAAAGTACAGATCCCAGCAGTTGCCGCCATGTCGCCAGAGTGCCAGCAGGCAATTGAAACATATAAAGACCAAGTCACTATCGTGAAGATGCCGAAAAAAGGCGGTACTGGATTGACTGAGGCAATGAATGATATGCTGACGCTTTGCCAAATGAAAGCAGCACACCAAGAGATCACTGCCTTCGCTGAACAGCACTGCTATTAGAAAGGGCGAGAATATGGAAGAATTAATGCGTCAGTTAGAAGAAGTCGTTTATACACCTGGTGTTTCCGGACGAGAAAAGCCGATAGCCGCATTACTGGCAAAAAAGTATGCGCCTTATTGCGATGAAATCATCTACGATAATCTAGGATCTATTTATGCCGTCATTCGATCAGAAAGACCGGCGGCTCCTAAAGTGCTGGTGAGCGCTCATATGGATGAAGCAGGCTTTTTCGTGAAAAAAATCGAAGCAAATGGACTGATCCGCGGACTCATCATGGGAAAAATCGAAGCCAACAGCTTGCTAGGGCAAGAAGTTCGGCTAATCACCCGTAGCGGTGAAAAGTATTTTGGGGTGGTTTTAGGCATCGATAAAGACAATCATGGCAAAAGTCAAAAAGATGAAGTACTGTTGGATTTTGGTTTTTCATCAAAAGATGCGGTTTTAGCGGAGGAAATCACTTTAGGCGACATGGTGACCTTTGCGCCGAAAATGAAAGAAACCAGCAATGGACAAGCATGGATTGCGTCCAATTGGAACGGGCGCATCAATGTTAGTCAAACCATTGATTTAGTCAAAACAATGGCAGCTGCTAGTGTCAAATTGCCCTACGATCTGATGATCGGCTGTACGGTGCAGGAACAAGTCGGTACCAGAGGAGCTCAGACAGCAGCCAATGTAACAGCGCCGGATTTTACGATCGTTCTTGATACTGCCCAGGCAATGGATTACCAAAACGAACAAGAAGATCAGCAAGGTTTTTTGGGTAAAGGCCTTCTGCTGACGTATTACAATCCGACCGTTCTGCCAAATCGCTTGCCGCTGGAGCGGTTGAAAGCAGTTTGTCAAACTGCGAATCTGCCCTGTCAGAGTTATTTTTCCTTTGAAGCATCAGATGGGGCTTGGTTCAACAAATTGCGTACAGGATGTCCTATTTTGTTAGCGAGTTTGTCTGTGCGAAACAAGAACACTGCTTCTCAAGTTGTTGCCCGCCGCGACTATGAAACAGCACTGCAAGCATTGGCGCGTTTTTTGACTGAGCTTGACGAAGAAGCAATCCGTTCTTTCAAAGAAGAAAACCGCTAGGAGACGATTTTAATGACAAATCAAACAATAGATATTCAGCTTCTGAAAGCCCTAAGTGAAGCTGATGGGATAGGCGGGCGGGAAAAAGAAGTGTCTCGTATCGTCAAAGCATATACACAGCCATATGTTGATGACTTGTTCTATGATGCCTTAGGTTCGCTGATCCTCGTCAAAAAAAGCACACAGAAAAATGCACCGAAAGTCATGCTTTCTGCTCACATGGATGAGGTAGGTTTTATGGTAAAAGAAATCACAGATGCGGGCTATCTAAAACTTCTGCCGGTAGGCGGATGGTGGGGACACGTCATGCCGGCACAGGAAATGCGTGTCACCACAGTATCTGGAGAGAAATTTGTGGGCGTCATCGGAAGCCGTGCGCCTCATGGTATGCCGACAGACGAGAAAAACAAAGTCATTCCGGCAAATCGTTTTTACTTAGACCTCGGTGTGGCCTCAGCAGAAGCTGCAAAAGATCTGGGGATTGCCATTGGGGATATGGTCACGCCGCATACGATGTTTCGTGAAATGAATGATCCTGATTTTTTGCTGGGTAAAGCTTGGGATGATCGCGTTTGCGTAGCAGCTTGTATCGAAGTAATGAAAAACTTAGCTTCTTCAGAATTGGCAGTGGATGTTTATTTTGCTGCTACAACTCAAGAAGAAGTCGGTATTCGCGGTGCACGTACGGCTACACACCAAATCAAACCGGATTTAGCAATCGCATTGGATGTGACGACAGCTGAAGATACCTTGTTTGATCAGGGCGGATTGACATTAGGCGGAGGGACCGTGCTTTCCGTACTTGATTCATTGACGATCGGCAATCCCGGTCTTGTGGCAAAAATGGAAGAACTCGCTTTTGAGCAGCAGCTATCTTTTCGGCACGATTTTATGACTGTTGGCGGCACCGATGCCTGCAATATCCATAAAGCAATGAAAGGCATCCCAGCAATGACCCTGTCGATCCCCACCCGCTATATGCATTCTTCCCGCTTGGTGATTCATAAAGAAGATTATCGTCAAACCATTCACCTGCTGTGCGCCTTCTTGAGTGTACTTTCAGCTTCCGATATTCGTGAATTTAAAGAATCGGCGGGGGTTTTTCCTTCAGGCGATTAGGCAATTAATAGAAGGACTGTTGGCGATAGAAGATTCGTCAGCAGTCTTTTTGGTTCATCGACTAGGAATGCAAAAGCAGCTGATTAAGCCAAACTTGGCAATCTGTTGCTTCTTGCTTCTGGAAGATATATGATCGATAAAAGGAGTTGAGGAGATGTACCATACAGCATTTGGCGTCTACGGGATTTTGTTTCGACAAAATTGCTTAGCCGTCATCAAAAAGAAGGCGGGACCTTATCAAAACCGCTATGATTTGCCGGGCGGCAGCATGGAAGCAGGTGAGTTGCTGGAAGACACGCTGTGCCGAGAATTTAAAGAAGAAACCGGCATAACCGTTACTAGCTATCATCAATTAGGGGCAATTAATTTTCTTTACCCCTGGCACTATCAAGGAACATCTATGAATAATCACATCTGTGTCTTTTATGAGATTCAAACAACCGTTGGAAGTCTTGAGAAGAATGTTCCTCAATTTACAGGCCAAGATTCATTGGGAGCAGTTTTTTTCCCCATCGAGCAGCTAAATGAACAAAATGCATCACCTCTTGTAATAAAAGCTTGTAAGGTGTTTAAACGGGAGGCATTTACGGCAAGAAGCCAACGCCTAATGAAATGGGATGTATTAGAGGACCCTTCTTACGAATAATCCTTTCAGATCGTAAGACGTTTGACAGAAAAAGTGAAAAGAGCAGACGATACTATTTAGTAAGGATAAGGTGTTTTCGTAAACCTCTCTATTGTTCAACTTAGCACATGACATTTTTCTTAATAAAAACCGAAACTTTTGTCCACTTCTTTTCCTTAAAACCTCTTGAAAACGCTTAATTTAAAGGGAGTTTAATAAAACTGTGAAAAAAATCACAAAAACTATTTACAAACGAAAAAAGATGTTGTATGATCTGTATGTGAAGTAGTTAACAAACAAAACATGTTTAAAAACTAGGAGGACATACAATGGCTAAGACATTGGAAAAAGAAGTGACAATCGACGTACAAGCAATGATCGACGATTTAGCAACGAAGGCAAATGTGGCGTTAAAAGAAATGGAAAGCTTTGATCAAGAAAAAGTGGACCACATTGTTCATGAAATGGCAATGGCAGCATTAGACAAACACATGCCTTTAGCTAAAATGGCAGTAGAAGAAACTGGCCGTGGTATCTATGAAGATAAAGCGATCAAAAACATGTACGCTTCAGAATATATTTGGAACAGTATCAAACATGACAAAACAGTCGGCGTGATCAATGAAGACAAACAAAAAGGCTTGATCGAAATCGCTGAACCAGTTGGTGTCGTTTGTGGGGTAACACCAACAACCAACCCAACATCTACAACGATCTTTAAAGCAATGATCGCTTTGAAAACACGTAACCCGATCGTTTTTGCTTTCCACCCATCTGCACAAAAATGTTCAGCAGAAGCTGCACGTATCGTTCGTGATGCAGCCATCGCTGCTGGGGCACCTGAAAACTGTGTGCAATGGATCGAACATCCATCAATCGAAGCGACTGGCTTATTGATGAACCACCCAGGAATTGCGATCGTATTAGCAACTGGTGGGGCTGGCATGGTCAAAGCAGCATACTCAACTGGTAAACCTGCATTAGGTGTTGGACCAGGGAACGTACCTGCCTATATCGAAAAAACAGCGAAAGTGAAACGAGCAGTCAATGACTTGATCGTATCAAAAACTTTTGATAACGGAATGATCTGTGCCTCTGAACAAGCAGTGATCGTTGATAAAGAAGTCTATGCCTCTGTGAAAGCAGAATTTGAAGCACATCAAGTATATGTTGTAAAAGCAAAAGAATTACAAAAACTTGAAGATGCCGTGATGAACGAAGGGAAATATGCCGTAAATCCAGCAATCGTTGGTCATTCAGCAATGGATATCGCGAAATTAGCAGGCATCAACGTACCAGAAGGAACAAAATTATTGATCGCTGAACTTGACGGTGTCGGTGCTGATTACCCACTATCAAGAGAAAAACTTTCTCCAGTTTTAGCAATGATCAAAGCAAACAACACAGAAGACGCGTTCGAAAAATGTGAAGCAATGCTTGATTTAGGCGGATTAGGCCATACAGCGGTGATCCACACTGAAAACGAAGACTTGCAATTAGCCTTCGGCCTACGCATGAAAGCTTGCCGTATCTTAGTTAACACACCATCTGCAGAAGGTGGTATCGGAAATATCTACAACGAAATGATTCCATCATTGACACTTGGTTGTGGTTCATACGGGAAAAACTCTGTATCACGAAATGTTTCTGCTGTGAACTTGATCAACGTGAAAACTGTAGCGAAACGGAGAAATAATATGCAATGGTTTAAATTGCCACCAAAAATCTTCTTTGAAAAGAACTCTCTAATGTACTTGGAGAAAATGGAAAACGTTGAACGTGTCATGATCGTTTGTGACCCTGGTATGGTTCAATTCGGCTATTGCGATACGGTTCGTGAAGTACTTGCTCGTCGTAAAAATGACGTGAAAATCGAAGTCTTCTCTGACGTAGAACCAAACCCATCAACAAACACCGTTTACGCTGGAACAAAAATGATGGTTGATTTCAAACCAGATACAGTGATCGCCCTTGGTGGTGGATCAGCAATGGATGCTGCCAAAGGCATGTGGATGTTCTATGAGCACCCAGATACTTCATTCTTCGGCGCGAAACAAAAATTCTTAGATATCCGTAAACGGACATACAAGATCGACAAACCAGAAAAAACGCAATTCGTTTGTATCCCAACAACGTCTGGTACTGGTTCTGAAGTAACACCATTTGCGGTTATCACTGACAGTGAAACACACGTGAAGTACCCATTAGCTGATTACGCATTGACACCAGATGTAGCAATCGTTGACCCTCAATTCGTAATGTCAGTACCTGCGTCTGTTACAGCAGACACTGGAATGGACGTTTTGACTCATGCGATCGAATCTTATGTGTCAGTAATGGCATCTGATTACACTCGTGGATTGAGCTTACAAGCAATCAAGTTAGTCTTTGACTACTTAGAAAAATCAGTGAAAACACCTGATATGGAATCTCGCGAAAAAATGCATAATGCCTCAACAATGGCAGGTATGGCCTTCGCCAATGCATTCCTAGGTATTTGTCACTCTGTAGCTCACAAAATCGGTGGTGAATATGGTATTCCTCACGGACGTACAAATGCGATTCTTTTACCGCACATCATCCGTTACAATGCCAAAGACCCACAAAAACATGCAATGTTCCCTAAATATGACTTCTTCCGTGCCGATACAGATTACGCAGACATTGCGAAATTCTTAGGCCTTAAAGGCAAAACAACGGCTGAATTGGTTGAAGCATTGGCAACAGCTGTTTACGAATTAGGACAATCTGTTGGTATCGACATGAGCTTGAAAGCGCAAGGCGTCACTCAACAAACACTAGATACAACAGTTGATCGCATGGCTGAATTGGCTTACGAAGACCAATGTACAACAGCAAATCCAAAAGAACCACTAATCTCTGAATTGAAACAAATCATCGTTGATGCCTATAACGGCTAAACAATGAATCAAGAACACCCTGCGGTATCTTAGCTGCCGCAGGGTGTTCTTTTGTCGTTTCATTTTTTTTGAGAAAGCAAGCTGGCAGTTGCCGCTTCCTTGCCCAGATCAGTTAAGAATGCGAAAAACAGCAATCGAACAGGGAGGGATCATAAAAAAGGAGTGGATGTCTCCACTCCGTAAAAGTCTCATTTTTTCAGGGTATCGCCAAGGCGGCTGCTTTTTTGCTCAAACAGATAGGCTCGTTACTTGCTGCCGTTTTTCTTCAAGCGTAGCATCTGGAAGCTTTGTTTTTCCAAGACGACACGCAAAATGCCGTCATTCAATTCCGCTGTTTTTCCATTGACGGGCACAACGTTGTTCGGGGTTGCTTCGGTATTGACGGCATGCAAGTCTGGGTGGTGCAACACTTGATGGGTAGCGATTTGCAATGAAACATATTGACGCAAGTCGCAAGTGAATTCGTTGGCATCCTGCAAATCCTTATTTACCAAGAAAAAGGTCAAATAGTCATCTTCGTTTTCGATCGCAATGGCATCCACATAAGAAGCTTTTCCGTGGCTGCTATCGAAATCAGCTCCTCGAAGGATGCTATGCAACACGTGACCGCGACCATAGTTGCTGATCATTTCATAGGGATAAAAAATCGTTTGTTTCCAAGCGGCAGTATCGGAAGTCATGATCGGTGCGATCACGTTGACCAGCTGTGCCATGCAGGCGATTTTAACGCGATCTGCGTGATGAAGCATCGTGATCATCATGCTTGCGACGAGTAAAGCATCTTCGAAGTGATAGACGTCTTCTAATTGTGGTGGGTGTTGACTCCAAGGTTCGATTTTTTGATCCTGTTCATTTGAGTGATACCAGACGTTCCATTCGTCGAAGGAAATATTGATAGTCTTCTTGCTTCGGCGTTTGGCTTTCACCGCATCACAGATCGCTGCGACTTGACTGATGAACTGATCCATTGCGACATTGCTTGCTAGATAATCTTGGCTATCGCCGTTACGGTTGCCATAATATTGGTGCATGGAAATGTAGTCGACTTGGTCGTAACAATGACTTAATACTGTATCTTCCCACATGCCAAAGGTCGGCATCGTGAGAGAAGAACTACCACAAGCAACGGTTTCTATCGTTGGGTCCACCAGACGCATCGCTTTGCCAGCTTCTTCTGCGAGACGGCCGTATTCATCGGCTGTCTTATGTCCTTCTTGCCAAGGGCCGTCCATTTCATTGCCTAGACACCAAAGTTTGATGTCATGAGGATCGGCCACCCCATGGGTACGACGGAGATCACTATAATAGCTGCCGCCTTTTAAATTGGTGTATTCAATCAAGTTTTTCGCTGCTTCGATTCCTCGTGTCCCAAGATTGATCGCCATCATCGGTGCCGTATTGACTTCTTTGGTCCAATCCATAAATTCGTTTAAGCCAAACTGATTGCTTTCGATTACCCGCCAGGCCAAATCGATTTTTGCTGGCCGTTGCTCTTTAGGGCCGACGCTATCTTCCCATTTATACCCAGAGACGAAGTTGCCTCCTGGGTAACGGACGATCGGCACATTCAACTGCTTGATCAAGGCAGCGACATCTTGACGAAAGCCTTGCTCATTGGCAAAAGGACTTTCTGGTTGATAGATCCCTTCGTACACACAGCGCCCTAAGTGCTCCACAAAAGAGCCGTAGATCCGTTCGTCGACTGGTGCCAAAATAAAGCGTTTGTCTAAATACATCGTAGTTTTCTTCAAATTTGCAACCCCTTTCTTTTCTTTCATTGTAGCGATAGTCCATGAAAATAAACACTACATTCTGTCTTATTCTATTGACGTTTTGTCCGTTTTCTTTATACTAAAGGCAAGTAGGAAGGAGTGAGAAGTTGAACGTAACCTATTCAGGATTTCAAATGCACAATGCTGTTTCCGATCATATTTATCGACCCTCTGGCTTAAAGCATTATCTTTTCGTGTTGACGTTGTCTCCAATGGTTTTCACTTTTGAAGATGGTCATCAAGAAACTAGTGAAAAAGGTAGCTGCATTCTTTTTCCTCCAACCGTCTATCAAGATTATCGTGGCAAAGAAGATTTTTTTAATAGCTTTGTTGAGTTTCAAACGGATCAGGTGATCGAAGAAACCTATGCGATCCCTTGCAACCAACTGTTCCAGCCGAAAAACATTCAACAAATCAACAAATTGATCCAAAAGATCAATCATGAATCATTGTTGCCGCAACGGCACACGGAAGAATTGATCGCGGCGTATATGACAAATCTATTGGTCTTACTTGAACGCAATTTTGAAGAAAGCATCCCGCAACCACAAAACGAACACTATCAACTGTTTCAAGCGATGCGGTTGAAAATGTTAGTCAATTGTGAGCAGCAATGGGATTTTTCCCAGTTTAGCCGAGAGCTTTCCATCGGTAAAAGCCAATTCTATAAGCTCTATCAACAGTTTTTTCATACCACGCCCAAAGAAGATTTATTGCAAGCTCGGTTTCAAAAGTTTTTTTATTTACGCAGCAACGAAACACTAACGATTCGAGAGGCGGCGTTTCAATCTGGGTTCCAAAATATCAACCATTTTAATCGGCTCTTTGCGAAGCGCTATGGCTGTGCACCGACAAAGTACCAACAGGAGCAATAGTCAGGGGTGATTGGTAAAACCGCAGAAAAAAATCTGACGAATTCTTGACGGATGCAAGAGAAAACGGGACAATGTCATTAGGAGGTGGCGTATGGATACAGAAACGATCGTAAGCGAACTTTCTAAACGTTCAAGCGAATTGGAAGCGCTACAAAGGGAATTGGGTCAAAGCCAATTAATGAATAATGAAGCAGCACAAACGTTCATTTTTGAATTAAAGGATTATTTAGATAGCTTAAAGCTCGTAACGGATTTAGTACCGTCAGCGGCAACTACAACAGTGGAAGTTGACCAGTTGTCGTACGTCTTAGGTGAACAAAATCAAAGCATCCAGCAGCTGCTGGTCATTTTGGAAGAAGCCGAAGCAAACGACGACCAGCGCTTTTTTGGCAAAAGTGCAGGAGAAGTGCGGCGTATGATTGGCAGTCTGTCTGGGATCCTGGAACTAAACGGTCTGTTGCTGCAAGACAATCGGGGCTTTCAGCAAGTCGTGAAGGAGACTGGACCGCTTCAGGTGACTGAAACAAAGGAAGTCTCTGAGAAAAAAGGGTTTCTCCAAAAGCTTTTCGGGAAATAAGCACTGATCGTCAATCAAAACATGAATCACTTGTACCAAAAAAAACGGCGATTCACAATGCGTGAAGAACCGTTTAAGGAGACGACTTTTTTTAGGAGAAAGGGGGGCTTGAAGATGGCAGAAACAGTCACGCTTCAACCGATTACCGAAGAAATGCTTGCTGAACTTTGGTCGATCAGCTATGGACCAAAGGCAGATTTAGAATGGAAAAAATGGGACGGACCGTATTTCCAAGACCCCGTGTTGACGTGGGAAGAATTTCGAACGGGGTTTGGCGCTAGCTGTATCGACAACCCGTTACGTAAAGCGATCAGCTATCAAGGAAGAATCGTAGGGATCGCTACCGCTTATTGGGAAGACAATACCTTGCAGCAGTGGTTGGAATTCGGGATATCTATCTATGATGCTTCCCTTTGGAATCAAGGCATTGGCAGCCAAGCAATTCGCCAGTGGATCAATGATTTATTTGAATCACAGCTTCATATCCAGCGAGTCGGGTACACCACGTGGTCGGGCAATCACCGCATGATGAAACTAGGAGAAAAGCTAGGGATGACCAAAGAAGCCCAGATCCGCAAAGTCCGTTTCTGGGAAGGCACCTATTATGATTCCATCAAGTATGGCATCTTGCGAGAAGAATGGGCACAGCAGAAGTGAAGGTAGGGGATGCGAGATTTTTTCGTGTCCTCTTTCGTTGTTGATGATTGATCAGATGCATTTTGCGTATAGTAAAGTACCTAGTAAAAAAGGGGCTGATCTCCTAGCTGTATTTTGTAATTACAGTAATTACGTGGTGAAATGGACTATATATGTTATGAAGGAAAGGTGATTGTTTTAGATACAGTGAAAACAAGAAAGCAAGGAAATGCGGTAATGGTCACGCTAGCAAGTAAGTTTGAGATTCCTGCTGGTAAGACCTACTTTATCAGCAAAGAAAACGATGGTACGATTTCCTTGATTCCTCAGATCGATGATTATTTTTTAGCTGCGAAAGAGAAAGAATTTGTTGATGAAGAAGATATGCTAGCTGCTGATTTTATTGTTGAAGGCAGGCAGCTTGATGAATAGGCTCGAACAAGGGACTCTTGTATTTATTGATTTTGATCCCTCGAAAAGGAGTGAAATCAAAAAGCGCAGGCCTGCTTTAGTCATCAGCAGGGATGAGTACAGTTACACCTCAAATTTGATCATTGTTTGTCCAATAACGAGTACAGATAGGAAGCGTCCTTACTTTGTCGATATTCAACACGATAAATTGAAACCTGGGAGTAAAGTAAATACAAAGCAAGTTTATACGCTAGATTATTCCGAGCGTGACGGTAGAAAGATTGAAATTTTAGGGAAACTATCAAAAAAAGAACTGATTAGTGTTGCACAGCATTTTATGATGAACTTTAATTTTCCATTATAGTTAAAAAAACAGCAGGATGGAAAAAGTGAAGGACCCTCACAAAAAACGAGTGAGGGTCCTTCACTTTGATTTCCTAAGAATACAAGGTTTCAACAATAGAGAAAAGAAGATAGTGGAAAGATAAAAGTAAAATTTCAAAAATAGTCGACTTTCTGAACAATAACCATGTACTATCTCTATGTAATACTTTATAATAATTCCAATGTACAGATTAGAAATATTTTAAAAAAGTCGGGAATAGCGTTTGAAGTTCATTCTCAATTAGTCTAAAATAGTGAGAAAGAAAAGATACTGGAGGGAAAGAAATGTCAGTTTTAGAAATTAAAAATCTACACGTCCAAATCGAAGATAAAAAGATCTTAAAAGGCGTTGACTTAGTGTTAAAAACTGGAGAGATCCATGCCATCATGGGACCAAACGGTACAGGGAAATCAACCTTGTCCGCTGCCATCATGGGTAACCCGAATTATGAAGTGACAGAAGGGGAAATTTTGTTCGACGGCGAAAATGTCTTGGAAATGGAAGTGGATGAACGGGCTCGTTTAGGTCTGTTCTTGGCGATGCAATACCCAAGTGAAATTCCAGGCATCACCAATGCGGAATTTATGCGGGCAGCGATCAATGCCAAACGTGACGAAGACGACAAAATCTCCGTCATGGATTTCTTGAAAAAATTAGATGAAAAAATGGATTTATTGAATATGCCAGAAGAAATGGCGGAACGCTATTTGAATGAAGGCTTCTCTGGTGGAGAAAAGAAACGAAATGAAATCTTACAATTGTTGATGCTAGAGCCAACCTTTGCGATTTTGGATGAGATCGACTCTGGTCTAGATATTGATGCCTTGAAAGTCGTAGCAAAAGGCGTCAATGAAATGCGCGGCGAAGGCTTTGGCGCTTTGATCATCACCCATTACCAACGTCTGTTAAACTACATCACACCAGACGTGGTTCATATCATGATGGAAGGCCGTGTCGTGATGACCGGTTCGGCAGATTTAGCCAAACGCCTAGAAGCAGAAGGCTATGCTGGGATCAGTAAAGAGTTAGGGATCGACTACAAA
Source organism: Enterococcus sp. DIV2379 (assembly GCF_050542965.1). Classification (NCBI taxonomy): domain Bacteria; kingdom Bacillati; phylum Bacillota; class Bacilli; order Lactobacillales; family Enterococcaceae; genus Enterococcus; species Enterococcus sp. DIV2379. The sequence goes on from NZ_CP172938.1 coordinate 528,418, forward strand.
GAAGAAGAAGCGTAAGGAGGCAAGGTAAATGGCAAAATTACAGGATTATCTTGAACAAGTCAACGTTTTTTCAGCGTTAAAAGAAGAGCCTGAATGGATGTTGGAATTACGCCAAGCAGCCCTTGCGAAAGTGGATGAACTTGCGTTTCCAAAAATCGAGCGGGTGCGTTACGAGCGTTGGCCATTGTTCAATATCGACGAACAAGCACTTGCTGGTGAGTACGCTTTGTCAGAAGAAGAAGTGGCAGGCGCAGTTCCCGCCTTTGACGCGATGGATAACCATCCGACCCTCGTTCAGTTCGATGACACCACCATCTTTGAGCAATTACCGCAAGAGTTGATCGACAAAGGCGTGATCTTTACCGACTTGTTTACAGCAATGAAAGAAGTACCAGAGTTGGTCAATCAATACTACATGACCAAAGCAGTGCCAATGGATGAAGACAAAATGACCGCAGCACATGCGGCGTTTATGAATAGCGGCATGTTCTTGTATGTACCAAAAAACGTGGTGATCGAAGAACCCCTTGAAGCGATTTTCTACCACAATGGCAATAGCCAAGCGCATTTCTTCAAACACATTTTGATCGTTGCTGATGAGCACAGTGAGTTCAGCTATTTGGAACGTTTCCAAACCAAAGGCGACCAAGCGAAAAAACTGTCAGGCAATATCGTAGTGGAAGTAATTGCCAAAGCAGGCGCGAAGGTCAAATTCTCTGCGATTGATCAGTTAGGTGTCAACATTACTACGTATATGAATCGTCGCGGCTACGTATTACGAGATGCGATGGTAGATTGGGCGATCGGAGTCATGAATGACGGCGACGTCGTGGCAGACTTTGATTCTGATCTTGTAGGCGAAGGCGCGCATTCGGAAGTCAAAGCGGTCGCAATCAGTGCTGGACGCCAAACACAAGGGATCGATACCCGCGTAACCAACAAAGCACCGCATTCCATTGGTCATATCCTGCAACACGGCGTTATCAGAGAACGCGGCGTCTTAACCTTTAACGGTATCGGACACATTTTAAAAGGAGCCAAAGGGGCGGACGCGCAACAAGAAAGCCGAGTCTTAATGCTTTCTGACCAGGCTCGTGGCGATGCTAACCCAATCCTTTTGATCGATGAGCACGAAGTAACAGCCGGACACGCAGCCAGTGTGGGACGGGTCGATCCAGAAGAAATGTACTACTTGATGAGTCGTGGGTTGCGCAAAGAAGAAGCGGAACGTTTGGTGATTCGTGGTTTCTTAGGATCCGTCTTGACCGCGATCCCAGTCAAAGAAGTGCAACAAGAATTGGTTGCCGTTATCGAAGGGAAGTTGCTCGCATGATCGATGCCCAAAAAGTGAAACAAGCGTTTCCCATCTTGGATCAGCTCGTAAATGACGAACCATTGATCTACCTCGACAATGCCGCCACTACGCAAAAACCAGAGGCGGTGCTGCAGGCAATCACCGATTATTACCATCAAGACAATGCCAACGTTCATCGTGGGGTTCATACCCTCGCAGAACGGGCGACCCATTCCTATGAAGGCGCACGAGAAAAGGTTCGCCGTTTTATCCATGCGAGTGAGACGGCGGAAGTGCTGTTTACTCGAGGGACGACCACTGGTTTAAATTGGGTCTCCCGCAGCTACGGCGACCGTTTTGTCAATAAAGGCGATGAAATCGTGATTTCTTATATGGAACATCACTCCAATATCATCCCTTGGCAGCAATTAGCTGCTCGGAAAAAAGCTACCTTGAAATATATCCAGTTGACACCAGAAGGCACCTTGGACATGGAAGATGCCAAGAAACAGATCACAGACAAAACCGCCATCGTTTCGATCGCGCACGTTTCCAATGTTTTAGGCGTGATCAATCCGATTGCGGAGCTAACCAAATTGGCGCATCAGCACCAAGCCGTCATGGTGGTGGATGGTGCTCAGGCTGTTCCACATATGGCAGTTGATGTCCAAGCACTGGATTGTGATTTCTACGCCTTTTCTGGCCATAAAATGTGCGGACCAACTGGTATCGGTGTCTTATACGGCAAGCGGCAATGGCTGGATCAGATGGAGCCCGTCGAATTTGGCGGTGAAATGATCGATTTTGTCCATCTGCAAGAAAGCACGTGGAAAGAACTGCCGTGGAAATTTGAAGCGGGCACACCAAATATTGCCGGTGCGATCGGTTTAGGTGCAGCGGTGGATTACTTAACAGAAATCGGCTTAGAAAACATCCACGCCCATGAAGCAGACTTAGCTGCTTACGTTTTGCCAAAACTGCAAGCCATTGAAGGCTTGACCATCTATGGCCCCCAAGAAGCAGCAAAACGCACGGGAGTGATCGCCTTTAATCTAGCAGGCATCCATCCTCATGATGTTTCTACTGCTTTAGACATGGAAGGTATCGCGGTACGGGCAGGTCATCATTGTGCCCAACCCCTCTTGACCTATTTGCAAGTCCCAGCGACTGCACGGGCCAGCTTTTACCTGTATAATACAAGAGAGGACGCCGATCGACTGGTTGACGCCATCAAGCTGACGAAGGAGTTTTTCAAACATGGCACTAACGAAATTAGATAATTTGTATCGACAAGTCATTCTGGATCATTCCAGCCACCCACATCATCGGGGCACCTTGGATGATTCAACGTACAAAGTCGAATTGAATAACCCTACCTGTGGCGACGTGATCCACTTGGAGCTCGCTGTCGAAGGAGACACCATCAAAGACATCGCGTTTACTGGCGAAGGCTGTTCCATCAGTACCGCCAGTGCATCCATGATGGGGGATGCGATTATCGGTAAGACACTAGCAGAAGCTGGTGAACTATCAGGCTTGTTTTCTGAACTCGTCCAAGGAAACGACATTCCCCAAAGCGATCGCTTAGGCGATGCTTCCATGCTTGGGGGTGTGGCGAAGTTTCCTGCACGCATCAAGTGTGCGACCTTAGCTTGGAAAGCATTAGAAAAAGCCATTGTTGCCGACAGTACACAAGCATCTGTCAGTCACAGCCACGCCAATGAATCTGACACTGAAGAAACCAGCGAATAGACAACCGCACTACAAAAGGAGTGAGAACCATGGGTGTACCCGAATTAGAAGAATATAAATTTGGCTTCCACGATGACGTGCAGCCTGTTTTTAGTACCGGCGAAGGATTGACCGAAGACATCGTCCGTGAAATCTCACGGGTCAAGCAAGAGCCAGAATGGATGCTTGAGTTCCGCTTGAAGTCTCTTGAAGCCTTCAACAAGATGCCCATGCAAAACTGGGGCCCGGATCTGTCTGACATCGATTTTGATGCCATCAAATATTACCAAAAACCAAGTGATCGTCCTGCCCGTGATTGGGATGACGTACCAGAAAAAATCAAAGAGACCTTTGAGCGCATTGGTATTCCAGAAGCCGAGCGGGCATACCTGGCTGGCGCTTCTGCCCAATACGAATCAGAAGTCGTTTACCACAACATGAAAGAAGAGTTTGAAAAACTTGGCATCGTCTTTACCGATACCGATTCAGCCTTGAAGGAATACCCTGAGCTGTTCAAACAATACTTTTCAAAATTAGTCCCACCAACCGATAACAAGCTTGCTGCTTTAAACTCAGCCGTTTGGTCAGGTGGTACCTTTATCTATGTACCAAAAGGCGTTCGTGTCGATGTGCCATTGCAAACCTATTTCCGGATCAATGCCGAAAATACCGGTCAGTTCGAACGAACATTGATCATCGTTGACGAAGGCGCCAGCGTTCATTACGTCGAAGGCTGTACCGCCCCAACCTATTCAAGCAATAGTTTGCACGCAGCCATCGTTGAAATTTTTACCCTAAAAGACGCTTACTGCCGCTACACCACCATTCAAAACTGGTCAGACAACGTCTACAACCTAGTAACCAAACGGGCCAAAGCCTTAGAAGGTGCTACCGTTGAATGGATCGATGGCAACCTAGGTGCCAAAACAACGATGAAATACCCAAGTGTGTATCTTGATGGCAAAGGCGCACGAGGCACGATGCTTTCCATTGCCTTTGCAGGTGCCAACCAAATCCAAGATACTGGTGCAAAAATGATTCACAATGCACCAAACACCTCCAGCTCCATCGTCTCAAAATCAATTTCTAAAGATGGCGGTGCAGTAAACTACCGTGGACAAGTCACCTTCGGCAAGAAGAGCGCAGGCTCTATCTCCCATATCGAGTGTGACACCATCATCATGGATGACCTATCGAAATCTGATACCATCCCATTCAATGAGATCCACAACAGCCAAGTGTCCCTAGAACACGAAGCCAAAGTCTCCAAAATCTCAGAAGAACAACTGTACTACCTAATGAGCCGCGGCCTCTCCGAAAGCGAAGCAACCGAAATGATCGTCATGGGATTCGTCGAACCATTCACCAAAGAATTACCGATGGAATACGCAGTCGAATTGAACCGGTTGATTAGTTATGAGATGGAAGGCAGTGTGGGGTAATTCGATTTTTATCGCTAGAAACGTTGATATATAAGCGTTTCTGGCGTTTTTGTTTTTTCGAAAAGTCTACTAACTACAAAACTAACTACAAAAAAGATTAAAAGAGATATTTTTCCTTTTCGATGAATTGAGCGAATTGATCTGCACTGCGTTCTTCCCGTTCAGGGTAGAAGTAGTTATAAACTTGACGGGTCATTTTAGAATCTTTATGACCGACACGATACATAATGTCTTCTAAATTCATATTCGCCATTGCGCAAAGGGAAACGTGTGTCTTTCTAAACTCATGAAGAGTAATCCGTTTTAGACCATATTTCGTAGCAATGACATCATACCAATCATTTGGCTGACTAGGACGACAGAAGCCATTCTCTATACTTGGGAATATTAATTGATGTTTTGCAGATGTTCTGATTCCAAGAATATTAAATTCCAGTTGTTGTCGTTTCCGCCATGCTTTTAATAGATTCATTGTTTCTAAATCAATAGAAATGGTTCGTTTACCAGCGTTTGTTTTTGCACTTTGGCTGGCTACTTGTGTTTTTTTAGACTTCGGATCGAATTCAACCTCTGCGAGTGTTTTTGAAATGGTTAACTTACTATTTTCAAAGTCAATGTCATTCCATTCAAGAGCAAGTATTTCTGATTTTCTAGCACCTGTATAGGATAGGACTCGAAAATAAGTTTCAATTTTCTTGTTTCCATGTTTTTTGCAGCAATCTAAAAACATCGCCAACTCTTTTGGAGTATAGACTGACATGGTTTCCGTCGCTACTAAATTTTCATCAATCTCTTGTCGTTTGATAGGTTCGGTTTTTCGCATAGGATTTTCATTAATAAGCTCTTGTTGAACACCATATTGCAAGATTTGAGCAACTGCTCGACGAAAGTAGTAAGCCTGTTTGTAGCCATCTCGTATCCAGCGTCTATTCACCTGAGTACAATAGCGGACAGTGATATCATTCAGCTTTTTGTTGCCAAAATACTCAAGTGCGTGATCTTCAATTGCTCGTCTAGTAATCATGATAGTAGAAGGTTTTACTTTTAATCGGTACTGTTCGATAAACTCTTTATAGAGTTCTTCAAAGGTGATGTTCCCACTCATTTTTAGCGTGTTCTTATCAAAATCGAGTTGTAGTTGTCGGTATACTTGTTGGGCTTCTTTTTTTGTTTGGAAGCCACTTCTAGTTGTACGAATTTCTTCTCCAAATTCGTTGGTACCAAGATAACATTGGAATTTCCAAAATTTTTGATTTTGCTTGGTGTATTTCTTAAAAGAAACAGACATATAAGACTTCCTTCCTAATTCATTAATTAGATTAGGATATGTTTGTTTTTAGTAAGATTTTGATAACTATCTAGAATTTCTATTGCTTGGAATCAACTTTTATTTGATTTAAAACAGTTGTTAACTCCTCAAGATCATACAGATGTTGTCTACCAATTACAATAGCCTCTAATCCGTTGAGATGGAGTTTCTTTAATGTATCAAATCCTATGTGCAGCTCTTTCATCAATGTCTTTTGATTAACATATCTGCCTAGGATCGGTGAAGAATCTTTTGGAATGGTCATACTCGGCATTCCACCTTTATATAATTTAATGGATAAATTTACATATTATTGATTTTTTGACCTCCAATCTAAAAATAGTTATAAAAGAGTACGAGCTAGAATCAAATACTATAACCCAATTATAGCGTTTTCACGTTTCTTTTTCTAGAGGAGGTTAGTTTGTCAAAATCTCACTTAAGAAAACAATTAAGAAAGTTTGACCACTATTAAATCTTGTCGATTTTTGAATCGCTTTAGGTAAAGCACATAGGAATTTCACCTCTCCCCAGTTTACGGCGAGCCTTACGGAAGTATCATTATTTTCTGTCATTGTCATGGCGACTTGACTACCTAAGTCAAGTTTAGTGTTAAATATCTATCGCTAAATCAGATCGTGGCGTATTTGCACTTAGCTCGAATGACAGGGAACGTGATTCAAAAATAGCTATTTAGTTTTCAAGGAACACTTGGCTTTTATGCCTTCACTAAATAAATAGCAACCAATAATCATTCTGAAACCAAAATTTCAAGAATAATTGCTGGTTGCCTTTTTTTAATCGCCAGTATATTTACTTAAATCAAATGATTGGACAGCAATAATAAATTGAACGACTAACTCTTGATAACAGTCCTCATTTATTTGATTAGTGTAGCGACGTGAGTATTTAATAATAGATGGTTCAAATTCTAGTAATAGCTCAAGCATTGCATTCTGATCACCACTTTGAGCCTTCCGAATTAAAGGAACAAGATTTTTAAGCCCCATATTATCCCACCTTAAATTTTACTTTATAAAAGATAAATTTGAGATGGAGGTGCTCGTATTTGTTGATAACTTATTAAGAAGAAAGTACATTTTTTAATTTGGAATAAATAGCTCGCTTTTTTTTAGAGATTGCTTGACTACTGCAATGAAGTTTTCGTCCAATTTCAGCATCTGATTGCTTCTTTAAGTGCTTTTCTTTCAAAATAAACAACTCTTTATCTGTTAATTGAAATAAACTTAAATATAAATGTTTATTTAAAAGTTTTTTCTCTAAAAGAATATCTGGCATGGAAAGATTAGTTTGTTGTAACAGCAACTGTTCAGTTGTATCTTTTGATTCAATCAATAATTGTGATTCATTTGAAAAAATACGTCCTTCTCTTTTATAAAAAGCATTTGCTTGTCGTTTGAGGGTAACTGTGACATAACGAATAAAGATGTAAGTAATCTCTGACTCAGTTTTCATATCCCAACCCTCCTATAGTTTTGGCAAATGATATTGCCAGTAACCGCGACAAGACTTTTCAATCGGCAAAGATCGTTCCTTTAGCATTTTCGGTAGAATATTAGCGGACAGGTTTTGGTAAGTGACATGAAGTTCATATTCAGTATTTAATTTTTCTAAAATTTGTTTATTACTGAGAGGAACAGGACTCTGCTTAAGAATCGACAAAATATTTTTGGAAACACGATCAAAAGGAAGGTAATGGGCGCTTTTATATTTTTGATGGAAGGCATCACGTTCTTGAATTTGTTCTTTTTCTATCAAAGATGAAGTAGTTGTTGGTTCTTTCTTGATGTTTGGCACATTTGGTAAAGTATTTAAGGAGTCCAAGCGTTCTTTTAAATCATAATATTGTTTGCTTAATTCTCTACGTTCAGCAATCAAATCCCTCATCAGTTTATAAATGATCTTTTTCTCTTCTTGTCTATCTAACATAAAAATCCCTCCTATAAATTAAATAGGAGGGACTAATCATTTTGAAACTAAAAATAAGAAAGAATTTATTGATTCAAAACCAGAACTTTTTCCTATACTATACAGTTATTTGACGTTTTTTAAAGAGTCTAGCATACTGTTTTTTGATATCTTATTCTTAAGGAATAGGTTAGTCAAAAACATAAAGAAAAATATCATCATGATTGAGATTGGTATGCTCATCATATTAGAAAATCAAAAGTAGTATAGCTTCCTTGGTTTGTATAACATGTATATAAATCGTAAACTTTAAAATTTGAGATCACTTTTTTAGCTGCAAAAATGGGTAGAGAAGTCAGAACTAGGATGGTAAAGAATTAAAAACTGACGCCTTTAAGAAAATGAATAATACCTTAATATATGAACAAGTCTAAAATGAGAAAATTGGTTATGTTATTCTTGCACTACTATTCACAGTCATACTTATGTCAAGCGTTGTTGTCATGGATATCATACCTTTAAAAAAAAGATATGTCAAGCGTTGTTTACACGAAGGTTCTTAGTGAGATATTTACAGATTTTTTTGTTAAACAACACTATGGGATAGTTCACGGTAAAATGAATTGGATGTCAACAGAACTTGACACTGTTGGTTTTAACTGTTATGTTATAAATGTAAACAAAACTTGACACGGAAGAGGTTCGATTATGACAAAAAAAGTGTATGTAACAATAGAGATCATCAAAATATTTTTTCTTAGTTGGTTTGTCGGAATGGTGTATGATGCAGCTATTTCTAGTAACTGTCCAGATTCAGAAATAACTATAATAGGTTATACATTTTTGATCATGCTTGGTACGCTTGTGATTAGTTCCATCATTTTAGATATTTTGATCTCATTCTTTACGCCTAAGGAAAACCAAGTTATTGGCGAATGGGAAAAACTAATTAATAAAAATATTCTTCGAAATTTTTCTTATGCGTTATCTATATTTTTTATAGCAATAATGGCAGCCTTTGCTTTAACAGCAGCTCAGGAGCAAATTATTTTGATTTTAAGAATAGGCTTCATTGTACTTATTGCAACCATTAATCTGACGAAAGCTTACTATTATGCGGGGTAATCTATGAAAACAGAAAAAGTAATTATTCAATTGAAAAAGTATCGTACTGAAGTGAAAAAGCTGACACAACAAGAACTTGCAGATCAGGTCGGTGTTTCAAGACAGTCAATCAACGCGATAGAAAATGGGAAATTTCTTCCCAGTATTGAATTAGCACTTAAATTCGCTCGATTTTTTGAAGTACCTGTTGAAGAACTATTTTATTTAGAATAAAGCAATGAATATTCTTGATCACTCTATCAACGAAGGAGGGGTTCTTTTATGAATTTAGAAATGTTGGTTAAGCCAAACTTTTTCAGCAATTTGCCGAAGATTACTGGAATTTTATTTTTGGTTTTAATCGTTATTCTATTAGTCTTTTCAACACCGGGTTCAACTATTTTTGAAATGGCTATAACGCAATCTTTGCCAACCGCCAAAGGTATGACTTTTTGGATTCGGTATGGCATTCTAGGTGATAGTTTCATTTTTCTAACTGAAATAGTCATTGCTGCTTGTCTATTTCAGTTATTTCGACACTTTCCTTCACCATTACCAGCAATTGTTAGTTTTTCTAGATTAGGCATGGCAACGATCCAAGGGGTGAATTTATTCCTGCCATTGATTAGTTTATATTTAATGACTAACGCTCCGTTAATTGAAAAATTAGGAGACGATAGAATTCGTGACTGGTTAGATGTGTTAAAGCAAGGGCATGCATATGGGGTTTATCTTTCCCAAATTTTTCTTGGGTTGAGTTTATTGGCGTTAGGCTATTTAGTCGTTGTTTCGGGAGTAATGCCTAGCTTGTTTGGTTATTTACTTTACCTAGCTAGCTTTGGTTATTTTTTCGACACCTTTCGAAAGATTTTTGTTTTGGATAATAAAATTATTAGCGCAATTACGGCTGTTCTTTTGATTGGCTCATCAATTGGAGAAATTGCTTTTGCGATTCGACTAATTATAAAAGGAATTGAACAGATTTAATCATTTAAATATGAGGAGGGAACAGATGCCTAATCAAATGAAAGCTGTTATTTGTACGAGATATGGCTCACCAGAAGTACTTCAAATTCAAGAAGTGCCTAAACCAACGATTAAAGAGGATGAAATTTTAATAAGAATTCGCGCGACTACAGTGGCTTCAGGAGATTGTGTGATTCGTAATGGAAAACTGCCAATTCGACTGATGTTCGGATTTAAAAGGCCAAGAAATCCGATTTTAGGAACGGATTTCGCAGGAGATATTGAAGCAGTTGGAGCAAAAGTAATGAATTTTAAAGTGGGCGATCGTGTAGTCGCTTCAACCGGCATGCGTTTTGGTGGTCACGCACAATATATAGCACTTCCTTCAACGAGAGCTGTTATTCAAATTCCTGATGTGATTTCTTATGAAGAAGCCACCACTTTTGCTTTTGGGGGATTTGCGGCATTACATTATATTCGTAAAGTCAAAATAATTAAGGGGCAACATTTATTAGTTTATGGAGCTTCTGGGGCGGTTGGGAGTTCGATGGTTCAAATTGCTAAAATTTTTGGCGCTAAAGTCACTGCTGTTTGCAGTAAAAAAAATCTTCATTTAGTAGCCAGCTTGGGTGCCGATCGAGTACTTGATTACACCGCTAGTAATTTCAAAGAATTATTACAGGCTGAAGAATATGATGTGGTTTTCGATGCGGTTGGTGTAGTTGGGAATGGTTCAAAAAAATCTTTAGGCCTTTCTGGTAAATATTTTTCAATTTCAAAAGGAATAGTAAGAGGCTCAGTGGCGGATTTAACTGTGCTATTGCAAATGGCTCAGGAGCAAAAACTTAAAGCAGTTATTGACCACATCTATCCATTAGAGCAAATGAAAGAAGCTTATGTTCGAACAGAATCAGGTCGCAAACGAGGAAATGTTGTTATTCAAATCCCATAAATAAAAAGAGAAGTTCACATATTATTTTTAATAAGCTACTTATGCTGTGTCTGTTAACTTTACAAGTTGCTACTGTAAAGTGCAGGTGCCGCCTAATTTTTCATCCTATAAATTTGTTTTGCAAATTAACACTAGTGATAAAGGAGTAGATGTATTCGATGAATAAAATTAAATTTTGGAATAGAATAGCTCGAACCTATAATGAAAATCAGGGTCGTAATGCTGCTGAATATGATACGCTTATTGATTTGATGAAAGAGAATATACAAGTGAACGATTCCGTTTTAGAATTAGCAACAGGCACGGGAATGATTGCTGCACGAATTGCTCCTTATTGCGCGCATGTTGAAGCAAGTGATTTTTCGGAAGTAATGATTGAAAAAGCCAAACAAAAATCGAATGCTAAAAATCTGACTTTTAGCATTCAAGATATGACGGATCTAACCTATCAAGAAAACACCTTTGATGTCGTCATTGTTGTAAACGGTATTCACTTAGTTGATGATACCCAACTTGTTTTTCGGAATATTCAGCGTGTTTTAAAGCCTGACGGTATTTTGATTGCACCAACGTTTACAACAAATGGTAAACTCGTGAAAATTCCAATGAGAGCATTAGGTTTTCATGTTTGGACTGATAAAGAGTACCGGCAGCAATTTAGTAAGCTTTGGAATGTAGCAGAGTGTTTTCCACTACCTAATTCAAAAAATTCGACCTTTCTTATTGCTCGAAAGACAAGTTTATTATAGATGTTGGAAGTTACTAATGAACTGCTGTAACTATCTTTTGTTAAGGTGTCCTATATCCTATAATATAAGAGCTGTCCTTTTCATAAGTTCGTTTGACAACCTTATCTCCTAAATTGCTTTCAATAGTGTGGGCAGTGTTATGTTCAAATTTTTCAACAATTCCTCTATGATCACTTATACCCTCGTCATTCCAATCAAAGAAATTGATATTGCCAGACGGTGACTTATTGCTAAGGCCTGGCCATGGATTAATTCAACTATAAGCTTCATCAGCGTTCTTTTTTCTTCTAATAAATTCAAAATAATCACCTCTTTATTAATAAGAGGTTTTAATGCTATCTAATAACAACAAAAAAATATTAATTAATTTTTGATAGTTTTTATATAGTAGTACTTTAAGGAAAGTGAAGAGGTGAGACAACAATGAACTAATCATCGAACATCACGATATTGAATCAATCCAAATGAAATCAGACCAAGAAATAAGGACCAGATAACTTGAACTAATAAACCTTGAGAACCATTTAATAAAGTAGATGTATGAGGTGTAAAAAAAAGATTCATGGTTGCTAAATCAGGTAGGTATTTTGCAATGCAGTCATTGCGAATAACATTTGACTTAATCCAAGAATAAGAGAGAACATTATTGCAATCGGTAAAATTTGTGATTTGGTAATGATGGTCAAAAATACTGTAATCCAAGTTATTAGCGTCCAACTTAACATTGCAATAGTAACTTTAATCAAAAATTCTAAAAATTAAAGAGAGAGTAAAAGAGCTGCTATATTGAATAATAGCAACTCCTAAGCAAACTAAACTGGAAAATAAACCAATAATCCATACTATAGCTGTTAGAAGAAATATCTTAGCAGTAATGAGTTTTATTCGAGCAGGTATTGTCAATAAGGTTTTACGTAAATATGAATTTGAATATTCTTGACCGAAGAAACTAGCAGCTATTATAACCAGTCCCGCTTGGCTTAAAAATAAATTACGTAAACTAATAAATAATATTTCATTGTTTACCAAAGATTGATCATTTTCAGTTCCAGAAAAAAATAATATTAAAGGAGCTATTAAAATAGTTCCAATCGTCCCGAACAAACACCAATTATAAGAGCAGAATTTGATTATTTCACTTTGAAGAATATTTTTTATCATTAATATTTTCCTCCCACGTCGCTACGATTAAACGAAAAAAGTACTATTAGCACAGTAAAAAGTATCCATAAAAGCAGTATCAATATACCTTTCACAGGATCATGAGGATAAGATTTACCTGGTGTAGCAACAATAAAATTGCCTGCTGCAACAGGTAGATATTCTCCCCAAGACCATCTTTCTGCTAGATAATTCCCAAGGTTGTAGATTTTGGGGACTAGAAATATCAATGGAACAATCATATTTCTAAAAAGTAAGCCAATGGAAAAGGATAAAGCGGTGCAGACAGTATTAAACTCAAGCGAGCCAGAAATCTTGCACTAAAAGGTACTGGATCTATTTGTTCTGGAAAAGTTGGATATTCATTATGCAAGTTTCATCTCCTTTAAAAGAGTCATAAACTCAGCAGCATCTGCTTTTGCTTGAGCTTTATCTAGAGAAAAAGAGGTTTCCAATTGTAGTGCTAATTCTTCTACAGTCAATCCTTTACTCAAACCTTTTAACATAGCAACTCCAGAAGCATTTAGTTGAAAATAAATTCCTCTACTTTTATCCAAAACGACTGCTCCATCATCTTTACTAATAATTTTTAGCTCTCTTTTTACTTTTCCCATCAATCTTATTCCTCCTTTTTTTAGAAAATAACTACAAGTTAACAAGCATTAAATTTCTTTCGTTTTTTCTATTTTTTTAAAGCTACACGAAGCCAGCGTTCAACAGCTACTAATCTCTCAAAAGCTTCAACTCTAGTATGTAGAGCAGAAGGCATTGATAATTCAGAAATTAGTGTATCTGCATCTATAATTCCCAACTCAACTAGCTTAAATTAGTGCACTTTCTGGGAATACTTCTTTACAGCTTCTTTGTAGCTTTTATGCTGGCAGTGATAATGTGCTATCTGAAGAACAACATTATTTCACATGCACACCAGATAACAACGATCGGACTCATGAGACCAATGCGTGGGCAGACAGTTTCGCAGAAAACAAATTGAAATTAATCGATCTTTGTATGACACCGTCATTGACCAAAAGAATACTTTACAAAAGAGAAATAAAAAGATTATTTGACATGAGTAATAAAAAAGACATGCACTTGGATGATCTGCTTGATCACCAATATTATGATTTGTTAAGTGAAGCTCTTTTACATGGGAATTTTTTCAACTTATTCTATCGTTTACTATTAACTAAAGGGGGTTTAACAAAGGTAAGAATTATTGTAAAATGATTTAGTTTAAAAGTTATATTATTAAAAAACATTTACTATAAATTGAAATATCGTTATAATGAATCAGATATGCAAATTAATAAAAATCGGTGGTTAAAAAAAACGAGAAGGAGATGGCAGATGAAAAAGAAAATTTTTTCCTACATATCTTTGGCAAGTTTAATAGTACCTTCTTTTTTTGCTCCAATTGTGAATGTTCGAGCAGATGAGCAACAAGAAAATGTAGCGCAAACAACGAGCGAAGAATCTGAAAATATGAATAATTCGAGTACAATGTTGGATTCTTCAACAACGCCAAGTGAAACTTCCGATACTTTGGCAGAAAATAATAATGAATCTACGGAAGAAACAACTATGGAAAGCTCTTCGGACAACACAGAGTCTTATAGTGAAGATCAGGGAAATAGCCAAGTTGAAAATGAGACGACAAGTCAAAGTGCCACAGATCCATCTGAGGTCGCAGTAAATAATGATCAAGAAGAGCTTGCAACTTGGCTTCCAGATCCAACATTACAATCCGTGGTAGCTAAATCTTTAGGTATAGATGTATCCGAAATCACAAAGGAACAGATGAGCAAACTTCAGACTCTTTATATCTACGCTGCAGATTCCGCTATTGCTGATTTGACAGGCCTGGAATATGCAACAAATCTATCATCATTTTATATGAGCGGCCAAAATCAAATTACTGACTTTTCCGTTCTCACTTCGTTAAATAACTTAGTTTATGTATATTTGATGGGTGCTAATGTGACGGATAACAATGTACCAAACTTTGGTGCCAATTTAACTAGATTAAATCTTAGTTCCGCAAACGTAACCGATGCTGTATTTTCTAAAATCGTTAATATGAAAGGACTAGAATCGCTTAGTTTCGAGTCCAATATGAATATTACGACTATTGCACCTCTGGTTGCATTACCAAATCTAACAGAGCTAAGAATTCAGACATGTGGTGTGACAGATTTTACCGTTATAAATGATTTTCCGAAATTATCAAGCTTAGCTGCTTATGGTCAAAACACGGGAAGAAATGATGCGATTACTTCACTATCTGCAAAAGAGTTAAATTATGACCCCGATAATCAATCATTTTTTGTTCCGTTTTCCATTATGCCTAATCGTTTAACAAACTTTGATGGATATCAGCCTCCTTTTACAACATCTAGTAGTACTAGTCAGACGTACTTTGATTTGAATGGTGTACAGGTATCCTCCTCAAGATTAAGTATTACAGAAGATGGGATTACTGTATCTGGGGTTACTCAAAGTGAATTTGAAAGTATCGAAACAATGGAGTATAACGCACGATTGAATAATCCTGCCGGATCCTATGCACAACCAGATGGGTATAGTTTTTACGCCATTTCTTCAGGAACCTATTTGCATCAATTTTCGATCAATCATCAAGAAGCTGCTGCAGACGTTACGGTGAGTTATATTGATACTGAAGGGAATGAATTGAAGCCTTCTCAAAAAATTAGCGGTAATATTGGTGAATCTTTTGATGCAACAACGCCAGAGTATAAGTTAGAAATAGACGGGTATACCATAAAAGAAGTTCAAGGTAATCCGACGGGAACCTTCAGCGATACAGCCCAAGAAGTGGTGTATGTATATGAACGTAGCGATGCAGCACCAGTCACAGTGAAGTATCAAGATTCCGAAGGGAATCAGTTGGCAGACCCAACTGTATTAAGCGGAAAAGTAGGGTTGCCATATACAAGCGAAGCCAAAGAGATCCCTGGTTGGTATGTATCAGAAACGCCAGATAATGCTTCAGGCACCTTCAGTGATACAGCGCAAGAAGTCGTGTACGTATATGAACGCAGCGATGCAGCACCAGTCACAGTGAAGTATCAAGATTCCGAAGGGAATCAATTGGCAGACCCAACCGTATTAAGCGGAAAAGTAGGGTTGCCATATACAAGCGAAGCCAAAGAGATCCCTGGTTGGTATGTATCAGAAACGCCAGATAATGCTTCAGGCACCTTCAGTGATACAGCGCAAGAAGTCGTGTACGTATATGAACGCAGCGATGCAGCACCAGTCACAGTGAAGTATCAAGATTCCGAAGGGAATCAATTGGCAGACCCAACAGTATTAAGCGGAAAAGTCGGGTTACCATACACAAGCGAAGCCAAAGAGATCCCTGGTTGGTATGTATCAGAAACGCCAGATAATGCTTCAGGCACCTTCAGTGATACAGCGCAAGAAGTCGTGTACGTATATGAACGAAGTGATGCAGCACCAGTCACAGTGAAGTATCAAGATTCCGAAGGGAATCAATTGGCAGACCCAACCGTATTAAGCGGAAAAGTAGGGTTGCCATATACAAGCGAAGCCAAAGAGATCCCTGGTTGGTATGTATCAGAAACGCCAGATAATGCTTCAGGCACCTTCAGTGATACAGCGCAAGAAGTCGTGTACGTATATGAACGCAGCGATGCAGCACCAGTCACAGTGAAGTATCAAGATTCCGAAGGGAATCAGTTGGCAGGCCCAACCGTATTAAGCGGAAAAGTAGGGTTGCCATATACAAGCGAAGCCAAAGAGATCCCTGGTTGGTATGTATCAGAAACGCCAGATAATGCTTCAGGCACCTTCAGTGATACAGCGCAAGAAGTCGTGTACGTATATGAACGCAGCGATGCAGCACCAGTCACGGTGAAGTATCAAGATTCCGAAGGGAATCAGTTGTCAGACCCAACAGTATTAAGCGGGAAAGTTGGACTGCCATATGAAAGTACAGCGAAAGAGATCGCAGGCTGGTATGTGGTAGAAACACCAAGCAATGCCAGTGGTACATTCAGTGGGGAAGTGCAAGAAGTGGTGTACGTGTATGAACGTAGTGATGCAGCACCAGTCACGGTGAAATATCAAGATTCCGAAGGGAATCAGTTGTCAGACCCAACAGTATTAAGCGGGAAAGTCGGGTTACCATACACAAGCGAAGCCAAAGAGATCCCTGGTTGGTACGTGGTAGAAACCCCAGATAATGCTTCAGGCACACTCAGTGAAGAAGCGCAAGAAGTGGTGTACGTGTATGAACGAAGTGATGCAGCACCAGTCACGGTGAAGTACCAAGATTCCGAAGGGAATCAGTTGTCAGACCCAACAGTATTAAGCGGGAAAGTTGGACTGCCATATGAAAGTACAGCGAAAGAGATCGCAGGCTGGTATGTGGTAGAAACACCAAGCAATGCCAGTGGTACATTCAGTGGGGAAGTGCAAGAAGTGGTGTACGTGTATGAACGCAGCGATGCGGCAGCTGTTACGGTGAGGTACCAAGATTCCGAAGGGAATCAGTTGTCAGATCCAACCGTATTAAGTGGGAAAGTCGGGTTACCTTATACAAGTGAAGCGAAAGAGATCGCAGGCTGGTATGTAGTAGAAACGCCAGATAATGCTTCGGGAACCTTCTCTGAAGAAGCACAAGAAGTCGTGTACGTATACAGTACTAAATCGCATAATCCTAAGAACAATGGCAATTCAAATAATTATTTGCCAAAAACTGGAGAACAGATTAAAGGACAACTGATTTTAAGTAGTGTCGGAGTTTTATTAGTCACTTTAGTATTTGTAGCATTTAAAAAACGTAAAAGAAGTAATCGATAAGAATAAGAAAGAGTGTTCAGAAATTTATGATATGCTCCCTATAAAGTAGACAGAGAAAAAACAAAAATTCCAAATCTACTTTATAGGGAGTTTTTGCATGTCTAAGAAAAGCCTTTATTCTCCAGAAGAAAAATATCAAGTCATTTCAGAAGTGATGGATGGACGCCATAGCTTGAACAGTATCGCCAAGAAGCATTCCCTTTCCTGGGCGACAATAAAAGATTGGATTCGTAAATATAATGATGACGGAATCGAGGGACTGAAAAAATCTACAACGTGGAAACGGTACACGAGTGATCTAAAACGGAACGCTGTTCTAGCAGTCATAAATGAAGAGCTATCTCTTCGGCAGGCAACAGCAGTGTTTCAACTTTCTTCGACTACTATTTTAAGAAAATGGATTTCAAGCTATACTAATGGGGAAATGCTAAAATCTACGAGTAAAGGCAGTGTACCCAAAACCATGATAAACGGACGTAAAACGACCTATCAAGAACGCATTGAGATTGTTCAATATACAATCGCTAACGAGCTGAATTACGCGCAAGCGATTGAAAAATATGATGTTTCATACCAACAAGTGTATTCTTGGGTAAAAAAATACCAACGACACGGAGAAGAAGCACTAAAAGACAACCGTGGACGAAACAGATCAAGTGAGTTCTTAACCGAAGAGGAACGGCTAAAATTAAGAATAAAAGAACTAGAAGCACGAAACAGGCATTTAGAAATGGAGAATGACTTCGCAAAAAAGTTACAAGAGATTCAACGACGAAATCGACCCTCACGTTAGTGAGAAACGTTGAACTCTACCAAGCGATTTCAGAACTGCATGAAGAAAAACACTATTCAATCACTCCTCTCTGTCAATTAGCTGGGATTGCACGCTCTTCTTACTATAAATGGTTAAAGTGGCATCCTTCTAAAAAGGAACTTGAAAACAGAAAACTAGCCAAAGAGATAAAAAAGAAATACGACAGTAAAAAAGGCGCGATCGGTTATCGACAAATTCGAATGCAGCTCAATATAAAACTTAAGAAGCACTATTCTCGGAAGCGTTATTACCGGTTAATGAAAGTACTGGGAATCAAAGCAGTGATCAAGAAAAAGCGTCCGACCTATATAAAAGCAACGGAAGCACACGTTGCTGAAAATGTATTAAACCGGAAATTTACCGCTGAGAAGCCCAATCAAAAATGGTGTACGGATATTACTGAATTGGAATACGGTAATGGTCGAAAGGCTTATTTGAGTGCCATCATCGATCTTTATGATCGTTCGATCGTTTCTTGGGCGCTCGGTCATTCCAATAGTAATTCACTTGTCATGGATACTGTTAAAAAAGCCATGTGTAAGAACCCTAGCGCAAGACCGCTTATTCATAGTGATCGCGGGTTTCAATACACCTCTTATGACTATAAGTCACTTGAAGCAAAATATAAGTTCATCAAAAGCATGTCCCGAGTCGGTCGCTGCCTGGATAATCAACCGATCGAACATTTTTGGGGCACATTTAAAGAAGAGAAGTTCTATCAAGAGCGCTATCAGAACTTTGAGGAGTTAAAGAAATCTGTGCGTAGTTATATGTGCTATTACAATAACTATCGCTATTCGAAAGTATTGAACGAACTAGCACCAAACGAGTTTAGGAAGCTAGCGGTATAAAAACAGGAATCAATCAACTCGATTCCTGAATAGTTTTACTTTTGTTTTTTAGCTGTCTACTTGACGGGGAGCACTTCATTAATTTCTGGACACTCTCTTTAGATATCAAAATTTATATGTATATCTCTATTTTTGTGTTCACAAACTCATAAATTATTCACTGTTCAATTAAAATTTAGATTTATGAGTATTAGTACAAATCTTGAAGGTGTCAGAAACTTAAAAGTTTTTGATCCTTTTTTGTTCTCCCGTTTTATGGCTCGTTCAGTAGCTCAGTTAGTTAGGATCAGTTAGATATAAAAATAAGGGACAACAGAGAGTAAAATAATAAACCTTTTTCTTATGCTTGACATTCTTTTTGTATACAGTTAAGCTATATATAGTTTAACTGTATATAACTTAACTATAGTAAAATAAGGAGTATCTTTATATGACTAGAAATCCATATTTACCTTTAACTGAAACAACTTTTTATATTCTTTTAGTTTTAACTACACCCGCTCATGGATATGCTATTATTCAAGAAATTGATAAGTTAAGTGAAGGGGCAGTTAAGGTAGCAGCAGGAACTATGTATGGAGCGATTGAAAATTTGCTTAAGCTTAATTGGATAGAAGAAATTCCAAGTAGGGAAAAAAGAAGAAGAGTTTACAAAATTACTGATATAGGAGAAGAAGTTTTAAAACTAGAAATAGAACGTCTAAGAAGCCTGATTAAACTATCTTCTGAATTTGGATATTAGGAGGGGACAACATGAAAAAATTTAGAATTTTCTTATCCTTGAAAAAAGAAGAAGAATGGATCAATTCTATACAGGAAGAGGGATATAGGTTAGTTTCTGTTAATTCTCTGGTGCCTATGTATACTTTTGAAAAAATGGCTAGTAAAGAAATGTTCATTCCGTATGTACGCATTGATTTTAGAGAAAAAAGTATGAGGAAAACAAATTACGAAGATTACGTAACACTGTTTTCTGATAGTGGTTGGAAATTAATAAAGGGCAGTCGTTCCGGTGGCGCTCAGTACTTTCAGCAAGAACATCCAGATGTAACAAGAGAGATATTTTCTGATACTGATTCTCAAGAAAGTGTAAAGAAAAGATATGTGAAATATGGTTACACATATGGATCTATATTTTTATTGTATTTTTATATTTTTTCTAGCAGTAATTCATGGAGTTTAAATAATATTTTAAACATTAAATCATGGTATTTCACCCAAGGTTTATGGGAAATGAAGGGTATGTGGTTTTGGAAAGCATTTATTTTTGAAACTCCATTTGTTTTACTACGTGTATTACCTTTATTTTTCTTTCTATTTTTAGGTGTCTATTATCTCTTACGTTCGCTTATAAATGATGACTCAAAATTTAAAGCAAAATAAAAATAAAGGAAGTAGCCTTTTGAACAAGGGTGCTTCTTTTATTTGTTGTGGGACACCAGAGTATACTCTAACGTTCGATTTGTTAGTTTTAATATACAGATTATTCGTAATGGTCAAGTAAGCTGAGCATAATCAAAGTCTGAACAATAGAACTACGCACGTTGGAATGTATAAAAACTATTCAGAAAGTGAACGATTTTTGCACATATGTCTTGTAATAATAAATAGTTTTTTTTACTATTTATTATTATCCAAAATGACTATGTTTATCTGCATTCGAATAATTTAACAATTTAATCATTAATTTCAACTTATTGGACGGAAAAATAGTCCGTATAAATTCTGGGAGCCTTTATAGAATATAATCTTTATTGTGAATTATGTAACATGATTTGGATATTTATAACAATTATTCTTAAATCTTATCTCAGGAGGTGATTAACTGTGTTCAACAATTTATGGTTGGATAAATGGGCTATTTGGAAGTGGAAATAGCCCATTTTAATTCATAGTTAAGCTTTATTTTAAGCTTCGAAAAAGAATTATTGTCAATAAATTAAAAAATCTTAATTTCATAATTCCGTATTAAATTATCTTAGGAGATGAAATCAATCATGACTATTATTAATTCGTATGCCCTAAATTCTTATCTTTCACTTTTAAATATGAAATACTCGAAAATCTTAAAAAACCAATGGTTCTGGTGCGTTTTCGCGTTGCTGGTTCTTGCTTCATTTATCGGTTATGCTGTTTATTGTACTAGTAAAGGCTATAGTTTTAATGGTAATGTTAAATTTAACTGGCCTAAAGTGTGGGAAATGGGAATAGGCTGTAAGAAAAAATAAATAATCTTGGAGGACTATCTAAAGACCATTAGATAGTTCTTCATAAGAAGAAGGTTTGAAATGCTAAGGATTAATGGACTTACCAAAAAATATGGAGATAAATTCGTTTTTAAAGATTTATCTACCTCATTTACAGATAATGGAGTTACTTTGATTGTAGGGTTAAATGGCAGTGGAAAAACTACATTCTTAAATGCTGTGAATAGAATGATTGAGGTTGAAGAAGGAAAGATTTTTATAGATGATATTAGCAGCGACTCTGTCAATTATAAACGTGCAATAACATATATTCCCTCAGACTTCTATCTACCAGACTATATGACTGGGAGAGAGTTTTGTGATTTTACTTTTTCCGTTTACAAAAATTATGATATTTCCATGTTTCATTTATTAATTGATTTATATGATTTTGAAGATTCCATAGATCAATTAATTGAATCCTACTCCTTTGGAATGAAAAAAAAGCTACAGATCATTACTTCTTTTTCATTGAACGTAAAATATATTTTTGCGGATGAACTGATTAGTGGTTTGGACCTAGAAACCCAGCTCCTAACGAACAACTTGATAGATTTTCTGAAGAATGATCAAAAAATTGTATTAGTCACACATTCATTAGATGCTATGAATAGATATAGCGATGATATTAGAATACTTGATTCTGGTGAACTCAAATTAGTATCTAGTATGAATGATATTGAGAATTATATTTTAAAAACAGGAGTTATCGATGATAAGTTTACAACCATTAAAAAATATTTTCAAGATTGTTAATTTTTTTATCACAGAAACTTTCAAAGGTCTAACAAATCAAGGTTTTTTTAAAACAAAAGCAAATAGAGTTCTGTTATCAACTGGATTTATCATTCTATACGTACTTTACTTTTATATGAATGTAAAACAAGCAGCAATTTTGAGTAATGGAACAAGCTCTGCTGATTTTGAAACAATTACATACCTAATCAGTAGTTTTACCAATACGATTTTAATTTTAAGTATACTTGTATTTCTGATTGTCAACTCTACATTTAATTTGAGTCCTGTAACGCTTTTTACTATAAAAAAATTGCCTTTCTCAAATAGAGAAATTACCATTTCTCAAAAAGTGTTTAAGGTACTTATAGGTTTAATCATTTTTGAAGTTTTACTAATTGTAATGTTACCTTCACTAACGATGATAAGCATTTCTTTAATCAGTTTAATTCTTTTTTTTATTATTACTCATATTGTTTTCTTAGTTGGTTTCTTGACGTGCCAATTAATATTTAGCATAATTTTCTTTGTTATTCCCTCTTACAAAATACGAATCTATACATTGAATATCTTTTTTTCAGTATATTCGGTTTTCTATATGTTCTATTTAAGATTCAAGATTGATACATTTGTAGTTTCATCAGCGATTATTATTACCAATGAAGCTCTACTTTATTTTCTATTCATTATGCTGTTTCTTATGGTAGTTAATATAGTGTTTTTACTTAATATTGGCAGTGATAATGAAACGTTTATACGAGGAAATTTTTTTCGGATGCCTAACTTAGTTAAAACTAAAAATTTTGCTATACTGTCTTTTTTTAGATCTAAAAAGCTTTTAATGGTTTTTTTGTTAGTTATATCAATTAGTTTAGCAAATCTTATTCTTGTAAAAAGTATCTCTGCCGTAACCTATAATATATATATTTACCTATTAGTACCTTTTAATGGGATCTTGTACTCAAGTGCTAACTACAGGTTTCGACATACTTTAATAAGATACAATATTTCAATTCTGAGAGAGTTTACATTGATCCAAGTAACGAATATTGTACTTGCTATCCCTATTATTTTAACTTGTGTAGTGGATATTGAGAACATTGTTATGGTTTTATTTAGTATGACCTTGTTTAATATTTCTTTATCTATGGGACTGATTTTTCCAAAGCAAACAAGTAGCATTAATGAAACATTTTCTACTCTGACTTCTATTATTTTAAGTGTTCTTGTAATTACCATAATTAATAATACAGCATTTGTATTTTTGGCTTTAATAATATCTAGTTTGATTTTATTAGTAATCATAAGACAGGAGAATTGCATACGATGATTTTAAAGAAAAGTATAATTTGGGGAACAACTATTTGGGCAATCCTATTCATAATCACTGGGTTTATGACATTATTTCAAATAAATGAAACAACAAGTGTAACCACTCTATTAGGTTTGAAAATAAGTACTGTATTCTCAAATAGTGAGTTAAACACCACCTTCACTCTTACCTATAAAGTTATTTTTGGACTGTTGGTAATCAATCTGTTAACATATATCATTTTTTCCATTATGAAAAAGAAAAGTTGATACGATGGTTTTAATTCTTATTAAACTAATCATAAGCTTCCTAGTCGTTTCATTTATCCATGAAATAAGCCATCTATTGTTTGCCTTATTTTTTAAAAGAAAAAATATCAGAACTCATATTTCTTGGACTTGTTTTTGTATAACATATGAAAACAATTATAACGATCTTCAAAATATGGTGATAGCCATTTCAGCACCCATAGTAACAACTAGTATTGGGTTATTTTTAGTGTTTGAAATACCCGATTTAAGAGGATTAGGTATTTTATTTTTAACAAATATAATTAACTTTTTTCCTATAACCAACGACGGGGAAATAATATTGATGTCATTGATAAATATAGTACGGAGGAAAAGATGAAGAAAATTATTTATTTAGTAGGGATACTCGTTGTTCTTATATTAGCAGGGTTTTACGCATATAGAAGTGTTTCACTTCCAAAATATAATGATAATACACAAAATATGAAACATATTGATGCTACTGAAATTGTAAACTCGTTAGTTGAACATGAACCTGGAGTCTATTACTTTGGGTTTGAGAATTGTCCCTGGTGTAGAGAATTACTTCCTATTTTAGATAATCAACTTGAGAAAAATCATGTGAAAGCTTTTACTGTAGATACAAAATCAAACGAATTTAGTAATGAATACAAAAGGAAGGTAGAAACTTTTTTTGAAAAATATACAGGGGAGGGCGATTTGACGGTACCTTTTACTGTATTTATTAATAGTGCTCAGGAAGTACGTTATAACATTGGTACTGTTCCTGAACATAATGCTCCTGAAAGACGATTGACAAAAAAACAAAAACAACAACTCATAGATCTATTAAATGACTCCATAAAATTTGTCGAAGAATAAAAAGCTATTTAGCAAGGTTAAATAGCTTTTTAACTATAAATATAAGTAACCTTGGGATTTTCCTAGGTTTTATAGTACGAGAAGAGTGTTCAGAAAATGACGATTTTCTGAACACTCACTTTAGATATCATAATTTATATGTATATCTCTATTTTTGTATTCACAAACCCATAAATTATTCACTGTTCAATTAAAATTTAGATTTATGAGTATTAGTACAAATCTTGAATGGTGTCAGAAACTTAAAAGATTTTGAAATCACTCGTAAAATAATCATGCTTTATAGAGCGCTTGGGATAATATTAATTCTGAGTGCTTTTTTTATTTGAAAAAAATAGTTAAACATTTTGTTATGTAATTTATAGCAAGTGAAATTCGCGATAAACACAAAATGAAAACGGTTGCTTTTGTGTGTAAGCGCGCCTCAAATGATTAAGCAATGAATTTCTTGTAAATAAAATTAGAACCTCTTAGACACATGTTATTAGGTCTTTTACGCCTATTTTTACGGCTGATGTGTTCTGTTAAAATAGTGATTCGATAGTAAATAAAATATGTGTAGAAAGAGGTTGCTTATTGTTATTTAGTGTATCTTTAATTTTATTGACGGGTTTATTGTTTAATCGAATCTTCGCCAAACTTCGATTACCAGGTTTAATTGGAACGATTATTGCAGGTTTTTTATTAGGTCCGATTATATTTAACTTAATTGATGGTAGTATTTTAGCGATTGCTGATGATTTGATGGAAATGGCTCTGATACTTGTGTTAACCAATGCTGGTTTATCAATGGATATAAAGGACTTAAAACAAATAGGGAAACCGGCCATTCTGATGTGTTTTGTCCCAGCCCTTTTTGAAATTCTAGCTGCCACGATCGTAGGCCCACTCTTCTTAGGACTGAGCTTAATTGAATCAGCGTTGCTAGGTTGTATTTTGGCTCCAGTAGCTGCAGCAGTTTGTGTTCCTTATATGATAGTGTTGATTAAGCAAGGATATGGTGTAGAGAAGAAAATCCCTCATATCATTATTGCGGGTACTTCGATTGATGATGTTCTTGTTATGGTTTTGTTTGTTACTTTTTTGAAGATCGCTCAAGGTGGAGAAGTCAACGTAATGGAATTTGCTCAAATTCCACTTTCTATAATAAGTGGTGCGGTTATAGGGTATCTTATTGGCTTACTGTTTGTTACACTTACTGCCAAAATAAGACTGCTAGAAACTACAAAATTCATACTATTCCTAGGTCTATCATTTTTCCTGGCAGGGGTAGAGACTATCGCCCCGACAGTTCCATTTTCAGGGCTTTTAGCTTTGATTATCATGGGGATGGTCGTATATAGCAAAAACAATGATTTGGCATTAACTATGAATCGTTCTTTGGATAAAATATGGTCCATTGTGGAGCTTTTTCTCTTTGTCTTGGTTGGAGCTTCAATTGATTTATCAATTATCAATCTAAATTTGATTCTGTCTGCATTAGCTGTTCTTTTCTTCTGTACAATTCTAAGGTATCTAGGTATTTTGATTAGCCTACAATCAACAGATATGAATGCTAAAGAAAAACTTTTTTGTGGAATTGGATATTTACCGAAAACGACAGTCCAGGCAGCCCTTGGTGCTGTGCCACTTTCATATGGATTAGCTGGTGGTCAAACAATTTTAACTGTATCTGTGATAGCAATTCTTGTGTTTGCACCATTAGGCTCTTTTTTGATAGAGAGAACCTATAAAAAATTATTGACGAAAGATATAGGTAAATAAGTAAATGATTAAGTCTGATGTTATGTATTGTTTATGAGATGTCGTTTATTAATTTTAATTTTGTGCTCCTTTTTAATAGACTATAGACCTCTCCTTAGTTTGAGAGGCCTTTTCTAACTAAATCAAATTTAATATGCAATTTAAAAAATAGTTAAAGGGGGCAGAAACTTAATAGTTTTTGACACCTTCAAAGAATTGCTGGTATATTTGACTTTATAATGTGTCAGAAACTTATGTCTATGAACAGTAGTAAAATTCAGCAACAAACGATAAAATGAATTTAGTTGATGGTGATAAATATCCTATATTATAGGAAAATGAATATCATAAAGGAGTTCGCTCATAATCTACCTCTTTAAACTATGGAAGAGGCGTTACTGAATTTTTTGGCAATTGGATTTTGGAGGAAGATAATCTATGAAAGAAAAGGAGCTTTTTGAAAAAAGCTGGGGAATAGCTTCGAGTGCTCAACGGGTCAGATACAATAAGTTGGTATCCGCCTATCCCTTTATTAATTGGACGTACAGGGAAAAAACATTATTGCTATGGTTGTGCCAGATGGATATCGATACACTTAAAACATTTGAGATTATCTTCAAAAAATTGACTAATTCGAAAAAATAAAAAAGGGATCCACTGATTGAAACGAGTGGGTCCTTTTAGTATGAATTAAGATAGTACATTAGAGGGTTTCACTCCTTATGCGAGTTTTTCTAATTCATGTAATGCATTTTCAATTGTTGTACCAGTTGCAACTTTGGTTTCATCATTTTTAGAAAAAACAATAAACAAGTTTAAGTTAGTGTCCAAAGTAACACGATAATCAATCGTTTTATTAGTGAATGTCATAATACATTCTCCTTTCTCAGATAGTGACGAAAGGTAACGATAACGTTCATAGCGAAATTCTATATAGATAGTATAGCACATAAAATATAAAACAGTGTATTGTACACGATATGTTTATAAAAAAATAATATATTTATGTAAAGTTGCAACAAGAGGGTTTGTGTGGTATACTGACTTTAGTGATAAACTTTGAAATGTATTAAGAGTGCTATACAGAAATTTATACTCTCCTTTTGCTTATCAAACAATTATTGCAACAAAACGCATACGTAGTGATGCACAAGGAGGAAATAGTATGAATAAAGGTACAGTAAAATGGTTTAATGCAGATAAAGGTTTTGGATTTATAACCGGAGAGAATGGTCAAGATGTCTTTGCTCATTTTTCAGCAATTCAAGCCGATGGCTTTAAATCATTAGATGAAGGTCAAGCAGTTACTTTTGACACTGAAGAAGGTCAACGCGGCTTGCAAGCTGCTAATATCTACACAGCATAAACGATTTGTTCAACCGTCTCAACTGTTTGAGACGGTTTTTTTAATACTTAATTTTACTATTTAAAAAGGGGAGATTATTATGAGTTTTGGACAGTGGAAACCAATACAACCATCCATCGAGGGATTGGCTTTTAAAAAAAATCAACAAGTCACATTTAGGTTTAGGAAAAAACAAGTAATTGGGACAATTGTAAAGTTGTTAAACAATTCAGCAGTTGTCACCTTATCAATCGCCAATGTGACGAATACTTCTGAAAAGACAGTGATCAATTATAAAAAGTTAATGGCGACCTGAATCAAATCTCTATACGAGTAGTTACTCATGATTTTATCGAATGAATGAAATCTTATCTGGTTTAGCTATATAGCTATCCTCAATATTAAATAGCGTGAAGATGGAAGCTCTTATTTTTAAGGGCTTTTTAAGCTGTGTTGTAAAAAAGATGAACGAGGAGAGGGTTATCCTATTATTTAGGACAGAACTACTGAATTTTTTATTTCATCCAAAAGTTAGATTTTTGATCTAA
The DNA here is from genome assembly GCF_050542965.1 of Enterococcus sp. DIV2379. Lineage (NCBI taxonomy): Bacteria > Bacillati > Bacillota > Bacilli > Lactobacillales > Enterococcaceae > Enterococcus > Enterococcus sp. DIV2379. The sequence continues at coordinate 556,630 of NZ_CP172938.1, forward strand.
CTTTTGGATTTCGCTTCATGTATTGGGTAGGAACGTTTTTACTATTACTTTAAATGTTTCATTATTTGATCAATGACTTCTGCACAAGATATAATTTCAGTGATACCACCAGCTGCTTCTGAGACACTTATGGTTCCATTGGTCAAGTCGCCTTTTAATAATCCTAATTTAAAACCATTTTTGTAATACGGATAGGCTTCATCGGCTTTCCCTAAATTGATTAATTCGAGTGCTTTTTTTCCGGCCTCGGTTGGTAAAGTCCTTAAATGGCTTGTTCCAGATTTAAACTCAATAAAGTCTTCACTTTTAGCGCTTAAAATAGCTTTTTTAGCTCTAATGCTCGCAGGATTTTCTGTAGTAGCAATGAATCGTGTTCCCATGTAAATCGCTTCTGCTCCCATATCAAAAACAGCTTTAGCACCAATTCCATCAATAATACCACCTGCAGCAATGATAGGAAGGCTTGCTTTTTTCGTTACTTGTGGTACTAATGAAAGAGTACTAATTTTAAATTCACTCATATGTCCACCTGCTTCATAGCCGGTCACAATTAATGCGTCTACGCCTGATTTTTCAGCTTCCATTAGTTTTTCAACCGTTGGATTAAGGTCTCTATAAATTATTGTGATGTTCTGTTCCTTTAATCTCTCAACTTCATGTTGTACTACACCTTGTCCTATAGCGACAACAATTTTAATTTTTTCTTCGATAAGGACATCATATATAGCACTAGTAAACGGATCTTCACTTGTACCTCCCATAGGAAAAATGTAATTTACTGCAAATGGATTGTCCGTGAGTTGCTTCACTTTTCGAATTTCTTTTCTTAAATTTTCTGCATTCTCCAATGGTGTTGACGAAGTTTCATTTTGCCCTGCATTTGGTCCTAGAACTCCTAATCCGCCAGCATTTGAAACAGCTGCTACAAACTCAGCTGAAGTTACCCATGTCATTGCTGCAGAAATAATTGGGTATTTGATATTAAGTAGTGTTGTTACTCTGTTTTCCATAAAAACCTTCCTTCGATTAGAATATTTGTATACCAAAGACTTATAATTGATTATTTTATCGAAGTCCTGACACTATAATATATCTGTTGCTTAAGTTTTTAAAGTAGGCTATTATTTATGCCGTAGTACATTTAAAAGTACTAAAGGGGGCGAAAAGAAATATGGCAAAATTATGTAAGAATGGTTTTGAAAAGGAATTTATTGAGAATCAAAAAGAAAAATATGGTATTGCCTACACACAAAACATATTGACTGGACGTTGGAAAGCTTTAATATTATGGTTTTTAAAATCAGAAAAGCATCGTTATGGTGAAATAAAAAAATTCTTATGGAATATTTCTCAAGGTTCTCTCACAAAGCAACTCAGAGAATTAGAAGCTGATGGACTTGTGAAACGACAAGTATTTCCCGAAGTGCCTCCTCGTGTTGAGTATTCTTTAACAGAAAAAGGGCAAGCTTTTATACCTATTATAAATATGATGGAAAGCTTTGGGAAAACTTATGGTGAAAATACAGAAGATAATCACCTGACAGAAAATATTTCTGGTTAAGACATTAATATTCACAAGTGATAAGAGTGAATCTGTGGGGTTAATCAAGCATCGAAATGTCAAATTGCTGACTAGCGAGGGGGATATTTAGTAACTGAGTTGATCCGCGAAGTGTATATTTTAGGGGGAAATATATAAATAAAGTTTGTAGAGAGTGATCAGAAACAGACTTTTCTCTGATCGCTCTTTTTTTAATGTAAACTCAAGTATCGAATTGTTTAATCATAGGTATGATTCTGAAATTTAAGCAAGTTCTTAAGAGAGACAAGCTTTCAAATTTTTTGTTTATTGGGAAGTCACTAGAGTATACTCTTATACTCTAGAGGCCTTTCTTTTGGTTGGAGTATATAAACCGTTCTTGGCGGCAAGATATGTTGAGTAAAATCAAATCTGAAATAAGAAGATATACATGAGGGAACTGTTAAAAAAGTGTTTAGAAACTAGTTTCTGAACACTTTTTTATAGCATAATTGAACTATTTTATTACATAACAAGTATAGAATAATATTTGATCTGAATCCTCTGATAATTAAAGGAATCCACTCGTTTCAATCAGTGTCCCCCTTAATACTACTGGAAATAAGTACCGGTCCTCACTTGCATTTCGATATGAGTTTGTCCCAGAACCGAGCACAAGATGAAGTGTTCTATCCATTGAGCAATTATTTAAATAAAGATAACATGCAAACTGCCTGTAAAAAAGGAAATAGGAGAGAAGGTGTTAGTGAAAACTATTCATAGCCTGGGAGACTATTTAGCTTCTTCTAAAAAAGAGTTGTTCATGACGATAATTCTTAAAAATATCAAAAAACTAACTTGTACTATGAAGAATTATATCGAGAGTTTAAACAAGTTTATAAAGATGAGGGAATTTTTTTGAAAATGGAGGAACCATATTGCGTTAAATGCACAAATTCAAATTTTGTTAGAATTAGATAAAGCATTCATTGGGGGATTACTTCTTGGATCAGAAAATCAGTTAATCAATATGATTCTTCATGAAAAAATTCATTTTATCGGGAAGCTACCGGAAGAAACATGAACGAACAATCAGGATGGGGAGGATTTATTTAAGGGAAGAACAATGAAAATAGCATTGGTGTAGATTGACAAGAAACCAATTATATCGAAAATACAAAAAATGTAAAAGTAAATATAGTATTAATAATTACGTACTTATTTTCAATTTATTACTTAGCAAAGAATATTTGGAATTTCTGAAAAAGACTTATCTTATCAGAAGGAATATCAAATAAATTTATATAAATATTTGACTAGCGAGGAATAATTTGATGCTTTCCTCGCCAGATGAAGGCTGGAATGGGACAGAGCATGACGAAAATAATTTATCCAAGGAGAAAAATCAGCTTTTGAAACCAGCCCCTTACTCAACTTAACCTTAGAAGAGATTAATTACCAAATAATTAAGAAAACTTAATTTTTTAAAAATCCATTACAAATAATTAAAAAATTACTTGTGAACATCAAGATGGTCATTTTTTTAGACATTTTTATAGGTATTACTTCAATTGATTTTTAAGAGAGGTATTTGAAACTTACATTTTGATCTTTTAATTGTTTAATGAGTTCTGTAACATAGGCATCCTGGAAAATTTTATGGAAGGTATGTAGGAATTCTTCGGATGTAGAATTGAATTTTTTCTCTGAAAACTCAAGTACTTCAATGGGTGTTTCGAACTCTGCAATAACTGAGGCACTATCGAAAGAATCAGCCACTTGTATGGATACATTTTTCATTAGTGAGACAATATCAATTTTTGTTTTTAACATAAGTCACCTCTTTGTATAATTTTAAAATAAAATGATAAATCAGATAAAGCTAATGAAGAATTAGAATACTGCACCAGAGTATTAATTATACATCTCTTTAACGAACACTGCTTAAAGGAAATTATGACAAATTTCAATTGAAGCATTAATTTGACTGTGAGATACAAATTAACTCTATCAATCTAGAATAGCCTAAACTTATTGAAAAAATTAATATAAGAGAAAGTACTATAGCTTCAGTTCTGTCATTTAATTCTGGTGAAGGTCTGATATTCCATAAAATTTTGGTTCTGAAGACATAGTAAATATAGTTTAGGTTAATCAGAAAAGTAAAAATAAGCAAATATTAACATAAAGTGGAGTGAATCAAGTGAAATATATAAAGTTTTTTTAAGCGAAAAAATGACTTCTCTACTTCCAATCAGCTATTCTACTTTATTTACTCTTCCGCCTATCTTGGATGCAAATTCTTCTGCTTCAGATTTATATTGAAATAATCTTGCTTTGCTTTTAAAAAGTGTTCGGTACCCGTCAGGTGTTATATAGCCATGCAATACTTTTACAACGTACATTAAATATCGTCTCCTTTCATTAGTGCTCAGATTACTATTAATTAATTCCAAGGTATAGTAGATTTTGAAAAGCGTATTCGAGGAGAGGCTGTTTAGAATAATCAAAATTTATTGAAAATAAATTAATAAAAAGTGAAAGCTAGTATTTTGTTCATAAATGAGCAAAATCGGTCTTTATAGTAACATTTTCTTTTTTGTATTTTTAATTATTGAGAATTGAAAATAAGAATCAATCAAGAACTCTAACAGCAAGATATTCATCTTTGTAGAAATAAAACCTAACATCATTATCGTTATGATTCATATTTTCATCAAAAATTCTACGCAATACATCTTGATACTTATAACTACGAGTGATGATATATAAATTGGAAAGCTCCTCTGTATTTAAATTGACGAATGAGATTCTTTCTTCATGGAAGCCAACATAACTATTATTTTCTGGCACTAACCATATTACAGTCTTGTAAATCATGCGATCACTTCCTTTTATGTAGTATAACATATTCAACCTTTTATATCTCCTTATTGGTAGTAAGCGCTTAAATAGAAAGAAATTAGAAAGTATTTTTGCTTATGTATGATTCAGTTTAGTTCCGTTCTTTACTATTTTCTATATGGTTTTAAAAGCTACTGTTAAAACTTTATATAACAAGTCTGATATTTTTCTCGCAACGTATTAATTGTTTGTAGGTTGATTACTTAAGATACTATACTATTTTATTAAATGTGGGTAGGAATAGACTAGGAAGAGCTTATTCTAACTGATCCGGATGGAATATATCCTTCAGAATTATGTCTCTATTGGTGGAAAATAGCAAATGGATTGTATGGGAATAATGTTAGTGTAAAGAGTTTATTAGGTTACATGAGAAGCAAAATAATCTTTTTACTTTACAAGGGTCAGTAAATTAAGCTTATTTAACGTTTTAAACAAAATACTTTGCAAAATTTAATAATTATGCTATTTTGAGAATGATCGTTCTAGTAATTTCGGGAAGAGGATTTCTTTTTTTAGATAATTTTTAGAATGGTCGTTCTAAATAATGGATCAAATAAAAATTATAACCAAAGGAGTTAATAATGTGGGGAGACCAAAGGAGTTTGATACTCAAGAAGTTTTAGATCGAGCGATGGATGTCTTTTGGGAAAATGGATATGAAGCTACTTCGATACAGGATTTAGTCGATGCAATGGGGATTCATCGACGTAGTATTTATGATACTTTTGGCGATAAGCATAATCTATTTGTTCTATCCCTAAAGCGCTATGAAGAAATGATTGCTCGTAAAATAGACAAAACGTTATCTGTAAGCATATCAGGATATGACCGTTTAAAGAGTCTTTTTTCAATCGTTCTTTCGACGGAGAAAAATAGGGCAGGATGCTTAATTGTAAATTCTGCAACCGAATTATCATACATTGATCCTAGTATAGCTAAAGAAGTTCAAGATTATTTTGATCGTGAAGTTCAAATTATTTCTGAGATATTGGAGAAAGCGCAAGAGGAAAAACAACTGACGCCAAATACGAATATACAAGCGTTAGCATACTATCTTCATAATGCATTAGTTGGTATTCGAGTATTGGCAAAAACAACGAATGATTCTCAAAAATTAAATATAATTATTGACCAAACACTAAAAAATATATTCTAAAGGAGTCACAAAACATGGAATTTACAGTGATTACAGGAGCTAGTTCAGGAATTGGCTATGAAGCAGCTCTGGCATTTTCCGCAAAAGGAAAGAATTTGATATTAGTAGCCAGACGAATGGATAAATTAGAGGAACTGAAGGAAAAGATTCTTTTTGAAGATAATACACTTAACATTGTTCTCAAAAGTAGCGATTTATCTGATCGAGGACAGGTCTATGAGTTATATGAAGACTTGAAATCCTATAATATTGAAACATGGATTAATAATGCAGGCTTAGGAGATTCGGGTTTAATCATTAATGAAGACCTCCTGAAAATAGAATCTATGTTACGAGTAAACATTGATGCAGTAACTATTTTGTCTACTCTTTTTGCAAAAGAATATGCCGATAAAGAAAATACACAATTAATCAATGTTTCATCAGCTATGGGTTATATACTTGCATTAGGTAATACCATTTATTCGGCAACAAAATATTATGTTAGCGTTTATACCGAGGGTTTAGCGAAAGAATTGCAAGGACATCGACTGAAAGCGAAAGTTTTGGCACCAGCAATCACGGAAACAGAATTTATTGCTAAAGCCAATAATCTTGATAGTTTTGACTATAGCACGGGTGTGAAACAGTATCATACAGCAAAGGAAATGGCACAATTCTTGATCAAGCTATATGAAAGTGATCATATCGTAGGGATTGTAAATGAAAAGAACGAATTTGTATTGAATGATGGAATTCACCCAATATTACAAGGATTATAAGATAAGGGAGAAAACAAAATGGATAAATTATTCGCAGAAAAGTACTACGGACAACGCACTTCAATGGGATTGATTATTACTGAAGGCGTACAACCATCAGAAATAGGTCAAGGTTATCTTAATACGCAGGAATTTATACTATCGAACAAGCCAACGCTTGGAAGACAGTAATTGATGAAGTCCATGCAAAAGGTGGGAAAATTTTTATTCAATTAATGTATGTTGGGAGAATATCACACCCGGATAACTTGCCCTCTCATAAAAAAGCAATCGCGCCTTCAGCAATCGCACCTAAAGAAAAAATGTTTACACTTACAGGAATGCAAGATATTCCTGTTCCGAAAGCCATACAAACAGAAGATATTCCTACTATCATTGATGAGTACCGTCATGCTGCCTCTTTAGCAATCGAAGCAGGAGCAGATGGTGTGGAAATTCATGGAGTAAACGTCTATTTAATCCACTGCATGTGTAGGAAAAGAAGCGTTTTTACAAGATATTAGCCATTTATGGGACAGTGTTTTAATCGTAAACAGACCATATCGCCCATTATCAAGTATAGCGAGTGATTTAGAGAATGATTTAGCTGATCTTGTTTCGGTAGGAGTCATCTCTTTGGCGAATCCTGATCTAGTGGAACGATTAAAAAATGAGTATCCCTTAAATTCACCGAATCCAAATACGTTTTATGTCAACCAAGGAGAAGCTGGCTATGCCGATTATCCTGAAATGAACTAGACAACAAAAGAAAACATCAATAAAAAAATATTGGTGGTTTCTTTAATAGGAGAGTGAAATTTAGATGAAAGCAGCGCAAATCAATCATTATTCCAAATCAATTGATGTAAAAATTACAGATATTCCAATTCCAAAAATTTCAAAGCATGAGGTGCTAATTAAAGTAAAAGTGGCCGCAGTCAATCCATTAGAAACTTTAAATATTACGGGTGCTGTAAAGTTGATTCAAGACTACCCAAAACCATTGACACTTGGAAATGAATTAACGGGGATAATCGAAGCTGCCGGAAGTGAAGTAACCAATTTTAAAAAAGGAGATAAAGTCTATACAAGATTACCAGTGGATAAAATTGGCGCATTTGCGGAATATGTCGCAGTCGATCAATCAGCAATTTGGTTTTTACCCACGAATTTAGATTTTGTTACCGGGGCTGGTGTTCCTTTGACTGGACTTACCGCTTATCAAGGATTGACAGAAATATTACAAGTTCAAGCTGGTCAATCTGTTTTTATTTCTGGTGGCTCAGGGAGCTTCGGGCAAATGGCAGTGCCACTTGCGAAACATCTTGGGTTACATGTCATTGTATCAGGAAATGCAGCTGCAAAAGAACGAATTCTCCAAGCAGGTGCAGATCGATATTTAAATTATAAAAAAGAAAACTATTGGGAAGTTCTAGATAAAGTTGATTTTGTTATAGATACGCTAGGCGCGAAAGAAATTGATCGGGAGCTTTCTATCATCAAATCTGGCGGGAAATTACTTAGTTTGATTGCAGGGCCAAATAAGCAATTTGCAATCAATCAAAACATGCCAAAATGGAAACAATGGGTATTCGGAGTAGCGGGCGCCAAGATAGATCAAAAAGCGAAGAAACATGGTGTTGAGTATTGTTTTATTTTTGTTCAAGCGAATGGGCAGCAATTACGAGCAATATCAGAAATCGTAGAAAAAGAAAATATCGTACCAAAAATTGATTCACATGAGTTCGCATTAGAACAAGTGAACGAAGCTATAACATTTGTCAAAGATGGTCATCCTAATGGCAAGGTAGTGGTCAAATTGGATTGAGAAAGGAGATATAGAAACAAATGCAACCGATAGTTCGTCATTTGAGGACAACACATAAATCTTTAGCTTAGAGCCAACCACGATAATATAAAATCCCTCCTGTTCGAATCTGAATAAGAGGGATTTGGTCGTAAGAAAAAAATTGGACGATAGTTTAATTAATAATATCTATTATGTAATAATAATGATAAGATAAAAAAGAAGAGTGCTAGGTAAGCATAGAAAGACTTCCCCCAAAACTTCCCCAAACTTTCTAGCCTAGTACTCTTCTTTTTTAATACACCTTGCATAATAACCCTACATTAAAAAAAAATCATTAGCAAGCATTTTTTGTCAATTTATATTAGCTTAATTTCGAACTGTAGATTTTACTCTTGGTAACTATGCACATTCACTTTTTTTCAAGCGGTTTTTTTTATAAAATTGTAAGTCCGCTTACTTAATAAGATGTCAGTTTTCGGTCTATTGTCGGTCCAATGGCTAAACAACCGTATCCACCTACGCATTTTTTAATCACGTTATCCCAATAAAACAATTGAACTGATTCGTTATGCAAAATAACTTTATGGTAGGCTCTAGTTCCCTCACCCTAAATTACGCCAATGGTTTTTAAATACCCACACATCACCTTTTGGTGTTGCTGAATGGTACCGAGCAATTTTAGTAATACCTGCCACGAATCTGTCCGGTTTCATTGATCCCATGATTCTTGAATCACCTTGTAAATCTACAATTTTTGTCATAATGTCTCCCTCCTAATTTTTTAAGCTTTAACAACTTTGTTTTCCAACTTATTATATGCATTAAAGTAGTACTCGTCTTTGTCACAGTGCTTTCTAAGGGATACTATACACAGAATAAAAATATTTGAGCGTTTAGGATATACGGTGTATACATAATATGGGAGCTGATAATATGAATATTAAAAAAAGGAAGATTAGAGAAGTAGGTAACTCAATAGTTGTAACTTTATCAAAAGAAAGTTTATTACAAAAGGGTTTGAAGTCTGGAGATACAATTTTTATTGATGAAGACAAAATGATGGATGCGATCGTGAAGGAAGAAAGCAATTTAGATCTTGAAATTGATATGTATGTGAACCAAGCTCTATCTGAATGTGATGCTGCATTTAAGGAACTCGTTGATAGATGATCTATTTAAGTGAAAAAGATATAGTAAAATTAAATGTCATTCAAATAAAGAATTATTCACCGCAGGAAACAATTGGTATCAGTGATAAAAATGCGTTGAGTATGGCTGTTAATGAACCCAAACAACATATTTTTGAAAAAGATTTATATCATGATGGGTTTAGCAAAGCAGCAGTCCTATTAATAAACCTGATCAAAAATCATCCATTTCATAATGCAAACAAACGTACAGCATTTTTAGCTGCATATGTTTTTCTTAAGCTAAATGGCCATTCCCTAAAAATGGAAAATCAGGAAGTTGTAGAATTTGTAGTTAGAATTGCTACGTATCAGGGTGAATTTGATACCTTAAAGAATTTAACAACAGACATGCTAAAAAACAATTCAACGAAGATTGATCCCAAAGAATAGGAGCAAACTAGTGATTCATTTAAGTATGGAGATTTAGTTTACTTCTATTTTTGGGGGTTAAGAAATATTATTATGTAGATATAGGAAGAGCTTTTAAGAGATACTTAGATAGACAAAAATTGCCATGTGCATCAGGCGTAAATTTCATGTCATTAAGCTTTACTTTAGAAAAATACCTTATTTCCAAAAAACTACATTCCTATCTAATTATGTGGTATACTACTTATAGTGATATATTTTGAAACGTATTAAGAGTTCTATACTTAAATTTATACTCTCCTTTTGCTAATCAAACATTTATTGCAACAAAACGCATACGTAGAGATGCACAAGGAGGAAACAGTATGAATAAAGGTACAGTGAAATGGTTTAATTCAGATAAAGGTTTTGGGTTCATTACAGGAGAAGATGGTCAAGATGTCTTTGCTCATTTTTCAGCGATTCAAGCGGATGGATTTAAATCTTTAGATGAAGGTCAAGCAGTTACTTTTGATACTGAAGAAGGTCAACGTGGCTTGCAAGCTGCTAATATATATAAAGCATAAAAGGATCTTTTAAACTCGTCTCAACGTGTGTGAGGCGGGTTTTTTCATACTTTAAAGGAGGGGTGAGAATGAGTTTTTCACAATGGAAACCACAAGAACCTTCAGTAGAAGGACAAGAATTTCATAAAGATCAACAAGTCTTATTTAAATATAGAAAAAAACAAGTAGCAGGAACAATTATAAAACTACTCAGTAATTCAGCAGTTGTAAGCTTATCACATTCAGAAGTGACGAATACTACAGAAAGAACAGTTATAAATTATAAAAATTTAATGAGTAACTGAAATCAATGGAGAACATTCTTAGTGTATATGATGATTTACTATTTATAAGTAAATAGATAGTCGATTTTTTGAATGGAGGAATAAAATGCAAAAAGAAGCTATTCATCAGTTAATTGTAAAATTGACACTTAACAAGGATTGGCTTAATGACCCAGTGATAGTTAATCAGGTGAAATTGTTAGGAGACCAGCTTTCTTGCACTCGACGTTCACCGATTAATTATAATCAGATTCAAGGGATCATTGTTTATTATCTGGATGGTTCGAAAAAGGTGTATACTTCCTTAAAAAGTTGTTGTGAAGGAGAAAAACTCTTTAAAGGAACCATCCAAAAATATATTTTATCCGAGTCTCCAATAGCGGACGGAAGATATTTTCGTATCATTCGATAAAGCTATCAACTTCTTAGTCTATTATCAAAAGTATAGCGTTAGATTTTTCTTTTTATCAAGCGGATGAACGATGAACATTTGGGTTTAGTTTTAGTTTATTAGAAATAGATAAACAAAAAAACTAGCTATAATCAGCTAGTTAAATTATTTATACATAAGAGAGTTGCATCTAGATTTAGCTTCCTCTAAAGTAGAAAATTTTTCGATATCAATATCGTAAATAAATAACTTGAGTTGAATATTGCGCAACTCTTTCAAATTTAACACGGCAAATGAGGTGATCAAAGGCGGTCTGGATTGAAAATCATACAAACTTGTTTTTGCTTTTGACGAATATAAACGATAGTCTGAACTAAAAACTTCAACTGGGTAAAAATTAGTATTCATATTTGAACACCTACTTTCATGGTACTTATCCAGTATAGCACTTTAAAGAAGACAAAAGTAAAAACAGAAAAAACGTAAGGGATTCCTAAGTATTATTTATGCACCGCTGCTTGATCAATTAATACTATTTCTACACCTTGACACGTTAATATATCAGTGATTTGCTGATTTTAGATAAACAAAAGACAAATAATCATAATTAGTACAGTGGCGTATATTGCTTGCAAAAAAAGATTTTATAACGTAGGCTGAGTAAGCAACATGCATTAATCTAAGAAGAGTACTGGCACAGAAAACTTGGGGAAGTTTTTCTGGACTGCGCCTGGTACTCTTCGTTTTTTTATTTTAGCATTATTCAAGCATAATGAATATTAAAATGTAAAAAATCGTATCTTTAAATTAGATATATATAACAATACGATGGATCGACATACTTTTTGATGGAGCAAAAACGAAAACTTACAATCTATTCTAAAGTATAAGCGTTTTATCTTGTGATAGATTTAATATGATAGACAAATAATTTCCACAGAACACTTGCTCTGGAGCTAAGACCAAGGTTTGTTATGATGGTGACAAAGCGGAGGAAATTCGATGAATATCAAAAAAACAACTGAAATGTTTGATTTGAGTATACACACTACGCTACTATTTATTTCACTAAATATGTTGGGTATAGAAGGGCAAGATTGTTTAATCTAAATTCTTAAATGCGCGTAATCAAAAAATGTGACAAAACACCTCATTTGCCATATTTCTGTAAATGAGGTGTTCTGATAATTACCTAATAATTTTCCAATTGTCTTGCTTTTTAAGGATTAACTCATATTGCGCAAGGTGAGTAGTCTTAGTATCTTGATTTAAGTATTTCACAGTGATACTTGCAAAAATCTGTTTATCTTTTTTAGAGTAAATTGGGTTAACTAGTTCCGCAAAGACATAGTTCTTCTGAATCACTGGTAACGCGTCATTGCTGACATAATAAGCTAGTTCTTTTTCAGTTGCTGTTGGGTACAACTTAAAGAATGTTTCAAGAAAACTATTGAGTTCAGTCGTTAGTCTAGCATCTACGGTACCGTCACTTTCAAGTGATTTTGGTTGATAGGTTGATTTCTTGGGTTGACTATCCATGGTCGGATTCTTTGTGATTACTAGATTTCTATTCTTATCCATATAAACTTGGACGCTGTAAGTAGAAGTGATAGTAGTTTCTTTCTTGTCCTCTGTTATCTGTTGCTCTACTGAAAAGAGTACGTCATACTCCTTATCATCGGCTTGCATGACGCTCCAAATCTGTACACGTTGAACGGTAGCGCTGGTAGGAATATCGGAACGTACCATTTCCAGATTGAGTTGTTGTAGCTCTTCGGTAAGGTAGTTTTTTAATTGCTCATTTCTACGATCAATAGCGGCTTGATCTTGTTGCCAAGTATAATAATCCGTCGCAAAAGCCGTCACAAAACTTTCAATCCGGTTCGTATCTACTATCTTTGTTTCAATCACTTCTTTTTCGTGCACAGTGTGCCGATCGATGGCTGTAAAATTCTTATAGATACCGAAGCTGACACTACCAATCAATACAAACCATAAAACAAGTGTTAGCTTTTTATGCGTGCCTACCTTAATCGTAGATTTTTTCTGTTGCTTATTCGGTTTTGGTTGCTTTTCCGTTCGTTCGATTTTTATTTTCATTTCATCTAATCCTCTCTTAATTATGAATAACCCGACCTGCTCCAATCAAATGGGATTGCCAATAACTGTCTGTCAAACCGGCATAACCAATTGGATCGCCAGCGTTATACATCCGATTATTTCCCACATAGATCCCTACATGAGTGACATACTCCCCAGCATTATAAGTCGAATGAAAAAAGACCAAGTCCCCAGCTTTCGCTTCGGATAATGAAATATGGGTGGTTGCGTCATATTGGGCTTGGGCTGTGCGCGGGAGTTGAATGCCAGCTTTGGCATAACACCATTGCACCAAACCGGAACAATCGAAACTAGTACTTGGTGAGGAACCGCCAAAGACATAAGGGAAGCCTTCATATTTCAGAGCTTCGTCCATAATGGTTTGTACCGTCTTATTGTCAAAGTGAGCAGGGGACAAATATTGCTTAACCAATAAGACGTAGAATTGATTGCCGTAAGCAAAGCGCCAACCGCCATTAATCGGAATGGCGATTGGATTGGTATAAGTCACCTTCTTACCACCAGCTTTTTCCTTTGAAAAACTTTCTGCCAGTTCATAAGTGTATTTTTTGCTATGCGCTGCCACGTAAGGTAAGAAGCCACCGCCGTAGTTATAGCTTTGAATCACTGAATCGGAATCACAGCCAAGTTTCTCAGCAGTAGCTAATAGCTCACTAAAATACTTACAACCTTGTTTAATGGATTCCTCAGTGCTTAGGCTATTTGGTGGCAATCCCAACGATTCTGAACTTTGCATCACATCCACCGCAGTACCGCCGGATTCCACTTGCATGATGGATAAAATAGTAGTCACGTATTCCTCAATTTCGTATTCTTTACAATATTTTTCAACCAATGCTTTGTGCTTTAATACTTCGGGAGAAACATTCAAACCGCCAGTTACTGCTGTTTGGTTGGCTGTGCGATCTTCGGAATCTGCTGTAATTACTACAAAGAACAATAACAAGCTAAAGAACAGCGAGCAGACGACACCCATGATAGCCATATAACGTACTTTCATAGCTTCGACCTCGGTTTATTCTTTTGTCTTTTCTTCGTTTTATTTGCCGAATGTTTCGTTGTTACTGTTTGTTGTTTTTGTGAAGAGAGACGTTGTGTGTTGCTCGTTGGAGCAGTATTTTTGGGTACCGTGATTGTTCTTTGTATGTTTGGTTCTGCTGGTGTAGGCTTCTTGTTTGTTGTAGTTGCGGGTCTTGTTGTTTTTGGTTCCAGTGGTACCACCGTATTTTTTTCTATTGTTGCAGGTCTTGGTGGCTTCGGTTCTGGTAGTGCTAGTCGTTTTTCGGGTTTCAGTAAAGCGAACGGTTTTTTAGGCGCGACAGGATTAACAGCTGGTCTAAGGTTTTCGGAAGCTTTTGGCGTTTTCCTTGGAACATTGCTTGGTTTCAATCCCGGTGCTAGGTTAGCCGGATTAGCTGTCATGGGTCGCTTGTGTGCTGGGTTTTTTGGTACAGTATTAACCGGTTGTTCTGGTTGCAGCCTTGCTTGTTTGGCTTTTTCCATCTCTAATCGTCGTTGGGTAATGGTTGCTTGTCGCTGGTGTCGCTGCAGTTCTCGTTCGGTTTGTTTTTGCGTTCTGGTGTCATTTAGGGTTGATGAAAAATCAGCGGCATTCCGCACTAACTCACGTTGTCCTTGATAGATGGCATATTTCGCATTGGTTGGTGCGTCTTTGATCGTGTCTTTTAGTTTTGTTGCCTTGTTGAATGCTCGATTTTTTGTATCTAGCACATTGCCAACGGCTGCCCCTGTTTTTGCCCCTAAATTTTGCTGCTTATGCTTAGAATCATTTGGAGGAGTTGCGTTTTGTTGCCTGTTTTGATTGTTTCGTTTATGAAGAGCTGAGTTCGTTTGTACCGGTGTTCCGTTGGTCGTAGCTTTCGTTGATGCCTGTCGCGTACTTCCATGCATGACTTGCCGCATAGTACGTTGAAGTCGGCGACTTTGACGGGTCATAAACATACGTGGTCTTCTAAGTAGCTGCCTACTCATGCCTTGGAAATCGTTGCTTTGTAAAGCAAACAAATTCATAATATCGCCTAGCTTAAAGTAAATACCTGCAAAAGTAACAACCTGTAAAAACATGGTCATGAAGAAAGGCGTGGAACCAGCTAATGAATAAAGCATAGAAGAGATACTAAAGGCTACGGTAATCACTAGGGTTAAGCCAGCACGAGTCATGATCACATTAAATAATTTTGTAATGGCACGTTTGCCCATCCCGTCAAAACTAGGGATCATGCTTAGCAGAAAACTAATCGGTAAGAACATGGCAAAAATGATAAAGAGTACTTGGGAAAAGATCATCATGCCAGTTAATAAGAAAACAAAAATAGAAATCCCACTATTAAACACAACTAAAAAGAATACTGTACCTAAACGGTTAATAACTTTGGCAATCGATAAATTGGCATTATCTTGGTTTTCAATTTCATCAATGACTATTGTTTCACGGTCTTTGCCATTATTAGTATTAGGACTGACGGCTAATAGCTTTTCTTCTCTGCCTTTATCCACATCTGTTGAACCGTACTGTAAAAGTAACCATGGTTGTTTGACTTGGATCGCAAATAAACTATCACGAATCATTTCTACGCTGTCTTTACCTTGACTACTACTATTTGGTAAGACGATTTTAGTGCCAACTTCAAGACTAGCGGTACTGATATCCTTGGAAAAATCATTGATCTTTTCAATATAACTAGGCGCATAAGCAATAAAGGAAGAGGATAGAAGAAAGACCACCAAGAAATTCATCATTGCTTGAAGGGCTTTGGTGGTTTCACGTTTGATTAATCCAGTATACGTGACATAGATTCCTAGAATTAAAATAAAGAGCAGTAGGAAACCAACATAAAACCCCGAACTGGAAAAGCCATTTTGAGTGATCCCAGCAAGGGTCTGCATGTTCTTTCCAATTGCATTGGCGGTATCACTGATAAAATCTAACTGGTAGGCTTCTTGGATTAAGTAACCTGTCGCATTGGACAAGTACAGAGAAATTGTCCAAATGAAATTCGTAATGGCATATAAGCCATACATGACGCTTTTTCCCAAGCCATCAGACCAATTCCACGGTAACCAACCCCAAGAATTATCAACGTAAAAATCAAGCTGGTAGTTATCCAGTCCATATTTGGAATACTCATTGGCGGTGTTGATGATATCATCCACTAGCCCAGCCGCATATGCTACTGTTCCGAGACAGGCAAGGATAATGATAACTGCCACAAATCCAATCACAGCTATAGTAGAATAAAGAACTATTTTCTTATATGACGGTAGCTGCTTGACCGTTTCTTTCTTCTGAATCTTCTTTTGTCTTTTAGCCTGCTTTTTTTGTTGCATTTGTTGTTTCTTTTCTTCATGATGCTTCATTATTCCACCTCTTTTCGGATTGGTGGACGCGTGTCAAAGGCGTGCAAGAGTTCTTCAAAAATAGGGTGGAACTGAATCACCCCAACCCGACCGTAAATATCAGACATCAAGCATTGCCCATTTTCTAGCTCACGTAGGCGCTTCTGATTCGTCTCATCTTCGGCATCCACCCCGAAAAATTCCAATGTTTTCTTGATTTCCACCAAATCAGTTGAGCGAAAGGCAAACTTCAACCCAATATTATTTTTCATTTTTTCATCTAGTAAGTCTCCAGCATTTTGGGTCACAAAATAGACCCCTGCATTCATTGCTCGACCAGCACGAACCAATTTCATGGAGAGGGTCTTTCCTTGGGAAATTTGTAAGAAGCTCCATGCTTCGTCAAGGTCTACGATTTTAAAAATAGAGCAATCAGAGTGAATAAAGTCTAAGGCAAAGGTGCTAACCACGATTAACATGGCGACACTAAGCAGCTCCATAGTTGTGTATTCCTCAAAGCCAGTATCCGAGTCAGGTAAGACCAAGTCCGCTACTTGAATAATATTTAGCTGCTTTTCAAGGCTAATAGACTGTTTCACGGTACCATCACTAAAGAGCAATTGGGCAAAATCATAATCTACAAAGCTTTCAATATGATCGGCGATATTTTGACTAATCGCTGTATTTTCTTTACGTAATTTATCAATCACCAATAATAAGCCGCGTTGCTTGCTTTGCGTTACTGCTCGAATCGCTTTTCGTAAAACAGGGAACTTCTCACTATCACGACTGGATATTCCAGTTAAAAATGTGAGTATGTCGATCGCTAAACTTTCGGCATCTTTCTTGCGTTTTAAAATGACATAAGGATCAAGTAACCCTTTATTTTTTTCTTCGCTTGTTAAATTAACAATATTAATTTCATGGGCAATTTCCGGTAAAGTATCTTTCCAATTACCACGTTCAGCTTTGGGATCAACAATCACGGCTTGACCACCAAAGAGCACAGCGTAGTAAACCAGCATGTTATTAGAGAATGATTTTCCGCCGCCAAGAGAGCCAAGGAAAGCCGCCGCAAGGGCATTCGTCACGGAACCTTTCACGCCTTGACTGGCAAGGTTTGGTTTTAGATACACATTGCGTCCAGTATCGAGATTATAGCCGACATAAATTCCTTCATTTTCCCCAAGCATTTGTGTCGCTCCAAAACCAAGTCCAGCCAAAAAATCCGAAGTGACATACTGAATATAATCATTGATATAGCGTTTAGAAGCAGGGATAAATTCGCCATGCAAGCCCAGCATATCGCCAAACGGGCGAACCAATTTAATACTCAAATCGTCGTAAAAGTCTTTGACTTCATCACAACGGCGTTTCAATTCATCCAGGTCTTTCGCGGTCACACGTACCACATAACTCAATTTATACATGGCTTCTTTGCTTTGATCTAAGGTTGCTTCTAGTTCATTGACTGATTCCAAGGCATCTACTACATTAGTGCTGGTTTCATTGTCACTTTCCCATGCGTGGCTATCTAAATCCTTTAGTTCCTTTTTCTTGTTGCGAACCGTCGATAAAGCCTTTTTATTTGCCACAATTTCTACATTCATGCTGGTATCAATCGGAAAGGTAAATTGTTGTTGCTGGTAATAAAAAATTTCACTACTGGGAAAGTCCAGCTCACCAACAATCGAGTTGATGGTAAAGTAAGCAGCATAGGTAACGCTGTCCTCATGTTCCAACTTCAAGTAGCGCTGTTTTTCTTCAATGAGACAGCGAGTTGGTTTCAATAGATCGTATTTCTTTACGAGCACTTCTTTATCCCGATACCGTTTAGGTAAATGATAATCATACTCTTCAAAGGGGGTGCCTTGATTGCCATAAAGATGCTCAATGAGATAGCCGAAATCATTTTTATCTAATGCGCGTGCTTTAAAGCGACGAGAAATTTTACTCGCTAAAAGTTTTTCCATTTTCGCAAAACGGTCAATCTCTGCTTTAGGCATTGAAACAAAATCGCCCATTAATTTGTGATTAACACCATTTAAGAAGTCTAGAAAAGCAGTTTTGATACTAGACTGTACATTTTTTAGGGAAAGTTCTTGTTCCGTTAAAAGCAGCTTAAAGCCAATAAAAAAGCGATAGTTTACTTGATTGTTGCCAATCATAGAAACTAACGCTTCGGTTTGTTCGTCTATTTTTTTATGGGCGACCTCTTTTAGGCGTCCGGTGACTTCGGCTTTTGACCTTTCTTGTGTGGCTCGGATACTGGCTTCTGTCGCTAGTTGTAAAGCATGGATTTTACCATCACGATTCTGAGCGATTAACTGACGAAAGTTATCATGTACTTGGTATTTCTCATCAGGACTTAAAAAGCTGTAATTATAAGGAATCAGCTCATAGTAAGCAAAACATTCGCCATCATGATTGAACACTAAATTGTCTTCAATATATTTAATTGGATATGCCATAGTATAGTTCACTCCTAACGATCGTAATGGCTTCATTGAGTTTCTGATTTTGTAGTTTCACTGTTTTTCCAGCACAGGTGACCTTGGGACGAAGCCAATAACTGAGGATTGATTTTAAGAATCCATAAGGCTTTTTTCCATCAAAGGTTTTCTGGCTCATAACCCATGTCAGTGCTGCTGGTAGTCCTACGTATTTTAGTAATGCCCCGTCAATGAAAGACAGAGGTGGTATATTACCAAAGAGGATCACCATCAGTAATGACACCACAAACCACGTCATTTGTGTAAAGGTAATAGGGAAGGGTAGTTGTAGATCATTGATGGCATAGAGCACTTTTTCTACAGACCAAATACTGGTATAACTTCTAATTTTTTTCAAATTATCACATCCATTCTTTTTGCATAGAAAAAGAGCCACAGTTGTGACTCTTCATTTGTCAATCTGAAATTTTCATCATCATTTTGTAGTGTGGTTCATGACCCAATTTTTCAAATATCAATCTGAAAATATCTTTGTACTTATCAACGCTTTCATAATCAAAAGTAATAACAAAATCATCACTAATAAAATGGGAACCATCATTTATACAAGAAACTAGAGACTTGCATACTAGCTTATCTTGTCCCTCAAACTCATCTACACATTTTTCATAATCTACATCACCAATGATTTTGAAATAATATTCTAATATTCTTCGCATAGTGTTAAAGGAAGTAACAGTAGATAGATTATCTTCTGATAATTCTCTCCATAATAATTGATAAGTTGACTCTATAGGATTATCGGGACACTCAATAAAACTTGAAACATTATCCTTTTTTCTTATAATACCAAATAGTACCTCATCTGGAGAGTAACTAGCTCTGCTACCTAAAAAAGTAACTTCCTTATGGAAATATATATTGTGTGTAAGAATGAATGTTTGTAGAATACCATTTTCATTATTATAGCAATCCTTTAATAAATTTTTGACTAATGTACTTACAATAAACAGTACATTACTATCTAAGCTAGAAATAGGATCATCAATCACAATGATTTTTTCAGATGTAATACCTGTCTTTTCTTGACTACCATATACAAGATGGTAGAAATATAAGAATGTAATGAAATTGTATTCTCCTTCACTAAGAGTATCTTTAGCATTAGTACCGTCTACTCTTACAATTTCATAAGTTCCTTTAAGTTGTTCATTTTCTTTTAAACTAAATCCTCTGAAATCAAATTTTTCCAGTAAATTATTAATGTCTGTAACGGTGGGAGCTACACTTGTTAAAGAATCCTCAATAGATACCATTTGCTCTTTGCTTTCTGTAATTTCTTTTTTTAGAGTGTCAATTTGTCCATTAATCGATTCTTTTGCTTTTTCTTTCCCTCGCAAAAATGTTAAATAGGCATCTATATCTATTTTCAATTCTGAAGCAATATAATCCCAAAGTAAATTTGCGCAATTTTTCATTTCCTGCTCCCGATTTCTCACAATTTCATTATTGGACTTAATCGCTCTATTAAATGTGCCTATTATACTATTAATTTCTTCGAGTAATTCTTTTGCGGTATCTAACATTATTTTATTAGAGGGGGAATTTTTCTTTTTATCTAATTCTTTGAGGTTCAATGCCAATAAACTATCCAAAAGCTGATATTTTACTTCTAAATCAGTCACATCAATTATAGGTATGTCCGTTTCAATAATTTCTTTGACGCTGAATAGCACTTGTGAAAAATAAGCATCATATTCTGAAATGAAAATATTTAATTTTTGGCAATCTATTTCATATTCTTCATCAAAATAGTCTTCAATTTCTCGTTTTAAGTCATCGTCAATTCCTTGCTGGCAAAAAGGACATTTATTATCAGCTTTATTCATGAAGTGTAGCCCTTGTTTAATCCAGTCGCTATTTTTAAGTGCATTTATTAACAAACCAATTGGTGAATCAGTACTACCAGTAATAACTTTTTCGAGTAAATCGGATGTTTCGTATGTTAAACTTTGATCAATATTAATCAGAGGAAATAGGGGATAAATTGTACTGTTGCGAGAATAAGCAACATCGTACCTTATTTTCAACTCCTCTAATTCTATCACGCTATTCTTGTCCCATTTTTCGTAAACAGACAAACATTTCCCAGAAAATTTCTGCTTACTATTTCGATATCCTACAAGTGCTTTGCTGAAACTTTCACCAATTGCCTGCTGTATTGCCCAACTCTTTTCTGTAAGTTCATTTTTTTTGCCTTCAATCTCAGCATTAAATTTTTGAATGGTCTGAGTTTTGGTATCAATAAGCGCTTGTTTATCACTATTTTCGTTTTGCAGTATTTTCAATTTATCTTGCTGTTCAATCGAATCTTGTCCTAGTGTAAAAATTCCCTTCAAATTCTCAGATTGCTTAAAATTATCCTCGACAAATTTTCTGTTATAGACGAGAGTCTTAACATCATCATTATGATTAACTTTTATTTCACAATCATCTGGTAGTGGCATAGAATCTATTAATTTTGAAATAGTTGTTTTTCCACTTCCATTGCTTCCATAAAAAAAATTTAATTTCTTAGGCTTTATTTCAACAAGATTTGTATACGTAGCGACATTGTGAATTTTAATGTTTTGAATCAAATTTCTATCCCCCTTATCAAAGTTTATATTCACATTATCTTACAAATTGTGTTATTTCACAATATTATATAACGAGGATTATGATAAATACTCAAACACGCCATGCGAAGTAACCAGATAATTACCTTCAAATTCCATATCTCTACCTAAAGCTTGATAGTCAATATAGTTTTGTAGGTTTGCTGGTACTTCTCCAAGTACGCCTGTTTCTTCAATGTAATAAGCAGCCACATCTTCCATAGAATCGCAATCGGTATAACAAATAATATCGTCAGTATGTTCCAACAATTCTTCTAAAGAATTGAACCACATACCTTGAATTTCACTTAATTCATCATATATCGGTGTGCCTTCTATTTCTTCGATCATTTCACATAGGCGGTTAATTTCACTAATTGGTGTATATTCGCTAATCTCAAAGGGGAGTTCATAATCATGAATGACGTACTCTTCATATTCTTCATTTAAGCCGATTCGTTCTGCCATGTCTTCATAATCAATCGGCGGGGTGAACCAATCACCAACTAGTTCTCCTTCGTTATATTTGCCAAGATTAGCAACGTAGACTTGCATTTCCATCTTCGCACCTCCTTATGCGCCAATGATCCGATTGAATAAGTTAAGTAATACGTCTTTCACGCCACCTGCATTAAAGACCAAACCAACCGCAATCAGTGCGATAATCACAAAACCAATGAGTTTAGAAAACTCACGTTTAAAACCTAAGTACAAGCCAATCACTACGATCGCTAGTAATACAAGCGATTGGGCGTTGCTTAAAAACCAGTTATATAAATTTTGTCCAAAATTCATTCTTCATTCCTCCATTTCATCTGGGTCGTTTGTTCGTCCGTTCGTTTGCTGACTTGAAATAAGCACATGATTGCTATGCCGATTGCGACACCAAGTTCAATCAGTAAGAATCGACTAATCACTAACCACATCAATAAAAATCCTCCTTTCATTAAAAAAAGTGACCTCTAATACTTGAAGTCACGGTATATCCTGCTATTTAAATGGTGCTTGTTTTTCTAAATAGTGTTTGCGGTTTTTCAAATACTGCTTCACACGCCTTAACAATTGTGGGGCTGTTAGCTTTTCGCCATATACAGTAACTTTGTTTGAACCATGAGGGGAAAAGGTTTGTTTGTAAAAATCATAGCGATAGAGCGATTCATTTTCTGCACGACTTCCTTCAATAATCAACATTGTATACGCTCTGGTATTCTGACTATAGACAATCATTTCTATCCCACAAAGAAAGCCGAGAGCGGCAAGTTCTTCCGTTAAACGGCTACTCATAGAATCACATCTTCACGGGTTAAATACTGTTGTTCGATCAGTTTTTCATGCTTTTCGGTTAGCTTGGCTTCATGGATCAATTCAGATAAGATGGCTGTTTGATTTAATTGGTCGATCGTGCCGATCATTTTCAACGTTGGGGCGACTTGGTGACGCAGCCAGTTTAGCGTGCGCTCAAACGTGTAAGGTTCTGGTTCAGTTGTTAAGCGCAAGGCACCACGATCTTTGCCGATAAAAAATGCCCATTGTTGGTTCATTGACCAAGCACTACGTCGCATATTTTTGTCTCTATCAACAAAACGAATGTAGCGATTGATAATTTCAAAGGCAGTTTTTTCGACATCTTGACGGGTCAATAAATCAATGACCGCATGACTTGCTCGTTCGTTTTTCAAGCGAATTTCAAAACGATTCTTAACTTCCGCTTTTTCTAATGGAACATTATTTTTGGCGTATTGCTCGTAGTCCTTTTCATAAATGCAGAAGTATACTTCTGATTTTAAGGAACCCACATATAGGGTATTGCCCATGTCTGTCTTTTCGTCATGGCGGACTAATTCACCACTGCGATAGTATTTAAAGCTGCGAAAAAGCGAGATACATTCTTCGCTTTGACATTTCTTAGCTAGAGCAGGAATGTTTAGCATGCCGGTTTTATCATTAATCGCAAGGTCTAAGCGTTTAAAAATACCTTGGGCATTCAAACAGTCTTTAAAAAAATCAAACCAGCTTCGGTGTTGTGCTAATAGAAAATTTTCATATTGGCGACAGCCTTTGCCTTTGAGTTCCAGTAACACCCCTTTTGTTGGATCATGCGAAGCCATCACTGTAATGTCACCAAAACGGTATTGTTCAGTATAAGAGTAGTAGGCAAAGTCTTCATGAAGCATGTAATCCATGTTCAGGTGAAGAATCGTTTCTAACACTTGTGTCACATCAACCGTTGGAAAACGAATCCGTACATAGTCAAAGAGCAGTTCCAGTGGGGCATCCGGATTCAATCGCTCTAATGTATCAAACAGGGAAGAGCGGATTTGCTCCGTTGGAACTGCTTTGCCATTTTCAATTGCAGAAAGGTAAGGACGCGTAATACCAGCTGCTAGTGCTAGTTTGTTTTGTGAAAGTCCATAAGCCAGTCGCTTTTCTTTTACCCATCCAAGGGTGTTTGTCATGCACATTCCTCCAATCAAAAAAGCAGATGTAAACTATTAAGGGCTAGTTGACATCTGCTTCAATCGTTTAAAACACCTGTTGTACAAGGGTTTTCGTTATGAAATTATTGGTTTTTGGTTGTTTTTGTGCCCCCCTGTTAGATATCGGGGGCTAAAAGAATGGCGTGGCTGGCGCCACACCAATCGATGCTAGTCTGAACCAGTGGCTTGCACTTCGTCCGCCACTGGCTCAGCCTGCATTTTGGCGGCTAATTGACCGATTGCTCCTAGAAAATCATGGTGTTTAGGAACAAGGGGTGTATAGAACTCGCTAATTACACTCGTGCCTACATCTACATAGCCGCGTCCTTTAATTGGTTTTAAAAAGAATTGCTTTTGGGTGTCCGATCCAAACATCATGCTATAGCCCAACTCTGACATACGTCCAAGAGCCACGCGAAAATTAAACTGATCCCTAATCCCATCCGCTAAATATTTTGCGTCTGGACGTTGGCATGCCAAAATAAGAAAGAAGCCTGCTTGCCGACCTAACATCACGATTTGTTTTAATTTACTCATGACTTCAAGGCTTTCACGACCGAGCATATCCATAAAAGCAACATACTCATCAAAAATGAGAAAATTTGCGGGCAGATCAAGAGCAGCATAATTTTGTCCAGTTTGGTAATTCGGGTGATGTTTCATTTCGACACTACGAGCCATCATTTCTCCATAAAAGTGATTGATGCAAGCTAACATATCGTCTTTTCTATAATAAACATTGGGCATAACGGTGGCGAGATCAGCTAAGTCGGCATTTTTGGGGTCAAGTACAAACAACTTAGCATTGGTATGAAGCAAAGCTTCAATAATCGTCAGAATAAAATAAGACTTCCCACTACCAGTTCCTCCAGCAATTAACATATGCGGCAGGGAATCATATGCCCAATAGACGGATTCCATTAACTTTAAACGCCCGTCTTCAGCGGTTACTTCATCAATGCTAATCCGATTAGCGATTGTATCGTAGAGTAAGGTATACTCCACATAAGACTCTTTTAAGACCTTATCAACTAGCTCACAGTACAGACCTGTTTCCAGTTTGTCTTCTAAGCGCAATAGTTGGTCTTGATATTTTCCCATGGTGATTTCCACATTGATATGAATTAAGCCGTCTTTGAGCGTGTAATACATCTTGGGAAAGTGGGTGATTCGCTCTTTACTTTTAGAGCTGGGGAGGTCTTTAAAGAACCCTTCATTTTGAACTTGTTCGGCTTCATACCAACCATTTTGTAGGATCATACGTGCCAACTTTTGGCGGTGTTGCAGCTGCTTAATAGAATCAATCTGGTAGCGATAATACCAACCACCAACAAGTAGACATACAAAAAGGGCAGTTAGGAGACTACCCCAAAAGTAGGATGTTTGAAGTTGAGAGACAACTGTTGTCAAGGTGACAGTTTCCCAATTTGTCTGCAAGATAGCACGCAAATGAAAAGGAAGTATCACTAGTAGCGCAATCATTACAAAAGCACCAAGAATAGTGTGATAAAGCAAGTTTTTATTGCTGGCTCGAATACGTTTGCCTTTATATTTAAGGATAAAAAAAATACCTCCTTTTCTCCATAGTGCCAATGATGATTATTCATCACATCCTGCATAGCGAATCGTTAATATCATATCTTCATCTTCGATATTAAATTTAAACGCAACGGCTTGATTGGCAAGCGTCTTTTCAGCGTCCACTGTTGGATAAGTGAATAGCTGACTGCCTTCTTCGACTGCTTCTTTCCACTTTTCACTGATTTCTTCATAGATATCATCCGCATAAAAGCGAAATTCAGGTTTCACCAAACGTTCGATATCGTTTTCAAATTCATCTCTTCCCAGAATCGAGGTCACTAAATAAGTTTTACTCATAACTGTTTTTCTCCTTTATGCTTCTTCTTGATAACCGAGATAGATAATCACTAATTCTTCTAATGATTCTGTACCGATAGCGAAATTAAAGCTTATTGATATTTGCGTTTTACTATATGCTTCACTCATAACCAAACTGACAATTTCTCCCCGTTTTTCAAAACTATGTTCAATTAATTCCATGATCAAATGTTCGGGATTTAGTGTGGCTTCAGAGGATAGTGTCTTTTCAATATCTTTGAAAAAATCATCTAACCCGATAATTGATCCCATAGCGAGTTGATTGCCTTCAAAACTCATAAATAAGTCTCCTTTCTTAAGAATTATTTAGTGGGTTGCTTCTCAGTTAGTACCTTTTTTTGTTTTAAAAGAATATCCTCTGCTTTAATGTACCAATCGACATCTGCGCCCACATAAGTAGCAGTAGCGACAGTATCGGCAACTGGATTGATCAATTCTACTTCGGCATTATAATCAAAATTCTTTTCGCCAGCAGAAGCGGGGATACTGACTTGAATCATGCGTCCTTGATTTTTCGACTTTAAATCATAGGTACGTTCTTTGACTTGTTCAGTTACATTGCCTTCTTCATCCACAATTTTCACCTCACGTCGTAAGGCGGAAAACTTCAATGTGCCAAATGTTTTTTCTTTTTCAATAACAATTCCTTCTGCTAATCTCATAATGATTTACTTGTCCTTTCTAGGCTTTTACCATATTGTCAGCGGTTAAAATGTAATTGGTGAAACCGCGGTTATTGATTTTGTAGCCTTCAGCAGTAATCTTAGGATTAACTAGGCGTACTTTTTCTTCTGCTTCAAAGTATTTTTCACCAGCTTCGGCAGGTAAAACGACGACAATATCGTCCGCTCGTTGGATTGTAGAGTATAAGTTGTAACTACGTGAGAGAATGGTAGGTTTGCCATTGATCCGACGTTGTTCTACCTTGTCTTCACCAGCATATTCTAGTATTCCAAATGTTTCTTCTATATTGGGGATCACATATTTTAATTCCATTGTTTTTTCCTCGTTTCTTTCTTTAATCTTAGAGTCATTTTCAAACATGCTTTGTCAGTGGGGGAACGAATAGGGGACATAAGCGATCTCCTTTCCATAAAAAAAGTGATCCTTCCATATAAGAAAAGATCACTGCGGTAGTAATAAAATTGAAAAAAGAATCAAATTCTAGTTAGTCATTTTCCCTTTTTTCTTCCGAGCATAAAATAGTCCTAGCGCACTCGTAACAGCAGCTAACCCGATAAGTAATAGACCAGTATTTGTTGTAGCACCCGTTTTAGGGAAACGTTCGGTTCTTTTTGGAGTGTCAATTTTTTGATTGGTCATTTCGCATTTCACCACCTTTCCATTTTCTTTGATGTCAAATCTTAGCGGGGTTTCATCTAAGCGATAGCCGTCTGGTGCTTCAAATTCTTGGAAGTAATAGGTGCCAATAGGGAGGTTTTCAAACGTAAAAATACCTTTCTCATTGGTACGCCCCTCAACAATGACTTCTTTTTTGTCATTTAAGATCCGGATACCGGTATTTGGTAGTACCTTTCCTGTAGAAACATCTTTTTTGGTTAATTCAGCTGTTCCTTTTTTTAAGTAATTGGTAAATTCAAAGAGAATGGGTTCTTCGATTTCCTCTGATGGTGCAGGCGTTTCACCTAATAATTGATTGTCTTTGTCATAAGCTTTGATCCCATCTTTGGTTGATTCAATACGAATCACATCTTTAGATAACATAAGCTTGTCAGAAGAGGACGCTTTTTCTTTTAAATAGAACGTGCCCACAGGAATAGTTTCAAATACGCCTAAGCCGTCTTTATCAATTGCGACTTCCTGCATAATTTCACCGTCTTTGGTTTCAAGTGTGAAGACAGCATCAGCCCCTAGCGTGTCGTAAGTAAAGGACAGCCCATGTTCTTTATCAAAATTGGCATGTTCATTGACTTTCTTCATAGTGAACTCATTAAAATGCAGTTTGTTTAAAATTGGGTGACGAGTGATTCGTTCTAAAGTCTCTTTACCATAAGTAACTGTATCGTTATAAATGTGAATTGGGTAGGTAGCGTGATTATTTTCCGCTGTAAATTCAATGTCATATTCCTTCTCATCCAGTACATGATTTGTTCCAGCGTCCAGCTCTTTCAAGTAATACTTTCCTTCCGGTAATTTCAAATCAAGCACTGCAACGCCATCTTTTACCGTTTGATAGCCAACTAGGGAATCTGCTGGTACTTGTAACTTATCTGACAACTGTTGTTCCTCTCGGGTGAAGAGTCCGAACACTTGCCCATCACCTTTAATAGCTTCAATTTCAGGCTGATTCTCCTTCCAATCCGTGATTGATTCCTTATTTTTAAATAGTTGAATGTCTAAAGATTGGAAATCATTGGTCGCAGTAAGGGAAGTAGACGTAAGTTCCACTAGTTGTCCAGCATACTTTAATTCAAAAGGAATGGGGGTGGGATCAACAATAAAGCCGTTTGGCGCGGCTACTTCTACCGCTTGGTAGTTGCCAAGATATAATTCTGGAGATCGCCATGCGCCTTGTTCATCTGTAGTTAAGGTCGCCACTGTTTCGCCTTTTTTCACACGAGTTGTCCCATCATTGGTTGTAATGTCCGCAATAGCTTCAATGCGATAAGTCACACCAGCAATTGGCGTGTAATCATAATTAAACTCGTAGACTTGTCCATATTCTGATTCTTTTATTTCTACACCACTAGGTGTTTGTCCTGTTTTGGTAAAAACTACAATGCCTTTTTGAGAATGATCTTTGAAACAAATTTCAATTAACCCATCCTTATGAGAACCATCAACTGTAAACTCCGCTGGCTCTTTCGCTAAAATGTATCCCTCAGGCGCTTGGACTTCGATTAGTTGATAGTCACCGTAAGAGAGGGTTTGAGGAAGTAGTAAGTAGCCTGCTTCGTTGGTAAAGAAGGTATTGGTTTTCCCGTCTTCATTGGATTTTGGCATAGATACTAATTTTCCTGTTTGTAGGTTTTTAATCTGGAAACCAGCGTCCGCACGGGGAATCACTTTTCCGGTTTCAGCGTCTACTTTCACCACTTTTAGTTTTTCCTCAATGACCTTGTTTTCAATTGCGTAGTGGTGAGTTTCATTTTGTTCACGGATCGTCACCTTGAAATCAACGGTTGCTTTGTAGCCTTCGGGTGTTTTTGTTTCTTTCACGGTATACGTGTCATAAGGTAGCTCAGCAAATTTCAAGTAGCCTTCCTTATCAGTGAAGTCCTTCTGCACTAATTTCCCAGTTGTATCACTGTAGACACTAAATTCAACATTTTCCAACGGTTTCATTTCTTTGTCACTAAAGAGGTTGGTCAACCAGTCATAGTTCCCAAATTTGACTAGATCAAAGCTACCAGTAATGACTGTTTCTTTGACCGTTGTCGATTGGACAGCCGTTTCAACGGTTTGTCCGGCATATGTTAATTGGAAGGGGTGTTTTTCTGTATCCTTTAAATAGCCTTCGGGTGCTTGCGTTTCAATCCAATAGTAATCATCAAGATTAATGCCAGAAACAACTGCCGTTCCATCTTTTATCGTTACTTCTTTGATTAATTGATTGTCAGACGTCCGGCGTAGTTCGTAAACAGCGCCATCTAACGTTGCAGCACCTTGTGCTTTGGCACCTGTTTTAGCATCTTCCTTAATTAAGGTCACTGTTCCTTTTTTTTCATTTTCTACTTGGGAAATAGAGGTGGTGGTGATTTCAACGGTTTGTCCTGCATATGTTAACTCAAAAGGAATTTTCTCTTTGTTTAGCTGGTAACCAGCAGGTGCTTTTGTTTCAAGGGCATAATAGTTACCCAGCATTAAGGGGAGAGAGGTCGTCTTACCGTTTGAATCGGTGGTCATGGTAGAAACCTTGGTGCCGTCCGTTTTGTAGATAGCATAGATCGCACCACCTAAAGAGTAGTAGTCGTTTGGCATTGTGGTACCAAAGTCTTTACCAGACTTTTCAAGCAGTACTTGCCCTAATTGTTCTTTATTGCCAAGTGTTACCGTAATGGTTTCATTGGGTTTAATAGTGATTTTTTTAATTTCACCTTTATTCACATACCCATTGGGAGCAGTTACTTCACTAACGGTGACCGTTGTTCCTTCTGGAATATCTCTGATCGTAGCTACTCCGTTTGAATCGGTTACCACTTCTTTTGATGTACCGCTATATTCAAATTTCAATTTTGCATTTGCTAAAGGTTTGCTAGTTTCTTCATCAATTTTAGTCACTTGAAGATTGCCTAGCTTAATCACATTCACTTTCACGCTGGCTTGTTTGGCACTGTCTAAATGAAACTCCACCATGGATTGTTCGTTTGGCTTACGATAGACAATGGATGTACCAATTTTATTTTGCGGAACTTTGCGATAGGTAATACTACCATTGTTAGAATCTTTACTTGGAGTGATCACTAAGCTATTCGCGTTTTGTTTTAAGGTTGCATTGGTGTTGTTTGATTCTAAGCTCATATCTGCTAACACATTATTTGAATCGGTTAACGTAATAGAATCCCCGGCTTTGACGGTGACTGTTTGAGCATTCCAAGAGGGGAGGGTATCGTGCCGATTAACAAGCGCCATAATTTCAGCTTTGCGTTGGTCATAGTTTGGAATCGACGTACTTTGACGCTGATCTTCTAATTCCTCCCAAATCATAGCTTGTGTTACAGCATAGTCGTAGTGACTTTGATTAGTTATTGTATATCCATAATAAGCAATTTTTGAGAGCTTATCTTTTTTGGTACTGATATAGGACTCAGGTGTGTAGCCTTCGCCACCATTCGCTACGATGCCAGATTCAATGCAGAAGACTTTTTTGCCATCCATTTTTAGTACGTAGATATTATGAGTCATTGAATAGCCTGTGTTAGGACTGATTCCCGTATAATAATAATTAGTCGGCTCGTCTAGACTTAATGAACTGGCAAAAGTAGGAATTGAAGATGTGAAAAGGGTGCTGATAAAAGTCACGCAGACCATCAGCACCCTTAAGGTTCTATTTAGAATGTTCATTTTTGTTTTCACGATGTTTCTTCCTTTCATAAATTTTATAGTGAGGCTATTTTCATCTTACAAATGTTCAGGAGAATACTTTATTAATTAATTCAATCAAACTATAATAGAATTAATCTAAAATATGACAAGCAGAAAATTCAAAAGACAATAGAAATTATTACTAATTGCTAGTAGTGACATAAGAGGATAATTATACTGACAAAGAATCGAGGTGCTAAGCACATGGAAAAAATACGAGTTGACTACAATCAAATGTTTGATAATTCGAACGAAATTGAATTTTTGAAAAAAATGTTTGAGCAATACAAAAAAGAAATATACATATTTAATAGTCTGGCTGAGGAGATATCTTTTCTGTACAATTTGGGTTTGTTTTTTTCAGAGTGTTACGAAAAAAATACTAGCTTGAATCAAGAAGACTACATTGAGTTTATATTTAGAAATGCTAATGATTACTATTATCCAATATACTGTTACCTACAAGGGATAAAGATTTTCGAAAATAATTTAGATACTTTGGGATACGATGAATCATTCATTGATGAAATAATGAAAAGATGTTATGTGAATTTAGGAAACGAATTAAGCAATCATTTTAGAACAATTGATGCCTTACACTATTTTAATAAAGCAATATTACTTGATTATGATTTTTCAATGGCTAGAGGCAATCGAGCTTTTTGCTTAGAGAAACATTCACCATTTATTGATTTTGATGAACAAGATAAGATATTTAACTATATACACGGTGAATACTGGTCTATTGATATATCTGAAATAGAAAATGGTGAAGAACTATTCCTTACTCGAATGTTGAGATACGATACTTTAAAGAAGTCATATTTAGCTAATCTTGCTCAAGGAGGCGATCCCCATTACAGTCCATCAAATTTATTAATGACGATTGATTTTAATGACGAAAGATATGAAAATTGGTGTGTAATGAATGTTTTATATCTAAATTTTTTAAATGACTATTGGTGTTTCGAAGAAGCAAAGTTTGATATAAGAATTAATGAATTTTGCACAGCTAGACGGATACCAGAAACATCTAAAGTAATGTTGATCAATATGTTAAACAATTTTATCGGCTTAAGAGAAGGTTTATACGAACATCTTGTCAAAGATAATGAAAATCATTATGAATTAGCCAATATCTTCTGCTTATTATTCTCGTTTTTCGATAAGGTATCATTTTTCTTATATAAACATTTTCAATTAATTCCACCGAATAATAACGAGCGAAGAGTTAACATGAATAGCATTTGGAAATGCAGCGATTCAAATGGGTATAAACTGTTAGATTATAAGAATACATTTCTTTTTAATCTTTACTGGATGAGAAAAGAATATCGAGATGAAAATGATTTGGAATTAAGAAATTATTTGTTGCCAGATGCGCAAGAATTATCTGACTATCGGAATTTCTTAGAACATAAAGCATTTTCTTTTGTTGAGAATTCAGAACTATACTTTATTGATCCACAATTACTAGAGTCAAAAACTTTGAGATTGATGCAGCTAGTTAGAAATATGCTTCTTTCACTAATTGGTTTGTTAGATGTAGAGAGTAAATTAATTGATCCAGAAACTGGTCTAAGAGATATTAACGTAACCTTTTTGAATCATCAGTTATTTTAGCGTGATATTGATTTTGGTTACATCTGTAGAAAAAAACGAAAATGAGCTAACCTAAATCATTAATTAGCTATAGCTCATCACGTGATAATTAAATATAGGTATTGGAGGATTCAAAAAATTTCTTTCATTTTACTAGATTAACTTTAATAGAAAAGTGTTTGGTATGGACCATCGTACCTAATTATACTTTTTGCAATTATTGATTCATCGAAACCTATTTTTTTTAAAATAAGTACATCTAAAATACATTGTAATTTTAAAGTTGCATAGTATAACTCTCTTGTATTTGTAATAGCTGATTTATACTTAGATAATGAATCTCCATGTGTTAGATAGTTTCTTGTATCTGCTACAGATCTACAGAAGTTTTTGATTATTTTCGCTCTATTTTCTGAGCCAAATAATTTAAGTAGCAATTCTTCAGGTAGTAATTTTATGCAGTTAGTCAATTTCCAACGCAAAGCTCGTTCTCCCACAAAATTTATTTTGTTTTCAAAAAACTGATATTCATCTTTATTAATGATTTTTCTATTTAGGTTTTGATCTAAAACATCAAACAATTCATTTTTAATCTCTTCATATTTACTAGGTAGCTCAGGTCTTATATTTAAATACTGCCTTGCAAATACTTCTAGATTTTTTGATGTATCTATAAATAAATCAGAATCGAATCCATTTTTAAAAGCTTGATTAGCTCGTGTGTTTAAAATTACTTCTAAAGAATCATATTCTTTTTCAAATGTATGAAAAAATAAATCAATTGATTCATGAATTTTTTCGTATTCTAAAACTATTTTTTGGGGAGTTGACAATCTTTGATTAAAAAACACGGAGATTTCTTGCGAATCTGTAAATAGTTTTAAGGATTCATTATTTAGTCTTCTTCCGAAAAATATTGAATAAAAATTATTGATTCTGTGTAAATCATCTATTAATTTATCAAAAGAATATGCATTGTTATTTAATATTTTTATTTCGAAATATTTTTTTAGAGATATTTCCATTTTTATAAATCCATCAATATGTTTGCGTGATATTACAGCTTTTTTTGAAAACTCCATTGTATCGTTTTTTATTAACTGAGAAGTTTCAATTGATTTTAAGCTATCTTTTGAGTAATTTATTGATTCAGAGTTTTCTGGTGTGTTCATAAGTATTTTAATTGGAGAATTTTTATCCCAACTGTCATAAGAATCAAAAGAGAAATTATATTTAGTTATAATTAAGTCGCTGATTAAAGAAATTGGCTGGGAAGAAATAAATAAGGTATTTGCTTGATATTCTGACATTCCAATACCGGGCATATTGTTGGTTTGTTTAGTAATAAAGCAACTGTCCAAATATATATATTTCCCATTTTCGGAAAATCCGTAGATTACTTTATCATCAACTAAATTTTTCTGATCAAATAAGTCTCTAAGATTACCCATTAACTTTAATGAAATTATATTGGGAGTAAATGTTAAAGTTCCGTAAATACCATCATTTAAATCTGATTCAGGTAAGTACCATAAACCTCTTATTTCAAAATCTTCTAACATCGTTACTTTATTATCATATTTCTTCATTTTGTATAGACTCCTTGATTTTATAATAAACTTAGTATACTGCTTTTATTGTCTGACATCTACTGGCATAATGGTTTCTGTTATTTTAGTAATATGTTATTAACCAGTAACAATATTCCTTTTCCAGATAAGTAAGGTAAAGTTCTTGAATAAGAAATTCAAAAATGAATAGTAATAGCCGTTTTGTTTTATAAATACTTAAAAGCAAAAGATGTTGATAAGAATAAATAATAAATTTAGCTAGAAAAGAGGGGATAGCAATTATGGAAAAAAAATCAAATTATAATAGGTTGATCTTGATGAATGGTGATATGTTTCTCACTCCGGAGGAGAGAACAGAATTGAAACAAAGTTTTGAAGAAAATAATATGGAAATCTTTTTCTTAGAGCAACGTGGTATCAAGAACTCTATATTTGACGGAATTGAGATCATATTAAACAATAACCTGTTTAATATGTTAGTTGGAGGGGTATTAATGCCCGCAGCCTATGATGTTTTAAAAAATAGTTTAGTTACTATAGTAAAAAAAATTAGAAAAAGTAATATTAAAATTTTACGCGCCAATAAAGATCCGGAGCCCGTAAATGCTGTTATTAAAGTTAAAACTGATGCGGGAGAAATCATTGCATCTATTGATCAAGAACTTTCTCCAGAAGAAGTTGAAAAATATATAGAAGCTTTGATTATGGCGCATAAAATTGCTAATAACACTCCAGATAATAAAAATCAACACTTTATTGTAGAAAAAACTTCTGATGGAAATCTGGAAGTTTTACCCCTAATAGAGTATTTAAAAAAGCAGAATAAAATTTAAAGTGGAGAAACTTTAAATTATTTGAAAAAATAAGTGATTTCCATTTTTAGTATTCGTTCTAGCTCGCAATTTTCTTACTAAACTTATCCAAAATATCCTTATTTTTTCTGGTTAAAACAGATTGAAACTAAATCAAAACTAACTACAATTGACAAAAATTACTAGAACTTCGCAGCATTCACAGGAAATCTAGAATGCTGGTATACCAACGATTAGAGCTTATCAGAAGCTCTGAAAAAAGCTAGCCTTTTGCTGGAAGGCAGTGTGGGGTAAACCTATTATATGAGCTAGAACCCTTGATGTATAAGGATTCTAGCTTTTTTGTTTTGTCTTGATAGTAGAAATGACCAGTTTTTTTACTGATTATCCATCATATCAGCAAAGTCTTGACCAGTTTTCTTAGGGGCGTTGTTTGTAATGTGTGCATAGATGTCTAATGTCACTTTACTATTTTCATGCCCTAATCGTTGTTGAACTATCTTGACAGAGTCTCCAGCTTCTAATAACAAACTAGGATGGGATGTCTGAGTCCATGAGGCGTAATGTGAGGTAAGATATACTTTTTCAAAATATATCTTAACCAATCATTCACTGTATTTGGAATGTATGGAGAGTTTTTAAGTGTTGTAAAAAAAATTGCTCTTAGTGACATCTGGCAGTCTTAGTTCTGTAAAAGAGAGCTCTGTCAGTAATTCTTCAACAGAAGATAAGATAGTTGATGAAATGTTATGGAATGCTGGTGAGGATAAAAAGCTTAATGACTTTATGAGTACTTGGGGACAAACCATGAATCAGACATATAAACAATACAGTCCGAATAATAATGTTGATTTATACGGTTTGCAACTCCCTGACTCGGTTCTGAATAACAATAAGTGGCAGGCGGCTATTGGTAATACGCCAATAGTTTTAAATTGGTCAGAAAGTGGTGAAGAAGAATCAGGTTATTCTTTAGTAGCTGTTTATTCGGATGCAGAGGCACAAGATCATTTATCGAAGCATGTTTATTTCTTTACCATTAATTCAGGAGTACCCAAAGTGTTAATAACTAGCCAGAATCAAGGGAATCCGAATAATTATTTATACTTTAAAGAAACAGAGAATAAAGAGCTTAGAGATGGTTTTAGTAATATTGTGAATAGTAGTGTAACTTTTGATGATGCTAAATCAAATTTTACCAAAGATGAACAACTCAGCTACTTCATCAGCAACTATGGTCAATTACCTTATAAAGGCTATCTAACGACTGAAAATGATGGCAATGGTACAAGGATTACTTATTATGTTGATGAGTCTATTCCAAATGATCAGCAAGCTATATCAGAAGCAATTGAACATCTGAAAGCAATTAGCCTATCTGTTCAGCAGAAGGTGGGAGAAGGGATAACAGTAAGCTTAAAAGAGCCGCTGGAAACGGAGTACACTCTTACTCTGATTGATGGAAAACCAACTTAAAGTAATCATATCTTCGGTAGAATCATACAAGGAATTGAATAGGATAGAGAACCCCACCCCGTTGTTTTGTGACCGTACTAAGGGTGCCCTTTAAATGAGCTACAGTGCTCACTTGGGGTACTCTTTTTTTGACTTTTGCAAAAGGTTAATTAGTTTTGATACATGAAACGAAATGAAATACAGCTTTATAAACATTGATATACAAGGGTTTCTATGTTTCATATGTAAATGAAACGAAAAATAGTTTTTGGCTGAAAATCCTTAAAAAGTACTACATACTTGTGGGGGTTATTGCAAATGAAACAGACCTGCAAATATTTCATATAGTAAAAAGAAAACGCTATATTGATTGTTTTTTACCAGTGTGATATTATTAATTTAGAACAATTACCTAGAGTTCCCTGCAAATAAATTTGCTATTATACAAAACAATAGCGGTATGAAAAAGCCCCTGTATGTTCTATTGACGTCAAAATTTGTTTTGATATCAGGATTACGCATATCTGGACTATAGTATGAGTCTATGATGTCACGACTTTGTGTTGTATCACTCAGTGAGAAGCAGGGGATTTAATCAAGCTAATAAAAGTTGTTAGCTAAGTAAGAGTGAAGCGTTAACAAGACTGTTTAACTTCTAAATCTATAATTATAACGCAGGGGAGGGTCTTAATGACCTAAATAATTATAGGAGGTAAATGTCATGAGCAAAAATAAGCAAGTGTCTAAAATTGTTCTGGTTAAACAGTGGCTTAAACAACGGACATATAAAAATGGAACTTTGAGCTTTTTTAATTGTCTCAAGCTTATTGCAGAAATTCAAGGCATCATTGGTGCTTTCAAAGTCGTAATAATGGTTCTAGGATTCGTTCTAGGCGTTCTGTATAAAGTCTTGCCTTTTCTAATTGAAGTGTGCAACTTCTTAGAAAACTTGGCTTCATCTCTTTCTTATAAAAGAAGGAGATTTTTTTATGGATTTTACTAAATCTAGGCTATACGGTATATCAAATAAAAAATACTTGTCAGAACTAATACAGTTAGAGCTGAAAACCTTGAAAAATGTCGATAGCTATTATGAAGTGGCACCATTTTTTAAGAAAGTAAATGGGAAAAAGAGAGAGCTTTACAATCCTTCAGAAGCTCACAAAAGAGCACTTAAAAATATTGTGAAGGGACTAAGTTATATAGGTTTCCCCGATTACGTATACGGAGGTATTCCTCTGGTTGGTTATGTGGACAACGCAAGCAGACATTTAGAGAAAGAGTATTTGTTGTTGCTAGATATTACTAATTTTTTCCCTAGCACAAAGGATTCGTATGTTTATAGCTTCTTTCATAATACTATGTCTCAGTCAGAGGATATAGCAAAAATTTTAACTAATTTGACAACAGTAAAAAAAGGTGACGAGCGTTTTTTGCCACAGGGATTCTCAACGAGTCCTATGCTAAGCTTTTTATCCTATCATCAAATGTACGAAGAATTAGATGCTTTTTCTAAACGTAATAATTTTACTTTTTCAGCCTACTATGATGACTTTACATTTTCATCCGATAAGTTTATTCATACTAATAAGCGGAGAGAAGCAGTTGCAATAATAGAAAAATATGGTTTACAGGTCAATAAGAAAAAAACAAGATTAACAATATGTAATCATACAAGAGTCACAGGAGTGATTATTCATGGTGATACTAAAAAGGCTCCTAAAAAGCTTCATAAGAAGATGTATGATTATTATAGATTACTGCTTGATATGGACAAGGAGCCGACTAAATATACTCAAGATGAGTTTATTGATACATGCAATAGACTACAGGGGTGTCTAGCTGCGATTCAGTCAATAGAACGGGAAAGAAACCTTGAACACTATAATAATACATTACGCCACGTGAGAACTAAGTTTGATGTGCCTGTAGAGAAAAAAAAAGAAGCAGTTATACTTTAGAAATATTGAAGACAATAATTAAAAATAGAGTTTGGGTTGTTCTAATCTTAAGGAGGAGAAAAATGAAACTGATACTGTCTAAATGTAAAACAAGTGATT
Organism: Enterococcus sp. DIV2379; assembly: GCF_050542965.1. NCBI lineage: Bacteria > Bacillati > Bacillota > Bacilli > Lactobacillales > Enterococcaceae > Enterococcus > Enterococcus sp. DIV2379. Next base: position 595,051 of record NZ_CP172938.1, read on the forward strand.
TCGATGAGGTGTCTAGATTACTTAGTGAGAATAATTATATACAAATAGGTGATAGTAGAGTTGAGCCACAAAATAATTTAGAAATGTTTCTTTTTTTTGAAAGTCATGAAAAAGAGCGGGTAAACTGGCTTTCCGAACTATTGAAATTCTTTAATGTTAGTAAAGAGGATTACGAAGAACATAATATTTTTGATGATACTCTATATCAGTATAATGCAGTTATTATTCTAAAAACTCCGAATAACTTATACGCACATTCATTAAGTCAAGGATTTAGAGTTCTTGAAAAAATTATTGATGAAGAATTTGGTTTGAAGTTTGCTGAAAAGACAATAAAAAATGAACATATCACTTTAAAAAATGTTAGTTACATTCAAAAAAATAAAATGAAAGGTATTACTAATTATAAGAAAGACCAAGGAGAATTTCCTAAAGCGAGTGAAAGCTATGCTTATGTAAGTGGAAAACCAGATTTTGATTTTTATGGAAATTCTATTGATTGTGGAACTGGTGTATCTTTTTCGAAAAATTTTGATATAAATAGTACAGAAGGATTTTATCAATTGTCTGAATTGCTAAAAAATGTAGATGAAGCATTAACTTTAAAGGATAATAAATCCATTTTACCAAGAAAGAAAAGGATTGCAAAAAAATCTCAATTATCAAAGTTATTGGATGAGGAAGTCGTAAAAAAGATAGTTGATAATACTGATGAAATAGGCATAGCTTTGGATGTAAGCAAAATACACTTAGTAAACAATTCAATTAATATATATTCAGAAAACAATCATTTAGAAATATATATAAGCAACCATTTGCAAAAAACCAAAGAAGAGCTAGAACCTTATGATGGTGCTATAGTAGAATACATTCGTAAGAACAAGGAAATAATAACATCTTTAACAGACATAAAAATTAGAGTAACTAATCATGAGTACCACGTAATCGAAAGTCGTCCTTTAAAAGAGTGGATTTATTGTGAATTAGAGTATGAGAGTATGCTATATACTCTAGATTCGGGATATTGGGGGTATTTTAACGACAAATTCTCAGAATTATTAAGGAAACAATTGGAAGAGGTAAATAGAGCAATAGAGTATAATGATGAGTTTAATATACCTTATATATCTGGTGAAGGACGCCTAAAAGGAGAAGGCGGATACATTGAAAAGTTAAGTGAGGGTAAAAACTATATAAAGTTGCACCAAAGAAATATTAATTATAATGGAGTTCCAATAGAAATAGCAGATATATACAAAAGGGATACCCAAGAGCTAATAGCAATTAAAAGGGGAATGGATACATCAAATAGTATGTATAGTTTTGAGCAATCTATTTTGTCGGTTCAGCTACTAAGAAATACTACTGAGTTTGATGTAGAAAAAGAATTACTAAAATACAATGACAGAAATATTTATGAAGATAAGGAAAAATTTCCTAATATTCAGAAACCAACTATTGGAAAAATTTTAGATTCTAGAATTTCCTCCGTGTTATGGTTACAAAGTACAGAAAAATATGTAAAAATGGCGGATGAAAGACAATTTGATTTCAATCAAATAGGTTCAATTTTACTAAAATTAAAAATTGTTGATTGGTATAGTTCAATATTGGAAAATAATTTTACACCAAAAATTTACATGGGGAAAGATCTTCAAGTTAATAAAAAAAGTCAAACTTAGCAGATTGACTTTACATTAAGTATTGCTCCCAATAACACATCAAAATTGACCAGATTTTGACCATCCTAATTTGATAATTGTTGCTAAATATTGACTAATTGTACTTCTATGAATCATCTTAATTGTTTAGTTTGACACTCAATGACACTGGTTAAGAAGTCGATTCCAATATGGAAGGGTCTGTGGGGTAATAGGTGTATACCACTACTTTCAGAGCTCTGTTGACTTGATTAGTATCTTACTGTTTTCCATTTAATAATAAAAAAGGAGTACTCTAAGGAGTGCTCCTTTTTGTATCTTCTTTAGGCTTATTGTTATTAAATTCCTTCAAGAAAAAATGTCCAACCTACAAAATATAGATTGAACATTGCTACCTTTTTCTTCGAATTTTATCAATTAATAGTTTTCCGAGTTCATAAATTGTTGTTAAAACTGCGATACAAAAAAGTAGTGCAGTATATTGTACAAGAAAAACTATGTTGAACCATAGCCCATAGACCATTGGTAAAACGACTAAAAGACAAACATATAATTCTATTTTTCGTCTTTTCCTTATTTGGAACCATCTTTCGTCTGTCAAAACTAAATCCCCTTTAAGTAAATTTAAAACCGTTAACTCGTATTCGATCATTGAATTTTGTGGTCAAGCAAGTGGTACCCTCAGCTAAGTATACGACTAATTGAGAGCCACCTAATAAATACTACCTTATTAATAATTGGAATAATTTTATCGTAAAGTAATAGATTTAGAATATTCGGACTGTTTTCTCGTCCAAAAAGAAGTTGGCAAATCGAAGAAAAAAACTGATTGATAACGGTATCAATCAGTAAGAGCTTAAAACGATCGAAGATTAGTATTACTTAGCATCGTTTTCTTTAAAGTAGTCATCAATGTAATCCTTAATTTTTTCAAAATCTTTAGTCAGAAAAAATTTAGAAGGAACTTTTATGATGGGGAGGTTATTTTCATTATCAAAAGGAGCGAATGGCTCAGGAAGGACCAAGTAATCAACAGTATCTTTATCTCTCAGATAATTGATTGAAACGTCGTAAAACGGTGAAAAATAGTCTTTGAGGCTTGTGTCTCTTTGATAAAGAACACCTGGAGTTAATGGTGTGTAAGATAATCCATTGCTCAAAACTAAGACAAAACAAATTCTTTTCATAAAAAATCACCTTTCCTTTCGATTAAATACTAGCGTCATCTCAACAGTCAAGGATTCGTTATTCATTTAATAAATCCATTTTAATAGACAAATGGATAAAATAGTGAGCAATAGAAAAATAATTCAGTTGTTGGGTAGAAGGGAACCAACAATCACAAGTTGTTCCTTTAAAAAACAAGAGATAGGAAAATACCAAGAACAATTGTGGTTAAGATTTCTAGAGCTCTTTCCAGAAACAAATTGTTGCTTTTTAAAAATATTGTTTTCTTTTTATAAGGGAACCAAAATGACTGGTTTGCGTAGTCTGGCGGGTACACGAGATCTAAAATACCACTGATTAACAGTAATGGAATTGCTTCGAAAATATTGTCATGGACGGCTAAATAAATATAGTATGTTAACAAAGAAATTTGAGCGATCCGCAGATGTCTTAGGCTGGTAACTGTATAGTTCATCAAATCATCCTTTCGTAAATGATTATCTCATATTGAATGATTTGGTTAAATTAAAATTATAAAATATTTATTTGTTTTAATATTAAAAAATAAATTCTTTTAATTTACTAAACAATTTATAAATATCCTAAACAGAGGATGTTTAATGAATTGTCAAATGGGATTTTCAGCTATTTATTTTAGAACGTCTTAGAGAGGATTCGTTTGAAAAGAGTTTCAGGATAATAAGTTAGTCTATTAAATCATTAGCAAAGTATGCACGTTGGACGAAATTAGTAGATTAATCAACAGCGATTTTTTTAGATAATGGTTATTTTGCTAAAACAAAAAATTACCAATTTTGTCTTTAATGCTTTAAGAGCAAAATATGCAATGATATACTAAAATAAATAAACTTAATGGAATAGACACTAAACGGAGACTCTAAAATATGACCAACCAACTAATCATAGAAGATCATCATTTCAAGAAAGGTGAGCTATCTAGCATAACGACGGCATATATCGATCAGTACCCAGTCGTTTACATACTCTACAACCGAAATGAAAAGAAAAGACCTGTTGCGTACATTGGTCAAACGGTTCAAGTGAATAAACGATTGAAGCAGCACTTGAATAACTCTAAGCGCAGAGAAATTAAAGAAGTCTTGCTGATTGGACATGAAAAATTCAATCAATCAGCGACCTACAATATCGAAACCAATTTGATCAATCACTTCATTGGGGATGAGCAGTTTCAGTTACAAAACGTCAGTCAAACAAGACAGGTACAGATGCATCAGTATTATGAAAAAGAGTATTATGATGAAGTGGTCTTCCAAGAGTTATGGGAAGAATTGCAAAGGCGTCAATTGGCGAAGCACTCAATCGATACGATTCGCAACAAAGATGTATATAAATTATCCCCTTTTAAAGAATTGACGCCAGAACAGTTAGATATAAAACTTGAAATTATTGAGTACTGTAAACAAGCGATTCAGCAGGATGAAACACAAAAAGTCTTAATAATTGAAGGAGAAGCTGGAACGGGAAAGAGCGTCCTATTGGCATCGCTCTATAACACCCTTCAAGACTATACAAAGTCAGAGTCTGTATTAAAAGGCACTGATAACTATTTGCTAGTCAACCATTCAGAGATGTTAAAAACCTACCATACAATGGCAGAAAGTTTGCCAAATTTAAAAAAGAATCATATGTTAAAGCCAACTTCCTTTATTAATAAAACAGATAATCAGAAGTTGCACCCAGACATCGTTATTGTGGATGAGGCCCATTTGCTTTTAACGAAGAAAGACAGCTATAACAGTTTTCACTATGAAAACCAACTAGAAGAGATTATCAAGCGAGCAAAAATCACGATTTGTATCTTTGATCCGAAGCAAGTATTGAAAATCAAAAGTTATTGGGATCAGGACAAATTGGATCAGTTTCAGAAAAGGTACAATGCTTCTCGCTTTCAGCTAAAAGATCAATTAAGAATGAAAAGTAGTCCACAAATTATTCAATGGATCGATGATATCGTAGAAAAACGTGTAACACCGATTCCAGAATCAACAGCATCTTTTGAGCTTCAGATTATGGAAACCCATGATGCGTTGAAGAATAAAATCTTTTCTCTCGATAAAAAGGAAGGTCTGTCACGGATCATCTCAACATTCGATTATGTTCATAAGAAAGACGGAGCTTCATATCTTGTAGATCCTGGTGGGATCAACCTGCCATGGAATACGACCGATACGAAGCGAACATGGGCGGAGCGACCAGATACAATCAGTGAAGTCGGTTCAATCTACACCGTCCAAGGCTTTGATTTAAACAATGTAGGAGTCGTCATTGGTCCTTCCGTTGATTACGATCCAGAGACCGACCAGCTTGTCATCGATATCGATAAATATGAGGACAAAGGGGCGTTTACGGGACGTGACGATATGAACCAAGAATTGACGAAGAAAGCCAAAGAAACGATCATCCTTAATTCATTGAATGTATTAATGAAGCGAGCAATCAAAGGGCTTTACATCTATGCAATCAATCCCAATCTCCGCCAAAAACTCATAACCCTACAAAACGAAAGGAGCCAGTCCTACCATGCAAAACCAGCCCTCTTCAATGGAACGGATCAATAAATTTCGAGATGATCGCAACTGGCGACAATTTCATAATGAAAAAGATCTAGCTATTTCTATCTCCATCGAAGCCGCCGAATTGTTGGAGATTTTTCAATGGAAAACACCTGAAGAAGCCACTCAAGATTTCGAACATCTAAAAGAAGAAATTGCCGATGTTCTGATTTATTCCTATATGCTGGCAGACAATTTGGGTCTTGATATTGATGAGATCATCAAAGAAAAGCTGGAAAAAAACAACATGAAGTATCCGATGAAAGAAAGTAAAGATTCGAAAAAGAAGTATAATGAATTGTAAGAATATATGCAAAAAAATCGTCTCTTTATCAATATGAACTGATGAGCTGTTCAAAATCAAATCTGGGACTGAATGAACTTCATTCTGGCTCAGATTTTTATGTTTCATAAAAATAAATAGAATAAGAAGACTAATCTATTTTCCTAATAATCTTCGAATCTTTTATTTAAGTTCATCAGTATAAGCCCCACGTCCATTGCACTTGCTCAAAACGACAACCTCTAAGGAAGATCTCGAATCTCTTAAATATGGTCTGGACGTTAAATAATTGTAAAAATATGTATTAAAACTGATTGTAAAACATACTCTACTGTAAGATAATAATCTTAAAACTAAAAAAAATATCAAGAAAATGATGCATGGTGAATAAAATTTTAGAGTAAGTAAAAAGATGACATAGAGACCTGTCATTTTTTACATGGAGCGTGAGTGATGGACAGAAAAAGAGATATTATAGATGCTTGGATTACGATTGAACAATTAGCAGAGGGCACAATTGATACAAGAAATAAAAGGTATTTGTCATTTGCAAGTCTTAAAGACAGAGACTATAAACAATTATTTGAGCAGTTTATTGAAAAGCAAGCAAAGAAACTCAAAGATCAAAAAGGTTACAATACTAAAACTAAAGAAGATAAATTTGGCTTAGTTGTCTTTTTTGATATTTTTGATTTTCAAGAAGTTGTTGAAATCTTAAGAAAGAGATATAAGATTTCATCTGCCTATGAAGAAACGAGAAAAACAAAAAAATTTACATTTGCATTATACTTCGACAAGAATTTAAACTTCCTTCGAGAAAAGCTGTTTTTCACAATCAGCGGATACATAAGATATAAGAAAGAGTTGCCTGAAGATTTCCACAAATCTGAAAGACAGTTGCGTGATGATCTAGCGTCTAGATTCGAAAACGATGATTTTAATGATTGTTTTAATCATATTTTTAAATTATATAAAGTGCCACAAAATCAGTGTCGGTACGCCTTTTTGGAAAACCTAGAAAACGATGACGTTAATCTTCATTCTTTTTATATTGACGATTTGAATAATGCCAAATTACTAAGAACAAAGAATCTGGAACAATATTTTGGTGAGTACACTGGGAATAAAATAAACTTGAATAGCAATAAAGAATCCGTTGATTTCAATGGGAACATTTTTGAAGAAATCTTGCAGCCCAAAAATTATCCCCTAGGACGATTTCCAAGCGAACCTGATCACAAATTATCGTTTATGCAACAAATAGCAGTTAATATAGTATTAAATGAAAATGAAACGATGTTAAGCGTCAATGGACCGCCAGGTACTGGAAAAACTACATTGCTTAGAGATGTCATTGCAGAACATGTTGTCATTCAAGCAAAAGAAATTTGTGGACTTACTCGGAAAGAGTTGAAAAAAAATTTACTTTGTAAAACGAATAAGCTTATTGGTATGTTGCCTTACCGCATTTCTGACAAAAATATCGTTGTAGCTAGTTCCAATAACGGTGCGCTTAAGAATGTGGTGAATGAATTACCGCAATTAAAAGAAATAGCCAATGAATTTCAAGACGTTATCAAGGAAGTGGATTATTTCTGGAAAATAGCTAATGAAAGCACGGATAATAAAAAGAGCAATCAAAAGTTGGATGAAACTGATGATGTAGCAGAAGAAAATTGGGGCGTATTCTCTACAGAAGGAGGGAATTTACATAACCAAAGGCAGCTATTTAATAAGTTGCAAAGCATGGATTACGTTTTGAAAAATAATTATGTATCAAATCCTATGGTGTATAAAGAATTTGAATCGCTATATACAGAGTTAGCTTTAGAAAGAAGTCAAAGGCAAAATTACTATGAGACAATAAAAAAATTTCCTGAATTAATCAATGAATACCATTCTTTATTAGAAAAGTACAATAGAGAAGAAAAAGAAAAGTCGGAAGCGTTAAAACATGCTGTTGAAAATTGTACGATTCAATTGACAAATCTATTAGAAAATAGTAAGTCGGAAATTGCACTTTTCAAGAAATTAGAACAAAACGTAGAAAAGGTTCAACAGGACTTTGAAAAAATTAAAGAGGAGCAGCAGCAGTTATTCAGTCAAAAACCAAGATTATTACGACTAAGAAAGTTCTTAAAAAACGATCATGTGCACCGTTATCTTGAAGAGTTAGATAGAAAACAAAAAGAAGAGAAAAAACTTTCTCTTGAGAAAATAGACTATGAAATTAAGTTAAAACAGAAAATGCAGATGATCGAAAATTATCAAGTTGAAATCAGAAATGTTGAAAAATATCAGAAAGAATTGACTCCTATCTTTGATAAATGGCAGCAAAACAAAATAAACGAACTGGATAAGCTTAGGAAGGAAATAGAGCAAATTCGAAAATGGCAGAAGGAAGCTGACTTTGAGGAACTTGATTTATCACAGCCTTATGAAGAATTGCAAAAATCCAATCCATGGTTTACTAAAGAATTTAGAATAAAGCAGTCGAAACTTTTTTTTAAAGCACTAGAGGTAAGGAAACAATTTCTCTATGAAAATAGAGAATCCTTCTCAACTGCATGGAGAACTTTTAAAAGTCCCGATAGAAATGGATCAACAGAAAATGACTTGAAAAAAGTTCAAGAATCTTGGCAGTGGGTAAATTTCGCTATTCCAGTAATTAGTACTACATTCGCAAGTTTTAGAAAAATGTTCACGAACATTGAAGAAGAAGGAATCAGTAATTTATTTATTGATGAGGCCGGACAAGCACTACCTCAGGCAAGTGTCGGAGCTATTTTTAGAAGTAAAAAAATTCTAGTGGTTGGTGACCCTTCACAAATCAAACCTGTTCTAACGGTAGACCCAAACGTTTTAAATTTGATTAGAAAGAATTATCGAGTGAGTGAGCATTTCATATCTTCAAACGCTTCAACTCAAACAATCATTGATAACATAGGTAAGTATGGCTTTAAAAATAGCGTTCAAAAATGGCGAGGTATTCCGTTATGGGTACACAGGAGATCAAAAAATCCAATGTTTACGATTGCAAATGAACTTTCATATGATGGATTAATGGTTCATGGGAACCCTCCAAAAGAGATACAAGGAAAAGGTCGCTGGATAGATATCACTGGCACAGCGAATGATAAATTCGTACAAGAACAAGCGACTTATGTAAAAAAAGAAATTAAAGAGATAATGGATAAAAAAGAAATCTACGTCATCACCCCTTTTAAAAATGTTGCATACAAACTAGAGCGTGAATTAAATAGCATAAATTTCGTGAAGCGAGAAAATGGAAAGGCAGTCAATGTTGGAACAGTTCATACGTTCCAAGGAAAAGAGGCAGAAATCGTCTTTTTGGTGTTAGGAGCGGATAATAGAAGTAGAGGCGCGGCTGAGTGGGTGGTTTCAGAGCCCAACCTGATAAATGTTGCGGCGACGCGAGCAAAGAGTGAATTCTATATTGTTGGTGATAAAAAATTATACAGTCAATTAGGAAGTGAAGTAGCAACCAAAACAATTGAGCTACTTGAACAATACAATGAAAAAAGGAAGCCTCTGTTGTAAACAAATCATCATAAGAATGAAAAAGTCAGAATGGAGGTAAGAAGTCTATTCTGACTTATTTCGGTTAGACATTACTATCGAATATTTTTAGTATCAAACTTCATAAAAATCAAAAAAACAATCAAATTTGAAGTTAACTTCAAAAAATGATAAAATAAAACAAAAATTGAAGTTTAGAAACGGGGCGAAACCAGTTGTTTCAACGACCAGCATATCTTCAACGGTTAATTGATTTTAAAGATACAGATTTTATTAAGGTGATTACAGGTGTTCGGCGTTCGGGCAAGTCGGTATTGCTGCTTTTGTTTAAGGAATACTTGAAACAAGAGAACATTCCCGATGATCATATTATCTACATGAACTTTGAGAGTTTTGAGTACCAACCGATCACGACAGAGGAAAAGCTCCGAGAGAAACTTCATGAGAAATTGCCTAAAGATGGTGAAAAAATTTATTTGTTGCTAGATGAAGTACAAGTAGTCGATGGTTGGCAGCGAGTGATCAATGGTGTTCGGGTGAGCTTTAATAGCGATATTGTCATTACAGGTTCGAATGCGAAGATGCTTTCAGGTGAACTGGCAACACTTTTGAGTGGCCGATATATTGAAATTCCTATGTATCCTTTATCCTTTCAAGAGTTCTTGGCTGTTAAAGAGATTCACCCTGATTCACGAAAAGTCGATACAGCATATGAAGAGTATGAAAAGTATGGTGGTTTTCCAAGTGTTGTGATTGCGGAAGAAGGAATCAAAGATACGATTCTTTCTGGTATTTTTGATACGATTGTTCTGAACGATGTCGCCTTAAGAGCAGGTATCAAAGATCCAGCTGTGTTGAAATCAGTGATCCGTTTTTTAGCGGACAATGTTGGACAACTCGTGAATACGAATAAAATCGTCAACACCCTAAAAAGTGAAAGAATTGAAACAACCAGTCATACAGTAAATAGGTATTTAGATCTATTAGAGAGCGGATACTTATTTTATCGTGCGAAACAGTATGATATACGTGGGCGCGAATATCTTAGGACGAATGGCAAATATTTTATCGTGGATACCGGTCTTAGAAGAAATGCCGTGGGGCGAAAAGATGGGAACTACAGCAACCGTTTAGAGAATATTGTTTATATCGAACTGCTACGTCGCGGGTATAGTGTGGATATTGGCAAAATGGAGCAGAAAGAAATCGATTTTGTTGCTCGAAAATTAGATGAAACGATTTATGTTCAGGTTGCCTATCAATTGCCTAACAATACGCATGAAACAGACAACTTACTAAACATCAAAGACAACTACAAAAAAATCGTTGTCACGGGACGATACTATGAAGTCGAACAAATTGATGGTATTCCCATCGTTTATATTGCAGATTGGCTGCTAGAGAAATAGAAAAGTCCATTCAAGTTGCTGGTTTACCAAAAGCTACTGGCAGAAGAACATTTTTATACAGCAAAGATTTCAAGTCATCAGGAGCATAGCTATCTCCTTGATGGCTTTTTTTATTGAGCCTATAGGTTATAGAAGGTTAATGGTGCCTCGTTCATAGGACGGCCATACACTAAACCAAGGTTTTTTGTATGAAATAGTATATTTTCCGTTTATTGTGATAAATCAACTATTTCAATATATTTGCTCGTGTTATACTGAAACCAGAGAAAATAAAGGGAGTTTTAACATGCCGCAATTTTTTGATGATCCATCTGATTACAAAAAAATGACCGAGGTAACGTATTTGTCAGCAGATACAAATCACATACGCTATCGAATGATTATGCGTTATTTCTTTGTGCAACATGAACGAATGCGTGATTTTATTTATCCAGAAGATATTTTTGCTTTTATGCAAGAGCAATCAATTCTGAATTATACAGAAGAACACCTTACCCAAGACTTGAAACAGCTAGTCAAGTGGAAAAATATCGCCGAGAGTTATGAAGTGAAAAATCCACGTACGATTGAAGAATTTAATCGACGAAATTCACGCTACCAAATTTTACCTATCAGTGTGGAAATTGAGCGGATGATGATGAGACTGGAAAATCAAGGAGAACGGTTTAAAGGCTCGCTGGATGTCCGTTCTTTTGAAAAGCTCCACCGTGTCTTAGCAGAATTCATCGAAGCTGAGCTTGATGAACAGCAGTTGATGGATACCTGGCAAGAATTAGTCAGTCGTTTTACAACGGTCAAAGAAGCAACTTCTGACTATATGGCCTATCTTAGTTCAGAAGATGCCGATTTTACTTCAGAAAGAGGCAAGCTGTTAGAATTCAAAGAAAAGTTTATCCGCTATTTGCGAGATTTTATTCTTGGCTCACATCAAATGGCTGCCAAAATCCGTGAATTGCTCACCCAGAAAAATCAGGTTCATAAACGGTTGATTCAGTTAAGTACATTACCAGAATTTAGTCCTCGTCTTGAAGCGGACATACAAACGCCAGAACAAAAGCTATTTGAAACGCAGGAACTCTTTCAGAGCATTCATGATTGGTTCATAGATCGCCCCATCCAATTATCGGAATATTCTCTATTAAATCAACGGACCGATGAGATGATTCGAAAAATCACTCGTGCGATTCGTGATTTGGGGGAAGAGCGGGCGCAGCGCTCTAGTCGGAAAAAAGATTACTTGCATATGGCGAAATGGTTCCATGAGTGCTCAACCCTCTCAGAGGCGCATCAACTATCAGCAACCGTTTTTGGCGTTGAAAACAGTCGACATTATTGGACACAAGAAGTTGACAGCAGTGATATTTATAGTGATATTTGGCAATTAGAACCTAGTGTTTATTACCTCAAAGGGCGTGTGCGGGAATACAAAGAATCGACCAAAAGTACGTCATTTACCATGAAACAATCAGAAAAAGACGCATTGACCCAGGAATATCAGGCACAGCAAGAAAAAATGCGAGCGCTCTTAAAGACGTACTTGATTGATGGAGAAATTCAGCCAAGCAAGCATTCCCTCATTCCGCAAGAGATACGGCGAACGTTTTTGAAGTGGTTTGCCCAAGGGATCCTGAGCAACGGTGGGTTATTTACGAATGAATTTGGCGAACGTTTAGAATTGAAACGTTTAGATGGTTCTTTCGATTTGATTTCGAATGATGGCAGATTGAGAATAGAAGATTTCAAATTTGTTATGAAGTAAGGAGGGACTCATGGAAAAAAAAGAACAAATCAAAGAAGCGTTGAAATTACTTTTCAATCACTACTGGATCATTCGTGACCAACAGATGGAAGAGTTTGCTTTGTTGAAGGGAGTAGAATCGGAGCTCCTTCAACTAGTCAAGGAAAGATTTGGCTACGCCCTACGGTTCACACCTGACTATATTAAACTAGAGAAGATTCCTGTAGAACCAAAGGATTGGATGGGAATCCAAGCGTTTCATTCTCCGGAAGACTATGCTTTGTTTTGCTGTCTATTAGCTTTTCTGGAGGAACAAAGCCGCTCACCTTTCTTTTTACTAAGTCATATTTGTGAGGAATTACTACGGCTTTATCCAATCAAAGATGCGATCAACTGGCAAAACTTTACTCATCGGAAATCGTTGGTTCGCGTGTTAAAAAAAGCCAAAGAATTCCATCTGATCGAGGAACGAGATGGTATGATCGAGCAATTTGGACAAGACGAATCTGCCGAGGTTTTGTACCACGCAACGGGTTATGGCAGAACATTTATGCGTCCTTATCCTGAAGATATCGCCAGCTTTGCTGATAGCACCCAACTCAAAGCTATCGATCAGCAAATCTTTCAACAAGAAAATGCCCAGCGATATTTAGCATATCGCCGATTATTTTTAGAGCCAACGGTGTTGCGATCCGACATTGACGAGTCGTTAGTGTATTATTTACGGAATCAAAGAAAGGCGATTAATGATTTCGCAGAAAATTATACGGATATGACCTTTGAAGTTTACAAAGATGTATTTCAAGTAACAGCTGATAATAGTAATCAGACTCATGTTTTTCCTGGTACAAAAGCATTAGATGATATTTTATTGCAACTTGGTACAATAGTAAGAACAAAAGACTATGTTCCAGAAAGTAGTGGGATCATTTCTCTCAGTTATTCTCAGTGGCTGCAACTAGTGGAAGAACTTTTTCAAGCCTACCACAATGGTTGGTCTAAAGAATACCGAGAGACAAAGCCGATCGACGTGTTAGCTCAAGAGCTCCTTTCTTACGGTAGTCAGTGGATGCTCTTACGGGAGCAGGCAGATGAAGTATGGCTGTTGCCTCAGTTAGCACGCTTTTCAGGAGAGTATAACGATGATTTTAACAAAAAGGAGCAGTTAGATGAAAAATGAGCGTTGGCATCTACACCGTGCCTACATAAGTAATTATTGGTATTTCGATGAAGCAAGTTTTGAGTTTTCTAAAGGGAAACTGCTTTTACGGGGAGCCAACGGTTCGGGGAAATCAATCACTACCGCTAGTTTATTGCCACTACTACTGGATGGAAAAATTGCCCCTTCACGTTTAGATCCATTTGGCTCTGCTTCACGAAAAATAGAGGAGTATCTTTTAGGTGAAAAAGATCTTTCGACCCACAATGATCGAACAGGTTATTTAGCGATGGAATATCGTTATGGCGATCAAGAGGTTTATTTTACAAGTGGCATGGGCATTCGTGCCAGAAGAGGTAAGTCATTGGATCGTTGGTATTTTATACTGACAGATAATAGCCGTATTGGGCTTGATTTTCCTTTATGGCATGAATTAGGTAGCAACCAGCGGCGGCCATTTTCAGAAAGAGAACTGATTGGACGACTAAATAATAGAGGTCGAATCACAAAGAAGCAAAAGGAATATGCGGAGTGGATCAATAAATATTTGTTTGCTTTTGACAGTATGGAAACCTTCAATCAAATGATTCAACTACAGTTGGATATTCGTAAACCAAAACTATCGAAAGACTTTGCGCCAACAGAAATTTATCGAATCTTAGAAGAAGCATTACCACAACTAAAAGATGATGATTTGCATGAAGTGTCGGATAGTTTAGAAAACATTGAAACGTCAAAGAATCAGCTGCAACAAAATGAAAAAGACCTGGTTGATTTAGAGGCATTGAAACATGCTTTTGATGACTACCATTTGCAGGTGCAAGGGAAATATGCCACACATACCTTGCGTACGAAGAAAAAAACCGCTGAGTTTCAACAATTACTGCATGAAAAAATGGAAATGTTTGAGCAAGCACAAAAGCTATTAGAACAGTCTATCGACAAGCGCGTAACCCTAGACAGTGAGCAAGATCTTCTAAAAGAAAAAATTACTGCTCTGGAGCACCATGATCTTTTTCGACTGGAAAAAGAACAATTACAAGCGAAGCAGCAAGAACAGCAGCTACACCTTCGTTTAGAGAAAATAACGAACAATATGCTGAAAACGAGAAACAGCCAGCAACAATACCAACAAGATTGTAACGAGTTGGAACGCCAGTTGGATCAGAAGAATCAAGAGCAACAAGGCTTCTTGCTAGAGATGGAAGACCATGTTGAAGGTACTGGATTTAAGCAACATACGTTACTTGTAGAAGATTTCAACCGATTAGGCTATGAGATGAACCTGCAGTATTGGAGAAGTGCATTAGGCAACTATCAAAAAGCAGTGGGTCAGCTGCTTGATGAAGCCTATCGTCTCCAGCAAACAAAGCAGCAAAAAGCCGCTACCAAAGAGTTGATCGATCAATTGGCAAAAGAGCATGAGCGGCTTTCTTTTGAGTTGCATCATTATGAAGAAATGTTTCAGTCTGAATTGACCAAAACAGAAGTTGCCTTAGCCCAGTGGCAAAAGATACTACCTTTTTCTTTTACCAATCAAGAATGGCAGCAGATGCTCCAGCGGCTAAACACCTTGTTTTCCCAAACGGCTTCCTACGAGCAAGTCAAAGAGCCATTGATCCACGCTTATCAACAATATCAATTAGGACAAAAAGAGATCATTCAGGAAAAACGCTTGGAATTAAACCAATTAGACAAAATCGGGAAGCAATTACACGATGACTTGAGCACTTGGCGTCAAAAAAAATTACCAGAACCGCAACGTCGTGCGGAACAGACAGCTGATCGCCTGCGACTGCATGCAGATGCCAAAAAAGTTGTTTCTTTTTATGAAGTCATCGATTTTACAGAAGATATCACACAAGACCAACGAAGCCAGCTAGAAGCAGCATTGTATAACAGTGGGATCTTAGACGCATTAGTCAGTGAGGAGCCATTGCCTTTAGAAAATGAACAGCAACTGGTCCCCAATCCCCAATTGATGGCACATACATTAGCAGACTACCTAGAGCCAGCAGTTGGTGAAAGTGGTATCTCAGAAGGATACGTTCTTGATTTACTGCAATCGATTGTCGTGGAGTCGGAGGATCCGACAGTGGCAGCCGTTGATCTGACTGGGATATATCATTTAGGGATCTATCGAGGAAAAGCTAGCAATAGTCAGAAAAGCCAGTTTATCGGCAAAGAAAGCCAAAAACAATTTCTAGAAGCCAAAATTGCCGAGATTGAAGGTCAGATTCTACTAAACGAAGCAGCAAAAGAAGAAAAGCAAAAGACGATCGATGCCGTTCAAAAAAAGATTACAAGCACACAATGGCTCTTTGAGCAAATGCCTGATAGCAAAGAATTAGAAGTAATTCAGCAAGAAATAAATAATCAGCAAAAAAAGGTCATAGAAAATCAACAACGACAGCTCTTCCAAGAACAACAGTATCTTCAATTCAAAGAACAACATAAAGTACTGCAAATTCAGATCCGTCAATTGCAAGAAACACATGACTTGATCGTTAGTGAGGACATAACCGCATTAGAAAAAGTCAAAAAACAACTGGCTGACTATCAAGGGGCCTTTGAAGATTTTTACGATGCTTTTACCGGTGGCAAGTCTTTGCCAAATCAAATTAGGCAATACAAAGAGTTTTTAGCAACGACCCGTGAGCGTTACGAGCAAGAGGCAGAAGAACAGCACGCGTTGGATCGACAAGTTGTTCACTTACAAAAGAAAATTGTAAGTATAGAAGAGCAACTTGCTCTTGAAGGCTTTGAAGAGATCCGCCAGCAAATAAAAGCCGCCGTGAAAAAGCAAGAAGAGAATCAGCAACAATTGCATGAACTAAATACAACAATCATTCCACAAACAACGTCACGAAAAGATGCTCTGGAGAAAGAAGTTAGAGAAAATAAAGAGCGAAGTGAATTCTATGAGCTGTTGTATCAAACGTGGTTGAACGTCGCAGAAAGAGAACTTTTACGCTATCAACAAGAATATCTCTCATTGAATGAGGTGGCAGAACATTATCAAGGAGAGGAAACGTTGAAGAAGGCTGCCACGATGCTAAAGCGAGTGCAAAGAGAAAAGATGGTTCCGTTAGGACAATATAGTCCAGAACTTGTTGAAAGTACAATGACGTCTATTGAAACACTTGAAACGCGAGAATGGTCCGACGCATTGGTAAGTGAAGTGCAGCTGCTGCAAGCAGATAGCCAGAACGAGGTCTTATACTTACTGGATGAACAAAACCATCGAACGTCAGTGATGGATATCTGCCAACAAGTTCAAGCAAAGATCGAGGAATTGAAATTCTTCATCGATGCAGAAGATCACAAGCTTTTTGAGGAAATCTTACTGAATTCCATTGGCAATAGCATCAAGGGGTTGATTTCTAAGACCGAACAATGGGTAAAGAAAATGAATGCCGTCTTGAAAAATACCAAGGATGAGAACCGTTTGCGCCTTTCTATTCGCTGGGTACCGAAAACTTCTGATCGTGAAGGCGAAATGCATACAACTGATTTGGTCCGAATTTTACGTCAGCCAGCAGCGATGTTAACAACGGAAGACTTGGAGCGAATGATTCGCCATTTTCGAGAAAAAATCAATTATGCCAAGACAATCCAAGGAAATAGAGAAGAAGGTGAAATCCAAACCCTTCATGAGGTGATGAAAGAGGTTTTAGATTATCGTCATTGGTTCAAATTTATTTTGAGGTATCAAAAAGACAACGAACCTGAACGAGAGTTAACGAATCCACGGTTTTATAAACTAAGCGGAGGAGAAAAAGCAGTTGCGATGTATTTGCCATTATTCACTGCGATGTATGCTCGCTTTGAAGATGCCAAAGCGGATGCACCACGAATGGTTTGTTTGGATGAAGCCTTTGCCGGCGTTGATGAACTAAATATCGCTGATCTATTTGGTTCATTAGAAGATCTAGGCTTTGATTATCTACTGAACTCCCAAGCTTTATGGGGCGATTACGATACGGTATCTTCTCTAAATATCTATCAGTTATTGAGAAAAGCGAACAGTACCACTGTTGGCTTGATTCAAAGTCATTGGAAAGGCAAGAAAGAGTCCCTTGGTGAGAAAAATGAAGACTGAATTACGTAAATTTTTTGCCGCTTATGAAAGTTATCATAAGGTGATGGAAATGGCAGCAGCGAAATACTATCGCTATGGACACTTCACTGGGACAATCCCTTTAACCACTTTTACAGAAAAGGAACAGGTAGAAATCGCTGACTTTTTAGGTGTTGCCTCTTCTGAGTTGCTACAGAAAAAGAAATTAACTTTAAAAGCTTGGCAAAAGGCGTATGAAGAAAGTCGATTTCACCAAATTGCCTTTGAAGAAGCTGTGGAACTGGTGACCGGCCAAAAACTGAGAACAAAAGGTTTTGAGCAAGCGCAAAAAGAAGCTGAAAGAAAGCAGTATGTTGACTATTTCTCAGAATGTGAAGGGCTTGAATTTGTCAGCCCCAAAAGGCAGCTGGATTTTCTTCGTCAACAGGTCACACGAACGGAACTTGATTTATTGGGACGGTTGATACAAGCATTGCCCAAAGAATTAACTTATTTACCCGTCTACGCACAACAACAGCTGGGAAATCCCCATGGATTAGATCGGCAAATGCGGATTGGCAAACTTTTCTTTACATTACTAATAGATTTATGTCAATTGACCAGAGAAACAAATGAATCAGCGACAGAATACCGTAGCCGTATTTATCAGCAGCAGAACCTCGTTGTCGATGACCTAATGAATTTTGTGACGATCAGTAATCTTGTGGCGAAAACGCAGGAAGGAACCGACCATCCTATGTGGCAAGGAGCATGTGAGTATCAAGTGATTTGGAATGTACCGATCAAAGCCTTGCTAGATATTGAAACCGTGAGGCCAAGGCAGGGGAATACGGTGTTTATTTTTGAAAATTCCTCTCTCTATTCCGCATTGCTGACAGCCTTTCCTGTGTTGCCATCTATCTGTCATCAAGGGCAATTTCGCTTAGCGATGTGGCGTATACTAGCGCTTTTTCCAGAAACGACTCACTTTTTTTATGCCAGTGATATGGACCCAGAAGGACTCCAAATGGCGGATAAAATCAAGCAACGTTACCAAGAAAGAGTGCAGTTTTTATTTATGGATCAACAGTCCTATCTGTCATATCCATCGGAAAAAGATATTTCCAACAGCTTACCTAAGTTGACGTCATTGATCGATCCTAATTTAAAGGCAATCGCTGAATCAATGAAGGAAAAGAAAGTAGCGAGTTATCAAGAAAGTTTATATGAGAAATATGTAGCCTTTCTAAGCAAATGGGAAAAATCAGAGAATATCTGATTTGCGCATAAAAGAAAAATAGCGGGTTGTGGAATCAGAGCTGATTCTACAGCCCTTTTTCACGATTAACACAGTGTTTTTTTCACGGCTTCTATTCTGCAAAAAAAATGAAAATCAGTCATAGAGGAGCCAGTTCTTGGATAGCTTTGTTTACTTCTTCTTACATGATCCTAAATATTCCGTCGTTTCTTTGCTTTAGGATAATCATAGTACTGTGTAAATCCCGATATATTCATAAAGGAATTGGTTTGATGTTTGAGTGAAAAACGAAAAACCGCTTTCTCCCCAAAAACCTAAAAAACCTATTGCCCCCCAAGCCCACTTACTGTATAGTAAACAAGAATATTTCATGAAAATAACCAAAAATAACTAATTAAAAAGACTTCGTTATTGAAAATTGCGATTAAACGTTGCCGCAAACGGAATATAAGAAGGGGAAAACAATGACGTATTTAACAAATAATTTTGTGAATTGCATGATCACTTTAGGGTTTATCTTCATCCATCTATTTTCAAATGTTATCTCATCCAGAAAACTAAACGTGCAATACATGAGCTCCTTTGCCGCTGGGGTAGGGATCTCCTATGCGATCGTTCATCTATTGCCCCATTTGGCGTATTTTCAAACGGTGTTGATCGATGAATTTGGCTGGGATTCGGGGATTTTTTATAGTCATGGGGTCTATGGCATCGTTTTGTTTGGCTTAGTCTTCAGTTACGTGATCTACAAAATCGATGAGCGGACGTTTATGGTGTTAGAAAAGAAAGACATCACCAGTGCCAAAAACGCCTTTTTTTGGTCGGATATCGCTTTTCATGTGATCTACAATATCATGATCGGCTATATCGTGATTGCCAATACGCTATCAGAGCGTTTTTACATTTTGACCTACTTTATTGCCTTTGGTTTGCACTTTCTCATGAACGATTGGCTGCTCTATCACCATCATGGTGCCCTTTACAACAAATATGGTCGTTTTGTGCTTTCCTTCAGTATTTTCGCGGGAGCTGCGTTCTCCCTCTTTGTTTCATTGCCTTACTATCTGGTGGTCATCATTGAAGCCTTGATCACCGGGGCTTTGCTGGTGAATATCATCAAATTTGAGTTACCCAATGAAGGGGAAGGCAGTATTCGTGGGCTATTGGTAGGCACAATCTGTTCTGGAATTTTGTTTGTATTTGTCTAGCGCGAAAAGGAGGGCTGAATCATGGATGATTCGGTCCTCCTTTTTTTATAAATACGTAAAGCAATCACTATTTTCTATTTCAATCGAACAAATCACAATAGTTTTTTATTTTTTTGACCATTATTTACAATTTTGTTACGATGTTCGCTTGCTTTTCCCAAAAACATTCTATAAAATGTAAGCGAATAGAAACCAAAAAAATAGGCACCTCGTATCTCTGCGCCAACAGATTTACGAGGCCCTGATCAGTCACACCCTTAAGACGGATGACCAATCAAGTTGCCATAGTTGATCGCCAAAGGCATCAACGTGTTTATTGTACCCGATTTCCTTGTCGATTTCTAGTAGATTCAGGCAGGTTTTTGGGCAAAAACCGTGGGATGCTGGACGCTTATTTTGCTATGCCAAAGGCATTGGACAATCTTGTCCAATGCCTTTTTTGTCGTTTGAAACGGTTCATGCGCAGGATCGTTTGCGGCAAATAAAAGGTGTGAAGATCAGTTGAGAACAGTTGCATGGAAAATAGGCAGTCATAGTTGAGAAATCCAATGCCTTGCGTTCTTACTGTGTTCATAGCAATAGCGTTTTGGCGATCAGCACTTCAATCCTAGGTTCTTGAAGGTGGCAAGCCTTGGTTTCTATTCACACTTCGAAAAGATACCTGAACGCACTCTTTCAGCGATCTTTTAAGGTTAAGGAGGAAGCTTATGAAGGATTCGTTAAAGAAATTTATGGAAGAAAAAATGCTGCCATGGGGAATGAAAATTGGCAGTGAAAAGCATCTAGTTGCCATCCGTGATGGACTTGTCACCACGATGCCTTTGATTATTATCGGTTCCATTTTTGTTATTTTATCCAACGTTCCATGGGAAGGCTTTAACCTATTTGTTACTAGTATTTTTGGTGGGGAATGGCGCAGCAAATTAGACTTTGTCGTCCAAGTGACCTTTGGTGTGATGGCGCTGTTCAATTCCTTTGCTATTGCGTATAGTTTAGCAACCACATACCGCGTCAGCGGTTTATCTGCCGGTGTATTGGCAGCGTCGGTTTTTCTTTTAGTCACTCCGATTGAAGACGGCGGCATTCAAATGTCTTATCTTGGTAGCCGCGGGCTGATCGTAGCAATCATCACCAGTTTGATCACGGCGGAGATTTTCCGATTATTCGTACAAAAGAATATCGTGATTCGCATGCCAGAAAACGTTCCCCCGGCGGTCAGTCGCTCCTTTATTGCATTGATCCCCTCATTCTTTTGCCTCTCGCTTTTCTGGGTGATTCGTTTATTAGTGGAATCATTCGGCAACACGAATGTTCATGATCTGCTGTACAGCCTTGTGGGACAACCTTTATCGATCATTGGCGGAGGCTTTATAGGTGGTCTATTTGCCATTATGTTTACGTCATTGTTTTGGTCAGTGGGCATCCACGGTTGGGACTTGGTCTTGAGCGTCCTGCAGCCGACATGGATTCAAATGATCGATGAAAATCGGATCGCTTTTCAAAACGGCGAAACGATTCCGCATATCATCAATTATACCTTTATGAATACCTTTGTCTGGATTGGCGGTAGTGGCGTGATTTTGGGCTTGGCGATCTTACTCTTAGTCAGAAGTAAAAGCAAGTATTTAAAAGAGTTGGGGAAACTCGGATTTCCATCAACGGTTTTTAATGTCAATGAACCCATCATGTTTGGGTTGCCCGTTGTCATGAATCCATTGATTTTGTTCCCATATATTCTGACACCGGTCGTTTGCTATGTCATCTCTTATACGACAGTTGCCATGGGGATCGTCCAACCTGCCGTCGTTTTGGTGCCCTGGTCGATGCCGCCAATCATCGGCGGTTATCTAGCCACAGGCGGACATATTTCGGGGGCAATCTTACAACTGGTGAATCTGACGGTTTCTATCGCCATCTATTATCCATTCTTCAAAATGCTGGATAATCGGACATTAGCCAGTGAACTCGGTTCAGAAAGTGGGGCGTAAAATGAAGACAAAACGATTATTGAATTGCACGGCAGCTGATTTTAAATCATTTGATAAAGACCAGCTATTGGAAAGTATCCGAGGAAGTGCGGGGCGGACGATCGTTGCAGAAAATGATGTTCAAATCGATCCAATGTCTAGAGGAATCACCAATGCTGAATTTGTCGCTGCATTTGGGGCGGATTTGATTTTGCTGAATCTATTTGATTGCGAAAACGGCGCTATCAAAGGATTACCGACAACGGATGACCCCATTCGCTTTTTGCAGTGCTTAACGGGGCGGCCTGTTGGGGTCAATCTTGAGCCTGTCGACGATTGTGCGGAGCAGATGGAACAGCTGACAACTATCGCTACTGGGCGTTTGGCAACAAAGAAAAACATGGCACGCGCAGAAGCACTTGGATTTGATTTTATCTGTCTGACAGGAAATCCTTCCACTGGCGTTTCAAATAAAGAAATCACAGCGGCAATCAAACAAGCAAGAGCTGTTTTCTCTGGGATCATTATTGCTGGAAAAATGCACGGAGCTGGTGTCAATGAACCTGTGTTGGATGAAGAAATTGCGTCTGCATTCATTCAAGCAGGAGCCGATGTTATTCTTGTACCCATTGCAGGCACGATTCCTGGTCTGAGTGAACAACACATGAGTGATCTTGTAGCCTTTATTCACCAAAAAGGGCAGTTGGTCATGGGCACCATCGGTACTACACAAGAAGGTGCAGATATAGGCACGATCCGTGCCTTGGCATTGACTAGCAAACGTGCCGGTTGCGACCTTCATCATATCGGAGATGCGGGTTTTTCTGGGACCGCTGATCCCGAGAACATCTTGCAACTATCCATCGCCATCAGAGGTAAGCGCCATACCTATCACCGAATGGCCGTCTCAGTGAATCGATAGGTGGAACAAATCGGCACATGCCTATGAAAGGCAAGAATTGTTAGAAGAATTTTTCGTTGAATGTTGAATAATGAAGCAAGACCGAAACAGAGAGTGAACTCTTTGTTTCGGTTTTTTATAGTGAGTAGCATTGAAGTGTGGATAAAGTGTTTTTATAATAAATCTATCGGAGGTGCGTATGTTTAAGATAGGTGAATTTTCAAAGCTCTCTCAAGTGAGTATCAGAATGTTGCGTTACTATGATGAGATGGGTCTATTAAAGCCCGATAGGATTGATATGTTTACTGGTTATCGACTGTATTCGGCTGTTCAATTGCCTGAACTCAATAAAATACTCTATTTACGTGATAGCGGCTTTAGTGTAGCAGAAATTGCGGTGTTACTGAAAAACCAAGAGCAGGACTTCCTTGCAGAACAATTAGAAAGAAAAAAAGATGAAATTGAGACAACTATAGAGGCGGAAAAACAAAAATTAATCAAACTAGAAGTGGCTAAATTAGTATTGACGAAGGAACGAACAGAGCGCCATTATCAGGTCACAATGAAAGCAGTCCCGAGTTATCATGTGCTCTCCCTTCGCAAAGTCATACCAAATTATTTTGCTGAAGAGGAACTGTGGAGAGAACTAGCCACTTTTATGGAGCTTCATAAAATAAAGAATTTCGGACAATCATTTTCGATTTATCACGACCAAGAGTTTAAAGAAAAAAATGTCGATGTTGAATTGTGTGTGCAAGTGAAAGCAGGCCTGCAAGTAGATTCCAAAGTATTTTCCATCTACGAAACGGAAGCAGTGCCAATTATGGCGTGCACGATGGTGTACGGTGCATTCTCCAACATAGCCAACGTCTATTTGTCCTTGGCTGAGTGGCTACAAGAACATCCTTATTACCAAATGGACGGACCAGACAGGCAAATCGTGCATCGCGGTCCTTGGAATGAGCAGGAGGAAAGCAGTTATTTGACTGAAATACAAATACCACTCATAAAACGATGAGTAGCAGATTTTTTCTATTTTTTCTTGACTCTCACATTGTGTCAGACACTATTCTAAGAGCACAAAGAGGAAATGGAGGAAAGAAAATGACAGAATATAAACTACAACCGATCGGAATCATTCAAAACAATGAGGACGGATGCTTGCTCAAGCTAAAGAAAGAATATGTTCCAGCTTTGGCAGGGATTGAAGGATTTAGTCACCTACAATTAGTATGGTGGTTCAGTGATTTTGCGGATGCAAAGTATCGAATGATTTTGGATGCTGAGCAACCCTATAAACATGCGCCTGAAAAAATGGGGATTTTTGCTACGAGATCACCCATCCGACCAAATCCAATTGCATTAAGTGTTGTTCAAGTATTATCAGTCGATGTTGAGAAAGGAATTCTTTCTATTCCTTATATTGATGCAAACGACCAAACGCCACTAATAGATATCAAACCGTACACACCAAGTTTGGATCGAGTAGAAGTGCCCAGAGTTCCTTCCTGGTGCCATCATTGGCCGAACAGTTTAGAAGAATCTGCTGATTTTAATTGGGAAAATGAATTTAATTTTTAGAGGATGAAAAAATAGAGGAATCAATCGGAAGATTGTTGGCGCAACAATGAAAATTTAAGCAATGTCGATGTTCGATTCAAGTAAAGAAAAAACGCGGTTTGTTTTTAAGGGACATCCTCCGCTATAATTGGGGGGAACATTAGGAAGAGCGAAAGGAGTATACCACATGCTAACAGGCAATAAAATCACTTTAAACCCTGCGGAAATCAAAGATAAAGAAGCGGTCTATCAATGGTGTTTTCACTCTGAAACCACAAAATATCATTCTGGACCACCTTCTTATCCTAATGCACCGATCGCCACAGAAGCAGAGTTTTTTGAGGACTATCAAGAGTATTATTTTACTGGTGCTCAACCGCAAAATGGCAGAGGCTTTTTGATTCTACATGCAGGTGAACCGATTGGTTTTATTAGTTACTCCTCGTTTCATCTAAAAGACGGCATAGCAGAACTGGACATCTGGTTGAATCGGGAAGTTCATTGCGGCAAAGGATTTGGTACCGATGCGATCGTCACCCTCGGTGATCATTTACATGAAACATTCGGCATTCAAAAACTGATGATGCGACCGTCGAGAAAAAATACTGCTGCAGTCAAATCTTACGAAAAGGCTGGTTTTACGCAATCTTACCAAGACCTTGCTGACTATTTGTTGGAAGAGTATCTTGCTTTATATGCCGAAGGGGATTATGGGGCAGAAGAAACGGTGACATTGATCAAAATGTTTCCGTCAACTGTATTGAGCTGATCTGGCCGATCTCTAACATTCGGCTTCAAACGATTAAAGGTTATTTCATGAAAACAGTCCATTTCACTTTGCAAGCAAGGGGAAATGGACTGTTTTTTACCTTTTAGCAATTTAAGGTCATTCAAAATACTCCTTCTTCGCTCTATCTTCTAACTTCGTTCGCACGCTAAATTCCTTCCTATGCAACAGTTATCGAAAAATCGCATAAGCCCCCACCATTGCTATTCCAACATTGAGAACAAAACATAAAATAAACATAGTTTTTTTGCAAAATTCCGAGAAACAGCGAGAATGTTTGTGCTATAATGGTCGCTCACTGTAAAAATTCAATAGAATCTGGGAGGGTATAGCATGCAGGAATACATTACGATCCACAACGCCAGGCAGAACAATTTGAAGGGCTTTGACTTGAAGATTCCCAAAAGAAAAATCACGATTTTCACGGGTGTCTCTGGTTCTGGCAAGTCATCGATCGTCTTTGACACGATCGCACAAGAAGCTGGTCGACAGCTGAATGAGAACTTTTCGAAATTTGTCCGCAACTTTTTGCCAAAATACAGCCAGCCCGATGCGGATGCCATCGACAATCTTTCGATGGCGGTAGTAGTTGATCAAAGCCGTTTAGGCGGCAATTCCCGCTCTACATTAGGGACGATCACGGATATCAACCCCTTGATCCGCTTGCTTTTTTCTCGTCTTGGTCAACCGTATTTAGGTCCTGCATGGAATTTTTCCTTCAATGACCCTCATGGGATGTGTCCCACTTGCGAAGGGATTGGGCGGATCGTCGGGTTAGATTTAGAAAAGGCACTGGATCTTGAAAAGTCCTTGAACGAAGGGGCGATCCTGCTTCCTGGCTACAAAGTCGGCTCTTGGCTACTGAAGTCCTTCACCAATACGGGCTTTTTTGACAATGACAAGCCGTTGGAAGAATATAGCGAAGAGGAAATGAACCGCTTTTTGTATGCCCAAGGAGAAAAAATCGATTCCTTGTATATGGAAGGCATGAGTTCCACCTATGAAGGCTTAGTCGCTCGTTTTAATCGCTCCAATATCAAAGGTGGCAATGAAAGCTCCGCTGCTACGCAGAAGAAAATCGCTTCTTTCATGAATGAGCAGAAGTGTCCTGACTGTCAGGGAAAGCGATTCAATCCACAAGTACTCGCGTGTAAAATCGCGGGCTATTCGATTGCGGACGTTTTGGCGATGCAAGTGGATGAACTATTGACGGTTCTTCAAGAAATCTCGGAGGAGAGTGTCCAACCCCTGCTTCAAAACATCCAAGCGAGAATCACTGATCTGATCAATATCGGGTTGGATTATGTTTCCTTAGACCGTGAAACAACGACGCTTTCTGGTGGGGAAAGTCAGCGGGTAAAAATGGTCAAACACTTGTCTTCTAGCTTGAACGATGTGATCTACATTTTTGATGAACCGAGTATTGGGCTGCATCCAAGGGATGTCCATCGATTGAATGAATTGTTAGTCAAACTACGGGACAAAGGGAACACCGTCATCGTAGTGGAGCATGACCCAGATGTCATTAAAGCAGCCGATCACATTATCGATGTTGGTCCTAAAGCTGGAAAAAATGGCGGCTATATTACTTACGAAGGAACCTTTGAAGGTTTGCTGCGATCAGATACACTGACTGGAAAAGCCTTTGGACAGATGGTGGATTTCAAAGAAGCCCCTCGCAGAAGCCAACAGTTTATCGAAACGAAAAAATCGACGCTGCATAACTTGAAAAATACAGCACTGCGGGTGCCATTAGGGGTATTTACGGTGGTGACCGGTGTCGCTGGTTCTGGAAAGAGCAGTTTGGTAAATGGTGTTTTTGCCAAAGAATACCCTGAGGCCATTACGATCGATCAATCAGCGGTGGCGGGGAATATTCGCTCTAATCCTGCAACCTATTCAGGAATCATGAATGACATTCGCAAGTTGTTTTCGCAAGAAAACAAGGTTTCAGCAGGTCTTTTTTCCTACAATTCCGAAGGTGCTTGTGAAACGTGTAAGGGCCACGGGACCATCAAGATGGAGCTGTCCTTTATGGATTCCGTCGAGGTTTTGTGTCAGGCATGCGGCGGCAAACGGTTTAAAGAAGAAGTCTACCAGTATCGCTTGAAAGGCAAGTCGATCGATGAAGTCCTTGCCATGAGTATCACGGAAGCGGTGGATTTTTTTGAGGAAAAAGCGATTCAAAGAAAACTAAAACAGATTTTGGCTGTAGGTCTAGGATACATGACCCTCGGACAGCCATTAAATACCTTGTCTGGCGGTGAATGCCAACGACTGAAGTTAGCAAAAGAATTAAGCAAAAAAGGCAATATCTACATTATGGATGAACCAACGACCGGATTGCACATGGCCGACATCAAAAGCATCTTGGCGATCATCGAACGATTAGTGGAAAAAGGCAACACGGTGATCGTGATCGAACACAACCTTGAGGTCATGAAAGCAGCGGATTGGCTGATCGATGTCGGTGCTGATGGTGGAATTCGTGGTGGTGAAATCTTGTACGAAGGAACCCCGGAACAACTGATCAATTGTCAATCGTCGATTACTGCGCAGTATTTATTTTAACGAAAAAACCAAGACTAGCCGTAAGCAGCTCTTTTCATCGAGTGTTGCTTGCGGCTTTTTTTCATTCCATCGAAGAAGCGATTACAAGTTAGAAAATAAAATTCAGAACGCTATTTTTTTTCATTATTAGTAGGTTTTTTGATAAAAATACTGTAAATTTGAGTATATAATTACCAAATAGTGGTCTATTTATGTAATAGTATAGAAAAGAATCTCTTGAAAAAAGGAGTGGAGTGGATGAGAGAGCTGCAATTGGCCTTCATCAGCAACCGCACAACCGCGCGGTTGTTTCGGCTGTTGAGTACGATTGAGCGAGATCGGGTGTTTACGATTGGCGACTTAGCTGAGCGCAATCAGGTAACTCAGCGGACGATTGCCAATGATATCAAATACATGAAAGAATATTTTGGGGACAGTATAGTTCTTGTTTCCGGCAATAGCGGGTTTGTTTTCGAAGAGAAAAAGCCTACAGAATATCAAAAAAGAAAACAAAGTTTGTTAAAAAATGAATGCTTATTTGAAATTATCGGGAATATCTTTCATGGCAAGTTAGCTAAGGTGGATGAGCTAGCACATCATTACCATTTTTCAGAGAGTACATTTCGGCGCTTACTCAATCAGCGCAACCCTATTTTGAAAAGCTATGGCTTACAATGGACCTCCAATCCTTTAACGATTGAAGGAAGCGAAGCCAACTTACGTAAGTTTTTCAAAGATTTTTATTATGAAGGGGTCGAAACGATCTATACATTGGTCCCAGACCAAGCATTGCATGACCTGATTTTAGGGCAATTGGATGACAAGTTCGGCTATTATGAAATCGGATCTGGGGCGACCCCCGCAGCGTTTTACTATACGTTTTATATTGCCATCAAACGCGCGAGCCTTGGCTATCATATCACTGTGCCCAAAGAACTGGTCAGGCAAGCGTATAAAGGGAATAGTTTCGCCAAACTTTATTCCTTGAAAAAAGGCATTGAAGAAATCTATCAGACCCAGTTGCCCAAAGAAGAATTTGCTTGGATCTACTTAGTCACCTTGTGCAAGCGAACCTTGGATCAAGAAGAACGAGAGGAAAAATTTTACCAACAATTTCATCAAGGTACAGCGATTGCAAACGTGGCCGAATTGTTTCTGCAGAACCATGATGTGCCCAAAGAGCAAGCCATTACGGTGGCGACGTTTTTACGTTCTTTCTTTTTATCGAGGAAAATAAACCATGCGATTGCGCCGGTTTTGAACAAGGAAATGGATGATATCAAAGAAGTGATCATGCGTTCCAACAGCGAGAATTATCAAAAGAACTTACAATTTCTTAAGGAGCAGAGCAAAAAACTCTCTTTGTCTAGTGCTTACTTAGAAGACATCTGTGTCAGTTTAACAATTTATAGCGAGTTGATTTTCGATTATTACGCACCAGCAAAAACCATTTATTTTCTCCTAGAAGGAGATCATTTTGTGTGCCAGCACATTCAAACTCGAGCAATCCAGCGGTTTGGCAGCAAGCACGAGTTGACCTTTGTGCAGCTGCAATATTTAACAAAGAAGACGCTAAATGGATCACATATTGATTTGATCGTGACCAATTACAATCGCTATCTCGTCGATTACAAAGTCAAAACAGATTATTTATTATTAAAATCTCTTCCAGATGATCGAGATTGGGAACATCTTGAACGGAAAATAAACCCGTATCAAAAACCGCTTTTTTAAACCCATTCCCGTACCTTTCACACAGTGAAAGAGGTAGGTTATTTATTCATCTATTTCAGGTGTTTATGAAAATAATGATTTTCTTTTGCTAAAGGACCACGCTATTCTTAGTTTAGTAAGGACCACGCGTGATACACTTACAGTTTTTTTCGTCTCAATAACCTTCGTTTTTAAGAAATAGGAACTCGTATGTAGATATTATTTTACAAAAACCCAATCTAACAACTTTCTTCAGACATTTGATTCGTCCAAATGTCTTTTTTTGTCGTTCCCCCAAAAACGAAGAATATTGAGACAACTTTGTGTGAAAAGGAGGAGGCTGTTTCTTAGCTTCAACCTTCTTGACGCACCAAAGACTTGAAGAAAGGAGGATATGATGAAACTACTTACATTGTTTTCTGCAGTATTCCTACTAAGCAGCACGGCGGTCAACACGACGCTGGCGTTCCAGCAAGTTGCTTATGCAGAAACAGAGTCACTTTCTGAAGAGACGCAACACTCCTCAACTGAGGAAACCACTAATTCTGCTGATCTATCGGAAGACCAAGAAACAACCGAAGAAAGCAGTGAAGAACAATCTTCTTCGGAAGCCACGGATGATTCCACGACAGCTAGCCAAGAAGAAGCAGAGGAAAATGAAGCACTGCCCGAAGCAGAAACGCCAGATAGCTCAGAAGATGAAGCGGAAACAGAAGCTGAGAATGAGCAAGTCGAAAGGTTTGATGCTGAAGCTTCAGCGGTCGCATTGACTGTAGCAAGTGAGGCGCAATTGCGGGCAATTTTACTTGGGGAATCCTTCACCGATGAAGATGGCACGGAGTATCATTACGAAGAAATCGCCAATGATCAATCCTTGGTGCTTACTTTTGCCAACAACTTGGCATTAACTGAGCCAATCAGTGGTATCCAACGGGCAGACGTTACTTTTCGTAGTCAAGATACACCTGTGATCGTTTCGCAGACGGCGGCAGAGAACCTGATGCAGTTTGCGGCACCTGTTCAACTGACTTGGCAAGGGGTACAACAACAAGGCATTCAGTCGGCGCAAGGGCTGGCTCAAACAACTGGGTCTTCAACGATTACCTTTGAAGATACCCAACTGGAGCTGACCACTACCGCAGGACGCGTGGTGAATAACAACCAAGCACATCTTCATTTCAAAGGAACCAATGTGGTGACGACAGCGACGTCTTCCATTCCAACGTTATTCACGGCTGAAGGACTCTTGGTCGAAGGCCAATTGACGATCAATCATCGCTCATCAAATGCCACACCAATCTTTGAAATGAATCAAGTAGCAGTCGCTAGCCAAGCTGAAATTTCTGTCACCCGAAGTACCAACAGCAATACTGGCACTGTCTTTCACATGACAGGTACCGCAGCAAGCCTTGATTTTGGTCAAGGAAGTATGACCACGATTCGCCAATCTGGCGCAATGGTTTCCCTACCAAATGCCAATCAAGATAGTCGGTTGACGCTAGCAACCGGGGCAACACTAGATGTTGGCACGGGACAGGGGCTTTCTGGTAATTCCACCAGCACGCTAGGCGAAGTAAGGTTACAAGCAGGGAGTCAGTTAAAACTATCTGAGTACGGGACGGTCAGCGGGACGCCCGCCATCAATGTCGGACACCGCTTCATCGTTGAAAATAGTACCGCGGACCAACCTACCATTATTGAAGGAACGCGGACGGGCACAACGACCGGAGCTTTTATCCAGCTCCAAAGTGCAAATTCCTCCATCGATTTTGGGGAGAATACACAAACGCGAATATCGCAGCATGGACCGATGTTTACGGGTGTGGCTAGTACCACGATAGTGATTCAAGACCACGTGAAAATGAACAATCAGCATAGCAACGGGTTTAATGGCAACGTAGCAGTCAACAGTATTGCGATTGGTGATCAGGTGGATATAACCATAAGTGAACCTAGTAATGCCACTGTTGGTCAAGCGTATCGAACCTTTTTCGCAACGTCTTCGGTTCAAATCGGAAGTCATACAACAATTGACGTGCCGAGAACGCGAACGACCTCTTCAGCAAGTACATCGAATGTCGTCATCGGCTTAGCATCAAGCAACGGGAAAATCACCATTGGTGACTATTCTGAAATAGCCGTGAACCAGCGAGGGGCGTTTGTCAACGCAAGTTTGTCCCATGTCACTTTAGGGAAATACTCAAAACTAACGGGCGTATTAGGGAATGGTTTTACCGCTGGAACGATGGTCGATCAATTTGAGCTGCTTGAAGGGGCTGAAATCAATGTTGCTGAGCATTCAACGAGCACAGCAGCCAATTCTTTTTCCGTGCAACGACGTTTCTTCCTAGGAGAAAAAGCAGCGATCAATTATTCTCGCACATCATCAGCAGCCAATCCTTTCATTGCACTGGGTTCAACGTCGACGGCTTCACAATTTTTGTCAGAAGCAAATGCAACCATCACCCTCAATCAAGTAGGACCATTGGTGACTGGTCGCAGCACAACAGATATCTATATTGGTGAAGCAAATACGATCAGCCTACAAACCGCACAAGGCTTTACCGGTGGTACCTCATCTGCTGCTTCTTCAACCATTCGCCGGTTGCATGTGGGCGATCACTCCGAAATCACCGTTTCTGGACGAAGCAATGCAAATGTTGATTTTTTCCGGTTTAGAGAAGAAATCAAACTAGGTCGTGAAGCGGAAGTAACGGTCAATCATACAACGCGACAAGCTGCACGAGCCGTTTTTCGTTTAACCTTGGCGAATTCGAAATTTACGATGGAAGAAGGAAGTAAAGTCGAAGTTGATACTGGTGGACGATTTCTACAGGGAGTCGGAACAACAGATCTGTTATTCGGCGAAAATTCCTATACGAGAATAAACGCTGCTAGAGGAATGACAGGAGACACCACTGTTCGTTCAGTTACGCTTGCGCAACATGCTGAAGTGCATTTGACAGAGCCAACAACGACGGCGATTCAAAATTCAGCAACAAGTCAAAATTATTCCAGAATCCGAGTATCACAAAGAGTGGAGTTGCAAGACAATGCTACCATGACGTCAAGAAGAGATCGAACGACTTCAGATTCCCGATTTATTTGGTTGACTGCTAGTAATTCATTTGTTCGGATTGGTAAAGGGGCTACCCTCGACGTGGATCAATCTGGAGGAATCTTTAGAGTAACGACTTCCTCTAATTTCATTCTCAATGATGAGGCAACATTTAAAGGTGTTGCGAGAGGTTTAAATACTCAGGCGGGAGGCAATGCCTCAAGCAATCATTCGAATTCATTTGCGAATATCACAGTAGGGGCCAGAGCTAATTTTTCCATGACCGATAATCGGACAGGTATGGGAACATCAGCGGAATTTATCAATCGCCCGTTAGTCAATGTGCGGAATTCATTTTCGGCAGGAGAAGATTCTACGGTTGTATTGGAAACCATAAGAAATAAATCTGAAGTTCTTTATTTCAGACTTGCCAATGCACGATTGAATATAAACAATGTGAATTTGTTTGAAATTAGTCATCCTACGACAAGAACTGGTCAAGCCAATGCACAATTGCAGCGTTTGATCCGATCTGCACAAAATACGGTTGCGAACGGTTTGAGAATCAATGTTGCGAGTCAAAAATTAGCAGTTTGGGAAAATGCTTCTTTAGATGAACCAACAGAAGAATTTATCAATATTTCCGGAACGATGCGAATCAATCGAAATGGGGGGAATACATTCCCTTATGGCGGCACAGGAAATGGCGAAGCGCGTTCCAGATTACTGAGTGGCGAGCAATTAGAGGGTTCTTTGGAAAGTCTGGAAAAACAAACGGACATTTACCAAGTGATTGCTAAGAATAACTTCAATAAGATTCGTTTTTCAGAACCAGAAGGCCTCATTGCCCGAATCGATGCATTGAGTGATCAGTCGACTGAAATCACTGGTTCCATGTACGAGGATACCGATATCACCTTGATCTCCTATACAAATACCGATGGAGAAATCGTCGAATTGGACAAAAACTCTGAACGAATCGAATGGGGCGACTATCGGGATGAAAATCAGCTGTATCGCTATTTCCGCATTCCCTTAAGAGAAAATGAGCGATTGGAAACAGAGACAGAAGTGTCGATTTTCTTATCGAAACCTTCGATTGAGACCTATGTCGATGTGACCGCTCGTCAAACCGTGATTAAAGGTGTGAATTTTGAAGCATACAATATCACCTTAGATCGCTATAAAATTAATGAATTAAGCACGCAAGAAGAATTAGATGCTTTGATCCTTCAAGAAAGTCGCGCGCAAGCCGCAAATGTATTGACGGAAGCGGATATGACGGATGACTTTCGCATCGTAGAAACGGATCTTACACGAGAAGTGGACGAAGACGGCAGCTACTTCGCTGTTCTTGAGGTGGGGAATAAAGCCTACCAGATGACTATCGGTATCGATGTGACATCGAAACTGGAGCATATGCGAGTGACGATCCCGACCAAAATGGTCTTTGAATCCTTGTACAATACGGCGGAATCGAATCGTAATTTTGAAAGCCAAGCGTATGAGATCCGCAATCAATCGCCACTTGCTGTGGATACCTATATCAATCAATTGGCGATCGATGATCCTGTCGGAATCGTCTTGTTAGAAGAGGGAGAAGATCCCCTCGATTACGCTGAAAGCGAAGAGGAAGACCCAACCCTTACTTATGACGATATCTCAACCCCGCTGTTGCGACTGAACCTAAAAACGGAAGAAACCCAGATTCAACTCTATGAAGCGATGGAAGAACAACACTTGGTTCGCTTAGAAGAAAGAAGTCGCGTGCCGATTTCCTTAACAGGGGATTTCTATGGGAATTACCCGCAATGGGTCGTTGATTCAGAAGCCGATCAAGGCGGATATTATGAAGACTTGCTCGTACCGAATTATCGCATCGTCTTACGCTTTGTTCCACGAGACTAAGAAAAAAAGATCGTACCAAACGTGAAGGAGGTGAATCCATTGGAGCAAACGAATCAAACCGAAAATAAAAAACGACGGAAATGGCTCTGGTGGTTGTTGCTATTGGCCGTACTTGCCGGTGGACTCGGGTACTATTTCTATCAATCAAACGAAGCGGTTCCGTTGATCAGTGCAGACCTTTTGCCTGAATCTGGCGATGCCACCGATCAGCGATTATCTGAACGGGCGCAGGAAATTGCAGATGCGAATTATTTCACCCTGCAAATCAATCCAGAAGCCATTTTTGAAGATGGTCAAAGCACGGGATCCATCGAAATCGTTAATCCAGGCACCAATGTGTACCCAATCGCCGTGGATATCTCTTTACTGTCGAGCGGGGAAGTCATCTATTCTTCCGGTGCGATCTATCCAAATCAATTTGTTGAAAATGTCGCCTTAGCGACACCATTGGCAAAAGGCGAGTATCCTGCCAAAGCCACCATCAATATTTACGACCCTGAAAGCAAAGAAAAACAAGGGGTCACTGAAGCTGAATTAACGATTATCGTTAAGAATTAAAAAAAGGAAAAGTGAGGAAATAAAAATGAAAAAATTTGTAGCAGCTATTCTAAGTACAGCAACGATCGCAGGAGTAATCGCAAGCGGCACCACCGCTTTTGCGACACAAACTATTGACGGACGTGAAGGCGATACGTCAGGAGATGTCCAAGTAAACGGGATCATCGGTGAATTCGAGAATACAACACCTGGACCAAATCCCGATGATTTGAACCAATGGATCAATGTAACGATTCCAACGACTGCTTTGTTCTATACGACAGAAGCGTCAAGTCATACAGAGATCGTTTCGCCTACGTACACAGTGACAAATAACTCAGCAGTTGGTGTGATCGCTTCTGTTGCAGGTGTTGATACACCATTGAATATGTCTGAAGTAGACTTGTTAAACGTAAACGGGATTGAGTTGTTTGAAAACGGCACACCAACTGTAACAGAAACAGAATTGTTTACCCTTGAAGGCAACCAAGGAACGAATGAAGGGACGTTTGCGTTCACTGGTGAAGCAACTCCTGTCAATGCATCAGAAGAATCAAACCCAAGTTTCAAATTGGTCTTGAGTTTTGCGCCGGATGTAGAGGAAGACTAAAAACTGAAATCCCAGTAAAGAAGGGATCTATCGTATGAAAAAACGAAAAAGAATCATTTTTTTCATCGCTGCATTACTGGCTCTGACTGTCTGGGAGCTATCAGAAACCGTTGTCGCAGAGGCGACAACAGGGCAGGTCACTGTGACTGGTCGAATTGGTGAAACAGCGAAGGAAGAGGAAGAAGCAGACGATGACAATAAGAAAACGATCGTCGCAGATGCTTCTCAAATCGGACAAGGGAAATTACCGCAAACAGGTTCTTCAAACACCACTCGTTTGATCATCCTTGGGTATGCACTCTTAGTACTGTTTGTCATTGCAACGACAAGAAAAAAGAAGCACGGTGAAAGCGTCGCTCCTTAACTATCGTCATCGCTAGAAGCGTAAAGGAGAAACTGTGAGGAAAACTTACAGTTTCTCTTTTTTAATGAAAGAGTAGAGCGGATAAAAAATGAATCAAAAAGGTAAGCAGTCCTTAGTGATACCACAAACGCTGTATAAGTGAGGTCAGTGATAGTTTTGAAAGGATACAGAAGATGAAGATCAGGAAAGAAGCATTTGAAAGAACCATCATAAATAGTGAATATATTGGCTACTACTATCATCTGCTGACTGCAGATTCTAGCCCCTATCCCCAAGGGGAACAAATAGATAAGATGCGTTACTTATTAGAAAATAATCACATAGAAGAAATAAAAGCGAATGCTCGCTATTTGTTCATTTTTCGTACGTATAAAGTACCTAGTGTCCTACAAAAAGAGTATCAGTTGTTGGAAGAATGCGTCTCGTACATCTCAAATTTGAACACCCATTTGTTGATGCCTCAAGAAGCAATTGAGCAAAGTCTTTCAATCAAGGCAGAAGATGAGGCGAAGGATCAAAAAGAGCATTACAAGCAGCTGGTCAGAGGGTTGCTGGATATTCTTCATTAACTACTGGACCTTGGTGTTTTTTCAGTAGCTAGAAAAAGTAGTGAATAGATAACGAGAAAGAATAGGCTGAGACTTAGGAAGAAAATAAGGGGGCTTGTTCCCCTCAAAGAAAGGAGCAAAGAAGCTTGACTGTATTTACTTCAAAGATAGAATATCTTGATGGATTTCAAAAGAAATTTACGGATTCCAATCGTGAAAATGGTGCCTTAGCCTCTTATTTAGAAAAGCAATTAACGTTACTTGATCAATTGATAGCAGGGATTTCTCCAGAAACATTTTGGGCGATCACCCCAGATATTCTGGGAATCGATGCCAAACTGGTTTTAGTCACAGAAATGATGCGATTTGACGATTTTTCCGATGACGAGATCATTCGAATCGTCGAAAAAGATTATCGCTTTTATCTGAAAGAATTGTGCGGTTACAATCTAGGAATGGAAACGAAGCATTCTCTGGTTTTCAACGTGAGATAAATCAAGGAGGGGAATAGTCGGAATCACTTCTAGCAAAACGATTTGGTAAGAAGTGATGAGTATTTTTAATGTTTCTGCAATTAGTAAAGGTGAGCGATTGAAATAGAAGGTTTGTATCGAAAAAAAGGGTGAATAGACAAAAAGCATTCAGGAATTGGTTTCTTGAATGCTTTTTGTCTATTCATTTATCTGAAAAAGGTCTTTGCTTTGGTTTCTACTCCCTCTCATGTAAAATCACCGTTAAAACGATGCCGAATCAGCAAAAATTCTGCAAATAAAATTATTTGTGTTATATTTGAAGGGCATCTGTTCATTTTTTTAATATTCGTTTATTTTTAATCGCGTATAGTGAGAAAAATAAACGACGCGATGGCTATTTTTTTCGCTTTAATTGATTAGCTGGGGAAGGTTTGTCCAAATAAAACCCTTGTTGAAGAAAAATCTCTTCTTCAAGCAAGTACTCATGGATATCCGAGGTTTCGACCCCTTCGACAATAAATTGGATTTTACGATTGCTGGCGATATTTCGCCAGAAGTCGATCAAAAAGAAAATCTCCTTTTGGGACAGCACTCGCAACGAGATAGGCGAAAATTTGATCACATCGATTTTATCCAGCATCGGTGCAATATTTGTCAGTGAATGAATGCCTGTCCCTACATCATCCAATGCGACAGAAAAGCGCATCTTTTTTATTTGGTTGATTTTGTTCATAAGAAAAGACTTGGGATCACAGGCGATAGAAGGTTCCGTATCGTCTTCGGTGATCTCAATCAAAATACGATCATGGTAGGGTGCTAAGTCAGCTAACATCAGAAAGGTTTCTGGGTAGCTGAGTTGTTGCGGGTGGATATTAAGACTGATTTTTGTTTCTTCATTCGGGTGAAGTAAGCTGAAAATTTCATTTCGGTACCATTGCAGTAAGCGAGTGTGTAGCTTTTTGTATTTGATCACTTGCTGGAAGAAGGAAAGGGGAAACCTATTTCTTTCGGTACTTCTCAATAATAATTCGTAGCCAATCACTTTCTGACTATCTGCTTTCATTTGAAAGATAGGCTGGGCATCAAAATATAATTGAGGAAATATCGATAAGAGTTCTTGTTCTATTTTCTCAGACATTGGTTTCTGCTCCTTTCTGGGGTAGTTTTATTTTTGGTTTCATGAAGTGCAGGAAAGGAAGATCGAGTTCTTTACCTGCATTGTTAAAGAATCGAGCCTTTCAAAATCATGGGCGAAGGATTTTAAAGAAAAATCTATGAAAGAAAGAAGGAATAGTGTGTTTGTCCATCTGATTTATGCTGCGATCTATTCTGTTTTAGTTGTAAGCTTGCTCATTTCGTAGGATCTGTTTATCAAGAACTTCAAAGAATTGAATTTACGCTTGTCATTTAAAATTCTTATCGGTGTCGTTCTGTTCATTTCGCAAGTCTACTTTATTATATCATTTTCTTTGAACAGTATCGGTTATGTTGCGTATGAATATACGATTCCAATCTTTATTTATTATTTTGGTATCCTCAAAGAAAAAATATATCTGATTGGGCTGGTCCCCGTCATCTTGCTAACTTTTTTTGCATTGATCAATAAATTCGAATGGGGAGCCATGCTCTTTATTATCGGATTAAATTACATCATTTTAATCATTACTTGCTTATTAAAGAAAAGATTTTACGGACAGACAAATCATACTGTCTTTTATCTATTTTCGATTGTGGTTACGGTTGTCTCGCCGATGGTCAATGCATTGCTTTTTCATCGCCATGAAGTTGGTCTTTGGGATGCTGTCACTTTAGGGATTGGATCAGTGGCAATCGTTTCTTTATGGAAGTATTATCTGCAGAATCAAAAAAACTTTCTCGAAAAAATCAATACGAAGATCATTGAGCGCAATTATGATGAGTTGACGAAGGTAAAAAATTGCCGTAGTTTGAACGAAGATATTTCAAAATTGGTGATAAACGAGAAGGATCAGCTGGTCGTGGTGATGATGGATTTAGATCATTTTAAGCAGATCAATGATCACCATGGA
Organism: Enterococcus sp. DIV2379; assembly: GCF_050542965.1. Classification (NCBI taxonomy): domain Bacteria; kingdom Bacillati; phylum Bacillota; class Bacilli; order Lactobacillales; family Enterococcaceae; genus Enterococcus; species Enterococcus sp. DIV2379. The sequence continues at coordinate 634,152 of NZ_CP172938.1, forward strand.
CATCAAATCGGCAATCAAGCCTTAACCTTCTTTTCGGATAAACTGACGACATTTCTCTATCAAAAAAGTCCTTCCCATTTAATCGAAGTCTATCGGTATGGTGGCGAAGAATTTTTAGTCCTATTTAAAGAGAATACTTCCGTGTCAGTGAAAAAAATTATTGAAGAATTTCATTTGTTCTTAAGTAATGAACAGTTGAAACTAGAGGGAACACAACTGACCCTTTACTTTTCAGCAGGGATTTCAGAAGCAGGTCCTACGTTAGACATTTCAGAAATCTTTTATCAAGCGGATCAAGCATTGTACGAAGCCAAAAGGAAGGGCAGAAACCGCACGATTATATTTTCTTGAGACGCTTGCTTTTCTAAAGAAGGTTCCGCAGTCTTTTCTCAAGTAGATTGGGTGTTGTAGGAAACCAAAAGGAAAGACAAGGCCGTATGATTTTTTTAGACGAATGCTTTTCAGAAGAAGTTTTAATAAAGAGACAATGTTCGCAGGCTTCTTTGTCCAGCGTCGTAGCTTTTTCAAAAGGAAGAGGGGAAGCAATCTGGTAAGTATAATGGTTTACTAAACGGTTTCCGATTATCTTGAGAGGTTAAGCGAGGATAGAAAGGCAAGGAGAGTGCTTTTTAAGAAGTGGGAAGAAACCACTTCTTTTTTTGCACCAAGCATTGGGTAGCCGCACTTGGCAGCATCGAATTGGTTTTCTGCGTGTTTACACCCTTAGAAAGCAATGGTATATTTATTTGATAAGTAAATAAAATTATTTTTTTCCTGTGTGTAACGAAGACTGACTAAGGAGACTTCCCTATGAAACCAATTCGGCGATCACTGTACCAAAGTGCTTTATACGTAGCTATTCCTTTGATCGTGAGTCTACTGATTGGCTACTTAGCCAAATGCTCACTCCTGATTCCTGCATCCATTATTTATGGCGTTCTCTTGGTGTTTATGATCCCTTCCGACAGCTTTTTATCAAGCAGCGTGGACTACCAAACGAAAAGCATGAATCCAAGTTTTCGTCCTCCGCCATTAAAGAGAAGGATTGAAGGTGCGCCAGAAACGATCAATTTCCTCTTCGTTTTAACGGCACTGGTTTTGTGTTTGCTGCTCTTGTTGGTTGGGTAAAGGGAATTCATAGAAATTAAGTACTAAGAAGAATGTCGAAAAGAAAAGGAGAACAGCGATGAAATTACTCAAACAAATTAATTTAATGGATGATAAAAAAACAATAAAGAGATTGAATCTCGCGGCGATCCCTAGTTTTATTTTTTTCTATGTGTTCTTTACACTCTTTGTCTTAGGTGGTCATGGGTCAAATGCTGAAACTTCGTTTATTTTCGATCTTTTGCTCTTAATGGTTGCGTATTTTATTCTCATCATTGTTCATGAATTGATTCATGGTGCCTTCTTCAAGCTTTTTGACCCTAAAGGGAAGGTAAAGTTTGGGTTCAAAAATGGGGTAGCATATGCCACGAGTCCCCATTCCTTTTATTCAAAAGGGAAATTTGCCATCATTTTATTGGCGCCATTCATTGGCATTTCTGTGGGCCTCTTTCTATTATATTTATTTGGCTGGTTGACGGCATCTCTTTTTACCTTGATTGCTACCACACATGCCGCTTCTTGTGTGGGAGACTTTTACTTTCTTTTTCTGATTGTTAAAGCACCAGCGAACAGTTGTGTAGAAGATACTGAAGTGGGGTTGAATATTTATCAAGGAGAGTAGTTTATTTTTTCAATTGATCTTGGCAAAATCAAAGAGCAAGAAAATGTATGCTAGAAAATCTCTTACAAAAAAACAAACACCTCAAAAGTGTTTGTTTTTTTGTAAGACTGTTTATAAATAACGTATATAGCAAGAAGACTGTTCGGCCGACAAAAAGAAAATTTGTTTTAAACGACCGTTTTCTTACTAGCGCTTTACCGATACAACGGCAAACTACCAGCGACTTTATTGATACTCTTTTTCTTGCCTTTTAAACAAAGACCAAAATAAGCCAGTGTTTCTGTGGGAATCGTCTCAAGCGTCTGACGGTATTGCTCGTAAGAATTGGTGGTCTGAGCAACGTCGGAAAAATCAATGATGGTTACTTCTGGATCTGCTTGCTGACTGATCGATTCACGAATGGTCTGCAACTGCTCCTTGTTCGTTTTTAAGATAGGAATGGGAAAGTTGACAATGCCAAGGTGTTTTCTGCCTGTCGAATCGTAAATATCTTCTCCGATTCCTTCGGGAAACAATTTGCCCAAGGTTGCGCCTAAAATTGCAGCAGTATTTGCAACTAAGCCAATCGGTAATTGTTCATCGATAATCATGACACATTTTTCTTGGTTATTCATACGTTCTCACTCCATCTTCTTGGTAAATTGTTTGGTAAGCTTTCGGGGTGACCCCAATCAAGCTTTTAAAGATACGGGTAAAATGACTTTGGTCACTAAAACCTGTCAGAAAAGCGACTTCTGCAATTGCTTCTTGTGATTCTAGTCTTTTCTTGGCAGCACTGATGCGCACCGTACTTAAATATTGAAACGGCGACAGCCCATACGCTTTGGTAAATTGTCGAATCAAGACGTACTGATTCATTCCAAGAACGTCACTTAATTCACTCAAGGACAATTTTTCGGCATAATGTTGATCGATATAGGCTTTTGCCGCTGCGGCTTTATTTGAAACCGGATCTGTTTGTTCGTGGGTGAAATCCGCATACTGAACAAGCAGGTCGTGAAGGAGACAAGTAAAGCGTTCTTGTTTTTCAAACTCATCGCCGCGATCCGACAGCAACAGCTGGTGCACTGCATGAAATTCCTCTTTTTCTTTCACTTGGCGAATGACCGGTTCAGGAAAGTGCGGCGTCAATTGAGTGTTAAAAATTTTTTGTACTTGTACCGCCATGTTCTCCGGGGTTAAGTGGATATTGCGGTAAACCAGCTTTTCCTCTGTGAGTTGCTGGCAGCGGTGGGCAGCCTTTGGCGGAATCAAAATCAAGTCGCCTGCTTCAACGATATAGCAGGTATTTTGACAGGTGAATTGACGCGTCCCAGCTTCCATCAAGCCAATCACATAATATTCGTGCCAATGGTTGGGAAACTCCTGCTGGATGCCGTTAAATAATAAAGCCTCTACACCAAGGGTGCTATCTTGAATGATTTTTCGTTCATTTCTCATCTGCATTCTCCTTTTTGTTACTATAACAAAAGTGGTTTTTGGTGAATAGAATGATATTGACTTTTGACTATTTTTCTTGATGGAAGGCCCTTGATTGGGACTGAGAAAAGGGACTGGAGAATGTCGGGAAAGAGCGGATCAGCCTTGAAGAAAGAACAGCAGGTTATTTTGACGATTCTATGGAATGAATCAAAGCAAATAGACCATGCACCGTGAAAAAAATAACGATAAATCCTTGGTATTTGAAAGTTTTATTGATGGAAGTATGGTACCATTTGACTGCAGTAAAGTTTGTGACGGTGGCTATCTTTGAAAGGTGGTGGTGCTTATGAATGTAAGTACTAACTCTTCAGAAAGGAGAAGCCTTTTTGTCCACAGCGGAAGCAATCGGGCTAATGATCAGTTTTGGTACATTTACCGCCATGCTGATCTTTGGTATCCTAGCCGCAGTGAAAAATGACAAAAAAAATAACCGTCGACTTTAACAGGGAAACGGTTATCTTTTAAGTTAAAAAACCTGTCGCCGTCTTAAATGGCGCTGCAGAGGGGTTGTGGCAACAACTCCTCTTTACATAGTTAGTATAGCAAGAAGAGAGTGATTTTTCAACTTTAACAAGGATATTTTCAAACAAAATCGATAAGCGACATAGGCAAAACCTTATTCTCAATTGGAATAAGGTGTTCGATGTAGTCATTTTTGAAAAGTGTTCGAACATCTAAAAACGAATGCAATGTTTAAAGAAAAGGGAAGCATTATTATCGAAACTAGCGGCTAATAAGTTCCAGATAAATTCTGGTACATTTATTGCCGTGCTGCTCTTTCGTATCCTAGCCACAGTGAAAAATAACAAAAAAATAACCGTCGACTTTAGCAAGGAAACGGTTATTTTTTTACTAATAAAACCCTGTCGCCTTCTTAAAAGGTGCTAGAGAGGAGTTGTGGCAACAGGTTTCTTCTATACAGATCACTATCGATCATATTCGTGAATGCTAATCTACCAATCGCTCGAGATCGTAGGAAAAACCGTTTTGCTTACTTAGTTTCTTGTAAAACAAGCCACTTTTCTTTATTGTACGTTTCTGTGTGGCTAAATCTAAAGAAACTAAGCCGTAGCGGTTTTTATATGCATTGATCCATGACCAACAATCAATGAATGTCCATAGATGATACCCTTTTATATTACAGCCATCTTGAATTGCTTTCCATAAATAGGCGAGATGATCTTGGATAAATTCAATGCGATAGTCATCAATCACCTGACCATTTTCATCCATGAACCGTTCTTCATTAGCAACACCCATACCGTTTTCTGAGATAAAGGATTCAATATTTCCATAGTTATTTTTGATGTCCATACATAAATCATAAATTCCTTTTTCATAGATTTCCCATCCACGATATTCATTCATTCGACGACCAGGCATAATATGCGGTTCAAAGAACCATTCTGGTAAGAATGGACTTTCTAAATTAACGGCAGAAGTTCTTGCTTTGACACGGCGTGGTTCATAGTAGTTTAGACCAAGTATCTGCGCGGTATTCTCTTCAATAATTTTTAGGTCTGTGTCATTGAAATCAACGGGTAATTGGTCATATTCCTCCAGCAAAGAGACTAGTTTTTCTGGAAATACTCCTTTGACCATGGGATCTAAGAAACTACGAGTATAAAAAAGATCCGCAATTTCTGCTGCTTTTTTATCTGCTGAATTTTGGCTTCTTGGGAAAGTCGGACTCAAATTGAGAATTACTCCGATTTTGCTAGATAGCTGGTATTTTTTAAAAGTTTGAATGGCTTTTGCATGGGCTAATATGGTAAAGAACGCTGCTTGAGCACCACGTTTAAAATCAATGAGATTTGGATAGTGAAAATCTTCTAAATAAGAGCCCAAGATTGGCCCCAAAGGTTCGTTAAAGGTGAACCAATGATAAACTAAGTCGCCAAACGCTAGAAAACAGGTATCAGCAAAATTTACATAAGCTTCAACAACTTCACGTGATTCCCATCCCCCTTTATCTTGTAATTTTGCTGGCATGTCAAAATGATAGAGATTCGCAAAAACTTTGATATTATTATTTTTCATTTCGGTAAAAAGATCTCGATAATAGGCTATCGCTTTCTCGTTCGCTTTACCAACCCCATCATTTGGAAACATTCGTGCCCATGAGATAGACACCCGAAATGAATTGTGCCCGGTTTGTTTCATCAATTGAATATCTTCGTGGTAACGATGGATATGGTCTGTCGTAATACTAGGTCCAATTCGTTTATAAAAACGATGAGGTTCTTCGTGAAACCACCGATCCCATACGGTCTCTGCTTTTCCTGTTTCTCCACGCCCTTCAGATTGTTCTGCTGACCAAGCGGATCCCCACCAAAAGTCAGCTGGAAATGTTAACTGAGTATGTATTGACATTATCGTTTCCTCCTGTTCGTTTTTAACAGTGTAACATTGCTTTTGATATAAATAAATACTTTTTATTAAAAATATATATCTTTTTGTGGTGGGTATGGTTTTAGCTGTAAAAAGACAATTTTTATGTTAAAGTATAAGTAATAGAGATGAGTATGAGGGAGTAAGTTATGAAGAAACAGCCAAAATATATGGAGGTTTATACGGAGGTAAAGAAAAAAATTGCCAATGGAACCTATCAAATCGGTGAAAAATTACCTACGGGCGATGAACTTGCGCATGAGTATCAAACAAGTAAGCTCACTGTGAAGAAAGGTATTGATATGCTAGTATCAGAGGGAGTTTTACGAACACGTAGTGGATTTGGAACGGAAGTTCTACGCAGACCAATTGATAATTCGAAAGTGTTTGGACCAAATGAAGGTCTTTTTGATTTAGTAGGGGAAGAACATGTGACTTCTGAAATCCATACGTTCTCAATTGAGTTGCCATCGAATGAAGTTGCAGAAATTTTAGAAATAAATCAAAAAGAGTATGTCTATAATATTATTAGAAGTCGTTTTATTGATGAACAGCCTTATTCTATTGAGCAAACGTTTATGCCACTTTCTGTTATACCGGGGTTAGAACCAAAGCATTTGAAACGTTCTGTATATGGCTACATTACAAATGAGCTTAGTCTAGAGATTAAATCTTCCCATATTTGGATCAAAGGGGATGTGGCAAATGATTTCGATGCGGAAATTCTTTCTGTAAAACCAGGCGAGTTTATGATAGAGGTAGACAAAGTGGTGTCATTGTCTTCTGGTATACCGTTTGAATATTCTCTTTCGAGACATTTATACAAAGATTTTATTTTTGAAGCAGTTTTTGTTGAGAAGTGAAGACTAACGAATTTCGTTGGTCTTTTTTTGACTTTCAAAAAAAGATATATAATTTTAAATAAAGATATTTACTTTTTGGAAGAGCTGGTGTATGATCATCCCATAAGCAATCGCTTACAACTAAAAAAGGAGACTGATTGGAATTATGAGTAAAAAAGATGCTATTTTTGAAAAGTTCGGAATAATAGCCACAAGGTTAGGGAACCAGATTCATCTTCGAACACTAAGGGATGCTTTCGCCACTTTTATGCCTTTTATGATGTTGGCGGGATTTGTTACATTGATCAACTATGTTATTTTAGAGCCAACAGGATTTATGGGAAATATTATTGATCCAGCAACATTAACGACGATTCAAGAGATCGGGGCTTCCATCAGTAATGGAACGCTAAGTATAACGACACTATTAGTTGTTGCGGCAGTTTCTTATCATATGTGTGTTAGCAGAAATTATACAAATCATATTGCTGCTGTTCTAGTCGCTATTTCAACGTTTATTGTTCTCACCCCTATGATGACGATGTTTACACCAGAAGGAAGTCAAGAAGCGCTGGAAGTAGGTGGGGTTATTCCTGTCACTCATACTGGTGCGTCAGGAATGTTCGTTGGAATTTTTGTGGGCTTAGCTGCTACGGAACTCTTTATTAAGTTATCTAATAATAAAAAGTTACAAATTCAATTGTCAGGAAATATCCCTCCAGCTGTGTTGAAGTCTTTTAACGTCCTTATTCCGATCATGATTACCGTGACTACCTTCGCAATTGGTTCATTTGCTGTCAATCAATTATTCAATATGGATGTTAATTCGTTGATTACTACTCTAATCACTGGGCCTTTAAGTAGGGTAACGACAGGTTTACCAGGGTTCCTCTTAATTACCTCAATTGCAAATCTCTTTTTTGGGTTTGGAATTCATCAAGCAGTGATATCAGGTTCACTTCTCGATCCGTTCTTGATTCAAAATATGCAAGAGAATATGGCTGCTTATGCGAATAGGGAAGATATTCCACATATCATAAACATGGCATTTAAAGATACGTTTGCTGTTATGGGAGGGTCAGGAAATACTATTGCTTTGCTAATTGCTATTTTTATCTTTAGTCGTCGTAAAGATTACAAAGACTTTGCAAAATTATCCGTAACTCCAGCACTTTTTAATATCAGTGAACCAATCATTTTTGGTTTACCAATTGTTTTCAATATTAGTTTGATTATTCCATTTGTATTGGCACCGATTTTTTCCCTAACAGTTGCATATTTTGCGACAGCTGTTGGTTTGATCAATCATGTAGTCGTGCAGATACCTTGGACCACTCCTCCCGTCATATCTGGATTTTTAGCAACTGGTGGCGATTGGCGAGCATCAGTCTTACAAATTGCGATCATTGCTGTGAGTGTTTTTATCTACTTACCATTTTTACGTATCGATGAAAAAGTTACCTCAACAATAGGAAATGAAGAGGCAAATGATTGAGAAGAGGAAACTTCACAAGATTTTTTGAAGTCGTCTCAAACCAAAGGTAAGTGAAACAAATAAACTGAACAAATCTATATAACAAAAAGAGACCACATAGATGTATGTGAGTCTCTTTTTTTGTGGAAATATCGGTCGGTGAACTTGTGTTTAGACGGAAAGAATTACCTGAAGAATTTATTAGCAAGAATTTTTTTATACAAATCTATTGAGTTTCCATTCTATTTCTCACGGTTTTGGCTAACTTTTCAATAATATACATTGCCGGTATCTGGGTTGTAATATCAGCTTCATTAATTTTTTCTAGCGAAATATTATAGGTTATTGAAATATCAGCTAATTTAGAAAGTGTTGAATTAGAGCTGCTGGTAATTCCTATTACTGAGCTTTCTGATAGATTCAAATGATTTAAATATTGAATGATTTCTGTGGTCTCGCCGGAAACGGATAAAGCGACGATACACATTTTTTTTGCTAACTCAGTGGATAGGTAATTAATAGGATAATTACTAGGATCTTCAATGCGAATCGCCATGTTAAATAGTGACGAGAAATAAAGAGAACCATATTCAGCAACAACATTTGAGGAGCCTACGCCAATAAAAATAATCAGCTCTTTTTCCATCAATAAGTGAACTGCCTCATCAAATTTATCTTCAAAGAATTTGTCTTGTGTCCGTGCTAAAAAATTCAAGAGTTCACTCTCAAAATCAAGTGTTTTTACCTCTTTTTCTTCTTTAAGAGATTCGAGATACGCACTAAGGTAAATTTTAAATTCAGAAAAACCGGTACAGCGAAATTTTTTACAAAAGCGTAATACGCTGGCAGTACTCGTATGACTTTTCTCAGCTAATTCTCGAATACTCATGGAAGCAACTGCATTTACCTCTGAAATAATTGCTTTATATACCTCAATATCCGTTTCATTTAAGTCTGGTTGATAGTCAAGAAACAACATAGTAATCCCCTCCTGTTACAAATTGTAACAGGATTGTAACCGGTGTCAATCGTCTGTTTTTGTAACCGTTTACTTAAAAGCGGTATTTAAGGGGATAAAAATAATCTATACTGACCATGTAGTTAAGTTAAAGGAGTGTTTCAGGATGGATAAAGGAATAAAAATTGCAACAATTGGCGGTGGATCAAGTTATACACCAGAATTGATAGAAGGATTTATTAAACGATATGCTGAATTACCGATTTCAGAATTATGGCTTGTGGATATTGAACAAGGAAGAGAGAAATTAGAAATAGTTGGGGAACTTGCTAAACGTATGGTAAAAAAAGCGAACCTTCCAATGAAAATTTATATGACTCTTGATCGTGAAGCGGCATTAAAGGATGCGGACTTCGTTACGACGCAATTTCGTGTAGGTCTTTTGGAAGCGCGAGCGAAAGACGAGAGAATTCCTTTAACATATGACACGATTGGACAAGAAACGAATGGTCCAGGAGGGCTTTTTAAAGGATTACGCACGATTCCTGTTATCTTAGAAATAGTGAAAGATATGGAGCGCCTTTGCCCAGAAGCATGGCTGATCAACTTCACTAATCCAGCTGGCATGGTGACAGAAGCTGTCTTACGCCATAGCAATATGCGTAGAGTAGTAGGTTTGTGTAATGGACCAATTGGAATAGAACGTGGCATTGCAGAAACATTAAAAGTACCCAAAGAAGAATTATATGTTGAATTTACTGGGCTAAATCATATGGTTTTTGCGAAAAAGATTTATCATAAAGGGATTGATGTGACCCAAAAAGTACTTACATTGATGACGCAAGATACTGGCGATGCAGTTGGTCTGAAAAACATTGCTGATTTAGAATGGGAACCAAATTTTTTCCGAACACTTGGCATGATTCCCATCGGCTATTTAAGGTATTACTATCAAACAGCTACTATGTTGTCTGAGCAAAAACGATCAGCAGAGAAAGAAGGAACTCGTGCAGAAGTTGTGCAGAAAATCGAGCATGAGTTGTTTGAACTTTATAAAGATGAACATCTAGCAATCAAACCACCTCAATTGTCAGAACGTGGGGGCGCTTATTATAGTGAAGCAGCATGTAATTTAATTAATTCCATCTATAATGACAAACGTGATATTCAAACGGTCAATACAAGAAATAATGGTGCCATCAGTGATATCGATTGTGATTCAGCGGTTGAAGTAAATTGTTTGATTACAAAACAAGGACCGATCCCTTTGACTACAGGTGAATTACCTATTCCTATCAAAGGACTAGTTCAACAAATTAAGTCTTTTGAACGTATAGCGGCCCAAGCAGCTGTTACGGGAGACTATAACACTGCTTTATTAGCGATGACGATCAATCCCTTAGTTCCAAGTGATAGGACAGCAAAGCAACTACTTGATGAAATGCTTTTAGCACACAAAGAATATCTGCCGAATTTTTTTAAAGGAGAATGACAATGAAAGTAAAATACTATGTTGAGGCAAATTACCAAGAAGTCAGTAAGATCTGTGCAAAACTCATTTTAGATGTCTTAAAAGAAAAGCCAAATGGGTTATATTGCTTTGCAGGTGGTGATACACCCGTAGGAACGCTTAACATCATTGCAGAAGCAGCAATCAACAAAGAAATAGATTTATCCCAGGCAAAGTTTATTGAACTAGATGAATGGGTTGGAATCGATCCGAAAAATGAAGGCAGTTGTCTATCCTATTTAAAAAGAAACTTATTCAATCGGGTTCCTATTGACCTAAAGCAACTTCACACATTTGATCCTTTAGCCGATGATTTAAATGAGGAATGCAAAAAAGCTGATAAATTTATCGAGGAGAATGGAGGATTAACACTGAGTTTGCTTGGGGTTGGAGTAAATGGGCACTTAGGTTTTAATGAGCCTGGTTCGTCCTTCGAAGATAAAGCTCATATAGTGAACTTAGACGAATCAACCCAAAGTGTTGGGAAAAAATATTTTTCAGATGAGAAAGTTGATCGTACGAAAGGAATTACGTTAGGGATAGGACAATTATTACAATCTGGAACAATGATCGTACAAGCTAGTGGGGCAAAAAAGAAATCTGCGATACAACAATTTCTATGCGGTACGATTACAAAAGAGTGTCCAGTTACTTCTCTATGGTTGCACAAAGATCCTGTATTGGTGGTTGATAAGGAAGTCGTGAACTAAAAGGAGGAAAAAAGATGCAGGTCATTGAGAATAAGGTATTGCCTATATTGCTGAAAATAGGCAATAGTAAACACTTAGTTGCTATAAGAAATGGGATTTCCATGACGATTCCTTTTACTATTGTTGGAAGTATCTTCCTAATCATTGGTAACTTTCCAATACAGTCATGGATGGATTTTGTGTCAAATTGGGGGCCGCAGTTGAATGCACCAGTCAATGTTACGTTCGGAATCCTTGGACTGATATCTGCCATTGGTATAGGCTATCATTTAGGAAAAGAGTTTGGTGTTGATGCTATTTCTAATTCGATGCTCACAACTATCGGCTTTCTTCTAGCAACATTAAACGATGACTGGACGATAAATTTGGCTAATTTTGGTGCTAGTGGTATGTTTACCGCGATCATTGTTGGGGTCTTTGTTACTCATGCTTTTAAATGGTTTGTCACTCACAATATTGTAATAAAAATGCCAGAAGGTGTGCCGCCCACTGTAGCAACCTCTTTTGCAACGTTAATCCCAGGGGCATTTATTCTGACCGTTATATGGATCGTCAGAACTTTATTAGGGGCTGATATCAATGAAATCATTACTATTGTTTTCCAACCTTTAATGCAAGGGATGGGAACACTCCCAGGCATGCTGTTATACACACTTCTCGTTTGTTTGCTATGGATATGTGGAATCCACGGAGACAATGTTTTATCTGGGATTGCGACCCCTGTTTTCCTAAGTTATCTTGCTGATAATACGGCAGCTTTTCAAAGTGGTGCAGAAGTACCTCATGTTTTTGCCGATGGATTTTGGATTGTCTTTATGTGTTTAGGCGGAACTGGAGCAACACTCGGTCTAGTGTTAAATATGCTCCACTCCAGAAGTAAGATGTATAAGTCGATTGGACGATTATCTTTGCCGTCAGCTATTTTTTGTATCAATGAACCGGTTATTTTTGGTTTGCCTATTGTGATGAATCCTGTAATGCTTATTCCGTTTATAGCAACGCCTATGGTCCTATGTATCGGTACGTATATCTTAATGAATATTGGTATAGTAGGACCGATTGTTATTCAAGTTCCATGGACTATTCCTCCTATTATTGGTCCTTATTTAGCTACTAATGGTAGTATTGGAGCAGCCGTTTGGTCTTTTGTATCGATTTTCATTTCATATTTTATTTATATGCCATTTTTCAAAATATTGGAAAAGCAGCAAGTGAAAAATGAAACCGCAGAGGCGCAAGAAACGGGAACAACGATTCCTGTGAGTATAAGTGAGTAGATAGAAGAAGCCTATTTTCCATCATTCATTAAGATAAGTATTTTTAGGTATTAGAAAATAACTTTAAAAAAGTATATTGGAAAAAAGACGATTGTCCTTCATGATTCTGATAGTTTCAATAATAAAACAACAATAGCATCATTATCTAAGCGAATCAGTAAATGATTCGCTTTTTTTAATGTTGTATTTTTTATCATTTGCTTCTATCAATAAAACCTTCTCGAATACTTTATTGGATGTTATGGTAATCCTTGAAATCTCCTCTTCGGTCCATCGTTTAAAAAAAACGGAGCTTCAGTTGTACCGATAAATGATGGCGATTTCATTTTGTGCAAGCTATAGTTTAGGTGGGGGTAGCAAATATGATTCATTTCAAATTGACGTATCTGTTTTCAGAACCAAATATTGAGGCGTTTCTTCAGTTGACGAAGTGGAGGGATGAGGAATTTCTGGCGGAGATTGCCAAGATCAATCAAATCACTGAACAGCGGTTGAATCAACGAATCACGATGCATGAGGGAGAAGTTTTGATTCCTTCGCTGATTCAACGAAAATGGCCGGAAATTCTTTTCGATGTCCAGAAGAACACGTTGTTTTTTTCGGAAGAAGAGCGGCGGTCCATGATTTATCTTCTGACTTTTTCAGCAGTGAAAGACTTATCCGTCTACCAGTTTCAAGAGCTGTTCTATGTCAGTAAAAATACGATTTTGAAGGATTTAAAGGGGATCAGAGAGGAACTTGCAGCTTTCAAGATTCAACTATTGTACTCTCGAAAATATGGCTTTTATCTAGAGGGAGAGGAATATCAGATTCGCGCTCTTGCTTTTCGAAAAGTCAGTGCGTTATCCAATACGAAAAATGGGAATTTGCTTTTATTTGAGGGAATCTATGAGCAGAATAAAACGATATATATTCAAATAAGAGATCGTTTGTCCGCAACATTGACTGCCTTCAATCTGGTGATCGTACCGAGCCGCTTCGAAGAAATGCTTTATTTTCTTAATTATTTATCCTTTCGGATGGCAGAAACGTCTGTTTCTTTAGCGGAGACAGAAACATCGCTGCTACAGTCGCTGCATGTCCATCAAGTTAGTCAGCAGTTTTTAGCAGAATTTCCTGCCATCAAAGATCGGAAAACAGAAGAACTTTATGTAACGATCCTGTTGAAAACGATTCTGCAAGGAGATATCGAAGATACTTCATTAGAGTTTTTATTGGAATGTGCCAGTAAGATCATTCATGAAATGGAACGGCTGGCAGCTATCGAGTTTGTGGACTATCGCACCCTTTTGATGAACACATTCTATCATCTTGTCCCGGCGTATTTTCGAATCCGCTACGGTTTTCCACTCGAGAATGTACTGATTGAAGAAATCAAGCTGCAATACAATGAGTTGTTTGAACTGACGAGACGAGCACTGGGTTCTTTAGAAGACCTAGTCGGTACGATCCCTGATGAAGAAATCGGTTATTTTACGATTTTGTTTGGTGGAGAAATCAGTAAACAAAAGGCCAAACGTGATTACTTCCAATTGAATGCATTAGTTGTCTGCCCAAGCGGCATCAGTTCATCCTTGATTTTGGAATCAGAATTAAAGGAACTGTTTCCCCAGATCCATTTTTTGCCGGCTCGTTCGATCGAAGAGTATGAAAATGTTCGTTTCAATGACGAGATTGATCTGATTTTTTCCAGTGCCCCGATCAAAACCAAACGACCATGTTATGTGATCAATCCGATTATGACGCCCATTGAGAAGGATGAACTGCTTAGAAACGTACAAGCGGCATTCTTTCCTTCAAAAACTGGTTTGCATTCCATTGACGATGTGTTAGAAGTGATTTTGCCCTATGTTGATTTAAAAGCAGGAATCAGTAAGCAAAAGCTGAGAAAAATTTTGCAAAGAAAAATCAATCGAGAATTGAATAGAAGGGAAGACCAACGTCCGATGTTATCAGATTTACTAACAGCAGAAACCATCCAATTTACCGAGGTGCCGCTGACTTGGCAAGAAGCCATTCGAGAAGCTGCTGCGCCATTAAAAAAGACCAATAAAATTGAGGAACAGTATATAACCGCCATGATCAATAAAGTGGTAGATCACGGTCCTTTTATCCATATTGGAAAAGGTATCGCTTTGCCCCATGCGCGTCCAGAAGATGGGGTCAATGCGATCGGGATGTCGTTATTAAAAGTCAAAGAGCCAGTACTTTTGAATGATGATCCGCAACACCCCATTCAAGTGTTTATATGTTTGGCGGCGGTTGACAATGAGCTCCATCTAAAAGCGTTAGCGAGTTTAACAAAAATTTTGTCGAATAATGAAAAACTAACTGCGTTACTTTCCGCAACCAATGCGGATCAAATAATTGAAGTGATCAGAGAAGGAGAAGATGAAAAATGAAATTTGCAGCAGTGTGTGGGTCAGGATTAGGATCAAGTTTTATGGTGGAGATGAATATCAATTCTGTTTTAAATGAATTGGGTGTCTCAGGTGTGGAAGTGTCCCATTATGATTTAGGAAGTGCTGCACCCGATATGGCGGATGTTTTCTTTGTTGGTGGCGATTTAGCCGATAGTGCGCAGCATCTAGGTGAGATCGTGGTGTTAGACAGTATTATCGATCACGATGAATTGAAGCAAAAGGTTCAAGCCGTTTGTCAGGAAAAAGGATTACTATAAAAAGGAGTAGACAGTCATGAACGAATTTTTAGATATTCTTGTTGATATCGCGAGTACCCCAGCGATCTTAGTTGCGCTGATCGCCGTTTTGGGGAATGTACTGCAGAAAAAAGACATTGCCACGATCGTCAAAGGGGGCATCAAAACCTTTGTTGGGTTTCTCGTGGTCACTGCCGGGGCTGGGGTGATCGAAAGCTCTCTGGCGCCATTTGGGGAGATGTTCCAAGCAGCCTTTAACATGCAAGGGGTCGTCCCAAATAACGAAGCGATCGTTGCGCTGGCTTTGACGACTTACGGCACCTATACCGCACTTATTATGTTAGCCGGAATGGCCTTCAATATTTTGATTGCCCGTATCACTCGCTTTAAATACATTTATTTGACTGGGCATGCCACGTTGTATATGGCTTGCATGATTGCGGTGATTTTGAGCGTTACTGGAATGAATACTTTTAATCTAGTTTTATTTGGCGGCTTAGCGTTAGGGATCTGTAACACGATTTTCCCAGCGATCGCACAACCGTTTACTCGAGAAATTACTAAAAATGATTCCGTCGCATTGGGGCATACGGGGAACTTCGGCTACGCATTGAGCGGGTTGATTGGGAAATACGTCGGCAATAAGGAAAAATCCACAGAAGACATTAATTTTCCGAAAGGCCTGTCTTTCTTGCGGGACTCTACTGTTAGTATCACGATTACGATGGCTGTTGTATACGTGATCGTAGCAATTTTTGCTTGGAGTGAATTTATTACAGAAAATCTTAGCAATGGCACGAACTCGATCATTTATTCGTTGCAGCAAGCCGGTTCGTTTGCCGCCGGTGTCTTTGTGATTTTAGCTGGTGTCCGTCTGATTTTGGCAGAAATCGTACCAGCCTTTAAAGGAATTTCCGAAAAGCTTGTTCCTAATGCGATTCCTGCATTGGATTGTCCGATCGTCTTTCCTTATGCGCCAAATGCTGTTTTGATTGGTTTTCTAACCAGTTTTGTCGGTGGAATCGTTAGTTTGATCATCATGGTCTTCACAGGAACAACCGTTATTATTCCAGGTGTCGTGCCCCATTTCTTCTGTGGCGCAACGGCAGGTGTTTACGGCAATGCAACGGGTGGTGTGCGAGGCGCCGTCATTGGTTCCTTTATTCATGGGATCATTATCAGCTTCATGCCGATCTTGTTGATGCCAGTCATGGGGGATCTTGGATTCCAAGGATCAACTTTCTCTGATACCGACTATGGAGTTGCAGGGATCTTCCTAGGAAACTTAGCCAATATGGGCGGTCAAATCGCCATCTTCTCAGGGATAATTGCGGTAGTCGCGGTCTTGATCGGATTGACGATTTTCAAGAAAAACAGCCGGGCAAAATCTGTTTCTGAATAAATAGGGGATGGAGGGATAAATAGTGGCAATCAGTGAACAAGAATACCACGAACTCGAAAGATTAGCGGCAAAGATTCGTTTAGATACCCTTTGCAGCATCAAGAAAATGGGGCAAGGCCATCTGGGCGGTTCCTTTTCAATTGTTGAATTATTAGCCGTTTTGTACGGCAAACAGCTGCGGGTCAATCCACAAGATCCACAGTGGGCGGATCGTGACCGACTCGTTTTATCAAAAGGACATGCTGGCGCCGCACTGTACAGTGCATTAGCAAATACGGGCTATTTTGATCGGTCGTGGTTATGGGCGATCAATGAGGGCGGCACGAGACTGCCTTCCCATCCGGATCGCTGGAAAACGCCGGGGGTTGATGCCACCACAGGTTCACTGGGGCAGGGGACTTCCATGGCTGCCGGGATCGCGACGGGTCTGCGCTTGGCAGGGAAGGACAATTTTGTTTATTTGATCGTCGGGGACGGCGAACTAAATGAAGGACAGTGCTGGGAAGCTTTCCAATACATTGCCCACTTCAAACTGAATCACTGTATCGTCATTATTGATGACAATAAAAAACAGCTAGATGGGCCAACCAAAGACATTCTTGATCCCTTTGACATCCAGCAGAAGATGACTGCATTTGGCTTTTATACAGAAAAAGTTCCAGGAGCAGACATGCAAGCCATTGATGAGGCAATCGAGCGCTGCAAAGCGATCGAAGACCAAGCGGTTTGCATTGTCTTGGACAGCGTGAAAGGACAAGGCGTTCCTTTCTTTGAAGAATTAGATGCCAATCACTCCGTGAAGTTTACCACGGATGAAATCAATCAAGCAGCAGAAGCGGCAATCAAAGAGTTGACGATAAAAATCGAAGGAGGACGCTAAGGCATGTTTACATTAAGCAAAACCACTGCTGCTGGTAAAGAGCTGCGAACATGTGTCGTTGACACATTGGTGGAACTCATGGATGAAAATAACCAGCTAGTTGCGTTGGATGCCGACCTTGGCTCTGCCAGCGGCTGGACAGCGATTGCCAACAAACATCCCCAACGCTTTATCAACATGGGGATCGCGGAAGCCAATATGGTTGGCGTCGCTGCTGGCTTGAGTTTAACTGGCTATACACCTTTTATCCACACTTTTGGGCCATTTGCAACGCGCCGGGTATTCGATCAGCTGTTTATTTCTGGCGGCTATGGCGGCAATACGATCAATATTTACGGTTCTGATCCGGGGTTTGCAGTCGGACACAACGGCGGCACCCATACGACATGGGAAGATGTGGCTTTGATGCGAATGATTCCCCAATCGATCGTCTGCGATGCAGCGGATGAAGTCCAAATGGCGTGGATCATAAAAACCTTTAGCCAATTATCCGGCGTTCATTACGTACGAGGCAATCGGAAAGCTGTTCCAACGATTTATGAAAAAGGCTCGACCTTTGAACTAGGGAAAGGCAATGTTTTAAGACCAGGCGATGAACTGTTGTTGATTGCCAGTGGCCAACTGGTTTCTGAAACACTGCAAGTGGCAGAAGAATTAGCAGAAATAGGAATCAGCTGCGAAGTGATCGACATGTTCACCATCAAACCGATCGATAAAGAATTGATCATCCGCGAAGTTCAGGGAAAACGGCAAGTCATCACCATCGAAAATCATTCTATCACCGGTGGACTAGGGAGTGCCGTCGCCGAAGTGCTTGCTGAAACTGGCAGTGCTGTTCCCTTAAAACGTATTGGTGTCAACGAACGATTTGGCCAAGTCGGCACACCCGATTTCCTGCAAAAAGAATATGGCTTAGATGCTGCTTCAATCAAGCAGCAAATAGTTGAGGGGAAGGTCAGGGAATAGAAAAAGGAAGCATCAACGAATCAACGGTTGGTGCTTCCTTCTCATTTATTTCAGGACTTGCAAAAAACGTCAAACAACGCGTCAGTTCTGCTGTTTGACGTTTTTTTATGAACTACGACAAAAACCAGCGCCGTAACTTTTCTGCTTCGGTTAATGGGAAGTAGAAAAGCTTACTTTCGGTGAAGGTATCTTCGGTTTTGATGGTCAACTGTGACTTGCCCAGACCTTTTTTTTGCTGCCAATACGTCGTGGTGACGGTGAAATCTTGGATTTTATTTTTCTTCAGATAAGCGGTCACCTTTGTTAAGCCGCGAATCGTTTGACACAACAATACATGGTTATCTAAAAATTGATACCCTTGTATTTTGCCCCGCCAGATGCTTGATAACACGAAGGAGCCAAAGAACACGAAGAAAATCAGCGCTAACCACCAGAAAAAGAAGGCGGAGATTCCTACAACAAGCAGCCCGATAAGCAGTGGCCAACGGCAAAAGTACCAAAAGTTGGGTCGCGGATTTTTCACTAGAGCGGTTTGTTTAAACGACCATTCAGGTAAAAAGCGGGCCAATGTTTCGGTCAGCTGCGCCTCTTTCAAAATGGGGAACAGATAGACCGTATCATCGCTTTCTGAAGAACTGCCAGCAGCCAGCAGTAACTTGACGGAGCTTAGATGAAAGATTCGGCGATAAAGATTTTGTTCGACACTTAGCCCTTGGATCCTAGCGAGGGGTATCGTTTGGTGTCGTTTAGAAAACAAGCCTTGCGTGATCAGCAGCTGTTGTTGGTTCGTTTCCACCGTAAAGCCATAATAGCGGAAAATATTTCTAGCAATCGCAAGAAAGAAAAACAAAATTAACAGCCCCAGCAAAAGCGCAGCACCAAATAAAAGGCCGAGTTGCTGCAAATCCGATGCATAGGCAAAGAGATTGGGAATGTTGTCGATCACGTTGTAGCCGATGACTAGAACCAAGGTGAAAACAGAAAAATCAGTGATAGAAAACAAGAAAATCTCCTTGAATTTCAAAGTGAATGTTTCTAACGGCGGATTTGCTGTTTCCTCACCCGAAAAAACAGTAGCGTAATTATTGGTTGGTTCTTCTCCACTAGCTGCTTGGGCAGTCGGCTCTTGTGGTGTCGCAGCTGCTTTTTTTGACGCTTCGATGGAGGCAATGAGAACCAGCGGCAATGCTGGGAAAAGAATTTCGGCTTCGCCACTCGAACTTGCGGCGCTTTCCAATTTCACTTCAGCTAGTTTAAACGGACGTAAATAAAAGTAATGATTCTCTTGAATCGTTTGGATGCGTTCAAACGGCAAAATCGTTTGTTTTTGGATAAAGAGTCCTTTGTTGACTAGCACACTCGTTTGATCGATTTGAAAGGTAAAGCGGGTGTATGACAGTACCGCAAAAATCAAACAGACCAGTAAAAATAGCAGAATGCCGCCCAGAATCATTGGCAAAGAAGGGGCGTCGTTGAATAATTTGAATACAAGCAGAAACGCTAGTACCAGAAAATTTTTGCAATTTTTGAACCAATAAAGACCGATACACAGCAACGGCAGTCGTTGTTTTTCATAGATCATCTTTGACCACCTCGACTAAAGTCATAATGGTTTCTCGCAAGCGTTCGGCTTGCGCCACTGGTAGGCCTTCAATGGCGTGGTTGGTGGCAGCCGTATGGATCTGTAAGGAGACTAAGGAGTATTTTCGCAAAAAGATCCCTTGGTCTGTTTCGATATGCTGGATTCGGCGGATCGGAATATACGTGGTGCTGCGGAATAGATAGCCGTGTTGAATGGCGATATCATTTTCTTGGATCTCGTAGCGATGGAATTTGTAACGGTAGCTCATCAGCACAAAAGAAAGCAGATGGCTGATCAAAGTCAGCGCCAATAAGCTTGACCAAAGGGTGATCACCCAGAAATGCAGCCAGTTTTGCGTGGCTAGAAACCAAAAAGAAGCAGCGAAAATCAGGCTGAAAATAATCAGTGACGTAATCCTTCGCAACCGCCAAACACGAATGATGGTCTGAGGCATTTGTTCATTTAATAAGGGATAATTCAAGGGAAACATCCTCTCTACATAGAAATAAATAGGGTTACCCACAAATATAGTGGAGATAGAAGAAAAAAACAAGGTCAGGAATTAAAAATAGTTAATTGTGATTTAAATATTGTTGCGAATAGGTAAAAAAAGAAAAAGCCACGTTTAGCTAACCAATGAGAATGAGTTTGTTCGTCATGAAAAAAGCGAATCTGCTATTGACTCTCCCTCAAGAGGAGCCAGTATGCTTTAGTAGAATGGGGCGATTTCTGTAGAAAATGATTGAGGTTGCTGGGCTGTCAAAAGAAATCAATGGACGCAAAACAAATGATCAACTGACCTTTTTGGTATTGGAATACCGCTGGTCGTACTATTTTTGACCAATAGGATTGGTGGAGATAAAGTGAGGGGGGCTGTTTCTTATACATCCCAAGATAGTGATTTGGCCTTCAAGCAGATAGAAGAAGTACCGGAAGCAGTTTGTATGGTCCATAATGGAGCCTATGCTGCAGTTATTCAGTTTGTTGAAAACAACGGCTAACGAATCACAGGGCCTTTTCGTGAAAGCTATATTGATGGCATTTGGAATAAAGAAAGTGAAGAGGAAGGGCTGACTGAGATCCAGCTTCCTGTTGAAAAAATCAGTAGGCGACAGTAAGCAGAGACGTAGTTTGATGCAGTTTTTTTGTTAGGCAAGGTGTGAATTGCAGTAAGAACTTCTTTTATCGAAGGAAAGCAGGCGATTCCCATTGACAAATCGACTAGCGCCTTCTAAACTAAAGGCAGAAAAACAAGAGAAAAAGGTGATGGCTCCGGTCTATCTGCTGTTATTCCTTCGTTAACAGGGGTAGGGCTGGAAAAGAGTAAATAAAATCAATTTCATAGGCAAAAAATTGACTGCATGCAGTTTTATTTGAAGTGTCTATCATTGATTTTATTTTACTCTTCGCTTTTTGATCTTCATCGTTTGAAGGTTGACCGCAGAGTGAAATCTGTGGTCTTTTTTGTTTTTCAATTATTTTGAAAGGGGAAAATAAGATGTACCAAGAATTGAGAAAGGCAATCGAGCGGCCACCGCTCTATAAAAAAATGGCAGAGGCGTTTTGGGACGATGCGTATATTTCCAAGCAAATGTTAAAGGCTCATTTGGATCCTGATTTTGAGGGAGCTAGTAGAAAGGTTGACTTTATCAACGAATCCGTTCGATGGATCAGTCGCCTTGTTCCGCCAGAAAAACAGACGCAACTTCTTGATATCGGCTGCGGACCAGGGATCTACGCGGAAAAATTTGCAGCGCTGGGCTATGAAGTGACAGGCGTTGATTACTCCAGAAGATCCCTTACCTATGCGAGAGATTCTGCGAATAAGCGGGAACTAAATATTACCTATCTATTTGATAACTATTTGGAGATGGCATTACCTCAGCAATTTGATTTTATTACCTTGATTTATTGCGACTATGGTGCCTTAAATCCAGAGGAACGCAAACTACTGCTAAAAAATGTGCTGGCGCATCTAAAACCGGGTGGCAAATTTTTGTTCGATGTATTTACGATTGCACAGTTTTTAACGCTTAATGAAGAGCAGACCTGGGAAAGTCACGAATCAGAAGGGTTTTGGCGGGGGGAGCCCCATCTTGTGCTATATCAACGATGGAAATATCCTGATCACGTCTTGCTGGAGCAAACAACGATTTTAGCAGAAACTGAGCTCACCAATTATTATTTATGGACGACCTATTTTACAAAAGATGCATTGCTGAGGGAAGTTCAGGCTGCAGGCTTTGATATCTGTGAGGTATTTGGCGATGTCAAAGGCAGTCCTTATAGCGAAGAAGGTTCAACAATGGCGATGCTACTGAAAAAACCATGCACTCATTGAAAGAATGGTTTTTATGTAAATAGAAGCAAAAAGAAACGACGATTTTCTGTCGTTTCTTTTTGTTTGGCGCAGGTCTGGTCGATTGATTCCTAGGTACGAATGATGTGGCTCTTTTCGTACTACTCAGCGAAACGTCGAACCATCGTAATATCTGTTTCCAAATAGCCCATTTTTTTGTATAGCTGATACGCAGATTGATTATGGGCAAAAACGTGCAAGCCGATCTCAGTGATGCCTTGCTGGATCGCCCACTTTTCCAAAGCTTGTAACGCTTTGGTTCCATAGCCTTTTCCTCGCTGGTCTTCCTCGATGATAAAGTCATAGATGAAGGCTTTCTGGGCAGCTGTGTTGATCCAAATCACCCCGATCGGTTCACTAAAATCAGCTGCAAATAAAGAAAACAAGTGATTGTTTTCAGTGGCAGTCCCTTGAGGAAGTAAAGAAGCAAAGCTTTCTTTGGCGAGGGAGAGGGCCTCGTCTTTGGCCCATGTGCCTGCTTGGATTTTGTCATTGGCGTATTCGAAAACAGCATTGGCTAAGTAGGCAGCGTAGTCGCTGTCTTTCATTGGTATTAAGTTCATCTATTTCTCCTTTCGTCCTTTTGGATTCTCCCTATCTTGCAGAATGATTGCAGTAAGGGGAAATGGGGACGCTTGATTGGTAACTATTTGTTCCCCCTTCAGTTGAAGGTCTCTGACAGCGGGTCTCGTCGTTGAAACAAAAACAGGTCATCCGGTGCAAACTGGTGGCGTGCATCGCAAGTATAGCCTCGCAACCAGTCACAACCATCGATGCGGCGAACGTAGAATCCTTTGGGGAAATCATCGGTTTTCTCCAAAGGCATAGAAGCGATCGTGATTGCGGCAGCTGGCGCTTTTCCTTGGGATTTCAGTCCGGTGCTATTTGCCAGTTGATGATAACTGAGGCGAAAGTGTAAGGCCATTTCCAATGTACAATCGGTCAGTCCATAAGAAGGTGCAGCTGCAAAAATCTCCGTCAACGAGCCACCTTGTGTGAGTCCCAGTTCTTTAAGGGAAACAATCACACAAGTAGTACGCTGTTTATCGGCACTGAGGGAGAGGTGGGGATGGCGCAAGAGCTGGTTGGCATACGCGTTTAAGTGAATCTGCTGTTCTTCCAACTGCTGGCAAAGGCGGGCTAGCGAAACCCCGCCATAGTCTACGATCACTTCTTTCAAATCAAACACTCCTTTCAATAGGGATCCATTTCTTGAAAAATCAGTTCGCACCCTCGTTCTCAGTCAAATTGGCATAAATCGCAGCAACTTCTTCTTGGTAACGATTCTTTAGTCGAGGGGGACTTAAAATGCGTAGGCTTTTTCCAAAAGAGAACAAATAGGGCACCACCCAGCTTTCCTCGGGTAAATCAACGGTAACCACAGCAGTGCCTTCCTCCGTCAAAGTAATATCCTGATGATCGAACTCATCATATACCCGATAAAGAACGTCGGCTTGAAAGAATAGACGAGCGGGATAGGTGTCAACAGTCAATTCAATGGCAGAATTAGGCGCAGTGACCGGAAAAAAATGCTGTTCAGTGACGTGGACCTGACTCATACGGCTGATTTTAAATGTCCGAAAGGCATTCTTTTGCTGGTCGAAGGCTTGCAGATACCATGCTTGCGAACGAAAAAGCAGTTTGTAAGGCTGACAGACGCGTTTTTGCGGTCCCTGTTTACTGATATAGTCAAAGGTGATCACGTGGTTCCTTAAAATACTCTTTTTTAATAAATCAAACGTGTCGTTGCCGTTTTCTCGCCGATGCCAAGTGGAAAAATCAACTTCTAGCCAGTCTGCATCGTTTTGCTGGAATAAGGATTGCAGTTTTGCCAATGATTCTCCGCTGATCTGTGGCGTCAGCTGGCGAATCCCTTTCAACGCCAAAAGCAGGTTTTTCCGTTCTTCCTCTGATAATAACACTTTATCCAACACAAAACTGCTTAACAAATAGACGCCGCCATTTCGACCCGTTTCGGTATAGATGGGTACGCCAATACTGCTTAGGGTATTGATATCTCTGGTGATGGTGCGAGTCGAGACTTCAAATTGTTTGGCTAATTCAGAAGTGGTTGCTTTTTCATGATTCAACAGGTGGTAGATAAGGCCGAACAGGCGTGTCGTGCTCACTTGGTTTACTCCTTTTATAAAAAGATGATAAAACACTGACAGAAGGTGTCTAGGTTTCTATCGTATCATAAAGACAAAGAAGGAGGAACACTAATGAAATTTTCGATAATAGAAACGGAAAGAACCAATAATTTTACTGATCCAGCGATTCAAGCAAAAATCACTGGCTTATGGGAGAAAAACAGCGAGGCGGTCAAGAAAGCCGCAGAAAAAGGAACGGTCATCGCTTGCGTTTACCACGAGTATGAGTCAAACTATCAAGGAGACTATGCCGTTTCGCTTTGTTTCGAAGAAACGGAGCAAGCAGACTTTGATACAGAAAAATATACTTGGAAAAAGTATCCGGTCGATCGGCGCGATGCGCAGGGCATTCTGACTACTTGGCGTCAAGTCTGGTCAGAGGAAGAAAACCAGCAGTTGCAGCGCAGGTATTCCTTTGATTTCGAACAGTATGCGCCAGACGGCGAAGTAACGATTTTTATCGCCATTGAAGAAAGCGACAAAGAGTAACCATTTTCCTGAATAGGAGGACAGTCAATGAGACAGTACGAAAGCAAAGCAGACTTGATCCAAGAGATCACAGAACGTTACCAAAAATTTCGCCAAGAATTTGTTGAAATTCCCGAAGCGTTACGAAATCAACGGATAGCAAGTGTCGACAAGACCCCTTCAGAAAATTTGTCTTACCAAATCGGCTGGGTCAGTTTGTTATTGTCATGGGAAACACAGGAACAACAAGGGATGAGCGTTCACACACCTGCTGAAGGGTATAAATGGAACAACCTTGGTGGATTGTATCAATCCTTTTATCAGACATATGGCAGTTTGACCTTAGCACAGCAGCAAGAGCTCTTAGACCAAAAGGTGACGGCACTTTGCCAGTGGATCGAAGGCTTATCCGATCAGGAATTGTTTGAAGCAGGGCAACGGGATTGGGCAACCACCAAAGCACAGTGGCCAGTCTATAAATGGATCCATATCAATACAGTAGCACCCTTTACCAATTTCCGAACGAAAATCCGAAAATGGAAAAAGGAAGCACTGCATTGATCAATAGAGAAATGAATGAATCGAACAGGAAAATCACACCCTTTTCATAGTGTGATTTTTTGCTGTACATAAAAAAACGGTTTATTGAGAAACAATGGCAAAGAAGCGCCAGCGACTTGCTATCAATTGTGAGAGACTGAAAATCGTGCTATGATGGCGTTAATCAGAGCAAGGAGGAAAAAGCTGATGTGTGGTGGCATTATTTCCCAAAAAATTGCCTAAGCCCATGTAGATCAAGACCAGCAAAAAACGATTTACATGGTAGGAACAAATGATGAAAGAAAACAAATATGATGACCAAACGTTTTTTACGAAATACAGTGAAATGACTCGTTCGCAAAAAGGCCTGCAAGGAGCTGGGGAATGGCAGACGCTAGAAAAAATGTTGCCTGATTTCGAAAAAAAGCAGGTACTTGATTTAGGCTGCGGGTATGGATGGCATTGCCAATATGCTGTAAACCATGGAGCGGCAGCAGTACTAGGAACTGACATTTCTCAACGGATGCTTGAGGAGGCTAAGAAAAGGAACCCTGATCCGAAAATAACGTATCAATGTGTCGCAATGGAAGAAGTGACACTTCCTCCAGCCACAATAGACGTTGTTTTAAGTTCATTGGCGTTTCACTATGTGGCAACGTTCGAAACATTGATCAAAAGCATATCGGTCTGGCTGAAACCTGGTGGTGTACTCGTATTTTCGGTGGAGCATCCGGTTTATACTGCGGAAGGATCGCAAGATTGGCAGTATGATATGCAGGGGGGAATCCAGCATTTCCCAGTCGATCATTACTATTATGAAGGCAAGCGGCAAGCGCAATTTTTAGGTGAAACGGTGACGAAATACCATCGTACCCTGACAACCTATTTAATGACCTTATTGCAAAACGGCTTCATTTTAGAAAAAGTGATTGAGCCGCAGCCGCCAGAAGAATTACTAGAAGTACCGGGAATGAAAGACGAAATGCGCCGACCAATGATGCTGCTAATAGCTGCTAGAAAAAGCTGACTTAAAGAATTGTTAAACAGTTGATCTGTGAAGATCAGCTGTTTTTTTGTTTTGTGTCATCGTAAGAAACAACCGATGAAGCCTGTGATCGCATGATGTGTAGTGGGTTGAGTTAACAAAATAAACTGTTATTTTAATTGCTAAAGTGACGCGAAGGTGACAAAAATGAAACGCCATTACTTAAAAGGGTATGCTATATTTTAGACAGTACTTGTTTTTTTACGGAAAAAAGCCGATAGATGATGGCGTAACTTACGCAATCGCCGCCAATTGGTTTTATAGAAAAAACGCAAAACCATTCCCAAGTCCGATGCACGTTTGCAGAATATTCAGCAAACGAAAAGTAAATGACTATGATTAGAAAGGGTGAGGATCATCGAAAACAACCAAACCATTGGCTTAACGTCAGGGGAAGTCAAGGCGCGGGTGCAGCGCGGTCAAGTCAATAAGACAAAAAAGGATACGACGAATACGTACCCGAAAATCCTGTTTACCAATATCTTTACCTTTTTCAATTTAATCAACTGTGTCCTATTCTTTCTCGTCTGTTTGACGGGTTCTTATCAAAACGGTTTGTTCGTCTTTGTTGTCTTCAGCAATGTGATCATCAATCTCTTTCAAGAAGTTCGTTCCAAACGAACGCTAGATAAGCTGGCACTGCTAAAAGTTGCCAAAGCCGATGTTTATCGGGATGGTAAGCTGGAGAATTTGCCGATCCACAAACTCGTAATGGATGATGTGTTACGACTGAAAAGCGGGGATCAAGTGCCGACGGATGCCAAAGTCATTCAAGGATCTTTAGAAGTCAATGAATCCTTGCTGACTGGTGAAATGGATACGATCCACAAACAGCCGGCAGACGAGTTGTTTTCTGGCAGTTTTATCACTGCTGGTGAAGCGTTGTGCCAAGTGATCCACGTAGGCGCTGATAACTATATCGCAAAAATCAACAAAGAAGCCAAGACCATCAAACGACAAAAATACTTGATCCAAGGCAGTTTGAATAAAATCATTCGTTGGATCAGCTTGATTTTGGTACCGTTATGTACCCTCTTGTTTGTCAAACAGTTCTATTTCTCTCATGCGGCTTTCAACACCGCCATCTTACGGACGGTGGCGGCAGCTGTAGGGATGTTCCCCGAAGGTTTGTTTTTATTGACCAGTGTCACATTGACCATCAGTGCCGTCTATCTGGCGCGCAAAAAAGTGATGGTGCAGGAATTGAACTGCATTGATGCTTTGGCACGGGTCGATGTTCTTTGCTTAGACAAAACCGGCACGATCACCGAAGGCAAGATGACGGTGGAAAAGACGATTTCCTTACAATCGGAAACACCGTTGGCAGAAATCACCGGCAACTTAATGGCTCAGCTACCCGATCAGAACCCAACGGCAATGGCGCTACGAACCTTTTTTTCAGAAAAAACGACTTACCAGATGCAGCAAGTCGTCCCCTTTTCATCTGACCGCAAATTCAGTTGCGTCACGTTTGAAGGGCAAGGCACTTATTTCATCGGAGCTGCGTCGATTTTACTGGGAACCAACCATGAAGCTGTCTTAAAACAGGAAAGACAGCTGGCAGAAGAAGGCTACCGGGTGATCGTTTTGGCGCACAGTGCGCAAGGCTATGAGGAGGCAGGACTGCCGACGGATATTGAACCGTTAGGATTTTATTTACTGTCAGACACGATCCGTGAAGATGCCAAAGAGACTTTGGAGTATTTTCGTTCACAAGCAATCCAATGCAAGATCATCTCTGGCGATGATCCAGTGACAGTCAGTCAAATCGCGAAAAAAGTCAATCTACCAGGGGCTGCTGATTTTATCGATGTATCAAAATTAACTGCAGCCGAATTAAAAGAAGCTGTCAGCAACTATCAGATTTTTGGTCGAGTGACGCCGCAACAAAAGAAAGAAATGGTACTCTACTTGAAAGAACAAGGGCATACTGTCGCGATGACTGGCGATGGCGTCAACGATGTTTTGGCGCTGAAAGAAGCCGACTGTTCCATCGCGATGGCTTCCGGTGTCGATGCTGCGCGTCAAGTATCAAATTTGGTGCTTTTGGAAAATCAATTCGATGCTTTGCCATCGGTCATGGATGAAGGCCGCCGAGTAATCAATAACATTACTCGCTCAGGTTCATTGGTGCTAGTGCAAGTCTTATTCTCCATCATGATCACTATGGGGACGTTGTTATCAGGAACGACATATCCTTTTGAGCCGATCCAATTAACGATCATCAATGCCTGCTTTGTCGGCATTCCGACCTTCTTTTTAAACTTTGAACCAGACTTCAATCGGATCGAAGGGGAATTTATGACAACGATTTTCAAAAATGCTTTTCCAACAGCATTGACGATTACGGTAGGAACTCTGCTGATCATTAACTTTGGCTATTGGTTCAACAGTAGCAGCAAAGCTCTATCGATCATGAGCATTATTTTTACCGCTTGGAACTATCGCTTGATCCAGAAAAAAGTCTATCCAGCTATCAACAGCTATCGAACGATGATTTTTTTCAGCACCCAGATCTTGTACTTTGCTGCCTTGATCGTCGGTCGTGACCTCTTTAACCTAGGCAATACCAGCTATCTCAACCTCATTCTCTTGATTGCCTTGTTGAATTTTTCCGCCTATATGCAACGCTTTGCGGATAAGGGCATCGAGTTACTGATGCGAAGGTATACGAAGAAACGTAAAAGCTTATCAAAAGAAATGATTCAGTAAACAGTAGAAAAACTGATTGCTTAAGTAGCGCTTGTAGCTTGCTAAGCAATCAGTTTTTGTTTATAAATAAATTTCTTTTATTTTCAAGGAGTCTAAGTCTTGCTATGAAACTCGTTTCATACCGTACAATCAACCAAGGGACCTTTTCAGAAAATTTGTCGAAAGTGAATCAGTAAATTTTCTATGGTAGACTTAGGTCAATCGTAAAACAAACAGATAGGAATGAAGGAAATGGCAACGATACGCGATATAGCAAAAATCACTGGTTTTTCGATCACGACAGTCTCTCGTGTGATCAATGGCCATCCTTATGTCGATGAGCAAAAGCGAGCAGCGATTTTGGCGGTGATGGAAGAACTGGATTACAAACCGAATAAGATCGCCCAAAAGCTCAGCTCGGGGAAAACCTATAATATTGGGGTCATCGTGCCGTTTGTCAATCACGCCTTTTTTGATGGGATTCTAAATGGCATTATGGAAGAAGCCTTTGCTAAAAAATACAAAGTGACGTTATTGCCGACCAATTTTGATCGGAAATTGGAACTAGAATATCTAGAAGAATTCGCTGCAAAAGGGTTTGACGGATTGATCGTCATTACCCGCGCAAATCATATCGAGACGTTTTATCCCTACATGGAAAAAGGACCGATCGTTTTTTGTGAAAATTCGACCGGTACTGCTGTTCCTTTCGTTGCGATCGACTTGGTCGGCTCTGTGACAGCTAGTATCAATTATTTAAAAGAACAAGGCGTAAAACGTTTGGGACTGACGCTCGGGCGCAGCAAACGTCTTAGCTGCAATTCAGTCAATACCATCGCAAAAGCCAAGGAGCTGTTTCCTGCTTTTTCGGAAGCCGATATTTATTGGGATTGTATCAAAGCACAAGACGGGATTTCCGCAGCAGCCTTTTTTAAAGAACGAGGAATCGATGGGGTGATCACAAATGGAGACGAAATCGCAGCAATGATTTTGAATCAATACTCCCACGGGACAGCACCCATCGTGATTGGACAAGAAAACCTGCTTATCAGTCAAATGCTGCATTTTTCTTCCGTTGAGTTTCATCTGAATCAGTGCGGCAAAGAAGCCTTTCGCTTGTTTCAAGAAAGAAAACAAGAACAGATCATTCTGCCTTATGAACTTATTATTCGTGAATAATCATTGTCAAAAAAAGAACACACCTTATTACGAGAGGTGTGTTTTTGCCTGATTTTTAAAGGGAATTTGAGGAGATAAAATAAAAAAATAAAGAAAAAATCAATTTTGAATGCTTGCTTTTCACAGAGTAAAGGGCTACCATTGGTCTGTGGCTTTTTCGCCACAAAAATAGGAAACGTATCAGACAAGAGTACTTGGGGAAGATTCTCTTGGGGGAAGCCTGATACGTTTCCTTTTGTTCATTCTAACACTATTTATATATAAAGTAGAGAGATATTGAGTAGATAAATAAAAATACTGCTGTAATTGATGAATAGGAAAAGAGCAAGCTCACAAAGGACTACTTTCAAATCGTTTTCCTACAACATGTTGGATGGCAAATGGCTCCTCATGTTTTGGTTAATAAAAGAGGATCAACTAACTAATTGTGTGGCACCAACTAGAAAATTACATAGCTTAGCAACACCTGTTTCAGCTGTTTCTTTGATTAGAACAGTTGCAGTATTCTCGTAAACATGAATCACACTAACTTCTTGTAAACCGGTAAAGCCAATAACATTTGCCTGATAGTTTTGACCAGGGAACACTTGGTATTTTTCCATGTTTTTATCTCCTTCATTATTCTTATTTCAAAAGAATAATAATTAAAATTTAAGAAAAAGTAAAGTGAAACGATTTTTCATTCAAAAACACAGCCCTTTGGCGTTTGTCTCGAGTAGTTTCGATCTTTTTCTGCAATTTTTCATTATTTTTTTCAATAAATATGCGGTGGCTTATTGAACTTTATTCAAGAATATGTGCCTCTTTTTTTAGCAGCAACCACAGATTTCATCTAAACGAATGGGAGAAAACAGCAGCTGAATTGTTTGTTTTGTACCGGATTGGGGCTTATAATAAAAATAGGAAGAAGGATCGACGTCACCGCTTCCTAAATCAATTGAAAAGGGCGTGGAAGTTATGGAAAACGTATACCGAAATAACTTTGTCAAAAGAACTATTCAACTGATGTTTGCACCAAAAAAAATCAGAAAGCGTCCACCAGAACAATGGATCAAAATGCCTACCGACCGAGGTATTCGGAGAAAGGACGCGTGATCCAGCATCTCGCAGCTATGCGTGAAATAGTATTTGAAGAGAAAAGAACGTTAGGAAGTCCCGAACGCGGGACTTCCTTTTTTGTGTCAGTGACATTGGGAATTTAACGAGAAAGTAGTTGCCAGCAGGTTCTCTTGTGAAGGGCTCCTTTCAGAAAAGGATATAAAAGGAAGCTTGCACTTTTCCTAGCGCTCAATAGACGAACGGAAGAAATCAATAGATAGCAGTGTTAGTGGATAAAGGATCGAAAGGATTCTTTCCAGCTGTTTTCAATTTTAAATTGGGTTTTCCAAAAAGTATGATATTCAAAGTGGCGTTAGTCTACCTACGTGATCAGAATGGATGATTGATAAAAGAAGGGGAATATAAAAGCCACTTTTTTCGCACATAGATTCTGTTAAAATAAACTTAGAGGTTCAAACCTGTAAAATAATCTTATAATTTTTAAAGAAGGTGAAAGCATGGACTACCCAGAAATCGCAGGTCATTTCCAGACAACATCCTTTGATCCCCAACCGTTTGTGCAAACGGCGATCGATGATCGAAAGGTAAGAGAGAGGCTAGTGGAGAATATCGTTGATGGTCAAAATCATATCAATGAGTATTTTAATAGTTATTTGATCATTAAAGAAGTAGCCGTTAAAAACCCTGAGCTGATTTATGATGAATGGGAACGGATCTGGGCATTGCATACCCATAAAAACTCCTATCATCGGTGGATCGCTCATGATTTGATCAGTCAACTTTTGGTGATTGATCATGAAGACAAGTTTGAAGGGATCAAGCAAGAGTATGTACTGCTGCCTAAAGGAGAAAAAATTAGTAATTTCTTGAAGATGACTGAAAACATCAAGGAAGCCAGTCGATACAAAGACCTTCAGCAAGAGATTCAGCGTTTACTTGCGGATCAAGAATGGCTGTCCCACTTCAATGAAAAACAAGTGAAGCGTATTGAAAAAGTCCTTCAAACCCTTTTGGCTGAATGAATCAAGAAAAGCAATAAAACTTGTTTCAGAAGGAATTTTCCCACTATTTTTCTTGATTACTAGGAATAGTAGTGAACAATGGGGAACACATTGCAATGATAGCTAACAATTATTTGCATGTATCGAATGCAAAATCTCCCTTAAGTCCTTGTAAGAAGCTAAGTGAAACTTTATACTAGAATGTAATACTTATTCAAAAAAAGGACAAATAAAATGAGGACATGAGCTTTTATGAAGAAATATTGTAAGGATAATGTGCTGGAAGCGGCGATGACGCGCCTGGAATATATTTTTGATACCTTTCCCCATGTTTATTTCTCTTTCAGTGGTGGAAAAGATAGCGGTGCCATGATTCAGTTGGCTGACCAAGTCGCCCGACAAAAAAAGAAAACTTTTGATCTGCTGATTTTAGATATCGAGGCAAATTATGATGCTACGAGAACGTTCATGGAAAAAATCAAAGCGTTACCAACTATCAATCAAACCTTTCACTTCTGTTTGCCCTTTTACGAGGACAACAACACTAGCGTATTTCAGCCACAATGGCTGATGTGGGATGAACAAGAACGTGAGAAGTGGGTACAGATGATGCCAAAAGATGCGATTTCACTTGCTGATTTAGATGAATCATTGATGGAAATCTATCAGAGTGCAAATATGAATCCAGATAAGTTCTTACGAAACTTTGCTCACTGGTACGCAAACTATCATCAGTGTGAACCCGTTGCTTGTGGCGTTGGCATCCGAACACAGGAAAGTCTATACCGATATCGGTCGATCACTTCGCCAAAGTATAACTTTCGGAAGCAATGCTGGATCAAACGGCAAGTAGCAGATTCCATGGTCGTCAATTTTTACCCCATCTATGATTGGAAGACAGAAGATGTCTGGGGCGCCTATGCCCATTTTGACTGGCCGATAAATGGCTTTTATGAAAAATTATATGATCATGGCGTTCCGATTCATCAAATGCGAATCTGTCAGCCTTATGGTATGCAGCAACGAAAAGGCTTATATCAATATGCTCTGGTGGAACCGGAAACGTGGGAACGGGTCGTCAACCGCGTGTCAGGAGCCAATTTTGGTCGATTGTATGCCCAGACGGGATTATTGGCGCATTACAATACGAGAAAGCCAAGTCATATGACTTGGCAAGAGTATGCGGTCTTTTTACTAGAATCAATTGGACTTTATTCAAAGAAATTACAGGACCATTATTACCGCAAAATCACAATCTTGATTGATCATTATCGAGAAAAGCACGGGATCGAAGTGGAAGACATTCCCGATGTGACCAAACGTAAGGAGTGGCTGAAAAACGAAGTGCTCTGGCATGACTGGAAAGGGATCGCTCGTGCGTTAGAAAAAAATGATTTTTCTTTGAGCACGCGACAATACAGTCTGACGAAAAAAGATGAGACGGAATTGTATGAGTTGGCGGTCGATTTTGGGGCGGCGTTGGGAATCGAGCATTTACCCAAGTATCAGTTAAAAAAATTGAATGCCAAATATGAGTATTTAACGAAAAAAATCACCTGACGATGGACGAATGTGTCCCTAGAGAGGAAGGATTTTGTGAACGAACGATTGGTTTTATTTTTTCCACCGTATAAGAAAAGCCAATTCTATCAATTGATGGGGGCTTTTTTTGCGGAACGGGTGTATCAGCAGCAATTTCCGTACTTAGTCAATGATGAGAACTGCTACTGGTATGTGATTCTTGATGACGAAAAACGGGTGACCGCTTTTTCTTATTATGAAAAAGGCGTCAATAAAGTGGAGCTAGGGGAATTTTATGAAAAAGATCCAACTGCTCAATTTAAAAAGTTTCTTTTACGGAAAATGTTGGTGGATATCAGCCGCAACTACCCAGAAGCAGAGATTCTCGCTTCTAGTAACCAGCCTAGTGAAATTGCACTTTTGGAGTCAAAAGGGTTTGCGGTCTATCGACAAACAAAAAATTATTCATTTCTAAAAAGGAGTGTAGTACCTCATGAGCGATATCGATTTTCCAGTGTTAGCGGCGAAGCTGATCCCAGTCAGCAAGATTCACGCGAATACGTATAATCCCAACACCGTGGCTGCTCCAGAGATGGATTTGCTGGAACTGTCGATTCGGGAAGATGGCTTTACGCAGCCACTGGTTTGTTACCACGATAAGGAGCAGGACAAGTATATTTTGATCGATGGGTTTCATCGGTATGTCGTAGCAAAAGACCGCCTGGCGTTGCCAAGCGTTCCGGTCACAGTGATCGATAAGCCTTTTGAGAATCGCATCGCTTCAACGATTCGCCACAATCGAGCACGTGGTACCCATGGCATCGAGAAGATGGGAAACATCGTGCAGCAGTTGGTCGCTAACGAGTGGTCGGATGAACGAATTGCCAAGGAATTGGGGATGGACCGCGAAGAGGTCTTTCGCTTTAAGCAGCGCTCAGGCTTAAAAAGTGCCTTTTCCAACCATGAATTCAGCAAATCTTGGATTGAGTTTGAAAAAAGATACTATAAAGGCAAAAAAGAGACCTGAGAGGTTGAAAAAACTATCTAAAAAAGCTATCTATTAGAAGACAGCGATTCGTTAATAATTCTTTTTAAATTTTGAATAGGTGTTTTTTACAACGATAACGATCAGATTGATCACCATCGACAAACAAAGCGTCCCTAAGAGAATGGCCAGGATCACACCTAATGTGTCTCTTAGAAAGCTGAAGATCGCTTCAATGATAAACATAGTTTTTCCTCCTTTTCTCATCGTCTATTTTTTCTGACAATTGCAAAAATAGGCTCCTTGAGCAATAACTGCCTGCTACTAAAAACATGATCGAACGGTTTTCAAGTCCAGCCTTTTTTGGTGATTGTTCTTTTCCAAAGTAGAGTATACATTGGAAAGGATGAAAGAACGTTTCTATTTTTTATAATCGGTAAAAAATTCTGAAATGTAAAGAACAACAGTGGCTTTTTTATCTCCTGCGGATAGTATGAATAATCGTACCAGTTTGCATAAAAAAAGTAAAATGATAACAAAAAGTGAGTGGCGAAACAAGAGGTAATCATCTGATTGAATAATAATAAGCGAAATGAAAAGCTATGCTGCACAACGTCTGTAGAACAGAAAGAGGTTGTGCGGCTATTTGTTTTCACGCTGCTTCTTTGCTGCTAGAATAAATACTATCATTTTTTTTTTGAAGAATAACTGCATAAAAATCGATCGTGATCAAACTGATTTTATAACAGTTACAGTAAGCGCATTTTTAACTCAAAGACAAACTTTTTTGTAATATTCGGGAAAAGTGTCAATGGTTGCTTTGACAGTAAGCCAATCGTCATGCGGAGATTCGGTAAAGGCAGTGATAAAATTTTTACTTGAGCGCATGTTTGATCAATGATCGAACGCGGGACTAGACCGCAGAAGCCTGTTTGTTCAATCAAATAAGGAATCGTCGTGCTGCTGCTGACATATTCCCATTGGAGCGAAGGTACACACTGGTCAAGGTAGCCCTCGATATTTCTAAGTGCAGGACAGTCACCGCCGGAACTGTATAGATGGATTCCTGTAAGGTCGGCTAATTCCTTAATGATCAATGGGTTCGTGATCGAAGTGATGCAGCAGATTTCTTCTTGTAAAAGTTCTTCATAGACAAAGGAATCTTCGTGAGGAAGTGAGCATAACGCAAAATCAATACGATTTTCTTTTAATGCATCGGCTAATGCCAGCGTGGATCCCACCATGATCTCGAATTTTATTTTTGGGTATTGGTGGGAAAATACATGGAGAAGCTCCGGTAAAATCAACATGTCATAAGGGGGGACGATGCCCATCCGTAAAGAATATTCGACTGTGTTCGAAGCATTGAGCAACTGTTCTTTGACCTCCTCCCACTGAGCGATCAGACCAGGAACCGCCTGTTTCAACAATTCACCTTCCAACGTGAGTACATTGCTTTTTCCTTCCAAAAATAACGCTACTTCTAACTCTTCTTCTAACTTTTTGATATGGTTCGTAACCGTCGATTGGGCATAGTTTAATTTAGCAGCAGCTTTCGTAAACGTACCTTCTTCAACGATCGTTTTAAAGGAGTGCAGCTCTTTGATAAAATCCACATTGGTCCCCCTCTCTTTTTACCTATTATACAAAAAAGGAGCGGGGAGAAGATTTCTTTTTTTTCTAGTAAATAAAAAAAATAGATACAAAAGTTATTTAAAACATGCAGTCTGTTTTGATCGTATGTTTCTTTGCTTTTAAAATAACGCTTTTCACATTTGGTGCTAAGAGTAGCTGCTAAAATTTCTATCATAAAAAAATACACCAAACATCCCAACTTTTCAGGGATTACGAGCAGCACACGAAAACAAGACAATGAATTTTTACGCTGCGCTTGAAAAGAAAAGCATTTGTTAGGAGAGGAATCTTGAAAAAAGGTCTGATTTTTTTCTGATGTGAAAAAAATAGACACGCTAAGAGAAAAGAAAAATGGATACTTAGGAAAGGACTAAAATAGCAAACCATGCAATGAAAAAACTGACGGCGCTTCCTTCAAGAAGGCCGACAGTTTCCTTAGGTCAATGAATCGGTGTGATTCTTGGCTGAATCAGCTGTTCAATCGTTTTGTGGATGATCGTCCAGTCCGAAAGGGTAGGAACATTGGAAATTCGTAGTTGCTGAAATTTGGGGTTACTTTTCAGATGCAAGTCAAAATTGCTAACGATCAAATCAATTTCTCGATGGATCAATTCTTGTTCATCAGGAGCCACTTCAAAAAAATAACTGATTTCTGTATGGTCATTTTTGAATAGCTCTGTTGATGCGGCTAAAAAGGCATCTAATCCAGCACCACCTTGAAAAGCAAAGGCCACTTTGAGATGTTTTTTCAACTGATTGCTAGAAGAAAGTTCGCTTAACAAGGTCAACGTAACTGCGACATGCTCTAAGTGAGTAAACGAAAAGAAACGACTTTGTTCATTAAACTGTTTCAACCATTTATTCCAAGCAAGGTAGTCCGTCTTGAATGTCGCTTCAACAAAGGTTTTGATCTGGGGATCGGCAAATTCGTAATTCGCAGAAATCATCGTTAACAAGCGGAGATTTACGAGATATGCGATGATTTTGTGTGATGCTGCAGGAAGGATAGCTATTCCAGGTTTCTTTAAAAAGGCAGCAACTTCTGCGAGAATTTCTGGTTTCTCTGTATGGTGAAAAATGTAATCCGCCTCGCTTTCCCCATTAATATCCATCGTACTATACGAAATGCAGTGGAGAGCATTGAGGAAGATCCAAAGGAGTTCTTGTTGCGGCAAGTGGATGATCCGGTATTTTTTTAAATAATGTTCGTTTAATATTTTTGAGAAAACAGCGAAGCGTTCTTTCTCTAATAGATTGCGTTCTAAAGACGGTGGCAATGTCAAAAAGTAAGAATAGCGCCACCTACGCTTGGCAATACTTAGCCATAGGGCAAGTCGATAATGACTGTAATGCAAATCTTTTTTGTTGGCTTCTTTTGCTTTTTGGACCAGAAGACGCGCATCTGCAGGGCTGTCTTTATCTAAGATCGTGCTATCGCCATAAGCGGAGAAAAAGACAAACAGACAAAAGCGAATATCGGCTTCGGTACCGATAAAATCAAGATGATTCGTTGCGATGGTCACAGAATAGGTTTGTAAAGATTTGTTCATATAACTGATCGTTCGCAACAGATGACTGCGGGAATAGCCAAATTCGATCGTTGCTCGGTGAATAGAGTATTTTTTATTATCAATGATACTAGACATGATTTTAAACTCCAACGTTTCCATGCCCAAAAGCTGAATGGCAGAATTGATTGAAGCATTTGGTGCATACTCAATCGAAACGATGTTGGATCCAGAAAGTTTGATCTTGACCAGATCTTTCGGCAAACTGTCGCTTAAAATACTTAATTCTTTAGAGACTGTAGGCAAGGAAAGTCCCAATAATGTCGCCAACTCTTGCGGGTGATATCCTGCGGGTGCTGCATTTAGCACTTGCAGAATTTTTACTTGACGAGAAAATGCCTTATCTCGATGTAAGTTGATGGATAAATTTTCTAACATTGATGTCACCACCTCTTTCAAGACCCTGTGGGAGCGATCAGCGATCGAATATAAAAACCATTCGTTTTAAGTAAATTATATAATACTCTGGGCCATTCAAGAAGTCTTATCCCTTGAAAATTGAAGGAATTCATGTTAAAGATGCGGCGCCCACATATTTTTGCGAAGGACAGTCATTTAAGGGAGTTATTTTATAGAAAACACCCCTGCCAGTTGCAGTCAACCAAAATTTGGACAGATTGGAACGGAAGTAAGTGTGAATAAAGTTTGGAAAAAGAAAAAGGAGAAAAAGTAAAAATGAAAAAACGCGTAGTTATAATTAAGAGCGGTTTAATAGGGATGCTGATTTTAGGGACAACCTTTCCAAGCACATGGCCGATCGCTCAGGCAACAGAAAGACAACAAATACAGGAACAAACGCCACCGCTACATACAATTGATTCATTGCTGACAGAGCCAGCAGTAGATATGAATAGGGGAGAAACAGCTGCATCACAAGAAGCGAGAGCTGCTGATATGGTATCCTCAGAAACGAATGCGAGCCAAGCAGAGTCCATCAATTTAAAGGAAGATAGAAGCCAGCCTTATGCAGCTGTGAATAAAGAAGATGCAGAAATCGAAGCTAGTGGAGTATCCAAAGCAGAAACCAATTTAGGAAACATGGAGAATCAAGTCGTATCCACAGAACAAGCGAAGAGTACAGAAAATTTTACTTATGACCTTACCGTTGAGTATGATCCCATCAAGTATAAGGCACTAGACTTAGTTCTACCGATTCCTGAAAAATATGCGCAGCAAACTTTGTACCAATATCCTCAACTGGGGGAAAATTTTTATGTCTATAAAACGAATGAAATTTATATCTTGAAGGGCTTGGGGTTCACACAACAGATACTAGGAAATAACCCGCTACACATTTCATGGACAAGTTTTACAGGTTTTATAATCAACTATTATGGTCTAACAGCGATTTTGGAATACAATGACGCTAACGGTAACCTTTTGTTTACAGCAACATATAATATTCGCTTTACAAATAGCCATCTGACCATTAAATATGTGGATGAGACTGGTATGAAAATCTATCCTTCCCAAACGATCAATGATAGTACCAATGAGCCTTATGATGTCTCTACAAGTGCGTTTATTCCACAAATTCCGGGGTACATCCTTGATACAAGTCAACTGCCAACGAATGCAAAAGGTGTTCTTCCTCGTGGCGAAGTAACGGTGACGTACGTCTATCAAAAAGCACCGACTGACTATACCGATCTGACCGTGAAAGATACCACGATTTATGAACAAGATACATGGACAGCGGCGGATAATTTTGAGCAAGCTATTTCAAAAGAAGGCAAAACTTTGACTTATGAGGAATTTATTGCTGAGGGTGGTCGTGTTTCCGGACAAGTAGATACTAACAAAGCCGCTACGTATAAAATCAGTTATCAATTGAATCATGTGAGTAAAGAAGCAACGATACTCGTAAAACCACGATTCACTGCGATTAAGGTTCATGATTCTTCGATATACGTCGGCGATGACTGGGCCGCAGAAGATAACTTTGATCAAGCCGTAGATCGGGATAACAACCCAGTTTCGTTTGCGGATGTGAACGTTGAAGGAAGCGTAGATACTAAAAAACCGGGGTCCTATGAGGTAGTTTATCGTTATGATGGAGTAGCATCAAAAGCTGTGATCACCGTCAAAGCCGACCAAACCAAGGTGACTGCCCATGACAGCGAGTTGTACACAGGGGATAACTGGACAGCTAAGGATAATTTCGATAATGCAACAGATAGAGACGGTTCATCTGTTGATTTTGGGGATATCACTGTCACAGGGATTGTCGATACGACGAAAGTAGGCGAGTATGAAGTTATATACAGCTATCATGACTTAGAAAGCAAAGCCCTTATCACCGTCAAAGCCGATCAAACTACAGTCAAAGTCCACGATAGCGAGTTGTACACAGGGGGAAACTGGACAGGCAAAGACAACTTCGATAGCGCAACAGATCGGGATGGTAAACCTGTTGATTTTGAAGATATCACCGTTACAGGAAAAGCAGACACAACGAAAGCAGGCGAGTACGAGGTCACTTACATTTATCGTGGTGTAGAAAGCAAAGCCACTATCACCGTCAAAGCGGATGAAACATCCCTAAAAGTCCACGATTCAACGATCAAGCAAGGCGATGAATGGTTGCCAGAAACAAACTTTGATTCTGCCACCGATCGTGATGGCAAAAAAGTAGCCTTTTCAGAAGTAGAAGTCAATGGCACAGTGAACAACAACATAGTCGGTCAATACACGGTTTCCTACCATTACGGAGCAGTGATTGCCCATGCCGTGATTACTATACAAGCAAAAGTCAGCGAAACACCTGACGAAACGCCAACAGAAGTACCAGAAGAAAATCGCCCGGAAAGTGAGTCGCCTGGGACTGAAATTCCTGAAACTGAAGCGTCTGATCCAATAACAGAAGAACCAATTAAGGCACGTCCTGAGACAGAGACGTCAGAAACAAACGATGATGAGAAAAACGAAAAACGTCCATCAGAACAATCAGACAACCCCTCAGCAACAGGACAGACAACACCGATCAAAGCAAGCAAACAATCCACTGTTAAGAAACTGCCAAAAACAGGAGAAACAAGCAGTGTTTTGCTAAGTGTTACAGGTATCCTATTCTTAATCGGCGGGTTGGTGCTCTTGTACCGTAAGAAATCATGGAGAAAATAACAATAGGATCGACAAAAGAGCTAGA
Source organism: Enterococcus sp. DIV2379 (assembly GCF_050542965.1). Classification (NCBI taxonomy): domain Bacteria; kingdom Bacillati; phylum Bacillota; class Bacilli; order Lactobacillales; family Enterococcaceae; genus Enterococcus; species Enterococcus sp. DIV2379. Next base: position 675,363 of record NZ_CP172938.1, read on the forward strand.
AGAATAAAACATACAGGACGAACAAGCTGGATGAATTGCTTTAAGAGAGAACAAAAAAGCAATCACAAACATCAGCAATGTTCGTCCTGTTTATTTATATAGTGAGCAGCCGAGAGTACTAAGTTTAGCCAGCACTTGTATTTATGAAACGATCTCCTCTTTTTCCAGACTAAGATAACGATAAAAAGTTGATCGTTTTAACCCTGTTTGGGCACAGATATCCACAACAGCTTTTCCTTCTTTTTGATAAAGGTTCAATGCGTGTTGAATCAGTCCAGGATCGATTCGTGGGCGACCACCGATATTTCCTCTAGCACGAGCGGATTCTAAGCCTTCTTTGGTCCGTTCGACGATGATGTCTCGTTCGAATTGGCTAAAGGCTTGGAAAACAGTCATCATCAATTTCCCTTGTGGGGTTTGCGTATCAAAATTTTCTTTGATACTGATAAGCTTTACTCCTTTTTTTTCAAAAAAGTAGACAAGATCAATGAGATCTTTGGTACTTCTTCCTAGTCGCGAGAAACTTTCAATGATGATTTTATCGTTTTCTTTCACTCGTTTTTTTAATTTATTTAATTCAGGACGATTCGCACGAACACCACTGATCTTTTCCGTATAAATTTTATTGCACTCATACCGGTCAAGTAAATCTAACTGACGCGAGAGATCCTGTTGTCTTGTGGAGACACGTGCGTACCCATAAACCATATTTGTCATACGAATTCCTCCAGTTGCACAAAAATAAGTCTACATAGAGAATACCTTGTTTGTTCACTTAAGTACACATTCAAGAAGCTTCTTAATGTGAATTTGGGAAATAGCAAGGTTTTTTTATGCACCTAAATATTGTACTATAGTAAAGACACTAGTCGGTGAGGAAGAAACATGGAGGGGAAAATGAGAGAATTGCAGTTAAATTTTATGCTAAATAAGACGACCGTTCGCTGGCTTCAAATGTTAAATACTTTTGAGCGAGAACGGACTTGTTCCATCGCAAGTTTAGCAAACAAACTTGATGTGACCCAACGGACGATCAGCTCGGATATCAAAGAATTGAAAACCTATCTACAAGAGGCAGCCGAATTTTCGCTTGTAGCCAATGGCTATCATTTTAGGGAAACGAATCCGAAAAAATACTTGTCCCAAAAAAAGGAGCTTGTTGCAGAAGAAGGAATGTATCAAATCGTGGAAGCCATTTTCCACGGTGAATTCTGTTCGGTTGAAGAGTGGGCGCAGCGCTTGTATGTATCAGAAAGTACGATGCGTCGTTATTTGAATACTGCTTCTGTGACGTTGCGAAAGTATCATGTGGAGTGGATCTTGCAACCGGTTAATTTGAGTGGCTCCGAAGCCAATATTCGCAAGTTCTTTAAAGATTTTTATTATGAATCAGATGTCACCCCTCATACGCTATTGCCCCCCAAAGAACTGATTGCACTAGTCAGTGATGTCTTCTCAGAAATTCCCGCAGAGCTGGTGAATACAGGCGTTTCTCCGAGTGATTTTTATTATAGCTTGTATATTGCGATCAAGCGTTACCAATTGGGAAAGACGGTTCAGATTCCTCAATCGTTGGCAAAAATCATCGAAACCCATGAGGCATTTGCCGTAATGAATGACTTAGCACCTAAAATCGAAGCGCTATACCGAGTAAGACTGCCGCAACAAGAAATTATGTGGCTTTATTTAGTGACCGTGATGAAACGGACTTTGACCGAGCCTGAAAAAGAGCAGCAATTCGTTGCATCGTTTGGACTGTATCCTGAACTCGAAGAACTGAGTCAGCGCTTCGTTCAAGAATGCATTTCCTTTCAAGAGCCCCAACGGGTCAAGACGATGATCCACGCCTTTTTCCTGTCAAAGAAAATCAATGAGCAACTGGCGCCCGTTTTAAATCACTTGCTAACAGAAGTAAAAAATGAAGCGCAGAAGCATCGTTCTGCCGCTTATCAAAGGAATCTGGCATTTATGAAGCAGCACCAAGCGATTCTTGGGATCAAGCAGGAGTATCTGGTAGATATTTGTGCGGCACTGACCCTTTACAGTGAAGCAATCAGGGAGCTCTATGCTCAAAAAGTCAGACGGATCGCATTGATAATAGAAGGCGATCTCTATGCCTGTCACACGATTCGTGCGCGCTTTTTGCGTTATGTCGGCAATGATCATCTGGTATTTTTTCCAAAAATCAATGAATTGACGACCGATTATTTGAAGGGAAATGCCATTGATCTTGTGGTTACAAATTATAGTGAATATTTATCAGAGTTCATCTTATCGACTGATTATCTTTTGCTCAAAGCAATCCCCGATCATCAAGATTGGCAAAGAGTGATTGAAAAAATCGATCCTCAGTTAGGGCAAGCGTTAAACGCTCCCACAGCCTAATATACGTGTTGAAAAAGAGCATGACGAGGACATGTGTGGATAAATTAAAAGGAAAAGCCGCAACCGTTGCGATCAACGGTTGCGGCTTTTATTCGTTCATCTAATAAAAAAGGGAGTTATCTGAAAATAGGCCCACTGTTCCTGAATACCAAAAGATTGGGTTATTTTGGTGAAAGAACAGCCTACGTTGAAACAGTTAGTTGGCATTTACTAGTTTATCAAAAATTGCTTCAAAGGTTTTGAACGTATCACTATCTAACTGACAAAGCCATAAAAGGTAGCTTTTTTCTTTGAATGTCCATTCGATCGAAGGGTAAGAGGCAATCAAGGCATGGTATTTCTCTCGTTGTTCACTGGTAGCTAATAACCACCGCTTCTCAAAAATCTTTTTCTCTTCCATTTTTATCTATCCCCCATAAAGAAACGTTGCCTGAAACTTCACTAACGGGCAACGTAAATCTAATGATATGCAGATCTGTGTTTAGTATACCAAAGAAAAATGAATTTTTTTAGAAGATGTGTAAAATTACATACAATTTCTTTTATTTTGCTTTTTTTGGGACCTTTTTTGAAGAAAAGAAGCGTTCTGTTGAAAGGAACTGTTATTAAAAATGTTTGTGATAATACTAAGAATTAGTAGGCAGAAACCTTGTATCCATCGTATTGAGTCAAGTGGTTACAGGTAATAACAAAAATGGACGATCCTTTTTAAATGATAAGGAATCGTCTTTTTTTATAACACTTTTTTTGCACAAACTTTTAAAATGCCTTATTTAAAAAGAAAATGAAAATCAATTTATTCATACAGGTTTGCAAATCTTGATTTATCGATTGATGATCAACCATGGTAAATTTAATCTCGTTAAAAACGATAAAATTTCGTCAAAAAAGCATTATTTTATAGCTCTAATTTAGGTTTTTAGATAGTTTGTATCGAATAGGTTGTTCCGATAAGAGCTATAACTGATTTTTTCGAGGGAGTAAGAAAGGGTGACTGATAAAAACGTGAAATGAATCTTTAAAGTACAAGAGAAAGAATAGAGAAAAAGGAGTTACTTATGAATAACAAATTTAGTAAAAAAGTCACAGGTTTATTGTTGATTAGTCATTTAACTTTATCAACTCTACCCATTACCGCTTTTGCTTCAGATGAGAGTGCTGCTTTACCGGAGGTGCAAATCGAAAGCACAAGCGAGTCATCTATGGGGCAAAGTGGTCTACCAGTTCTAAATCCAGAAAGTAATACTGATACAACCAAAGAAGATGTCGCTGATCCGGATAAAGAGAATGCTGCAGAAACTACTCCAACAGAAGAAACCGCAGAACAAGAAGCACCTGTTGAATCAGAAGGAAATGACAGCATATCCAGCATTACTGAGGAAGAGACAACGGAGTCAATTCAAGCGAGAAACATTCAAGATGCCCATGTACGGACTACAGAAGAGTTCATATCTGCTTTACAGAATTCTTTGATTCGAAACATTTATTTAGAAAATGATATTAGTCTGACTAGAACATTTAACATTACTACTAACAAAAATATTTACGGAAATGGGTATACCCTTGATTTGAATTTTTTCACAGTTGGTTTAGCTGCTACAGGAATCGTAGCCAATATTGAAAATATCAACCTTATCAACCAACAAATTTACTCATTTTTTTGGTCAGAATTTCAAAATGTTACAGTAAATTATCGTGATGTAACATCGTCTGGTCGCCAATTTATTTATCTTGCACATGGTACAGCAAATTTATATGGGACAATTGATGCTACAGCGAGTCTGGAAGAGAATTTCCAAGGTGGAGATTTGATTATTAAAGAAGGCGCAAATGTCGATTTCAAAAATACGTCAGCTATTAACGCCATTATTTCAAAAACTGGAGTCACTGTAGAAGATGGGGCTGTTTTAAACGTAGAATCTAGAGGAATTGGCATGTATGTCACTCAAGTACCCGCTATCAATATCCGTGGTGAGGCGAACTTCGATTCTTCACAAAATATAGCTATTTATGCACCTGTAGCAAATGGTTATATGACTATTCACGAGCATGCCAAATTACGTGCGACTTCTAAAGTCACGAATCATGAAGCGATTATGCTGCTAAACGGCTCCTTGACAGTTAAAGATGGAGCTACTCTAGAAGCAAGCTCTGAAGGAACAGAATCAACGATTCAGACTGGAAATTTAATGAGTTTCGAAAAGGGGTCGAATTTCCTAGTGACAAATACGAGAGGACCAGCTTTGGGCGCATATGCGAAGCCAACTGATGTGGCTATTGAGTCATTGAATGGTTTGGACACTTGGGCTGTAGGGAATACGCAAACAGATAATCCAACAAACAGTTATTCTGGTCATTTGACAGCAGTCTTTTCGTTAAATACTTTTACTACAGGACAGGTAACGTCTAACTTAATTTCGAACAATCCTGACTTTCAAGCAAACTTCAGCTCGGGAAGAGTTGGAAGAATCGCTGGAGGAAGTTTTGTTAAAAGACAAGAAATTGCACAAACCACAGTCAATGAAGTAACCAATGAAGACGAAACTGTTACTGGTAAAGCAGAACCCAATGCTGCTATTGATATTTTTGTAAACAATGAAGTAATTGCTTCTGGAACGGTAGATTCTACTGGTAACTATGAGATAAAAATTCCTAAACAGACTACCGGCACTGTTATTCTTGTCAACGCATCAATTGACGGTTTAGAATCATCTGCTCAAACAACGGTTACTCGAGCATCTTTGACAGAGACAACAATATCTGAAATTACTACAACAACAACTCAAGTTAATGGTACGGGTGAGCCAAATGCATCAATTGAAATAACAGTTGATGGCACAATTATCGCCAATGGACGTATCGGTAGTGATGGAAAATACAGCTTGACCATTCCTTTGCAAAAAGAAGGCACTGTTGTTCAAGCACAGGCGACTTTAAACGGGTTGACATCTAATGTTGCGTCAACGGTAGTTACTGCGGTACCTACAATCACCGAAGGCACGATCACACCAGCAAGCTACAATGTTTCTTCGGGCGATCAGTTCCTGAGAGGAACGTATACCGGTGATGTTGCTTCTGCCCGTGTGTATGTAAATGGGTCATCCGTTCGTGGTGGGAATTTTGCTGATGGTTCGTTCGAATTCTTTATCGGCAATCGCATCCAATCCGTAGATGATGTCGTAGAAATCGAAGCCTTGGATCAATATGGCAAAGTACTTGATCGGACAACTGTTGAATTGACTAGAGATTTGGCTGGTACGATCACACCGGATCAATACCGAGTTGGTGAAACCATGATTACAGGGACCTTTACGGGTGATGTCAACTTTGCACGTTTAGTGATCAATGGCACGCCTTCTAATGCATGGGGTGGTACCTTCAATGCCGATGGCACCTTCTCGTTTTATGTAGCGAACCTTGGGATCAAAGCGGGCGACAAAGTTGAGATCCAAGCGTTGAATCGTCAAATCAATGGCAACACGGAAGCCATCGAAGTGCTAGAAACCAAAGAAGTAACAGTGATTGATCAACTTCAAGGGACGATCACACCAGATAAATACAATTACACTGATACCACGATTACGGGAACCTTTACGGGGGATATCAATTTTGCCAACTTGGTGATTGATGGACAATCGGTAGGTAACTGGGGTGGTACCTTCAATAAAGAGACGGGTCGCTTTGAATTCTTTGTTCACGCACAATTTAGAGACCAGATCAGAACAGCAGCGAAAGTTGAATTACAAACTTACCATCGTGAAACAGTCGATGGACAAACGATTGATCATAAGCTGGTGTTGCAGCCGGTAGAAATTGTCAAAGCAACAGGTTCGATTCAACCAGCAGCCTTCAAAGTGACAGAGAGTGAAATTACCGGAACCTTTACTGGTAATGTGAATTTCGCCAACTTGATCGTTGATGGGCGTTCAGTTTCATGGGGTGGTACCTTTAACACAACAGACCAAACCTTTACTTACTTTGTCAATCAAGATACACGTAATTTAATTCGCGATGCGGAAACAGTTGAATTGGTTGCTTACCATCGGGAGGTTGTTAATGGCCGTCCAGTGGACACCGAATTGGATCGCAGTGTAGTCACTATCGATAAAGAATTTATTGGTACGATTACACCAGACCCATACAAGCTGGGTGACAGAACCATTACGGGAACCTATACAGGAGATGACATCAACTTTGGACGACTTGAAATTGATGGCATGATTCTGTGGGTAAGTGGTTTTGCGGATGGCACGTTTACCGCTTATTTGAACCAAGAACAAGCCAACAGCGTGACGAAAGACAGCAAGATGACGATCCATGCATTGCATCGCTTTGCTGACTTAAGCACACGAGAAATCGCACAAGCAACCGTTTCGATCACAGAATAAGAAACAAAAACTATGAGAGACCCTTGTACCTTGCCTGTTGCAAGGGGCTCTTCATTGATAGAAAGAGAGAAAGCAAATGAACATGAAGAAAAAAATCGTTAGCCTCTTTAGCCTTGCCCTCATGGGGAGTTTTTTAGCGGCTTGCTCGACGGATGACCAAGCAAAGACGGATACTACCCAAGGCAGCGAACCAATCGAACAAATCACGGATCAAAGCAATGCCGAGCCGCAATCGATCATTGGTGGATTAAAGATCATCATCGACAAACAAGAAATCAATCAAAAGAAAACAGAAGATGGGGAACAAGTATTACATACATTTACCATCACAGCAGAAAATATGGGGTCAGTTGCCGCTGGATTAGGTTCGATTGATTTTCTTTTAGAAACTGAAGAGGGAGAATTTCTTGAACTTGATCATACCATGGCGATGTTTGGCAATGAGATCGCTGTAGGTGAAACCATCACTGGACAAGTTTCCTTTGCTTTAGAAGAAGGACAAGTGGCGAAAAAACTGATTTATAAACCCGGTGAAGAACAATTAGCAGAATGGGATGTTAAGAGCGAATGAAGGTAAACGTTATTGGATTGGGGTATATCGGGCTGCCCACAGCACTTACTTTTGCAAACCATGGGATTGAAGTCGTTGGGGTTGATGTGTCAGAAACAGTCGTTCAATCACTTCAAGCAGGTCAGGCACCAATCGAAGAACCCGACATTGATCGCTATCTAGCACAAGCTTTAGCGAAAAAGACATTCAATGCACAGTTGGTTCCAGAAAAAGCGGATGTCTTTATTATTGCCGTACCAACGCCAAATATCGCCGATCAATTTGGTAGTTGCGACTTGTCCTACGTGAAAGCGGCGATGGCTGCTATCTTACCCTATCTTGAAAAAGGCAACACAGTCATTGTTGAATCGACCATTCAACCCCGCACGATGGAAGACATCGTTGGACCATTTTTTGAAAAAGCAGGTTATACCATTGGAGAAGATCTCTATTTGTTGCATTGCCCAGAGCGAGTTTTGCCAGGGAAAATCTTTGAAGAGCTGGTGATGAACAATCGAATCATTGGTGGCATGACGAGCGCTTGCACCCAACAAGGCAAACGCATTTATAAGACCTTCGTCAAAGGAAACGTGCTGGAGACTTCTGCAAGTATCGCTGAGCTATCGAAATTGATGGAAAACACCTATCGCGACTTGAACATTGCACTAGCCAATGAATTGGTCCAAATTGGGGATCGCCTAAACATTGATGCACTCCAAGTGATTGAGTTAGCCAATCAGCATCCACGGGTCAATATCCATCAACCGGGACCTGGTGTCGGCGGTCATTGCTTAGCAGTCGATCCGTATTTTGTTGTCGCGGCAGCACCTGATGACGCGAAGTTAATTCAATTGGGGCGGATGATCAATACAGAGATGCCTGAATTCATTATAAAAAAAGTCGAAGAGATCTTAGCGATTCATGGTGGAAACAAAATCGCGGTCCTAGGGTTGGCGTATAAGGGCAACATTGACGATGCCAGAGAAAGTCCGGCTGTTGAGATCGCCAAAAGATTGAAACAAAAGAAAGCTCTGCAAGTCACTACCTATGATCCTTATGTCGCCACTTCTGATGTTGCACAAATTGAAGCAGCACTAACAGACAGTGATCTGGCATTGATCCTCTGTGACCATGATGCCTTTAAAGACATAGCGCCGGCAGCCATTCAAGCGATGAAACAAAAAATCGTTTTTGACACGAAAAATATTGTGACAGGTAAAACGAGGTTCGAGGCTGCCTATTCTCTTGGGTCATTACCAAGCGCCCAGTAAATGGTTTGATTGCTATTTCTGTTATTGAAAGGGAAAACCAATGAATAAAGAAATAAATATGAAAAAATTGAAGCAAGTCCTTCAGCAACGAATAGGCTGGATCCTCATGATCATTAGTATTCCCTTACTAGCGATGTTGCTTTATCTAACCCTGTTTGCTGAACCCATTTATCAAAAAAGTGCACAGTTGCTGATTAGTCAGTCAGAAACGATAGCTGGCAATCGTCTGGAAAACCAGACGATTCAGGCAGACCTTCAACTCGTCAGTACCTATAGCACCATCATCATGAGTCCTCGCATCTTAAATGAAGTCAGTGAGGCGCTAGAGGAAAGCTACGATGTGTCTGAATTGTCGGAGATTTTGAGTGTTACCAATGCCACCAACTCGCAGATCATCGAAATCAACGCTTACCATCAAAGTCCGAAGATCGCAGCCGAAATCGCCAATACGACCGCCAGCGTTTTTAGTGAAGAGATCCCTAAAATCATGAACATTGATAATGTCACGATCTTAGCAGAAGGAACCGTTTTGCCACAAGAAACGCCTGCTCGTCCAAACAAGTTTTTGTTGTACAGTTTGACCACTTTTTTAAGTCTTCTTTTCGCTTTTACGTATGTGTTCCTCCTGTTGGTTTTTGAGCGCAGTTTTGCTTCGAATACGGAAATCGAAGAGGTCTTAGGGGTAAAGGTCATCGGAGAGATAAGCAAAGAAAAACGAGTTGCTTCGTTTAAAACCATCCAGTCGAGAAGCTTTAGAGGAAGGAAGCGTGTGTGATGCGTAGCATGAAGGAAAATTATTCCATCATCAGCGAACAAGTCAAGTTGATTCGCGAAAATGTCGACTATTTATGCCAACAACAAGATGCTCAAACGATTTTGATTACTTCAGGAGAAAGCGGTACGGGAAAATCCACGGTCTCGGCAAATTTGGCGGTCGCCTATGCCCAAAAAGGGAACCGAACCTTATTGATCGATGCGGATCTGCGTAAACCCACCCAACATTATTTGTTTTCACAAGAAATGCACGTGGGCTTGTCCAACTATATCCGACGGGACATCTCGATCGAAAGCTGTGTCCAACAAGTGATTTTAGAAGATTGCGAATTTTCAATCATCACTAGTGGAGCCATTATGTCAAACCCTAATGATCTGCTCGCTTCTTCGAAAATGACCGCAGCCTTGCAAGAGGTCAAACAACTATACGATGTGGTCATTATTGATACGCCACCAGTCAATGTCGTTTCGGATGCCTTGATCCTAGCCAAGAAAGTCGACGGTGTACTTTTAGTCGTTCATGCGGATAAAACGAACAAACAATCCGCAAAAAATGCCGTCAAAAAGCTACGCCTAGTTAACGCAAACATCTTAGGTGTCGTTGCGAATGGCACGGACACGGGTGAAAATTACTATTATTAAGGAGGGGAACTTTGTGGAAAGACCCGCTTTAGACAAGCAGTCAAGGGTTCAAGCGACTAGCTATTTACGTTGGAAACGCACGATAGAAGCTATCTTTAGCTTGGGCTTATTAGTCGTCCTTAGCCCGCTGTTACTGCTGATTTGTATAGGGATCAAATTTTCTAACTGGCAGGCACCGATTATTTTTAAGCAAGTTCGTGTTGGCAAAAATGAGGCCACGTTTGTGATGTACAAATTTCGAACGATGGTGCCTGATGCCGATCAATTATTAGGGCGATACCTTGATAAAAACGAAATTGAAGGGGCCATGTTCAAGCTGAAGAAAGATCCGCGAGTGACGCGCTTAGGCCGTTTTTTAAGAAAAACGAGTCTTGATGAACTGCCCCAATTGATCAATGTCTTGAAAGGGGAGATGGCACTGGTCGGCCCCCGTCCTCCTTTAGAAAGAGAAGTCGTCAGTTATTCAGAAAAAGACAAGCAACGATTGTGTGTCACACCCGGGTGCACAGGGTTGTGGCAAGTCAGTGGACGAAACGAATTGAGCTTTCAAGAGATGGTCGCATTGGATCTCTATTACATCAATAACCTGAGCTGGTTATTGGACTTGAAAATAATTATGAAAACGATTGGCGTTGTTTTCTTACCCAAAGGAGCATTCTAATGGAGCAACAAGTACGTGTATCACTTTTAGGCAGCAATCTCGATTCCTTAAACTTTCAGGAAACCATTACTAAGATCGAGGCAATGATCGAACAGGGGATGCCCGCACAGCATGTTTCAATTAACGCGGGAAAAATAAACTTGATGCGAAAAGATCCCTCGTTGCGATCGATCGTCAATCGGGCAGCTTTGATCACGGCTGATGGGCAGTCGATTGTCTGGGCAGCGAAATATTTAGGGTGCCCGGTACCAGAAAGGGTAACAGGCATCGATCTTTTTCGCGAGCTGGTCAAATTGGCAGCAGAAAAAGGCTGGCGTCCTTATTATTTAGGAGCAACTGCCGAAGTCGTAGAAGCCGTCGTCAAACATGACCAACAGCTCTATCCCGACCTGAACATAGCGGGTTTTCACCATGGCTATTTTTCCGAAGTCGAATCATTGGACGTGGCAAAAGAGATTGCACGGACGCAACCAGACTTGCTGTTTGTCGCTTTTTCTAGCCCGCAAAAAGAGATTTGGCTCGATACATTCAGCGAAGTGTTGCAAGTGCCATTTGCGATGGGCGTTGGCGGCAGCTTTGATATCGTCGCAGGCAAAACCAAACGAGCGCCTTTGTGGATGCAGCGGGCAGGTTTGGAATGGTTTTATCGCTTTGCGCAAGAGCCAGTCAGGATGTTTGATCGCTATATCATAGGAAATTTACGCTTTTTACAGTATGTGTGGGGAGAAAAAAGAAGAAACGCATGAAATCAAAACAGCAAAGCCATCACCGCTTCTTCCTGGGGATTGTGGCCATTTTTCCGATAATCGACGTCTTAAACGGCTTATTTCTAAGTCTGGGCATTCCTTTTCCCATTGGCGTGTTCTACCGTTTGCTGTTCTTTTTGTTCTTAGTGATTATGATCGTGACAGAAAAGATTCCCCATAGCTACTATACATATTTAACGTATGGGTTTATCGCTGTGACGCTTACGATTTTTCTGTTACAAGCACTTTTTCTAGGGTACAGCTGGCAGTGGGTGATCGAGGATCTATCGGTGTATATCAAATACCTCTTATGGGTACTGATTCCTTATTATGTCTATCAACGAAAAAACGACTTCTCCAAACTGCACTACGACAGCTTGTTTATTGTTATCAGTGTCTGCTTCACCTTGGGGCTACTGATTCCTTATTTTTTAGGGCTAGGCTACCAAACTTATGACAATTCTGATGCTGGGTATAAAGGCTATTTCTTTGCCAATAATGATACGAGCTTTGCCTTTATTGTTTCAATCACCTTTACAGTCCAGGCACTAATTGTTTCGATCAAAGAACAGACCCATAAGTTTTCACTGTTTTTGGCTAGTTTATTCGCTGGAAATTTCGTCTGTTTGGTCTTGGTCGGTACGAAAACCGGCGTGTTTTATGGTGTCGGTGTGTTGTTCTATCTTTTAATCCGATTGGTGCTAGGCATTGAACGTAAAGCATTTCTGCAACAATTGTTTATCTGGTTTATGAGTTTTATTACGATTGCTTGGCTGCTTATTCAAGGACTACCATTGCTGATCCAAGCCGTCGAAGGAACCTATCTTCGCATGGTGTATTTTTATCATCTTTTCGACGGGGACTTGATCCGGCTATTTTCTAGTTCAAGAAGTGATTTTTTGATTGGTGGGATGAACGCCTTCTTAAATGATGAGGCCCGACACTTTACCATGATCTTTGGCCAAGGCTTTGAATACCGTTTGGCACACTTTGGTCGTCTTGGCTTAATTGAAATGGACTTCTTCGACACCCTTTTCGGGCAAGGCCTACTGGGAATAGCGTTATTGCTGCTAATGCTCGCCTATTTTGTCCATTTGGCCTTTCAGCCACGAAAACGATCGGTTTATAGTTTTGCCTTGATCGTGGTGCTTTTTTATAGTTTTTTTGCCGGGCATGTTTTGTATTCGGCATTGTCTTCCACCTTTTTAGGATTGATTTGTGGAGGCATTATTTTAACAGAGAAAGAGTGAACAACTGATTGAAAAAATTACTTTTGAGGCTGGGCTTTTTCTCCCTCGGTTCGTTAGGTTCGGCGGTCTTAAACTTGGTGCTTTTGCCCGTAACGACCAGCTTTTTGACACCCGAAGAATATGGGAAGACCAGTATGTTTTTCCTTGCACAGACCTTTTTGATATACGTGATCTATCTCGGCTTCGACCAAGCCTTTACGAGGGAATACCATGACCAAGAAAACAAACGCGAGTTATTGCAACAAGCGATGCTCGTCCCGTTGCTCGGTTCATTTTTCTTTCAGCTGATCCTAGTGGTTTTTGCGGCAGATTTTTCGCAGCTTTTATTTGAATCTCCACAGTACACCCGTGCGATTTATTTATTTGCTCTTTCGTCGGGACTGCTGATTTTTGAACGGTTTCTTTTGTTAACGGTTCGAATGCAAAACAAAGCGATCCAGTTCTCCGTTTACAGTATTTTGGTGAAATTCATGGTCTTGTTCATCACGTTGCTGTTTCTCTTTTTTGGTCCGCCGACGTTTATTACGGTGGTCTATGGCATGCTCTTCGGTCAGATTATCGGTGATTGTCTGTTGATTCTGGCAAACCTGGCGCTTTTTATGCCGCTCATTCGCCAAATCGATCGCAACCTGATCAAAAAGCTGAGTCGTTTTGGCTTGCCGACGGTGGTGGGAACGTTCCTCTATAGCCTGTTAATGATTATCGACAAAATGATGCTGCGCTATTTTGCTGATTTTGCCGCTTTGGGTATCTACACGGCTGCATTCAAAGTGGCAAGTGCCTTGATGATTCTACAAGTTAGTTTTGCCAATTTTTGGATTCCCACCTCCTATGAATGGTTCAAAAAAGGCAAACCATTGATTTATTACGAACGAGTCAGTCACTTTATCATGATCGTCTTGTCGATTTTCTTTTTACTGATGGTCTTTTTCAAAGAAACGATCGTCATCTTATTGTCGCAAGACTACTTAGAGGCCCAGTACTTGTTTCCCTTGTTATGTTTTTATCCCTTGATGATGACGATCAGTGAAACGACCAATCTCGGGATCGTTTTTTATAAGAAAAGTCATTTGAATATTGCTGCCTCTTTGCTGGCGGTCTTAGCCGCATCCCTTGGTCATCTCCTACTCGTACCGACAATTGGCGCCACAGGAGCGGCTTGTGCTACGGCATTAGGGTACTTGGTCTTCTTTTTTGCCCGTACATATTTTTCGATGACCTATTGGCAAGGGTTCTCAGTCAAACGCCAAATCAGCCTTTCGATCATGCTGTATTGCTTTGCGCTGTTTACGGCATTCAATCGGACTCTTTGGCTGGAAAAGAGCCTCGTTTTGCTGCTGATGCTCTTCGTCGTTGTTCTTTATCGCAAGGAACTAAAGCAGGTAACTAGATTTGTACAAGAAAGGAAAATCAACAAAGCATGAATATCTTACTTATCGGTCCAGATCCAGCAGCAAAAGGGGGGATCGCAACGGTCATTCATAATTTCCAAAAAGCAAAAGCGCCAGAGGACGTGCGTTTCGTCGTCCATAAGACTTGGTCGGAAAAAGGAAAATATTGGACGCAGCTCAAAGCGTTTCTTACGTTTCGTCGGCACATCAAAAAAGAAAGGTGCCAGATCCTTCATTTCCACGTTGCGCAAAAGGGCAGTTTCTATCGCAAGAGTTTGCTGTTGTTGCTAGCACCAAAACATTGCAAGACGATTTTTCATATGCATGCTTCGCAATTTGACCAGTTTTATCAAAACAGTCCTTCATGGGCAAAGTGGTGGGTCCGTTTTACCTTAGCTCGGGTGGATCAGCTCGTAGTGCTAAGTAGTAGCTGGTCAGCATTTTACCAAACGATTACCGATACCTCAATCGAGGTCTTGCCAAATGCCGTAGCGGTGCCGGAGGAATCCTTTTATGACCCTACCGCAAAATGGATCATCACTCTTGGCAGGATCGGGCAAAGAAAAGGCAGTTTTGATCTGTTGGCAGTTGCAAAAGCAATGGCTGTTTCCTTTCCCGAGATTCGCTTTATGTTATTTGGCGATCAAGAAAATCAACAGGTTGCCCAACAGCTCCAAGAAGAGGCTCTCACCAATGTGTTCTTAAATGAGTGGGTAGCAACCGATGCGTTACCAGCTGTTTTTCGTAAGGCAGCCATCCATTTTCTCCCTTCTTATCACGAAGGCTTGCCGATGGCGATCTTAGAAACCATGGCGGCAGGTATCCCCAATGTAACGACGAAGGTTGGGGGAATCCCAGAGTTGATCCAATCGGGTGAAAACGGCTACCTAGTAGCTGCCGGTGATATTCAAGCAATGATCGAGACGTTGAGCAGTCTGTTAGCTAACGAGGAAGAACGAATCAAAAGCAGCCAACAAGCCAGAGCAACGATTGAGCAACAGTATGCCTTAACGTCGTATATGAAGCGCTGGCAGAAGATTTACAAAAAGCAACTTGATTAATGTTCAAATTGCTGAAAAAAAGGAGAGGTACGATGCAAAAAATAAAGGTATTATCTATTTTTGGTACACGACCAGAAGCCATCAAGATGGCGCCGGTCATTCAAAAATTAGCAAACGATCCACGCTTTTTATCAAAGATCGTCGTGACAGGGCAGCATCGAGAAATGCTTGAGCAAACGTTAGCGGCATTTGAGTTGACCCCTGATTACGACTTGGCTATCATGCGAGAAAATCAAACCTTGACCAGTATCACCAGTCGTATTCTAGAAGGACTCGAAGGTGTTTTTCAATCGGAAGAACCAGACGTGGTGTTGGTTCATGGCGATACGACGACGGCAGTCGCAGCTGCGCTAGCCGCTTTTTATCAGCAGATCTTGATTGGTCATGTGGAGGCGGGGCTGCGTACCGGCAACAAGAACGATCCGTTTCCAGAAGAAATGAATCGCCGGTTGATTGATCAACTAGCGGATTTTCTCTTTGCACCGACGGATCAAAGTCAGGTTAATCTGTTAAAGGAAAACCACCCACACGACCGCATCGTCGTTACTGGCAATACGTCTATTGATGCTTTGTACCATACGTTGGCACAAAAAAAAGACCGAAAACCAATTAGTGAGAAAAAAATCCTTTTAGTTACGATGCACCGGCGAGAAAACATTGGGCAACCCATGGAACAAGTGTTTCGTGCACTAAAACGCATCGCTGTTGCTTATCCCGCACTGACGATCGTCTTTCCGATGCATAAAAACCCTCGTGTCCGTGCACTAGCCAAGCGCTATTTAGAAGGGCAGCAAAATATCGAGCTGATCGAACCATTGGATGCCCCTGCATTCTATCAGTTACTGGCAGGCAGCTACCTTGTTTTGACCGATTCAGGAGGGATTCAAGAAGAAGCACCCTCCTTGGGGATTCCTGTCTTGATCGTACGTGAAACGACGGAACGCCCAGAAGGGGTGGCAGCAGGGACTTTGAAACTCATTGGTACTAATGAGGAGCGTGTGTATTCAGAAATCGTTCATTTATTGTCAGATGAGGCAGCATACAAACAGATGGCGCAAGCCAAAAATCCCTATGGAGATGGACAAGCCAGTGAGCGGATCGTGGCTGAATTAAAAAGTTATTTCGAGTAGAGGAAGGCGAACCTATGAGACAATTCCAATCATCTTTTGTCATTAGTAAAACGACGCTAAGGTGGCTACATTTGCTAGAACATATGGAGCACGCTTCTCATACACCGATCCGTGGGTTGTCAAAAGTGATCAAAAGCTCTAGCCGAACCATCATTGAAGATTTACAAAACATTAAAGAGTATTTCGAAGATGCTATCGAAATGGAAACGTCAAATAGTGGCTATCAGCTACAAGTCATCGATACAGAAAGCTACTTAGAAAAAAAACGGAATTTGATCAGTAACGAGCCGTTGTTTCGCATCTTTGAGAGCATTTTTTTAGGGGAAATATTGACCATCAATGAGTGGTCAGACATTTTGTTTATTTCCCCTGCCACGTTGATGCGGTATTTTCGAAAAATCGACCCAATTTTAGCACAGTACCAACTGACATTAAACAAAACCACCGTGGATCTTATTGGTGAGGAAGTCAATATTCGCCATTTTTTTCTGAACTTTTATTATGAATCCGATAGTACGCCGCATACCGTATTTCCGCCGTTGATCATTCATGAGATCGGTTTAAACTTGAAAAAAGAAGAATTTGATAGCAATTTCTCTAATCTCGCCTTTGAGGAAATCAGTTACATGCTTTATATCATTTTAGAGCGAACCTCTCATGGCCATTACGTCACGATCGATCCAGCCATCGTCAAGCAGTTTCGTAAAGAGTATTATCTTGAGCTGAAAAAATTAAAGACGATGCTATCGAACCATTTGCAAACGACGATCGCCGAAAAAGAAATCATCTACTTTTATGCGTTATCGATGGGGAAACGGACGGTGTTTGATATTGATATGGAAAGGGACTTTTGCAGCAAGTTAGGTAAAGACTCACAGACTCTGCAACTAACCCAACGTTATCTAAAGGAGGCGGTCGTACCGCCGTATGCGCTGGAATATAGTAAGGTTTTGATCCATTCTTTTTTCGCTACGGTCCTACTAAAGAATAGATTTTCTCCGATTTTGAACAAAGTGATTCCCGATTTGATTTCATTCGTAAAAAAACAATTTCCAGAGGAAATGGCACAAAACACAGCGTTCTTACAAAAACAATTCAAGCAACTGAAGTGTTTGTCTTTAGACACGATCGTAGATATCAGCGCAGTGTTTACCATTCACATGGACTGTGTGAAAGAATTGTACTGGGGGAAGCCTAAAAAAATTGCGTTCCTGTTAGAAGGAAATCAATTTATCTCACAACGAATTCAGGTCACTGCCCGTAAGTATCTAGGCAGTTACCAGAAACTCTTTTTTCCGAATGTATTAGATATCAATCCCGGCTATTTTGAGGCGAACCAATTTGATATCATTGTCACAAATTATAACGAACATATGTCGAATTTTTCTTGTTCTGGCGTGTATTTATTGTTCAATAAAATCCCGAACTCAACCGATTGGCGCAGACTCATGTCATTGATCGACTTTAAATTTTAACAATGGTCCAGGTGCAAAATAATTCTCAGAGGAAAGATAGGAATGATGCAATCATGATGAAAAAAGGACATATGACACCAGAAGCCTATTTAAACAATTACAGCGAACTTTGTTACTTGCAGGAATTTCCCCTAATCAAACAAGTATGTACAGAGTTGCAAACACGATTCAAAGAAATTTGTTATACCGAGTACGATAATGTGCTACAACAAATGGCGGATTTACTAGAAATCGATGCCCAACTGCAAATGTTTTTAGAGTTTTTCCGACACGACTTTTTTAAAGAAATCGAATTAGCAGAAGAAGAGATCGTCGAAATGATCAAAAAGGACAAAAATGTCTATTACCGACAAATGGCAGGGATCGGCACGAACCAGAAAGCGCCCCATGGCTTGATTTATCTCAGCGAGAAATGAACACTCTCATCGCTGAGATAAATCAGAGTGTCAACCACTTGTTGGGTAAGAATGGTTTTTATAAAATAACACTTCGAAATGCTTTGTGACCGTGATGATTCCATAAGATAGCTGACCTACGCATTGTCCAACACAACCAGACGCAAGATCCGTGGATTGATTTGATTAAGTAATCGATTCCAATCTGTCGCATCTGGAAACGATTTTAGAAGAACGCATTCTACTTCCAGTAAGTATTCTGTCGTATACTCCGAATAATTGGTGACTAATAGATCAATTTGCTTTTCTTTTAAATAGGTTGGAGAGAGTTCACTGGCATTAGGATAATACAATGTATGGAAGCGACCCAAATATTTTCGCACGATACTTTCGGCATATTCACAAACATATTCGTTTCCTTCAAAAATCACGGCGATCGTCCGTTGTGATCCCCAATTTTCTTCTTTGATCGCTTCCATATGAATCGTTAAGCTGGCACAAAAATCTTCAAGATAGGAGGATGAATATAGCTTTTTGACTAGCTTGTGTTTTGCCAAAAATGCATAGTTTCTCTTATATTCGTGGGAAAACTTCTCTTTGACGAATTGCGTAAGATCGTCAATGTTGACATTCATGATGGGCGAGAGCATATCACGTATTTTCACAATCGTAAAAAATGATTCTAACCAGTGTAAATCTTTTTGTTCATCATAGGAATTGCCTTGATTTAGGGCATAGAAATCTTTTGTCACTTGTTGGATCTCAGGCCAGCGATTATAATTCCGGCAAAATTCTTCGATCGAAGGATGATTGATTTTTCGGCGACAGATGAGACAAAGCAACAAATAAATGATTTCGTCCTCTGGCAGATGATAATGAAAATAGGAATAAAGGATCTCTCTTAACGTATCTGGAGCAATCAATGAATGATAAGCATAAAAGATGTCCTTTAGTTCAGGTGAAAGTTCGACTTGTAACCCTTTCTTGCTGCGTTCCAGTGTAATGTAGAGAATATAGGAAAAGTAAGAAAAAGTAGAAGCCGGTTGCTTTTTTGAATGCAAAAGATTGGTGATCTCAATGACAGCATCTTGGACATCCAGCGATGGGAAGATCGTATTGACATTGATATCTGACTCATAATAAAACAGACAAAAAAAGCGGCGAATATCGATTTCGGAACCTATCAATGTGACAGGATTTGTTGATAGACGAAGATTGAAGGGCTTTAATAATCCGTTCATTTTTTTTAAGTAACTGAGCAATGCTTGTTCAGAAAGATTAAGGGTCAAGCTCCAATCCAGAGCAGATTGTAATTCATCAAAAAAAATACTCTCCAAAATCATAAAAAATGGCTCGTCTTTAACTAAATTTTGTTTTTGTTTGATATACCCCTCGGGATCAAGTTCTTCAAATAAATACCCAAACTTAGAGGAATAGATTTCGATCGCGTCATTAAAATGTTCACGAATCATGGCAATATCCGCAATGATCATACGGGTACTGCTTTTTGTTACTTCTGATAAATCGCCCAATGTTGCAGATGGATTCTTCTCAAATTCATTTAATAATTGCAATCGTCGGATTAAAGAACGATTTTTGATAAATTTTAGCTGAAAATTTTTCATATTTGCCCCCGTTGAATTTAAAAAAGAATTAAACACATTATAAACAAATGGTTAAAAAACTTCAATTTTTATGTTTAATTTTATTATATTTGACTAAATATCCCATTTTTATTATTCTGGTGGATGTAAACGTTTGAAACTAATTGATACAATGTAGGTTTTTTCACCGACAGGTGAAAATTGCTATTTTTTTTTAAGGATATTTGACGCTATAGTGAGACCATAGTCCGATGCTTAGGAGTATTTGTTTTTTCTCAAGAGGAAACCTGTGAACTGTTGGTTGGATCAAAAGGGAGAAAATAAACAGTAAATGTAACTAGCAAATGAGTGAATGTGCCATCAATACCTAGAAATGCAGTGTACTTGAGGGGTATCCACGAATGAGAGAGAAAGAAAATAGAAGACATTGATTGGTTGAAGAACATCTACGGTTACCAGAAAGTGTAAACTGGAAACGAACATGCAGATAGATTACGAGGAGGCTAATATGCTGGCAGAAAAGATAGCGGGAGCAGAAGAATATTTGGCGCATTTTCAAACAGAGCTAGAAAAACAAGGGGTGTTACGCTTTTTTCCTAAAATAAATGCCTTTTATCATCGGTTAGCAAAAGAGTTTTTAACGATTTTTCATAGCAAGGAAGAAAACCTGTTTGTTCAGTGGGGCCACTTATTGGCGATTGATGCACAATTGCAAATATTGATGGAAATCAGCAACAATCGCAAAGAGGGATTGCTAGATGACCTTGGGATGAGTGAGGAAGAAGTCATTGAAATGATAGAAAATGACCATAAGTATTTTTACCGTGAGATCACGGGGGCAAAGTTAACGCAAAAACCCAAAATGGGCTTGATTTATTTGAGTGAACACTTAGCGGAGTCCTGAAGTTTTATGTCTAATACGTCGAGTAGACCTGAGATTTAGGAAAAAAATTGAGATAAATGGGAAACGATGATGTTCAATAGACTATTGGGGAAGTTTTATAGATAGTTTTTTGGAGAAATAAATGGAGAGTAGTAGTGGGGCTAAAAGGATGATTTTCAGGTGGAACGTACCCTTGAGAATGACAGAGAGCAGATGGACTACTCAAACAACGCAGTGGGGAAGGCAATTGGTTGGTCTTCCTTGCTTGAGTAAGAGTTGTTTTTAAGAAACAACAGATTGACCGCTAAAGTCAACGACAAAGACGAACGTTTTTTTCTCTTCATTAAAATAATTACTGTGTAAGACGTGAAAAAAAGCAAAAAGCGCTTGAAGGTAGGACATGAACGGAATGAAACTTTTTATTATTTTTGCCTACTTGTCGGTAGGCATATCGGTGGCACAATACGGCATGTATGATTTCTTTCCCAGCATATCTGTGATCCTTCGCAGCTGGTTTCAATTGGGGCAAACCATTCTTTTGCTTGGCTATTTCTTTCTGCTGGTTATGTATTTTTGGGTACAGCGTGGCAGAACAAGGAAAGAGAAGCAATCTTTAGGAGAATGATCAAGAATTAAACAGCAATGATCAGCAAAGAAGCGTTTTTACAGTAGGAAGAAAGCGCTTGTTTGTAAGCAAAAGTATACATAAATAGTACGACCGAGACGAGCCTTTCGCGGGCTCTTACTTAACATAAACAAATCTGCAGCAAACGTTTGCTTCTTTTGGTGAAACCAAGAAGGGATCGTTTGCTGTTTTTTTGTGCTAACAAATAGGCCTGTTTTCAAATGTCCCGTGGAGAGCTTTTTTCAAGGAAATGAAAAATTCTTAAGGGGGAGGCTGGAAGAATCGATTCGTTCTGTAAATAGTAATCAAAAAATGGATGGCCGAAGAACTACATACGAGAGAGTCAATAAAATGCTTCATGGAGGAATGGCTGATTTAGCCAAGCGGCATTTCAAGGGAGTACCGAAGGATATTAGATAGAGAAGATAAAGCAATGGACAGAGACGCCAAAGTTTTTAGCGCTGCAATAGCTATTGGAGTATGCGTTGGTTTGGCTGCATCTGTATTGGCAACAACAGAGTACCGGGAAAGGGCTGGATAAGTGAAAATGAATGGGAAAGGTGGCGCTCCAAAAGAAGAACCATAGCTGACGATCCGCCAATCGTCGAGGAACCACCCAACTGTTTTCCGTAGAGAAATACCAAACGAGCAGGAGATGACCACTGACAGGCATGCTTCATGTTCTTATCAGTTTAGTGATTCTAAGAAAAACAACATAAAAGAAAGAATACCCGCCAAACGTAGCTTGGGGGATCAGATGAAAAGAGAGGAACGTTCTTAATAAGGATAGTCCCCCCCCCTCTTTTTTACCGTTATTTTATTGTGGCTTTTATAGAATGGAGAACTGCAGGTGCTTTGGAGATTGATATATGATTTTTCTATGTTAACAAGCACTTTGGTAGATGTTAAGGATTTCTCACTTTAGCCATATCCTATGTTGAATAATTTATTTAAAACGGGGGTTTGTTTTTTTATTTAGGCATAGATTTCATCAGCCAGTGAATTTATTGATTTTTCCCGCATCACAAAGATAGCTATAATGAAGTATATCGAGGATAAAAACCAGCGTTTTTGGAAGCCAACTGAAACAAAGATCAATCGACTTTGTTCAAGGTTACCGTCTAAGTAAAGGTGTCTAAAAAAGGGTGGTTTTTAGGCTTGATGATGTCAAAAAGGGGGAGGGAGAATGAAAAGAGCGAGGGGGAATTTTTGGGTCAAGCTGATGATCTTCGCGGCTTTTTTTCAAGTGATCAGTGCTTCGACGATTTTAGTTTCGGCACAAGAGGAGCGTTCCGTCGATACAGAAGGCTCAGTCCAGTTCACGGGTGTCTATGAACCAGACAAACCAGAACCTTCACCACCGACCGGACCGACACAACCTGGCGGGGATGGGGAACGTTTGCCGCAGACGAATACCCGAAAAAGTTCCAGTGCCACGGCACTCGGATCATTGCTGCTATTGATCGCTGGCTATTCAACAGTGAAGAAGACACGCAGGTACCAAAAAGAACGAACAACCTCAAGAACACAAGAAAAGTTGAGTAATAGAGAATAAGGGAATGATCTTATGAGATTTTTGCGATTTGCAACGAGCACCGTACTTGCCGCAACCCTTTTGACTGGTGGGATCCAAGGGACCGCCGCTGAAGTAAGAGTCGCTGAAACCGATGGGCAAGTCAGTTTTGTGCCCAATGATCGAGACCCGACGGAAGTGTTACCGCCTAATCCAGGCCCCGATGGCCCCGATGTTGAGATACCGCCGATCGGACCAGATGGACAAACAGGACCATTGACGATCGCTTATGCGCCGACTTTGGATTTTGGTACCCAAGAAATCTCCAACCGAGATGCCGTCTATTCGATGGTGGCAGAAAAGCAACAATTAGCGGATACCCAAGGGGAAGAAAACCAAGTACCGTATGTTTCCTTCGCCCAAGTACAAGATACCCGTGGGTCAAATGCTGGCTGGCGTTTGACTGTAGCACTAAGTGCGTTTGAATCAGGGACGCAACACAACGAACTGCGAGGGGCACAAATCATCTTTGCCTCACGAGAAGTTGACTACAATAGCCACAATCAAGAAAACGCACCGGACGCACATGAAGCCGGCTTGCGTTTGGATGCCAATGGTTCAGCACAAGCTGTTCTGACTGCTGATGCCGGCAAAGGGGCAGGCACTTCATCCGTCGTTTGGGGCTACCAAGATGAGTTGAATGCGCAGGTCCAAGCCCAGGCGCCGGTGGTTCGCAATGAGGCGATCCAATTGTTCGTCCCGGGAGCGACTGCTAAAGATGCAGCCTTGTATGTGGCGACTTTGACGTGGCAATTGACGACCACTACCTCGCAATCAGGAGAAACAGTTCCAACGGCGCAAGCCGATGAAACAAACTAAAAGAAAAGAAAGAAGGAATAAAAATGAAATGGATTCGATTAGCAACAGTCGCAACACTGACCTCTACGATCTTCGCAGGCGGTGTACAAGCAGTAGCAAATGATGAACCAACACCGAACCCAGAGCCGAGTGGAGAAAGACGTCGTCAGAATACAGAAAATAATATTGAGTTCCGAGCTGGTGATGGGGA
Organism: Enterococcus sp. DIV2379; assembly: GCF_050542965.1. Lineage (NCBI taxonomy): Bacteria > Bacillati > Bacillota > Bacilli > Lactobacillales > Enterococcaceae > Enterococcus > Enterococcus sp. DIV2379. The sequence continues at coordinate 699,176 of NZ_CP172938.1, forward strand.
GAGCGTAGAGGTCGTTCCTCCTGTACCGTATCCACCAGTAACAATCGTTGATCCAGATCCACCAACCGGACCGTTAACGATTGCCCATGTACCGAAAAAATTTGATTTTGGCATACAAAGAATTTCAACTACTAATGAATTTTATCCAATAATCGCTGAACAAGAAAAGCTTGTCACCGGTGATGATGAGGGGGAGGAAATCTCAAGAGATAATGGCGAAGAGGTAAGAGTACCATATGTATCCTTCGCGCAAATCGTTGATACTCGCGGATTGGATGATCCACAGTGGGGACTGCATCTTGATTTAACAGAGTTTACTACATCCAGCGGGAGTAATTTGAGAGGGGCTTATTTAGAATTCCTTAATCCAACCATTGTTCACAATGGCGCTACTGAGGAAGAGCTGAAGGCACTGCCTGATGACCATGAGGATAGGGATTATTTACTGCAGTTACTTCCTAATGCCTTTACCACACCAGACGAATTAGGAAACCAGAGTTTGATTGTCCCTGCAAACTCGACCAACGTTACAGTGATGGCTGCTACCGATGGGCAAGGGCAAGGTGTATCGTCTATTTATTGGGGGGATCAAGAAGAATTAAATGCTGCTCACGAGTCAGAAACAGATCCAGTTTTGAATCAAGCCATTCGCCTGCATATCCCGGGAACGGCTACACCACAAGCTACTGAATATACGGCAACACTAACTTGGCATTTAACAAGTACGATGGACGCCGATGGTGAAACAGTGCCAGACTAAGACGACTAATCTTCAAAGCAACGCAACAATAATGTGAAACAACTGGCAGGAGTAGACCGTTATTCCTGCCTTTTTTGGAAGGAGAAACAACAGTGATTGAACAACCAACAAACCAACGCTGGCTGCGGCTTTTGACTGCAATGATCGTGCTATGCTCATTGATTGCTTGGCCGACACCAGTACGAGCAAATGATGACATTGAATCAGAGTTGAATTTTTTTGTAACCCCGATATTCCCTGACAGTCAGATCGAAGGCGGTGCTAGCGGTTATTTTGATCTGAATTTAGGCGCAGGGGAACAAGAAGAATTGCAGCTGCGCGTCCAAAATACATCGGAAGAAACCATCGACGTCGAAGTATCGGCTCATACTGCTTTCACGAATGTCAATGGGGTAGTAGAATACGGTCGTGATGCCGAAGCTCCTGACCCGACATTGCCTGCCTCGATTGCAGAATTGATTGAAGCACCAGGGGTCATCACCTTAGAAGCCCAAGAAGAACGGATCCTTACACTGCCTCTGACGATGCCTGAGGAAGAATTTGATGGGATACTGGCAGGGGCGATCCGAGTAGAAGAGGTCCGCGATGCTACGGCAACGGAGTCAGAAACAGAAGGCATCGGGATTCGTAATGAGTTTGCCTTTATTTTAGGAGTCGTCGTAAGCAATAACCGCTCGTCAACGGATCCGGGCCTTGAATTGCTGGACGTTTTTGCCAGTCAAGTCAATTATCGGAACGTGATCAGTGCCAAGATTCAAAATTACACACCGACTTTCGTCAACCACATAGAAATTGATGCTGAGATTCGTGCCAGCGGCAGTGACACCGTCTTGTATGAAACGCAGCGCACAAGCATGCAGATGGCCCCAAATTCGCAGATGGATTTTCCGATCCCGCTAAATGGCGAGCGTTTCCGTCCGGGAGACTATGTCCTGACTATGACGGCCCGTTCACAAGGGGAGGAATGGCATTGGGAAGAACCCTTCACGATTGCGGCTGCTGATGCCCGACGTTTAAATGAGGAAGACGTGACATTGGAACCAGAAACCAATTGGTGGCTGATTGGCGGAATCGCCGCACTTGTTTTGTTATTGATCATCGTTGTTGTTTTAATCATTAACAAGAAAAAAAAGACAAAGGAAGGTGGGGATCAGTAAAATGAAAAAAAAAACACTAAAGATAGTACTATCACTTATGGTAGGACTATTTAGTGTTTACTTGTTTTTTCCGTCTATTCGTGTGTTCTTTTTTGAACCACTACATGCATGGCAAGGAAGAGAAGGTACGTTAGGCGAGGTGTTCACTGGATCTTCTTTTGAAGAATCTTTAGAGGATCAAGAGGAGTTGGTGGTTTCTTTTCTGGAAGAAATCCAGCAAGCCTATGTTGGAGAAGTGTTTCCGATCATGTTTTTAACAAACCGCCCACTAACAAGCATCGACATCCAGCTGCCTGCAGCCACGATCATAGAAGAAACATTTTTAATGGAAGAAATAGTGATCACCCAAACCGAGGATCCCGAGCAATGGCTTCTGAACTCCGAAGTGCCGTTGACGTCGTTTAGTCTACCACTGACGATAGAATCCGTAGGTACTTATGAAATAACGGTAGCAGAGACAGTGCTTACCTTGAACGTGGAAGAAAGAAAATCCGGAGATGAGGGGGAGAGGCCCCCTATGGAAACGGACGACCACCCGATTGGCACTAACTTAGCAGCGGATCCTGTCACATCAGATGGTTCATTTTTTGATGACATCGAGGTGGATGAAGGCAATCTTGATCTTTTGGAAGATAGGCGAAGAGAACAAGAAGTAAGCTCCTGGCTAGAATTTTTAGAAGCTGTCATGGACCCAGAGGTGAATCATATAAAGTTGATCGACAGCTTTGAATCTAGTGATAATCCGATTGAAGGTATAGCTTCAGGCGTATCAGGAAGTACAATTAATATTTCGAGTGGAGACTCTTATGTCTATATCAGCCAACCGGGAATCTCAAGAACTCTTATTATTGATGGACAAGGAAAATACCAAATTGATTTTCGTGCGGTTGCTGTTGGCTTCTTGGATAGTACGATGGTACCAGAATCTCCTTGGGATATTTCGTATCAAAATATTACCCTTTATCATGGGAATTATTACGGACCTATGAACGTTACTACTTTGGGTGTTAACAATCAAGCCATATCGACCATGCGGTACCATAATGTTGAAAACATTGGGAATCAGCTTTTGCATTCCGTTGGTACAACCGCAGTGCTTTCAGGAAAGGTTACCTCACATCAAGCACGAAGCTACCGTTCGACTTTTAATGAAAATTGGCAGATCAATGCTTGGAATCAAGCAAATTTTGAAGTCCATCGACTTTTGATCAGTCCCAATGCAGAAGTAGAATTGTCGACCATCAGTTCAGGAAATTTATTTTATCATGGTTTGAATCATCCAGAACTGATTATTGGAGAGAATGCCAAAGTTTCCATGAAAGCAAATTTTGAAGGGACTAGAGGGGAAGCCGATGGTGTGAATGTCTATTTTGGAAATGGTGGTGGGAATCTGACTGTTGGCAAGGGAGCAGAATTAAAACTTGACACTCAGATCAACGCCTCTGCGATTTCCACACTTCATGGAAACCATACCATCGATCTCTTGGAAGACAGCAAAGTGCATATCCAATCCTTAGAGAATCGAAGCCACACGAATGGATGGAATTGGAATATTCTTTCATTTCAAGGAGGCAACACCCATATCAATCTAAAGGAACGTAGTATGTTAAAAATTGATGCGGAAAATCAACCCAACTTATCGGCACATGTTGTTGGCTTCTGGGAACCTCAAAACAGTATCACTGTTGGTAAAGATGCTGTTTTAGATATTCGTTCGGACAGTCGCAATGATTCTCAAAATTTGATCTTTTTTGGAAATCTTTCGAAGTTGACGTTCAATGAGGCCCGAAAGGTCAATTTAGAACGAACGGCGCCGCTTTCTTTTAATAACGGAAGTTTGATCAACTTAAATGGAACCAATGAACTGGAAATCGAATTTCAAGGAATCAAACAATGGCAATACGGTGAGTTTGATGAGGTGCAGCCTACCCATGAGTGGATGCCTTTGATTCATATGAGTACCAACTTTACTTGGATCAATCCAACAATCAACAGTGTCGTAACTTTGGATCCAACAGTGGAACAAGGGGTACGTAGTCATTTTTCGACTCATAGCCAACGATTGCTTTTCGAGCAAGTTTCTGAAGTTGAAATAGAGTTGAATCCATTAACGGAAGATCCGACCTTATCAAATTCTCGGATCATCTCTGGAAGAGCAAATCCCAATAGCTATATTCGTTTTGAGCGGGAAGCATTTATGCCCGAACCAAATCCTTCCCTTGGTACTGTAACGGATCCAGATGGACGCAGAGAATTCTTTCACGTCCAAGCTGATGAAGAGGGAAACTTTCAGTTTGATTTATCCGAATTTCCAAACTTCCAACATTTTCGTCACGAAGAGCTAGTGACAGCCGAGGCGTTTTTGAATGGGAGATGGGGAAAGGATTCGGTGATTGTAGAGAAAATCGACATTGTGGACCCGCGGGATCCTTTTCGCCCGGATGAAACGGTCGATCCTGTGAATCCTCCTGTTTTGCCAGAAAACCAGGGATTTGTCAGCATCGACTTTATTTCTCAATTCGATTTTGGAGAAGTACCAATTCTTTCAAGTACCACTCGATATCCAGCAAAGCCGCAGGCGTTGCGGGAAGTTTATGAGGATGTGCATGAAGGGGACCGTCCCAATTATATCCAAGTATCGGATCGGAGGGTCGCTACTACTGGTTGGACACTGAGTGCTCGCTTATCTGAAGAGGGTTTTGTGGGTACGCATGATGAAAGGCAACGACTAAGAGGGGCAAGCGTTTATTTGTCAAATATCCATATGGTAACCACTGGTTCGAATGAGTCGGAGACGCCAGACTATCAAGAAGCCATTGAACTTATTGCAGGTCAAAGTAAAACCTTGGCTTCGGCTCAAGAGAATCATGGTGGAGGGACGTGGATCCAACATTATGGCTCAAGTGAAACAATGGAAAACAGTGTGGAACTGGAAGTCCCGATTGGTGCCAACCCCCAAGCAACTGCTTATCGCGGCACGATTTATTGGGAATTAAGCTTTGTTCCGAGACCTGAGTCATAAAAGTTTGAATAAGAAGGAAGCAGAAGCTGCTGGAAGTCGCCTGCAGCTTCTCTTCTTTCGAATGTGTGGGGAGGTGAAACGATGAGAAACAAGCCGTCTTTATTGATGAACAGTTTATTTTCAATGACGTGCAAGCGGCAATTGACGATTTTGCGGCAGTTGGAATGTTGCGGTCCTTTAAGTGGGCAACAGCTGGCACATGCTTGCGGTGCTTCTCGGCGGACGATTATTTCAGACATTGAGGAACTGCGCCAACTATTTGGGGCTTCGACGATCCTCGCATCTGCCAGCAATGGTTATGAATTGATGATCCAAGAATTGGCAGAGTATCAGGAAAAAAAGCGAGCATTGTTGGCGGATGACCCGAATCTGTTGTTTCTGCATTTCTTGTGTCAGCAAGAAACGGCGATACCGGAAAAACTTGTTGCGATCACCGGATTAGGCAATCAAACCTTTTTGAAACAATGTCGTCAGCTTCAGACCTTGTTCGCTGCTTATGAACTGACCTTGAATAAAAAGCAGTGGTGCCTAGAAGGGGCAGAAGGAAACATACGGTATTTCTATAAAGCCTTTTATTTTGAAGAAGAGGAACAGCCCTACCAAATCTTTGAGCAGCTGGCTGAAACGTTGACACTGCGGTATCGTCCGTCCTTGCCGATCGATCCAGTGGTTTCGTTGCAGTGGACGAAGGTCTTTCTTTTGCGGGCGCAACAAGGTGGACGCTTGGAAGAAAATTGGGAAATGGCTGACTTTTGTCGGTTGTTTCTAGAAAAAACGGGTTTTGTCATCGAAGGCTTGGAGGTCTGCAGGTCCTTGTCGCAGCAAGAACGGTGTGTCCTATTGTTTTTGATGATGGCAGATGAAGGGGTACTTTCGTTTTTATTGAAACATCCGTGGGTCGAAGAAACGGTGCCCTTTGATCCAATCGATAGCTTGCGAGAGACGTTTCCTAAGCAAGCAGAGACATTGAAAGAAGATCGCGTATTCGTGCAAGTGACGTTAGCAGTCATGTTACTGGATCGGCTCTTCCATGTGCCACCTCCTTTGCTGCGGGATCGTCGAAAGCCAGAAGTGTCTGGTATTGGAAAGACGAAGGCACTTTCTAGCGCTGCTTCTCACTATTTGCTGACAATAGGCGAGTCCTATCTAAAGAAGCAGCAGTTAAAAAACAACCAGCTGATGATCACCTATCATTTGTGTGGAAATGAGAAAATCAAAGGCTGGATCAAACAACGTCTGAGTGATTGGCTGGCTGCCCAAGGAGTGGATGTCGTCGTCGAGACTACGAGTGAGCTGTCGATTTTCACCGCCCGCCAGGTGGTAGTCACTGATCAACCGCTCTTTTTGCTGGAATTGGAACAGCCCATCTATCGGTTGGAACGACCGATTGAGCCAAATTCCATTGAACGTCTCGGCAAGGCGATTTTAGCCGATTTTCTTGGTCAATGTAAAGGCTCTGTTCCTAGTGAAGAGCTTCAAGCAGCGTCTGCCTCTCGCTAAAAACGGTAGAGCCAACGGTAGAATCAGTCAAACGCTACGTACGACGTAAAATTATGGTAGAGGAGCAACAGGTATCATGGGTCGATTCCAAAAGCAATTGGTACTTTGTGTGTTGGGGATAAGTTGTCTGCTACTGCTGCTGTTCTATTTCTTTTCAAACTACAAAATGGCTCGTGTCAGCGGTGATTCGATGGCCCCCATTATTCAAAACAACGAGTTAGTCGTTATTCAAAAGAATCAGTTGCCGCATCGTTATGATCTCGTCGCTTTTGAGCATGAAGGGCTGCTGATCGTAAAACGAGTGATCGGGGTTCCTGGGGATTCCTATGCGCGCAGTGGCAATCGTTTGCTATTGGGGGCATCAGGGTCCTATTATGATTTTTCCTATACCTTTACACTGACGCAAGAAACGGCGAGGGAATTGCCGGTCGGAGGCATCTTGCAGCCAGGCGAGTATTTCGTCGTTGGGGATGCAATCATGCACTCGATCGATAGTCGTGAATTTGGTATGGTGACGAGCGAGGCCCTTCGTGGGGTCGTCTTGAATTTCTTTTAAGGATTCAACGAGGTCAGTCAGCGTGTCTGTTTGAAAATCGAGGCTCAATTATGGACAAAAGATGGAAAGGGGGATGTCCGTGAAGATTGTTTATGTCAGCATACTGCTGCTTTGTTTTGTGGCGATCGGGGTGCTTGCTCAACGGGGATACCTCGAAATCTTTGTTCGAAGACTTGAGCGACGAACAAAGATGACGGAGTTGGAAAAAAGAAAACTGGCTTTTTTTAAGCATAAGATTCGTAATGAACATCCGTTAGCGTTGCTGATGGTGAGTGGTCTGTTTCTTATGAGTTTGCTGCTTTTGACTTTTACTCAAGTTTCCATACATGCGCAAAGCCGTAGGGTAGCAGAGGAAAGGGAGCAGATGAAACAGGAAATCTTACATTTACAAAAAGAACAGATTGAAGGGACGCAACGACCGTTATCGGTGTACCCGTCTGCAGGTCTCCCTTTTGAAAATCTTGCTTGGCAGACGCTGCTGATGGCGGATGATCGAGAAGCGCGTTTTCAGCTAGAAGAAGAATTTGGGACGCAAGTGACGCCTTTTTTAGGACCGACAGTCGTGCTGATCCATATTGACCAACCGCTGCAAGAAATCACCCTAACGAGTTCAAGTCATTTGAACTCTTCTGCGGACTTTCCTGCTTGGGAAGCTAATTTGCAGCGAATCATCGATGATCTATCGCAGGCGCAAGGCGTGAAACGGTGCCATTTCGTGTTGCAAGTAGCAGATACGCCCGATACGTCATTTGAACAAACGATCGTCCGCAATGCACAGGGACAGTGGCAAGTACTCAACCGAAAAGAGCTTGTCCAAGCTTCAGACACGGGAACTTAGAATGAAACAATCAAAAGAGTTATTGACGAAAGGGAGGGATTCAAGGGATGAGTAAGAAGAAGGGACGTGGGTGGTTTTCTGCTCAGACGCTATTCGACGAAATGAACCAAGTGTCATTGAAAGAATTAAAAGGATTTGAAGAAACGTATGAGAAAGAAAACAGAACCGCTGAGACAGCTGTTGCCAATGGACCGGCGAAAGAAGCCTTCGCCGATACCGCAAAAAAGAAAGCTACTAGCAATGATCAAGAAATGACGGGTACCAGTAGTAAACCCCAAAAAGGCAAAAAACAAGGGCAACGAAGTGGACAGGCGCCGGCACCGTCTCCTTCAGTACAAGCGGAACTAGAGGAACGATTTGAGCCAGAAGGATCGCCTAAGCACTCGACGCAACCCTGGTCCTCAGAAACTGGCATGCCACATCCAGTAAGCAGTAAAGGGAAGAGAAAGCGTAAAAGCACCAAAAAGCGTAATGAAACTGTCAATGCGCCCTTGCCTAGCTATCAAGAAAAACGCTCTTTTGAAGCGTTTACCGAGGAAGCGAACGAGGAGCAGATGGAGCTGGCGCCTGTCTCACCAGCAGATATGAGCTTTGAACAAACCCATCAAGAGTTAGTGTTGGCACGAACGAGAATCACAGAACTTGAAAAGCGGCTCCATGCAGAAACCTTGCATCGCTCACAGTCGGATATCCAGCAAGTGAAAGAAAAAGCGATTTTTGAACGCTTGGATTGGGCAAGAGAAAAACAATGGTATGAAAGCAAAGCCCAAGAACAAAAACAGCTGCTGCTCCAAAAAGAAGAGTTCATCACAAATTTGGCGAACCAACTCGCTGAAAAAGAAGCACAGCTGGAGGAGCAGGCTCGAGGCCCTCAGGAAGAAGAAGCCGCTGCGCTTCGCAAAGCGGTCAATGAGCTGCAAAAAGAAAACCAAGAGTTACAAAAAGAAAATCAGCAGTTTCAAGCGGAGATGCGAGAGATCTTGCTGTTTGCTAGAAAGAAAGCAGACCGGACACTTGAAGAAGCGCAGGTTGAAGCAGAACGGATGATCTACAACGCTGAAATGCGCTTGAATATCGCCCATCGTACGGCAAAAGAGATCCTTGATGAAGTGAGCGATACGAAAGAGAACATGAATACTCTCTTTGATTATTTGTATGAACAAGTCTATTCACTAGCAGACAAGCAAGTATTTGAAAAGTACCAAGAATAGGTTTGCTTCGGATCACTAGAAGCAGGCAGATAGTCCTGTGAACGTTACATAACGTTAGCGATCTTCGCTTTGGGCGGTGATCGCTTGAAACTTTTCTTTGTTTCTCAACGACATTTTGATTGGGAAATGGATTTGTTCTGTACCGGCTGCGATCGCTGATTCATAATACCAGCACTTATGGTCGATCAACGCCATCGATTGCTGCAAAGCGTCTATCTGCGCTTGCAGCGCTTTTTTTTGTTCAAGAAACATTTTATGGCGTTCTTGCAGCGAGTCATCACCAAGGCGTGTCAATTGTGCATAATCTTTGATCTCTTTAATGGTCATGCCTGTTTCCTTCAGACATTCGATCAATTCCAGCATCTCAATTTCGGTATCTGAAAATAAACGGTAGCCAGATTCTTTGCGCGCTAACGTCGGCAAAAGGCCTTCTTTGTCGTAATAGCGGATGGTTGACGTGGGGATATTTAAGGCTTTCGCAACTTGGGATATCGTATAGGTCATTTTTTTCACTCCTTAACGTTGACTTTAAAGTTAACTTTAATGTTAGTATGACAGTAAGCAAAGGAAAAAGCAATGAGGAGGAAACAGAGATGACAGAAAAAAACATGAAAGCTGCTGTATTAAAAGGACCAGAAACGATCGAGGTCAAACAAGTACCTGTGCCGAAAGTGGAAGAAGGACTGATCGAGATCCAAATTTCAGCTTGCGGCGTCTGCGGCAGTGACGTGCATATGTGGCAAGCAGGGAAAGGTTGGGGCAAAACAGGGGAGTCCGATTTTATCATGGGTCACGAGTTTTGCGGTGTCGTGACGGATGCAGGCGATAGTTCCTTTAAAATCGGCGATCGCGTCGCTTTTTGGGCAAATCTTTATTGTGGAAAATGTGAGATGTGCCAAAAAGGGCAAGAGCATTTGTGTCGGGAAGTAAACGGCACCAATTATATCGGCTTTGTCTGCAATGGCGCCTATGCCGAACGGTTTGTCGGAAAAGCGTCCAATGCTTATAAATTGCCAGATACAGTTTCAGATACAGCAGCTAGCTTGATTGATCCCTTGATGGTTGCCTATCATGCCGTCCGTAAATCCAATATTAAGTTAAATGACAAAGTCTTGGTTTCTGGAAGTGGAATCATCGGGCAATTGATTGGCGAATTGGCAAAAAAAGCTGGGGCTTCTTATGTGGCCATGTCCAAAATCAACGATACAAAAATTGAGAAAGCCAAGGAATTGGGAATCTTTGACGATTACTTTGACGCTAAGGATCCAAACCGCGGGGAAGTATTGAAAGACGCGTCTGCTGGTGGGTTCGATTTGATTTTTGAAGCAGTCGGTTCCAGCAGTTCCTTAGCGACATGCATTGAGGCTGCTCGTCCTGGCGCAACGATCGTGGCGATCGGAAATTCCGTTGCTCCCGAAATTCCTTTTTCATTAAATCGGTTGGTCTTGCAAGAAATCAAGCTCATCGGCAGCGTTTCTTGCACCCGCCAAGAGTTTGAAGAAACGATCGATTTGATTGCTAGTGGCATGATCGATCCCACAAAATATATCACGGATGAATACCCATTGGAAAAACTGCAAGAGGCGCTAGAACGCCAAACGTTAGAAGATGATCCGTTGGTCAAAGCGGTTGTGAGGTTTTAAATCCGATCCAGAGAAGAATGCCAAATGAAAATCGGGCACCGAGTATTGAACAGACATAGAATGATAGCTGATTCTGCTTAACATCTACGAGGTGTTAAGCTTTTTTATTTGAATCTGCAATAGAAAATCTGTTGCGCACAGGCAAAAGGTTGTGTGTATACATGGGTGTCAGCACTTTTCTTATTTGTCGCGTGTCGCAGTGCTAGCATTTGATCCAGGAAAAGAATGGTGCTTGCCTTGCTATGGATTGAAAGAAAGCCCGCAGCAAGTTCAAAAAAGCGAAAGCGAACTTTTCTGACAATGGACGTTTCGTGCCACATCTTATGTTTTTAGAAAGAAGTTCGTTTGACGTAGCGAAGAAAGGGGTTTCTGTTGTATGGTAGAATGAATAGAGCCAAGTCAGAAAAGGAAATGAGTGAAGAAATGGCATGAGGGAACTTCAGATGTCTTTTATTACAAGTCCGAGTACAAAGCGTTGGATGCAGATATTAACGATTATTGAACGAGAACAAGTTTTTAAAGTTGGGATTCTTTCTGAGCGATTGGCTATTTCTCAGCGGACATTGGTGAAAGACCTACGCTTGATCAAAGAGCATTTTGGCGAATGTATTGAATTGGTATCAGGTAATAGCGGATTTCATTTCGAAGAACGAAATCGTGTTCTCTTTAAAGAAAAAAAAGAGCAGCTATTAAATCAGGAAGTTTTATTTGAAATCATTGGGAACATTTTTTATGGAGAAGTAGTTGATCTGAATGAATTGGCTTATCGATACAATTATGCGGAAACAACATTACGAAGGTTTATTGCACGTGTGCAACCAGCCTTAAAAGAGTATGGACTTTCTCTAAGTTTCACACCGGTTACTTTGGTAGGCGATGAAGCAAATATTCGTAAATTCTTTTTTGATTTTTACTACGTAGGTGAGTCCACCCCCTATACGATCAGACCACCAGAAGGACTGCATCATGTAATTCTAAAGGGACTTTCTGATAAATTGGGAAAATATGAAGTAGGGACTGGCTTGACGATCTCGGCTTTTTATTCACTGCTGTATATAACGATTGTACGGGCGCAAAAGGAGCACTATGTTTCGATTCCTGAATGGGCAAAAGAGCTTGTCTATCAAGAAAATGATTTTAAATTGCTAGAGATTCTGAAAGAAGTCATTTTCAAAGAGTATGGGGTATCTTTACCCAAAGAAGAACTTGCTTGGCTTCACTACATGATTATATGTACGCGGACAATCAATCAATACGATCGAGAAAAAACTTTTCTAGCTCGATTTAATTTCTGGCCAGAAGTGAAGCCGATCGTAAAAGCGTATTTTGCTGATGCCGAATTTAAGGGCTGGGATCAGTCACTGCTAGAAGATTATCTAACCTCCTTTCTGGTGTCTAGAAAACTCAATGAAGTGATTTGTCCATCTTTGAACAAGCGACAAGCTGAAGAAGTCGCCTCAATAAAAACATACCATCGAGAGTCTTACTACAAAAATAAACCATTTTTGGAAAAGTACAAAGAAGAGTTAGCTTTTGCGACAGAATTTATGGAAGATATTGCTATCAGTTTTACAACGGTAAGTGATTTACTACGCGACTATTATCAACCGAAAAAAAATATTTTGTTTCTTATAGAAGGGGACTCAATGGTCGTTCAAATGATTCGACTACAAGCAATTCGGCTCTTTGCAAACAAGTATCAAGTCATTTTTCTTTCATTGCACGAATTAACAGAAGAACGATTAAAAGCGGACCAGAAGGTTTTGATCGTCACAAATTATCGTCCCTATATCCTGGATTATGGTTTGACGGATGATTATATCTTGTTAAGTAGCATACCAACGAAGAAAGATTGGGAGCGTGTGATTTGTCGATTGTATCCTCAAACTAAAGAGTGCCCTCTGTGAAGTGAACCAAGTGAAGCAATAGTGAATGGGAAGTTAGGGAGTATTTTTTCGGACTGTCTTCTGGGAGGAAACTTTCGATTATCTGTAAAATCCGACACAAAAATGTACCGACTAGTTTTCATAGTCGGTACATTTTTGTAGCTATTTTTCCTTTTATTGGTATCAAACAACTAGCGCTGCAGTCACTAATGATACCAATCTATTTAATCTTTTTTCCCCGCATTCTTCACGCTTTCTGCCACGACTTTAGCGACATCAGGCTGAAACGCATCTGGAATGATAGTGGTTGGAGTCAAAGCTGATTCGGGGATCAAACTAGCGATCCCTTGTGCTGCTGCGATCTGCATCTCGATCGTGATGTCTCTTGCTCGAGCGTCTAATGCGCCTCGGAAGATTCCCGGAAAGGCCAAGACATTATTGATCTGGTTAGGGAAATCACTGCGACCAGTACCGACGATAAAGGCGCCAGCTGCCAGTGCTTCATCAGGGAAAATCTCTGGCGTTGGATTCGCCATAGCAAAAATCACTGGTTTTTCTGCCATCGTTTTGATCCACTCAGGGTGCAGCACACCGGGAGCTGAAACGCCTACGAAGACATCTGCTCCTTTGAGGGCATCTTCTAGTGTTCCTGTTAGATGTTGACGATTGGTGACTTTGGCAATTTCTGCGTGATGGGGCGCAAGTTCATGGTTCGTTTCTGAAATGATCCCTGCTTTGTCGACAACAGTGATGTGTCTGATGCCAGCAGCCAAAAATTTTCGGGTAATGGCAAGGCCAGCAGAACCACCGCCGTTGATCACGATTTTGACCTCTTCAAAGGATTTGTCGATCAGCTTCAGGCTATTGATCAAAGCGGCTAATACCACGATGGCAGTTCCGTGCTGGTCATCGTGGAACACGGGGATCGGTAATTCTTCAATCAAGCGTCGTTCGATCTCAAAGCAGCGAGGGGCGCTGATATCTTCTAGGTTGATCCCACCAAAGGTTGGTGCGATTGCTTTGATCGTTTGAATGATTTCTTCGGTGTCTTGCGTATCTAGGACGATCGGAATCGAATCGATTCCGGCAAAGCGCTGGAACAAGGCCGCTTTGCCTTCCATGACCGGCATAGCTGCTTTGGCACCGATATTGCCCAAACCTAACACCGCTGAGCCATCGCTGATCACGGCGACAGTATTTTTCTTGGTGGTCAAGGTGTAGGCGAGTTCTTCGTTTTCAGCAATTGCTGATGAAACAGCTGCGACTCCTGGGGTGTAGGCGATACTTAAATCTTCTTTTGAATCAATAGTGACTTTAGAAACGACGGCTAATTTGCCCCCATTTTCCTCGGCTTGTTTCATAGCTGCTTCTTTGACATTCATCGTTGACATTCTTGATTTCTCCCTTCCGATTTCAAACAATTAAAATAATAGTCGTAAAAGTGCGGTCATTGAGATAACCGTGATCGCGCCACCCAAACGTGTAGCTACTTGGGCAAATGGCATCAAATTCATGCGGTCGGCGGTACTTAAGATCGCGACATCGCCGGTTCCACCCATTCCGCTTTGACAAGCAGAAACGATGGCTGCTTCGATAGGGTACATGTTCATAAAGCGAGAAACGATAAATCCCGTGGCAATCACAGTGAAAACGACGCTAATAACGACTAAAAAGTATTGCCAGGTCAGCATACCGACGACATCTTTCAAAGGAATATAAAGTAGTCCTAATCCTGCCATGAGTGGAAATGTAAAGTTACCAGAGATGAATTTGTAAAGCTGTTTTGATCCTTTTTGTGTTTCTTTTGGTACGACATTCAAGTATTTCAAGAAAGCGGCTGCTACGATCATGAGAACAGGTCCAGGAAAACCAGTGACGTGTTCCAGCAAACCGCCGAGAATAAAGAGCGTACAAGCGGTCAGCACACCGGCACCCATCAATTTGACGTCGATCGGTGATTGATCTTCAACCAACGCATCTTTCAAATCATCCCCATCACTCATTTTGACGAGTTGGCCTTTTCCTGAAAGCTGCGGTTTTTGTTCCCCTAAGCGAGTCAACAAGCCAGTACAAACGATCGCGAAAAAGTTGCCGATGATAGTGGCTGGAATCAACTGACCGACCAATTGCTCGCTACCTAAACCAGTGATGGCACTATAGCCTAAGGAAAGTGGTAAGATTCCTTCCCCAATACCGCCGGCTAAAACAGGAGTCACAATAAAGAACAAAGTGTGTTTCCAATCTAGCCCTAACAGGACACCGACAAGGGTACCTACGCCCATCGCTAAGACCATGCCTAACATCATAGGAATGATCATTCGCATCAACCCTTGGACTAAGATTTTGCGATTCATACCTAAAATGCTGCCGCAAACCAGACAGGCGATATAGAAATAAAGGAAGTTTGCTTGCTTCATTAAGATATTAGTTGATTCCAATACGTTTTGATTGATGAGATTAAAAAAGACCAGGATTGACGGAATCAACAAAGAAAAAATAGCGGGACCACCAAAATTCTTGATGATGGGGATGTTGGCACCAATCGTTCCTAATAACCAGCCTAAACTTAGGATAACGGCGAACCCCCCCAACATATTGACAGGCAGTTGCTGTAGAAAAGCAGTGATCAAGATAATGGCAGACATTACCAGATAGACGGGCAAAGGAACGGAACCAACATAGAAAGACCACCACTTTGCTTTGGTTTGCTTTTTTTCAACAACGGGTTGTTTTGCGACGACTTGTTTCATTCAAATACCTCCTTTGGATGTTTCCAGTATAAGGAAGCGCTCACAAACAAAGAAGATTATTTAACTAATTTAATTAAATACAACTTAAAAAAAGACCTTCGGAAAAAGATTCCTATGTTAAAATGAGCGTGTAATGAACGCTTATTAGCAATTGAGGAGGAACGACTATGCGAGAGCGGCCAGTTCGGCTGTGGGTGCTGTTAGTAGGAATTTTTACCAGTACCTTATGTATCGTTCTAACATTATTTTATGTACTGATGATGATGGAACAAAAAGAGCAAATGCACCGGGATGAAGAAACGCTGCTGCTATCGATCGGTCGTCAGTTAGCATCAGAAGCGGAGGTCAAGCAAGCACTGCGGGAAAAGAAAGCCAGTCCCCAGTTGCAATCATATACCAATGAATTAGCAAAAAATTATGGGTTGGATTTTATTGTTTTGATGGATCAAGACGCTATTCGGATCACGCACCCAGACCCTGAAAAGATTGGTCAACCTTTTACAGGTGGCGATGAAACACCGGCAATTGAAGGCAAGGAGTCTCTCTCCATTGGCAACGGCACCTTAGGACAGTCCTTACGTGGGTTCGTTCCAGTGAAAGAAGATGGAGAACAACTTGGCGTCGTGGCATTAGGGATTAAAATGACTTCACTGCAATCGCTAATCTTACTATCGCAAAAAGGCTATCGGAAAGCATTGTTCATCAGTTTGCTATTAGGCGGGGGGATTGCATTATTCGTGGCATTTTATTTGAAACGACAACTGCATAATCTGGAACCGCAAGAAATCTCACGTTTGTTAGAAGAACGCAATAGTATGCTGGAAGAAACCAAGGATGTTGTTTTTGTCTTAGACTTAGCGAAGAATATCTTGCTGGCAAATCGAGCTGCCACGGCATTGCCGCTTGCTACTGCATCAGAAGATGGCTTGGTTGGCCAATCCCTGCTAACGATCTTGCCTGCTTTGCAGCACGTCGATTTTGACAAGAAGCAAGAGCGGTTAGTACAGCAAGAAGGGCAGGACTATGTCTTTTCATCGGCGCCGATCATCGTGAGAAATCAGCAGATAGGGCATATTATTTTTCTAAGAAATGCGACAGAGTCTTTATTTATTGCGGATCAGTTGGCAAATACGACAGCCTATGCGACGGCACTGCAAAGTCAAGCCCACGAATTTATGAACAAGCTGCATGTCATCTATGGTTTGGTGGATTTAGAAGCCTATGAAGAGTTGACGATCTATTTGGATGATATTTTGAAACCAGAGAAAGAATTTGCTCATCGGCTAGCGATTCTTATTAAAAATCCGTTGTTGGCAGGGTTTTTGATTGGCGAGCGGCAAAAATTTTTAGAAAAGAAATGCCAGCTGTTGTTAGAAATTTTTCCAGAGATTCCCCAAGGGGCCGTTGCACATGAAACCAAAGTCTTATTAAACCTTTATCAATATATTCATCATCTTTTGCTGCAAAAGCATTTGACTCAAGAGGTATTTATGAAAATCGAGTACCAAGAAAATCAGTTGCAAACGAGTTGGCAGCTAGCGGAAGAAATGTTGACACCCGCGGAACAAGTGACTTTACAACAAGTAGGCTATTTTCAGCAATTACTGCATGAAGTCAATGGGACCATCACTTTTCAGGAAGCGCAAGGCGTCCTAGAAGTGACGATCACGAATGATTATCGGAAGGAGCAGCTATGAAAGCCAATATTTTGATTGTTGAAGACGATCCGATGGTTCAATTTATTCATCGCAGCTATTTAGAACGTTTAGCGGTTTTTGAGCGAATTTTTTCGGTGGAAACAGTGGAAGAAGCGCAAGAAATGCTACAAAAAGAAACCATTGAGCTGCTCTTGCTGGATATCCATTTGAAAGATGGCAATGGCTTGGAGCTGTTGCAAACATTACGGGAACAACAACAGGCTGTGGATGTGATCATGATCACGGCTGCCGATGAAACACGATTGATCAGCCAAAGCCTACATTTGGGGATGCTGGATTATTTGATCAAGCCGTTTTCCTTCGAACGATTTGCCCAAAGTATCCAAGTATTTCAGCAACGACGCGAAAGCCTCAAACATCCACGGATCGCTCAGCAGCAAATCGATCTGCTGCTGCAGGGAAACCAAAAAAGCCCGTGGATCGAACTAGAAAAAGGGTTGACAGAAGACACGCTTCAGTTGATCCAAGAAACGATTTGTACTATCAAACAGCCATTTACAGTCCAAGAATTGGCGCAAGCTTGCGCATTGTCACATGTGTCGGTACGAAAGTATGTCGCCCACTTAGAAAAGACCAAAGCCATTCGCAGTGAAAATGTGTATACAAAAATTGGGCGTCCGTATAAACAGTATTTTTTGACATATGCAGAAAAGCAGACAACGGATTGAAAAATGAGCTCTCATTATCAGCTGCGATAAATGCATTTAATAATCAAAATACGAGTATTTTTCTATTTTTGTTAAGATTTTATGATTATTATTTCAATTAAACCTATTCTTTATTAGACTGATTGATAAAGAAGGAGGAATAAAATGAATAAAAAAACACTGATTTTACCAATAATCTTAGTTACTTTAACAGGGTGTGGGGCTCAAAATGAAGACGACACAGCACAAGCAGATACGGTTGAAGTGCCAACGATCAACCTCGCTGCAATCGAAGAAGCACAAGAAGCTTGGGCTGAGAGCATCGTAGCTATTGGGGAAGCAAGTATGCAGAGTGAGGAAGCTGCAGAAGAACAAGCTAAAGAAACCCTTGATACGTTGTATGCATTTGATGAAGGAACAGTCCTTTTTAAACCAACGAAAGCTGCTGAAATTCCTTTCCGCTCAACAAAGGAAGAAGCTTTGTCTTATTTCGTTGGTGGTGATATTGAAGAAGACAGCGGGTTTGCTTTAGAGCCGTGGACAAATGTACGCTTTGACAATCACGATACGATTCTAAATGGTGATACAGCACTTTCTTCAGGAAATTATTATTTTACATCCGGTGAGACCGGAGAAGAGGTAAAGGTCGAATATACATTTGGGTATATGTTGGATGAAGGCGGCAACGTTCGAATCCAGTTGCAACACTCGAGTGTTCCTTTTCGTTAAAGGAACTAGCAACAGATTTAACTATTGGTTGTATAAAAGTAATACTGTATTGAATGAATGAAACAAAACGAGACGACGAAGTACCTACTTTCATTACTTCATCGTCTCGTTTTGTTGGAGTGATTTGAGCAGAGCAATCATTATTTTTGCGATTGGAATACTTCAATCGCCTGATGAATTGCTAACAAATCAGGGACGGTGACTTGTGCATTGATCAATAGGACCGGTGCTTTTTCATAGGTTTCAGACAATGGAGTGGTGCTTAGACAGAGATCGTAGTCGTCGTCGATAAACTGATCACGAATATCAAGGTTGTAGAACCCTTGAAAGGGCGCTTTGATCAGTTCTCTGATGGTCAGTGAAATCGCCAGCGGCAAGTCTGTTTCCAGTTTGATCTTGATTTTCTGCTGAAAAGTAGCTGGCGGCAAAATCAGCGTCCACGCCATAGCGACATGAAGAGAAAATCCGCTTCGTTTCAGTGGCTCTTTTTGGTATAACGAAGTTTTTGTCACTAGCTTTTCGGCTTGCTTTTGCAAATCAGGAAAATGTTCTGCTAAAAACTGTGCAGTATTATAGCCGGCTAATGTATGGTCGACCGGTCCAAACAATTCGACAGTCAAAAGCCCATTCAAGAGGGTATTCACGATCCTACTTTTGCAAGGGCGGGTCAACTCGGATTTTGGTGCGAACGCGGTCATCGACCAGAGAAGTTTTTGGATGCTCGTCGTTGGTTTTTTTGGGGAAAACGCAGCGTCCAGTTGCGCATCGGCAAACGTTCGATCGAGATTCGATGCTAGCCATAGAAAACAAAAGCGGCGTTCATTCTCATCAAGAAAGAAGTGTTCCGCTAGTTCTGACGATAAATGGTTGTAGATGGCGGTCTCTTCATCAATCAGGGATTGAAACAGGGAAAGATCTTCCCCAATCAAAGGGGCTTCGATCGCTACTGCTTCTGCTGAAATCCTTTGTCCTTTGCGAAACCGCAAAATAGTGACAGCCAAAATGTATGTGGTCATTTTCAATTCGATCGGGTTAAAGGGAATCTGATTGTTTTGGTAGAAGTCTTGTGCGATGGTTTCACATTTTTTCTGGGAAAGACCAGTAAAGGGCCAATGCAGACCGGCAAATGTTCGCCAAAAGAAGACCATCATAAAGTAGCGGATACGGGCTTCGCTGCCTACGAGTCGAACCGTCCCTTTTTGCTTTTGCAGCTGAAATCCCAATGGAGCAAGCAGTTTTTGCAACGCATAGATTCGTTTACGAACGGTTGATTCGGAGAAGTAATGGTCAGCGGCGAATTGGATCAAATTGATCTCACTTTGCAGCAAAAGGGTTTCCAGTAAATAAAAAAAGGGATTCGCTTCCAGCAACTGCCGACTCAATCGCTTGTAGTCTCGCTTAGTCCCAATGAAGGATAACCCAAAGCCGTGTTTGGCAACCAAAAGCGGTGAGGGATCGTCTTGTAAGGAAAGCGAGCGTTTGCTTAAAGTGTCGAAGCTTTTTTGGATGGAGCGGCGATCCAAAGCCAACGCTTGACTGATCTCTTCAATGGGAACAAAACGTTTTTGAAGATACAAAAACCGCAACAAGTCGATATCTCTCTTGAGAGTGTGTCCAAAAAATGGATAAAACCGTTCCATAATTCAAGCTCCGTTCTAAAGGTTTCTCTATGTACTCGATTCTCTTATGATAGCACAAAAAACGTGATTTTTTTGTAAATGAAATCAGCAATTTTTTGTCTCCTTTTCGCAGCAAAACCTTCTCTACTGTTTTCTGACAAAGACTCGCTTTCCTCAGCATTCATGGATCTGCTGAGGAAAGCAGTGCGGAAATAAAGGAGCGAAAGTGATGAAACACAAAAGAGGTTGGCAAAAGTATGCAGGGATTTTTTTCCTATTGTTGATGGGGGTTCTCATGGGCAGTCTGACTGTAAACAGTGAAACCACCACGTATGATTTTGACTATCAAACTGATGCGACCGGACAGTATTTGACAAATGGAACGGCTCAAGGAGATACGTACAACTACAAGTATGGACAGGCGCCGGGGGTTGCTTTTGATGAAGAGAACTATGTCAATTATGCAGATGAAGCTTATCTGAAAAAAAGTGTCAAAGAAGCTGCGGACCAAGGACTATTTGATGTAACGTTAGCTGTCAAAGGCAATCAGACCAGTACCCCTGTTGATCTGGTCATGGTGATCGATTATTCTTCCTCCATGACTGGAGAAAAATTAACCAACGCCTTGTTGGGGCTGCAACAGTTTGGAAATGAATTAGCTGATTCGCTAGCGAATGGCTCCATTCGGATCGGGATCGTTGCCTACAATCGAGAAGTTTACACTACCAACGGTTTTTCTACCGATATCGCCTACTTGGAACAATTTCTGCGTGAGACGGCCGAATCCCATTCTGGAACTTTTATGCAAAAAGGCTTATTGGCTGGACAACAACTGTTACTGGAAGAAAGTCGTCCAGAAGCGGAAAAGCTGTTTATTCATATCGGTGACGACAGTGCTAATCGTAGTTATTTGCCAGTAGATGAGGCAGCGGTTTATCAAAATACCGGCGCAATCAGTGACTATAACGGTTATCACACGGAAAGCTATATTGAAGAATTTCAAACGTCAGCCACTGCTTACCATACGACAAGTAAAAATCCATCAGATTCGCAAGCCATTCCTGTTAGCAACACTGTGGTGACAGACGAGACCCTTGGCACGATCGTCGCGCTTAAAAAATCTGGTTTTACCTATTATTCGGTAGCAACGGCGCCTTCCGCACGAGGGGAATACATTGGGCGCAATCTGGCGTCTGCACCGAGCAATTACTTAACAACGGATGAAAACCTGAGCGGATTGGGTTCAGCATTGACAGAAATCGCCAATCATATCGATAAAACCATCCCTGACGGGACGATTACAGATCCGATGGGAGAGGGCATTCTTTTGCAAGGGGCAGGTAATTTTGATGCTGATCAGTATCAGTCAGTCGGATGGCGCAAAAATGCGCAAGGAGAGTGGGTCGAGGCGCCGGAAGTTGCAACTGGAGTAACCGTTTCTGAAAAGGATCAGACTATTACCGTCAGTGGGATAGCCTTAGGTGAAAATGAAAAATTGACCTTGACCTACCAAGTTCGCTTGAATACGGAAGCCCCAGATTTTAAAGGAGAGGCGTGGGTGTTGTGCAATGGCCGTACGACCTTAACACCAGCAAGCGATGATGAAGCGTTGGATTTTCCGATACCTTCCATCAAGGCACCCAATGTTTCCCTTGCTGTTCTCAAAAAGTGGGTCAATGTCTCAGCAGCTGAGATTCCAGACCAAATCGATTATCAAGTCAAAAGAACCACCACTACGGCAGCAGACAGTTGGCAGCAGTCAGACCGTTTGACCCTTGAAAAAGCCAATGATTTTCAAGCATCATTAACAAAGATACCCGTTGCTGGTCAAATGGCAGACTTACCAAAATACAACAATCAAGGGGAAGACTTCGTGTATCAGGTTGAAGAAGTCAATATCCCCGACGGCTTCGAAAGCAGTGTGACGACTGAGGGAGATACCCTTGTAATCACCAATACAAAAAAAGAAACCGAACCAAGTACAACGGAACCAAGTACGACGGAGCCAAGTACAACCGAGCCAAGTACAACCGAGCCAAGTACCACGGAACCAAGCACAACCGAACCGAGCACAACGGAGCCAAGCATTACCGAACCAAGTACAACGGAACCAAGCACAACGGAGCCAAGTACCACAGAACCAAGCACAACCGAACCAAGCATTACCGAACCAAGTACAACGGAACCAAGTACAACGGAGCCGAGTACAACGGAACCAAGTACAACGGAGCCGAGTACCACGGAACCAAGCACAACAGAACCGAGCACAACCGAACCAAGTACAACGGAGCCGAGTACAACGGAACCAAGCACAACAGAACCGAGCACAACCGAACCAAGTACAACGGAGCCAAATACCACAGAACCAAGCATTACCGAACCAAGTACAACGGAACCAAGTACAACGGAGCCGAGTACCACGGAACCAAGCACAACCGAACCGAGCACAACAGAACCAAGCACAACGGAACCAAGTACCCCAGAACCAAGCATTACCGAACCAAGCACAACGGAACCAAGTACAACGGAGCCAAGTACCCCAGAACCAAGTACGACCGAGCCAAGTATAGCAGAACCAAGTACAACGACCACAAACCATGACGGTGCCACGCTAGTAAATCCCCATGAGAGCCAGTCTACTGAAACAAGTGCTAGTAGCGAAACCACGAAATCTTCCAGTCAAGAAAAAGCAAAGGCTCTTCCTCAAACGAATGAGCAACGAGCTGCATGGCTGGTGATTCTAGGCGCAATCATGGTAGGCGGTGTGTTTACAAGCGTACTGAAAAGGAAATAGGAGTTAGCTCTAACTTATAATTCTATAAAGTCAGCTAGACAAGTGTCTAGCTGTTTTTTTGTGCTTTAGGCAGTTGAAATCGGCGCTGTTACTAAAAAAGCTGCGGCTTATTGGTGAGTACAGCTAGCAATTTATAAAAGAGAAACAATAAACAAAAACGTGTCTGAATTATTTAAAATAACATCTAATATTTACCGTTGAGAGCCCGCAGAACAAATGATTCTTTGCGGAAAGTCAATATTTTTGCACCCTCGTGTGCAAATGCTGGATAAAAAATAGGTGGTAATTTTGTTAGAATCAAACAAGAAACATTGCAACGATTCGAAGGCAGCACTAAAGGAGGGACCTACGATTTGATGGAAAATTTATAGGAAATTTGCTAAAGGAGATTACGCCCGTGAACAGTCTTACATTCCAATTGGTAACGAACTCAGTGAATCGAAGAAGCCTTATACTATTGGCGTACATGGAAAACGAACAGATTTTGAGTGTCAAACAGCTCTCAGAAAAAGCAAGTATTTCTCGGCGGACGATCTTAACGGACTTAAAAGCACTACGCACATTTTTTGGTGATGCGATCTCTCTTGAAGGGACCCATCACGGGATGAAGTTGGTAATCAATGATCATGGTGAATACTATAAAAAACGACGCTCCTTCTATGAGCGAGAACCACTTATTTTATTAGTACAAGCTTTTTATGCGGGACAAACGTTTCCTTTTTTAGCTTGGATTCGAGCCATGCATATTTCAGAATCAACGGCAAATCGACTCATAAAAAAATTACAGCTGATTCTTGATGAATACGGTTTGGTGGTAACCAAAGCACCGATTGGGCTGATGGGAGAAGAGATCAATCAGCGAAAGTTCTTCTGGGATTTTTATTGCGAAACGCACTATTTTGAGTTGCCGGTCATTGAACATCAGCTTCAAGAAACGCTTTTAAGAAGAATTGAGCAAAACGTGGGGATCGTTTCAAGAAAAAAGGTAATCAATATTATTCGTTTGTCTGTTCAGCGTACCACTTTTGGAACCTTGATATTTGATCCTGAGATCCTAGCATTGATCCAGCAAGATCCGCTTTTTTTGACGATCAGTGAAACACTTCAAGAAAGCAGCAGTCTCCAACCCATTGCGAAAAAACGGCTCGTTCAGGAAGCGTGCTTTATTTACTTAATGCTTTATGCGCAGTGGGCGCTTCGAGGGAAAACGAGGATTCCTCTCAATACCTTTTCAAAAACGAGTAAGCGATTCGTTGAACTCTTTGTTGCTTTTTTTGAACAGCACAATACTTACCTTGACGAGCCTTGTGGAATTCAACAGGTCGTGGAAGATTTTTTAGTCCGGCAATATGCAAAAGTTGGCTTAGCACCTATCCACCTAAAAAATCCGGATAGTACGAATCAATTTGTGTTTTCTTTGCCTTTTGATCTTTATGAGCCTTTGATTAGGTTTATGGAAGTGAATGAGATTCCGCAATGTTTCAAAAATCAATTTTTGAGGGACTTTTGTTGTTCCTTCGTTCTCTATCTTTTTGGCAATCAATTGATCCGGGTTTCACAAAAAATCGTGGTGTTGCTTGCCAATAATTATGTGATCGATGAATGGGTCTATAGTATTTTTGAACATCATTTTAGTGGTCGAATGGCTGTGCTCTATGAAGAACAATTAACATCGGAACAGATCAACCAGCTTGACTGTGATATTTTGATCACCAATATCATTCCATTTGATTACTCCATAGAAAAGCAACCGCAGGTATTTTTTTTGCCTAAATACATTGGGTATAAAGAAGCGATTAAAATGGTTGTCTCCATCCTAAATGAAGGATTGGAGGACTTCGTTTGTGTCTGAAGTATGTTTTTTGGAAGAGAAAAAGGAGCGAGAGGAAAATGAGGGGGAATACATGGCGCTTCGTAAATTGAGGTATTTTATTGTACCAATGTTGCTGTTAAGTTGTCTGCTAGTCGCTGATTTCGTAGAAGCCAAAGAAGTGTCCACCGCTAGAACAGAAGGGGTCATCCGTTTTGTTGGTGGTCAGGAACCTGAAAAGCCAGAGCCAAAACCGCCGACAGGGGAATGGCGAGCACCTGAAGAAGATTCGTCTGATAGCGCAAAAAATGATCGTTTTCCGCAAACGAACAGTCACCAACAACTGCTTATTCGCTGGATAGGTCTGCTGCTCGTCCTCTTGAGTGTGGTCGCTTACTTGAAACGATGCGCACGAAGATCAGCTAACGAGAAAAATGACCTTTAGGCAATACGGTCGCACGCTTGTTTTAGGAAAAGACAGTTGTGGTTTTTGAAGAAGTGAGAGGATTAGTAAGCCAACTGGCAACCAGTTCTAGCGAAAAAAGGTTTATGCATCAATCAATAGTAATCATCGTAGATTCTTTCTGCGAATAATAATAGTAAAAGGAGTAATTTTTTATGAAACGTATTTATTTAGCAACAATCGGTGTCATGAGTATCGCTGTGTTATCTGGGGGAGTGACCGCAGCAGCAACCCCCATCCTGGAAGGAAATACCGAAAATGAAGTAGATTTCATCCCTGGGGAGGAGGAAGAGATCGATGTTGAGTTACCTGAAAAAGAGCCAGAGGTAGAAATTGATCCGATCGATCCAGAGGTAACCGGTCCGTTCACTTTGGTGCATGTGCCAAAGCGCTTCGATTTTGGAACCCAATTGATCAGCACAGGCCCTGGAAAATCCGCAATGCTTGCAGAGCTGGAACGACTGTCTGATGGGTCAGGAACCGCACCATATGTCTCTTTTGCTCAAGTATTGGATACCCGTGGTGGACACAACGGCTGGACGTTAAATGTCGATTTGGATCAATTTACAAGTACAGATGCCACTTCGAATCATGTATTACGTGGGGCTTATATCGAATTTCAAAATCCACAGATTCGTTCGAATGCATTAGATTCGGTTACTTTCCCAACAGCACCTAGCGATCAATTTAACCATCAAACCATCGATGTTGGAACGGAAGGCAACACCTTGATGTCTGCGGCTCCTGGCCAAGGGGCGGGACTTTCAACGGTTCAATGGGGCAATCAAACCCTGCTAAATCAACAGCATGCAGCTGGGGAAGAGGATATTCTCAATGAAGCGATTTGGCTCCATATACCGACAGGAGCGAATCCGCAAGCAACCGCTTATACGGCTACTCTGACTTGGCATTTAAGTGCCACTCCTGGGAATTAAGGGATAAGTTTTATGGAAGAACACAGCAAAGAAGCCAGTCTTTTAGCTTGGCTCAGAAGCATGAATAAAGGCACATGGTTTTGACGAATCATTTTACCAGTAAGCGCGATAGCGAATGATCAGCGTATTGCGGATAGGAAAAACGAATTGGGAAGTGAGTAAGGGATATAGGGAATAGGCAGGAGACGAGTTGTTCCTGCCTATTTTGAAAGGAATGATTCATTATGAAGACACAAAGCAAGAGATCAATCAAGAATAGGCTAGTAGCTGGGTTTGTTTTACTGGTGATGGTACTCGTTGGATTGCCGATGACAGGTTGGGCAGAAACACAATCAGAATTGCCATTTCATGTGGTCCCCAATTTGCCGAAAAGCCAATTGCCAGATGGGAATAGTGGCTATTTTGATCTAGAACTAGCACCAGGGACCGATGATGTTCTGGGGGTGACGATTCAAAATCGCGCGGAAAAGGAAATCACGATCGAAGTTTCCGCACATACGGCGTTCACTAACGGAAATGGCGTCGTGGAATATGGCAAAGATGCCGCAGAACCTGATCCGACTTTGCCTTATTCGATAGCTGATCTAATCGGATCACCTGGAGAGATTATTTTGTCAGCTAAGGAAAAAAAGACGATCGAGTTACCCATACATATGCCTGAAGAAGCCTTTACTGGTAGTCTAGTCGGCGGTTTACGTATTCGAGAGGTCATCGCAGAAGCGACTGGATCAGAGGAAGAAGGTGTTGCGATCCAAAATCGGTTTGCTTATATTCTAGGCGTTGTTGTCCGCAATGAAGCGTCTATTATTGAACCAGAGCTTGCGTTATTGGATGTGTTTGCCGGTCAAGTCAATTATCGCAATGCGTTTCGGGCAACGCTACAAAATCCGTTGCCGCGTTTTGTCAATCGACTAGAGGTAGAGGCAACTGTTCGACGAGCGGATCAGGAAGAAGTCTTATATGAGGCGCAGCGTGAAGGGATGCAAATGGCGCCAAATTCACATTTTCATTTTCCCGTTTCATTACAGGGGGATCGTTTTTACAGCGGAGAATATGTAATGAGCTTAACAGCTCGAGCTGAAGGTGAGGAGTGGACATGGGAATATCCGTTTACTGTGGAAGCAGACACAGCACGACAGTTGAATCGTGAGGATGTCACCATTGAAGAGGGGCAAAACTGGTGGTTGATCAGCGCATTAGGACTAGTGATCCTCCTTCTTGGAATAATCATTTGGCTGTTATGGAAGAACAAAAAGCCGACCATGGATACGTAAGAAGTAAAGGAGAGCATGGAATGAAAAAGCAAAACTTGAAATATTGGATTCGCTTGCTGCTTGTTTTTATGGGATTACGCTTGATGAGTGTCCCCCTCATCGTTGTTTTTGCTGAAACCGAGCCGCCATACCTCGCACAACCGCTAGCGGATGATGGAGTTCTGGGGGAGTTTGCCACAGGAACATCTGAGCCTGAAGGGACGGTGCAGTTCAAAGAGCCTAAATTTGCTGGTACGGTAGGTCAACCGCTTACGATCGATTTGGTCAGCGACCAAGCCGTGGCAGAAATCTTCCTAGAGTTACCAGCAGAAGTCAAGCTGATGACTGATGTATTGGCACCCGGACAAACAGCAGTAAAACAAAGCGATCAATGCTGGCAGATCAAAGCAAGTCAAGCACGGCAGACATTTTCTGTTTTGATCGTTGCCGAACTTCCTGGAAGTTTTGTTATAGCCAGTGCAGGGAGCGAAGCGATCGTTGAAATAGCTGCTGCAGAGACAGACACTGAGGAAACACCGAAAGACTTGGAAAATGAGTCCTTAGAATCGCAAGAAACGGATAGTGATCCTGCTGAAAAAGTAGCAGACATTGAGCGTCCGCAGGAGGAGTCAGCGGTACAGGCGGCTAGTGAGATCGTACCAAGCGCCTTTGATGGTGGCACAGCTTACGTAACGACCATGGCGGAGTTTATTAGTGCTTTACAAGATCCAGCCGTATCCATTCTTTCCTTACAAGCGGACCTTGTCCAATCTACTTCCAGCATAATGACCATCAATCGTCCGATAATGATTCAAGGAAATGGTCATGCATTGACCCTCAATAACAATAGTGCTTATTTTCAATTATTAACCGTTAACGAAGAAACGATTTTTCGTATCGAAAATCTCACATACCAAAAAACAGGCACTACCGCTTTGATCCAGACCACCAATGCGTTGAGTAAAAACTGGGTCGTTGAACTAGAGGAAGTAGAAGAAGCCTCGGAGAATCGGTCACCTTTTATTTTAGCACGAGAAGCGAAGGTTCACTTTACTGGTGGGATCAATCGCTTCGAAGCAATGACGATGGCTTCCGATACCTTGTTCAATCTGAAAGAAGTGGAGGTCGGAAATCAAGCGCAAGTGATTATTAATAAGCCGAATATGTGGATTTTTTATACAGCACCAGATATTCAAGATCCTAGGTTGTTGATCGATGAGGGTGCGCAAGTGAGCATTACTACGCGACTAGGGGATGCGAATACAATCGATTTACGTGGCGATAATGGTCAAATGGAACTCAATCATGGTGCTCGTTTAACTATTCGCAGTCCAGGAACGACTGCTGCTCCGACCAATGGTAATAATAATGCCGTTATTCTGTCTGGGAGAAATCCTCGCTTTATTGCAGCAGAGAATTCAGTTTTTTCAATCGAGGTTACAGAAAGAAAACGCGGGCTTGTTCTGACTGGAGAGCAGCCAGAATTGACGATCCAATCTGGTGCAAACGTAACGATAAACACAATGAATGCGAGCGCCATCCTCTTAAATGGTTTCTTTCCTTCTGCTACGATCGCAGGAGATGAAACACAAGTACGGGTGAACAATGAGACGGCGGCAGATGCCAATGCGATCGAACTAGTAGGAGACAACAGCAATTTTTATCTTTCTGATGGTGGTACGCTCATTGTAGAAAGTCAGGGAGCAGCCACAGCAATGTCGGAGGAACAAAATATTGCACTATTTATGAAGGGGGCGGATCCAACAATGGTTGTGGGGGATGCTGCCTTATTGCAGATTGAAACGACACAAAGAAGGCGCGGCGTATTTCTGACTGGTGAGAATCCTAAGTTGACGATCCAGAACGGTTCAAAAGTACGCTTGACCGCCGAAAATGCGAATGCTTTACGGGTCAACGGAAAAAATGCCGACGTCACCTTTAGTGGCGAAGAGACACATGTACGGATTTTCAGTGAGATTGCAGCGGCAGAAGGAGCAGCATCCTTTGTTTTATCGACACCGTCGAATGCGGCAGAAGCTGGCGCTCTTACTTTGAGTGAATCAGCAGTCTTAGAGGTCGAAAGCATCACTGCTAGTGCGATCAATATCACTAGTCTGAACTTTACTTTTAAAGTTCAAAGCAATGGACAATTAATAGCTAGCAGCCATGAGGCTGACGGGGACCACGCAGTGATTCGATTTTTATACTTCGGTTTGGTGACCTTTCATGTAACGGATGGCGGAATAGTAAAAGTTCGTAAAATAGGGGGGAGCGCACCCTTGATCCGAATTCCTAGTGGAGGAAATTCTTTTGAGATCACAGAAGGCGGCATCGTTGACCTTTATAATCCGGGAAACGGCAGCGCGCATGATGGGAATGTCGCTGGAGGAAATCAAGGGATTTTTTATGCGAGAGGCATCCATGATAACGGGACAGAGAATAATTTTTCAATCGTAGGTGTCGATAGTAAATTTATGTGTGTAGCAGATAGTGGTCCGGGGATTGACATGCATACCTATTTCAATTCAACGATCTACGTTGAACAAGGATATTTCCAAGTGGAAGGGCGGACAAGTTCCCCGAATGGTGGCGTGTTTCGTTCAGGTAAACTATCTGTCTTCTTGAACGATCCAGTCTTTTTTGATTTTCGTAATGAGCGGCTTGATGGAGGAAACATCTTTAGTGTTTCTAATCTTTCAACTTTAACAGCGACGAATAGTGACTTAGCTGTTTGGAAAAACGGGTCAAATCTCTTAGGAGATCCCGATCTAAATTTCCCAACCCTCGATTTTGCTTTTTCAGGAGCTGATTTTGGCACGTTAGGTTTGACGAATAAACCAGAGATATTGAATACGGAGACCTTTGGCAATCAGGGACTGACAGCGTACTCTCGAGTAAGTTCAAACAATGCGCGTTGGGCGATCGTCGATGAGTTACGGGTGCCGACGAATGCGGACAAAAAAATTCATGGGCGAGTCAGCTTGCCTGTTGGTTTTGATGGCACTCGCCCTGCTTGGGATGATGAAGCGAAAGTGACCGTTGAAATTGAAACAGCAGATGGTGAGAAGGAAGAAGTCACTGCGAAAACCGTCGGACATACAGAAGAAACACCGGGGATC
The DNA here is from genome assembly GCF_050542965.1 of Enterococcus sp. DIV2379. Lineage (NCBI taxonomy): Bacteria > Bacillati > Bacillota > Bacilli > Lactobacillales > Enterococcaceae > Enterococcus > Enterococcus sp. DIV2379. The sequence goes on from NZ_CP172938.1 coordinate 729,586, forward strand.
AGTATCTATGGAGAAGAGCCGCAAGGAGGGATTTTTGAGATTCCTCTTGAGGCTCCTTTGGAAGCAGGAACCATCGTCCGAGTCGTCGCTGTCGAATTAACCAACGGCGAACTGACAGAAGGTGCCCAACATCAAATACGGACCGAGTCTGTGCAGGTTTTCCCTATTTTGCCGCCAACGCCCGCAGCTTTTGCTTCCTACGTACTTCTTGAAGAAACAACTGAGATCCATGGCCACACGGAAGACAAAGAGGTTGAGCTAAGTGCTGCACATAATGGTGCCTGGTTTGATACAGAGGCGGTGGTTATCGATGAAGATGGAACATTTACGATTGATGTAAGTGATCGGCAGTTAAAAGCGGGGGATGAGATCCAAGTCTTTCTGAAAGATTCTGCTGGTTCGGCAAAAGAAGCTGGAGTGATCAATCCGCCGACAACGAATGACGAACACGGCAATCAGAATCCAGCCTCAGAAGTTGTTTTTCGGGACGCTGTGTTTCCCGCTGCAACTACCCTGCGAATCGCCCAGACTGGACCACTGCCACCGGTTGATCCATTAGAACCGGATGTAGAAGTGAATCCAGAAAATCCGTCGGTCATTCCTGAGAACCAAGGGTTGCTCAGTCTTGATTTTGTTTCCCAGTTCCGATTTGGTCAGGTGCCGATCCGCAGTGCCAAAGGAACGTATCACGCACTGCCTCAGCATATGAATCTTGCCGAAGGGGCAACCGAAACTAAGGAACGTCCGAATTATGTGCAAATCACGGATCAGCGTAACGATGTAGAAGAGACGAGTTGGCGTTTATCGGCGACTCTTGATTCGCAGGGCTTCCAAAATGAAGACAATGAGCCCTTGATCGGTGCTCAAATCAGCTTAGCCAATCAACGGCTTATGACGACCTCAGCAAATTCCAATGCCAGTATGCCAGAGCTTTCCACGGTGAATGATAGTGTAACTTTGACGCCAGGTGAAGCGCAGCCTCTACTAACTGGCGACAGTCAGAGTACGGGAACATGGGTCTATCGTTTTGGTGATCAAGAGACGGCAGCCACCAGTGTCGCCTTGGAAGTGCCTGCTGGTGCAAATCCCAAGTTGGGATGGTACCGTGCAACGATTGAATGGTCGTTAAGTAGTGTGCCAGAGTGAAGAAAGAATACTAGTCGGCAATAAGAAACGAATGGAAAAGACGTGTGCGGCGTTCAAGTGCCGCACACGTCTTTTCACTTATAAAAGGTGCTTTTTTCGATGTTTCGCAACGCAAAATTATGGATGATTTTTGGGTTGATGATTTTCAAGAAATTGTTCCAATCATCTGCATCTGGGATCGATTTTATCAGGAGGCATTCAACATCTAAAATATACTCTTCCAAATACTCTGCGTAATTCGTCACGACTAGATCAATCTTGTTTCGTTCAACATAATCTAAAGAAAACTCACTGGAATCAGGAAATTGCAAAATATGATATCGACCAAAATATTTTACGGCAAAAGCATTGATGTGAAGACAAATATGCGCATCCCCCTCTAAAAGAAAAGCGATTCGGCGTGGATTGCCCCAGTATTTTTCTTTTAATCCTTCAAAGTATAAAGTGAAGCGGGCACTGATTGCTGACAGAGCGGTTGCTTCAAAGAGGGGCTGCCTAAAAAGAAACTCTGTATTTTCCTCATACTCTTTAGGGTATTGCGTTTGTGCGTAACTGGAAATTTCTTCCATACTTAGATTATAGGTAGGGGAAATCAGCTGTTTTATTTTTTCTGTTATAAAGAAAGAATGGAGAAAAATAAAATCTCGGGACTGATCATGATCGGATATTTGCTGAAACTGGCAAAAATTGGCAGTCAGTTCTTTTAGCTCAGGCCAATGGTCAAAGCGGTTAACAAATGATATTTCCCTGAGATAGTTGTTTATCCCACGGTTACTTGCTAGTAGAGCGAAAAGGTAGACCAGCTCCTCTGACGGTAAAGACAAGGAAAAAGCCGTTTGGAGTCGTTGATTGAGGGGCTGGATTTCTTGGAAGAGCTCATCTGCCAAGACGATCTTTTTTAATTGATCGGAGACAATGACAGTTTCTCCTGCTTGAGTACGCTCAAGGACAATATACAACCAATAACTGATATACCAAAATGAAGCCGTATTATTGGTTTTGCCGCGTATATTTCGAAAAAAATCTAAGACGATGTTTTGCACAGCGATCGTTGGACGTACCGTATGAGGCGTAGCGTCTGACTCATAATAAAAGGTATGAAAAAATTTGCGAATATCCGCTTCTGATCCGATCAGACGGAAATTCTTGTGATCAACAGATAACTGAAAGGGCCTCAGGGCTTTTTCAAAAAGCGTTAAATAGCGTAAAAGGGAACTTTCAGAAAGATAAAAATAGTCTGCCCATTCGGAAACTGTCCGATATTCTCCCTTAAACAGATGCTCAAGAATAACGAATAATGGTTCATTCTGAAGGAGCGCTCGTTTTCGTTCAAGATATTCCTTCGGTAGTAATTCGTGAAGAGAATAGCCATTCGACGTGGATTCGATCATTAAAGTACTTCCAAAGTAGCTCCGTAGCCCCTCCATATCATAAATGATCGTGCGCCGCGAACTCTGGACAGCTTTTGATAACTCACGATTCGAAAGGGTCTTATGCCGTTCCAAGAGATTCAATAGTTTCAACCAACGAATGGTGGTAGTAGAAGTAATAAACGTCATCTGAAAATTTTTCATTCATAACACTCCCATATGGTCTGTTTGGTGGATCGTCTCTCACGTCTGATTATGGAATATGGATACTGGCAAGGCAAGGGAAAGGTTTTTGGTAGGTAACAAGTGTTTTTTGTACAGGAACACTTGTGCTACTTAGGGATGAAAAGCAAATAACCGAAAAGTCCAACGATTCGTCATAGACATCGTTGGACCTTTCGGCTTTTTCATCAAGCTGTTGCAAACTGGCTGTTATATAGTTGGGCGTAAAGGGAATCTTGTGCCAGCAATTGAGTATGGGAGCCTTTTTCGACGACGGAGCCGTCTTTCATCACTAGAATCAAGTCGGCATTTTTGATGGTAGAAAGACGATGGGCGATGATAAAACTGGTCCTTCCTTGGGTCAAACGATCCATTGCCGTTTGGATCATTTGTTCCGTCCGCGTGTCGACACTGGAGGTGGCTTCATCAAGGATCAGGATCGTTGGATCCGCTAAAATCGCCCGGGCGATCGTCAATAATTGTTGTTGTCCTTGAGACAGTTCGCTTTCGGAGCCAATGACGGTATCGTAACCGTTGGGCAGGGTCCGCACGAAGTGGTCGCATTGGGCGGCTTTGGCTGCAGCCAAGATGTCTTCCCGAGTGGCATCGGGATTGCCATATGCGATATTTTCAGCAATGGTTCCTTGGAACAGCCATGTATCCTGCAGCACCATACCGAATTTTTTCCGGACTGCCGGTGCCGAAAAGGACATCATGTCTTGATCGTCCAGCAAAATCTTTCCACCGTTCAAAGGATAAAAGCGCATCAAAAGATTGATCATGGTGGTTTTTCCAGCACCTGTTGGTCCGACGATCGCCACCGTTTGTTTTGGTTTGACGGAAAATTCGACGTTTTCCATCAGGAGTTTTTCCTTGTTGTAGCCAAAGGAGACGTGTTGGAAATCGATTTTTCCTTTGATGGTTTGCGGTACCGGCAGTTGCTGGGTCGCTGTTTCTTCTTCAGGATAATCAAGGATCTCAAAAATTCGTTCGAGAGATGCTAAGGCACTTTGCAAGGTATTCATAATATAAGAAGCTTGCGTGATCGGTTCAGACACTTGGTTGATGTATTGCAGATAGGCTTGTACAAGACCAATGGATAATTGCCCTTGCAACACCATCAGACCACCAACGACGGCGCTTAAGATAAAGCCGATTTGATTGATAAAGCGCACGAAAGGATTGATAGCTGCACTGACGAACTGTGCTTTCCGAAAAGCTTTAAATTGAGCTTCGCTCAATTCCGCCATTTCCGCTTCAACGGCAATTTGCTGGTTGTAGGATTTGATCAGCGGATTTGCGGTATAAAACTCTTCCGCACGACTGCTGACTGCACCTAATGTTTCTTGGTTTTTGGTAAAGTAGCTCAAGTTTTTTCGTGCGAGAACGGTGGTCACAAAAGCACTCAAAAGCAAAATCAGGACCACACCGATCGTCAGTAATGGGCTGAGATAAAGCATGGCGATCAAGCCGAAGGTAATGCTGATGGTTGCGGTGATCAGCTGCATCAAACCGACTTGTAAGACTTCGGACACTTTATCTAAATCGAGAATCACTCGGCTTAAAATATCGCCGGTATGATGTTTGTCGTAAAAACTGATAGGCAGGCGATTGAATTTGTCACTGATTTGTTTGCGTAAAGTCAAGGTCAGGGTTTCACTGACACTGGCCATCGTATACTCTTGCAGCAAGGAAAAGAGACTAATCAAAAGCCAGGTTCCTGCTAAAAGGACGACTGGACCTAAAATACTTTGCCAAAAATCATTGATCTGCCAGCCTTCTTGTTGAAACAAGGCGATCAGATTATCCAGTCCACGTCCCAATATCAAAGGGGCGATGGACATTAGTAAGGAAAAGAACAAGGCAGAGACGATGATCAGCAGAAAGCGGGCTTTTTGTTCCATTAGTAATCGAAGTAGGCGCCGGCTTGTATGTTTCATGTTTTTTGGTGTATCCATTGTTTGTTTACTCATCCTTCATTCCTCCCATTCCTTGAGATGAGGCAAACTCTTGATAAGTTTGGCAAGTGCGTAATAATTCTTCGTGGGTTCCTTTACCGACCATCTTGCCGTTATCCAAAACAATGATTTGATCGGCATTTTTAACGGTCGATACCCGTTGAGCCACGATAATGACGGCGGCATCTTTCGTGTATTCTTTCAATGCACGCCGCAAGTTGGCGTCTGTTTGATAATCCAAAGCAGAAAAGCTGTCATCAAAGAAGTAGATTTCTGCGGGCTTTGTTAGCGCTCGGGCAATACTCAGCCGTTGCTTTTGACCGCCGGAGAAATTGCTGCCTTTTTGAGCAACCGGACTTTCATAACCTTCAGGCAAGCCTTCGATAAATGACTTGGCTTGGGCAACTTCAGCGGCTTTTGCCATCGCCTCATGGGTTGCTGGACGATTGCCGAAACGCAGGGTTTCGGCAATCGTGCCGCTAAGCAAGAGCGCTTTTTGCGGGACATAACTAATTTGGTCCCGTAATTCGGCTTGTGAGATCTCTTTGATGTTGCGGCCAAAAAGCGTGATCGAACCAGCAGTCACATCTTTGAAACGCAACAGCGCTTTGGCGATGGTGCTTTTGCCAGAGCCGGTTCCGCCAACGATCGCTGTCGTTTTGCCTCGGTGGATCTCGAAGCTGATATCTTCTAAGACGGGTTCTTCGGCGCCTTCATACGTAAATTGCACGTGATTGAAAGCGGCGATCGTTTCTGACAAGGCGGATTTGTTTAAGGTTTGGTCACCGTCAATCAAATCAATTGGTTCTTCTAAGACTTCTTCGATTCGTTGTAAGGAAGTCAAGCCTTTAGGCACCATCACGATCACCATCGCTGCCATGGTCAAAAACCAAAGGCTCAAAATCGTGTATTCGATAATGGCAGTAATACTACCAATAGCTAGGTGGCCCTGAAGACTTTGATAGCCGCCGTAGACTAGGATGGTCGAAATCGAGAGTCCCATTACTAAGTTGACGGTCGGATTCAAGACAGCAAAGAGGCGATTGACTTTAATCATGGTTTTCGCATATTCCGTCAAGGTTTGATCTGTCCGTTCTTTTTCGTAAGCCGCTTTGTCAAATGCCCGAATCACCCGAGCGCCGGTAAAGGTTTCTCGTAAGATCCGCATCATGTTATCGACTAGTTTTTGCGTGATTTGTGATAATGGGATCGCTTTGCGAATCACCCCATAAGCGATCATTGAAAAACATAGGATCGCTACGATTGGGACCCAAATCATCCGTAAAGAGACGGTGCCGGTTAGAAAAATCGAAGCTGCGACGATCATTGGGGCTGGCAAAATCATTTGCAGCGCCATCATCAAAATTTGTTGGATGTTGTTGATGTCGCTGGTGGTACGTGCCAGCAAAGTGGGTGTACCATAGCCATCAACAGCGGATACAGAGAGTTCTTGTGTTTTTTTGAAAAAGCGCATCCGCAAAAAATGCCCGAATTTTCCTGAAAGGTGGGCAGATAAATAACTACCGCCTACCGAGACGATCACGGTGCCGATGGCAATGGCAAACATCCACCAGCCATTGTGCCAAATGGCCGTCGTGTCGACTTTTAAGATCCCTTCATCAATGATTTTTGCCAAAAAATACGGCAACAAGAGTGTGCCGAAGGATTGGACTAGCATCAAAAGAAATAAACTGAAAAAGAAGCGTCGTTCTTCTTTATAAAATAACTGTAATTGTTTCATGATTTCCCTCCAAAAATGTCGTTCTATGGTAGAATAAACTGTAACGTTACGTTACAGTCAAGCAAGGAGTGAAATTTTTTTGAAAAAACAATTGACCATCAGTGAGATGTCCGCTTATGCTGGCGTGAGTCGGCGCACATTGATTTATTATGATCAAATCGATTTGTTCAAACCGCAATCGATTGGTGAAAACAGCTATCGCTATTACGGCTTTGAACAATGCCTTGAGTTAGACGTGATTTTGATGTTGCGTTCTTTAGACATGCCCTTGCAAGACATTCGCCAATTTTTGAAAAACCGCAACCCGGAATATACGCAAAAGGAACTTGTGGAACGGCGAGGACAAGTCCGTGACAAAATCGCTGCGCTACAAGAATTGGAACGAACCTTCGATCGCTACATCCAGCGCTATGAAAAAGTACAGAAAGCTGATTTTGAGACCTTTACGATAGCGCAGCACAAAGCAGAGGCGTTTATCGTTTCCGAAGAGATCGCTGGCGATGATCCAGAATCTGCTTATCAAGTGTACGCCCGTTTTTATCCGCTAGTGGATTATAAAGATGCCTTCAGTGGCTATCCCATCGGCTTTTTAAGTGCAGGAACGACGTTGGAGGATCAGACTTTTCACGCATCGCCTTATCGGGCATTGATCTTGATTCCCCAAGATCGGCTACATCTCTATCCGGAAAAGCTGATCATCACACGTCCCGCTGGTACGTATGTTTCTGGATTTGTCAGTGAGGGGGAAGAACAAATTGCCGCTTTTACCCACCGCATCCAAGCCTTTCTAAAAGAGAAGCAGTTGAAAATCGATGGCGATGTTTGGGAATTGTTATGGCAAGATGAAGTCTTTACCACACAAAAAGAATTGCAGATATTTGAAGTGATGGTTCCAGTGAAGCCCGAGTAATGGACGAGGCACGCGTATCTGTAAGAAACGAAAACTAAGATACGCAATAGCAATGGTTGTTGCGGGCATTTCAATGGAAGCAAAATGGAAGCAAAGGAGATGGACGAAGCCAGATCGTATCCCTACAAAGAGCCCTGGGAAGCGTTGAAATTCCCATTTTCCTTTTTTCTCGTTATACTTGAAAGAACAGATGAGAAAAAAGGGGAAATTTTAATGAAAAAAGAAACAGGATTACGCTCGCTTTATGCGTTGATTGGTGTCGCCATTTTAGGATTCGGGGCGGCATTGCTGCGGGTCGGCGGAGTAGGGCTAGACCCATACACAGCTGCCAATATCGGTGTCGGCGAGCTACTAGGGTTATCCCTTGGGGTCTATCAATTGATGATCAATATCGCTGTCCTAGTATTGATTTTTATCTTTGGCCGTCGCCATATCGGCATCGGGACGGTCATCAATATGGTACTGACAGGATTTTTCATCGACTTTTATACCAACGTTTTTGATTGGTTATCCGTCGGTCCCAATAACTGGTGGCAGCAAGGCTTGTTCTTGTTGATCGGGATCATCTTCTTTACCTTCGGTGCGTCGTTTTATATGTCAGCGAATTTGGGCAGCGCCCCCTATGACGCGATCGCCCCAACCATCGTCGATCAGACGAAAGCCAACTATCGAGTGGTGCGGGTGATTCAAGACGTTGCCTTTGCCTTGATTGGGCTCTTCACAGGCGGACCTATTGGAATCGGAACCTTCATCAGTGCCTTTTTAGTGGGCCCACTGATCAAATTCTGGGACAACCGTGTCTCTCAGCCATTCATCGAAAGCAGTGTCAAAAAAGCGATTTTTAAATAAAAAAGGTCTGCAGCAAAGAGAAGTCGAAGCGATTTAGTCGCCCACTTCACTCAGCTGCAGTTTTTTTGCCATTTGATCAAGGAATTCTTGCATAATTGCTTCTCAGTCGCTAGAATAAAAAAGCCGAGGAGGGGTAAGTATGCAATTACCAACACCATTTATTGAAAAATACCAACGGTTGCTAGGAGAAGAAGCACCAGCTTTTTTTACCGCTTTGACCGATAATCAGCCAGTCAAAGGCTTTCGCTTGAATGTTGCTAAGCCGCACGCACAAGCGATGCTGGCAAAATATGGATCAGCCGCTGTACCCGCCCCCTATGCAGAAGCGGCTTATATTGGCGAAGTCAAAGGCCGTTCGCTGCTCCATCAAGCTGGCTATGTCTACAGCCAAGAACCTAGTGCGATGATCGTAGCAACGATCGCAGCCGCTCAACCAGGGGAGCGGGTCTTAGATTTATGTGCGGCACCAGGGGGCAAAACAACGCAGCTGGCAAGCCAATTACAAGGGAAAGGGCTGCTTGTAGCAAATGAGATTTTCCCGAAGCGTGCCAAAATCCTATCAGAAAATGTGGAGCGTTGGGGCTTTCCGAATGTAGTCGTCACCAATCAGGCTCCACAAGAATTGAGCCGCCATTTTCCTCAGTTTTTTGACAAGATCGTGGTGGACGCCCCATGTTCTGGTGAAGGGATGTTTCGTAAAGATCCCGTCGCCTTAGAAGAATGGCAAGCAGATACACCTGATCAGTGTGCGATCCGACAAAAAGACATTTTGGCACAAGCCGTTGCGATGCTAAAACCGGGGGGCCAGCTGATCTATTCCACCTGTACCTTTGCCCCAGAAGAAAACGAAGCGATGATGGCTTGGTTAATGGAGGAGTACCCCTTCACGATCGAAGCGATCGACTTGGCCAATGTATCTCATGGGCGCAGGGAGTGGGGAGCTGCACCTGGGATTGAGAAAACCATCCGCTTATGGCCACATTTAAACCAAGGAGAAGGTCATTTCGCTGCGAAATTGACCTCGCTAGCAGAAGCAGCGCCAGTGAAAAAGAAGAAAAAAGGCAAAGGAGCGACAGCCAAGAGCCCATTGGATGCAACGACTCAAAAGTTGTGGCAAGCCTTTCGCAAGGAGTTTCCTTTTTTACAGGCACTGAATGCGACACCTCAGCTGCTAGGAGAAAACCTCTGGCTCGTTCCTGAAGAAATGCCTTCTTTAAAAGGGATCAAGTTTATGCGCCCAGGTTTGCATGTCGGCGTCGTTAAGAAGAATCGGATCGAACCTAGTTATGCGTTGGCATTGGCGATCCATGCAGAAGAAGGGGCACCGACAGTGCCAATCACTTTGCCGCAATGGCAGCAGTATGTGGCAGGTGAAACCATGAGCGTGCCAGGAAATGTTGGATGGGTGATTTTGACAGTCGATGAGATCCCCGTCGGTTTTGGAAAACAAGTCCAAGGAACTGTGAAAAACTTCTTTCCAAAAGGATTAAGATTCAAAGCGATTTAAACGAAATAGTGTTTTTATTTCAGTCCTCGTGCTATGATGGAAGTAGCAAAATAAGGGAGCTGATCGATATGAAAACATCATCAAAAGTAACGATTGGATTAAGCATTGCAGCGATCGCTGGGATCACTACTGCCGTCGTTGTATCAGACAAAGTATTCAATAAAGTACGCTTCGCTTGCAACCGACACAAAGTAAAGAAATTTGTCGATGACAAATTCAACGGCAATGAAAAATTGTTGGATGTCGTAGACGGCTTGTCTGACAATGAATTGGATTCGTTGTTAGGTGTGATGAAAAAAGTCAATGAGGGCCGCAACAAAATCTCTGTTTACGGAGACAACATCAAAGATTCGACAGAACATGTCAAAGACAAGTTGACGAGCTTTGTTGATTCCGTCTTTTAAGCCAATCATTCCATTTGAAACTCGCAGGGACATCGGTCTTTGCGAGTTTTTCTCGTCTTTCTAAGCGTTTTTCGTTATACTAACAAGGAAATGCACGAAATGGTGCGAGGTAGAGGAGTGAAAGTGAAGTCGTGGAAAAAACAAGTACCTTGACTGCCGAGGAAAAAGCGTTCTTTATGGAAGAAGCAATCAAAGAAGCCCGAAAAGCAGAAGGTTTGGCAGAAGTACCGATCGGTGCTGTCGTCGTCTTGGATGGCAAAATCATTGGTCGTGGGCACAATCTACGAGAAACGCAGCAACAAGCCGCAGCGCATGCGGAGATGTTTGCGATCGAGGAAGCCTGTCGCACTGTCGGAAGTTGGCGCTTAGAACAAGCGCAGCTGTTTGTGACCTTGGAACCATGCCCGATGTGCAGTGGGGCGATGTTATTGGCACGGGTGGAAGAAGTGTATTTTGGTGCCTACGATCCCAAAGGCGGCACTGCTGGTACATTGATGAATTTATTGGAAGATGAGCGCTTCAACCATTGGTCCTATGTGGAAGGCGGCATTTTAGAAGAAGCATGCGGCCAGCTGCTAACAGATTTTTTCCGAGCATTACGAGAAAAGAAAAAACAAAAAAAGGCTGGCAATCTCTAACGAAATACGTTATACTAAGTTTTGCCGAAAGGCTAGGACAATGGAGGTCTTGTGAAGCGTGTCAGATCCGGAAGGAAGCAGCACTAAGCAGGATTCTCCATGTGTCTGATTGAAAAACTGCTTGCTTTTAAAGAAAGCAGTAGTACTAATTGAATCGATGATCATTCAAACCTGAGACAGACTGTCTTAGGTTTTTTTATTGTCTGAAAGTCTTTGTGATACCAAGGGCTGTTCTAATTGTATTCTGCTTTAAATCTAGGCAATCGATAGCAGCTCTCAGAGGGTTAAGTTGTATTTTTGATACAAAGGCTTTATTCCTGTTTAGAACCTTACTCTGATAACTTTTCTGTTGGCGATTTTTGTACTCTCAAAGAATCAGTAGTTCTGACGAACTGAAACATGGATTACCTGCTCTCGATATTCGATAGAATCTTCGTTTCAAGAACTCTTTATTTTCGCTTCAACGAATTGCCTCCGCCGTGTTATCGGTTGCAATTCCCCCAAATAACCAGAAAAAATCACTTTCCTTTTTACAGTCAGAAAAGTGATTTTTTCTTTTGAACAACTGTCACTGTAACTGTTTCTTTTTTACAAAAAGTCACCATTCTTTTCCAAGCATTCCAATGGTTTCCCAGAGATTTTATGCTATGCTTATTTTGTAGAGACTTCCGTCGTCTTTCTACTGGCAACCCTTGATGCCAAGAGAAACGGATAGTGATTTCAGGCGACGTATTTGAAAAGAGGCGCACAATGGAAAAAATTACGATTATCCATACCAACGATCTGCATTCCCACCTAGAACATTGGCCGAAGATGCGGCGTTATTTGGATCAAAGAAAACGAGAAGCGGATACGACCGAAGAGACAGTGATCGCGGTCGACTTAGGCGACTTTGTCGATCGCTGGCATCCTTTGACAGAAGCAACTGACGGCAAGGCGAATATCGACTTGATGAATCAAGGGCATTATGATGCGGTGACGATTGGGAACAATGAGGGAGTCGGCAATCCCAAAGAGGTCTTGCAGCATCTGTATGACCAAGCAGCATTTCCGGTCATTTTAGGCAACTTATTTGATAAAAAGGATTTGCGTCCGCCAAAGTGGGCACAAGAATACAAAATCATGGAAAGCAATCAAGGAGCCAAAATCGGCTTGATCGCTTTTACGGCACCGTTTCCGCTAACATATGCCCCCAACGGTTGGGACATTCGCGAACCCTTGGAGATTTTGCCTTCATTAGTGCAGCATTTGCGCCCCGAGGTCGATCTGCTGGTCTTGATGAGCCATCTAGGCATCAATGCTGACCGCCAGATTGCGAGGGACTTTCCAGAGTTAGATGTTATATTAGGTTCCCACACGCACCATTTGTTTGAAAAGGGCGAAGTCATCAATGGGGTTCAAATTGGCGCAGCTGGCAAGTTTGGTTTTAACATTGGCGAAGTCGAAGTGGTCTTAGATGATCACCACCGCCCGATCAAGCATCGCGCACGTGTGATTCCGACGGATTCGTTGGTGGCTTTTCCGCAAGATGAGGAAAAGATCGCCGAATATCTATCGATCGGCCATCGCTTGCTGCGGGCAAATCAGGTGGCAGAAATTCCAGCAGCGTTTACGAGGGATTGGCAAAGTGAACATTCCTTGGTTCGGGAGGCTCTTTTGGCATTATGTGCCAAAGGACAGACGGATGCCGCCATCTTAAATACGGGGCTATTTTTAGATGATTTACCACAAGGGCGGGTCGATCAAGATCAGCTGCACACGATTTTGCCCCATCCGATGCATTTGATTCGAGTGACGCTGCAAGGCGCGGATGTCATTCGATTGGTCTTAGAGATGGAAAAAAATCGCAACTTTTTGCGCAATTTCCCAATTATGGGGATGGGCTTTCGAGGGAAGATTTTTGGCGAACTGGTTTATGAAGGCATTCGCTTTGATGAAAAAAACCACCAAGTTTTGTGGAAGCAAGAACCAGTTGATGTCTCTCAAAGCTACACGTTGACTCTTGTGGATCACTACTTGTTTATTCCGTTTTTCCCGACGATCGAGATTGCTGGAACTGTTGAGTTTCTTTTTCCAGACTTTATTCGGACGGTGGTCGGTGATTACTTGAGTCAGAAATACCCTATTCAGTAGTTGGTACCCCTCCAGTGGTTTTTTGAGGAAAACCGCGACTATCATTGAGGAATAAAACAAGGTATAATAAACAGCAGGTGGTGAAAAAATGACCGAAAAACAAACGATCACAGATGAAATGACATCTGTACTAGAAGAAATTATTGAAGAACCAGCGAAACAACCGCAAAAAGGCGAGTTGGTGACTTTGTTGAATGATGAAGAATTAATGATTGGCAATCGACAATACAAATTGGTCATGGATTATCGTGAAGGCTTCGATCCTGAAAAACTTGGTGAGCGTTACAGTGAAGTTTTGGCACGCTATGATTATATCGTAGGTGATTGGGGTTATGAACAGCTACGCTTGAAAGGCTTCTTTGAAAAGGATAACCGCAAAGCATTACCCGATCAGCGCATTGACATGCTGGAAGACTATTTGTATGAGTATTGCAACTTCGGTTGTGCCTATTTCGTGATCCAGAGGGTTGGCGGCAAGAAAGAAAAAAGTACCTCCCGAAGACGTAAGAAAAAGCCAGCTCAAACGAATCAAAATCAAACTACACAACAAAACGCACATATAGAAGAAAAGCGTGAAGCAATTCCGCAGAAGAAAAGCAAACCAACGATCAAAAATCGTAAACCAAAAGAAAAAAACGTCAAAAAAACCGAAACAACTACGGTGAAAAAAGGCAAAAAAGAGTTTACGATTCGACAAAGGGAAGAATAAGATGAAATATAAAGGCTATTTGATTGATCTAGACGGCACGATTTATTTAGGAAAAGAGCCGATCCCTGCTGGGAAACGCTTCGTAGAATCCTTACAAGAAAAAGGACTGCCCTATTTATTTGTGACCAACAATACGACCCGCAGTCCCGAAGTCGTGGCACAGCGATTGGCGGATGAATTTTCGATTCACGTGGCACCAGAAACGATCTATACCGCAAGCTTGGCAACGATCGATTTTATGAAAGACCATGGCAAAGGCCGCAAAGTGTTTGTGATCGGCGAAGCGGGGTTGATCGATTTGATCTTAGCTGCTGGGTTTGAGTGGGAAGAAACCAATCCGGATTATGTCGTGGTTGGTTTAGACAACCACGTGACGTATGAAAAATTTGTTTTAGCAACGTTAGCGATCCAAAAAGGAGCTACCTTTATCGGGACCAATCCAGACAAAAATATCCCGACGGAAAGAGGCTTGTTGCCAGGTGCGGGTTCACTGATTGCAATGGTGGAGACTGCCACCCAAACGCAACCAATTTTTATTGGCAAGCCAGAAGCCATCATTATGGAAAAAGCGGTGGCACACATCGGCTTATCAAAAGAAGAGGTCTTGATGGTGGGGGACAATTACGAAACCGATATTCGCTCGGGGATCCAAAACGGGATCGATTCTTTGCTCGTATTATCTGGCTTTACCCCGAAAGCGGCGGTTCCGACATTACCGGTAGCACCAACCTATGTGGTTGATTCTTTAGATGAGTGGGATTTTGAACAATGAAAAAACAAGTGTGGCTTGAACGCTTAGGATTTGTCTGCTTGTTTTTGTTTTTGGTCAGTCTAGCGATCACCCTAACGATCAATTTTCGACCGTTATATTGGTTTGATGTCGATCACTTAAATCTGCTGGATTATACCTCGCTAACAAGAGAAGAGTTGTTGAAGAACTATGGCTTATTGTTAGATTTTCTAAACAATCCCTTTGCAAGTACGCTCGCCTTGCCAGATTTTCCAATGTCTGAAGCGGGGGCTGGTCATTTCTACGATGTAAAACAGTTGTTTCTATTAAATTATGCTGTGATGATCGTCACGTTGCTGCCCAGTATCTGGTTCGTCAATCGGCTACGACAAAACCAACAGCAATGGCGCTTGATTCGTCCTTTTCAATGGGGGATGATATTGCCGCTGATTTTCGGGTTTTTGATGGCAGTCGGCTTTGATCGCTTTTTCGTTACGTTCCATGAGATTTTCTTCAGTAACGACGATTGGCTATTTAATCCAGCCACCGATCCGATCATCAACGTATTGCCAGAAACGTTTTTCATGCATTGCTTTATTCTCTTTTTTGTCTTGATTGAAGTCTTCTTTTTTGCTTTCTATTGGTGGGGCAAACGAGGCTTAAAAAAAACAGCGTAATGAAAAAAAGACCAACGATCCACTTCCTTTGAAGAAGGCGGATCGTCGGTCTTTTTTTATTGCGTAATGTAATGAGATTTACTTGGGTGTTGATGGGCTAAGCGACTTGCGGCAGAAGCGGCAATGGCACCTACGATATCATCTAAAAAGGTGTGAACGCGGGGACCGTCGTGCTTATTCAGTTCTTTCAAAATGCCCGGTTTGACTTTATCAATGTATCCGTAGTTAGTAAAACCGATGGAGCCGTACACATTGACGATGGATAGTGCGAGGATCTCATCGATCCCATAAAGCCCTTCGTCTTCTTTGACGATTTCTTGCAGTGGATGCAGCAGTTGATTTTCTTCTGCCAAAATATCCAATTGGACACCCGTCAAAATCGTGTTGTGGACTTCCCGCTTGCTTAAGACAGCGTTGACGCTTTCGATACACATCTCCAACGTGATGCCTTCAATGTAATCTTTTTGCAAGAACATCACCAATTCGCCGATGTCTTGCAGTGAGACACCGCGGTCGGCCAACAATTCTCTTGCTTTGTCTTCAAGTGTTTTGCTTTCTAATACCATATAGTTCCCCTCCATGTAAAAATAGTTTATTCAAAAGTCAACGTGCGACTGATGGATTGCAATCAGTAGTGCCTTATTCCAGTTGCAGCCAATGCCATTTGGGTTTTAGTCCCTTCTGACATCCATTGAAGCACAGGTGTTTGCTAGTTCTGCTTTGGCTGCCACTGCCCAAGGATGGGGGACCACTAAGTCACCGGCAAAGAGCCAGTCCATATAAAACTCAGCGGCGGCTTCCAAGGAATCATCGAGGCGGTCTAATAAGCCGGTTAAAAAAGGCGCTTGATCTTTGCGATCCCATTTGATTTTGTCGGCTAAAAAAACGAGTAGATCGAGACGACGATAATGGGTCTTTAAGGTGGTATGACAGCTGATGGCGGACAGAATGTCTGGATCAGACACCTGAAAAACCGTTTTTGCCAACAAAGCGGATTGCTGCTGATGCAGCAAAAAAGGTGCTTGCCGCTCCGCGTCTAAGATCGTTCGCCTACTGCTATCTGCAAGGCGATTCGCTGGTCATTAGGGATGACGACGCTGACATCGTGCAGCAGTCCTGCCAAGTAAGCTTTATCCGCATTGACTTGAAACCGTTCTGCCAATCCTTTGGCTTCTTGGGCAACGGCCAGATTGTGGACCGCCGTTTCGGCATGATCGAAGGCTTCCAGATACTGAACCATTTGCTCGGTGATGGTCTCCCCCTGTAAAGGGTGGTTATAGGCGGCAAGTTGACGTTGACCAGCTTGTTTCATCTCAGCTACTCCTTAAAAAGACTTGTACTATGGGCAGGTTGTGTCCGCGTTTTGGGATCAATGTAGTGGAGCGCATTGTTCACCGCAGTTGGGGCTTCCCCGAAACCAGTAGCGATCAGGTCGACTTTTCCATCGTATAAAACGACATCCCCACAGCCATAGATCCCAGGAACAGACGTGCTCATATCTGAAGAGACGAAGACTCCTTGGCGGCTGCTTTTCATGCCCCAATCCTTGATGTTCAATGTGGAAGAAAAACCGTAATTGACGATCAAAGCATCCAATGAAAGGCTGACCGTTTCATCACCTTTGACTTGCTGCAACGAGACACCAGTCAAACGTTGCTCTCCTTGAATCTCTTGGATCACATAGGGAGTCAAAATGTTGACGGCAGAAGCTTGCAATTTGCTGACGCTATGTTCATGGGCACGAAATTCAGGACGGCGATGGATCAAGTAGACTTCACTAGCGATCGGCTCCAGCATCAATGCCCAATCGATGGCAGAATCGCCGCCACCGGCGATCGCTACTTTGCGTCCGGCATACTTCATCAAATCGGTGACAAAATAGTCTAAGCCGTATCCTTCAAACCGCTCGCTTTCTGGCAAAGTCAGTTTGCGCGGCTGGAAGGAGCCGTTTCCTAAAGCCAAAATCACGGCTTTCGAGTAATGGATTCCTTTGTCGGTGGTGACTTCGATATAGTCTTCTTGTTTTTCGACCGACAAGACGGTTTCTTCTAAACAATATTGGTGATTGAAAGTTGTCAACTGTTTTTCCAGGTTTTGGACAAGATCGCCCGCTTTGATTTTCGGATAACCTGGGATATCGTAGATGTATTTTTCTGGGTATAAAGTAGCAAGCTGACCGCCTAATTGCGGCAAGCTGTCGATAATCTTAGTTTTGGCGTTACGCATGCCGGCATAGAAAGCAGAAAACATCCCGCTAGGTCCGGCGCCGATAATCGTTATATCAAAAATATCCATGTTATTCCTCTTTTCTAACCACGTTGGGTGAAGCATGTTCGTGTTGTACGAATAGCTTCATTATAGCAAAAATTATCCAAACTAGCATTTTTTCAATTTTCTGCTATCATGGATTTATGAGAGAGAAGGAGGAGTTAATGTGTCTGAATTTCCACAGTTAGCATTAGAAAAACAAACTGGCCATCAAGCAGTCATCAAAACCAATCGTGGGGATGTAGTTGTACAATTGTTCCCAGAATTGGCACCAAAAACAGTGAAAAACTTCGTTGAATTAGCGAAAAAAGGGTATTACGATGGGATCATCTTCCACCGTGTCATTCCTGATTTTATGATTCAAGGCGGTGACCCAACTGGTACAGGTATGGGCGGCGAAAGTATCTATGGCGGCAGCTTTGAAGATGAATTTTCAAAAGAGTTGTTCAATCTTCGTGGCGCTTTATCCATGGCAAACGCTGGTCCGAATACTAACGGCAGTCAGTTTTTCATCGTAAACAACCAAAATGTTCCTAGCAACATGTTAGGTCAATTAGAAGGTGCTGGTTATCCAGCTGAAATCATCGAAGCCTATCAAGCAGGTGGTACTCCTTGGTTAGATTTCCGTCACACAGTCTTCGGTCATGTGATCGAAGGAATGTCAGTTGTTGATGAAATTGCTGGTGTGCAACGGGGACCACAAGATCGTCCGGTGCACGATGTAGTGATCGAAACGATCGAAATCAGCGAATAAAACAAAAAGAACCCAAAAGCAGTTTCAACGGTCATCCTCAGGAGACCTTTGAAATGGCAGCTTTAGGGTTCTTTTTTTACACGTAAGCGTTAATCGATCGGTTGGTCTTTAAACGCGGCGGCGATTTGATTGAGTGCTTTTTCTAATAGCTCTTTAGGGCAGGCAAAGTTTAGCCGCATATGGTGACTCCCGTGGGGACCAAAGATACTTCCTTGATTCAACACGACGCTGGCTTCTTTGATCAGTTTTCTATGTAGCTGATTGTCCGTTAGGCCATAGGCAGAAAAATCTAGCCAGATCAAGTAAGTTCCTTCAGGCTTTTGAAACGACACGGTTGGCAGTTGGTCAGTCAAAAAGTCACAGACAAAGGTGCGATTTGCCTCTAAGTAGGACAATAGTTCTTCTAACCATTCTTCAGATTCACGATACGCTGCTTCAGTAGCGATCAATCCAAACGTATTGATCTCCCCTTGAACGTTACGCTCCTGTGTTTTTGCAAATTGGCTGCGCAAGGTTTTATCTTTGATGAATACCATCGAATTTTTGATCCCAGCTAAATTAAAGGTCTTGGTTGCTGAAGTCAAGATGATTGAAAAATCGGCAAAGTTTGGCTCAACTGTTTGGAAAGAAACAAAGTGATTTGGCGCAAAAACGATGTCTTGATGAATCTCATCACTGACAACGATCACTTGATGTTTTTGACAAATACGGCCGATCGCCAGTAGTTCTTCTTTGGACCATACCCGGCCACCAGGATTATGCGGATTACATAGAAGAAACAATTTTACCTTCTTTTCGATGATCGTTCGTTCCATCGCATCAAAATCGATGACGAAGCGTCCATCTTTTTCCAATAAGGGTTCTTGAATTAAGGTACGCTGATTGTTTTTGACAACCTGGGCAAAGGGATGGTAAACCGGATCGTGGATCAATACGGCATCTCCTTCTTGGGTGTAACTTTGGATCGCTAGTGCAATACTAGGAACGACACCGCTATTAAAAAGGATCGCTTCTTTATTGATGGTATAACCATGACGTCTTTGCTGCCAATCGATGATGGATTCAAGCAGCGAATCAGGGATGGTGGAGTACCCATAGATCCCTTGGGCAACTGCTTTTTCTAACGCTTTTTTCACTGGTTCTGGTGCCAGAAAATCCATGTCGGCTACCCAAAGCGGCAATAAGTTTTCTTCCTTATAGGTTTTTGCAATTGTATCCCATTTGACGCTATTGGTATTTAAGCGCGGATGAACTTTGTCAAAATTGATCATGCGTTTCCCTCCTATATTGTGTAACGTTGTTTCTGATGCTTCAAATCTACCACTAGTTCAAGTATAATGAAAGTGGAAAAGAGAGGAAAGACTATGAATTATCAAATCGGGAACATTATAGAAGGAACAGTCACTGGGATTCAACCCTATGGTGCATTTGTTTCGTTAGATAAAGAAACGCAAGGCTTGATCCATGTTTCAGAGATCCAATCCGGGTTTACTAAAAATATCCATGAAGTCTTACAGATCGGCCAAAAAATCCGTGTACAAATCATTGATATTGACGAATACAGCCAAAAGATCAGTTTGTCCCGCCGTACATTGGAAACAAGTTTTGTTCAGCCACCCTTTAAGCGTAAACGCTACTTTACAAATAAGAATAAGCGGATTGGTTTCCGTACGGTTGGAGAAGCTTTACCAGTGTGGGTGAAAGAAGCTAAAGAAATGTTAGAAAAAGAAAACAGCAACAGATAATCGTGCATATTTTCTGAAAATGTGCTAAAATTAGTTTACAAACAGATGAATAACTGAGGTGGGTATTTTGGGATCCAAAAAAGTAGCGGGTACAGTTATGATGCACTTAGCAAATGGTTCGAAACGATTTTTGATGCAAATACACGAAGGCACTGCGGAATTAGCGTCAACGGATTTTTCTGAAGATAAAACCGGCTTGGCTACGATCTTACAATTGTTTAAAGACCGTATCCACCTTGATGTGACAGCGATCGAACTCGTTGAACTCACAAATGGCAACATTGATACGCAAAACATTCCTTTATTTGTTTTTGAAACACAAGAAGCAGGACAAACGCAACAGCTGCCAGAAGGGTATGCGTGGGAAGAGCCCAATATCTTTCGTAAGATCATCGAAGACTATAAGATCGAAGGCGTTCCGTTCTTTTAGCAACTGTATACTAGTGAAAAGACTGAAGACCGTTATGACGGTCTTTTTTTATTGAAAACTTTTTGTAAATAAAATGAAATATTTCCTTGACCTGAGTCAAGAAGAATGGTAAATTAGTCAACGTTGGCAATTGAGTCAGCGGGTCAAAAATGCTTTTGAAAAAACTTCAAAAAAAGACTTGACCAAAAATGAAACAGATGATATTATAACGAAGTCGCAATTTTAGAACAGTTAATCGATGTTGATACATCAACAAAATTAATTAAAAAAAGTTGTTGACAAATAACAAATCATTTGTTATTCTAATGAAGTCGCTGAGACAGCCGCTGCGAAGTTGAAAAACAACGAGCGAAAAAAAACTTTTAAAAAAGAGTTGACAATCAATTGTCGCTCTGATATGATATAAAAGTTGCTAACACAGCACTGTAGACCTTTGAAAACTGAACAAAGCAAGCAAACGAACCAATGTGTAGGACGTTTCAATTTATTGAAACAAATACATGCAAGCAATAGCTAGCAAAGTTAATTTTTATGAGCTTAATGACCGTATGGTCATTCAAACAAATCATTATGAGAGTTTGATCCTGGCTCAGGACGAACGCTGGCGGCGTGCCTAATACATGCAAGTCGAACGCTTTTTCTTTCACCGGAGCTTGCTCCACCGAAAGAAAAAGAGTGGCGAACGGGTGAGTAACACGTGGGTAACCTGCCCATCAGAAGGGGATAACACTTGGAAACAGGTGCTAATACCGTATAACACTATTTTCCGCATGGAAGAAAGTTGAAAGGCGCTTTTGCGTCACTGATGGATGGACCCGCGGTGCATTAGCTAGTTGGTGAGGTAACGGCTCACCAAGGCAACGATGCATAGCCGACCTGAGAGGGTGATCGGCCACACTGGGACTGAGACACGGCCCAGACTCCTACGGGAGGCAGCAGTAGGGAATCTTCGGCAATGGACGAAAGTCTGACCGAGCAACGCCGCGTGAGTGAAGAAGGTTTTCGGATCGTAAAACTCTGTTGTTAGAGAAGAACAAGGATGAGAGTAGAACGTTCATCCCTTGACGGTATCTAACCAGAAAGCCACGGCTAACTACGTGCCAGCAGCCGCGGTAATACGTAGGTGGCAAGCGTTGTCCGGATTTATTGGGCGTAAAGCGAGCGCAGGCGGTTTCTTAAGTCTGATGTGAAAGCCCCCGGCTCAACCGGGGAGGGTCATTGGAAACTGGGAGACTTGAGTGCAGAAGAGGAGAGTGGAATTCCATGTGTAGCGGTGAAATGCGTAGATATATGGAGGAACACCAGTGGCGAAGGCGGCTCTCTGGTCTGTAACTGACGCTGAGGCTCGAAAGCGTGGGGAGCGAACAGGATTAGATACCCTGGTAGTCCACGCCGTAAACGATGAGTGCTAAGTGTTGGAGGGTTTCCGCCCTTCAGTGCTGCAGCAAACGCATTAAGCACTCCGCCTGGGGAGTACGACCGCAAGGTTGAAACTCAAAGGAATTGACGGGGGCCCGCACAAGCGGTGGAGCATGTGGTTTAATTCGAAGCAACGCGAAGAACCTTACCAGGTCTTGACATCCTTTGACCACTCTAGAGATAGAGCTTCCCCTTCGGGGGCAAAGTGACAGGTGGTGCATGGTTGTCGTCAGCTCGTGTCGTGAGATGTTGGGTTAAGTCCCGCAACGAGCGCAACCCTTATTGTTAGTTGCCATCATTTAGTTGGGCACTCTAGCGAGACTGCCGGTGACAAACCGGAGGAAGGTGGGGATGACGTCAAATCATCATGCCCCTTATGACCTGGGCTACACACGTGCTACAATGGGAAGTACAACGAGTTGCGAAGTCGCGAGGCTAAGCTAATCTCTTAAAGCTTCTCTCAGTTCGGATTGTAGGCTGCAACTCGCCTACATGAAGCCGGAATCGCTAGTAATCGCGGATCAGCACGCCGCGGTGAATACGTTCCCGGGCCTTGTACACACCGCCCGTCACACCACGAGAGTTTGTAACACCCGAAGTCGGTGAGGTAACCTTTTTGGAGCCAGCCGCCTAAGGTGGGATAGATGATTGGGGTGAAGTCGTAACAAGGTAGCCGTATCGGAAGGTGCGGCTGGATCACCTCCTTTCTAAGGAATATTTCGGAAGACTACACATCGTTTGCCTTTGTTCAGTTTTGAGAGGTTTACTCTCAAACAAAATTTGTTCATTGAAAACTGGATATCGAAGAAAAAATCAAAACAAGTAACACACACCGAGTTGAAATGTTAAAAGAGTTTTTTAATAAGTTCAACGCTTATTTTCTTGAGCAACCTTCTATCGCTAGAAGAAGTACTCAAAACCGACCGTAAGGTCAAAGGTTAAGTGAATAAGGGCGCACGGTGGATGCCTTGGCACTAGGAGCCGATGAAGGACGGGACTAACACCGATATGCTTTGGGGAGCTGTAAGTAAGCTATGATCCAGAGATTTCCGAATGGGGAAACCCAGCATCTTTTATAGGATGTTACGTCTGCGTGAATACATAGCGCAGTCGAGGTAGACGCAGAGAACTGAAACATCTAAGTACCTGCAGGAAGAGAAAGAAAATTCGATTCCCTGAGTAGCGGCGAGCGAAACGGGAAAAGCCCAAACCAACAAGCTTGCTTGTTGGGGTTGTAGGACTCCGATATGGTAGTCTATTCAGATAGTCGAAATACTTGGAAAAGTATGTCAAAGAGGGTAAAAA
>NZ_CP172938.1:755000-1112500 GCF_050542965.1 Enterococcus sp. DIV2379
TGATGGTTGGAGCGGACTGATACTAATCGATCGAGGACTTAACCAAAAAGAAAAAAGCACGTAAACTCGTAGCGTTTTGATTTCTTCGATCCAGTTTTGAGTGAGCAAGACTTACTCAATTGAATAGTGTGGTGGCGATAGCAAGAAGGATACACCTGTAACCATGCCGAACACAGAAGTTAAGCTTCTTAGCGCCGATTGTAGTGAAGGGTTTCCCTTTGTGAGAGTAGGACGTCGCCACGCATTTCAATTTTTCCGGCATAGCTCAGTTGGTAGTAGCGCATGACTGTTAATCATGATGTCGTAGGTTCGAGTCCTACTGCCGGAGTTGCTTGATAGCATCTGCTATCTTTTTTTTTTACATAAAATGACAAAAATAAAGACGTTGCCTTTGATGGGGCAGCGTCTTTTTTATTTAGATGAGATCAGAACGAAAAGGAAGAAGTGTTGCTTGTCCTGCTGTTTTTTTCTATACTATTAGAAAAGGAGACGATGGCATGAGAAAGAAAGTACTTTTTGATTTAGATGGAACGATCATTGATTCGAGTGAAGGAATCTATGGATCGATTCAATATGCGATGGAAAAAATGGGAAAAGAGCAATTAGCGCAAGACATACTGCGAAGCTTTGTGGGGCCACCTTTGATTGCATCCTTCCGTGGCTTGGGCTTAGATGAAGCTGCTGCCCAGCAAGCCGTTGCCTTCTACCGGGAAAATTATCGTCAAGCGGGGATGTTTCAAGTACAACCATATCCGTTCATTGAAGAAACATTGCAGGAGCTGGCGCAGGATCACGATTTGTATATCGCTACGTCGAAACCAGAAGTTTTTGCAAAAGAGATCCTGACCCATCTCAAGTATGATGGCTATTTCAAAGGAATCTATGGGGCGGATCTTGAGAATAAACGTGGCGAAAAAGCGGCGGTTATCCGCTACGCACTTACTGAGATCGAAAAGGAGCAAAAAGCGCAGGAAGCCATCATGATCGGCGACCGTGAGCATGATATTTTAGGTGCAAAAGAAAACCAGTTACCGGCAATCGGTGTTTTATATGGTTTTGGGTCACGAGAAGAATTGCTTGATGCTGGTGCAATCGCTTTAGCCGCTGAGACACAAGAACTTCTTTCGTTGATTTCCCATTCCGTATAGAGAAAAAGAGCTGACAAGCACCTTACAAGGCGTTTGTCAGCTCTTTTGTTATACATTCGTTTGCTTCAACTGCGGAGAGGCTTCCAATAAAAGATTGGTATCCAAATAGCCGCTTTCGTTTTTCAAAATCAAGGTTCCTGAAGTTGGGTGAACATCTAGAATTAGATGACCAGTCAAGAACATTTGATCATAGGTTGATGTAAAAAAAGTAAACTGATTGCTTGAGACTAACTCATTGTATGGGTCTAACGGTTCGTCGATCGGTGTGATCAAAAAACGTTCGCCAATCATACAGCATCCAGCTGCTGAAGAAAATTGGTTCGATCCGTCATTACTCGTCAGAATATATAAGTCGTGTCCTTCTGGAAAGCGAGCAGCGGCATTAGGGGTAATATGTAAGTCCATTTTGCATGATCTCCTTTTTGAAACGAGTGAGCAGCAAGCTGTTCGTTTCGATAATTGTTGATAAACCAAGTGTTTCGCTCCTCTTAGGGATGTGACAGCAACTTGCTTTTCAACAAACCAAGCTTAAAGTTTTAGCAAGAAAAAGGCGATAATACCGATTATCAGCAAGAAAAGCCCTAAGTACAAGAGCACAGTGACTGCAGCATGGAAAAAAGAGCGCATTTCTTTCACCTCGAATCATTGTTCTCCTTATTTTACTGCATAATTGCGGAACCAAGTAAGGACCTTCACAAATCTTAAAGGAAGTTTTAGGTCTCTTAAGAGTAGACCTCGTCCTTTTTTGTAACGCTTCCATTTTTTGTGGTAAAATAAAGAAAAGGAGGCGATTTGGATGTTACGTAATTCTCAAAATGTACTTGTTGCCTTAGATGGGTCGGATCAGTCAGAAAAAGCGTTCCAAGAAGCACTCGCGATTTGTCGTAGGAACAAAGCCAAATTGTATGTCCTCTCTGTTATCAACAATGCTGAGTTATCCACAAGTGCCTATGCTTTTGCGAAAATTTTTGATCAAGAAAAATTACGTGTGGAAACGGATATGTTGAAAAAAATCTATGATGCCAATCAACATGGGGTGGAAGATGTTGAGGTGATCGTTGAAGTCGGTGATCCAAAACGTTTTATCATTCATGCAGCGACTGAATTGTATCCAATTGATTTGATCGTTATCGGTGCAACTGGCAAAGGTACATTGACTCGAGCTGTCGTGGGCTCAACCACCGATTATGTCGTTAATCATTCGAAATGTACGGTGCTGGTCGTGAAGTAAGAAGTTGAATCAAACGGAAAAAATATGTTATTTTTTAAGTCAGCATAAGGCATATCCTTTCAAAAAAATTCAGTTTAGTTGAAAAACCCGCTCTCTTGGCTTTAGGAGAGCAGGTTTTTTGTTGTAAAAAAGAAGTGCCTAAAATGGAGCTGTGAGTAACGATTGAAAACGTCTTTTCGTCGTTTTATCAAAAAAATATTTATGTAAATTGAACTAGGTTGACCGTTAGAAAAGATAGTTTGTTACACTTTTAATAAGCAAAGGATGTAGGAAAAGTATTGGAGAGAGGGGCTGATAATTTACTGAGTTTCCATGATTCAGCTGGTTGCAAGTGGCTATCATTGGAAAGGAGAATGAAATGAAGCGTGTTGCAGAAAACTATTAGGTTGTTTTTTCGATTCTTTTGCTGAGTATATGGTTAGGCTTGATCCAAGTGAAGGAATATTCGCAAGAAGCAGTCCTGTCGATCATTTACTTTATTAATCTTTATACGCTCTTGTTCAAATTTAAAGATGCAGCGAGAATGGTGAAAGCAGTTGTATCTTTCGTACTATTGGGTTTTACGATCTTATTTCTTTTGTATATCGCAAGTAATTAGAGGCAATACGAATTGTTAACTTTAGAAATTATCGCTATATATTGGGAATGAGATGTACAAAAAAAGACAACGTTCGACAAACGTTGTCCTACCAAAGCCACTTGACGGGCTTGAACCGTCGACCTCATCCTTACCATGGATGCGCTCTACCAACTGAGCTAAAGCGGCGTGTTATTTAACACAAGATATAGAATACCGTAAAGGCGCTACTTTGTCAATGAGATTTTCGGATATTTCTTGAGAAAAACGCTTTGCGGGAAGGGAAGTTTCTAAAAGGGGATTTTCTTGAAAAAAAGGATCAAAAAATTGATTTTTGCTCTTGCTAAATTATCTGACTATTTGGTATAGTACAGATAGATTCTTCCGGCATAGCTCAGTTGGTAGTAGCGCATGACTGTTAATCATGATGTCGTAGGTTCGAGTCCTACTGCCGGAGTATCAAAAACGACCTTCGTTTCGGAAGGTCGTTTTTTTGTTGGAAAGAGTCCGTTCTTTTGTTGGTTGTGGATAGCCTGGGGATAATGGGTTCCCCATTTTTTTCCAGAACACTCACTCCGCTGAGGAAATCTTCTGTAATAGTTCCTCGTATAAATCCGTCGTTTCGGCGGCTTTTTTATTTGTGTAAAAAACGGTTGGGCCATCGTTAGTAGTGACTTTTAAAATGGGCGTCACCTTTGTGTCGACGAACATTCTGGCAGGCTCACCGGCAACGGTAAACTGACCGATTTGGTAACTGGCGGTTCCTACACCCATGGTACGAACACGAGGCGATGGCAAAGCTTCGATCAATTCCACCGTTTCTATATCTGCCAAAGAGACCGTTGTTTTCCCGGTCATTGGTGCATCAAAGGTGACTTCTTGTCCTTGCACTTCACCGGTGATCGCATCAGGAGCGAAATCTAAGCGGTACATTGGAATGATGGTCCCGATCATTAACACAAGTAAGAAGACCGCGGTGATGCCTGCGACGATTTGTCCGCTGCGTTTGCCTAGATTGATGCCGATATTCATCCCAACACGGTCAGGAACGAACAGTCGCGCATCATTAGGATTGATGTAAAAACCATATCGCCAGTAAGCATCTTCGCCATAATAGCGCGGTTGTGCTGCCGGTTCTAAGAGCTGATCTTGTTTTTTACGCAGATCTAGCAACAAGAAGAAGGTAAAGACGATCAAGAAAACCACCAAAACAACAAAGAGCACTAAGAGGATAGTACTGAATGCTCCAGTGGCGGACATGGACGCCAGCGGGATAGTCAATAAGAGCAGTGTAATGGTACAAGTGACAGCGATCAATAAGGACCAATAGCGCTTTGTTAAATCATTGATGTGCTGGTCGATAGCTGAATCATCGCTGATCCCGCGAACGGGTAAGCGGCTGATGATCACCCAGAGATAGAGGAACAGCGCAAAAATTGCTAAGGAGACACCGCCCATCAAGTATCCTGTAGAAAGATCAGGCAACTGCCATGCTTGGTACAAACTGATCATCAACAAAATCCCCGCAGGAACGAGGTTATACCACGGCAGCATCCGCTTATTTTTGGTTTGAACGAGTTTCGTATCGATCCGAATCGGATCGATGGGTAGTTCCCATCCATTGGTAAGGATCAATTGCCGCATTTTTCCGATGTAATGTACTTGCACCAAGTAAGCTGTCCCCAGCAAAGCGGCCATATAAAGCCAGAACAGGGTAAGGATGATGGAGTCAGATAAATTGAACAAAAAAAGGAGACTTGCTACACTAAATGTACCAACGATTTGTAAGATACGCTTGCGAAATTCTGTGATCAAGCTGTGGACGCTAGGATCATCCAGATGCTCAGGGGCAAGGGTATTTTCGAGTAAAACATTTTTGTGGGGTTTACTGATCAAGCGTAAACCAAATGCGGTCGTCCCACAGAGGACGAGGGCAATAATGAAAAAAAGATAAGTCATTTGCATTCATTCCTTTCAGGAAATTGGTCCAGAAGTTGTTGAACATCCGTTAAAAGCGCTTGCTTGCTTTTGCCGTGTAAGAGAGCGGTTGCTAGCTGTAGCTGTAAGTTTTGGCGATACTCCGCTTCTTGTCCGGAAGTAAACGGTGGTGGCGCGGCAACGGCGGTTCCTTTGCGGCGATCTGTGACTAACAAGCCTTCTTCTTTGAGGGAATTGTAGGCTTTTGAGATCGTCATGGTATTGATGCCGATCTCTTCGGCTAATTGACGGACGGATGGCAGCAATTCGCCAGCGGCCAAATCGCCTTTTGCGATACCGACAATGATCTGCTCCCGCAACTGCTGGTAGATGGGTTGGTTGCTTTGGGTTTGAATATCAAATATCATCGAAAACAGCTCCTTTGTATTATATATATTAATACAAATTATACAAAATAGCAACTGGTAATCAAATGAACAAGAATCGTTAGAAAAAAGTAAATAGCTTGTTACAGTTCTGTTTCATGGATCAGGTATCCTTTGACAGATACAACTTAGAGGAGGAACTTTTTATGAGCCAATCGCAAAGAACGGCTTACTTTGATAATGCAAAATTTTTACTGATGATCTTGGTCGTCTTCAGTCACTTGCTGCAGCCTTTTATCGGCGATCAGAAGTTTTATCATGACCTATATTATTTTATCTTCACTTTCCACATGCCAGCTTTTGTTTTTCTGGCTGGGTACTTTGCCAAACCGTTGACGAAGGGACACAAGCTTCGTGAGTTGATGAAAAAGTTCTTGCTGCCTTATGTCTTCTTTCAGGTGTTTTACACCGTCTATTACTGGTTGATCGGTCTACGGGAGTCGCTAAAAATCCAACTGTTGAATCCGCAATGGGCACTTTGGTTTTTGCTTAGCATGTTCTTTTGGCAGCTCTCGCTGTTGATCTTTCAAAAAATGTCCAAAAAGCAGGCGATCCTGCTGAGTATTGGCTTGAGCATCTTTGCTGGCTACGTGCCGTTTTTAAATCAAGTGTTGACCTTGCAGCGGACCTTTGTCTTTTTGCCGTTTTTCATTATCGGGTTTTATTTTCCCAAAAATGAGATGCGCTTTTTATTGAAACCAAAGATTCGAACCATCAGTTTGCTTTTCCTACCGATCATCTACACCTTTATCGCGTTTTTTCATGGGATGAACAAGTACATGGTTTTTGGTTCCAAGCCTTATGACGATTACTTGAGCTACCCGTTGTTCGGCGGTCCCTTGCGTGCGGTCTTTTTCGTGATCGGGCTGATGGGGATCATCGGTTTTCTGAGCCTCGTGCCCAGAGAGCACCTGTTTTTTACGAAGTGGGGCAAAAACACACTGCTGGTCTATCTTTTACAGGGGATCTTCATCAAGGGCTTGCGGGCATTAGCCATCACCGACTTGAATCTGTCGGTATTAGGCTTTGTGACGTTGGTGTTAGCCAGTGTTTTACTGACGATCTTGCTAGCTAGTCGCCCGATCCGCTTCCTGTATGCACGATTTGAACGAGGACTATCCTTTGTTTTACTTGGCTTTTTGCTTTTGATGCTAACCCTTTAAATCCTTGATACGAGCAACCGCTCTTAGAAAGATGATCCTTTCATTTTTCTAGGAGCGGTTGTTATTTGAGAGGTTGTTATTTGAGAGGCAGAGGCGTAAAATGGAAGGAACGGAAAGTGAAAGGATGAAGAAATATGTCAGAAATTTCAAAAAAGACCACCGCTGCCTTTGCGCAAGCGTATCAAGACAATAATAAACAAACGGCACTGCAACGGAGTGTTGTGAAAAATGGGATCACCGCTTCTGCAGAAAACGTGTCAGCAAAAGTCAACAATGTGCCAGTTTTTTCAGTTGATGTGACAACCGGGAAAGTCTCAAACCAAAAACAATCAGGCCGCTGCTGGATGTTTGCCGCATTGAATACATTCCGTCATAAGATGTTGAATGATTTCAATTTAAAAGAATTTGAATTGTCGCAAAACCATACCTTCTTTTGGGACAAATACGAAAAAGCCAACTATTTCTATGAAAATATTTTAGCAACTGCTAACGAACCTTTAACAAGTCGCGAAGTTGCTTTCTTATTGCAAACACCACAACAAGATGGTGGGCAATGGGACATGATCGTTTCGATTTTCCAAAAATATGGTGTCGTACCAAAAACGGTCATGCCAGAAAGCAGCAACTCTTCCAATTCTCGTGACCTAAACAATTACTTGAACAAAAAACTGCGTAAAGATGCGGTTGCTTTGCGTCAGCTAGTGGCTGAAGGCAAAACAGCTGAAGACATCCAAACAGCCAAAGAAGCGATGTTGGAAGACATTTATCGTTTCTTAGCGACTTCTTTAGGCACACCGCCAGAAACCTTTGATTTTGAATACCGTGATGAAGACAAAAACTATCACATTGATCGCAACTTAACACCACAAAGCTTTTATGAAAAATATGTCGGGGTGGATCTTGACGATTATGTCAGTATCATCAACGCACCAACTGCCGACAAACCTTACAATCAATCGTATACCGTAGAAATGCTAGGCAACGTGGTTGGCGGCAAAGAAGTCAAATACTTGAACGTCGATATGCCGACCTTCAAAAAATTAGCGATCGCTCAATTGGAACAAGGGGAGTCCGTGTGGTTCGGTTGTGATGTCGGTCAATCTTCTACCAGAGATACTGGGATCATGGCATTAGATGCCTATGATATCAACGACTTATTTGATATCGACTTTACGATGACCAAAGCAGAACGCTTAGATTTTGGCGAAAGCTTAATGACCCATGCGATGGTCTTGACTGGCGTTGACTTGATCGACGGCGAATCAACCAAATGGAAAGTCGAAAACAGCTGGGGTGAAAAAGTCGGAACGAATGGCTTCTTCGTCATGAGCGATGCATGGATGGATGAATACACCTATCAAATCGTGGTTCGCAAAGAATTCCTGACAGCAGAACAATTGGCTGCCTTTGAAGCAGAACCAACGGTCTTAGCACCTTGGGATCCAATGGGCGCTTTGGCGTAAGTCAGCAATTTCTAATGATTGCCTGAATATTTTCTGAAATTTTTCAAAAAGACGAAATGAAAAAATAACGAACCAGTTGCCGCAATCCAACCGTTAGGAAAGCAGAAATCCTAGCAGCATGGGAGTGTGGCAACGGTTTTTTTTTATTTACTGACAAAAAAGCGGTACCATCCCAGAAAAGTGGGAACTTATTTATTGTAAGATGAAGCAAACTTCTTTAAAATGGAATAGTCACTAATGATGCCACACGTCTCATTAGAGTGAACTGTTGAAGAATGGTCACTGGGAACCTTTACTTCCTCTGACAGACTTTGTCATGTTTATTGAACAAAAGGAGGATTCAAATGACAAATCTGTTAACTATTATTGTTGTTCTACTTTTTGCTGCCCTTATTTATGGGTTCTACTTATTGCAAAAGCGTCACGTGAAGTTTTCAACGCGGGTCTTTGCGGCGTTGTTCGTCGGGATCGTTTTTGGTGGTGTGCTACAGCTGATTTTTGGGACAGGCTCTGATGTTGTCACGCAAGCTCTTGACTGGATCACGATGGTCGGTAGCGGCTATGTGGCCCTCTTGCAAATGCTGATCATGCCCTTGATCTTCGTTTCGATCGTTGGTGCTTTCACCAAGATGAAAGAAAGCGAAAAAATCAAGAAGATCAGTTTTACGGTTCTTGCGACTTTGCTAGGGACAACGGCGATCGCTGCCTTGATCGGGATCGTGATGGTCATGGTCTTTGGTCTTGACGGTGCCAGCTTTACCGAAGGAGCAACGGAAACAGCGCGGATCGCAGAATTAGCGGAACGTTCGACACAAGTCCAAGATCTATCGATCCCACAACAAATCGTTTCTTTCATCCCAAGTAATGTCTTCGCCGACTTTGCTGGTACTCGTTCGACAAGTACGATCGGGGTCGTGATTTTCTCAGCTTTTGTTGGGATTGCCTTTCTTGGTGTCAAACGCAAATCACCGAAAGAAGCGGAAACTTTTGCGAATTTGATGGACAGCTTATATAAAATCGTGATGCGTATCGTCACGTTAGTTTTGCGCCTGACACCTTATGGGGTTTTGGCATTGATGACTAACGTATTAGCTTCAAGTGATTTTGAAGCCATCTTGAACTTAGGGAAATTTATCATCGCTTCTTATGCCGCTTTGATTTTGGTCTTACTCGTTCATTCATTATTGCTGATCGCTGTACGGGTCAATCCAGTAACGTATTTCAAAAAGGCTTTTCCAGTCTTGAGCTTCGCCTTTACTTCTCGTTCAAGTGCCGGTGCCTTGCCATTGAACATCGAAACCCAAACCAAAGCGTTAGGTGTTGATGAAGCCACGGCTAACTTTGCAGGCAGCTTTGGGTTATCGATTGGTCAAAACGGCTGTGCGGGTGTTTATCCAGCGATGTTGGCAACGATCGTTGCACCAACGGTTGGGATCAATGTCTTTGATTGGCAGTTTATCCTGCTGCTAGTTGCAGTAGTTACGATCAGCTCATTCGGCGTTGCTGGTGTCGGCGGTGGCGCAACCTTTGCTTCATTGATCGTCTTAGGCTCAATGAACTTGCCGATCGCCATCGTAGGCTTAGTTATTTCTGTTGAACCATTGATCGATATGGCACGGACACTCGTTAATGTCAGCGACAGTATGGTTGCGGGAATGGTGACCAGCAGCCGTATCAACGAACTGGATCGTTCGATCTTAGATGATTCTGCCGCCGTGATCGAAGCCGAATAGAAACATTTTTTTACAAGCGAAAGCAAAGAAAGACTGCGTGTGGTCTTTCTTTTTTTTGTCCGTTAAAGCTCAGCTCATAGAAAAATCTAGGTTTCAGTGCCCTTAATAGCGAAGTTTCTGCTATACTTTTAACTAGAACATCGCGGGAGGGATAAGCAATGACACAATTGATTCAACTAGAACGAGCAGCAAACGTCAGAGAACTTGGCGGCTATCAAACGACAAACGGCACGACGATCAAACGAAAAAAATTGATCCGTAGTGCGGCGATCAATGAATTGACTGCTTCAGATCAAGCAGTACTGGCAAACTATGGGGTCAATCAGGTCATTGATTTTCGCTCCATCGCTGAAGCCAATGCACAGCCTGATCGACCGATCGCCACAGCAAAGCAGCTTTTTTTACCTATTTTCAAAGAAGACGAAACGATGGTTTCCTTGTCGCCAGAAAGCTTGAAGCAGCGCTTGGAAGATGGGGAAGATGCCGAAGAGCAGATGAAAAAAGTCTACCGTCACTTTGTTGAAAGCGACTATGCCCGCCAACAATATCGGCAGTTCTTTGATCATGTGATCGACAATGCGGAAGGCGAAGGAGCAACCTTGTTCCACTGTACCGCCGGCAAAGATCGCACAGGCTTTGGCGCCTTTTTATTGCTGCATGTGTTGGCGGTGGCACCAGCGACGATCAAAGAAGATTATTTAGCGACCAATCGCTATCTAGCCCCAATGCTAAAAGAAAAATTTGCCCCAATGACCCAGCATTTGCCGCAAGAGCTGTTAACGGCGATCACGGTTTTGATGAGTGCCAAAGAGAGTTTTCTTGAGGAAAGTTTGGCTGCAATCGATCAGCATTTCGGTTCGGTCGATCAGTATCTTCTGCAAGGACTAGGGGTGACGAAAGAGGAACAAGCGTACTTGACTGCCCAACTGACTGAGTAAAGAAAGGGAGATCCGTATGGAGGAAGCATTGTTCGCAGCAATCGGGATGACCGGCTCGCTAACGCCCATCAGTGGTGGGGATGTCAATCAAACGTATCGTTTCACGACAGCAGAAAATCGCTATTTTTTAAAGACCCATCCTCATGTTTCATCGATGTTCTTTCAAGCAGAAATCAACGGCTTAGCTGAATTAGCCCCTTTCGTGCGGGTGCCAAAAATCGAACGTCTCGGTCAGACCGAAGAGGGGGCGTTTTTATTGATGGAATGGATCGATAGTGGGGAAGGACAGCAGCGGCGCTTAGGCCAAAGCTTGGCTCGGCTTCATCAGCAGACGCAGGAGACTTTTGGTTTTTACGAAGACAATTACATCGGCTTTTTGCCGCAAGTCAATCCGAAAACCACCGATTGGCTTGATTTTTTCACAGTCTGCCGTTTGGATGTGCAAGTCGAATTAGCGAAGCTGGGTAATCACTGGCATGCCAAACGGGAAGCCGCTTATCTGCGTTTGAAAGAATTTTTGCATGAGAATTGGCGTGATCGCAGCG
Organism: Enterococcus sp. DIV2379; assembly: GCF_050542965.1. Taxonomy (NCBI): domain Bacteria; kingdom Bacillati; phylum Bacillota; class Bacilli; order Lactobacillales; family Enterococcaceae; genus Enterococcus; species Enterococcus sp. DIV2379. Next base: position 766,162 of record NZ_CP172938.1, read on the forward strand.
TCACACCTGCTTTATTACACGGTGATTTTTGGCGGGGGAATGTGCTGTTCGATCAACAAGGAGAACCAGTGTTTCTTGATGCGGCAGTCGCCTATGGGGATCGAGAGATGGATATTGCGATGTCCCAGCTTTTCGGCGGTTTTCGTCAGGAATTTTTGGAAGGCTATCAAGAAGTCTATCCATTAGATGAGAATTGGAAAGAGCGACTGCCAGTGTATCAATTGTATTATTTATTGGTCCATTTGAATCAATTTGGCGAAAGTTATGGACCAACTGTCGATGAAATATTGAGTCGTTTTTAGGAGGCAATTAGAACTATGGCAGCAAAGTATCAAACCACGCATGAAGTGGCGTATTATGAATGTGATGTCAACCAAACGATGACGTTTCCAGCCATGCTAGGCATTGCCATCAAGACATCAGAAGAACAAAGTGCGGCGTTAAACCGCGGACCGGAAGTCATCGCTAGTTATGGCTTGACCTGGATCATTACCAGCTATCATATAACGGTAACTCGTTTGCCGCGCGTAGGGGAGCAGATCCAAGTGGCGACCCAGGCGAGAGAATACAATAAGTTTTTCTGCTACCGTTACTTTTGGTTATTGGCAGAAGACGGAACGGAATTGGTCAAAATCGAAGCGGTTTTTGCGTTGATGGACCCGGAGACGCGCAAAGTCAGCAGTGTTCCGGATGAGATCGTGGTGCCTTTTGGCAGTGAAAAAATCAAGCGAATCAAACGCTATCCGAAGATCACCCCTATCACGCAAGGACAATTTTTGCCGTATCGGGTGCGTTTCTACGATATCGATAGCAATCAGCATGTCAACAACGCCATGTATTTCAATTGGCTGATGGACGTCTTAGGCTATGAGTTTTTAACAAAACATGAAGTGACACAAGTGACGATCCGCTTTGATCGGGAAGTTGCTTACGGCCATTTGATCGAAAGCCATTTTCAAATCAATGAAAAGACAGTCGATGAAGCCGGCGAGGCTGTGCCGCTGCAAACGATCCACGAGATCAAGATCGGTGAGGATACTTACTGCGAAGCCATCTTTACTTGGCGAGAAAAATAAAACAACCCTTTTGCCTCCGTTAACGGAATGGCAAAAGGGTTTTTGTTTGGTCAATTCTCCATGAAATCAGGAAGCTCATCCATGGTCAACCCACGGTTTTTCGCTATCAATAATTTGATGCGGGCTTTTTGGCTATTGATGCTATTGCAGAAAATCACCCCAAGAGCTTGCAATTCGATCCCGCCGCCTAAGTAGTCATAGACCGGCTCGGCAACTCCGTTGAAGCAGCGAGAAACTAAGACGACCGGAATGTTTCTAGCGATCAGTTTTTTCAAAGGCTCAATGGTTTGAGGCGGCAGATTGCCAGCGCCTAAAGCTTCGATCACTAGTCCATCGATCAGCGAGTCGGCTAAAGCATCGAACAATTCCCCGGTCATCCCAGCATAGGCTTTGACGATCGGAAACAAACCATCGACACGATCAACATCCAAATGGCGGTTATTTAACAGCTCTTGCATAAACAAGATTCGGTGCTTTGTGACTAAGCCGATCGGACCTAATGTCGGGGTGCGGAACGTCGCAATATTGGTGGTGTGGGTTTTCGTAACATAACGTGCGGAATGGATCTCATCGTTCATGACGACTAAGACACCTTTTCCTATGGCATCGGGGGACTTGGCGACCCGAATCGCACTTTCAAAGTTATAAAGCCCGTCACTGCCGATTTCATTACTTGAGCGCATGGCACCAGTCACCACGATCGGTAACTGACCGCCGATCGTGGTATCTAAAAAGAAGGCCGTTTCTTCCAGCGTATCGGTTCCGTGAGTGATCACGACCCCATCGACACCGCTTAAATGCGCCAGCTGGATACGTTCTTTCAGCTGCAGCATTTCTTTTGGCGTCATATGAGGACTGGGAATATTAAAAATGTCTTCGACGATCAATTCAACATCGTCATCAATGTGGATCGGTGCATCCATCAGCGGATTGCTGACATCGGGGCTGACGCCGCCTGTCAGGGTATCTTCTTTCATGGCGATGGTGCCGCCAGTGTGCAACACGAGAATTCGTTTCATTTTTTCATCACCTGCAATGATTTATTTACTCTTAACTCAAAACTATTGTATACTATTAAAATAAGAAAACAAGGAGCGATGGGAAAAAATGATTCGAATTGGTTGTACCACATTTAGTGAACATGGCAGTCTCGTGCAAAGAAAAAACTCGAAATTATTTGAGTATGCCCGTTATTTTCCGTTAGTTGAGCTGGATACCACCTATCATTTTTTGCCAAAAGAAAAAGACGTGCGCAATTGGTTGACCCAGATTCCCGAAAATTTCCGCTTTGTGTTGAAAGTCCATCAAAGTGTGACCACCCAAGGGGATTTGCCAGATCAGTTGACCATGACCGAAGCGCTGCAGCTTTATAAAGAAGCGATCGCGCCAATGGTAGAAGCGGGCAAACTGTTTTGCCTATTGGCGCAATTTCCCAACAGCTTTAAATGTACGAAAGAAAATGTCGCCTATTTAGATCAAGTGCGAGAATGGTTTGCGGGTTACCCAGTGGCGATTGAGCTGAGAGACAGCAGCTGGTATCAGCCGAAACTGTATCCGGGAATGATCGATTATATGAAGCGAAAACAGTTTTCCTTAGTAGTCGTTGATCAGCCGAAAAAGCTATCGACCACGATTCCCCTTGATCCAACCGTGACCAATCCTGCGTTTGTCCTGTGCCGTTTTCATGGACGCAACGACAGCGGCTGGACAGCGACGGGGCCAGATGCCAAAAATCTGCGGACCTTGTATCGCTATGACCAAGCCGAACTAACGGAGTTAAAACAAGCGATTCAAGCCATCGAAGCCAATGCCAAAGAAGTCGCAGTGGTCTTCAATAATAATGCCGGTCGTGACGCCGCTGACAATGCTCGCGCATTGATCGATGCGCTGCAGATCGATTACGAAGCATTAAATCCTAATCAGTTGAAATTATTTTGAGGAGTCATATGATAAAAGCAATCTTTTTTGATATTGATGGCACACTGATTGCCAGTAACGGCAAGGCGCTTGCCAGTACCCGTGAAGCCATCAAACAAGCCCAAGCCAATGGCGTCCTCTGCGGCATTGCCACCGGACGTGGTCCGGTTGATTTAGAGAAGGTGATCGATTACTTGTCGTTAGACATGTTTATCACCTATAACGGCCAATATGTTTACACGAAGGAAACCTTGATTTATGCCAAACCTTTTCCAAAACAAACGCTGGAAGCGATCGTAGAATACGCCGATGAAAATTATCGTCAAGTCATGTTTGGCGGAGAAACGCAAGTGGCTGGCAGCTTGACGATCCGTTTAAGCCAATCACCCGTCATGCAGCGCTATTTGCGCTATGTACCGAAAAAATTTCCCGTCGGCTTTTTAAAGAAAGTCTTGCAGCGCTTCAGTCCCAATCGCAACGCCAAACGTTATGAATCATTGGACATTTTACGAGAGCCAATCTATCAGTGCATTATGCTGAGCCCTGAATCAGAGCGCGAAAAATTACGCTCCAAGCTGCCGCAATGTGATTTTAAGCGATCCAATGCCTATTCTGTTGATATCGTGCCGAAAAACGGTTCGAAAATCAAAGGGATCAAAGAATTTTTGGCCTATGAAGGGATCGCGATGGAAGAAGCGATGGCCTTTGGGGATCATTTTAATGATGTGGAAATGTTAGAAGGTGTGGGGATCGGGGTTGCGATGGGCAATGCCCAGCCCATCACCAAAGCCAGTGCTGACTTTGTGACGGACACCAACGATCATGACGGCATCAAGAAAGCCTTGATCCATTTTGGGATCATTGCCGAGGATGCCCAAGCAAGGGATTGAATTAAAAAAAATAAACAAGGTGTAGCCAATCCATGAAGCAACGTAGGAGACAGCGCAGAACCATGAAACAGAACCATTAGAAAAAGCAGAAAGAAGCGAGAGAAATGAGTCCATTTGAAATGACGGAAGAGTTTCATAAAACCTTTGATCCAACACGACCGCCATATCCACAAGCTTTTTCAGCGGAAAAAGCCCAGTTTCGTGCTGGTTTTAAAATTGAAGAATTAGTTGAGTTCCTTTATGCTGCCAGCAACAATGACGAAGAGACCTTTCAAGCAGGGTTGACCCATTTGCATCAAGCAATTGATCAAGCCCAAGCCAAGCTGGCTGCCAAACAACAGCCTGTCAGTGATTCTCTAGTAGAACAAGTCGATGCGCTCTGTGATCTGCTGTATTTTACCTATGGCTCTTTTTCACTGGTAGGGGTCGATCCAGCGCCGATCCTGGCTATCGTTCATGACGCCAACATGGGGAAACTTTTCCCAGATGGGCAGCCCCATTATGATCCTGAGACCCACAAAGTCATGAAGCCTAGCGATTGGGAAGAACGGTTTGCTCCTGAACCGCGAATCAAGGCAGAAATCAAACGCCAATTGGCACAAAAACAAGCGCAAGCCCAAGAATCGTCAGAATAATAAAGGCTCTACAATATTTAGTGTTGGTGGAAAATCTACGGATTTTCTACCAACACTTTTTTTGTAAAAAAAGATAGAAAAAGAGATAGCCTAACTGGTAGAATTTAGTCGTCTAAAACAAAACCAAACCAAGAAAGGATATCTCCATGGATCATTGTACTAGAAAATTGTTAGGTTTAACAGAAGAATGGTTAGAGACTATAGAAGAAGAGGGGTTTCGCACCAATCTTATCCATGCCAAACTTAGCTATATACCAAGCCATTGCCGTAAATGTGGCATCAAAAATGAAGGACAAATCATCAAGAATGGCTCACACAAAACAAAAGTCCAACTTTTGCCTTATCGAGCAACAAAAACAGAATTACGCTTGGTACGTACACGCTTTTACTGTAAAGAATGTCAGTCGACATTCAATGCTCAGACAAACTTGGTGGATGAAAACTGCTATCTTTCAAAAGAATTAAAGATTCAAATCGCCTTGGAGCTGGCCAAGAATACAACAAGAAAAGAAATTGCCGATCGCTATTTTGTCTCTGACGTAACCGTTCTGCGTGTCCTACACACCTGTTTAAAAACGTATCATCCTCGTTTTGATACGTTACCTTCGGTCCTTTGTTTTGATGAGTTCAAATCAATGAAGTCCTGCAGCGGAAAAATGAGTTTTGTCTTTATGAATGGGCAGACCCAACAATTGATCGGTGTATTGGAGAATCGTCGCCTTGCATTCTTAAAACCATATTTCCTTAAATTCACCCGAAAAGCACGAGCGAACGTGAAATACGTCGTGATGGATATGAATGCCCCTTATTTTGAACTTGTAAAGGCGGTCTTCCCAAACGCAAAAATCGTGACCGATCGCTTTCACATTGTCCAACAAATCACTCGTGCGTTAAACCAGTTGCGAATTAAAACAATGAACAGCTTTCAAAAAACGGAACCGACAAAGTATCGACGATTGAAGCGATTCTGGAAATTACTCCTTAAGCATGCCTATGATCTGGATAGTTCCAATTATCAATATGATCGATCCTTTCGTAGACCAATGACGCAAAAAGCGATCGTCGATGAACTTTTGAGTTATGACGAGCAATTAACAAGGGCTTACGAGACTTGTCAGCTCCTCCTCTATCACTTTAAACACAAGGACAGCCAAAGCTTTTTCGATACGATCAACAGCTTAGATCAACGCCTCCCACAATGGTTTTGTAAGAAGCTGACGTTTTTAAATAAATACAAATCAGGGATTCAATATGCTTTAAAAACCAGGTATAGTAATGGGGCATTAGAAGGAACAAACAACAAGATAAAAGTGATAAAACGAGTAGCCTACGGCTATCGAAATTTCCACGACTTTCGAGCAAGAATTTATCTCATTCAAGGCTTAATCTTCCAAGTAAAACAAAAACCAGTTAAGCACGCTGCCTAACTGGTTATGACTAAATTCTCAGTTGTATTTTTCTCTACCAACACTAAATGTCGAAGAGCCATAATAAAGAAACGTGCCAGTTGCCCGTTCCGATTGCTTATTAGCAAAAGGAGTGGTGCAACTGGCACGTTTGGTTTAATCAAAGAAAGTGTAGTAAAGGGTTCTGACAGCGGCTTTTTCTTGTTCTTTGTGGATGCCGAACATGATGCTGACCTCAGAGGACCCCTGGTTGATCATCTCTAAGTTGATATTTTTTCGCGCAAGGGCAGCGGTACTGTCGGCAGTGATCCCGACTCTTTGACGCATCCCTTCACCAACGACGACGACCATGGATAGATCGTGGGTCATTCGCAGTTCATCGGGATCGATCTCGTAGGCGATCTTGCGCAGCAGTTCTTCTTCCAATACTGGATTCAACTGGTTGGAGCGCATAATGATCGAGATATCATCGATTCCTGAAGGCATGTGTTCATAATTTAAATCAAATTCCCGGAAAATCTCTAAGACCCGTAACGTGAACCCAACTTCGCGGTTCATCAAGTATTTGCGGATATAGATCATACAAAAGCCTTCGTCACTGGCAACGCCGATCACCGGCTGATCCAAATTGTCTCTTTGGTTGGTGATCAAGGTGCCGGGATGACTTGGGTTATTGGTGTTTTTGATCACCACGGGAATTTTCGCATGGTATGAAGGCATCAACGCCTCATCGTGCAAAACAGTAAAGCCGGCATAAGACAGCTCCCGCATTTCTCGGTAAGTCACTTCTTTGATGGACTCTGGATGATGAACGTAGCCTGGATGAGCAGAAAAAATCCCATCGACATCGGTAAAGTTTTCGTACAATTCTACTTGCAGACCAGCCGCCACGATGGCACCAGAAATATCAGATCCCCCTCGAGAGAAGGTACAGATTTCGCCGGCTTCTGTGTAACCAAAGAAGCCAGGAATCACTAAGATTTCAGGACTATCGCGCCATTGTGCGATCTTAGCGTACGATTTGTTCAAGATACGGGCGTTTTGGGGTTCATCCGTCACCAGCAACCCAAGTTCTTGTGGATTCATGTAGCGAGCAGCTAATCCACGGCTTTGTAAAATCCCTGCGATCAATTTGGCATTGTTGTCTTCGCCGCTTGCCAAGACCGTATCATAAAGATGCGGATTGTCTTGAGTAGGCAGTGTTTGAAAAGCCGCCAATGATTGCCAGATGCGGTCTAAATGGACTTGTTCGATACCAAAGGGGGCGGCGATCGCTGTATAGCGGGCATAGATTTCTTCGATTAAATCAGTGATTTCTTCTTGGGCAGACAGACGGGTACAGACTGCTAGTAACAGATCGGTGACTTTCTGATCGTCGCTGGAACGCTTACCAGGCGCTGAAACAACAACAAACCGTCTTTTAGGATCACTTTCAATTATCGCAACAACTTTTTCGACTTGTTCGGCTGAGGCAAGGGAACTGCCTCCGAATTTCGCTACTTTCATTTGACATTACTCCTGTTCAAGCTTTTTACTAGAGTACAGTTTCAATAGGGAGAAATCAAGCGGTTTCTTGAAAAAAATCGGAAAAATCAGAAAAAAAGTCACTTGTTGATGTAAATTTCACGATTTGTTTTCATTATCGATGGAAAAGCCGTGAATGATTTTATTCGATGCGAAAAAAGTCGATCTTTTTTGCCTCAATCTAATGCTTGATTTTTTTCTTTATGCTATAATCTAGCGTAGATGCTTTTTTATAAAGGGACTGTCTGTCCTTTTTATACTCAATGAACTTATCAATCAATCTGCTGATCAGCAGATTTTAGACGAAACATGTATATTTGAAAATTGGAGGAACCACAAAATGGGAACTAATATCATCTTTGGAATTGTCATTGCCATCATCATCATCGCAGCGGTCTTGTATGCAATTGGCTTTTTCATGCGGAAGAAAAACCAAGAAAAGCTAAATGACTTGGAAAAACGCAAAGAAAATCTGTTTGACTTACCGGTGATCGAAGAAGTCGATGAAGTAAAAAGAATGCACTTGGTTGGTCAAAGTCAAAATACCTTTCGTGAGTGGAACCAACAATGGACAGATATCTCCACAAAATCTTTTGCTGAACTTGAGAGTCAAATCTTTGAAGTGGAAGAACTAAACGAACGCATCCGCTTTTTCAAAGCAAAAGGGGCGATCGTTCAAGCGGAAGCGACCATGGATGAGATGGAACGCCAAGTAGAAGAGATTCGCGCCGGCTTGAAAGAATTACGAGAAAGTGAAGAACGAAATTCACTGGAAGTCCAAAAAGCGTTGGACGTTTACGAAGACTTGAAGAAGAAGTTACGGGATCAAGGCGAAGAATTCGGTCCTGCTTACAATGAGCTGCAAAAACAAATCAAAAACATTGAAATTGAGTTCACCCAATTTGTTACCTTAAATACTTCAGGCGATCCTGTGGAAGCACGGGAAGTGTTAGACCAAGCAGAAAAACACACCTATGAAGTAGAAGACTTAATGAAACGGATCCCAGCGGCCTACGAAGAATTAAACCGTACCTTCCCAGATCAGTTGAAAGAAATCCAAGATGGCTACAAAAAATTATTAGAACAAAAATATGTGTTCCCAGAAGCAAACTTCCAAGAAGAAATCAACCGTGTGAAAAAACGAGTTGAAAACTCCATGAACGATCTAGCGAAAACAGAAGTCGCTTCCGTTGAAGTGGCAAGTCGTGATACTGCAAGTGATATCGATGCCTTGTATACGGTGATGGAACGTGAGATCAATGCCAAGAAATATGTCATGAAAAATCGCCAAATCATTGAAGACTATATTGACCACGCAACGAAGAACAACCGTCAGTTGTTGATCGAGTTGGATCATACGGCACAAAGCTATACATTGAATCATAATGAATTAGGTCGCGTCCGTGGTTTCCAAACGGAAGTCGACGAATTGGCTCGTCGCAATAACGAGTACCTACCACAATTAGAAAAGCACGAAATTCCTTATTCAGAAGTGCAAAGCTTCTACAAAGATGCCTACAAGATTTTGGATGATGTGGAAAGCCAGCAAGTCGAAATCGATGATTCCCTTGCGGAATTACGTCGTGGCGAAAAAGTTGCACAAGAAAAAGTGGAAAGCTTCGAATTCCGTCTACGCAACTTGAAGCGGTTTGTTGAGAAGCAACGCTTACCTGGTTTGCCAGGTGAGTACTTAGAATTCTTCTTCGTGGCAACAGATCGGGTGGAAGAACTAGGCAAAGAATTGAACAAGATTCGCATCAACATGCAAGAAATCAATAAATTGGTTTCTGTCTGTGAAGAAGATCTTGATCTTTTAGATGAACAAACGAAAGACTTGGTGGATGCTGCGGCATTGACTGAGCAAATGATGCAATATGCCAACCGTTATCGTCATTCTCATCCAGATATCAAGGCAGCGATCGACAAATCACTTTACTTGTTCAGTAAAGAATATCGCTATCAAGATGCGCTAGATGAAATCGGCACAGCGTTGGAACGAGTAGAACCAGGTGCCTTCAAAAGGATCGAAAACTTCTACTTCAATAACCGCGACTTAGTATAATACGAAAGCCAGCAGTGAAAAACTGACTGGCTTTTTTCATGGAAAGAATGGCTCGCTGCATGATTAACGCTTACGAAGGAAGGGAAAGTTTCCTTTAAATAAAGCCAAAGCCAGCGAGTCACCTTGAAACTCAGCCCAAGAGCAGTTATAATGGGAAAGAATTTTTTTAGAGAAAGGGTCCTATCATTGATCTATTTTGACAACAGTGCAACAACCGCTATTTATCCACAAGCTTTAAATACATATGTCCAAGTCAGTCAGCGAATCATCGGCAATCCCTCAAGCCTGCATGATTTAGGAAATCAAGCCAATCGCCTGCTACAACAATCACGTCAGCAGGTCGCCGATCTGTTAAACGTTTCTTCCAAAGAGATCGCATTTACCAGTGGGGGGACCGAAGGAGACAACTGGGTCATCAAAGGGACTGCTTTAGCGAAAAAAGCCTATGGGAATCACCTGATTATTTCCAGTATTGAACACCCTGCCGTCAGTGAAACAGCGGCTCAATTAGCCGAATTAGGATTTGAGGTCAGTGTGGTCCCTGTTGATGCGCAAGGCTTTGTCAACGTGTCAGAATTAGCAAACATGATTCGCAAAGAAACGATTTTGGTTTCGGTGATGGCGGTCAATAATGAGGTAGGATCGATTCAACCGATCCATGAGATCGCAACCGTGTTGGCGGACTACCCAACGATCCATTTCCATGTAGATGCCGTCCAAGCCATCACAAAGGTCCCGCAAGAGCAATGGTTCAATGAGCGAGTCGATTTTGCCGTGTTCTCTGCACATAAATTTCACGGACCTCGTGGCGCCGGATTTATCTATTGGAAACAAGGTCGTAAGTTGGCGCCATTGATGACTGGCGGTGGGCAAGAGCAAAACCAGCGCAGCGGTACCGAAAATGTACCAGCAATCGTTGCCATGGCAAAAGCCCTGCGTTTAGCGACGGAACACAAGGCTGAAAAGCCGAACCATGTTCAATTATTAAAAGGCTATTTGCAAGAAGCACTGGCTGGCTATGAGAAAGTCACGCTTTTTTCTGGCACTGAAGGGTTTGCGCCACATATACTTTGTTTCTCATTAAAAGGGATCAGAGGAGAAGTCTTAGTCCATGCATTTGAAGAAAAGCAGATCTATCTTTCGACGACGAGCGCTTGTTCCTCTCGTAAAAAGATGGCCAGCAGTACGCTTCATGCGATGCACGTTCCGGAACAGTTAGCGACATCCGCTGTTCGTATCAGTTTAGATGAGAGCAATACAATGGCAGAAGTCGAGCAGTTTCTAATCGTCTTCCACCAGTTGTACCAAAAATTTTCGAAAATCAATTGAGCACGACATAGCACTATAAAATCAATCCAAATCAAAGGAGTTTTCTCGTGAATTATTCAGAAATCATGGTTCGTTACGGCGAACTGTCAACAAAGGGCAAAAATCGTCGTAGTTTTATTATGCAATTAGCTTCAAACGTCAAACGTACCTTAGCCGATTATCCCCATGTCAAAGTTCATGCCGAGCGAGATCGCATGCACTTGCTATTGAACGGTGAAAACAGCCAAGAGATCATTCCTAAGCTGCAAAAAGTCTTTGGGATTCAAAACTTTTCCCCTAGTATTCGGGTTGAAAAAGACATTGAGTTATTAAAGAAAGCCGTTCAAGACGTTATGGCAGAGATCTACACCGGTGTTGAGACCTTCAAAATCACAGCTAAGCGCAGCGATCACTCGTTTGTGCAAGATAGCAACCAGTTGAATTTGACCTTAGGTAATGCGGTGATCGACCGTTTTCCTGATATCAAAGTCCAAATGAAAAAACCAGACATCAATCTGCGGGTGGAAATACGGGTCGATGGCGCCTATCTGTCCTATGAAACGATCCAAGGAGCAGCCGGCTTACCCGTTGGCACCAGCGGTAAGGGAATGTTGATGCTTTCTGGTGGTATCGATTCGCCCGTTGCAGGCTACTTTGCCATGAAACGCGGTGTTGAGATCGAAGCAGTCCATTTTGCAAGTCCTCCTTATACGAGTGAACAAGCATTACAAAAAGCCAAAGATTTAACTAAGAAGCTTGCGCCTTATGTGGGAAGCATCCAATTTATCGAAGTTCCGTTTACGGAAATCCAAGAAGAAATCAAAAACCGTGTGCCACAAGGCTATTGGATGACCATCACCCGTCGGATGATGCTGCGTTTGACAGATGCGATTCGGGAAGCTCGTCATGGCTTGATCATCTTAAATGGTGAATCATTAGGACAAGTCGCTTCACAAACTTTGCATAGCATGGTCGCCATCAATGAAGTAACCAATACGCCAATCGTGCGCCCAGTGGCAACGATGGATAAATTGGAGATCATTGAAGTTGCCGAAGCCATTGATACTTTTGAATTGTCGGTTCAACCATTTGAGGATTGCTGCACAATCTTTGCCCCCCCTCAACCAAAGACACGCCCAAGACTGGATAAAGTACATCAATATGAAGAGCGTCTCGATATCGAAGGGATGATGGAACGTGCGATGGCTGGGTTGAAACTAGAAGTAATCACGGCAAATCAAGAAAAAATAGCAACCGAATTCGCTGAATTCTTATAATAAAGTTTCTTTTTTAAACTACGACCACAACTGTTAGGGAACATTTGTGGTCGTTTTTCATCGAGTGAGAGAGTTTGTGAATATTTTCTTGCTATTGAAAATGGAACATGCTACACTCAATATGTGAATCATTTAACAAGGAGGGTGGACAGGATGGAAGCACTAAGAGATAAAAAACTTCCGAAAGCAACGGCAAAACGTTTGCCAGCTTATTTACGACATTTAAAATTACTGGATGCCTCTGGTGTTCAGCGAATCAAATCAAAAGAGTTTGCAGAAATCACGCAAGTTCCTTCAGCCACGATCCGCCGAGATTTTTCTCATTTAGGAGAATTAGGCAGAAGTGGGTATGGCTATGATGTTCCTTATTTGATTGAGGTTTTGAGCTATATTTTAGAAACCAATGAGGAGAAAAAAATTGCCTTGATTGGTTATGGAAATTTAGGAAAAGCGTTAGCTAACAACAATTTTCGCAGAAATGAAAATCTTTCCGTCATCGCGGTTTTTGACAATGATCCAGAAATAATTGGCCAGACCATTAGTGGACGTTATGTCTATGGAATGGACCAATTGGCGGAAGTCGTAGCAGAAAAAGGAATCACCGTAGCGATTTCGACCGTTCCTAGCCGTTATTCACAAATGGCGATCGATGCGATCGTAGATGCTGGGATCACAGCAATTTTAAATTTTGCCCCTGATCCCGTCATCGTGCCAAAAGACGTCAATATCCAATACATTGATTTGACGACAGAATTGCAAACATTGATTTTTTTTGATACGACCTACTCGCAAAAATCGAAAGTCTGAGCAAATCCTTTTCGTTTTTTGACAATCTTTCTTATACTGGGAGAAAATGCTATAGGAGAGATGATATGCAAGTTACACGCAAAGAAACGGTTTATGAGATGCCCGGCAACCAACCAAAAGTAGGGGATAAAGCAGCTGATTTTCGCTTGAAAAGTTTAGAGGACAAGGAATATACACTGACTGATTTTTTAGGAAAACCAACGATCATCAGCGTGGTTCCCGATATCGTGACACGTGTCTGTGCGTTGCAGACCAAGCGTTTCAACCAAGAAGCAAGTCAATTGGATGATATAAATTTTGTAACGATCTCTAACAATACAAAAGAAGAACAAGCACAATGGTGCGGCCAAGAAGGCGTCGACATGATCATGCTTCATGATCCGGCGAATACCTTCGGTGAGGCCTATCAAATCATGATCCCAGACTTCGGTCATTTTGCCCGAGCAATTTTCGTTTTAGACCGTGAAGGCGTGATTCAACATGTTGAGATCGTGCCTGAGATCTCCCACGAACCGGATTATCAAGCAGCCATTGATGCGGCGAAAGCAAACCTCTGATTGACTTTCAAAAAAGTTCATTGTAGAATGTAGCAAGATGAAACAAGAATCTATGATAGCAAGACAATGTTCAAGAGGAGTATCAGTGACCCTGGCGGTCAGAGAGAAGTCGGTCGGTGCAAGACTTCCCCAGACACTGAAAAGGTAGCTTGAAGGTCTTTGATCCGAACCACGGTTTGTTTCTTGCAGACAAAGCCGCACAGTAAGATCAAGCGCGTCGTGAACGTTACCTCACGTCAAAGTGGCAGAGCAATCTGCAATTTAGGTGGTACCGCGTATCAGCGCCCTAATGCCTCGGCATTAGGGCGCTTTTTGCTGTGAATCACTGCGACTGGCCCACAAAGAGGGACAGAGCAGATGATGAACAGTACTCGAAGTCACCAAAATTGGTTCACGAAGCGAGCTAGATCGGTTGCCAAAGGCCCTAAGACACAATAGAGGATCACGGAAGTGAGCCATGACCTCTGTAAGAAACGTACTTTTTACGAACAACAAACGAGGCGTCAACAAACAACGGATAATCATCTCTACCACTGCACTCATCCTGAACGATTCAAACATTTTCGCGCTTTACCCAGCAACAGGCACCAAAAAACCACACCAACCATTACGTTTAAAAAACGTAACTTTAGGAGGACCAACTATGACAGAAACTGAGAATCTATCCACCAAGTACAATCCCCAAGAAGTAGAAGCCGGGCGTTACCAAGATTGGTTAGAGCATGACCGTTTTAAACCAAGCGGCAACAAAGAAGCAAAACCTTATTCTATCGTGATTCCACCACCAAACGTAACAGGAAAATTGCACTTAGGTCATGCCTGGGATACCACGTTACAAGACATCATCATTCGTCAAAAACGGATGCAAGGGTATGACACCTTATGGCTGCCAGGAATGGACCATGCCGGGATCGCTACCCAAGCCAAAGTAGAAGAAAAGCTGCGGGAACAAGGAATTTCTCGCTATGACCTTGGTCGGGAAAAATTTGTTGAACAAGTATGGGATTGGAAAGAAGAATATGCCGGTCACATTCGGGAACAATGGGCGAAACTAGGGTTATCCCTAGACTATAGCCGTGAACGGTTCACATTAGATGATGGATTATCCGAAGCGGTTCGTAAAGTTTTCGTGACGCTATATGAAAAAGGCTTGATCTATCGTGGCGAGTACATCATCAACTGGGATCCGCAAGCCCGCACGGCATTATCTGATATTGAAGTGATCCACAAAGACATCGAAGGTGCTTTTTACCACATGTCTTACGAATTAGCGGATGGCAGCGGCGTGGTGGAGATCGCAACGACTCGCCCAGAAACGATGTTGGGGGATACAGCAGTCGCGGTTCATCCAGAAGATGAACGCTATCAAGCATTGATTGGTAAGAAAGTGATCTTGCCTTTGGTCAATAAAGAGATCCCAATCATCGCTGATGAGTACGTGGACCAAGAATTTGGAACAGGGGTCGTAAAAATCACTCCTGCCCATGACCCGAATGACTTCGAGGTCGGTAACCGCCATGACCTACCACGGGTCAATGTCATGAATGATGACGGAACAATGAATGACTTAGCAGGTACCTATGCAGGCATGGATCGTTTTGCTGCTCGCAAGCAAATCGTGAAAGATTTAGAAGCGTTAGGTCGTCTGATCAAAATCGAAAAAATGGTCCATAGCGTAGGTCACTCAGAACGGACAGGCGTAGTAGTCGAACCTCGTTTATCGACACAATGGTTCGTAAAAATGGAACCATTAGCAAAACAAGCCATCGACAACCAAGAAACCGACGATGCGGTGGACTTTTATCCGCCACGTTTCAACCAAACATTCTTACGTTGGATGGAAAATGTCCATGACTGGGTTATCTCTCGTCAGTTGTGGTGGGGCCATCAAATCCCAGCTTGGTACCACAAAGAAACGGGGGAAATGTATGTAGGACTTGAAGCGCCAGCAGATGCCGAAAATTGGCAGCAAGATCCAGACGTATTGGATACATGGTTTAGTTCTGCTTTATGGCCGTTTTCAACGATGGGGTGGCCAGATGAAAACAATGAAGATTTCCAACGCTACTTCCCAACGAATACATTAGTGACTGGCTATGACATTATCGCATTTTGGGTAAGCCGTATGATTTTCCAAAGCTTGGAATTTACTGGCAAACGACCATTTGAAAATGTCTTGATCCACGGATTGATCCGTGATGAACAAGGTCGCAAAATGAGTAAGTCTCTTGGAAACGGGATCGATCCGATGGAAGTCATTGAACAATACGGCGCTGATGCATTGCGTTGGTTCTTATCAAATGGCTCTGCACCGGGACAAGACGTGCGTTTCAGCTATGAGAAAATGGATGCTGCTTGGAACTTCATCAATAAAATTTGGAATGCTTCCCGTTTTGTCTTAATGAATGTCAGCGAAATGACTGCAGAAGACATTGATTTTTCTGGTGAAAAATCAGTGGTGGATCGTTGGATCTTGACGCGCTTGAATGAAACGATTGAAAAAGTCACTGACCTTTTTGAACGCTTCGAATTTGGTGAAGCAGGTCGTCAATTATATAACTTTATCTGGGATGATTTCTGTGACTGGTACATTGAAATGTCGAAAGAAACGTTATATGGTGACAATGAAGCAGCGAAACAAGTTAACAAGAGCATCTTAGTCCATGTTCTTGATCAAATTTTACGCTTGTTGCACCCAATCATGCCATTTGTTACAGAAGAAATCTGGAGCAAGCTGCCGCATACAGGGGAATCATTAGTCGTTGCTGAGTATCCACAAGTGGCTCCAGAATGGACGGATGAAAAAGCGGCGCAAGGGATGGAAGTGTTGAAAGAATTGATTCGTTCGGTTCGAAACATCCGAGCAGAAGTAAATACACCACTTTCGAAACCAATCACTTTGCTGATCCAAGCAAATGAGCCTGAAATCGAAGAATTCTTGATTGCTAACAAAAACTATATCGAACGCTTCTGTAATCCAGAAGAACTAGAAATCTCTAACAGCTTGCAAGCCCCTGAATTGGCGATGTCTGCCATCCTATCAGGTGCGACGATCTACTTGCCACTAGCTGGGTTGATCAACATTGAAGAAGAAATCGCGCGTTTGGAGAAAGAACTAGCGAAGTTCACCCAAGAAGTTCAACGGGTACAAGGCAAACTGGCGAACGAACGCTTCGTTGCCAATGCGCCTGAGGAAGTCGTGGCACAAGAACGCAGCAAAGAAGCCGATTATCTTGAAAAACAAAAAGCCGTTCAAGAACGGATCGAACAATTACGCACAATCCAATAGGATGAGCACATCACACGCAAACAAGCATCTTTCGGAGATGCTTGTTTTTGCTTATTCAATAGAAACAGGGCGAACAATTTTCTCGTTTAAAGGAAAGAAATTGGGAAAGCCGTTCATTTTTTGTTAAAATAGGAGCGAGGTGAGCGAGATGACAAGCGAAGAAGCAACAGCGTGGATCCATTCGCGTTTGACATTTGGGCAAAGACCTGGATTGATGCGTGTCGAAGCATTATTAAAACGGATGGGTAATCCTGAAAAAAAGGTGACCATGATCCATATCGCCGGTACGAATGGCAAAGGATCGACCGTCAGTTATTTGCGCAGTCTTTTAGAAGAAGCTGGGCAGCAAGTGGGGACCTTTACTTCCCCACACATTGAAGCGTTCAATGAACGAATTGAAATCAACGGACAATTTATATCAGATGAGGACTTGGTCGCTTGGGTGGAAAAAATCCAGCCGCTGGTTGCTGAAATTGATCGCGATGAAACGTTGACGGGCATTACCCAGTTCGAGATCATTACCGCTATGGCATTAGGCTATTTTGAAGAAAAAAAGGTCGATGTTGCGATTATTGAAGTTGGCTTAGGGGGACTCTTAGATAGTACCAACGTTATTTCTCCTATTTTGACCGCGATCACGACGATCGGCATGGATCACATGGATGTCTTAGGGGATACCATTGAAGCGATCGCTGCCCATAAGGCAGGGATCATCAAGCCGCAAACACCCCTTGTTACTGGCAATATCGTTGAAAGTGCGCTTTCGGTGATCGATTTGAAAGCTACAGAAGCACAGGCACCTGCTTATCATGCAGGGCAAGAGTACCGTGTGACCTATCGTCGTCCCGATGAAGAATGGGGAGAATTATTTGATTTTGAAAATGAGCATGGCAAAATCAAAGGCTTGAAAACACCGATGTTAGGCCGCCATCAACCAGAAAATGCCGGTGTTGCGATCCAATTATACAGCCTGTATTGCGACCTGCGGCAACTGCCCTTTTCAGCCAAAGAGATTCGCAATGGCTTGCGAAAAGCCTATTGGCCCGCCCGGATGGAACGAATCAGTAGTGAGCCACTAGTGATTATCGATGGTGCCCATAACGTACACGCCATGGCTCGTTTAGTAGATACGATGAAAGAAGAGTTCAGCGACTATCGCATCCATGTACTGTTTTCAGCGCTTGAAACCAAAAACGTCAATGAGATGCTTCAGCAATTGCTATCGATTCCCCAAGCCGAGATTTATTTAACGACCTTCGATTTTCCCAAAGCACTGCATTTGGCAGACGGCTATCAGGAACTCGATGAAAAACGAATCTCAACCGTTTCTTTATGGCAGTTTGGCTTGGCAGAATTATTAGAAAAAATGACCAATGAAGATTTGCTGCTGGTGACAGGATCCTTGTATTTTGTTTCAGAAGTTCGTGAATTGTTGTTGGCAATAGGAGGAAGAAATGGCTAAGTTACGTGGTGTGATTTTCGATATGGACGGCTTGATTTTTGACACGGAGCTGCTTTATTACCAAGCGACTCAAATCGTGGCTGATCAAATGGGTATTCCCTATACAAAAGAGTTATACCTAGCCTATGTAGGTGTTTCGGATGAAGAAGTCTGGGCAGCTTATCATGAGAGATTCGATGAAGCCTTTGGTCATCAGATGATTGAAGAATTTATTCAAGCGGCTTTTCAGCAAACGTTGGAAATGTTCCAACGGGGCGAGGCTGAATTGAAGCCAGGGATCCACGAGTTATTGCATTATCTTGATGAGAAAAAGATTCCTCGAGTGTTGGCCTCTAGCAACCAGTGCAAAGTGATCGACACCTTGCTGGAAGCAGCAGGCTTAACGGCGGAATTTCCTAAGATCGTCTGCTTTGATGATGTCACACGGGCAAAACCAGATCCTGAGATTTTTGAAAAAGCTCATGCATTACTGGCGGTACCAAAAGAAGAATTGGTGATCCTTGAGGATTCGGCTAACGGTATTCATGCTGCTCATGGGGCAGGGATCTCAGTCATTATGATTCCCGATTTGATCGCGCCGACGACCATCATTGAAGAAAAAGTCTTGAAAGTCTTGCCTTCACTAGAGGATGTCCCAGATTTTCTAGAAACGGCTTTTTCGATTTAACTGTGATTTTTTGCGCATCTTATTCATGAAATACTCTCTCCTTTGCGTATCTTTTATTAGACCGACGCAAAGGAGTTTTTTTATGATCAATGAAACAGAGATTCCCCAAAGCTCGTTTCCACGAGAGCGCTTAGTGCAATATGGGGTTGATGCCCTTTCGAACCAAGAACTGTTGGCAATTTTGTTGCGGACTGGCTCACGGCCCCTAAATGTCTTGGAATTAGCGGCTAGTGTCTTGAATCGTTTTGAAGAATTGTATGAATTAAAAGAAGCGACAATCGATGAATTACAAGAAATTCGCGGCGTCGGACAAATCAAAGCCATCGAGATCAAAGCGATGATTGAATTAGGTGTGCGGATCCAGCGGTCTGTTCAACCAAAGTACGGCAAGATCAACTCCAGTATGGCGATCGCTCATCAGCTGATCCAAGAATTAAAAGACTTTCGTCAGGAGCACTTGCTAGGGATTTATTTGAATACCAAAAATGAGATCATTCAAAAAAAGACGATCTTCATCGGATCGTTGAATCAGTCGATCGCTCACCCACGGGAGATTTTTCATTGGGCGGTACGCTACAGTGCCGCACGAGTGATCGTCGTTCACAACCATCCCAGCGGTAGTCCCCAAGCCTCAGAGGCAGATCTGCTGTTTACACGCCGCTTGATCAAGTGCGGAGACTTGATGGGGATCGAACTACTGGATCATTTAATTATTGGCGACAATGCCTATGTTAGTTTGCGAGAAGAAGGCCTCTGGCATCAAGAAATTTGCTGACACAACGGCTAATTTGCGAACATTATTAAAAATAAAGGTGAATTGTCTAATCGTCTGTCTTGCAAAAAAATACGGGCAAGTGTAAAATATTATTGTAATTTTGTTTGCTGAATAGATGTTGAAACGCACGTTAGGCCTCTATCGCACAAAGGCAATGTTACACATAATTAAGTGCTTATGCACGAGGAGGTTTTTTTATAATGGAACAAGGTACAGTAAAATGGTTCAATGCTGAAAAAGGGTTTGGTTTTATCTCTCGCGAAGACGGTACAGACGTATTTGTACACTTTTCAGCGATCCAAGGTGAAGGATTCAAAACTTTAGAAGAAGGTCAAGCAGTAACTTTCGACGTGGAAGATTCTGATCGTGGACCTCAAGCAGTTAACGTAAACAAAGCGTAAGCTTTCAAACAAACTGCCAGTAAGAGCACTTTGAAATCAAAAACCCAAAAGACCATCGATTCGATGGTCTTTTTTTTGCTTTTTGCAACGGAAAGGAAAAAGGGGAGTTCCCAGTAACCTGAGAACTCCCCTTGCATGTGAAACTATAAATCATCCGGTGTCATGATCATTGAAAGGATCATTGGATGACGCTCGGTTTTTTCAAATAGGAATGGCTGTAACGCCGATGACATCGCTTCTCTTAATTTGTGCTCTGTTGGGTCTGGTTGGTTCAAGACTTCTCGCAACGCACGGAAGAGAATTTGTTGGGCTTCGTTGATCATCTCGCCGGATTCCCGCATGTAAACAAACCCACGAGAAAGGATATCTGGTCCAGCAAGAACTTCTTTCTTCGCCACATCGACTGTCGCTACCGCTAAGACGAGGCCTTCTTCTGAAAGAATACGACGATCTCGTAAGACGACATTCCCGATATCACCGATACCGCTGCCGTCGACATAAACATCATTGGCATTGAAATGACCAGCCAAGCGAGCGGTATCCGCTGTTAAGGCCAACATGTCACCATTTTCCATAATGAAACAATTTTCTTTTGGTACACCGACATCTTGTGCCAGTTGGGTGTGGATGTTCAGCATCCGAAATTCCCCATGGACAGGCATGAAGAATTTTGGCTTCATTAGACGCAACATCAGTTTTTGTTCTTCTTGGCCACCATGACCAGAAGTATGGATGTTGTTCAATTTGCCATGGATCACGTTTGCGCCAGCTTCCAACAGCAAGTTGATCAGCTGATTGACACTCGTGGTATTTCCTGGAATCGGTGAGCTTGAGAAAATCACGGTATCATCTGGGTGAATTTGGATTTGACGGTGAGTCCCGTTGGCAATCCGACTCAAAGCAGCCATCGGCTCTCCTTGAGAACCCGTACAAAGGATCATCGTTTCATTTGCAGGCAAACGATTGATCTCATGAGATTCCACAAATGTACCATCTGGCACCTTGATATAGCCAAGGCGCTGTCCGTTGACGATCGCATTTTCCATACTGCGTCCAAAAACGGCGATTTTACGTCCAGTCGCAACCGCCGCATCTGCAGCTTGTTGGAGCCGGAAAATATTGGAAGCAAAGCTGGCAAAAATGATCCGACCATCGATTTTTTCAAAAATCTTTTGAATCGAGCTGCCGATCGTTTTTTCTGATTTGGTAAAGGTTGGAATTTCTGCATTGGTACTATCGGAAAGGAGGCAAAGGACGCCTTCTTCACCAATTTTTGCCATTTTGTGCAAGTTTGCTGGTTCGCCCACAGGCGTAAAGTCAAACTTGAAATCGCCAGTTGCGACGATATTGCCAGAAGGCGTTTTGACAACGACACCTAAAGCATCAGGGATACTGTGGGTCGTTCGGAAGAAGCTGATGGACGTTTTACGGAAACGAATCACCGTATCTTCATTGATTTCGTGTAATTCCGCGTCCCGCAATAAGCCATGCTCATCTAATTTGTTGGTGATCAAAGCAAGTGCCAATGGTCCCGCATAGATTGGGATATTGGCTTCCCGCAACAAGTAAGGGATTCCGCCAATATGGTCTTCGTGACCATGAGTAACGATCAAGCCTTTGACTTTCGGTAAATTTTGAACGATGTAGCTATAATCGGAAATGACATAGTCGATCCCAAGCAGTTCATCTTCGGGGAATTTGATTCCCGCGTCAATTAAGATGATCTCATCTTGGAATTGAACCCCATAACAGTTTTTTCCGATTTCGCCAAGTCCACCGACGCCGAATACGCCGGTCTCATTATTTTTCAGCGAAACTTTCATCTTAAAACTCCGCTAATTTGAAATCAGCGTTTTCTTTTTCGTAAGCTAAATGTTTTTCATCTAGTTCTTGAACGAACTCGATGTTGTATGGGGTATTTTGTTCCACTAGACGGCGTGCGATCACTGCATCGTCTGCTTCAATGTACAAAGAGTGGGTTTGTTCTCTCTTTGGGTTGCGGTCTTTTGTTTCTTGGTAATAAATTTTGTAAATCATATCTTTTCTCCTTTATCTGCTTTTCGCAGTAGTCTATTTGGTTGATGAATTCGCTGCATCACAAAATCGAGGTCCGAATAAAGTGACCTGAAAAGAAGGCTTCGAGAGCCGCTGCATGCTTTTTTCAGACAATCGTTGTGAGAAAAAAGAGAAAGCCTCGTCTTTGCTTTCCAAATGTCGTCATAAAAAATTCACCGGGTTTGTAAGTCGTTCCACTACAAGTATCCCTAGTTTATCACAGAAAAACGAATAAGTATAGAAACACGTCATTTTTGAAAAGGCTTACTGAAAGAAAATGAAACGACTATTTCCGAAGTTTACTTTTTTTCGTTGAAAGTGCATTACAATAAGAATATTCCTATGCTATAGTAGAAGTAATGAAGTAAAAAAGGAGGGGATTTTTTGAAATTAATGTGGCACTATACGATGAGAAACAAAAAACTGCTGGTTTTTAATTTCATCTGTGTTTTTGGTTTTATTTTGATTGAATTAGGTTTGCCGACGTTATTGGCAAGAATGATCGACAAAGGGATCGCCGCTGGTGATCGCGACTACATATGGAAAATGGGTGCGGCGATGATCGCGATCACCATTGTGGGGATCACGATGAACATTTTGTTAGGCTATTTCACGTCACGTATCACCACTAACATTGTGGCAGATATTCGTGACGATCTTTTTGAAAAAGTCCAAGGCTATTCACATACTGAATATGAAAAAATCGGGGTTTCATCATTGATCACCCGTGTGACCAATGATGCGTATCAAATCATGCTGTTTATGCAAAGCATCTTACGGACGGGTTTGATGACACCCATGATGTTTGTGGTCAGCTTGTACATGGTCATGCGGACAAGTACACAACTAGGGTTATATGTCTTGGGGGCATTGCCGATATTGCTAATGGCAGTCATCGCCATTGCCAAAATCTCGGAACCATTATCCACCAAGCAACAAGCCAATCTAGATAAAATCAATGGCATCTTGCGGGAAAATCTCTCTGGTTTACGAGTGATCCGTGCCTTCGTCAATGAAAAATTTGAAGAAAAACGCTTTGGCAAAGTCAACCAAGCCTATGCGTCTAGTTCTCGCAGCTTGTTTCGCTTGATGGCAACGGCACAACCGGGCTTTTTCTTCTTATTCAATATCGTGATGATCTTGATTATTTGGACGGGAAGTATTCAAATCGATCAAGGGCAACTGCAAGTCGGTGACTTGATTGCGTTTATCGAATACATCTTCCATGCGCTGTTTTCTTTCATGCTGTTTGCGACCGTCTTTACGATGTATCCACGAGCGGCCGTTTCTGCTCGCCGAATCCAAGAAGCGTTAGATGCGACTTCTGAAATCAAAGAGTCAGAACAGCCAGTGACAGAAACTAAGACAAAAGGTTTCTTGGAATTTAAAAATGTTACCTTTGCTTATCCGGGACATGCCCAAAGTCCAGTGATTCGTAATGTTAGCTTTACCGCTTCACCAGGTGAAACTGTGGCGTTTATCGGTAGTACCGGGAGCGGGAAATCGACCTTGATCCAATTGATTCCGCGTTTTTACGACGTCAGTGAAGGCCAAGTCTTGGTGGATGGCGTTGACGTTCGGGATTACAGTTTAACGACTTTGCGCAACAAGATCGGGTTTATCCCTCAAAAAGCGTTGCTATTTACAGGGACGATCGCAGAAAACCTGCGCTATGGGAAAGAAGATGCCACGCAAGCAGAGCTGGAACGAGCAGCCGAGATTGCGCAAGCGGCCGATTTCATTTCTCGCACACCAGATGGCTTTGATGCTCATTTGGCAGAAGGCGGAAGCAACTTCTCTGGCGGACAAAAACAACGTCTAGCGATTGCCCGTGCGGTGATTCGCCAACCAGAGATCTATATTTTTGATGATAGTTTTTCTGCATTGGATTACCAAACGGATGCAAAATTGCGGGCACGCTTGAAAAAAGAAACCACGGAATCGACCGTTTTGATCGTTGCTCAACGAGTAGGAACGATCATGAATGCCGATAAGATCGTCGTCTTGAATGAAGGCGATGTGGTTGGGATCGGTACCCACAAAGAACTGCTGCAAACTTGTCCAGTATACTACGACATTGCGGCGTCACAATTATCAGAGGAGGAGTTGGCACAATGAAAGCAATCTCTTCTTTAAAACGGTTAGGTGCTTACATCAAACCGTACAAAGTACAATTTATCCTAGTCTTGTTGTTTACAGTTGCAACCGTCGGCTTCAATGCGGCAATGCCGTATGTTTCTGGATTGCCGACGACAGAGATCAGCCGCAACATCGCTGCAGGCGAAGGTGTTAATTTTGATTACGTGATCCTTTGCTTGATCTGGATCGCAGTCGTTGGTGTCGGTTACTGTTTCTCACAATTGATGTCAGGGCTGCTGATCACCAACGTTGTCCAATCTGCGATGCGAGATTTGCGGCAAGACATTGAAGAAAAAATCAATCGTCTGCCCGTTTCTTACTTCGACCGCAACCAGCAAGGGAATATCCTGTCAAGGGTGACCAATGACGTGGATGCCGTCAGCGGTGCGATGCAGCAAGCCTTGATCGGGATCGTCAATGCCTTCTTAGGAATCATTATGGCGGTTTCTATGATGTTTTATATCAATACTTACATGGCATTGGTTTCATTGATCATGATCCCAGCCTCCTTATTAATTTCTCGCACAATCGTCAAAAAGTCGCAAAAGGACTTCCAAGGCATGCAAAATGCGTTAGGAGATCTGAACGGCTACGTACAAGAAAACATGACTGGATTCAGTGTGTTGAAAGTGTATGGACGGGAAAAGCAAACACTTGAAGGGTTTAAAAACGTTAACCACCAGTTGCGCTATTACGGCTTTCGTTCTGCCTTTGTGTCAGGATTGATGATGCCACTGGTGCAAATGACCGCTTACTTTACCTATATCGCAATGGCAGTCATGGGTAGTTTTTACGTGATCAGCGGCGTGATCGTTGTTGGTCAGCTGCAAGCGTTCATTCAATACATTTGGCAAGTCAGTCAGCCAATGGGGAACATTACCCAGTTGTCTTCCGTCTTACAAAGTGCCTCAGCAGCAGCAAAACGGGTCTTTGAAATCTTAGATGAGGAAGAAGAGCCAGTCAATCGAACCGATATCCAATTGCCGGAACAAATCAGAGGCGACGTGACCTTTGAACATGTCGGCTTTGCCTATGATCCGAAAAAACCATTGATCAAAGACTTGAACTTTGAAGTCAAAGCTGGACAAACTGTGGCGATCGTTGGACCAACAGGTGCTGGGAAAACAACCTTGATCAATTTGTTGATGCGTTTTTATGATGTCAATGAAGGGGCCATCAAGATCGACGGCATCGACACGAAGAAGATGGAACGTCACGATGTCCGCTCACTGTTTGGGATGGTTTTACAAGATGCGTGGTTGTATGAAGGCACGATCGGCGATAACATTCGCTTCGGGAAATTAGATGCCACCGATTATGAAGTCGTTGATGCAGCGAAAACCGCCAATGTGGATCACTTCATTCGTACGATGCCAGATGGCTACGAGATGATCATCAATTCTGAAGGCGACAATGTCTCTTTGGGACAAAAACAATTGTTGACCATCGCCCGGGCAGTCATCTCTGATCCGAAGATTTTGATTCTCGATGAAGCCACCAGTTCGGTAGATACCCGCTTAGAAGCGCTGATTCAAAAAGCAATGGATAAAGTGATGGAAGGTCGTACCAGCTTTGTGATCGCCCATCGTTTGTCAACGATTCGTGAAGCGGATCTGATCTTAGTGATGGATCAAGGGTCGATCATTGAAAAAGGCAATCACGAGACCTTGTTGGCAGCTGGCGGCTTTTATAGCCAACTGTATCAAAGTCAATTTTCAGAAGAAGCCGAGTAAGCCGAAAAGAGCGTCCAGTCTGACTGGCGCTCTTTTTGCATTGTAGCAAGGGTGGTGCTATAGTGAAAAAAGAAAGCGCAGATCCCTTTATGGATTGGAAGGAGAAGTTGATGGACAAAGAACAATCAGGGAATGAAACCCAAAAAACAGTTTCGCCCGCCTCGCCGCAAGCGACACCTTGTTTTGTGGCAAAAAATGCGACGATCGTAGGAAACGTGACTCTAGGAAAAGATAGTACGGTCTGGTTTCAAGCAGTGATTCGAGGCGATGCCAATCGAATCGAAATCGGCGCGCGTACCAATATTCAAGATGGAACGATCATCCACGTTGATCACGATGCCCCGACGATCGTTGAAGACGATGTGACTGTTGGGCATCAGTGTATGCTCCATGGCTGTACCATCAAAAAAGGGGCGCTGGTCGGCATGAGCTCGATCGTTTTGAATCATGCCGTGATCGGCGAAAATAGTTTGTTAGGTGCCGGTTCGTTAGTGACAGAAGGAACCGTCATTCCTCCTAATGTGTTGGCGTTTGGTCGTCCGGCACGAGTGATCCGCCCGTTGACAGAAGAAGAGATCGCCAAAAATCAGGCAAACATCACGCATTACGTGGAAAATGGGCACGCTTACCAACAAGGCCAATATGGCGAAGTCTGACGATGAACCAAAAGACGCAAAAAGGTGTACGAATTGCTTCGTACACCTTTTTATGCAAGCTTATTTCAATTTGTTTGATTCCATGATCTCGTCGATCAAGCCGTAGTCTTTGGCTTCTTGTGCGGTCATGAAGTTGTCGCGATCGGTATCGCGTTCAATCACTTCGATTGGTTGACCAGTACGTTCTGATAAGATTTTGTTCAGACGTTCGCGGGTTGCCAAAATGTGGCGGGCAGCAATTTCAATCTCAGTTGCTTGACCTTGTGCGCCACCTAATGGTTGGTGAATCATGATTTCGGCATTTGGTAACGCAAAACGTTTGCCTTTTTCACCAGCGGTCAATAAGAATGAACCCATAGAAGCAGCCATCCCCATAACGATGGTTTGGACATCGGCTTTGATAAAGTTCATGGTATCAAAGATCGCTAGACCAGCAGTAACGCTTCCGCCAGGCGAATTGATGTACAAGTAGATGTCTTTTTCAGAATCTTGCGCGTCTAAGAATAAAAGCTGAGCAATGATCGAGTTTGCTAAGTCATCGGTTACTTGACCACTCAACATAATGATCCGGTCTTTTAATAGACGAGAATAGATGTCATACGCTCTTTCACCGCGAGATGATTGTTCAATGACAGTAGGAATTAAATTCATAGTGATAGTCCTCCTAAAAATCGTTATAGATATAGTTTAGCATAAAGTTTTCGCAATATCTAAGAGATAGTATACCGATTAGGTCAAGAAAGGTCAAATAAAAAGTTCGTTATCTTTTTTGCGAAACTTTCAAATATGATACAATATTAAAAAAGGAATGAGGAAGGATCGAAGAATGGCAGTAGCAATAGCAGGTTTGATTGGCGTCTTAGTGGGCGCATTGTTAGTAACCATCATTTTTAATTTACGCATTCGGTATGAGGAACAAAAAGAAAAACAACGCCGTTTGTTGGAGCATAAAGTCAAAGAAATCGAAACGCTGGTTTTATTGAATCAAAAAATCAGTGAGATTCTACAAAAACGGGTCATGTTGATGGATGAGTATGTCAGCTTTGATGCTTTTGATGACTGTTATATCACCATCGATGATTTCGCCTATCTACAATCTTTTGCGGCGCAAAATAGTTTTTATCTACCGAATTTTTTCTTGGAAGAATTTTTCAAAAAAATCGGGACACGTCGGGTGATTTTGTCGCCAGAGGAAACCGTTAAGATCGGTGGTTATACGTATAAAGGCGGTCGGATCATTATGGAAAATTTCCTTGATCAATTGGTTGAAATGGTCAATGAGCGTAAAAACCAAATGAAAAACATGACGAGCGAACCGTTGACCTATTTTTCAAAAACGATTTGATTCTTTTGGTCAGTCGGTCGCCTTGGTTAAGGTAACCAAACCAGAGTATCGACGATTGCACTTTTTCAACTGATCACACACACTCTTACTGCGATCATAGTAAGAGTGTTTTTCTTTGACCGAAACAAAGCGCTGTCCCCTTTAAATGGATCAAAACAAACAGAGGCTTTTTGGTTCTAGCAGATTCCATGGTAAAATAAAGAGTGAGAATGGAGTGAAAGAATGATGGTACAAATCGTTGCCCACCGCGGGAGTAGCGGCAACCGACCTGAAAACACGCTACCGGCATTCGCGGAAGCGGTGCGGGTCAAAGCTGATATCATTGAGTTAGATGTACATCTATCAAAAGATGGCGGCTTGATCGTCATGCATGATGAAACGGTTGATCGAACGACCAACGGCAAAGGTCGGATCTGTGACCTGACGGTTGCTGAACTAAAAGAACTCAATGCCGGCAGCTGGTTTTCTGAGGAATTCCAAGCCGCCAAAGTCCCCACGCTAAAAGAAGTGTTGGATTTACTTGCAGCGAAGAATTATCGTGGCATTTTGACGATCGAATTAAAAACCGATCATTATGAGTATGAAGGAATCGAAGCCAAAGTATCCGACTTATTGAATAGCCAAGAATGGCCTTTTACTCATTGGTATTGTTCCTTCAATATCGAGACTTTGGATCGGATGCATGCGATCGAACCGGATGCGATCCTTGATTTTATTATGGGACGCGGGGAAGACAAACCACCGTTGGCGCTCAGCCGACCGTATATCGAAGGAATTCATCCGGCCTATCGCTGGGTCCAAGAGACAGCAACGGTCTTGACTGATTTTCCGATTGCGATCCGTCCGTGGACTGTCAATGAAGAAGCGGCGATTCGCACCTGCTTGGCTTTGGGGGTGACCGGGATCATCACCGATTTTCCAGAAAACGCTCGGGCAATTGTGCAGCAGGTCCGCGAGGAAACAAAAGGATGAAAAAAGTCTTAGTGATCGTGGGACCGACCGCAGTCGGTAAAACCGCCTTGAGTATCCAATTAGCTCAAAAATACCATGGGGAGATCATCAGCGGGGATTCCATGCAAATTTATCGACAATTAGATATCGGTACCGCCAAAGTGACGAAGGAAGAAATGGCAGGGATTCCTCATCATTTGATCGATATTCGTGCAATGACGGAAACGTATTCTGCGGCTGATTTCCAGCAAATGGGGCGTGAGGCCATTGAGACGATCCAGCAGCAAGGAAAGCTGCCGATCGTTGTGGGGGGGACAGGGCTATACATCCAAGCGCTTTTGTATGACTTTCGTTTAGGGGCAGAAGAAGGCGACCCAAAGATTCGTCAGCGCTATGAACAAGAAGCAGCAGCCATCGGCAAAGAAGCTCTATGGCAAAAGCTGCAGGCGGTCGATCCCTTGGCAGCAGCGAAGATCCACTACAACAATGAGCGGAAAGTGATTCGTGCGTTGGAGGTTTTTGAAATGACTGGCGAAAGTATTGCTGCACCAAAAGAAACACCGCAAGTTTTGTACGATTTCTTCATGATCGGTTTAACCACTGAGCGAGAATTGTTATACCAGCGAATCAATCAGCGAGTGGACTTAATGATGGATCAAGGTTTGATCGAAGAAGCAAAAGCTGTTTTGCAGTATCCAGAAACGCAAGCCGCCAAAGGGATCGGCTACAAGGAATTTTTGCCCTATTTTCACGGGCAGGCCACATTGGATGAAACCATTGAGCAAATCAAGCAAAACTCACGCCGCTATGCCAAGCGGCAGCTGACGTGGTTCAATAACCGAGCACAGCCCCGATGGATTGATTTAGTGAGACAACCTGAAGAACAACGTACCCTTGAAACAGAAATCAACCAATGGTTGGAGGAGAAAAGATGAGCCAAGAACGTGTGATTCTTGTCGGAGTAGAAACGGAGAAAAACTATCTTCATTTTGATTCGTCAATGAAAGAATTGAAAAGCTTAACAAAAACCGCCAATGGTGAAGTTGTTTTTTCACTGGTGCAAAAACGGCAGCAAGTCGATCGACAAACCGTGATTGGCAAGGGGAAAGTTGCGGAATTGCAGCAGTTGGCAGAAGCACATGAAGCAGATCTAGTGATCTTCAATCATGAACTGACACCAAGGCAAAGCCAGTTGATCGGTGATGCGCTAGAAGTGCCAGTGATTGATCGCGTCCAGCTGATCCTCGATATTTTTGCGATGCGTGCCCGTTCCAAAGAAGGAAAGCTGCAAGTAGAATTGGCGCAGCTGGATTATTTGCTTCCACGTTTGATAGGGCAAGGAAAGAACATGTCTCGGCTGGGGGGCGGAATCGGAACGAGAGGGCCAGGGGAAACCAAGCTGGAGACCGATCGTCGACACATCCGCAACCGCATCACCATCATCAAACGGGAATTGAAGGAAGTGGCCGCCCATCGAGACCGGACACGCCAAAAGCGCAAAGACAGCCAAGTCTTTCAAATGGGCTTGATTGGTTATACCAATGCCGGAAAATCAACTATTTTAAATATTTTGACCAGTGCGGATACGTATGAACAAGACCAGCTGTTCGCAACACTCGATCCGTTGACGAAACGCTGGCGGATGCCGGAAGGATTTGAAGTCACCATTACCGATACGGTTGGCTTTATCCAAGAATTGCCGACCCAATTGATCGATGCGTTTCATTCCACACTGGAAGAAAGTCAAAACATGGACTTCTTGCTGCATGTCGTCGATGCCAGTTCCGAAGAACGGGTTCAGCAAGAGGAGACCGTCTTGAAGTTAATGGAAGAACTTTCTTTGACCCAATTACCGATGTTGACGGTCTATAATAAGGCGGATCGCATCGACGCCGATCAGTTTGTCCCAACGCTCTTTCCCAACGTCTTGATTTCGGCAAAGAGTACCAAAGGCAAAGAACGCTTGACTCAGGCGATCAAAATGGAGTTGATGCAGATCATGCAGCCTTATCATCTGGTTCTGCAAGCCGATGAAGGCAATGCGCTGAATCGTTTAAAACGGGAGTCACTAGTTTTGAGCAATGCCTTCGATGAAGCAACACAGACCTATCATATCAAAGGATTTGCGCTTGAGGATACCTATCCACTACGCAGAATGGCGCAAGAACAGGAATAAGCAGAAACGGTGCAACCGATGCACCGTTTTTTTGTCGTGACAAAATTATGAAGTATAAGTGGTTTGGCTTGCTTTGAACGCAAAAACCGAACATTTTTGGCTAAAGCACCATTTCTTCCATAAAAACAACTGCTTGAACATACGATCAAATCAAGGACCTAATGAAAAAATCAAAAAAATTTGCATTCATGTCACTTTTTATAACATGAGGGGTTGACACGCAAAAAAAGAATTGGTATAGTTTCCATAAAGTTACGCAGCATCATTGAAACGGAGGGGAGCCAAGTTATGCGGGAAAAAGAATTGCGGCGCTCAATGTCAGTCTTTCCTATCGGAACAGTCATGAAATTGACCGATCTCACCGCCCGTCAAATTCGTTATTACGAAGAACAAGAATTGATCCACCCGGAACGCAGCGATGGCAATCGACGCATGTATTCGCTGAATGATATTGATACCTTGCTAGAGATCAAAGACTATCTTTCCGATGGACTGAACATGGCTGGGATCAAACGAGTTTATGAAATGAAAGTTGCCAAAGAAAAAGAAGCGAAGAACAAACCGCCGCTGACCGATGAAGATGTTCGTCGAATTTTTTATGATGAACTCTTGGCTCAAGGTGGATTGAATCAACAACAGCCATACCAGCAAAAAGGTCCACGAATGTAGAACATTTGTAGATCATTGCTGTGATATAAAAAAAGAATTGGGAAAAAGGAAGGGATACTATGCCAAAATTTGAAAGAACTGCCGAAGACATCAAACAAATCGTAAAGGATGAGAACGTGCGCTTTTTACGCTTGATGTTTACTGATATTTTAGGAACAAACAAGAACGTTGAAGTACCTGTAAGTCAATTAGATAAAGTACTGGAAAACAAAATGATGTTTGACGGTTCTTCTATTGAAGGATTTGTCCGTATTGAAGAAAGTGACATGTATCTGTATCCTGATTTGTCGACATGGATGATCTTCCCTTGGGAAAGTGAACATGGCAAAGTGGCTCGTTTGATCTGTGATATCTACAATCCAGATGGCACCCCATTTGCAGGCGACCCTCGCGGCAACTTAAAACGGGCATTAGCGGACATGCAATCCCTTGGCTTTACTTCTTTCAATCTTGGACCAGAACCAGAATTTTTCCTATTCAAATTAGATGAAGCAGGCGAAATCACAACGGAATTAAACGACAAAGGCGGCTACTTCGATTTTGCCCCAACCGATCTAGGGGAAAACTGCCGTCGCGATATCGTATTAGAATTAGAAAGCCTTGGCTTTGAAGTTGAAGCGTCTCACCATGAGGTAGCACCAGGGCAACACGAGATCGATTTTAAATATGCGGATGCAGTGGAAGCATGTGACAACATCCAAACCTTCAAACTTGTCGTGAAAACTATTGCTCGTAAACACGGCTTGCATGCAACCTTCATGCCAAAACCATTATTCGGCATCAACGGTTCAGGCATGCACTGCAACATGTCCTTGTTCAAAGGCGATGAAAATGTCTTCTTTGATGAAGAAGGGCCAATGCAATTAAGCCAAACAGCGTATCACTTCTTAGGCGGTTTGATCGAACACGCCCGTGCTTACACAGCTGTCTGCAACCCAACCGTCAACTCCTACAAACGCTTAGTGCCAGGTTACGAAGCGCCTGTATACGTGGCATGGTCAGGACGCAACCGTTCACCATTGATTCGGGTACCAGAATCAAGAGGCTTGTCAACGCGTTTGGAATTGCGTTCGGTTGACCCATCAGCCAACCCATACTTAGCAATGGCTGTTTTACTGCAAGCAGGACTTGATGGCGTTAGACGTGAGTTGACACCACCACCAGCAGTCGACCGCAACATCTACATCATGAACGAAACAGAACGTGCAGAAGCACAAATCGAAGATCTGCCATCAACGATCCACAATGCCATCAAAGCATTGCGCAAAGATCAAGTGATGATCGATGCTTTAGGCAAACACATCTATGCCAACTTTGTCGAAGCAAAACGATTAGAATGGGCAGCCTTCCGCCAAACAGTCTCCGAGTGGGAAAGAGAACAATACTTGGAGCTATACTAAAATCGCAAGAAAACCGCTAGAGATAAACAATCTAGCGGTTTTTTTATGATGAACTCAGCTTTTATCCTAATAATTCTCGGTTTATTTATTTCCGATAGTCAATAACTGGTTGATCAAAATTTGAACAGAAAAACATTGCGAAGCTAGAGCGGTTCTGTCTATAAGGCGCGTAAATTTTGCCTGATCATTGAGAAAAAATAAAAAATACCAGTCGGGCGAGGACTGGTAAGAGGAAGAAAAATAGTTTTGGTATAAAGCTAGCATAGCCGGTCAAAGTAAAATGAACCTTAAAAAGTAGAAAGTTTCTTGTAAGAAGTCCTTATTCGTCAAAGGTTTCCAGCTCAGACAGTATTTTTGCTGGGACTTCTGATTGAGGGACTTCATTGGGACCCGAGATGACACGGGTTTTACTGATCTCTGCTTTGACTAAGGTATTTGGCGCGAATGGCTTCACATTTTCACCAGAAAGATCATAGGTCATGAGTTCTTTCTCGCCGTTTTTCTTAACAAACTCAAACGTGTACTTATACGTAAAGGAGCCATCGATTTTTTCACCGGAATCGCTGTACGTTTGGGTCTTTTCTGGGACTTTGTTGGGCGTGATGGCATAGGCCGTTATCCCTTGATAAGTTGTTGTATAGTAAGTGTAGCCAAAATAGCCACCTACTGCTAAAATCAAAACGCCAAGCGTCAAAAGTAGTTTTTTCATGTGCATCGATCCTTTCAATTACTGGGTTTACTATAGCATGATGGAGCCGAAATCATTCATCGAAATGGATAACAATATTGTAAGTTTACTGTTTATTATCAAAAAGCTTGTAATTTTCTGTTTAACAATTGTGATAATGAAAAACATTTCTGAAACCTTCCTGCAACATTGTAATGTTATTCTCTTACTTGTGCCCGATAGCGGGACAAATAATCAAAAGAGAGGTTTTTTCATTTGAAAAAATTTGCATTTACAGTTGTTGCAGGATTTGGTTTATTCGTTGGAGGAACAGTTGTTTCAGCAGCAGAACAAACCCATGTTGTCGAACCAGGAGACACCCTATCTGGGATCGCTGCTACTTATCAAACAACGGTCGAAGATCTTTTAGCTTTGAATGATTCGATCGAAAATCCAAATATGATTTTTGATGGCGAAACATTGTTGGTTTCTAACGATGGCCAATCAGTAGAAAACAAAGAAACAAGTACGAAAGAAAGCACAGAAAAAAGTGAATCTACAGCGACTGCTAACGTGAGTCAAACCCGTTCAAGCATTCCTGGTGCTGGTTCTGGAGTCTTGAATCCAGTGGATGGGATCAACTACTTCAATGGTGTGAGAGAATCGTACTACTCACAAAAAGTTTTGCCAGGAGGCGGATTGAACATCCCTGGACGCCATGTAGCCTCTGACGGAACCATCCGTGATGCCGATGGGTACATCGTTGTTGCCAGCGACAATCAACCGAAAGGATCGACTGGTCAATCATCTTTAGGTGCCTATAAAGTCTATGACACAGGTGTCGGTCATAGCGGTATTGATGTTTATACGAATTGGTAAGCAAGTAGAATACGAGTAGAGACGAGCTCATTCCAGAGCTCGTCTTTTTTTGATTGGTGATAAAGAAAAAATCGTCATCTGGTCTAGACTAATTATTGTAATCAAACACAACCTGTGGTATTATTGGACTATACCAAATGGAAACGGAGCGCTGATCATGGAAATTATTCGCGTTAAAGATGCTGCTCAAGGCGGAAAGAAAGCTTTTGAATTGATACAAGAAGGTATGGCAAATGGCGCCAAAGTGCTAGGTTTAGCAACAGGAAGCACGCCAGAGACCCTTTATGCAGAAATGACTGCCAGTGAAGTTGATTTTTCAGAAATGACTTCAGTCAACTTAGATGAATACGTAGGACTAGGCGGCGAAGACGAACAAAGCTATCGCTACTTCATGAATGCTCATTTATTCAATAAAAAACCATTCAAAGAAACCTTCGTACCAAACGGCAAAGCGGAAGACTTAGAAGCAGAATGCCAACGCTACGATAGCGTGATTGCGGATCACCCAGTTGATATCCAAATCTTGGGTATCGGTCAAAACGGACATATCGGCTTCAACGAACCTGGTGCATCCTTTGAAGGAACGACCTCAGTCGTTGACTTGACTGAATCAACCATCAATGCCAACAAACGCTACTTTGATAAAGTCGAAGACGTCCCAACGACGGCGATTTCCATGGGGATCGGTTCAATTATGCAAAGCAAAAAAATCATTTTGATGGCATTTGGCGAAGTCAAAGCGGATGCAATCCAAAAAATGATCGAAGGACCCGTAACCAACGAATTACCAGCTTCTGTTTTACAAAAGCATGATGACGTGATCGTGATCATCGATGAGGCTGCTGCCAGCAACCTGTAAAACAAAATCAGCCCTTTTCAGAAATAAGTCAGAAGGAAAACGCGCCATCCTTGCAGCTTCCCCCTGTGCTTGTGCAGTAATGCCAGCGCAGCTGCGAGCGATGGTTCGGATCTATCTTGCTTATTTCTGAGGAGGCTTTTTTTATTTGGCTGCTCTAGCGATGTTTTTTCCTTTTTTCCATCAGAGATGCTATAGTTAAAAGAGAGAATACGAAGAAAAGAGGGATGCAAATGGTTGATATGCATTTATCCATTCCTGAAGTAGCACTGAGGTTGCTGTTGGCGATGGTCATGGGTGGCGCGATTGGGTACGAGCGGCAGTACAAAAGCCGACCAGCTGGTCTTAGAACCCATATCTTGGTTTGCATGGGGGCTTGTGTCATTGCTTTGATCCAAGTGGAGATCGCCACAGGTGCCATGCGAGATGCGCTGGATCATCCAGATTTAGCAGGCGTGATTCGTTCGGACGAAGCACGATTGATTGCGCAAGTCGTCAGCGGGGTCGGTTTTCTAGGCGCCGGAACGATCATTGTGACGAAGCGCTCGGTGACGGGGTTGACGACGGCTGCTTCCTTATGGGCGATCGCCGGTTTAGGAATTGCCATCGGGATGGGCTTTTACACCATCGCATTAAGTAGTTTTATAGGGATCTTCTTTGCATTGACGATCGTTAAGCGGATTGTCCGCGTACCAACAGCAAAGAAATTGGAGATCCAGTACATTCATCGCACCGAGACCAAAGAGTTTTTGACGGAGTACTTCCAAGAGAAAAACATCGTGATCGAAGATGTCAATTTTGATGTCAAATTCATGGAAGACTATCGCATTTATACCAACATTTATACGATTGATCTCCCGCGAGGACTAGGCTTTTCTGAAGTGATCGAAGAATTGTCTGTCTACAAAAATGTCACGAAGATCCGCTTGGTGGATATTGCTTAACGGGTATTGAATCAAAAAGCAGCAAGACACATCACATTAGTGAGATGCCTTGCTGCTTTTTTTATGATGCGTTAGACATTTTTTAAGTAAAAGAAACACACAGTCAAAATAACGATCACTATTGAAGTCAGCAAATTGACCCCTTCATTCGTTACAAAGGAAAGACCGCCGACTTGCTTGGTCGCAACGTCGTGGTGGACTTTTTTTTCGGTGTATTGGTGACAGACTGGGCATTGATAGCGCACCTGAATCGCTGCGCCCAGTAAGCTGTCCAAAAGACTACCGCAAAAGCCTAAAGCAGTCAAAGTCAACCAGAGATCAAGGGAGAACGGCTTGCCGTTCAACCATAAGGCTGCTGCGAATAAACCAGTGATGGCGAGACTCCCTGCTAGGGAAGCGGCAGTTCCCAACCAACTGACACCGCCGGAAAGTCCCGGTGGTAATTTTTTTCCCGTTAGTAAGTGACGCGGTGGACTTGGACTCAGCACGCCGATTTCTGAGCCCCAAGTGTCAGCCGTACAGCTAGCGATTCCCGCCACAAATCCCCAAAGGAATAGCGGTTCTTTCGTCCAAAAGGCAAGCAGTAGAGCAAAGATGCTTGGTGCGATGTTTGCAAAGACTTGTTTTGCATCACGGCGAGCACCTTTGGCAAGCACAGCTAACTCTGGCTGACGGCGCATTTTCTTTAAAAGACCAATGATGCCAGAGCTGGCAAAGAAAAAGCCAATCAAAAAGATGCTGTACCACGGACCAAAGCCAATAACCAGTGTGCCGCAAAGAATCGCAGCCAGTGCGCCAGAAATAGTCAGCCACTGAAAGACGAATGCTGCCGCTGCAACGAATATGCTGGCAAACAATCCTAGCATGAATTGATAAAAGAAAACCATTTGAACACTCCTTTGCGTATAGTGTAGCATAGGTCTCATTTATTTTACCGCAGTTAACAAAATAATAGTAAGGAAGATAGCTTTTTACTCGTCAAATGAGAGCGTTTCATTTAAGCTAAGGGAGAGAGGTGATCCAATGAAAATCATTATCGTAGGCGGGTCCTTTGGTGGTGTCAGCTGCGCCCGTGAAGCACGCCGATTATACCCTGACGCAGAGATTTTATTGATAGAAAAAAAAGCCCATCTTGGGTTTGTTCCAAGCGGTTTGTTATTGCTGATCGAAGGCAGGATCGCTTCACTGGATGAAGCATTCTTTTGTACGAAGGAGCAGCTGGAGGCAGAAACAATCGACGTAGCCTTAGAAGAAACCTTTCTAGAAGTCTTTCCTTCTGATCATCGGATTCGGACGGATCAGCGGGAACTAAGCTATGATCGACTCGTCTTGGCGGCAGGTTCCAGTCAAGATTCCACTGTTTTGCCGCAACCAGAAGAAGCACTACTGACCTACAAAGAATATGAAGCAGCGAAGCATTTCTTACAGCAATTGCCCCAAGCAGAGTCGATTACCATCGTCGGTGCTGGTCAAGCCGGGATGGAAGCGGCGAATACCTTAACGATGATCGGCAAAAAAGTCAGTGTGATCGAATCAATGTCGTATCCTTTATTCAAATACTTTGATCGCGATTTTTTGCAGCCCTTTTTAACGGAGATCGAAAAAATCCCCAACTTGCAGCTGCATTGGTCGGAGCCAACTTTGGCAGTCGTTAAAACGGAAACAGGCTTTCGGATCGAAACCGCCGATCAAGGTTATGAAAGCGATCTGGTATTGACGACAGTTAACGTTCATCCTCGCTTGCCAGAGGCATTTACGGTCTTTGAATTACACAGTGATCAAACTATCTGGACAGATGCCTACTTGGAAACTTCTGCCACGGATATTTTTGCGGTCGGCGACTTGATCCAAATTCCAAATGCTATTACGAAAGACACGGTCTACATGCCCTTAGTCAATAATGCTGTTCGCTCAGGGATTGCGGCAGCTCGCAATCTAGCAAACAAAACGACCCCGTTTCGTGGTGGATTGCGGACAGTCGGTACACAATTGTTTGAGTGGTATTTAGCCAGTACCGGCTTGACCGAGTCGGATCAGTTTTTCTATGAATCACCGATCGTTTGTCACACTTTTACGGCTACCGTTTCCCTTTTTGATTCGACGCAGGTTCATGGAAAAGTGATGATCGAACAAGCCAGCGGCCGAATCGTTGGTGCGCAACTTTTATCAAAAGCCAATATTTTGGAAAAAATCAATTTACTAGCGTTTGCGATCGAGCAGCAGGCAACGATGGAGGAGCTGACCCAAAAAGACTTTTTCTTCCATCCACGATTCACTCATGTGTTGGAGCAAACCTTCATATGGTCGGGAAGTGATGCCGATGAAACTTGATCAGTTATTAGAAAAAAAAGAAGCAAAACAATTGCAGCTGCTCAAAAAACTTTTACTAGTTGGCGGTCAAATGGAGCTACATGAATTAGCGCTCTATCTTGGCATCAGTAAGCCTTCTCTGGAAAAGTATGTGGATGAGCTGCAAGATGAGTTGACGCACTATCATGAGCAGTGTCGATTGTATTACCGAAATGGTTCACTGGTTTTTGAAATGAGCCCCACCTTTTCTCTTAACCAAATTGAATGGGCATTTTATCGTTCGGCATTGAAATTTCAAATTCTCGAGCACCTTTTACAACATCAAGAAGTGACGACTGTCCAGCTGGCACAAAAATTAACAGTCAGCGAGTCATCCTTGTTTCGCAAAATCAAAGAGCTAAATGGTTTGCTAGCAGAATTTGAGTTAGAGATCTGGCAAGGAAAGCTGATTGGAGAAGAAACCCAAATTCGTTATTTCTATTTTGAACTCTTTTGGTATGTTCATTCTTTTGACAGTCAGCCATTGCCGATCGATGAGAAATATGTCGGTCTGATCACTCGCGGCCTGAACATGCGCTTTACGAAAGAAGCCCAGCAGCGCTTGTCCCTATGGCTGAGGATCATGAAGGCGCGACTTAAAATTGCTACTCAATCCTTTCAAGTTTTACGGGAGAAAATGGCACCTTACATGAAAGACCCTTTGTTTCAACAATTACGTGAGTTGGTATTTCGTGGCTTTGGCCATTACGCATTAGAAGTCAGAGAAGAGGAGGCGATGCTGCATTTTGTTTTTTTGTTGTCGTTCTCGGTGTTATCCGAACACGATCTGCAAGTGTATATGCTGCAGCGTTCTCGGTTTACGCCAACTGCCTTGACGGATACATTGATTTTGGAACATATTTTGCATCTTTACCGCCCATCGTTTGTTCCTCGTGAAATGGAAGCCACTTGTTATGGTCACCTGCTGCAGATCCACAGCCGCGTCTATTTTTTCAAAGGGGATGTGGAAGTTTTTGATCGAGAAAATATTTGGCAGCTGGAAGCGCAGTTATCCAGCCGCAACATTCAGCAAATCAGTCACGAATTATTAGATAAGGCCCTAGCAGAGTTAAATATCAAGCCGTCCGAGAAAAATAGTCTACTGATGATGACGATGGTCAAATACTTGAGTGTCATCACGATCATCGATTATCAAATCAATCGAGAATTTCGTGTTGGGATTGCCTTGAAAATGGATGAGCTATTTAAAGAAGCCCTCTATTATATGTGGCTGCTGTATCTCAAAAATTTGAATGGCGTAGTTGTCGAACGCTATCGTCCAGAACAAGAATATGATTTGATCTTGGCGAATTACGCCATCGAGACCAAAACACCGACCTATCGAATCAGTGAATTAGGGACTGCTTATGATCGTGAGACAATCAAAAAAATAATCCGTGAACGCTTTCAATAGTGGATTTCGTCAATTTCTTAGAGATTTGAAAAAAAATTGACGAACCATATAGCAAAAGTTCAGCTAAAATAAAAGTAAGTCAGAAAGCGCTAACAAAAAGGCGTATATAAAATCAAAGGGAGCGAATCAAATGGCAGAAAAAAATTATGTAATGGCGATCGACCAAGGAACCACTAGTTCAAGAGCAATTATTTTTGATCGTAACGGGAAAAAAATCGGCAGTTCACAAAAAGAGTTTCCCCAATACTTTCCAAAATCCGGTTGGGTAGAACACAACGCCAACGAAATTTGGAACTCTGTCCAATCAGTCATCGCAGGGGCATTTATTGAATCAGGTATCCGACCAGAAGCAATCGCCGGCATCGGGATCACCAACCAGCGTGAAACGACAGTGGTTTGGGATAAAACGACAGGGCAGCCAATCGCGAATGCGATCGTTTGGCAATCCCGTCAATCTTCACCGATCGCTGACCAATTAAAAGCAGATGGCCATACAGAGATGATCCATGAAAAAACTGGGTTAGTCATTGATGCGTATTTCTCAGCGACCAAGGTGCGTTGGCTTTTAGACAATATCGAAGGGGCACAAGAAAAGGCGGATAATGGTGAGTTACTCTTCGGAACGATCGATTCATGGCTTGTGTGGAAACTGACAGATGGACAAGTCCATGTCACCGACTACTCCAATGCTAGTCGGACGATGCTTTACAACATTCATAAATTAGAGTGGGATCAAGAAATTTTGGATCTTTTGAACATTCCAAGCTCGATGCTACCAGAAGTCAAAAGCAACTCAGAAGTCTATGGTCACACCCGCAGCTACCATTTTTACGGCAGTGAAGTACCAATCGCTGGAATGGCTGGAGACCAACAAGCCGCCCTCTTTGGACAAATGGCCTTTGAAAAAGGTATGATCAAAAATACTTACGGCACTGGGGCATTTATTGTCATGAATACGGGTGAAGAACCACAATTGTCTGACAATGACCTACTGACGACTATCGGGTATGGCATCAACGGCAAAGTCTATTATGCCTTAGAAGGAAGTATCTTCGTTGCTGGATCAGCGATCCAATGGCTGCGGGATGGTCTACGCATGATCGAGACTTCGCCACAATCAGAAGAACTAGCTGCCAAAGCAAAAGGAGATAATGAAGTCTATGTGGTACCTGCCTTTACTGGATTAGGTGCGCCTTACTGGGATTCAGATGCAAGAGGAGCAGTCTTCGGCTTGACTCGTGGGACGACGAAGGAAGATTTTGTTCGGGCAACACTGCAAGCTGTTGCGTACCAATCAAAAGACGTCATCGATACGATGAAAAAAGATTCCGGTATCGATATCCCATTGCTGAAAGTCGATGGAGGGGCAGCCAAAAACGATTTATTGATGCAGTTCCAAGCGGACATTTTAGACATTGACGTACAACGAGCAGCGAATCTGGAAACAACCGCATTAGGGGCAGCCTATTTGGCAGGACTAGCGGTTGGCTTCTGGAAAGACTTAGATGAATTGAAATCAATGGCAGAAGAAGGGCAAATGTTTACGCCAGAAATGCCAGCAGAAGAAAGAGACAATTTGTACGAAGGTTGGAAACAAGCGGTGGCGGCTACTCAGACCTTCAAATTCAAAGCGAAGAAAGAAGGCGAGTAAGCCATGACCTTTTCTCAGAAAGATCGGAAGGAAACCATTCAAGAAACGGCAAATACCACCTATGATGTGTTGATCATTGGTGGTGGGATTACCGGCGCAGGGGTTGCCGTTCAAACAGCAGCGGCTGGGATGAAGACGGTTCTTTTGGAAATGCAAGACTTTGCCGAAGGGACGTCTTCGCGGTCCACGAAACTCGTTCATGGCGGTATTCGCTATTTGAAAACCTTTGACGTGGAAGTGGTCGCTGACACCGTGCGGGAACGGGCGATCGTCCAACAAATTGCTCCGCATATCCCGAAGCCAGATCCGATGCTTTTACCGATTTACGATGAACCGGGGGCAACCTTCTCCTTGTTTTCTGTCAAAGTGGCGATGGATCTTTATGATCGCTTAGCAAATGTGACAGGCAGTAAATACGAAAATTATCTGCTGACGAAAGAAGAGGTCTTAGCACGCGAACCACAGCTGCAGGCGGAAAACTTAGTTGGTGGCGGAGTCTATCTTGATTTTCGCAACAACGATGCCCGCTTGGTGATCGAAAACATTAAACGAGCACAAGTCGATGGGGCAGCAATGATCAGTAAAGCCAAAGTCGTCGGCATCTTACATGATGAGCAAGGCATCATCAATGGGGTAGAAGTGGAGGATCAACTGACAAACGAGCGCTTTGAGGTTCACGCCAAAGTCGTGATCAACACGACCGGCCCTTGGTCCGATATCGTTCGTCAATTAGATAAGAATGATGAGCTGCCACCACAAATGCGTCCGACAAAAGGCGTCCATTTAGTGGTCGATCGGGAAAAACTAAAAGTACCGCAACCAACCTATTTTGATACTGGGAAAAATGATGGTCGGATGGTTTTCGTGGTACCAAGAGAAAACAAGACCTATTTTGGCACAACCGATACGGACTATACAGGCGATTTTGCCCATCCGACGGTCACACAAGAAGATGTCGATTATCTACTGACCATCGTGAATGAACGCTTTCCACATGCACAGATCACCCTTGATGATATCGAAGCGAGCTGGGCTGGTCTACGTCCATTGATTACGAATAATGGTGGTTCGGATTACAATGGTGGTGGTAAAGGCAAATTATCTGATGAAAGCTTTGAGCAGATCGTTGAAAGCGTCAAAGAATATCTTGCAGATGAGCGGCAGCGACCAGTTGTAGAAAAAGCTGTAAA
This sequence comes from Enterococcus sp. DIV2379, assembly GCF_050542965.1. Taxonomy (NCBI): domain Bacteria; kingdom Bacillati; phylum Bacillota; class Bacilli; order Lactobacillales; family Enterococcaceae; genus Enterococcus; species Enterococcus sp. DIV2379. The sequence goes on from NZ_CP172938.1 coordinate 809,289, forward strand.
ACAAGCGCAAGAACGAGTAGAAGCCAGCAAAGTGGATCCATCGCAAGTTTCTCGCGGCAGCAGTTTGGAACGCTCAAAAGACGGACTATTGACGTTGGCAGGCGGAAAAATCACCGACTATCGTTTGATGGCGGAAGGAGCAGTCAAACGGATCAATGAATTGCTCCAAGAAAGCGGTGCTTCCTTCGAGTTGGTGGATTCAACCACGTACCCAGTTTCTGGTGGTGAGCTTGATGCGGCCAATGTAGAGGAAGAATTAGCGAAGCTGACTGACCAAGCACAAGCCGCTGGGTTCAATGAAGCAGATGCGACGTATTTGGCTCATCTTTATGGGTCGAATCTTCCCCGAGTGTTGAACTACAAGACGAAGTTTGAGGGCTTAGATGAAAAAGAAAGTACTGCCTTGAACTATTCCTTGCATGAAGAAATGGTTCTGACGCCTGTCGATTATCTATTGCGTCGGACCAACCATATCCTATTTATGCGAGATACCTTAGATGAAGTCAAAGCCGGTGTCGTCGCAGCTATGACCGACTTCTTTGGCTGGAGCGAAGAAGAAAAAGCAGCCTATGTAGCAGAAATGAACCAAGTGATCGCAGAATCAGATTTAACAGCCTTAAAAGGAGGAAAAAAAGATGAATGAAACAACACAGATCTTTAGTGAATTTCTAGGAACGGCTATTTTGGTTTTGTTAGGGGATGGCGTGTGTGCGGCTGTCAATCTGAAAAAGAGTAAAGCAGAAGCCTCTGGCTGGATCGTGATCGCGATGGGCTGGGCAACGGCGGTGACCATAGCCGTATACGTTTCAGGGTACATGGGACCTGCTCACTTGAATCCAGCCGTTACATTAGGCATGGCGATGACAGGGAATTTTTCTTGGAGTTTGGCTATACCGTTTATGCTGGCGCAGATTGCTGGTGCGATCGTAGGAGCAATCCTCGTTTGGCTCAACTACTTGCCATTATGGGATGAAACAAAAGACCAAGGCGCGATTTTAGGTACCTTTGCAACAGGGCCTGCAGTTCGTAATTTAGTATCGAATACGATCACTGAAGTCATTGGTACCTTTGTCTTAGTCTTTGGCTTATTGGCTTTTGGTGCCAATACCTTTACGGATGGATTAAATCCCATCGTTGTTGGGATCTTGATCTTAGCGATCGGACTGTCTCTTGGTGGACCAACAGGCTATGCCATCAACCCGGCACGGGACTTAGGACCACGGATCGCTCACCAAATCTTACCAATCAAAAACAAAGGGACTTCCGATTGGGGCTATGCGTTAGTACCAATCATCGGTCCAATGATCGGTGCAGCGATCGCAGCTGGATTGTTTATGATGTTGCCATTATAAACGATGTTATTTTAAGGATGGTGCCTATTGGTATCATCCTTTTTTAATCTTTAGCGATTGTCATTGAATTTGCTAAAAAAACATGGTTAAATGAAAAAGCTGAAACAGAACGAAGGAAGGAGCTTTTGCGTGAAAAAAATTCTGCGCTTTTTCATGTGGGTGGCGATTGTCCTGATCGGACTCTTAGCTGCCGTTTTTCTGGCTTTTCAACTCTCCCCACGACCGGGGGCTTTTTTGATCGGTCATCTGTTTAACCAAGAAGTGACCATCAAGGATGAGGCGGCTTATCAAAGAAGTTTGCCGAATGTGACGGTCAAACAGGACTTGGCTTATCAATCGGATTATCAACGCAGTACCTTTGATCTTTATTATCCCAAAGATGCACAAGGCCCTGTTCCAGTCATTTTTTGGGTCCATGGGGGCGGATATGTCGGGGGAGACAAAGAAGGCGTCAAAGAGTTTGCGACCTATGTCGTCGATGAAACCAAAGCCGCTGTGATTTCGATTAATTATGAATGGGCGCCAAGTTTGCATTATCCGGGACAGGTCAAACAATTAGCCCAAGCGGTAGACTCGATCAAAGCAGATGCCCAAGCATACCCCATGCTTGATTTCGATCAACTCTTCTTCGGTGGAGATTCTGCAGGTGCCCAAATTGCGGGGCAATATGTGGCGCTGCAAACCAATCCAGCGTATGCGAAGGAAATGTCCTTTGATCAAGACATTCCTGCATCGGCCCTGAAAGGGTTTATTTCCTATTGCGGCCCCCTTGATTTGAAGCAGAGCGTTGGAACTTCTTCGGATGATCGTTTTATGAAATTCTTTGTTAAAACGGTGGCTTGGTCGTTATTAGGCAAAAAAGAATGGCAAGATAGTCCCCAACTGCAGGAGATCTCACTGGTGGATAAATTGACGGCTGATTTTCCACCAACGTATATCACTGATGGCAACGCCTATTCCTTTGAAGACCAAGGCATTGCCTTTGCCAACCAGCTGCAAGCTCTTGATATTCCCGTGACAAGTCGTTTTTACAAAGGGGATTCGGAAACAGTGACCCACGAATACCAATTTGATTATAGCTTGCCGCAAGCACAGGAATGTTTGACAGAAACGTTGACCTTTATCAAAGACCAGCTGGCTAACTAAAAAACACCTTGTTTCTCACCCTCTATTGGCGAGAAACAAGGTGTTTATTTGTAAGCAAATCAATCAAGTCCGATGAAGTAGTCATCGTCTTTCATCGCTTCAACGGAACCAAGCAGATACCCGTTCCCAACTTGTGAGAAGAAGTCATGATTGCTGGTACCAGTTGAAATACCGTTCATGACGATTGGATTGACATCGTTGGCGGTGTCTGGGAAAAGTGGGTCTTGTCCTAGATTCATCAAAGCCTTATTGGCATTGTAACGCAAGAAGGTTTTCACTTCCTCGGTCCAGCCAATCTCATCGTATAATTCTTCGGTATAACGTTCTTCGTTTTCATACAACTCATACAACAAGTCGTACATCCAGTCTTTCAGCTTTTGCTGTTCGTCTTCTGGTAATTCGTTGAAACCTAATTGGAATTTGTAGCCGATATACGTGCCATGAACGGATTCGTCACGAATGATCAATTTGATGATCTCCGCTACGTTCGCTAGTTTGTTATTGCCTAAGTAATAAAGGGGTGTATAGAAACCTGAATAGAATAAGAAGGTCTCTAGAAACACACTGGCGATTTTTTTCTCTAGCGGTGTCCCATTTTTGTAAATCTCATTGATTCGTTCGGCTTTCTTTTGTAAGTAAGGATTGGTATTGGTCCATTCAAAAATATCGGCGATCTCCGCTTTTGTATTCAAGGTGCTGAAAATTGATGAATAGCTTTTTGCATGGACAGATTCCATAAATTGGATGTTGTTCAAGACCGCTTCTTCATGTGGGGTGCGGACATCTTTACGCAGTTGATCCATACCGCTTTCTGATTGAACGGTATCTAATAAGGTCAAGCCGCCAAAGACGTAGCCCACCGTCGTTTTTTCTAATGGTGATAGCGTCCGCCAATCATCAAGGTCATTTGATAAAGGGATCCGCGTATCTAACCAGAATTGCTCTGTTAATTTTTCCCAAGTGGATTTATCGATGATATCTTCGATCTCATTCCAGTTGATTGCTTCATAGTAAGTCTTACCCATAGTCGGTTCCTCCAATAATCGTATCAAGACAACAGCCGACCCGCTCTCAAGAAAGAGCAGGGGCAGGCTATTGGTTCGTTTTCAGGCAAAAGTTGGATTAGATGACACAGCTTTCACATTGGTTGCTGCCGATCTCTTCTGCATCATCTGTAAAGGTCCGTACATAGTAGATCGATTTGATCCCTTTGTGGAAAGCATAGTGACGCAAGATGTTCAAATCACGCGTGGTTTGTTTTGTCGTTTCTTTCCATTCGTAAAGACCTTCTGGAATATCTGAACGCATAAACAAGGTCATACTCATCCCTTGATCGACGTGTTTTTGAGCAGTTGCGTAAACATCGATCACTTTGCGCATATCCATATCGTAGGCTGATTTGTAGTAGCCGATCGTCTCATTGCTCAAGTAAGGTGCTGGATAATAGATCTTGCCGATTTTCTTTTCTTGGCGTTCTTCGATCATCCGAGTGATCGGGTGGATGCTGGCACTCGTATCATTGATATAAGAGATCGAACCATTTGGTGCAACGGCTAAGCGGTTTTGGTGATACAAGCCGGTTTCTTTGACGGTTTGTGCCAAGGCTGCCCAATCTTCACCAGTTGGTAAAAAGACGCCTTCAAACAATGCTTTGACTTTTTCCGATTTTGGTTGGTAGTCACCTTGGATATAATCGGTAAAGTAGCTGCCATCTGCATAAGCTGATTTTTCAAAGTTATGGAAAACTTCGCCTTTTTCTTTGGCGATGGCATTGCTTTCAACCAATGTCCAATAGTTCAACAACATGAAATAAAGATCAGTAAATTCAAGGGATTCTGGTGAACCGTATTCCATTTGATTTTTTGCGAAATAGGTATGCAAGCCCATTGCGCCTAAACCGATCGTGTGGTTCAAGGCATTCCCATTTTGGATCGATGGTACCACGTCAATGTCAGACGCATCAGTAACGAAGGTCAAGGCACGAGTCATTGCTCGAACAGATTTCCCAAAGTCAGGGCTGTCCATCAAGTTCACGATATTGGTGGAACCTAAGTTACAGCTGATATCTGTTCCTAAAACCTCGTATTCTTGTTTGCCGTTGATCTCAGATGGTGCTTGGACTTGAAGGATCTCGGAACAAAGATTACTCATGATGATCTTGCCATCGATTGGGTTGCTGCGGTTTGCGGTATCGATATTGATGATATAAGGATAACCAGACTCTTGCTGCAATTTAGAAATTTCATTTTCTAAATCACGGGCTCTGATTTTAGTCTTGCGAATCCGTGGATTCATGACTAAGTTGTCGTATTCCTTGGTGATATCGACATAAGAAAAGGGTACGCCATATTCTTTTTCGACACTGTAGGGACTAAAGAGATACATCTCTTCATTTTTACGCGTCAATTCGTAAAATTTGTCAGGTACGATCACACCTAATGACAAGGTTTTGACACGAATTTTTTCATCTGCATTTTCTTTTTTCGCAGATAAAAAGCTGATGATGTCTGGGTGGAAGACGTTCAAGTAGACCACGCCAGCCCCTTGCCGTTGCCCCAATTGGTTTGAGTAGCTGAAGCTATCTTCAAACAATTTCATTACAGGCATCACACCACTTGCTGCACCTTCGTAGCCTTTGATAGGCGCGCCAGCTTCCCGCAAGTTTGATAATGTGATCCCGACACCGCCGCCGATCCGTGAAAGTTGCAGCGCGGAGTTGATCCCACGACCGATCGCGTTCATGTCATCAGTGATTTGGATCAAGAAACAAGAAACTAATTCACCGCGACGTTTGCGTCCTGCGTTCAAGAAAGAAGGGGTTGCTGGTTGGTAACGTTGGTAGATCATTTCATCTGCCAAGCTCATGGCTAACTCTTCATTCCCATCCGCAAAGTAAAGGGCGTTGAACGCCACCCGATCTTCGTAACGCTCAAGATACGCGGTACCATCATTCGTTTTTAATGCATATTGTGAATAAAACTTGTAAGCAGCCATAAATGATTTGAAAGTAAAGTGTTGCTCATCTAAGAATTGATACAAGTCCTCAATAAAAGCAGGACGGTACTTTTTGATAAATTCTTCTTCTAAATAATCATTTTCAATCAAATAATTGATTTTGTCCATTGCAGTCGCAAAGGTTAAGGTATTTGGTTCAACGTTTTCTTTAAAGAATGCCACTAGGGCTTCTTTGTCTTTATTTAATGGAATTTGACCATCTACTGGACGGTTGATCTCATTATTCAATTTGAAATAACTGACATCTTTGATTTCTTTCAAGCTCATAAATGGCTAACCTCTTTTCTTGTTTTGTTCGTATAAAAAAGGACTTGCGGTCTGGACGACTGACAAATCCCTCAAAAGCATCACATTGAGAAAAATCTTAGCTCGCTAATTGACGTAGTTGATCTGGACGGAAACCGATGATCGTTTGCGCATCAGAGGTAATGACTGGCACACTTTGAAATCCTTGTTCTTTCAAAAATTCTAATGCTTCAGGCTCATTATCGATATTGATTTCTTCAAAGGCAATCTGATTTTCACTTAAAAAGCGTTTCGCCATTTTACATTGCATGCAGTTGTTTTTAGAAAATAGTTTGATATTCATAATTGTTTCCTCCGAGTTGTAATAGTTATAAACCTAGTATAAATAAGTCTCGGAGAAAGTCAACGAAAAAACACTATATCTTGTGCTTGTGAATTCGGCATACACAATTTATAGTGTTTCTGTGTTTTTTATGCAAATGAAAAAAGCGGAAAATACTTAGAATTACAAGGTTTTTGCGTAATTATTAGAGGGGATATGCAATCAAAATGAGTAAAAAAAATCTCTATTGTGAAGTAAGATTCAAAGTTAAGTCGAAAACAGATTGACTTCCTATGGAAATGGCTCTATTATAATGATAATCATTCTCAATTAAAGTAGGTTAATTAAAAAACACTTCACAAAAGGAGTAAGAACCAATGAAAATGGCGCAAACTTGGGCTTCTGGGACATACAAAATCGACTCGTTGGCAACAACCAAAGAAATCACGGTTCATTTAAACGATCTTGGCATTCGCACGGGGGTTGAAATCGTTGTGGTGCAAAAAGATCGCAAAGGCGGCATCATTTTGCACCAAGGGACGCGGATTGCTTTAGATGCACGGGTCATGGAACAAATCGATGTCACAGAAATCCAGCAGCAAACGGTCATTACCTCTTTGGATCAGCTGCAAATTGGTGAAAGCGGGAAGGTCAATCAGATTGGTGCAAAAGGTGCTTTGCGCCGTCGTTTGATGGATATGGGGCTTACGAAAAACGTTCATTTGGAAGTAGTGAAACTGGCTCCATTGGGTGATCCAATGGAGATTCGGCTCCGCGGCTATGAATTGTCTTTGAGAAAGCAAGAAGCAGCGTTGGTTTTTATCGAAAAAGGAGTCGAAGCTTGATGACCTATCAATTTGCATTAGCAGGAAATCCCAATAGCGGGAAAACAAGTACTTTCAATCAATTGACTGGTGCCAAACAAACAGTGGGCAATTGGCCGGGTGTCACCGTAGAACGTAAAGCGGGGCGACTGCGAAAAGACCGGCACGTGCTGATCCAAGATCTGCCCGGGATCTATTCCTTGTCACCTTATACGCCGGAAGAACTGATTTCCCGCAATTATTTGATGGAAGCATCGCTGGATGCGGTGATCAATATTATTGACGGAACTAATCTTGAGCGAAATCTGTATTTAACCTTGCAATTATTAGAAATGAATGTTCCGACTGTGGCAGCCATCAACATGATCGATCTATTAAAGAAAAAAGGCTTGCAGATCAACTTCGAAAAATTGGCTTACGGATTAGGGATTCCTGTAGTGGGGATCAGTGCTTTGAAACAACGTGGTTTAGCCAAAATGATCGAGGCAGCGAAGCACGCAGTCAACACACAACAGCTCCCTCCCCGCTACGATGATCGTTTAGAAGCTGGCTTGACCGAGATCATGGCGATTTTGCCAGAGACGATCCCTCAGCAGCAAAAACGCTGGTTTGCCATAAAACTCTTTGAAAAAGATGAAGCGATTCAAGCAATGTGTAAACTGACTGATTCCCAGCAAGCAGTCCTTCAGGAGACGATTTCGATTTTAGAGATGATCTTTAAAGACAGCAGTGACGCCATTCTCGTTAATGAGCGCTATGGCTTCATTGAAGAATTGTTGGCGCTGGCAGTCATCAAGGAAACAGATCAGCACTTAGCCTTCAGCGACAAAATCGACCGCGTGTTGACTCATCGCGTATTGGCACTACCGATTTTTGCCTTCATTATGTGGGGAATCTACTATTTATCGATTCAGACGATTGGCACGATCGGCACTGATTGGGTCAATGATGTATTATTTGGCAGCTGGATTCCCGAAACAGCAGCGCATTGGCTAGAACAGCTGCAGGTCGCCCAGTGGCTACAAGAACTGATTTTGGATGGCATTGTGGCTGGGGTCGGTGCGGTTTTAGGCTTTTTGCCGCAGATCTTCGTGTTGTTTTTTTGCTTGGCTATCTTGGAGGACTGTGGATACATGGCACGGGTGGCATTTGTCATGGACCGGTTGTTTCGCAAATTTGGTCTATCCGGCAAGTCGTTTATCCCTATGTTGATTGCCACAGGCTGCGGCGTGCCGGGGGTGATGGCAAGCCGAACGATTGAAAACGAAAAGGATCGTCGGTTGACGGTGATGGTCACGACCTTCATGCCTTGTTCTGCCAAATTGCCGATCATCGCATTGATCTCCGGAGCCTTTTTCCCTCAGTATAGTTGGGTCGCACCATCGGCCTATTTTGTCGGCATGGGCGCTGTGATTTTTTCAGGGATCGTCTTGAAAAAAACGCCGCTTTTTGCAGGTGATCTGGCACCATTCATTATGGAACTGCCAGCGTATCACTTGCCGCAGCTCACAACGATTTTGAAAAGTGCCTGTGATCGAGCCATTGCTTTTGTAAAAAAAGCCGGAACGATAATCTTTGTGGCTTGTATCTTTGTCTGGTTTACCTCCAGCTACAGCTTTGCCTTGCAGCGGGTCAGTGAAGACCAAAGCATTTTGGCCTTTTTCGGTCGACTTTTGGCGCCGCTTTTTGCTCCCCTAGGCTGGGGAACTTGGCGAGGCGCCGTGGCGACGATCACTGGCTTGGTGGCCAAAGAAAATGTGATCGGCACATTCGGGATTCTCTACGGACAAACCGGTGAGTTGTCAGAAAGTGGGACGGAGATTTGGCAAGTGTTGCGCGGCGATTACACTGCTGTGGCGGCATACTCTTTCCTCGTCTTTAATCTACTATGTGCCCCCTGTTTTGCTACCATCGGTGCGATCCACCGTGAAATGGGGGACAGCAAGTGGACGTGGTTAGCCATTGGCTATCAATGCGGCTTGGCATACTGCGCCAGCTTGTTGGTCTACCAATTCGGGCACGTCATCTTTGAAGGCGGACACCTCACGCTCGGTGTTTTCGCGGCAATCCTCATTGCTGGGCTATTGGTATTTGCTCTGTTGAAGAAACCATTCCGCGGGAGTGCACCCTTGATCCAAGTCGTAGGAGGCGAAAAATGATTGCTACAATAATTCTAAGCGGCCTGATTTTTGGCTATGGTACCCGTGTGGTGTACCGCATGGTGAAAAAGGATCATTGTTCTGATTGTCATAGCAGTTGCCCTGTGAAGCATGAGGAAACAAAGTAGCGGATGACAGCAGAAAGGAAAAACTTCTGATGTCAGAACTACTATAGAAACGAATAAAACAACTCAGAAAAGAATAAAGCAGTTCGATCACGATCGGGCTGTTTTTTTATTCTTTACAAAACGACCTATTAAAGGAATCTCAAATATAGTATAATTATTTAATAAAAAGATATTATTTAGTGAGATTCGCAGGAAAGGGAGCAGGGAATCTCGTTAGAACGTAAACGAAGATAGGTTTTTGATAAAGCAGAGTGAAAGGGTGAGGGCATGAGACAACAACGAAGACGGGAGCGTCAGAAACGCCAGCGGATCATTGCTGGGTTAAGTGTAGCATTATTGGCGATCACATTCGGAGTGATTTATCTAGTGATTCAAGCGACAAGCATCCCCGAACAGCGTCTTACAGCAGAATCGACAAAACCGACTAAGCCAATGCAAGAATCAAGTAGTTCTACCGAAACAAAGCCAGAAGTAAAAACCATCACAGTGACAGCTAGTGGCGATATGCTTTATCATACACCTGTTTATTTAAGCGCTTACGATGGAAAGCGTTATGATTTTGACAATGATTTTGAGCAAGTCAAACCGTTAATTGCATCGGCGGATCTTGCTCTGGGTGATTTTGAAGGAACCATCAATCCTAATAAACCGCTTGGCGGTTTTCCCTTATTCAACGCGCCTATCGATGCCGTTGCCAGCATCAAAGATGCGGGCTTTGATGTGATCGATCTTGCTCATAATCATATCTTAGATACGGGAATCGAAGGAGTCAAAACAACGGCGGCTGCTTTTCACGATCAAGGGTTGGCAACGATTGGTGTCACGGTCGACAATAGTGGAATTTTGGTCAAAGAAGTCAACGGGATCAAAGTTGCTCTCTTGGCCTATGCCTATGGCTTCAATGGACTTGAAGAAAGCTTAACTCAAGCAGAGTATGACACCTATTTGAAAGACTTGTCCCTCGATAAGGTGGAAGCAGAGATCAAAGAAGCGGAAACCTTGGCGGATATCACCATCGTGATGCCTCAGTCTGGTGTCGAGTATTCTTTAGAACCAACGGAAGAACAACAAACTGTTTATCGGAAGATGATCGATTTTGGTGCTGATATTATTTTCGGCGGCCATCCGCATGTAGCAGAACCAACCGAAATCATCGAAAAGGACGGTGAAAAGAAATTTATCATTTATTCAATGGGGAACTTATTGTCGAATCAACGTTATGAAACCGTCAATAACAACTATTGGACCGAACGCGGCGTCATTCCAGAAGTTGAGATCACCAAACAGGGAGCTCGGACCTATTTAAGTAAGATTGCCTTACATCCAACTTGGGTCTCCAAAGAGCCGATCCCTGATCGTACCTATTATGATCCAGAATACGGCGTCTTACAGGCCTTTGATTTTCAAGTTTACTTGGCCGAAGATTATCTACCGGATGGACAATACGCCAAACGTGTTCCTGAAGAAAAACGACAGCGCATAGAAACCGCCTACCATGAAATGCTGGAGCTGTTAGATTTGAAGTGGGAGCAGCAAAAAGAAAATCAAAATGACTAATAAGGCAACCTGACCAACAGGTTGCTTTTTTATTAGCTCTCGAGAAAACGAATCATGAAACGAATGGTGCTCCTTCCAACAAAACATGACAGTAGACTATCATTTATGAACAAAAAATGACACCTCAAACTGATAAAAATAAGTAATAATGTCAACATAAAGCATTCAGAAATGAGTCGGAAAGGATTCAGTAGATGATTTCTGAATAAAAGGGAAAGAAAGCAGGATGTGTCATGAGAATTATTATACTGACGAAAAATATATCATATGAGATTGATTTGCAGCGGGAGTTACAGATTTTGAGTCATGAAGTGTTCGTAGGGAAAAATACAGAAGAGGCGGAATGGTTGATAGAAAGCGCCAAATTATTTGACTGCTTATTTGTCAGTGAAACGATTGCAGATCCAGAATTTTTATTGATCAATCAGGCGTTGGCTCCTTATTATCAAAAACGAATCGTCCGTATCTTGCCAGGGAATATTGAACAAGAAGGTAAGATGGAAAAAGCTGAAAATGCCACGTACCTGAATCGCTCTTTTGTCGAGCTGAGAGAATTTTTGGCTGCACTACCACCAATTAGTCGTAAGTTAGAAAAAGCATCCGTCACGAAAGAATCCTTTCCTAAATTTCTTAGTCTACAAGAACAGATCTTTTTTAACAATTTAGGAGAAGAGCAATTTATTAACCGAGAAGACCTGTGTTGGAAAATTTGGGGAAATGGTGGAACAAACTCGAGAAAATCTCAGTTGTCGATATTAGCGAAACGAATCAATGAAAAATTAGATGAATACGACTACACTGAAAAACGGGTTCGTACCGCTTGGGGCAAAGGCTATATCTTACAATAAAAAGAAAATTGTGTGATCAAAAGAGCATCGAAGCCTTATTTCTCACGAATAGACCTCTTTGTAGCTTCGACTGCTTTTCAGGTAGAAACGACTCTGTTTTCAAATTGAGTCGTTTTTTATATAAAAATATTAGTATTAAATAAATGATGGTATCGAAAATTATGATAATGCTTTTTTTTAGTGTTAAAATAGAGATAATCAGTAATGAAAAGGAATACTACAGGATTTAAAAAGCACTTTGGAGAAACGTGCTGTAGTATCTTTCAGAGGAGGAAATGTCGTGAAGAAGATTGAGTGTGTGATATTTGATTTAGACGGAACCCTATTAGATTCGAGAGAATGCAGCATCAAGGCGACAAAAGCAGCTTTTACAGAGATGGGACTCAAAGTACCGAGTGAGGTAGTCATTGAACATTACATGGGGATACCGATCGAAGAATCGTTTTTTAAAATGTCAGAAAAGCCATTGGATCAAGAAACAGCAACGGAACTGATTCGGGTTTTTCGTACCTATTATCAAACATACGAGGAAAGTACCTTGAACGTATTTCCTGAAATTCCCCATGTCCTAGAAATCTTAATGAAACGAAAGGTTCCTTGTTTCGTGGTTTCAAGTAAGAAGACAGCGGTCGTCAAACGAAATTTGGCTGCTCAGAACCTGGTGGCGTTCTTTGAAGAAATCATCGGCTCAGATGCGGTGTCCCACTACAAGCCTCATCCAGAAGGAATCAATAAAGTAGTAACTCAGTATCAGTTTGATCCGACAAGGACGATCATGGTAGGAGATGCTATTTTTGATATCCAGATGGGCAAAGCAGCCGGTGTCAAAACCATCGCTGTTACCTGGGGCAGCCACGATGCGAAAAAACTTTCCGCTGAAAAACCAGATGCTTTGGCAGAAGCGCCGCAGGATATTTTAGATTATATCTATGCTTGATCTATTTTTACTGATACAGTTTAAAAATCATTTCTATTTTTGATCTGTAGCGTGAAAAATAGAATGGACTGAACGTCTTCTTCCAGCAGTATATTTGAGGTTTCGACCAATGATCGATAGATTCGATTATTGTTTTTTTTTGTTGGTATGGATATGGGGCGTCTATTTACATGAAGCAACAATTTTAGCTATCTGTTGATTTTTGTGGATATTATAGTCATTTTCTTGTCATTAGAGACGATCTAGTTGCATTCGGGCACTACTTTTTAGCAGAAGGGAACGGGGCCGCCTCTTTTTCACTCTTATTTCTTTTATTTAATAAAAAGTAATTATAAGAGAATCTGAAAGGGAAACTATAATAGGCGTAACTGATTTTCTTAATGTGTCTGCATTGGTAAGAGCTAAAGACCCAATCATTTTTAGTGGTTTTTGGACAGCTAAGCTTCAATTAAAAAAACTATCGGAAGAAAATCAAAGCGAGCAGAAGGGATAGCGCTACTTTCACCAAAAAAAAATAGATGTAAAGGAGTAAGGATATGATATCAGAAAATATCAAGGAACCGAAAGACTATTTGTGTTATTCAAAAGAAGTGTTGCTAAGTTTAGGGGTAATGACAGATTTCCCCAAAATTTTTCATTTTTATCAAGAACTCTGCAATGAATTTGAGTACATTTATTATGATCGATCAAAAAATTTATTTGATCAGCTCAAAGCACTTCTAGCAATAGATGCGCAGATTCAAATTTTACTGGAACTTTTTGAAAATAGTAGAACAAACCTATGCAAAGAGTTTTGTATGGATGAGCATGAAATTATTTGTATGATCAAAAATGATAAAAAATCTTATTATCGCGAGCTTACAGGTCAAAAAAACAATCAAGTACCAAAATGGAGTTTAATTTATTTAAGTGAGGAGTAAGCATATTTTAGGATAATTCAACCATCTCAAGAAAGAACACATGGAGCAATAACGCGATGAACACGGGAGTAGAGGAATAGAAAGAGGGATCACAATAACAGAATCCCATCTTATGATCTAGTAAAATAGTCTAGCGCACTTTCCTTGTGATTTGTTATACTAATTCTAAGGAGCTGATCTTGACACCTTGTGTTCGGCAAGTACGTTCATGTGAGCGCTTTATTGATTGAGTGAGAAAAGAGGGAATGATTTGACGAAGAAAATTGTCTTTTTAGATGTAGATGGAACATTGTGCGATGATGCGGGAAACGTACCTGAAAGTGCTCGCCAAGCGATCACAGCGGCACATAAGAAGGGGCATGAATTTTTCTTGTGTACGGGTCGTTCAAAAGCCGAAATCACAGAAGATGTACTGGCACTGCCTTTAAGTGGAATGATTGGTGCCGGCGGCGGTTATTGCGAGGTGCACGATGAGGTGATTTTGCACAAAGTTTTTGAAAAGGAAGCCTTATTAAGACTGATCGATTTCTTAAAAGCAAACCAAATCGAGTATTACTTGGAATCGAATCAAGGATTATTTGCCAGTACCAATTTACGAAATCGGTTGATTGAGATCGTCTTAGCAGGTGAGCCTGTTGAAAGTGAAGCAGGAAAACAACGTGTTCAAACTATTCAGTGGTTCCTTGATATATTGATTGAGGACGAAGCGAAAATCGATTACGATGACGTGAACAAAGTTTCCTTCATCAATCATTCCATTCCTTATGAACAGGTTCATGACCAATACCACGAACAATTCCAAATGATTCGCAGTACAGTTCCTGTTTTTGGCAAAGACAGTGGCGAGATCGGCATCAAGAATATCCACAAGAAAACAGCCATCGATTTTCTCTTGAACCATCTAGGGATCGATAACAAAGATACCTTGGCGTTTGGTGACGGCAATAATGATGTCGAAATGTTTGAAGCCGTTGCGACAGGAATTGCGATGGGCAATGCCTGTGAACAGCTATTGGCAGTAGCTGACGAGGTGACGGCTCGTCCAGAAGACGGCGGGATTGCGCAAGCACTCCAAAAGCACGGTCTGGTGTAACCACTAAGAAGCAGATGTCTGCACAATTCTTTTGTTTCCTAGAGGAATTGATCAGGAGTTGAGCAACGTTGTTAAAGTGACCTGTAAAACCAACGATTGACAAGGAGGCTGGGTAAATGAAGGAAACGACCTTTTTTTGTTATCTTGAACAAGCTTTGAAAAACCTGAAGGCGACAGAAGCCCTGCGTTTTAATATCGAAGGCGAAGTCAAGCGGCTGATGAAGGTGTACAGTGAAGCAGAAACTTGTGAGAAAGTAAAAGAGGATCCCTTTAAAAAGTAAGGCCTTTTTCTTATGAAACACAGCGAATAGAACAAACACCCAACCTCGTGAAAGGCACAAAAGCGATCAATGCTTCCTTTCAGGGAGGAATACTCAGGTAACTAGTTGTTGTATCAAAAAAGACTGATTTCAATTGAATCAGTCTTTTTCGTTTTTCTCAAGCAGTCAGATAAGCCACTAAAATAGCAAACAGGTCGAACAAGACATGTGTGCCCCAACTAGTCAGGATCGAGTTGCTCTTGATGGCAGCTTGGTTAAATAGCAAGCGCGCCACCCCTTGAATGAAAAGAATATGGACCAAGGTATGGAAAACATTGCCGTTGTCATAAGTGCTGTAATGAACCAAGCCAAAGATGATCGCGGAAAGGATGCTGGCAACTGGCAAGGTACATTTACTAGAAAAAATCGCTAAAAAGAAGATAGAAAAGAGTTCTTCTCCAAGTAACATGATTGGAATAACGAGCAGAGTCAACCACTGAAAGCCTTCGTTCACCGGATTTCCGTGAAGATCCCACTTTAGTCCATATTGCAAAACGAGAGAAACGAGGAAGCTGATCAGGATGTTTAAAAGAAAATACTTGCTGATCGTCTTCACTGGTGCGATGGGTTTTCCGAAGAGCTGCTTGACTGCTTCTTTACCGTAAACCAGCCGTAATGCCCAATAGCTGGCAATCGATAATGAGAAGATGCTGACGATGGCAGGGGCATACAAAAGACCGACCAAACCGATACCTGCGAGGACTGTTCCTAGTAAAGCGTTGTTCCATGAGATTTGTTTTCCTATAAGTTTGTTCATTTACTTTTCTCTCCTTATTAAGCTATAGAGCATGTACTATTTAGCTGTTTTCTCTGATTCTTCTGCAGTATGTTTTTTGTGCCGCAACATAAGCGATAAGTACGACAATGAATGTTTTGGTTAATTTTCGTTATTATCGATTCATTTGCGCCAATTCTTTGTACGGTACAAATGATAGAGTAATCGATAACGAGTTTCTGAAACAAGATGGTCGTATATTTCGGACTTTTTATGGTTGTGCAACTAAGTGATGGAGGATGCACAAGTACTAAGTTACTTCATTAAGAAAGGAAAACTGACTTCCAGTTTCGATGGAATAATCGTCAACAAAGAAACGACATCGCTATGTTCTCTTGAAATCGACTAAAAATTCCAGAATATTTCGAAAAATACCATTGCTTATTTATGGCAAAACCATTAGTATTATTAGAAAAACTGATGGTGAATCGATGATAAAGCGTGACTTTAGCATTGAGAAAGCCGAATCAGTGGCATGAAATAGGAGTGATAAGTGTGGAAGAGTTATGGAATGTATTGAAACCAGCCGAACAAGTCGAACTGAAATTAAGAAAATTGTATACGCAGCATCATTTTTCACCTTATCACTCGAACAATTTTGAAGAGTATCGCAACTATCAGCAAAATGATCAGTTCTTGCGTGGTTCTTCCATCATCACGTTTACAGGCACGGATGGCAGGACGATGGCGCTAAAACCTGATGTCACCTTGTCGATTGCCAAAAATACACCTTCTGGAGAAGCGCGCAGAGTGTATTATGTGGAGGATGTCTATCGACAGGATCGTCAAGCAGGGGAATACCAAAAGATCGATCAAATCGGTTTGGAGCTCATTGACCAAATCACATGGGAAGATCAACTAGAGGTTGTAAAACTGGCTTGGGAAAGTTTGGCTCAGGTGGGAAAAGGGACTTTAGATCTGTCCCATATGGGGATTTTGGACGGTATCTGCCAACGCTTCCCCGAAGCGGATCGACAAAAGGTACTGCACTGCCTACGGGACAAGAGTTCTCATGGCATGGATGCACTGACCGAAAAGGCTGGCTTGTCAGCAACAGAAGCTGAAAAATTGGCGAAACTGGTACGTTTGTCAGGTGATTTTGAAACCAAGTATCAAAAAGCCAAAGAGCTGCTGGCAGAGTATCCCCAAGCACAAGCTGGTTTAGCAGAACTAAAACAACTGTATCAAGCATTGCAAAAAGAACAACTGTCAGCCTCCATTCGGATAAGGCTGGATTTTTCAATTTTAAATGATGCCGATTATTACAGTGGCTTGCTGTTTCAAGGATTCATCGAAGAAGCAAGAGAGACGATTTTATATGGCGGCCGTTATGATCGCTTGATGAGTCGGCAAGGCAAAGAGCAAGGGGCGATCGGGTTTGGTATGAAGCTCAACCATGTAGGGCAAAAGGTGCCGACTGACAACGAAAGTTCAGGCTATTTGAACATTGCGCTACCTAAAGGCCGCATGGGGGATGCCGTATACGATTTATTCACGAAAGCTGGAGTCGCTGCGCAAGGTGTCTTCAAAGACAATCGCCAACTAATTTTTTGTGATGAAGAAAACAAGCTGCGCTTTTTCTTAGTCAAGCCGAGCGATGTGGCGATCTATGTGGAGCACGGAGTGGCGGATATCGGTGTCGTAGGCAAAGATATTTTAATGGAAAGCAAGGCAGAAGTCATCGAATTTCTTGATTTGCATATGGGGGTCTGCCGTTTGGCAGTAGCTGCGCGTACGGATTTCGAGGAAGATTTCTCCCGCCCGCTGCGGGTCTCCACAAAATATCCGCAGATCACCCGCCAGTTTTATCAAGGGCTAGGTCGCTCGGTGGAATTGATCCAACTGCATGGATCGATTGAATTGGCTCCTTTATTAGGTCTCTCCGATGTGATCGTTGACATCGTCGAAACGGGGACGACACTAAAAGAAAATGATCTAGAAGTGATCCAAGACATCGCGCCGTCTTCAGCGCGTTTAGTGATCAACCACGCCACGTGGCGTTTCAAGCAAGAGCGCATTCAAACAGTGATTGAGAAGGTGAGGGAGCAATTATGAGAATTTTTTCGACCCAAAAAGATACGATCGAAACGATTGTGGCAAGGAAACAGTCGGAAACGAAGGATGTTTCAACCGTTGTCGCCCAAATCATTGCCCGTGTTCAGCAGCAAGGAGATCAGGCGTTGTTTCAATTAATTGAAGAAATCGATCAAGTGAGCTTGACTTCCTTAACCGTCAGTCTTGATGAGGTTGAAATGGCTTTCCAAGCCGTCTCCCCTGAGCTGCTTGAGGTGATGGAACAGGCGAAAGAAAACATTTTGGCATTTCATCAAAAGCAAGTCCAGCAAGGCTTTGTCTTAACGAAGGAAAATGGTGTTGTGATGGGACAGCGGGTCTTGCCATTAGCAAAAGTCGGGGTCTACGTTCCTGGCGGCACAGCAGCTTATCCTAGTACAGTTTTGATGGATGTCCTGCCAGCAAAAATCGCCGGGGTCAAAAAAATCATTATGATCACACCGACGGACAGTCAGGGAAAAGTTCCGGCTGCTATCTTAGCGGCAGCTTCCGTTGCTGGAGTGGATGAAATCTACAAAGTCGGTGGTGCCCATGGCGTAGCGGCATTGGCTTATGGGACAGAAACGATTCCCAAAGTCGACAAAATCGTCGGACCAGGAAATATTTATGTCGCCACAGCGAAAAAAATGGTGTACGGCGAAGTTGATATCGATATGATCGCAGGGCCCAGCGATGTGCTGATCATCGCCGATGCTAGCGCAAATCCTCGTTGGCTGGCAGCGGATCTTTTGGCACAAGCCGAGCATGATATCTTAGCGCAAGCCATCTTAGTCACAACAGAAGCAGCTTTGATTGAAGAAGTACAAGCCGAGCTTGAGTTGCAGCTGAAGCAACTGCCCCGCAAAGACATTGCTGCTGCGGCGCTTGAATCTAGCGGAAAGCTGATCCTAGTCAAAGATTTGACCGAAGCACTTACCATTGCCAATCAAATCGCCCCAGAACACCTTGAATTAGCAGTGGCAGATCCTTTTGCTTTGTTGGGACAAGTAGAAAATGCGGGCAGTGTCTTTTTAGGACATCATACACCAGAAGTGCTGGGAGATTATTTTACTGGACCAAATCATACCCTACCGACGGAAGGGACCGCCCGTTTTTACTCGCCGTTATCAGTGGATGATTTTATTAAGAAAAGCAGCTACTTGTATTACCCAGAAGCAGCCATGAAGGCGGCTGGTCCAGCCGTAGCGTTGTTCGCAGAAACCGAAGACTTGATCGGCCATGCCCGTTCGATCAATGTACGAAGAGAGGGAGAAAAATGACCTTTTTACATCAAAAGTATCACAAGCTGACTCCTTATACACCAGGGGAACAAGTAGACGAGCAAGCCGTTATTAAACTGAACACCAATGAAAGTCCTTATCCGCCAGCGCCAAGTGTTCAAGCAGCGGTTGCCGATGCCGCCCACAAGCTGAATCGTTACTCGGATATTGCTGCTGAAGTGGTGACAACCCCTCTGGCTGCTTATCTTGGCGTTACACCAGCCCAGCTGTTTCTCGGTAATGGCAGTGACGAAGTCTTGTCCTATCTCTTTCAAGGCTTCACGGAAAACGGCATCGCCTTTCCCGATGTGACCTATGGGTTTTATCAAGTGTATAGTGCCTTGTACCAAGTCGCTGCCACCGTTGTTCCGCTGCAAGAAGATTTCTCGATTGCGTTAACGGACTACGATTCGCTCAAAGGGACCGTTATTTTTGCCAATCCCAATGCGCCGACTGGGGTTTATCAAGAACAAAGTGAAATTTGTACCTTTCTAAAACGGCATCCCGATCGCTTAGTGATTGTCGATGAAGCCTATATCGATTTTGGCGGCTCTTCAATGGTTTCTTTGATCGATCAATACCCAAATCTCTTGGTTGTGGGGACGTTTTCGAAATCTCGGCAGCTGGCAGGGGCACGCCTAGGCTTTGCGGTTGCTAATGAAGGACTGATCCAAGACTTGAATCGGTTGAAATTTAGCTTGAATCCTTACAATGTCAATAGTTTGACCCAAGCCGCAGGTGCAGCCGTTTTGCAGGAACAAGCGTATGTCGATGAGAAGATCCAAGCAACGATCCACGTGCGTGAGTGGAGCAAGCAAGCCCTAGCGAAGCTCGGCTTTGAGCAGACCGACAGCCAAGGAAATTTTTTGTTTGCAAGGCACCCTGCGATTGCTGGTGAAGAGTTGTATCATGCACTGAAAGAGCAGAAAATCTTCGTCCGCTGGTTTAACCAGCCCCGCATCAAAGAGTATTTACGGATCACGGTAGGAACGAAGGACCAGATGGAACGATTGATGACGGTGTTAATAACGATCATAGAAGAGGTGAAGGAATGAGAAAAGCAGAAGTTACCCGCAATACGACGGAAACCAAGATCCACCTGCAGTTGACGATCGATGGTACTGGTCAGCAATCAATCAAGACTGGTGTGGGGTTTTTAGACCACATGCTGGAATTATTTGTCCGCCACGGTCGCTTTGATTTGACGTTGGTCTGTGATGGTGATACAGAAGTAGATGCCCATCACACAACAGAAGACGTTGCCATCGCCATTGGCCGAGCGTTTTCAGAAAGTCTTGGGGAGCGACGAGGCATCAAACGTTATGGCAGTATGCTGCTGCCGATGGACGAAGCCTTAGTCATGACAGCGATCGATATTAGCGGTCGTGGCATGGCAGTCGTAGAGTTGGCGATACCGAGCAAAAAAATCGGGCAGCAGTTTGATACGGAATTGGTTGAAGAATTTTTCATTGCTTTTGCCCGTGAATTAGGTGCTACGATCCATCTCCATCAAATCGCTGGCAAAAACAGCCACCACATTGTGGAAGCTTGTTTTAAAGGCTTTGGGCGTGCTTTAGGTGAAGCAGTAGCGATCAATCAAGCAGCCCCAGATGAGATCCCTTCAACCAAAGGGACGATCCAGTGATTCATGAGGGAAAAATGATTACGTATCTTCCACACAGAGGGATGAGATAAGGAAAGGGGCGTATTATGTTAGCAATCATCGACTATGGGGTCGGCAATTTGTTCAGCTTGTCTCGTTCGCTGGACTTCTTGGGTGTTGAGTGCCGAATCACGCGTTCACTAGCAGAATTAAAAGCTGCCGACCGCATTCTTTTACCCGGCGTAGGGGCTTTTGGCGATGCCCGTCAAAAGTTGGCAGAGTTGTCGCTGATCGAACCGATCCAAGAATTGGCAGCAGCTGGTAAACCCTTTTTAGGTATTTGTTTGGGGATGCAGCTGTTGTTTGACAGTAGTGAGGAGTTTGGTACACATGCGGGGCTCGGTTTGATTCCAGGACGGATCGTTTCCATGCAAAGTGCCTTTGAAGAAGCCAAACTGAATCTGAAAGTGCCGCAGATTGGGTGGAATCGTTTGACTGTCAGAAAAGAAAGTCCCTTAGTCAGCGGGCTAGGGGAACAAGACTTTGTCTACTATGTCCACAGTTATTTTGCTACTGATTGCCAAGAGTATGTCGTGGCAGACAGTGACTATGGTCTGGCGATTCCCGGTATCGTGCAAAAAGACAATGTCTTCGGCACTCAGTTTCACCCAGAAAAAAGCGGGGCTGTCGGGTTGAAGATTTTAAAAGCATTTACGGAGGTGCCGCTATGAAAATTTTTCCAGCAATCGATCTGTTAGATCAAAAAGTGGTCCGTTTGTACCAAGGAGACTATGAGCAAAAAGAAGTGTTTGGGGATGATCCTGTGGCATTTGCTCGTTCATTTGAAGAAGCGGGTGCCAACTATCTGCACCTCGTCGACTTAGATGGTGCCAAAGCCGGCAAACTCCATTACTTTGATGTCGCAAAAAATATCGTCCAGCAGACCAATCTGTTTGTCGAAGTTGGCGGCGGGATTCGTGAGGAAGAAACGATCCAGCATTGTTTGGCAGCAGGCGTTCATCGGGTGATCCTCGGCACGATTGCCCAGAAAGACCCAGCATTCACAAAAGCGATGCTCAAGAAATACGGCAATAAGATCGCCATTGGAGTCGATGCCAAGGAAGAAAAAGTGGCAGTGGAAGGCTGGCTCGAGAAAACGGCAACAGACGCGTTTACTTTTTGCCAACAATTGGTGGCATGGGGCGCGCAAACGATCATCTTTACCGAAATCTCGCGTGACGGTACAGGAGAAGGCATCAATCTGCCCTTATACGAAAAACTCAATCAATTGGATTGCGACATCGTGGCTTCTGGCGGCGTGGCTTCATTGGCAGATATCAAAGGATTAAAACAGTTGGGGATCTCTGGCGTGATCGTCGGGAAATCCTTATATAACGGCAGTCTCCAATTGGCCGATGTCTTAGCAGCAGGGGAGGAAAGGTCATGATCGCCAAACGAATCATTCCTTGCCTTGATGTGCGAGATGGGCGAGTCGTGAAAGGGGTCAACTTTGCTGGCTTAAAAGATGTCAATGATCCGGTGACTTTGGCGCGCTTTTACAATGAACAAGGCGCCGATGAGCTGGTTTTTTATGACATTACTGCTTCTGCAGAAGAACGCGGCTTATTCACGGACATTTTGCAGCGTGTGGCGTCAGAAGTGTTTATTCCTTTGACGGTGGGGGGCGGCATCAATCAGGTAGCAGATTTTGAACGAGTCTTAAACTGTGGTGCCGACAAAGTCAGCGTCAATTCGGGGGCGCTTCGCCGACCAGAGTTGATTGCAGAAGGCGCGAAACGCTATGGCAGCCAGTGCGTTGTTTTATCCGTTGATGTTCGCCAAGTCGGTGAGAACTGGCATGTGTTTGCTAAAGGCGGACGGGAAGATACAGGCTTAGAAGCATTGGCGTGGATTCGCCAAGCTGAGCAGTTAGGTGCTGGTGAACTAGTCATCAACAGCATGGATACCGATGGCGTGAAGCAGGGGTTTGATCTCGACTTGCTGAAAGCTGTCAGCGAAATCACCAAATTACCGATCGTCGCATCGGGTGGTGCTGGCAAAAGTACCGATTTTATCGAGCTGTTTCAATTGCCAAATATTGAAGCAGGGCTGGCAGCCTCGATTTTTCACTATGGCGAGGTAAAAATCCCAGAGCTGAAAAAACAATTACAGGCCGTCGATATTCCCGTACGAATCGTATAGAGTAGGCGTTTTGATAGGCAACAGAAGGAGTGGATAACATGGTGCAAGTACGATTTGATGAACAAGGATTGGTTCCAGTGATCGTGCAGGATGTGGAAACGAATGAAGTCTTGACTTTGGCTTATATGAACCAAGAAAGTTTGACCTTGACCTTGAAGGACCGATTGATGACCTTTTATTCCCGCAGTCGTCAAGAATTGTGGCGCAAAGGAGAAACCAGCGGCAATTACCAGCATTTAGTATCTTTGACAGCAGATTGCGATCAAGATGCCTTAGTCGCCAAAGTAAAAAAAGACGGACCTGCTTGCCATACAGGCACAGAAAGCTGCTTTACAGAAGTGCTTTATGGTACAGAATCCTCTCCAACCATCGATGCGTTGTATGAGCTGATAAAAGGTCGTAAAGATACGCCACAAGAAGGCAGCTATACCAGCTACTTGTTTGAAAAAGGCAGTGAAAAAATCTTAAAAAAAATCGGCGAGGAAGCAACCGAGGTCGTAATTGGGGCGATGAAGGAAGACCGTCAAGAAACCGTTTATGAGATTGCTGATTTGGCGTATCATACATTGGTTTTAATGGCAGAAATGGGGATTGATTTAGCGGCTATTCGCCAAGAGCTTGCCAAGCGTCATGTTGTGGATAAGAAAGTCAAACAAGAGCGGATGCAATAACGGTCAGGATTTTTCAGTAGAAAGAAAGTAGCTGACGAAAAAAAAGAAGCCCTTCAGCTATTGCTTGAAGGGCTTCTCATCCGTGAGGAAAAAGTTGATCTGCTGGTTCTTTAAGTGAGCACACAAAATTGCTATTTGTTTTCTAACTCTTCGATCAATTCTTTCATTTCTTTGATTTCTTTTTCCTGTGCGTCGATGATTTTTTCTGCAAGTTCTTTTACTCTTGGATCAGACAAATCGGCATTTTTACTGGTTAGAATCGCAATCGAATGATGGGGAATCATGGCTTTCATCCAGGCTGTATCTCCCACGGCAGTTTGGCTTCTGACCATAAAAAGTGAACTAAAAAAGAGTACAACACTGACAACTAGAATGCTGATATTCATTTTCTTGTTGTCATACATCTTCCACATAAACAATAGCATGATGATCGCCATCATCGCGCCCATCATAAGTGCCATAAACAGGCGGGTTTGGCTGAAAAAAATATGATCGAGGGCATAGACATTGAAATACATCATACAAAACATAATCACCGTCGATACCCCAATCATTACCAAAAATTTCCCATACTTCTTCATTTCTTTCCTCTCCTTTTTGTATACAAAATAAAAACAATAAAGCAATCCAAAACATCATCGTAACAGATGCTTTTTTTTGTTTATTGTTTTGTTAGAATAAATTTACTCCCTAAATCAAGTATAGCGGAGGAAATAGAATGAGAGAAGAGATATACATTTGAACGAAAACAATCGGTTCTTAGAGTAAAAAAGCGAAAACGGGATTACTCGTCTAGGTTTATTTGTTATAATCAACCTAAGAAATGGATGGTGTATAGAATGAATCACAATGATCGCTTGACGCGTTTACGCTATGCTTTGGATATCAAAGATACTGACATGGTGAAAATTTTTGAACTTGGCGGCGCTTCTTTCACGAAAGAAGAAGTAAGACAATTATTGAAGAAAAAAGACCCTGAGACCTACGAGATTGAGTGTACCAATGAAGCCTTTGAGCGTTTCTTAAATGGTTTGATTCGCTCGCAACGAGGAACAAAGTCAGATGCTGCAGAACCTGTCTTAGAGTTGAACAATGGCAATGTGAATAATTTGATGCTGAAGAAAATAAAAATCGCCCTTTCCCTAACAACGGATGAAATGCTGAACATTTTCGAGCAAGCGGGAGTTACGGTTTCAAAAGGTGAACTGGGCGCCATTTTACGCAAAGAAGGCCATCGCAATTACAAGCCATGCTTAGACAAATATGCCCGCAACTTTTTAAAAGGATTGACGATCGAGTATCGGGATAACTAGTAAAAAATCAATAATAGACTGAACTTACAATGGGGCGCCTAAAGAGATGCATGTTATGTGTCTCTTTTTATGTGTGTAAAAATAACAATTTAAATCAGTGATTGGAACGCTGACCGAGTCCAAGCTTGGAGCATGAAGAAGTAGGTTAAGTGAACGATCTGATTGCTTGAATAACCTGTTCGTTGAAACCTGACAAGTTTGGTCATTTCTGATACAAACGTTGACGTGTTCAGAATGATGAACCATGTAATACTATCAAAATGAACAGGAGCATCCTGTGTCTAAAAGTTGTAATTAACAAGTCGTCACCATCATCAGAAGGCGAAGTTTGTAGATAGGTGAAAGATAGGAAAGCGTATCGTATTTAAACGAATATAAAAGGAGAATGTTATGAAAAGGAAATTTTGGGGCTATTTGTCATTGGCGATCTTGTTAAGTCAGCCTGTGTTGGCACCTTTGGCACAAGTTATGGCTGAGGAACAGGAAACCATTCCATCAAACAAGGAAATAACGACACTAGGAACATTAGAAAAAGTGGAGGAGACTACTGAAACAGTCGATTCTTCTCGTATAGAAGAAATCAACGGGGACACCACAAGTAACTCAGAATCGCAAGAAGTGTTTAATGATGATGAGAAAAATGACTTGACGGAAAGGACAGAAAAAAAACTCCCTGATTCAAGTGAAGACACAGCTAGCTCGGCAACCGAATCGTCAGCAGAAATGAAGGAGGCATTCTCTGATCGCAGCGTTTCATTGGACGCTTGGATGCCGGATAAGAATTTGCAAAATGAGGTAGCGAAAGGGCTAAACAAAACAGTTGATACAATCACTCAAGAAGATATGGCGAATCTAAAACAGCTAGATTTTTCTTCTTTAGTTAAAGACACAGTAGTCGATTTTACTGGCTTAGAATACGCTAGCAACTTACAAGCGTTATATACGACGTCTATTATTGCTGCGAATGTTCCTAAAATCACTATGGCGGACAATGCAACATTGTTTACCCGTCCTAATGTACTAGCACAAATTTTTCCAAAAGGATCTTTTTCAAATATCCACATAGGAAATTATGATGCCTATTTGACAGCCCAAGAATTAATTGGGGTTGGTCAATATCTTAGTGGATGGGTTACAGATTATCTGACGGTCTATGCAAGTAGCATGACGGATTTTTCTAAGTTAGAGCTATCTGCAGAACACCATCAAAATTCCCAACTATCTATTATGACTCAGGAGAAAATACTATTAGAGCCAATGTTAGTAAAAGACGGCCAATCTGATGTTCTTTATAAAGACCGTATGATGGTTGATACCCAAGGAAATGCGTTGCTCTCTTCTTTGTCCAACAAAAAGTATTCTTATTCGATTCGGGGGATAGATAAAAATGGCTATATCTTTCCCTTATATGAAAATGATGGGTTTGAACTTACTGAAGAAGGGATTCAATTTAAAAATATTCCCGCCAATGTTGATTATTTATCAATCACTTCTCTTGTTCCTAATCGTTTATCCACCGAGAGAGCTGCTAGTACAGGTACCATTCAATATTTAGTGAATTATCAAATACCAGTGAAGTATGTGAATACTGCAGAAGATGTGACCGTCAAGTATGTTGATGAAAATAAAAAGACATTGTTACCAGACGTCACTTTATCAGGGGTTGTTGGTGAACCGTATACGACACAAGAAGAGCCGATTGCTGGCTATACATTGAAAGAAATCCAAGGGGATAAAACAGGTACTTTCAGTGATACCTCGCAAGAAGTCGTTTATGTATACAAACGCAGTGATGCTGCACCAGTGACAGTAAGATACGAAGATACAGAAGGCAATCAGTTAGCCGAACCAACGATTCTGAACGGCAAAGTAGGTTTGCCGTATGAGAGTGAAGCCAAAGAACTTTCAGGGTGGACGGTGACTCAAACGCCAGCGAATGCCAAAGGCATCTTCAGCGACACCGCGCAAGAAGTGGTCTATGTGTATGAACGTAGTGATGCTGCACCAGTGACGGTAAAATACGAAGATACAGAAGGCAATCAGTTAGCCGAACCAACGATTCTGAACGGCAAAGTAGGTTTGCCGTATGAGAGTGAAGCCAAAGAACTTTCAGGCTGGACGGTTTCTCAAATACCAAGCAATGCCAAAGGGATGTTCAGTACTACCGCACAAGAAGTCATCTATGTGTACGGTGCTGAAAAAGAGAATAAACCAGAGGATGATTCAGGAGCAGATACGCCTGAATCAGAAAACAAAACCCCTGAAGAAGAAAAAGAGGATAAATCAGGAAACAAAGACAATCAAATGAACACACAAACCAACACACAAACCAACGGGAAAAGTAAATTACCTGCCACAGGAGAGCAACTAACAGGTCAACGAATCATGGGCTTTTTGGGAACGATCATTGTTCTATTTTCTTTCTTAGCAATTTGGCGAAGAAAAAGAAAAACTGAGAATTAAAGCTTCTCTATAAAGAGTAAAATATGTCCAGAATGGACGATTGGTTTAAAAAGTTAACCTTTTATGGAGTGGGGCGATCCACTCCTTTTTTGTAGGATGGATTGGACGGTTTCCTCGTCTCCTTAATCTTTGAATGGATTTTATCTGACTATTCCCAGTAGCTCAAAGAATTTCTGATCATTTGAGACTCTGATTCTTTATCAGACTAACGTTCCAAGACAATCTCGAATAACAGAATTATTTAGCAAGAATGTTTCATTGAGAGAAACGAATGAATCAACACCTAGGAAATGAAAATGCACGTTTAAAAGAGTATAATTACTGTAAAACTAAAGTTAAGAGGTATTACTATGTATAAATTTCTTTTAACTAAATTGGATCAAGATGTCTATGAGCTATTTGCGTATTTTTTTGAACATGCCATTGATCGTGAACTATTGAGTGACCTTGCGGATCATGTGCATTTATCAAAAAGAAGAATCGTTTTAGTTTTTGAGCGTGCAAGAGACTTACAAAAATCATACCCTTTTTTTGAAATCGACATGCGAGAAGGAAGGGAGCTAGCCCTTGATTTTGCGCCTAATTTTTTGTTGTCAAAATTCTATTCGGTTATGTTAGCAGAAAGTATGCCCTTTCAAATTTTAGACAGACTCTTTAGTGATAAATACGTGTCTTTGGAAGAAACCGCCCAACAACATTATGTCAGTAATCGCACGGTTCAAAGAAAGCTCAAGGAAGTAGAAACGATTCTTGAGAATTATAAAATCAAATTGAATTTAAAAAAGAAACCGTTATTTGTAGCGGAAGAATACCGAATTCGTCATTTTTTCCATATCATGTATTGGCAGATCTATGATGCGACGAATGTGCGTTATATTGGATTGTCGAAGCAAAGTGTTCGTGCATTGAAGGAGAAGTTGACAAGTTATCCTAGTTTTTATCGCGGTATCGATCAGGAAAAATTTATCCAACTGCTTGCACTAAGTCTTTATCGTTTTAAAAGAGGTTTTCCGGTAAAAGAGATTCCTCAAGAGATGAAGAAAATGGTCCATCACACGATTTCCTACGAGCAATTCAAAGAAGAGCTCATAAAACCATTGCTAAACGCTAACTTGATTCTAAGTGACGTTCCAGAAACAGAGTTTCTCTTCTTATATTATATGTTTTCTGTGATGACGACGTATTTGCCTGAAGAGATTCCTAGCCAACTAAGAGTTGTTGATCACTTCTCGGAAGGATCAATTGCAACAGCAAGACTGTTTGCAAAAACTGCTCAGAAGATCTTTCTCGTCCCTGAAGGGGAGATCGAGTATCTTTTCGTTAATGCCTTGAACATTCATTCTGTGTCACTCCTCTTTGCGTCGAAAAATAAAATTGATGCTTTTGGAAAAACGACAACGGATAAAGATTATCGCAGAGTCTTTCCCAAAATTTTTCCACTCGTGCAGGAGATGTACCAATCGTTAGCCCAACAATCCCCAATTTTTACTACCATGTATGCTTCCAATAATCGACTGCTTTTTCAATACAGCATGCTTCTTTCAATTGTAGCAAAAATCGATCGAACGACAGTCCGCATCTTTCATGAATCAAAATTTGGAAAAATTCAAGAAATCAGACAAAAAGAACGATTGAAACGCTGGTTTGGCTATACCCTCGCTTTCGTTTCAGAAAAACCAGATTTTGTGGTGACCGATTATCCAGTTGATCGGCAAGCCTTTTTGGACCAAAATCCAAACGTCCAATTTTTTAAGTGGAATAGCTTTCCAACCGGTGACCGGTGGCTGGAACTAATTGAAGCGGTGGAAACATTTCAGAATACCTCCAATAAAAAATACAATGAAAATGATTGATTTACCCAAGATTCAGCAAACAGGCAGTATTCTCAAATCTGAGAGGACTGCCTGTTTTTCTTTATAGCCAGAGGATAGAAATTTGCTGAACAACAGTGTCACACCTTCTATAGCTTGCGAAGTATGTTCGGAGATAAAGGTGATTATGTAAATGAACTGTACTAACTAGAATCAGTATTTATATAACAGGACGTATTTTGTATTTAATCAGTCACATATTGACGCGTTTCCAGCTAAAAACCGTGTGATAATACAGACATACAAAACTGGAATAAATCATTTTACATAAGAATCAACCATTAAAATACAGGAGGTGCTGGAGATGGAGGAACCATTTAAAATCCACACATTGCAAGAATATTTGAACTTTTATATTGAGGAATCTGAACGGCTTTTCAGTAAAGATGAGTATGGAAAAATCAAAGAAAAAATCCATAGAAACTGTTTAGAAATTCGCATGGCGATTCAAGAAATCAATCAAAAAAATTTTTTCGAACAGCTTGCGAAAATCAATACCCTTGAAGCAGAGATTTTGATTATTTTAGAGTGTAGTGAGCTTCGAGGCAGTGACAGTGTTGTGCCTTTTACTGAAGCGGAAATCTTGCAAGTGGCAAAAGAAGACAGCAAGACTTACTTTAAAGAAAGGTGCGGGCTGACATTGATCGCCCCAACCCCTCATTCCTTGCATTTTTCGGTGGAGTAGGAATTTATCAGTTGGAATGTACGGATTGACGCTCAAAGACAAAAAAAGCAATAATATGACCAAGTCAATTAACAGACATGGTTTTTATTATGAAAATAAATAGAAAGGGGAAACAAAACGAATGAAGCGATACGATATCAATGAGGACTGGGCACTTTCAGGTGTGATTGAAGCGGGAAATTTTGTTTTCGTGGGCTATTGCGTGGGGAACATCGGGCAGCCAATAGAGCAACAGATTGTAGGGGCATTGAATCATTTAGAAGAACGTTTGAAATTAGTCGATTTGACATTTGCAAATGTGGTTCAAATGGATGTACTTTTTAAAGATGTGTTTGATATTCCAGTGATGGAGAAGCTCTTAAAAGAAACCTTCCATGGGAAATTTCCGGTTAGAAAATCAATTCAGACAGCTTTCGCTCATTCTGGAGAGGTAGGCATTCTTTTTCAAATCGATGCTATTGCTTTTAAGGAAGATCAGGGAAAGTAAGTTCGTAGAAATCAAAAATGGGCTTCGATGTTTTTGCTTGTTAGCCGTAGGATAAAGGGAGAAGATCAAGAGCGTCTTGGCTGTTTCTATGAATAAGAATGATAAACAAAAGGGGCTGAATATCCAGTCTCTTTTTTTGTATCTCTATATAGCTATTATTTCCTTCGAGTTAATTGGATTGATCGGTTACACCCAAAGTTTTTTACGAGGACTCCGAACGCTTTGTAAACATAGTGTGAACCAGTTCTAGGAAGTAAGTTAAACTATATTTCTTTAATTTGTTCACACTTTCAGAGACACAATCATTCATATTCTTTATTTTCGTTTTATAAAATAGGACTTATTTTGTCATATTCATGACAATTATTGTCGTGTTCGTCCCTGAAAACCATGCAATAATGCAGTCATAAGGAATGAGTCAGCGAACGTATTACATAGATGTAAGAAGTAGTTGTCAATGGGCAGCTTTTTTTAATTGGAGAGAGTGTAGCTGATCTTATTTACTTAATTTGAAAGAGGGAAAAGCAATGAAAAAACCAGCGAAGAAAGAACTTTTATCACGTATTCTGATTAGTTCTTCTGTTTTTATATTAGGCAGCCCATTGATCACGCAAGCAATTATCAGTGTTCCGGCAGCAGCTGAAACGATCAGCACTTCAACGACAGAAGAAGTAACACGTAGTACAAATGAATTCATATCTGAACAACAAGAAGGAATAGTCGAACAAGCTACAGGTGAAGAAACCGTCGATTCAGAAACACAAGTAGTAGAAAGTACAGGGGAACAAGGGGCATCGGAGTCATCACAAGCAAGTGAAGATCAAGTGGAACCATCCACAGAGCAAATGACAGAATCCTCCAGTGAGCCAGAAGCCGCTGAGAGCAGTACAACATCTGATGAGGAGTCGAAAACAAAAGTAGCGGAAGCAGAAAATATCCTTTGGTCAGGTAACTGGGGAACCGCTCCAGCCACATTAGATATTGAAGGGGTTTTGACTGTAGGAGCAGGTACATTGACAACGGCGGTGGACCAAGTGGTTCCTTTAACGGACGAACTTAAGAACATGGTCATAAAAAAAGTTATTCTCACTGCGCCCGTCATTTTGCCAGCCGATGTGGCAGGTTTGTTTGAGAGCTACTCTCACAATGGCACTGTACCCTCTCAATTGAATGAGATTGTTGGGTTGACTTATCTTGATACGAGTCAAGCGACCACGATGAATAGTATGTTTTATGGCTATAGCGGATCTACATTAGATTTATCGAATTTTGATAGCTCCGGTGTTATAAATTCTTTAGGTGCCGGGATGAACGAATTTTTTGGACAGGTACGCTACCTAAGAGAATTAACATTAGGACCAAAATTCAGCTTTGTTGGGTGGAACAATTGGTCAAGCAATCCCTATCCAGTGAACTTAGTTGACCCTAGTGGAATGTATGGTTTTCATTCCAGTTACTATACCGGCTATTGGCAAAATGTAGGGGCTGGCACCATAGATGCGCCATACGGTGAACATATATTAAAATCAGAGGAACTAGTGTTGACCTATGATGGCGCGACGATGGCTGACACCTATGTATGGCAGCCTCGGTTTATTGAAGGAGCACCAGTCACAGTCAATTACCTAGATGAAGAGGGTAATGAATTATTGCCACCTAATGTATTGACTGGCGGAAATATTGGCGATTCAATTGAAGTTGTTCCTGAGGATATTCCTAACTATACATTGAAGGAAGTTCAAGGAGAGGAAAAAATTGTCTTTAGCAATGTTCCGCAAACGGTCACGTATATCTATAGTCCTAAAATAGAAAGTAATGAGGAAAGAAAAATTGTCGCACGAGTCATTCACTATTTGCATGAAGACGGTACAGAAGCTGCTCCAGATAAAGTAGACACAGTTGAATTTACTCGAGAAGTAAGGACGAATCTAGCCACTGGCGAAGAAACGTTTGGTGAATGGCAAGCAAGAGATGATGATACGATATTTGATTTAGTCAAAAGTCCAGAGATAGCCAACTACTATACAGATAGGGAGTTTATCGATGAAGTTATCGATGTAAAGGCCGATTCAGAAGATATTGAAGAATTTGTCATTTACTCGCCAAAGATGGTTGAATCTACGGAGACAAAAGAAGTCAAGCGAATGATCCATTATGTGTATGAAGATGGTAAAGAAGCCGCGCCAGACAATGTCGATACGGTCACCTTTACACGCACAGTGACAACGAATGAAGCAACAGGGAAAAATACCTATGGCGAATGGCAAGCCCAAGATGATGATACGACGTTTGACGAAGTGTTAAGTCCAGAAATTGACAAATACAATGCAGATCAAAAAACGGTTGATAAAGTCACAGATTTGACGGCAGAATCAGAAGATCTCGAAATAACTGTGACTTATTTGCCAAACATGATCGAATCTACGGAGATCAAAGAAGTCAAGCGAATGATCCATTATGTGTATGAAGATGGTAAAGAAGCCGCGCCAGACAGTGTCGACACGGTCACCTTTACACGCACAGTGACAACGAATGAAGCAACAGGTGACAAAACTTTTGGCGAATGGCAAGCGAAAGATGATGACACGAAATTTGACGAAGTGAAGAGTCCTGAGATCAAGAACTATCACGCAGACAAAACAAGCATCGAGGAAGTCACAGGTTTGACAGCAGAAGACAAGGATCGTGAAGTGACTGTTACTTACTCACCAAATATGACCGAGTCAACAGAAACCAAAGAAGTCAAACGAATGATCCATTTTGTATATGAAGACGGCAAAGAAGCCGCCCCAGACAAAGTAGACACGGTTACGTTCACTCGAACGGTCACCACGAACGAAGCAACTGGCAACAAGACCTATGGCGAATGGCAAGCCCAAGATGATGATACGATGTTTGATGAAGTGTTAAGTCCAGAAATTGACAAATACAATGCGGACCAAAAAACGGTTGATAAAGTCACAGGTCTGACTGCAGAATCAGAAGATCGCGAAGTGACTGTCACTTATTCGCCAAATATGATCGAATCTACGGAGACCAAAGAGGTCAAACAAACGGTTCATTATGTGTATGAAGACGGCAAAGAAGCCGCGCCAGATAAAGTAGACACGGTCACGTTCACGCGGACGGTCACCGCCAACGAAGCAACTGGTGACAAGACCTATGGCGAATGGCAAGCCCAAGATGATGATACAACGTTTGACGAAGTGAAAAGTCCTGAAATCAAGAACTATCATGCAGACAAAGCAACAGTAGAAGAAGTTACAGGGCTGACAGAAAAATCAGAAAATCGTGAAGTAACAATCACTTACTCACCAAATATGACCGAAACAACAGAAACCAAAGAAGTCAAGCAAACGATCCATTATATGTATGAAGACGGCAAAGAAGCCGCGCCAGATAAAGTAGACACGGTCACGTTCACGCGGACGGTCACCACCAACGAAGCAACTGGTGACAAGACCTATGGCGAATGGCAAGCCAAAGATGATGATACGACATTTGATGAAGTGAAAAGTCCTATGATTAAGAACTATACCGTCGATAAGGAAACGATCGAAGCAGTTACAGGAGTAGCGGTTGATAATCAAGACATCGAAGTCACCGTTACGTATGTGCCAAAAATGGAAACCGCAACAGAAACTGAGGAAGTCAAGCAAACGATTCATTACGTCTATCAAGATGGTAGCAAAGCGGCGGACGATCATACCGATAAAGTCACGTTCACCCGGGTGATAGCAAAGAATTTGGCAACTGGTGTAGTGACCTATGGCGAATGGAAGGCAAAAGACAACGACACGACTTTTGCTGAAATTTCCAGCCCAATGATTGAATATTGCACACCAGATAATGAGTTGATCGAAGCAATTACGAATATTCAACCCGATGCAAAAGATACCGAGTTGACTGTGATCTACAAAGCAAATACGGAAACGAAAGAGGAAAGTAAAGAGGTTTCGCGGACGATTCATTATGTTTATGAAGATGGTAGCCAAGCGGCAGAAAGTTATACGGAAACCTTAACCTATACACGCACGGAAACAACCAATCTGCTGACTGGTGAAGTCGCATATAGTGACTGGACAGCCACAAATGGTGACACGACATTTGATGAGGTGAAAAGCAAGCAAATTGAGGGCTACACGGCAGACCTGACGACAGTCAAAGAACAAACAGGAATGACTGCAGAAGATGAAGATACGGAGCTGACTGTGACGTATATAAAAAATGCAACAGACTCATCAAAAGAGTCAAGCAACACGCCAAATGATCAGACAAAAACAGATGATAACACACCGTCTACTGATATGAAAATAACGACTAACGTATCAGAAACACCAAGAACAGTCACGAGTGAAAAAAGTCTTCCAAAAACAGGAGAGAAAGAGGAACCCTTCATATTATACGCTGGAGTGACTATGGCGGTATCATCCCTGCTAGCATTTTTCTTAAGACGCTTAAGACAGAAACGAAAATAAGAAATCAGAAAAAACTTTCTTATGAAATGAAATAGAATACTGGCGAAGTAGAAGACTGCTGATAAATTCCCATACTAATCTTGGAAATTTGTCAGCAGTCTTTTCATTATGATTTGAAGCTTGTTCAAGTACTGTCACGCACCAAAAATTCTTACCGCTTCAATGGAAAAACTCCTTCGTTTTCTGAAGAAAATTATGATATGATTTTGTGACAGAGACACGCTATGAAAGATAAAGGGAGGGATGGAACTATGAAGATAAAACAAGTGAGTGAAAACTATGATATCACACCACATACTCTTAGGTACTATGAACAAATTGGTTTGTTATCACCCAACTATACTGAGAATGGGTATCGAGATTACTCATACGAGGATATTGAGCGATTAAATACCATTAGAGACCTGCGTTTTTTTGATGTATCACTTGAGGAAATTAAGAACTACTTGGATACAAAGAATAAAGCGCTGACTAAAGAAATCCTTCATTTCGAGATGGAGCAATTAGAAGATAGAATCCATGCGTTAAAAGAGAAACAAGATTTGTTAAAAGAGCGAATTGACTTGCTTGTCTACGCTGAAAAAAAGCAAAACCATGAAATTGAACGTACATTTTATGAAGAACGGTACCTTGTTTTAAGTCAAGAGAAAGACACAATGGGGAAAGACTTGTACTTTGAACTTAAACGCCTGCACAAACAATTTGAAAAAGAACTGCATGCCAATAATCAAAATGTTTTCGGAACGATTTTACTGTCGCACGAAGACGCATTTAGGCATCAAGTTTTCTATTGTCTGACAAACGATTTGGCAGATGAGAAGGGATTTACAATGCCTGCAGGAGAGTATCTCGCTATTTATTATACGGGCACATATAAGCAGCGCTTAGCTGCTTTAGCAGAACTAAAAAGTTACCTAAAGAAAAATAGACTGGTCGCGAAAGGAAATTTTTATGAGTTCTACTTGATTGATTTTCATGAGACGAATTTACCGGAAGAATACGTGAGTAAAATAGAAATTCTCCTTGATCAACCCGATTAAAACGGAATCGATCAAGGAGAAACGTATCTATTGGTACTTAGTGATTCAGCAAGTTTATCGATAAGATGACTTATGAAATAGAACTGTTCTTATTTCTCTACTTTGGTATCCATTGAGTAGGTGGGAGTAGTTTCCTTTAGAATGACTCGTGTTACGTGCTTTTCAGATTCTACTAATAAGAAAAGTAGAGTTGCTGG
Organism: Enterococcus sp. DIV2379; assembly: GCF_050542965.1. NCBI lineage: Bacteria > Bacillati > Bacillota > Bacilli > Lactobacillales > Enterococcaceae > Enterococcus > Enterococcus sp. DIV2379. Next base: position 845,273 of record NZ_CP172938.1, read on the forward strand.
GATAACACTGATAAGCAGTTCGGATAAAGTTAAAGAGGTGGTCTGTAAGATACTTTGCAATGGTGAAAAATAGACCATTCCTAATTGGAGAATCGCCATAACAAGTAATGAGTAAATCAAGGCTTTATTCTGCTTGATTTTGTTACTGAAGGCTGAATCCGTGATCTCACGACAGTTGATCATGTAAAAAGCTTGACCGAAAACGATCGCATTGATCAAAACGGTTTGTCTGACAGCTTCGTCGCCGAATGCATTCATCGTTAGAAAGCCGAAGAAGGTCAAGAGTAGGCCGACATAAACGATTCGAAAGAGTGTATATTTGGAAATGATTTTTTCTTTCATATCACGAGGTGCTCGATTCATGATCATTTTGTGAGCTGGTTCAAAACCTAACGCATAGGAGAGTGTAATTGACGCAACTAGATTTAACCAAAGAATCTGCACTGTGCTTAGTGGTAAAGGAAGATTTCCCAACATAGAAACGATCAGCAAAAGCCCCTGGGCCAGACAGGTTGGCAAGTAGAAGAGGATCGTCTTTTTTAAATTATCAAAAATTCGACGGCCTTCTTTGATTGCTTTTGCAATCGTTTCAAAATTATCGTCAATGAGGATCATGTCGGCAGCTTGTTTACTAACATCGCTTCCTTTAATTCCCATGGCGATCCCTACATCTGCTTTTCTAAGTGCGGGTGCGTCATTGACCCCATCACCAGTCATTCCAACGATTTCGCCTTGTTCTTGTAAATAAGTAACAATCATCAGTTTATGCTCAGGTGTCGTTCGGGCAAAAATATTAGTATTTTTTACCACTCTTTGCCACTCATCTGTGGATAAACGATCCAATTCAGTTCCAGTGATTGCCCGTTCAGAATGGTCGATTCCTAATTTTTTGGCAATCGCTTTTGCGGTCGTTGGGTGATCCCCGGTGATCATTACGACTCTGACCCCGGCTTTTTTACAATCTGCTACCGCTTCGATCGCTGATTCTTTTGCTGGATCGATAATGCCAGCTAATCCGATGATTACGAGCTCGTCCATCTCTTCATGAGTCAATTCTGTCGTTGTATCTACATCTTTATAAGCAAATGCGATCACTCGTTGTCCCTCTGAAGCAAAAGCCAAATTGATCTTTTCCCACTGTGCATGATCAAACTCCGCTATCTGCCCATCAATATGTGCAGCAGTCGCTTTATTTAAAACGATATCTGGAGCACCCTTTACAAAAATCCGCTTTTTCCCATTGATCAAATGGCTTGTTGCCATATACTTATATTTTGAGTCAAAAGGTAATGTTTCTAGACTCTTGATCCGCGGTGTGCCAATACGATTGGTCCAACGTAATAAAGCTAATTCTGTTGCATTTCCGGTCACTGGACAGTGGCGATCATCGAAACTCTGTGTTTCTTGACAGTTTTGCATGATTTTTGCTAGCAGTTCATTGTTCGAGGAATCTGCTTGGTCTTCATGGCCAATCACAGTTACCTGTTTATTAGAAAACACATTGGTAAGGGTCATATCGTTTTTGGTCAAAGTACCTGTTTTATCAGAACAGATGACTGTCATTGAGCCAAGTGTTTCGACAGTAGGCAGTCCCTTTACGATCGCATTTTGATCCGACATATTTTTCACGCCGGAAGACAAAATAATCGTCAAAATAGAAGGCAATCCCTCAGGAATAGAAGAAACGATCAAAGCAATGATTGCTGACACGATATACATCGGACTCATGCCATAAATGAAGTAGCTGATCAATCCTAATAAGAAGATAAAGACGCCGATCCCTTTAAAAATAGCATGATTCATTTCGTTCACTTTTTTCAATAAAGGGGTTTCTTTCACTTCAATGGTTGCTAAAGAAGCATTGATTTTACCAATCTCAGTGTCCGAGCCAATTTCAACAACGAGCCCTTTTCCAGTTCCTGACTGTACTTGCGTACCTGAATACGCCATATTGGTTCGTTCAGCAAGTGCTATTTGCCCCTCTAAACGAGCACTTGTTTTTACGACTGCATCAGGCTCTCCAGTCAGAATCGATTCATCGATTTTTAGTTCATTCACGGTTTCCATACGCAAATCAGCAGGAATAACATCACCAGGTGATAAATAAACACGGTCCCCTGGAATCAAATCTTCTGCATCGATTGAAAGACGTCCGTTTTCAGATTCGACTGTCGCCTTTGAACTAAGTAATTTTGAAATGCTAGATAGTGAATCATCTGCTTTTCTCTCTTGGTAGTAACCAATCATTGCGTTTAAAACGACAACGAGTAAAACGATCGCTCCTTCAACTAAACTTCCCGTAATAAATTTTAAAACAGCTGCACCGATCAAGACATACATTAACGCATCGTGGAAGTAAGATAAAAACTTCTTCCATTCGGGTGTCTTTTCTGATGCTTGTAATTTATTTTTCCCGTGTTTTTCTTGATACGCTTTACGTACCTCATTTGTGATAAGCGTCTTACTTGTCGCTGACTGCACCTTTTCAATATCCAAATTATGCCATTGTTTCATTATTTTCCCTCCGTTTTCTTTACATGAATAGCATAAAGGTTAGAGTGACTATAAGGTCAAACGTTTTTTGAAAATATTTTTTACCTATAGGCTAATTGCAAAAAAAATTCTTTAGATGGGCTGAAAATGGCGATTTGGATCCGTGTTTCGTTATAGGAGTCAAGGCGCTTGATTGATGAAGGTACCTACAAAAAGGCTAGCAAAACTATTATCAAATGGCTAAATCAATGTCCGCTGGTAAACTTGATGCCCAAAATACCAACTATTAATAAGACGACGAAAACCCAAGTCAGAAGGGATAGCTGGTCTTTAAAGAACACGACCCCCACAATAATCGATCCCACCGCACCTATCCCTGTCCAAACAGGATAAGCGATACTTAATGGTAGGTTTTTGACCGCTAAAGCCAAGAAGCCAAAACTGAAAAGCATTCCGATGACTGTTGAAATACTATACCAAAAGTGGCTAAACCCGTTGCTCAGTTTCATGGTAGATGCCCATACGACCTCAAAAAATCCTCCTAAAAGTAAATAAATCCATGTCATAATTTATTCTCCTCCTCAAAAAAAAATAAGCATTCAGTAAACTCTTCAAGGACCTAATGAGTTTACCAAACACTTCTATCACCCGGTGGTGTTTTGGATATTCAATTAATGTAACAATAATAAAATCTTAGCTGAAAAGAGGCGGAATGTCAACGATAAGCGAAGTCAACTATCAAGTTTTTTTCAAGAACGAAAGGTAATTTTGTCGTCTAGATAGCCAAGGAAATCAAGGTTCAATCAGTTTGTCTTTGACTAGCCATTAAGTTATTTTTTAGCAAGTAATTAAATAGTTGTAAAAAGATAAGATGTTAGGAATACTAGTTATTAATCATACGTAAAGTTATATTATCATTTCTTAATTTAGATTCTAAGCAAAAGATTCAATTCAAAATTACTATATTTTTCTAATAAATAAAAAAAATAAGCAATTTTGTTTAAAAAAGCTTATACTACTTTTTGACTAATCTTGTAAACTTATATAGGGGAGGGCGTATTTCTATGTTGTCAGAAGAACTATTGATTGATAGGTATCGTTATGAGTGGGTAATTCTTAAATACATAGAGAATTATAAAAATCATTATTGTACAGTTTCAGAATTAAGTACGATTTTGGCTATTTCTAGCTATAAAGTTGAAACTTACATAGATGAATTGAATACGTATTTGAGCTTAATTTCCAAGGATACTGAAATTTATATCAAAAAATCAGGAGAAATTACTTGTGCTAATCTGGATTACGTAACAGTAAAGAAAATAAGAATTAAGTTTATGAGAATTTGTGAACTTTTTAATATTTTGGATAATTTCTTCATTAATGAGATTCCTATGAAAAAGCAAGTTAGTTTGCTTCACAGCAGCCAGACCTCTAGCTATGTGAAGTTTCGCCATTTAAAGTCTTTATTAAATGAAGAAAACATTTTGATTAAAAAGAGCAGAATTATTGGGAATGAGTTAAGCGTACGCAGTATTTTTTTTAGTACTTACTATGAATTATTTAACGGCATTGAAAATCCTTTTCCAAAAGAAATTCGTCAAATGACCGATAGAATTATAAAGCAATTTTCATCACAATATATAGTAACTATCCCCAGAACAAAAGAAATAAAACTAGCAATCTTTATTAGTGTTTGGTTCATTCGAATAAAAAATAAACATTTTATACAAGAGACTTATGTGGACTATGTGAAAAATGATTTTACGAAGTGGTTGAAAAAAGCGATAAACAGTGACTCTTCGATCGACGATGAACAGATAGAGAATGAAATTGGTTATTTTTTGATGTTCTGTCATTTTGAAATCGACAATGAACAATTCGTTACGAAGTTTATGACATTTGATTTGTATCAAGAAGCAGTTAAGTTGACTCAAAAATTTATTTCTATGTTTTTTGACACATTCAGTTATGAAATAAGAGATGATTTTATAGAGAAGGAACTAACAAATATACATATAAAATGGTTAGTTTATCGCTTTAAAAATCAGTCATTCATTATCAAAGGGAAGTTTAATTATTTTCAGGAAACCAATCCAGCAATTGATAAATTTATTCAGGATTTTTTTCGGGAAATAGAAAAATCCACTTTTTTCCAATCTAATTCCGAGAAAAACAAGCTTTATTATGACTATCTTTTCTTATTAGTTACGCAGCTACCCATGGAAGAAATTGAGACACCTTTAAATATCTGTATTGATTTTTCTCATGGGAATAATTACAACAGCTATATAAAAATGATGCTACAGTCATTACAATCGATGAATCTTATCTTTGAAGCCAAAATCAGTAATAATACCAAGTTATTTCTTTCGGACTGTGCTATGGATAAATTGAACTGTGAACAACTTATTTGGAAAAAACCGCCTACATCTAATGATTGGAAGGAACTGGGAGAGTTGCTAGTACAACTAAAGGAGGCAGCTTTTGAAAGATAAATATTTTTCATGGGTAGTTTTGCCCTTTTTTCTAATCAATCAAATGAGTTTCTTGCCTAGCGAACATACGAAAGAAGAAGCACCTGTATATGCGTTTGAAGTAGGTTCCAATGAGAATGAAATCGTCGTTGAGAATGATTCAGAAAAATTAGCGAAATACAGAAAACAAAAGGAAAATTTCCTCTCAATTGAGCAACAATTAACAATGTTAACGGAACAACCTTATTTGCTTTCAAATGATAAACCCATCTATTTAGGAAGAATTTTAGAAAGTATGTCTGGGGGAATTTTATATGGAAGAAAGTACACGGAATATTTGCATAAAAGATAGTAGTTGAAATAGATGAATCTTGTAGCAACGGTATAAAAATGTCAGTATGCAACACATTAATAGTATAGAAAAGGAATCGGTGAATATGAAAAGAAGAATTTCTACTTATTTTAGCCTTTTAGTAATTGTAACATCTATCTTGGTTGCGCCATTACACGCGATTGCTGAAATGAGTATTGGTGAAACCCAAGGTACACAAGCCACAAGTGAGACGAGTGATGTAACAAATAGAACAAGTGAGTCTCAAAGTGAAACATCGACCACCACATCAAGTGGATCGGTAGAATCTACAGATTTACAGAATACAGAGGTACAATCAGATCTTAAATCAGAAACTTTACAGACTTCGGAGAAACAATCAAGAGCGCCAACCATTGCTCCATTTTCAGCAGTTGATGATGTGATCACTTCCTTTAGTATCACGGATAAAAATGGAGCTCCTCTGACGGAAGCTGTTGGACAGTGGGAGACATTTCGAATCAATGGGACGTTTGATCTACCAAATAACCAAGTAAAAGAAGGAGATACGACAACGATCACCTTGCCGCCTGAACTTAGATTTGGTAGTAACGAATCCTTTGAATTAAAAGATTCGAACGGTAACATCGTCGCCAATGCAACCGTTTTGTCAGATTCAAAACAGATTATTCTGACCTATACAGATTATGCAGAAATCCATTCAGATATACATGGCTCTTTTTATTTTTACGCGGGCGTTGATTCAACAATTGTTCAAGAGGAACAGATAATAACGACGACGATTGATGTTGAAGGAACGACCTTTCCAATTGAAATTGATTATGCTGGTATAGATACAACCACATATCCTTTAACGAAATCTGGTTGGTTTACAGACGGAAGTGATCAAACGATTCAATATTATGTTGCAATCAATCGAAGTAGCGGTAACTATCCTGATGCTACGATCACCGATGCGATAAATAGTCAGGCTGTCAATTATGTTCCAGGTTCGTTCATTATTTATAAAGGAAAGTGGCAATTAAATGCTGCTGGAAATGATTGGGAATTAGTAAATCGTGTCAACGTGACTGGAGATTATGAAATCAATATTTCTAGTGATCAACGATCATTCTCAATAGATTTTGGAGATATTGGTAGTGAAGATCAATACGCAATTTACTATAAAGCAGAATTAGCGTATACACCTGTTGATGGAGAGAATATCGTTAATACGGCTGTATTGACATCAAATGACGTAGTGATAAAGGATGGCGTTGCCTATACAAATTACCAAAAAGGAGGAGGCGAAGCCGAAGGATATAATTACACGGTAAGTATTCTTAAAACGAATGAATCAGGGGAAGTTCTTTCTGGTGCACATTTTGAAGTTCTACGTGAGTCAACGGGACAAGTTGTAGGAAAATTGATAACAGATGACGAAGGGCGAGCTTCTATCAATGATCTTCTGAAGGATAATTATACGATAAAGGAAATAAAAGCTCCTGCGGGTTATGAATTATTGGATCAGGTACTAACTGTTACTCCAAGCGACTTTGGCAACGATAAAGAAGTGACGAAAAATGTTGTAAACAAGAAAATAGAAAAACCTGTCGCTTTGACTCTAGAAGCAAGTAAAGAATTGACTGGCAAAGCACTAAGTGCGGATGAATTTCAATTCCAACTGTTGGACGAGCAAGGGGAAGTGCTCCAAACTAAGAGCAATGATGCCAAAGGAAAAATTTACTTTGATGCAATCGTTTATGACCAAGCAGGAACATACAAGTATACGATCCGAGAAGTCGCAGGAACAGATAGCACGATCACCTATGATGACACAGTCTATCATGTAACGGTAAATGTGGAGGATCAATCGGGGCAATTAGTGGCAAGTCCAAGTTATGAAGGCAGTGCTGCTTTTAAAAATAGCTATAATCCCGCAAAAGGAAGTGCGGTTCTAGAAGCAAGCAAAGAACTAACTGGCAAAGCACTAAGTGCAGATGAATTTCAATTCCAGCTGTTGGACGAGCAAGGGGAAGTGCTTCAAACCAAGACCAATGATGCCAATGGGAAAATTTATTTCGATGCGATCGACTATGACCAAGCTGGCACATACAAGTATACGATCCGTGAAGTCGCAGGGACAGATAGCACGATCACCTACGATGACACAGTCTACAATGTAACGGTAAATGTGGAAGATCAATCGGGGCAATTAGTGGCAAGTCCAAGCTATGAAGGCAGTGCTGCTTTTAAAAATAGCTATAATCCCGCAAAAGGGAGTGCGGTTCTAGAAGCAAGCAAAGAACTAACTGGCAAAGCACTAAGTGCAGATGAATTTCAATTCCAGCTGTTGGACGAGCAAGGGGAAGTGCTTCAAACCAAGACCAATGATGCCAATGGGAAAATTTATTTCGATGCGATCGACTATGACCAAGCTGGCACATACAAGTATACGATCCGTGAAGTCGCAGGGACAGATAGCACGATCACCTACGATGACACAGTCTACAATGTAACGGTAAATGTGGAAGATCAATCGGGGCAATTAGTGGCAAGTCCAAGCTATGAAGGCAGTGCTGCTTTTAAAAATAGCTATAATCCCGCAAAAGGGAGTGCGGTTCTAGAAGCAAGCAAAGAACTAACTGGCAAAGCACTAAGTGCAGATGAATTTCAATTCCAGCTGTTGGACGAGCAAGGGGAAGTGCTTCAAACCAAGACCAATGATGCCAATGGGAAAATTTATTTCGATGCGATCGACTATGACCAAGCTGGCACATACAAGTATACGATCCGTGAAGTCGCAGGAACAGATAATACGATCACCTATGATGACACAGTCTATCATGTAACGGTAAATGTGGAGGATCAATCGGGACAATTAGTGGCAAGTCCAAGCTATGAAGGCAGTGCTGCTTTTAAAAATAGCTATAATCCCGCAAAAGGAAGTGCGGTTCTAGAAGCAAGCAAAGAACTAACTAGCAAAGCATTAAGTGCGGATGAATTTCAATTCCAGCTGTTGGACGAGCAAGGGGAAGTGCTTCAAACCAAGAGCAATGATGCCAATGGGAAAATTTATTTCGATGCGATCGACTATGACCAAGCTGGCACATACAAGTATACGATTCGTGAAGTCGCAGGAACAGATAACACGATCACCTATGATGACACAGTCTATCATGTAACCGTAAATGTGGAGGATCAATCGGGGCAATTAGTGGCAAGTCCAAGTTATGAAGGCAGTGCTGCTTTTAAAAATAGCTATAATCCCGCAAAAGGGAGTGCGGTTCTAGAAGCAAGCAAAGAACTAACTGGCAAAGCATTAAGTGCGGATGAATTTCAATTCCAGCTGTTGGACGAGCAAGGGGAAGTGCTTCAAACCAAGAGCAATGATGCCAATGGGAAAATTTATTTCGATGCGATCGACTATGACCAAGCTGGCACATACAAGTATACGATTCGTGAAGTCACAGGAACAGATAACACGATCACCTATGATGACACAGTCTATCATGTAACCGTAAATGTGGAGGATCAATCGGGGCAATTAGTGGCAAGTCCAGCGTATCAAGAATCGATTCTTTTCAAGAATACTTATGTATCACCAAAACTTGGGAAAGTAACTCTGAAAAAAGTAGATAGCGAAACAGGAAAGCTACTGGCAAATGCAGAGTTTGAGTTGCAAGATTCGAAAGGAAATATTGTACAGAAAAAAATAGTTACAAATAAAGATGGAAAAGTTGAGATAAGCAATTTAGACATAGGAGAATATCAGTTAGTTGAAACTAAAGCACCAGATGGGTATCAAATCGATAAAACCCCTATCAAATTTTCAATAAATGATCGTTCAATTAAAGCAACCAGGGAAAAAGAGTTGGAGAAAGAAAATAAAAGGATAAAAAAATCAGATAGTGATGCTCTGCCTAAGACAGGAGAAACTGTAGATCAACGATATATACTCGTTGGATTGTTCTGTATCATTTGTTTCATCTTTTTAATAATACTAAAAAATAAAAAGGTCAAGAAACAGTCTTAATTTTGCTTACTATGAATGAGAAAAAAGAACTATCAAAATAAGATTAGTCATATCAACAAAAGGAGCTGGATTCCCCAGCTCCTTTTATAATTGCTTGATACAGCTCAAAAAGTGGTGATAGTCACTTTTTTGTAAGATTGCTTGTTGAATATCTTCACGATCCATCAATTCTAATAAAAGACTATAGATTTCTTCGGTATCTTCATATTCGTCTTTTTGAATCGCAAAGAGAAAGACAAATTTAACCAAATCACCATTTCCCCAATCAACACCATCAGGAATGATCGCCACTGAAACGGCTGAGCGTTTTGCCAGCAATGTCATGGGGTGGGGGATAGCAAGCCACTCGTTAATATTGGTCTGATTGATTGCTTCTCGTTTTTTCACACTGTCATAAAAATCTTGGGGCACAAAATCTTTTTGGTACAATTGCTGCGCCATTTTCTTTAGTAAGGTTTCTTTATCTGCATGATTTTCATGAAGAAAAAATGCTTTTTGAAACAATGAATAGATGCCGTCTTTTGTTTCACTGAGCGTTTCAATGAACGGTTCGATTTTGCCAATTTCTTTATCTAGCTTGGCCATGTTGATGTAAATAGAGGGAACCGAAAACTGTTCTAATGGAACGGTTGTGATCACAAAATCAATCGCAGAAAGATCACATTGTTGTAGCTCGACGTAAGAAAAGCGATCAACGACTTCGATCGTTTCTTGATAGTGCTTGATAATTTTTGCTTCAATAATACGACTCATGGCTCGACCAGTTCCACAAACAAGGATGACGCGATGTTTATGATGATTTCTGATGGAATTCCTTTCCATAGCACCTGCGATGTGCAAAGCGATATAGCCGATCTCATCAGGAGAAAAATAAAAACCGTGTTTCAGGCTTACCGTTTCTAAATGAGTCAAACATAAATCATAAGCCTGTGGAAAAGATTTTTTGATCGTTGTCAGCAATGGATTGCTACGGCGTGCATCCATTAGATTCATATTGATAAAGCCCTCAATATGAGATGTCAGATCTTCTATTAGCATCTTGTCTGTCTCTAATGCATAGTTTGACGTCTGTTTGATCGCAGTTAATAATTCTTCCACAATGGCTTTCGCAGTTTTCGTGGAAGAATCGCTTGCATCGCCTGTTTCAACTAAACGTGGTGCGTTCATCGCGAGATAGTAAATGAAGTATTGTTTTTCTCCAGCAGTCAATTGTATATCAAATGCATGATCGATTTCTTCTAAGAAGTGACCTACAACTTTCTGGGCGTCTTTTTTGAGCGCGGGCACATGCAAGGGAAATTCGTTGATCTGATGACCGGCTATAAAGCGACTGATTGCTAAAGCAAAATGAGAAAGAATGTTTTTATGATAGTAATCAGAGTCTAATAAGTCTAAGGGTGCCAGATGATTTAATGACAATTCTTGCAAGCGGGTTAGATCAATCGTATCAAACAACTCAAGTTCCATTTCCGTGAAGCCGACCAAATACTCTTGGAGATCTTTTTCAATCAACAGATCACTGATTGCTTGGCGTTTGGCGAATTCGTTACCCAAGACTTCAAAGCCAATATTTGGACGATTTACTATTTTTAATTGATAGGTCGCTAAATTGTCTCGAGCCGTTTTTAAGTATGAGTAAAAGGTGTTTTTACTAATAAATAATCGATCAAGAAAATCATCCAAGGATAAAGGGGTTTCATTCTTAAATAAAAGGAAAAGTAGATAAGCTTGTCGTTCTTCACTCGTAGTTAGAAAGGACTCGGTAGTCGACATACTTTCAGTCCACCAGTCATGAAATCGTTCTTTTGAACCAATAGACAACAAATAGCCTTGTCCTCGAATCAACTTAATGGAGGCTCCTACATTTGTTAACAAATCATTCAAATTTGCAATGTCGGTCCGAACCGTTCGCTCAGAAATCGAGAAGCTTTTTGTTAACTCCTTCATTGGTAGCGGCGCCGTTTGTCTAGTTAATACTTCCATTAGATCATCTAATCGTTGATAAGCAAGTTTTGACACTTGTTTCACCTCCGTGCTCTTTCTCATCATACAATAGAAAGAATAAGAATGAAATGCTTCACCAGTACCGAAAGTTTCCAGAAGAGTTGGCAATCATTTTGGAAAACGCTTTACTAATGATTGCCGCTTGAATTGGAAATTTGTTGTGTTTACATGGTGAATCAGAAACCGTAAATTAAACGTGTACAGAAAATAAACCACACGAATTACGCTAATGGTTTCATAATAAAGGAAAGGAGCAGATGAGATGGATTTTCAGGAAAAAAACATTCTCTTGAATGTGGCTGTTACATCAAAAGAAGAACTGTTTCACGTAATTGCGCATCATGCCTATGAATCAGGGATCGTTACCAATGCAGCAGATACATGTGAGGCATTCATTGAACGGGAAGCACAATATTCAACCGGCTTACAAGAAGGCTTTGCTATTCCACATGCAAAAGCTGAACCGGTTTTGGAACCGACCGTTTTGTTTATTCGTTTAGAGCAAGCCATCGAATGGGAAACTTTCGATGATTCGGCAGTCAAAAATGTGTTTGCTTTGATGGTCCCTAAAAAAGATGAAGGAACGGTGCATCTGCAAATGCTGAGTCGTCTAGCAACCGCATTGCTTGAAGAGACATTCATCCAGCAGATTCAACAATCAGAAGACAAAGCTTATTTAGCAGAATTGATCAAAAAGGAAATGATGGGAGAGAAAATTATATGAAAATAGTAGGGATTTCCGCCTGTCCAGCAGGATTGGCACATACACCGATGGCGGCAAAAGCTTTAGAAAAAGCTGGTGCGAAACTTGGCTATGAGGTCAAGATCGAACAGCAAGGCTCGTTAGGGCAAGTCAATGAGATCACTGCAGCCGAAGCAAAAGAAGCAGATTTCTTGCTTTTAGCGACTGACCAAAAAGTTGTTGGGATGGAACGGTTTGAAGGAAAACCGCAAATTCGAGTAAATATCAATACGTGTATCAAAGCACCGGAAGCGGTGCTGAAGAAATGTGTCGCTGCTGTTGAACAAAGAAACGCAAACTAAAGGAAAGAGGCAAGGATGATGAAAAGAGTTCTAGCAGATTTAAAAGGCCACTTGATGAGTGGAATTAGTTTTGTACTGCCATTGATTATTGGTGCTTCACTGGTTGTTGCCATTCCGAAAATGATTGCTCTTGGTATGGGGATCACAAGCTTAGATCCTTATGCTGACACGGAAGGCTTTAAACATGCGCTTTATTTGATTGAACAAGTAGGGTGGACAGGAATCGGCTTGATCAATACTGTCTTGGCTGGTTTTATCGCGTATTCTGTTGGAGATAAGGCTGCGCTAGGTGCCGGCTTTATCGGTGGCGCAGTCGCTTCTAGCACCAATGCTGGGTTTTTAGGGGCAGTTATTGCTGGGTTCTTAGCAGGATACTTAGTGAAGTGGGCGAAAGAACATATCAAATTACCGGAGTCGTTTGCTGGGGTGATGCCGCTGGTAATTTTACCCTTGATTGCTACATTGTCTGTAGCAATCGTCATGGGCGCCTTACTCTCTGAGCCATTGGCGTGGATCAATACTAGTTTGGTTGAATGGATCCGAACCATGATTGAAAATGACGTTAACAAAATTTTACTGGCAGTCATCATGGGGGCAATGATTGGCTCTGACTTAGGGGGACCTGTAAACAAAGCTGCTTGGATGGCAGGAAATGTGTTACTAGCGGAAGGGGTCTTTTTGCCAGCTATCATCGTGAATGTTGCGATTTGTGCGGTACCATTTGGATATGCCTTAGCAACTTTGTTCCACAAAAATCGATTCAACAAAGAGCTACTGGATGCTGGGCGTAATAACTTTATTATGGGGTTCATCGGAATCACAGAAGGAGCAATTCCTTTTACATTAGTCAATCCATTACGGCTTGTGCCGATCAACATGTTGGGAGGAGCAATCGCTTCTGGTTTGGGGATCGCATTAGGAATGTATGACAAAATGCCGCCAGTTGGGGGAATATACGGCTTCTTCACTGTTGGAAACGGTTGGGCGTATTTGATTGGACTATTTGCAGGAGCAGCCTTCATCGGTTTTGTCGCGCCTTTATTCGTGAATTTCAATAAGCAAGAAGAACAAACAGAAGATATTGCCCTCGATGATATTGAAGTGAGCTTTGAAAATTAAGCAACAAGGCTGATTAGCTAAATAGTAGCAAAAGAAAAGGCACGAGCAGGTGATTTTTCAAGAACGCTTTAAGGCATCTGACAATGTCAAGACTTGGGGAAGAAAACGAGAGTATTTGAAGAGAATCGATTTTCAAAATTCGAAGTATTTGTGTAAGAATCAAATTATGTGTACCAGATGGTAAAAAAATTGAGAAAAATTAATAGGCACGAACGACACCCATCGTTACGTGCCTTTTCTAATCACGGGAGAGGAATGATTGAATGAAAAAAACAGTACATGTCGTACCCCACAGTCATTGGGATCGCGAATGGTATTTTACGACGAGTCGCTCGAAAATCTATTTGATGCACGATCTAAAAAACGTCATTGAACAACTAGAAAAGGATGATCCTTATGAAAGTTTTATCTTAGATGGACAGGCTTCTCTGTTAGATGATTACTTGAAATGGCGTCCGCAGGACAAAGAAAGGATTCAACAACTTGTTCAACAAGGGAAGTTGATCATTGGTCCATGGTACACACAAACCGATCAATTAGTGATTTCGGGAGAAAGCATTGTTCGAAATATGTTATATGGCATGAAAATTTGTGAAGCATTCGGAACCTACATGAATGTCGGCTATGTGCCAGATTCTTTCGGACAAGCAGCTAGTATGCCGCAAATCTATCGTGAGTTTGGTATCACTGACACGATGTTTTGGCGCGGTGTCAGTGATGACGATGTTAAATGCACAGAGTACAAATGGCGTGGAGAAGATGGTTCTGTGGTCAATGTTTATCAGATCCCAAGTGGGTACTACATTGGCGGTGCCATTCCTGAGCGAGAAGTAGAATTAGCAAAGTTCTTACATCAAGAACCGTTTAAAACGACTTGGGGACGCAGTGCAACGGATCAAGTGTATTTTCCAAATGGTTTCGATCAAGCACCAGTTAGAGAAAATCTTCCAGAATTGGTTGATCGAATGAATCAACTGTATCAGGATGAGTATGTGTTACAATTTTCAACGATCGAAAAATACATTGCTGCGGTCAAAGCACGCCATCCTGAGTTGGAAGAAATCGCTGGTGAACTGATCAACGGCAAATTGATGCGAATCCACAAAACGATTTTTTCTTCACGTCCTGATTTGAAGGCGATGAACACCCAGATCCAACATTACTTAGTCAATGTCATGGAGCCTATCTTAACCATGGCTATGCAATTAGGATTTGAGTACCCCGTAGAAACAGTCATAGAGATTTGGAAGTTAATGTTTGAAAATGCGGCGCATGATTCGATTGGTTCTTGTGTTTCTGATACGACCAACGAAGATATCTATATGCGCTATAAGCAAGCGCGAGATATTTCTATGAATCTTGTCGAATTGACGTTACGACAGATTTCTACTGCAATCAACAACCCACAAGCAAAAGAAATTACTTTTACGCTTTTCAATACCTATGACACAAAACGTAATGGGGTGATCGAAGCAGAGGTTTATTTGCCGCAAAAAGAGTTTGCGATCCTTGACCAGTCAGGTCAGGCGTTACCTTATACGATTTTAGAGCTTACCGACCAAACGGAGTATGTGTTGAATCAGGGGAACATATTAGATCCAGTCAAGGAGATCTATTTGCCGGAGAAAGTCTATAAAGCAAAAATTGCCATAGAAACGACTGACGTGCCGAGTATGGGGTATACCCAGCTGACGATTGATTTAAAAGGTGATACAAGCGCACCATTGCAGGAGATTACAACCAATACGATCGAAAATGAGTACTATCAGATCACTGTCAATAGCAATGGTTCGTTGGATATTCTAGATAAAACCAATCAAGTGCTTTATCAAAATCAAGGGATTATTGAAGAAAATGGCGACGATGGTGATTCATTCAATTATTCACCACCTGTGAAAGATTTTGTGATTTCATCAATTGATGCGCAACCAACGATCTCGATTCTGCAATCAGCGATCTACCAAAAGATTGATGTGGCATTCACCCTGAGGGTTCCGAAGGATTTAGCTGAACGTGCAGAAAAGAAGATCTCGGCTTCACTGCCGATCCAATTGACGATCGTGTTAAAAAAACAATCGCAACAAATTGATTTCAAATTAACGGTTGAAAATCAACAAGTGGATAGCCATCGGGTATGTGTGCTATTTGATACCGGAATTGCCTCGAAATTTTCGCTGGCTGACCAACAGTTTGGTACATTGCAGCGTCCGGTTATGTTTGAAAAAGAAATGGCCCTTTGGGAAGCCAATAAAGAGCAATGGAATGAGCAACCGATCGCCATAGAAACGTGTCAATCGTTTGTCAGTTTATTCGATGCATCCCATGGCGTAGCAGTAATGCCTCAGGGTGTACGTGAATATGAGATCGTGGGGGAAGCGTTTGATACGATTCGCTTAACGATTTTCCGAACCTATGGCTTCATGGGGAAAGAGAATCTACTGTATCGTCCAGGGCGTGCTTCAGGAGAATCAGTGATTGCGACACCAGCTGCGCAGTGTCACAAAACGATGCATTTTGATTTTTCTGTTGCTTACTTTGCGCAAGGATTTGATCAAGCAAATGTTGCGCAACGTGCCAAACAAGCAGTAACACCGATCACGCTTTATCAATCCGCAGAATTCCTGAATTCCCGATTGATTTTTACTTTAGGGCCGGTTGAACCAACCTTACCGGCAAACTATAGTCTTTTTGAGATCAATGGCAATTTGACCCTAAGTGTATTGAAAAAAGCCGAAGCTCGTCCAGGTTATATTTTGCGTCTATACAATGGGCTTTTAGATGAAGTTGGACACGCGACGATCACATTTAACCATCCAGTGAACGTAGTAGAAACAGTCGATTTAAAAGAAGCTACAAAAGAAGCACTTCTTGTGGAAAAGAATGTAGTCACTCTTGAAAAGATAGGCCATGCAAAATTTGTGACATTGTATGTAGAATAATTGCTAGTGATCGAGAGTAAGGATATTCAAGTGCAGAGTTGAAGAAAATTCATAGTGAAAAGGTCAACCTCCCGTATACATTTTAACCAGATGTGTATGGGAGGTAGGTTTTATTTTTGACTATTTTTAACAGTTTTTGTTGAGAGTCTATCAATTCACAGCAATGAAAGGCAAAGAATTTTCTCAGCCACAGCTTTTCCTAAAATTTCCCCTCCAGTTTGAGAAAAATGCAGATGATCCCCCGAATCAAATGCAGAAGCTAATCTCGTTTTATCAGAAGGATCTCTTACCATATCATTGATATCGATCGTATTTGCTTGAGTCATTATCCATTGATTACACGCAGTTCGGATAGCTTCTTTTTCCTCGGTCCAACTCGGCTTTCCTTGGTTGTAAGAATAGTTAAAAGGGGGAAGCGTGAGGGGAACAAACGGAATGTCTGCTTTTTTTGCCAGATTTATTAGAACTTTGTAGTGTTTGATCAACTCATCTTTGGTAGGTAATTCTGAAAGTGGAGAGCCCGTTCCTGGATGAAATAAGTCATTTAACCCAATCAATGAAACGATCAAATCTGGCTTTTGATCCACGACATCTGCTTGGAACCTGTCGATTCCTGCAACACCAAAGCTGTCTTTCCAACGAGAAATCCCTGAACCAGCATGTGTCAGACGATTGCCTGATATGCCAGCATTAAAGCTTGTTGCAATCAGACCACGTTTGTTTAGATTGTCGATGACACTATCACTAAAATATCCTTGATTCGTCAAAGAGTCGCCAAAAAAAGCAATGACTTTTGCATCAACTTTCGTTTCTAGAGCAACTGAAGTAATCCCAAAAATAAAGTTATTGGTTTCTCTTATATTCGAATGGACTACTTGATCAGATAGTAAGTTTGCCGAGGAAGATACTCGATTGATCTCGTTGGAGAATAATGCCTCTATCAGAATATCGGCTCCTTTGGTTACTGAAAAATCAATGTCATCTGTCCATAAAGTGGATCCAGCTGGGACAATGAATTGTGGTCGATTATCTAAGGTAATAACATTGGATTGTTGGTTTCCCGGATTACTACTGATTTTTATCGACTCTACGTTTAAATCAAAAGAATCATAGCGGTTACAAAGTTCGAGTGCTAATCGTTGTCCAGAAAGCGGCTGCTTGATTCTTAAACGTAATTTACGTCCATTAGGAGAAAAGTTTAGTACTTGGTAATTAGAAAATACTTGATGCCAAATTATTTTTTTCATCATATATCACCTTACAGTTCATCTGCAGCTTTCATTTTATCATTGAAACCAAAAAGCCAAGTCAAAAGAAAGGATAGCAAAAATGTTCCTATATGAGAGAGTAGATAAGCATAGAAGTTTTTATCGATCCCTGCAACCGGGTTGATAAAAGAGGCAAATCCTATAACCCCACCTGCGAATCCATAGTTGACCAAGTGAAGGAAACCTGCTAGAGCACCACCAAAAATATTTGAAAGGGTCACGAGATAGAAGACTTTTTTGTATTTTAGTAGAATACCATAGATTGCAGGTTCGCCAACACCGCATATTTGTGAAAGAGTGGCAGCAAAGGCAACTTGTTTTAGTTGAGCTTTTTTTGTTTTCAATGCGATTGAGCATGTTGCACCCGCAATACCCATCATCAATACAGACGAGAAGGCATTCATCATACTAAATCCGTTAACAGTTAAATCGTTGACGATGATCGGAATCAATGGCCAATGCATGCCGAAGACCACTAAGACTGGAAAAAGTGCGCAATAGACTGCTCCGCCAATAATCGTGTTAAAGTCAAAAATGGTACTAATTCCGAATGCTAGCCCATCACTAATAATCGTTATGATTGGTCCGATGATAAGAAGAACGGCTAAGCTTAGTACCAGAACTTCAACGATTGGTGACACAATGGAAGAAATCACGAGAGGAACAATTTTCTTTAAAAACTTTTCAACATACGTTGCTAACCAAGCAGCGACCAGAATAGGGAAAACCGAAGCTGTATAATTCATAATGGGGAATTCTATGCCCAAAATAGCGACCTTCGCAGCTGTACTTGAAGCAATAGTGACTATATTTGGATGAATGAGTATCGCACCCACGACTGCCAGAACAATAGGATTCACCTTTAATTTTTGAGCTGCAGTAAAACCTAAGATGACAGGTAAAAAATAAAAAATGCCATCTGCAATCGTGCTAATCAATAGATAAGATTGCGAACTATCTTGTAATAAACCAAACGTCACCAACGAAGCTTGTAATCCTTTGATTATTCCAGCTCCTGCAAGAAGACCGATGACGGGCATCATTGAACCTGTAATTATGCCAATAAACTGATTGAAGCCATTTCGAAATAGCTGAAGAAAATCACTATTGGAATCATTTTCCACCACTCCCTCTGTAGAATCAAAGACTTGATCATTGTTTAACTGGCGCATTACTTCCTCGTAAATAGCATTTACTTTGTTTCCAACAACCACCTGATATTGTCCTTGAGCTTCTACTACGCCCATTACATCATCCAACTCTTTTATCTTAGTTGTATCGGCTTTCTCTTTGTCCACTAGATAGAAACGAACACGTGTAATGCAGTGGATCACATTTTTGATATTATTTTTTCCACCAACGTACTCAATCATGTACTCCGCTAACTGTTTGTCACTCATAATAAAACCTCCTCATTTCTTTTAACCGGTTACGCTCATTTTAAATTTGTTTAAACAAATAATCAAGCATTTGTTTAAACAAATTTAAGTTTTTTTGTATAGGTAGAATGATATCATGTTATAATTAACTGAAAGAGTGAGGTGGAACTATGGTGAATAAGTTTCGGGATATTTATGACACTTTGAAAAATGAAATTAATGAGGGACTCTATAACGATACAATGGTTTTACCGACCGAAATGGCGTTAATTGAGCGATTTGGTACTAGTAGAAATACAGTTCGCAGAGCGATTCAACTGCTTAATGAAGATGGATTGGTTTATAGTGTGAAAGGAAGAGGGGTAGTTATTCTTGAAAGAATCGAGATTGACAAGAAGTCTTTCAAGGTAGGAAATTTTCAAGGATTGAAGGCACTATCCGCAGATACTGAGGTCGAAAAAAAAACAATTGTGCAAGAATTTCACGAGTTGACTGTTGATGATTCATTAGCAAAAAAAATTTCATTTCCGGTTGGTGAAAGAGTATACCTTGTGAAACGATTACGCCTCATTGATGGGAAAGCGATGATGTCAGATACGAGTTATTTCAAAAAAAGTATCGTTAAGGGTCTTAATGAGAAAATCATAGCCGGATCAATCTACGACCATATCAAACAAAACTTAGATTTTAAAATCGCTGCATCAAAGTCTATAATGAAAGTTGAATCTGCAAAAGATTCTGACTTTAAAGAATTAGCTTTAGGAAAAAATAATTGTGTGGGAATATTGGAAAATGCGGTCTATAATGATATGGGAAAATTATTCGAATATACGACAATCAGGTATATTCCTAACGAATATGCACTCATTTCATTTGATCAAAATTAAAAACTGGTTTAGCTAAATAACATAAAAGATCATAGCAAAGGGATTTCTAGTACATTGTCTGTATACTTTTTTTCTATTGCACTTGTACAAATCAACTAGCTGTCATTTATTTCTAAGTTGATAAATGAATGTGAGTTATCTAAAACAAGACCGAATAAAAAGCCAAAAGGTGGGAGAATACTATGAGAATTAGAGCTGCTGCATTGTCTGATCATAAAGAACTAGCTCATTTGTCGAAAGTACTAGGCTATCCAATCGAAGAAGAAGTATTGATCGAAGGCCTAAAGAGAATTTTAGCTGAGGAGGATCATCTCTTGCTGGTCGCTGAAATAGAGGGAAAAGCAGTTGGAATGATTGAAGCACAGCCATATTCAACAGTTTATTCTGCCGGGCGATTTTTTAATGTCCTAGGTTTGGTAGTGGATGATCAAGTGCAAAAGCAAGGCGTTGGCGGGAAACTACTGTCGACAATTGAAGCAGAAGCCCGACAGCGAGGAATGCAAGGCATTCGATTAAATTCGAATGTCAAACGCCATGCTGCCCACAAGTTTTATGAAAACCATGGCTACCACAGCAGTCATGAACAGAAACGGTTTATCAAGGAATTATAAAAATGCAAAGACGCTGGAGGAGTGACAAACGACTCTTCAGCGTCTTTTTTGTATCCACGTTTTTATTTGTTCAATTTAAGACAGAAAATCTAGGTTCTAAGGGATCAATGCTAGCTGTAGCCTTCAGATACAAATGCATAGATCATGGAGGAACATTTCTTTAATCTTTTAGTGAAGAGGATAATTTTATTAACTGGTCCACGATTAAATAGATAACATTCTATTTCTATGACTTGAATAGTGGTAAGAAAATCACTCAATCGTTGAGGAAAATGGACGTACACTAGATAAACCCATTTAATTGCTACATTTTTATCCGTCTAATCATAGGAATGTATTAATGTTTGCTAAAGATCAATCAGATACTCAAACTTTTTTAGTTTTTGATAAGCTGATTTTCCTTTTCTTGAAAGTTTCACTTTGCTGAATTTAAATCGTCTTCGATTGGCTGATAGCAAGGATCGATGTAATCGAGTATTGATGATAGATTCAATTTCATTCTCTTCTTCTGTGGTTAATTTGATAGGGGAATACCCGCTTTTAATCAAAGAATATGAATATTCCAGACAGCTCATTTTATAAATAAAAGCAGTCAATTTTACTTTTTCGACCCTCATTTAATCACCCTTTCTTCTTAAAATATAGTAGTAAAGAAGATACAAAATTGCCATTCGATATTTACTTCGTGTTATGCAAATATTGAAAAAGAGATGAGTTTATGATGGAAGTTCCCTCTATTTATGGCCTGTTATTTTAGCAAGAAATTTTTTTTCTTATCTACTGATTTTTAATAACTAGAAGAAATACCCGATATTGATATGAATAGCCTAGCTATATCAAGGGAATGACATAGGAAAGCAACAACTTAAAAAAAGCAAGACCTAAAATTTTTAAAAGCTGCTTTTTTTGTTTTTTTTTTGCACGGTATTTTTGCGAATTTGGTGCCATTTTAAAAATGATTTTTACTATTTTTTTATTAAAAAACAATTGTTTTCTCTGGGGGGGACTTAGTATGCAAGAAATAATAAATGAATATACGGGTTATAAATAATTGTTATTTTTCTCAAAAATGCATGGCGCTATGAAAATTTCGATTTTGATTTTTTCTTACCCACTTGTAATCTATTAGATGCAAGAAGCAAACAGAACGCACCGTTTTTTTTTTCGAAAAGTTGAATCACTAATTTTAAAAGGTAGACTAAAAGATTTATTTTTCAAAAATATCTTTTAGAAGTGATTCAGCTTTTATAAAAGAAAAATACAATGAGTCATCTAAATTGATGGCTAATTTTCACTAAAGGAGGGTGGTGAATGAAATCAAAAATAGGTGAGGGAATGTTGGTCTTTTGCATAGTAGTTTTCATCCATTTTCCAACTATTGTTTATGGTACACAAACTCAAGAAGTGAAGACTGAAGGCATGATTAGTTTCACTGGTACATACGAACCCATTGGCGCGCCAGAACCTAAGCCGCCAGTTCACGTTGTCAAGCCACCTTCAGATGGTAGTTCAAGTTTGGAAAAAACTTTTCCACAAACAAATATGATCACAAACACTTGGTGGAAATCGATTGGATTAAGTTTACTTATCATTGTCGTTTGTTGGTGGGGGAAAGCATTGAAAAACATATATGAATTAAAAGAAAGTAGGAATGAAATATGAAATTTATTCGTTTAGCGTCAATTGCCGTATTATCTACCACTATTTTAGCTGGAAGTGCGACCAAAGCTTATTCACAAGAGGTTCGAGATGTAACCTCGAATGGACAAGTTGAGTTTCGTCCGGCGGGTGAAGAGGATGGAGAGTTAGAGGTGGTGAATCCAGTACCAAATCCAGATGTGGAGATTGAACCCGAAATTCCTGGGACCACTGGAGAATTATCCATCATGAAAGTAGCAACGATGAATTTCGGTACACAAGTAATATCTAATCAAGATAGAGAATATAACATGGTTGCAGAAATGCAGCAAAAATCTGGAACAACGGGTGACGATAATAAAGTACCTTATGTCAGTTTTGCTCAGGTTCATGATCTACGAGGAACAAATGCCGGTTGGGATCTAGAAGTTAGTTTAAGTAATTTTGAGTCACAAACACAAAACAATATTTTGACGGGTGCTTGGATAGAGTTTGTTGGTTCTGAGATTAGGTACGAGGGAAGCAATAATTTAAATTCACCTAGCGCTCATGAAGATAATTTAGAACTACTCACAAACGGGGCTGCTCGTTCAGTGATGAGAGCGATAAAAGGTCAAGGCGCCGGGGTTTCTTCAGTTGTCTGGGGAAATCAAGAAGAACTGACAAATCAATTTTCCTCAGAAGATTTTGATTCTAAAAATGATGTTGTAGAAAATGGTGCCATCAAATTGCATGTTCCGGGTTCTACTGCTAAAGATGCGACCACGTATAAGGCAACACTGTTATGGGATTTGACAACGACTCCTAATGGCGATGTTGGTGATGAAGAAAATAATATTTAGTAAGAGCAGGCACCAGAAAACTTTATGAAAAATTCTCTACAGCGTTGCATGAATGTGTAGCGTTGTTTTTTTTAGAAAGGATGATTCATTTGAACCATACTCATATATCTACTTATTTACAGCATTTGTTCCTTAAATATAAGGTTTTTTTTCTTCTTTCGATTTTCTTGTTTCCAGCATTGGTCCAAGCCGAAGAAAGTAGCCTGAATTTTCATGTTGTACCGGAATTACCTGCTAGCCAAGTAGACAGTACAAATAGTTACTTTGATCTGAATCTAGCACCAGGTTCAAAAGAGAAATTGTCCTTAAATCTTCATAACGGGAGTGAAGAAACCATTCAAGTGCGAATCACCCCTCATACTGCTTATACCAATGTGCATGGTTTCGTGGAGTATGGCAAAAAGGCAGAAGAACCGGACCCAACATTACTATATTCTCTTGACGAATTGATTGAATCACCAGATGTGGTCGAGCTCAGTGGAAATGAAACAAAAACAGTGAACTTATCACTTCAAATGCCAGACGCTTCCTTTGATGGATTTCTAGCAGGTGGGCT
Organism: Enterococcus sp. DIV2379; assembly: GCF_050542965.1. NCBI lineage: Bacteria > Bacillati > Bacillota > Bacilli > Lactobacillales > Enterococcaceae > Enterococcus > Enterococcus sp. DIV2379. Next base: position 868,873 of record NZ_CP172938.1, read on the forward strand.
GCGTATTAGTGAAGTGAAGGAAGAGACAGAAGAAACGGTTAGTGAGCAAGAGGGGGTTGCAGTAAAAAATGAATTTGCTTATGTCATAGGAGTTGTGGTCAGCAATACTCGAGATTCTGTAGAACCAGATTTAGAACTCTTAGATGTTTTCCCAAATCAATTGAACTTTCGCAATGTAATTAGCGCGACGATTCAAAATGTGACGCCAACCTTTGTGAATCGACTAGCCATTAAAGCGAGTGTTCAGCGCGAAGGTGAAACAGAAATTCTTTATGAGGCAAGTGACGAGCAAATGCAGATGGCACCTAATTCCCACTTTCATTTTCCAATTCCTTTGGGAGGCGATCGTTTTGAAGCTGGCAATTATCTTTTGAAACTGACAGCAACTTCTAAAGGGGAGACGTGGTCTTGGGAACAAAAATTTACGATTGATTCTGAAAAAGCGCGAAGTTATAACCGTACAGATGTCACGATTGACGCAAGCACAAACTGGTGGATGATAGGATCACTTGTTTTATTTTTTGCGTTATTGGGGATGATCGTTTACGAACTCTATAAGAAAAAGCTTAAAAGAAAGTCAGGAGGTGTGAGATCGGATGAGTAAATTATTTAGGAAAGCGGTAATTTATATTATCGCTTTCAAAATGATTGCACAATCATTCTCTGTACCATTGAACATGGCTTTTGCAGAAACGCTTACTGATTTTGATGATGTGTCTGAAACTAATGAATTTCCTTCTATCGTGGAGCAAACAGAAGCGGATGAATTAAAGGATGAAACCTTTCATTTTTCTGATACTTATCTTAAAGGAAAAGTATCAGAACCGATAATCGTAAAGATTTTTTCAAACAGTGAGTATCTATCTGTTCCTATTACTTTGCCAGAAGAGGCACAGATTGTTGAAGAAAAATTACCAGAGGGTATTTCTATAAAACAAGAAGCACAATTAGGTCGGTGGCTAATTGAATCCGTTCGTCCTCAAGATACATTTGACATTCCTTTGTTTTTCGAAGTTCCAGGGAAATATCAAGTATCTGTATTAGAAAAAATACTTGTTCTTGAAATAGAAGAAGAGCAACCTACAAATGAGGCTAGGGACACAGAGTCAGAGGAAAACAATGGTATTTTTCCTGATGAAGATGGAATTGCTGGACAAGAAAGTGTAGAAACGGGTATTGATTATGAAGCATACAGTGAACATCTTGAGTTATTCAATGAAGTTTTTGAAGGCACACCATTAAACGAGAACAGAAAAGTTATCGTAGATGTGAACAATCTGCAAGACTATTTTCATTTTATTGGCAACGCAAAGAATGACGGTTTTGGTCAAGTGACACTCACGGAAGAAGTAACCAATCAAGCCGGTGCCATAACTCTAAAAGAAAAAATGCTCTCTGGTTATCCTATGCGAGTCACTGGCTCGATTAATACTGGACGTCTCAGTAATACGGGTTTAGGTTCGAGTAGAGGTGGCGATGGGGTCGGCTTTGGTTTTCATGCGGATGACTTAGATGCTGTAGGTGAAACAGGTCAGGGGATGGGGCTTGCAGGATTGGCTTCTTCTTTTGGCTTTAAAATTGATACGTATAGAAACAGTAGTGCAACAGCTCTAACTGAAGCGGACCCCTCGTCAATAGATGGAACTTCAAACTCTGCATTTGGTGCATTTGTTTATACAGACTCAAACTCAGGCATCCTGCGAAACTATCAAGGGAATGAAGCGCCTCCTCGAGTCACAACAAATCCCAGTAATAACTCTTTTCGAAATTTCTCATTAGTTTACAATCCCGGTGTCGACAACAAAATACTCAGTATTAGCTATGAAGGAAGAGTATGGCGAGTTGATGTTTCTCAGTGGATAGACACAGAAGACTTATCTTTTATCATTTCTGCTGCGACAGGTGGGTCAGTCAACCTCCATCAAATTCGTCTTGATCGCTTTGAGTATGTGGCAGCAGCTACGGAATATGATTTTATTGAAGGGGATCGGACCAATTTTTTGGACCATTTTCATTTGAGCGGTTCGGCAATTTATAATGACCAGACTGGAATCGTCACACTAACCGAGGATAGGAGCAATCAAAACGGTAGTATTTTACTTAAAGAAAAATTGAGTAATATGCATCCTTTTGAGTTTAAAGGTCGTGTCAATATTGGGAATGGAAACGGAGGACAAGGAGCATCGGGTAGTTCTTTGAGCGGAAGTGATGGCGGTGATGGAATAGGTTTTGGCTTCCATCAATCTGAACTTGATACGTTAGGTCAGTCTGGACAAGGGATGGGCATAGCAGGACTGCAAAACGCTTGGGGATTTAAATTAGATACTTATCACAATCGTGTGGATTCGGGATCTGCCACTGCAGATTTAGACGAGTTTCGATCAACTGGTGTTTGGCCTTTGGTTACCCACAATCCACATGGGTCATTCATCTATACTAGAGACGATGGAATGTTGACTAGCCATGTAAGTAACAATAACGATAGTTCAGCAGCAAAGGCGATCTTAAGGAATAATAATAATTTATTTAGAGAGTTTAAAATGACCTATAATCCCGGAGAGTATGATTCGATTTTGTCAATTGAGTATAATGGTCAGGTTTGGCACCATGATGTCAGTGAATGGCTATCTAGTGGAAATGTTACTGCTTTGTCTTTTATTATTTCAGCAGCAACAGGCGCTCAGAGTAATCTACAACAGATAGAGGTAGATTACTTTAAATATATTGTTGGAGAGGGATCGGTCAACGTTGAATACAAAGATATTGATACACAGGAGAATATTTTGTCTGGGGAATCCTTTACGGGCAAGTTGGGTGACTCCACTTTCATCGATCCTAAAAGTAAAGAAAGTGATGAACCATTTCTTAATGGCTATGATTTTGTAGGAATTAGTGAAGACTCCTCTTCGCTGATTGACGACAAAGGATATTACACATTTTCAGATGAAGAAAAGACAATTGTTTATTACTTTACTAGAGCAAAAAATGAAGTCAAAGTGATGCACGTCGCCGAGCCAGGAACGATTGTTTTTAAAGAAGAAACCGTTGAAATTCCCGTGAATCAACACAAAGAATTTTCTGCAGAATATTTTGAAGGATATGAACTCTTATATATTCAAAATGATGAGGAAATCTTAGAAGATGTGCAATCTCTTACTTTAAAAATTCAAAGAGACGCTCCTAAATGTATCAGATTCGTTTATATAAAAGAAAATGATCGTGTTTCTCCGTTAGATCCACTAGCTCCAGATAAAGAAGTAAATCCTGAAAATCCCCCATCTCTGCCTGAAAACCAGGGATTGTTCAGTATTGATTTTGCATCCAATTTTTATTTTGGCTCCTTTGCAATTTCCGCACAAGACAAAAGATATTACGCTAAGCCACAAAGATTATTATCAGTTGATGGAATGTTCATTGAAGAGGAGATTCGACCAAATTACGTTCAAGTCAGCGATCGCCGTCCATCAAATACTCGTGGGGGATGGGAGCTCTCTGTGAGTCAAAACGAGCAATTCTATAGCGCTGAAACAGGATCGGAGTTAACAGGGGCAAGCTTTATATTCCAGAATCAACAATTAGTTTCAGTACAAGATGGCATCGAACCTGGCTTGCAGCAGACGACACCTATCACACTTATTCCTGGTGGAGCTAAACGCACGGTTTTAAAAGCTCAAGGAGCTGAAGGGACGGGAACATGGATTTATCGATTTGGTGATTTTGAAAGTGCTGGTCGAAGTGTGATTTTAGAGGTTCCTAAGGGTGCCAATCCTGATGCTGCAAGTTATAAAACGACATTAACCTGGGAGTTAAGTTCGGTACCATCTAATTGATTTCTCTCGTGAAAAAGTTTGTTTCTTTGGCTTATATAGGAAAATATCAAGTGAAAAGGTCTGCGATGGAGTTGATAGCTACTATCCATGCTACCGTTCGTTTAAGTTTGGACAAGTATTAAATCGAGAATCAGAATAGCCTATACGTGCATTTTGACAGATCATCTACACGTCATTCAATAATGATAAATCAATGATTCCTCCCTTTTTTATGGGCGCACATAAATTATTCTGACAGATATTAATATAGGTGTCTTTCTTTGTTTAGTTGAAGGCTTACGATACTTTTCTGATCGCTTAACAGGTCTCTTTGTGGTGAAGTCTACAATCAAGGTATGTTTCTAAAATGATCAGTGTTGGATAGGGATCCATTGTTCAAGTGATAGAAATTTCTTAAAACATACCAGAGTTCCTAGGTTCTAAAAGAACTAAATGAATGCTAATAGAGCGAATGATACTTATGAACAAAGCGATACTAAAGCGAGTATTAGCAATCTATTTAAGTACTAGTTAGTAGATGGAAAGATAGAAAATGATTACAAATAAAGCGAGGAATATGATGCGTGAACTTCAAATTGCTTTTATTACAAGTCCTATGATCAGAAGATGGATGCGAATTTTAACTATTATAGAACAAGAAGAGACTTTTACAACTATTACGCTAGCTGATAAATTGGCAATCTCCCAACGTACACTAGTCAAAGATATTCATTTAATAAAAGAACACTTCGGTGATAGTGTTGCTATTTATTCAAATAATACTGGTTTTCGTTTTGCTGAAATCGATCGTCTAATGTACCAAGAGAAAAAAGAGGAACTTTTAGACCAAGATGCACTTTATGAAATATTGGAAAGAATTTTTTATGGTGATTTTGCTGACCTCGATGAACTCGCACATCAGTACAATTATGCAGAAACTACCCTAAGACGTTTTTTAAAAAAGACACAACCAACATTGGAAGAATACGATCTTAGCCTCAGCTTTAAACCTGTAAAATTTATTGGAGAGGAGTCAAACATAAGGAAATTTTTCTTTGATTTTTATTATGGAGGCGAACAAACTCCACAAACGGTTCGCCCCCCAGATGACCTGCATGCAATTATTCGAAAAGAACTTTCAGTAGAGTTGAAAACTTATAAAATAGGAACGGGAATTTCAATTGCTGCCTTCTATTCATTACTTTACTTGACTATGGTAAGAGTAAAACAAGAACAGTTGATTAAGGTTCCCGAATGGGCTAAGAGACTCGTTTATCAGGATGAGGATTACCAGTTATTTGAGTCACTGATCCCAATCATTGATAGAGAATACGGAATTCTCCTGCCGAAAGATGAGTTAGTCTGGCTCTATTTAATGATTGTATCAAAACGTACTACAAGTTGCTTGGAATACGAGCAGTGTTTTTTGCTGCGATTTGATCAATGGCCTCAAACTACTGCAATAGTCACTGATTACTTTTCAAATGAACTCTTTAGTCAATGGGATCGTCCTTTGTTAATAACCTTTACGAGGTCTTATTTCATTGCATGGCAATTAAGTAACGCTCTTTGGCCAATATGGAATAAACAGCAAATAGAAGTGAGACATATTGCCATGCAACAATCATCCTATGAAAAAAATGTAGCGTTCCTGAAAAAACATCAGGAGGAATTAAGATTATCTGCTACAGCACTTGAGGAATTAGCTGTTGGATTTACTTTATTTAGTGAACTTTTAATTCATTCTCATCAGCCTCGTCAAAATATTTTATTTTTATTGGAGGGCGATTCAATGGTGGTTCAAAGTATCCGTCTTCAAGCACAACGTTTGTTAGGCGAAAGCTATCAGCTAAATTTTTTATCCTTACCAGAGTTGACAGAGGAGCGCTTAAAATCTAATAAAACAGATTTAATAGTCACGAATTACCGACCATATATTTTTGATTATGAGTTGGAGAAAGATTATCTCCTTATTAATACAATTCCAAATCAGAAAGATTGGGATCAACTAATGCAGAGGTTAAATACTTTAGTGACAAGTTAACTTGATTAAAAAATACGTTTTGAAAATGAAGATAGATAATCTTATTAAAATACTTACTAGGGTTGATGATTTTACTTATTCAAAGATTAAGTACAAAAAGCAAAATTGTACACAAATCGAAAGATTGGAATTCATCATACTTTTTGTGTGCACTATGATTATTTTAAAACTCGTCATATTAAGGTATTGTGATGTTTCTATGGGGATTCACGAGGGAAATTAATGATGAGTCATGCTCATTAAATCTCATAATAATTACCGATTAATCGATGAGATGGTCAAAATGGAATCCGTTACTGGTAAAGTGAGAACATAAAAATTATTAGCTAGCGAGTAGCAGTTACGATTGCGTAGAAAAGGACGTGAGTTCTTTTCTACGTATTTTTTTGGTTTGCCTCATTGATTGAGTTGAAATATTTGAAGGGTTCATTTGTTATATATGGAAGGGATATTTCTCTTATTACATGAATCGTATTAGGAAGTTTTAAATAAAAGCAGGCAAATTATATAGTAACAAGTTTATATAATGAAGATTTTGATGGCTAATTTATATTAAGCTTATATACCGATACAAAGCGAAATATTCTTTCTTTTTATTAAAATTAACAAAAGATTATGTAGATGGAAACGTTATCGAACCATAATGGGCTTTCTTCTTATTCCAATTTTTAGCGAAGTTTTCAAAAAAGACATATGGTTATTATTTGTTATATTAACGCTAAAAAAATCATCTTTTTATCTGCGTTTCTGAAAAGTGCAATATGCTATGAAAATTTAGATTTTAATTTCTTCACTACCCTGTGTAACCTTATATGTGTAATGAGGATGCGTAATTTCAATACTTTTAATTAGCGATCAAATTCATTGTTTTCGATCGTGGAAATATTCACTATTTGCGGTAAACATCCTTTTTTATTTTATAAAAGCGAAGCAGGTAAGTAATAAAATTTTAGGATCTATAGAAAAGAACGTAGCATGTCATCTTAGCTTTCGAACCAAAACCTTATTTTTCAATGACGCTCCTTAAGAAAAATGGTTCAAGGAAAAGAAAAAGGGGGATGAGTACATCAAATAGTTAGCTATCTCACTACATGTATAAACAGTCATGAGCATTCATTGAAATCATAGCAATGAGTAAAAGTTTAACGCAATGAATGGAAGATTTATCTCAAAAACTGGTCAAACTGATTAAATTGGAGAGTTGTTCAATGTTAAAGCACTCAAAGTTAGTTCAAATTAAAGCAAAACTTAGTAGCTATTATGAAAAAAGTAATATGCAAGGTCAAACGGTCATCTACATTTCGTGGTCAACTGGTCAAAGTAGGGCAGAAGTAAAGTCTTTCTGCTCGAAGGATTTTGATAGAACATGGATTAAGGTTCAAAGATTTTTTGAAAGAAATAATTTGAGTATGGTCAAGTATCTCAAATTTGATGTTGTCATCTACTCAAAGAAAATTCCTTATCAAAAATTTGACGAAATGCTAAAAGAAACACCAAGAAACAACTATTTTCGATATGGGATCGCTTTTGATGAGGAATTACGTATTTCTTTGCTGGAAGAAGAAATTAATGGGAATATGATTTTCCAACCGGATAGAGAGCATAAAATTGGGAAAAATAAACCAAATTTATCTTTCAATCATGTAAATCTGAGCAAATATCTTTTCCGGAAATATAAGAAACCTATTATTTTACCCGATCCCCTCAAGGCTATCACCATTTTTAGAACGAGAGGAATAATGGTGAATGAAGGCTCGGAACTCTATGAGCTTCAGTATCGTGGACCGGGGATCAATGTGAGACAGCATTTGAAGAAAAATATTGTATCTGATTTAGAAAGAGTGATTAAAGATGGGCGCAAATATTTAAGCGACCAAATACTTGATTCAGGAAAATTCATATATGGCTATTTTCCTCAGTTTAATAAAACGCTAATCAACTACAATACGGTAAGACATTTTTCCACTTTGTATGCGTGGTTAGAAGCAGTCGAAGACTTAGAAACCTATGAAGAAGATCTTCCGAAAATTAAGAGTGGGCTTGACTGGGGGATTCAAAACCTAACGACTGATATTGAAGGGCACTTGCTTTTCAAAGATATTATCGATCGAAGAATCGACGCCTTTGAATACAAACTTGGAAGCAATGCGATGGTGCTGTTAGCATTTTCAAAGTATCAAGAAATAACTGGTGATTTACAGTATGAAGAAATTCTTATCAATACGGTGAAAATGATCAAAGAATATTTTATTCAAGATGGAGATACAATTCACGTTCTAAACGAAAAGTTAGAAGTAAAAGAGGCTTTCCGGACAGTTTATTACGATGGCGAAGTACTATTCGGTCTCGCTAGAGCGTATAAGCAAATTCCAGATGATACCACTTTATCATTAGCGGAATCAATTTTGAAAAAATTAGTAGAAAAAAAATATTATAAATACCATGACCATTGGATAAGCTATGCCGTTAATGAGCTATCAGCTTTATTACCTAAAGAGGAATATTATGAGTTTGGTATTCGAAATGCTACAGAAAATTTGAATTTTATCAACAAACGAGACACTGCTTATCCTACCATGCTAGAACTTTTAGTTGCGGCTGCTAAATTTGTTGATCACTTAGATACAAGTGAACAATATTCACATTTGTTAGAGAAGTTTCCTAAAGCGAAGGATATAAAACCAACTATGGATAAGCGAGCGTTGCATGAAATGAACGTAGGGGTGTTTTATCCGGAGGTTGCTATGTATATGGCAAAACCAAATATCATTGCTGGTGGTTTTTTTGCAAGACACGATAATTTTAGAATGAGAATAGATGATGCAGAGCACTTTTTAAGTGGACTAATCAATTATAAGAATTATCTCAAAAGCAATTGAGGTTCACTTAATTGCTAAGTTTATATTTATTTTGAATGTGAACTTAGCAATTAATAGAAATCTTATTAATTACTAAAAGGGAGGAAAAAATGAAAAATCAATTTGATCACGTTCAGTCTTTGAATAGGAAAAATATTAAGAAAAAAAATGCTAAAAATAAGCTAATTTACAATGCTATGATTGCTGGTGTAATTACAAGCGGCTTGTTTGTAGCTGAAACAAAAGTAAATGCCGAGTCTGTAAACGTTACAGATAGCACAGGAGGCTATGAAGAAGTTGCACCTCGAATAGGGATTAACTTTGGCTTCACAGATAAGTTCAATAAATTATCTGCAGATGAGGACGGGATTCACATAGCAACAGCAGGTGAATCTAATACATGGCTAAACATTGGTTTGTTTTCTCAATTTAAGCAAACGATCTATTTAGATCCTGATTTAGCAGATCAATTCTTCTTAACCCCAAATTATACAGACTATATTTCAGGAACGATTTCTCGACCGTCAACTGTCTTCGGTTGGGGTAATGTAACTGAAGACATTAAAGATGTATGGGATGCGAGAACCGGCATTATCTCAGGTTATGAAACGATGGGGTATGATCCTGATACCCATTCCATCACCTATTATACCCCTAACTATTTATTTCAGTTGAGTAGTGTAGATATTGCTATTGATCTAAAGATTGATTTGGCAAGATGGAAAGAAGATAATCCTCGAGACAACATGGTGATTAGGAAGGATAATTACTCTGTTAGAAGTGTAACAACTAGTGCAGACTGGATTGTTATTGGAGGTAGTGGAACAATATCCGGGGAACTTTCTTCTGAGGGGATTTATAACACTTGGATAGAGAACCCGGTAGAGACGACTACATTATTAACTTCTGACGATCAAAATTTCTATGGAAATGGGAAGCAAGATCTCGTTAATGAACATGATACCGATTATTTTGTTGAACTATTAGTCAATGGTGTACCAAGAGATACAATTGGTATGGATGAAGACGGCAATTGGGAATACGATTTTGGTAGTTTTCTGCGAGAGGGTGATATCGTTACCGCAAGGGTAAAAGGAGTTCATCAATACGTATTGCGCAATGGAAAAAGGTATACAAAATATTCTGGTATTACTTACCATAGCACAGGTACAGATATTGTAGACTATGAAGATTGGGTAGTAAGTAATCCAATAGTTCATCAAGCGTACACTGGTGAGTATTTAGTTACTGGGTTAAACTTGCCACAAAATCGTCAAGCGGGAAGAACGTATGATTTAGTATTGACTATTGAAGGGCAGGAAGTCCTAAGAAGAGAAAATATCTCAAATGATTTTGAATTCTCTTCAATGTGGATCGTGGATGGATCACCAGCGCCGCTGCCTGAAGGTGCAGTTGTTGAAGCATATGTCATTGGAAAACAAGATGGGCATGAAGATAAAGTAAGCTCAACAACTACGATGATTGTTGAAAATATCGATGACTATGATCAATGGGAAGTTCAAGCTGCAAGAGTTGATCCATTAAAAGAAGACGATCAACTGATTAGTGGAAGTGTTCCACTTCAGAGTAGAGCGTACGAGAGAAGCTATAACTTAGAACTACTGGTGAATGGCCGTCTCGTTAATACTGAAGAAGATATTCCAGTAACAAGTAGAAGTTATGTATTCGCATATGATGTAAATGAATTAAATCTAGATCTTTCTTATGGCGATGAAGTAACAGTCAGAGTTGTCGGACAACAACCGGATGTTGCTAATCCGAGTCAGATAAGAACTAAGGCAGTTGAGACAACAGTAAATGTCGATGACACAACTGGCTACAATAACTGGGTAGTCAATCAACCAAAACTAAATGATATCTATGTTGGTGACAATGTAATAACAGGAAGTCATGAACAAGATGATACATTTGGTAGAACGTATTCACTTGACGTTTATATCAATGGTGAACTTGTAGAGAAGAATGTACCAATCAATGCTAGCGGTGAATTTGAAATTCCACTAGATGCTGAGCTCAATCTTGGTGATGAAGTAAGTATTGTTGTAAACGGACATCAGGAAAATCGTGATGATAAACAGTCTGATATGGTTGCTGTAATTATACAAGAACCTATTGATACTGACTCAGATTCAGATTCCGATTCAGATTCCGATTCAGACGCCGATGCTGATGCTGATTCCGATTCCGATTCCGATTCAGATGCGGACGCCGATGCGGATGCGGACGCCGATGCGGATGCCGATGCCGACTCAGATTCAGATTCAGATGCCGACGCCGATGCCGACTCAGATTCAGATTCAGATTCAGATGCAGATTCCGACTCAGATGCGGATGCTGATTCCGATTCCGATTCCGATTCAGACGCCGATGCGGATTCCGATTCCGATTCAGATGCGGACGCGGACGCCGATGCTGATGCAGATTCAGATGCTGATGCTGATGCCGATTCAGATTCAGATGCGGATGCCGACTCAGATTCCGATTCGGATGCGGATTCAGATTCAGATTCAGATTCGGATGCGGATGCCGATGCTGATGCAGATTCAGACGCTGATGCGGATGCTGATTCAGACGCCGATTCAGATTCCGATTCCGATTCCGATTCCGATTCAGATGCTGATGCTGATTCCGATTCAGACGCTGATGCGGATGCCGATGCAGATTCCGATGCGGATGCCGATTCCGATTCTGATTCAGATGCCGATTCAGATGCTGATTCCGATTCCGATTCTGATTCAGATGCCGATTCCGATGCTGATTCCGATTCCGATTCCGATTCCGATTCAGATGCCGATGCGGATGCGGATTCCGATTCGGATGCGGATTCCGATTCCGATTCCGATGCGGATGCCGATGCTGATGCAGATTCAGACGCAGACGCTGATTCAGATTCAGACGCCGATGCTGATTCCGATTCAGACTCAGATGCAGATTCCGATGCTGATTCCGATGCTGATTCCGATTCCGACGCTGATGCGGATGCTGATTCAGACGCCGATGCTGATTCCGATTCCGATTCAGATGCCGATGCGGATGCGGATTCCGATTCCGATTCAGATGCGGACGCCGATGCGGATGCCGACTCAGATTCCGATTCGGATGCGGATTCCGATTCCGATTCCGATTCCGATTCCGATGCTGATGCCGATGCTGATGCAGATTCAGACGCAGACGCTGATTCAGATTCAGACGCCGATGCTGATTCCGATTCAGACTCAGATGCAGATTCCGATGCTGATGCAGATTCCGACGCTGATGCCGACTCAGATTCTGATTCCGATTCCGATTCCGATTCCGATTCCGATTCAGACGCTGATGCAGATTCCGATTCCGATTCCGATTCAGATTCCGATTCAGATGCGGATGCGGATGCCGATGCTGATGCTGATGCTGATTCCGATGCGGATTCCGATTCAGATGCTGATGCCGATGCCGATGCGGATGCGGATTCAGATGCCGATGCGGACGCCGATGCTGATGCTGATGCTGATTCCGATGCGGATTCCGATTCAGATTCCGACGCCGATGCTGATTCCGATTCAGATTCCGATTCAGACGCTGATGCTGATTCAGACGCCGATGCGGATGCGGATGCCGACTCAGATTCCGACTCAGATTCCGATTCAGATGCGGACGCCGATTCAGATGCGGACGCCGATTCAGATGCTGATGCCGATGCCGATTCCGATGCAGACGCCGATGCTGATGCCGATGCTGATGCGGACGCCGACTCAGATTCAGATGCTGATGCTGATGCGGACGCCGACTCAGATTCCGATTCAGATGCGGATGCCGACTCAGATTCCGATTCCGATTCAGACGCTGATGCTGATTCCGATTCAGACGCTGATTCCGATTCAGACGCTGATGCTGATTCAGACGCCGATGCGGATGCGGATGCCGATGCAGACGCCGATGCTGATGCCGATTCAGATGCGGACGCCGACTCAGATTCAGATGCTGATGCTGATGCGGACGCCGACTCAGATTCCGATTCAGATGCGGATGCCGACTCAGATTCCGATTCCGATTCAGACGCTGATGCTGATTCCGATTCAGACGCTGATTCCGATTCAGACGCTGATGCTGATTCAGACGCCGATGCGGATGCGGATGCCGACTCAGATTCCGATTCAGATTCCGACGCCGATGCCGATGCTGATTCCGATTCCGATTCAGATGCGGACGCCGATTCAGATGCGGATGCCGACTCAGATTCCGACGCTGATGCTGATTCAGACGCCGATGCGGATGCGGATGCCGACTCAGATTCCGACTCAGATTCCGATTCAGATTCCGACGCCGATGCGGATGCCGATTCCGATGCCGATGCCGACGCCGACGCAGATTCAGATGCGGACGCCGATTCTGATTCCGATTCAGATGCGGATTCCGATTCAGATGCGGATGCGGATTCCGATTCAGGCTCTGGCAATAAGAAACCGGGTAGCAAATTACCACAAACAGGTTCTTCCTCGATTGCAGCCTCAGTTGTTGGTGGTTTAGCATCTGTAGGTGCTGGATTTGGATTGTGGAATAGAAAGAAAAAGAAAAAGAAATAAAAATAGAAAGAAATAAAAATTGGATTGTTGATAGAACACACTCTTCGTGTTCTATCAACAATTTTAAGGATTAATAGTTTAGAGGTCAATGTATATGGCTAAAGACACGCTGAAGAAGTATATATCCAATATACTCATAGTATTTTTAATAATTTTAGGGGCAATAGCTATTTTTAGTGTTCCTCTAAAAAATCAAATCATTAATATGAATGTAAAACAGTTTTCCATCGAAAATATGACAAAGGAACAAGTGAAGGAGAATCATGAAAAATTAACAGAATTAGAAAATGAGCCCAGTGAGGAAAACAGTTTTGATTTTGAGTCAATCTCATTGACAAGTTTGTCTTCGATTGTCAGATTACAGCTAGATGAAAATAACGAAACAGTAGCTAAGGATAGGACGATGGGCGCAATTTTGATTCCAAGCGTAGGTATTGACTTACCTATTTTTTTTGGAGTAACAGATTTTACGTTAAGTTTTGGAGCAGGAACTATGAAACAAGACCAAGTTATGGGAGAGGGAAACTATAGTCTTGCAAGTCATAGAAGTGAAAGTAAAAGCTTATTATTTAGGCCTTTAGAGCATGTGGAAATCAATGATTTGATTTACATAACAGACTTGGAAAAAGTCTATATCTACAGTGTTTCTTTTAAAGAAATCGTAAACCCAGAAAGTACGTATTTAATTGAAGATATCCCCAATCGGAAGATGATTACTCTTGTGACATGTGATGATGCCAGAGGAACAAGAAGACTAGTAATTCAAGGAGAATTGATAGAGACAGTGGAATATCATAATGATTTTTTTGAATCTACTTAAAAATTAAATTAATGCTTACTTTTCCAATGGAACAGACGGTGTACCAAAAAACTCAATTAAGATAGGGTGAAAAAATTGTATATCTATTTATCTGTGCTTCTCGTGAGCATAGCCTTATTAATACTCATCTCATGGAGGATTTTTAAAGAGCGACAATTAAAGAAAACAGAATTAGCAATTGGAAATGATTTGCTGCTAAAAAAAAAATTAATAGTTTTTAAGCAAATACAGCAAAGTGTAAATATCTGGATTATTTTAGGTGTGACTGCCACAATGCTCCTTAGCCTAATTACATTAGGAACATTACAAATGAAAGATAAGAAGTATGTAGAAAATGTTTCGGGAGAATTAACGAAACTAGAAAAACAAGTAGATGAATTATCAAAAGCACAAGAAAAATTTTTGGAACTATCAATCTATAGCTATCCGGAAGAAGGTATTGGTCTTTCTGAGATTGATTGGAAAGATCTCCTTGCACAGATAACGCCAGAAGAGCGTTTTGTTTATGAAGAAAAAATAGGCAGGGATCTTACGCCCTATTTTGGTCGTACTGTGTCAATCATCACTAATAATGTACCTTTACAATACTTAATTTTGTCAATCTATATTGAAGTAAATAATCAACAAGATCTACCAAAGATACAGGAAAATATCGAAGTTTATTTAAGCGAAGTTCAAGACATAAGTTTTTTAAATCAGGCAAACATTCAAATTTTTGATAGCGATACAGAAACTATGATTTCTGATGAAGTATTTTTAAGGACAGATTCTGGTGAACTAGAATTGCTTGAAAAGGGCGATGATAGTGTGGAGCAAGAAAATGAAAATAAGACTGAAGTCAAAGAAAAAGTAGAGCAAAAAGGAGAAGTAATAACGAATGGCTAAGAAAGAAAAAAGTTTTTACAAAAAATTATTAGATGAAATTCAAGAAGTAAATGTTGAGTCTATTGATCTATATGACACTGAGTCTGAGTTAGAAAGCGATAAATTAGTCAAAGAGCACTCTCAGGAGAATAACAATAAGAAACAAGAGCGAACTGAACAACTTGAAAAAAAGGTCAATACATTAGTAGCTGAGAAGAACAATTTGCTTCAAGAACTAGAGATGAGTAAGAAAAACCATCAAAGAATAAATAATGATCTTAGCGCAATAAAAGAAATCCAGAAGCAGCAGGAGAATAATTTAAAAAAGATTACCGAAGATCGAAATAATTTAAAGGAACAATTACGACTAGCTCTTGAAGTAAACGAAACGACTGAAAAGGAATTACAAAAATCATTAAAAGAGAGAAACGAACTTTCAACTAAAGTAAAAGAGATTACAAGCCAAAAAGAAAAAATTGAAAATGACTTGGAATCAAAGAACAAAGAGACTAAAGACGGAAGTAATTTGAAGGAACAATTACGATTGGCTATTGAAGTCAAGGAAACGACTGAAAAGGAACTTCAAAAAGCAATAAATGAAAAAAATGAACTTTCAACTAAGTTAGAAGAAATGGTTAGTCAAAAAAATATGGTTGAAAGTGAATTGAATACACAAAACCTAGAGTTAAGAACAAAATTAGAAGAGATTGAAAATCAAAATAAAAATTCAGAAATAAAAGAAGCGTATCAGGAGTTAAAAAATAAATTCGAAACTAGTAAGAAGGATAACCAATATCTTACACACGAACTAAATAAAGCAACACAAAAAGTAATTGAATTAACACAATCATTAGAGCAATACGGCCCTAATCATTTAAATAGTGAAGAATTAGAAAAAGAAAATACGGAAGATTATCGAATTGAACAACTAAAAAGCCAATTAACCAATGTTATTGCTGATACACAAAAAAGATATGATGAATGGCAGGTCGAGAAAGAGCAGTTAAAGGCAACCATCAACAAAGTTGAAGAAAGCTATGAAGAAAAATTAGAAGAAAAACAACATGAGATTGATACTTTGAAAGATAAGCTTTCTGAGAAAGAAATAGCAGAATTAGTTATTACAAAAAAAGATATTCCAAAAGCAATCCAGGACCTTCAGGAACTAGAGACAGAACTTGAAGAAATTCAAGAAGTTCAAGAATTAAAAAAAGAGTTGAGTAAATTAACAAAAGAAAAAGAGAAGTTGCAAAAAGAGAAAGAAGAGTTCGAAGAGGAAATTGGTGAAGTATTAGCATTCGCAAAACGAAAAGCTAAAAGAACTGTCGAAGAAGCACAGTTAGAAGCCAATAAAATGATTCGATTAGCAGAAGTACGTGTTAGTTCTATTCATGAGAGAGCAAAAGAGATTCTATTCGACGTAGATGAAACAAAAGACGAAGTGACAAATCTTTTTGAAGATTTGCAATTTAAAGTAAAACAGCTAGCACATAATAAATTACAATTTAATGACTTTGAAGAATACAAATAATTTTTGTGAAAGAGCATTCTTGCAACAGTCAACAGAAACAAGATAATCATACCATTTTTATCGGATATCGGTCATGTATGGTCAACTGTTGCAAAATACTAAGAACAAAGAATATTTAATATAGATAAATTTTTGTGTAATAATCTAACATTTTTAAAAAAAGCGTTTATTTGAATAGAAATAGGAAAGCAAGAAACAATGAAAGAGAGAATGAAGCGCGAGGAGGTATTAAGATGAAAAATAAGAAGATAGGTATCACACTAATCAGCCTAGGTGTATTAGCAGCACAAAGTTTTACCACACCAACTTTGTTGGCAAGCAATTTAACTGATCATCTTTCTGATAAATCAGAAGACGCAAGCCAATCCACCTTCTCAAAGGAAAGGAAGCAATCGAATGTTGATTTGCAAGAACCCAACATAGAGTTAGTTTCGAGTATGCGACAAGCGTCTAATGTAACATCGAATATAGCAATGAGTACCAGCTCCAAAACCGAATTGTCTAATGGTTATGTTCCAATAATAGAAGAGTCAAGTGAATCTTCCGATGAAAGTACCGACTTTCCAGAAGAGTCTCATTGGGAAGATGAAGAGTTGGGGGAAGAAAACACTGAAGAACAAGAGTCAGACAAACCTGAAGAATCGCAGCAACCAGATATCCCAATAGAAGAAACGATTCCGTCTGAAGTACCAGAAGCTGAACAAACAGTACCACCTTCTTCTGAGGCACCAGTGCAGCCCGATCCACCAACTTCCTCAACAAATCAAGAGGATCAAAGTTCTGATTCAGGAGCTAATCCATTTCCACCGAGTGCTCCGGTGACTCGACCACCTGCTACAGATCAAGAGATTGATACTATTTTTGAAGGTTTACTCAATAGTGCAGAGAATCAACTTCCAGATGCATTTAGAAGTAGTGAAGTGGCTGAATCAACGTTAGGGAGTTTCACATTACCGTTATTAGCTAGCTTTGACCACTCCTGGCAAGCTGCGTTGGTGTATCAAACAATTCGACAGGTTGGCGCAGATGACTTAGAGAGTAAAGAAGTCGATACTTGGCTGAAAGAACTTTATAACGAAGTACTGGCGACAAATCTAGAAAATCTTGATATGAAAGAATCAACCTATAATTCATTACAGCCTGGTGATATTCTCTATAAGGAAACTGCGGAAGGGAATCAATTATTGGGAATTTGGCTAGGAAACGATTATTATGGGACAATTGGTACACAAGAAATGTCAGAAACATTGGAACAAGAATCTCAAGAAGATGAAGTGAATGAAGACGTTGATTTAAATCAATCAGTGACTTCAGTGGTTTATCTTGAGAAGCTGTCCTATCAACAGGTCGATCAAGAAGAATGGGATGAAGAAAACATTTCATTATTGATTAAACGTGCGCAATCACCAGAGTTAACTGAAGTAGGTAAAGAGTTGGTGAAAAATTATCCAGCACAACTTGATTTCCAATTTAATACTGCTACACATGAATTTATCAAACAAATTAGTGAAAAAGCTCGGAAACTAGGGCAAGAGTATGACGTCTTTGCTTCAGTCTTGATTGCGCAAGCTATTTTAGAAAGTGGCAACGGTAGTAGTCTTTTATCAAAGGCACCCTATTATAACCTTTTCGGTATTAAAGGAAGTTATCGAGAAGGTGCAGTAGTGATGACTACCAAAGAGGATTTAGGAAATGGCGAAATGATTGAAATTCAAGATGCTTTTCGTGTTTATCCAAGTTACGATGAATCGTTAACAGATTATATTGCATTGATTCGCGGAGGCGTTTCCCACGATTCATTTTTTTATAAATCAGTCTGGCGCTCAGAAGCAAAAAACTATTTGCGTGCAACTGATGCTTTAACCGGAACCTATGCAACAGACACTAGCTATAATCAGAAATTGAATTCTTTGATTGCTGTTTACGAGTTGACCCAATACGATGAGGATCAATCACAACAAAGTGGTGTCTTCATTAAAGGATTGGAAGAAGTTCCAAATGAATATCGGGAGTTAATGACTTTCCCAGCTTATAATGGGAAAGATTATAATACTTCTGGTTCTTATCCTGTAGGTCAGTGTACTTGGTATGCCTTTAATCGAGTCACACAATTAGGTGGTCGTGTAGATGATTACATGGGAAATGGGGGAGATTGGGGAACTACTGGTCTTAGATTAGGTTATCAAGTTAGTCGAACCCCAAAAGCCGGGACCTTGATTTCTTTCAGCCACGGGACAGCGGGGTCGGATCCCAGGTATGGTCATGTCGCATTTGTAGAAGCGGTTGGACCGAATGGTATTTTAATTCAAACGTTTATGGTGGTACAACGATTTCTTACCGAGTGATTGGCAATGATCTAGCTCGTTCCTCGTTGGTTCAATATATCACACCGAAATAAGTAATAATAAAAGAGGCAAGTAAAAGATGAATGAATCTTATTATGGAAAGGTGTAACTAAAAGAGTCAATAAGGAAATGAAGGTAGTAAAGCAGGAAGAGAAAATGCTCGATAGAACCTTAACATCAAAAGTCTTACAAGTATTAAAAGAAGAACGTCAGTTGCTCAAAATGAATGCTTAGTGGTATCGGCAGTGATGTAAAATAAAAGTAAAATGTTTAATAGTAGACTGGCGGTTATCAGTATTCTTTGGGGGATCTTCTCTTTCCAACTCGTTCGGATTCAAGGGGGATTCAATGAATCCGACGTTAATAGCATGTTTAAAATCACTTTTACATCTTGATCGTTTTTTGTTGATCAAGAGTGACTCCCATAATGAAGGAGATTTTTATTGGCTATTGTCGCTTCTTCATAAATTACATCTGGAAATTTTTTTAAAGAAGAGGTTTCAAGAGTATCATTCATACATTATCTCACCTATTAAACTACTTTATCGAGAGGCATGTATTTTATTAGCTTCCAAAAAATGTTCACTATTTTTTGGAACGCATTAGAAAGAAATAATCACATAGAGAGGACCTTATGAATCATGCTATTCACAATGAAAGAAGAATATAGCAGCTATTATCAAAAAGAATTTGGGAATGCATCAAGAAAAGAAAAAGATTTGAAAGACTATTTAATTGATTTGTTGCGGCGTTTAAACCAACTAACTGATGAAATCTCAAAAGAAAATTTTTGGAGTGTGCTGCCAAGAATTTTGGGAATTGATGCAAAATTAAACCTATTAGTTGAATTGATTAAATTTGAAGAACTACCAAGCGAAGAAATTATCCGTATCATTGAAAATGACTATCAAAGCTATTTTAAAGAACTATGTGGGTATGATTTAAGTATGGAAACGAGATATTCTTTAGTATTTAACGTCGCATAAATGTATTTTGTTTTTTTGCAAAAAATCGAAGTTGTCTGATTGAAATCCTTTATACTGATTCTGAGAAATTTTCTTAAGAATCAGTATAAAGGATATTTTGTTATCTTCTCGATTCACCAGTACCAGCAGCTCTATTCCTTTCCAACAACAGCCGTTTAATCTCCTCATAAATCTCTCCGGTCTCCGGCGTCGCACGCTGACGATTCTGAATGATAAAAAGATCACGATAGCGGTACTCTGGATCAAGTTCCTGCCAAGGCAACTCTTCTGGTAATGAAAGTTTCGAGATGATCGATTTGCCGATGTTTTGTTTTAGTAGGGACAAAATCACTTCGCTGTTATTGGCTTTGATGATTTGCGGATGCAAGTGCTTTGCGTACAGATAGGTTTCGTTAATGTAGTACATCCCCGAGTCGTTTTCCCGCAAGACCCAAAAATCAGAAGCGAGGTTGCCTGCTAACACCAATTCATCGCGATAGACGAATTCTTTTTGGATCAATGGCGAAACGATTGATTTTTCAATCAGGCCAATATGGGCTTTGTTTGATTCGACGGCATCGATTACTTCTTGAGAATTCATGATTTTGATTTCAAAAGCAAACGTTGGAAATTCTGCAATCAGCTGCGCCATGATGCTGGGCAGTAAGTAGACGGCGGTCGTATTCGAACAAGCGAGCACACACTCTGTTTTAAAATTTTTGGTGTCTTTGGCTTGCGAAAAAATAGTGGACATTGAGCGGAGAGACTCGACCACACGAGGATACAAAAACTCCGCTTGGCTGGTAGGTAAAATCAATTGTTTTCCTTTACGTTCAAAAAGTTTGAAGCCAAGTTCGGCCTCTAAGCGTTGGATTTGTAAGGAAATCGTTGGTTGAGTTTTATAGAGTTGTTTGGCGGCAAGACTAAAGTTTCTCGTTTCATAAACAACAATGAAGGTTTTGAGCAATTCAATCATTTTGGGGACTCCTTTATTATTAATAATATTTATAATTAGTATTTAAAAGTATAATTTTACAAATAGTTATCAGGTGATTATAGTATAAGTGTAGAGAAAAAAGAAAGCAAATTTAGTTGAAATTTTCATACGTTTAGAAAGGATGAGTTGATGAAAACATCGATCCAGCATTTTTTACATTCATTGCCAATCCCGATTTGTGGCTTGATTTTAGGCACTGTGTCTTTGGGGAATTTATTGTATTCAGAAGGAATGGAGACGGTTGGAAATGCGTTTTGCACCCTTGGTATTTTCATCATGGGGCTCTTCCTTCTGAAAGTATGCTTTACATTTAAGCACACGATGTCAGAGTTGCAAAACCCAATCGTTGCTTCTGTGGCGCCGACCTTTACGATGGCGCTGATGGTGATTTCCACTGTTTTTGAACGGGTCATTCCCGATGCAGTGGTGAATGATCTGCTCTGGTGGGGGGCTATCGGCTTACATTTTGCTTTAATGATCTATTTTGTTGTCGTGCATATTTTGCCTGTCGACCTTTCGCTGGAATACATTTATCCGAGCTGGTTTATTACCTTTGTCGGTATTGGCGTCATTCCCAATACTTCTGCTGTCTTTTTTAAAGAGCTGGGGGAAGTGATCGTCTGGATCGCATTGGTATTGTATTTTGCGCTTTTGCCGATTATTTTAAAACGAATCGTCCATCAGAAGCTGACGGAACGTGCGGCAGTTCCTTTGATCACGATTTTAACAGCACCGGGTTCTCTTTGCTTAGCAGGTTACCTTTCCGTATTTGAACAAGGCTCTGCTTGGTTTGTCGCCTTTATGCTGTTATTGTCACAAACGATTTATTTTTGTGTCGTCGCTTATATGAAAAACATGCTGGCAGTCGGCTTTTACCCAAGCTATGCGGCATTTACGTTTCCTCTTGTGATTTCAGCGACTGCTATGTTCAAATCAGCGCTGTTTTTTGCGAATCACCCACTGATATTTGGGTTTCTACAAGCCTTAACGATTATTGAAACAAGCTTTGCCGTGATTGTCGTCTGCTATGTGTTAGGAAAATATGCAATTCATTTGTATCAGCAAGCCAAAGCGCTGATTGCCGGTCATAGTTATTAAGGAAACACAAGAGTACACAAGAGAACATACATTTTTTGAGAAAATACGTAATATACGCAAAACAATAGCACAAGTATTTGAAAAGAAAAGGAAGGGATCGCACATGAAAAGTACAAGCAGAAAAGTTGTCGTTGTCGGAACAGGTTTCGTTGGAACGAGCATTGCGTATTCCATGATCAATCAAGGACTAATCAATGAGTTAGTCTTGATCGATGTCAATCGGGACAAAGCAGAAGGAGAAGCCCTCGATTTGTTAGACGGTATGTCATGGGGGCAAGAAAACATCAAAGTTTGGGCTGGAGAGTACTCGGAATGTAAAGATGCTGACATCGTGGTTATTACCGCAGGGGTCAACCAAAAGCCAGGACAAACACGGCTTGAATTGATTGATGTGAACGCCGAAATTATGGCAAGCGTCACAAAACAAGTGATGGCTTCAGGCTTTGATGGCGTGCTTGTTATCGCTTCAAACCCAGTCGATGTCTTAACTTATCAAGCATGGCGTGTGTCCGGGTTGCCAGCCAATCGGGTCGTTGGTACGGGAACGACCCTCGATACCACAAGACTTCGAAAAGAAGTGGCGGCAAAATTAGCCATCGATCCACGGAATATTCATGGGTACATCATTGGGGAACACGGTGACTCGGAAGTCGCTGTCTGGTCCCATACAACGATCGGTGGGAAACCGATCGTAGAATTGATCAAGCAAAAGGATCGTTTGACCGTTGCCGATCTAGCGGTTCTTTCTGAACGAGTAAAAAATGCTGCCTATGAAATCATCGATCGAAAACAAGCAACTTTTTACGGGATAGGGATGAGTGTTGCAAGAATCGTTCGAGCGATCTTAAATGATGAGCAAGCGATTCTGCCGGTATCTTCCTACCTTAATGGGGAATATGGCATCAACGATTTATTCACAGGGGTTCCTGCAGTCGTGGACCAAAACGGCGTCCGCGAAATTATTGAATTGACGCTTACACCTGAGGAAAAACGGCAGTTTGATACTTCGTGTCATCAGTTACGAGCAGTAATTTCCACAATTGGACAAAGCAAAGTCAGCTGATCTCTAGAACACCAATAATGAAATCCTCGTGTTCGTTTTTGCCAAAGCATGGTTCGACTATTTACGGTCTGCCATGCTTTTTTTCATCTAGCAAAGAATGTTAAAAGGAAATGGCGTATTTTACGCGAAACGCCCAGTATTCAACTCTCTTTATTCACACTCCTTTAGGAAAAAACATCCTCAGTGAATGACAGAAAAAGAATGATCGATCAACCTTACAAACTTTCCGAGTTGTAAAAAGTGACAAAGTGTCACCTTATGTGGTATTCTTCAAAAAGTGACACTTTGTCAATATTTGGAAAGTAGGAGGAAAGAACAATGTTTCTGGCTATAAAAGAAATGCGTTATTCAAAATTAAGATATGGGTTGATCGTAGGAATCATGTTTTTGATCGCCTATGTTGTTTTTATATTGTCTGGCTTAGCTACCGGACTTAACTGGGATTTTAAAAAGGCCATCGTCGACTGGGATTCATCCGCGATCGTTTTATCAGAAGATGCGAATGACACATTTGCGGCTTCACAATTGACGAGAGGGGATCTAGACCGTGTAGCAGGGACTCAAAAAGCCCCGATTGGTTTATACAGCAGTGTCATCACGGTCAACGATGAACAAGTCAATGTGACTGTTTTTGGTACACAAGACGATGCGTTCTTGTTACCAGAAGTCTTAGAGGGCAAGCTGTTTTCAAAAGAAAATGAGATCACGATTTCAGAAAACTTAGCAGAAGAAGGTATCAAGGTCGGAGAGCAAGTGAAAATCGGACGCTCAGATGAAACCTTCAAAGTCGTTGGGATCACCCCAGAAACGTCTTATACGGTGTCACCAGTGATTTATACTTCCCTCGATACTTGGACGAAAATGAAGTTTGCTAATCAACCATTCGCATCTGATAAGGAGCAGCCCATCAATATCATTGTGACCAAATCAAGTGATCCGAAAGTCGATAACCAAGAAGGAACCCAGCTTAAAGTGTTGGCAACGGAAGACTTTATTGAAAAGCTTCCTGGATTTTCTGCCCAAAACTTGACCTTAAATGCCATGATCTACTTCTTATTTGTTGTTGCAACGGCAATCGTGGGGATTTTCATGTATGTGATCACCCTACAAAAAACAGCGATTTTTGGTGTGATGAAAGCCCAAGGGATTCGGACCAGCTTTATTGCCAAATCAATTATTGCGCAAGCATTTATGGTCGGTGTGATCGGGGTAGCCCTAGCCTTTGCGGCGGCATACGGCACCAGCTTGTTTTTACCAGATGCCATGCCATTTTTCTTTGAATTAAAGCAATGGCTGCTTTATAGCGGCATCTTGATTCTCGTGGCAGTTCTAGGCGGCTTATTCTCCATTCGGACGGTCACAAAAGTCGATCCAATCACGGCAATAGGAGGGTAACAAAGATGAAAGACATTTTAGTAATGAAGGATATTATAAAAAAATTTGGCAAGCAGCATACCGAAGTAACGGCATTAAAAGGACTGAATTTTCATGTTCAAGAAGGGGAGTTTGTCAGTATCATCGGTCCTTCTGGTTCAGGAAAAAGTACCTTTTTGACCATCGCTGGCGGCTTACAAAATCCAACAACCGGAGAGATCATCATCAACCAGGTGAACTTTTCCCAATTAAATGAAAAGCAACGAGGGAAGTTGCGTTTTAAAGAGATTGGGTTTATCTTGCAAAGCTCGAATTTGATCCCTTTTCTAACAGTAAAGGAACAATTTTATTTGGTCGACAAAGTTTCAGGAAAAGCCAAGGAAAAGGAACGGATTGATGAATTGCTTGCTTCATTAGATATTCTCGATCTTCAAGACAAGTTTCCCCGCGATTTATCTGGTGGGGAACGTCAACGAGTAGCAATCGGCCGGGCGTTGTTTAATGACCCAAGCTTGATTTTGGCGGATGAACCAACTGCCAGCTTAGACACGGATCATGCGTATGAAGTCGTGAAGTTATTGGTGAAAGAAGCGCATGAGAAAAAGAAAGCGACAGTCATGGTCACCCACGACGAGCGAATGATCCAATGGAGTGATCGCATTTTCCGAATGGAAGATGGCAATCTGATCGAACAAAACGCCCCATCAAGAGAAACTGCACAAGTCTGAGTGGAAAAGTAGAGGGATTTGTTTATAATAGAGGGAGTAGATTGCGAATGATGGAGGAGAATCCCTTGCCAAGTACAACATTTTTTCATTTAAAACAAGAGAAAAAAGAAAAAATCGATGCCGTGCTTTTAGAAGAATTTTTTAGCAAGCATATCAGTCAAGTCAAGGTCTCTGCCATCGTCGAAAAATCGCACATTTCTAGAGGGGCGTTTTACAAGTACTTTCAAAACTTAGAAGATGCCTATGACTATGCGATCACCAACTATTCCAACCAAATCCATTCTGCGATTTTTACGTTTATCAATCGCAACAAAAATGATTTTTTCAAAGGGATCGAAGAATACTTGGCTTGGTGCAGTCAATGGTCACCTGAAGATGATCATTGGAAAATGATCCACTTATGTACCCAAAGCAATGCCTGGACGAAGCGCGATGCGATCCCTGACGATTCGCCCATGATTCGCCAATGGTTGGAGCTGTTGGAAGAAAATCGCTTCACGATCCATGATACGCAAGAAGCCGTCAGTTTCCTTTACTTTATTATGGCGGTCGTGATGGATAGTCTGACAGATTTTATTTCGAATGAATGGACCGCAAAAGAGCTGATCAAAGATTTCCGCTATAAGGTGCAGTGGATCAAGTATGGAATCAAAAAGGACAACAAAGAGCACAACAAAGAGGAATGAACGCTTCAGTAAGAGGATGGACCAAATACCGCACGCGGCGGAGAAGTTCATTTACAAAGAAAGAGGTGCCCGACAACCGAAATAGTTGTCGGACACCTCTTTTTTGAGCAAATGATTATTTTTTATTTACACGTTTCGCAATGATTGGCAAGATCAAGCCAATCAAAAGAAAGGCGATCGGCGTAATGATATTTAAGGCCAATTGGAAGAACCAAGCTTGCGGATCTGCCGCATAATCAAGCTTAGGAACCATCCCTAAAATGCAGGCAAAGGCCGTGAACAAGAAGCACCATAAGCCAATCCCAAAGCCAACTTTGGTGTTTTTCACGAATTTATAATCGGAAGTAAAGCGATTGGCGTGTTTGTTGACTAGCATAAAGGCTAAGAAGACCCATAAGTAACGCAGTGGCATGACAACTGAATTCAAGTTCAGCAACCAACGGTACAGTTCGGTCATATTGCCGATTCCTAGTGCTGGAATAATGATCAAAATGCTTACCAGGATACCAGTCATAATATATCCATTTACTGGTGTTCCTTTTTTGTTTAGTTTTGCTAAGCCATTTGGTACAAATTCTGAATCAGCATCAGACAGTAATATTTTCAATGGGGCATCAATTGAAAAGGCCAAAGCAGAGATTTGCGCCAACGCATTGGCGATGGAATAAAGAATGACAAAGAAGTTGCCGATTCCGTAGAAGTTTCCAAGTCGTTGAAAGGCTTCATAAGCGCCGTTGACCATCAAATCTTCTGGAATATGGTTGGCATCAAAAAGCATCCCCATAGCAATCGAGCCGAGCAAGGCACATAACGCCACCATACCGGCTAAAAAGATCATGCCTTTTGGAAATTCTTTTGCAGGATTTTTTGTGTTATTTACGTAAGGCGAGATTTTTTCACAGCCGCCTACCGCAAATACCAGCATCGAGATCGTGGTTAAATAGGTAAAGTCAAATTTAGGGATATAGGTTGAAACAGATGACATGCTTGGTGTAGCAATTTCAGCACCAGTCATTGCTGGAGCGGTGACTGCTAAAAGAATAAAAAGAATCGACATCACGAACATGGCTGTTCCCGCGATGTTCCCAATCATTTTTAAGGTCGTCAATCCTTTAGAGGCAATCCATAAAAAGAATAGAAAAATAGCTAAACAAATCAACGAGACTTCCATGGAACCCATCGTCGATACAAATGTACCATTTCCTTTAAATAACCAACTCAAGGATACTAAGATTCCTTGGGGTTTTTGTGCCAAGTAGGGCACGTGAACGACCCAATAAGTCCAAGCAGCAAAAAAAGCCAACCGCTTTGTTGAGGTTTCTTTGATCCATGAGGAGACCCCACCACTTGACTCTTTGAAGGTCGATCCTAACTGACCAACACTTAATGCATAGGGTACAAAATAAAGAGCCATAATTAATAGCCACGAAACAACAACAGTCAATCCTTGTTGAGCGTAATTGTTTACAACATTTCCCAGTCCCCAAACAGAGACGAACGCCATCAGCGCAATATTATACCAGCGTAATTGTTTCTCATTCATCGCTTTCTCCTTCTTAAAATGATTTTTCTGACTGGTTAAAATAGAGCGTTTTTTGACATTTAGTGAGAAAAAAATTTCTTTCCATAAGCGCTTGATCACTATCAAGTTTCTTATGCACTTTTTCACAAATGTCAAAGGTCAAATTGAATAAAAAAATTTCAGCTGCTCTTTTTTATCCAGTCATTGATTTTCCATAGTTAGGATAAACCTCTGAATTCTTTTGGTCAAGAAAAATTAAATTGTTATTTAAAAAAAATAATAAATTTCTGATGATAGAAAAAGCAAACATCATCATTCATTAATAATCTGAAAGAAATGCTACTACATTCGGTCAAGGGCGTGGATGAAATAGAGAACGTTTCATTTAAATGAATGGACGCATAAAGATGAAAGAAACCCTTTCGAAAGGCTTTTCACTGGTACTTTTTGGATAGATTTTTAAGCAAAGGAAACAGAAGAGTAGTCGTAGCTTTTTTGTTTTTCTAACAATAACTTTACGCTAACATTCTTTCAAAGAAACACGAAAACAAAGTTAGCCGGATTCTTCATTCCATCGAAATCACTGGTTTTTTTTCTTCAATTTATAGGAGTTGGGTGTTATTCGCTCAAATACTGGCCATAAAAGCAAATAAAAGACGAAGTTTCCACTGGCATGGAAGAAATCGAACAGTAGTCCTTGAAGGTAATAGGCAAGAAACGAAGGAAACTGATACAGCCAAACCTCCATCAACGAAACGATCAAGCCATAAAGAAGTCCGCAAAGAAAGGCAAAGAAAGCTTGCAG
Source organism: Enterococcus sp. DIV2379 (assembly GCF_050542965.1). Taxonomy (NCBI): domain Bacteria; kingdom Bacillati; phylum Bacillota; class Bacilli; order Lactobacillales; family Enterococcaceae; genus Enterococcus; species Enterococcus sp. DIV2379. The sequence goes on from NZ_CP172938.1 coordinate 896,965, forward strand.
GATACGATTTTTCTTGATGATCGGGATTTTTCCAAGCTGTTGAAAAAGAACGATGGTGCCGGTAAGTGCAGCCAATTGACTGATCGTCCAGGGACCCATGCCTAAATAGATATTTGTTCCGAGCAAACTTAGCAAGGCAATCATCAACGCATCGGTTAAGCAGCAAGAAAAAGCCACTAAAAATAAAAGGGCACTCATAGGCTGAACGTTAGGGATAAAGACAAAAACTAACCGTCCAACGATACACGCTGCGGTGAGCAGTGCTAAATGAGAAATTCTTTGAACGGAGAATACCTTGGATTGGGGAGGAAGCATGAAAATCGCCGACTTTCTAATTGATAATCATTCTCATTATACATGGAAAATAATATAATTCAAGATTGGAATACACATTATATAGTACGATAATAAAAACAGAGCACAATATGTTGTGTTTTTAGAAGGAGAGGGAAAGAAATGGACTACAAAAAACAAACGATTGAGAAATTGAACGAGGATATCAAGTTGTTCCAAGAAGTTTCGGCGATCACACCGGAAATGACCAAAACATTTGAGGGAATCGCTCGTTTGATTATGTTGGATCGTTACTCATTCAAGGATCAAACCCATCAAACGTTGGGTAAGGATGATTTGGTGATTTTGACAACGAAAGCTGATCCTAAATATCCTGCACGAGGAATCGGTATTGTGAAAGCAATCGATGGGGAACTAGTCTCTATCGAAGTGGAAGAGGCCTATCGTTCAGCGTTAGAAGATACTGATGAACAAACCAGTGGACTTGTGAAAAGAAGAAAAAGTGACATTGAAAAACCGTTAGAACTCTTTTTTGAGCAAGTGGCGCATCGTGTTGCCAAAGGGATTTCTGCCAACGAGTCCCATGACCAGGAGCGCTTCCTTGAGACGTTTTACCAACAAATCGTGGCGCAAAACCTAATTCCCGCAGGCAGAGTACTTTATGGAGCAGGAACAAATTCTCAAGTTACCTACTTCAATTGCTTTGTGATGCCTTTCATCCATGATTCCCGAAAAGGGATTGCTGTTCATCGACAAGAAGTTATGGAGATCATGAGTCGAGGTGGCGGGGTTGGAACCAATGGGTCGACCTTGCGACCAAAATCAAGTGTGGTCCACGACGTCAGTGGTCGATCTTCTGGAGCAGTTTCTTGGTTGAACGATTTGGCGAACTTGACGAACCTTGTCGAACAAGGTGGTAGTCGTCGCGGAGCGCAGATGATTATGATGGCAGATTGGCATCCAGATATTTTTGCGTTTATTCTTTCTAAAATTCAAAATCCTGCTGTATTGCTTCACCTGAAAAAAACAGTCACGAATACAGCAATCAAACAACTGATCAATGAAAAACTGCAATTTGACCCTTTGACAAAAATGGAAGAAAGAATGTTCACTTATCTAGCGCAACTGCCTGAATCGTCAGATAAGGAACATAATGACATGATCCAAAAGGCCAAAGAAAAATTGCGAATAGGTGGCAGCTATGCGGTAAAAGAAAGTGATTTCTTAACTGGCGCGAATATTTCAGTCTGCTTGACAGAAGAATTCATGGAAGCAGTGAAGACAGATGGATGGTATGAGCTGCGCTTTCCAGATATTGACAATTATTCGGAAGCAGAGATGGCGCAATATGATGCAAAATGGGCGGAAGTTGGTGATGTGCGAGAATGGGGAGCTGCTGGTCATAAAGTCAAAACCTATCAAAGGATCAAAGCTCGTGAGTTATGGGAGTTGATTACTTTTTGTGCAACGTATTCTGCTGAACCTGGTATTTTCTTTATCGATAATGCCAACAAGATGACGAATGCTACAGCATACGGACAAAAAGTCGTGGCAACCAATCCGTGCGGTGAACAGCCCCTAACCCCTTATGCCGCCTGTAACTTGGCAGCCATCAATCTCGCAAACATGGCGGATCGTCAAAAAGGAACCGTCGATTTTGCCAAACTAAAAGAAACCGTGAAGACAGCGGTTCGTTTCCAAGACAATGTTATTGACGCAACGCCTTACTTTTTTGACAAAAATGAGCAGCAGGCGAAAGGGGAAAGACGTGTTGGGTTAGGGATTATGGGCTTGGCAGATTTGCTGATCTACTGTGGGAAAAAATACGGATCAGCAGCAGGAAATCAATTCGTTGATCAAATTTTCGAGGCAATGGCAGTCACGGCCTATGAGGCATCCATTGAATTGGCGAAAGAAAAAGGCAGCTTTCCCTTCCTGATTGGAAAAAATAACCAAGAGACGCAAGCGTTGCGGAAGAAATTTATCGATACAGGATACATGAAAAAAATGCCAGCGCACATCCGCGAAGGCGTGCTGCGATTCGGCATTCGCAACTCTCATCTTTTGACCGTTGCGCCCACAGGATCGACAGGCACCATGACGGGAGTTTCAACTGGTTTAGAACCTTACTACTCCTTTTCTTATTTTCGAAGCGGTCGACTAGGTAAGTTTATTGAAATCAATGCAGAGATCGTTGACGAATACCTGATGGATCATCCTGAAAGCACCAAAGCGGAGTTGCCGGCATGGTTCATTTCCGCTATGGAGTTGACGCCCGAAGAGCATGTCGGTGTGCAATGCACCATTCAACGTTGGGTGGATAGCTCCATTTCAAAAACGGTCAATGCACCAAAAGGATATACAGTAAGCCAAGTAGCCAAGGTTTATCGAGATCTTTATGAAGGAGGAGCCAAAGGAGGGACCGTCTATGTAGACGGCAGCCGAGATTCACAAGTACTTACCTTAGAAGCGGTAGAAAATGAGCTGACCGCACAAGTTGAACCGCTGCCTGTCGTTCAAGTAGATGAACCCGTCGTCTCTGGTGAAATCTGCCCCATCTGCCATGAAGGAACCATTGAGGAAATCGGCGGCTGTAGTACCTGCACAAACTGTAAAATCCAATTAAAATGCGGGCTCTAAGAAAAAACGGGATTGATAAAATAACTCTTATCCGCATATTGGATAGAAAAACGATTAGTATTTTGACTATTGGAGAGGAAGAAATAGATGAAAAAAGTATTTGTCGTATTCATGCTAGTGAGCACACTACTCGTCGCTACAGGATGCCAACAGGCAAGTGTAACGCCAGAAAGCACGCAGCAAAGTTCCTTGAAGCAAGAACAAGGAACAGCTACGATCGTCATCCAAAATCAAGAAGCTGTGACCTCAAAAGAAGTAATGTTCCGAGAAAATGAGTCGCTGCTGGAAGTAATGAAAGAAAACTTTGCGATCAAAGAAAAAGATGGCTTTATCACCTCGATCAACGGCATCAGCCAAGATCAAAAAGCCAATCTATTTTGGGTCTATACCGTCAATGACGAAATGACCGATAAAGGGGCACAAGCGTTGATTTTAAAAAACAATGATATCATTACATTTGATTTGAAAGCATTCTGATTTGTTTGATTCTAAGGATCTTTATTGGTGCAAAAGAACTTGCACATAAAGATCTTTATCTATACAGATAGACTCTTGCGTTGATTTTGGAGGTAGTTTTGCATTCACGTTCTATTCAAGAGTCTATTCTTGTTTTTCTATCATAGTTTGGAGTGGTGGCTTATTTTATTTTAAAATTGGAATAATAGAAATAAAGATACCATTACATACATAAGTTTTAGCCATGATGTTTCTTTCGTATTTTGGCTTGCGTTCCTATTTTTTGTAGAAAATAATTTTTTTATAGTAGAGTGGAAATGGACAAAAATTTGATTTATCCGTTAGCTTAAGTGGCTAACGCTTCTATTCTCTAATATATGGTTTTACTTACTATTTTTCTTGCGATTGTTTCCCAATCTGCTTGTTGTTCATAAAAACAATGTTATCATTGTATCATCAGATGTGGGTGGCGAACAGTGGTCTAAAACACGAGCGTTGATTACAAATAAGGTTTTTTCGTTCTCTTTGTTTATTGATCAGAAAAGGTAGGAGGAGAATAATGGTTGAGGTACTTTTGATGTGTGGCGTTAGTGGTGCAGGCAAAACCACTTACTCAAAACAAAAAGAGCAAGAAGGTTATGTAAGATTAGCAATAGATGAATTAATTTGGGAAGACTATGGCGTTTATGGTGTTGATTACCCTTCGGAAAAATATGCAAAAGTTTCGTCATTATCTTCAGTTAAATTGAAAGAGCTTACAGTAAGGGCTGTTCAAGAAGGAAAAAACGTAGTTGTCGATTCTAGTTTTTGGGCTAAAAGTCACCGAGACGCTTATAGAGAACTACTGGCAGCATATGATGTGACGATTAAAGTAATCTATCTAAAAGCTGATTATGACACTTTACGAAAACGATTAGCGATCAGAAATAAAGTCCAGACTGCAAATTCCGCTTTTCCTATTACAGAAGAAATCCTTCAACGGTTTTTTTCAGGATTCGAAGAACCGATAAATGAAGATGAAGTAGTGATTGAGCAAAAGAATAAATGAAGTAGCATCAAAATGTTTTTACTCCTTTTCAATACATTTAGTCTTATTACTGTGCAGGACACAAAGGACAGTCATACTAGAAGCAAAACAGTGATTGGCAATTTCTTTTCTTGTTGCATTCTTCGATTAATAAACGGATCAAAAAGCAAGCCGCTGAAGACAAAATGACTATGGCAGCTGTTAAAGACCAAGAATCAATACAAGAAACCGCCCATTTGGTAAATAGGACGGCAAACAGTAACCAATTTGAGCAATCGAAACCACAAATTACGGCACAAAAAACGATTACTAAAAGACTTGAAGACTTGTAAGAAAAATTAAGTATATTCTTCCTCTTTATTTACGTACGTTATAATATGCTTAAGATTTTTAAATAGAAGGAGGAGAAAACATGGAAGTAATTACACCAACGAATGCAAGAAAAAACCTTTATGGAATCATTAAGCATGTTGTGGCTGACAGTCAACCTGTAGAAATTGCGAGTACAAAAGAGGAAGAAAGCGTCAGCATGATTAGTAAGAGCGATTGGAACTCCTTACAAGAACCGCTCAACTTACAAAATGTGGGTGTACTTGATCGGATCAAACACTTTGAGAATGAAGAAAGTGAAGACTTAGGTGAAATTGATTGGGATAGAATGTAAAGATCAAAAAGAATGCTCGCAAAGATTTGTCTAAATTGAAGAGTATCAATCTAACTAGTAAGTTTGATGAACTGATCAAAGTCATTAAGGAAAATCCTTTTCAAACACCGCCGCCTTACGAAAAATTACCAGGATTACCTTACTGTTCAAGACGTCTCAATATCAAACACAGGTTGGTTACAGCGTGGAAGAAGAGAGTAAAACGATCACGATTCTCTCTGTTTGGTCACACTATGAACGTGGGATATAATATGCTAAACTATTTCGACTCTTTGTCAACAAGGACTGATGAGTCGTACAAAATCAAATCTGGGTCAGAATGAATAGCATTCTGGCTCAGATTTTTTGTTAGCTTACTTTGATTAATTGATTGATCAAAATGATTCTAATTCTCATGTTCTCAAATGATTTAAATCTGTAGAATACTCGTTTCGTGATCGGTAAATGAGTCATCGTTTGAGTAAGGGAGAGAATCGTATTGAGATGCCTTCTTCATCGCTCAAAAGTTTTTGAAGTTTTACACAGACCTCTTCGAATAAGAAATCTTCTTATCAAAAAAACCCTTTATTCGTAAGGTGATAATTATAAACAAAAAAATGGAACAGCATAAATGTTTTCGAAATGCTTTCGCACCAACATTTACCTGTTCCGTGGGTTTGGCACCCAATGGGCCGTGAGGGGCTCGAACCCGCGACCCGCTGATTAAGAGTCAGCTGCTCTACCAACTGAGCTAACGGCCCGTACCAAAAGTACTTCATTATCTTAGCACTCCGGTGTTTAAAAATCAATCATTCTTTTGAAAAAAATGTGCACTTTTTTCAGTTGAAAATCAGGGGTTATCTTAAAAAAACACCATTCGTTCCCCAATTTCAAATGATAGGAAATTCTTAAAAGATTGATCAGATTGCTTTAAAAACTCAGAAAACCGTGATAAAATGTATCTAGTTATCATAACTAGATGATTAGTTTACGATAATCTAACCTTCTGTTCGTCAAAATGGAGGATGACATGAAAAAATTACAAGCAGACATGAAAAATTGGGGCAATTCATTGCTGAAATTCCATCTGCCGAGATGGGAAGAGTTGCCAACCCTGGAACTGTATATGGATCAGGTAATCACTTTGATTGACCAATATTTATCACCTGTGATCCAAACAGAAAAACATCCGCTATTGACCTCTTCTATGGTCAATAATTATGTCAAAAAAGGGATGATCCCCGCACCAGAGAAAAAACGCTACAACCAAAAGCATCTCGCATTTTTGATTGCGATCACGATGCTGAAGCAAGTGTTGACGATTCCTGAAATAAAGACGGGGATCCTTTTTCAAGGGAAAGTCGTCGGCATCAGAAATGCCTACAATGTATTTTGTGAAGAACAAGAAAAAGCGATCCACCTTGTCGGTAAAGAAGCGATGGGAGAACCCGAACAAATGACGTCGGAACCGATCCCAATTGAATTAGTGGCCATGAAAGGTGCAACGCGTTCCTTTGCTAATAAATTATTGGCAGAAAAAACAATCGAATTAGAAGTCATTTATTTAGAAACACATAAAGGAGAAGCCCATGAATAAAGAGAAAATTGCCCTATTAGTTGATTCAGGTACCGATGTTCCCGCACAGATCATGGAGCAATACGGCATGTATATGCTGCCATTGCAAATAATCTACAAGGATCGAACCTATACCGATAAAGTTGATATTACTGCCGAAGAAATTTATGAGCGCTTGCCACAAGAGATCCCTAGTACCTCGTTACCTGATGGCGCGGCGATCGGGGAAATCTTTGATCGGATCAAAGCCGATGGGTATGAAAAAGTCCTTGCCGTAACCATCTCCAGCGGATTGAGCGGAACGTTTAATGTCGTTCGACTGTTAGGTGAACAACGGACGGATCTTGAGGTTTTTGTACTTGATACGAAAAATATTGGGATCGGTGCAGGGCTGCAAGCGATTCGTGCGGCAGAACTGTTAGAAAAAGGCGTGACTTGGGAAGAATTGCGGGAACAATTAACGAATGAAGTACCGAAAAACAAAGTCTTTTTCAACGTAGCTACCTTAGAGTATTTACAAAAAGGCGGCCGGATCGGTCTTGTCGCATCCATCTTAGGTAATGCTTTGAAATTGAATCCAATTATCTCTTGTAATGAAGAAGGGATCTACTATACGGTCGCAAAATCTCGTGGACGGAAGAAAAGCTTGGACAAAACCGTTGACTTGATCAAGCAATTCATCGGTGATCATCGCCATGTGCGTTTAGCCGTGGCCCAAGGTGATGCACTACAAGAAGCCAAAGAGATGAAAGCAAGATTAGAAGCCGAATTTCCTAAGGTCAAAGAAATCTTGTTTGGGCAAATCTCTCCCGCGTTAGTTGTCCATACGGGTCCTGGGTTGTTAGGGATCGGTATTCAACTCTTAGAAGAGTAAAAAAGAAAGGCCCCGCGCCTTTCTTTTTTTTGTGCTTTCCTTAAGAATGAGGCGGCGGTTTTTGGGAAAGATGAAAAGCCTGTTTAAATAATGTATAATAAGTAAGAAACCAAAAAAATTGAGGTGACATTTTTGAAAAAGATCCTAGTCGTGGACGATGAGAAACCAATTTCTGATATCGTCAAATTTAATTTAACCAAAGAAGGATATGAAGTATATACCGCCTATGATGGAGAAGAGGCATTAGAAAAAGTAGCCGAGGTCGATCCTGATCTGATTTTGCTTGATTTGATGCTACCAAAAATGGATGGGTTGGAAGTTGCACGGGAAGTGCGCAAAACCCATGACATGCCAATCATCATGGTCACAGCCAAAGATTCTGAAATCGATAAAGTACTAGGCCTTGAGCTTGGTGCGGATGATTATGTAACCAAACCATTTTCAAACCGGGAATTGGTGGCCCGCGTCAAAGCCAATCTGCGTCGCGGCTCGGCAGCTGCGAAGGAAGCAGACGACAATGCCAACAGTGAATTAACGATTGGTGATTTAACGATTCATCCCGATGCCTACATGGTCACTAAAAATGGTGCAGCCATCGAACTGACGCACCGGGAGTTTGAATTGATGCACTACTTGGCAAAACATCTTGGTCAAGTGATGACCCGAGAACATTTATTACAAACTGTCTGGGGCTATGACTACTTTGGTGATGTCCGAACCGTTGACGTGACGGTGCGCCGTTTGCGTGAAAAAATCGAAGACAGCCCGAGCCATCCAAATTATTTGGTTACTCGTCGCGGAGTGGGCTATTACTTGCGGAACCCCGAACAGGAATAAGCTATGAAAAATAAAGTTCGCTTTTTTCAATCGGTGAACTTCAAAATCGCCCTGACTTTTATCTTGATCTTATTGATTGCGATCCAGATTATCGGGGCGTATTTTATTCGCGAATTGGAAAGAACAACGGTCGATGCCTTCAAACGCGACATGGAGGCACGGGCCAGCACGTTAGTGGTGACATTAGGCTCTGAATTGAGTCGCATGGATAATGATGACGGATTGGATTGGGATTCCATGAATGCTTCCTTGAATCGAATCTTAACGAGTACCAACTCTTCAGAAATTTTGGAGATGCGGGTGGTGGATGAGCAAGGGATTATTCGTGCAACCACCAATATCAATGATCGTGGCTCGGTGGGTGAAAAAAATGATTACCGTGATTACGATACGAACCGCAGTGAAGTCCTTTATGATGAATCCAGCGGTCAGCGGGTGTTCAATATCGTCCAGTCGATCCAATCACCGACTGGGGATACCGTTTTAGGAACCCTTTATTTACGGAGCAATCTAGAGTCAAAGTACAATGAAGTCAGTACGACGGCTGTCATTTTTGTTACCGCCTCGCTGATTGCGGCAGTGATTTCGATTATTGTGGCACTATTGGTCTCTCGTTCGATTACCCAACCAATTGGAGAGATGCGGGAACAAGCGATTCGCATCGCTAAAGGAGATTATAGCCGCAAGGTCGCGATTCATGGGAAAGATGAATTGGGACAATTGGCGGAAACCTTCAATCAACTAGGGGAACGAATCGAAGAGACTCAAGAGGCGATGGAGTCCGAGCGAAATCGCTTGGATAGTGTCTTATCCCACATGACAGATGGCGTAGTTGCCACCGACCGACGAGGCAAAGTCATAACCATCAATGAGATGGCGATGTCCTTGTTGAATGTCACTAACGAAGAAGCGATCGGGCAGTCGATTTTGACGTTATTGGAAATCGATGAAGAATACACGTTGCGAAAACTTTTGGAGAATCCTGAAGACATGCTTTTGGAACGTCCTAGCAATGATTTGACGGGAACAAATTTGATCTTGCGCATTGATTTCTCCATGATCCGTCGGGAGTCCGGGTTCATTTCCGGTCTAGTTGCGGTAATGCATGATGTCACGGAACAAGAAAAAAATGAGCAGGAACGGCGAGAATTTGTCTCCAACGTTTCCCATGAGTTGCGAACACCTCTAACGAGTATGCGTAGTTACATCGAAGCGCTGAGTGAGGGTGCTTGGAAAGATCCAGAAATTGCACCGAACTTTCTAAAAGTGACCTTGGATGAAACGGATCGGATGATTCGCATGATCAATGACCTATTGAGTTTGTCACGGATGGATAGCGGCAATTCGCAACTGCAATTGGAATATATCAATTTCAATGAGATGGTTAATTTCGTGTTGGATCGTTTTGACATGATGGTGACGAATGAAAGCAAAAAATATTTGATTCGTCGGGAGTTCACCAAACGAGAATTGTGGGTGGAAGTCGATACGGACAAAATGATCCAAGTGATCGACAACATCATGAATAATGCCATCAAATATTCGCCAGATGGTGGGATTATTACGGTGAAATTGATGGAGACTCATAACAACATCGTCCTTAGCATCAATGACCAAGGACTAGGAATTCCGAAAAAAGATCTCACGAAGATCTTTGATCGTTTTTACCGAGTCGATAAAGCTCGAGCCCGGCAACAAGGAGGTACCGGCTTAGGGTTGGCGATCTCACGTGAAGTCATCAAAGCTCATGGCGGTGCGATTTGGGCGGAAAGTCGAGAAAATCGCGGGTCAACATTTTACATTATGTTGCCGTATGAACCGTATGAGGAGGATTGGTGGGTATGAGAATCTCAGAAAAAATCATTCGAGCAGGTTTAATCGTGATGATCGCATTGAGTTTTTATTTCTCCTATATGATTTGGCTAAATCCGACCGGGTTCAACAATGCCAGCACCGAAACAGATACTGGCGTCAATCCTTCGGTTCAAACGTACAAACAAAAAAGCGATTTGTTTTTGCCCCTATATCTAACATGGAATGATGAAGAGGATATCAAAGAAACCAACTCTGAAGCGGTGATTCGAGAGATCCAAGAGGTGATCAACGAGGCAACGATCAGTGATTTGACCCTGCGAACCTATGGTGAAGAACAGGCTTTTTCGAAAGCCCAAGAGGTCGATCAAGGAATATCCTTAAACTACTATACGACATTTTACTTGAAAGATTACGAGAAAACCTTTGATAAAGAACTGTCCTTAGAGGACGAAAGTGAAACAGAGGATTTTCCGTTTTCTCGCATCCAGTTTGATCTCGAAGAAAATACGATCCAATTTGTTGACTTTACCCATCAACGAGTAGTTCGAGGCAAGATCGACTGGGATAAAAGCCAAGTAAAACACTTGCTAGCAGACAATCCTCGGGAATGGACGGCAATGAGGACTGATCAAGAACGATCTAGCAATCAATACTATACGCAGGATTCGATCAAGCTAAAAAAATACAGCTACTATTCTTCGACACAGTCTCAGAGTTTGTTCCGAGAAGCCTTTTTCAGCAATCCTAAAAATGTCAAGATCAACGACGAAAGTGTCGATACCTACTATTATGAAGGTGGGCAAAACATGACGGTCTTGCAAGATCAGCAGCAAGTCAAGTTTGAAACCACCACAGACGGTTCCGATGAAATGGATCTGGCAATGTTGAGTGCGGATTACATTATTCGTCTAGGCAATAACTTTGGGACGATCCGCTATTTTGATCAACAAGACAAACACTTGGATTATCGGGTTTTCGTCGAAGGCTATCCAGTCTTTAGTACTGGCGGCCAAGGGGTGATCAGTGTCGCTTTTTCAGAAAGTGGTCAGACCGGCAGTCGTGAAATGACGATTTCTGCCAGCTTGAACGCAATTCAAGTGCCGATTCCTTCTGAAACGGAGATTGAATTGCCTTCTAGTTTGTCAGTCAAAAATGATTTGATTGCGGCAGGGGCTGACCCAGAGCTGTTGCAACAGATCATCGTCGGCTATCAATGGGGGGAGATCAAAGATGCACCACTGGTTGATTTGACACCTGCTTGGTATGTCAATTATGACTCGTCTTGGATTAGCTATGATGCATTAATGACAAAATTAGCAGAAACGGAGGAGAATTAATTGGATTTTAAACGAATCGAATGGATTTTTTTCCTCGCTTTTCTTGGTCTGAATGTCTTTTTATTCAATGTTTATAGTGAGGCTCGCAGCGAGCATCAGATGGTTTCACAATCAAACCAAACGATTCCTATCGAACAACGACTCGATTCTGAGGACATTCGGTATTCTGGTGAATTATCAGACGAGGTCTTGAGTGGCTATTATTTGAGCGGTGAACAGACGGATTTTGAGGCAGAACTACGAAATCCGCAACTCAATACTCAGTTCAAAAGAGGGTCGACGGTCAAAGGGCAGCAGTTGATCCATGTCTCAACCAATGGCTTTTATATCAGTGATGATTCTCAAACGGAAGAAACCGTCAATGGTTTCTTGCAACGTAAAGACCAAGTCCTGTTTGGGGATGAATATGACTATTTGGAAAACCTCTCTGTCTTGAACGCCAATCATCCGACGGTGGTGGCGGTCCAGTCGTATGAAGGCATTCCTTTCAATGACAGCTCAAGTCGGATCGATATCACCTTAGAACAAACGGATGATCTACTGCAGATTGCCCGTTATACGCAAACACATATCTCCAATATTACGCCTCTAAGGGAAAAGATGACGGTCTATTCAGAAAAAGAAGCAGTAAATACGCTTTATCTGAACAACAAGCTGCCAAGTCACTCGAAAATTCTCTGGACGGAATTAGCCTATACGATGATTTTGAAGGTTAGGGAAAAAAATGTGTATATTCCTGCATGGTTTATTGCTTTCCAATTAGATGGCGATGACACCATCCAAATCGAAACGGTCAATGCCTTTAGCAATCGGATCATCACGAATAATGCCGTTCAAAAGGTAGAAAATCCATAAAAAAGCGGGTATAATGGAACTCGTTGAAACAACCAGAGAGGAAGTCACGTAAACCATGATGAAGGAAAATGCCTTTCAAGTAAGTATTCTAGCCAGCGGAAGCTCAGGGAATTCGCTCTATATCGAAAGCAATAAAAAGCGGATCTTAGTGGATGCCGGTTTGAGCGGCAAGAAGATCACTTCATTATTGGATGAAGTAGGGCGCAAACCAGAAGACTTGGACGCCATTCTTGTGACCCACGAACATCGGGACCACATCCACGGTGTTGGAGTACTGGCACGAAAATACAAACTTGATGTCTATGCGAATACAAAAACATGGCAAGCGATGGATCCAATGATCGGTAACGTCGCTGTCGAACAAAAACATATCTTTGAAATGGGAAAAGTGCTGACCTTGGGTGACTTGGACATTGAAAGCTTTGGCGTCTCTCACGATGCTGCAGCGCCGCAATTTTATCGTTTCCATAAAGACGGCAAATCATTCGTGATGTTGACGGATACCGGTTATTGCAGCGATCATGTGCGAGGCATTATCAAAGGCGCCGATGCGTACCTTGTGGAAAGCAACCATGACCTAGAAATGCTGCGAATGGGTCCTTATCCATGGAGTCTCAAGCAGCGGATTCTTGGAGATCGCGGTCACTTATCGAATGAAGATGGCGCACTTGTCATGACGGATATCTTGACCGACAACACCAAACGGGTCTATCTTGGTCATTTAAGTAAAGAAAACAACCTGAAAGAGTTGGCGCACTTAACGATGGTCAACACCATGAAAGAACATGATCTAGGTGTTGGAGAAACGTTTGAAGTCTTTGATACCGATCCTGACAAAGCGACGGAATTATTTGCGATCTAATCGATCATCAGAGCGATGAATTTGTTGGGTGGAGGCAGTGGGATGTTTGATGAAGAAAAAATCAAGACTTTGAACGAGCTTGAAATGGCAGTTTATAAATACATTGTCCAGCATTTTGAAGAGATCGATCAGCTGACGATTCGCGAATTGTCAGCTGCATGCCACGTCTCAACGTCGACGATTTTACGATGTATCACGAAATTGGGCTATCGTGGATATTCAGAGTTAAAGTATGCAATCTGTCAAAAAAAGGAACAAGACGCACGAGCGTTTGATCTTTTCTATGATGCAACGATTCAAGTCAATACATTCTTAAAAAAAGTCAATAATGAAGATTACCGTAAGTTTATCCAGCCGGCAGTAGAATTGATTCTTTCCGCACGCCATGTGGCGTTTTCCGGTATCGGCACAAGCGGCATTCTGGGCACCTATGGCAGTCGCTATTTTGCCAACTTAGGCATCAATGCTTATAGCATCGTTGATCCCTTTTTGCCAGTACCGCCCCGCGGAATGGAAAATACGTTAGCGATCATTTTATCGGTGTCGGGTGAAACCATTCAAATGATCAAGCAAACGGAGGACTTCAAACGCTATGGAGCAAAAGTACTCAGCATCACCAATGATGAAAAATCGACGATCGCCCAAATGGCAGACTACAATATATCGTATTATATGCCCGTCGTAAGTGGCGGAAAAGAAGTCGATTTGAACCTGACAACGCAAGTCCCGGTGATTACATTGATCGAACTTCTAGCCCATCAAGTCTACAAGCAAATCTAAGCGATCGTAAAAAAACAGCTTCGGCTGTTTTTTTTGTTGGAACATGTTTCATAACTTAGAAAAGCTATAGGCAAGGGGAATATTATCCATTAAGATTTATTTGTAAGCGAATTCACTGGCCGGTGGATGGAATTTTATTTTAGGAGTGATGTGAGATGAACGAATGGATCAATGAGAAATTATTACCCCCAATATTAAAATTTGTTAATACGAAAGCAATCACTGCATTAAGAAACGGTATGCTTTATACGATGCCCTTTTCAATCGTAGGATCGATTTTCTTACTGTTAGCAAACTTTCCCGTCCAGTCGATTGCGGATTGGGTAACGAATAGCGGCTTAGGTGAATACTTCAACCAAGCCTATGGCGCCTCTTTTGCAATTATGGCCTTTTTCGCCGTAATGGGTATCGCCTATTCGTATGTAAAAGCAGAAGGTTACGAAGGACTCCCAGCAGGAATGATTGGTTTAGTTATTTTCTTATTAACTATGGAGTCAAGTGTAACGGATGCTGAAGCAAATGTGACCATCGCAAATGTCATTGATAAAACATGGACTGGTGGACAAGGCATGATCAGTGCCATCTTAGTAGGGCTTTTTGTGGGTTGGGGCTATACTTGGTTCTTAAAACGCGACATCCGGATCAAACTGCCAGAACAAGTACCGACCAATGTTGCAAACTCATTTACAGCGTTGATTCCGGCAGCTGTTTTGACGACCATCGCATTAGGCATTTATGTTTTCTTTGATAAAGTCTTTCAGACAACCGTGGTCGAATGGATCTACACCGTGATTCAAAGTCCAATGCAAGGTGTGACGGATTCTCTTGGCGGTGCAATGATGCTAGGCTTCTTAGTACCATTCTTGTGGTTCTTCGGGGTTCATGGTTCGACGATCGTGGGCGGCATCATGGGGCCGATTTTACAAGCCAATTCATTAGCAAATACGGCTATTCTTGAATCTGGTAAAGCATTGACATTGGAAAATGGCGGACACATCGTGACCCAACAGTTTTTAGATCAATTTATGACGGTAACTGGTGCAGGAATGACAATTGGCATCGTGCTATACATGGTGGCTTTTGCCCGTTCAGCGCAGTTCAAACAATTAGGACGTCTCTCCCTGATCCCAGCATTCTTTAATATCAATGAACCAATTATTTTTGCGACACCGATCGTCATGAACCCAATCATGGTCTTACCATTTATTTTGACACCGATGGTTTCAGGCGTGATCACGTATTTTGCACTTTATACTGGTATCGTACCGTTATTTACTGCTGTGCAAGTTCCGTGGACGACCCCGCCGATCATTTCAGGATTTCTAGTAGGGGGCATCCGGACCGCTATTTTACAATTTGTTGTTTTAGCAATCGGCTTCTTTATTTACTATCCTTTCATTCGTAAGGTCGATAGTTTGAACTATAAACAAGAAACAGAGATCGTTTAATACCAAGGAAGCAGGTTGAACAGAAATGAATAAACTTAGAAACGATTTTTTATGGGGTGGCGCAGTCGCTGCTCACCAATTGGAAGGCGGCTATCGTGCGGGTGGAAAAGGCGTGAGTGTCGCTGATGTCATGACTGTAGGAGGCAACGGAATTTCTCGCCGAATCACGGAAGGTATCCAACCGGGCGAAAGCTATCCCAATCATGAAGCGATCGATTTTTATCATCGGTATCCTGAAGACATCAAGCTTTTTGCCGAATTAGGGTTGAAGTGCTTCCGAACATCGATTGCCTGGACCCGTATTTTTCCAAAAGGTGATGAACGCGAGCCGAATGAGGAAGGCTTGGCCTTTTATGATCAATTATTCGATGAGTGTTTAAGCTATGGCATTGAGCCGGTTATTACCCTTTCTCACTTTGAAATGCCCTATCATTTAGTTACCGAATACGGAGGTTGGCGTAACCGTAAGTTGATCGATTTGTTTGTCCGCTTTGCAGAAGTTTGTTTTACGCGCTATCAAAAGAAAGTGAAGTATTGGATGACTTTCAATGAAATCAACAATCAAGCAAACTACAAAGAAGATTTTGCGCCGTTTACCAATTCCGGTCTGTTCTTTACCGAAGGAGAAGACCGAGAAAAAATCATGTACCAAGCAGCCCATTACGAACTCGTTGCTAGTGCGAAAGTGGTGGCGCTAGGGCATGCAATCAATCCTGCGTTTCAAATCGGATCGATGATCGCGATGTGTCCAATCTATCCGTATTCTTGCGATCCCAAAGACATGATGGCAGCCACGGTGGCCATGCAGCGCCGCTATTGGTTTTCAGATGTGCATGCCCGTGGACACTATCCGAGATATATGCGTAGCTATTTTGAGAGAAAACAATTTGATTTAGATATCACCCCTGAAGATGAAGCAATTTTGGCAAACGGCTGTGTTGACTACATCGGCTTTAGTTACTATATGTCTTTTGCGATCAAAGGTAAGGAAAATGATCCAACCTATGACTATGATGAGAGCCAAGATCTGGTGGATAATCCCTATGTTGATGCTTCCGAATGGGGCTGGCAGATTGATCCCGTGGGCTTACGCTACGCCATGAATTGGTTCAACGAACGCTACGAATTGCCGCTCTTCATTGTAGAAAATGGCTTTGGTGCCGTAGATACAGTGGAAGAGGATGGACAGATCCATGATGACTACCGTATTGATTACCTGAAAGCCCATATCGAAATGATGAAAGAAGCAGTAGCTTATGATGGCGTCGACTTATTGGGTTATACACCGTGGGGCATCATTGACTTGGTTTCTGCTGGTACAGGGGAAATGAAGAAACGCTATGGTGTGATCTATGTGGACAAAGACAATGAAGGAAATGGGACCCTTGATCGTCGGAAGAAAGATTCATTTGCATGGTATCAGCAAGTGATTGCGTCCAATGGCATGAAGGTATAAAGAAAAAAACGTTACGCAAAATTTCTGCGTAGCGTTTTTTTCTTTAGGGCATTTGGATATAGCCGTAATGAAGCAACAACTGAATAATAATAACTAAAGTGTTCATTCCCACATGGGTAATCATGGAAGTCCAAATGCTGCCGGTCAAGGCATAAAGCCCAGAAAAGAACAGTCCTAAGAAAATATAGACTAAGAGATGATTGTCATTATGGGCAAAGGCAAAGGCTACAGCGCTGACCACTACACCGACCCAAACATTGCTGTATTTCCCAATGATGCCAACTAAGGCTCTGCGGAAGACAAATTCTTCCATAATTGGTCCACCAACCATTGCCGCGAGGGCGAACAGTGGGTTTTGCAGCACAATAGCAATGATATTTTCGGTATTTTGCGAAGCACTGACTTCACCGAAAAGTGATTCGATAAAAATGGCTAGATTTTGTAACAAGATCGCTGCAATAATACCTGTCAGTCCATAAATAAGAATCGATGAAATTTTTGATCTTTTGTGTTCAAACGATAACGGTTCCGTTTGTTTGAAATACAAGAAAAACATGATCGCAGCACCAACTAAATAACCAATCGTTGTTGCGGCCACTTGATGTCCGCTAGGGATGAAGGCGATCGGTAGAAAAAAGACGATGCCGTAAGTAAGAATCGTGGACAAAGAATATTTTGATAAAGACATAGTTGTTTCCTCACACTCCTTTGCTTCATTATAGACTAGGTTGCTTCTAGAAACAAAAAATCCTACTATTTTTATCAATCAAATAGAAATGCAAAAAAAATTTAGCAAAAGGCTTGCAAAAATTTGGGAAAATGAGTAATATTGAAACTGTAAGTTAGCACTCGATACAAGAGAGTGCTAATACTAAATTCTATAACATTCATTGGAGGGATTTATCGTGTTAAGACCATTAGGTGATCGTGTGATTATCGAAGTCGCAAAAGAAGAAGAAAAAACTGTAGGCGGAATCGTGCTTGCATCAGCAGCAAAAGAAAAACCACAAACGGGTACCGTTATTGCAGTCGGCGAAGGACGCACGCTCGAAAACGGTGAAAAAGCTCCTGTTGCTGTCAACGTTGGCGAACAAGTAATGTTTGAAAAATACGCTGGCACAGAAGTGAAATATGAAGGAACAGAATATTTGATCGTTGCTGCAAAAGATATCATTGCAGTAGTAGAATAAGAAAAATAAAAAATACTTGAGGTGATGAAATCATGGCAAAAGAAATCAAATTTGCAGAAGACGCACGCGCAGCAATGCTTCGTGGGGTAGATAAATTAGCAGATACAGTAAAAGTAACCTTAGGTCCTAAAGGTCGTAACGTGGTTTTAGAAAAATCTTACGGTTCACCATTGATTACAAATGACGGTGTAACGATCGCTAAAGAAATCGAATTAGAAGATCATTTTGAAAACATGGGCGCAAAACTTGTTTCTGAAGTCGCTTCAAAAACAAACGATATCGCTGGTGACGGAACAACGACTGCTACGTTATTGACACAAGCAATCGTTCGTGAAGGATTGAAAAATGTCACCGCTGGTGCGAACCCATTAGGTATTCGTCGTGGGATCGAAATGGCAACAAAAGTGGCTGTAGAAGAGCTACACAACATTTCATCAATCGTTGATTCAAAAGAAGCAATCGCACAAGTTGGTGCTGTTTCTTCTGGTAGTGAAAAAGTTGGTCAATACATCGCTGATGCAATGGAAAAAGTCGGGAATGACGGTGTTATCACTATTGAAGAATCAAAAGGGATCGAAACAGAATTAGATGTTGTGGAAGGAATGCAATTTGATCGTGGGTACTTATCACAATACATGGTAACTGACAACGACAAAATGGAAGCAGCGTTAGAAAATCCATACATCTTGATCACTGACAAAAAAATCTCTAACATCCAAGATATCTTGCCATTGTTAGAACAAATCTTACAACAATCAAAACCATTATTGATCATCGCTGATGACGTTGATGGCGAAGCATTACCAACACTTGTCTTGAACAAAATCCGTGGAACATTCAACGTTGTCGCAGTGAAAGCACCAGGATTTGGTGACCGTCGTAAAGCAATGCTAGAAGACATTGCGATCTTAACTGGTGGTACAGTGATCACTGAAGACTTAGGTCTTGAGTTGAAAGATGCAACCATCGATAACTTAGGTCAAGCAAGCAAAGTGGTTGTGGATAAAGACAACACAACGATCGTTGAAGGTGCTGGTGAAAAAGAAGCAATTGACGCACGCGTTCAATTGATCAAAAACCAAATCGCTGATACAACTTCTGACTTTGACCGTGAAAAACTACAAGAACGCTTAGCAAAACTTGCTGGTGGAGTTGCAGTGATCAAAGTTGGGGCACCAACTGAAACTGAATTGAAAGAGTTGAAATTACGTATTGAAGATGCATTGAACGCAACACGTGCCGCTGTTGAAGAAGGCATGGTCTCTGGTGGTGGAACTGCCTTAGTCAATGTCATCAACAAAGTTGCAGAAATCGAAACAGATGGCGATGCAGCAACAGGTGTCAAAATCGTTTTACGTGCATTAGAAGAACCCGTTCGTCAAATTGCTGAAAATGCAGGCTACGAAGGTTCAGTCATCATCGACAAATTGAAAAACGCTGACTTAGGTGTTGGTTTCAATGCAGCAACTGGCGAATGGGTAAACATGCTAGAAGCTGGGATCGTTGACCCAACAAAAGTTACGCGTTCTGCATTACAAAACGCAGCTTCTGTTGCCGCATTATTGTTAACAACTGAAGCAGTCGTTGCCGACAAACCAGAACCAGCAGCGCCAGCAGCTCCTGCAATGGACCCATCAATGGGTATGGGCGGCATGATGTAAGCAAGCCTTGAGAACTCCTCTTTTGAGGGGTTCTTTTTTTGTACGCTCAAAAAATACTTTAACACAGTAAAAGACAAAAAACCTCTCTTCTTAGTATTCTAAGCACCAAAGAATTGGTTCATTGCTTGAATAAAAGGAGAAAGGACTGGTAGATATGATCTATCTATTTGTCTTGTAAATACAGCGTGTTTTCTAAGGAACCGTCAATTACAACCGTTCCCAAAATCCCTGGGCAAACCCAGTAATAAATTCATAAAGAGCCGGCAGTATCACAGAAACACATAGGACGATAAAGACCATTTTCTGAACAGGTGTTAATTGTTTGAGGAAATGGTCTTTTGTGAACAGTAAATACACGATACAGATAACAGCAAGTAGTTGCAATAGATCAAATAAAATGGACAAGAAGATCACCTTTTCTAATTAGATTATATGGATGTTAGAATGATGGATTGTCTTAGTATAGAACAAAGATTTGAATGATATTGTTCTGAGAAAAACGTGAAGATCAACGTTTATAAAGAAACGGTATTTCGACACCGAAGAATGCGAAGATACCGCTTAAAAGAAAGTAAGTCAATAAGCCTAAATAAAAAAGGACTTTCCAATTCAATTTCTTTTTCATTTGATCCACTCCTTTTGTGTATCATAGCATAAAAAAACGATAATATAAATAAATAATGTTAAGATGCAAATATGCATTTTTAGCAAGTGTAAGCTCTCTCAAGCTACATTTTCGCTATCTTGAAAAACCTGAGCTAAAATAGAAAGAGGAACAAAATCATGGCTCACTTTGATTTTTTAAATGAACAACGAGTCGAAAGAAGGAGACATTTCTTTGAAAAAACCATGGATAAAACGCAAAAAGAAACAAAACGAAAATGAATTATTAACGGAACAGTCCGTTCAAGTCGAGCAAAGTCAAACGGGAGAGGAGCTGCAAGAAGAAGCGGAGTTTACTTCTTTTTTTGCGGATGTCATGATGCGAATGCCGAAAAAATCGGCTGCCCTTGTGATGAAAGGCTATGACGGATCAAAAGCCCAAGCGGAAAAAGTGTTAGCGAAAAGCAAGGATCAATTTGATCAGGTGTTTGAAGAGTTTTTGGTTGGCGTAGATGATGAAACGCGGAAAAAAGCCCACCGCACGATCCATGCGGCTTCTTTGACGGCGGCGATCATCGGCTGTTCACCGATTCCTTTTTCAGATGCAGTGTTACTTGTGCCGGTTCAAATGACGATGATGGCACGTTTGTATCGCATTTTTGGGCGAACGTGGCGTGAAGGGTTAGCGAAGAGTATCTCGAAAGAGTTAGTGGTGGTGAGTTTTGGACGCAGTGCCGTTGGCAATATCTTGAAATTTGTCCCAGCAGTCGGCACCGTTGCTGGAGCTGCGATCAATGCCAGTGTGGCTAGTGGTATCACCGAAGCATTAGGCTGGGTGACTGTCAAGATGCTGAATGATGGGGAAGATGTGTTTGAGCAAGTGATGTCCTTTAAAGGCCAATTTCACACGCTGTTCAATGCGTTGAAAGTTGGCAAGAAATCCAAGTAGGTCAAAAAGAAGAACGAAGCAGGTCCATCAAAAGACGACTTGCTTTTGTTGCTTCTTTTTCTTCACAGCAAAAAATACTTTTTAAGGAGTGAGTAAAATGAAACAACGAGTGACACGGGAAGAAGTCAAAGAACGGTTGGTCACCGATGCGTATTTTCAAAAAGGTCGTTCTGCTTTGAAGACCCGCCAAACGATTTTGACGATTCTTGCTTGGCTGATGGTCTTGGTTCCGTTTGTCTGGCTGGCCATCCCGCTGACTTTACCGAATCTAGCGGATCGGATCGCCTTTCGGACATATCTGGAAGAAGCAGTGACTTTTGATTTTTTGGCGTTGTTCCTAGGAATTTCTTTTTTGGTCTCGGTTCTGACATTTACTTTGTTGACCTTGAGGAACAACCGGCGTTTCAAACGATTGTTGCAAAAGCAATCGATGCATGACGAAGTTGCCTTAGAAAAACGCAAAGAAGTATTAGAAGCTTTTTACGAAGAACGCTTCGGAACGAAAGAAGAGCGTCACGCTGCCAAGTACTATGCCGTTACTCCTGAGCAAAACATTGGAGAAACGGAGATCCAAGAACTTTTCCGTAGAAATGGGGTGGGCTGATGGTTGTCAATTTTGATACTGGGTTCCCGTGGTTGGATACATTTTTAACGGTTGTTTTAATGATTCTGTTCACGTATCCCATTTTAGGCGGCTTTGCTTGGTTCATCGGGGTGATCTGCAATCGTTTTTTGTTCCGCTATCGTCAGTTAGAGTGGATACCGATCCCCGAAGAAATCGAGCCGATGATCACCATTATGGTACCGGCTCACAATGAAGAAGTCGTAATTGAAGACACGATTCATTATTTAATGAACAATCTAAACTACAGCAACTATGAGGTGTTGGTGACGGATGATGGCTCAACGGATCAAACTCCTGTGATACTAGATCGATTGATGGAACAGTACCCGAATCTAAGGGTTTTGCGTATCGAAAAAAACCAAGGGAAAGCCCATGCCTTTAATATTGGTGTAGGGTTTGCTAAAGGGGAATTGATTTTGAGCAACGACGCAGATACGGTCCCTGAACCTGATGCATTGTGGAAATATGTCAATTATTTCATCCGCCAAGATTCCATCAATATCTCTGCCATTACGGCGAATATGGACGTTCAAAATCGCACAACGATCGTCGGGAAATCGCAAACCGTTGAATTTTCAAGTATCGTAGGAATTATCAAACGAACCCAGCAAGCCGTTTTCGGCGTCATCTATGCCTATAGCGGTGCCAACACAATGTATCGTAGAGCCGCATTGATGGATGTTGGTCTCTTTCGACAAAATCGTGCCACGGAAGATATCAGTATTGCCTGGGACCACCAATTCCATGGTTGGTTGTCATTATTTGCGTCACGAGTGATGTTTTTCATGGAGGTGCCAGAAACACTCAAGATGCTCTATCGGCAACGGAAACGTTGGGCGAAAGGCGGAACGGAAGTGTGGTTGACCAATTTTAAAAAAGTTTTCTTACACCCTTTTGAAAATATCGGACGAACCGCCATGTTTGTGGATCAGTCCTTAAGTATTATCTGGTCATTCTTTTTCTGGTTGTCTTCGGCTTTGTTTGTTTTTTATCTGATTTATTATGGGGCAACTGGGAATTACGAGCGGATCTACCATATGTTTACGATGGCCTTTCTCTTTGTTTGTTTTGAGATGATTGCAGGGGTCATGCAGCTATTTACCAGCCTTTTGGCGGATGACAACCGCAGCAAGCTGAAGTATTTCCGCTTTGCCCCTTTTTACATGCTGTTTTACTGGATGATTAATGCCATAACGATCGTCACTACCTTTATTCCAGCCGTCAAAACCATCCTTGGCTACGGTAGCGGCGTTTGGGTCAGTCCCGAGCGAACGGCGAAAAAAAACGAAGAATCTTAACGAGTTCACCTTTCCTAGACAATAAAAACAAGTCTGAGTTTTCTTCAGACTTGTTTTTTTGCCATTAAGGTTCAGAAAGATAGTAAATCTCACGATTTTGGTAAGGATAACGAGTTTGTGAAAATTCGAAGGGCCGCCCGTCGGAGAGACGAGCAACTTGTTCTAATTCTAAGATCGGATCATTGGGATCAACTTCTAAATATTTGATATCATAGGAATCCGCTTTGTCGGCACGGATTTTACGTATGGCGGGGCCTATTTTGAGGTGTAAGGAATCAGTGATATATCGATAGATCGAGTGTTCAAGGATCGCCATATCAATATCGGGAATGGTTTTGATGGGCATGATCGTGTACTCCAATTCAAAGGGTTCGTTATCAACATAGCGCAGTCGTACGATATCATAAACAGGTTCGTTTTCTCGCAAGGACAAGTAATCCATTTCGTTGGCTTCTGGGAAACGAACATTGAAACTAATGATTTTACTTTGCACTTTATGCCGCCCGCCATATCGGTTGACTAGACCGATATACTCATTGATCTGTCCTTGGTAGGTCGCTGAATTGACATAGGTGCCATGACCTCTTTTGGTGGAAATCAGGCCTTCTTGCTTCAGTTGATTTAGCGCTTTTTGGATCGTCATTCGCGAGGTTTGAAATCGTTTGGCTAACGCCGTTTGTTCCGGTAGTTTTGATAAAGCTGGAAAAACACCTTCATAAATATTCGTCCGCAACTGATCAACAATCTCTTTGTATTTTGTCATAGTCATCACTCCTTATGTAAAGAAATTCATGGACTTGAGTTTTGTTTGAAGGGGATAAAAACAAGGTATATCATTAAAGAATCAACTGCAATTCAAATGTACAGAAAAAGCTTTACATGTGTGTTTGAAAAATTTACATGCCGATTTCACCTAATTATAATAGGTTTTGTAAGCGAATACAAATGATGGAGGAATCACTATGACAACATTTTATTGGGGGAACAGTGTCAGCAGTATGCAGACAGAAGGTGGTTGGAATGAAGGTGGTAAAAGCTTATCCGTTTATGATATACGGGAAGCTTCGGAACAGGCTAGCGATTGGCATGTAGCAAATGATAACTATCATGCGTATACAGAAGATTTTGATTATATGCAAGATTTGGGGATGAACATGTATCGTTTTCAAATTTCTTGGTCAAGGGTCGTTCACGATGGAGATGGTGCCTTTAATGAAGAAGGGATCGCCTATTACGATCGTTTTATTGATGATCTGTTAGCTAGAGGAATCGAACCTATGATTTGTTTGTACCATTTTGATATGCCCCTGCATCTAGCGAAAACCTATAACGGTTTCATCAGTAAAGAAGTGAAGGACGCATTCATTCGCTTTGGAAAAGAAATGGTGGATCGTTTTGCGGATAAAGTCCATTATTGGTTAACCTTTAACGAACAAAATCTTTTCCACCAAGACCATGGTTTTAAG
This sequence comes from Enterococcus sp. DIV2379, assembly GCF_050542965.1. NCBI lineage: Bacteria > Bacillati > Bacillota > Bacilli > Lactobacillales > Enterococcaceae > Enterococcus > Enterococcus sp. DIV2379. The sequence continues at coordinate 921,657 of NZ_CP172938.1, forward strand.
ATCAGCGGCTATTTAGAAGGGGAAGAAACAACAGAAGAATTGTATCAAATTTTCCACAATGTCATGGTTTGCCATGCAGAGATCTGTAACTATCTTCATGAAACAACAAATGCGAAGATTGGCGGCATGCTGGCGTATTCTGAAGCGTATCCAGCGACTTGTCGTCCACAAGACATCAAAGCAGCAAGAGAGTTTGATGAATTTGCGAATTTTACTTTATTAGATTGCTATGCGCACGGCAAGTATTCGGCAGCACAAGACCGATACGTGAAAAATCATCAACTCAATATGAATATTTTACCTGGGGAATTAGAAGCGATCGCAGCGCAGAAAAATGATTACATTGCCTTTAGCTATTATGCTTCTTCTACCTTGAACGCTGAAAAAATCCCTGAAGGAACGCCGCCAAATCGGTACATGACTTTTGGAAAACAAGACAATCCGTATATTGAAACGACGGAATGGAATTGGCAAATTGATCCGCTCGGCTTCCGTGATGTCTTAAATAAAGTCTATCAGCGGTACCGGTTGCCAGTGTTTCCGATTGAAAACGGAATTGGTGTCAGAGAGCATTGGAATGGCAACGAACCGATTCAAGATGATTACCGGATTGCCTACCATCAAGAGCATATTCGAGCGATGTTTGCAGCGATGGTGGAAGATGGAGTGGTCTGTCTTGGTTATCTTGGCTGGGGACTGATCGACATTTTGAGCTCTCAAGGTGATATGGAGAAACGATACGGACTTGTGTATGTCAATCGTGGCAATCATGAGTTGCGAGATATGAAACGTGTGCCGAAAAAATCGTATGAATGGTTCAAAGAAGTGATCAAAACGAATGGTAGTACGATCTATACAAACCCATATGCAGAATAGGAGGAACAGAAAATGGCAGCAGAAAAGCGCACGTTTTTAGATAAATTTACAGAGTTTTCGGTCCGTCTCGGCAATCAGGTTCATCTCAAAAGTCTTCGTGATGCGTTTGCGACCTTAATGCCTGCCTTTATTATCGCAGGGATCGCTGTGTTGTTTAATAATGTCTTCTTTCCGTGGTTCTTAGAAGGGGCTGCCTTGGCGCGAATGCAAGTGTTTGGCAATTCCATCACCAATGGAACATTGAATATCGCCGGTTTGCTGATTGCTCCGATGATCGCCTACTTCCTTTGTCGCAACAAAAATAATCCAAGCGCTATCAATGCAACTTTTGTGGCAACGACTTGCTTAGTGGTCATGTTGGCGATGGCTCATGCCGTGATGCCAGAAGGCGCCCAAGCAGAAGTGACCATCAGTGGTGTGATGCTGTTTGATGATGTCGGGACCAAAGGGATGTTTTCTGGAATCATTTGTGGGCTAGTTGCCACGGAATTATTTATTCGGCTATCAGAAAACAAGCACTTAAAAATCAATTTAGGGGATCAAGTTCCTCCTGCTGTCAGCAAATCCTTCAGTACGTTGATCCCTGCTATTTTAGTGATTTCCTTCTTTGCCGTAGTTGCGACCGTGCTAGCAGCATTTGATACCGACCTGATTCAAATCATTTCAACAGTGATCCAAGAACCACTGCGTTTATTGAACACATCGATTTTTGGTTTCTTGATCATCTATTCAACGGGCAACTTTCTGTTTACTTTAGGCATTCACCAAACCGTCATCAATGGCACCTTGTTAGATCCGTTGCTGTTAGTCAATATGAATGAAAACATGCAAGCCGTGCAGGACGGTGCTGCGCCGCCCAATATCTTAAATTCAGCATTCGTGACGGTTTTCGCACAACTAGGCGGGACTGGATTTACGATCAGTTTGATCATTGCAGTGCTCTTATTCGTCCGCAATTACCAACCTTTTCGGGATGTCGTCAATCTATCCTTAGCTCCGGGTATTTTTAATATCAACGAGCCAATCATCTTTGGTTTACCGATCGTCTTCAATTTACCAATGATCATTCCCTTCGTTGCAAGTCCAATTGTTGCGACGTTGATTGGCTACTTTGCTACCGCAGTAGGATTCATTGAGCCACTTTCAGTCATGGTTCCTTGGACGACACCGCCAATTCTTAGTGCATTATTGGCATCAAAAGGGGATTTTAAAGTTGTTTTGGTTCAAGTGATCATCATCGTCGTCTGTGTAGCAATCTATTTTCCATTTCTAAAAATCGCTCAACGGGTTGCAATCAAATCTGCTGAATTGGAGCGGGCAGAATAAAAAAAGGGAATCCTATATTATAGTGACCTACAAAAGTTAGATCAAAATTCTAACGTTTTGGGGTCACTATTTTTTGAGGTGATTTTTTTACTAAGTTTCTATTTTAAATTTTAATTAAATGGTATACTATCCCAAAAGGAGCGACTATGAAACTATCAGAAATGCAAAAAGCGATTTATCAAAACAAGATTGATCACCAATTCAATGTCACCAATATTGAAAAAGAGTTTTTGGCTTTATATGGTGAAATAGGGGAGGCCTTTGATGCCTATCGGAAGCAACAAGAGGTAGGAGAAGAATTGGCGGATGTGGCGATTTATCTTCTTGGGTTAGCAGAAATCCTTTCCATTGATCTCGAAGCAGAGATTCATAAAAAATTGGCCGTCAACCAAAAGCACCGTTATATCAGTTATGGCAATGGCTATGCAAAACGAATCGATGATTGATACACGCACAAAAATTAGTGGATTCTTCGAGTATAGGCTCGACCGAAATAGAAAGGGAAGCAGGAGATAGGATGGAAAAGAACGTAAGCATGCGTGAATTAACAACGGCAGATTTAGCAGAAGTCGTGGACCACTATATTGCTGTATTTTCAGCAGAACCATGGAATGACCAATTGACAGTGCCGCAAATCACCGACTATGTATCATCAATGATGGCAATGAATACTTTTATTGGTTATCGACTAACAAACCGAGCATCGAATGAATTGATTGGTCTTTCATTGGGCTTTATCAAGCCCTGGTATCAAGGAAAAGAGTATGTGGTCGACACCTTTTTAATTACAGGCACGCACCAAGGAAAGGGCTTGGGTTCCACTTTCTTAGAAATGATCAAAGAGGATCTGCTCAAGAAAGAGATTCCAACGATCCTGTTAGATACCGAAGAAAGTATGCCCGCAGCGGATTTTTACAAAAAGAATGGCTTTAAACCGTTACCAGATAATGTGAGCTATTATTTATCTCTAGATTAATTCAAGCATGTCAATAACTAAAAAGTCTGCAAAAAAATCGCAGGCTTTTTAGTTATGCACAGTTTCAACAGGTTTATCCACAATATATTGTAGGAACGTGTTTTCGCCTACTAAATATTGTGTTTAAGACCCGTTGGAATAAGAAACTGTCGCTTCTTTTGAGGAAGAGTTTCCCTTTATTGCATTGATGGTAGTCATTCGGTGATTTTCAAGGTGAATTGACAATGGTTGAGATAGAAAGTATCATAGCCTGCTTTTTTTTCGATTACAATAAAGACGAGACTCGCCACCCTTCGGCGAAGCCTCGTCTTTATACAGATCAACAAAAAAAGAAAACGCAGGATTCTACGCTTTCTTTTTCTGTTCTTCTTTTTTCTTGTCTGTGGTCGGTACGGAATCTAGGGCTTTTTTGAAAATCTCTTCTTTTTTCGTTTTGTAGTTATGTTGTCGTTCAGCATAAACTTTTTCTTTCGTCTTTGTTTTCATACTCGGTCACCTCTTCCTTTTTTTTAGTATAGCATAATTTCACAAACTTATGCAAATTCTTGGTTTTCTCCTTGGTATTATAAACTTTCGTATGAAATACATTGTGAAAATATTTCTTTCGGTAGAAGTGAGGGACTTCTCTATCAAAAAATTCGTATCCAGTTGGAAGCGATGTAACAGGATTTCATCATAGCGTCGATCACACTGGTAAAAGAAGCATTCTTTTTGAAAAAACTTTTTTCACAGAATCCCGTGTGTAAAAAAGGAATGATAAATGGGTGATTTTAGTATCGATTTTTGAAAAAGGGGATCAGGAAAGAAATGTTATTCAAATAACAGTCTTGATTTTCAAAAAGTGGGTTTGTTTGTAAAAAAAATCCTGTTTTTATTCGCGAATTAAAATAACGTTGAATGAAATAGCATTTTTTTGTTGTTTATAGAAATCTTTGTAAATATAGTGCCAACGGTCAGCGTCAAAGAGAAAGTGATTAAAAAGAATAACGCAGGAAAATAAATGACACGTTTTATTAAACGCAAATTAAAAAAATACAAAACGAAAACAATATCAAAAAATATTAATTTTTGTTAAAATGGGGTACAGGGGGTGTTTTATTGGAATCTCGGAAAATCAAACGGAAGCGTTTAGTGAAACAAAAACGGTCCCTTTTCGTACAAAAAGGATTGGGTATCACAGCAGCGTTAGCATCAACATCAGGTGTCTTTACGTCTCTTGCTCATGCGACCGAAACGACGAACGCTTCGTCATCAACCAACACAACTGCTACTCTTGCCAGATCGTCAGCTGAAACGGCGATCAATCGACAATTTAAAACAACAGCTTCACTGAATGTTCGTTCAAATGCTTCAACAAGTGCCTCTATCGTAAGTGGTGTAGGAGCAAATACAACAATCACTGCGGTGGCTCAAAAGAACGGTACCTCAGTGAATGGCAATACAATATGGTATAAGCTATCAACAGGCGGCTGGATCTCAGGGGCTTATGTGAAGAGCACCTCAGGCTCTTCTTCTGCCAATACAGGCTCGTCCAATTCGTCGTCTTCTTCATCGGAAAAAGCAATTTCGAAATCAGTGAAAACGACTACTGCATTGAACGTCCGTTCAAATGCAACGACAAGTTCTAGTGTCGTACGCGGTTTGAGCAGTAATGCGACAGTACAGGTCGTTGCACAAAAGAGTGGGACATCGGTGAATGGCACGACCACTTGGTACAAATTGTCCACAGGCGGTTGGATCACGGCAGCCTATGTCAAAGATGTTTCCAGTAGCTCCACAGGCAATAGTTCTTCTGGCGGCAATACAAGTGTTTCTGCAGAAACGGCTATCAGCAAGAACGTGAAAACAACAGCGGCATTAAATGTTCGTTCGAGTGCGTCAACAAGCGGCAGTGTCGTTGGCAGCCTAAGCAACAGCACGACGGTGAAGGTCGTTGCCCAGAAAAATGGCACATCCGTTGGCGGCACCAATGTTTGGTACAAAGTATCGACTGGTGGCTGGATCACAGCGGCATATGTGCGTGACGTCACGTCTAGTTCTGGAAATACAAGTAATAACAATAATTCAAACACAGGTTCAAACAATACTGGTTCATCAAACGGCTCAAGCAATGCGAGTGAGCAAGCCATCAATAAGACGTTCCAAACAACCACTGGGATGAATGTGCGCTCAAATGCATCGACTTCTGCAAGTGTGGTCAGCAGTTTGGACAGTAATGCGACCTTCAAAGCAGTGGCTCAAAAACAAGGCACGTCAGTCAATGGCAATACCACTTGGTATAAGTTATCAACTGGTGGCTGGGTATCTGCAGCATATGTCAAAGAAGTCAGTGCGACGACTCCTGGCAACAATAACAACGCAGGCAATACTAATGTTCCGATGAGCGTGAACGGAGCAGCGATCGTTGCAGAAGCTAGAAAACATATCGGCACTCCTTATCAATGGGGAGGCAAAGGACCAGATGTCTTCGACTGTTCTGGGTTTACACGCTACGTCTTCTTAAAAGTGACGGGCAAAAACATCGGTGATTGGACAGTCCCACAAGAAAGCGCAGGGACGATCATTCCTGTCTCGCAAGCACAAGCTGGCGACTTGCTGTTCTGGGGTCAAAAAGGGAATACCTACCATGTAGCGATCGCTACAAGTAATACAAGCTATATCCATGCGCCAAGCACGGGTTATACAGTCACCGAAGCACAATCAGGCTTTTCGACTGCTAGCTTCGCTCTACGCGTGAAATAAATATTTTATTGAAAAGGCAAAGGGTTTGTCCTTTGTTAGAAACGCCCCTAAGAAAGCTGCAATCAGTTTTCTTAGGGGCGCTTTTTGTGCTGGGCGCAGATCTTCTAAAAGGTGGGACTTTGCCCTTGTTTTTTTGACAAAAAGGCCGATTTGTCAAAATCACTTGATTTTACTAGTACAAATTTTTGTCAAAAAAAATAGTTACTGATACCATAAAAACGTACCAATATTAGGAGGGATCTACATGAGATATACGAACGGAAATTACGAAGCTTTTGCAAGAAGCAGAAAACCGAAAGATGTCGAAAAGAAAGAAGCCTATATTGTTGGTGGTGGATTAGCAGGACTTGCTGCGGCAGTCTTCTTGATCCGTGACGGCCATATGGCGGGTGAGAAAATCCACGTCCTTGAAGAACTTTCTTTATCAGGCGGTTCATTAGACGGAAAATTCATTCCCCATGATGGATTTGTGACCCGCGGCGGTCGAGAAATGGAAAATCATTTTGAGTGTCTGTGGGATTTATTTCGCTCGATTCCGTCTTTGGAGGTGGAAGATGCTTCGGTGTTAGATGAGTTTTACTGGTTGGATCACGATGATCCAAATTCGTCTAACTGTCGGATCATCCACAATCGCGGCCAACGAGCAGCAGATGATGGAGAATTTACCTTGTCTGCTACAGCACAAAAAGAATTGACTCAATTATTTATGACTTCAGAAGATCAATTGATCGGGAAAAAAATCGAAGATGTTTTTGGCGAAGAATTCTTTGAATCCAATTTTTGGCTATACTGGTGTACGATGTTCGCCTTTGAAAAATGGCATTCGGCGATTGAAATGCGTCGCTATGTGTTGCGTTTTGTGCATCATATCGATGGCTTGCCTGATTTTACCGCGTTAAAATTTACCCGTTACAACCAATATGAGTCATTGGTCAAACCACTACTTGCTTATTTGGAAGAACAAGGAGTCGACTTCCAATATGAATGCACAGTCAGCAATATCGATGTTCGGATCGTGGGCGAGGAAAAAGTTGCTCAAAAACTTGTGCTAGAAAAAGCGGGGGCAATCGAAGAAATTCCTTTGTCAGAAGATGACTTGGTCTTTGTTACCAACGGATCGATCACTGAAAGTTCCACGCAAGGGGACCATTATACTCCAGCGCCTATCTCAAAAGCACCTGGTGGTAGCTGGCGTTTATGGAAAAACTTGGCGGCGCAATCGCCTGATTTTGGTCATCCAGAAGTCTTTTATGAAAACTTACCTGAAGAAAGCTGGTTTGTTTCGGCAACTGTCACTTGGCAAAATTTTGATGTTGAACCTTATTTAGAAAAATTGACCCATCGCAAGTTGCGAACAGGCAGAATCGTCACTGGGGGGATCATCACCATCAAAGATTCCAATTGGATGATGAGCTTTGCGACCCATCGCCAACCGCACTTTAAAGAACAAAAAGACCAACAAACGATCACATGGGTGTATGGCTTGTTGTCAAATACGCCAGGAAACTACATCAAAAAACCAATTGAGCAATGTTCTGGACAAGAAATCGTGCAAGAACTGCTTTACCATTTAGGCGTGCCGGAAGCAGAAATCCAACGCATTTCAAAAGAATCAAGTGTGGCAGTTCCGGTTTACATGCCGTTTATCACTTCCTACTTCATGCTGCGTGAGCCAGGGGATCGGCCATTGGTTATTCCAAATGGCTCCAAAAACTTAGCTTTTATCGGTAATTTCGCAGAGACTGAAAGAGACACTGTTTTTACAACAGAGTATTCCGTTCGGACTGCAATGGAGGCTGTTTATCAGCTATTAGATGTGGAACGCGGGGTACCAGAAGTGTTTGCTTCCGCTTATGATCTGCGTACCTTGGCCAAAGCTGTCTATTATCTGACCGATAAGAAAAAAATCACGGAAATGGAGCTACCATTTATCGAACGGAAACTATTGGAAGGCTTCGTTAAGAAAACCGAACATACCTACATTGGCGATCTGTTGAAAGAAAACCATTTGATTTAATTAAAACACAACGACGACGAGGCGAAAGAAACTGCTCGTGGTCGTTGCGTTTTTTCATTTACTTTTTAGTGTTGTTTAGACGAATCCTTATTCCTCAGATAAAATCCGTACTTGGATCTCTGTCAAATAAGCTTGCTCGTTGCTAAGGGTCGTTTCATGGATCGATCGTTCATAGAAGTAGTCATCGATTTGCCATTGGTGCGCTGCAATCAGCTGCTTGAGTTTTTGATAGAACTGCTTCAATCCTTCGTCATCCCCCTGATAAATGGTGGTAAAATAGCAACCTGCCGGTTTCACGAAGGAAGCTCGTTGTGGTTCTTCTTGCCGCACATAAACGTAGTCGATGTCCTGCGTATTGTCTTTGTTCGTCCGAATCATAAAACCGTATTCGTTATTCGAGAAAAGATAAGGCTGTGCCATCAAAAGGTCGTAGGCTTGGGTGATCATCTCTGGGATGCTGCTGCCGTTTAATCTAGGACTAAGGGAGAAATACTCCTCTGGCAGTTCCTTCAAGGTGAAGGGGGAAGTTTTTTCTGCAGCCAGACGCAAGTCCGCTGCTTTTCGTTCGATGATTTTTTGGATGTTGGTCAACTGCTGAATTTTTTCATCGATGGTTTGCCGCTTGGCTTCCAATAAGTTTCTCATGGTCTCGGCATCCCCCTGCAACGCTGTTTGAATCTCTTTTAAGGGCATCGATAATTCTTTCAATGACAGGATCAATCCGAGATCCAAAAGTTGATCAAGGGAATAATACCGGTACCCGTTCTCGTCTTTGCTGTTTGGTTGAAATAGCCCAATCTCGTCATAATAGTGGAGTGTCCGAGGATTGATTCGCGCTAAGCGTGCCATTTCCGATACTTTTAATTTGGTTTTCATGGCGCTCCTCCTTGACTTTACAGTTACTGTAAACTTTATACTAAAGATAGTCAACTACTGGGAGGAAGATAGAATGAATAAACAAGTAACATATCGACCATTTAAACGAGAAGATCTGCCTGCGCTTGTGCAAGTAATTATTGATAGCTGGAACTACGACAAGCAATTTGACCCGAAGACCGCCAAACACTTTGCTCATGTCTTTTTGTGTTATGAACTTGCCCGTGCTACCTATTCACGTGTGGCTCTTTTAAATGGTGAAGCTGTCGGTATCTTATTAGCAGACAGTAAAAGAGGGAAGAAGCTTCATCCAATGCGCTATTGGGGGAAAACGATGTGGCATGCTGGCTGCTTAATGCTTTCTAATCAAGGGAGAAACACGCTGCTGCATTATGCCAAAGAGGTGGCTGAGTTAAATCAAGCGATGTTGAAAGACTTACAAATTCCTTTTCAGACCGAAGTTGGTTTGTTTGCCGTTAGTCCCAAAACACAAGGATTGGGTGTAGGCAAGCAACTCTTTACTTCCTTCTTAGCGATGGTCCAGCATGATAAAACAGCTCCGTTTTTCCTTTATACCGATACCACTTGTAATTACGGTTTTTATGAGCATATGGGCTTGAAGCGGGCAGCTGCTGTGAAACGCTGGATCAAAAAGCCGATCAAGAAGGAAATCGAGTTTTATATCTATACTTCCTAAGAGTGCAGCGATGCACTCTTTTTTTCATTGGCTAGTATGGTAAACTGGAAGCAAAGAAGGACAAGAAAGCTGTTTTCGTTTTATGGAAACGGCGCTTGTTTTGGTCGAAAGCGATGGATCAATTCGCTTTCGTAAAAAGGATGGGGAATGGGAAAGGATGGTTTATTTGGAAAAAAAGCAGATTGGGTTTATTTTAAGTGATATCGATGGGACGATCTTGGATCATAAACATCAAATCGATCCGGTTTTGATTGAAGAAATCAAACGGTTGAAGCAGCAAGCGATTCCTTTTGTTTTGGCTTCCGCTCGCTCCCCGAAAGGAATGCTACCGATAGCTGAAGAATTAGAGATAGAAGACTGGCCCTTGGCTTGCTACAACGGTGCCCTGATTGGACGGTACGATCATACGGGTACGCTTGTACCAATATTTAGTCATGAGGTCAAAAAAGCAGAAGCAAAGACTTTGGTTGCTCGCATCAAAGCTGATTTTCCTGCCGTTTCGATCAATGTCTACTCTGGTGATCAGTGGTATTGCGAAAGAGTGGATCAGTGGGCACAGGCAGAAGCGGCGATCACCAAAGAGACCCCTTTGGAAACTTCATTGGAACAACTGTTGGCACAAGAAGCTTTTGAGGTACATAAGTTTCTTTTGATCGGCACAACGGCAGAAATCCAAGCGCTTCATGCTGCCTGCCAGAACGCTGACTTTTTAGAAAGCGCCTTTTATTTATCCAAAGAGAATTATTTGGAAGTCACTCATCAAGCTGTGGGAAAAGATAAGGTGCTAAATGAATTAGCGGCCTATTTCCAAGTGCCGCTGGCGCAAACCTTAGCGATCGGCGATAATTTTAATGACCTGCCAATGATTGCTTCAGCCGGTATCGGTGTTGCGATGGAGAATGCGCCCGATTTGGTCAAAGCAAAAGCTGATTTTGTGACGGCTAGCAATACAGACCATGGGGTTGCTGATGCATTGCGGCGATTTGTCACAGAATAAATAAAAAAACTAGGTTTTTTGAACAAATTGATTGACTTTCATTTCTACTCTCCTTAAACTTTTAGCTATACCTAAAAAGGTAAGTGTTTGTTGGAAAGAAGGAGAAAAATGAATAAGAAGATCGAGAAGACATTGACCAAATTTGCCGAGCCGTTGGGGCTCTCAGTTGATACTTCCACCGGGGTGATTTATGGAACGTATCATAGTTATAAACTTTTTTTAGTTCAAGAGAATAACAATAGTTATTCTCTTGTGGCTCATTTTTCCCTTAGCAAAGAGGGGGAACTTCCGAACCAAGAAGAAGTCAAAGAAGTTTTAAGTGAGTCAAAAGAGATCACCGACTGTGTGATCCAAGGATATCAAGTTGCCTATACATTACGCGGAGCGATGACTGCAGGGAAAACTGTGGACAAGATCCGTACTGCATTGGACCAATTGACAAATTTCTTGAAGACGAAAGGTTACCAAAATGCTTGTACCTTCTGCGGAACGATCACTGAGCCGGTTTCGCTGTATGCTATTGGCGGCACTCCCGTCATTGCGTGTGAAGCTTGCTTTAAGAAACAACAAGAAGCGGTCCTTGCACAAGAACGGGAAAAAGGGCAGAAAAAAGAAAATTGGCTAGCTGGAACAGTGGGCGCGTTTCTTGGCTCACTGATTGGTGCCGGCGCAATTATTTTATTAGGACAACTGGGATATGTAGCTGCATTGTCTGGAATCGCAATGGCGATCTGTGCCATCAAAGGGTATGAATTATTAGGTGGAAAACTCAGTACAAAAGGTATTATTAGTAGTATCATCGTCATGATCATTATGGTCTATGTCGGGAATCGTATCGACTGGTCGATCAGTGTAGCGAATTATTACACGGACGTTGATGTCTTCTACGCTTTCCGTATTTTACCTGATTTGATTCGTGAAGGGTATTTGGAAGCGAGTCAATATTACGGGAACTTAGGTCTGGTCTATCTCTTTACGGCGATTGGGGCTATTCCAACTATTATCGCTGCGGTACGAGAGGGTAAAGTGACGCGTCAAAGCTATAAAATGGAGTAATCCACTTTTCTATCCAAAGATAAAAAAACGCAAAGCGCGATCTCTTTCGCTTTGTGTTTTTTGTTTTTGTGTCATAAATAATAACATGCAGCGTTAACATAAAAAATAAATAATAATAAAATGAGAAAAATAGCTTGCTTTTATAATTAATATTTATTAAAATCTTATTTACATTCAGAGTTTTGTAATAATTCTGAAAATTTTGGATTTTCATAAGGGGTAGGTAAGATGAAGAAAAAATGGGGATATGGTGTCATCGCTGTTTGTGGAATCGTATTAGCAGGTTGCTCAACAGGAGGGACATCAAGTACAGGTGAAAGTTCAAGTGGTAGTGGAACAGCAGCTGCCGAACAAATTTTTAATGTTGTGGTTCAACAAGAAATGCCTAGTGCCGATCTATCCTTAGCCACCGATACGATCAGTTTCAGTGCTTTAAATAATGTGTATGAAGGGTTGTACCGCTTAGATGCTGATAGCAAGCCCGAACCAGCAGGTGCCGCCGAATTAGCGGAAGTCAGTGAAGATGGTCTGACCTATAAATTGAAATTACGTGAAGATGCCAAATGGTCAAATGGAGAACCAGTAACAGCAGCGGATTATGTCTTTGGCTGGCAACGCACCGTAAGTGCGGAAACAGGTTCTGAATATGCGTACTTATTTGCGCCCGTAACCAATGCCGAAGCGATAACAGCAGGTGAAAAAGATGCCTCAGAATTGGGGATCAAAGCAGTCAGCGACTATGAATTAGAAATCACGCTGACGACACCTACGCCATACTTCCAATACTTATTGGCATTTCCATCCTTCTTCCCACAAAGCCAAGCAGTCGTAGAAGACAACGGCGATCAATATGCTTCAACAAGCGACAATGCCGTTTACAATGGACCGTTTGTGTTAGCTGGCTTTGATGGTCCAGGAACCGATACAGAATGGTCATATGAAAAGAACGACCAATATTGGGATAAAGATACGGTGAAACTTGATACGATCAATGTCAGTGTCGTAAAAGAATCATCGACCTCTTTGAATCTATTCCAGGATGGGCAAGCGGACGACGTCATCTTAACAGGAGAATTGGCGCAGCAAATGGCCAATGATGAAGCGTTTGTGTCAGAACCATTAGCCCGTACTTCCTATATCGAGTTGAATCAGCGAGAAGAAGATTCGCCATTTCGCAATGAGGATCTGCGTAAAGCAATCTCTTATGCCATCGATCGTGATGCATTAGTGACATCGATTTTAGGTGATGGTTCATTGGCTTCCACAGGATTGATACCAAAAGGAATGACCTTTAACCCAACTGATAATACTGATTTTGTCGATGAAGCGGAAAGTGTCATTGAATACGATCAAGAAAAAGCCAAAGAACATTGGGAAAAAGCCAAAGAGGCTTTGGGAATCGATTCTTTAAGTTTTGAAATTTTGGCCTCTGACACAGACTCAACCAAAAAAGCCATTGAATATATTCAAAGTGCGATTCAAGATACGCTTGATGGGGTGAAAGTTAGCCTAAGTCCAGTACCTTTCTCCGTTCGCCTTGATCGTTCAAACTCAGGTGATTTTGATGTCGTTATGGGTGGCTGGGGTGCTGACTATGCGGATGCCAGCAGTTTTACAGATCTATTTGTAACCGATAATTCATACAACCGAGGTCGTTGGACAAGCGATGAGTACGATGCAGCAGTGAAATCATCTGCCACGACAAATGCTGGCAATCCAGATGCCCGCTGGCAAGATTTGTTGGATGCAGAGAAAATCATTATGGATCAACAAGGGGTTATCCCTGTGTACCAAAACGTTGAAGCTCATTTACGTGCACCAAAAGTAAAAGGGGTCGTTTCTCACGGTGCCGGTGCGCAATACGATTACAAGTGGGCAGTTATTGAAGAATAAGCGCCTAAAGAAGAAGCTGGTTTTGCGTAAGCAAGCCAGTTTTTTTCTTGTGCTTTGTTCTTACTTACACAATGTTAGTAATGAGAGCGGATGCAATTGCTTATAAAAAAACAAAAAAAAGTTGACAAGGATCAATGATCAACTTGTCAACCTCGTTTTTTCTTCATCTATTTCACAGAAATCCAGTGAAAGATTATTCGCTAACTGTTACGTCGCCTGTTACAGAAGCGCCATCTTCGTCAAGTGTTGCTGAATCTTGGAATTCTTTTGAAGTGAATGTTACGTTACCTTCAACTTTTGCACCGTTCAATACAAAGCCGTTTGCATTCACTTCAACGTCACCTTTGATTACACCGTGAACGATGTTGAAGTTTTCTGAGTTAACGATCAATTTAGGAACAGTTACTGTGTACTCAGCTGTTACGTTGCGGTCTTCATCTTGTGAGTACAATGCAAATTTACGGTAGATATCAGCTGAGTCATCGCCTTTATCATGGAATTCGCCATCAACGGTTACATCGTTATCAAATGTCATGTCAGCAGTTACAGCAACGATCCAGTTACCATCTGCACCCAATGCTTTTTCAATGACTGAAGTTTGGTCACTGATAGAAGCAGTTGAAACAACATCATCTGATGATTCAGTTGATGCAGCAGTTGAAGCTGCTGTTGATGATGAGCTTGCAGCTGTGTCGTTATCTGAACTACATGCAGCTAAAAGAGTGCCTCCCATAAGCAATGATGCAGCGATTAAAGTGATTTTAGTTTTTTTCATGTTTCCTTCTCCTTTGTATTCCCATAGTTTTCTTAAAAACAAAATGATTATACCATACCGAAGTGAAGTTTGTGAAACAAAAAACATAAATGAGGAGAAATTTAATAAATATCAGCCTAGGATTAAAAAAATTTCAAAGAAACTAGGAATAAATGCGTGACGCTTACGAATGAATGAGACATCTCATTCACAAAGAACCCTCCATTATGGAAGAAATGCACTTCTTCTATAATGGAGGGTCATTACTACATTCGCTTTCGATCAGTCAACTGCTTGAACTTCGATACGATCAAATCCATGATGAACTGATACATAAAGGCATGGGTTTGGAAATGGGTTTGATGAGGGAAGATGATTGCTTCTTGGACAAAGGGAAGTTCCGAGATCTGTGGGTTGGCGGTGATCACGATGACTTTGGCTTTGGTTCGATCAAAGAAATCTTTTCGAGGCGTTCCATTTCGAATTTGTTGCTTGGTCAGGTAGTCACCGGAATTGGTAAAAATAATAAAAAGCGATTCTTCATCGGCAGATTTGATGATTTCTTCCTGTACGAGATCGTCTTGGAAGGTCCGAATGAACTTGCCGTTGTAAGCTAGTTTGATCTGGAAATCAATAGCAGCCGATTCTGAGAATAATATTCCAAAAGCAAAGACATTTTTATGCGAAACAATTGCTTGTGCGACCCGTTCGATGGCTGGCAGATCAAGATGATGCCGCAGATAATCGATGTCTTGTATCACTGCGTCAAAATAGGAGTCTACGCCTTCTTGCTCCAAAGCAGACAAAATATTCGAGCGATAATTTAGCGGATTGTTGAAGCGGTTCTCGATGAAAGCTGCGTTGTCTTTTAAATCACCATAGTCATCAAAGCCTAAGGTACGGGCGAATTTTGAAACGGTTGACTTTGACACATGGCAAAGAGCGGCGAATTCACCAATACTTAGAGTTTGGATCTGATCGTAATAGTTGATCATGGTCAAACCGATATAGTAGTTGGTGGAATCAGTGGGTGCATTATTTAAAAGATTCAATAAACGAATGATTAAGAGGCCCATTTTCTTTCCTTTCTTGTAAGCAGTTTCCAAATTGCGAACTTTCGCAGGTGTGAGAAAAAAATCTGCTATAGTAACGCCATAAAGCGCTTTATAAATCAAACACGGGAGTGAGTCATTTGGCAAAAGATTATTCAAAACTTGCTAGTGAAATTATAGCACAGGTCGGTGGGGAACAAAATATCGTTAGCCTGTATCATTGCATCACTAGATTGCGTTTTAAGTTGAAAGATGTCGAGTTGGCACGAAAAAATAAGAACAAAATTCAGCAGCTTGATGGGGTATTGTCAGTCATTGAAGGAAATGGCCAGTTTCAAGTCGTGATCGGGAATCATGTGGCAGATGTTTTTCAAACGATCATGAGCAAGTATTCGATCCAAAACGCTTTGGAAAGTGATGGAGATGCCGAAGAATCAACAGAAAAACAAGGCAATGTATTTATCCGATTCTTCAATGTATTGTCTGCGATCTTTAATCCAATCATTGTTGCGCTTGCAGGGGCAGGGATGTTGAAAGCTTTACTAGTTGTTTTTACGACCTATCATTTGATGGACGCAGAAGGAAGCACCTATAAAATATTAGCTGCTGCTGGCAATAGTGTCTTTTATTTCTTGCCTTTATTTTTAGCGATCAGTGCAGCGCGGATTTTCAAAGTCAATATGTTTATTGCTTTAGCAATCGTTGGGGCGTTGCTGGAGCCGAATTTTACAGCAATGGTGACGGAAAACGGTGTGACGGTTGATTTCTTTGGCATCCCAGCTGTGCTGATGGGGTATTCGGGTACCGTGATTCCAGCGATCGTTTCGATCTATATCTACTCGCACTTGGAACGCCTACTCAAACGGATCATTCCTAAGAGTATCGAGATTTTTGCTCTATCGCTAGTGGCTCTTTTGATCATGGTGCCTCTGACCGTTTTGATCATTGGACCGGTCGGTGTAATGCTTGGGGACGGTTTAGGCAATGCCATGAACTTTATCAGCGATAAGAGTGGGCTGTTGGCTGGCTTGTTGATCGGTGGCGGTTGGACATTCTTAGTAATGATCGGGATCCATTGGGGAGTTGTACCAATCATGGTCAATAACCTAGCGGTATATGGCTATGATACGCTGCGCCCGATGATCGCAGCAGCAACATTTGCGAGTGCTGGGGTTGCTTTAGGTGTATTTTTACGCTCTCGCAGAAAAGAAACCAAAGGCCTGGCGCTATCTTCCTTGCTTCCAGCATTGCTTGGAGGAATTACAGAGCCCATCGTCTATGGACTTTCGGTAAAATTTAAAAAGCCGTTGATTGCTCAAACCATCGTTGGTGCCATTGCTGGTGCGTTTATGGGCATGATGCAAACCAAGGCCATCGTCTATGTTTTTCCAGCATTGACGACATTGCCAGCTTTCTTTGGGAACACCTTTGTGTACTATTTGATCGGCATTGCCTTTGCGTTCTTCGGTACTGCTATTTTGACCTATGTATTAGGATTTGAAGAAACGCTAGAACCTGTTTTAGAAGAAGGTGCAGGGCTGCAAGTGATGACACCAGTTGCTGGTGAAGCGATCACGCTTGATGATGTCAAAGATGAAGTATTTTCTTCTCGAGCAATGGGAGATGGATTAGCCGTTTATCCATCAGCCGGCGATATTTATGCGCCACTTACTGGTACGGTTGTGACAGTGTTTCCAACTGGACATGCTTTTGGGATCCAATCAGCTGCTGGGACGGAAGTGTTGGTTCATATCGGCTTAGACACGGTTGATTTAGCAAAAGGCGTGTTTGAGATTTCGGTGAAACAAGGGGATCAAGTCGTGAAGGGGCAAAAAATTGGCACCTTTGACTTAGCAAAAATTATTGAAAAAGGATATGATCCGACAACCATGTTGGTCTTTACCAGTGTGATCAAAGAAGATGCATTGACAGTTGTGGATCAAGCGAAAAAAGACGTTACCGCATTGGTAGCAAATGATTTATTAAAAGGAGCGATTTCATGAGTGTATTTCCAAAAAATTTCCTATGGGGCGGCGCAATCGCCGCAAATCAAGCCGAAGGAGCTTATTTGGAAGGAGGAAAAGGATTAAGCGTAGCAGATATTTTACCAGTTGGTGAAAAACGTATTGAGCAAGTTTCACTGCAGCTTGAAGAGGAAAACTTTTATCCGAGCCATGAAGCCATCGACTTTTATCATCGGTACCCAGAAGACATTGAACTGTTTGCGGAAATGGGCTTGAAGTGTTTGCGTACCTCAATTGCTTGGAGTCGCATTTTTCCGAATGGGGATGAGACGGAACCGAATGAAGCAGGTTTACAATTTTATGATGATTTATTTGATGCCTTGAATGAAAAAGGGATCCAACCAGTTGTTACGTTAGCTCACTTTGAGACACCACTGCATTTGGTAACGAAATATGGTGGTTGGCAAAATCGTGCACTGATCGATTTTTTTGATTGGTATACAAAAGTGGTTTTTGCACGCTATAAAGGGAAAGTGAAATATTGGATGACTTTCAATGAAATCAACCATACCCATACGATCCCTTTACTCGCAGCAGGTATCGATGTGTTTTCTTTCGAGACTGAAGAAGAAAAATTACAGGCACTTTATCAAGCGAGTCATAATATGTTTGTTGCAAGTGCCAAAGCAGTTCTGAATGGGAAGGCAGTAGATGAAAACAATCAGATTGGCTGTATGCTGTCACTGAGTCCGATTTATCCTGCAACGTGCAACCCGCAAGATGTTTTTGAATCGTATCAACTGCGCCGTCGTTCTTTGTTTTATAGTGATGTGCAATTGCGAGGAGCGTATCCTGAATACTTCGACCGCATCGTGAAGGATAATGATCTGTTGCTGGACATTACAGAAGAAGATCTAGCGATCATTAAAGCGGGGACCTGCGATTATTTAGGCTTTAGTTTTTACCGCAGCTCATTGCATGAAGCGGGCATGAAAATTTTAGGCAATACTGGCGGATTATTGGGGAAAAAGAATCCTTACCTAAAAGAAACTGCTTGGGGATGGCCGATCGATCCGTTAGCATTACGCTATGTTTGCAGCGAATTGACTGATCGCTATCAAAAACCATTATTTATCGTTGAAAACGGAATTGGTTTAAAGGATGTTGTCAATGAAGATGGATCGATCGTCGATGAAGAACGGATGGCTTATTTGAAAGACCATGTAAAGGCAATGGCGGAATCGATCAAAGATGGCGCAACGATTCTAGGCTATACATGGTGGGGACCGATCGATATCGTTTCTGCGGGGACAGGAGAGATGGAAAAACGATACGGCTTTATCTATGTCGATAAGCAAAATGATGGTAGCGGAGATCTTTCCCGCAAGAAAAAAGCTAGTTTTGCGTATTATCAGCAAGTGATCGCCACGAATGGGGAAGCGTTGGCGTACGAATCATTTTTGAAAGGAGGCAAGTAAAATGAAAAGTTATTTTCCAAAAGATTTCCTCTGGGGGGGAGCAACAGCTGCCAACCAAGTTGAAGGAGGCTCTGGGATCGATGGAAAAGGCTTGTCGGTTTCTGATGTCTATCTGTTCGATTCCTCAATGCCGAAAGAACGTTGGACTGACCAATGGCATATGATGACTCATCAGCAAGTTGCAGAAGCACAGGATCCTAACAGCACGAAATACTATCCGAAAAGACAGGGCATCGATTTTTATCATCACTTTAAAGAAGATATTCGCTTATTTGCTGAGATGGGCTTCAAAGCCTATCGGATGTCAATTGCTTGGACACGGATCTTTCCAAAGGGGAATGAGGTAGAGCCAAACGAAGCTGGATTGGCATTTTACGACGCAGTCTTTGATGAATGTTTGAAGTATGGGATTGAACCAGTGGTATCACTATCCCATTATGAGATGCCTTTGTATTTAGTGACTGAGTATGGAGGATGGCCGAATCGGCAAGTGATCGACTTTCATGTCCGTTTTGCCAAGACGGTGATTGAGCGATACCAAAAGAAAGTCAAATACTGGGTGACTTTTAATGAAATCAACTGTGTCAAACACCATCCATATGTTAGTGTTGGGATCATTGAAGAAGGCCATCCTAATATTGAACAAGAAAAGTACCAAGGGGCGCACCATCAATTTGTCGCCAGCGCAATCGTGACTGACTATTGCCATCGATTGATTCCCGATGCTAAGGTTGGCTGCATGATCAGCTATCAATTATTAACGCCGTACAGCTGTGATCCGGACGATGTCCAAAAAACAGTCGAAAGTCAACGAACCTCACTCTTTTTCAGTGATGTGCAGGCAAGAGGCTATTATCCAGCATATGCCAACCGCATGTTTGAAGAAAAAGGAGTGGAATTGGTGATCGAACCAGGAGATTTAGAAGTCATCCGGGAAAACCCTGTGGATTTTGTTTCCTTTAGTTACTATATGTCCAGTGCAGTCAGCGCGCATCCAGAACGATTGGAAAGTGCTGTCGGGAATTTGATTACTGGTGGGATCAAAAACCCCTATTTGCCAAGCAGTAAATGGGGCTGGCAGATCGATCCCAAAGGGTTGCGAACAGCATTGAATCAACTCTATGACCGCTACCAAAAACCTTTGTTTATTGCCGAAAACGGTTTGGGAGCAGAGGATGTCGTAAACGAAGATGGCACGATCGATGATTTTTATCGAATCGACTATCTGCGTCAGCATATTGAACAAATCAATGAAGCCTTACATGATGGCGTCGAGGTCTTTGGCTATACGGCATGGGGCTGCATCGATATCATCAGTGCTTCGACCTCACAAATGTCGAAACGCTATGGTTTTATCTACGTCGACCAAGACGATGAAGGCAATGGCACAAAGAAACGCATCAAGAAAGCATCTTTTGATTGGTACAAAAAAGTAATTGCTTCAAACGGCGCAACTCTTTGATTTTTGATTCTTCCAGATAAAGCAATTCCTAGGCTTAATCATAAGGTTTCTTAACAATTTCGCTTATTATCAAGAAAAAAGCCCAAATTTATTTGCTATTTTATTTTAACCGTGCTATGATGAATAGGTAAAGTTCTGATATGTTAATACTTGTTTATCTTTTCTATTGATACACACTTCAATTACACATCATTTTCTATTACAAACAAATAAACACAGTCGATGTGTAATATGGAGGTATACGTTTATGAATAACGGTACAGTAAAATGGTTTAATGCAGATAAAGGTTTTGGATTTATTACAGGTGAAGACGGCAATGATGTATTTGCTCACTTCTCAGCTATCCAAGGCGACGGCTTCAAAACTTTAGAAGAAGGTCAAGCAGTGACTTTCGACGTTGAAGAAGGCCAACGTGGCTTACAAGCAACAAACATCGTTAAAGGTTAATTGACGTTAACAAGCGAGAATCCATTGGGTTCTCGCTTTTTTTTGTTTTATTTTATGTAAATATTGAAATTGATAAGGTTTCCAGGATCTGTTACAAGAGAATAGTTGCAGGCTTTGAGGGCCTGACATGGTAAATAGTACATCTTTGCTTTCGATAGTCAACTAACCCTAAGCGTTGCGTTTTACTTATCCATGATTTCTCATTCGATGATAAGCGTATAAAAAGAGGAAAACAGAAAGAGAGGCTATATACCGTATTTAATAAATAAATGCTTTTCACAGTAAATGAAAAAGTGATTGAACAGGTTTAATAGCATCGCTATCAATAAAATCAATGATCGCTAGTGATTCAAATGGCATGTCTCATTTGAATAGAATAAAGAGACAGGTACAGTGGAAAATGCCACGATTCAATGTATGGTCCCCCGTACTTATACAAGAGTAATTGATGTGCAAGATCGATAATTCTTATTCGTTTCATCGATATTGTCTTGAATCAATTGCAAAAGTAGAATATATTGATACAAATTAGATACTTTTTTTATTGCAGATGGGAACAAAGATGATTACCTATCGAGGGGGAATCTATATGAAGCCAAAAGAAATACTTTGCCAATGGGTTGATGCGTTTAATCAAGCAGATGTAGAATGTATTTCAGAATTATATGATGACAATGCAATAAACCATCAGGTTGCCAATGAGCCAGTTATTGGGAAAGAAGCGATAAAGCAGATGTTTGAGCAAGATTTTTCTAACGCAAAAATGGTTTGTATCGTTGAGAACATTTTCGAAGATGGACAATGGGCAATTTTAGAGTGGCGTGACCCATTAGGTTTGAGAGGCTGCGGTTTTTTTCAAATAGTAAATGATAAAATTTTATTTCAAAGAGGCTACTGGGATAAATTATCTTTTTTAAAACAGCACGACTTGCCTATTGAATAAAAGGAATTCCCGTATAGGAATGGTTAGCAGATATGCATGACAGGAAGGTTAATCGCTTCACGTAAAATTCTTAAAGGGCAACACTGTATGAAAATAAAGCTTTTTGTTTAAGTAATGTTTAAGAATAAGTACGTTTTCTTCCATTTGCACTCTGTCTCGTGGTATAGTTATTGATAAGCGACAAATATTTTTGTACCACACGTTACTTGTTTTGAAGAAATTTATTCAAACCTGGCGTAACTTCAGAGTTACAAGGATACAATAGAGGTTAGGGATTGTATCGTTTAAATGAGAAATAAATAATAGTAGTAATAGTATGCTGCACTTTCAAAGAATAAATATTGACTCGTCAGATAGCCTTCTCGTTTACCCAAACGAGAGGGCTATCGTTCATTAGAAAAGAAAAAGTGTCTTTTTCCTAAAAGAAAGGAAGAAGACACTTTTTGGCTTTATTCTGCTTTGAGGGGGATCGTCAGCTTGCGATCATCGGTTTGATCGTCGAGCATTGAATCGACATATTGCTTCAAAAAGTAAGAATAGGTCGCTAACCACTGATACTCCTCGGAGTCTTTGATGGCAGCTATTTCCTCGACTGAGTAAGTATCATTGCCAGTAAAAAGGGCCGTGTTCAGCTTCGTGACAAACGTGCAAAGTTGTGTGATCTGGGCTTCTGACAGTTCAGACACGGCGGACAATTGGTCGCGGACCAGTTGGTCGGTATCATTTTCAAAAATACTTTTCTGGTAGTTTTGATAGTCCAGTAACTGTTCATCAGTTTGCTTCGTTTCAGCCGCCCAAGCATCGAGATCAATCTGCCGAGCTTCGTAGTCGATATCTTTGTCAGAAAGAGAAAGGACGCCGTAGCCTAATTCTGCTGTTGAATAAGACCCAGTGACTGCTTCATAAAGCGAATCATTCCCTTCGTTAATGTCTTGAATGTGGATATGACCAGAGAAAACGGCTGGCACGTTGAAACGGTCCAACAAAGCGACAGTTTTGGAGGCATTATCGAGAACATAACCGTCTTGTAAGAGTTCATTATGACTGAACAAGTTATGGTGTAAAAAGACCAGTGGTACTTGCTCTGCTTCTTTTGTCAGGGTTAATTGCTCCTCCAACCAGGTTAGAGTAGCTGGTTTCAACTCACCATTCGTTGTGGGCTCATCCCAATTAACCTCAGAATCGTAGATACATGAATCTAGTAAAAAGAGGCGATACTTGTCATTTAACTGAATGCTGTAGCTAAGGGAAGACTTGTCGATACTGTTGGCTTTTTCGTAACCTTCAGCAAAAATCGTTTGAAAATCCTCAGGACTGATTTGATCGGCATAGTATTCCTTTTCACCTTGAAATGCTCGCGCCCAACCATTGTAAATCTCGTGGTTGCCAGGTAATGCTAAAACCATAATGCCAGCTTCTTGCAATGGTTCAAGCAATCTTGCCAACTCTTGAGCACTTGCTTTCTCGCCATTGAGCGTCATATCACCGGTCAAAATAATTCCCGTGGGTTTCTCTTTTAAGGCTTGAGCGGTGAAGGCTTCGATTGATTGTTCTTGATACATCATCTCTTTGCCAGCAGCTCCTTGCGTGAAGGTCTGAAAGGCTTCGCCATTATCATGAAGCGTGGAGGAAAGAAAATGAATATCACTTAAGAGCCAAAACTCACTGTTGCTTGCCTGTTGCAAAGGTGTATCGGCTTCATGCACCTTACGAAATTGAAAGAATAACAGGAAACAGGTGACAAAAAGTGTAAGAAGTGCCAATGGCCAAAACCATTTTTTGTGTGTACGAATCGCGATTCCCTCCTCGCTTGTTTTATTTATTATAGGAAGGAAAAGGAATCTTGTCACATAAAGGGTCTTTTTTTGAAAGATTTCTTGTTTTCATAGTTTTTCTTGTTAAGATAATTCCGAAAAAACTATAAGTGCTCTTATTTAGGTGCTTTTATGTGATAAAAATAACTAAAATAGAAAAAATATCATTTTTTGAAAATGAAAAGAAAACGCGATGTTTTATTCAGAAACATTGATTTAACGGTCTTTAATTGTTCTGTTATTTATCGCTGAGATAAAGGAAGTGTTAGATTGAAACATTTTTGTAACATTTCCTTTATCTGTGTGTCATATCATTATGGTAGAATTCATTTGTCGTTAAATCGAACATTAAACTTTCTTAGACAAAATTAAGTTTTTATAAAGGCAGTTCATCTGTCAAATCAACCAGCTAGTCGGAGGAAAAACGAGTGAAGAATAGTTTGTTATCAGCATTAATGGTGTGTTCACTAACATTAACCGCAGTTGCAGCACCTGCATTAGCATTTGCAGATTCCATTGATGATCAAATCGAGCAGCAAGACCAAAAAATCAATTCTCTTAAAGGTCAGCAAGCTGACGCCCAATCACAGATCGATTCTCTAGAAGCAGAAATTGAAACAGTGAGTGCAAAAGTTGCTTCATTAGAAGCAAAACAAGTTGAGTTAGGTCAAGAAGCTGAGAAATTGCAAGACAAAATCGCAACATTGAAATTGCGTATTGCCAAACGTGAAGAAGCAATTCAAAAGCAAGCCCGTGATGTACAAGTTAACGGTCAAAGCACCAATTTCATTGATGCTGTTTTAGAAGCAGATTCTTTAACGGATGTTATCGGTCGCGTACAAGCGATGACAACGATCGTCAATGCAAACAATGATTTAGTTGAACAACAAAAACAAGACAAACAAGATGTTGAAGACAAAGTCAAAGAAAACGAAAGCAAGATCCAAGAAGTTGCTGCAAACCAAGCAGAACTTAGCCAACAAAAAGATGCCATTGCAGCAAAACAAGCTGATTTAAATGTCTTGAAAGCAAACTTAGCAGCAGAACAAGCAACTGCTGAAAAAGACAAAGATGCATTGAACAAGAAAAAACAAGAAGCGGAAGCTGAAAAAGCCCGTATCTTGAAAGAACAACAAGAAGCTGCTGCTGCTCAAAAAGCAGAAGAAGAAAGACAAGCTGCTGCTTTGAAAGAAGCACAAGAAGAAGCTGCTGCCCAATCAACAGAGAGCACGACAGAAAATACAGTTGCTTCTACTGAAACAGCAACAAGTAGTTCTTCAAGCAACACAAGCTCAAGTTCAAGCAATACTAGCAGTTCTAACAGCTCAAGTTCATCGAACACAAGCTCTTCGAACACTGGTTCAAGCAATTCAAGTTCAAGTAACTCAGGTTCAAACTCTTCATCAAACAATGATTCTACCGGAAATACTTCTACAGGCGGCGGAAAAGATCATTCAAGCTCAGGGAACATGTATGCTTGGGGTCAATGTACTTGGTACGTGAAAAACCGTGCTCCTTGGGTAGGTACTTACTGGGGTAACGGGGCCCAATGGGGTGCGTCAGCTGCAGCTGATGGGTACACTGTCAATGGTACACCAGCAGCCGGTGCTGTTGTAGTCTTTGCCGCTGGTCAATCAGTTGGTGGCGTTTGGACTGCTGATCCAACTTATGGTCACGTAGCCTATGTTGAATCATACAACCCATCAAACAATACGATCACGATCTCTCAAGGCGGAATGGGCTTTGACAGTCCTGGTGGACCAAACACTGCAACATTGAGCGCATCTGGATATACTTACATCCATCGCTAATCAAATCAAAAGCAAAGCATCAACGCAATCGCGTTGATGCTTTTTTATTTGATCGACCGCTTTCTAAATCGGTCAGACAAGAGAATTACCCGGAGAGACAAGACAGGGTTCTCTCAAATCTTATCAACATTCTATAGAAAATAGGAGGTTTCTCGTTCTACTATCAAATAGTGAGAAACGGTGAAAAGGTCGTTTTTGAAGTTACCATCAGTTCTTCCATGGCACGAGAAATCGCCGTATAGAGAATCCGCTGATCTTGATCGGTATGATAATTTTCTGCTGAAACATCATATAAAAGAACCTGCTTAAATTCCAATCCTTTGGCAAGATGAATCGGTAAAACCGTTCCATGAAATGACACGGCCTGTTTATCGAAGAATTGTTTAAGCTCTTCACTGGATCGACTATCTTTTGTGATGATCGTTACTGGCTGCTTAAGTTCCTTTACTATGTCTACCAAGGCAACGTCAGTCAGATTGGCATAAAACTGTGGCAACTTTCCTGCTGGTCGAACGGCAGAGATTTTTAAATTGGTTTCTTTTGGTAGCATTTGAGCAAATAACCGTGTGATTGCACCGCTAGACCGATAACTCGTAGTCAGCTGATACGTTTCGAGGGATTTCGCCTGTTGTTGAAATATCGTTTGAATTTCTGATACGGTGATGGCACTTGTAAAAATCGCCTGTTGCTGATCCCCCACGAGGGTGAAAGCGGTCATAGGAAAAAGACATAATAGAAACTGCAGTTGTGCTGGCGTATAATCTTGGACTTCGTCGATAAAGAGATAGCGCAAAGCAGGGACAGGTTGTTTTTCGGCCACCAAATGACGTATCAGCAATAGACAAACAGTATAATCCAAACTATCTGTTGTTTGCGTCAAAGCGATCTGTCCATGAGTAAAATAGTCGGCACTGTCTGCTAACAATTGTTTCGTATCAAACCACGTAAGGTCGTTGATTTGTTTCGTAACTTTTTCATATTTTTTCTTTAGGAGGCGAAGGGCTGCTTTCTGAATCGTTTTTTCTGAATCATCTTTTAAAACTGTCCCTAAAAGGGATCGTTGTTCATCTTCAGTCAAAGAACGAACTTGGTCGTGAACATTCGCTGCTAAGGCATTTTTTTGCAATCGTTCCTCCCAAGCGTAAGCCAATTTCTTTTTGACAGCTTGGATGCGATCGCGCAAGGGTGCCTGTTTCGGTGTTTCTTGGAAGAAAGTGTCGATCGTTTCTTCAGAAAAAAGGACGACGTTTTTTCTTTTGATTGGTTTAAACTGAAGCACAAGTTCTTCTGGCAGCTGTTTGCTCAAGGATTGAAGAAAGCGGCTGAAGTCAGCACTGCGTAAAAGTTCGATTGCTTCACTGGGTGCTTGCTGGATGCGGTCAAAATAACCCTCTTCCGATTCTAAGTCAACGCTAGGAAATGCTTGGCAAAACTGCCGCATGGTCAACGTCAATGGATTTTTTTCACCGAGGGAAGGCAGCACTTGCGAAATATAATCAATAAACCGCGAATTCGGGGAGAGGATCAAGACATTCTCTGCGGTCATCTCTTCACGAAAATGGTACAGCAAAAAGGCGATCCGCTGCATGACAGCAGAAGTTTTTCCGCTTCCAGCAACACCGTTGACCAGTAGGTTTTTATGCGCTAAGTCACGGATGATGACGTTTTGTTCGTGTTGGATCGAAGCAGTGATATCCTGCATTTTTTGGCTATTATTGGCTTCAAGGGCTGCCAGTAACACGTCATCTTGAATCGCCACTGAGGTATCAAAGGCTTGCTTCAATTGATCTTTTTCGATAATAAATTGACGGCGTTGTTCAAGAACGGCAGAAATCGTCTGATTGTTCACTTGATAAGAGACCGGACCCAGGCGTTTGGCATAGAACAATTCGGCAATTGGGGAGCGCCAATCATAGATCAGCCCTTCCTTATTTTCATTAACAAAACCATTGATCCCAATGTAAAAATCTTCTATCGTTTCCTCATCTTCAAATTGTAGGGAGATTTTACCAAAGTAGGGACTATCCAGAAGACGGTCGATGGCAGCTAATTCACATTCAGCAGATTGAAGAGCGGCGTTCATTTGGTCGATCTCACGATTCTTACTTTCGATGGCAGCAAAAGTATCTAAACGGTCAGCAAAATTATCAAAGTTTAAGCGAATTTCTTCGCCGATGCTTTGCATCGCAAGGCGATCTTTTTTTCTGCCTTCAGTCAAGAAACTGTTCAGCACTGTCTTTCGTGTCAGCAATTGCTGGTACGTGTCTGCGAGATGCTTCTTTTCAGCCTTTAGGTTGTTCATTCAGACTCACATCCATTCTCCAAAGTAACTCAATTATACGGGCATCCACCAAAAATACTAGTCTATTTTTTTGACTCTGGATGCGGTATAATAATAGTGGGAAGAGGCAGCTGATTGTTCCAATGTCATGGGAGCAAGCAGAATGCGTCTATTTTTTTGTTTTAAAAATGAGAAAAAGGGTCATTGCTTGTGTTTTTGAAGGGGCTGTTTATACTGAATATAGAGAAAAATACAAAGCGAAAAATCGTTGAGGGAGTGTCAACATGTCCAAACTATTGTCACCAGTGAAGCTAGCGAATTTAACATTGGCCAACCGCGTCGTTATGTCGCCGATGTGTATGTATGAAGTAAAAAAAGAAGACGGTGTTGCGGAGCCCTTTCATTTTGTTCACTATGGGGCACGAGCATTAAGCAAAGCCGGATTGATCATTATCGAAGCAACTGCCGTTGAACCAGACGGACGAATCACAAACAATGATCTAGGGTTATGGAATGAAGAACAGCAAACAGAACTGACGAAATTGGTGGAACTGCTGCATGGTTTCAATGCGCAAGTAGGCATCCAACTAAGCCATGCAGGACGAAAAGCAGTTGATGCCACCAATCCTTTGGCACCAAGTGCCGTTGCCTTTAACGAACGCTACCCGTTACCGTCAGAAATGACCCTGTCGGAAATCAAACGGGTGCAAGATAGTTTTGTTCAGGCTGCCCAACGAGCAGCCAAAGCGGGTGTCACGATGATCGAACTTCATGGGGCTCATGGCTACTTGATGGATCAATTTCTTTCCCCTCTCGTCAATCAACGCACCGACCTGTATGGTGGTTCCTTAGAGAATAGGTATCGCTTTGTAAAAGAAACGGTACAAGCAGTTCGGGCGGTCTTTTCTGGGGCATTGTGGATGCGCTTGTCACTGACAGACTATGAAGAACCAGGACGCCAAAATTCGTTGGAAGATTGGCAGCAAGTAGCCCAATGGCTTCAAGCAGATGGCATTGATTGTCTTGATTGCTCAACCGGTGGTGTGGTGGATAAAAAGCCTAATATTCCGATCTATGATGGCTACCAAGTGCCCTTTGCTGCAGCCATCAAGCAAGTGGTCGATATTCCCGTAGCAGCAGTCGGTTTATTGGATAATCCTGATCTTTGCGAATATCTTTTGCAAACCAATCAAGTGGATTTGGTTTTACAAGGCCGCGCGTTGATCAGAAATGTCAACTGGTTGGCAGATGCAGCGGCTAAACTTCACGATAAGTCCTTTCAAGCGTACAATGATTCCTATCAACGTGGGGTGAAACGTTGATATATGTTTTATTACATGAGAGTTGATTCGAAAGAATGACTTGTAAGTGTAGAGATCGGGAATGGAAGAAAAGTAGAGATTTACTTACGGTTCTTCTTTTAAAAATTTTTTTAGTATAGGTTAGGAATTAATCGAAATAAGAGAACAATGGACGATGATTTGTCGTTCTTTGTTCTTTTTTTTGACTTTTATAGATCATTTTTATGAACGTATTCCACTTTTTTTCGTCTATTTGCATTAAATAGCTCATAGCATTGAACTGTTTAGTTCACGATGGTATAGTTTAGGCAAGTTTTCGAAAACGATTACAAAAAATGGAGGTGTTGAAATTGGATATCGGTCAACTGATTGATGAACGATTCATTTTATTTGATGAGCAAATTCGGACAAAAGAAGAATTGTTTACTCAAGCATCTGTTTTATTCGAGTCCTCAGGAGTTATCAGTAATATAAAGAAGTACAAAAAAGATTTATTTCGTCGCGAGAAACAAACCTCTACTGGGATTGAAGATCATTTTGGTATTCCTCATGCAAAAAGTAAGGCAGTACTAAGGCCCGCAATCGCCTTCGTAAAGTCGAGTCCAATTACTGATTATCAAGCAATTGACGGAACGGCTGTCACCTATTCTTTTGTCATCGCAGTACCTGAAAAGAGTACTGACGATCATTTAATCATCTTAAGCAATCTCGCACGATTGTTGATGCACGAAGGATTTCGAAATGCAGTAAAGAAGGCAAAAGACGCCTCAGATATTATTAATAATATTCAATCAAATCAATCAGAAAAGAGGGAACCTGTATGAAAATTGTCGGTATTTCTGCTTGTCCGACTGGAATTGCGCATACGTATATGGCTGCTGAAAAACTGGAAAAAACGGCAAAATCATTGGGATATACAATCAAAATCGAGACACAAGGAGTAAAAGTCGAAAACATTTTGAGTACAGAAGAAATTCAACAGGCAGAGGTTGTCATTTTAGCGGTTGACAAAGAAGTACAGACCGACCGATTTGCTGGAAAAAAAGTTAAAAGAGTGTCAACCGCAAGAGCAATCAGAGAACCAGAAAAAGTGATCCAAGAGGCAATTGATGGGTTAGAAGTGACCACGATTGCCCAAGGCGAGCATGTTTCAAACGAATCCGGAAAGAAAGCTGGCATTTATAATCATTTCATGAATGGCGTTAATTACATGTTGCCTTTGGTTATTGCTGGTGGAATTTTAATTGCGTTTAGTTTTGCTTTTGGGATCAATGCAGCTGATCCTAGCGATCCATCATACAATCAAATTGCCGAAGTTTTAAGCACGATTGGTGGGAATACGGCTTTTGCATTGATGGTTCCTGCACTTGCAGCAGGAATTGCCACTTCCGTTGCCGGTAGACCGGGCTTTGCCGCTGGTTTGGTTGCGGGAACGATGGCGGCAAGTGGAGGATCTGGTTTTTTAGGTGGGATGGTTGGTGGTTTACTCGCTGGGTATGCTACGGATTATTTAGCGAATAAAGTAACAGTAGCAAAATCATTTGCGGCACTCTATCAGTTGATTATTGTTCCTTTGATCTCAGTTGCTGTGACTGGCTTTGCCATGTTTTATTTCATTGATAAACCAATCTCTTATGTATTGGATGCTTTGACGAATTGGCTTAATGGACTTGGTTCTACGAGTGGTGTGGTATTCGGCTTACTGATAGGCATTATGATGGCAGCTGATATGGGCGGTCCCATCAATAAATCGATTTCAACCTTTAGTATTGGTTTGATGTCGGCAGGAGTTAATGCACCAATTGCGGCTTGTATGGCTGCCGGGATGACACCTCCTCTAGGCATTGCCTTGGCTTCTATCTTGTTTAAGCAAAAATTTACTCAAGAAGAACGAACTTCTGCTCAGTCTTGCTGGGTTTTGGGATTATCTTATATTACTGAAGGTGCGATTCCATTTGCTGTCGCTGACCCATTACGAGTAATACCTAGTTTGATGGCAGGTTCAGCAACCGCTGCTGCAATATCAATGGGTGTCGGCGTAACTTCATTAGCTCCACATGGTGGTATCTGGATCTTACCGATTCCCAATGTATTGAACAATCCGTTGATGTATGTCGTGGCAATCGTTTCTGGAACGGTGGTTACAGCATTGATGTTAGGGTTTTTGAAAAAATCTAGAACTGAAATGGAACGCCAACCAACCGATGAAGGAAAACTGATTTAGAAACTATTTATAAGTTGAAGCGAAACGAATCAAAAGAAAAGAGGAATGTCACAATGTTAATGACAATGAAAGAATTACTTGCTGTAGCAAAAGAACATAAATTTGCTGTTCCAGCATTTAATATTTGCAGTTTTGATATGTTAAAAGCAATCATGGAAGAAGTTGAGGCACAGGATGCACCAGTCATTTTAGAAATTCATCCTGATGAGATCGAATACTTAGGAGATTGTTTCATAGCGACAGTGCGGGAGTACGCATTAAAAAGTAAGGTACCAGTCGTTATTCATTTGGATCACGGGGGATCAATCTACGATGTCATGCGGGCGATCCGTAATGGCTATACCTCGGTGATGATCGATGCATCATTAGCCGATTACGAAGAAAATAAAAAAATCACGAAAGAAGTTGTTGAACTGGCACATATGGTTGGTGTCAGCGTTGAAGCAGAAATTGGTACGATTGGGAACAACGGTTCCGCAGAAGGGGGAGCTGCAGAAATTATTTACACAGATGTCGACCAAGCCGAAGACTTTGTACGTGCTACCGGCATTGACACCCTTGCCATTGCAATTGGAACGGCTCATGGGTTGTATCCAAAAAATATCACCCCTAAGTTGAACATCGATTTGTTGAAAAAGTTGAACGATCGTATTGCTTTACCATTTGTATTGCATGGTGGGTCAGGAAACCCAGATCATGAAGTGCGAGAGTCTGTAAAATATGGCGTATGTAAAGTAAATCTTAGTTCTGATTTGAAATCCGTATTTTTTGATTCAGTCAGAAAAGTATTGACGGAAAACCCTGCTATGTATGAACCAAATCAAGTATATGTACAACCAATAAAAGATGTGAAAGCTGTTGTACGCCATAAGTTGACCCTGCTGAATACGGTTGACAAAGCACGTTTTTATCAGAGATAATAAATGAAATGATTGATTGGTACAGGATTAAATTGGTGGGAATCTCTTTTTTAAAGGAGTTTAATGTATGGGGAAAGCAAAAGATGAGCGTAAGCAGAAAATCATGATGTATTTAAATGAAACGAAATTTGCTTCTCTGGGGGAATTAGTTGAATTCTTACATTATAGTGATGCTACGGTCAAACGCGATCTGATTGAACTGGAAAACGAAGAACAAATCAGACGTACCCGAGGTGGTGCTGTGCTGATCGATTCAGAGAAGGTCGATGCGGCTTATCTGACAAAAGTGGGGAATTATGTCAATGATGAAGAAAAACGCAGAATTGCAGAACGTGCAGTGACGTATATTGAGGACGATATGACCATTTTCGTGGACAGTTCGAGCACAGCTTTGCACCTGATCCCTTACCTGAAAAAAATTCATGGGTTACGAGTGGTAACCAATAGTGTGCTAACTGCCGCACTACTATCGGAACATACTGCTGCTGAGGTGACCATCGTTGGCGGGACGGTAACGAACAAAAAGTTTACCGTTAATTCAGTTACAGCAGTCAACCAGCTCAGAACCTATCATTTTGATCTTGCACTTCTCTCATGTAGAGGATACGATGAAGAAAAAGGAGCCACTGAGAATACTGAAGGGGAAGCAGTATTTAAACAGGTATTGAAAGACTGCACCGAAAAAATTATTCTAATGGTTTTAGAATCAAAGCGGAATAAAGTATATTTTTACAAGAGCCTCTTACCCGAGGATATCGATATTGTCATCTAGAAAAAAGCATCGGGTTTGTCAAAAACGGTCTTATTTAAAAGGCCGTTTTTATTTCCACTGCTAGTATGCTTTACAAACTAGTGGCAAACACGTATACTAGGTACAACACTAGTTTGTATAACAAACTAGATAAAGGGAACCAAAGGAGGGAAATCGTGAAAGAGACGCAATTGCTAAAAGGGGTTTTGGAAGGGTGTGTTTTGCAAGTGATTGCTCAAAAAGAGATTTATGGTTATGAACTGGTACAGGAACTGAAGCAAAGAGGCTTTGAAACGATCGTTGGCGGCACGATCTATCCTTTGCTGCAGAAGTTGGAAAAACAAGAACTTATTACCTCTGAGATGAAAAAGTCACCTGAAGGACCTGATCGCAAGTATTTCTCGATCACCCCGAAAGGCATAGACTATTTGGCACAATTTAGAGAACAATGGACGAACCTAATGAAGAAAGTCGAAGGATTATTTAAGGAGTGAGGAAACATGGCAAATAAACAAGAGACGACCTATTGGCGAAAGCAAACCAATCTGATCGAGCAACAATTCAATGAGAAAAATCGCCAATTTTTTGATGATTTTCGAAGCTACCTCTTACTTTCCAGCCTTTTTTACGATGAGCATAAAGTCACAGAGCAGGTATACGCGATTGCAATGGATTTATTAGAAGCACAAACTCATGGGGAAGAGGCGCAACACTATTTTGGCAATGATCCGAAAGGGGTGGCAGATGAACTATTGGCAAACACGCCAAAGAGTAATCTCAAAGAGCGCCTCAAATTGGCGTATCTAGCGGTTGGCATCAGTTGGGGAATCAAATTTATAGCTGATTTTACAAATCAAGGACCACTGGTTCTTAACCTTCTGGATTATCTTTTGACAGGATTGGTAACTGTGTTAGCGATCATCGGGATTTTTGCGATCATCAGCAAAACCATCTATCAAAAGAAGGGCACAAGCAAAGTGATTCGTTTCGGCTCCCTGTGGCTCGTTGTGAGTGGCTGGATTGGTCTTTCACTGCTGATCAATCTGCTGACCCCAAACTGGTGGCTCCTGACGATCGCATTTCCATTTGATGTAGTATTGGTTGGCAGTTTGCTGGTAGCGGCGATCGTTTTTGTTGTATCACTCAAAGAAAAAGCTTTTTATCCGATCGTTTTTCTACTGGGGGTATTTGTGTTGCTTGGTTGCCTGCAAAAAGCTTTGGTATTTTATCACATTGGTGAGCGATCGTGGATGACCGGCGGATTTTTGACACTGTTAGTTGTAGGGTTTCTTATTTTTCTCTGGTGGACCCGTCGAGTGATGAAAGAGCAATAAGCAAAACCAGAAACAAGTGTCTTACTTGTTTCTGGCTTTTTTTACATAGAAAAAGCATTATCCTGAGGAATCTTTCTGCTTCATGCTACACTTAAAAAAGAAACGGAGGGAAATCAAGATGTTGACAACAGATCGGTTCTTTCACGGCCACGACAAGCAGACCGCTTTTTTTGAAGGCTGGTACCATAAGCACCAAATCGGTGAAGAAGTCTATGCTTTTATTCCTGGTTTTTCGATTCAAAAAGACGGGACCAAAGAAGTGTTCATTCAAGTGATCAATCATGAGGGCGCGCATTACTTTTCCTTTCCGGAAACTGACTTTCAAGTGTCAGAAGAGGAGCGTAAAGTAACGATTGGTGATAATATCTTTAGTGAAGCAGGCATTCAAGTCTCTTTAAAAAATAACGATCTTCAAGTACAAGGAGCAGTAAAATACAACGACCACAAACCGATTCAGCGGACACGTTATGCGCCGAGTATCATGGGGCCTTTTTCGTATCTGTCATTTATGGAGTGCTACCACGGTGTCTTGAGCATGAGTCATACCTTAGAAGGTACGCTGTACTGGAACGAAGAACCAATCGATTTTACGAACGGGATCGGTTATTTGGAAAAAGATTGGGGAACCTCCTTTCCAGCAGCTTATATTTGGGTTCAGTGCAACAGCTTTGATGCGCCAGATGTTCGGTTCTTTTTCTCCGCAGCCGACATTCCCTTTGCGGGTTTTGCTTTTTTGGGAACGATTTGTGTTCTGCAAGTCGGCAGCCAAGAATATCGTTTTGCTACTTATCATGGCGCAAAGATTCATGATGTCAAACGCACGGAAGACCGTTTAGTGATCCATCTCAAACAAAAACAGTGGCTGCTGACGATCGAAGTTTTGACGAAAGAAGGCCATTCGTTGTTAGCACCTTCTATTGGACAAATGAATCGGATCATTCGCGAAAGCGCCAGTACGGAAATCACCTTAACCCTTTTAGAAAATGGGCAGGAGATCTTAAGGCAGACAGGGATGTCGGCTGGTTTTGAAGAAGTAGCGAATTTGCGAGGATTTCACTATTAAAAAAAGCAGAAAAATTCGTTTCTTTTGATATACTAGTAGATAGTTACTACGAAAACACGTATATTTGGAGGGAAATGGATGAAAAAAATAACGAAAGAGACACTGTTTGAACTGAAAACGATTGCGCAGCCTGCAGTGGGGCAAAATCAGGTTTTTTACTTGGAAACGGTAGTCAACCCAGAGACCAACACGTATGATTCAGCGATTTTTAGTATTGACGCAAAGACCAATGAACGGCGTGAGTGGGGCACCGAAGCGACGACCCACAACAGTCTAAAGGTCTCGCCAGATGAGCAATGGCTCAGTTTTGTGACGACCGATCCAAAGAAAGGTGAAAGTACGTTATGGACGATGGCGGTGTCCGGCGGCAAGCCCCAAGCACTTGTGACTGAAAAAGGTCTGGGCGACTATTTTTGGAAGCAAGACGCAACGGCTATCTATTACCAGCTGGCACAAGAGGAGACGGTTTCAGAGAATCAAGACGACAAAGAAAAGACGGACAAGCAAAAGGAATTTCCACAAGTAAAAGCTACTACGAAAGTCAATTATTTGGCGGATGGCGTCGGCTTTTTAAAAGAAAAAAAACATTCGATCATCAAAAAAACGATCGCGACACAAGAAACGGAACTGATTTTTGAGCATAAGTATCCCTTTGTGTTCTCTGGCTTAGCGGATGATCAAGAGACTTTGTTTCTCACTTTTGACAAAGAGGAAGAAGACGAGTGGGACTATGGATCGAAGGTTTGTCTCCTAAATAGCCAGACGAAAAAGACAGAAAGTTTAGAAAACATTCTGCCAGAAGGATCGTATACTTTTGCTGCAGCGCGCAATGATCAGCTGCTATTATTAGGCAATGACCTCTCTTACGGATTTGTGACCTTGGATGATTTATTTTTGATCGATTTAAAAACGAAAGCAGTCAAAAATCTTTCCAAGGAGTTAGATGTTGCTTTTGGCAATGCGATCATCAGTGATTTTCAACAAAAAAATCGCGGCGTAGCGATCACCTGGTTGACGGATGACACATTCCTTGTACCCGTAACGGAGCATGGCAAGCTACAATTGTACCGCGCCTCGATCCAAGGAGAATGGACCAAACTGCTTGATGAAAAAATGGATATCCTTGATGCGGCGATCTATTCGGAATCCAAACTTGCTGTTGCTTATGCGACCACAACGATCCCTAGTCGCTTAGGCTTGATTGACTTAGCAAGTGGCGAAGTAACTGATCTATACGATCCCAACCAAGCAATTATGTCACAGTTAGCGATCAGTAAACCCGAAGCGTTTTGGTACGAAGGAGCAGATGGTTGGCAAATTCAAGGCTGGTATTTGCCCCCGACCGAAACACAAGAAAGTCATCCAGCAATTTTGTACATCCATGGAGGTCCGCAAGTCTGCTACGGCGAAACATTTTTCCACGAGATGCAAGTCCATGCCGCTAACGGCTATGGGGTCATCTTGTTGAACCCTCGTGGCGGGCAAGGGTACGGTCAGGCGTTTGTCAAATCGATTTTAGGTGATTATGGCAATAAAGATTATCAGGACTTGCTGTTGGGGGTTGATGCCGTGGTGGCAAACCATCCAGAAATCGATACGAACACGATCCATGTAGCTGGTGGCAGCTATGGTGGCTTTATGACCAACTGGATCGTTGGTCATACCGATCGTTTTTGTGCGGCAGTTACGCAACGCTCGATCTCAAATTGGATCAGCTTTTATGGGACGAGCGACATTGGACCTGCCTTTGTCAAATTCCAATTGTTGCGGGAACTTGATGAGACCGAAGGACTTTGGAAGATGTCGCCTTTGGCCTATGCCAGCCAAGTCAAGACACCTACGCTAGTCCTCCATGGGGAAAATGATTTGCGATGTCCGCAAGAACAAGGACAGCAGTTTTACATGGCGTTGCAGCGTAAAGGCGTCGATACGAAGCTGATGCTGTTTCCTCAATCCTCTCATGGTTTATCACGCAATGGCTTGCCGAACTTGCGGATAGAACGCTTGCAAGCGATCAGTGAATGGCTTGCATCACATGAGAACAAATCAGTAAATTAACCGAAAGAAATCACCTGATAAAGGATCACGACGTGGGCTGCTTGAAAAGCCCGACCAGTGATTCCTTAAAGATCAGGTGGTTTTTTTGCGCGATCAAAAGCTACAGGTTCCTGTTACCTTGCCGCCAATGACAGCAACGATTGAAAACAAATTCATATGACGTTTTCTTCACGTGTTAAATAACAAAAAGAAGAAATAGTTTTGCTTGCTTCCTATGTTTGAGTGTGATATGATACAAAACGTAATCGTTACACTTTAACCTTTTTTGGTGTGACGCAAGAGAAAGGAGCTGGTTATTATGAGAAACAATATTATTTTGGCATGTGTGGAGACAGGGGAAAGACTTTATTTGACTAATAAGAACCAGCGCAATACGCCGGAACGTTTAGAATTAAAAAAATATTCACCAAAGTTGCGGCGCAGAGCGATTTTTCGTGAAATCAAGAAATAGGAAGGACAATAACTGAATGGCAAAAAAATCAAAAATGGCAAAATACAACAAGCAAGTACAACTGATCGAACAATACCGAGCAGTGCGTCAAGAATTAAAAGCGCAAGGAGATACCCAAGCATTGGCCAAACTACCGAAGGATTCGAATCCGACTCGTTTGAAGAAACGGGATATGATCGATGGTCGTCCTCGGGGCTACATGAATAAATTCGGCATGTCACGGATCAATTTCCGTAAGCATGCACACCTCGGAGAAATTCCCGGCGTTACAAAAGCAAGCTGGTAACAGAAAGGAGTCAACATGGAAAAAACGGACTTGTCTAGTGCGTATCGACGTTTAAAGAGCCCGAACATCAAAACAAGGAAACGCGCATTAAAAATCATTCATGAATTTAAACGAAACAAACGAAAAAATGCATTGCAGCTGCGTGCATAATGAAAAAGTGAAAGAAAGTTGGAAATGACATGGCAGTACCTGCAAGAAAAACATCAAAAGCAAAAAAGAATAAGCGTCGGACCCACCATGGCGTCAAATCCCCAGCGATTTCGTTTGATGGGACAACAGGAACCTTCAAGCGCAGCCACCATGTATCTTTAGCAGAATACAAAGCACAGCACCCAATCGAAAAGAATTAACGCCGTCTTATGACGCCGTCCAGAAAGCAGGGGGAAAATGGAGATCATCTATCCGTCATTGATTGAAGAAGCCTATCGTCACAGTAAAAAATTTCATCCAGAGATCACCAAAGAGGCCATCTATCGCCATTTTTACGAAGCTGGTTTAATCAAAGAAAATGGCGATCCAACGGAAAAAGCCTTGTCAGAAGGGGTCGTTAAAGATTATACTGAGGACTGGGATCTTACCTTTGAAGAATTTTTGATGATCTACCCCGTGTTTCGTTCCTTTGACCCAAAGCATTTCAAGAAGATCGATCATTTTTGGGAAATGGATTTGGCTTTGCAAGAACAAATTCTTGCCCAATGGGAACGAGAAACCTTCACAGAGGAAGAGATCATTGATCTGACTGCCTTTTTTGAAGAGCGATTACCTTCCGAAAATGAACAGTGAAAGGCGTACATGTGATGAAAAAGACGATCCAGCCATTTTTAAAACTATTAAAGCCCTATGATTATCTATTGTTTGTTCTATTAGTTGTTGGCTCTTTTTTACCGCTTTTTCTATTTGAAGCGCAAGCCCAAAGTGATACTGGGGATCGTTATGCGATCGTGCGAATCAATGGGGAAGAAGTTGACCGTTTCAACTTGGAAGAAATCGATGCGATGGAAAAAACGTATTATCCAGCAGAAGGTCAGTACAATATCGTCGAGATCAAAGATGGTGCGATCCGAGTGCGTGAAGACAATAGCCCGGACCAAATTGCTGTCAAAACCAGCTGGATCTATCGCAATGGACAGACGAGCATTTGCCTGCCTCATAAGCTAGTGATCGAGATCAAGCAAGCTGGTGCTTCTGACTATTTAATTTATTAATCGAACTTCGTGGTAGTTGGAAACTACACTATTTTGTGTTGGTGGGAAATCGTTGGATTTTCTACTGACACTTTTTTATTGAAAATAGAAAATAAGTGCGTCTAACTGGAGACAATCTGTCGATCAAACTCAGTCTCGTTTGATAAGAAACGATGAGCATATGAAAAAGATAAGTTTCTGCAAACATCCTTCAAACCAAAGCTATGTCAATAATGCTGTATTGCCAGAAATGGGGAACGGTGAAGGGGAGAAGAAAGGATCGTTCCGTTTGTTCAACAAATTTTCTTCTAAACCTAGAAAAACAGTTCAGCATTACGAAGCATTGGTTGCGTCTAAATCGCTTGTCCAATAAAGAGGAACGAAAACCCTAAAAATCCTTTTTTATGAAGGGCTATAAGTTGAAGATTTTTTTTATTTGCGATAGGCTATTAGTAAAGCATTCGGGAGATGAAAACACATGAAATTTAAATTGAATCTAAAAGAAAAAGTAACGGAAGTTGCAGAGCATGTCTATGATGTGGTGAAAAAGGAAGATTATGCGATTCGTGTGGCTCCAAAAGGAATCAAAGTAACGAAACAGCGCAAGACGAAAGACACGATCAAATGGCGTTCAAAGAATCACTAATTGAGGAATAAAAAAGAAACTGCACATTCGCAGCTTCTTTTTTTTATTCCTCAATCTCAATCCCCAAGACAGTCAGGTGGCCGTTTGCCACCAGTTTAATGACAAGTTTTGCTAGATGGTCGGGTGTCATCGTTGTTTCTGCCGTTAGCCACCAATGCAAGGTACCAACAAATATCGAGGTCATATAGTCAATGATGAAGTCTAAGGGCACTTCAATGTCTCCTTCGGTGATTCTTAACGTTGAAAAGATCTCTTGGTAACGTTCAGTCAAAATCAGGCCCAACTTTTTACGGATGATCTCAATGGCAGAGGCATCCATGATCGTCAAATAAAAGGAACGATTGTTTTGAATGTGTAAAAAAAGTTCGGTCATGGCCGCTTCGATTTTGCGGATTTTGATGCGATTTCCTTGAACAAAATCTTCAAAATCAAGAATCGCGGTAAATGATTCGACAGCCAAGTCAAATATCTTTTCATACAAGTCTTGTTTGTCTTTGTAATGGGCATAAAAGGTTGCACGGTTGATCATGGCTTCATCGGCGATATTTTGGACAGTCACTTGCTCGAAGCCTTTTTCTTCCACTAAGCGGATAAAAGCTTCAATAATGTACTTATTGGTTCGTTTGACACGTAAATCCAATTTTTTCATATTGTGAATTTCCTTTCAAAATAAACAACAAAAAACGGGTAATTGTTGTTTATCCCACACCTTCCTTAGAATTGTTTGTTGAATTATCAATCAAAAGAATTACAATGAACATAAGTATTATAACAAACGGCTTGTTAGATAATCAACAAAGTGTTGTTTAGATGGAGGCAACAAATGAAAAAATATAAAGCGGGCATCGATGTCGGGTCGACAACAGTCAAGATGGTTCTGTTAGATGAAGGCAATCAAACGTGTTTTTCAAGATATGAACGGCACTATGCAGATATCCAGAAAGCAGCGGAAAAAATCATTAGAGAAGCGCAAGAAGTGATCGAAGATCAGCCGCTTGCGCTGGCGATTACCGGATCAGGTGGGATGGGTCTGGCGGAAGTTTTGCGGATCCCATTTGTCCAAGAGGTCATCGCTTGTACCAAAACAGTTGAGACAGTGATTCCCGAAACCGATGTGGCCATCGAGTTAGGCGGCGAAGATGCGAAGATCACCTTTTTTGAAGGGGCATTGGAGCAGCGAATGAACGGCAGTTGTGCCGGTGGAACGGGTGCGTTTATTGATCAGATGGCGGTTTTATTGAAAACGGATGCCAATGGGGTCAATGAACTAGCCAAAGATTATCAAACCCTTTATCCGATTGCCTCACGCTGCGGGGTCTTTGCCAAAACCGATGTGCAGCCGCTGATCAATGAAGGAGCAGCAAAAGCAGACATTGCGGCGAGTATCTTTCAAGCGGTGGTCAATCAAACGATTGCTGGCTTGGCTGCTGGTCGTAAAATCAAAGGCAAGGTAGTCTTTCTAGGTGGACCGTTGACGTTTATGTCGGAATTGCGTCAACGATTTATCGATACGTTGAACCTGCAAGAAGCAGATATCATTTTTCCCGAGAACCCAGAACTGTTTGTGGCGATGGGGGCTGCACTATATGCAGAAGAAGAGCAACAGCTTTCCGTGCTATTAGCCCGCTTAGCCAACGGAGAAGATGGCAAACTCGCGCCAACTGATACATTAGCCCCTTTGTTTAAAGACGAGGAGGAATTGACTGCTTTTCGTGCTCGCCATGCTCAAGCGGTTGCTGCAGAAAAAGCGTTGTCTGAGCATACAGGCGCTGCTTATCTAGGCATCGATGCAGGATCAACCACAACGAAAGTGGTTTTGAT
Organism: Enterococcus sp. DIV2379; assembly: GCF_050542965.1. Taxonomy (NCBI): domain Bacteria; kingdom Bacillati; phylum Bacillota; class Bacilli; order Lactobacillales; family Enterococcaceae; genus Enterococcus; species Enterococcus sp. DIV2379. The sequence continues at coordinate 963,159 of NZ_CP172938.1, forward strand.
CAATGATGCAGGGGAATTATTGTTTTCTTTCTATGGCAATAATGAAGGTGAACCGTTAGCGACAACGATGGCGGTTTTACAAGAGCTTTATCGTCAGATGCCTTCTGACGTTTACATCGCAAAGTCAACGATCACAGGTTACGGCGAGCATTTGATCAAACATGCACTGAAAGTCGATATCGGTGAAGTGGAAACGATGGCCCATTACAAAGCTGCCGAACATTTCCAGCCGGGGGTTGATTTTATCCTAGATATCGGTGGACAAGACATGAAGGCGATGACGGTTAAAGATGGCGCGTTATCTTCGATTCAATTGAATGAAGCCTGTTCCTCAGGATGCGGCTCCTTCATTGAGACTTTTGCCAAATCTATGAATCAGGATGTCAAAGAATTTGCGTTGGCAGCTACAAAAGCCCAAGCACCGGTTGACCTTGGTTCGCGTTGTACCGTCTTTATGAACTCAAAAGTGAAACAGGTCCAAAAAGAAGGGGCTTCTGTTGGCGACATTTCAGCCGGCTTGTCTTACTCGGTCATAAAAAATGCTATCTATAAAGTCATCAAGGTTCGGCGACCTGAAGACCTCGGCGAGAAAATCGTCTGCCAAGGAGGGACTTTCTATAACGAAGCGGTTCTGCGCGCTTTTGAATTGATCAGCGGCCGTGAAGTCGTTCGACCATCGATCGCCGGTTTGATGGGGGCATATGGTGCCGCCTTGATCGCTTTAGAAGAAGCAGCCCTTGACGATGTTAGTACGTTGTTGTCTCCAGCAGAAATGGCCGATTTCCAAGCAGAAAAAGAATTTACGAATTGCGGTCTATGCGAAAACAATTGCTTGTTGACGGTGACCCTCTTTTCTGACGGTCGAAAATTTATTACCGGGAATCGCTGCGAACGTGGTGCGCGAATCAAAATCAAGAAAGAAGACCGCAAAATCAATCTTGTGGATGAAAAATATCGCCGCTTGTTTAAGTACCGTTCCTTACGTAAAAAAGAGGCCGTCCATGGCGAAATCGGCCTGCCAAGAGTATTGAATCTTTATGAAAATTATCCGCTTTGGCATACCTTTTTCACCAAGTTAGGGTTTCGAGTAACCTTGTCGCCACGTTCCAACAAAGAACTATATGAGCAAGGGATTGAAACGATTCCTAGTGATACGGTTTGTTACCCAGCCAAACTAGCCCATGGACACATCCAAGCACTGATTGATCAAAACGTACCGTTGATTTTTTATCCAGGTGTTATTTTTGAGCGACTAGAGAACACTGCCGCTGAGAATCATTTTAACTGTCCAATTGTGCAAAGCTATCCAGAAGTGATTCGTAATAACGTCGATGCGATTCGTGAAGGGGCGGTTGACTACCGCTGCCCGTTTTTGAATTTGGCGGATGAAGCCTCAATGGTCAAAACTTTAACGAGTACTTTTCAAGATTTTGGTTTTGTAGAAGAAGAAATTGCCCAAGCCCTACGCAGCGGTTTCGAGGAGCTGGATCAGTTCAAGACAGATATTGCGCAACGGGGAGAAGAAACGCTACGTATGCTGATGACGACCAATCAAAAAGGGATCGTTTTATCTGGAAGACCATATCATTTGGATCCTGAAATCAACCATGGGATTGCAGAAGTCATTACCCAAGAAGGCTTCCATGTATTGACTGAGGACAGTATTGCTCATTTAGCAAATGTCGGCGATCTGAGGGTTGTGGATCAATGGGTCTATCATTCGCGATTGTATGCGGCAGCTCGAGTGGTCGCGAAAAACAAACAATTAGAACTGGTTCAATTAAACTCATTCGGTTGCGGGATCGACGCAGTCACTACTGATCAAGTCGAAGAGATTATGGCGCAGTATGGGAAGTTATATACGGTGTTGAAAATCGATGAGGGAGCGAACCTTGGGGCAATTCGGATTCGGTTGCGTTCCTTGAAAGCAGCAGTCAACGAACGGGACAAACAGCACTTTGTACCTAAAAAGCAATACGAGGAACCGGCAAAGATCATTTTTACCAAAGAGATGCGCAAGCAGCACACGCTCTTATTGCCGATGTTGAGTCCCATCCATCAAAGCGGGTTAGTCGATGTTGCTTTGCAAGCTTCTGGGTATCAAGTGGTCTGTCTACCTAGTGAAGATCGTGAGGCGGTTAATGTCGGTTTACGCTTTGTCAATAATGATGCGTGCTATCCGGCGATCATTTCCATTGGACAGCTAGTAGAAGCATTGCAAAGCGGAAAATATGATGTTGAAAATACCAGTGTTTTGATGACTCAGACGGGCGGCGGATGTCGTGCAACGAACTATATTCCTTTGTTACGTAAAGCACTGAACGATGCAGGATTTCCACAAGTGCCGGTGGTATCTATTTCGATGGGCAACACCGGGGTTGAATCAAATCCGGGCTTTCGCTTTACCTTACCGATGATGAAGCGTTTGGCGGTGGCATTTTTATACGGAGATCTCTTTGAACGGGTCGTTTATCGCACCCGTCCGTATGAGCAAGAAGCAGGGGCTGTCGATCGACTCCATCAAGAATGGCTGGAAAAAATTGCCAAAAACGTTCGTAATGGCTCCTTCAGTCTGTTCAATCGAAATATGAAAAAAATCATTCAAGCCTTTGATCAAGTGCCGATAAGAGATATCAAGAAGCCGCGTGTCGGTGTCGTGGGAGAGATTTTAGTGAAGTATTCACCGACTGCCAATAACGATGTCGTTCGCCTGTTAGAAGCAGAAGGAGCGGAAGCGGTCGTACCAGATATTGTCGGCTTCATGAATTATTCCCTCTACAATCAGATTTGGCGCTACGAGCATTTGGGGATGGCGAAGAAAAGTAAAATGATCGCTGATTTTGCGATCATGGCGATTGAAAGGCTCCAAAAACCGATGGATAAAGCACTGAGGGCGTCAACGCGTTTTGATGGTATCCATTCGATCCATCAGCTTGCGGAGCAAGCGAGCGAGATTGTTTCCATTGGTAATCATACGGGAGAAGGCTGGTTCTTGACCGGTGAGATGATTGATCTATTGGAAAATAATGTCAACAATATCATTTGTCTGCAACCATTTGGCTGTCTGCCCAATCATGTGGTAGGAAAAGGTGTTATGAAAGAATTACGTCGTCAATACCCGCAGGCGAACATTGCGGCCATTGATTATGATCCAGGTGTCTCAATCGTCAATCAATTGAATCGTATCCGCTTGTTGATGGCCACTGCCAATAAAGCGTTGGCTGAATAAATTCTCAAGCCAGCGACCGAACCAATTTAAAAGAAAAGCGACTGCTCTTGTTTGGACATTTTGTGATAACTTCTTTCTTCTGCCTATAAAATAGGGAAAGAATTCGCACAAATTGAGAAAAACAGAGCAGTTTTTGCTTTTTTTATTAGCTATTTAGGTATATACCAGTTATAATAGGAGGGGAACGGAGGAATGTGTAGTGGTGGAAAAATTACCTGTTTATATCCAAATTCATGATCAAATTAAAGCCAATATTGAAAACAATACATACAAAATTGGGGATCGTCTGCCCTCAGAGCGCGAGTTGTCGAAACAATTCGGTGTGAGTCGCATGACGTTGCGACAAGCGATCCAAACCTTAGCAGATGAGGGGATTCTTGAGCGTAAAATCGGTTCCGGCACTTATGTGGCTCGCCAAAAAGTACAAGAGAAAATGACGGGCACGACGAGTTTTACCGAAATTATGAATTCTCTTGGTCGTAAGCCTTCCAGCAAAGCGGTCGCTTATTTCTTGACGGCACCTAGCTCCAGTGAGATGGAAAAGCTGCAATTAGAAGGTCACGAAACGATTTTACGGATGGAGCGGATTCGGTATGCGGATGATGTGCCGATCTGTTTTGAAGTAGCGAGTATCCCTGAAAAGTTTATTCATGACTTTAGCAAGGAGGAGATCATCTCTTCCCTCTATAAAGTGTTGGAAGAAAAAGGACAGCGGAAAATTGGCGGCGCTTCACAGACAATCTCAGCCATGGTCGCTTCCGAGCAAATTGCTGATTACTTACAAATCAAACGCGGCGATGCGATTTTACGTATGCGGCAAATCACTTCATTTGAAGATGGTCAACCATTTGAATACGTGCGCACCCAATATGTTGGTAATCGTTTTGAATTTTATATGGAAAAATAACCTGTCTTGAGACGGCTGGAAACAAAAAAGACGCGAAAAGCCGAAAGGACACTGCGAGCATACTTGCTGTTGCTCCGCATCGGTCATTTCGGGTTTTCAACGATAGGGCCGTTCCTGCATTCGCTGCAGCAAACGGCATAAGTGTCCACGCTTTGAGGAAAAGAGCAAACCCGACATGGTGCTTGCCATGCGTAGTTACTCGGTTGGCTCCTCAATGAGGCGCTCTACATATTCGGTCTTGCCTTTGTTTAGCTGCACTTGCCCTTGCAGCAAGTCAATCAGAGCGGCTTCTTGGTCGGCAAGTACTGCTTCAGGAATCATTAAGGTGACAACGATTTTCTCCGTATAAGCAATATCTTTTATATAGATATTCTGCAGTTCTAAGTAGTTTTGGAGCTTGCCTAAAAGGGGATACTCGATGGTCAAGGCAAGTTCTTGATGCAAAATACCCTCGACGATTCCTACCTCTTTGATTCCAGCAGAGGCCGAACTTGAATAAGCGCGAATCAATCCACCAGCACCCAGTTTCGTTCCACCGAAGTAGCGGGTAACAACGGCGATCACATTGATCAGTTCGTTTTTCTTTAACACTTCTAAAATCGGTACCCCAGCGGTGCCGCTCGGTTCACCATCATCACTGCTGCGCTGGATCTCATGATTTTCACCTAATACATAGGCGCTGCAATGATGATTTGCCTTCCAATGCTCTTTCTTGAGGGCTTGAATAAACGCTTTGGCTTCGTCTTCTGATTGAATTCGTTTTAATGAACAGAGGAAACGCGATTTTTTGATTTCTATTTCTGTTTCTCCGTCTTGTCGAATCGTTCGATAAGTCACGCGCACGATCGCCTCCTTTATGTTTCTAGTATAGGCAATCGGAAGGAAAGTTACAAATAGAAGAAAGAAACAGGTACGAACATAGACTCTAAAAAGAGGAGGCAGTTGCTTTGGGTAGACGCAAAAAGTACGATACGATCACTCACTATTTAAAAAACAACGGTGGTTCGCAAATCACCTTAACGTTTACGCAGTTTGATGAATTTCTTTTCCCAGCATCCGGTTTGCCCAAAAGTGCCCGCACCAGTAGCGATTGGTGGGCGAATGATTACCGACATCCAGAAAATGGGGCTTATGCGTGGCTGAATGCCGGCTACGAGGTAGTCCTAGTCAATTTAAAAAAAGAGTACGTCGTTTTTAATCGTTTAGTAAAATCAAACTGGTTGCTGGATAGAAAGCGTTGACAAATTTCAAACTTGTTCTATACTAGAGATAGGAAATGTTATCTTATTCTTAAAATTCAAGGAGTGTTCGATATGGCGAAAAAAACAATTATGTTAGTTTGTTCTGCAGGGATGAGTACAAGCTTATTAGTAACAAAAATGCAAAAAGCAGCTGAAGCAAAAGGATTAGAAGCAGATATTTTTGCAGTTTCCGCATCAGAAGCAGATCAACATTTAGAAAGCAAAGACGTAAACGTTTTACTATTAGGACCACAAGTTCGTTTCATGAAAGGCGATTTCGAGAAACGTCTAGCGCCAAAAGGAATTCCATTAGAAGTAATCAACATGGCAGATTACGGCATGATGAACGGCGAAAAAGTCTTAGATCAAGCTTTGACATTGATCGGCGAATAAGCAAGACCTGCTGTTGAAGCAAACAAGAAACCTGTAATCGGTTCAAGTACTTTTCAAAAAGTACTTGAACCGATTTTTTTGCGTACTTAAAACTGGGGTGTATGTTATGACCAATCAAAAAGGAAGACAATTTTTTGTTTTAGATGAAACAATGAGTGTAGGAAAAACTTTTGATTCTCGACCGGCAATGCTCGAGCAGGGGAAGAGAATCGTTTGTCAGCGTTGCGGTTCTTCCCACCACAAGCCGTCGGTTCTATTGCCGATAGGCTGCTATTACTGTCCAACTTGTATTCGCTATGGTCGGATCACATCAGATGGCCAACTCGTAATTCAACAAACGGATCTTGCAGCCTTTGATCACAAGATCGTTTGGCCAGGAGTGTTGACTTCGTTTCAGCAAAAAATTTCTCAGCAACTAGTGGCAAATTGTCGACAAAAGAAATCGTCTCTTGTTTGGTCAGTCACGGGTTCAGGGAAGACCGAGATGATCTTTGAAACGATCCGCCACATACGGCAAGAAGGTGGTCGTGTGGCGATCGTCTCGCCACGGATCGATGTCTGCCGTGAACTGTTCCCCCGGATTCAACAAGCGTTCCCACAAGAGGAAAGCCTGCTCCTTTATGGGAAATCAGAAGAACCTTATCGTTATACAACGATCCTTATTGCCACCACTCATCAGCTACTGCATTTTTATCGCAGCTTTCAACTGATCGTGGTGGATGAGATAGATGCATTTCCCTACGAGGGCGATGCGCAGCTGCGTTACGGATTATACAATGCCTTGGCAGAAAACGGGTGTCTGATCTATTTAAGTGCGACGCCTTCAAAACGATTGTTGCAAGAAATTCATTCGGAATTTGCAGTGTTAAAAATGCCTCTACGGTTTCATCAGCGTCCGCTGATCGTTCCGAAACCTATTCATTATAGCCGCTGGGCGCAGGCTTATCGCAAAAAAAGTTGGCTGCGACCATTGCTACAGCACTTGCAGCGGTTGGTTAAAAAAAACTTTGTCTTGGTATTTTGTCCAAGTATTCAGCTGATGAAGGAAATGGAAGGGGCTGTCCGCAGGCAAGAAGCATCATGGCTCCTCACTAGTGTTTCTTCACAAGATGAAAAACGGAGGGAAAAAGTCCAATCGGCACGCAGCCAAGTGTACAAGGTGTTGTTTACAACGATGATTTTAGAACGAGGTGTAACGTTTGAAAATGTCTCAGTGGTGGTACTGGGAGCCAATCACCCGGTCTTTACAAAATCGGCGTTAGTACAAATCGCTGGCCGTGTCGATCGCAAAGGTGCGTTTACAGAAGGGGAAGTCATTTTTTTCTACGACCAAATGACAGAAGCAATCCGTCAAGCAATCAAAGAAATCAATGAGATGAACCAATTAGCAAGGAGCTGGTTGACGGATGGAGTGTAGTTGGTGCCAAATATTTTTTTCAAGAGAGGTAACGATCATTGAGCTGTTGGCTCCTTGGCGCATCCCCGAAAAAGAATTATGTCCACAATGCGCTCAGCGATTTACAGTGATCGATTGGCAAAGCTGCTGCCCAACATGTGGCAAAAAGGATACCATTTCCTGCAGTGACTGTCTCTTTTGGGCGAAAACCTGTCCCATGATCCATTTGCAGCATCGGGCACTGTTCGCTTACGATCAAGGGATGAAGGAGTGGATTCACGAATACAAATTAATGGGAAACTATCAGTTGCGAGAGACCTTTGCTGCTGCCATCAGACAAAAGATCAACAACTTTGATTACGATTGTTTGATACCCATCCCGCTATCGGCAGAACGTTACCAGGAGCGAGGGTTTAATCAAGTGACCGCTGTGCTGGACGCAGGCGGAGTTAAGTCGAAAGAATGGCTGGATAAAGTGGTTGATACCGCACCACAAGCTCAACGTTCTCGCAAGCAACGATTAGAGGAGGCGCAACCTTTTGCGGTGAAGCCAGAGGCAACGGTTGAAATAAAAAACAAGAAACTGTTGTTGATCGATGATGTTTACACTACCGGTAGAACGTTATATCACGCAGCTGAAGCATTGCAGACCTTTGGCCCCCAGTCGATTCGATCCTTTTCCTTTGCCCGTTGAATCGTTATTTTGAAAACGCTTAAAGAAATTTGTTCGATTTACTAGGCAAATGAGCAAGAGTTCGATATAATAGAGTTAAGAAGAAGAAAAGAGTGGTCCTTTTCCTTCTTTACTGGTAGACGAAAGGGGTAATTTTTATGTTTAGATATAATGTGCGCGGCGAAAATATCGAGGTAACAGAAGCGATCCGTGATTACGTCGAGAAAAAAGTAGGTAAATTAGAACGTTATTTTAACGATGTGCCGGAAGCAACAGCACATGTTAATTTGAAAGTTTATACTGAAAAAACAGCAAAAGTAGAAGTAACGATTCCTTTACCATTCTTAGTTCTGCGTGCGGAAGAAACCTCACCTGATCTATATGCTAGTATCGATTTGGTTGTTGACAAATTGGAACGCCAAATCCGCAAATTTAAAACAAAAATCAACCGCAAATCTCGCGAGACAGCATTGGTTCCGCCAACAGATGGTGATTTGTTCACAACTGAAGCAAACGATGAAGAAAACAATGGTTCTGAATTAGACATCGTACGTACAAAACGTTTGTCTTTAAAACCAATGGACAGTGAAGAAGCTGTTTTACAAATGAACATGCTTGGACACAACTTCTTTATCTTTGAAGATGCGGAAACGAATGGAACGAGCATTGTGTATCGCCGAAAAGATGGCAAATACGGGTTGATCGAAACCGATTAACAAGTGTTGATATCTTTTTCTCGACACCCCAAAAAAATAGTCTTTTTTGACAGAGTAGCTGAGAAGCTACTCTGTTTTTTTATACTCGTTAAATTGGCTGGAAATCTTTTTTATATAGAGAGTGCCTTGGTTCTTCTTTTGGTTTATTATGTTATACTATAGATGAAATAATACAAGGAGAGTGAATCATGACTACGCTAGCAGATGTTGCTAAAAAAGCAAATGTTTCCGCAATGACCGTTTCTCGAGTGATCAATCATCCGGACAAAGTAACTGAAGAGTTAAAGCAGCTGGTTCATCAAGCGATGCTTGAATTGGATTATCAGCCGAATATTGCTGCCAAATCATTAGTTTCCAAGCGTTCCCATATCATCAAAGTGTATATTTTAGAGGAGATGGATACGACGGAACCTTACTATATGAACTTATTGGTTGGGATCGCTCGTTCTATTGGTAAAGCACACTATTCTTTGCAGCTAGTTACGACTGACGGGGTGGATCGTGGTCCAGCAGATGGCTGCATCATTACGGGCTTTCGCCAGGCTGACATGGACTGGATAAGAAATTTAAGAAAGCCTGTGGTGTTGTTTGGCGAAAATGAAGCTGGGTTCAGTTTTGTTGACAGTGACAACTATCAAGGAATCGTTTCTGCATGCAAACATGCTATCGACACCGGCTATCAACAATTGGTCTATATTGGTTTAGAGTTGGAAGAAGCGTTTACGAAAAGCCGAGAAAAAGGGTACATAGATACAGTCACAAAAGCGGGAATATCACCAAAAATCTATCGTTTTGACAACCGATCTTCCGCCGCCCGCAAGTTTATCCAATCGCAGAATGAGCATTTAATGAAAAACACTTGTTTTATCTGTGCCACAGATCGTTTAGCGTTAGGCATCAATCAAGGCTTACAGTCGATCGGAGTGGAGGTGCCAGATGATTTTGGGATCATCGGCTACGATGGCGTATTCCTTGATCAGGTAAGTTCGCCAAAATTGACAACGATGAAGCAAGCCATTGTGGAAATGGGGGAAGTTTGCGGCGAATTATTGATCCAAAAAATCGAACATAATGATACGAGCCAGCGACAACAGCGCTTTTTACCTCAACTCGTGGTTCGTGAATCCACAAAATGAAAAATTAAGCAAATGGTTGCGCAATTTCTTTTCGATTCCTCGACATCTTAATTTAAAGGCTTTTTCTATTTTTGTTATCGCTAACATTTAGAAAAGGTTTGCCATTTTAAGAAACCGGTTGCATAATGGAGTTACAAATTGCAGGAGGTAAACAGGATGAAAGTGAATTGGAAAAAGGCAGCTCTAGGATTAGTTTCAGGAAGTGCGTTGTTAGCGCTTGCGGCGTGTGGCGGCAACGGTGGTAGTACCGATGGTAGTAATGCAGATGCAGGTTCAGGTAGCGATGAAAAAACGCTCACGGTCTCTGTAGGAGCAGACTATATTGATTATATCAATGAAGTGAAATCTGACTTTGAATCTGAAAATGATGTTACCATCAACGTTGTAGAAATGGATATGTTCGATCAAATGGATGCGCTTCAACTAGACGGTCCCGCTGGGAAAGGTCCAGATGTTACGATGTCTCCTTACGATCGTGTAGGTCAAGTAGGCTCGCAAGGGCATTTGGCAGAAATGACTTTGCCAGATGATGGACGGTACAGCGATACAGACAAGCAACAGGTAACGATCGATGATAAAATCTATGGCGCACCAGCAATGATTGAAGCAGTTGTCATGTTCTATAACAAAGATTTGATCGATGAAGCGCCAGCAACTTTTTCTGATTTAGAAGAGCTAGCAAAAGATGATCGTTTTGCAGAAGGCGATGACAATGTTGGTTTCTTAGCTCGTTGGACAGACTTTTATTATACGTATGGTCTATTAGCTGGTTATGGTGGTTATGTCTTTGGGGATGAAGGGACAGATCCATCTGATTTAGGGATTAACAATGAAGGTTCTGTTGAAGCAATCACGTACGCAACGGATTGGTTCCAAAATGTCTGGCCGCAAGGAATGCTGGATGTATCAGCCAACGAAAACTTGATGTTAGATTACTTTAACCAAGGCAAAACAGCAGCCATCATTTACGGACCATGGGGCGTGAACGGCTTTGAAGAAGCAGGGATTAACTATGGCGTAGCGAAAATCCCAACGCTGAGCAATGGCAATGATTATGAAACGTTTGGTGGTGGAAAAGCATGGGTTGTTTCCAACTACTCACAAAACAAAGACGTTTCTCAACAATTTGTCGAATATTTAACAAACGAAGCTAATCAAGAGAAATTGTATGAAATGCGTCATGATATTCCAGCAAACATTATGGCTCAAGAAACAGTTGCTGCTTCTGATGATCCAGTAGCAAAAGCAGTGATCGAGCAATACAGTGTTTCACAACCAATGCCAAATATCCCTGAAATGTCTGAGGTTTGGGTAGGGGCTGAAAATATGCTGTTTGATGCAGGTTCAGGCAATATGACTCCTCAAGAAGCAGCGGATAATGCTGCCAAAACAATCGAAGAAGCGATTGAGCAGAAATATTAATAAATAGCCGATTACGGTCTGTCATTCATGTCGACGATTCTATAGAGGATGTTTGTCAAAAGGATTCCTTGCAACGTAGCACGCAAGAAATTGCTTGATGAGATTGATTTCTATGGATCGTCGGCCGCTTGGCAGACTTTCGATTTTAAGGAGGATACATATGAGGACGAATTCAAAAGCCACGCAGACAGCGCTTCTTTCAATCATCCCTGGGGTGGGACAATTCAAAAATGGTCAGAAATTTAAAGCGGGACTCTTTTTTGCGGTCTTTCTAATTTTTCTAGGCGAAATGCTTTTGTTCGGTGGACAAGCATTATATAACTTTGTCACACTGGGATCAGTACCGATGGAACACAATTCTTTGTTCTTGTTGATCGAAGGAACGCTACAGGTCATCGTTACCGTTATTTTCATTATCTTTTGGGTTTTAAATATCAAAGATGCCTATCAAGTTCGCCAAAGTATTGAAAAAGGGTTCCCGGTGGCAGTTACGAGAAAAGAGTTTTTCAATAAATTGTATGAGGATGGTTTCGCTTATCTATTGACGATCCCAGCCTATCTGGTGATGATCGTAGCAATTATTTTTCCGGTAATGGTGACACTCTTCATGGCGTTTACCAACTATGATTTTCGACATATTCCGCCAGCAAACTTAATCGACTGGATCGGTTTTTCGAATTTTACGAATATCTTCACCTTAAGTTCTTACCGCGACACCTTTGTAAAAGTGTTTAGTTGGACGGTGATTTGGACCGTTTTAGCAACTACTTTGCAAATTACCTTAGGAATACTGACAGCTGTTGTTGCCAATCAAAAATTTGTGAAGTTCCGTCGGGTCTTCGGGGTGATTTTCTTGCTTCCTTGGGCGGTGCCAGCGTTTATCACAATCATGAGTTTTTCAAATATGTTTAATGATACCGCAGGAGCGATCAATACGCAGGTGATCCCGCTATTGAACAATCTGCCCTTTGTGGATATTGGGAACATTGCTTGGAAAACCGACCCGTTTTGGACAAAGACCGCGATTATTTTGATTCAAGGTTGGTTAGGGTTTCCATATATTTATGTTATGGTCTCAGGGATTTTACAATCCATTTCTGAAGATTTGTATGAAGCAGCCAAAATGGATGGAGCAAATGCGATTCAGCGTTTTCGCAATATTACGTTACCGGCGATCTTTTTGGTGGCAGCACCAACCTTCGTTACGCAATATACAGGGAACTTTAATAACTTCTCCATGATCTATCTCTTTAACGAAGGTGGTCCAGGAAGTTTAGGTGGAAATGCCGGTTCGACGGATATTTTGATTTCATGGATCTACAAATTGACGACGGGCGGCTCGCCACAATACTCGATTGCTTCTGCATTGACCTTGATCATTTCCTTTGTGGTGATTTCCATTTCATTACTGGTGTTTAAAAAGACGAATGCATTTAATATGGAGGATTGAGGATGAAAAAGAAAAAGTTTTCTTTCAGCAAATTATTTACCTACTTGTTTATGATCGCTTTATCGATCGTTATCATCTATCCCTTGTTGATTACCGCAACCTCAGCCTTCAAGGCAGGGAATATGATCGCCTTTCGCTTGGATTTTGATGCGGATTGGACATTGAACAACTTTCGACGATTGTTCAATGAAACCCCCTATTTGACATGGTATAAAAACACCTTGATCGTGGCTGTTTCCACGATGGTGATCCAAGTAATGATCGTAACACTGGCAGGGTATACTTACAGTCGTTATCGCTTTGCCGGTCGTAAGAGCAGTTTGATGGTGTTCTTGATCGTTCAGATGGTGCCAACGATGTCGGCGTTGACCGCTTTTTATGTCATGGGCTTATTAGCAAACGGTCTAGATAGTTTCTGGTTCTTGACACTGATCTATATCGGTGGTGGGATTCCCATGAATACTTGGCTGATGAAAGGGTACTTTGATACGGTACCGATCGACTTGGATGAATCAGCAAAACTTGACGGTGCAGGGCATTTCCGCATCTTTTGGCAAATCGTTTTGCCCCTCGTAAAACCAATGGTTGCCGTCCAAGCATTGTGGGCCTTTATGGGGCCATTCGGCGAATTCTTGCTGGCGCGGTTCTTGCTTCGCTCACAAGAGCGTTTGACCGTCGCAGTCGGGCTGCAGACCTTTATCAACGATGCCCGTAATCAACGGGTCGCACTCTTTGCGGCTGGTGCGATTTTGATCGCCGTACCGATTGCTGCACTGTTTTTCTTCTTACAAAAATACTTTGTTTCAGGTTTGACCTCGGGCGGAACAAAAGGATAGGAATGATAGGATGTCTGAACAACGATTTCCCTTAACATACTTTGGGGCCATATTTTCTCCAACAAAAGTCTATGCATGGCGTAAAAAATTAAATCGCTGGCAGCAAGTGTTTGTCTATATTTTCTTGATGTCCTTGCTGATGATCCCGCTGACCTTGATGATCAGCAAGCAAACGGATCAAGCATTTGCAGCATTTTTCCCCCATGCAAAAACACTCATGACTGCTGAAACAGCAACCGAATACAGTGAACTGCAGCTGGAAGATGGCAAACTTTTAACGGATGAGTCACAAGTCTTTTCGCAAACAGAAGCGGGCATTATAGGCGTTGCGCTTTCAGAAGCGGACCTTGAGGAAGCAAAATATGCCATCAATTTTCGTGAGACAGACTGGACCATCAAAGAGGAAATCGATGGACAAACCTATCATTATGAGATGCGTTACACGGCGGAAATGATGCCTGATCAAGTGCATGATGCGGCTTCGTTTCAGAAAGTGATCGAAGACGGCTTTTATCGCAACAACGAGACGGCGATTTTCTTCAGCCAGACGATCACGGTGGCATTTTTATTGGTGGCAATGAATAGTATCCTCGTCATGGGCGCAGCGTTTTTCCTCTGGCTGACGAAAAAGTCGCGACTGTCGACGATCAGCAGTTTCAAAGAAAGTACCAACGTGATTTTAAATGCACTGGGGGCAGGCTCTCTGGTGGCGATGTTGGCAGGATTTATTGGCGCGGACATCATCTTGATGATTGGGATCCAATCTTTAGGCATGCTGCTGATGCTCTTCTTAGCTTTCTTAAAAACCCGTTTTAAAACGGCCTAATTTGCAAATATTCGCAACAAGTCATTTGGACGTGCGCTGGACTTTGGGCACCGATCGATGGCTTGTTGCGTATTTTTTCCCTTCGTTTCTTTAAAATCTGTGAAAAAAGGTTAAGAATCCGTTTATCACGCAAGATTGATGCGATAGTTCTATCGAAAAATATTTCATTTATGGTGAACTAGTGCTAAAATAGTTAGGAGAGTTTCCAGCTAGGATAATGTAGAAGTAAAAGGAGAATTATTAAGGTATGGCCAATTTTTTTAGAAAATTAATCGAAAACGACAAAAAAGAATTAAAACGTCTTGACCATATTGCGAATCAAGTTGAATCACATGCGGATGAAATGGCCGCTTTATCTGATGAACAATTACGCGGGAAAACCGATGAATTTCGTCGTCGTTTCCAAGAGGGAGAGACTTTGGATAAATTATTACCTGAAGCTTTTGCAGTAGTACGTGAAGCTGCAAAACGCGTTTTGGGTCTTTATCCTTACCACGTCCAATTAATGGGTGGGATCGTCTTGCATGATGGGAATATTCCAGAGATGCGTACCGGTGAAGGGAAAACCTTGACGGCGACATTACCTGTTTATTTGAATGCCTTGAGTGGTCAAGGCGTCCATGTCGTAACCGTCAATGAATACTTGGCAACTCGTGACTCGACTGAGATGGGAGAGCTGTACAACTTTTTAGGATTGACAGTCGGTTTGAACATCAACTCAAAATCAGCAGAAGAAAAACGTGCGGCGTATGCTTGTGACATCACTTATAGTACAAACAATGAATTAGGGTTTGACTATTTGCGGGACAACATGGTGGTTTATCGTCATCAAATGGTACAACGTCCATTAAACTATGCCATTGTCGATGAAGTCGATTCGATCTTGATCGATGAAGCGAGAACGCCATTGATCATTTCAGGACAAGCAGAAAAATCGACCGCGCTATACAATCGGGTCGACAATTTCGTCAAACGCTTGACGGAAGAAGAAGACTACAAAATCGATATTCAATCAAAAACGATCGGCTTGACAGAACGCGGGATCGAAAAAGCGGAAGAGACCTTCGGCTTAGAAAACTTGTATGATATCGAAAACACCGCATTGACCCATCACTTGGACCAAGCGTTGCGGGCGAATTACATCATGATTCGTGACATTGATTACGTGGTGCAAGATGGCAAAGTAATGATTGTTGACCAATTTACAGGTCGGATCATGGATGGCCGCCGCTATTCTGACGGGCTGCATCAAGCGATCGAAGCAAAAGAAAGTGTCGAGATCGAAGATGAAACCAAAACGATGGCGACGATCACATTCCAGAACTACTTCCGGATGTACAAAAAACTGTCTGGGATGACCGGTACTGCGAAAACGGAAGAAGAAGAGTTTAGAGAAATCTATAACATGCAAGTCATTCAGATTCCTACGAACAAACCGATCTTACGGGATGATCGTGCGGACTTGCTTTATCCAACACTTACCAGCAAATTCCAAGCAGTCGTTCAAGACATCAAAGAACGCCACCGCAAAGGGCAACCAGTCCTTGTAGGGACGGTCGCTGTTGAGACTTCTGAATTACTATCATCAATGCTTGATCGGGAGAAAGTTCCACATGAAGTATTGAATGCCAAGAATCACTTTAAAGAAGCGGAAATCATTTTGAATGCTGGGCAAAAAGGTGCTGTAACGATCGCGACCAATATGGCTGGTCGGGGAACGGATATCAAGTTGGGTCTTGGTGTTGCAGAACTAGGCGGATTGGCAGTTATTGGTACCGAGCGTCACGAATCACGACGGATCGACAACCAGTTGCGGGGACGTGCGGGACGTCAAGGAGATCCAGGGATGTCGCAATTTTACCTGTCGCTAGAAGATGATTTAATGAAACGTTTTGGTTCTGAACGAATCAAAGTGTTCTTAGATCGGATGAAAATCGATGAAGGCGATGCCGTGATCCAAAGTAAGATGCTTTCAAAACAAGTAGAATCTGCCCAAAGACGAGTGGAAGGGAATAACTACGATACCCGGAAAAACGTCTTGCAATACGATGACGTAATGCGAGAACAGCGGGAAGTTATTTACGGACAACGTCAAGAAGTAATCATGGAAGAAACGGATCTTTCACCACAATTAATGAATATGGTGAAACGTTCCATCAGCCGTGTCGTTGACAGTCATACGCAATTAGAAGAAAGCAATTGGAATTATGAAGGAATCGTTGATTTTGCTGCCAATGCACTTGTTCATGAAGATACCATCAGTATTGAAGACATCAAGGGCAAATCAGCTCAAGAGATTAAAGATTATCTAAACCAACGGGCAGAAGAAGTCTTTGAACAAAAGAAAACACAACTTAATAGTCCAGAACAATTACTGGAATTTGAAAAAGTAGTGATTTTACGAGTCGTTGATACGAAGTGGACCGACCACATCGATGCCATGGATCAATTGCGCCAATCGGTTGGGTTACGGGCTTATGGACAAAACAATCCGTTAGTTGAATACCAAACAGAAGGATTCAATATGTTTGAAAACATGGTTGGAGCCATCGAGTATGAAGTAACTCGTCTGTTTATGAAGGCAGAAATCCGCCAAAACGTTCAACGGGAACAAGTAGCCCAAGGAGAAGCACAAGGGGTAGAAGAAGCACCGGCTGCCCAAGCGCCAAGTTTCAAAAACGTGGGCCGCAATGATCCTTGTCCTTGCGGAAGCGGGAAAAAATTCAAGAATTGCCACGGGAAAAATATGTAACAAGTTTTGAAAAAGGTGAGAGTAGGCTGGCAGACGTTTTTGTCCAGTCTACTTTCGTTTGTAAGAAAAAAAGAAAGAAGGAATTTTAATGGAAATCGCAGATATTCGGAATCAATTGACCCAGATGAATGAAAAAATAATCAGTTTTAGGGGGTCTCTTTGACTTAGATCAGTTAGAAGAGGACATTGCGGAAGCGGAACACCAAATGGCAGATCCTACCTTTTGGGATGATTCAGAAAAAGCTCAACAAGTCATTAACGCCAACAATGCCAACAAAGAGACTTACGATCAATTCAATCAGCTAGCAGAAGAATTGGAAGAACTCGAAGTGATGTTGGAAATGATTCAAGAAGAAGCCGATCCGGAAATGGAAGCAGAACTTGATGCGCGAATCGGTAAGTTAAATGAGAAAATGGCTTCTTATGAATTGTCGATGTTGTTAGATGAACCCTATGATCGAAACAATGCCATCATCGAGCTGCACCCGGGAGCAGGCGGTACCGAGTCGCAAGACTGGGGCAGTATGCTGTTACGGATGTATACTCGTTTTTGCGAACAACATGGGTATCAGGTGGAAACTTTGGACTATCAAGCCGGTGATGAAGCGGGGATCAAAAGTGTCACATTACTTGTGAAAGGCCACAACGCCTATGGCTATTTGAAGTCGGAAAAAGGCGTGCATCGCTTGGTCCGTATTTCACCTTTTGATTCTGCTAAGAGACGGCATACGTCATTTTGCTCGGTGGATGTGATGCCAGAATTAGATGGGGCGATCGATGTGGAGATCAACTCAGATGATTTGAAGATCGATACGTACCGCGCAAGCGGCGCTGGTGGACAGCACATCAATAAAACCGAATCTGCTGTGCGGATCACTCACATTCCAACAGGTACAGTGGTCGCTAGCCAAGCCCAGCGTTCACAGCTGAAAAACCGTGAGCAAGCGATGGGGATGTTGAAAGTCAAGCTGTATCAATTAGAAGTGGAAAAGAAAGAACAAGAAGCAGCAGCCTTGCGAGGCGAGCAATTAGAGATCGGCTGGGGCTCGCAAATTCGTTCTTATGTCTTCCATCCCTATTCAATGGTCAAAGATCACCGAACGAATTTCGAAACTGGGAATGTACAGGCAGTCATGGATGGCGATTTGGACGGCTTTATCGATGCCTATTTGAAGCTGAAACTGAATCAAAAATAACCTGGTATGACTTAAACAGATTGAAACACAATTGTAATCTGTTGCAAGCAAGGTGAAATATATTCATGCTATAATAAGCCAGAATGAAAATTTGAGATGGAGAGATAGCTGTATGATAGAAATGAAAGATATAATGAAAAAGTACTCTAATGGTACGACTGCTATCCGTAACCTTTCGATTTCAATTGATCAAGGGGAGTTTGTCTATGTCGTTGGACCATCCGGCGCCGGAAAATCAACCTTTATCAAATTGATGTATCGAGAAGAAAGAGCAACAAAAGGCGTTTTGAATGTCGCAGGATATGATTTGGTCGGCATGAAAAACCGTGAGATCCCTTTGATGCGCCGGGAAATCGGCGTGGTCTTCCAAGACTACAAACTTTTACCGCGGAAAACGGTCTTTGAAAATGTTGCTTATGCAATGCAAGTTATCGGACGCAAACCCCGTGATATCAAAAAACGGGTGATGGAAGTTTTGGATTTGGTCGGACTGAAACATAAAGTTCGGGTCTTTCCAAGTGAGCTTTCCGGTGGGGAACAACAACGGGTGTCGATCGCTCGTGCCATCGTAAATACACCAAAGGTATTGATTGCGGATGAACCAACCGGAAATCTAGATCCTGAAAACTCATGGGAAATCATGAAATTGCTTGATCGAATCAATGCACAAGGAACAACGGTCGTTATGGCGACCCATAATAGTACGATCGTAAATACGATTCGTCATCGCGTGATCGCGATTGAGAATGGCCGCATTATTCGCGACCAAGCGGAAGGAGAATATGGTTACGATGATTAGAACATTTTTCCGTCATCTCCTGGAGAGTATTAAAAGTTTAAAGCGTAACGGCTGGATGACTATCGCGTCATTGAGTGCCGTGACGATCACATTAACATTAGTCGGTATTTTTCTAGGTGTAATCTTAAATGCAACAAAACTAGCCGAAGATATTCGTGAGAATGTGGACGTGTCGGTTTTCGTTGATATTGGTACAGAACAAGAAGACATGGATGCTTTAGAACAGGCCTTAAATGATCTGCCGAACGTTTCAGAAGTGACATTTTCTAGTCGAGACGAAGAATTGCAGAAGATCCAGGATGCCATGGGGGATTCATGGAACTTGTTCGAAGGCGACAGTAATCCACTGTATAACGTATTTGTTGTAAGTGCAACAGATCCAGAGTATACGACAGAGATCGCAGAACAAGCTGGGGATTTGCCGAATGTCTTTAAAGCCGATTACGGTGGAGATTCTTCTGACCGAATCTTTGAATTGTCTGCGGCTGTGCGGACTTGGGGCTTAGCTGCTGCTGTCTTACTGATTTTTGTGGCAATGTTCCTAATCTCTAATACGATTCGGATCACGATTTTGTCCCGTCAAAGAGAAATTCAAATCATGCGTCTGGTTGGGGCGAAAAACGGCTACATTCGTTGGCCATTCTTCCTTGAAGGAGGCTGGATCGGACTCTTAGGATCAATTGTCCCAATTGCGTTGATGTACTTCGGGTATCATCAAGTTTATGCAATGGTCAATCCATCCTTGCTACGTTCAAATTACAGCTTAATTGCACCAAATATGTTTCTAATACAAGTGTGCGGTGTGATGGCACTGATTGGTATCGTGATTGGTTCGCTTGGTTCCGTCTTATCAATGCGCCGATTTTTAAAATTCTAAACGTATGTTTTATTAAAGTCGATCGTCAGATCGGCTTTTTTTGTTTCATCACAGTGTTTCTTTACTTTAGGTACTATTTTTTGATATGCTTTAGTAGCGGGAAATCGGGGAAGAGGTGGAAAAATGGTTGTAATGGATAATTTGGTAACCATTTTATTTATAGTTAATATTTTGTTATCAATCATTATCATTTTCAGAGAGAGACGTCAGACTGCTCAGACATGGGCCTGGCTTTTGGTCTTGATGTTCATCCCAATCGTTGGTTTTGTGCTTTACTTTTTCTTTGGTAGAGGAATTTCCAAGGAAAAGATTTTCGATATGCGCTCACAAGCAAAGATTGGTCTAAACGTTGAATTAGAAGAACAAAAACAAGCGCTCGCGCGTCATTTGTTTCCGCATCCGCCGACTGCTCAAGTAGAAGTCCAGCAGTTAGTCTATCTGTTGACGGTCTTTGGTCAATCCCTCTATACGACAGCCAATAGCATGACACTTTATACCGATGGGCGGCAGAAATTTGATGCCTTGATCGCGGATATCGAACAGGCAAAAAATCACATTCATATGGAATATTATATTTATCGCAGTGATGCATTGGGAAATGAGGTCAAAGAAGCATTGGTACGAGCCGCAAAGCGAGGCGTAAAAGTAAGAGTCTTGTTAGATGCTTGGGGCAGTACCCAGGTATCATTGAAGTTTTTTGATGAATTGCGTCTGCATGGCGGGCAAATTGCCTTTTTCTTTCCTTTGTTCGTTCCTTATGTCAATCCGCGAATCAATTATCGGAATCATCGTAAAATCGTGGTGATTGATGGTGAGATTGGTTATACAGGCGGTTTTAATGTGGGAGATGAATATCTAGGACAAGTGGAAAAATTTGGTTATTGGCGAGACAATCACTTGCGAATTGCCGGTTCAGCTGTCTATTCGCTGCAAAATCGGTTTTTGATGGATTGGAATTCACAACATGCCTTGGAGATCAAATATGATCCTTCTTTGTTTCCTGAAATCAAACAAGCGGGGACAGTCGCAGCCCAAGTCATCACTAGTGGTCCTGATACGGAACATGAAGAAATTAAAATGACGTATTTGAAAATGATCAATTTAGCCAAGAAAGAAATCCTAATTCAAACGCCGTATTATATTCCGGATGAAGCCATTCATAACGCCTTAAAGTTAGCACTGCTCTCTGGGGTGAAAGTTCATATACAAATTCCGAACAAACCAGATCATCCCTTGGTTTACTGGGCGACCTATTCCTTTGCGGCTGAGCTGCTTCATTTTGGCGCAATCATTGAAACCTATGAGAAAGGGTTTATGCATGCGAAAACGATGATTATAGATAGTGGGCTTGTATCGATTGGCTCAGCAAACATCGATGTTCGATCCTTTCGTCTGGATTTTGAAGTCAATACGATTATCTATGACGCGCAACTTGCGACTCAAACAAAAGAAGCGTTTCTGGCGGATTCGATCGATTCCAAACCATTAACGATCGAAGCATATCAACAAAGAAAATTGACGATCAAGATCAAGGAAGGCCTGGCACGTCTTGTGTCACCGTTACTTTAAAAAAATGCCCTTTTCCAAAAGATGGAAGCCATCATTTTGGAAAAGGGCATTTTTAATAGGATTAACCCATAATACTTGTGTACGCTGCTAAGAAAATCGAGCCGACAGTGAGAATAAGCATGGTCCAGATCACGACTTGCGTGATTTTTGCAAAGGTACTTTTTGGTTTTTTCTCGTTCATTCTAATCCACCTTTTAGAGTTATTCTAGTGACAGTTTACCCTCAATTTCTCAAGAACTCAAGTTGATCCAAGGAGAAATTAAGAAAATTTCAATTTCACCATAAAAAAATTCGTTAGAATGGCAAGATAGGCTTGTTGAAGCTACTCCCTTCTGTTTTAATAGGTAAAGAAATACATTCTTTAAAACTTTCAAAAGTTAGTTGTTGAAATAAGAGCCTCCTTAAAAAATTTCATGGCTGTCTTATTCCGGCTTAAATTTTTAAAAGAACTGAAACATGGATGTAAAGAAAATAAAGTATAGTGACACTAGTTGTTAGAAAGGATTTTGCTGTATGTCTGGATTTAATCCAATCGTTTTGTTTTGGTATATTTTTCCTGTGCTCGTTTATTTTGCTTGTCGTTTTATCGTTTCTGCACTTTCGTTGAATGATCGTTACCATGTGAAGGCACCGGATTTAGCGGTACCATTTTTAATGGTGGGGATTCATCAATTATCAAAATATACTTTTGATCAAGCAATCACATTGTATTATTTGATCTCCATTTTTTTATTAGGCATTCTACTGGCCGTCTTTCAGGCGTACTACTATGAAGAGATCCAATATGGTCGCTATTTTAAGATGTATTGGCGCAGTATTTTTCTATTTACGATCATTTTTCATGTCGTTTTGATCATTCTAAATATCGTAAGTTACTTATAGTGTTTTGCCCCTTGATAAACGTCCATTTTTTTACTTAAAGTTTTTTTAAAGACTTTAAGGAGTCTGATTTCCTCTTTTTGTTCATTTGGTAAAGAAAAGTCAAACAACTTCCCTTTCAAATTTCATATAATTTGTGGTAGAAAGTGGGGGATTGTGGTAGACTGTGAATATCAGGTGGAGATCGGGGGTTATTTATCGATGTTTATGGGTGAATTTCAACATTCGATAGATGCAAAAGGCCGACTAATCGTCCCTTCAAAACTACGAGAAAAACTCGGAGAAAAATTTGTTGTGACACGTGGATTAGATGGCTGTTTATTTGGCTACCCCTTATCTGAATGGGAAAAACTTGAAGAAAAACTAAACGAAATGCCTTTAGCGAAAAAGGATGCTCGGACATTTGTCCGCTTCTTTTATTCTGCTGCAACAGAGTGCGAGATCGATAAACAAGGACGAATCAATATCCCTGTTACATTGAGAAATCATGCAGACCTTACTAAAAGCTGCGTGATCATCGGGGTTTCAAATCGAATCGAGATTTGGGATGAAACGCGTTGGCAAGCATTCTCTGAAGAAGCAGAAGAAAACTTTGATGAAATTGCTGAAACAATGATCGACTTTGGCTTATAGGCTTGATAGGAAGAGGAAAAAACACATGGCAGATTTTCAACACTACACCGTTATGCTACAGGAGACCGTTGATGGATTATCAATTCGTCCAGAAGGCGTCTATGTCGATTGTACATTAGGTGGAGCTGGTCATAGTGAATATTTATTGTCACAACTGTCTGAAGAAGGACATCTCTTTGCTTTTGATCAAGACCAAACCGCCATCGACCATGCAAAAGAACGTTTAGCATCTTATGTTGCTAAAGGGATGGTCACGTTTATTAAAAGTAATTTCCGCTATTTAAAGGAAGCATTGAATCAACACGGCGTAAGCCGAGTCGATGGTATTTTGTATGATTTAGGTGTTTCCTCACCCCAATTAGATGAAGCCGAACGTGGCTTTAGCTACCACCAAGATGCACCGCTGGATATGCGGATGGATCAAACTGCAGCATTGACTGCCTATGAAGTGGTCAATCAATTCGACTACCATCAATTAGTCAAAATCTTCTTCCGTTATGGAGAAGAAAAATTCTCAAAACAAATCGCTCGGGAAATCGAGCGGGTGAGACAAGATCATCCCATCGAAACAACGGGGGAATTGGTCGATATCATCAAAACAGCCATTCCAGCTCCAGCAAGAAGAAAGGGCGGTCACCCAGCAAAACGGGTTTTCCAAGCCATTCGAATTGCAGTCAATGATGAGCTAGGTGTAATTGAAGAATCACTTGAACAAGCCATTCATCTTTTAGCAGTCAACGGACGTGTCAGTGTGATCACGTTCCACTCATTAGAAGATCGCATTGTGAAATCGATGTTCAAGGAATACAGTACACCAAAGGATATGCCACCAGGTCTGCCGATGATACCAGAAGAATTTCAACCAACATTAAAACTTATAACAAGAAAACCACTGCTTCCTACTGAGGAAGAAGTAGCTGAAAATAATCGTTCTCGTAGTGCGAAACTACGAATCGCGGAAAAAATCAAGGAAAGCGAAGGGTAACAACTATGGCAGAACTAAAAGTTCATGACTATGAATTCAGAGAACCTCTTGAATCACAACCTTTGGATCACTCTGAACCGACAACTGAAAAACTGCCTACTGATCCCCAGCGTCCTGAGGTCATCCGTGTACCAGCATCTCCGGCTCGTCGGTTAAAAAGTATTTCTACTCTAGAAAAACTGATTGCTGCCTTTGTGATTATCGCTGTATTGACGTTGGCAATCTTGACCATCAATATTCGGACCAATATCAGCCAAGTTGAGCATGATATTTCCTTGATCCAATCGGATATCACTGAGAAAACAACACAAGCAGAACAGTTGGAACAAGAGAAAAATGAACTTTCTAAAACCGAGCGCATCCAAAAGATTGCTGAGGATAATGGATTGTCGATCGATGATGGCAATTTAAGGAAAGTGGACTAAATGAAGTTAACAGATAAATTCAAGCAATACTTAAAAAAGAACAATCAAACTACAACGAACAATCGCAAAAAAGTAGGTATTATTCTCTTTGCTACGAGTATTGGATTGTTCTTTTTGTTTGTCACGCGTTTGAGCTATATCGTCATTGTCGGGGATGTCGCGGGAACTTCATTAGCAGAAAAGACCAAAAATCTTTATGAAGGCAGCGAAGTGATCAAAGCGAAACGTGGAACAATCTATGACCGTAATGGGATTCCGATCGCCGAAGATGTGACCTCGTATTCCATTTATGCTGTTTTGAATCAGAATTACAAAGATGGCAACAAAAATCTCTTTGCAGAAAAGGCAAACTTCAATAAGTTGGCCAAAATTTTGTCAGATGTATTGTCCATTGATCAAGAAACAGCAGTCAATACGTTAGAGGATGGCCTTGAGCAACAATTGTGGCGGGTCTCTTTTGGGAGCAAGGGAAATAATATTACATTAGAACAAAAAAATGCGATCGAAGATGCAATGGAAAAAGAAGATATTGCCGGCTTCCATTTTGATAGCCATCCAGCTCGCCTTTATCCGAATGGGGTCTTTTCTTCTCACTTTATCGGGTATGCTGTTGCCAATGATGACGATACTGGTCTAGTCGGCAAAACTGGGTTGGAAGCTGCTTACAATGATGTATTATCGGGAACTGATGGTGAGATCGTTTATCAAAAAGATAACAATCAAAACCCGCTGCCCGGAACAGTAGCAGAGACCGTCGCAGCCGTTGACGGGAAAGACGTTTATACCACCATCGATAGTCGAATCCAAAGCTATTTGGAAACGCTGATGGACAGCGTCTTTAAAGAAAACAAACCAGAAAACTTAACAGCGAACTTAATGGATGCCAAAACCGGCGAAATCATAGCGATGGCGCAACGACCAACCTACAATCCAGAAAATTTGGATTCGATCAATGATTGGCAAAATCTGTTAGTTGAAGACAACTATGAGCCAGGATCAACCATGAAGATTTTGACGACAGCAGCTGCCATCGATCAAGGCATCTTCAATGAGAACGAAACCTTTACCCCAAGTCCTGATGGATTAAAACTTTACGATGCAACCATCAATGACTGGGACTTTGGTCAAAAAGGAACACTGACGATGCGCCAAGCTCTTTCATGGTCCAGTAATATCGGAATGGTGACCTTGGAGCAGCGGATGGCTGATCGTTGGCAACAATACTTAAAAGAATTTGGCTTTGGCCGTAGCACCTATTCAGGATTGCCTAACGAAAATACTGGAATCACCCCAGAAGATAATCCTGTCAGCCAAGCGATGACTTCCTTTGGTCAAGCGATTGGTGTGACGAATTTCCAAATGATGCAGGCTTTCACATCGGTCGCAAATAATGGAACGATGCTGAAACCACAATTTATTAGTAAAATCGTTGATGGCAATACTGGAGAAGAAACGGTCACGCAACCAGAAGAGGTCGGCCATCCGATCACAAAAGAGGCTGCAACAGAGGTCCGTGAATATATGCGTGATGTTGTCGAGAGTGAAAATTATGGAAGTGCCTATGGCGTTTATGAATTACCTGGCTACAACATTTCTGCAAAAACAGGCACGGCCCAAGTAGCCGATCCAACAACCGGTAAGTATTTGTCTGGTGGCACCAATTATCTATATTCCGTTGTTTTGATGTTTCCTTCAGAAGAACCAGAATACATTTTGTATTTGACGATTAAATTACCAGAGAAGCACGAAAGCACCGTGTTGGGTGAAATTGCCAATCCATTGATGAAACGGGTCATGGATCTGAAAAACTCTGCATTAGAAGAAAGCACAACATCTGGTAGCGAAACAACTGTGGGGGATTATCGCAATCTCGATACAGAATCGGCTGCAACGGATGTTCAAAAAGCTGGATTGATCCCGGTAGTCATCGGGGATGGTGAAAAAGTCATTGCCCAATCGGTTGACAGTGGGACTTCGATCATGCCTGGCGGACGGGTACTGCTCGTTACCGACAGCGATAAGTACTATATGCCGGATACGACTTCCTGGTCAAAAGCAGACTTAATCAAATTTGGTAGTCTGCTGAATGTAGACGTCAGTTTTGAAGGAAACGGCTATTGTACCAAACAAAGCGTGGAACCATACACCGAATTATCAGGACAATCGATCAAGTTTACACTAAGTGAAAACGAATAAATAGGAGAGAACAATATGGAATGGACAGAGATGATATTACCTTTGGCAAGTGGCTTTGCGATCGTAACAGCCACAATGCCTTTGTTTATCGGCTATTTTCAAATGAAGAAATACGGACAGGAAATACGTGGTGACGGCCCCAAATGGCACAATGTAAAGGCCGGTACACCAACGATGGGTGGGTTTGTATTTTTGATTTCTGCAATGATCACTGCCATCTGGGTAGGAGCATGGCAAAATCAATTGACTGCTTCATTGTTCATTCTTTTGTTCATTACCTTGGTTTATGGTGCATTAGGATTTCTTGATGACTTCATCAAGATTTTCCGCAAACGAAATATGGGGCTGAACTCGTTGCAAAAGCTGATTGGACAGATTTTAGGCGGACTCGTCTTTTACTTTGTTTTCCGATCCGAAGGCAATGCGGATGTACTGAATTTCTTTGGGATAGACGTGTCGCTATCGATTTTTTATGGCTTGTTCGTCATTTTTTGGCTTGTTGGTTTTTCAAATGCAGTCAACTTGACGGACGGTATCGATGGGCTAGTCGCAGGACTGGGCACGATTTCTTTTTCAACTTACGCACTGATTGCTTGGCGACAAGATCAAATCGATGTGTTAATCGTTTGTCTTGCGATCATCGGCGGATTGATCGGCTTCTTTCCCTACAATCGCAAACCGGCAAAAATCTTTATGGGGGATGTCGGCTCACTGGCTTTAGGCGGTCTGCTGGCAGCTATCTCGATTCTTTTACACCAAGAATGGACCCTATTGCTTGTCGGACTGGTCTATGTTTGTGAAACAGCAAGCGTGATGCTGCAAGTTGCCTCATTCAAATTAACAGGCAAACGAATCTTCAAGATGTCACCCATCCATCATCATTTTGAAATGAGCGGATGGTCTGAGTGGAAGATCGACACTGTGTTTTGGTGTATCGCGTTAGGTTGCTCGTTGCTCACAATAGCCCTTGTATGGTAGGAGATGAAGAAAATGAAAAAAATTACAACATATCAAAATAAAAAAGTTCTTGTGCTAGGATTAGCGCGTAGTGGATTCAGTGCGGCCAAATTGTTACATGATTTGGGCGCACTTGTGACCGTTAATGACGGAAAGCCATTTGCTGAAAATCCAGAAGCACAAGATCTTTTGGCTTTAGGGGTCAAAGTGATCACTGGCAGCCACCCGATTGAATTATTGGATGAAGGATTTTCGCTAGTCGTTAAAAATCCAGGGATCCCCTATTCACAACCTCTTGTTCAAAAAGCTTTAGAGAAAAAAATTCCTGTGATCACGGAAGTGGAACTAGCATATCAAATCTCTGAAGCACCGATTATCGGTATTACTGGTACGAATGGAAAAACCACCACAACGACTATGATCGCCAATGTCTTGAATGCTGGAATGGAAAAAGGACAGGCATTGCTTTCTGGAAATATCGGGTTTCCTGCAAGTTCCGTTGCTCAAACAGCTAAGCCTGAAGATCGCTTGGTGATGGAGCTTTCAAGTTTCCAATTGATGGGAATCGATACCTTACGGCCGAAAATCGCTGTCATCACGAATATATATGAAGCCCATATCGATTACCATGGTAGTCGCCCGGAATATGTCTTAGCAAAATGGCGCTTGCAACAACGAATGACCGCTGACGATTATTTAGTGATCAACTGGAACCAACCGGAACTAGAAGCACTGTCGGCCAAATCAAAGGCGAAAATCATTCCTTTTTCCACCAAGGAAAAAGTAGCAGGAGCATATATGCTTGATGGGATGCTCTACTATAAAGAAGAAGCAATTATGGCAGCGGAGGAACTTGGCGTACCAGGGGCACACAATATTGAAAATGCCTTAGCGGCGATCGCTGTTGGAAAACTTTGCAATATGCCAAACGAAGCAATCAAACAAGCGTTGCAAACATTCACTGGGGTACCTCATCGGACCCAGTATGTCACCACCATCAATCAGGTGAAATTTTTCAATGATTCCAAAGCAACCAACATCTTAGCAACAGAAATGGCCTTAGGCGGTTTTGACAATGAGAAATTGGTCTTATTGGCAGGCGGCTTGGACCGTGGCAACAGTTTTGATGAGTTGGTTCCAGCACTAAAAGGACTCAAAGCTATCGTAGTGTTTGGAGAAACAAAAGAAAAATTAGCCGCAGCCGCTCAAGCAGCTGGCGTAAAAACGATTGAAATGACAGACAATGTTGAAACCGCCGTCCCAGTTGCCTTTTCTTTAAGTGCTGCTGGAGATACGATTCTATTGTCACCGGCGAATGCAAGTTGGGATCAATACCCTAATTTTGAAGTTCGCGGCGACAAATTTATGGCGGCAGTAGCAGAACTTAAATAGAAATGAGTGAAGGACATGAAAATACTTGTGACTGGCGGCGGTACTGGCGGCCACATCTATCCAGCGTTGTCTTTTGTCGATTACGTAAAAGAGATTGACCCGACAGCCGAATTTTTATACATTGGTGCAACAAGGGGCTTGGAGAATAAAATCGTCCCTCCAACAGGTATTCCTTTTAAAACGTTAGAGATTCAAGGCTTTAAGCGTAAGCTGTCTTTTGATAACGTAAAAACGATCCAGCTTTTCATGAAAAGCTATTATGCAGCAAAGAAAATCATCAAGGAGTTTCAACCGGATGTGGTGATTGGCACCGGCGGCTATGTTTCTGGCGCCGTGGTCTTTGCTGCAGCGAAGTTGAAAATACCTACCATTATTCATGAACAAAATAGTGTTCCTGGAATCACCAATAAGTTTCTAACCAAGTATGTGGATAAAATCGCCATTGCTTTTCACGATGCTTCTCAATACTTTCCAGCGAAGAAAACGGTGCTTGTGGGCAATCCCAGGGGTCAAGAAGTACGGAATAGTCAAAAGTCGACGATTTTGTCTTCTTACGATTTAAATCCGGCGAAAAAAACGGTTTTGGTTTTTGGTGGGAGTCAAGGAGCTCTGAAAATCAACCAAGCGATCATTGATGCGCTGCCGCTTTTTGCTCAAAAAGAGTATCAGTTACTTTATGCATCTGGCGAAAGGTATTACAAAGAGATCGAAGAAAAAATCGGGATGTCAAAAGATGCTTTCCCTAATATCAGTATTCGTCCCTATATCGATCAAATGGCAGAAGTGATGGCAAATAGTGATTTGTTGATTGGACGAGCAGGCGCCACATCGATTGCCGAATTTACGGCATTAGGGATTCCAGCAATTCTGATTCCTAGCCCTTATGTGACTAATGACCATCAAACAAAGAACGCCCAAAGTTTAGCCAATGCAGGAGCAGTCAAAATGATTGCCGATCATGAACTAAACAGCCAAAACCTCGTGGAAGCAGTAGATAGTATCATGCAAGATGAAGCCCTTCGTAGTAAGATGGCCAAAGCATCAAAAGAACAAGGGATCAGCGATGCCTCGGAACGATTATTTCGACTTGTGCAAGAGGTAATCAAATAGTACAATGTGTGGGATAGAAAGGAGCGATTATCATTAGTAAAGACAAAACACCTCATGATGATCAAACCCCCTCGTCAACGGAAGAGTTGACCCCTTGGCAAAAAGAAAATCTAAAATATTTGCAAGAAAAAGGCAATCAGCCAGCTTGGTCTTCACCCGCTTCTGAAGAAACAGAAGACATGAAAGAAGCGCATGAAGATGAAGAGGAGTTGGCAGAAGAAGCACTTTTTGAAGCAGAACAAGCGATAGAAGAAACCGACGCTGGGAAAGAAGAGCTGCCTGAGCCAGAAAAAAAGGCTCGCTCCTTTGCTGACCGGCTACCTAATCTAAAGGCGTACCGCAATCAAGTATTGATTCGCCGTTTAGCGCTGATTATCGGTTTACTGATGATTCCTTTGCTGATTGTTTTGTATTTTGTTTCGCCGCTTAGTCGTTTGGCTAATGTGGTGGTCAAAGGCAATCAAGAAGTATCCGCAGAAGCGATTCTCAAAAATTCTGACCTAGCCGTCAATGAAGAGATGTGGCCGCAATTTTTTGAACGGAATCAGAGTGTAGCAGCAATCAAAAAAGAATTGCCGCGCATAAAAAATGCTTCTATTTCTTTATCTGGTATTAATCGTTTTGATATCACTGTCACTGAATTCCAGGAAGTGGCTTTATTAGCCAAAGATGGCGGCTATGCACCAGTTTTGGAAAATGGCGCTGTTTTGGATGATATCAGTGAGCAGCCAGAGGAAGGATTGCCGGTTTTAGAAAATTTTTCGGCTGAAGACAAAATCAAGGCGACACTCAGTGCCTATCAAGAATTAAGTTCAGAAATTCGAGATGGCATTTCTCAAATCAAATACACCCCCCGTGACAGCAATGATGAACTGTTAACTCTCTTTATGAATGATGGCAATCAAGTGATTGTCAATATCTCAAATATGGTGAGTCAAATGCAGTATTATCCGCAAATTGCCAAAGATTTGACCGAGGACAGTATTGTGGATATGGAAGTTGGGATCTTTACTTATCCAATTTCAAATACACAAGAAGACGATGCAGACGAAAATCAAACAGCTGATAGTGATTCTTAGGAAAAATTCAAGAGTTTTTTTCATTAACTTGTTTCTAAAAAGCGCCATTATATGGTAGAATTGGTAACAGTGAACAAATTATTCGAATGAACTCTAAAAACGGACTGTGATGGTTCGCTATATATCCAATTTAAGTAGGAGGGAACCCCATCCATGGCAAAAACGGGAATGTATGTTGGCCTTGATATCGGCACGACATCTGTAAAAGTTGTAGTAGCCGAATACGTTGACAGCCAAATGAATATCATTGGTGTAGGAAATGCAAAATCAGAAGGAATCAACCGTGGCATCATTGTAGATATCGATAAAACGGTACAAGCCATTCAAAGAGCAGTAAGACAAGCAGAAGAAAAAGCAGGAATTCAAATTCGCAGTGTAAGTGTTGGTGTACCAGCCAATCTTCTTGAAGTGGAAAATTGTCAAGGGATGATCGCTGTCAACAGTGAATCAAAAGAGATCACCGACGAAGACGTCCGCAATGTTGCTTCCGCAGCACTTGTACGTTCAACCCCTCCTGAAAGACAGATCATTGCTATCTTACCGCAAGAATTTACAGTGGATGGTTTTGAAGGGATCAAAGATCCTCGTGGCATGATCGGTGTTCGCCTAGAGATGTTTGGTGTGGTTTATACAGGTCCAAAAACCATCATTCACAACATTCGTAAATGTGTGGAAAAATCTGGTCTGATCGTTAATGAAGTAGTCATTACGCCATTAGCACTGACAGAATCGATTTTATCTGATGGTGAAAAAGATTTTGGTACGATCGTTATCGACATCGGCGGCGGCCAAACGACGACATCAGCGATGCACGACAAGCAATTGAAATTTACCCATGTGAACCAAGAGGGTGGCGAATTTGTCACAAAAGACATTTCGACAGTTTTAAATACCTCCTTCAACAATGCAGAAGCGTTAAAAATCAATTATGGGGATGCGTATCCTGAACGGACGTCCGCTAGTGAAGAATTTCCAGTGGATGTGATTGGGAAATCAGAACCTGTGAAGATCGATGAACGCTATTTGTCAGAAATCATCGAAGCACGTATGGAACAGATTTTTACCAAATCAAAAGAAGTCTTAGATGAAATTGATGGACTTGATTTGCCAGGTGGCGTGATTTTGACTGGTGGTGCTGCAAGCCTGCCGGGTGTCGTAGATTTGGCTCAAGAAGTATTCGAAACAAACGTTAAGCTTTACGTTCCTAATCATATGGGACTTAGAAATCCTGTATTCACCAATGTAATCAGTATCGTTGACTATTCAGCAAACTTAAGCGAAGTCTATCAGCTTGCCAAAAGTGCGATCACTGGTGAAAAAACAGTCGCGCAACAGCCCGTTGCCATTCAACAACAAGAAGTGCATTACGAACAATATGAAGCTCCAGAAGAAACTTATGAAGAAACAGAAGAAGAGAAAAAAGGTGAGTCGATCACAAACCGAGTAAAAGATTTCTTCTCAAATATCTTTGAATAATCTAAAACGATTCTCAGGAGGAAGATAAACTATGGAATTTTCAATTGATAATAACATCAATGACGGCGCTGTGATCAAAGTCATCGGAGTCGGCGGTGGTGGCGGCAACGCAGTAAATCGTATGATCGAAGAAAATGTCAAAGGCGTAGAATTTATTGCAGCCAACACTGACGTTCAAGCATTAAAAAATTCAAAAGCAGAAACAGTCATTCAATTAGGCCCTAAATATACCCGTGGTCTTGGTGCTGGTTCACAACCAGAAGTTGGTCAAAAAGCAGCAGAAGAAAGTGAAGATTCTATTCGTGAATCATTAGAAGGCGCGGATATGATTTTCATTACCGCTGGTATGGGTGGCGGAACCGGGACCGGTGCTGCACCGATCGTAGCTAAAATTGCCAAAGAAATCGGCGCATTGACAGTCGGCGTCGTTACTCGTCCGTTTACATTTGAAGGACCAAAACGCGGCCGTTTTGCTGCTGAAGGAATCGCTAAATTAAAAGAGAATGTCGATACCTTATTGATCATCTCAAACAACCGTTTGTTAGAAGTTGTTGACAAGAAAACGCCAATGCTTGAAGCATTCCGTGAAGCAGACAATGTCTTGCGTCAAGGGGTTCAAGGGATCTCAGACTTGATCACTGCACCTGGCTATGTCAACTTAGACTTCGCTGATGTGAAAACAGTGATGGAAAATCAAGGCACCGCTTTGATGGGAATCGGCGTTGCTAGCGGCGAAGAACGCGTGATCGAAGCAACGAAAAAAGCAATCTCTTCACCATTGCTAGAAACATCGATCGATGGTGCTGAACAAGTGCTATTGAACATCACTGGCGGATTGGATATGACTTTATTTGAAGCACAAGATGCTTCTGATATCGTCGCTCATGCGGCAACAGGTGATGTAAATATTATTTTAGGTACATCAATCAATGAAGACTTAGGCGATGAAATCCGTGTGACTG
Organism: Enterococcus sp. DIV2379; assembly: GCF_050542965.1. Lineage (NCBI taxonomy): Bacteria > Bacillati > Bacillota > Bacilli > Lactobacillales > Enterococcaceae > Enterococcus > Enterococcus sp. DIV2379. Next base: position 996,671 of record NZ_CP172938.1, read on the forward strand.
TCATTGCAACCGGCATTGACCCTTCTAAAAAAGAACGTGGGTCTCGCTCTAGCAGACAAAGTCAAAGCCAAATTCATTCTATCCCACAAAAACCAACCTTAGATATGGACCAAGCGCGTCCAGCACAAGCAGAAGAAAGCAATGGTTTTGGTGATTGGGATATCCGTAAAGAACAAAATGTACGACCTAAAGTAGAAGAAAACACATTTGAAAATGTAGAAAAGAAAGAATTCGACACCTTCAGCCGTGATGAAGTACGCTCGAATGATGACGACGAATTAAGCACACCACCATTTTTCCGTCGTAAACGCTAGGGGGCAGAGCACATGATTTCTGAGAACTTGCACAAGATCCAGCAAGAGATACAGGACTCCTGTGCTCTTGTTTCTAGAAATGCCAGTGAGGTCTGTTTGACAGCTGTGACAAAATCCGTCGATACAGAAACGACAAGAGAACTTCTAGAAAATGGTGTGCGTGATTGTGCAGAAAATCGAGTAGAAAAGCTACTTGAAAAAAAGGCAGCATTAACTGATTACCCAGATGTCCGTTGGCATTTTATTGGTAATTTACAGCGCAGAAAGGTAAAATCAGTTATAAATGAGATTGATTTTTTTCATGCGTTGGATTCAATCAAACTGGCACAAGAAATTCAAAAACGAGCAGAGCATCCGATCAACTGCTTTGTGGAAGTGAATGTTTCGCAGGAAGCAACGAAACAAGGGATTTTCGTAGAAGAGGTGGAGGCTTTTATTGAAGCACTCGCTTCGTTCGACAAAATTCGTGTTGTTGGATTGATGACGATGGCCCCGCTCACTGCTTCCAAAGACGAGCAACATCAGATTTTCAAAGAATTAAAAAGGATTCAACAACAGATCGCTGACCTGCATCTTACACATGCCCCTTGCTTAGAAACGAGTATGGGAATGAGTAATGACTTTCCCATTGCGATTCAAGAAGGCGCAACATTTATTCGTGTAGGAACAGCATTATTTCAATAAAAAAGGAGGTTGACCGATGTCGCTCAAAGAGAAACTGACCAATTTTTTTGGATTGACTGACGAAGAAGATTATTATGAAGAAACATTTGCCACTGAAGAACCGGCACGCACGGTAGCGAAACCAGCTGTGAACCAAGGAGGAGCTTATACCGCCCCTAGAACAACAGCGAGTACGCGTGCTTCTAGCCAAGCGGCTTCTTATACAACAAGTCAACCACAAAATCAAGCCTATCAATACAGACAGCAGCCTCAAACTGCTACCTATCAACAATCCTCAGCGGCGGCTGAACGAGTAAGATCGGTGCCTAAGACGGAAGAAAAAGTCGTTCCAATGGCGCAACAAAGAACTAATACGAGAGTCAAAGACACAAAAGCAAAAGAAACTTCTCCACAAATGGCTGGAAAAATAACGATCGTAGCACCACGCGTTTATTCAGAAGCTATGGGGATTGCGAAGCAAGTCATCAATGGAGATGCTGTACTTGTTAATTTTCATTTAATTGAAGAGTACCAAGCTCGTCGAATAGTTGATTTTTTAACAGGAACAGTGTACGCTGAAGATGGTGATATCAAGCGTGTTGGCGATGAAATTTTTCTTTGCACGCCTAAGGGTATGGAAATTGAAGGCACTGCCCAAACATTAGCAGATACCAATTTTTTTGATATCTAAAGTGAGGAGGAACGCCAATTTTATTCTTGAGATTCGTTAAATTACTGAGTGATGCTGTTTATCTGTATACCATTTTATTAGTGATCTATGCACTTTTGTCTTGGTTTCCAGGAGGGTATCAGTCCGCTTTTGGCCGTTTCTTAGCAAAAGTGTGTGAACCGTATTTGAGTTTATTTGATCGATTGAAATTAAGTTTTGCTGGTATCGATTTTACGATTGCATTTGCAATTATTGTCTTACAGCTAGCATCACAAGCATTGATATTGATCCTACAATCAATTTTATTTTAACGTAAGGGGTGGTTATCGGTGAACGCAAATGTCTATCAACATTTTCGAAACGATGAACGCCCTTTTATTGATTCCGCTCAAGGATGGATCGAACAAGTGCAAATGCAGTATGCGCCTTACTTGACTGATTTTTTAGATCCGAGACAAGCGTATATCTTAGAAAGTTTGATTCGTCAATCAACGGATTTAAGTTTCCGCTTTTTTGGTGGATATGAAGCTGCTGAGAGACGACGTTGTTTGATTTATCCCGATTACTATGAGCCCACCACCGATGAGTTTGACATGACTTTATTTACGATTCAATACCCGAAAAAATTTACGGTGTTGAGTCATGGAAAAGTTTTAGGCACATTAATGGGGACTGGAGTCAAGAGGGAATACTTTGGAGACATTCTTTCCGATGGTGAAATATGGCAAGTATTCGTTGCCACTGAAGTCAGTCATTTTATTCAACTCCAAGTGGATAAAATCGGCAACGTATCCGTTCGATTGGAAGAAACAAAATATACCGATTTGATCGTGCCTAAAGATGGCTGGACCGAGGAAAGAGAAACGGTTAGCTCATTGCGTCTTGATACAGTGATCTCCGCCGTGTACAACATCTCACGCCAACGTTCGAAACAGTTGATCGAATCGGGAAAAGTAAAAGTAAACTGGACAGAAGCATTACGACCAGATTTTGTTCTGGATTTACTGGATATCATTTCGGTAAGAGGATTTGGTCGGATTCAAATACAGGGGTTAGAAGGAACCACGAAAAAAGAAAAAGTTAGATTGTTATTAGGTGTATTACGTAAATAAATCAAAGAGGTGTATAGAATATGGCATTAACTCCATTAGACATTCAAAATAAAAACTTTTCAGTAAAAATGAGAGGCTACAACCAAGATGAAGTCGATGACTTCTTGGATATGATCGTTCGTGATTATGAAGAAGCCGTTCAACGCAATCGTGAGTTAGAAAAATCGTTGAAACACGCAGAAGAAAAACTTGAATATTTCAATGAATTGAAAGATGCCTTGAATCAATCCATTATCGTGGCTCAAGATACGGCGGATAAAGTAAAAACAAGCGCAAGCAAAGAATCAGAAGTAATCGTTACTTCTGCTCAAAACCGTGCGGATGAAATGGTTGCTACTGCAGAAAAACATGCGCATGCCTTGATGACCTCAGCGGAAGAAAAAGCCAAAGAGATTTTGACGGATGCAACCGACAATGCCCGTCAATTGGCGACAGAAACAAATGACTTGAAGAAGAAAACCAGAGTCTTCCATAACAACTTATTAGTTATGTTGCAAACGCAATTAGAACAAGTGAAGAGTCCTGAGTGGGAAGAAATTTTGGCGCCATTTTCAAGCTATGTACAAGATTCCCACCAAGTGATCAGAGAAGTTTTGTCAAAAGAACTTGACAGTGAAAATGGTTCTGGAGTAAACTCAGAAGCAGTGGAAACATTTGATGTGGACATTGTTGAATCAGATGAAAAAATCGTTGATGTAAGTGAAAGCCCTGAAGTGAAAACATTAGATGATGCGAGAAACTTATTAGACGAATTGAACAAGACAGATAATAACTAAGACACAGAACAGAAAAATTTCTTATATTTTTCAAGCGAGTTTGGGAGAGTGGAAGCCAAATAAAACCCTGTAAGAAATCAGATCATCTGTGAGTTGCGTTCTTGAAAGAGCTGACTTTTCAAAGACTCGAGTAGAGAACGACGCCTGATCCCGTTACCGATCATCAAAGAATTGTCAACCGACAATAAAATTTGGGTGGTACCACGAACACGTTCGTCCCTTACCAGGGACGGACGTGTTTTTTGCTGTGAATCACTATGATTGGCTTGCGAAGCAAGACAGAATAGATGATGAACAGTACTAGGCGACCGCCGGGAGCGTAGTAACCTTACTAGGAATCACTAGGATTGGTCCGCAAAGCGGAACAGAGCAGATGATGAACAGTACTAGGCGACTGCCGGGATCGTAGTAACCAAACGAGGAATCACTAGGATTGATTTTTAAAAATCAGTGAGACCTAAACACAAGGAAGTCATGGCAACCTATCCATTTTGATACGTCAATAGAAGCAATCGGTTGATCGAGTCGATGGATTTTGAAACTATACCAAAACGTTGAGAGACGAAAAGGAGCGAAACAAGAATGAAAATGAAAGAAACACTGCATCTTGGAAAAACCGCTTTTCCAATGCGAGGCAACTTGCCGAACCGCGAAGTGGATTGGCAAAAAGAATGGGAAGAAAATCAATTGTATCAACGTCGTCAAGAATTAAATGAAGGCAAGCCAACCTTTGTCTTACACGATGGCCCTCCCTACGCAAATGGAAACATCCATATTGGACACTCATTGAACAAAATCAGTAAAGACATCATCGTACGTTCCAAATCGATGTCAGGTTTCCGTTCACCTTATGTACCTGGTTGGGATACTCATGGTTTGCCGATCGAACAAGTACTGACCAATAAAGGAATCAAGCGAAAAGAAATGAGCTTGGCAGAATATCGGAAAAAATGTGAAGAATATGCTTTGACACAAGTGGATACACAAAGAGCTGATTTCAAACGTTTAGGCGTTTCTGGTGACTGGGATCATCCATATATCACATTGACACCAGACTATGAAGCAGCAGAAATCCGCGTGTTCGGAAAAATGGCAGAAAAAGGATACATCTACAAAGGATTGAAACCAATTTACTGGTCACCATCTAGTGAATCATCATTAGCAGAAGCTGAGATCGAATACAAAGATGTGAAATCACCATCGATCTATGTGGCTTTCCCAGTAGCAGATGGCAAAGATTTGCTTGATTCAGATACATCTTTTGTTATCTGGACGACGACGCCATGGACCTTACCAGCGAATCTAGGAATCTCTGTGAATCCAACCTTTGCCTATGTTCAAATCTTGGCCGATGGCCGCAAATTCGTCGTGGCAAAAGATTTATTAGAAACCGTGACGAATGAGATCGGTTGGGAATCTGTCGAAGTATTACAAGAATTGGCTGGCGATCAATTGGAAAAAATGACGGCAAAACATCCTTTTTATGATCGTACGTCTCTATTGATGTTAGGGGACCATGTGACATTGGATGCCGGTACTGGTTTGGTCCACACTGCACCAGGACACGGGGAAGATGACTACATCGTCAGCAAAAAATATGGTCTAGATGTCTTATCACCAGTCGATAGCCGTGGGGTCTTCACAGAAGAAGCACCAGGATTTGAAGGGGTCTTTTATGACAAAGCCAATCCAATGATCACTGAGCTTTTAGAAGAAAAAGGAGCCCTACTAAAACTAAACTTCTTTACTCACAGCTATCCACATGATTGGCGGACGAAAAAACCAGTCATCTATCGTGCAACACCACAATGGTTTGCGTCTATTGATAAGTTCCGCCAAAATATTTTGGATGAAATCGAAAAAGTAGATTGGATCATTCCATGGGGCAAAACTCGTTTATACAATATGATTCGCGACCGCGGCGACTGGGTGATCTCTCGTCAACGTGCGTGGGGCGTTCCGTTGCCAATCTTTTATGCAGAAAACGGCGAAGCCATCATTACGCCTGAAACGATCGAGCATGTGGCAAACTTGTTTGCTGAACATGGTTCAACGATTTGGTTTGAAAAAGAAGCAGAAGAATTACTGCCAGCTGGCTTCACGCATCCGGGCTCACCAAATGGCAAATTCTCGAAAGAGACTGACATCATGGATGTTTGGTTTGATTCAGGTTCTTCTCACGAAGCCGTGTTACGTCAACGTCCAGAATTGACGTTCCCAGCTGACATGTACTTGGAAGGTTCTGACCAATATCGTGGGTGGTTCAACTCAAGTATCACGACTAGTGTTGCGATCAATGAAGTCGCACCATATAAAGCCGTCTTGTCTCAAGGCTTCACCTTAGATGGCGAAGGTCGCAAGATGAGTAAATCTCTTGGTAATACCATTGCACCAGAAAAAGTGATCAATCAAATGGGTGCGGATATTTTGCGTCTTTGGGTCAGCAGTGTTGACTACGAAGCGGATGTCCGAGTGTCTATGGATATCTTGAATCAAGTGTCAGAAGTCTATCGGAAGATTCGCAATACCATGCGTTTCTTATTAGCGAACACGAGTGATTTTGATCCAGCAAAAGACAGCGTACCTTTTGAAAACTTGCGTTCTGTCGATAAATACATGATGGTTCGTTTGAATCAAACCATCAAAACGATTCGGGAAGATGGCTATGAAAAATATAACTTCTTGCATATTTACCGGACAGTCATCAACTTCTTGACAGTCGATATGTCTTCCTTCTATTTGGATTTTGCAAAAGATGTCGTTTATATCGAAGCTGAAAATGATTTCCAACGCCGTGCCATGCAAACCGTCTTTTATCAAACAGCGGTTGCATTGACGAAATTATTGACACCGATCATTCCGCATACCGCAGAAGAAATCTGGTCACACTTGAAAGAAGAAGAGGAATACGTACAGTTAGCGGAGTTCCCTGGCTATGATACATTTGCTAACCAAGAAGAACTGCTCGATCTTTGGCGGGCCTTCCTTGATTTCCGTGACAATGTCTTAAAAGCATTAGAAGAAGCGCGTAATGCAAAATTGATCGGAAAGTCCTTTGAAGCGAAAGTCACTGTTTATCCAACTGAGCCAGTTGCGGCATTGCTAAAAGCTATCGATTCAGATATTGCACAACTGCTGATCATTTCACCAGACTTCTTAACGATCAAAGAAGCCGGTGAAGCAGCTCCTGAAGCGGCATATCAATTTGAGGATGTGGCGATCTTAGTTGAAAAAGCCGAAGGGGAAGTATGTGAACGTTGTCGCCAAGTCCGGGTAGATGTTGGTGTAGAAGAGCAACTGCCAACACTTTGTGGGCATTGTGCAACCATCGTCAAAGAAAACTATCCCGAAGCAGTTGCAGAAGGCTTTGAAAAATAAAAGAACGAAAAAAGATGACCCCATTGCGGGTCATCTTTTTTTGCGCTTGCTCATTCTTATTCCTTGAGAATGGGAGAAAAACGCACGTTTCTGACATGAATATGAGAAAATAGGTGGCAATTGATAACGATTCTCATTTGTTTGCAATAATTTTTCGACAGTTTATTGTATAATAAAAAAACCTTACTAGACGAAGTTTCTTCCTTAAGGTCTGTAGGCAATTGTTTGTTCGAGATAGAGTATTTCACTGTCAACAGAAGAAACCAACGAGCTCGGATCAAGTAAAAAAAACTTGCCAGATAGAAAAACAGGTTGTAAACTGTTAAAAATCGGAATATTCAGAATATTGAAAGAAAGTGTGATTCCATGAGTGATTTAGAGATGATGAGGAAAACGAACCAAACGATGTACGATGCCGCTTTTGAAAAAGATGCTTGTGGGATGGGGTTTATTGCACAAAAAGATGGTCGCTATTCCCGAGAACTTGTGCAAAATGCCTTAACAATGTTAGAACGGATGAACCACCGAGGGGGAACTGGCGCTGAACCTGACACAGGTGACGGAGCTGGAATTTTGATGGCAATGCCTGACCCATTTTTTCAACAGCGAGCAAAAGAGGCCGAAATCTCATTGCCTGAAAAAGGCGCCTATGCTGTTGGGATGTTTTTTTTACCGAAAGAAAAGCTCCGAGCAGCACAGGTCCAAGAAGAAGTAACTAAAGACATTCAACAAATGGGTTTTACCGTTTTATGGCAACGGGATGTGCCTTATGATTATTATCAGTGTGGACCGGGGGCGCAAAAAGTCATGCCCTCATTTGTGCAAGTCTTTATTGAAAAACCTGTCGATGTAACTGCTGGCCGTCCCTTTGAAGATCAGCTTTACCGGCTACGACGTAAACTGGAAAAAACGTATCATACTGATGAGTTGTCTATCTGCAGCTTGTCCAGTAAGACAGTTGTTTATAAAGGAATGCTGCATGCCTATCAAGTTGGCTTATTTTTCAAAGATCTTCAAAGCCCAGAAATGACCTCTTGTATCGCATTGACCCATTCTCGTTTTTCGACAAATACCTTTCCAAGCTGGAGTCGGGCGCAACCTTTTCGTTTCTTAGCCCATAATGGCGAAATCAACACGTTACGCGGGGCAGAAAATTGGATGCATGGACATCAGATCGAAGTCTATGATGATGAAAATTCTGATTCGGCGAAACTAGAAAATTGTATGGAATATTTGTACCGTCAAGGGCGAGATATTCCTCAAGCACTGTTGATGATGGTGCCAGAAGCGTGGTCCAAAGAAGCTGGATTGTCGCCGGAGCTGACAGCTTTTAATGAGTACAACGCAAGCTTTATGGCTCCTTGGGATGGACCGGCAGCTTTATGTTTTACCGATGGGGATTTGGTAGGGGCTGCACTCGATCGAAATGGGTTACGGCCATCTCGCTACTCGATCACGAAAACTGGTTTTGTGGTCGTGGCCTCTGAGTCAGGTGTTGTCGATTTGCCAGCATCGGAAGTGATTGAAAAAGGGGTGCTTGGACCAGCAAATATGTTTTTGGTGGATACCAAAAAAGGGGTGATCTTACGCAATCAAGAAATCAAAGCGCATTATGCGAATGCCCATCCTTACCAGGAGTGGCTAGCGGATCACTTATTGACACCAGAGCTGCTTCCTGAGACTGAGAAGCAGGAGGAAACAGCAGATGATGCGATCCAGACCCTTTGGAAACGAAATGGTTACACGGATGAGATCATTCGCACGTTGATTTTACCAATGGCTCAAACGGGAGAAGAACCAGTGATCTCCATGGGGTTTGATTCACCCTTAGCTATTTTGAGCGAACGTCCCCAATCCTTGTTTACGTACTTCAAGCAACAATTCGCCCAAGTGACCAATCCACCCATTGATGCGATTCGCGAAAAATTAGTGATCGGTACCGAGCTGTTTTTAGGTCGAGATGGGGATGTTTCAAAGGACATTCGAATCAATTGTAATAAGCTGAAGATTGCTAGTCCGGTGTTAAAAACGAGTGAATATGAAAAAATCAAACAGTTAGATCAAAATGGTCAAAAAGCGGCTTTACAGTCGATTCTTTATGATTATGTACCAGAAAACGGGGCAGCTTTGCAACAAGCGTTAGAAGCGCTTTTTAAAGAGACGGAGCAAAAAATCGATTCTGGGGCAACGATCGTCATTTTAAGTGATCGGGAAGTCATCCAAGCGCAAGAAGGAAAAGTGGCGATTCCGATCCTTTTGGCGGTATCAGGTCTGCACAATTACTTGGTGCGAAAAGGCAAACGTTCCTTGGCATCAATCGTTGCGGATACTGCGGAAGTCTGTGAGGTCCATCATTATGCCATGTTAGTCGGCTACGGAGTAAGTGGGGTCCACCCTTATGGGGCTTACCAGACATTGGCACATTTTGAGCTTTCAGAGAAGATCGAAAGTTACCGTAAGGCATGTGAAAAGGGCATTGTCAAAATCATGTCACGAATGGGGATTTCAACGATTGCCGGTTACCATGGGGCGCAATTGTTTGAAGCTGTTGGTATCTCTGAGAAAGTTATCTCCGAATACTTTACCGGCACGGTTACTCGTATCGGTGGACTTTCATTAGCGCAAATCGAGCAAGAATACTTAACGCGTTATGAAGCGGCGTATGGCGAGAAACGCGTGGATTATCTTGATTCGGGTGGTAGTTTCCAATACAAAGCTGACGGGGAACATCATCTGTTCAATCCAAAAACAATCTATGGATTTCAAAAAGCTGTTCGTACCGGCAGCTATGCGCTTTATAAAGAATATGCGGCGGAGATGAACCAAGACGCGTTAGAGAATCCAACGACCCTCCGTTCTATGTGGACTTTTGCGAACACAAGACGCAGTATTCCATTAGCTGAGGTGGAGCCAGTTGAAACGATCGTCAAACGATTTAAAGTCGGTGCGATGTCTTACGGCTCTCTAAGTGAAGAGGCACATCGCTGTATTGCTGAAGGAATGAATGCGATCGGGGCAAAATCCAACAGTGGAGAAGGTGGAGAAAACCGAAATCGTTTCAAACCAGTGAATGGCATTAATTATAATAGTCGCATCAAACAAGTAGCTTCTGGCCGTTTTGGTGTCAACGCCGAATATTTAATGAGTGCGGACGAACTCCAGATCAAAATGGCGCAAGGGGCGAAACCTGGTGAAGGGGGGCAATTGCCAGGCAACAAAGTCTTCCCGTGGGTCGCTGAGATTCGTGGCTCAACACCTGGGGTCCGATTGATTTCGCCGCCACCACATCACGACATTTATTCGATTGAAGACTTAGCCCAGCTGATCTATGACTTAAAGGCAATCAATCCCTATGCACGGATCAATGTCAAATTGGTTTCTAGTACGGGCGTGGGTACGATCGCTACCGGTGTCGTCAAAGCCGGCGCAGACGTAGTCGTGATCTCAGGCTATGACGGTGGGACCGGTGCTTCTCCGAGAAATTCGATTCGTGATGCTGGCTTGCCTTGGGAGATGGGGCTTGCAGAAGCCCATCAAACGTTAGCTATGAATCATTTGCGGCAGCGAATGACCTTAGAGACAGATGGAAAATTAATGACGGGTCGAGACATCGCCATTGCTGCTCTTTTAGGAGCAGAAGAATATAGCTTTGCCTCTTTAGCGCTAGTTGCGATTGGTTGTGTCATGATGCGGGTTTGCAGTATCAATACATGTCCTGTCGGCATTGCTACGCAAAATCCAGCGTTGCGCAAATTTTTCGCAGGGAAACCTGAGCACATCATCAATACGATGTACTTTTTAGCAGAAGATTTACGGGAAACAATGGCCGAGCTAGGGTTTCGCACGATTGATGAGATGGTAGGACACGCGGAAGTGTTGACACCACGCTTCGTTGCCAAAGGCAAAGCAAAGTCGTTAGACTTTTCTAGAATGATTGGGACGACGATCCCAATCGAGCGCAAAGTGACGGACCCATTCCTTGAGAAACGACAGTGGCCAGAATTAGACGCTTTTGCCCAAGCAGCTATCGACAATAATCAAGAAATCGTTATGAATCATACGATCAATAATGTTCAACGTTCAGTCGGCGCTCGTTTAGGGGGCTGGATCGCAGAACGCTTTGGCAATTACGAAGTAACGCCAGGTTTGTTGCAGTTTACGTACCGCGGCATTGCTGGACAAAGTTTTGGGGCGTTTGCCACCCAGGGCATCCAGTTGAAACTGATTGGCGAGGCCAACGATTATGTAGCCAAAGGACTGAGTGGTGCCCGTTTGATCATTGTGCCGCCTGAAGATGCTGCTTACGATGCAGAGCATTCACCGATTGTCGGTAACGTTGCTTGTTTTGGGGCGAATCGGGGTGAAGGCTATTTCCGCGGCATTGCTGGCGAACGCTTTTGCGTCCGTAATAGTGGAGCCAAAGTCGTTGTCGAAGGCGTTGGTGACCATGGCTGTGAGTACATGACTGGCGGCGTCGTGGTGATTTTAGGAAAAACCGGCCGCAACTTCGGTGCCGGAATGTCCGGTGGCGTGGCATACGTCTATGACCCTGATCAAACTTTTGCAGAAAAATGCAATCGGGAAATGGTTGATTTGTACCGGATTGGCGAAAGTGGCGATGACCATCAGCTGAAGGAGATGATCCAGCAGCATTTTGCCTATACAGATTCATTGAAGGCGGCTGAGATCCTAGAAGATTGGGAAAATCAGCAGCAACTTTTCATCAAAGTCTATCCGACAGAGTACCATCAGATGATCCAAGCAACGGAGACTTTGGCTGAGCAAGGATTTATCGGGGAGGAACTTGTGACGAAAGCTTTCGAAGCCGTCGTCGGTCCACAATTGACTATTCCAGGAAAGGAGCGCGACTAATATGGCAGATCCATTTGGTTTTTTAAAGTACCCAAGAGTAGAAAATCCTACCCGACCGGTTTCAGAACGTATCCAAGACTGGCAAGAATTACAGACGCCATTGCCTGAAAATGAGCGTCAAGAGCAAGCGGCGCGCTGTATGAATTGTGGCATTCCTTTTTGTCATACTGGTTCTTTTTACGGCGGGCAACGGGCGGTTTCAGGTTGTCCCAATGACAACCTGATTCCTGAATGGAATGATCTGGTTTATCAAGGGCGTTTCCAAGCCGCCTTTGAGCGTCTTGCCAAAACCAATCCATTACCGGAAATGACAGGGCGTGTCTGTCCTGCTCCATGTGAAAAAGGCTGTACCGAGGCACTGAATGGATCAGGTGTCACGATCCATGACAATGAACGTTTTATTATCGATACTGCTTTTGAAAACGATTGGGTCAAAGCTTCCGGGTTGCCTCAAGATGCGACTGGTTTCAAGGTGGCCATTGTTGGTAGTGGACCGGCTGGTTTATCCGCTGCTTGGCGCTTGAATCAACTAGGACATCAAGTGACGGTCTATGAACGCAGCGATCGCTTTGGCGGTTTGCTAATGTATGGTATCCCAAACATGAAATTAGACAAAGATGTCGTGCAGCGACGTATTGATCTAATGGCAGAGCTAGGCGTGACCTTTGTCGCTAATACGGAGATCGGTCGTGACTTGTCAGCAGAAGAATTGTCCGCTCAGTATGATCGGGTCATTTTGGCAACAGGAGCTAGTGTTCCTCGTGACTTGAAGATTCCAGGTCGTGAATTGACTGGGGTGCAATTTGCAGTCGATTATCTGACGGAAGCAACCAAAGATGTCTTAAAGCATGGCAAAGCGGCAACAAGTAAAAAACTTGCTGGCAAGCACGTCGTCGTGATTGGCGGTGGCGACACTGGAAATGACTGTATTGGTTCAGCGATTCGGCAAGGAGCCGCTTCTGTGCGTCAATTGGAGATCACGCCCCAACTGCCATTGACACGTACCGACAGCAATCCTTGGCCTGAATACCCAATGACAGCCCGCACAGGATATGGGCAAGAAGAAGCGGCTGAAGTCCTGCAAACACAAGTGACGTATCATGGGGTGTCCACAACAGCCTTTATCGGCGCCGAACGCGGCCAGTTGATCGCCATCGAAACGGTCTCAGTAGATCAACAGTTTCAGCCGATCCCTGGCACAGAGCAAGTGATCAAGGCGGATTTGGTTTTGTTGGCAATGGGCTTTGTTGGTGCAGAGACCCAACTCTTCGATGCCTTTGGTGTGCGAGAAGTGTACGATGATTACACGACGAACAATGAACGAGTGTTAGTCGCAGGAGATGCTAAAAGAGGACCGAGTTTAGTCATCTGGGGGATTCGCGAAGGACGCTTAGCGGCAGAAAAAGTCGATCAAGCGTTACGATCATTGGTGTATCAATAAGCAATCAATAAAAAACAACCTGAGCAGCTCTTCCTCCCTCTGAATTAGAAGGGGAACAGCGAAATGCTCAGGTTGTTTGCCTGTTAAGCAGTTGGTTCAGATGGATGGGGCTTTGACCGCTGTTCATTTTTTTCCATTGATACCTTCGGTAGACGAATCGAAAAGACGATGGTTTCGTCACGGCTTTCCGCCCAGATTTTTCCACCTAATGCTTCAACGATTTCTTTGGCGATCGGCAGCCCCAGACCGGTCCCACCCGTCGCTGTTGCTCGGGAAGCATCCATGCGGTAGAAAGGCTCAAAAATCAAGCCGATCTTTTCAGCTGAGATCGTTTTTCCTTGATTGGTCAAACGAATCAGGATATCATCAGATTCGCTGATGGCTAAACGCAAAGGGGAGTTAGGATAGCTATAATTGATGGCATTGCGGATCAAGTTATCAAAGACGCGTTCCATCTTCTCTGTATCGACAGTCGCATAGACTTTTTTCTGTAGTTGCAGTTGCCAATGAAGGTTCTTTTCTTCTAGCAGCGGTAAAAATTCGAACGTCAACTGTTCTAGCATCAAGCTAAGATCCGTGGTTTCGGTCTGTAAGGCGATCGTTGTAAGATTAAAACGGGTGATTTCGAAAAACTCGCTGATCAATAATTCTAGCCGCTGGGCTTTTTGCAAGGCAATCTTGGTATAGCGTGCCCGTAGTTCGGTAGAAAGCTGTGGTTCCTCTTCTAAAAGCGTCAAGTAGCCGATCACACTGGTCAAAGGCGTGCGTAAATCGTGTGCGAGATAGACGATCAAATCATTTTTCCGCTGCTCTGCTTCTTTGGCTGCTCGTTGATCTTGGAGATTTTTTTCCCGTAACTGGTTCATTTCTTCTTGCACATCGATCAGATTGCTGGAGAGAATGATTCGCTTCGTGGGTTCGGCAATCAATTGATTCGTGGCTTGGATCGTTTCATTCAAATAGCTGATGGCTTTACTCATATAATAAATCGTTGTGCTCACCCAAATCAGCAAGGCACCGATCGCTAGACAGACGAGCCAATAATCAGCAAAAAGCCGTAATATTTGATAAATGGGCTCATAGCCGTACCAAACCCTCAATCCTGCTACAAAGCGAACAGTTAAAGGGATCAGAATCAAAAGGAGCATTAAAACACCTGTGGTGATAAAGTATTGAGTCAAAAGTTTCCGGATCAATGGACTTCTATTTTTCAATGATATAGCCGACCCCCCATACAGTTTTGATTAATTTCGGTTTGCGGGGTTGTTCGTTTAGCTTTTCCCGCAGACGGGCAATATGTGCCATCACTGTGTTATTGTTGTCTAAATATTTTTCTTTCCAGACTGCTTCAAAAAGAGTTTCTGAGGCAACGACCGATCCTTGGTGTTCAAATAAGTAAAGCAGGATTTTAAATTCGATGGGGGTCAAGAAAACCTCTTTGCCATAAAGATAACATTGGTGACTGTTGATTTTCAACAGTAAGCCTTCCTTTTCGTATTCTTCAATCTTCTGCGGAACAGCTGACTGATTGTATCGTTGGTATCGCCGTAGTTGCGTTTTGACCCGAGCAACAACTTCTAATGGATTGAAGGGTTTCGTCACATAATCATCTGCACCTAGACTTAGACCGGTAATTTTATCCAGATCTTCTCCTTTGGCAGTGAGCATCAGTACTGGAAAAAAGTGGGTTTTGCGAATGGTCTGTAACAGCTGAAAGCCGTCGATATCCGGCAGCATCACATCTAAAACTGCCACATCGACTGTTTCTTTTTCGAGATAAGCCAAAGCACTCGTTCCATCATAAAAAGGTTCCACTTGAAAGCCTTCATTCCTTAGAAACGTCGTGACTAACTCGGCGATTTCTTTTTCATCATCAACAACAATTATTTTTTCTGCCATCCTTGATTCACTCCAACTATCTACGATCTTTTTTCATTTAAACTACCATTTACTCTACCCACATCATACCGTAATCGGTAAGCGAATGCATTCGTTTTCTACTTTGACATTGAAGGGACGCGGGAACCTAGTCGACTGATCAATTCATTGGGAATGGTTTGTGCTTGATCAGCTGTATTCGTCCAATCGCTGATTACTTCTAACCAACTTTCGACCGCCAGTTCTGGATAGTCCGTTAAATCGATCAAGAGCATATCCATACAAATCAACCCAACCTGCGGGAGTAAAACCCCTTGATAAGACAATTGGAATCCTTGATTTGATAGGGCACGGGGAACTCCGTCACAGTAGCCGATACTAACGATCCCAATCGTGGTAGGTCGATCAAAAACAGTGGCTAGTCCATAGCCGATCGCTTCACCAGCGGCGACTGTTTTTTTGTCCACTAGTAAGGCTTTTAGGGTCAGAATCGGCTGTACGTTTATCTTCTGTTTTGTTGGTTCATTCGGGACACTCAGGGAACCAGTTAAAAGAATACCCGGGCGCACATAATCATACTGTTTCTCTGGATAATTCAAAATGCCGTAGCTGCTTTGCAGATGCGTCAGACCATAGGCGATATTTCTAGCGGATAAGCCAGCCAATAGATCATCAAAACAAATGATTTGGGCTTGCGTCCGTAAGATACTTGCCGTATCTAGCTGATCTGAAGAGCCTAGGTGGGAAAAAATGCCTGTGATCTTGAGGGATGGCAAGGCATAAAGCCTTCTAACTGTTTCAAGGTCAGGGGCAACGCCTAGACGATGCATGCCGGTATCTACCGCTAAATGGCATTCGATTGGAATGCCTGTTCGGGCTAACGCTTGTCCATGCGCTTCACTGACGATAGTTTGAATTAAGGAATATCGGTTCAGCTCTTTGGCACGTTGGGCAGAAGTGTACCCTAAAATCAGTAAGCGACTTTTAATGCCAGCTCGCCTTAATTCGATGGCTTCTTCTATGGTGGCAACAGCAAAAAAATCGACGCCTACTCTTTCTAAGGTACGAGCGACCAATTGTGCATCGCAACCATAGGCATCTGCTTTAACCACCGCCATCACTTTTGTTGTGGATGGAATCACTCGTTTGATTTCCTGCAAGTTGTGTAACAGGGCGGGGGCTGAGAATTCTTTGGCTGCCCGCTGCAAGTGGAGCGGCGTTTTTTTCGGAAACGGCAACAGCTTTTGCAAAGCAAAGAGACCATGCACCACCCCAATGGTCAGTCCTAAGACCACCAAGAAATTGATCAGATTGTTTTGCAGCAAGGGTAGCTTTTGACTAAGAAAATGGGTTACTGCAATGGTATAAGGATGGAGCAAATAGAGCCAAAGGGACAGACGACCCGCTTGTTTCCAGATCATGGGTGCTTGCCATTGCTGAATGATCGGAAATAAAAACAAGAGAACGAAGGGCAAAAAGACATACATGCTGTCATGTTTAGGTGTAGTAAAGTGATGCAAGAGATAACTTTCCAAAAGCAAGCAAATAAGACTAATCATCAGATAACTATAGCGATGGGGAGAAGCAGGTTTTTTGGCAAATCTTCTGGCTAGTACCCCTAAGATCAAAAATAAGGGAGCAAAAAAAATGCCGTTGCGAGTTCCATCCAATAGTTGGAAAATCAGTGAATAGAGTGGCGTGATGGGTGTTTGTGCAGCCAGGCCAGACCAACTGTCCCCACCTAAACCAACCACATACAAACCGACAGCAATGAAAAACACCTGCTTGAAAGAAAGCCGTGTCAAGAGGCCCATCACTAGTAGACCGCCGGTAATGATCGCAGGAAAATACCAAAGATGGTAAAGAATGCCGTTGACTAGCAAAGTTTGAATAAAAGTGTCTAGTGGCATGTTCAATCCTAGTATGCCGCTGTACCAAGCAATCGGCAAAAAGAGCAGTGTGGCAATGAGATAGACTTGCAGCTGTTTTTTGATAAATAACCAGATACGTTGTCTGGCAGGATAGCTGTTTTGGGTGGCTAAATCACTGAACACATAATACCCGCTGATCATAAAAAAGAAGGGGACGGCGATTCTGAAAAGAGTCAATGTGATCAGGATATCACCATTGGGCCACAATCGATGAAGGGGCAGACAGTGGATCGCGACCACCATCATCGCTAAAATCACCCGAAACTGCTCAATTCCTTGATTCTTCTTCATGCGAACTGCCTCGCGGTTTGTTCAAGATATTGATAGTATTCTTCCAATGTCCACTGTTGACTGGCGATGATTTGACTATGAGGCAGACCGACATAACGAAAATGCCATGGTTCATAGCCAATCCCTGTAGTCTCCTGTTTGTCTGCGGGATAGCGTAAAATAAATCCGTAGTTCATCATTTCCTGTGTAAATAAATCCGCCGCTGCGCTGTCACGAAACCGTGGGCAGATCAAATCACCTTGCTGGCCTTTTAAACCAACATCGATCGCTAAGCCTAACTGATGCTCGCTGCAGCCGGGCAACGCCACAAATTGTTTCGTATAGGCTAATCCATTTTCTTTTAAGGAATATTCCCATAAATGCCGTTGCTGCTTTTCGGTTCGGTAGCCATCTAATAAGCAGATCTCGTCTTCAAGCTTTAAGGCTTTGACGAGCCGTTTCCATTGTTTGGCTGCTTCAGGCTGCAAGTAAACTTCTTCTTCACTAAAAGCAGCAAGGACGAGGTGGGGCGGCTCTTGGTTTTTTTCTAATGGAAACTCTTTGCTAACTAACTGTAGATAGGGATTCATTTGCCTTCCTCCTTTGCTAAGACAAGCAGTTTTTGTAGTAGTTCTTGATAGGATAAGCCGATTGCTGCCATCATGGCAGGATAGCGGGAGTGACTAGTAAAGCCCGGCATAGTATTGATTTCATTCAAGTATAGTTCTCCTTGATCCGTGACAAAAAAGTCGATGCGAGCAAGTCCTTTAAGACCAAGACTGTGATAGAGCAGCTGAGCTTGTTCTTTGACCTTGGTTTCAATCGTTTCAGGCAATGGTGCAGGAACGGTGATCTTGGCGCTAATCAACTGGTACTTTTCTTCAAAATCGAAAAAGCCTTCTACTAATGAAATAGCGTCACAAGCACCGACAGTCAAAGAGTCGTTGCCTAAGATACCGCAACCAATCTCAACGCCAGCTATATTTTTTTGTAAGAGCACTGCTGAACAATAAGCGAAGGCTTCCTTCAAGGCAGGAGCAATTTCTTCGACACAAGTCACTTTTGTGATCCCTTTTGAGGAGCCAGCTTCATTAGGCTTAAAGAAAACCGGAAAGTCATGGGTCTGGATAAAGGCTTCGATTTGTCTTTGCTGGTTGTCTTGATTTGTCAAGAGAATCGTAGGAGCGCTTTGTACGCCAATCGCTTCTGCTGCTTGATGCAATAACCATTTGTTCATACATAATGCGGAGGCCGCCACACCGCAGCCTACATAAGGTAGTTTCATCAATTCAAACAATCCTTGGATACTGCCATCTTCCCCGTATTTGCCATGCATAATGGGAAATAAAACATCAGGTACCAACGTTTGTTGCTCTTCACTTAGCCAAAAGCCGTTTCCTTCAAAAAGCGGCTGGATTTTCTGTTTATGTTTCGTATCCAACAGCCACGTGTCTTGTCGGATGTTTTCCAGTTCTCCTGTGTACAAATACCAATCCATAGCATCTGGGGCGATCCCGATCAAAGAGAGGTCATAGTCATCGGGAGATGATTGGAGTGCTTCGATTGCGCTAGTTGCTGAGGCTAAAGAAACGGCGTACTCCGGTGAATTGCCTCCAAAAATAATGGCGATTTTTTTCATATTTTTCTTCCTTCCACTTTTCGATTCTTGCTACATTCAGTCTATCAAGGAAAGAAAAAAGAAATTTACGGGCTTACTGGTATCTTTCTTTTCTTTTTGTGATGAAATTGTGACGAATTTATGACAAAAGGAAGGCGACAGCTGCCGCTCTTTTTACGCAAGAAAGGAAACAGAATTTGAAGTAGAAAAAGCTGCCATAAGATGGAGCGGAGAAAATAGTGAAAGGAGAGCACTTTTAAGGAAGGAAAGGAGAGGCAATAGCAGGAACGTTGACACAAAAAAAGCACGCCGAAGCATGCTTTTTCCTTTTGAAGATGGTTTTTCGCTCATTATACGATTCGCTTATTATGCGTAATGAGCACGAGGACCACCGATATATTTGGGCCGTGATCCCAGAGCTGTGACATGGGCAGCGCCAAGGGTCTTGATAGAGGGACGGATCGGGATTTGAACATGTTTGACATGCATACCGATCGCTGTGTCGCCGATATCGATACCCGCTTTGGCCAC
Source organism: Enterococcus sp. DIV2379 (assembly GCF_050542965.1). NCBI lineage: Bacteria > Bacillati > Bacillota > Bacilli > Lactobacillales > Enterococcaceae > Enterococcus > Enterococcus sp. DIV2379. Next base: position 1,016,125 of record NZ_CP172938.1, read on the forward strand.
AATGTGCTCCACTTCGATAGGCTCATCGAACAACTGGAAAGCCGCAACTGAGCAAGCACCGCCTGCATGCAGCTGGGGCACTACTGCGACTTCTTCTAATTGATATAGTCGAGCCGTTTCACGCTCAACGGCTAAAGCCCGATTGAGATGTTCACAGCCTTGAACGGCTAAATGAATATTTTTGGGACGCAAGATCGCTCGTAGTGTTTCAACGATAACCATGCCTACTTCTTGACTGGAATTTTTGCCAATCAAGCCACCAACCACTTCACTTGTTGAACAGCCGAGAACAAAAAGATCATTTTCATCAACGTTCGCTGTCGTAATGACTTCTTCAACGATCGTAGTTAAATCCGTTTTTAATTGATTGATATCTGTCATGAGAATCACCTTTCATTTAAAGAAAACTTTTTCGTGCGGCGTAAGGCATGGGTCAGCGGTAAAGCAACGATGCTGCCAAAGACCGTTTGGATTAAATTACTTGGAACTGAGGCGATCCCTGCCCCTAAACCGAATAGTAAAACTGTTGCTGCTGCATAACCGGCAATCATGATCAAGCTGCCAACAATAACGGCTGCTAGTGGTCGATGGTTCATTCTACCCACGATCCAGCCTTGCACACCATGGATCACAATGGAAAAGAGGGCCCATTCAGGATAGCCTGATAGAAAATCAATGATGCCACCGCTCATTCCGCCTACGAAGGCCCCGGCGCTAGGTCCGAACAAAAGGGCCGAGATATAGATCCCTGCTTCACATAAGGTCACAAAGCCCTTCGTTTGTGGAACAGGAATGATAAAGGTCAAAGAAAGTGCACAGGTAAGTGCCGTCAGCATAGCGATCATGGTTAGGTTTCTTACTTTCATAGGTGTTCCTCCTTTTTAAAATAGGCGAGCTGATTGACGTTGCCAGAGGTTCCTAAAGGCAGACCGTCTTCGATCCCTGCCCAAACAAATGCTTTTGCAGTTTGAACAGCTGTTTCCAATGAAGTGCCTTTGGCAAGTAAAGCGGCAATCGCCGATGAAAGGGTACACCCAGCACCGTTGGTAGTCGTTCGGGTACTTTTTTCTGCTTCGAAAACAGTATATTGCCCAGAGTGGTATAAAAGGTCGTAGGCTTTTTCTCCAGTTAGTCGACTGCCACCTTTGATCAGGACATTTGGGGCACCCAATGCATGGATTTTTTTCGCCGCGGTTTTCATTTCCGCCAACGTCGTAATGGTTTGACCAGAGAGGTGCTGAGCTTCGAGTAGATTAGGTGTTACTAATGCTGTGTAAGGAAACAATGAGATCAATCCTGCTTGATAGGAGTGGTTAAAGGCAGTATCTCCTTCTTTAAAGGCAAGAACTGGATCGAGCACGATCGGTCCGGTAAATGTTTGTAAAAAATCCCGCAGCAATTCAATGATGGCCGTTTGATGAAGCAGCCCGATTTTGATTGCATCTAGGGATACGACCGAGCGCAGTGAATCCAGCTGTGCTTGGATCACAGGCTCAGGGAGATCATGGAACATAAGATCATCCTTGATGGCGACCACACATGTTAATAGGGCATGGCCAAACACCCCGAATTCCTCAAATGTTTTCAAATCAGCCGTCATGCCGCCACCTGCCAAACTGTCGAGACCGGCGATCGATAAGACTTGTTTCATGTCTGCTGCTCCTTTCGTTTCTCATTTCTTTCTATTATAAACAGTTGGTAAAAAAGAAAAACGGCCAATTGGATGTTTTTTCCTCATCCAATTGACCATTTGCTTATTTTTCATTTAGTAAATCTCGCTCACGATACCATTCATCGGGGCGCCAGATCCATTCAAAACCATCGGCAGCTAAGAGATCATAGGCAGCTTGGGGTCCCATCGTTCCTGCGGCATAGTTTGGAAAATCAGGTGTTTCTTGGTCCCAAGCGTGACGGATCACATCAACGATGCGCCAAGATTGGGCAACTTCATCCCAATGGGTAAAGTTAGTGCCATCCCCATTCAAAGCATCTAAAATCAATTTTTCGTAGGCTTCAGGGGTGTTTTCGACGATTTCAGTACTATTCCGATAATCTAGCTTCACTGGCAATGTCTCAAACCCTTGGCCAATTTCTTTTCCATTCAAGGAAAGAGAGAAGCCTTCTGTCGGTTGAATGTAGATTGTCAGCACATTCGGTGCCAAACTCTCGTTTTGCTTTTGTTCATTCAGGTCTTGCTTAAAGACATTGACAGGGACTTGTTTAAAGACAATGTTGATTCGAGTGCCTTTTTCCGTCAAGCGTTTCCCGGTTCGTACATAGAAAGGTACGCCGGACCAGCGGAAGTTGTCGATCAAGAATTTTCCAGCAACGAAGGTTTCAGTTGCCGATTCTTCATCGACATTGGCTTCTTCTCGGTAGCCAGCAAATTCCTTATCTTCTAATTGCCCTTTGGCGTATTGACCACGAACGAAGTGTTGTTTCACTTCTTCTTCGGAGTAAATACGGATCGCATTTAAGGCTTTGATTTTTTCCGTCCGTAATTCTTTTTCAGAAAAAGCCACTGGCGGTTCCATGGCTAATAAGGAAAGGATCTGCAGAATATGGTTTTGGACCATATCTTTCAAGGCGCCGCTCTTATCATAATACCCACCGCGTTCTTCAACACCTAAGTTTTCTGCGATATTGATCTGAACATTGTCAATGTACCGATTGTTCCACATCGACTCAAAAATGTTATTGGCAAAACGAATCGCAGAAATGTTTTGGATCATTTCTTTTCCTAAATAATGATCGATCCGGTAGATTTCTTGCTCTGTAAAGACTTGATTGATCTCTTCATTCAATTCTTTTGCTGAGTCGTAGTCGCTTCCAAATGGTTTTTCGATGATCACCCGATGGTAGCCGTCAGTATCCAGCATTCCTTGGGATTTCAAGTGAGAAACGATCGTCCCAAAGAAATTAGGGGACATTGCTAAGTAAAAGATCTGATTGCCTTCTAAATGGTATTTCTGATCTAAGGTTTCCGCCAAATCCTTTAATGAATCATAATGACTCGTATCTGTTACATCATGTGATTGGTAGTAGAAATGAGAAGCGAATGTCTCTGCTTGCTCTTGTGAGTCGCTCAATTCTTTGATCGTACCTATTACTACTTCACGATAGTGTTCATCCGACCAAGGACGGCGAGCAGTACCGATGACTGCAAAATCTTCTTTCAAATCGCCTTTTTTGTACAACCGAAACAAAGAAGGGTATAGTTTGCGTTGGGCAAGGTCGCCCGTACCGCCAAAAATCGTAAAAAGGACCTTTTTTTCCATCATCTTCACTCCTTACAGTTTATCAACAAAAATCGTGCTGGCGGCTTTGTAGCTGACAGCAATTTCTTTTGTGTCATTTTTGATCGTAATCGGACCCTCGTATGCTGCCGCATCGATGATCTCGTATTCTTCATGAATATTCAATTGGATCGAAACAAGGTAATCCAGCAGTTCTCGTTCATCAAGGACACGGGCGATACGAATCTTGGTTCCTACCGGGTAGGAACTCATGGTGTTTTTTTCGCCTTCGTGAATGAGTTCTCCTTGTTCGGGGATCATTCCGCCATGTGGGCAATACCGAGGATGATCAAGGTAGGCTTCTAAGCGGCTCGCCAGTGTTTCCGAGGTGACGTGTTCTAAAACTTCTGCGTCATCATGAACTTCATTCCATGAGTAATGCAGGTGCTCCACAAGAAAGACTTCCCATAAACGATGCTTGCGGATCAGAGCACTTGCAGAAGCTAAACCAGTTTCAGTCAACTGTACCCCTTGATAAGGTGAATGTTCCACTAAGCCTTCTTTTAATAATTTTGAAATCATTTCACTTACTGAAGCTGCTGAGACGTCCAGACCTGACACGATTTGTTTGTTATTGATTTTCTTTTGGTCACCACCAAGCTCCAAGATGAGCTTTAAATAATCTTCACGATTTGGTGTCATCGGATCCATCCTCTCTTATCAAAGACTATCAAAGTAGATTTTATCAAAAAAGCCGGCTGATTACTACGAAAAAACCCGCCGGTTTCCAATATTCTATGTAAAAGAAGGCCGAGGGGAGCAACTCCACCTCAGCCTTTTTTTATTAAGCCCAGTCACCATTGCGAAAGACAGGAATCGTGGTGCCATCTTCTCTGATGCCATCGATGGACATTTGGTCAGAGCCAACCATGAAATCTACGTGGGTTTGGCTGCGGTTCAAACCAGCAGCTGCCAGTTCTTCTTCACTCATCTCAGTGCCGCCTTGCAAGCTGAAGGCATAAGCGGAGCCTAAAGCCAAGTGGTTTGAGGCATTTTCATCGAACAACGTATTGAAGAAGATGATGCCGGATTGTGAGATAGGGGAAGGATCAGGAACTAATGCGACTTCACCTAAAGATTTTGCTCCTTCATCGATTGCTAGCAGTTTGCCTAACACTTCTTCGCCCTGTTCCGCAGAAAAGTCCACGACTTTGCCGTCTTTGAAGGTGAACTTCATCCCAGAGATGATGGTGCCTGCGTAGCTCAATGGTTTCGTACTTGAAATATAGCCATCGATGCGACGATTATCTGGGGCAGTAAAGACTTCTTCTGTTGGCATGTTCGCCATGAATTTTTCATTGCGGGTATTGTAACTGCCAGCACCTTCCCACAAGTGGTTTTTAGGCAAACCGATGATCAAATCGGTACCAGGTGCCGTATAGTGCAGAGCACTGAATTGTTCTTTGTTTAATTCTTCGGCTTTAACTTGCAAGGTTTCATCGTGTTTTTTCCAAGCTGCGACAGGATCTTCTTCATAGATACGCGTCGTTTTGAAAATTTGATCCCAAAGCTTGTCTTGTGCTTCTTCAGGGGAAGCATCAGGGAATACTTTTTGAGCCCAATCTTGACCAGCCGCCGCAACCACAGTCCAGCTGACTTTGTTGGCTTGTGTTGCTTGACGCAATTTCATCATCGCTTTACCAGAAGCTGCTTGGAAGGTTGCCACTCGGTCTGAGTCGACGCCCGCTAACGCATCTGGATTCGCGGAAACGACACTGATACGGCTGGCACCTTTTTCAACCCAGTCTTCCGTTTGATCAATTTTGTGCTGAGGAATCGTAGACAAACGATCTTCGGCCGCATGAGTCAGAAATTCTTTTTGGATCTCATCGTCGGTCCATTGGACGATTACTTCGTCTGCACCTAATTCATACGCTTTTTTCGTTAATAGGCGAGCTAAAGGTGCTTGGTCCACGGCGATTTGGATGACGATCGTGTGCCCTTTTTGGACATTTACGCCAACTTCAGTGATCAGTTGGGCATATTTTTCAAGGTTCTGATTAAAGTTTGGTAAAACCATTAAAATTCCTCCATTTATTCTAAATTTATAACTGTCTTCATGATAGCACTAAGTATTTTTGAAAACAAACGAAAAAGTGAGCAAAAAAACAGTGGCCTTCAAATTGAAAAACTGGAAACACTAAGGGCAATAAATTTAAAAGTTTTTTTGCAAACTTAAAAAAACATGATACAATAAGTAAAAGGTATTTCTGAAAGCGATGTATAGCAGAATTAAGGAGATTAAAAAATTATGGCAAGAAAGAAAACTATTACTAGAGACCAGATTTTAAAAGCTGCCTATGAAGTTGTCGCAACCGAAGGATTTACACGTTTTACCGCACGCAATATCGCAGCGAAGATGAAATGTTCAACGCAACCGATCTACTTAGAATTTAAAAATATGGATGACTTAAAAAATGCATTGATCAATCAGATTTACGACTACTTAGCGACAGAAGTTTTTCCAGTTGAAAGACGGGGAGATGTCATCGTTGACTTAACGCTAAATTATATTGGCTTTGCAAATAAAGAAAAACGATTATACCGAGCGCTATACTTAGAAGAGCATGGTGGTGGGGATTCCATGCAACAGTTTTCATTTGACCTTTTTGTGAAATCAGTGAAAAAAGAACCAAAATATCAAGATCTATCTGATGTAAAATTACAATCTTTGCACACCGGTGTCTGGATCGTCGCTACCGGCTTAGCGGCGTTGATGTCTTCGGGAATCATTCATCCGACAGAAGATCAGATTGCTAAGCTGATGACGGAAACCACCGATAATATTTTAGCAAGAGAAACACCCATCGATATCAGTTATCATTAAGCAAACAATAAACCTCTGACAGAATCAATTGATTTTGTCAGAGGTTTTCTTGTTTTATTCAGCGAATGCTTCTGCTAGTTTTTTGGCAAAGGCTTCTAAGTTTTGAATATCGTCTTCTTCTGCAGCCAAGTCAACTTTGATGCTGTCAGCTCCTTTTGTCGCACCAGTTTTGCTAAAGGCGGCTTCAAAGTCGTCAACCGATTTACAAAAGTCATCATAAAAAGTATCACCGGAGCCGCAGACTCCAAAGATTTTGCCGCTTAAATTAAGTTCTTGCAAATCTTCATAAAAATCGACGATCTCATCCGGTAGCTCCCCGTCTCCATATGTATACGTTGCGACGATACAGATATCGGCATCTTCAAAGTCATCTGCATCCACTTGGGTACACTCATTCATTTCTACTTCCATGTCAAGATTTTCAAGGGCTTCAGAAACGATATCCGCAATTTCTTCCGTATTCCCCGTCATGCTTGCATAGACGATTTTTGCTAAAGCCATGGGCTTTTTCCTCCAATCTCATTCCTATTTTCAAGGAAAACTCTCTTACAGATTATAGCAAATGCACGAAAGTTTGAAAACAAAACTTGAAAAACTCTTTACAATGTCTGTGAATTTTGTAAAATATGGGATTTCTATGGTAAAATAAGAGGAATTTAATTAAGGGAGACGAGAACATGATTACATTAAAATCTGCCAGAGAAATTGACCGCATGGCCGAATCCGGCGCGCTGTTAGCAGATGTCCACAAACAATTACGCAGTTTCATCAAACCAGGTATCACGAGTTGGGATATCGAAGTGTTTGTCAGAGATTATATTGAAAGCCACGGCGGCATCGCTGCCCAAATTGGTTTTGAAGATTACAAATATGCCACTTGCTGCAGTATCAATGATGAGATTTGTCACGGGTTTCCTCGAAAAAAACCATTGAAAGACGGCGATCTAATCAAAGTCGACATGTGTATTGATTTAAAAGGCGCCATTTCTGATTCTTGTTGGAGTTATGTCGTAGGGAACTCGACGCCTGAGATTGATCGATTAATGGAAGTAACCAAAAAAGCATTGTATCTAGGAATCGAACAAGCGCAAGTGGGCAACCGAATCGGTGACATCGGTCATGCCATTCAAACCTATGCGGAAAAAGAAGGGTACGGGGTTGTGCGTGATTTCGTAGGACACGGCATTGGCCCAACGATCCATGAAAGTCCGATGATCCCTCACTACGGAGAAGCCGGCAAAGGGTTACGTTTAAAAGAAGGAATGGTCATTACCATCGAACCTATGATCAATACAGGGACGTGGAAAATGAAAATGGACCCTAATGGCTGGACCGCCTATACTCTAGATGGTGGCTTAAGCTGCCAATATGAACATAGTTTGGCGATCACCAAAGAAGGTCCGAGAATTTTAACTTCTCAAGGAGAAGAAGGAACCTACTAAATTTTATAAGTAGGAGACTTCTGGTTGTTACGTATGACAAAGAAAAAAAGGCAGATGATTCGCTGGCGGAGGAAGAAACATGAAAATCGTTGATAAAGTAAAAAGCAATCAAAAGCTGATGCGTTTCATCGAAACGACGCAAAATAGAATAACTGATTCAGAAATGGGGACCACTTCGGTCGTCGTGGCCTACTATTTATTGCTTTCACTTTTCCCGTTAATGATTGCGCTGGGGAATCTTTTGCCGTATTTATCAATTGATCCGAACACGGTTTTATCTTATGTACAGGAATTGATCCCGAATCAAATCTATGATTTTATCGGCCCAGCGATCGAAAATCTCCTCACCACAAGCTCTGGTGGATTGTTGTCGATCTCCGCTTTAGCGGCGTTGTGGTCCGCGAGTCAAAGTATCAATGCCTTGCAAATTGCGATGAACAAAGCCTTCGGTGTGGACCAGCGTTCCAATTTTATCGTGGTGCGCGCAGTATCATTTGTGATCATCCTGCTCTTTATGATTGCGATCGTTGGGGTTACGATGGTATTTGGGCTTGGAAAAATCATTCTTGATTTTTTGCAGCCGATTTTTAAGTTTCAAGACAATCTGATCGATACGTTCCAAACAGTCAAATGGCCAGTCACGATCGTTGCTTTGCTGTTTATCATGATGCTGATCTATTGGTTAGTGCCTAATGCAAAGGTCAAGTTGCGTTCGACTTTGCCGGGGGCGATCTTTGCAACGATTGGCTGGATGTTGCTGTCACAAGTGTTTGGCTTATACGCCCGTTACTTTGCTGCGAAAATCATTGGCTATCAAATTATTGGAAGTTTTATTGTTTTAATGATCTGGTTGAATCTTGCTGCGACGATTATTATCTTGGGTGGAATCATCAACGCAGTGGTAGAAGAGTATGTATCAGGACAAGAGATCAAAGAACGAACAGATCCTGTTCAGCGGATTTCTTCGAAAATCGAAGATACATTTACCAATAAAGAGAAATAACGGAAAGCGAGAATAAACGATGGATTTTGCATTCAAATTTGTAATGCGCTTATTTATAACAATGATCGTGTCTTTAATATTGACACCGGTCATCAAATTGATATCTTGCAAGATTGGTGCAGTTGATCGTCCAGGAGAGCGTCGGATCAATACGAAGACTATGCCTTCAGCTGGGGGATTAAGTATTTTTTTAGCCTTTTCCTTTGCGCTGCTTTGGGAATTTCGAACAATGATTCCTTTCGACTTCGTTTGGCCGATTCTTTTAGGTGCAACAATAGTGGTGATTACAGGATTGCTCGATGATATATTTGAACTGTCGCCAATGCAAAAATTAATAGGTCTGACATTTGCAGCGATGGAAATTTATTTCGTTGCTGGAATAAAAATCAGCACAGTCACGATTCCTTATTTTGGCTTTATTGATCTGGGATGGTTTGCCTTGCCTATGACTTTGATTTGGATACTGGCAATTACCAATGCGGTGAACTTAATCGATGGTCTCGATGGTTTGGCGAGCGGCGTCTCTATTATCAGTTTGACGACGATAGGGATTATCAGCTATTTCTTTCTGCCGAATTTTGTGGAAGTACCAATGGTCATTTTTACTTTGATCGCAGCAATCATCGGTTTCTTTCCATATAATTTTTATCCAGCAACCATTTTTCTAGGAGATACCGGTGCATTGTTTTTAGGGTTTATGATCTCGGTCCTCTCTCTACAAGGATTGAAAAACGCAACTTTTATTTCTGTTCTGACGCCCATGTTTATTCTCGGTGTACCAATCACGGATACTGTTTATGCGATGATCCGAAGAAAGTTTAATAAACAGAAGATTTCCTCTGCCGATAAAATGCACTTGCATCATCGATTGTTGTCGTTAGGATTTTCTCATCGCGGCACAGTGTTAACGATCTATGCCTTAGCATTAGTCTTTTCTTTTATTGCTTTACTAATGAATTACGCGAGCAATACAGCGATTGTTTTATTAATCATTAGCACAGGTTTTGGAATTGAGCTGTTTATTGAGCTGATCGGATTAGTCGGTGAAAATCGTCAACCACTCATGTGTGCGTTAAAGTTTCTGGGAAATCGGCGATTCAGACAAAGTGTACTAACTAAACGTGCTGAAAGAAGAAATGCTGATCAAGAAAAAGAAAACAAAGATTTAGCTGCTAATGTTTCTCAGACTAAAGAAAAGCGACGAAAGAGAAAACATTACCAAGCAAAACACAAAAAATAAACGATACAATTGCGGCATAAGAGCCCAACAGGTGAAGCGAATGTGATTGATTATTGAAGAAAAGACAGGAGCAGCCAGCGCTTCTCCTAGTACTTTCTCTCACGATCAGCTGACCATGATTCAAGGCTCTTCGACATTTAGTGTTGGTAGAGAAAAATACAACTGAAAATTTAGTCATAACCAGTTAGGCAGCGTGCTTAACTGGTTTTTGTTTTACTTGGAAGATTAAGCCTTGAATGAGATAAATTCTTGCTCGAAAGTTGTGGAAATTTCGATAGCCGTAGGCTACTCGTTTTATCACTTTTATCTTGTTGTTTGTTCCTTCTAATGCCCCATTACTATACCTGGTTTTTAAAGCATATTGAATCCCTGATTTGTATTTATTTAAAAACGTCAGCTTCTTACAAAACCATTGTGGGAGGCGTTGATCTAAGCTGTTGATCGTATCGAAAAAGCTTTGGCTGTCCTTGTGTTTAAAGTGATAGAGGAGGAGCTGACAAGTCTCGTAAGCCCTTGTTAATTGCTCGTCATAACTCAAAAGTTCATCGACGATCGCTTTTTGCGTCATTGGTCTACGAAAGGATCGATCATATTGATAATTGGAACTATCCAGATCATAGGCATGCTTAAGGAGTAATTTCCAGAATCGCTTCAATCGTCGATACTTTGTCGGTTCCGTTTTTTGAAAGCTGTTCATTGTTTTAATTCGCAACTGGTTTAACGCACGAGTGATTTGTTGGACAATGTGAAAGCGATCGGTCACGATTTTTGCGTTTGGGAAGACCGCCTTTACAAGTTCAAAATAAGGGGCATTCATATCCATCACGACGTATTTCACGTTCGCTCGTGCTTTTCGGGTGAATTTAAGGAAATATGGTTTTAAGAATGCAAGGCGACGATTCTCCAATACACCGATCAATTGTTGGGTCTGCCCATTCATAAAGACAAAACTCATTTTTCCGCTGCAGGACTTCATTGATTTGAACTCATCAAAACAAAGGACCGAAGGTAACGTATCAAAACGAGGATGATACGTTTTTAAACAGGTGTGTAGGACACGCAGAACGGTTACGTCAGAGACAAAATAGCGATCGGCAATTTCTTTTCTTGTTGTATTCTTGGCCAGCTCCAAGGCGATTTGAATCTTTAATTCTTTTGAAAGATAGCAGTTTTCATCCACCAAGTTTGTCTGAGCATTGAATGTCGACTGACATTCTTTACAGTAAAAGCGTGTACGTACCAAGCGTAATTCTGTTTTTGTTGCTCGATAAGGCAAAAGTTGGACTTTTGTTTTGTGTGAGCCATTCTTGATGATTTGTCCTTCATTTTTGATGCCACATTTACGGCAATGGCTTGGTATATAGCTAAGTTTGGCATGGATAAGATTGGTGCGAAACCCCTCTTCTTCTATAGTCTCTAACCATTCTTCTTCGAAGAATAAATTTTCATCTGTTAAACCTAACAATTTTCTAGTACAATGATCCATGGAGATATCCTTTCTTGGTTTGGTTTTGTTTTAGACGACTAAATTCTACCAGTTAGGCTATCTCTTTTTCTATCTTTTTTTACAAAAAAAGTGTTGGTAGAAAATCCGTAGATTTTCCACCAACACTAAATATTGTAGAGCCTGATTCAATCAACCAGTTGGGCATTCTTGCCGCTTTTTATTTGTGTGAAGACGGCCCGGCATAAAATGAATGCTTACTGAATCCGTCCGTCTTGAATTGACGGATCTAGCCCTTAACGGCTATACTTAAAAAGAGTAGCAGACTAAACAAAGAAAGAAGGATATGAACGAATGCCAAATGTGAAACAAACGACCTCAGAAAAAATGGGAACGATTTATGAGCTTTCCAATGATAGCGGTACCATCGTAAGGCTGAGTCCCGAAGGCGCACGCTTATTGGATTGGGTCGTTCCAGTAGAAGAAGGCCGCGACATTGTGGTCGGTTATGATACGATCGAAGGACATCGCCAAGCACGCTATTATGGTGCAACGATCGGTCCAGTAGCGGGAAGGATCGCAGGTACCCGCTTTGAGGTTGAGGGGCAAGAATACCAAACGGAGGACAATGATGGCGGCAATACGCTTCATGGTGGTTCAAAGGGGCTTGACACGGATATCTGGATCGCTGAAACTTTTGAGGAAGCAGACAGAGCCGGCGTGATTTTTACTACCTCACGACAAGATGGCGACGGCGGCTTTCCAGGAAATGTTCGTTATCAAGTCACCTATACGTTGACTAATGACAATGAACTATTGCTTGCATATGACGCTAACACAGACAAAGCGACTTTATTTAACCCAACGAACCACGGTTATTTCAATTTGACAGGTGATATCCAACAGCCGATCGATGACCACTTGGTTCAAATCAATGCCGAACATGTGGCTGAAACGAACGATGACGTGACGACGACCGGTGAAAAAACGCCTGTCGCAGGCACAAAGTTTGATTTTAGACAAGAACGCCCAATGGGAACGACCATGTTGGATGATCCATTCTTATTGGATCATGAGCAAGAGTGGGATCTGAAAGTAACCAGTCCCGATCAAAAAGTGCAGCTGACTGTAACTACTGACCGTCCTGCTGTTGTTATTTACACAACAGGTGAGGGAGAAGCTGGGGCCCCAATGAAGACCGGTCCTTTTGCCAAACATGGCGGGATGGCGATCGAAACACAAGGTGTTCCTGGCTCTGAGAAATTCACCCACTTTGGTGAGATCGTGCTGCGCCCAGAAGAACCCTTCCACTCTGTGACGACGTATCAGGTCCACTTTTAAACGTTGGAACCAAACCATTTTTAACGAAATAGAAAAAAGCATTGCCAAAATGCAGAAAGTTTGGCGATGCTTTTTTTTGACAAAATGCGATTACAGATGTAAACTTAAAAATGTGAATCAGTTATGAAAGGAGGTGGACAAATGCAATCAGTGGTCGAACCAATCAAAATCAGCGATTCTGAATGGGAAGTCATGCGTGTGATTTGGACATTGGGACAATCCGATGCGAAAGAGATCACCGCTTTGTTAAGCGAAAATAAAAATTGGAAAGCAGCGACAGTCAAAACGCTTTTAGGACGACTTGTTAAAAAAGGCGTATTGAAAACAGAAAGCCAAGGGAAAAAGTTTGTTTACTCGCCACTTGTTTCAGAAGAAGCCACTGTTCGCAGTGCAGCTGAGAATCTTTTTTCTCATATTTGTGCCAAAAAAGTCGGACAAACATTAGCAGAAATGATCCAAGAAGCAGCATTGACGGCAGAAGATTTGGCGATGCTCCAAGCAGCAGTCGACCAAAAAGTGCCAGTAGCAGCGATTTCGTGTAATTGTATTCCTGGTCAGTGCCAATGCAAAACCCATGCAACAAAATAAGTAGCCAACAAACTGTTAAAAGAAATGAGGAATAGTAATGAAAAAAAATATGCAAATCAGCGGAATGAATTGCGCCCATTGTGCCGCAAAAGTTGAAAAAGCCTTAAATGAAGTACCGGGTGTGAAAAAAGCTAAAGTGGACTTGAAAAAAGCTCGTGGGACGGTCAAATTTGACGAGTCGCAAGTGACAGAAACAGCCTTAATCAGTGCAATAACTGAAGCTGGTTATCAAGGTGTTTTTGAATAAGCGATGCAAACGCTAAAGTGATAAGGAGAAAAATCTAGAAAGTCCAGCCGCTTGAAGCTTTTGTATGAAGGCGCAAGACTGTACGGATATTCAGTGAAATAGGAAGGGGAATACTAGGATGAATCAGAAAAAAACGTCACCTGCAGACAATCGTCAGACGTCAAGCCATCATAGGCATGAACCTAGGAATGAGCAGGATAATAAAGGGCAAGAAGGACTCACACACCCACAGGCGGAGGAAGTCCCTGAGCCCCGAAGCCATGAGATGAATGGGGTGGATCATCAAGGGGCGACATCAAAACTGCAGGAGCATGAAAGCGCCGATAGTAACCATGCTCACATGGATCATGAGGTTTCCAGTATGGACCATAGCCACATGGATCATGAGATGTCTGGCATGGATCACAGCCACATGGATCATGAGATGTCTGGCATGGATCACAGTCATATGGATCATGAGATGTCTGGTATGGATCATAGTATGCATATGGGAAATTTTAAGCAAAAGTTTTGGCTATCCTTGGTTTTGGCGATTCCAATCGTCATTTTATCACCAATGATGGGTATCGAATTGCCCTTTCAGTTCACGTTTCCCGGCTCAGATTGGGTTGTATTGATTTTAGGAACGATCCTATTTTTCTATGGGGGACAGCCGTTTTTAAGTGGTGCGAAAATGGAATTGAAACAAAAGAATCCAGCCATGATGACTTTGATTGCTATGGGGATCACGGTTTCTTATTTTTATAGTCTTTACGCGTTTATCGCTAATCATTTTCTTGCTGTTCCTCATGTAATGGATTTCTTCTGGGAACTAGCGACTCTGATCGTTATCATGTTGTTGGGGCATTGGATCGAGATGAATGCCGTTTCTAATGCCGGCAATGCATTACAGAAATTAGCAGAACTGTTGCCAAAAGAAGTGATTCGGAAAAATGCAGATGGATCAGAAGAACAGATTCCATTAGAAGAAGTGACCAACAAAACACAGCTGATCGTTCGCTCAGGAGATAAGATTCCTACAGACGGAACGATTCTTGAAGGGGAAACAACGATCGATGAGTCGGCAGTTACCGGTGAATCCAGACGGGTACCTAAAACCATCGGCAGTACTGTCATTGGAGGATCTGTCAACGGCAATGGTACTATTACGATGGAAGTCACAGGGACTGGCGAAGACAGCTATTTGGCAAAAGTCATGGAAATGGTACGAAAAGCCCAAGCTGATAAATCCCGCTTAGAAGCACTTTCGGACAAAGTGGCGAAATGGTTGTTCTATATCGCCTTAGTTGCTGGTGTTTTGGCCTTTGCTGTATGGCTGTTTGTTGCTGACCTACCGACTGCTCTTGATCGAATGGTCACGGTATTCGTCATTGCCTGTCCCCATGCGTTAGGCCTAGCGATTCCCCTCGTCGTGGCTCGTTCAACATCGATCGCTGCCAAAAACGGCTTGCTCTTAAAAAATCGCAACGCATTGGAGAATGCGCATCATGTTGATTATCTGATCCTCGATAAGACCGGTACGTTAACAGAAGGAACGTTTACCGTAACTGGCATCGAGGCGACGGGCAGCCTTTCTGCATCAGAAGTACTAGCTTACCTAGCAGGTCTTGAGAAAACCGCCAATCATCCGATCGCAGAAGGCATTTTGGCCCAAGCAGAAAAGGAAAACATCACAGCCAAAAAGGCGACTGATGTTCAAACAAGGACGGGTATTGGTCTGGAAGGCGTAATCGATGGACAAAAGTGGTTGATCGTCAATCAAAAAGGATTGGAGCAATTAACCATCCAGTATCAAGGGAAATCCTTGAAAAATTATCAAGAGCAGGGCAACACCATTAGCTATTTGGTTCATGACGGCAAAGTGGAAGGAATCGTCGCATTAGGGGATAAGGTGAAACCAGAAGCGAGTCAATTTATTCAAAAAGTGAAAGACTTAGGTATCACGCCAGTTATGGCTACTGGGGACAACCAAGAAGCGGCGCAAGCCGTAGCCGATTACCTAGGAATCGAAGCCTTTCATGCGGCAATGTTACCAGACGATAAAGAACGTCTAGTCAGTGACTATGTCAAAGAGGGCAAGTGCGTCGTAATGGTAGGCGATGGGATCAATGACGCCCCAAGTCTTGCAAGAGCGACGATCGGGATTGCGATCGGAGCTGGAACCGATGTAGCGATCGATTCAGCCGATGTCGTTTTGACGAATAGCGAACCTCAAGACATCTTGCACTTCTTGACTTTGGCGAAAAAAACAAGGCGCAAGATGATTCAAAATCTCTGGTGGGGCGCAGGATACAATATTTTTGCTATTCCTTTGGCAGCTGGCGTGCTCGCACCAATCGGGATCATTTTGAACCCAGCAGTCGGAGCTGTCTTGATGTCTATGAGTACGATCATCGTTGCCATCAATGCAATGACCTTATCAATCGAAAAAAGCGGCGATTAGCCGCTTTTTTGTTTCTTTTCCTAGGAGCAGTGAAATACCTCTATAATCTGCTTCTGGATTTATGCTATAATGTGTTCGTTGAGACAAGGAGGACGTTGATTATGGAACTGAAGAAGTTGGATGTTCCCACTACTTCAATTACTGAAGTAAAAAAATCTCCGATGGATGTATTTAATCAAGCGCGAGAAGCAGGAACAGCAGTATATGTATTCAATCGTGAAAAAGTGGCGGGGGTCATGTTGACACAAGAGCAGTACGAAACGTTATTGCAGGAATTAGATTATTTGCGTCAGCGACCGCTGATGGAAGAAGAGCCTGAACAGCCGCCAGTGGCAGGGCTAGAAGAATTCTTACAAATCATGCGGCAAGCACTGATCACCGGTGCCAGCATCTCGGCAAAAAATTTAGATGAGCGGATGGTGGCGTTAGGCTTCATCACTCGTAAAACAGGTTTTGGCGGTGTCGTCGACATGGTGAACGAATTGAAAGAAACAGGTAAGATTGTTTATCAGTTGCGCAAAAAACAAGACGGCAAATCAGTGACTGCTGAAGTCATTGGGGAACAAGACAATCAAACGCAATTATTTGATAAATTGATCATCAAAAAAATCTTTCTAAAAGAAAAATAAACGCTGGAACTTGTCCCAGCGTTTCAGACAGTAGACAAAGTACGGGTGTTTTCGTACTTTGTCTTTTTTTGTAAAAAACTGGAGCTTGTTAACTTTTCAAAACTGTGAAAGATACTGTCCATCCAACCAACAAAAATTCCATCCAACTACAGACTGGGTTTTAAGTCAGCCAGTAAGTTTTTCCGTCTTTCGTCCGTTGCATAAATCCATACTCGATCAAATATCGTCGGACAGTGACATAATCGGTGATCGCTTGTTTTAATACATCGTTTACGGCAGCTTCTGGATAATTTTTCTTCGGATCAAATTTTTGTGCCAGCACACTTAAGACAACGATCTTGCGCTTTTCTTTGCTCGGAAACTGTTTGATAAACCCCGCTTCATCAAAATAAGTAGCAATGATCTTTTCTCTTTCACTAGCCGTAATGGCATAGCGATCATCAAGCATCGTCGCCCCTTTGTGAGGCGGCAGCAACGGGGTTTCTTGCAACAAGGACATGATACTTATAAAAACAGTCGCTTGTCGCTGCTTTTCTTTTAGCTTAAAGCGATGATTCCTGACAGTCGAAGAAGAGATACCTAAGCGCTGGGCAATCACAGTATCGCTAACATCTTGGGCAAACAGTTGTAAAATCTCCTGTTGGCTTTCTGATAAGCCTGTTTGTTCTTTGGGTAAAGCCAATAATGCGGATAAAACGGTTCCGTGATGCTCAGTGATATGCTGTATCATTCGTTTTTTTGACGTAAAAAAGGCGCCATCAACGGGATAGATTTCTTCTTTGTCGAAGGTCTCCTGACAAAATACGCAACAATAATCCGTTGTTGTTTCGACATATCCTTGCTGATAATCAGAAATGGTAAACTCTTGATAAGGTTTCATTTTGGGTTCTCCTTTTTTGTTTGATTATATACTAACATAAAATGTTTTTGTTTGTAAATAAGCAAACGGAATTGTGGTTATTAGATTAATTTCATCCGTTGCTTAAAATTGTCGCCTTTTTGTGTTAGGATTAACAACAATAGCGAATGAATTTGCTTAATTCAAAGGAGTGATACTATGGCAGACGTAAGCCAACGCTTCAATCACGAAGTGTACAATATAGCTGTTTCATTGATTCGTAAATTTGATGAACGGGTTTCTTCAATTCCTGATATTTTAAAGTTAACGTTAGGCGAGCCGGATTTTAACACACCAGAGCACGTGAAAAAATCGGGTGTCCAAGCAATCGAACAAAATTTTAGCCACTATTCTGGAATGGCCGGCTTAGCAGATGTTCGGCAAGCAGCCAGCCTCTTTTTGAAAAATAAATATCAGCTTGATTACGACTTTCAATCAGAAGTATTAGTGACGATCGGTGCAACGGAAGCAATCTCAGCTTCTTTATTAGCCACGTTGGAACCTGGCGATAAAGTTCTCCTACCGGCACCAATTTATCCAGGCTATGAACCAGTCATCCATTTAGCCCATGCCCAACCGATCTATCTTGATACGACGGACAATGACTTTGTTTTAGCGCCAGAAGTTTTGGAAGCAGCCTTAAAAGAGCATGGGGAGCAAGTCAAGGCAGTCATTTTGAATTATCCTAGCAATCCAACAGGGGTCGTTTATACCCGAGAACAAGTCAAAGCATTGGCGGAGGTTTTAGAAAAATACCCCGTTTTTGTTATTAGCGATGAAATTTATAGTGAGTTGACTTATGATGAAACCCATGTGTCCATTGCCGAATACTTGCGTGACCAAACGATCGTGATCAATGGCTTGTCGAAATCTCACGCGATGACTGGGTGGCGCGTCGGCTTCATTTTTGCACCAAAAGCGTTGACTGCTCAGATCATTAAGGTCCACCAATACTTAGTGACTGCGGCATCAACGATTTCTCAAAAAGCAGCTGTGCGGGCATTGATCGAAGGCATCAATGATGCAGAAGTCATGAAAGCCGATTACCGTGAACGTCGAGATTACTTGTTTGAAAAGATGACTGCCCTTGGTTTTGACATGGCGAAGCCCTCTGGTGCATTCTACATTTTTGCCAAAATACCAGCAGGTTTCAACCAAGATTCAATGGCTTTTTGTGTCGACTTAGCGGAAAAGAATCAATTAGCAATCATCCCGGGTATCGCCTTTGGTCCCGAAGCAGAAGGCTATGTTCGTTTAAGCTATGCG
Organism: Enterococcus sp. DIV2379; assembly: GCF_050542965.1. Classification (NCBI taxonomy): domain Bacteria; kingdom Bacillati; phylum Bacillota; class Bacilli; order Lactobacillales; family Enterococcaceae; genus Enterococcus; species Enterococcus sp. DIV2379. The sequence continues at coordinate 1,034,789 of NZ_CP172938.1, forward strand.
GCAAGTATGGAAAACTTGGTGGAAGCGATGGATCGCTTGACACGCTATATGCAAAGCAATTGATTCTACAGACATTTCTTTCGTTTTTAGATAAAGCAAGCCCCCTCTGATGGATTCAGCGGGGGCTTTTTGGGCAATCGACAAACTTTACAAAAGATTTACATCGCTTTATCGATTCTTTACATGAAATCCATCAAGGGTTTACACCGCCTTGCTAAACTAAGCATATAACGAAAGGAGATTTACTAAATGAAAAAATTGGGACTTTTATTTTTTGCAACTGGTTTATTATTAGCTGGCTGTGGGAGCGGTGGCGCAAGCACTGAGAGCAGTCAAGCATCAGGCGGATCTTCATCAGGTGCCGCATCAAATGAAAATGTAGAAATTTTAGCGGTAGGCTCAACTGCATTGCAACCCTTGGTTGAAGCAGCAGGTGAAAGCTTCTCAGCAGACAATCCCAATTATACAATTACTGTTCAAGGTGGCGGTAGCGGAACTGGCTTAAGTCAAGTAGAAGCAGGCGCTGTGACGATCGGTAATTCCGATGTTTTTGCGGATGAAAAAGATGGTGTGGATGCCAGCAAATTAGTTGACCATAAAGTAGCCGTAGTTGGTATGGCACCAGTGGTGAATAAAGATGCAGGCGTTACTGATCTTAGCCAACAAGATTTAATCGATATCTTTACAGGCAAAGTGAAGAATTGGTCTGAACTCGGTGGAGCAGATCAAGAAATCTCTGTAATCAACCGTGCGTCAGGCAGCGGTACGAGAGCGACCTTTGAAAAATGGGGCTTAGATGGTGCAGAGACGATCCAAACACAAGAGCAAGATTCTTCTGGAACAGTCCGTAAAATCGTTGCTGAAACACCAGGAGCAATCAGCTACCTTGCTTTATCTTATTTAGATGATTCAATCCAAGCGCTATCTCTTGATGGGGTAGAAGCGACCCCTGAAAATATTGCAGATAACAAATGGCCAATCTGGTCTTACGAGCATATGTACACGAATGGTGAACCAGATGCTAACGTCAAAGCCTTTCTTGATTACATCATGACAGACGATGTCCAACAAGGAATCGTTATCGAATTAGGATACTTGCCAATCACTGATATGAAAGTAGAACGCAGTGTAGACGGCGAAGTAACGAATGTTGAATAGTGAAATGAATGGACGAAGAAGGAGGAATCTCCTTCTTTTTTTGTTTAAACAATCAAGAAGATACTATCGGATGGCACTTCATCTAGTGGGGAATACCAACTAAAAATGATTACAAAAACAGCCGATAACCTTTATTCACCTGTTATCGGCTGTTTTTTATCAATAATCATCTTTTTTCATGAAGCGGCAAAGTCACCGTAAAGGTAGAACCAATTTTAGGGAAACTGTCAACCTTGATGCTGCCGCCTAATAATTTGGTATAGTCTTTGACGATAGCCAGCCCAAGTCCAGTGCCGCCAGAATTGCGAGCACGGGCTTTGTCCACCCGATAAAACCGCTCAAAAATCCGTTCTTGATCTTCTTCATCGATGCCGATGCCTTGATCCTGCACTTGAAAAAGCAGCTGGTCATCTTGCTCGGAATAGGATAATGTGATGACACCACCAGGTTTTGAATAGGTGACCGCATTTTCAACTAGATTTTTTACGATGGGCTGCAGCAGCTCTTTTTTGGTAGATAAAATGAATTGTTCGGGTCCTTCAAATTGAAAGGTCAATTGCTTCTTAACAGCTGCGGGACCATAGGTTTGAACGACTTGTTGCAGCAGCTCAGAAAAGTTGATCGGTTGGTCGACATACTGGAAAGAATCACTGTCTTGAGACAATTGGATGATATCTTGTATTAGATTTTTCAAGCGATAAGCATCTTTTTGAATGATCTCTAAGAAGGTCTGCAACGTTTCAGGGTCTTCTTTGGCGCCATCCAGCAGTGTTTCAGTAAACCCAATCAAGGAAGTTACCGGCGTTTTTAATTCATGGGAAACATTGCCGACAAAATCTTTTTGCATCTTTTCTAATTGTCGGATGCGTGTCAAGTCATAAGAAATACCAATCAACTGGTTTTCTTGGAAGCTTCGCAAGGTAACATCTAAGACTTTTGAACGTTCCCCGCTAAGGGTGGTTTCCGCATGGAAAATAGGGGTCTCGTCGTTAAATTGATAGATCAACTGGATCAATTGTGTGTCATGGATCACTTCAGTAAAAGGTTGCGGTAAGATCGGTGCGGTTTCCATCCCTAGCTGTTCTTGCATCGTCGGATTCAACAGCAGCAGTTGATTTTCTTCATTGATGATAAAGACACCGATCATCAGTTCACTGAGCAAGCCGTACAGTTGCTGTTCAGAAGCCGCATAGGCACGATAGGTCTGGCTCATTTGCTCGCTCAGCTGATTAATCAGTTGATACAACTCATCATGTACAGGGGTTTCTTGCATAATGATTGCTTGTTGATCGGGCGAGGTGATCATTTTTTTTACGACGGGCAGAATCGTTTGGATCGGCCGATTTCGCTGGCGCAAGGTATGGAAAATCAATAGGCTGATCAAAAAGCAAAAAACAAGATAGACAATCAAGATCGACTGCTTGATTCCTTCATTTTTTGCAAAAAAAGCCGCGGTCGGTTCGGCGATTCGCAAGATTTGAGTCAAGTTTCCATCCTCTTTGACAGGAATCGCCACGTAAAGCAATTCTTCATGCAAGGTGTCGCTTTCCCGCAGCGATTGACCGACGGAGCTTCCGCGCAAAACGGCTTGGACTTCTGGACGATTGGAGCGGTTTTCATGCAGTGTATGATCATAGGTATCGAAAATGATCTGACCTTGGTCATCTAACAAAGTGATGCGACTATTGCTATCTTCAACATAGGTATCCGCAAACTGTTCTAAGGCCGCGGTTTGATTATCTGATAGATTCAAAAATACGGTGGCTTTCTCTTGGAGAAAAGCCACTTGCTGGGCAATGACTTGCTGACGGTAAAAACTGCTTAGAACTTGCCAGCACAGGAAAAAAATCAGCAATAGACCGATCGACCATAAACCATAGCCATAGCGTTTTTTCATTAGACTGGCTCCTGAAATTTATACCCGAATCCCCGAACCGTTACTAAGTATTCCGGCCGTTTTGGATCAGCTTCCAATTTTTCTCTTAAATGACTGATGTGAACATCCACGATTCGACTTTGTCCATCAAAGTCGAAGTTCCAAATGCGATTGAGCAAGGTATCGCGATCGATTACGCGGCCTTTTCGTTTCATAAAGTAAACTAGCAGCTCGAATTCTTTTGGCGTTAGGAAGATTTTCTCACCATCCACACTGACTTGGAAATTCGTCAGGTCTGCTTGGATCCCACCGACTTGCAGAATCTCTGCAGGTTGATCTTCTTCTCGTGTTTGTTGACGGGGTTCTAAACGACGGAAGATGGCTTTCATTCTAGCTAATACCTCTCTAGGACTGAAAGGCTTCGTCAAATAGTCATCGGCGCCGATCTCTAAGCCTAAGATCCGATCGATTGGATCATCTTTTGCGGTCAAGACGAGGATCGGGGTCTCGATTTTTTCTTGACGCAATTTCTTCGTGATCTCGATGCCGTCCATATTCGGCAGCATGACATCTAAGATGATAAAGTCAAAAGGCTTAGACAAGGCTAATTCGTAGGCTTTTTGACCATCTGAGGCGGAAACGACTTGATAGCCATCTTTTTCTAGATTAAAGGTTAAAAGTGTGACGATGGAAGGTTCATCATCGACAACGAGTATTTTTTTCATGGCAAACTCCTTTAGCTTCTTTTTTTCAAGAAACGATTAAATTTCAACGAACAAGTCCTATTTTAGCATGAATAGACAATTGGTACTATTGCAACCACTAAATAAATGCTATAATAAAGGACGATTTCATAGGAAAGCTGAGGGTGCTATATGATCGGAATCAGTGCGTGTCTAGGCGGTGTACTTTGCCGTTATGATGGAAAACACCAAGCAGTGCCACCATTGATCGAACTGGTAAGAGCAGGTCAAGCAATGATGGTTTGTCCAGAAGTTCTTGGCGGCTTGCCGATCCCACGGGAACCGGCCGAAATCGTTGGTGGCGATGGGGTGGACGTTTGGGCGCAACGAGCGAAGGTCGTCACCATCTCAGGGGAAGACGTGACCGAACAGTTTACTACCGGCGCGAAAATTGCTTATCAAAAATTACAAGAGCAAGGCATCACCCAACTGATCCTAAAAGAGAAAAGTCCCTCTTGTGGCAGTCAGATGATTTATGATGGCAATTTTTCTGGAATCAAAAGAAGAGGGATCGGTGTCGCTTGTGCGTATTTTCGGCAACAAGGCATGACTGTTTTGTCCGATGTCGAATGGCTTGCAAAACAGGAGGAAGCAAATGGAAATTGAAAAGACCAATCGCATGAATGCGTTGTTTGAGTTTTATTCCACGTTATTGACAGAAAAACAGATGAATTACATGGAATTGTATTACGCAGATGATTTTTCTCTAGGAGAAATCGCTGAAGAGTATCAAGTAAGCCGTCAAGCAGTCTATGACAACATCAAACGCACCGAACGTATTTTAGAAGACTATGAAAAAAAACTACATATGTTTTCGGACTATATCATGCGGGAAGACTTGCTGGATCAGCTAAGCGAGTATACGAAAACTCACTATCCAAAAGACGAAACCTTACAGGGGTTTATTCAACAGCTCCAAGAAATTGAAGAATAAAGGAATGAAAAAAAAATGGCATTTGAAAGTTTAACTGAACGCCTCCAGCAGGCAATGAGCAAACTGCGCAGAAAAGGAAAAGTATCTGAAGCAGATGTAAAAGAAATGATGCGTGAGATTCGTCTAGCTTTATTAGAAGCCGACGTCAATCTGCAAGTTGTGAAAGAGTTTACCAAAAATGTCCGTGAACGGGCAGTTGGGGTAGAAGTATTAGAAAGCTTATCTCCAGCGCAACAGATCGTTAAAATCGTTGACGAAGAATTAACCAAAACGTTAGGATCAGAAACAGTTGGGATTGAAAAATCACCAAAGATCCCAACGATTATCATGATGGCTGGTCTGCAAGGGGCAGGGAAAACCACCTTTGCTGGGAAATTAGCCAATCACTTGATCAAAACCGAAAACGCACGTCCATTAATGATTGCCGGTGACGTGTACCGTCCAGCCGCGATCGACCAATTGAAAGTATTAGGTCAGCAATTGGATGTACCTGTTTTCGATATGGGAACTGATGTCAGTCCAGTTGAAATCGTACGCCAAGGATTGGCTTTGGCTCGGGAAAAGAAAAATGACTATGTCTTGATCGATACAGCAGGTCGTTTGCATATCGATGAAAACTTGATGGAAGAGCTAAAACAAATCAAGGACTTGGCACAGCCAAATGAAATTTTACTGGTAGTGGATGCGATGACAGGACAAGATGCTGTCAACGTGGCGGAAAGCTTCAATCAACAATTGGGGATCACAGGGGTAGTCATCACCAAACTAGATGGCGATACACGTGGCGGTGCGGCATTGTCAATTCGTCAAGTTACAGGCGCTCCAATCAAGTTCACTGGTACCGGTGAAAAATTGACCGACCTTGAAGTATTCCATCCAGATCGGATGTCTAGTCGGATTCTCGGTATGGGTGATATGCTGACTTTGATCGAAAAAGCACAGCAAGATTACGACGAGAAAAAAGCAGAAGAACTTGCTCAAAAAATGAAGGAAAACTCCTTCGACTTCAATGACTTTGTTGAACAGATCGATCAAGTCATGGGCATGGGCCCAATTGAAGATCTTTTGAAAATGATTCCGGGAATGAGCCAAATGCCTGGCATCGAGAACGTCAAAGTTGATCCAAAACAAATTGCCCGTCAAAAAGCCATGGTTTATTCCATGACACCAGCAGAACGTGAAAATCCTGATTTGTTAAATCCAAGCCGTCGTCGCCGGATTGCCGCCGGTTCTGGCAACAGTGTCGTCGAAGTCAACCGCATGATCAAACAATTTAAAGAATCCCGCAAAATGATGCAGCAAATGAGCAAAGGGAATATGAACATTCCTGGCATGGATCAAATGTTTGGCGGCGGTGTCAAAGGGAAACTTGGAAAAATGGCCATGAATCGTATGGTCAAAAAACAAAAGAAGAAAAAGAAAAAACGCAAATAATCGTTTAACACTGATAGGAACTAAGAACCGAACCTTCTCTTAGGGTACAATTAAAAAAAACATGACCTGAAAAGACACCAAATCGAGAAGCTGTACCTCCTGATTCTAGCAGCTGCAGCTCCTCAGATTGCCTTCTTTCAGGTCATGGTTTTTTTATGTTCACAGTGTCCTCTTTAAATGAACTCCTTCAAAGAACATCAAATAGAACATCAAATAGAACATCTAAAGAACATCCCTTTTTATAGAGAAGGCCAGCTTTCTACTGAATATCCTAAATCGTCCAAGAGTCAAAAATAGCGAAGAACTATCGTTGCGGACAACTCAAAGGATAAGATAGAAGCAGAACATTCGTGCTTTCTGGCAAATGATGCTACTATTAATTTATAGCAAGTATGAAAGGAGTTTTTACGATGACAAACAAAGATCGCATTGAAGGAAAAGTAACCGAAACAAAAGGGAAACTTACAGGAGATGACTCCGAGGAGTTAAAAGGGAAAACCCAAAATAAATATGGGAAAGCCAAAGATAAGGTTGAAGATTTTGCGGATGATGTTTCTCGCAAAGTAAATGACTTCTTTGACAAAAAAGACGACGACAAACCTAAACATTAAACATAAAAGCGTCCCGGCAACAATTTCTTGTTGTAGGGACGCTTTTTTAAATATTGCTGACCTGTTTGTTTTTTCGTTTGTACCACCAATTCATCAGTGCTTTAGGATAGACAAGCAATAAACTGATGAATAAGCAAGCAACCAGCAACAAGCCAAGCCGAAGGGTGGTGTTCCAAAGACTGACATCATACCCCTCATAGAGATCACGGTAAAAAATTTCTAGCGGGTAATAAGAAATCATGGATAGATAGAACCAGGTTCCCAAAGAAAGCAGCCAATAAACCGGGGCGCGCAATTTAGGGATCGTTAAATAATCACCGTCATTTTCTAAAGAAATTTTCGAGAACACTTTTTCGGCAGCAAGAATCAGCAAGCCGCTCAAACCGAGGTAAAGGAGCAGTAGCCACCAAGGATAGACATATCCTTGCGGCCAATCGATCCACGTTTGAAAAGGAAGCAGAAAATCCCCATGACCAAGAAACACAAAACTAAAAAACTCGCGGGTACATTGGAAAAAGCTATACCCCATTGTTCCTAGAGAAAGAGTGAAGAACACCGACAGCACGCCAGTAAACAGATTCCCCAGTAAAACGCCCAACAAGATGCCGACAGCAAATACTAGTAGATTCGTTACCAAAGTACTAAGGGCGGAAAGCAGCACGTCTTGAAGCGGCACAGCGAGATAGCGAGCCGGGATCATTGTGTATTCGATCAGGATATGACCTAACAGGCCCAACACTAAACAAGCGGTCAAGGGTAAGCCGATAAAAAGCAGTTTCTTGCGAAAGACGTGCTTTCTGCTAAAGGGTAAAGCAAATAAAAAGCGATTGAAATTGGTGCGGCCATCGACAAAAAAGGACAAAAAGCCCCAAATAAACAGGAAGACAATCACAAATTGATTCATGGTGGTCATATAAGGGCGATTGTAATAAATCTCATCTGAGTACTCTTTGTTGATCGTCAATACCGCATCGCGGTACTCTGCTGCCGAATCAAAGTAAACCGGGGTTTCACCGTTGTAGCTTTTGACATAGTATTCTCGATTTTCGTTAAAATCTTTGATAAATTCCTCAGATGCCAAATAACGTTCTTGCTGGTGCCAAGAATTTTGTGATTGCCAGCCAGCACTAAGATACATGAAGAGCACGACAAAACAAAAACCGATCAACAGCTTACCGTAGCGTTCTTTAAATATATTGCTTAACATCGTTTTCCACCTCTATCCTTCCACCAATGCTTCTTGTCGTAAATTTGCTTCAAACAGATCTTCCAAAGTCAAAGGTAATTCTTCGAAAACCAAAGGATCAAGTTGCTGGATCTCAGCCGCCAGCTCCTCTGTGTAATTGTCAAACAAAGCAGTCAAGACTCGACCTTGTTTTTGAATCAGCTTGGAGTGCTGCTTGATAAGGGGAGGAATCTGTTTGCTGCGAAAGACGAGTTGGAGTTTGCGAGATTGTTCGCGAATCGTTTCCAAACGGTAGTCTCCTTCAATCGTTTTCCCTTTGATCAACAAGGCACGATCAATAATATGTTCTAATTCATTTAGATTATGAGAAGCGATTAAGGCGGTACGATTCGACTCGCTGAGGCTTTCCAGCAATAATCCAATCACTTTTTTACGGACGATCACATCAAGCCCATCAAAAGGTTCGTCTAACAGTAAGAACGTCGCATTTGAGGCGATCGCAAGAATCATTTTATAAAGACCTTGCATACCTTTTGACATCCGTCGGTAGGAAAGCGTCAGAGGAAGACCGTGACTTTGCATCAATTCTAAGTAAAGATTCTGATCGAAATTTGGATAAGCAAGCCGATAAAATTGATTGAGCTTTTTCAAAGAGTAGGCCGAAAGAAAGTTTTCTTTTTCATCAATATAAAAAAGTTGTTCTTTTAATTGCGGATGCTGATCCAGGCGTTGGTTATCGATGGAAATCTCCCCATCATCTAGTAAATAATGCCCAGCAATCGTCCGAAACAACGTGGTTTTCCCAGAACCATTGCGGCCGATTAATCCTACGAGCTCTCCTTTTTCCAAAGAGAAGTTCACGTTTTCTAAGACAATTGTTTGTTCCATTTTCTTGGTCACATGCTCGATCTTCACTGTGGATCGCCTCCTAACTCTTGTTCAAAGCCATTCATCCAATCGCTCAGCTCACGCATGCTGATCTGTAAATGGCGTGCTTCGATCACCAATTCTTTCAAACGTTCTTTCACTTGTAAGATCCGAATCTCATCGCGTGGCAGATCCTCAGTAACTTTCACAAAGGTGCCTTTTCCTTTGATGGTGACAAGTACTTGCTCATTTTCCAATACTTTGTAGGCTTTGCTGACGGTATTTGGATTCATCAACAGGCGCTTGGCCATTTCACGAACCGAAGGTACTTGGTCTCCGGCGGTTAGAACACCGTTCAGAATATCTTCTTTGATACTTAAAACCAATTGCTCATAGTAAGGTTTGCTGCTGGCTTTGTTAATGCGAACCACAAAATCAGCTCCTTTCATTTATGTGTACTAGTATACGTAGTACACTGGTGGAAGTAAAGTCATTTATGATAAAATAAACAAAAAGGAGCTGATGAGGACAATGGAGCGATGTGAATGGGCCAACAGTACACCAGCAATGCAGGAGTATCATGATACGGTATGGGGAAAACCTGAGTATGAGGATCAGCAGTTGTTTCGAAAACTGGTGTTAGATATGAATCAAGCAGGATTGAGCTGGCAAACGATTTTAAACAAGATGGCGAATTTCGATGCAGCATACGATCAGTTTAATATCATAAAAGTAGCGAACTATACGGAAGAAAAAGTGGAAGAACTGATGATGAATCCAGGAATCATTCGCAATCGACGAAAGATTGAAGCAGCGATCATCAATGCCCAAGAAGTTTTAAAAATCCAGCAAGAATACGGCAGTTTCTCCGCATTCTTGTGGCGATATGTCAATCATGAGCCAGTCATCAATGAATTTCAGCAGCAATCCGATGTACCGACCCATTCGGAAATCTCCGATCAGCTAGCAAAAGACTTGAAAAAGCGAGGCTTTAAATTTGTCGGAACGACAACTATTTACGCGTTTATGGAAGCGGTCGGCATGGTTAATGATCACTTAGTCACTTGTGTTTGTCGAAGGTCAGAAGCAATCGTAAAAATAAAGGAATGAGCCTAATTGGGAAAAGTGGTATTTTATGGTGCAATCAGCCTCGATGGCTATTTAGCAGGTATGGAGGATCAACTGGACTGGCTGTTTCAAACTGATACCGGTGTTGCAACGACCTATGAAGCATTTTTTGCAACCATCGACGCGACCGTGATGGGAAGAAAGACCTATCAAGAAGCAAAAAAACTGATGGATGATGGACTGCTATATCCTGAAAAGACCAACTATGTTTTTTCTCGTACCCGAAAAGAGCCGCTGCCGGATGCAACCCTAGTGTCAACGGATCCAGTTGCATTTGTTTCAGCATTAAAACAAGAGGAAAACGTATGGGTAGTAGGTGGGGGTTCCTTATTAAAACCATTGCTGGAAGCTGATTTGATCGATGAATGGTTTATTCAAATCGCGCCGGTGTTTTTAGGAGAGGGCAAGCGACTGTTTGAACCGGGGGATTATGCGAGACGCTTGACGTTTGTTGAAACAAAACAGATGGGGGAACTGACAGAACTTCATTTTGTCCGAAAGTCTGTGTCAGGCAGCGAGTAAAAAGCGCAAACGATTATTCTTCACAGTAAAAAGACCAAGAAACTCAGTGCCGAGTTTCTTGGTCTTTTTGTTTGGATTCTTAATTAGTTGAATCGTTGAAAGAGTTCAATATATTTTGCAATGATCGTTTCAAAGAAGCTTACTGTATCTGGGTTGATTTCGTTGTTTTCATCAATCAAGTTGGTGATTCCACCGATATAGGCTTCTGGTTGTTGTAGAGTAGGCATATCCAAAAAGACTAATGATTGACGTAGGTGATGGTTTGCACCAAACCCAGCGATCGCTCCTGGAGAAACGCTGACAACCAAAGCTGGTTTGCCACCCCAACTGCTAGCACCGTAAGGACGAGAACCAACATCTAATGCATTTTTTAATGCTGCAGGAACAGAACGATTGTATTCTGGTGTAAAGAAGAAGACCCCGTCAACGGCGCTTAATGCTTCCCGAAATGCTGTCCATTCAGCAGGAACTTTTCCTTCAACTTCCAAATCTTCATTGTAAAAAGGCAAGTTGCCGATTTCGATGAAAGATGCTTCAAAACCTTCTGGTAATAATGATGCGAATTTTTTCGCTACGAGTTTATTAAAGGATCCTTCCCGTAAACTGCCGACGATAAAACCAATTTTTTTTGTCATGTAAATTTCCTCCTTGTTGTTTTCTACTCATTAAGCTTACCAAAAGTAAGTGGATGGTGCAAATAAAACGATTTGACTTTAAAAAGTTTCTCTATTACTAATGATACGCGTCCTGATTCATTCTGGCAAAAGATAACCATGCTTAGAAAATAAGAAAGAAGAAACTTTTTTTAGCTGTAAAGAAAAAACTCTTTACACCATCGAAAAAACCTGTTAAACTAGCTCTTGTGATTAAATCAATGGAGGTGTAAATAATGGCAGTAAAAATTCGTTTAAAACGCATGGGTTCTAAAAAGAAACCTTTTTACCGTATCGTCGTAGCAGATTCACGTTCTCCTCGTGACGGACGTTTCATCGAAACAGTTGGTACTTACAATCCTTTACTAGACCCAGCTGAAGTGACAATCAAAGAAGATTTAGTTCTTGATTGGTTATCTAAAGGTGCGCAACCTTCAGATACAGTTCGTAACATCCTTTCTAAAGAAGGCGTTATGAAAAAACACCACGAAGCAAAATTCACTAAGAAATAAGGTGACTTTGGATGAAAGATTTGCAAGAATTAGTCTTAACGATCGTTTCACCACTTGTTACCAAACCTGAGGATATCAAGCTTGAGCTAGTAGAGTCAGATGATTTCTTGGAATATAATCTTACTGTGGCACCAGAGGATATTGGTCGTATCATCGGTAAACAAGGTCGGGTTGCCAAAGCAATTCGAACAATCGTTTACAGTGTACGGACAAATGGACCAAAAAAAGTTCGTTTGAATATCATTGATGGTAAATAAGCAAGAATGAAAAGCATTTCTCTTTGAGGAATGCTTTTTTTGTAAAATTCATGCTTAAGATGGAGGACAAAAAAAGGTGGTTTTGAGATAATCAAAAGGAGGAGGTGCTTGTATGTCTCAACTAATCGCATGGATCGTCGTTCTTTTGATCCTCGTCTTTATTTATAAAATTGGTTCTTTTCTTTGGCGAACGCTAGGGATCTTGTTGTTGCTCTTTTTAATTTGGGTCTATCGTGAGGAGATCATGACGCAATTGAACCAATGGACACAAAACTTTCGTTGGGGCGACCTATCGACGATCGCCAATCAAGTTTGGCAATGGATCAAGGATGGCTTTCAATCACTGCAAAATTGGGTGACAAATCTTTAAAAAATCAACAAAAAAATGACAGACAATCTGACTTGTTTGTCATTTTTTTTATTGAGGGGTATTCTTTGTATAAGGAGGGGAACATCATGAAAAAAGAACTAGGATTATTCGTTACGCTGCTGACGATGGGCGCCTTAGCTGGCTGCAATAATCAACAGGAACCAGAAACCAGTCAAGCCAGTAGTGCCGAAACAACAGCGACGAGTATGGTGGAAAGTACCCAAACGCAAGCAAGTAGTCAATCAGAAAAAAGTCAATCAAGTACGTCTTCTAGTCAGGCGGCTTCTAGGGATTCTTCAAACACGAATAGTACTGCAGATATCTACGCTCAAATACAAGCGGCATTCCCTGATCTTGTCTTGCCCAAGGACATTCCACTTGCTTCAGGTAAAGTGTTGAATGCGGCCACAGCTGGCAGTCAGTCCGATGCTTCGATTCTTTATTATGGAATTGATAAGCAGCTGCCTCTCAATGACAAGGCTTTGAACGAGGAAACACCGATTGCTGATTTTCAATCAAAAGACTATCAATCAGCGGATGAAGCTGCTGCAGCGGTCAATGTAACAGCTGATGATGGCGGACAAGCCGTTGATCTCGGATATGGCATTACTGGGCATATGCAAGGAGCTGCTGGCTCCAGTTATTTGAGCTGGCAAGAAGGAAATTGGTCATTGACTGTTCGAGCAGTCAATCAAGAGGAACAAGATCCAGTTCCGGTTGCCAAAGAAGTGGTAGCGTATCTGGAAGAAGCTATGCTCCCAGCGCCTGAGGTCGGTCAAATCACTATCGATATGGGAAAAAATGACCATACAGCAACTACAGTGGTTTGGCAACAAGAAAAGACACTTCGAACGGTGCAACATCAAGATGCACGTTCAGCATTGAAAATGGCCGTTTCTATGAATCAATAAGGTTCATATTAGGACAATGCCCCTTTGATCAAGCGTCGAAGGGGCAGTTTTCGCGCGATGATTTTGAGGAAAACATGGGGCGCTAGTAAACGGCTAGAATTCGCTACTTTGCTATGCTAAAATAGAACAGAAGTTAGAAGAAATGGGGAACGAACGTGACAGAATATTTAAACGTAGGAAAAATCGTCAATACACATGGAATCCGTGGAGAAGTACGTGTGATATCACAAACGGATTTTCCAGAAGAACGCTACCGTAAAGGGGCCGAATTGACACTTTTTCGTGAAAATAAAGAGCCAATAACATTGATTGTTTCAGGTCATCGCAAACACAAAAACTTTGATTTAGTGACGTTTGAGGGCTATCCCAATATTAACGATGTTGAACCGTTTCGTAACGGCATTTTAAAAGTTACCAAGGATGATTTGGTGGATTTAGCAGAAAATGAGTTTTACTACCATGAAATTATTGGTCTGGAAGTCGTCGAAGAAGATGGCACAATCATTGGTAAAGTCAAAGAGATCCTTTCACCAGGTGCCAATGACGTTTGGATCGTTCAACGAAAAGGGAAGAAGGATGCCTTGATTCCTTATATCGAGTCGGTTGTCCACACGATCGATCTTGAAAATGGTCAGGTCACTGTGGAAATCCCAGAGGGGTTGTTAGACGATGAGAATTGATGTATTGACACTATTTCCGCGAATGTTCGAAGGTCCTCTAGGAGAATCGATCATTGGCAAAGCAAGGGAAAAGGGACTGTTAGAAATCAACGTCTCAAATTTCCGTGACTATTCCGACAACAAACATCAAACAGTGGATGACTATCCTTATGGTGGCGGAGCAGGAATGTTATTAAAAGTCCAACCTGTCTATGACAATATCAAAGCGATCGAAGAAGCAGCACCAGAAACGAAGAAACGCGTGATCCTTTTAGACCCAGCGGGGAAACCTTTTGATCAAAAGATGGCAGAAGAATTTTCTACCGAAGAGCACCTCGTCTTCATTTGTGGTCATTATGAAGGATACGATGAACGAATCCGTTCATTGGTCACTGATGAAGTGTCACTGGGAGATTACGTCTTGACTGGCGGCGAATTGGGTGCAATGGTCATGATCGATGCGACGGTCAGACTATTACCAGAAGTTTTAGGCAATCAAACCTCCGCACAAACCGATTCTCATTCCACTGGTTTATTAGAACATCCGCAATATACACGCCCAGCAGAGTTTAAAGGCATGAAAGTACCAGAAGTTTTGATGAATGGCAATCATAAATTGATCGAGCAGTGGCAATTAAAAGAATCATTGCGCCGCACCTTTCAGCGCCGACCTGATATGCTAGAAAATTATCCGTTGACGGAAGAAATGCAGAAGCTTTTAAAAGAAATTGAAGAAGAAGCGAAAGCTGGCAACTAAAATAGTGCCAGTTTTTTTGATATTCTGCGCGATGACAAGAAAATTCTCTTTACAGACTGTGGTCGACTGTGGTAAGATGTTTCAGTGAGTGTAAACTCAACTATTACGATGTTCCGCTGGAGCTTTCATGCTTTAAGAATGTTTGGGAATAAGGAGAATGATAAACATGAATCCATTGATTCAAGAACTAACTCAAGAACAATTACGTACTGACATCCCAGCTTTCCGTCCTGGGGACACTGTTCGCGTTCACGCGAAAGTTGTCGAAGGAACTCGCGAACGTATCCAGTTATTTGAAGGTGTTGTCATCAAACGCCGCGGTGCTGGTATCAGCGAAACTTATACAGTTCGTAAAGTATCAAACGGTGTAGGTGTTGAACGTACCTTCCCATTGCACACACCACGTGTTGCACAAATCGAAGTTGTTCGTTACGGTAAAGTACGTCGTGCAAAATTGTACTACTTACGTGCATTACACGGAAAAGCAGCTCGTATCAAAGAAATTCGTCGTTAATCATTTATTATCAGATGAAGCAAAAGCCCTTGATTTCAAGGGCTTTTTTCTTTTGTCTGAGGTGAAAAAAACTTTCTATTCGTTGTGATAAAATCATGAAACGACTATAAGAATAGGAGGGGATCATTGCTGCATACCACTGGGTAAACTTGTATTTTGATGGGAACAGTCGTCTGAGTGAAACACAATGCCATCGACTGAAACTTTTTGTGGTCATTTATCGGCTATCCGATAGTGACAGATTGCAGGTTGAAGATTGTTTGATCGATCACCTTTCAGCATTATTTGCTTTTATGTGCAGAGAAGGAGAAAAAGGGAGTGAAAATTGTTAGAAAAACACTGATGAGGGACATCACGTTAAATACCAATATGACATTCAGTGCCTGAAAGAAAATAAATCGTAAATCACCGAATTGATAAAAAAAGGATTAGAGAATAATGGGGAAGACCAAGATTACATGTTTATGTAATTTCCTCTTGATAGGTTTTATTAAAACTTTTGTTATTTATCTGATGATTTTTTTCGTTTTTTTAGTCCTTGTAGTTTATGGAATTTGAAATCTAAGAAAAAAACTTGAATTATTTCATTATTTTTTTCTCATAAATGATTACAGAAAAAAAGCAATATATTCCCCTTTTTTTGATGGTTTCTATGGTAACCTTCTCGATAGGGAACTTTCTTTTATCTAGCTATTACTGACCTCTTCGTGTTAGTTAATTACTTCACAAATAAAAGAAAGTTCTTTATTTAAATGAACTGAAAGAGGTGTCTTTATGAAAGCAGCTGTAGTATCAAACGATAAGGTTGTAAAAATTGAGGAAAAAGAATTGAGAGCGCTTCGTCCGAATGAAGCATTATTGAAAATGGAGTGTTGTGGTGTCTGCCATACGGACTTGCATGTAAAAGATGGTGACTTCGGAGATGCATCTGGAATCGTACTTGGACACGAGGGAATCGGTAGAGTGGTCGCGATCGGTGATGATGTTACTTCTCTAGCAATCGGTGACCGTGCAAGTGTCGCTTGGTTATATGAAAGCTGTGGATCATGCGAATACTGTGTGAACGGGAATGAATCATTATGCCGTTCCGTTAGAAACGCCGGATATTCTGTAGATGGCGGTATGGCTGAAGAGTGTATCGTTGTAGCTGACTATGCAGTGAAGGTACCAGAGGGCTTAGGTTCTGCTGAAGCCAGCAGCATTACTTGTGCAGGTGTAACCACATATAAAGCGGTAAAAGTTTCTGACATTAAACCAGGTCAATGGATCGCGATTTATGGTTTAGGAGGATTAGGAAACCTAGCCTTGCAATATGCAAAAAATGTCTTTAATGCAAAAGTGATTGGGATTGATATCAACGAGAAACAATTGGACTTTGCAAGAGATCATGGCGCTGACCTTGTGATCAATCCTGCGAAAGAAGATGCGGCAAAAATTATTCAAGAAGCAACCGGCGGCGCACATGCAGCTGTAGTAACAGCTGTTTCAAAAGCAGCCTTCAATTCTGCTGTCGATGCCGTTCGTGCGGGTGGTACGATTGTAGCGGTTGGTCTTCCACCAGAAAGCATGGACTTGAACATTCCTCGACTTGTATTGGACGGTATTAAAATCGTCGGTTCCCTTGTTGGAACACGGACTGATTTAGCAGAAGCTTTCCAATTCGCAGCCGAAGGAAAAGTCGTTCCAAAAGTTGTCATGCGTCAGTTAGAAGAGATCAATGATATTTTTGATGAAATGCTTTCAGGAAAAATCAAAGGGCGAATGGTCATTGATTTTCAAGAGAAATAAATAGAAATAGAAAAACCAACGGGTGAATATTAAACGAAGGAGAAGATTTCGTGTGTAACTTATTGATCATTGATAGCAAAGAGCATGGAGCAGTTAACGATATGATTCGTTTGATCGATCGTCATTTTCCAAATGTCATCTTGCTTCCGACGGTTTGTTCAAAAAAAGCGCTTCAGCGTACCTGTCTTGAGCAGCCGGTTGAAATTGCAGTGATTAATGCGGATGGCGAAGAGGACTCTTTTGAATTATATAAAGTATTGCTTTCATTTTGCCCTAATGCAAAAGCAATTTTGTATTCTGCTGTAGAAAGTTTTGCTACCGCTCAAAAAGCGTTGCGTTACGGCTTGATTGATTACTTGGTCGAACCGATCACAAATGATTTTGTTTATGCATTGGATCGGGGAATTCAATCCATCAATCAGATTTCCTTGCTACACATCGAGAAAAATAATGAGGCTTCTCCTTCGCTTTCTTTAAGACATAAGATATTGCGCTATATTCATGAAAATTATAGAGAACATATTACGTTAGATACTTTAGCAGATCACCTGCATTTAAGCCGGTATCACACCAGTCGTTTGATCAAGAATACATTAGGAATGACCTTTTCATTGTACTTGATGATTTATCGTATTGAAGTTGCCAAAAAAGAACTATCAACAAGTGATCGATCAATCAGTGAAATCTCTGTCAGAGCAGGATTCAATGATCCAAATTATTTTAGTAAGAAATTTAAAAAAGCAACTACTTATACGCCAAAAGAGTATCGAAAAATTTATCGTGGGAAAGCTACCGTGATCGATTCAAGACTTGAGCTTTAAGTATTGAAAAAAACAGATCAGCTTGCAGTTGAATTGATTAGCGAAAAAATGGCTTCTATGCGATGCGTATCTGGTTACTTTTCCATAGGTGATAAAAGCAAAAGGCCTTTCATGCAAAGGTTTTTTTGCTTGGAAAAACGAGTTTTGAATGAGCTGATAGAAACCAACGGCGTAGGATAAGGTCTGATGTTTTTGTGAATCCAACGATAGATGCTATAATGAGAGCGGATTCATCAATACAACTTATCAAAGAAAAGAGGCAAGAAAATGGCGAATAAAATGGTGTTTATAAATTTGCCTGTCACTGATATCAAACGTGCAACCTCCTTTTATGAAGCGTTGGGATTTGTCAAAAATGAAGAGTTCTCAAACGAGACTAGCAGCGGAATGGTTTGGAGTGAATCGATTTGGATAATGTTGTTAGAACATGAGTTTTATCAACAGTTTCTGAATGGCAGACGTATTGGGGATACGAAGAACACGAGTAGTGCATTGATCGCGTTTAGCTTTGATACGCCAGAAGAAGCGAAGAATTTTGCAAAGATTGCAGAAGCAAATGGTGGCCAATCGTTCCAAGTTGATATGGGGATTCCAGAGGATATGATGGTCGGCTATGAAATCGTTGATCCCGACGGCAATCAGCTTGAATCAGCATGGATGAATGGCTATTAGCAAAGTGATCGTTTAAATAAAAAGTAAAAAAGTGGTTCAGGATGCAGTTCCTTCAAGAAGTTAGGCTTTTGTGCTAACTTTTTGAGGGCTGTTTTTTTTGACGGGATTCTTGAGTTTTGTAAGATTGATCAGTCCCCTTTGTCTAAATGCTAAAAAAGAGGTATGATACAAGAAAAAGGAGTGGAGACGAAGTGAAATATTCAACCAAATACAGCGACGCCATTCACATCCTCGCTTACATCCACCTCTTTAAAGGAACTGATTTATCAAGTGATCGGATCGCCCAGAGCGTTGAAACGAATCCTGCTTATGTTCGCCGGATTATGAGTGATTTACGGGTTGCTGGATTGATCGAAAGCCAAAGAGGAAAACCAAACCCTAAACTAACGAAGGAACCAAATGAGATTTCTTTGTTAGACATTTATGCGAGTGTTGAAAAAGATCACCATCTTTTACATGCAGACAAAAAAACCAACCCCAACTGCTTAATTGGGGGGAATATTCAAGGGGTATTAGAAGAAACCTATGATGTGCTGCAAAAGAAAATCGAGCAGGAGATGAGTGCCATCTCGTTGCAATCAATCATTGAAGGCATTCGAGGAGAAGCCAAACAGTAGATTGAACGGACACAACACAGTAAAAAGAACTTTCACCTGCTAAGCAATTTCTTGACAGGAAAGAAAGTTTCTTTTATACTCTAGTTGTAACTTGATTAGTAACAACTGTTTTAGTCAAACAAAAGATGAGGAAGGATGATTATCATGAAAATCGGTGTTATTGGCGCAACAGGAAATGCAGGTTCAGCTATTTATCAAGAAGCAGTACAGCGAGGACATGAGGTGACTGCTATCGTTAGAAATGAAGCTAAAGCCAAAGAACAATTTGGTGATACAGTCAAAACACTTACAAAAGATGCTTTTTCGTTAACAGAAGGAGACCTCGACGGGTTTGACGTATTGGTCGATGCGTTTGCGACAAGTCCTGACCAAGCGTACTTGCATGTGGATTTGGCAGCAAAATTAGTGCACCTGTTTCGAGAAAAGAACACACGCTTGTTCTTCATTTTAGGAGCTGGCAGCCTGTTCAACGAAGCGGGTGAACGCAATCTTACCGAATTGAAAAAAGCCCCAGGAAGTGAAAGCTGGATCGCGATCCCAGAAAATCAGTTAGATGAATATCTCTTTTTAGAAACCGTCAAAAATGTTCATTGGGTCGGGATTTCTCCAGGGAATCTATTTCAAGAGGGACCAGCTAAACCAGCGATTTTAGGCAAAGATCACTTGCTTTTCAACGACCAAAAGAAATCAGTAACTTCCAGCGGTACGTTAGCCAAAGCAATTCTTGATGAAATTGAAACAGTGCAACATGAAAATACTCGTTTTACTGTGATTGATGCAGAGTAGGTTCAACAAATGATTGACCCAATCGATCAGAATCGATAGCTGCATAGGTTGGCAAGTAGACTGTTTCAGGCAACTTCTTTTTTCACAATTTTTGTTTCCAATACCCAATAATTTAGACAAGACAAATCCTCTGTCTTTGCTTATAATCAAGGACAGAGGTGATAAAATGAATAAAAAAATCGAAGCGTATGAATTGATGCTTCTGCAATTAAAAGGGTTGCTAGAAGCGGAGAGTAATTGGATCGCCAACCTAGCCAACTCTTCTGCTTTACTGAATGAAACATTGGAAGATACAGTGTTTGCCGGCTATTATTTGTTTGAAGAAGGCGAACTGATTTTAGGTCCATTCCAAGGAAGAGTCTCTTGCACCAGAATCACATTAGGCAAAGGGGTTTGTGGGGAATCAGCAGAGAAAAAAACCACATTGATCGTACCCAATGTCAAAGAACATGAAAATTATATTTCTTGTGACTCAGCAGCGATGTCTGAAATCGTAGTTCCCATGGTGGTTGATGATCAGTTGCTTGGAGTGCTGGATATCGATAGTGGAAAAACGAACAGCTATGATGCGATCGATCAGAAATATCTGGAAGAATTTGCTGCTTTATTGGTAGCAAGCCGTCAATAAAGTACTTGTTTTTTAATTTTAACTATAAAACAACATAATGTTTTTAAGTGGGGCGTTCATTGAATAATGAACGCTTTTTTTAGTTATTATTTAAAAATGTCGGGCATATTACTTTATTTAATTAAAATTAGATGATAAAATGATAATACAATTAGAAAAATGAGTTTTTAAGGAGAGAATTATGGAAGCAGAAACTATTGTATTAGGTAAAGCATATGAATGTAAACCAGTCGGCTTACAAAGCCGCGTGATCGGTGAAGTGGTCAGAAAAATGGAACGGTGTGTCGTATTAAATGTGATCCGCTACGATGGGATCGATCATGAAGATATCGAAGAACGTTGCGGACGAGTAGTTGCAAAATACAATGAGATCTATCAACCAGCGCTAGTTGAATGCTTTTTTAGCTGATCCATTGGTAATCACCCAATCAAAATAAAATGAAACCATGCATGTAAACCAATTCCCTTAAAAAAAGACTGTTTCTCAGAAGCAGTCTCTTTTTTGATTCTTAGACTCAGGTACCTAGCAAAAGAAGTGCTATAATAGGCGAGAAAACAACAGAAAGCAGGGAATAGGATGGAACTAAAAAAGACGATGGTTGAGGAACAGCAGTTGCTTTTTGAATGGCCGAATGAAGCAGGCCAACTGCAAATTGTTAAGGGAAGTTTAGCGCAAGTCAAAGAAAATACTGTGCTATTTTTTATCAAAGACGGCCAAATTTTCTCAGTAGCAGACGATAAAACCTTTGACGACCAGTTAGAATACGACCGCTTGATGATCCTCACACCACCTTGGGAGATCATGGCTCCTTACTTAGTAGCCTATTATCAAGAACAATATCAGTTAACCAATGGGTCCAAAGCATCCATCGGCATCCCACAAGAGTTGCAGCAAACCATTGCTGCTAGCGCAAAACCATTTGATCGATTTATCGATTTTCTTGGCTATGGATCTACGAGCAAAAAGACGACAAAAGAGGCAAAAAAAGGGGGCAAACCAAGACACAAATGGTCAAAAGAATTACAAGATGAACCCTTCATGGTTGACTATCAAGGAAGTAAAGCAAGGGTCTATTGGCAAAAACGCAACGAGGTTCGAATTGAAAAAGGCGCAATTTTGAGTCAAGAGATTCCCTTGAATAAAGACGGATCGGTTGGTTTTTCTGCTCGTTTAGCGGAAAAAATTCGGCAAGAAAACCAAGCGGCGATCAAAGAGGGACACACGATTGAAGACGTTGTATTAAAAAGTGTCAACGAGGTAGGAATGTTTCTTTACTATGGGGGCACCAATGGTTGGCTACAATTAAAAGATCAGCAAGGAAGAACCTTGAACGAGCGAACGGTGGAGTAGAAAAGAGAGGCACTGAACAAGAAAGCGATCCACCATAGCTAAATCAATCTGCTTTGGTGGATCGCTCTTATAGTTTAACTAGGAGTAGCCTCTTCATTGATCAAGACAAATTCTTGACCGGTCTTGGACAAAACAAGGTTCGGTTTTGCAGTTCCTTCTTTTTCTGCTCGATACGCCTCTCGGTGCTTTTGCAAATGTTCGGGACGTTTTAACCAAGCTTGAAAGGCTTTTTTCTCAGTCCATTTTGACACCAACTGGAAAACGAGGCTGTCTTTTGATTCTGAAAACCATGCTTCAGCAGAGTGACAGCCAGCAAATGTTTTCATTGAGGCGGTATCTTTTTTCATTTTAGCAAGAAAGATATCTTTGCCTTCTGGAATGACTTCAAACGCAACGGTACGGATATACATGAAATTCCTCCTTTAACTGTGAGTGATTTCATTTAGTATAGCGCTAATTGAGAATGATTGTCAATTAGCTATGAAATCTTGTAATCTTTTTATCGATAGTCATTTTTTGATTAAATCCCTCAAAAGCCTTGAACAAATGAAAAAAGTACGTATAATTAATATACGTACTGAAGAGTCCGAAGAGTATTGGAGAAAATGGATACTTGGGGAAGTCTTTCTTTTCTCACGTGCAGTACTCTTCGTTTGTTTAGTGTACCACTCCCATTTTAAAATAGATACGTTTTTTTTGCTTTCTGAGGAGATTTCTTTTATTCCTTGAGTTGAAAGGCAAAAAAGTGGGAAGGTTCTGAGAAAGCGCTATGAAGACGAAATTTGCGTCTTTTTTTTGAAATGTTAGGAAAGAAATATTAGGAAAATAGTGGAAGTTTTTTTTATCCATTTTTCTTCGAAATGATGTATAAGAGAGTAGCCAAAGTTCTGATCGCTAGGAGATCAGAACTTTTTTGTGTGGTTTCTTGGAACTACTCCTTTCAACGATATTTAGCATAAAGTCGCTCTTTTCTAATTTTAACATTCAGAAGAGAACTTCTGACACAACTATGTAACCTCTTACATTTTTTGGTCGTGTTAAATTGACAGGCTGCATAAACATGCGGTAAACTCGGTACAACAAACAGAATTTTTTGAATTATCTGAATGTTAGAAGGGGATGAGTAGAAATGGGGAAACGCAGCAAATATGCAGTATCGCTTGTGTTACTAAGCAGCTTTTTTTTAGCAGCTTGTCAAAATGGCAATCAAGAAAACGAGACGGATTCATCAGCAGCTTCTTCCGCAGAGCAAGTGATCAATGTGCAATTTTCGGCGGAGATGGGCAGTGCCGATATTTCTTTAGCAACCGACTCTTATAGCTTTATTACTCTGAACAATGCTTATGAAGGCCTTTATCGCTTGGATGAGAACAATGTTCCAGTGATTGCCGGGGCAAGTGAAGAAGCTGAAGTCAGTGAAGATGGGCTGACCTACACCATTTCACTGCGGGAAGAGGCAAAATGGTCCAATGGCGATTCAGTTACTGCGGCTGATTATGTTTTTAGTTGGCAGCGAACAGTTGATCCAGCCACTGCTTCCAATTATGCCTATATGCTGGCACCCGTTAAAAACGCTGCCGCTATTTCAGATGGGACGCTAGATAAAAGCGAGTTAGGGATCGAAGCAGTCAATGATCATGAGTTGAAAATCACGTTAGAAAAACCAACACCTTACTTTTTATCTTTACTGGCTTTTCCAACCTTCTTCCCACAAAACGAACGTGTCGTGGAGGAATTTGGTGATCAATACGCCTTAACAAGTGAAAACGCGGCGTACAATGGACCATTCCTATTGACCAATTATGCTGGCCCAGGCACCGATATCCAGTGGTCATTGGAAAAAAATCCGGATTATTGGGATGCCGATTCAGTCAAACTTGAAACAGTTAATTTCGATGTCGTGAAAGACTCATCGACTGCTTATAACTTGTACGAAAGCGGACAAGCCGATGACATTATTCTAAGCGGTGAATTGGCGATGCAGAATGTGAATCATCCTGATTACATTGTTCAGCCTAGTGCAACCACTCAGTATTTAGAAATGAATCAAGCACCAGAAGATTCGCCTTTTCGAAATGCAAATTTGCGGCAAGCCATTTCTTATAGCATGAATCGGCAACAAATCGTTGAGAATATTTTAGGCAACGGCTCATTACCGGCTGTCGGTTTTGTTCCTTCTGACCTAGCTTTCAATCCAGAGACAAAAGCTGACTTTGTTGAGGATGCGGCAACCACGTTAGCCTTTGACGAAGAAAAAGCCCAAGAGTATTGGGAAAAGGCCAAGGCAGAACTGGGTATCGATACATTGTCTTTTGAACTGCTGACCTCAGATACCGACCAATCGAAAAAAATGGCGGAATACATTCAAGGAACCTTGCAGCAAACACTGGATGGATTGACTGTCGAAGTCACAAACGTTCCTTTTTCTGTTCGTTTGGATCGTTCCAATAGCGGCGATTTTGAGATGGTCATGAACAATTGGATCGGGGACTATGCAGATCCAATCAACTTTTTGGAATTGTTCAAAAAAGACAGTTCCTACAATCGTGGGAAATGGCTAAATGATGACTACGACCAATTGATCGAACAAGCCTCCAATGAAAATGCCAACGACCCAGAAGCCCGTTGGGAAAATATGGTGGAAGCAGAAAAAATCTTAAATGAAGATTTGGGCGTTATACCGCTTTTCCAAAGTGCAGAAGCACATCTGCGGTCGCCTAAGATCAAAGGCCTCATCGTTCATAGTGTCGGTGCTGCCTATGATTATAAAAATGTGTTTGTCGAAGAATAAGTAAAAAAAAACAATTCTTTCATACATCTACCGACTGACGTAGTCAAACAGTACTGCAGAAAAGAAGAACGCGATTCGAGCGTTCAGCAACTTGAGAACAAGGAATAAAGCCGTTCTTTATCTAGCAGTGAAGAGGAATCATTCATTCCAGCTAGATAAGAACGGCTTTTCTTTTTAGGGGGAACATGAATGATAATCACAGCAGTTGAAACCAAACGAATTCCGATCCAGCTGAATGCACCGTTTAAAACGGCGCTCAGAGAAGTGCACGCCGTCGAAGTGATTCGAGTGCTGCTTTCTTTTGACAATGGGATCGTTGGCATCGGAGAAGCAGCACCTACCGAAGTGATCACCGGTGATACAAAAGAAAGTATTTTAACAGATATCGAAACTGTCTTTGCCCCGTTCCTGTTAGGCAGAAAGGTAGATGCCCAATTGCTGGTAATGGATGAGCTTCATGCGTTAATCCAGCATCATACGAGCCCTAAAGCGGCGATTGATATCGCGTTGCATGATGCACTGGCTAAAGTAGCTAACTTACCGCTTTACCGCTATTTAGGTGGTTCTGCCAATACACTGACAACCGACTATACGATCAGTGTTGGTTCACAGGAGCAGATGCTGCAGGATGCGCAAGCGAAAGTCCAGGCGGGATTTCGCTCCTTGAAAATCAAACTAGGGGTAGGCGCGATCGAAGAGGAAGTTGCGAAAATTCGCCGCATCAATGAACGCTTGGCAGGAAAGATCCCCTTTCGAATCGATGCCAATCAAGGCTGGACCAAAGAAGAAGCGGTGCAGATTTTAGACCAATGGCAAGACATTCCGATCGAGTTTGTTGAACAGCCAGTAAAAGCCCATGATTTTGCTGGACTCAGCTATGTGACTGCTCGGACGACGATTCCGATCATGGCAGACGAAAGTCTTTTTTCCTATGAGGATGCCAAACGTTTGATTGCTGAAAACTGCTGCGATTATATGAACATTAAATTGATGAAAAGCGGCGGGATCAAAGAGGGACAAAAAATTTATCAATTGGCAAAAGAGCATCAAATGCCGGTGATGGTCGGTTCGATGATTGAAGGGTATGGGGGAATGGCGGCAGCCGCCCATTTTGCCTTGGGGATGGCGGATGTCCAATTTTATGATCTGGATGTTCCTTTTATGTGGGAGACCCAAACGACTTCCCCTGAAATGCAAGGGATTCTTCAGCGTCCAGGAAGCTTGAGCGTCACCGAACGCATCGGACTAGGAATCAACGAATAAACAGTTATGAGAGGAGCAAAGATGAAACAAATTGTTCAGGCTGGCTCTTCCTTCTTATGGAAGGAACCCAAAGAAAACAAAGTACTAGCAAAAATCAAAGCATTTCCTTTAGAAGCACTGCACACTTTTTTGACTGATGAAGATACGATGCGGCTTTATCAGGAAAGCTTAGTGGACTCCGAAGTATTATATGGAACGATTGTAGAAGTCATCGCCCAAATGGATGGTTGGTCCCATGTGATCGTCTTGGATCAAATAAGCAATAAACACCCACTCGGGTATCCTGGTTATCTGCCGAACGAGGTATTGAAGCCATTGTCACCAGACTATGCAACAGCTAAAAGAAGGATTGGTGTGATTGTAAAAGAAGCCGTGCTTGTTTTTGACTCGACCACACGACTTGTTTCTTTTGGAACAGTTTTACCACTTGTTGGGGAAACCGCAGATTCCTATCAAGTGGCTACGCCTAATGGACCAGCAACGATCGCTAAAGCTTTTGCTCAAGTCATTGTGGATACATGGACAAATCTGCCCGAGAAAATGATTACACTAGCAGAACAATTTGTGAATCAGCCCTATGTCTGGGCAGGCATTAGCGGCAGTGGCTTTGATTGTTCTGGATTCATGTATTCGCTGCATCGACTTCATGGTATTTTGATCCCCCGAGATACGATCGAGCAAGCACAACAAGCAAAGACTGTGCCTTACAGTCAGGCACAACCGGGGGATCTGCTGCTGTTTGCTTATGAAGAAGGAAAAGGCGAAGTCCATCATGTCGGTCTATATTTGGGGGATGACGAAATGATTCATTCAAGAACACCCGGATCGCGGGTCATGAAAACCAAAATCACTGGCTCTAATTATGAACCAGAGCTCGCAGTTGTGGCGCGTTATTGGCAAAACCAACCGAATGAATCACAGGAATGCTCATGAACATTTTTTTCATGATCATAAGGAAAGGGGCATTTGATGGGAAAAGATGACTTGCGTGTAGCAATTGATCCTATTCTAAAAAACTACCAGGCAACGTTGGAAATGGGGTTATGGATCGGTACGCCAACGGAATGTCTTGGTGACTATCAGAGTCATAAGTCATTTCCAGCAGCAAGTATCAGTAAGCTTGTATTGTATGCCTATTACCTTGAACAAATCATCGAAAAAAAGATCGATCCCCAACAGGTAATTTGTGTGAGCCTTGTTGATCTGACAGGGGGTGCTGGGGTGATCCGTCTTTTTCCTCAGAAGAAAGGTTGGACCATCAGTGAACTTCTCACGGCAATGATCGCCGTATCTGATAATACTGCGACCAATGTACTATTGGACTTAGTAGGGTTGCCCACGCTTCAGGCATGGATTCAGGAGCCGGAGATCCAATTTGAACGGTATATGATGCGACCGATCAAAGACAAAGAGAACCGCTTGACACCCTCGGCGGCTGCCAAACTGCTACTAAGGTGTGTGGAACGAGAAGAAGCTGCACTAGGATTTTCACCTTTAAATCAGCAGCAATTTCAAGATGGATTAGCGGGGAATTTTGCTGAAACTGCGCAGCCTTCTTGCCGCATTTTTAATAAGACAGGTCGTCTTGACCGCATCGAACACGATGTAGCATATTTGCAAGCCAATGAAACGACGATCATCATTGCGGCATTTTCCTATGATAAAGCCGGTAGTGGCCGAGGGATCAGTTGGCTAAGAGAAATTGGTCAAACAGTCTATCAGCAGTATTTTAAGTAAAATACGCTGCGTATCGAGTGCCTCTGAGTGAGGATCGATACGCAGCGTATTAATTATTTACAACAATAAAATCCCCCATATCATAGCGGTGCCGTGATTGGGAAAATTCAAAAGGCGTCCCATCGCCGAGGTAAACCGTTTGTTCCACTTCTAAAATGGGATCGGTGGCAGCACAAGCTAAGTATTGCTGGTCGTAGGTGTCTGCACGATCCGCTTTGATACGACGGACAGATGTTCCAATCGAGGAGTGGAGTTGGTTCGTGATGTAGCTATAGACGGAAGAGGTTAAGACTTCTTCGGTAATGCCAGGAATGACATGAAGCGGCATGATGGTATATTCTAAAACAACGGGTATATCGTCAAATAGACGCAAACGAACGATATCATAAATTTGCTGGTCACTGCGAATGTTTAGTTTTTCTTGTTCTTTCTCATCGGGAAAAAGAATGGCAAAAGAAATGATCTTGCTGGTGATCTTTCCTGTTTCTCCAAGGCGCTTGGTCAGCCCGCGATTGATCTTGGCGTTGTAATCGAAGGTTGAATAGGAATCGCTGATAAACGTACCCGTGCCTTTTTTACCGTAAATAATGCCTTCCATTTGTAAAATATTCAATGCTTTTTGAATCGTCACGCGGCTCGTTTGATAATCCGCAGCCAGTTCGGATTGCTTCGGCAATTTTTTCTCTTCTTCGTAAAACCCGTGATTGATTTTGCTCCGTAAATCGGCAGCGATGTCATGGTAGTTCGCCATTTGCTTCACCTCAAAATAATAATAAGTGATAAAACGAAGTATGTAAACGTGGAGCTTTACATACCCTGTTTTAAAGGCTTTTCCTGCGTTTACATTCTTCAAGAAATGAATTACATTTGTAATGTAATCGTTTTCTATCAATTGAAGAATAGGGTATAGGAGGGAGTTTTATGCAAGGATTTATGGATCGACTCGCTGACGTTTTGGGAAAATTTGCCAACAGGATCAACAATTTACGCTACATCATGGTCATTAAAAATGCCTTTGCTGCTTTGATTCCAGTAATCATTACAGGGGCATTTGGTACATTATTTTCAGCAATGGTTTTTGATGCTGAAAATGGATTGGCACAAATCGAGGTACTGCGCTTTTTAGAAAGTTTAAAACCAATCTCATCTGCGGTCAGTTATGTGACATTGAGTTTCTTAACGATCTATGCAGTGTTTCTGATTGGGATTGAGCTAGCAAAACTAAATAAGATTTCTGGGGTCTTTCCAGGAATCATCGCCGTGATGTCTTATCTTTCTGTTAATCCAATGATCTTTGAATTTTTGCACGAAGATGCGACGGTGGTTGCCGAAAACGTGCTGGCTAAGCAATACACGGACACGAAAGGTCTATTTTTAGGCATGTTCGTTGCAATCGTTTCCATCGAGCTTTATGCGTGGCTAGGAAGACAAAAACGGCTGCAGATCACGATGCCTGATAGTGTTCCAGGGAATGTTTCGGCAAGTTTTTCGGCATTGTTTCCAACGATTTTCACCGTGACCATCATCGCCACCGCTGGTTTTGCTATCAAAGCACTCACAGGGATGTATGCCTACGATATCATCTACAATGTCGTCCAACGACCACTGGAAGGAATCGTCCAAGGCTTACCAGGCATCTTGTTGTTGATGTTTATCGCACAAGTCTTTTGGGTCATCGGGATTCATGGGAACCAGATGGTCAAACCCATTCGAGAACCATTGTTGCTGGCAGCGATCGCCGTCAACACGGAAGCTTTTGAAGCTGGGAAAGAAGTACCCAATATCATTACGATGCCGTTTTGGGATATGTATATGAGTATGGGCGGCTCTGGCGTGACGATTGGTTTGCTGATTGCGATTTTGATCGTCGGTAAACGGGAGGACATGCGTCAAATCACTAAATTGTCATTAGCACCTGGAATTTTCAATATCAATGAGCCGGTGATCTTCGGAATGCCGATCATGCTGAATCCCATTTTGGCGATTCCTTTTATCCTCACACCGTTAGTAACAGGAACGATTGGATACGTGGCGACAAGTCTAGGCTTTGCCGCTAAAGCGGTGGTAATGGTCCCATGGCCGATGCCACCGATCGTCAATGCTTATCTAGCTACTGCCGGAGATATCGGGGCTGTGATCACGCAAGTGATCTGTATTGTCGTGGCGATTTTGATCTATCTACCTTTTGTTTTGGTAATGAATCGTACGACCAATGAAGTTGCATAAAGGAGTTTTGAAAAAATGGTAAAAATACCTGAAACATTTATTTTAGGGGCTGCTTCGTCTGCTTGGCAGACAGAAGGCTGGCAGGGAAAGAAAGAAGGGCAAGATTCGTATCTCGATCGCTGGTACAAAGAAGAACGCTTTGTCTGGCATAATGGCTACGGGCCTGCTGTTGCGACGAATTTTATGGAAAAGTTTTCAGAGGATGTTCAACTGATGCAGGAGGTTCATTTGACCCATTATCGAACATCGATCAACTGGGCGCGCTTCTTTACCGATCATGAGCAGCTGATCGTTGATGAAGACTATGCTGCTCATATCGATCAGCTTATCGACCAATTGCTTGCGGCTGGTGTCGAACCGATGCTTTGTTTGGAACATTATGAACTGCCAGCTAGTTTGATGGATGCCTATGATGGTTGGAGCTCGCGTAAAGTGGTCGATCTATATACCCGTTATGCCGAGATTGCCTTCGAACGTTACGGTGATCGAGTCAAACAGTGGTTCACCTTCAATGAGCCGATCGTTATTCAAACCCGTTGTTATCTTGACGCGATTCGCTGGCCCCATGAACAAAATACGAAAAAATGGATGCTTTGGAACTATCACAAAGTATTGGCATCCGCCCAAGCAGTGGCTGCCTATCATGAAAAAGGCTACGAGGGGCGCATCGGTTGTGTGCTAAATCCAGAAATGGTTTACGCACGCTCTTCCTCACCGGAGGATCAAAAAGCGCAAAAAATGTATGATCTCTTTTTCAACCGGATCTTTTTTGATCCAATGGTCAAAGGTCATTATCCAGAGGAACTTATCACACTTTGCCAAACCTATGACATCTACTTTGATCCGACAGAAGAAGATTTGGAAACGATCCGCACCCATACGGTGGATTTCTTAGGTGTCAATCAGTACTACCCGAAACGCGTGCGGGCACCACGATATCAATGGCATTCGGATACACCATTTCATCCAGAAATGTTTTATGAGACATTTGATTTGCCAGGAAAACAAATGAATAACTCCCGTGGCTGGGAAATCTATCCGAAGGTCATGTACGATATGGCTAATTATCTTAAAGAAAATTATGGCAATATTCCATGGCTGATCACTGAAAATGGTATGGGGCGGGAAAATGAAGAACAGTATATGGATGCCACAGGTCAAGTCCAAGATGATTATCGGATTCAGTTTATTACCGAACATCTTTACTGGCTGCTAAAAGCCGTCGAGGAAGGCGCCAACTGCGAAGGCTATATGCTTTGGGCATTTACCGATTGTGTTTCACCTATGAATGCGTTCAAAAATCGCTATGGTCTCGTACGAATCGAGCTAAATGAAGAACGGACTCGGTCATTAAAAAAATCAGCCGCTTGGTATCGTTCTCTGATTGATGAACGGTGGCTTCCATTTGAAGAAAAACCATTGATTCTGTAATAAAAACCCACGTTGATTTCCTCATCCTAAAGGAAATCAGCGTGGGTTTTCAGTTAAAAGGGTTGTTTATGAGGAGCAAGTTTCTCCCAGTCAAAGGTGACGCCAATCCCTGGTTCTTCTGGGGCAATCGCACAGCCATCGGATGGATCGATCACTAACGGTCTCGTGGTGTATTGATCGATTGGGAAACTGTGCATTTCGAGATACCCAGCATTAGGCATCGCTGCTAGTAGACTAACGTGCAATTCTTGCATGCCATGTGTAGAAACAGTTAAGTTACTTGTTTGTGTTAAGGCAGCAATTTTCAACCAGCCGGTGATCCCACCGCAATTGGAAGCGTCGGGTTGCGGAAAATCGACATTGCCATATTTGATCATATGAGCAAATTCGATAGGGGTGCGCAAGTTTTCTCCGCCTGCCACCGCAATTTGCCCTTCTTTAGCGATACGAGCGTAGCCTTCGTAATCTTCGGGGATCGTTGGTTCTTCAAGGAACAAAATGTCATAAGGCGCCATCAGTTTGGCGGCTTTGATCGCTTTTTCAACAGACCAGCTCATGTTGGCATCCACCATAAAGACAACATCGGGACCAATCAATTCTCTGACCGCTTTTATTCGAGCAATATCTTCGGCAAGTGTTTTTTGTCCCAATTTGATTTTGACCGCTTTTAATCCCATGTCTAAATATTTTTGATTATTGGCTAAGAGTTTTTCAAGAGGAAAGTTTAGATCAATCGCACCACCATAGCATTTTACTTTGTTGCTTGCGCCGCCTAAAAGTTTGTAGAGGGGTTCTTGTGCTTTTTTCGCACGTAAGTCCCACAAGGCGATATCACAAGCCGCAATGGCGAAACTTGCTAAACCGCCTCTGGCAACATAGTGGATTCCCCAGTTCATCTGATCCCACAAGGCTTCCACACATGCTGGATCTTTCCCTAAAAGGATCGCTTTTAGTTCTTTATCGATCAGTTTGGCGATCGATTCGCCACCGAAGCCACCAGTATACGTATAGCCGACCCCTTCACGTCCATCATCAGTAACGATCTTGACGATAGGCACTTCAAAGTGGGTGTGTAAGCCATGCTTCGCATCTTCCATGATTTCTGGAAGAGGTATCCGATAATACGCTGTTTGTACATCTGTAATTTTTGCCATTAAAAATCCTCCTCAAATTAATGTTCACGTGTGCATTTTAATGTTAACGTTTGCATAATCATGTTAGCATGGGAACGCGAGATTGACAAGACAAAAATCGCTCAAATTCAATACTTAGGAAACAAGAATGTCTCTTTTTAAGAGGTCATTCACTTAGGAGCGAAGCTAAAGGACCTCTTCAGAATATAAATAGAAATTGGAGAGATGTTATTAGAAATGAATTGAAAACCTTATAAATTGTCATAAAAAGGTATTTAATGTAATTTATAGACATATTTATTGAATAAAAATCATTTTTGTATTATGATTATCTTAACAACGAGCAATGAAGAGTACTGGGGCAGATGAAAGCTTGGGGAAGTCTTTTATTTGGGATACCTAGTACTCTTATCTTTCTTCAACGACAAGTGAAATACAAAAGAACGACTGAACTTCTTTGGTTCAGTCGTTCTTTTGTATTTCATAAAGCGATCGAGAGTAACTTGTAGTAAGGAAGAAAAAGTTTTTTCTCAATTGACAAAAGAATAATCATTGGCGGTTAAAACAGTACGAGCTTGTTCTACCTGATGCTCCTTGATTAAAATATAATCAGTATTGAAGGTAGAAACAGCAAAAATACTGATTGACTCCTCGGCTAGAAGGGAAGAGATTTTTGCAATAATGCCAATCAAGCTAAAATCCAGCACACCAATTATTTTCATCGCTTTCCATCCATCTTCTCTGTTTAGCGTTTCAGCTGGAACGTTTGCAGTTGGTAACACCAAAGAAAGTTCTTCTGACGTATGGGCAAAAAACAGAGGAACAATCTTCAGTATCGAAGGATCAATACTCTTTACTTGGATGACAGAAAAAGAGGGAGCCAGTAAGGTTAGTTTCATCTAATCACGTCCTTCGTTTGATGCTTTCATCATATCAAAGGATAAGAAAGAAGGGAAGGCGATTATCATTTGATCACGTACGATTCTAAGCGTTGTGTCGTTTCTGCGAGGCATAACAGACGGGTAGATTCTATGCAAATGAAAATAAGCGGTTAAAACTGATGGGTATACCTCTGTTTCTGGAGAAAAAGAAATATCAATTGGATCCGCAATCTATGCTGAATCAGATTTGAAATCAATCGAGTTAATAGAAAATAACTAGCACTCAATCATAAATCAATGGTTGAGTACTATTATTGTACATAAAATTATGGTGGACAGAGGAATGGAACATAAATCACTAATTGTTTGATTGGAAGAAAAATTGATACTGAGGATCATAAAGAGAAGAAGGAACATGCTAAATTTTACGAAGACCTTACAAGATTCAAGAAGAAGGTAAAGAACGCTTTGTAATATTTTGATCAACTTTAGTCAAGGAGGTGTGATGAATGGATAAATTTTTCAACTTTATTGAAAAAGGACTTTCCGAAGAAATTAATTTTTTTATGTTTTCCATAGATTTGGAACATTATTTAGTCGATCACTACGAGGAAATGTATACCGAAAACAAGGAAGCTACATTGTATCTGAATGATTTACTTCCTGATGAGGCTGAGAAAATGGAGCCTGGAATGAATCCAGATAGTTTTTGTGAACGAGTAAAGGAAATTGTAGAGAAATCGAAAACAATTTAATTAGCACTTTTTTTACTGAGGCAGAGTCATATCAAGCCAGCAACGAACTATCATAGATTGCTGATGATCAAGCAGATTATGAAACTTACATCAAGCTTTGATGAAAAGAAACATCTTCAAAAAATTTCATGCGATGAGGCAGGGAAAATAACTATTGTAGAAGCAAAGAAAGCCGTTGAGAACGCAAAACAGGAGTGGAAAAAAGTGTATCTAAAGATACTAAGGAGTAAAAAGCCTTAAATCAAAAATAGAGTAAAAAAATCAGCCCAAGAAAAACTCGTAAAAAAGAGATTCGTATACAATTTGGTGAGAAGGTACACCATTGAAGAGCATTGATTGCTTAAAAAAAGCATCTGACTTCACTTGAACAATTAATGTAGGTTCAATCGGTATAAGAAATACAATCTAAGAAAAGCGAGGAATAGCACATCGGTTTAAAGCTGATAATTAACCACCATTTGACTACCAAACATGAAAAACTACGAAAAACATTGTGGAACTGAAAATACAAAAAAAGTGTTAAAAACCTCTTTAAATCAAGGCTTTGAACACTTAGGAAAAACTACGAAAATCTAATTGATTTAAGCTTATGGAGATGGCGGGAGTCGAACCCGCGTCCAAACATATTGCTACCTAAAAATCTACGCTCATAGTCAACTCATTTGTAGATTCGCTTTACAGCTTGCCGAGTGACAGGCAGTCTGTATCGCTAGTCTGATGATCTCTTTTTTATCTTACAGACGGAAAGATAAAACGTATCCCACTTAGAATAGGACCCTTACTCGAGCACATGGGCGATGCCGAGAGGATCTACGCTAACTGTTTTTAGGCAGCTAAAGCGTAAGAGTTTTCGTTTTTAGCAGTTATATTTAACTGTAACGTTTTAACGTAGACGTAACCTACGAAGCGCAATTCAGGCTCAACTATGCCTGTCGAATCCGTAACATCCCCTTGATAAAAGGGGTATCGCTACCATTCACTAGTATACCATATTTTCGTGCGTGTGCAAAGAATCAGATTAAGTCAAAATGTTTCAGGGCGTGTACGATCCCGCCTTCGGTATTTTTCAAGGTCACGAAGTCTGCCAGCTCTTTTAACTCTTGAATCCCATTTCCCATTGCAATCTTGTGGTCACAAGCTTCTAAAAGGGCGAAATCGTTGCTGCCGTCACCAAAGCCAAAGGTAGGTACATCTTCTAGACCCAATAATTCTACCAAGGTTTTTACGCCAGTCCCTTTAGAAGTCCCGGATTTTACGACATCGATTGAAAAGGGCGTATTACGATAAAAAGTTAGTTCGGGAAAACGCTCATGATAATAAGCATCGTTGCCGACACCTAAAACCAACAACATATTGGTCCGATCAGTTTCATAATGCAGAGGATCGATTTCTGGTAGAGGGCTACGGACGTAGTTATATGCACCAACCATTTCCTCGGTGTGACCAGTCGCCCAATAGCCTTTCTCATTGTAATAACACAGCTCATCGCCATTGTCTTTGACGGCTTGGTACATCCTTGCGCAAAGCTCAGGCTTAAGGGTATCGGAAAAAACTTCTTTGCCATCAATGCGGATAAAAGCACCGTTCATGACGATGTTCGAGGTAATACCAGCTGCTTCACGAATAGCGGTAACTTCAGGTTCGGTTCTGCCTGTTGCAATGATCGGCAGTACTTGGTTTTTTCGCAACCTCGCCATCGCCTCAGCAATTTCCGAAGTGATTTGCGAGTGCTCATCTAAAAGTGTACCGTCAAGATCAAAAAAAGTTAATGCTTTATAGGTCATGTATCTTACTCCTAAGGTTTATAGTCATAGTCCACTCACAATCTTATCAAAGATTGAAAAAAAGGCAAACCTTTATGAATAATCGGTGAAGTTGTTGGTAGAAGAAAGAAATTCGAGTATACTATAGGAAGAATGGAGTGAAACGATGATTTTTTTAGTAATTGGCAGCATTTTTTTCTTGATTGGTCTCACTTTTTTTCTTTTTCCATCAAAAAAAATGAACCTTATTTATGGATACCGTTCCTATCTAGCAAAACAAAATGAACGCAATTGGCGACAGGCCCAAAAACTATCTGCCCGATTCTTTCTGCTTTTTGGCGGAATCATGGCGCTCATTGGGTTTGTCTTGAAATGGCAAGAATGGACCAATTTTTTTCTAGTTGAAATGCTCGTGATCCCTTGGTTCATCGTGCCGATCTTTGGCCTGATCGAAGAAAATCTGCAACGATTTGATAAAGAACATAGAGGTGAAGAAAATGAATATATTAATGATTGAAGACAATGAATCTGTTTCTGAAATGATGCAAATGTTTTTCTTGAATGAAGGATGGGAAGCAGTATTTAAATACGATGGCAAAGAAGGACTAGAGGCCTTTGCTGCTGAACCAGACAAGTGGGATATGATCACCCTTGACTTGAATCTTCCTTCCATGGACGGCATGATGGTGGCGCGCGAAATTCGTAAAATCTCTAGTACAGTTCCTATTATTATGTTGACGGCCCGTGATTCAGAAAGCGACCAAGTCATCGGGTTAGAGATGGGGGCGGACGACTATGTGACGAAACCCTTTAGTCCATTGACCTTGATTGCACGGATCAAGGCATTACACCGCCGCAGTGAATTGGTTGAAAAAACAACACCTGAAGCTTCCGATGCCACCTTTGATATCGTCACCGATCATTTCAAAATGAACACAAAAACAAGGGAAGCCTATTTAAATGGCAAACCCATCGATGGGTTGACGCCGAAAGAATTTGATTTGCTTTATACGTTAGCGAAAAAACCGCGACAAGTGTTTTCGAGAGAACAGCTGTTAGAACTGGTTTGGGATTACCAATACTTTGGCGATGAACGGACCGTTGATGCACACATCAAAAAACTAAGACAAAAAATTGAAAAAGTGGGGCCACAGATCATTCAAACCGTCTGGGGCGTTGGGTACAAATTTGATGATGCGGGTGCTGCTTAATGCGCTACCTGTATCAACAGCTGATTGCATTTTTCGTGGTGATCTTCGTGATCTTGATGACGATTGGTATTGCGTTTACTCAAATGACACGCCAAACGTTACAAGAACGGAATTATGAGCAGTTAATGGGGTATGCTTCGTCGGTCGCGACGATTTCGCAAATCAGTGATTCAGAATATTTACAGCAAAATATGACCCGGGATGGCTATCTACAGTATTCCTTGCGTTTGGCTGAGAATATTTTGAGCAACCAAGATATCTCCTTTGCTTTCTTTAAAAGTCCTGATGACATTATTTATCCACTAGATACCGCTCATGCTGTTGATTTTCCGATCTCTGAAAAAGACTGGCAATCCTTAGAAAATGGGGCGCGTCTACAACTGACTTCCGCCACAAATTTATACGGGGAAAAAGAACTGACTTCCTATGTGTTGATACCTTTTTCTGTCAATCGCACGGATTTTTACGGTGTAATGGTGGTTTCGCAATCGGCAAGCAGTATTTTGAATCTTGTCAGTGCTTTTAATCAAAACTTGTTTAAAGTTTGTTTGATCTCGATCGTTGTCTCATTATTGATCAGTTACCTTTTCGCTACGTTCCAAGTAAGACGGATCAATCGAATGAAACGAGCAACCAAAGAAATTACTAATGGCAATTTTGATATTTTCTTGCCGGTGCATAATCGGGATGAATTTGATGAATTAGCCGAAGATTTTAATTTAATGACGAAATCCTTAAAAGAATCCCAAGAAGAAATTGAACGGCAAGAAGAACGTCGTCGGCAATTTATGGCGGATGCTTCTCATGAGATGCGTACCCCGTTGACGACCATCAATGGCTTATTGGAGGGCTTAGAGTACAACGCAATTCCTGAGAATCAAAAAGACAATGCGATCCGCTTGATGAAAAATGAAACCAATCGCTTGATTCGATTAGTCAACGAAAACCTTGACTACGAAAAAATCAGGACCAATCAAATCTCGATGGTCATCAAAAAATTTGATGCGACGCAAACCATCAAAAATCTGTTGACGCAACTGGAGAGCAAGGCAGAAATTGCCAAAGATGTGCTGATTTTAGAAACAACCGAGCCAATCGATGTCTACGCGGATTATGATCGTTTCGTCCAGATCATGGTCAATATTTTACAAAATGCGATCCAGTTTACGGAAGATGGAGAAATTCGGGTCCGAATAGAAAAAGGCTATTTAGAAACGATTATCGAAATCAGTGATACGGGGATCGGTATGTCTGAAGAACAAGTCAAAAATATTTGGGATCGTTACTACAAAGTCGATCCGTCCCGTAAAAACCGTCAATTTGGCGAATCAGGTCTAGGCTTATCAATCGTTGAACAGCTCGTACGCCTGCACAAAGGAAAGATCAGTGTAGAAAGTGAACTTGGCAAAGGCACGACCTTTAAAATCTCTTTTCCAGATATCGACTTAAATGAAGAATAAGGAATCGACCGGCAGCAATTCGCTTAGCCGGTCGATTTTTTTGCGGTTCATTGGCAGCAGCCCAAACAAAAAGACTTGCTTTTGCAAGCAAGCCTTTTTGTATGAGGGCTATGTAAACTATAGATAAGTGGTATAGGGCGTATGGGCAAAGCATTCGTCTTCATGGATCAAATAGATGGCAACAGCAAATTGTTCGGCGATTTCTTGGCACAAAGGTAGCAGGATTTGGACCTCTTCTGTTGTTAACGTGCTCAAGACATTTTCGATTAAAAGGGTTTCTCTTTCTGAAAGTAACGCTAAGAGCAGCTGAATTTTGATCTCCTCAAAGGGGCCTAATTCTGTCCGCTCTTTTTTCAAAGCCGATAAGGGAAGCTGAACATAAGGCAGAACACCCTCTAAATCGCCCCCTTTTTTATTTGCAAGAGATACATTGTCCATGACGGATAAAAAGGGAACGGAAGGCCATTGAGCACGAATCAAGATGGCTTTTTTTTGTGAAAGCAGCAAACTTAATTCAGAAGTTTTTGTTTCATTGTCTTTCGAAACATAATAGAAACCAATTGGTTTCGTTAGCTGAGTTGGTTTTTCCATTGTTTTTTCCTCCAATACAGACTATGTCCGCTGGCAATCAAACCAGTAAAACTGGTAACAGCGGCAAGTAAGACGACAAGTGTGTGGCGTGTGCTTTCAAATAAAATAGCAAGCCAAGTGGTGCTGTTCAAATCGACATTTTGGACCAGAATTTGACTATTCTGCGGAATCGTAATGGCGAATTCTTGTCCAGGAAGACTTTGTACAGCCTCCCAAAAGTTATCAGAAGCACGCTCTCGATCAAGGGCAATGATATGCCCACTGAGTAATTCCCGCTGGAAATAAGGCTGGAAGAGTAGCAATAAGACAAAGGCGATCACAGCGGCTGCTAAGAGCGGCAAGAGCATTTCAATGATCTGCATCGCTACCCATTGTCTGGTGGTGGCGCCACTTGCTAACCAAGCTGTGTATTCCGAGCGTTTATATAATTGATAGTAAACTTGAAAGCCAATAAAGACCAGTGTAAAGGCACTAAAAATCAAATAGAACAGTTGATGATAGATTGTCGTGACTGGTTGGATCTCTTCGGCTACTTTCGTTTGCAGATCTTCTGTCGCCAAGAGATCTCTTGTTTGAGCGATCACTTGATCCATCGAATAGATCAAGGCAAACGTCACGATCAAGCCAATCACGGCAAAGAAGGATACAAGCGTATAAAGCACCATGGCTTTTTTATGATAAAAAATGCTGGCAATCGCAAAATGTATAGTTTTCATCTAAGTCACCTCATCCTAGTACATAGTATAAAAGGGGAGTTTGAATAAAGTATGAAGTTCTTGTAGTAAAATATCGAAGCTAAAAAAGTGGCAAGAAAGTTCGACTTTTTCCTATCAAATAGTGCAAAAAAATCCAGCAAGGCAGGTGCCTTACTGGATTGATTATTGGTTGTTCTTACTTTACTCGCCGCTATCTTGTTCCGTCATCTGCTGGTATTCTTGGAAGGTTTTTGTTTGATACAGATCGACGGTCGATTGATTACCATTTTGAGAAAAGGCACTAGTTGAATCACTGCCTAGATTCTTTTCAATGTCCATCATTTGCTGAAGGGCGTCTTTGTAGTTATAGGTCGAAGGATCAACTTCTTCTAGACCGCTTTTCGCGTAGAATCGTAAAAGGTCACCATTATTGATCTGATCAGAAACCGAAAGTTGCTTGTCGACTTTGGCTTTCCATTCATCGACTTTGGCTTTCCATTCATCGGATGGATCGTTGATCGGCATGCCGGTACGATTGTCATACAATGTACTGCTGTAGTAGGTGTAGTCTGGTGTCACAAAGTCGCCATCGCGGAAAGCAACCAGTTGTTCGTTTTGATCAGAGAATAAATCTTGTCCTAATTGGATATAGTTTGATGTATCCACACCCAGTAAGTGCAATAGGGTTGGCAAGGCATCGACTTGGCCACCATACGTATGATTGATGCCGCCGTTTGATTGTCCTGGAATATGAATCATATAAGGCACACGTTGTAACGAGGCATTGTCAAAGTTTGTCCATGTAGAACTTGTTTTTCCAAGCAATTCTGCTAAGTTACGGTTACGAGAATTGGAAATTCCGTAATGGTCACCATATAAAACGATGACTGAGTTTTCGTATAAGCCACTTTCTTTCAAGTAATTGAAGAACTCTTCCACGGCTTTATCCAAATAATTCGCGGTTGCGAAATAGCCATTGATCGTTTGATCAGAAGTGTTCGCTAGCGGGAAGCCGCCTTCTTCATTGGTAAATTCAGAATATGGGTAGTGGTTAGAAACCGCAATGAATTTTGAATAGAACGGTTGTTGCAGACGTTCTAAGTATTGTACGGATTGTTCAAAGAACGGTTTGTCATGTAGACCGTATTGGAATGAATTTTCATCATTGACATCATAATAAGATGCGTCGAAGAAATAATCATAGCCAAACCGTTTGTAGGTTTCATTTCGGTTCCAGAAGGTACCGGTATTTCCGTGGAAAACAGCACTGGTATAGCCTTGCGTTTGACCTAAAATATCTGGAGCTGCCTCAAAGGTATTTTTCCCACCCAGTTGAGTGAATAACGCTCCTTGATTCAATCCAAACAGGGAATTTTCGAATAATGTTTCGGCATCACTGGTCTTCCCAGCTTTTACTTGGTGGAAGAAATTATCAAAACTAAAGGTACTATCGCTATGGTATAAACTATTGATAAACGGCATGACTTCATGTTCCACGCCATCTTCATCTTTCAATTTATAATCGATCAAGAATTGCTGAACACTTTCTAAGTGAATATAAATGACATTCTTGCCTTTTGCGATACCGAACAGATCATCATTTGGTTCTGCGTAATGTTCTTTAACATAGCTCTCTACTTCGTTCATGTCGTTGGGACTCGCTTCGGCACGTACTTGCGAAGCTTGATAAGTTTGTACCCCATCATAAACCGTAAAGGCGTTGATCCCAAGGTATTTCACTAAATAGTCACGAGAAAACGTTCGAGTAAGCAGTTCAGGACGATCCGCTTCTGCTAAGAAAAGATTGGCAGAAAAGACCATGACAGCTAAGGTTGAGATCGCAAAAGCCATCCGTGCCCGCACAGGACGAGTGTCCATTTTGATTTTTTTCATTGAAAAGGCTGCAATCAGCACGATAAAGTCAATGAAGTACAACACATCGTAGGGACGGAACAAGCGAATTGCGCTTTCTCCTAGACCACTTGCTACTTTTCCTACACCGAGCATCGTGTTGATGGTGATAAAGTCAGTGAATTCTCGATAGTACGAAACATTAGAGAACAACAGCAGAGTCATCAAGAAATAGATCACAAGCATCGTGATATAAGCTGCTTTGGTTCTTCTTACGTACAATGCGATCGACAGCAACAACAAAGTCGTTGCGATCGGATTGATGAATAAGATGAAGTACTGAATGCTGCTTTCAATACCTAGGTGGAAGTCCACCATATAGGCAAAGATATTTTTTAGCCAAAATAATAGGGCTAATAGGAAAAAAAAGCCCATTCTTGTATTCACAAAGGTGGATACTTTATTTTTTTTCAAAGGAATCGTCCTCTCTTTTTCCAGTATAACCGGTAAATTACGATTTTACATCACAGTACATTTTACTAGGCTGTGAAAGACGTGTCAAATGAATTCCTTGTCATGACGCGGAATTAAGTATTTCTTTACTTTCAAGGATACAGACAATACTGTCGCTTTTTGCTATACTAAAAAGGAGAATGAATGGAGCAGATGAACATGAAAATAAAACTAACGAAGCAAGGATCAGCGAAGCTTCGCAAAAAGAATCCGTTGATCCAACGAGAAGATCTTCAACAAGCAATCGAGACGAAGGAGTGGGTCACCTTTATTGATCAGGCCAATCATTTCTTAGGTGTCGGCTATCTTGGGGAACAAAATAAAGGGATCGGATGGGTCGTATCCTTTGAAGAAACAGTGATCGACCAAGCATTCTTTGCGCAACGCTTTGCGAAAGCAAAAGGCAAACGCATTGCTTACTATCAAGATGACCTGACAGATGCCTTTCGTCTGTTTAATGGCGAGGGGGATCAATTGGGGGGACTTACCGTAGATTTGTATGGCGAGTATGTCGTTTTTTCTTGGTACAATGCCACCCTTTATCAACATAAAAAAGCGATCGTGGCGGCTTTTCGTCAAATATTTCCCGAGATCAAAGGGGCTTATGAAAAAATCCGCTTTGCGTCTGAGCTGCCTGAATCAGCATGGGTCTATGGAAAAACGGCACCTGAACCCTTACTGGTGAAGGAAAATGGCGTCACGTATGCGACGTATTTGAACGAAGGACTAATGACGGGCATCTTTTTGGATCAAAAAGAAGTTCGTGGGCAACTTGTTGATGGCTTGGCAGCTGGCAAGACGGTTTTAAATATGTTCAGTTATACGGGGGCGTTTTCTGTCGCTGCTGCTGTCGGTGGCGCTGCTCAAACAACGAGCGTCGATTTGGCAAAACGCAGTCTAGAAAAGACCCGCGAACAATTTGCAGTCAACGGCATTGATCCAGATACCCAGCGTATCCATGTCATGGATGTTTTCAATTACTTCAAT
Organism: Enterococcus sp. DIV2379; assembly: GCF_050542965.1. NCBI lineage: Bacteria > Bacillati > Bacillota > Bacilli > Lactobacillales > Enterococcaceae > Enterococcus > Enterococcus sp. DIV2379. The sequence goes on from NZ_CP172938.1 coordinate 1,077,832, forward strand.
TATGCCAGCAAAAAAGACTTGCGCTTTGATGTGATCGTTTTAGATCCGCCGAGTTTTGCCCGCAACAAGAAAAAGGTCTTCTCGGTTGCGAAAAATTATGGCGACTTAGTCACTGATAGTTTGGCGATTTTAGCGCCTGATGGCTTGTTGATCGCCTCAACGAATGCGGCCAATCTTTCACCGAGGAAGTTTCAAGAAATGATCGAAGCATCCTTAGAGAAAGCACACGTTGCTTATGAATGTATTCAAAGTTATCGTCTACCAGCTGATTTTGCGGTAGGTAAGCATTTTTCCGAAGGGAACTATCTGAAAGTATTCTTTTATCAAATGAAAAAGGAGTGAAGTAGATGAGCCGATCAAAACCAGTAACGTTAGACGGGAAAACACCGTTGATTTGTGTGCCATTGATTGGGAAAACCAATGAAGAGATCTTGAAACAAGCCATTGCTGCTGAGGAATCAGAGGCACAGATCGTCGAATGGCGTGTTGATCATTACAAACATGTCGAAGACCAGCAAGCGGTCTTAGATGCGTTATCACATATTCGCACGACATTAAAGCACAAAGAGCTGCTCTTCACTTTTCGAACCTTGGAAGAAGGGGGCGAGCGGGCGTTCACATTGACCCAGTACAAAGAATTGTGTTTAGCTGCTGCTGATTCAGGCTTGATCGATTGGATCGATGTCGAATTAGAGAAAGCTGAATTTTTAGGTCGAGCCTTTATTCAAGAAATCAAAAAGGCACAGGTAAAGCTGATATTGAGCAATCATGATTTTGAGAAAACGCCAGAAGATGCTGTGTTGATTTTAAAGATCGGCGTAATGAATCAATTTGGTGCCGATGTTGGCAAGTTAGCGATGATGCCCAAGCAAGTCCAAGATGTTTTACGTTTGATGGGGATCATTACTAAAGCGCGTGGCTTCAACCAACTGCCGTTGGCGATCATGTCGATGGGGGAGCTGGGGAAAATCAGCCGGGTTAGTGGGGCATTGACTGGTTCGGTCTTTACTTTTGCTTCGTTGCAAGGTGCTTCAGCACCTGGACAAATACCGATCGAACGAATGACCAACTACTTACAAGAATTTTCACTCAATGAGTAAGACCAGCCAAGGCCTTCTCTTAAAAGAAACCAAAACAAAAGAGGGATAAAATGGCGAAGAAGAAACAAAAAACCAATGCGATCCGTCAAGTAGAACAACAGAAAATCGCTTATAACGAATACACCTATGAGTGGTCGGAAGACCATCTCGATGCGCAATCCGTCGCTGTGCAACTAGCACGCCCGCAAGCCATCTACAAAACGCTGGTGGCAGTGGGCAACAAAACAGGTCCGCTAGTGGCTGTGATTCCTGGAAACAGAGAAGTGGATCTGAAAAAGTTAGCCAAAGTCAGTGGAAACAAAAAAGTAGAGATGCTGCATCTGAGAGATTTAGAAGAAACGACTGGCTATATTCGCGGCGGCTGTTCGCCGATCGGGATGAAAAAGCTCTTTCCTACTTATATTGATCGTGGGGCGCAGACACTGGAAGAAATCGTGGTTTCTGCAGGAAAGCGCGGGTTGCAGATGGGGCTTGCCCCACAAGCGTTGCAACAATTGACTAGGGCGATCTTTGCCGATTTGTTGGCACCTGAACACGAATAAAAAATCCCCGTGAACCATCTTGAAATGCCGTTCACGGGGATTATTTTGTACTATTTTATTCCATTACTTCAATATCGAAAACCTCAATATTTTCTAAACCACCATAAAAGTCAAACCATGGAGTGGCATATTGTTTTAGAATGGCGTTTAATTCTTCAACATTTTCTTTCCCTTGGGTGTCCAGCCATTCCAACAACGCTTTGGCACCTTGTTTCCCATAAATTTCCACACTATCGCGCCAAGTTGCTCGCCCACCTAAGATTCCTGAGAATTTAGCACCGTGTTGACCAGCAAAGGTCAATTCATCGCGAAAGACATTCGCTGGAACTCCCGCACTCAAATAGATAAATGGCCGAGTCGCGGCGTCACTGGCTTCTTTGAAGTAATTGGCTGCTTCTTCTTGCGTATAGACGGCCTCTAAGCCTTCTTTTTGGAAGCCTTCCACTAAGTCGAACTGAACCGGTACTTCGACTTTCAAAATATCGATATGGTAGTGATCTTTCGTCAATTCCTGAATGGTTCGGATGACCTTGCTCGGTTTGATCTTGGCAAAAGCAGGTGATTTGTCATCTGTGATCTCATCATCATAGACGATCGGTTCCACAAATAAGGGAATATCGGCCGCCTGTGCCTCCGTACCTAAACGCTCCAAAAACGCATGTTTGGTATCTAAAATCTCTTGGGGTTCATCTGGATTATAATAAACCAAGACTTTTGCAGCATCCGCACCTTTTTTCACCAAGCGCTGCAACGATTCATTGGGTAAAATCTCTGGCAAACGACCCGGCGTGTTGACATCATAGCCTGTTTTTTCATAGGAAAGGATCAAGCCAGCATTGGGATTCTTTGCTTCGATCCCTAAGAAGCCATATTCCTCATCTAACAGAATACTGCTGACATATTTGGTCAGTTCTTGGGAAACCAACTGTTTGAATTCATAAATGTGTTCCATCGTAAAGTCATCCGGTCCAGTTGCCGCCTTCATCATTTTTTTCATGGAACCACGTTGGTCGATCGCTAGTGCGGCAATCACACCGTCCTCATTTGAAAGTTTTTGCATTCGTTCAAATTTACCTCTTGAAATTCGTTTCATAAAAAAAACCTCCCTCGATCTTGCTATCTTTAGTCTACGCCTACTTTGAGAAAAACCCAACTAATAAGCAAAAAGAGGGGGAGAACCAGGTGTTCGCAGCTACAGGCCAGGATATTGCTGCGAACACCCGGGTCGTCGATCAATAATTGAAATAACTAGCTGTTTCTGCTGCGTTTTTTCCAGAAACATGACCCGTGCAAAACGCAGCGGTGATGTTGAAACCACCTGTATAACCATTGATATCCAGCAATTCACCGGCAAAATACAAGCCATTGATTTTCTTACTTTCCATGGTCTTAGGGTTGATTTCTTTCAGATGGACCCCGCCGCCCGTCACGAAGGACTTTTCTAATGGGAACGTGCGGACAATGGTGATTGAAAAGCCTTTGATCAAGGAAGCGAGCGCCGTCAACTGTTCCGGTGAGGCTTTTTCAGCAACCAGCTCATGCAAGTCTAGCTGCTGCAAAAAGAAGGTCATCAAGCGCTCAGGCAAAAAGCCAGCTAAAGCATTCGGCAATTGTTTCTTCGAAGCCGCAGACTGAATTAATTCTTGGGTCAAGGCTTCCTGGGCTTTCGTCGGCAGACAATCCAGAACAACCGTCACTGGTTGCTGCTTTTTCAATTCTTGGTTCACAAAAGAGGAACAGCGCAAAGCAGCTGGACCAGATAACCCAAAGTGGGTAAACAAAAGATCCATGGTATGGGCGACGATGGGCTTTCCTTTTTGATCCAAGACGCTCAAGGTGATGTCTTGTAAGGAAATGCCCTGCAAGGTCCGTTCTTGAATAAAAGATTCTTCTGAAACAAGCGGCGATTCGGTTGGATAAAGCGGCGTAATGGTATGCCCGACTTTTTTCGCCATCTTATAGCCGTCCCCCGTCGCGCCCGTGGAAGGATAGGTGCGGCCACCCGTCGTCAAAATCACGCTTGGGGCAGAGAACTCATCGGTTTCGGTTCGTACGCCGCGTATTTGGCTGCCATCATGGATCAGCTTGGTTACGACCGTATTCGTCAACAGGGTGACGTGATGATCGTTGATTGCTTGAAGCAGCGCTTCGACGATGGTTTTTGATTTGTTCGTCACAGGGAACATCCGTCCGTGGTCTTCTTCTTTTAAGACGACACCTAAGTCTGCGAAAAACGCCATTACATCATAGTTATTGAATTGGGAAAACGTACTATACAAAAACTTGCCGTTTCCTGGAATATGAGCAACTAAATCATCTACCGGCCGATTATTGGTTACATTGCAGCGTCCGCCGCCAGTCATCAATAGTTTCTTGCCGATTTTTTTGTTTTTTTCGATTAATAAGACCCTAGCACCTTGTTTGGCAGCGGTGATCGCAGCCATCATACCGCTCGTACCTGCACCAACAACGATGACATCATAGGTTTTTTCCATTCTTCTCACCTCTTTGGGATTGTAACACATCGCCTATGACTGCTGAAAGGAGAGGGCGATTTTTTTCGAATGATAAAAAATTCTGACAATTCTAAAAAAAAGCGTGCAATTTCAGAAAATTTCTTTAAAATAGAAAATATCTTAAAGGAGGTAATGCACTATGACCAAAGCTTCAGCTTACGTGAAAGAAATTCAAGCGAAGATTCACGAGAAAGACCAACACCAACCGGAATTTCTTCAAGCAATTGACGAATTTTTGCCTACGATCGTTCCCTTTTTAGAGGAGCATCCAGAATATATTGAATCAAATATCCTTGCACTCTTAACTGAACCAGAACGTTTTATCCAATTCAGAGTCCCGTGGCAAGACGATCAAGGCAACTGGCAAGTAAACCGTGGCTATCGGATTCAATTCAACTCTGCAATGGGGCCTTACAAAGGCGGCTTGCGTTTTCACCCAAGTGTAAACTTGAGTATTTTGAAGTTTTTGGCGTTTGAGCAAATCTTCAAAAACAGCTTGACGGGTCTGCCGATCGGCGGCGGCAAAGGCGGAAGTGACTTTGATCCAAAAGGCAAATCAGATGCCGAAGTGATGCGTTTTTGCCAAAGCTTTATGACGGAGCTGTCAAAACATATCGGACCTGACCTAGATGTTCCTGCTGGCGACATTGGTGTCGGAGGTCGGGAAATCGGCTATTTGTTTGGTGCCTACAAACGATTGAAACAATACGATGCCGGGATTTTAACCGGTAAGCCACTAGACTTCTGGGGCAGTAAAAACCGCACAGAAGCAACGGGTTATGGCGCTGTTTATTTCGTTAAGCATTTATTGACAGACTTAGATGAAACATTTGAAGGCAAAAAAGCGATCGTTTCTGGAAGCGGCAATGTTGCGATCTATGCAATTGAGAAATTGCAAGAATTAGGTGCGACCCCTGTCACATGTTCTGATTCCTCTGGTTTTATTTATGACAAAGACGGCATTGATCTGGCCTTATTAAAAGAGATCAAAGAAGTGAAACGCGAACGTTTGACGGCTTACGCCAAGGAACGGCCAACAGCGGAATATCATGAAGGGGCAACTGTCTGGGATTTTGATACTCCAGCGGAATTAGCCTTTCCTTGTGCGACCCAAAACGAGATTGATCTCTCGCAAGCCAAACGTGCAAAAGCCAATGGCGTCCGGGTCGTTTCTGAAGGCGCGAACATGCCTAGCTCATTAGAAGCAGCAGAATATTTTATTGAAGAAGGAATTTTCTACTGCCCAGGAAAAGCAGCCAATGCCGGCGGCGTAGCCGTTTCTGCTTTAGAAATGAGTCAAAACTCCCAACGATTGCAATGGGAAAAAGCCGAAGTCGATGCCAAATTGGATGATATCATGAAGTCGATCTATGAAGCATGCCGTGATACAGCTGAAACCTTCGATCAAAAAAATAATTTTATGTTAGGTGCGAACGTCGCAGGCTTTGAAAAAGTTGCTAAAGCAATGTTTGCTCAAGGACTTGTCTAAAATCACCCAACAGGCTACCTATCAGGAATTACTTGAAAAAAGTTGGAAAAAAACGTAAAGTAGGTAGTGTATGAAAAACTATTTTTTCAAGGAGGACAAATCATGTCACACATCAAGTTTGACTATTCGAAAGTAGCACCATTCGTAAACGAATACGAATTGAGCTACATGCAAAGTCAAGTTACAGCAGCAGACAAACAATTACGCGAAGGAACAGGTGCTGGTAGCGACTTTTTAGGTTGGATCGACCTTCCTAAAAATTATGACAAAGATGAATTTGCGCGTATCAAAAAAGCGGCTGAAAAAATTCAATCTGATTCTGAAGTACTAGTCGTGATCGGGATCGGCGGATCTTATTTAGGAGCGAAAGCAGCGATTGATTTCTTAAATCATTCTTTCTTTAACTTGCTACCAAATGAAGAACGCAAAGCACCTCAAATCTTTTTTGCCGGTAATTCGATTTCTTCAACATACTTAGCAGATTTGATCGAAATCATCGGTGACCGTGACTTCTCTGTGAATGTGATCTCAAAATCAGGAACAACTACTGAGCCAGCGATCGCTTTCCGTGTTTTCAAAGAACGTTTGATTGAAAAATACGGCAAAGAAGAAGCCAACAAACGGATCTACGCAACAACGGATAAAGCGAAAGGTGCAGTAAAAGTTGAAGCAGATGCTGAAAACTGGGAAACCTTTGTGATTCCAGATGACGTCGGCGGCCGTTTCTCTGTATTGACTGCTGTTGGTTTATTACCAATCGCTGCCAGTGGAGCAGATATCGATGCCTTGATGCAAGGGGCAGCAGATGCTAGCGATGCTTACGCAAGTGACGACCTTGAAAAAAATGAAGCGTATCAATATGCAGCAATGCGTAACATCCTTTATCGCAAAGGCAAAGTAACCGAATTGCTGATCAACTACGAACCAGGCATGCAATACTTCTCAGAATGGTGGAAACAATTATTCGGCGAGTCTGAAGGAAAAGACCAAAAAGGGATCTATCCTTCAAGTGCAAACTTCTCAACAGATTTGCATTCTCTTGGTCAATACATCCAAGAAGGCCGTCGCAATATCTTTGAAACTGTCGTAAAAGTTGAAAAACCACGCAAATCAATTGCGATCCCTACACAAGAAGCAGATCTTGATGGTCTTGGCTACTTAGAAGGAAAAGAAGTTGATTTTGTTAATACGAAAGCTTTTGAAGGAACGTTACTTGCCCATACAGATGGGGATGTACCTAATCTGTTAGTAAAAATTCCTACAATGGATGCGTACACGTTAGGTTACACGATGTACTTCTTTGAGATCGCTGTAGGTATCTCTGGTTACTTAAACGGTGTGAACCCATTTGACCAACCAGGGGTTGAAGCGTACAAGAAAAACATGTTCGCCTTACTTGGCAAACCAGGTTTCGAAGATCTTGCAAAAGAATTGAACGAACGTCTATAATTCGACAAAGAAACGCCTTGTGCCAGTTCTGATTGGCACAAGGCGTTGTTTTATTTTCGCGTTTGTTGTGTTACTCGATAGTTGATCCAAAAAATCAGCGGTCTTCTTTTAATCCCCAAAGCAACGCAGCAGACAATAGTCCAAAGATACAGGTTTGAATAATTGGCATTTGACTCATCTCCTTTTGATTTCCTTTAGTATAAAATGCTTTTTAAGAAGTGGCACGAACAAACCAGTGCGTTTGAACGAACGAAACTGTCATTTCTTGGTGACAAATGCGTGATAAATTGAAATAAAACGTTTTCAATTTGATGCTTTTTTGTTATTATATCTTTATGAAAGAAAACGGTTGAGGTGAGGATATGGAGAATATTACGATCGGTGAAAAATATGTCTGCCAACCTGTCGGGGCGAGCAAGCCTGTGATCGGTGTGGTGGAAAAACTATACGTACATACGGCGTTGATCGTCGTTTCAAGATATGAAGAAGAAGATCAAGCACAAGTAGAAGCTTGTAATCGTCGGATGATCGTCAGTTTCAATAAAATTTGTACGCAAACGAACGTTGCCTAACCAACTAGCAAAAAATGCTGCTCAACGGATCACCGTGAGCAGCATTTTTCTTTGTGTGAGATCAGCCAACGCCAATCACGAAATTCAATAGTTTGTCTGAATAAGTCATGTCTTCTTCCGACAAACTCAACTCTTCATTTAAAATCCCCATTTGGTCAGTAATGATCCCGTCTACACCGTAAAAACGCATTCGGCTGATAGTATCCGCATCATTGGGGGTCCAAACGAACACTTCCTTGCCATCGGTCCGGGCAGAAGCGATGAAGTTGCGGTTGATCGTACTGTATTCCATTGTCAGAAAGTCGGCACTGGTCAGTGGCGGCCCTACGACATTGAAAGGCATGATGTATCCCGACGTCAATTCAGGCGCCTTATCTTTTAATTCTTCAACAACTGTATAGGAGAGACTTTGCATAATATGCCCATTTGCAACTAAATCCTCTTGGTATCGGTCTAAGAAGGCATCTACGAGTGCCGCAGTATCTTTTTGTTGGGTTTTGATCTCCACCAGTAATTTTTGGTCCAACTGATTGGCAAGCGCCAAGTACTCGTCAAAAGTTGGAATACGGGCTGTCTGGTTGTTTTCTGAAACCGTCAGTGATTCGGCGTAACTCAAGGGCAATTGCTCGGGTTTTCCTTTGCCGCCTGTCAAAGGCCGGTAAGAAAAATCATGGTAGACAATAAAATGACCATCACTTGTTTGCTGGACGTCCATTTCCACGTAGTCCGGCTGATATTTCTCACTAGTAAATCGTAACGCTTCAAGGGAATTTTGGACCCCTTGTCCGTCGCTTACCCCTCGATGGGAGATCGTTACCGGATGGATCGAAGCAGCTGAGGTCAGATAGTTCATATTATACAGACTAACCCCAACACCAAAAAGTACCGTGACCAAGGTAAACAAGGAACTTTTCAGTCCTAGAAAATGTCGCTGGTTCAATGGTTCTTGGTGGAACCACGAAGGGATCTCTGGTAAAAAGCCTTCATCATCCATGAAATCAACGATGATGTAAAAAATAGCCACGGTCGATAAAATGACATTCAGTAACAAAATAAACTGCAAGAAAGTCATAATAAAAACAGCACTATACAACGCATAGTCCGGTGTAACAACTTCAATCACTGCTTGAAGGGTAATAAGCAGCGTGAAGCCCAGAGTCGTGATCAATAAGATACTACCACCGATAAAGACAAATTGACCAACGATGGCAAAAAAACGGCGTTTTGTTACTTGGAGGCTTTCTTTGATCGCTTTTCGAAAGGGCAGATCACGTAAAATCATTTCCGGTAAGGCAAAGATCACGCGAATCCCCAAGTAAATCAACAAAACATAAACCAAAAGCACTGCCCCAATGATCAAGACACGATTGGCAAAAATAAAGTCCATGATAAAGGCAGGAATTTTGATTTTTGCGAGTAAATCCGAATTAAAACTCAATCCACCGATGGGTAAAATCAGTAAGAAGTAAAAAAGGAAAAATAAAAAGGTCATCGGCCGTAATTTGCGCAATTGCAAAATAGTCATTCGTAACAATTGCCGCAAGCTGATGGGCTGCTTCTTTTTGATAAAATAGACACTCAGCAGTAAGAAAGTAAATTCAAAAAAGACGGCTAATAAGATCAAAAGCAAAATCAGGGTTAATGAGAGCAACACAACAGGGTGATCTGTAAAGATACTACCGATATTATCGAAAGAAAGATAAGGCAAGCCGCCGCGCTTTAAGACGAACTTGGTGGAAGCTGATAATATCGGGATCACTAAGAACAACAAGGCACCGTGCATCAATAAAACATCACGGAAGTAGGCATTGCTGTCTTTCAAAAAATCCCACGTGTTGACTAAGCTGTTTTTTAAATAATTCATGGTCGTCATCCTAACAAAGTAAGTATTGTGGTTCAATTTATTCTAGAAAGGCGGTAAAAAAGAGCCGAACAGTTTTAGAAGCACATTTGCCACAGGCATAGTTCCCTGTTTGAAAAGCAGCTTCTTTACGTTCGGCTCGCTGAATTGATCGTTTTTCTTACATATGATTCTTATCCGCCTAACAAACCAGTTAAGAATGTTCCACCGTAAATCAATGCCATACTGTACAAGAAAATTGAAGCAGGTTTTGCCAACAAAATAATCAACGTAAATTTCTTCACTGTCATGTTGGTCAAGCCAGCCATTAGACAAAGGGCATCATCTGGGGCAACCGGTAGAAAGATTGCAAGGGCGAAAAGTTTTTCAAATCGGCTTTGGTTGTCTAACCAGCCGATATATTTATCGTAAGTTTTGTCACTGATCATACTTAAAATGAATGGTTTACCATATCGTCGGCCAAGCAGGAAAATAATGACAGAACCAATACTGATTCCTACATAGTTATAAACGAATCCTAGATAAGGACCGAAAATCAAGACACCTGCAGCGCTGGAGACACCACCGGGAATAATCGGGATCACTACTTGCAAGATCTGCAATAGGATAAAGACGATTGGTCCTAAGATAACGGAATTTCCAACTAGACCTCGCAGTGCATTAATGTCTTTGAAAACACCTAGATTGATAAAATAGATGGTTAACGCGATCGATAAACCTAAGCCAATAATAGAAATCGTATTAATGATACGACGAGAAGTTGCTATGCTCACAGGACTTCATCTCCTTTATGTTTCATAATCTCACTATACGGGGTGAGACCAGAAAAATCCAGTAAAACAAATGACAAACGTCAAACAGTTTTGTAAGGTATGCCCTTATTATAAAAGAAGTCCGAAAAGAAAACATTGTACTAAAGTCTGAAATAAGAAAAATTTATAGTTTCTGCGCGCCAATAGTTTCAGGAGATTTTTTTATCTGGATGACGTTTTTTTGTGCGTTTCACTTGCCAGCGATTGACGATCTTTTCAACCACACTCGTCATCATGAACCCGCCGGCAATCGCCCCAGCGGTGATGACAACGATCATCAGATTTTCAAAACCGACAAAGTTGTCGCCCAAAGCGAATTCTCGAACGGCTTTGTAGGCAGGCCCACCCGGTACGAGGGGAACGAGGCTAGGAATGTTAAAAATGATCATGGGCATTTTTTTTCTGCGGGAAAAAAAGATGCTGACGCAACCGACGGCAAATGCGGCTAAGAAGTTGGCACTGCCTAGACCGTAGCCAATCGTTTGCAATGACCAATAGATCATCCAGCCAACCGTTCCAGCAATGCCTGTGGCAACTAAGGCTCTTTTAGGAATATTGGTCAAGATGCCGAAGGTTACAGTGCTTAAGAAGCTGAAGGAAAGGTGAATAAAAATCGTCATGAGATCCCTCCAAATAATGTGAAGACCGTGGCGATGCCTACACCGATCGCGGCAGCAGTAAAGATGGCCTCTGTTCCCCGAGCTGTGCCACTAATGAGATGGCCCGCCAAGATATCCCGAAAGGAATTGGTGATTGCTACACCAGGAACTAAGGGCATGACGGCACCGATAATCAAATTATCGACGTTTTGTGCGATATGAAGAGAGACCGCTAAGACAGACAAAGTACCGATCAGTAAGGAGGCACAAAACATATCCAAAAAGCGAATGTCGATCAGTTTCTTGACCCAATACGCACACAAAAAGCCAAGGCAGCCAATGACGAAGGTCGCTAGAAAGTCAAACCAAGCACCGCCAAAAATAATCATTAAGGTACTGCTGACCACGCCAGCACTAAGAACCTGTAGCCAGTAAGGAAAACTTGGTGTTGTCTGATTGACCTTTTTTAATGCCTCATGCAGTTCCGCTAAGGAAAGTTTCTTTTCCGCATAGGCGCGAGAGAGCCCATTGACGGCAACGATTTTTTCGAGATTGATGACTCGATCATGAACATTTTCTACTTGTGCATAGTGGCTACTGCGTAAGCCCATAAAAAGTCCAGTTGCTGTTACATAACTAATACTCCCTTGCTCTCCAGCGTTTGCCGCAATTCGATTCATCGTATCTTCCACGCGATACACTTCCGAGCCGTTTTCCATCATGATTTTCCCTGCTAATAAGCAGGTCTCCAATAATAGCTCTTTTGATTCAGCCATTTCCAAACCCCTTTTTCAATCGAATTTGCGTGCTACACTCTTAGTGTACAATTTCAGCGAGTTTTCAACAAGAAAGAAAAGTAGATTTGAAAAATAACTAGAACGCCATCCGTTGGATTTTTTGTGATAAATGAAAAAAGCAGAACATTTCCTATTACTAAACATTCGTTTTTAGTGAACAAAGTGAATAGAAATAAGATAACGGAAGGAGTGTTTTATTTTTAAAAAATGAATATCTCGGTTACAATTAAATAAATATAAAAAGGGGGATTTATTGATGCGAAGGAAGGTCTATACAAGAGAACACATTTTGAAGGCCGCTTATGAACTGATCAATAGAGAAGGTTTTGGCAACTTTACGGCCCGGAATATCGCTAAGCACATGGGAATTTCTACTCAACCAATTTATCTTGAGTTCGAAAATATGCAGGACTTAAAAAATACCTTGGTGGAGGCTGTTTTCAAAGATTTATCGGAAAATGTTTTTCCAGTCGTTCGAACAGGAGACAAACTTGTTGATTTAGGCCTGAATTATATACGCTTCGCGCAAGAGCAGCACAATCTCTACATCGCCCTTTTTATCGACGACTACGGCGGTGGGAAATTGATGCATGATTTTTCATCCACCTATTTCAAATCCTTGATCAAATCAGAAGAAAAATATGCAGATCTATCCGAAGATGCGATAAATGCACTACATAATGGCGCATGGATCGTTGTGACTGGTTTGGCTTCCTTAATGTCGGCGGGTATCATCACACCCACCGATGATCAGATCATCAAAATCATCAACGAGACGATCGAAGGCGTAATCGAAAAGAAAGAAAACTATATTTTCGATTAAAGAACAAAAAATCTGTATCCATTTCCATTTTGGATGCAGATTTTTCTTGACATTTTTTGTAAAACTAGCGAAAATAACTGTTATGGAGAGTTGGCAGAGTGGTAATGCAGCGGACTCGAAATCCGCCGACCCGGTTCATCCCGGCGCGCAGGTTCAAATCCTGTACTCTCCTTATACCAACGCTTTGGAGCGTTTAGCCTATCTTTCGAGATAGGCTTTTTTGTTTGTTGTGGGCAGAAGAATATAAATGACTGCCGAGGTTGATCGATAACCATCTGAAAAGCGATTAACCTACACTCGGTCTAGAAAACAGCATAATTGTTCCGTCAACTTGCCGATATCTTTTTTGCTTGTGGTCCTGCAACAAACGAAAAGAATCAATCGGGCAAACGTGATAAGGCGTATTCAATTTGTTCAGAAGTAAAGCCTTCAAAGGAAAGTTGGCTCGCCACACGCTCATCCGATAAGGATAAATTTTGCGAGTAGCGAATCGCTTTTTTCAATGCTTGCTCGTTCCAATCGGCATCCACGGTGGCTACGGCAAAGTCTGCTGCGCTCTCAGAAAAATCTTCATAGAGTAGTTGGCGTTTTAAGCTCGACTGAGAAAACGCATTGCTGGATAAGTATCTTTCTGCACGATTCAGTGCATTTCTTTCTTCACGAGAAAGTTCAGGTGTATGTTGCTCGTTGTTCGCGGGTTCTTCTTGTTGTGCGCTACTTGCTTCGTTGTTGCCAGCTTTTTGTTCTCCTTGTGGTTGTTCCATGGAAGCAGCGGCATCGCCAAAGGATTCGCTTTGCCTTGATTCGTTACGTAAAGAAAGGCTTAATTGCGCAGTGATGCTATCGAAAGATGTCACATCTTGGTAGAAGGACAAGCCACCATAAGAAAACAAGGCAATAAAAGCGGAAGCGACAATGATCAAAACGTTTCGATCTCGTTTTGCATTTTGTTTTACAAGCCCAATATAAAATAAGACAATGCCAAAAACGAAACAGAACAATCCAATGAAAAACAAAATGGCGAAAAACGTAGCCATAAAAATTCCTCCTAAATAAAAGTCTCCTGAAAAGACAATAGTACTATGTTCTGTACCAGAAAACAGATTTGTCTTTTCATGAATAGAGGAAAAGGATGATTTGACAAATGTAACGTGTATGCTATTAATGGATCATTCATAAGTATTAAAGGAATGACGCTCAAGAATGACTAGTGAAATAGATGGTAAACTTAATAAAAGCACAGTTGTATCAGTAGGAGGCAAGAAGATGGATTTTGAAGAAAAAGATTATTTTATGCGTTATACAAAAGTTGCGGCACAGGGATTGAGTAAGTTTATTACGCAAGGATCTGTTGATGAAATCTTACAGCTAGATGAACAGCAAAGTGGACAGAAGCAAGAAGTGGATGCTGCAACAGACAAAAGCGAGCCAAAAAACAAGAAAGCACCTAGCTAATTATTTCCTTAGCGAGGTGCTTTCAGTACGAATCGGTATCCTTCATTTGGATAAACTCCTTATGCAGTTTTTTTCAATTCTTGTACAGCTTGCTCGATCGTAATTCCAGTCGCAAAATGATTCGCATCTTTTTTATCGAAAACGATAAATAAATTCAATTTGGTATCCAGAGTTACACGATATTGTAGATCTGTGTTATAGAATGTCATAGTCATTCTCCTTTCTTAAAACTTGTCATTGAAAGGCAACGGTTAGTTGATAACGAAATTCCATAGTTAGAATAACACTTTTTTTCACAATAGTCCAATAAAACTATCAAACGAACAAATCTGACTGATTATTTTCAGGAAATCAATGCTGAGAATGGCAGCAAAAGAAGTTTGCTGGAGTCAGTAAATTCGGGAAAAGTATCTTTGTATATTTTCAGAAAAATAGAATTCATAAAAAATTTCTTAAGAATTTTGAGGATAGCTATTTTCTTAGATAACAAATTTGTAAGATTGAGAGTATGAGATGATTGGAAACCTTGATATCATAAGGTTTATCTTCAAATTGTGTTTTGTGCAAAAATATATTGATTGTATTTTTTTGAAAAAGAGATCGTATCTCTTGAATTCTATGGTATGATTTACTTTAGAAAAATGAAAATGGATTATGAAAACGGATGTGAAAATATGTGCGGAATTGTCGGCTTTGTCAATTCAAAAGACCAAAAAGAAATCATTATTGAACGCATGATGGACCGGATCGTTCATCGCGGACCAAACAGTTCAGGGAAATTTACCGACGACCGAGTGGCATTAGGGTTTCGTCGTTTATCGATCATCGACTTAGAAGGTGGCTCACAACCAATTTTTAATGAGGATCGAACAAAAGTAATCATTTTTAATGGTGAAATTTACAACTTTCAAGTATTGCGTGAGGAATTGATCCAAGCAGGTCATGTCTTTTCTACCCATGCGGATACCGAAGTAGTCTTACATGGCTATGAAGAGTGGGGGATTGATGTTTTGCAGCGCCTGCGGGGAATGTTTGCTTTTGCCATCTGGGATACTCAAAAACAAGAGCTTTTCGGCGCGCGGGATCACTTTGGCATCAAACCGTATTACTATGCACAAATGAACGGCAGTTTCATGTTTGGCTCTGAAATCAAAAGCTTTTTGCCTCATCCAGATTTCAAGAAAGAATTAAACCAGGAGGCGTTGAAACCTTATTTGACGTTCCAATACTCGCCTTTGAACGGAGAAACCTTCTTTAAAGGCGTTCATCGTTTGCAAGAAGGGCATTATTATCTGTTTAATGAACAGGGATTGACGATCAAGCAGTACTGGGATGCAGATTTTTCAGTGAAAGAAAATCATTCAAGAGAAGAATGGGTCGATAAAATCGATCAAGCAGTCCAAGAATCAATTGCCGCTCATCAAATCAGTGATGTTGAAGTCGGCTCATTTTTATCCAGTGGTGTCGATTCAAGTTACGTGGCCTCGGTCTTGCGCCCAGATCACTCATTTTCAATTGGGTTTGATGACAAAACCTACAACGAAGCGATCGAAGCCCGCAAATTGACGGAAAAGCTCGGCTTGAACAACACAGCAGCGGTCATCGATGGTGAAATGTCCTTTGAGGCATTTCCGCTGATTCAGTATCACTTGGACGAACCGGATTCTAACCCAAGCTGTGTCCCTTTGTACTTTTTAGCCAACCTAGCAGCACAGCAAGTGCGGGTCGTTCAATCTGGGGAAGGGGCAGATGAATTATTTGCCGGTTATGCTGCCTATGGCTTCCACACAAACTCTAAAGCGGTTCGCGTTTTTGCCCAAGGCTTGAAAAAACTGCCGCAAAACATCCGCTTTCGTTTAGGGCGTCAAATCGGCAAAATGAAAAACTTCCATGGTCGAATTCATCTTTATGAAGCAACGGCACCTGCCCAAGACTTCTTTATCGGGCAAGCCCTGGTCTTTGAAGAAGAGGAAGCACTACAGCTTTTAAAACCAACGTATCAAAAAGGACCATCTGTTGCTGAAATCGTTGCGCCTCATTATGAGAAAGTCAATGGTCTCAAAGACGAGGTCAACAAGATGCAATATTTGGATCTTCATCAATGGATGCCGAAGGATATTTTGTTAAAAGCAGACAAAATGTCCATGGCGAGTTCTTTAGAATTACGGGTTCCGTTACTGGATATCGAGATGCAAAAACTGGCGCAAACGATCCCGACGAAATATTTGATCAATCAAAACAATACGAAAGATGTGTTTCGACAAGCGTCAAACCGTCATTTGCCAAAAGAATGGGCAAACCGTGAAAAGCTAGGCTTTCCTGTACCAATCAAGGCATGGCTGAAAGAAGGAACAGGGTATGAAGCAGTTAAAGCCCTTTTTGAGTCAGACTTTGCAGCAACCTTCTTTGATCAAACAGCGATTTTGCAAATGCTAGAAGACCATCGCCAAGGAAAACCGAATCTTCAGCGAAAAATCTGGACGATCTTTACATTCTTGACCTGGTACAAAGTATTCTTTATTGATGAATCGATTCCCGAAGCCAAAGAAATCGTTTATGAAACACTTTGATTTGAATATGGAAGCAAAAAAAAGCTGATGCGGACAATCCCGCATCGGCTTTTTTTATAGACCTAAATATTTTTCCAAGTAATCGACCATGCCATCTTCCGCATTGGTTTTGTCAGTAACATCATTTGCGATCGATTTTAATTGTTGCGTGCCATTTGCCATAGCAACGCCCCAACCCGCATAATCCAGCATCTCCAAATCATTGTGTTCATCACCAAAAGCGATGATATCTTGCCGATCCAAAGACAAAGAATCCGCGATCACCGAAAGACCAAGTGCTTTATGGACCCCTTTTGGTACGATCTCTAAGATGGCTTGAGGTCCGCCCCACGTGCGAACATCGACTGCATCGTCAAATTGATCCTTGATACGTAAAGAAACAGATTCTGCTAATTCATTTTCGGTTTTCACCAGTAATGAAGTGGGATCCGTTTTTAAATTTGCTAATAGATTTTTTTCGGAAGCATTACCCGAAAAGAAAAAGTGTTGATCAAATCCGCTTAGGTCATCGATGAAAAAGGTTTCACGATTTTCTGCTGCCACAAACGTCAGCCCCAGCTGCTCTTTTTGTGCCATGAGCTCAAACGCAATTTCTCGAGAGATCGAGTGCTCCATTTCGTTTGCCCATACTTGTCGAGGTTTATGGACCAACCCACCGTTAAAATTGACCATTGGTGTTGTGAGCGCCAATTCTTTATAGAATTGATCACTCATACGAAAAGGTCTTCCTGTAGCGATGGTAACAAAGTGTCCCGCTTTGGTGGCGCGAACCAGTACCTCACGTGTGCGAGGGGAAAGTTGGGATTCAGTATTTAAGGTTGTGCCATCTAAATCAATGGCGATGATTTTTGGTTTCAAAAGACTCGCTCCATTCTCTTATGGTAGTGGCTTAAGTGTAACATATTTCTGTCATTTCACAATACAAGTAAGTTTTCGATAAGTTTTCATAATAGTTACAAAGTAAAACACGAACATTAAACGTTTTTGGTTCGTTTTATTCGGAAAAAGGTTTGAAAAGCGAAAATTATTCCCTTATAATTTGTAATTGTTCGATGAAAAGCGCAATTATTCATTTTTTCTTTTCATAGAAACGATTAAAGTTCAGGAGTGAAACATAACATGGAAAAGTTTTTCAAATTAAAGGAGAATAAAACGACGGTTTCCACAGAAGTGATGGCTGGGGTCACCACCTTCTTCGCGATGAGTTATATTTTGTTTGTGAATCCGACGATTTTATCTGCTGCAGGCATGCCGTTTCAAGCTGTTTTCTTAGCAACGATCATCGCTTCAGTGATTGGTACCCTGATCATGGGCTTATTTGCAAATGTGCCTTACGCGCAAGCACCTGGAATGGGACTTAATGCATTCTTCACCTTTACCGTTGTTTTTGGTTTGGGGTATACGTGGCAGCAAGCATTAGCGATGGTTTTCATCTGCGGCCTGATCAACATTTTTATCACGGTGACTCGAATCAGAAAAATGATCATTCATGCGATTCCAGAAAGCATGCAGCATGCAATCGGCGGCGGGATCGGGATCTTTGTGGCTTATGTAGGGATCAAAAATGCCAACTTGCTAAACTTCAGTGCAGACACTGCCGCAGTGACGGGTTCAGTTGTCGACGGTGAGACGATTGTGAGTGCCAATTTTAATGGGGGGATCGTCCCAGCTTTGGCGAATTTCAATAATGCACCTGTTTTGTTAGCAGTGATTGGTTTAGTAGTGACTACTTTATTAGTGGTGAAAAATGTACGTGGGGCAATTATTTTTGGTATTTTAGGAACGACGATCATTGGTATTTTGATGGGTGTGGTGGATTTAAGTGCCATTGATTGGCACGGGAATTCATTAGGAAGTTCCATCAGCGAACTAGGAATCACATTTGGCGCTGCGTTTGGCTCTGAAGGAATGGGCTCACTATTCAGTGATTCTGCCAAAATCCCTCAAGTAATCATGACGATTTTAGCATTTAGCTTATCAGATGTCTTCGATACGATCGGTACCTTTATCGGGACTGGACGTCGTACAGGGATCTTTTCGAAAAAAGATGAAGAAGCGGTTGAAAATAGTAACGGGTTGAATACGAAAATGGATAAGGCTCTTTTTGCAGATGCCGTAGCCACGTCTGTAGGGGCCATCGTAGGGACCTCAAATACAACGACTTATGTGGAATCAGCAGCTGGCATCGGTGCTGGTGGACGCACGGGCTTGACTTCCGTTGTGGTGGCAGCACTCTTTGCGATCAGCAGTATCTTTTCTCCACTGATCTCAATCGTTCCCGCACAAGCGACAGCACCGGCGTTGATCTTAGTTGGGGTAATGATGATGGCTTCTTTTGCAGACATCAAGTGGACTGATCTAGAAGAAGCAGTTCCCGCTTTCTTTGCATCTATTTTTATGGGCTTGTCTTACAGTATTTCCAACGGGATCGCTGTTGGTTTCATTTTCTATGCATTAGTGAAAGTAGTGAAAGGAAAAGCCAACGAAGTGTCTCCGATCATCTGGGTCGTCAATGCGTTGTTTATCCTAAACTTTGTCATTTTGGCTTTGATCAGTTAAGTTTAATGAAGAAAATCTTTCTGTATTTTAAATGCAGAAAGATTTTTTATTTGATTATTACTCACGATACGGTATAGTATTTGTGAAAGAAGGTTTGTAAATGAAGATTGATTGGAAACGAAATCTACTGATTTCATGGGTAGGTTGTTTTTTTACGGGTGCCAGTTTTAGTCTTGTCATGCCATTCATTCCCTTATATATAGAAGAGTTAGGCGCTCCAGAGAGTCAAATTGAGTTGTTTTCTGGATTAGCAATCTCAGTAACGGCGTTTGCGGCGGCTATCATTGCTCCAGTTTGGGGAAATCTAGCAGATCAAAAAGGTCGTCGTTTAATGATGATTCGCGCGGCTGCGGGGATGACAGTGACGATGGGTTCTTTGGCTTTTGTACCGAATGTCTATTGGTTATTGATCATGCGTTTCTTTACCGGAATTTTATCGGGGTATATTCCAAATGCGACTGCGTTGATCGCTTCGCAGGCGCCTCGAGAAAAAAGCGGTTGGGCGCTTGGGACATTGGCTACAGGAGCCATCGCAGGGAATTTGATTGGTCCTTCCATGGGTGGGGCGTTGGCGCAATGGTTCGGCATGAAAAATGTTTTTATCATTACCGGTGTCGTGCTGCTAATTACGCTCTTGCTCACGATTTTTCTCGTTCAAGAAGATTTTGAGCCGGTTGAAAAGGGCGATCTGCTGTCCATCAAAGAAATTTTTGGTCAAATCAAAAATATGCAGTTGCTTGTTGGCTTGTTTATTACGTCACTGATTTTACAGCTAGGTGTAACCAGCATCAGCCCAATCCTCACATTGTATATTCGTGATTTAAGCGGGGATACGGGCAATATTTTGTTCGTCAGCGGATTGATCGTCTCTGTTGCCGGTGTTTCAGCGATTATCTCCTCGCCGTTTTTAGGCAAAATCGGTGATCGTTATGGCAATCACAAAGTACTATTGGGGGGCTTAGTGCTATCATTTTTCTGTTTCATTCCGATGGGCTTTGTTTCTACTCCGTTTCAATTAGGCGTGTTACGCTTCTTGCTTGGTTTTTCTACCGGTGCCTTGATGCCGTCCATCAATACACTGATCAGCAAGATCACCCCGATGGAAGGGGTCAGCCGCATCTACAGCTACAACCAAATGTTTTCTAACTTTGGGCAAGTGTTAGGTCCGATGGTCGGTTCAACGGTGGCAGCTGGTTTTGGTTATCCCGCTGTCTTTTGGGTAACTAGTGGGTTTGTACTGATCAATATTTTTATCTCAGGATTTAATTTCCGTAAAAGCTTACGTAAAACGGACATCAGTGAATAGTTGAAAAGAAAAAAAAACCAGTTACAATAAAGGTAACTGGTTTTTTTTTAATGGCTTGTCTTTTCAGGCGCTGGTGCGATAATACCAACAAGAATGATCACCACACCTGTGACCAAAGAGATGATTGAAGTTAATTGAAAATCATAAGTTGCTCCAGCAAGTGAGCTGCCTAGATAGCCAACGACTTGACCTAATACAAAAGTCCAAAATAAAGTGACTAGGTAACGCATGACGACACCTCTTTTCTGCGTATCTTCCATTTCGACTTTAGTTTATCACAAAAATATTTATTGTAAAGATTTTCACTTTTTCATTTTGTTTTTCAAATCTATTTACTAGCAGAAAGAAAGAGAATTTTCATTTTTGGAGGGATTTCAATGTATTCACAGCTCACCACCTTAAGCGCCTATTCGTTGCTGCAAAGTACGATCAAAATTCCTCACTATATAGAGCAAGCCAAAAAGATGGGCTATCAGACATTGGGGCTGACCGATCATAATGTTCTCTATGGCGCGGTCGAGTTTTATCAACAATGCCTAGCACAGGGCATCAAGCCGATTTTTGGCGCTTTGTTCGACTGTACCTTCGGAGAGGGATCAATGTCCTTTCCATTGTACGTATTTGCCAAAAACCTCAAGGGCTATCAAACCTTGATGCGTTTATCAAGTGAAAAAATGATCACCGAGCAGTTGAATTTAGCTGCTTGTGATTCTTTGCAGGATCTCTTTGGTTTGCTGCCTGAAGGCGAGGGGTTTCTGCCTTCTCAGCACGATGATCTAGAAGCCAATCAAGAAGCACTGCGAGCAATCAGCCATAAATTTGATTCTGAGAGCTTGTTTTTAGGGATTACTAGCAAAGGGCTAGATCCAGAAACGATCGCTTGGTTTAACGAGCAAAACATTGCACCATGTGCGTATCAACCCATCGCGGCTTTAGCACAAGAAGAAGCCTTTGCAGTCAAAGTGATGACCCATATCAAAGATGGTTCGCAAATTGAAGACTTTCGTCAGGCAAAAGAGCAAGCGACTACGCAGCTTTTTTTACAACCGGCAGACCAATTGACTGCGTCATTTGGCGAAGCGTCGCAGGCATTGATGAATAATCAGCGGATTGCAGCTGAATGCGCCGTCGAGCTGCCGCTGCATCAGCGGCTGTTGCCTCATTACCCGTTACCAGCAGAAGAAAATGCTGCGGACTATTTGCGCAAAATTTGTTTTGAGCGTCTGCCTCAGCGTGTTGCCCACGTTACATCGGCGTACGAACAGCGTTTGGATTATGAGTTGTCCGTTATCCATAAGATGGGCTTTGATGACTATTTCTTGATTATTTGGGACGTCATGGACTTTGCCCACCAACAAGAGATCGTTACCGGCGCTGGACGGGGATCGGCTGCTGGAGCACTGGTGGCATATGTTTTATCGATCACCGACGTAGATCCAATCAAATACGATCTTTTGTTTGAACGATTCTTGAATCCAGAACGTTACACGATGCCTGATATTGATTTAGATATTCCTGACAATCGCAGAGACGAGATTTTACAGTATGTGCGCCAAAAATATGGGCAAGAATATATGGCACAGATTGCCACGTTTGGTACCATGGCGGCCAAAATGGTTTTGCGAGATGTTTCTCGGGTCTTTGGTCTCTCGCAAAGTGAAGCTAATCGCTGGTCAAAAGCCATCCCCAATGCCTTGAAAATGACCTTAGATCTTGCTTATGAACAATCCAATCAGCTGCGAGAGCTGGTTTCGTTCAATGAGCGGAATCAAGTAATGTTTCAAGTCGCCAAAATCTTAGAAGGACTGCCCCGTCACGTATCGACCCATGCCGCCGGTGTGGTGATCAGTGACAAGAATCTGCTTGATTTGGTGCCTTTGCAAGAAGGCAGCGATGGGATTTGGCTGACCCAGTTTACCATGAATGACGTGGAAGCCATTGGCCTATTGAAGATGGATTTTTTAGGTTTGAGAAACTTGTCGATCATTGATAATACCTTGAAAGGTATCAAACGAATCAGCCAACAAATCGTAACCCAAAAAGAGATTCCTCTTGATGATCCAGCAACATTGCGTTTGTTTCAAAAAGGGGAGACGGCAGGGATCTTCCAATTTGAATCAGCGGGAATACGCAATGTCTTGCGCAAGCTAGGGCCAGAAAGTATCGAAGACATTGCTGCAGTCAATGCCTTGTATCGCCCGGGACCGATGCAAAATATTGATACTTTTATCAAGCGGAAAAAAGGACAAGAGCGGGTCTCTTATCCGGATGACAGCTTGATTCCAATCTTGCAAAACACTTACGGAATCATTGTTTATCAAGAACAGATCATGCAAGTAGCTTCCAAAATGGCTGGTTTTAGCCTAGGACAGGCAGATATTTTGCGGCGAGCAATCAGTAAAAAGAAAAAAGACGTGTTGGATGAAGAACGTCGCCATTTTGTGCAAGGTGCGTTGGCCAATCATTATGACGAGAAGACCGCCAATTTGGTCTATGACTATATTGAGCGCTTCGCCAACTATGGGTTTAACCGTTCCCATGCGTTTGCCTATTCCTTTATCGGCTTTCAAATGGCGTACTTGAAAGTGCACTATCCGGCACCTTTTTTTGCTTCGATCTTGCACTCGGTACGCAATACTGCAAGCAAAATGAAAGAATACTTAAATGAAGCCGCACGTTATGGCGTAGAAGTATTGCCACCATCGATCAATACCAGTGGGTTTAGTTTTCAACTGCAAAATGAGAAACAAATCCGCTTTGGGTTCAGCAGTATCAAAGGGATTCGGCGCGACATGATCCAAGACATTTTGACAGAACGAAAAGAGCATGGCAATTTCACGTCCATGGATCAATTTTTACTTCGCTTGAATCAGCGGAACAGCAAGTGGTTAAAGTTGGACTATTTATTGCCGCTTTTGAGCATCGGTGTATTCGATGTGATTGCGCCTAATCGAAAACAAGCATTGATCCAACTAGAAGGGAAAATCCAAAATATTACTTATAGTGGCGGCAGTTTGGATCTCTTAGAAACCATGGCTTTAAAAGAAGAAGCCGTTGCCGATTACAAACTGGAAGAGAAACTGGCTTTGGAAGAAGAATACTTAGGTGTTTATTTGTCTGGCCATCCCGTAGAACAGTTTCAAAAATTGCATCAATTAAAACAAATCACCGATATTGCCGATCTGGTTCCGAATGAACGGGTCCGCATCCTTTTGTATGTCCGCAAGATTCGGGAGATACGTACAAAAAAAGGCGAACAGATGGCATTTGTTGAAGGAACGGATGCTAGCAAAGAAGTTTCAGTAACGATTTTTCCCATCGTTTATCGACAAGTGCGTTCCTTGATCGAAGAAAATGCTGTTCTCTATATTGAAGGAAAGGTCGAGGTAAGTCGTTACAATGGTGAAATCCAACTCATTGCTGATAAAATAGACTTAGCAGAAAACGTTCAAAATAAAATTGCGTCACAAACTTGCTACTTAAAGATTTCTGCTGAAGCCGAAACGTCGCACCTGCAAGCATTGTCGAAGGAAATGAAGCAGCATCAAGGAAATATTCCAGTGGTGATGTTTTATGAAAGTAGTGGCAAAAAAGTGTTATTAGCAGAAGAAAACTGGGTAACGGATGAGCCGAACTTTGTCACACAACTGAAGGCATTATTAGGAAATGGAAATGTAATTTTCAAGTAATTTTCCGAAAACGATAATTCAACTTACACTTTTTTCAACTTTTTCCCACTATTTCAAGACATTTTCATGGAATAATGGTAGAATATGTCTCGTGGTTATTACTTGAAAACTAGCAAACAGGGGCTTCCCTAAACAAAATCTTTTGATGAGGTGAAAGAATAATGAAACGCATTGGAATTCTAACCAGTGGCGGCGATGCACCAGGAATGAACGCAGCGATTCGCGCAGTTGTCAGAAAGGGTATTTTTGACGGACTTGAAGTATACGGAATCAACTATGGCTATGCCGGACTAGTAGCAGGCGACATTCGTCGCTTAGATGTTGCTGATGTTGGTGACAAAATTCAACGTGGTGGAACATTCTTATATTCAGCACGTTATCCAGAATTTGCGACACAAGAAGGGCAATTAAAAGGAATCGAGCAATTAAAGAAATTTGGCATCGAAGGGCTAGTCGTGATTGGTGGAGATGGATCTTACCATGGTGCGATGGCACTTACTCGCCACGGTTTCCCAGCAATCGGGATTCCAGGAACGATCGATAACGACATTCCAGGAACAGATTTCACGATTGGTTTTGATACAGCGATCAATACTGTCTTAGAATCGATTGACCGTATCCGTGATACAGCGACATCACATGTCCGCACATTTGTGATCGAAGTAATGGGACGTGGTGCTGGCGATATCGCTTTATGGTCAGGTGTGGCCGGTGGTGCGGATGAAATCATCATCCCAGAACATGATTTTGACATGCAAGTTGTTGCTGATCGTATCCGTGAAGGACGCGACCGCGGGAAAAAACATTGCTTGATCGTTTTAGCCGAAGGCGTGATGGGCGGAAATGATTTTGCTGACAAACTTTCTGAATACGGCGATTTCCATACCCGTGTATCAATTCTAGGACACGTTGTCCGTGGTGGTTCACCAAGCGCTCGTGACCGTGTGTTAGCAAGTAAATTTGGTTCATATGCCGTTGAATTATTGCAACAAGGCAAAGGCGGTCTATGTATCGGTATCGAAAACAATGAAATGATTGCTTCTGATATTATCGAAACCCTTGAAAACAATCGTCACAAACCAGATCTTAGCTTGTATAACTTGAACAAAGAAATCTCATTCTAAAGAGATTTTTTAGAGCAACGCAACAGTAATTTTGTAAAAAAAGCTTATTAGCTATTTTAAATAAATGAATAGGAGCGTTTAGTAATGAAAAAAACAAAGATCGTAAGTACATTAGGACCAGCAAGTAACAGTGTGGAAATTATTTCTCAACTGATTGAAGCCGGTGCGAATGTCTTCCGCTTTAACTTCTCTCATGGAGATCATGAAGAACAATTAGCGCGTATGACAATGGTTCGTGAAGCCGTGAAGAAAACTGGTAAAGATGTCGGTATCCTTTTAGATACAAAAGGTGCTGAAATCCGTACAACTGTACAAAATACGACAGAAGCTGACTTTGGTCGTGCTGGATACATCCAATTTAACGTTGGCGATGAAACACGCATTTCAATGGATCCAGAACACAAAGGAACAAAAGAAAAAATTGCTGTAACTTATCCTGGTTTATTTGAAGATGTTCATGTGGGCGGACACATCTTGTTTGATGATGGTTTGATCGACATGGAAATCAAAGAAAAAGACGAAGCAACCCGCGAATTAGTGGTTGTTGTTAAAAATGCTGGAATGTTAGGATCACGTAAAGGGGTCAACGCTCCTGGTGTATCAATCAGCTTACCTGGTATTACTGAAAAAGATGCAGAAGATATCCGTTTTGGTCTTGATAACGATATCGACTTCATTGCCGCTTCATTTGTACGTAAAGCGCAAGACGTTTTAGAGATTCGTGAAATTTTAGAAGAAAAAGACATGACTCATGTGCAAATTTTCTCTAAAATCGAATCACAAGAGGGTATCGATAATATCGATGAAATCATCAAAGTTTCTGATGGTATCATGGTTGCCCGTGGTGACATGGGTGTTGAGATCCCTGCTGAAGAAGTACCAATGGTTCAAAAGAGCATCATTAAAAAATGTAACGCTGCTGGTAAATCAGTTATCACAGCAACACAAATGTTAGAGTCAATGCAACAAAACCCACGTCCAACCCGTGCAGAAGCTTCTGACGTTGCCAATGCTGTCTTTGATGGTACCGATGCAACAATGCTTTCTGGTGAATCAGCAAACGGTGACTACCCTGTTGAGGCAGTAGCAACAATGGCACGGATCGACATTGAAGCTGAAAAAGCTTTATCAGAAAACAGCACATTCCAAATCAACCAATTCGATAAAACAGATGTAACAGAAACAATCGGTTTATCTGTTGCTCGTGCGGCGAAAAACCTAGGGGTTAAAACAATCGTTGCAGCGACTGAATCTGGCTACACTGCGAAAATGATCTCTAAATATCGTCCAGATGCTGACATTTTAGCTGTCACATTTGACGAACGCACAAAACGCGGCTTGATGCTTAACTGGGGTGTGTACCCAACCGTTGCTGAAAAACCATCAACAACTGATGAAATGTTTGAATTAGCAGCAAAACAAGCAGTTGATTTAGGTTTTGCTAAAGAAGGCGATCTAATCTTGATCACAGCCGGTGTTCCTGTTGGTGAACGCGGAACAACCAACGTCATGAAGATCCAATTGATCGGTTCAAAATTGCTTGAAGCGCAAGGGATTGGTGAAAAATCAGTTGTTGCCAATGCCGTGATCGCTCACAGTGCCGAAGAAGCAATTGCGAAAGCAAAAGATGGCATGATTTTAGTTGTACCAACAACAGATAAAGAATATATGCCAGCAATCGAAAAAGCAGCAGCTTTAGTTGTTGAAGATGGCGGCTTGACTTCTCATGCAGCAGTTGTCGGAATCGCGAAAGATCTACCAGTCATCGTTGGTGCCAAAGACGCAACAACAACCATCAAAGATGGCGAATTGGTTACTCTTGATTCTCGTCGCGGTATCGTTTATCGTGGAGAAACAACAGCGATCTAATGATTTTTAACGATTGATCAAGCAACAGGCAAGTGCACGTTGTGCGCTTCCTGTTGTTTTTTTGAGAGGGTCGAAATCCCTTGAGAAAGGGCAGTAAAATGACACGATCAAAAATGAAAAAGGTGTCAAGAAAATTTCATTGACAAAGCCTCAGAAGCCCTGTATAATTGCTTTTGTTGCTTAGGGGTGATAAAAATGAAATGGTCTTTATTGGAATTAAAAAAATACCAAGAGACACCGCTGATGTTTGAAGAAACACTTGACTTAAAGAGTCAACTGATAAAACGCGATGGACAGATCATTGATTTGTCTCCTGTAAAAGTAAAAGGGCTGATGAGTGTTGATAAGCAAGGATACTTGCTGCACTATCAAGTAGAAACGACGATGACATTGCCATCTACTCGTTCTTTGACACCTGTAGTGCTTCCTTTTGATTTTTCAGTGGATGAACAATTCATGACACCAGAGCAATTTCAGCGTCGCGATGAAACGATCGTCGAAGAAGAAGTTTTGATCGTTGAAGGTCAAACCATCAGCTTAGATGAATCAGTCGCTGATAACCTATTACTTGCGATTCCTTTGCAAGTCCTGACAGAAGAAGAAAAGCAAGGTTCAGCAATGCCATCTGGCAACGATTGGGCTGTTTTGTCAGAAGAAGACTTTGCAAATCAAAAAGAAGCGCAAGCTCAACAAGTTGATCCTCGTCTTGCAAAATTATCCGAATTATTCACTGAATCAGATGACGATAACGCGTAGGATTGGAATAAATTGCAGCCTCAAGGTTGCGTTCATTAACAAGGAGGTGTAGCAAAATGGCAGTACCAGCTAGAAAAACTTCGAAAGCGAAGAAAGCAAAACGTCGTACACATTACAAATTGACAATCAACGGTTTGAACGAATGTGCAAACTGTGGTGAAATGAAAAAAAGCCACCATGTCTGCTCAAACTGTGGTCATTACGATGGCAAAGACGTAGCAACAAAAGAAGCATAATTCCTTTTTTTCAGAAAGAGGATTCTAAAACCTTAGGCTAACCATGGAGCCTGAGGTTTTTTTGTTTTTTTGACGAATATGGAACTTTTCAGAAATATTTTTTGTCCAGCGAAAGAGAATAGTTCAAAAGCAGGTACATTTGCGCTATAATGAAAAAGATAATTGAATCTTAGGAGGATGAAAGATGACAAAACAACAAATCGGCGTTGTCGGTATGGCTGTTATGGGCAAAAACTTAGCGTTGAACATCGAAAGCCGCGGTTATTCAGTTGCCTTATTTAACCGTACTGGTTCAAAGACAGAAGAAGTAGTAAAAGAACATCCAGATAAAAATTTTAAAGCAACCTATACGATAGAAGAATTTGTTCAATCTATTGAAAAACCACGTCGTATTTTATTAATGGTAAAAGCAGGATTTGCGACAGATGCAACGATCCAAGAATTATTGCCTCATTTAGACAAAGGCGATATTTTGATCGATGGCGGAAATACCTTCTTTAAAGATACGGTTCGTCGTAACGAAGAGTTGGCAAACTCAGGAATCAACTTTATCGGTACAGGTGTATCTGGTGGGGAAGAGGGCGCCTTGAAAGGTCCTTCGATCATGCCAGGAGGACAAAAAGAAGCGTATGAATTGGTTGCGCCAATCTTGGAACAAATTTCTGCAAAAGCCGAAGATGGAACACCTTGTGTGACTTATATTGGACCAAACGGTGCAGGCCATTACGTAAAAATGGTTCATAACGGGATCGAATATGGGGACATGCAGCTGATTGCTGAGTCTTATGACTTGATGCAAAACATATTAGGTCTATCTGTTGATGAAATGGCTGATATTTTTGCTGAATGGAACAAAGGCGAATTAGACAGCTATCTAATTGAGATCACAGCGGATATTTTGACTCGCAAAGACGATCAAGGTACAGGCAAACCAATCGTTGATGTGATTTTAGATGCTGCTGGTAATAAAGGAACTGGGAAATGGACAAGCCAAAGTGCCTTAGACCTAGGCGTACCACTACCATTGATCACTGAATCTGTTTTTGCCCGTTATATCTCGGCTTACAAAGAAGAACGAGTCAATGCCAGCAAAGTCTTACCAAAACCAGAAGCAGTTGCTTTTGAAGGAAACAAAGAAGAGTTTATCAATAAGATCCGCGAAGCATTATACTTCAGTAAGATCATGAGCTATGCACAAGGATTCGCGCAATTACGTACAGCATCAAAAGAGTATGATTGGGATCTTCCTTTTGGTGAAATTGCCAAAATTTGGCGTGCAGGCTGTATCATCCGGGCTCAATTTTTACAAAAAATCACGGATGCTTATGACAAGAATGCCGACATTGAAAACTTACTATTAGATGACTACTTCAAAGATATTACGAAACGTTATCAATCTTCTGTACGTGAAGTAGTTGCACTAGCTGTCCAAGCAGGAGTACCTGTGCCGACGTTCTCATCTGCGATCGCGTACTTCGATTCTTATCGTTCTGATCGTTTGCCAGCGAACTTGATCCAAGCACAACGGGATTACTTCGGAGCGCATACGTATGAACGGACAGATAAAGAGGGAATTTTCCATTATTCATGGTATGATGAAGCGTAAGCTTTAAGAGAATCCAAAAGAGAAAGACCGAAAGTGAGAACTTTCGGTCTTTCTCTTTTTTATTTTTTAGATACATGATAAAATAAGACAGATAATGTCTAATTTAAAGGCAGAATAATCAATAAAGGGGCTATCAATAATGAGTAATATTCTAATCATTGAAGATGAAAAGAACTTAGCTCGATTTGTGGAATTAGAATTGAAGCATGAAGGGTATAATACTGAAGTTCATTATAACGGACGGACGGGACTGGATGCGGCGCTGAATAATGAATGGGATGCGATCTTATTGGATCTGATGCTTCCTGAGTTAAATGGGTTAGAAGTTTGCCGCCGCGTGCGTCAATCGAAGAACACCCCGATCATCATGATGACCGCACGAGATTCCGTGATTGATCGAGTATCAGGTTTGGATCATGGTGCTGATGATTATATTGTGAAGCCTTTTGCAATTGAAGAATTGCTGGCACGCTTACGTGCGTTGCTTCGCCGTATCGATATCGAAGGGGACAAAAACGTTGCAAAACAAACCACGATCACATACCGAGACCTAACGATTGAAAAAGAAAATCGTGTCGTTCGTCGCGGAACAGATGTCATTGAACTAACGAAACGCGAATATGAGCTATTGTTGACTTTAATGGAAAACGTTAATGTCGTTTTGGCCAGAGATGTTTTATTAAACAAAGTCTGGGGCTATGAGACAGAAGTTGAAACCAACGTTGTCGATGTTTACATCCGCTACTTACGGAATAAAATTGATGTACCAGGGGAGGAAAGCTATATCCAAACCGTTCGTGGTACAGGTTATGTGATGCGGTCGTGAACCTTAAAAAAAGAATGAAAAAATTAAAAGAACTGAAGGGGCCTTCTTTAACTGTAAAGTGGGCCTTCGCAAGTTCTTTCTTTATATTCGTCGTATTTACGATCTTTGCCGTGATCACCTATAAAACATCGGTGAATTTGATCGTCGCTAAAGAAGAAAACAATGTGGAGCGGACGATGTCAGAGGTTGCTTCTCGTTTAGCCAATTCGGATCAAGAACTAACATTGGTCCGAACGTATCGTAATTTAACCAAAAATGATGCGGGGACGACGAGCATTTATGATCGCACTTCAACGATCGATGGCAACTTAATGAAAATCGACTCCTTTATTTCGGAATTAGGCCAAGCACCATTGAGCCTGTTTGTTTATAATTTGAATGAGGACCTTGTTTTTAAAACCCATGAAAATGATTTAGCACTGATCGACACGCAGCGCAAAGCGCCAACTATCGTAACGCTGGATGGTATCACAGGCTTTCTCTCGATCCAACCCATTTATTCAAAAGGCACCAGAGAGCGGATTGGCTATGCTCAAACATTTTATGAGTTGACTTCTTTTTATGAAATACGCAGCAAACTGCTGCTGACTTTGATTATCTTAGAAGTCGTCTCTCTGATTCTCAGCAGTGTACTCGGGTTCTTTTTATCAGCATATTTCCTTCAGCCGTTAAAGGTACTACGGGATACGATGGAAACTGTTCGGAAAAACCCGCAGTCAACCGTGCATATGCCAGAATTAAATACGAATGATGAACTGTCTGATTTAGCAGATATATTTAATGAGATGTTGGATCGCATGCGCCTGTACATTGAGCAGCAAGAGCGATTCGTTGAAGATGTTTCTCATGAGTTACGGACACCCGTAGCAATCATTGAAGGACACATGAATCTTTTGCAACGTTGGGGGAAAGATGATCCAGAGATCTTGGATGAGTCCCTCGCAGCCAGTATGCAAGAGATCAGTCGAATGAAGACGCTAGTACAGGAAATGTTGGATCTCTCAAGAGCGGAACAAGTGGATGTTCATTATGCAAATGAAACAACTAATGCAAAAGAAGTTGTCTATCAAGTGTTCAATAACTTTAAAATACTGTATCCGGATTTTGTCTTTACATTGGATGATGATTTGTATCATGAGTTGAAGCTGAAAATCTATCGCAATCATTTTGAACAGATCATTATTATTGTCTTGGATAACGCAGTAAAGTATTCCACTGATCGAAAAGAAGTTCATCTATCCATTTCATTGGATCGTCAATCTTTTGAAATTGCCATCCAAGATTTCGGGGAAGGCATCTCCAAAGAAGACCTCGATAAGATCTTCAATCGTTTCTATCGGGTAGATAAAGCTCGTGCTAGAACCAAAGGTGGCAATGGTTTGGGGTTATCTATAGCAAAACAACTATTGGAAAGCTATAAAGGAAAAATCACGGCGGAGAGTGTCATTGGCCAAGGAACAATCTTTCGAATTTATATACCGATTCTTCAAACGGAAGATCGGGCGAAAAGAGAACGTTGAGCAAAAAAGCTTAAGTTCTCTTTTTTCATTCTTAAATGATAGATTTAGTGCCGAAACACTGCTTATAAACGAACGTTCGAATCGTTTGGTAATGAATAATTCGCCTATGAAAATAGTTGTCAAAAAGCCTATTTTTTTAGTTGATTTTTCCTTTAAGAATTGCTATATTATTACTTGTCCTTGTTAAGACATTTGTAACAAACACTGATTGATCTTTTTTGAAATTAGTTGTTGACGAAACATTTTACAAGTGTTATTATAACAAAGTCGAAAAAATATCGTCTCTGAAAAAACCTGATAAATCAAAAAAACTTTTCAAAAAAGTGTTTGACATATAACGGTTGAGATGGTAAGATAAAAAAGTCGCTGAGGTTAAGAGAGAAGTTAAATAACAACTTCTTGAAAAAAACTTTTAAAAAAGAGTTGACAATCAAACGTCGCTCTGATATGATATAAAAGTTGCTAACGCAGCACGGTAGACCTTTGAAAACTGAACAAAGCAAGCAAACGAACCAATGTGTAGGACGTTTCAATTTATTGAAACAAATACATGCAAGCAATAGCTAGCAAAGTTAATTTTTATGAGCTTAATGACCGTATGGTCATTCAAACAAATCATTATGAGAGTTTGATCCTGGCTCAGGACGAACGCTGGCGGCGTGCCTAATACATGCAAGTCGAACGCTTTTTCTTTCACCGGAGCTTGCTCCACCGAAAGAAAAAGAGTGGCGAACGGGTGAGTAACACGTGGGTAACCTGCCCATCAGAAGGGGATAACACTTGGAAACAGGTGCTAATACCGTATAACACTATTTTCCGCATGGAAGAAAGTTGAAAGGCGCTTTTGCGTCACTGATGGATGGACCCGCGGTGCATTAGCTAGTTGGTGAGGTAACGGCTCACCAAGGCAACGATGCATAGCCGACCTGAGAGGGTGATCGGCCACACTGGGACTGAGACACGGCCCAGACTCCTACGGGAGGCAGCAGTAGGGAATCTTCGGCAATGGACGAAAGTCTGACCGAGCAACGCCGCGTGAGTGAAGAAGGTTTTCGGATCGTAAAACTCTGTTGTTAGAGAAGAACAAGGATGAGAGTAAAACGTTCATCCCTTGACGGTATCTAACCAGAAAGCCACGGCTAACTACGTGCCAGCAGCCGCGGTAATACGTAGGTGGCAAGCGTTGTCCGGATTTATTGGGCGTAAAGCGAGCGCAGGCGGTTTCTTAAGTCTGATGTGAAAGCCCCCGGCTCAACCGGGGAGGGTCATTGGAAACTGGGAGACTTGAGTGCAGAAGAGGAGAGTGGAATTCCATGTGTAGCGGTGAAATGCGTAGATATATGGAGGAACACCAGTGGCGAAGGCGGCTCTCTGGTCTGTAACTGACGCTGAGGCTCGAAAGCGTGGGGAGCGAACAGGATTAGATACCCTGGTAGTCCACGCCGTAAACGATGAGTGCTAAGTGTTGGAGGGTTTCCGCCCTTCAGTGCTGCAGCAAACGCATTAAGCACTCCGCCTGGGGAGTACGACCGCAAGGTTGAAACTCAAAGGAATTGACGGGGGCCCGCACAAGCGGTGGAGCATGTGGTTTAATTCGAAGCAACGCGAAGAACCTTACCAGGTCTTGACATCCTTTGACCACTCTAGAGATAGAGCTTCCCCTTCGGGGGCAAAGTGACAGGTGGTGCATGGTTGTCGTCAGCTCGTGTCGTGAGATGTTGGGTTAAGTCCCGCAACGAGCGCAACCCTTATTGTTAGTTGCCATCATTTAGTTGGGCACTCTAGCGAGACTGCCGGTGACAAACCGGAGGAAGGTGGGGATGACGTCAAATCATCATGCCCCTTATGACCTGGGCTACACACGTGCTACAATGGGAAGTACAACGAGTTGCGAAGTCGCGAGGCTAAGCTAATCTCTTAAAGCTTCTCTCAGTTCGGATTGTAGGCTGCAACTCGCCTACATGAAGCCGGAATCGCTAGTAATCGCGGATCAGCACGCCGCGGTGAATACGTTCCCGGGCCTTGTACACACCGCCCGTCACACCACGAGAGTTTGTAACACCCGAAGTCGGTGAGGTAACCTTTTTGGAGCCAGCCGCCTAAGGTGGGATAGATGATTGGGGTGAAGTCGTAACAAGGTAGCCGTATCGGAAGGTGCGGCTGGATCACCTCCTTTCTAAGGAATATTTCGGAAGACTACACATCGTTTGCCTTTGTTCAGTTTTGAGAGGTCTACTCTCAAGTAAATACTCGGGGCCTTAGCTCAGCTGGGAGAGCGCCTGCTTTGCACGCAGGAGGTCAGCGGTTCGATCCCGCTAGGCTCCATTAACGACAATGGTCGTTAAGCTTTGTTCATTGAAAACTGGATATCGAAGAAATAATCAAAACAAGTAACACACACCGAGTTGAAATGTTAAAAGAGTTTTTTAATAAGTTCAACGCTTATTTTCTTGAGCAACCTTCTATCGCTAGAAGAAGTACTCAAAACCGACCGTAAGGTCAAAGGTTAAGTGAATAAGGGCGCACGGTGGATGCCTTGGCACTAGGAGCCGATGAAGGACGGGACTAACACCGATATGCTTTGGGGAGCTGT
>NZ_CP172938.1:1117500-1622500 GCF_050542965.1 Enterococcus sp. DIV2379
CTTCACTTCTGTTGTCTGCTCGGTATGGTTTAAGAAAAAGACGAGTGTATAGCCAGCACCTTTGCGACAGGTAACGGAGATTTCAGTAGGAGCAGCCAAGAAGTGCTGGGCATGAGTCGTTAATTTGTGATTTTCCAGAATGGTCGCTAAAAATGTAGTTAGTCCTTCAAGAGACAATTCTGTTCCCACGTAATACGCATACCCATCGTCGATCCGGTTCATGGTAATGGCGGGCTTATCGGTCAAATAACCGGATTGGAAGGTTGCCAAAGCTTTCGCACCTTTTAGATGAATGACTTCCTCCCATAGAGAATTGTCGTTCCGATGACCTTGAAAGTCAATCTGATGCTGGGTAGCTGCTTTCATTGGGTAAAACTCTTCTACAATGATCCCTAATGTGTCTCTAAACAAGCCTGGATAGCCCCCAAGATAGACTTGGTCATTTTCATTGACGATCCCACTAAAGAAATTGGTCAAGAAGATACCGCCTTGTTGCACGTAATCATGGATCTTCTTACCGAATGCTTCGGGTGCTGAATAGAGATTTGGGGCGATCACTAAAGGATAGCCATCTAGGGATTCGGAAGGATGGACAAAGTCTACGCTCAAATTTAACGCCCTTAGCGCGGCATACAGGCTGCGTAACTGATGAATGTACTTTAAGGTTCTTGGTTTGGCATCCAATTCCAGCGCCCACCAATTTTCCCAGTCGAAGACAACCGCGACATCAGCCAAGAAGCGCGTCCCAACGATTTCGGATAGTTGCGAAAATTCGTTGCCTAATTGTGCACATTCACGAAAGATACGGCTTGACTGAGGATCTCCGTGAGGCACCATCGCACTATGAAATTTTTCCGCACCGCCACGAGACTGTCGCCATTGGAAGAACATGATACCATCAGCACCATGAGCTAGCGATTCATAACTCCAAAGACGCAACTGGTTGGGTGTCTTGGCCCCGTTGATTTGTCGCCAATTAACAGCGCTTGTGGCTTGCTCCATGATCAAGAATGGCTTTTTCTTCAAACTGCGGGTTAAATCGTTAGCAAGAAATTGCGGGTAAGGGATTTTTTCAAAGGGATTCGGGTACGAATTCCAGCTGACCACATCTATTTCAGGTGCCCATTTAAATCCATCTACGTATTTGTGTAAGCCCATAAGATTGGTCATATAAGGAATTTCATGGGAATATTTTGCGATCGCCGCCTTTTCAATTTGATAAAGTTCCAGATTCATGTCGGAAAGAAACCGACGGTAGTCTAATTGCTGTGCAGGATTTTTGAAGGTTGGCATTGCCTCTGGTAAGAAAATTTCCTCCCAGCTGCCATAGGATTGACTCCAAAACTTCGTTGACCAAGCATCATTCAATCCAGCGATGGTCAGATATTTCTCTGCTAACCATGTCTGAAATCTTTTCCGACAATGATCGCAATAACACTCGTGGATGTGACAGGTATATTCATTATTGATATGCCACATGACCAGCCCTGGATGATTAGCATAACGGTTTGCGACTGCTTCAGACAAATCGGCGGCATATTGACGATAGATAGGGGAAGTCGGACAGTAGTGCTGGCGCGCACCATGAACCAGTCGATTGCCATGAATGGTCACAGGCAGCATCTCAGGGTGTTTTTGAACAAGCCAAGCGGGAGGAGAAGCTGTTCCATTGGCTAGGTCGATCATGATATTGTTTTCATATAAAAGATCCATCAACCAGTCCAGAAAGTCAAAATCATAGGTGGATTCATCTGGCTGCAGATTGACCCAGCCAAAAATATTGATACTTACATAGTTCACACCTGCTTCTTTCATTAAGCGCATATCTTCAAGAATGACTTCTTTAGACCATTGTTCAGGATTGTAGTCGGCACCATAGTAAAGCTGACGTTGCGTTTTCATCAAATCGCTCCTTTATAGACGTTTCTTTAGTATCAAGATACTTGAATCATATCAAATATTCATCTGTTTGATAGCGATATCATTTGAAAATCATGAAATGATCCAAAAAAACAAAGATAGTTCAATCTGGTTTCGCAACTAGGGCTATAGTCCGCCAGTTCTTTTGCCTTGCTGTTTTTTTAACAAAAATATACAATTGAAAAAGGCGGTAAATTAAAACATCTAAAATTTATCTCTCTAAGTAGTTGTTTTTTTATTAATAGTTTCTTTATAAAAAAATGCATGTTTATAACCAACAGATCAAAAAAACTATTAAACATTAGCAGAAGATTACTATGAGTCAAAGAAATGAATAATTATGTGTCGAGGAGTCATAAACGAGGAATGACATAAGTTATTCCACAAAAAATGCGAAAAAGGAGAGACACGTCCATGAACCAGCCAATACAGATCTTTTCTGAGATTGCGCCCTTAAAGCGGGTGCTGTTGCATCGTCCAGGAGCAGAATTGGAAAACTTGATGCCGGATTATCTTGATCGCTTGTTGTTCGATGATATTCCTTTTCTAGACCAAGCACAAAAAGAGCATGATTTTTTTGCCGAGACGTTAAGAAACAGAGGGGTGGAAGTCCTTTATTTGGAAGATCTTGCTGCAGAGACATTGTCGACGACCGGTGCCAAAGAAGCTTTTTTAGAAGATTATTTAAATGAGACAACGATCCTTGATGAAGAGATTCGCAACGAAGTGCGCAATTTTTTCCTGTCGATCAAAGATAATCGCTCCTTTATCGATCATACGATGGCGGGCTTGAAAAAAAGTGAGGTAGAAATTCCAAGAGCTAGCAAGTTAACGGCGATCGTTGAAACGGAATATCCTTTTTTGATCGATCCAATGCCAAACTTGTATTTCACGAGAGATCCGTTTGCTACGATTGGTCATAGCGTTTCCTTGAATCGAATGTATTCTGCAACGAGAAGACGAGAAACCCTCTACGGAAAACAAATTTTTACGCACCACCCGATGTTTTCCCGCAATGAGACGAACTTTTTGTATCATCGGGACGAAACGACGCGGATGGAAGGCGGCGATCAGCTGATTTTATCTGATAAAATCGTGGCGATCGGTATCTCTCAACGAACCGAGGTTGCTTCTATCGAAAAAATTGCCGAAACGATTTTTGCTACAGAACCGAGTTTTGAACATATCTTGGCATTTAATATTGGTGAAGAACGAAAATTTATGCACTTAGATACGGTCTTTACGATGGTGGATCATGATAAGTTCACGATCCATCCAGAAATCGAGGGAGAACTTTCGCTGTATTCAATCACTAAACACAAGGACGGTGTGCGAGTATATGAGGAAAAAGATACGTTGGAAAACATTCTTTGCCGTTATTTAGATTTGCCTGAAGTACACTTGATTCGCTGTGGTGGTGACGACTTAGCGGCAGCAGCCAGAGAACAATGGAATGATGGTTCCAATACATTGGCGATCGCCCCAGGGGAAGTCGTGGTCTATGACCGCAATACCATCACCAACGGGTTGTTAAAAGAGGCAGGCGTCAAGTTGAATGAGATCTCAGGAAGTGAATTGGTTCGCGGACGTGGAGGTCCACGCTGTATGAGTATGCCATTTATTCGTGAGTAGGACGAATCTTTGTTATTTTAATTACGGATTTTTGCTTTGAAATTATGAAAGTTAAGAAATAGAAGAGAGAAAAATAAAAGAAAGATTTGAAACGGCATTCTGTTTCTAATCTTTCTTTTTTGTCATCATTTAACCCCCTATAAATTGAAAAGGATTTCTTTTTGTGAAAATGTGTAATTTTTGTGACTTTTATATGTAAAGACTATAAAAAAACGCTAGGAACCTTGTTCTATCGCTAAATTTATGGTACGGTTATATTAGAAAACGGAAATAGGTGAAGGTATTTGCCACTTATTGATTTTTGACACCCTACGATCAGCGAATGCCATATGCTTGATTTGTAGTGGTTTTTTTTGCGGAAAAAAAGGGAAAGCAGGTGAGAAAATGGCAGTAGATGCAATTCGATTATTACAAGAAGCAGAGCAATTTGCTGAAAATAAAAACCAAGAAGCGGAAGCAGAAAAAAAACAATTGGCACAAGAACGCGAAGAACGGTTGAAGGCGTTTAAAAAAGAGTTGGCAGAAAAAGAAGCCCAACAAAAAGAAGCAATCAATCAAAAAATCGCAGCTGAGTTAACACAGTCAAAAGAACCGCTCATGGCTAAAACGAAAGCAGAAGTGGAAACACTACGAACGATCCCTAATGAGTTAAAGGAAGAAGCATTGGCAATAATAATAAATAAGGTTGTGACATAAATGGCAATTGCAAAAATGCAAAAGTTCAGTCTGTTGACCTTTTACGATCAGAAAGAAGCTGTTTTAGAGCAGCTGCAAGACTTTCAGGGCGTAGAACTGCTTTCTTCGGAGAAATACTACGATTC
The DNA here is from genome assembly GCF_050542965.1 of Enterococcus sp. DIV2379. NCBI lineage: Bacteria > Bacillati > Bacillota > Bacilli > Lactobacillales > Enterococcaceae > Enterococcus > Enterococcus sp. DIV2379. The sequence continues at coordinate 1,121,874 of NZ_CP172938.1, forward strand.
TGAAGAAACGACGGGTGTTTTGACACCGGTTCGCGAGGAACAGTCTGAAGAAGAAATGGAGAACCAGTTTGGTCAAGTCAACTGGAGCTTAAATTTTTTAGAAGAATATGTACCCAAAAAAGGAATGCTGGCACAACTGCGGCAACCAATCAAAAAATATACCCTTCAAGAATTGGCTGAAACAGCCCACACCTATCCCTGGCAAGAATTATGCCAGACCCTTCGTAAACAAGACAAACGTCTTCGCTTGATCGATCAAGAAAAACGCGATGTATTAGCACAAGAAGCAGAGCTGTCGATTTGGAAGTATTTTAAAGAGCGTCCAGCGGTTTTAAAGGAATTAAAAAAATCAGGTGGCTTGCTAGGTTCGATTCCCACTTCTGAAATGGCTGACTTTACGACGAACAGTGAGAAGCTGCCGCTCGTCTATGTGGAAACTGTTTATCAATCACAAACAACCACTTATTTACTGGTCCTTTTCCACAAAGATGTAAAAGAAAAAGTAACTTCACTTCTTAAAAAAGTAGCCTTTGAGCAATACATCTACCCTTATGAGGGCATCCCAGAAGAAGATCTGCAAACGATGAAAGAAAAATCCCAACGTTTAATTGATGAAGAAAAAGAGATCAAAGCCTCTCTTCGTGCAATGACAAACGAGCAAGAAACTTTGCGGATCGTTGCCGAGTATTTAGATGGAGCAATCACCCGCTTAAAAAGCAATAAGATGCTTTTACGTTCTACTCATGCGGTCTCGCTTTCTGGCTGGGTTCCTGTTGATGGAACGGCCGAATTAGAAAAACGCATCAAAAAAGGAACCTCGGATAACTATTACCTCGAATACCAAGAAGTGACGGAAAAAGAGATTAGTAATGTGCCGATTTTATTAGAAAACGCACGTTGGATCAAACCTTTTGAAGGACTTGTTCGGATGTACAGCTTGCCGCAATATGACGAGTTAGATCCGACACCATTTATGGCGCCTTTTTATATGGTGGCATTCGGGATGATGGTTGCCGATTTTGGCTATGGTTTGCTTTTGTTTCTGGCGACGTTTCTTGGGAAAAAGCTGTTCCACCTCAGCAAAGGGCTGGAACAAAACTTGACCCTCTTTCAGTTATGCTCGATCCCCACGATTATTTGGGGCTTGATCTATGGCAACTTCTTCGGATTTGAATTCTCATTCCAACTGTTGTCTGCCCAGGATGATGTCAACCAGATCTTAGTCTTATCCGTGATCTTTGGGTACATCCAGATCATGTTTGGTTTGGCGCTGAAATTCTATATTCTATGGAAGAAAAAAGACCAGAAACTGGCTGCGATGTTCCAAGCCGGTTCATGGATCGTCTTTTTGATCAGTGTGGCTTTTGTTGCCGCAGGAATGCTGCTTTTACCTGACACACCGTTACAAATGATTGGGATCGTAATGATCGCTGCCAGTCTATTAGCAGTGGCCATCGGAGGCAGTTTAGAAGGTAAAACCTTAGCAGGAAAAATCGGTTCTGGATTGTACGGATTGATGGATGTGACCAATTATGTTGGTGACTTGATCAGTTACACCCGTCTGATGGCGTTAGGGGTTGCCGGCGGAAGTATCGCCTCAGCCTTCAACTTGATCATCAGCTACCTGCCGCCAGCAGCCCGGTTTACGGTTGGTATCTTATTATTTGTGGCATTGCATGGCCTAAATATTTTCTTAAGTTACCTTAGTGCGTATGTTCATGGTATCCGTTTGCAGTATTTAGAGTATTTTGGAAAATTCTTTACGGGGGGCGGACGTGCCTTTGACCCCTTCAAATCAAATGAAAACTATGTAGAGATCATCTCAGAAGAGAAGTTACAGGAGGACAATAATGGAAAATTGGATTAGTTTCTTTTACGAAAATGGTGGAATTGTTTTTGCAGCTTTAGGTGTAGCGACCGCAACGATTTGCGGCGGTATCGGATCAACGATTGGTGTTGGGATGACCAGTGAAGCAGCGTCAGGCTTGATCTCAGAGCAGCCAGAGAAATTCGGACAAGCGTTGATCTTAGAGTTGCTGTCTAGTACTCAGGGGTTATACGGGTTCGTAATTTCCTTCATGATCTTTGGTCAAATCAGCGGTTCGCTCTCATTCGATCGCGGATTGTACTTGTTTATTGCTTCATTGCCAATCGCATTAACAGCGATCGTAGCCGGAAAATGGCAAGGACGTGCCGCAAGTGCTGCGATGCAGATTTTAGCCAAAAAACCAGAACATGTGACCAAAGGAATTATCTTGGTAGCGATGATGGAAACGTATTGTATTTTAGGGTTCGTTATTTCCTTCTTGCTTGTCTTGAATTAAGAGGAGGGAAAAGTGAATGTCTGATATTACACGTTTAACTGACAAAATAACCGCTGATGCGGAAAAGAAATACCAGCTGCAAATCAAAGAAGCGAAAAAAGAAAGTGAAAATCAAGAAAACTTGAAGCGAACGCAATTAGAAAAAGAGCTTAGTGAGCGGTTAGCTTTTTATGAAAAAGAAAAACGTGCGGCGATGTATTTGGAAATCTCAGATGTGCATATTCAATCAAGAAACAAGGTCTTGGCAGCAAAGCAGTCGGTCTTAGATGAGCTGTTTACTGAGGCTTTGACCCGTTTAAATACGATGGATCAAGCAGCATTTTATGCGTTTATCGCTAATGGCTTGGCGAATGCAAGGTTAACTGGTGAGGTTGAGTTGCTTTTAGGTGAGAAGACCCGCCATTTAGTGGATGAGGAGCTCCTCGCTAAATTGCAGGCATCTGCCCCAGATGTTCAGCTGAAACTGGTAAATAAAACGATCCCTCGTAAGGGTGGCTTTTTGTTGCGACAAGAAGCGATCGAGTTGAATTTTACTTTTGATGCGCTACTAGAAGCCAACAAAGAAGAGTTAAGCAATACGTTACTGCAATTGATTTTTGAACAGTAAGCAGGTGCAAACAGATGAATGACATCAAATACAATACCTTAAATACGAGAATTCGGACGTATGAATCGCAATTATTCGATCGCAGCCGCTATGAGCGGATGCTCTCGGCTGCTAGCGCAGAAGAAATCTACGGTATGTTGCAAGAAACGGTTTATGGTGACTTCATCAACGAGGATGATCGTGTACACGACTTTGAACATGTGTTGATGGCGGAGTTGAAACGGGTATACGACACGATGTATCAGCTGACACCGGAAAAAGCGATCGTTGATTTCTTTGCTTTGAAATATGACTATCAAAATCTGAAAGTCTTGGTAAAAGCGGCGTACATGCAAGAAGATTTTTCTGAATACCTTGTCCCAATTGGTACCCAGCCGCTTTCCGTCCTTAAGGATCTGGTCAAGACCAGAAAAAGCAATCTTGTTGCCAAAGAGATGGTTGATTGTGTGGAAGAAGTCTTCTCTTATATTGAGAACTACCATGAGGTCCAATCGATCGACATCATCTTTGATAACCACTATTGGGAACAATTGTGGACGATTGGCAAAGAATACGACGACGATCTGCTGCAAAGCTTGATTCGTCGACAAATCGATATTTTCAACATTTCAACAACGTTGCGCAGTTACGCGATGAAACGCAAGCGCGGCTTTATCAGCGCAGTTTTAGCCGATCATGGAAACCTACCTGCAAAAGAATTGTTAGCTGAGATCACGACTTCCCTTGAGGCATTTGTGGCATATTTGCAAGGGACTCCTTATAAAGAACTGATCAATCACAGCTATGAAGAGTTGGTAGAGAAGAAGACCTTGAATACCTTTGATATACGCAAAGACAATTTTCTAATGGCGAAGCTCAAAGAACATAAAATTGTTCCTTTTGGCCCTTCAGCATTGGCAGGGTACTTGTACGCCAAGGAAATTGAAAGCAAGAACTTGCGTATTCTCCTGATTGGGAAAATCAATAAGGTGCCGGAAGAGATTTTAAGAAGTCGGGTGCGTGATAGTTATGCATAAAAAAATAGCAATGATGGGTGGTAAGAACTCGATCTTGCCTTTCAAAGGGCTAGGGATCGACATCTTTCCAGTCAGCGATTTGGATGAAGCCGCCCAACAACTAGAAGAAATGGCTGAAGCCTATGGGGTAATCTTTTTGACTGAGCGACTGATCGAACAATTAGAACCGATCGTTCGCCGCTATGAAGAAGCACCGACACCAGCGATCATTCCGATTCCAAGTAGTACGGGTAGTTTAGGGATCGGCATGGCACGAATTCAGCAAAATGTGGAAAAAGCGGTAGGAATGAATATATTAGATTCATAACAGACAAGTCAGCCAGCTAGGAGGAATAAATGTGGCATTTGGCACAATTGAAAAAGTATCGGGACCACTGGTCACCGCCTCAGGATTAAGTGGCGCAAAAATCCACGAAATCTGCAAAGTCAGTGACAAGGGCCTTATCGGTGAGATCATTGAGATCAAAAAAGGGCTGGTTTCGATCCAAGTATACGAAGAAACAGCGGGAATCGGACCAGGCGAGCCCGTGGAAACGACAGGCGCACCATTGTCTGTCGAACTAGCACCAGGTTTGTTGACTCAGATGTTTGATGGGATCCAACGACCATTAGATACGTTTATGTCGCAAACAGAAAGTGATTTTTTGGAACGAGGGGTTACCATCGATCCACTGAATCGCCAAAAGAAATGGACCTTTGTCCCTCAAGTACAAGTCGGTGATACCGTACAAGGTGGCGACATTTTAGGTTCAGTACAAGAAACATCGGTGATCGAGCATAAGATCATGGTGCCACCAAACTATGAAGGAACCGTCAAAGAAATCATGGTAGGGAATTTTGCTATTACTGAAGTGATCTGTGTCTTAGAAACCATTGAGGGTGAAAAAAACTTGACGATGGTTCAGAAATGGCCGGTTCGTCAACCACGTCCCGTTACTGCTAAATTAAATCCAGGCGAACCGCTGGTCACTGGTCAGCGCGTCATCGACACCTATTTTCCAGTGGCAAAAGGCGGCTCAGCTGCCGTTCCCGGACCATTTGGTGCCGGAAAAACGGTTGTTCAGCACCAAATTGCTAAATGGTCGGATGTGGATATCGTGGTCTATGTCGGCTGTGGCGAGCGAGGCAATGAAATGCGGGATGTTATGAATGAATTTCCTGAACTGATCGATCCAAATACCGGCAAGTCAATCATGGAACGAACGGTCTTGATCGCCAATACGTCGAATATGCCAGTTGCTGCTCGGGAAGCCTCAATCTATACAGGAATCACGATTGCAGAATATTACCGTGACATGGGCTATAGTGTTGCTATCATGGCAGACTCAACATCACGTTGGGCAGAAGCGCTGCGGGAAATGAGTGGACGATTGCAAGAGATCCCAGGAGATGAAGGCTATCCGGCGTACCTTGGAAGTCGAATTGCGGAATACTATGAGCGAGCAGGGCGTTTCCATTCATTAGGCACACAACCTCGGGAAGGAAGCATTACCGCAATTGGTGCGGTTTCACCTGCTGGTGGAGACATCTCAGAACCGGTCACCCAAAATACCTTACGAATCGTGAAAGTCTTCTGGGCATTGGATAGTATGCTGGCGCAAAAACGGCATTTTCCTTCCATCAACTGGATGAATTCCTATTCCCTTTACGAAGATCAAATCAATTCTTATTTAGATCAATTATTAGGCGATCGCTGGTCGGAGCTAGTCAATGAATCAATGGCGATTCTCCAAGAAGAAAGCCGTTTAGAAGAAATCGTTCAATTGGTAGGGATGGATTCTCTTTCTCAAAGAGACCGTTTGACAATGATGACAGCCCGTTCTTTGAGACAAGATTACTTGCAGCAAAACGCCTTTGATGACGTTGACACGTATACATCTCGCAATAAGCAGTTCAAAATGTTGGAGAATATTCTTTACTTTAATGAACAAGCCCAACGTGCACTGCAGCTAGGTGCTTACTTAGATGAGATCACAAAAGGAACGGTTGATCTGCGTGAGCGCATCGCCCGCAGCAAATACATTCCTGAAGAAGAATTGACCCGCTTGGATACGATCAAGCATGACATCAAAGAAAAGTTACAACGAATCATTGAAACTGGAGGTGTTCATTGATGTTAAAAGAATATCGTACAGTTTCCGAAATTGCCGGCCCTTTAATGGTGGTCGAAAATGTTCGAGGCGTTAAATTCGACGAACTCGTTGAGGTCCGCATGGACACAGGCGAGATCCGTCAAGGACAAGTACTGGAAGTCAGTGATGACAATGCTGTTGTCCAAGTATTTGAGGGTACAAGTAATTTGAGTGCTGAAGAAAGCAAAGCAAGGTTTCTAGGAACTGGTTTAACTTTAGGGGTTTCTCTAGATATGATGGGTCGGGTTTTTGACGGTTTAGGAAAACCAAAAGATAATGGCCCGAGAATCTTGCCCGAAAAACGCATCGATGTAAACGGTGAAGCCATCAATCCGATGGCACGGGACTTCCCGGATGAATTTATCCAAACTGGGATCTCAACGATCGATCATTTAAATACATTAGTTCGTGGACAAAAATTACCAATCTTTTCTGCTTCTGGTTTGCCTCATAAAGAGATCGCTGCTCAAATCGCACGACAAGCAACAGTACCCAGCCAAGAAGGCAATTTTGCGATCGTCTTCGCAGCAATTGGGATTCCGTTTGAAGAAGCTGAATTTTTCGTGGATGAATTCCGCAAAACCGGTGCATTAGATCGATCTGTTTTGTTTATGAACCTTGCCAACGATCCAGCAATCGAACGGATCGCTACTCCTAAGATGGCATTGACTGCAGCAGAGTATTTGGCTTTTGAAAAAGGCATGCACGTCTTAGTGATCATGACCGATATGACGAACTACTGCGAAGCATTGCGAGAAATCTCCGCTGCCCGCCGAGAAGTTCCGGGACGTCGCGGCTACCCAGGGTATCTATACACCAACTTAGCTACACTGTATGAACGGGCAGGACGTTTGATGGGCAAAGAAGGATCGGTCACACAGATTCCGATCTTAACGATGCCAGATGGCGATAAAACCCACCCGATTCCTGATTTGACTGGCTATATCACAGAAGGACAAATCATTTTGTCGCGGGACCTTTACAAACGCAATATCAATCCGCCAGTGGATATTTTGCCAAGTCTTTCTCGGTTGAAGGACAAAGGAACGGGAGAAGGTAAGACCCGTGCAGATCATGCGGCAACGATGAATCAAATTTATGCCGCCTATTCCGATGGGAAAGCTGCCAAAGAGTTATCGATCGTTTTAGGAGAGTCTGCCTTGTCTGATCTTGATAAAAAGTACGCGCGTTTTGCAGATCTTTTCGAAAAAGAGTATGTCAACCAGGGATTTGAAACCAACCGGACGATTGAAGAAACGTTAGATTTAGGCTGGAAGCTATTAGCTACCTTGCCAAAACAAGAGTTGAGCCGTATCAAAGAAGAATTTATCGACGCCTATTACCCAACGGACGAGGATGTGAGTTCTTAATGGCGATCTTAAATGTCAATCCAACTCGGATGGAACTAAGTCGTTTGAAAAAACGGCTGACGACGGCAACCCGTGGTCACAAATTATTGAAAGACAAGCAAGATGAGCTGGTGCGCCAATTCATTCAGCTAGTAAAGAAAAACCAGGAGCTTCGTAAAAAAATGGAAACTGCGCTGCAAGCAGGGATGGAAGAGTATGTGCTGGCTTCTAGTAGTATTCCCGATGTCGTTTTGCAAGAAGCATTTATGATCCCTTTAAATAAAGTGACCCTAGATGTACAAAGTCGGACCATCATGAATATGGATGTGCCAGTGTTAAATCCTGTTTACGAAGAAGAGAGCTCCGATGATGACTTTTCCTACGGTTTTGTAAGTACCACCAGTGAGCTGGATCTCTCGTTGTCTCATCTTGATCAGATGCTGCCAGTGATGCTTCAGTTGGCCGAAATCGAGAAAACCTGTCAACTGATGGCCAATGAGATCGAGCGGACGAGGCGAAGAGTCAATGCGTTAGAGTATATGACGATTCCCAAGCTGACGGAAACCATTCAATACATCGAAAGCAATCTGGCAGAAGACGAACGAGCAACATTGACCCGCTTGATGAAGGTCACAGATATCATTGCGGAAAATGAAGCAAAGTAAGGATTTTGCCAATCATTTGGAAGAATCAAAAAAGGCACGTAGAAGGGGGTTCCTTTCTACGTGTCTTTTTGCTTGTTAAGAGCGTAAGAGCAGTTGGTCATCTTTTAATTCAGCACCACTATTTTGATGGAACATTTCCATCAATTCAGGGACTGTTAAATGTTGCTTTTGCTCACCGGCAATATCCACGACGATCTTGCCTTGATGAAGCATGATCAGGCGATTGCCATAGCGAATGGCATCTTCCATATCATGAGTAACCATGAAGGCCGTCAACTGCTGTGAACGAATCAATTGATCGGTCAATGCCATGACAGTCAACGAGGTTTTTGGATCTAGGGCAGCGGTATGTTCATCTAATAAAATCAATTTAGGTTGTTGCAATGTTGCCATCAAGAGGGTAATCGCTTGACGCTGTCCGCCTGATAACAAACCGATCTCGGCAGAAAGACGATTTTCTAAGCCTAAGTTTAGACTGGCTAATTTTTCTTGGAAAAACGCGCGATTTTTTGCTTTGACGCCTGTCGCAAACCCTCGGACTTGGCCCCGTTTGTAAGCAAGTGCTAAGTTTTCTTCAACAGTCAAACGAACCGCTGTCCCCATACGTGGATCTTGAAAGACTCGGCTAATATCCTTTGAGCGTTTCGTAACGGATAAACGGGTGATGTCTTTCCCATCTAAGGTGATTTTTCCTTGTTCTGTTGGGATCGTTCCTGCAATACTGTTTAAAAGGGTCGATTTTCCGGCACCATTGCCACCGATGATCGTGATAAAATCTCCGGCATTCATCGTCAGGTCAATGCCTCGCAAGACATGGTTCTCATTGATCGTCCCTTTTTCAAAGGTTTGGTGTAGATTTTCGATTGTTAAGACTGAAGTCATTAGGATTGGCCTCCTTTGGTTTTTGGCAGCATCTTTTTAAGTCCTAGTTTTGAACGAAGCTGCGGTAACGAGAGGCAGATGACTAAGACGATTGCGGATGCCAGTTTGATATCATTGGCTTCGACATTGAACTCGAAAACGACGGCCAGGATAAAGCGATAAACGATCGCTCCAATCACGATGGTGATCAACCGCAAAAGCAAAGATTTATTGGCAAATAAAACTTCTGCAATAATGATCGATGCTAAGCCAATCACGATCGTACCGATTCCGGAGTTTAGGTCAGCAAAACCGTTGTTTTGGGCTAAAAGAGCACCTGAAAGGGCGATACAGCCATTAGAGATCATGTAACCGATGATCTTCATATTATCGGTGTTGATGCCGTTGGCTTCACTCATAGCTAAATTATCGCCTGTTGCGCGCAATGCTAAGCCGATCTCTGTACGGAAAAAGAGGAACAAGCACAAAATGACGATAGCTGCGAAGAGAAAGCCCGCAAGAATCACGGCATTGTTTTTGGTCAGACCCATTGCTTGAAATTGGGTGAAGACCGTGTCTTGTCCTAACAAGGCAATGTTGGGAGCACCCATCACACGATTTGTGATGGAATAAAGCCCAGTCATCGTGATGATCCCGGCCAACAAGGCTGGGATCTTTAGTTTTGTATGCAGTAGTCCGGATACCAAGCCGGCTAACATGCCACCGCCAAAGCCCATCAAACTGGCTAGTATGGGGGAGACGCCATTCGTAATACTGATTGCAGCGATCCCTGCACCTAATGGAAAACTTCCTTCTGCAGTTAAATCAGCGATATCCAGAATACGGAAGGTCAAAAATACTCCGATTGCCAGCAATGCCCAAAGGATCCCTTGAGAGGTGGCAGATTGTAGTAATAGTAAGAACGTGTCGACTAAATTCATATGATTTCCTCAAATCTAAAATAGTATGGTTATTCTGGGGCAGTGATGCTGGCAGGATCAATCCCTAAAGCTGCAGCCATTTCTTCATTGACGACTAACTCTAAATTCTCCGCTGTTTCAACGGGTGTGGTAGCTGGTTCTGCATCGCCATCTAAAATTTTTGCTGCTAGTTTTCCTGTTTGAATGCCTAGTGATTTATAGTCAATACCATAAGTTGCTAGAGCTCCATCATCGACTTGTTCCACGGAACCTGCGACGATCGGTGTTTTGGTTTCTTTCGCCACTTCACCGACGATTGCAGCAGCAGAGGCAAAGGTATTATCTGTTGGAATATAAATGCCATCGACATCTTTTGCCAGGCTAGTGGTCACTTGCTGCACATCATTGGTGGTATTGGCGGTCAATACTTTAACGTCGACTCCAGCAGCTTTTAAGGCTTCTTCTGCCAAGTCTGCTTGAATTTTCGAGTTAGCTTCACCTGCATTATACATAATGCCGATCGTCTTGGCGTCAGGGACGATGCTTAACAGCAAATTGATCTGCTGCTCAATGGGTACCATGTCTGACGTACCGGTGATGTTGCGACCGGGTTCTTCATTTGAGTCGGCTAATTTTGCCCCAACTAAATCAGTAACTGCGGTAACCACGATTGGGGTATCAGTGGTTTCATTTGCTAACGAAACAGCAGCAGGGGTAGCGATGCCCAATAAAAGATCAGGGTTGGCATTCACTAGGCGTTCGCTCATACTTTTTAAGTTGTCTTGACTGTTTTGCGCATTTTGGTATTCGATCGTCAGGTTTTCACCTTCTGTGTAGCCCGCTTCTGCTAAGCCTTCTTTAAATCCTTCGTAGGCGGCATTCAAGGAGCCATGTTCCACGAGTTGCAAGACACCGACTGTTTTTGATCCGTCGTTTCCCTCAGAAGCATTGTTTGATTCCCCACAAGCTGCCAGTGCCAGTAGTGAAGCCGTTAATAATCCAGTTGTGATCCATTTTTTCATTTTCATTGTAACTCCTCCTATAAACGTTTCTTTTTTAATTGGGGTTTACCTGAACAAAAAAATCCATTCAGACAATCGTCTAAATGGATTCGATCCTATACCAAGCGTAAACGTATATTGGCAACCATTTAGAAGATTTTCTACATGGCTGCAAGTTCAAGTTAAAATGCTTTAGCCATCATAGATACAAACAAAACTCGTTTTGCGGTTTGCATCCATAATGTGTTATGAATACAAACTATCTAAAGTAGCTAAAGTAAAAGATATTCAGTTGTGGGGACACGGTCGTTTTTAACATAAAAAAGTTCCTCCATACTTGAATTGTTTTTAGTATAGACAAAAAAAAGCGGACTGTCAAATGTTTTTCCTGAATTATCTGAAAATTTTTGAATAACAATCAGAAAAAGTCTGAAAAAGATGCTTTGTTTCAACAAATTAAAAAGAAAGAAAAAAACTTTGTTTCATCAAGCTTTCTTGCTTGAAAATAAACAAAGTTTTTCTTAACATCACTCGTTTTCTTCTTTATAATAACGAATGGTATTTTTTATTTCACGAATACTGTAAAGCAGATCATCCTCAAAGGATTGATCTTGATCAATATCGATGGTCTCATTGAACATTGCTTCGTATTCAGCGATCGTTAGTTTTTGACGGGCATCAAGTAACGTTTGGTGAGCAGCTTGTGCTAACTGTTTTTCATAACCGGGTACCAATACGCCGCTGAAAAATTCAGCAACCGCTCCTGAGCCGTAACTAAACAGTCCTATCCGATCATTGGCTTGCAAGCTGGAGGAATTTTCCAATAAAGAGATCAAGCCTAGGTACAATGAACCCGTATACAAGTTGCCGGTACGACGACTGTAAACGATCGATTCTTCATAGCGAGCCATCAGGCGTTCTTGTTGCGTTTCTTCTTCTTCGGCAAAAACAGCCAATAAGGCTTTTTTTCCCATTTTTGTATAAGGAATATGGAAACTCAATGCAGCGTAATCTTTTGCTGTGCGTTGCGTTTTTTCGCAATGGGCTTGCCAAACTTGTTTAAAGGAATCGATATAGACGGCATTTGACAAGTGGCCATCTACCATTGGATATTGATGACCAACGGGACGCCAAAAATCATAAATGTCTTGCGTCAACATCAAATTATCGTTATCCAACTGCAAAATCGCTGGATCTGCAGAGATCAGCATAGCAACTGCACCTACGCCTTGAGTGGGCTCTCCACCGGAAGCTAAGCCATACCGGGCGATGTCTGAAGCCACCACCAAAACTTTGCTTTGTGGATTGGCTTGTACGTGGGCTTTAGCAAACTGTAAGCCTGCTGTTGCGCCATAACACGCTTCTTTGATTTCAAAGGAGCGGGCAAATGGTTGAATACCCAATAGGCGATGCAAAACCACTGCCGAAGCCTTTGATTCATCGATGCCGGATTCTGTGCCGACGATCACCATATCAATTGCTTGTAAATCTTCTTTTGTGAGGATATCTTTTGCCGCATGCATGGCAAAGGTGACGATATCTTGCGTTTTTTTATTGACCGCCATTTGATCTTGACCGATCCCGATCGTAAATTTATTTGGGTCGACCTCTCGGGCGTGAGCTAGATCAACCATATCTATAAAATAGGGGGGGACATAAAAATTTATTTTATCAATACCAACGTTCATTCCGTCGCTCCTTTATGTTCTACGTACTTAGTAGGCTACACGTTCTAAGGTATCATATTTTTTGAAAAAAATGAAAAAGAATTGATTAGAATTTAAACTTTATTAAAGAAAGTAGAAAAGGGCACAGCAAGCTGATGTGGGGTATTCTTTTTTGGAGGATTTAATGATATATTTCAAGAGGAGGTGACGTACGTGGAAGAAGTTGTCATTATCGACGCACTAAGAACGCCAATTGGCAAATACCATGGGTCATTAAAAGAATATTCAGCAGTAGAGTTAGGAACAATTGCTGCGAAAGCCTTGTTGGCAAGAAACCAACAAGCAAAAGAACATATCGCACAAGTGATTATCGGAAATGTCCTGCAAGCAGGCAGTGGGCAAAATCCAAGTCGCCAAGTTTCCCTGCAAAGTGGGCTTTCTTCAGATATTCCAGCCTCAACGATCAACGAAGTTTGCGGTTCGGGAATGAAAGCGATTCTAATGGGCATGGAGCAAATTCAGTTAAACAAGGCATCAGTCGTCTTGACTGGTGGGATCGAAAGTATGACGAATGCGCCGCTATTCAGTTATTATAACAAGGCGGATGATCAGTATTCAAATCCAGTATCAACAATGATGCATGATGGCTTAACAGACGCTTTTAGCAGCAAACCGATGGGCTTAACGGCTGAAACTGTTGCAGAAAGATATGGCATCACTCGACAAGAACAAGATGAATTTGCCTACCACTCCCAAATGAAGGCTGCCAAAGCACAAGCGGAAAAGAAATTTGAGCAAGAGATCGTACCCGTGACCGAAAAGTCTGCTACCGTTTCCCAGGATGAAGGCATTCGCGCCGCTACGACAGTCGAAAAATTAGCTGAACTAAAAACGGTTTTCAAAAAGGACGGTACGGTGACTGCTGGGAATGCCTCAACCATCAATGATGGGGCTGCCATGGTCTTGATCGCCTCAAAAAGCTATTGTGAGGAGCATCAGATTCCTTATCTGGCAGTGATCAAAGAGATCGTTGAAGTTGGCTTTGCCCCAGAGATCATGGGAATCTCACCAATCAAAGCAATCGATACTTTGCTGAAAAAGCAAGCACTGTCGATTGAAGATATCGGTATTTTTGAAATCAATGAAGCCTTTGCAGCTTCCTCGATCGTAGTAGAACGTGAACTTGGTTTGGATCCCAAGAAAGTCAACCGTTACGGTGGGGGCATTTCCCTTGGCCATGCGATTGGAGCAACCGGTGCTCGGATCGCAACGACCGTCGCTTATCAGCTAAAAGACACACAAGAACGTTATGGGATCGCCTCTTTATGTGTCGGTGGCGGGTTAGGGCTAGCGATGCTGTTAGAAAACCCTTCGGCGGCAGCAAGTCAAACCGATTTTCATGAAGAGTCGGCATCAGAAAAAACAGAAAAAAAAAAGTTTTACGCCCTTACGCCTAACGAACGACTAACCTTTCTTGAAGCACAAGGGGCGATCACAGCAGCCGAATCCTTGGTTTTTCAAGAAATGGCATTAGACAAGGAAATTTCCAATCACTTGATCGAAAACCAGATCAGTGAAGTGGAGATTCCCTTAGGTGTGGGGTTGAATCTGCAAGTGAATGGCAAGAGATACAATGTCCCGTTAGCCACAGAAGAACCTTCTGTGATTGCAGCGATGAGCAATGGAGCAAAAATGGCTGGGCCCATTACAACGACCAGTCAAGAACGTTTGCTTCGAGGCCAGATCGTCTTTATGACTGTTCAGGACCCGGATGCCATTTTGGCAAAAGTCAACACAGAGCAAGCGGCGATTTTTGCAGTGGCGAACGCGGCGTATCCCTCGATCGTAAAACGCGGTGGGGGCTTACGACGAGTGATTAGTCGGAACTTCTCGCCAACAGAATCTGAATTAGCAACAGCCTATGTCTCAATCGATTTGTTGGTTGATGTCAAAGATGCCATGGGCGCCAACATCATCAATTCGATTTTAGAAGGAGTGGCCGACCTCTTTCGGAAGTGGTTCCCAGAAGAAGAAATTCTCTTTAGTATTTTAAGTAATCTTGCCACGGAATCGTTAGTAACAGCCACTTGCTCCGTGCCTTTTGACAAACTGAGCAAGATCGGAAAGGGTAGACAGGTTGCCGAAAAAATCGTTCATGCAGCTGATTTTGCCAAGATTGATCCATATCGTGCCGCCACCCATAACAAAGGGATCATGAATGGCGTTGAAGCGCTGATTTTGGCTACCGGAAATGACACTCGCGCCGTTTCGGCAGCTTGTCATGGCTATGCTGCCCGTAATGGTCGCATGCAAGGGCTGACTTCTTGGAAAATAGTAGAAGACTGTTTGATTGGTAGTATCACACTTCCGTTGGCGATCGCCACAGTCGGGGGTGCCACAAAAGTATTGCCAAAAGCCCAAGCGGCGTTGGCTTTGACCGGTGTTGAAACGGCGAGTGAGTTAGCTTCGCTGGCGGCAAGTGTCGGGTTGGCTCAGAATCTGGCAGCTTTGCGGGCATTGGTTTCAGAAGGAATTCAGCAAGGCCATATGAGCATGCAAGCCCGTTCATTAGCTATTTCAGTTGGGGCAAAAGGAACTGAGATCGATCAGCTGGCAGCTAAGCTGCGAGCGGCGAGTCAAATGAACCAAGAGCAAGCCCGTAAATTTTTAACAGAAATACGCAACTAAAAAAGGTTCTCTAGGGAAATTCCTAGAGAACCTTTTGTTTATCGTTTAGAAATCGCCGTGTGGGCATACGCCTCGATCAATGGAATGACTTCTAGTTTTACTTTGTATTTGCGTTCTAGAGCGGTTTCGATGGTAAAAGTATCACTTTCTGTTTCAGAAATTGTTGCTAGAACACGATCTTCTTTCGGGGAAGCTTCGATCACGGTCGTTTCTCCTGAAGATTGTTTTGCAGAAAATTTAGGGAATGCTGCGATTTTTTCGGCAAATGCTGAAAAAGTCATGGATTCGTCAGAATCATCAGCCGTTGATTTTTCCACTTCTTTAGTTTTAGTTGATGCAGGTATAGTTGGTGCCGTTTCTTCCTTCACTTCTGCTGGTTCTTTCGCAGGAGCGGAGGTAGGTGCCGCACTTTCTTGCGGATTGGTCGGTAACCAGTAAGCAGCGATCTCATCGACTAAGTTGTCGCTGAAACGATCAAGTAAGCCAGCTTCTAAGCGTTGAATTCGTTTCACGACGATTTTGAAGTTCTCATCTAAAGGAACAGCGATTTTTTGTTCTTTGGGTGTTTCCTTCAACAATTCAATCAATAATTCCTCTTGATTTTTAGGATTGATATAAACAGTTGTCGGAAGGTCGAACTTATCTGCTGTTTTGCGCTCGATCGCTGTAAACAACTGTTGTCGAGCTGTTTCATAAGACGGGCGGAATTGTTGTTTCAATTTTGCTAATTGTTTCTTTTTCATAATCTTCTCCTCTCGATCACTATCGATTATAAGGAAAATTTGCAGAAAAGAACAGTCATTCTCATGAAAAAATACAAAAAAAATTATATATTTCCTGAAAAAACGCCAGCGCTGCTAAAGAAGCGGCGTTGGCGTTTCTACTAGATCATTGATTTGATGGTACTTAGGCATTAGGATCAAAAGCTCCTTGTCTCCAGTGGCGACTAAGTAGTTTTCCCAAAGAAAAAAGCGTACTTCCCC
Organism: Enterococcus sp. DIV2379; assembly: GCF_050542965.1. NCBI lineage: Bacteria > Bacillati > Bacillota > Bacilli > Lactobacillales > Enterococcaceae > Enterococcus > Enterococcus sp. DIV2379. Next base: position 1,138,087 of record NZ_CP172938.1, read on the forward strand.
AGTGAGTTTCTCAGCCAGCATCTGCTGATAGTCGCTAGACGACCATTGACGCGCCGGAAAATGTTGGACTTTGTCTGGCCATACAAGAAAAACAAAATCAGCATGTAAGGCTTTTTGAACAGCAGGGGAGAGGTGAATCAAATCAGTTGTCTTCATAGGCTTCTCCTTATAGAGAGTAAAATTAAAACCCTGTCGTATCTGGATTGGTCGCTTTCCCAACGACACCATCTAATTGATCGATCGTTTTCATGTCTTCTTCAGATAGCTCAAAATCAAAGACATGGATGTTTTCTTCGATCCGACTCGATGTGACTGATTTTGGTAATGGCAAGAAACCATGTTGTAAAGACCAGCGTAATGCAACTTGAGCGATTGATTTTTGATGCTTTTCAGCTAATGCTTTCATTTCTGGTACATCAAATATCTTCCCGGTACCTAATGGGCTGTATGCTTCAAGCAATACATCGTGTTCTTGGCAATAAGTTACCACTTCTTCTTGTAACTCGCCAGGTGCAAGGAAAATCTGATTGACCATTGGGAAGATGGTCGCTGTTTTTTTCAATTCTTCAAAATGATGAGGCAAGAAGTTGCTGACCCCGATCGCTTTGATTTTGCCTGCCTGATACAGTTCTTCAAAAGCGCGCCATGTTTCTGCATTCGCTGTTTGCCAGTTGTCACGAAAGGCTACTGGGTTTGGCCAATGGATTAAGAAAAGATCGATATAGTCTGTTTGTAGTTTCTCTAAGGACTCTTCAAAAGAAGACATCACAAGATCATAGGAATGGTTCGCATTCCACAATTTTGTAGTCAAAAAGAGTTCTTCGCGGGGAATGCCGCTTTCTTTGATCGCTTGACCAACACTGGCTTCATTTTTATAGCCTTGGGCTGTATCAATATGGCGGTAACCTACTTCCAGTGCTTTTTTGACTGATGCTACGGCAACGTCGCCGTCTGGTGTTTGCCATGTGCCAAAACCTAACTCAGGGATGGTTACATTGTTTGATAACGTATAGCTGTTCATGTTCATTCCTCCGTTTTCTGTGATACCTTTAGTTTAGCAGACGAGGACGGATTTTCCAATGAATGCATCTTTCAAAAAGGAAGTGGCCAATAAGAAAAATGACGTTTGGCTCTTGTCAGTTCGCCTATTTTTTTTGTACACTAGACAAATGGATAAGGAGCGTAACTAATGGATATTTATTTGAAACATGCGATATTACACATTATTGACCGTCAAACTGGTGATCCGGTTTTTTCTCAAGTTGAACTCGATTTGACCACGGAATACATCCGCGATTATTTGACGAAAAAAATACAGAAACTTGCAACACCGCAAACCAAAACAGGGCGTTTACTCGAAACATCAATGATCGCTCAACTGGTCAAACAAGCACCCAAAGACTTTGTCGCAGCCAGTGAAGCGATCGTCCAACGGTGGTATGAAGCGTACAAGGAAAGTGAAGATGCACCAAGTGCGGATGCCTTTGTGGTCTTGTATGAATTTGATACAAGAATGCAGTTGGCGTTTTTGAAGGTCAACTATCAAGACGGCTATACGCACTTTATTGATAATGGGGAAGCTGGGATCGAAAACAATCTGATTTTGCATCGTGCCTTACTAGCAGGTAAAACTCAAAAGGCCGATGAAGGGATCACAATTGATGTGGAGAGCTTAGACTTTGAACTGATTGAAAAGAAATATAGCTTTTCAGGTGAAAAATATGCCTACTTTTCAACGAAAGTCATTGATGCCGAACCGATTCCCTCGTTAGAAGAAAACGTCAAAGTCATCAAAAAAGTAGCGGAAAAAATTGGTCAGAAATTTGAAACACCTACCTATAACGTTGTTGCCGATCTAAAAGAAGCGGTTTACGACACGATCGAAGAGTCAGGACACATTGATGTCAGTGAAGTGGCGCAAAAAGTCTTTAAAGACAATATTACCGCTCAGCTTTCTTTTCAAGAAGAAGTGGCTGAAAAAGGATTTGTCAATCAGGCACCAATGATGCGGGATGTCCGTGAGATCTCAGAGAAAAAATTCGGGAAACAAAAACTAAAATTATCTAACGGGATCGAATTGATCGTTCCTTTGGATGTTTACCGAGATCCAAATTTGATCGAATTTATCAATAATCCAGACGGAACGATTTCCGTAACGATCAAAAATGTAGAAGAAGTAATTAATCGGATGTAGGACAAAGGTCTTATGTGTGGATGATGCGGAGCTAACAACATAGAACGAGCACAAAAAAGCAGAGATTCCTCTTTAAGTAATGAGGAGTCTCTGCTTTTTTTCTGGATATCTTTGATCAATATCAGCAATTATTGATCGGTCAGTTTCTCAAGGGCGGCTTTGGGAATGTCTTCTTCAGAAACTTCTTCCCAGCTCAGAACACCTTTATTAGGATTGACCAATAATTTCAAATAGGCACCTTCTCTTAAAGGCGCGGAACGGTGCTCATTCATTTTGACCGTTTTGACTTCTCCAGAGGAACTGTAAGCGTCTTGTGTGTAACGGTAGACATCTTCGGCAACTCCGTTATCACTAATTTCCGTGTCGTGCTCGCCGGCATCCCTGATGACTGTATAGTAGTCACTTCCACCATAGTAATAATGATAAGTAGCAAAACAGCCACCAAGGAAAATTGCTGCAAAAACCAGCGTTGCAATGATTTTTTTCACATTTCTCACCTCATCTTCTATTATTCATAAAAATTGTCCTACGTCCAATAGATCGAAAAAAGCAAAGAAATTCTTAGGGATTAGCAGACGAGACATCTCACTTGACTTTGACTAATTTTGACCTATAATAAGAGTAGATTTAAACTTACAAAAAATAAGTTGATACTTATGAATTTGGAAGCGTAAATCGCAAAATATGATTCGAGTCAAAGAACGACTCAACTTTCTCTAGGAGGGAAACAATATGGCAAAACAACATTATGATCGTAGCAAACCCCATGTTAATATCGGAACGATAGGACACGTCGACCATGGGAAAACAACCTTGACTGCTGCTATTACCACAGTTCTTGGGAAAAAAGGACTTGCCAATCCGCAAGATTACGCAAGTATCGACGCGGCTCCTGAGGAACGCGAACGTGGTATCACCATCAATACTGCCCATGTAGAATACGAAACAGAAAAACGGCACTATGCCCATATCGATGCACCAGGACACGCGGATTACGTGAAAAATATGATTACAGGGGCTGCCCAAATGGACGGCGCAATCTTGGTCGTATCAGCGACAGATGGCCCAATGCCGCAAACCCGTGAACATATTTTGCTTTCTCGTCAAGTGGGTGTGAAACATTTGATCGTCTTTTTAAATAAAACAGACCTTGTCGATGATGATGAGTTGATCGATTTAGTTGAAATGGAAGTCAGAGAATTGCTGACTGAATATGATTTTCCAGGTGATGACATTCCTGTGATCAAAGGCTCTGCCTTAAAAGCCTTGGAAGGTGACCCAGAGGCTGAAGCAGCGATCTTAACGCTGATGGATACGGTAGATGAATATATCCCAACACCTGAACGAGACACTGATAAACCATTATTATTGCCGATCGAAGATGTCTTTTCAATTACTGGACGGGGAACCGTTGCTTCCGGTCGGATCGATCGCGGAACAGTAAAAGTCGGTGATGAAGTAGAAATCGTCGGAATCAAACCTGAAACACAAAAAGCAGTCGTGACAGGAGTAGAAATGTTCCGTAAGACGATGGACTTTGGGGAAGCTGGTGATAACGTAGGGGTATTATTACGGGGAATCACCCGGGATGAAATTGAACGGGGCCAAGTGTTAGCAAAACCAGGTTCCATCACACCACATACGAAATTCCAAGCAGAAGTCTATGTGTTGACAAAGGAAGAAGGCGGTCGCCATACCCCATTCTTTAATAACTATCGCCCACAATTTTACTTCCGTACAACGGACGTAACTGGGAATATCGTTTTACCAGAAGGAACGGAAATGGTTATGCCTGGTGACAACGTAACGATCGATGTGGAATTGATCCATCCAATCGCTGTGGAAAATGGAACGACCTTCTCCATTCGTGAAGGTGGACGAACAGTTGGTTCTGGTATCGTGACCACGATCGAAAAATAAAAAACAGTGAAACAGTGCTTCCATTATCTGAAGGAGCACTGTTTCCTTTTTCATGTCAAACCAGCAACAATTCCTTCATCAGCTTAGGATTGCTTGTTTTTTTCTAAATAATCTTGTGATTTTATTAAGGATTTTTTAGGAGAGAAAAAATTCTAGTCAGCCTGTTCATTTCATAGTACGATAGATTCTGACTTAGAAAAGATGGGATGTATTTGATGAGAAAAATTCGACGTTTCCTAGGATTTGTACTGAAGCTTGCACTCTTGGTGCTGCTGATTGGAGCAGGGGTTTGGGGCTATCGAAACTACACGGCATTGAAAGCTGTCTATGCGTATGAAGCGGAAATCGCACAGCAGACACAAGCCCACGACATCTCTGAATATCAGTCTTTAGCAATGAGTATCATGCTGACGGAGTCAAAAGGACAAGGCAATGATCCGATGCAAAGTTCTGAAAGTGTATATGGAAAACAAAACCAATTTGATACGCCAGAACAAAGCATCGAACAAGGGGTTTCTTATTTAGCCGAGTTGATCGAAAAAGCAGAGCAAATGAACTGTGATCTTTGGACCGCAGTCCAGGCTTATAATTTTGGTACAGATTATATTGATTATGTCGCTGAACGGGGTGGCGTGAACACCTTAGAATTAGCAGAAACATATTCCAGAGAGGTTTTATCCCCGTTATTAGGCAATGATACAGAACAAACCTATCGTTATTGGGGCATCCAATCGGTCTTTTATAATGGCGGTCATTTGTATCACAATGGCGGCAACATGTTCTATGCGGATCTAATAAAATTGAACCGATGGAAAATCGATGTTACGGCAGGGTTCTTTTCCTGATCGTCACAAAATAACTGAAGTAAAAAAGCTTGAAATACAAATAGAATATGGTAAAATCATTATGAGTGATTCCGTCTAATTATTCTTCGCACTGATACCTATTAGTGCGTTTTTTTACCTAGTAAACGATGAATACTTACCAAATGGAGGTGAGTGGATGGCACGAATTCCTCAAACGATCATTGACGACATTCGCGAACGTAGCAATATTGTTGATATCGTGGGACAGTATGTCCAGTTAAAGAAATCTGGAAAGAATTATTTTGGTTTGTGTCCCTTCCATAATGAGAAATCACCTTCTTTTTCCGTTGCAGAAGACAAACAAATTTTTCATTGTTTTGGTTGCGGTCGTGGGGGCAATGTTTACGGTTTTTTGCAAGAGCTTGAAGGCATCAGTTTTCCTGAAGCAGTCGTCAAAGTAGCAGAAATGAACGATATTCCTCTTGATCCGCAATACCAGCAATCAGAAGGCATCAATGAAGCGACCTCACAAACGAGTCAATTGATTGCGCTGCATGAAAAAGCCGCCGAGGTCTATCATCACATGTTGGTGAATACGGCTGCTGGCCAAGAAGCGCTTGATTATTTATTGGATCGCGGATTGACGATGGCATTGATCGAAGAATTCAATATTGGTTTTGCGCCGAATGAACGCTCGTTTTTGGAGAAAGTCTTTTTGAATGAACAAGCCAAAACTGAATTTTTTCCTGATACAGGGCTCTTTGTTCAACGAAACGATGGCTCATTGGCAGACCGCTTTTACCAACGAATCATGTTTCCGATCCGTAATCCTCAAGGAAAAACAATTGGTTTTTCTGGTCGTTGGCTAGCAAGCGAAAAAGTTGGTGATCAAGACCAGCCGAAATATTTAAATAGTCCAGAAACGATCCTTTTCAACAAGCGCGAGGTTCTGTTCAACTTTGACAAAGCACGCCGTGCGATGCGCAAAGATGGCCAAGTGTATTTATTTGAAGGATTTATGGACGTGATCGCCGCTTGGCAGGCAGGAATCGAAAATGGGATCGCCTCAATGGGGACCAGCTTGACCAATCAGCAGATCGCCCATATCGAGCGAGTGGCACAAGAAGTGATTCTTTGTTACGATGGAGATAGTGCAGGGGTTGAAGCGACAAACCGCGGGATAGAGCTTCTGCAAAACAATAGTCGTTTGAAATTATCTGTGGTGCGAGTGCCGGAACGGATGGACCCAGATGAGTATTTGCGCAAATATGGGACAGAAGCTTTTTATAAACTAGCTGTCCACGGCAAAGAAACCGTTTTTGCCTTCAAGATGGATTATCATCGGATGAATCGCAATTTAGCCAATGAGAAGGAGCAACTGGACTATGTCCAAGTTGTTTTAAATGAATTGCAGCGTGTGGATTCTTTGTTGGAGCAAGACCGCTATTTGACTCAGTTGTCTACAGAGTTCAATTTGAGTCGTGAGACCTTGCAGCAGCAGCTCAAGCAAAACCGGCAAGAGCAACGGACGATGCAAGATGTAGCGCCACCGCCGCCAACAGACACCCCTGTGGTCTTTACGCCGCCTACACGGCAGCAGCCCAAAACACAGGTGGAAAAAGCGCAAGAATTATTATTGTACCGTTTATTTCATGACAGTACGTTAAACCATCGCTTTCGAGCGAGTGGTATATCCTTTATCCATGATCGTTATCAACAACTGTATCTGCTGTTTGATGCGTATATGGAAACAGAAGAACACTTTGTTTTAGCAAAGTTCTTAGATTTTTTAAAAGAAGATTCAATGAAAAAAATGGTGATCGATATTGCAGATCTTAAAGCTTCTGAGGAAGGGTCTGAACAAGAATTTCAGGACATTCTGCAGGTCTTTCAAAAGTCGGGCATTGCTGAAGAAATCAATCAAAAACGAATCCAGCAGCAAGAAGCAAGACAAATAGGAAACCAGCAATTAGAACTTGAACTTGCAATCGAAATCATTGATTTGACCAAACGGTTGAAACAAGCTAAATAGCGAACTGAAAGGGGCTTTCTTTCATGGCAGAAGAAACAAAAAAAACGTATGACAAAGCAGTTGCCGAATACATCCGAGAAAACAAAACAAAGGGGCAAGTTGTTTACGATGACATTACCAATCGTTTAGCAACGCCTTATACTTTGGATGCTGATGCAATGGACAAACTAATTCAAAAACTGGAGGATTCCGGCATCAGTGTCGTGGATGAAAATGGAGAGCCTTCAGTCCATAGTTTAAAGAGTAATGAAAAACGACAAGAAACCCAACCTCAAGAAGATTTGTCTGCACCGACTGGTGTGAAAATCAATGACCCTGTGCGGATGTACTTGAAAGAGATCGGTCGGGTACCGCTTTTGACCGCAGAAGAAGAAGTGGCTCTCGCTCTGAAAATCGAAGAAGGCGACCAAGAAGCGAAACAGCGTTTGGCAGAAGCCAACTTACGTTTGGTAGTCAGCATCGCCAAACGTTATGTGGGTCGGGGAATGCAATTTCTTGATTTGATCCAAGAAGGAAACATGGGCTTGATGAAAGCCGTTGAGAAATTTGATTATCGCAAAGGGTTTAAATTCTCGACCTATGCGACCTGGTGGATCCGTCAAGCGATCACTCGTGCCATCGCTGACCAAGCTCGAACCATTCGGATCCCAGTGCATATGGTGGAAACCATCAACAAATTGATTCGTATCCAACGGCAATTATTGCAAGACTTAGGACGCGAACCGACACCAGAAGAAATCGGCGCAGAAATGGATTTGCCAACGGAAAAAGTTCGTGAAATCTTGAAGATCGCTCAAGAGCCCGTTTCATTAGAAACACCAATCGGTGAAGAAGATGATTCTCATCTAGGTGATTTTATTGAGGACCAAGATGCTACAAGTCCGGCAGAGCATGCGGCTTATGAGCTTTTGAAAGAGCAATTAGAAGATGTATTGGATACGTTAACTGACCGTGAAGAAAATGTGCTACGCTTGCGTTTCGGAATCGATGATGGCCGTACTCGGACCTTAGAAGAAGTCGGCAAAGTCTTTGGGGTAACCAGAGAACGGATTCGTCAAATTGAAGCAAAAGCGTTACGGAAACTACGCCACCCATCTCGTTCAAAACAATTGAAAGATTTCTTAGAATAATTAAGGTTTATTGACTTTCCAAAGGCTCCCTTTGGAAAGTCTTTTTTGTTCAGGTTTTGTCATCTCTCCATAGGATAAGTAAAGAACTTAATAAAAACGTAACCAAGCAAGTGTTGGCTAATTGCCTAGAATGTGATAAATTTAATTTTGTGCATCTGCACAATTGAGTAATAAAAAAGAAATGCGAAAAAAGACCCATTATTTGTCGGTCTTTGAAATAGGAAGCAGTGAGCGCGTCAAGCGTTTGATCTGGTAGGGTACTGCTTCATAGAAGGAAATGCAAAAAACAAAAGGAGTCAGTTTGAATCAATGAAGAAGACATGTCCTGAATGTGGATTTCAAGCAATAGAAGAAACACCCGTTTGTCCCAATTGCGGGTTTCAATGGAACCAAGCAAAGGAGAATGAACAGGAACTATCATCTGACTCTTCCGTTACGCCAGAAGAGCTACAAAACAAAAACGATGATATTCGCTGGTCTGACTTTAAAAATGTTCCGATTGGAAAAATGGAGGAGCACTTAGGTGATCGGCCATCCTCGAATGAAGAAACGATCGACCTTGCACAGCAAGAGGCTTTTTCTGATGAGAAAAAAACAACACTTGAATCAGAGTCTAAACAAGAACCAAAAACAGTGGAAAACTCTGAGTCTACAGAAGAACACACAATTTCAGCCAGTGAAGAAGTTAATGAGACCGATGCACTGAGTACGGATGAACAGCATGACTCTGAGATTTTGGCCGCTTATATCCGACAGCACAAACTTGATGAAGAAGCAAAGGCAGCAGCTGCTCTAGAAGCAGAAGAAACCGCCATTGATCTTTCCTCTGCTGAAGAGGAAAGTCAGATGCAAGCCAGCGAGGAACCTCTGCCGTCAAGCGAGGAGGAAGTGGTGACGGAGCCAGTTATTGAAGAAGTTGAGAAGCAGCCAGAACCAGTCATCGATCCAATTCCTGAACCAATCACCGCAGCGGATGAAACGCCACAAAAGGCGACTGCTGAAGAAGAAACGTCTTCTTCCAGTGAAAGCAATAAGAGCCCTCGCAAAGCACTCTATATTACAGCGGCTTGTTTGTTAGTGGCAGCGGGTGGTGGTTGGGCTTATTACTATCAACAGCAGCAACAAGAAACTGCCCGACAAACGCAACTGGCGCAAGAGAACCGTACATTAGATCAGATCGAAAATGAGTTGAATGATTTTTATACAAATGATGAGCGAGTGTTCATTAAAAGCGACAAAACAGCAGAACAGCTGACGGCTGTGACGAATCAGTTGGCAGATTTTCAAGACCACGAACGATACGATATCTTGTCACAAGAAGCAGAGACAATTGCTGACAAATTAGCAGCTTTGACAGAGATCAATAGCTATTTCAGCAGTCCTGCAGTTGTGGAGGATCAGTTGGAAGAAGTCTCGTTGAAAGAAGCTGCTGCTGTCACAATGGCGAAGCGTGAGAACGGGGATGCCTTTGATGAGTTGATCAATCAAGCCATCGACATGGGACAAAAAGAGTTCAGCGCGATCGAGGAAGTTCAAAATGCAGTGAAGAGCATGGTGGCTTTAAGTGGTGACGGTGAAGCACCGGCGAGTGTCACTCGTGAGAACTACAATGCCTTGATGAAAAAAATCCAAGCTTTGCCAATCGATTCACTGGTTGAAAGTCTTACGACGGAACTACGTAAAGTCGATACTGCCTTGACGAAGCGTGAAACAGCTACCCAACAAGCAGCGGCGCAACAACAAGCTGCCCAAGAAGCAGCACAAGCGGCGGCTTCCGAGAACAACGCTTCCGCTTCGAGCAGCGGATCTACAAGCGCTGCGACGCCCGCGCAAAGTACTTCTGAAGAAGAGTATGTGCTTTCGCCGAATACACCAACAAATACCAACAATCAGCCAATTATTCCAGCCCGCCAAAGTGATTTGAATGATGTAAACAATAGCGCCTGGGTGTGGGCAGATGGTGTCCAAGAAAAAATCATCGCCACAGCGATTGCTCGCGGTTATGTGGTAGAAGGCGGCTATACTTTTGAACGTGTACGAATCGTCAATGGTGAAGGCTATTACAATTTTTATGCGACAAATGCCCAAGGCAGCTTGCTTAAAGGAACGGATGATTCAGCGTTCCCGCTATACTTATTTACGGTAAACGCCAAAACTGGCTATTTCAGAGGCAATGGGAACGATCACACCATTCGCTAAGTCTCCTGAGTCACTAGAAAATTTTCAGAGTTATTACATGCACATGTGAAAAATACTTGTTTCCCCTCCTTGTTTTCGATATGATGAGAGATAATCGTTCAAACAAGGAGGGGTTTTTGTGCAGAAAATTGAGAGATATGATCGGTTTGAAGACGGGGTCATTGCTTGTGTACCAACGATTCTTGGGTACCTGGGCATTGGTTTTGCAATGGGGGTTGTGGGAAAAGGCGTTGGGTTGTCTATTCTAGAAATTATTTTAATGTCTATTATTGTCTATGCTGGCAGTGCTCAATTTATCATTTGCGCCTTACTAGCGATTCAAGCACCTTTCATGACAATCGTCGCAACAGTTTTTTTAGTGAATTTACGACACTTTTTAATGAGTTTGTCAGTAGCTTCCTATTTTAAAAAGACACCGTTGCTTTCTGCCATTGGTATCGGGACACTTTTGACTGATGAATCCTATGGCGTTTTGACGACGGCACTGCAACAAGACAAACCAGTCACAGCAAAATGGACCCACGGGTTGAACGTAATGGCTTATTTGAGTTGGATTTTTGCGACGTTTTTGGGTGGTTTATTGGGTTCATTTATTCCAGATCCAGAAGCGTTAGGCTTAGATTTTGCCTTAGTAGCTATGTTTGTTGGTCTTTTTTTATTTCAAGTAGAGCGACCGCTTAAGAAGAAAACCCAGCAAACGCTCTTGATACTAGGGACAGTTGTGGGGACCTTGATTTTATTTATGCGTTTTTCGACCGCAGAGATTGCGGTAATTGCGGCGACACTGGCAGGATGTTTGGTTGGGACGGTGACACACCATGACTAATTTTGTTATACTGATGCTAGTATGTGGATTGGTTACTTGGCTTCCGCGGATCGTTCCTTTTTTATTTTCGAAAAAGCTCATATTTCCGGAACCTTTCACCATCTTTTTGAGTTACTTACCGTTGTGTATTTTGGCGGCATTGTTGGTGCAAAATTTGCTGATCTTTCGAGAAGGCCAATTCCCCATTTTGAAAGTTAAAGAAACCATTGCCTGTATCCCGGCATTATTGGTGGGGTATTATACCAAAGATTTGATGAAAATCGTTATCACAGGCGTTATTGCTATGGCGCTGTTGCGTTTCTTTTTATAGGAACGAGCAGTTTTAAAGAAAAAGGAGAGAATAGATGAAAGACTTATTAGCATCCGTATTCAGCGGATTGATCATTGATGAAAACGAACAGAATTATTTTGTTCAAAAAGGCGGGGTTACCTTCCGACTAGCCAAGGAAGAAGGCGAACATCATTTAGGTGAAGCCGTCGAAGGGTTTGGCTATCAAAATCAAAAGCAAGAAAATGTGCTCACTACGAATATTCCGAAAAGCCGCAAAGGGCATTATGCCTTTGGTACAGTCACAGGAAGCCGTCGCGACTTAGGCGTTTTCGTCGATATCGGTTTGAAAGACAAAGATATGGTGGTTTCATTAGATGAATTGCCAACAATGCGGGAACTTTGGCCCAAAAAAGGCGACCGTTTGATGGTCAGCTTGCGGGTCGATGACAAAGAGCGTATTTGGGCTTCATTAGCAGATGAGAAAATTTTTAAGGCATTGAGCAAAAATGGTACGGAGCAAATGAAGAATCAAGATGTTACAGGTAGCGTGTACCGTTTGAAGTTAGCGGGTACTTACTTGCTGACGGATGATTTTTATATTGGCTTCGTCCATCCATCAGAACGGTATCAAGAGCCGCGCCTTGGGGAAGTGGTCAAAGGGCGAGTGATTGGGATTCGTCCAGATGGTGTCTTGAACCTTTCATTGAAACCAAGAGCCCACGAGGCGATCTCAAATGATGCCGCCATGGTTCTAACCTTTTTAGAACGAGCGCCTGAGAACAAAATTCCTTTCACGGACAAATCAGCCCCAGAAGAGATTTTGCAAACATTTGGTATTAGTAAAGGCCAATTTAAACGGGCATTAGGAACCTTGATGAAACAGCGTTTGATTGAGCAAAAAGACGGCTTTACGATTCTTATCAAAAAACCTAATTGAGAATACTTGTTTCTTTTATCGTTCTAATTTATAATGATTACAATGTTTGTCTTGAGTGATTTTCACTCAGATTAGAATCGTTATAAATTAACGGCATACGGAGGCAACTATGAACACAACAGCAGCGTTAAAAAAGACCAAGAAACAATTGCACGAGTCGGGGTTTAAATTAACTCCTCAGCGAGAAGCGACGTTGTTGGTCTTATTAGAAAATGAGAAAGACCATTTATCCGCAGAAGAGATTTTCTTTTTTGTGCGAAAAAAAAATTCTGAGATTGGCTTGGCAACCGTCTATCGAACATTGGAGATCTTAACGGATCTGAAAATTGTCGATAAAGTCAGCTTTAATGACGGTGTCGCTCGCTATGATCTACGTAAAGAAGGTGCCAAACACTTTCATCATCACTTGTTGTGTTTGGAATGCGGCAATATTGAAGAAGTCGAAGAGGATCTGCTGGGCAGTGTCGAAGAGATCGTTGAACAAAAGTACCATTTTTTAGTAAAGGATCATCGGTTGACCTTTCATGGTGTCTGTCAAAAGTGCCAAAGCAAAGCCGAGTGATTGTACTTTGGCGATCTTAAATAAACGTTTGTTATCACCCGAATGATAGTCAGATGGTTTCCAATAGGAAGAGTGCTCTTTTTTCCGATTTGAAAGAAACCGAAAAATCTGCTATGATTCGGGTGTTTCCTTGGGCAAAAGATACGGGTAGATGCCTCTTTTTTATTGGCAAGCTACTATCTTAACGAGCCAGAATTTGATATGATAAAAAAGCTGAAAGTAGAGGAAGCCCATGAACGAACAAATCATTGATTATCTTCATTATTTGACCATTGAGCGCGGGCTATCCCAAAATACCCGTGCCAGCTACCAGCGAGATCTGCAACAGTATCTTGCGTTTTTACAAAAAAAACAAGTCACTCAGTGGCAGCAGATCGACCGAGTGATCGTTTTGTCTTTTTTGCAAAGTCTGCAAGAAGCGGGAAAATCCTCGGCAACCGTGATTCGGATGGTTTCCAGTTTGCGAAGGTTCCATCAATTTTTGCGTCAAGAACGGTTTACCGATCATGATCCAATGCAGCATATTGATTCACCAAAAAAACAGCAGAAGCTGCCTGATACCTTGAGTTTACAAGAAGTGGAGCGGTTGATCGAAACACCGGATACGCGAGCAGTTTTGGGCATCCGTGACCGAGCGATTTTGGAAGTGATGTATGCGACGGGCTTGCGCGTCAGTGAGTTGATCGGGTTAAAATTAAACGATCTGCATTTAAGTATGGGATTGTTGCAAACAACCGGAAAAGGCGACAAAGAACGGATCGTTCCATTAGGGGACTTAGCGATTCAATGGATCGAAACCTATCTCAGCGATGCGCGTCCGTATTTGACGAGAAAAACGCCGGATGAAAGCCATCTGTTTGTAAACAACCATGGTACGCAACTGTCTCGTCAAGGGATCTGGAAAAATTTAAAAGCCTTGGTTCGACAAGCTGGGATCACCAAGAATGTGACTCCCCATACGCTGCGCCATAGTTTTGCGACCCATCTATTAGAAAACGGGGCAGATCTACGAACGGTTCAAGAGTTGCTAGGGCACGCAGACATCTCGACCACTCAGATTTACACGCATATAACGAAGAAACGGATGACGGAAGTGTACAAGCAGCACTTTCCGCGCGCCTAGAAATCGAGGATGGAATGGAAGAAATCAAAATAAAATTAGCTGTCTTTGAAGGACCGTTGGATTTGCTGCTTCATTTGATCAAAAAACTGGAGATCGATGTTTATGATATTCCAGTTGCTACCATCACCGAACAATACATGCAGTACATCCATGCCATGAAAATTTTAGAATTAGAAGTCGCTGGAGAGTATTTAGTCATGGCGGCGACTTTGATGGCGATCAAAAGCCAGATGTTGTTGCCTAAACAAGAGTTGATTGCTGAAGTCGAAGAGTACGAAGAAGATCCGCGGGATATGCTGGTGGCACAACTGCTAGAATACCGAAAATTTAAGTACGCAGCCGAACAGCTTTCAGAAAAAGCGGAAGAGCGCAGTTTGTATTACACGAAAGATCCGATGGATGTCGATGAATACAAAGAGGAAGAAGATCAATTAAGAGCCAATCAATTCAACACGATCGATCTCTTTTTGGCTTTTCAAAAAATGATCGAGAAAAAGAAAAATCGCCAAGTACTAGAAACCAAGATTTCTCCTGATGAAAGCACCATCGATGAAAAGATGGCGGCGATTCAGTTGGAGATGCAACATGTGAGTGCTAAAAAAGGCCGCAGCTTTGATTCGTTTTTTACTTCTTACAATAAAACAGAAGTTGTGGTAACCTTTATGGCACTGTTAGAATTAATGAAAAAAGGAACGATTCGAGTAGAGCAATCAGACAATTATGCGTCGATTCTGCTCTATCCAACAGGTAAAGAAGATGAGTAAATATAGTGAATTAGAAGCGATCTTATTCGTCGTCGGTGATGAGGGGATCGGACTTGAAGAACTGAGTTATTTAGTCAAAAGTAATACTGCCAGTGTCTATCAGCATTTGCAGGAACTAAATCAGCAATATGAAGAAAATGAACATACCGCGTTGCATATTCTAGAAGTTGGCAATCATTTTATTTTAACCACTAAAAAGCAATTTGCCCCTTTATTGAAGAAATACGCCGAATCACCGATGGGGAGTTCATTGTCGCAAGCCGCTTTGGAAACTTTGTCGATCATTGCTTATAAGCAACCGATCACTCGGATGGAAGTAGAAGAGATTCGCGGCGTTCAATCCAGCGGTTCGGTCCAAAAACTGGTGGCAAAGCGGCTGATTGAAGAAAAGGGACGCGTGGACGGACCAGGACGAGCGATCCTATACGGTACGACGGAATACTTTATGGATTATTTTGGCTTAAAAAGTTTGGCTGAATTGCCTGACATCCAATCAATGGAAGATGAACTTGAAGAAGATACACCGTTTGATCTTTTTTACGACCGCTACAAACAAGCAGAAACAGAAGGAGAATGAAGATGGAACGTTTGCAAAAAGTGATTGCCCATGCCGGCATCACCTCAAGAAGAAAAGCTGAAGGACTGATAACCGAAGGCCGTGTGCGAGTCAATGGACAAGTAATCAAAGAATTAGGGGTCCAAGTCGGTTCAAAAGATGTCGTTGAAGTGGACGGCGTTCCGATCGAACAAGAACAACATGTCTATTATCTGTTCTATAAACCTCGTGGCGTGATCTCAGCTGTAACAGATGATAAAAAACGCAAAGTCGTTTTGGATTATTTTGCTGAAGTCCCTGAACGGGTGTATCCAGTCGGCCGCTTGGACTATGATACCTCCGGTTTGCTGCTACTGACAAATGATGGGGAATTG
This sequence comes from Enterococcus sp. DIV2379, assembly GCF_050542965.1. Taxonomy (NCBI): domain Bacteria; kingdom Bacillati; phylum Bacillota; class Bacilli; order Lactobacillales; family Enterococcaceae; genus Enterococcus; species Enterococcus sp. DIV2379. The sequence goes on from NZ_CP172938.1 coordinate 1,153,781, forward strand.
TCACAGACACTGATGCATCCAAAACACGAAGTCGAAAAAGTGTATGTTGCCAAGGTCAAAGGCATTGCGGATAAAAAGCAACTGCTCCCATTGACAAAAGGAATTCGGATCGAAGGGCGTAAGACCGCGCCTGCTCGCTTTGAAATCTTATCGACAGACCAAACGGCACAATCTAGTATTGTGCAATTGACGATCCACGAAGGTCGCAATCATCAAGTCAAAAACATGCTAAAAGCAGTTGGTTTGCCTGTGCAAAAACTAAAACGGGAAAACTATGGTCCGTTAGATTTAAAAGGTCTTCGTCCAGGGGAATACCGAGAGTTGTCGAAGAAAGAAGTCAGCCAGCTGAAAAACAGTGCAAAATAGTTGAAAAGTATCTGAAAACGTAACTATTGTTAATTTTTAGATTTTGTGTATAATAGAACATGTAATAAATAGAATAAAGGTTCGTCTTCAGGGGCAGGGTGCAATTCCCGACCGGTGGTTATAGTCCACGACCTATTTCTTCGGAAATAGCTGAATCGGTGAAATTCCGATACCGACAGTACAGTCTGGATAAAGAAGATAGAGCGTATTTGATTTGCTTATGGCTATTTCGAATGCCCTCTTTTTTCCCTGTGGAAAAAAGAGGGCATTTTTTGTCTGGCGCCGACAAGAAAGCCGAGGAAATTTAATAGGTTCGTTTGAAGAGGAATCCTGAACTTAGGAGGATTTATACTGATGAACAACAAAACAAGAAAAATGGTGACGATCGCCATGTGTGCTGCTATGGGAACAATTTTGCAATTTATCGCTTTTCCAATTTTTCCGGCATTCAGCTTTTTAAAGATCGATTTTAGTGATATTCCCGTGATGATCATGATGTTTTTATTTGGTCCTTGGAGTGGGGTAGTGACTGCCTTCATTCGTTCGGTCCTGCATTTGTTCTTATCTGGTTTTTCACCTGCTGATATGGTGGGAGATACGGCAAGCTTTTTAGCATCATGTGCCTTTACTTTGCCAATGTACTACTTTTTCCGCAAAGGTATCCACACCAAAAACAAAATGGTTGGTGTCATCAGCGGTATCTTGTCGGTAACGATTTTTATGAGTGTGGCGAACCTATTTGTGATCACACCGCTTTATCTACGCTTTTTCGGGGTCACAGCCGATCAATTTTTAGGGATGTCTTTGCCGCAATATGTGGCGATCGGGATTTTACCCTTCAATTTGGTTAAAGGAGCGATCGTCAGTGCCGTCTTTTTAGCACTACATGCCAAACTGCTCCCATGGTTGGCTCGTAAGCAGCCCCATCATTCTGCTATAGGAAAATAAAAAATGAGCCGACTTGCTGTGGCAGACGAAAGGTCTGTTAATGGCAGGTCGACTTTTTTATTTTTCTATAAGGATCGCTCTGGTGGGGCATTTGCGATAAGCAGTTTTGACTTTTTCTTGTTGTTCTTCTATGATAAACTGTTGCCGTGCACTCGGTTCTTGGGCAAATAAAACGATCCCATCTTCATCATAATCGAAGATCTCGGGAGCATAGATCGCACATAGTCCACAAGCAATGCAGCGCTCAGGAACAATTTTACAGCGTTGTGACATTTTTTAGTCCTTTCTGGGAGGAAGATATGGATTCTTTTATTTTAGCGCTGTTTTCTGATACTGACAAGTTGCGTCCATCGACACTTTATCAAATTCTCATTGGTAAGCGCACTAGCTCTGTCTTGAGTTATGCCTTTTTTTATGATCGATTAGGTCTTTTTCAAGCGTTGCCACAGTTGAATGAGAGGGAGTATCAACAGACGATCGCTGACTTGATCCAACAAGGGATGCTAAGTCGAGATTCAGATGGTCTGCTGCTCAAAAGGACCGCTGCAAATTATGAACAGTCAAGAGAAATGTTGTTGCATCATACGGATTATTTTCGGTATGGACGAACGACGGAGGAGGCGTGGCGTTTTGTCCGACTGCTGGTTCAAGCAGCTGCATATCAAGAGGTGACGAATCAGTATATTCCTGTTGAGAACACGCCTTTATATACAGAACCTGTGCGTCGACTGATCCATCAATACCCTGAAATCAAAAAGATCACTCATCGAGAACTTTCGGCAGTTTTTGCCCAACTTCCCGCAGAAGTCGCAGATTTTTTAGCGGGTACCTTATCTGGTCCTGATCTTCTGGGGCAGGCGTTTTTCCAACTTTTGCCAGAATCTGTACAAGGTAAGCCTTGGGACAATCTTTATGTAGGAGCTGCGATCCATCAATTTTTAGCCCTGGTTGAAAAAGAGTCTCAGATGGTTCTGTTTCAAGGATTGTCGCCTTTTCTAAATAGGAATCTGAATCAAAGTATGCTGGAAAGTCGTGCATTGTTCTTGCAAGGAGCTTCTGTTGAGCAGATCATGGAAAAAAGAAGGATCAAACGAGGAACCGTTAATGATCATTTGATTGAGTGGGCACTGCTTGATCCGACATTTCCGTATCAGCGCTTTGATACATCATTGCTGAATAAGCTGCCAGAAACTTCTTGGAAAAACAGCTATCAAGAATTACAGGAGCTTCTTACGACTGATTTTTTGACGATCCGTTTGTTACAGATTGCTCAGAAACGGGGGATTCGATGTTAGAAAACGCACTGAATCAGTACTTTGGCTTCAAAACATTTCGTCAAGGACAAAAAGAAGTCATCGAAAGTGTTTTAGCGCAGCAAGATACGTTGGCGATTTTGCCTACCGGGAATGGCAAAAGTCTCTGTTATCAGCTGCCAGGGTACCTCATAGATGGCATCGTAATCATTATCTCACCGCTTGTTTCTTTAATGGAAGATCAAGTCTATGGCCTACAAAAGCAAGGGGAAAAACGCGCGATTGCGTTTAATAGTCAACTGGACCTTGCCGATCGTCACTATGTGATGCAGCATTTATCGCAGTACAAATTTTTGTTTTTAAGTCCAGAAATGATCGTGCAAGAAGCCATTTTGCAACAACTCGAACGAGCTAAGATCGCTATGCTCGTGGTGGATGAAGCTCATTGTGTTTCCCAATGGGGCATTGATTTTCGACCAGAGTACTTGCAGCTTGGTGAAGTAAAAAAACGGTTGAAGGCACCCGTCACATTAGCATTGACGGCTACTGCCACGGCGCAAGTCGAAGCAGATATTCGGCAAGTGTTGTTAGCAAAGAACGCCAATGTCTACCGTTATTCGATGAACCGCAGCAATATCGGCTTGTTCGTAGAGAAAACGTCAGACAAAGATGCGGCATTAGCAGACTATCTCAGCCGCTTAGGCGGGGCTGGGATCATCTATTGTTCCACAAGAAGCAAAGTCGAAGAAGTCTATAACAAACTGCGTCAGCGCTATTCGGTAGGCTATTATCATGGTGGTCTAGCGAACGATCAAAGAAAAACGTTGCAGCAGCAGTTTTCTCAGAATAAACTTAAATTGCTCGTCGCAACCAATGCGTTTGGGATGGGGATCAATAAAGAAGATATTCGTTTTGTGATCCATTATGACTTGCCTGATTCGCTGGAAAACTACAGTCAGGAAATTGGTCGAGCAGGCCGCGATGGCAAACAAAGCAGTGCGATCTTGCTTTATCAGGAACACGATGAGCAGATTCACTACTTCTTTCAGCGAGAAAACAAAGAAGAACGCCGTGCTTTAGAACGAATGGATCAGAAAAAGATGAAAGGACCTTTGACACCGCTGCAAGAAAAATGGCAGAAGAAGATGAAGGAGTTGGGGGCTGCGTTTTGGCTGGAAACGCTAAAACAAAACGAACAGCAAAAGCAAGAACAATTACAAAAAATGTTGGCTTATATTCATTTTACCGGCTGTCGTCGCCAGTTTTTATTGGCGCACTTTGGGGAAGAAGCATCAGCAAATCCTTATTGTTGCGACAATGACGGGATCGAATTGGCAGTGGAAGAAGAGCTTTTAGAAAAAAAAGTCATCCTTCATTGGCAAGAACGTTTAATAAAAATTTTTAAAGATATAAATTGAATCGTATTTTGCAGGACAGTTTTTATTTACCTATGGTATAATACATCGGAAGGAAACTAGGAGGGAATACGAGTGAGCAAGAAAGACAATGACTACAATTCAGAAAATCAAGAACCGTGGGAACAACCAATCTATGATACAGAATACGATGATTCTGCATCAAGATCCCAACAAAGAAAACAAAAGCGTGGGAATTCACTCTTTTTGACGATCGTTTTAGTTTTGCTTTTCTTGATCGTGGCAATTCCGGTTGGTGCCGGTATTTGGGTATTGAATCATAACAGTGATGCCCCGACCGCAGCAAGTTCAAGCAGTACAGTAGAAAGTACGACAGAATCTTCGACAACCGAGTCATCAACAACGGAATCATCAACTGCTGAATCGACAAGTGAAACGAGTTCGTCAACAAGTGAATCAAGTTCTTCATCAAGCAGTAGCAGTTCTGCACCAGCTTCAACGACGCCATCAAGTAGTAGTGAGCCGGCTCAACAAGAAAACAATGCAGGGCAAGACACTACGCAAAATAATCAAGGGCAAGGAGCGACTGGTACCGAGGAATACACGACGGTGCAAGCAGGTGAAGGTCCTGAACAAGTGGCAGCCCGTACAGGCATCTCAGTTGAAACTCTATATCAATTAAATGGGATTGATCCAAACAACTACATGCTATACCCTGGCGACACATTACGAATTAAATAAAAAACCGCTTTGGCGGTTTTTTTTCTTGGTAGGAAGAAGCCAAGGTGAACGATAAGCAGAAACGATGAAGGAATACACATCGTTGGGAAACGAGGAGTAAGAAAAATGAAAAAAATCAACATCGCTATTGATGGTCCGGCGTCATCTGGGAAAAGTACCGTGGCAAAAATCATCGCCAATGATTTAGGGTTTATTTATACAGATACCGGGGCCATGTACCGCAGCATCACGTATTTGGCCTTAAAAAGCGGCTGTTCATTAGAGGATGAAGCGGCGATCGCTGCTTTGATCGATCAATACCCCATCACTTTTGAACCGACTGAACACGGTCAAGAGGTCTTTGCAGGAGGAGAGCAAGTCACAGAAGCGATCCGTCAGCCAGAAGTAACCAACGCAGTTTCGAAGGTATCGGCATACCCTGCGATCCGCGAAAAACTAGTCCAACAACAGCAGATGATCGCTAAAGATGGCGGTGTCGTGATGGATGGCCGCGATATTGGTACGGCGGTTTTACCACAAGCAGAAGTCAAGATTTTTCTGGTAGCAAGTGTGGAAGAACGGGCGCAGCGCCGTTTCAAAGAAAATCAGCAAAAAGGGATCGGTACCGATTATGAAACTTTAAAAGAAGAGATTCAGCAAAGAGATTACTTGGATTCTCATCGGGAAGTCTCCCCTTTGAAACAAGCAACAGATGCCGTTCGAATTGACACCTCCGGTTTAACAATCGAGCAAGTCGTAGAAGCGATCAAAAAAACGATCCAAGAAAAGATCGACTAGCGAAAACAATGGGTGTTCCCCATTGTTTTTTTATTTTTCCTACGAAAAAGATGAAAGCAAGCAAGAAAACAGACGTGAAAAGACTTTTTCAACGAAAAAACCGTAGTTTTTTAGGAAAATAAGAGAAATCGCTTTATTTTTTTTTCATTCTATTTTAAACTAAAAGATGTAGTGCAATTATTGCAGAATTGTTGGTTAGGAGGACATGAGAGATGACAGAATTTGAAAATAATCAGGTTGAGAGTGGAAATGAATCAATGGAAGCCGCTTTAGACAATTTCCAAGAAGTAAAAGTTGGAGATATCGTTAAAGGCGAGGTATTGGCCATTGAGGATAAACAAGCGATCGTAGGGATCGAAGGCGCCGGTGTCGAAGGCGTTGTTCCTGCAAAAGAATTATCGACTTTACCTGTTGAAGACATCAACGAAGCAGTCAAGGTAGGGGATGTCTTAGAATTAGTTGTGATTTCAGCAATTGGGAAAGACAAAGAAAATGGCAGCTATCTCCTTTCTAAACGTCGCTTAGATGCGAAAAAAGTTTGGGAAGATATCGAAAAAGATTTCCAAGAAGGAAAAATCATCGAAGCACCAGTCACCAACGTCGTTAAAGGCGGATTAGTGGTTGACGTAGGGGTTCGTGGGTTTGTTCCAGCATCAATGGTCGAAGATCATTTTGTTGCGGATTTTGAAGATTACAAAGGGAAAACATTGACCTTTAAAATCGTTGAGATCGAACCTTCTGAAAACCGCTTGATCCTTTCTCATAAAGCTGTTGTTGAAGCAGAAAAAGCAAAACAAAAAGAAGCTTTACTAGCTGATTTATATGATGGACAAGAAGTAGAAGGGAAAGTAGCTCGTTTGACTGACTTTGGTGCCTTCGTGGACCTAGGCGGCATCGATGGACTTGTCCATGTCTCTGAAATTTCACATGGGCATGTTGGCAAACCGAGTGACGTTTTGTCTGTTGGAGATACCGTCAACGTCCGTATCTTATCTGTTGATGCATACAAAGAACGTGTGTCTCTTTCAATCAAAGACACATTGCCTGGACCTTGGACCAATATTGAAGAACAAGCGGCTGTTGGCAGTGTCTTAACTGGGACTGTTAAACGTTTGACAAGCTTCGGTGCGTTTGTGGAAGTCTTCCCAGGTGTTGAAGGGCTGATCCATATTTCACAAATCTCCCATAAACACATTGCGACACCACATGAAGTCTTACAAGAAGGCGATGAAGTGCAAGTGAAAGTGCTCGAAGTGAACCCTTCAGAACACCGAATCGCATTAAGTATTAAAGCATTAGAAAAAGCCGAAAACACCAATGAAACACAAGAAGTTTCAGAGGATGATTATCAATTGCCAGAAGAATCAACTGGGTTTACCATGGGTGATATCTTAGGCAATGCCTTAAAAGACAGCGACGAAGAGTAATTGTATGCCATCAGCTTATAACGATTCGATGTTTGAATTTGTTATAAGCTGATTTTTTGTTTGCCGAGAAAGCTTGCAACTTTCCATGGCTTTAGGTAAACTAAGTAAGATTGAATACAAGAAGCAGCGTACAAGGACTGCTTTTTTAAATGGAGGGTAAAAAATGTCAAATCCAACAATAGCGATCGTTGGACGTCCGAATGTGGGGAAATCGACCATTTTCAACCGGATAGCTGGAGAACGAATTTCGATCGTTGAGGATACTCCAGGAGTGACCAGAGATCGTATTTATGCCACTGGTGAATGGCTAGGCCGTGAGTTTAGCGTAATCGATACTGGTGGGATCGATTTAAGTGATGAGCCGTTTATGGATCAAATCAAGCATCAAGCAGAAATCGCCATCGATGAAGCAGATGTCATTGTTTTTATTACGAGTGCTCGTGAAGGAGTAACAGATGCTGACGAGCTTGTGGCTCGTTTGTTATACAAAAGCAACAAACCCGTGATTTTAGCGGTCAACAAAGTTGATAATCCCGAGATGCGCAACGATATCTATGAATTTTATGGTTTAGGTCTGGGCGATCCATACCCAATCTCAGGAAGTCATGGATTAGGGATCGGTGATGTCCTAGATGAAGCAGTCAAACACTTTACCAATGAAGCGGAAGAAGAAGACGATTCCATCATCAAGTTTAGTTTGATCGGTCGACCAAACGTCGGGAAATCCTCTTTGATCAATGCGATTCTTGGAGAAGAGCGAGTAATTGTTTCAGATATCGAAGGAACGACTCGTGATGCGATCGATACCCATTTTACCAGCGAAAGCGGTCAAGAATTTACCATGATCGATACCGCCGGCATGCGTAAAAAAGGGAAGGTCTACGAATCTACTGAAAAATACAGTGTCATGCGAGCAATGCGGGCCATTGAACGCTCAGACGTCGTCTTGATGGTCTTGAACGCCGAAGAAGGAATTCGCGAGCAAGACAAACGGATCGCTGGCTATGCCCATGAAGCAGGCCGTGGAATCATTATCGTTGTCAATAAATGGGATACATTGAAAAAAGAAACGAATACGATGCGTGATTTTGAAGAAGAAATCAGAGATGAATTCCAATATTTGGATTATGCACCAATCATTTTCGTTTCCGCAGTGACGAAACAGCGCTTGAATAAGTTGCCGCAGTTGATCGAAGAAGTCAGCATGAATCAAAACATGCGTATTCCATCTGCGTTGTTGAATGACGTCATTATGGATGCGGTGGCGATCAACCCAACACCAACAGACAAAGGCAAACGTTTGAAGATTTTTTATGCGACGCAAGTGGCTGTCAAACCGCCAACTTTTGTTATTTTTGTCAACGAAGAAGAACTGATGCATTTCTCTTATGCGCGTTTCTTAGAAAATCAAATCCGCAAGGCATTCACTTTTGAAGGAACGCCGATTCGGATCATTCCACGCAGAAGAAAATAGAGATTTTATCATACTTTGTTTCTTTTTACAAAGAAATCTGTCCTTTTCTAGAAAAATGGGAAAAAACCAAAAAAAAACCCCCTAAAAACGTTAAAATCCTTGATATTACAAGGTTCTTATGATAACGTTATATCAGAATATTGATGGTAATCAATATTTGACAAAAACCTTGGACCACTCAAGATTTTTGTTGATGCATGACATCAAAAAAAATATCAGGAGGTGAAACCATCCATGGCAAATAAAGCAGAATTAATCGAAAAAGTTGCAGCAGCTACTGACTTAACTAAGAAAGACGCAACTGCAGCAGTAGACGCTGTATTCTCAACAATTCAAGACGCTTTAGCTAACGGTGAAAAAGTTCAATTGATCGGCTTTGGTAACTTTGAAGTTCGTTCTCGTGCAGAACGCAAAGGACGCAACCCACAAACTGGTGAAGAAATCAAGATCCCTGCTAGCAAAGTACCTGCATTCAAACCAGGTAAAGCTCTTAAAGACGCAGTGAAATAATTGAGTCTTGTAGAAACCCTTGAGTAATCAAGGGTTTTTTCTTTTGTCTAACTAGGGACTGCCACCATGCAGGCGGAACGAATGGGAAAAGAATCGGTTGTTATTGTCAGAAAATTCAAAATTATTTTTTGTTTTTCTTTTGATCTTAAAAAAACATGGGTTGCTGGCACACTTTAATTCTCAAGCAAGAATAAAGGTGATTTAAAAGTCATTTTTATCAAAACAAGCAAGTGATTAAATGACATCTGATGTGAGAAAGGGTTCCTTAGAATTGTCATTATTGAAAAAAAATTCAGAAAATTCGTTGACAAGTGATTTTGCAAAGGGTATATTGGTAAACAATTACAAGAACGTTACTATTTCTAATGAAGGAGCCATTTTCTATGCGCAATTTTAATCAATATTTATTAGTCATTATTATTGATACCAGGACTTAGAACACGGAAGCAAAAATTATCCGTTTGTTTGAGTCCTATTTGCGTAAGTAAAATGGGATTCTGGCAAAGCATCCCAGTTTTTTATAACCGGGATGCTTTTTTTTATTCCAAAATGCAGGAGATGATGAGTGTGAGAAGTGATCAAATTAAAAAAGGGATCGATGCAGCGCCAGCTAGGAGTCTGCTCTATGCCACAGGACAAGTTAAAAATATCCATGATATGAACAAGCCATTTATTGCGATATGTAATTCCTATATCGATATCGTGCCTGGGCATGTGCATTTACGGGAGTTAGCAGATATCGCAAAAGAAGCGATTCGTGAAGCTGGCGGCATCCCTTTCGAGTTCAATACAATCGGCGTAGATGATGGCATTGCTATGGGACATATCGGTATGCGATATTCGCTACCTAGCCGAGAATTGATCGCTGATTCTGCAGAAACCGTCATCAATGCCCACTGGTTTGACGGCGTATTTTATATCCCAAATTGTGACAAGATCACTCCTGGCATGATCTTAGCAGCCATGCGGACCAACGTACCAGGAATTTTTTGTTCCGGCGGTCCTATGAAAGCCGGCATTGATCCTCGGGGACATCAAATAACCTTATCTTCCATGTTTGAAGCCGTTGGGACGTACAAGACGGGTAATATGACAAAAGAAGATTTTGAGTTTATGGAACAAAATGCCTGTCCGACTTGCGGTTCCTGTGCAGGGATGTTTACTGCCAATTCAATGAACTGTCTCTTAGAGATCTTAGGATTGGCAATGCCAGGCAATGGTACGATTCTTGCCGTGTCTGAAGAACGACGAGAACTAGTTAGACAAGCCGCCTTTAAGTTGATGGATCTTGTTGAAAAACAAGTGAAACCTCGAGACATCGTGACCAAAGAAGCTATTGATGATGCCTTCGCTTTAGACATGGCGATGGGGGGTTCCACCAACACAGTGCTGCATACATTAGCGATCGCCAATGAAGCTGAGATCGATTATGACTTAAGACGGGTCAATGAAATCGCTAAAAGAGTGCCTTATCTCTCAAAAATCGCGCCATCATCAGCCTATTCGATGCACGATGTTCATGAAGCTGGCGGCGTTTCAGCGATCATTCGGGAGCTATGTGATATCGAGGGAGCGATTCATCCCGATCGACCGACTGTTACCGGTAAGACGTTGCGAGAAAATGTCGCTGAAGCGAAGATCCACAACGAAGAAGTTATCCATCCGAAAGAAAACCCGTATAGTCCAGTTGGCGGTCTATCGATCTTGTACGGAAACATCGCCCCAGAAGGCAGTGTCATCAAAGTTGGCGGGGTCGATCCAAGTGTACAAGTATTCAAAGGGAAAGCGATCTGTTTTGATTCTCATGATGAAGCAGTTGCTGCCATCGACAATCATACCGTACAAAAAGGACATGTTGTAGTGATCCGCTATGAGGGACCAAAAGGAGGACCAGGTATGCCAGAAATGTTGGCGCCTACCTCAAGCATCGTTGGTCGTGGGTTAGGCAAAGATGTCGCCTTGATTACAGACGGCCGCTTTTCAGGAGCGACGCGGGGGATCGCAGTTGGACATATTTCTCCGGAAGCTGCAGCCGGTGGTCCATTAGGACTAGTCAACGATGGCGATGAGATCATTATTGATTTGCCAAATCGAACGCTAAATCTGCAAGTTTCAGAAGAAGAGCTTGCCAAGCGTGCGCAAGAACGACCGAAGTTTCGTTCAAAAGTAAAAAAAGGATGGCTTGCACGTTATACCGCTTTAGTGACCTCTGCGAATACGGGCGGGATTATGCGAGTACCTGATGAGGAGGAGTAGCAATGGAAAACATCGACTATCAAGCATCGCATCTAAGGACTGGCGCGCAAGTGTTAGTGGACAGCTTGCAAGAGCAAGGCGTCGAAATGATCTTTGGCTACCCGGGTGGCGCCGTCTTACCGTTATATGACCAATTATATGATGCAGCGATTCCGAATATTTTGACGCGTCACGAGCAAGGCGCGATCCACGCCGCTGAAGGCTATGCCAAAGCTACTGGCCATGTTGGGGTCGTTTTAGTGACTAGCGGACCAGGTGCTACAAATGTCGTCACGGGCATTGCCGATGCTATGAGCGATTCCGTACCGTTGGTGGTTATCACGGGGCAAGTGGCCGTACCAGGAATTGGCAAAGATGCTTTTCAAGAAGCGGATATTCTAGGTATCACGTTGCCGATCACGAAACACAATTACCAAGTCCGTTGTGTGGATGACTTACCGAAAGTGATCGCTGAAGCCTTTCACATCGCTTCAACTGGGCGTAAGGGACCTGTTGTGATCGACCTTCCGAAAGATATTACATTGCAAGAAACCGCTGAAACCTGCTCATTGCCGATCACAAGGAAAAGTTATCAACCGAATGCAGAGCCTTCCCGTCTGCAAATTGAAAAATTGATGCACGTTTTAGAAAAAGCACAGCGACCAGTGGTACTGGCTGGTGCAGGCGTGATCGCGGCTGAAGCTGCGGCTGAATTAAATGCATTTATTGCCAAGTACAAGTTGCCGACAGTCACAACGTTGCTCGGCTTAGGCTTACTGCCAAATGATCATCAATTTTTCTTGGGCATGGGCGGTATGCATGGAACGTATGCGGCGAACATGGCTTTATCAGAAGCCGATTTGATTATCAATATCGGCTCTCGCTTCGATGATCGCTTAGCGACTGCCGGCAGTCAGTTCGGCAAGCAGGCCATCGTTGCTCATATCGACATCGACCCGGTGGAGATTGGCAAGATTGTAGAGACAAAGATCCCAATCGTCGGCGATGCCAAGGCTGCTTTGCAACAGATGCTACGGTATCCGCCAACTAGAGGAACGTGGTCTGCCTGGTCGGATCTATGCCAAAAACGGAAGACGGAAAAACCTTATCGCTATGATCGCACTCAAGCACAAGAAATCAAACCGCAAAAAGTCATCGAAGAAGTAGGGCGTTTGACCAAAGGAGAGGCTTACGTCATCACCGATGTTGGGCAGCATCAAATGTGGGTCGCGCAGTATTATCCGTTTCGCTTTCCTAAGCAGTTGATCACCAGTGGCGGACTAGGCACGATGGGCTATGGTATCCCTGCGGGAATTGGCGTCCAATTTGCTCATCCAGAAAAAATGGTCGTGGTGTTTGTTGGCGATGGCGGGTTCCAAATGACAAACCAGGAATTTGCTATTTTGAATGAGTATGGCTTGAATGTCAAATTTGTTTTGTTGAATAATCGTTCGTTAGGAATGGTCCGCCAATGGCAAGAAACATTTCATGGCAAACGACGCTCTGCCTCTGTTTTTGCACAGCAACCTGATTTTGTTAAACTAGCACAAGCTTATGGCATCGAAGGCTGTCGGATCGATGAACCCACTCAGCTTTCTGCTATGCTAGCGGAAGCTTTTGCACATACGGGGCCGCAACTGATCGAAGTAATGGTCTCGCCCTCAGAGCATGTGTTGCCGATGATCCCACCGGGGAAAGCCAATCATGAAATGATGGGGGTCTAAGGGGATGAAACGGGTATTAGCAGCAATCGTCCATAATGAAGCAGGTGTTTTGAGCCGCATCACGAGTGTCTTAAACCGCCGACAGGTCAATATCGAGAGTATTTCTGTCGGCACAACGGAACGGCCAGAGTTTTCACGAATGACGATCATTGTCAACGTGAACGATTTGGCAGAAACAGAACAAGTGACCAAGCATTTAAACAAACAAATAGATGTCTTGAAGGTTTCTGATATTACAGAAGTTCCTCATATCGAACGAGAGCTGGTGCTGATCAAAGTCAATGCACCAACCACTAGCCGCTCGGAGATCCAAGCAGTGATTGATCCGTTTCGAGCGCACATTGTCGATGTCGCACTGAAAACGATCGTTGTGCAAGTTGCCGGCGATACGAAAAAGGTAGAAGCATGCATCGAAGTTTTGCGTCCCTACGGAATCAAACAGTTGGCACGAACGGGTGTCACTGGCTTTACAAGAGGGTAAGTGCAATTTTGAATTGCTTAAAATAAAGAAAGAATTCGGAGGAAACAAGTATGGTAAAAGTATATTACAACGAGGAAGTTACAGATAATCTAGGAGACAAGAAGATTGCGATCGTCGGCTACGGCTCTCAAGGGCACGCTCATGCGCAAAATTTACGGGACACAGGTCATGAAGTCTTTATCGGCATTCGTGAAGGAAAGTCAGCAGAAGCTGCAAGAAACGACGGATTTGAAGTCTTTCCAGTAGCCGAAGCTACTCAAAAAGCGGACGTAGTCATGATCTTGGCACCCGATGAGATCCAAGGATCGTTGTATAAAAATGAGATCGAACCGAATCTTTCTGCCGGAAATGCATTAGCATTTGCGCATGGTTTTAATATTCATTTTGATGTGATCGCGCCGCCAGAAGAGGTGGATGTGTTCCTAGTTGCGCCTAAAGGACCGGGCCACTTGGTGCGTCGAACCTTTACCGAAGGGTTCGCGGTGCCAGCCTTGTTTGCAGTCTATCAAGATGCGACTGGCAACGCACAAGCGACAGCTTTATCTTATGCAAAAGGCATTGGTGCCACACGGGTCGGCGTTTTGGAAACGACCTTTAAAGAAGAGACCGAGACCGATCTTTTCGGGGAACAAGCCGTACTTTGTGGCGGTTTGACCAGCATGATCGAAGCCGGCTTTGAAACATTGGTAGAAGCCGGGTACCAACCGGAATTGGCGTATTTTGAAGTTTGTCATGAATTGAAACTGATCGTTGACTTGATTTATGAAGGAGGATTCAAAAAAATGCGCCATTCGATCTCGAATACGGCAGAGTATGGCGACTACGTTTCCGGTGCTCGGGTGATCACCGCACAAGCCAAAGAAAACATGAAAGCCGTATTGACAGATATCCAAAATGGTCAATTCGCGAAAGGATTCATTGAAGACAATCAAAATGGCTTCCCTGAATTCTATAAAATGCGTGAAGAAAACGGCAACCATCAAATTGAAAAAGTCGGCAGCGAGTTACGGAAAATGATGCCGTTTGTTGCGAAAGATTAGAGGTGGCGCGTTTGTTGGTGACAGTTTCTGCAATCGAGCAAGCATATGAACGACTGCGGGGAGCAGTTAGTCATACACCGCTGCAGTATGATCGCTTTTTATCTGAAAAATACCAAGCGACGGTTTTGTTGAAGCGAGAGGACTTGCAAAAAGTCCGCTCCTTCAAATTACGAGGTGCCTACTATGCGATCACCCAGGCAGATCCTGTGCAGACCAGTCGTGGCGTCGTCTGTGCCAGTGCCGGAAATCATGCCCAAGGCGTTGCTTATACCTGCCAAGAACAGCAGATCCATGCGGTCATTTTCATGCCAACAACGACGCCGCAACAAAAAATCGCGCAAGTTCTCTTTTTCGGCGGCGACTACGTCAAAATCGAATTGGTGGGAGATACCTTTGATGCGGCGGCGCAGGCTGCCAAACAATTTGCAAAAGAAAAGCAAATGGCTTTCATTGCTCCTTTTGATGATCCCAATATTATCGCAGGACAAGGAACAGTAGCCGTGGAAATGTTGGCGGATGCTGAAAAAAAACAAGTATCGATCGATTTAGTGGTGGCTGCCATTGGTGGCGGTGGTTTGATCAGCGGGACCGCAGCCTATTTGAAAGAAAAGCAGCCAAATATAAAAGTTGTTGGAGCAGAACCTGTAGGGGCCGCCTCGATGCAAGCAGCCTTTGATCACCAAGGACCGGTGGCTTTAGAGCATATTGAAACCTTTGTCGATGGTGCGGCAGTCAAACAAGTCGGAGCTCAGACCTATGCCCATGCCAAACGCTATGTGGATCAATTGGTAACGGTGGAAGAAGGTGCAATCTGCCAAACGATTCTAGAATTATACAGCAAACAAGCGATCGTCGCTGAACCAGCTGGTGCCTTGAGCGTGGCAGCCCTGGATGAGATCAAAGAGCAAATCAAAGGCAAGACGGTCGTCTGTATTGTGAGTGGTGGTAACAATGATAGTTCCCGCATGGCAGAGATCGAAGAGAAATCACTGATTTATCAAGGATTGAAACATTATTTTATCGTCAATTTCCCACAACGTCCCGGTGCGTTGAAGGAATTTGTTAGCCATGTATTAGGGCCTGATGATGATATCACGAGGTTTGAATATACGAAAAAAATCAATCGTGGAACAGGACCAGTAATGCTGGGAATCTTGTTGAAACAAAAAAACGATCTACCCGCATTACTGTCACGAATTGAACAGTTTGATCAAGGCTACATCAACCTTCAGCAAAATCAATCACTTTACTCGCTTTTGGTTTAGAAAAAAAACATGGTTTCCTTTGTAATACAGGAAACCATGTTTTTTGCTTTTTGGCATAGAATCATGGGACAAATCGGCGAAAATACTTCCTAATGGTTAGCGATTTAGTAGGTGTTTCAGCGGCTTCTTGCTATAATAGTAAGTAGTAGCAACAAAGGAGTGAGCCGATGGAAGCTGTTTTTTACAGAAATGAGCAAGAAACCCAGATCTCTTACGGGGAAACATTGGCATCGGTCATGAAAGGACAGTCGATCGAGCCGCAGCAGGTGATCATTTTGACGAATCAGCGTTATTATGACCGCTTTTCAGAAAAAGTAACCCGCCTGTTTTTGCCGCGCGAGGTCAATTGGTATATTTGTACCAACCAAATGTATTGCAACAACTTTAGTGAATTTAAGGCCGCAATGGATTTCTTCGGTCGCTTTTCAAAGCAAGAGTCCTTGTTGATCGTCGGGTTTGGGAATGAAGGTGTATTGGCACTGAGCAGTTTTATCCATGCGACTTCGGTCCTATCGACACAGCTTTGGTTGATTCCTGTTTCCTTGCGGGCCTTAGCCAAAAGTGTCAAAGAAACAGCGATCGTTGTGAAAAAGCCAGATATCCCGATGCTGGAAAATCCTAATGCACCACAATTTGTTATTTTCGATCAGACGATTGCCGAAAAGCAAATCGATGGGAAACTTGTCGACTTTTTGACCCTGATCCGTGGTGGCGTGCTTGCCGATAGCGATTTTTTAAAGGAACTTTATCGAACGTACCCCAGTCATCAGGCATTGATGAGACACTCGTTGGCAGCTTATACCAATCAGCTGATCCAATTGTATCAGCAGTCGGGACGCGAATTAGAGGAGTTTGGGCAACTCTTTGCCGATGCTGCTTATCAAACAGAAAATGGTCACTTGCTGTCTGATGCGATGAAATTGTTCTTTGGCTTTTTGTTTCATTTTATTTGGACAGTCCAGCAGCAGCAGTTGACTGTCGATCTGCCAGTATTTTGCCAATGGCTTGCACGATTAGGCTTTCCTATCGAATTGCCCGAGTCTTTTTCCTTAAGCGAATATTTCAGCCGTGTACTAGAATTGCAGCAAAAAGAAAAAAAACTGTTATTTTTGGCAAAAGTTGGTACAATAGGGGGCAGAACGGAAATCGAGGAGAAAGATCTTGTCCAAACGATGGAGACTTATCAGCGATTAATCAATGAGATTCGAGGGGTCTAAATGGAAACTTATAGTGAAAAAATGTTAAAAGCACTAGCCGCAGAAGAGTTGGCTGAAGCACAATTGAATTTTAACGAAGCACTGCAAAAAGATGATGATGAGACACTTGGCGCTTTAGGCGATGAATTACTGCAGATCGGTTTTTTAGAAGAGGCGAAAACGTTATTTGAAACCTTGCAGCAGCGGCATCCTGAAAATGAAGCTTTGCTGCTTCCTTTAGCGGAAATTGCGATGGAAGAAGACCAGATCGAAACGGCTTTTGCCTATATTGATCAAATACCACCGACCAGTGAAGCGTATTTGCAAGCCTTGCTATTGAGTGCGGATCTTTACCAATTGATCGGTATCCCTGAAGTTAGTGAAGCCAAACTAAAAGAAGCGCAAAGCCTTGTGCCAGAGGAACCCTTGATTCGTTTTGCCTTAGCTGAGTTAGCTTTTTCAACGGATCGCTATCAAGAAGCTGTTGACCTTTATCAAGGATTGCTGGAAGAAGATATTACGGATATTTCGGGGATTTCGATCGTTGAACGGACCGGAACGTCATTGAGTATGGCAGGTAAGTTTGAAGAGGCGTTGGAATATTTTGAAGCAAGCTTAGAAGACGAACAGACGGACGAGCGTCTCTTTCAAACGGCTTTAGTCTATTTGCAGCTGAAGGAAAATGAACAAGCGATTCGCTACTTGCAGCAGTTGCGGGTCATGAATCCCCAATACCGGGCCTTGTATCTTTATTTGGCTGAAGCATTGCAAGAAGAAGAACAGCTGGAAGAAGCGCAACGTGTGATCGAAGAAGGGATTCATGAAGATCCATATCAAGTGGATTTCTATCATTTTGCTGCCGAGAATGCTTACCGACTTCATGACAGTGAAGCAGCCGAGTCATTTTTACTTAAAGCACTGGAAACTGGTGAAAAAGAAGAGGATACATTACTGACTTTAAGTAATTTATACTTGAATGAAGAGCGTTGGCAAGAAGCGATCTTGGCGATCGAGCGAATGGAAGACAATGAACAGCCTCACGCTTTATGGAATCTAGCGCAAGCCTTCAATGCGTTAGAAGATTTTGATAAAGCAGCAAAATATTACGAAGAAGCCAATGCTGATTTGCACCATGAACCAGCGTTTATGAAGGAATACGGCATTTTCTTACGTGAAGAAGGACGTTTGCCTGAAGCTCTTCATTTGCTACAACATTATTTGGCACACGAACCAGGTGATTTAGAAGTACAGTCGATCGTGGAGGACTTATTAGAAAGATAGGTGAGAGAAATGAACATCAATGTACAAGAAAAGAAAAAGTTTCTTAATTGGTTAGTTTCGACCGTTTCCTTCAGCCGCCGAGAAGTCTCTTGGGTGTTAAACTATCTGGCGAACCATGAAGCGATCTTGACCAATGTTCATTTTGTAGAAGGGGCAGCCGCAGCCAAACGGGGCTTAAGTGTCCGCAGTACGGAAGTTGGAGGCGAACCCTTTGTCTTGAGTATCGAAGGACAGACCTTTTATGACATTGATCAGATTTTTCACGAGATTCGCATGAATTGGAAACAACCCTTGTATCTTGAATGTCTCTTTCCAGATTCTTGGTCGCAATCCTTTTATTTAGCAGTTTTAGAAGACAATCCTTATGAACGTTGGAACGACCACTTGGATCAAGAAATGACCCAACATGTTACCCAGTACCTTGAAAAAGAAGAAGCAAAAACCAAAATTGATACCTTGTATCGGCAGATCGATCTAGCATTGGAAAATGGGGATCGTGATGCCTTCTTGGAACTTTCCGATGAAGTAAATCGGCACTTGCTCCAACAAAAAGAAGAAAGCCGCTGAAAAATAAAAAAGCAGTCCTTTAACCGGGACTGCTTTTTTAGTCTTTATTTTGTTTTAGAGACCGCTGCTTTGCGCTGTAAGAACCGTGACTTAGGTCTTAAGTAGGTAAAGCCTTCGCCTTCGACTTCATGGACATTGATGACAGAAACAAACGCTTGCGGATCAAAGTCATGAACAATGCGCTTGACTTCAGAAATCTCCCGTCCGCTGACCACCATATAAATGATTTGTTTCGATACTCTTGAGTAAGCCCCTTCGCCCTGTAAAAACGTGACACCGCGTTCCAATTCATCCATTAAAACAGGAGCTATCTCTTCGCTGTGATTGCTGATCACTAAAATCCCTTTGGCTGAATAGCCGCCGTCTAAGATCGAATCGATCACACGAGTGAAGACATAAGAAAAAATCAAGGTATACATCATGCGGTTCAAATCTATATAGGTCAAAGAAAGCAACAGGACGAACACATCAAAGATCAAAAGCGACCGCCCGATCGTCACCCCAAAGTTTTTCTCTAAAATGCGCGCTAGTACATCGACGCCACCTGTTGTTCCACCGACTTTGTAGACGATCCCACTACCGATCCCTGCAATCAAACCAGCCAAGAGTGCGACGATCAGTAGATCATGCTGTAGATCGATCAACAGGGGAACACTCTGCCAAAATGCCAACCAAAAAGACAAACCAAAGGTTCCTAAAATCGTATACACTAATGAGCGTCGACCAAGAATTTTGCCACCGATCAAAATGATCGGAATATTTAAGATCAATGTACTAATGGCAGGATTGATTCCCCATAAGGCTCGCAGGATCAAGGTGATCCCTGTCACACCGCCTTCTGCTAAGTCATTTGGGATATTTAAATAGACTAGACCGAAGCCATAAATACTCGTACCGAAAATAATCAAAACAATGTCGCGAATCGTTCGCCATGAAAAAAATGCCCGCATCCTGTTTCCTCCGTTATTCAACTTCCACAAGTATCAATGTAGCACGAAATCATTGAATGTACAACAAATCCTGAGGGGGCTCTATCTAGGCAGGCAGCCATTCTTTTGGTAAGATAAACGAGAAAGGGTGAAGAAGATGACAGATAAACGTTCCTTGGCATCGATGCAAGAAGAAGTCGATGCCTATATTCAACAATTTAAAACTGGCTATTTCAGCCCCCTCGCCCAAATGGCTCGTTTGACTGAAGAAGTTGGCGAATTGGCGCGAGAAGTAAATCACTATTACGGGGAAAAAAATAAAAAAAGCGATGAAGTTGAAAAGACCGTGGCAGAAGAACTGGGTGACGTGCTCTTTGTGACGATGATCATGGCCAATTCACTAGACATCGACCTGACTGAAGTGTTTGAGGAAAATATGGCAAAATTCAATCAGCGGGATGCGTATCGTTTTGAAAGAAAAGATGGGAAAGTACATGAAGCTGACTAAACTACCAAAAGAATTTGCAGAAGCTGCGCCACTCCTAAAAAAAATCGAAGCCGCGGGCTATGAAGCATACTTCGTTGGCGGCAGCGTGCGGGATACGATTTTAGGCCAGCCGATCCATGATGTCGATATTGCTACCAGTGCATTTCCAGCCGAAATCAAGGCGCTTTTTCCTCGAACCATTGACATTGGTATCGAGCATGGGACGGTGCTGGTCTTGTGGGAACAGGCGCAATATGAGATTACCACCTTTCGAACTGAAGCCGCCTATCAGGATTATCGCAGACCTGACAAAGTTGATTTTGTCCGTTCCTTGAAAGAAGATCTAAAGCGGCGGGATTTTACCATCAATGCATTGGCACTTCAAGAAGATGGGGTCATCATTGATCTTTTCGATGGACTTGCAGATATCGACAATCAGATTTTACGAGCAGTGGGTCACCCGCAGGAACGTTTCCATGAGGATGCCCTACGAATGATGCGGGGGCTGCGTTTTGTCAGTCAATTGGGCTTTGTTTTAGAAACAGAAACATTGGCTGCTATCCATGCGAATCATGCCTTGCTGGGGAAAATCTCTGTTGAACGGATCATGATTGAATTCGTGAAATTGCTGTTAGGCAATCATCGGAACCAAGCACTGCGGGCGCTAGTAGAAACCGAATGCTATATCTATTGCCCAGGCTTACGGGAATACGGTGAGGCGTTACTGCGGATGGCAGACCTGCCAGCGATCCCATTAGAAAACGAAACGACGGCTTGGGTATTGCTCATTGACCAAATCGGTTTAGCTCCTGAGGCAGTCCGCAGCTTTTTAAAAGCTTGGAAATGTTCGAATGACTGCATCCGCCAAGTACAAACGGTCTATCAAGCACTGCTAATGCGTCGAAACGGCGAATGGAACGATCTGCTGTTGTATCAGTTCGGTTTAGAAGCAACCTGTTTAGCTGAAGGATTATTGCGTTATGACAAGCTGCCCAATGATCCTGCAAAAATCAGTCAGCGCTATCAGCAGCTACCGATCCATTCACTGAAGGAGCTGGCGATCAATGGACGTGATTTACTGCAGACAGTTGATCGTTCCTCTGGTCCGTGGCTCAAAGAAGTCTTGGCCGCTGCCGAAGCTGCAGTCATCATACGAAAAATCCCTAATGAAAAAGAAGCACTATTGGCGTTTGCCCAAGCATATTTAGCGAAGGAGGGATAACTGAAGAATGGAAAGCAAAAAAGACTTTCTCGTTGACCTTCAAGACACTGCGGCTGTTTTGGGTTCTGGCGGTTTAGCGGTTTTAGCAACCCCTCGATTGGTCGCAATGGTAGAAAACACCTGTTGGGAAGCCCTTGAGCCTACTTTAAATAAAGGGTTTACTACCGTCGGTACAAAGTTTTCGATCAATCATTTGAAACCTTCACCAGTCGGAGCGACAATCACAGTTCTTATACAATGGGAAAAAGAACAAGGATTCCAGTTTGATTATCAGGTGACCGATGGGGCGCAACAACTCATTGCTAAAGGGACTCATCAACGAGCGGCGGTGGAAATCTCTCGGTTTATGAAAAAAGTCAACGAAAACCAAAGTTAATTTGTGTCCCAGTAGCGACTATGTGTTAGAATTAAAATGTATTATTAATAAAAAGGAGCGTTTTGTCATGGCTAGAGAAATGAAAGCTTTAAAATTTTATTTCCGTAATGGAGAAACATGGACGATCGAGCGCCGTTACATCGGTGACTTATGGATCAAACAAATCACGACCAGTTTTGGCCGTATCCACGGAAGCGAATTCGTTGAGATTCATCCATGTGCTGGGTTCAAAATTGAAATCTTCCAAGAAGGCGATCATGTGGCAACGCATGACATCAACTTAGGCGGACTTGAATTAGGGATGTTTGCTCGTGCGTTGAAATATGAAGATATTGAACGGATGGAAATTCTTTACCGTAACGGTACACCGGATCTTGTTTATTTCCCATACAAGGACAAAGATACGGAAGGATTGGATAATGTATACCAATCAACAAAAATCAGTGAAAAAACGAAGAGTCTGTATATCGTGATCGACCCAAATCAAACGGTTGATGATGTTTATCAAGAACATTTCGAAGAATAAGAAAAACGCAGAACCAGTTGGTTCTGCGTTTTTTTTAGAATGTTTCTTGGAACATATCCGTATACTTTTTTAATAAAAGATAATCTTCGGTATATTCATCCTTTAAAACGATTGTATCGCCAAAGAAACTCTTACGAGCATGTTGAATGATCCGATGCTGAATATCTTTTTCCAGAAGGTAATCGATCTCAGACTGTTTCAGGTTTTGTGCAGCAGTCGCCCGATTCTTTTCTAAATATTGCAGCAAATCGTACTCAAGGTGTCCCGCACCATTGATGACTCGTTTGTATTCGATTTTGTCAATTTTCATCTGCTCACACTCCTTGCTATTAAAGTACCTTAGAAAGAAGTAAAGGGGGAGATGGGGGCCTCGAAATTACATAAATCTTTAAAAAATGGATCGTTTGTTAATGTTATCTTAAGATTTGTCATCGAAAAGGAAAGAAAAACGAGTCAAGTGCCGGTATTTTTTGAACCATCAGCAAACGGTTCTTTTTCTTTTTGCTGATGGACGGGTCCTATATTAGCGATCCCATCTAGACCACCGGCATGTCCGCCGACTAATTTGCTGCGAGCAATGGCGCGAGCGCCTTCCATTCGGCTTGTGGCATGAACGATCGAAGTGAAGCCATATTTCTCACGAATCTTATCTATGATCAAATCTAATTTACGCTGGCGCAACTGCGTTTCTGCTTGCTCAAAAAGATCCAGCTGGACATTTTCTGTATAAACCAATTTTGAATAGGTGATACCGATGTGGCGAACGACTTGCCCGGTATAAAATTTTCGAAAGAGAAATAGGCAATGAGCAACAAGCTTACGTGTATTGTCAGTTGGCGGGATTTTCATTTGTCGGGAAAAGCCAGAGGCAGTTTCACCAAAGGCTACGCCGATGTAAACATTGATACAAGCGGTCTGACAATGATGGCGGCGAATTCGAGCGGCAACTTGCTCCGCCATTTCCTTGATGACGATCTCGATTTCTTCTTGTAAATAATAATTGCGATGTAGGACCTGACTATTGCCGTAGCTTTTTTCCATGACCTGCGGTGTCGGTTCGGCTAAAATGGTGCGGTCAATGCCATGAGCGTGATGGTAGAGCTGCTCACCAATGATTCCCATGCGACTGCGCAAAAGATCAGGACTGGCATGAGCCAATTGTTCAATAGATTCAATCCCCATCAAGTGAAGTCGTTTTTCTGTGCGTCGACCGATTCCCCAAAACTCAGTCATGGGGTTGATTTGCCAAACTTTTGTCGGGACATCTTCGTAGGTCCATTCGGCAATCAAGGAACGGTTGTGTTTGGATTCGTTATCTAAAGCTAGTTTTGCTAACAAAGGATTGTCACCAATACCGATGGTGACATACAATTTCGTTGTTTCGTAAATGTCTTTTTGAATTTGCTGGGCAATCAGCCAACGTTTTTCTTCGCGAGAAATCGTGTTATCAGGAATGAAAAGATCCAGTGTACGGGTCAGATCCATCATCGTTTCGTCGATTGAATAGAGCAGCAAGTCGTCTTGTCCAACATATTTGCGAAAGACATTATTGACTTTGGTGTTTTCTTTGATATAAAAACTCATACGCGGCGATGCTTTGTACAAATCGGGATGTGTCGGCAGGTTGTCATTGCGAGTCACATTTGAAATCCCCAATACCGATTTTGCCTTTGGGGAAGCTGCTAAGACTAAGCCGTTACCAGTATTGTCAGAATGTGACATGACGACCAGCATCGCTTGGATAGGATCTAATCCGCGAGAGATGCATTCGACAGAAGCATAAAAACTTTTGACATCGATAAATAAGATATCGCGTTTTGGCTCGAGCGCATAATTAAAACCACCCATTTTTATCACTCCTTACCGAGATTATACGAACGTTTGTTCTTTTTTGTCAAGCGAACAGGAGCGGATGGGTGGATTTGTTTTTTTATAGAGAGATTATTTTTGGTTTATAATGATGGGAAACGTTGTTTTATAAGGGATACATTCATTTCAGGTTATCAGAATCCGATTGGACATAAAAACGTTATTTTGTCTTTTTACCCGAAGGTGTGATTAAAAAAACAGCCGATCCATTGGACCGACTGTCGTAGCTTAAATCAATTTTCGGCAGGTAGCATTGCAAACAAACTTAAGAGATTGCCGTCTATATCTTTGACGATGGCATAGCGTTGCCCCAAAAAGGCACACCAAGGTTCTTTGAAAGACTGATACCCGGCAACTACGACTTTTGCATGAAGGGCATCAACCTCTTCAGGGGAATCACATAAAAAGGCTAATTCAATCGTATCTCCCACAGTCATTGGTGAATGCCCATAGATTCCGGCAACCATCTTGCGGCTATTCAAGGAGATGCGAACCCCGTCGTTTGCTAATTCCATATAATCTTCTGAGTGCTGACCTAATGGCGTGAAGCCAAGTACTTGATAGAAAGCCAGTGCCTGTTCCATGTTTTTTGTGATAATACCGACCATATCTAGTTTCATTGTTTTCTTCCTTTCATGTGGGCGTTCTTTACATAACAGTCAATGCAGTTGCTAGTAATGATGATCACCTTGTTTCTGTCAGACGGTAATGGTGCAACCGTTCAGCCAACGTACCAGTATGTAGTTCAAACAAATGGTTGTCATCGTCGTAAAAGTAAATGGAAGCACCTTCGCCTTTGATACGAGAACGATCTTTTTCGATCTTCAATCCTAGTCCTTGGATGCGCGTAATCAAGGAATCGATTTGAGTTTGATCGATTTTAAAGGCAATATGGTTATACGTTTTCGGCAGCTTCTGGGAGGCATCCTCCATAACAGCAAGCCATAAGCCATCGATCAAAAAGAATTTTTCTGGGAAGTAAGAATGGGGCTGGTCTCGGCTATCATAAATTTCCTCTGCTTCAAACAATGTTTCCAGCATCGTTGTCGTCTTTGCTAAATTCTGTACGATCAACGTGATATGGGAAATCTCCATCGCATCAACACTCCTTCGTTATGACGAAATAGGGGAAAGAGAAACAATTAGTATCAAAATAAGCATTATGTTAGTGATTGTAAAATACCAATAGGAAGAGCAGAACATAAAACAGTGCATCAGTTGTGCAAGGAATAACTTTCTTCTTGTATTTTGTCCAAAAGAAGACATTTATTAAGAAGAGGATAATCACTGTCGGTAAGCTAAAGGTCCAAGCAGGGTGTTTAATGAAAATGAAAAGCATATTTCCAATAAGAGCAAAAAGAAAAGCGCCATAAAACAGCCGATAGTTACTAGGTAGATACGTAAAATTGCCAAGCATGGGTTCACCTCCTGTAGGCAGTATAGCTTGAAAGGATCGACTGGCACTCAAAGTATATTGAAAGGGCAGCTAGAAGAAAAAGCTGGTTCATGTTCTATGTGCCGCCTTTGTTGAACATTAGTTTCTTTTTTACATTATACATTAAAATTTATTTATACGTCGCTTCAAAGAAAAAGTTGGCTCAAAAGTTCAAAGCAAATAAGTGAAAATAGGGGAGTGGTTGTGTAAAGAGGGAAATAAAAATGCAGCAGCTATCATTGCAAAATGTCTGAAAAAAAAGAAGTTCGCAAACGCCTTGGTTATCAGCGTTTGCGAACTTCTTAAATAGCATTATTTTGTTTCGCGGTGTAAAGTAACTTTTCTTTCACGTGGGCAATATTTTTTCTTTTCCAAACGATCAGGATTGTTACGTTTGTTTTTGTTTGATAAGTAGTTGCGTTCTTTACAAGAAGTGCACTCTAATGTGATGTTTACGCGCATGATTTTCCCCCCTAACGATACAAGAATCCTCTAAGAAATCTCTCAGACTAAAATATAATAGCATGTTTTGTGCGGGAATGCTAGCTTTTTTCTGAAATTTGTTAAGTAGTTTTACTTGACGAATTACTTGAAACGTATTAGTCCAATTTGCTCTGGATATCTTCGATCATTTTGGTATAGGCGATCGGACCGTTGTAGAGCCAGCTTGATTCAGGACCAAATTCCCATAAATGATTGTTTTTGACTGCATCAAGATTTTGCCAGACTTGTTCGCTGAAAAAATCAGCGCCTTTATCACTATTCACTAAAATCAAGTAATCGGCATCCAATTCTGCCAATTTTTCCAGAGAAACGGCAGACCAGTCAGCAGTGGCACTTTCACTGATTTCTGAAACAAGCGAGGGAACTTCAAAACCGAGTTCGTGATACAGCAGTTGACCACTTGATTTTGTTTCTGAAACCATGAAGACAGAATTATTGACCACCCATAAAACAGCGATCGACTTGCCTTGGATTTGATCAGCGTACGTTTCCTTGGTAGCAGCGACTAAGTCATCATAATCAGCTTCTACTTGGGCAGCTTCCTCTTCTTTGTGTAAGACCTTTGCGATATCTGTCAGACGTTCACGCCAGGTTACTTCCTCGCCATTTGTGACCACATAGGTCGGCGCGATCTTACTGTACTGATCATATTTGTCGCCTTCCACCATGGAATTGCTATCCATCAGCAGTAGGTCTGGCTCAAAGCTCAAGACATCTTCATAGGGCAGATCATAGTTGATTCTTGGCACATCTGCTAGTTTGTCTTGCAAGTATGCTTGATCACTGTCATTGCCGACTGTCCATTGAGCAACCGGGATTACCCCTAAAGCGACCAAATAATCTTCCAAGTAACTACCGATCACCCGTTGTGGGTTTTCGGGAACAGTGACTTCATTTCCCATCGCATCGGTAAAGGTTGTTGCTATTTCTGAAGAAGTAGTGGCTTTTCCACTGCTATCCGTTGAGTCATTATTCGTACCGCAAGCACCCAGTAGGGTAAGGGAGCAGGCTGCTAGCAGGGTAAGCCAAGTACTTCTTTTTGACCATTGTTTCATAGAAAAACTTCCTCCTTTGTTAAAAGATGAGCACTTATCATTTTAATTGAGAATAATTCTCATTTGCTGATTGCTATTATTACGGAGAAACGCTGATTTGTCAATCTTATTTTTTTATTTCCTTTTTTTAGAACTATTGACGAATAGTAGGATTACATTCATAATTGATAAGCATTATCAATCAATTATTTTGGGGACGAATATGGCGAAATTACGAACAGTTGACTTGAGTGTCGGCTATCAAAAACAAAAAATTGTGCAAGATCTAACAATTGAGATTCCAGAAGGGAAAATCATCGGCTTGATTGGTCCGAACGGCAGTGGAAAATCGACATTTTTAAAGGCACTCGCCCGAATTTTACAGCCTTTGTCTGGTGAGGTCCTATTAGATACACAAAACCTCCAGAACATCAAAACCAAAGAAGTGGCTAAAAAGATTGCGCTGCTTTCACAAGTTAGCGACTCATCGATTGGCTTGACGATTCGCGAAATTGTTTCTTA
This sequence comes from Enterococcus sp. DIV2379, assembly GCF_050542965.1. Classification (NCBI taxonomy): domain Bacteria; kingdom Bacillati; phylum Bacillota; class Bacilli; order Lactobacillales; family Enterococcaceae; genus Enterococcus; species Enterococcus sp. DIV2379. Next base: position 1,181,346 of record NZ_CP172938.1, read on the forward strand.
CGGTCGTTTTCCCTATCAAAAAGGACTAAATAGTCTATCGGAACAAGATCTTGCAGCGATCGACTGGTCTTTGCAGGCAACGGGTTTGACAGCACTAGCAGAAGAAGTGATCAGTACGCTGTCAGGGGGGCAAAAGCAGCGCGTTTGGATCGCCATGGCACTGGCGCAAGATACGGATATCGTGATTTTAGATGAACCAACAACCTTTTTAGATCCTGCGCATCAATTAGAAATTTTGCTCTTATTACAGCAAATCAATAAAACCTATGGGAAAACGATCATTATGTCGATTCATGACCTGAATCATGCGTCACGTTTTTCTGATTATATTTATGCATTAAAAGGTGGAGAACTGTTGGTTTCTGGTACACCAGAAACAGTGCTGACCAAAGAGTGGCTGCAGCGTTTGTTTGAGATCGATGCCATGTTAGGTACCTTTCCTAATAGCACAAAGCCATTGGTCTTGACCTATGAGTTAGGAGCCCAAGCATGAAAAAGTTTCCTTGGTTGCTGCTGCTTTTTAGCGGCTGCTTTATTATCTGTTTCTTTTTGGCGATCACCCAAGGCGCTACAGACCTTTCCTTTGAAACGATCTGGGATGCTATCTTTGCTTTTGATTATGAGAATCAGCTGCATCAAATCTTGCGCAATATTCGATTGCCCCGTGTGTTGGCTGCTTTTCTAGTAGGAAGTTGTTTTGCTGTTACGGGAGCTATCATGCAGGGAATTACGAAAAACGCTCTGGCAGATGGCGGTCTTTTAGGTGTCAACAGTGGGGCTGCGATGGGATTAGCGATCGCATTTATCCTATTTCCTAGTATGCAACCGAGTCAAGCGGCGCTATTTTCGTTTTTTGGTGCCTTTGCGGCAACTGCGCTGCTTTTTTTACTGACTCGCTATGCCAAATTGGGTATGTCACCTACAGGCTTGATTTTGGCTGGTGTGGCATTAAGTTCTTTTTTCTCAGCCATCAGCCAGACCCTGTCACTGCAATTTGATTTAAATCAAGAGCTAGCCTTTTGGTTTATCGGTGGTGCCGCAAATGTGACTTGGCAGCAACTGCGTTTTGTGGGCCCCATCTATCTGATTGCCATCGTTTTTGTGCTACGTCTAGGAAAAGCGTTGAATCTGTTAGCGCTAGGAGATGACACCGTCATTTCATTAGGCAAGCACCCGCATCTGATTCGGGCATCTGCCTTACTGTTAGTCGTAGTTTTGGCGGGAATGGCGGTTTCGCTTGTTGGACCGGTCAGTTTTGTCGGCTTAATGGTTCCTCATGTCGTGCGGGGAATGGTGGGCAAAAACTATCAACTGATTTTGCCTTTGACGATCCTTGGAGGGGGAACACTGGTGATGGCCGCTGATCTGGCTGGCCGCCTGATCAATCCGCCCTTTGAGACACCCTTTGGGATACTGATGGCATTGATTGGGGTGCCTTTTCTATTGATCAAGATACGGAGGGAAGGCTGATGAAAAAAACACTCTCTGTTTTTTTCCTACTGCTGATGGTCGCTTTTTTAGGAAGTGTCATGGTGGGAAAAACAATTTTATCCTTTCAGGTATTAGGGGCAATCTTTCAAGGAACGGCATCTTCGAGTCAAGTACTGACTTTTACTGAGTTTCGACTACCACGGGCTTGTCTAGCGCTGATCGCTGGTGGTGCCTTTGGTTTTTCTGGGTTTGTCTTGCAAGGAGTGACGAGAAATGAGTTGGCTGATGCAAGTATCGTAGGAATCAACAATGGGGCAGGGCTCTTTGTGATGATCTACTTAGGTTTTTATACCCAAGGATCGCAGCTTTTGCCTGTCGTTGGGATCATCGGTGGTTTATTAGCTGCTGTACTGGTCTATTTGATTGCCTATAAGCACCGCCAATTGTTATCGATGGAGCGAGTACTGCTGGCGGGAATCGCCGTCAATGCAGGGCTGGCGGCGGCTACCTTACTCTTTACGGTGGAATTATCAAAAGACCGCTATCGCTTTGTAACAGCGTGGCTTTCTGGTTCGATTTGGGGAACTTCTTGGCAGCAAATCACCAGTCTGCTTCCTTGGGTCATCGTATTGTCTGCCGCAGCTTTCTGGACCGTACCAAGGCTTAACTTACTTGGCTTTGGCGAGGAGCAGGCAATTAGCTTAGGGGTTTCTTTGACCCGTTTGCGGACGTGGTTTTTAGTGATCGCGGTTGGTTTGGCTGCCAGTACGGTTGGCTATACTGGTAATTTAGCCTTTGTGGGCTTATTGGCGCCTCATATCGCTAAGGGACTCATCGGCAGAGAATCTCGCAGTGCCTTTTTCTTAGCGGGAATGATCGGCAGTCTGCTAGTCTTAGTCAGTGATACGATCGGTCGTTTGCTATTGACAAGCGGCGAGATCCCAGCTGGTATCATCATTTCTATCGTAGGGGCACCATGCTTTGTCTTTTTGCTGATCCGACGTAAAGAAGGATGAGCAACTAGTCATGATCTTGTCAAGAAAACTGCGATTCTAGTTTGCTATTTGGACACAGTTTTTGGTACTATTTCTGAGAGGAGTGATCCAATGGAAAAACCAGTCATTAGAGAGCACATGATCCAAACATTAAAACAAATGCCAATCAAACAAAAGCAGCAGAAAGAAACGCTGATTTTGCAGTTGCTGTTTTCTTCTCAGATTTGGCAAACAGCTGAGTCAGTAGGTGTGATCCGTTCGTTGCCATTTGAATTTGACACAGCGGCTATTTTTGCTAAAGGATTTGAACAAAACAAACGAATCGCAGTGCCGAAAGCACAACAGAAAAAATTGCAGTTTTATCATGTGGAGCCGACAACGCGTTATGAAGCGTCGACATTTGGGGTTGAAGAGCCGATCAGTGAGCAAGAAGCCCATCACTTGGATTTGCTGATTGTTCCCGGTTTGGCGTTTTCTAAAAACGGCTATCGCATCGGCTTTGGCGGCGGCTATTATGATCGTTTCTTGTCAGCTTTCGATGGCAAGACCGTTTCTTTGGTCTTCGGAGAGCAATTCAACGATCAATGGACACCAGATGTATTCGACATCCCAATCGATAAAATCTATACAGATTCTCTTATTCGCACGTAAAGGAGCACGTCAATGAATTCTCAAATGAAAAGATGGCTGAATCAGCCGGTCTTCACGTATCTGTTTTTAGCTATCCAAACAATTGTGTTTATCTTAGGTTATTTTAGTCCCTCTATTCAATCAGGCGGGGTGATGTTTGGTCCGTTTGTCGTTTATTTAAATGAATATTGGCGTTTCGTTACCCCGATCTTTCTACATTTCGGTTTGGCTCATTTTGCGATCAATTCTGTGATTCTGTATTATATGGGGCAGCAAGTAGAAGCCATCTATGGTCATAGCCGTTTTTTTGCCTTGTATTTGCTAAGCGGCATCATGGGCAATACCATGAGTTTTGCCTTCAACCAAATAGGGGTTCAATCAGCAGGCGCGAGTACTTCTTTATTCGGACTTTTCGGGGCATTTTTGATTTTAGGTTGGCATTTTAGAAATGATTACCGCATCCAAGCAATGGTACGGCAATTTGCCCTATTCGTTGGATTGAACCTGGTTTTTGGGGTGTTTGATCAAACGATCGATATGTGGGGACACATTGGGGGGATCCTCGGTGGGTTATTGCTAGGGAATCTTTTGGCATTGCCAAAGAACTATGGAAAATATTCGATCCACACCAGAATCCTCTCTGGCGTACTCTTTGTTTTCTTATTGGCTATTTTTGTGATATATGGTTTTAAAAAATATTAATTACTTGTATAATAAGCAGGAAGTGGTTAAATGGAAACGTTATATGACGTACAACAATTACTGAAACAATTTGGTGTTTACGTATATGTCGGCAAGCGGATCTACGATATAGAACTGATGCAAATCGAGCTGAAAAACTTTTATGACAGTCGCTTGATAGATCGGGATGTATATCTGACTGCCCGGCGAATTCTTACGCGGGAGCATCGAATTGAAGAAAGCCGGGAGGAAAACAAGTGATGGACAAAAAAATCATCGGAATTGATTTAGGCGGAACAACGGTGAAATTCGCTATTTTAACGAGCGAAGGCGAGATTCAGCAAAAATGGAGTATTGACACCAATATTCTTGATGAAGGCTCACATATTGTGCCAGAAATCGTGGCATCGATCAATCATCGCCTAGAATTATATGGCTTACAGCCAGAAGCATTTATCGGTATTGGTATGGGGACACCAGGAAGTGTCGATCGTGACAAAGGAACCGTCATCGGTGCCTACAATCTGAACTGGAAAACACTTCAGCCAGTCAAAGAACTGATTGAAAAAGGCACAAAAATCCCCTTTGCCATCGATAACGATGCCAATGTAGCAGCTTTAGGTGAGCGCTGGAAAGGGGCAGGGGATAACAATCCTGATGTCATCTTTATCACACTAGGTACAGGTGTTGGCGGCGGTATCATCATGGAAGGGCAATTGCTTCATGGGGTTGCTGGTTGTGCTGGAGAAATCGGTCATATCACTGTTGATCCTGAAGGGTTTGAATGTACTTGCGGCAAACGTGGTTGTTTAGAAACGGTTTCTAGTGCGACGGGTGTTGTGCGAGTTGCTCGACAGTTGGCAGAAGAATATGCTGGCGATTCGGCATTGAAACAGCAGCTGGACAATGGGGAAGATGTTTCAAGTAAAGATATTTTTGAAGCGGCTCAAGCAAACGATCCATTTGGCTTGATGGTCGTTGATAAAGTGTGCTTCTACCTTGGGTTGGCATGCGGAAATTTAGGAAACACATTAAATCCATCAAGTATTGTTTTAGGTGGAGGCGTATCAGCAGCCGGTGAATTTTTACGTGAACGGGTTGCTGCCTACTTTGCTCAGTTTACCTTCCCACAGGTAACGGAAAGTACCGAAATCAAATTGGCAGAACTTGGGAATGATGCCGGTGTGATCGGGGCAGCATCATTAGCTTTGCAATTTGCAGCAAAAGCTTAGATGCCAAGCTGCTAGGCAATGATACATTCAAGCAGCATAAATCAAAAAAAGAATGATTGTTACAATAGAGAGGAATAGAAGAAATGACACCAATTATGTGGCTAAACTTGGTTTTGGGATTAATCATCTTAGCAATCGCTTTGAACTGGGCGTATTTTCAAATCATGGGACGCCGTTCAGCAACGATCATCTCAGAAGATGAATTCAAAGCAGGAATGAAGAAAGCCCAAGTGATCGATGTTCGGGAAAAAAATGAGTTTGACAGTGGACATATTTTAGGGGCGCGTAATATTCCCTTTACTGTTTTAACCAATTCCTTCAGCGCATTTCGTAAAGATCAACCGATCTACTTATATGACACGCGTAAATCGTTGAGTATTCGCGCAGCGAATAAATTACGTAAAGAAGGCTTTACCAATGTCTATATCCTAAAAGAAGGATATGAAGGCTGGAGCGGCAAGACGAAAAAGAAAAATAGTTTATAAAACAGAGAACTCAAGGCAAAAGAACACAAGCAAATTTGAATGAGTGACGAAACACCAAACGGAGTGTTTCAAGTAAGTCATTGTTCAATTTACATTGTGGGCTTTTGCCTTTATTTGAACTTAGGTCTATCAATAAGGAGAGTGTGCGTTGATCAAGCGAAAAAGAATTTATGAAGCGGCGGAAACGACAGATGGCTATCGGGTATTGGTGGATCGCATCTGGCCTAGAGGAATGAAAAAGGAGACAGCTCAGATCGATCTATGGCTCAAAGCAGTCGCACCAAGTACTGAATTGCGCAAATGGTTTGGGCATGATCCTGAACGTTTTGATGCGTTTAAAGACCGCTATCTACAAGAATTAGAGAAAGCGCCCGCTAAAGATGCCTTGGCACAGTTAAACGCGTTGGTTGCTGAACAAGAGACCGTGACCTTACTATACGGTGCGAAAAATGAAGAACAAAATCAAGCCGTGATTTTGCAGGACTTATTGGAGAAGGAAGAATGATTACCTAAAAGAGCCGCCAGCCTATTGAAGGCTGACGGCTCTTTTGTAGCAAATGATTAACGGGCAACGCTTTTACGCATCGCACGTTTTCGTTTTTCATCATGATCCGCTTGTTGTTCATCAATTGGATCAATCACTTGTTTCTTGACCGTCATAACAACACTTGCAGCTGCAGCAACCGTTGCGACTGTTCCTACTAAAAATCCTGAAAGAAATCGTTTCATCATTAAACACCTCGCCTTTAGTTATAGGTTCATTATGAATGAAAACGGAAAAAATATCAAAAAAAATCACTTTTGGGATTGAAAACGCTTGAAATAATTTAGTAAATATTTTACAATAAGTTTACTAAAAAGAAAGTGGGAGTGAGAAAAATGGAGCAATTACAACAGATATTTATTGATAAATTTGGAACAGAAGGCACAGGCATGTACTTTGCACCAGGGAGAATCAACTTGATCGGTGAACACACGGATTACAATGGCGGTTATGTTTTCCCGGCGGCGATCACATTAGGGACGTATGCAGTAGCGCGAAAACGTGAAGACCAGTTGATCCAACTCTATTCAGAGAACTTTCCGGAAAAAGGCGTGATCTCCTTTTCGTTAGATGAGCTGGATTACCGAAAAGAAGATGATTGGACAAACTATCCGAAAGGAGTCGTTCGTTTCCTAAAAGAAGCGGGGCAAGTGATCGATCGAGGCTTTGACATCGCTTTTTATGGCAACATTCCGAATGGCGCAGGTCTTTCTTCTTCGGCATCGATTGAATTGCTGACGGGGGTTTGTCTAAAAGATCTCTTTGATTTAACCCTGACGACCTTGGACTTAGTTAAAATCGGCAAGAAAGTCGAAAATGAGTTTATTGGCGTTAACTCAGGGATCATGGATCAATTTGCGATCGGAATGGGTCAAAAAGACCATGCATTGCTTTTAGATACGAACACTTTAAATTATGAAGTCGTACCAGCGGCATTTGGCGATTATGTCGTAGCGATCATGAATACCAATAAGCGACGCGAATTGGCTGATTCTAAATACAATGAACGACGTGCAGAATGTGAAGAAGCATTGGCTCGTTTGCAAAAATCATTAGCCATTGATTCATTGGGCGCATTAGACGAAGCAACCTTTTTTGCAAATACAGCATTGATCGATGATCCACGCTTGATCAAACGGGCGAAACATGCGGTGACGGAAAACCAACGGACATTGAAAGCAAAAGCTGCTTTGACTGCTGGTGATCTTGAAGAATTCGGCCAGTTATTAAATGCCTCCCATGCTTCATTGCGAGATGATTATGAAGTGACAGGGCATGAACTAGATACACTAGTCGCAGCCGCTCAAGCGCACCCTGCTGTTCTAGGTGCGCGGATGACTGGTGCGGGCTTTGGCGGTTGCGGGATCGCATTGGTCAAAGCAAGTGAATGGGCTGATTTCGAAGCGTCAGTCAAAGCAGCCTATTTAGCAGAAATCGGCTACGCAACCGACATTTATCAAGCAAGTATTGATGATGGTGCACGAAAACTGTAGAATAAGAAACGATGAAGGAATGAAGAAAGAAGGCTGAAAATATGGCGATTTTAGTATTAGGAGGAGCCGGCTATATCGGTTCTCATGCAGTCGATCAATTGATCGAACAAGGAAAACAAGTCGTTGTCGTTGACAATTTGCTGACAGGACATCGCCAAGCGATCCATCCAGCAGCAACCTTTTATGAAGGAGATATTCGCGACAAAGCATTTTTACAATCGGTATTTGAAAAAGAAACGATTGATGGCGTGATTCACTTTGCTGCCAGCTCTTTGGTGGGAGAATCTGTGGAAAAACCATTGAAGTATTTCAACAATAATGTGTATGGGATGCAGGTCCTCTTAGAAGTGATGAAGGAACATCAAGTGAAACATATCGTCTTTTCCTCTACAGCAGCAACTTATGGGGAACCTGACCATAGTCCAATCACGGAAGAAACTCCAACAAATCCTAAAAATCCATATGGCGAAAGCAAGTTGATCATGGAAAAAATGATGCGTTGGTGCGATGAAGCCTATGGAATGAAGTACGTCGCATTGCGTTATTTCAATGTGGCTGGCGCGAAGTCGGATGCTTCGATTGGTGAAGACCATGATCCAGAAACACACTTAGTACCGATCATCTTGCAAGCTGCTTTAGGACAACGTAAAGAGGTAGCGATTTTTGGGGAGGATTACGATACTCCAGATGGTACTTGTGTTCGCGATTATGTCCATGTCGAAGATCTGATCGTTGCTCACCTGTTGGCATTAGAATATTTACAAAAAGGCAATGAGAGCAATGTTTTCAATTTAGGCAGCAATCATGGGTACTCTGTGAAAGAAATGGTGGAAGCTGCTCGCAATGTAACGAAAAAAGAGATCCCAGCCAGAGTGGCGCCTCGCCGTGCCGGTGATCCAAGTACCTTAGTGGCATCGAGTGAAAAAGCACGAAAGGTTTTAGGCTGGAAACCAGTCTATACCGACGTCGAAGCAATCATCGAGACTGCTTGGAATTGGCATGTCAGCCATCCAAATGGGTATCAAGGGCAGGAGGAATAACCAATGACGATCAGCCAAACAATCAGCGATTTCGTCACTTTAGCAATCAAGGCTGGCGGCTGGATGGAAATGGATCGTATTTATTTGCAAAACCGAGTACTAGCCATGATCGGGGAAGCTGTTTTTGAGCCCAGCGAAATTCGTTCTGTCGATCGTTCCTCCATTGATTTGATGGACGAGCTGGTGGCATGCGCTTTGAGCAATCAGCAAATTGGCGATTCTCACGCAGAAAGAGAAATCTTTGAAGCACAGTTGATGGACTTTTTGACGCCACCGCCTTCAGTAGTCAATGCTTTTTTTGCGCAGCATTATGCCAATGATCCTAAAGAAGCGACGGATTATTTCTTTGAGCTGTGCCGTCAAAATGATTACATCAAGACTCGGGCCATCGCAAAGAATATCGTGTTCCCAGTTGATACCGAATATGGGGAGATCGAGATCACGATCAATTTATCAAAACCTGAAAAAGATCCCAAGCAAATAGCGAAAGAAGGAGCTGCTGCTTCTGTAGATTATCCGAAATGTATGTTGTGTTTGGAAAATGAAGGCTACCAAGGACGAGTCAATTATCCAGCGCGGACCAACCATCGGATCATCCGTATGAATTTGGATAATGAAGCATGGGGCTTTCAATATTCACCCTATGCCTACTACAATGAGCATTCGATTTTTCTCTCTTTAGACCATCGTCCTATGAAAATCAATTTGCAAACCTTCGCTCGCTTGTTGCAGATCATTGAAGTGATGCCGCATTATTTTGTCGGGTCCAATGCCGATCTGCCGATCGTTGGGGGTTCGATCTTGTCTCATGACCATTATCAAGGAGGACGGCACACGTTTGCCATGGCAAAAGCGCCGATCGAGCAACGCTTTTCTTTAACTGGTTTTCCTGATGTCGCTGCGGGGATCGTGAAGTGGCCAATGTCGGTGATACGACTACAAGCGAAAAACAAACAAAAATTAGCCGCCGCTTGCCAATATGTGTTAGCCCAATGGCAACAGTACTCAGATCCAAGTGTTTCGATCAATGCCTTTTCAGAAGATGGAACGCCTCATCATACGGTGACACCGATCGCACGCAAGCAAGGAGAGCTGTTTGAAATGGACTTAGTCTTGCGGGATAATAATGTTTCTGAAGAACATCCTGACGGCATTTTTCATCCGCATCAAGAAGTGCAGCATATCAAAAAAGAAAATATCGGATTGATTGAAGTCATGGGCTTGGCAGTTCTCCCGCCGCGTTTAGCTCCGGAACTTGAAGAAGTGACTGCTTATCTATTGGATCAGCCCAATCAGATCGCGGCATACCATATTCCTTGGGCAGATGCGATCAAAGCCCAGCACCCAGAATGCACTGCCGAAAACGTGTCGCAGATTTTACGTAATGCATTAGGGGAAGTCTTTACACAAGTATTGACGCATGCAGGCGTCTTCAAGCGAGACCAGACAGGGCAAGCGGCCTTTGCTCGCTTTATAGCTACTTTATAAAAAAGTTCCCCGCAAAAAAAGGAGGCTGGAAGATGGCAACGATTAAAGATATTGCACAACAGGCTGGCGTCTCGCCAGCCACTGTATCACGGGTGCTGAATTACGATTCAGAATTATCGGTCAGTTCTGAAACCAAAGAGAAAATTTTTAAAGCCGCAGAAGCACTCAATTACACAAAACATAAAAAAAAGAGTCAGCCAGAAACCAGTAGTATGCGCTTGATCCAATGGTTTGATACCGAGGAAGAATTAGCGGATCTTTACTATTTAGCGATCCGTATCGGGATTGAAAACAAAACCGAAGAATTAGGGATTCGTTTGCTGAAAGAACCCTACGAAGGATTGACTGATACCGCAGTCGATGGAACGATTGCACTAGGAAAATTCGATGATCACCAGATTCGACAATTGAAAAAAAGCCAAGCCAATTTGTTGATGGTCGATTTTGATGCATTGGCTCAGGGCGTCAATTCTCTGGTAGTGGACTTTCAACAAGCGGTGGATTTAGTGATCGATGACTTTATTGCAAAAGGCCACCAAAGGATCGGCTTGTTATCAGGCGTTGAGTTTACCAAGGATCATCACCAAGAAATCGAAGACCCTCGGCGCCGAATTTTTGAGGAACGGCTCCGTCGGTTGAAGCTGCACCACCCACAATATCATCTCAGCGCACCGTTTACAGTAGAGGGCGGTTATGAGGCGATGAAAGAGTATTTGCAGCAAAACAAAGAGTTGCCAAGTGCTCTATTTGCTTCCAGTGATGCCTTAGCGATTGGCGCTATGCGTGCTTTGCAAGAAAAAAACATCAAGATTCCTGAGGAGATCGCAATTATCGGCTTCAATGATGTCAGTGTCGCAAAGTACGTCTTTCCGACGCTGTCAACCATCAAAGTTCATACGGAATGGCTGGGGGAGCTGGCAGTGACGACCTTGCTGGATATCATTACGAATGCAGCTCCCGTACCTCGCAAAGTTACGATCGCAACGGAACTGATCACGCGCCAATCCTCCTAGCAACCAGTTGAATGACCGAAGGATGTCGTTACACACGTCAACTGAGTTTTAATGGAATAACAAAAAAAATGACTATCGTCTTACCCGAACCTTTAAACAGCCTCGTCGGTTTGCAGCTGCAGCCGCGCTTGCTTTTTTCAAAGGTTCGGGTATTGTTGTCCTATTGTTTTTTTCTAAACGCAGGCATCTTTTTGGAGACTTGGTTGGGCATTTGATTAGAATATGGTAGAATATGAGAGAGTTTTTTGAATGGGGAGAAGATAGATGAAAACATTAGCGATTGATACCTCAAACCAGACACTGGCGGTTGCGGTGGTCGATGGTCAAGAAGTGTTGGGACAAAGCCAGACGATGGCGATCAAAAACCACAGCACAGCATTGATGCCTGCCATTGATGGATTGATGCAAGCGGTGGGGATGGCACCTAAAGAGCTGGAGCAAATCGTTGTTGCGAAAGGTCCTGGTTCGTATACAGGTTTGCGAATCGGCGTCACAACAGCAAAAACGCTGGCGCAAACATTGAACATCCCGCTGATTGGTGTTTCTAGTTTGAAAGCAGTCGCTGCCAATTGTGTGGGCGTATCGCAAGTGATCGTGCCGTTGTTTGACGCTCGCCGTCAAAATGTCTACGCAGGTGCCTACCAATGGCATAATGGGACCTTAGAAACAAGGATCAAAGACCAGCATATCTCACTGTCTGAATTATTGACCCAGTTAAAAGCAGTCGATGGTCAAGAAGTGCTATTTGTCGGCGCCGATACCATCAAATTTAAAGACATGATCGAGGCGGAACTGCCGACAGCCCGTATCAATCAAGTATCGTTATGGAATTACCCGAATGGCGTTGTTTTAGCTGCTATTGCGAAAGAAGAAGCGCCGGTCGCTTCGATCCATGATTTTGTACCAGACTATTTAAAATTAGTTGAAGCCGAAGAAAAATGGTTAGCCTCGCATGAACCGGGAGTGGATGCCTATGTTGAAAAAATTTAAAACGATGACGGGAAAGCTGGCCCTTTTCCGTCAGATTCAATACCCAGAGCGTAAAAAAGAGATACGAGGGGAAATGTACGTTGTTCGTGAATTAGTCGGAGATGACATTAAAGAGCTGCTGCAGGTGGAGCGTCTCGTGTATGCTGGGGAACTGCCTTGGACCAAGAGCGCCTTTTTGTCAGAACTTTATTCACGGGTCAAACATCTTTATTTGGGCATCTTGCATAATGAACGGATGATTGGGTTTATCGGGGTGCGGATTTTAGGCGCTGATGCCCATATCACCAATATCGCGATCATTCCTGATTATCAAGGAAAAGGGATCGGTTCTTTCTTGATAGGAGAGATGGAACGTTATGCAAGGAAAAACAAATGCGACCGTTTGACATTAGAAGTTCGCCTGGGCAATCGTGATGCGCAACGTTTGTATCGGACCCTCGGGTTTGTTTCACAGGCGATCAAAACGGCGTATTACACTGAAGGCAATGAAGACGCATTGGATATGGTGAAATTTTTAAATGACTAACGAACAAGCAGATCAAACAATCCCGACACCGCAAATGCTCTGGTCATTGGCGGATCAGAGCTATCCCTTTGGCTCGCCTTGGAATCTGCAGCAATTTCAGCAAGATTTGCAAAACAGCAACAGTCGCTATTTGTTTCGTTATGGAAAAACCAACCAAGAGCTGATTGGGTTTCTCTGTTTTCAGCAAGTGCTGGATGAAGCAGAGCTGTTTAATGTAGCGGTTTTACCAGCATATCAAGGGCATGGTTTGGCGAAAGAATTGTTGAAACAAATGGAATCGCTCGTGGAACAAACCGATGGTCGGCGGATCTATCTTGAAGTACGTGTGTCGAATTTACAAGCACAAGCTCTTTATTTACGTATGGGCTATACGGTCATCGGTCGTAGAAAAAAATATTACAGTCATCCTGAAGAGGATGCGTTGATTATGGAAAAGAAAGTAGGCGGAAAAAAATCAAATGAATGAATTGATTTTAGCCATTGAAAGCAGTTGTGATGAAACCAGTGTGGCAGTGATTAAAAACGGCGACACCATTTTAAGTAACATTGTTGCTTCGCAGATCAAGAGCCACCAGCGCTTCGGCGGTGTCGTACCAGAAGTCGCTAGTCGTCACCATGTCGAACAGATTACTTTGTGCATCGACGAAGCATTGACCCAAGCCAACACACAACCAGAAGAATTATCAGCCGTGGCTGTCACCTATGGTCCAGGGTTGGTTGGGGCACTGTTGATTGGGCTTTCTGCAGCGAAAGCCTTTGCGTGGGCCCACAGCTTACCGCTGATTCCGGTCAATCACATGGCAGGACATATTTATGCAGCTCGCCTAGTGAAGCCATTGGTTTTTCCTTTAATGGCATTATTGGTCAGCGGCGGCCACACCGAATTGGTGTATATGGCAGAAGATGGCTCTTTTGAGATCATCGGAGAAACGAGAGATGATGCCGCTGGTGAAGCCTATGACAAAGTTGGTCGAGTTCTCGGTTTGCCTTATCCTAGTGGGAAAGAAATTGATCGCCTTGCACATCTAGGTAGTGATACGTATCACTTTCCTCGAGCAATGATGCAAGAAGATAATTTTGATTTTAGTTTCAGTGGCTTGAAGAGTTCCTTTATCAACTTTGTGCATAATGCACAGCAAAGAGAGGAAGCATTGTCAGTAGAAAATCTAGCAGCCAGTTTTCAAGCCAGCGTAGTCGAAGTATTGGTTCACAAAACAGTGCGGGCATGCCAAGCCTATCCGGTAAAACAACTGATCGTCGCTGGCGGGGTCGCCGCGAATCAAGGCTTGCGTGACGCTTTACAAAAAGCAATGCAGGAATTGCCGGAGGTAGAACTGTTGATTTCACCGTTGCGCCTTTGCGGAGATAATGCGGCCATGATTGGTGCCTATGCCCATGTTGCGTTGAAAAAGCAGCACCTAGCAGACCTTTCATTGAATGCTGATCCAAGTGTCAGCTTTGCCCATAGGATTTCTTAAGATGATTGCACCTAAGATCCGTTCTTAGGTGTTTTTTTTGTTTCATTTATGAGCAAACAGAAGATATAGTTGTATTATATTTCATTATTTGATATTCTGATGTATATTTATTAATTATTTGAGAGGCGGGTATGCAATGACATCAGTTTTTAAAGGACGCAGTTTTTTAGCAGAGAAAGATTTCACAAAAGAAGAACTGCAATATTTAATTGATTTTTCCCAGCACTTAAAAGGGATGAAAGCCAACAATCAACCACATCGCTACTTAGAAGGAAAAAATATTGCACTTTTGTTTGAAAAGAATTCGACACGGACGCGAGCAGCCTTTACGGTTGCAGCGGTGGATTTGGGGGCGCATCCGGAATTTTTAGGGGCCAATGATATTCAGTTGGGGTCTAAAGAATCCGTTGAAGATACCGCCAAAGTATTCGGCCGCATGTTTGACGGGATCGAGTTTCGCGGCTTTAGCCAACAGGTCGTCGAAGATCTGGGCAACTATTCAGGCGTGCCTGTTTGGAATGGCTTAACGGATGACTGGCATCCAACACAAATGATCGCTGACTTTTTAACCATTCAAGAAAACTTCGGTGAACTGACTGGCTTGACCATCGCATACTGTGGGGATGGGCGCAACAATGTCGCCAATTCTTTGTTAGTGACGAGTGCGATTTTAGGGGTCAATATTCATGTCGTCACCCCAAAGGCCTTGCAGCCAGAAGCAAACATTATCGAACAAGCACAAGCCTATGCTCAGCACTCTGGCGCAAAGATCCTGGTGACGGATGACGTGGATCAAGGTGTTTTAGGCGCTGATGTCGTGTATACCGATGTTTGGGTTTCAATGGGCGAAGAAGAAAAATTTCAAGAGCGGATCGAACAGTTGCTGCCTTATCAAGTAAACCAATCGCTGATGGAAAAAACGCAAAATGACCAAGTGATTTTTATGCACTGTTTACCGGCTTTTCATGATGACCAAACTATTTATGGCAAAAAAGCAGCGCAGGCGTATGGGATTTCTGAGATGGAAGTCACTGACGAGGTCTTTCGTAGCAAGTATGCTCGTCAATTTGATCAAGCCGAAAATCGTTTGCACTCAATCAAAGCGATCATGGCAGTGACTGCCGGGGATCTATTTATTCCTAAAGTATAAAAATAAAATTTTTGAAAAATGCCAGAATCTCGCTAGCCAAACAAACATTTCTTTGCTATACTTTCTGGGAAGTAAATAGCCTTGATTTGATGAAACAAGAGAAGTAGCGATTCGAGTATCAGTTAGCGAGTTCGGGGTGGTGGAAGCCGAATTGATCAGATTGTGAAACGCACTTGTGAGAATTTGCTAAGCAAACGGAATTCTGCCGTTATCAGAAAAAAGTGGGTCCGAAAAGGACAATCAGAGTGGTACCGCGGGAAATCTCGTCTCTAGTGCAAGTTATGCGCTAGAGGCTTTTTTGTTTTTATCAATCATTTCTTGCATGAAAAACATACAACTGTTTGCTTGCTTCAAACAACGTTTCATCAAAAAATGGGTTCAGTCATTATAGGAGGGATACTATGAATAACAAAGAAATCGTCGCACAAGCGATCCATCAAGTAGTAAAAGAAGATCTATCGATCGAACAAGTTCAGCAATTACTGGAAAATCCAAAGTCAGCCGACCATGGGGATGTGGCATTCCCAGCCTTCTCGCTAGCAAAAGTCTATCGGAAAGCGCCGCAGCAAATTGCCGCAGACTTAGCAGAAAAAATCGATCAAGCGTCTTTTGAAAAAATTGAAGTGGTCGGTCCGTATTTAAATTTCTTTATGGATAAAAAAGCAATCTCTGCCCACGTCTTAGAGATGGTTCTCAAAGAAAAAAATCATTTTGGCGATCAAACCATCGGCAATCAGCAAGCAGTACCGATCGATATGTCTTCACCAAATATTGCCAAACCCATCTCAATGGGGCATTTGCGTTCCACTGTGATCGGTAACTCGATCGGCTTTATTTTAGAAAAAATCGGTTACCAGCCAATTCGCATCAACCATTTAGGCGACTGGGGCACACAATTTGGGAAATTGATCGTGGCCTATAAAAAATGGGGGTCAGAAGAAGCGGTCAAAGCGGAACCAATCAACGAACTGTTGCGTTTGTATGTTGATTTTCACGAAGCTGCCGAGACAGATAAACAATTAGAAGATGATGCGAGAGCTTGGTTCAAGAAACTAGAAGATGGTGACCAAGAAGCAATGGATTTGTGGCAATGGTTCCGTGATGAATCATTAAAAGAATTCAATAAAATCTATGATATGTTGGAAGTTTCCTTTGATTCATTGAATGGCGAAGCTTTCTACAATGATAAAATGACAGAAGTCGTGGAATTATTAGAGGAAAAACACTTGTTGAAAGAAGACCAAGGGGCAGAGATCGTTGATTTGGCTGCGTATGACTTAAATCCAGCCTTGATCCGCAAATCCGATGGTGCGACTCTTTACATCACACGGGACATGGCCGCAGCGCTGTACCGCAAACGGACCTACAATTTTGCCAAATCATTGTACGTGGTAGGAAATGAGCAAAGTTATCACTTCAAGCAATTAAAAGCTGTTTTGAAGGAAATGGGCTTTGAGTGGGCAGATGATATGACCCACGTACCATTTGGATTGATCACCAAAGATGGGAAAAAATTATCTACGAGAAAAGGGAAGATCGTTCTTTTAGAAGAAGTATTGAATGAAGCGATCGATTCAGCGAAAGAACAAATCACTGAAAAGAACCCAACGCTTGAAAACAAAGAAGAAGTTGCAAAACAAGTCGGTGTCGGGGCAGTCGTTTTCCACGACTTGAAAAATGACCGTTTGAATAATTTCGACTTTACGCTAGAAGAAGTTGTCCGTTTTGAAGGAGAGACCGGACCCTATGTGCAATATTCTCATGCCCGTGCCATGAGCATTCTTGAAAAAGCCGACTTTGATCCTGCTGCTGTCAGCAGTTTGTCATTGGCAGATACTGAGAGCTGGGAAGTCATCAAATTGATTCAGCGCTACCCAGAAACCGTGCTGCAAGCAGCAGAAAAATATGAACCATCCGTCATTGCTAAACATGCCATCAAATTGGCACAGGCCTTTAATAAGTATTACGCCAATGTGAAAATCTTGGCTGAAGATGCGGAAAAAGACGCACGTCTGGCTCTAGTTTATGCAGTAACGACCATATTAAAAGAAGATTTACGGTTGCTTGGTTTACATGCACCCGACAAAATGTAACAAAAAAAGCTGTGTCCTTGTTTCGACAAGGACACAGCTTTTTTGTAGTAAAAATACAGATAGGTCACATTTGTTCGGTGTCTTATAAGACCGCGTGGTTTCTGATAAATTGATAAAAAGTTTCAGCATCTTCGTCGCTGCGGGAAATCACCGCTACTGTATCAAAGCCCGCCAACGAGCAAACTTTTTCTGGCATAGTCACTTCATCGATCGCAGCCGAAAGCAAAGGCGCATTGTCCGCAACGGTATGGATCAACGTCATAAATTGCACACGATCTACTTTAGTGACAACGTCTTCGATCATCTGTATCAAAAGCTGCTCTTCTTCTTTTTCATCTTCTGACGATTGCATTCCTTGAAAAATGACAAACTTTGTCTGACCTGTTTCATCGGGCACTTTCACGATTTTCAAATCACGAATATCGCGAGAGATGGTCGCTTGCGTGGCGGAGACGCCTTGGGCTTCCAATTGCTGCAATAATTCTTCTTGCGTGCGTACAGTATGTTCAGTAATGATTTGTCTAATAAGTAAATGGCGATCAGCTTTTCGCATAGGTAAACTCCTTTAAGCATGATTGATTAAGTCAGCCTTATCATAGCAGATAAAGCCGAAAAAACCTAGATATAATAAGAAAAGAATTAGAACGTTAAAAAAAAGCTGGACCACGAATCGTAGTTTTTCATTTGAATCAGTTGCATTTCTTTTTTAGCTACTGTATACTGTTTAAGGCGTGAGTTTTTCACGTCAATCCCACATCTTGTTCCATCTGCGAAGCGGTGCTGATCGATTCAGTTCTTCAAGGAGTAAAAGAGCAAGAGAGGAAAACAAAAAAACCAAATTGGAGGAAACACAACATGGCAGTAATCTCAATGAAACAATTACTAGAAGCCGGCGTACACTTTGGTCACCAAACTCGTCGCTGGAACCCAAAAATGAAGAAATATATCTTCACAGAAAGAAACGGCATCTACATCATTGATTTGCAAAAAACAGTGAAATTAGTAGACGCAGCTTACGACTACATGAAAAATGTTGCTGAAGAAGGCGGCGTTGCATTGTTCGTAGGTACTAAAAAACAAGCACAAGAAGCAATCAAAGAAGAAGCAATCCGTTCAGGTCAATACTATGTTAACCATCGTTGGTTAGGTGGAACTTTGACAAACTGGGAAACAATCCAAAAACGTGTTGCTCGTTTGAAACAAATCAACAAAATGGAAGAAGATGGCACATTTGCTGTTCTTCCTAAAAAAGAAGTCGTTGGCTTGAACAAAGAGCGCGAACGTCTTGAAAAATTCTTGGGCGGTATCGCTGATATGCCAAGAATTCCAGATGTAATGTACGTTGTTGACCCACGTAAAGAACGTATCGCGATCCAAGAAGCACGCAAATTAAATATCCCGATCGTAGCTATGGTCGATACAAACTGTGATCCAGACGAAATCGATGTTGTTATCCCATCAAATGATGACGCTATTCGTGCCGTTAAATTGATCACTGCGAAAATGGCAGATGCTTTCATCGAAGGTAACCAAGGCGAAGACCAAGTAGCTGAAGAAGATTTTGCTGCTGAATCAACAGAAAACGCAACTTCAATCGAAGAAATCGTTGATGTTGTCGAAGGCGACAACGCATCAGCTGAATAATAAATGATGGAGCTGTTTCAAAGGCTAGGCGCCAAGCCTCACTCTCCTTTGAAACAGCTTTTTTTAAAGACAAGCAATCTTGTTTAAAAACATTTAGGAGGAAACAAAAAATGGCAGAAGTAACAGCTAAATTAGTAAAAGAATTACGCGATATGACTGGTGTAGGAATGATGGACGCAAAACGTGCATTAGTTGAAGTAGAAGGCGACATCGAAAAAGCCGTAGACTTATTACGTGAAAAAGGTATGGCAAAAGCTGCGAAGAAAAACGACCGTATTGCTGCTGAAGGTTTAGCATCTGTAGCGATCAACGGCAACACAGCAGCAATCGTTGAAGTGAACTCAGAAACTGACTTCGTTTCTAAAAACGAAATGTTCCAAGACTTAGTAAAAGAAATCGCTGAAGTAATCGCAGCAAACAAACCAGCTGATATGGATGCTGCTTTAAAATTAGAAACTTCTAAAGGCACAATGGATGCTGCGTTGATCGAAGCAACACAAGTAATCGGAGAAAAAATCAGCTTCCGTCGTTTTGAAGTTGTTGAAAAAGATGACAATGCTGCTTTCGGCGGTTACCTACACATGGGCGGACGTATTGCTGTATTGACTGTTCTTGAAGGAACAACTGACGAATCAGTTGCGAAAGATGTTGCAATGCACGTTGCAGCGATCAACCCTCGCTACGTGAACGAAGCACAAATCTCTCAAGAAGAATTGGATCATGAAAAACAAGTCTTGACAGAACAAGCATTGAACGAAGGCAAACCAGCGAACATCGTTGAAAAAATGGTTGAAGGACGCTTGAAGAAATTTAAAGCAGAAATCGCTTTGGTTGACCAACCATTCGTTAAAGACCCAGATATGACAGTTGAAAAATATGTTGCATCAAAAGGCGCAACTGTGAAATCTTTTGTCCGCTTTGAAGTCGGCGAAGGTATCGAGAAACGCGAAGACAACTTCGTTGAAGAAGTAATGAGCCAAGTGAAAAAATAATTCTGTTCCTCGAACAGATGGGAACGCATGGAAGTGCGCTCCCTTTTTTTAAGCAAAAACGGTTTTTGAAGAAATAGTGTAGATAATTTTCAACGAAAGAGCACCAATATGCTACAATAGTATTGGAGAATGTACGGAGGAATCATGATGGGCAAACCAAAATATCAACGTGTTGTATTAAAATTAAGTGGTGAAGCATTAGCGGGTGACGAAGGCTTTGGGATCAAACCACCGACGATCCAAGAGATCGTTAAAGAGATCAAGGAAGTCCACGAATTAGGCGTACAGATGGCGATCGTGGTCGGCGGCGGAAACATTTGGCGTGGACAAATCGGCGCGCAAATGGGGATGGAAAGAGCACAAGCTGATTACATGGGCATGTTAGCGACTGTGATGAATGCTTTAGCATTACAAGACACGCTAGAAAATGCTGGTGTACCAACGCGTGTCCAAACTTCGATCGAAATGCGTCAAATCGCAGAGCCTTATATTCGTCGCAGAGCAGAACGTCACTTAGAAAAAGGGCGGGTCGTCATTTTTGCAGGCGGAACCGGAAACCCTTATTTCTCAACTGATACGACCGCAGCCTTACGGGCAGCTGAAATCAACGCTGATGTCATTTTGATGGCGAAAAACAATGTTGATGGCGTCTACTCAGCAGATCCTAAAACGGACCAAAGTGCTGTGAAATTTGAAGAATTGACCCATTTAGAAGTCATTTCTAAAGGATTGCAAGTAATGGATTCAACCGCAAGTTCATTAAGTATGGACAACGATATTCCATTAATCGTATTCAACTTGAATGAGCATGGAAACATTCGCCGCGCCATTTTAGGTGAACATATTGGAACGACAGTAAGGGGGAAATAACATGGCTGACAAAATTTTAACAGAAGCAAAAGACAAAATGAAAAAAGCAGCAGAAAACTTGCAGCGGGAATTAGGACAAATCCGTGCTGGCCGCGCGAATGCGAGCATCTTAGACCGCGTAATGGTTACTTACTATGGTGTACCAACACCCTTGAACCAAATGGCTTCAATTACGATTCCAGAAGCAAGAATTTTGATGATCACACCTTTTGACAAAACAATGATCCAAGAAGTAGAAAAAGCTATCATGCAAAGTGATATTGGTATCACGCCTGCCAATGACGGAACAGTCATTCGTTTGGTGATTCCTCAATTAACGGAAGAACGTCGTAAAGAATTAGCCAAAGACGTGAAAAAAGAAGCTGAAAATGCGAAAATCGCGGTCCGTAACATTCGCCGTGATGCGATGGAAGCTTACAAGAAACAAGAAAAAGCTGGCGATATTACAGAAGATGATTTGCGTGAATCTGAAAAAGAAGTGCAAACTGCTACAGATAACAGCATCAAAGAAATAGATGCGATCGCAGCTGAAAAAGAGCAAGAGCTACTTGAGGTTTAAAAGGAATGACGAAGAGTCGCTTCAGCGGCTCTTTTTTTATGGTCGAAAGTGGCGTATGTACTTGAATATCACGACTGTTTTTTTGTTTTTTCTTAATATGGAAATCTTTTCTTGGTTTTCATAGGCAAGAAATCTGATTATTGTTATAATGTAAAAGATGAATTTCAAGAATTGGAAGAGGAGCGAATACGATGCTGCGTTTTTTTCCACAAAAAGACAAATATATCAAAGAAGCGGCTGAACATGAATTTGATCCATCACTGCCGATTCCCCAACACATCGCGATCATTATGGATGGCAATGGCAGATGGGCGCAAAACCGGCGCTTGCCAAGAGTAGCTGGTCACAAAGAAGGCATGGAGACGGTAAAAAAGATCACGAAACATGCTTCATACCTTGGTGTGAAAGTATTGACTCTTTATGCGTTTTCAACAGAGAATTGGAAACGGCCAAATGAAGAAGTGGACTTTTTGATGCAACTGCCCGTCGACTTTTTCGACACGTTTGTTCCTGAGCTGATCAAAGAAAATGTTCAAGTCAAAGTGATGGGGTTCACGGAATCTTTACCCGAACACACACAAGAAGCGGTCAAGCGAGCGATCGACCAAACCAAAGACAATACGGGAATGATCTTGAATTTTGCTTTGAATTATGGCAGCCGCGCAGAAATTTTGACAGCTGTCCAAGCGCTTTATGAAGAACTCTCGGCTTCCGGCGAAGCCCTACCAGAGCTCACGGAAGACATGCTGGGGACGCATTTGATGACTGGTTTTTTACCAAGCCCTTTGCGGGATCCTGAATTGGTGATTCGAACGAGTGGTGAGGAACGTGTCAGTAATTTCTTGTTATGGCAGATTGCATACAGCGAGTTATTCTTTACGAAGGCGCTCTGGCCTGATTTCGATGCTGCGTTATTAGAGGACGCGATTGGGAGCTTTCAACAACGAAACCGGCGTTTTGGCGGTTTGAAAACAGAGGAGGAAGAAGAGTGAGACAACGTGTAATCACTGCGGTCGTCGCATTAGCCTTTTTCCTGCCAATTATTTATGTTGGCGGTATTGCCGTCGAATTGCTGGCAGCAGCAATGGCAGGAATTGGTGTTTATGAATTATTTCGGATGAAAGGACTAGCTATTTTCAGTTTTGAAGGAATTCTTTCAATCCTCGGAGCGGTGATCTTAGTTTTGCCTCAAGAACGCTGGTTTTTCTTTTTGCCAGAGGGGACAGATAAAAGTGCCTTGTACTATCTGATCGTTCTTTTGTTACTAGGGATCGCGGTTATTTCGAAAAATACGTATACCATCGATGAAGCTGGGTTTCCGGTGATCGTTAGCTTATATACCGGTGTCGGGTTTGAACGTTTCTTGACGGCACGGTCAGCAACGGATGGATTAGTTGTTTTAGTTTTCGGGCTGTTTATCGTGTGGGCAACGGATATTGGGGCTTACATGGTGGGACGGCGTTACGGCCAACGAAAATTATGGCCGGAGATTTCTCCTAATAAAACCATCGAAGGGGCCCTAGGCGGGATTGCTGCTGCGGTGGTCGTAGCTGGTTTGTATCTATTAGCATTTCCTGGGAAAGATTATTTTGGACACGGTAGTGCCATCATGATTTTATTGACGGTCCTCTTTTCGATCGCTGGGCAATTTGGTGATTTAGTGGAATCCGCGATCAAACGTCACTATGGCGTGAAGGATTCAGGGAATATCCTGCCAGGTCACGGAGGAATCTTAGATCGCTTCGACAGCATGTTGTTTGTGTTTCCAATCATGTATTTATTCGGTGTCTTTTAGAAAATTTTTAAGAAGTGCAGGCTTGGCTTGCGCTTCTTTTTTTAAATTCTTGTTACAACGGGAATGTGAGTTCCTCAACGGGAACCGGTGTGATAAAATAAGGAAAGGCTGCCCTGAATGAGAGGGATGCTGTGAAAGAGAGGAACGAGCATGAAAACGATACTTGTATTTATCATTATCTTTTCCGTGGTGGTAGTGATTCACGAATTTGGACACTACTTCTTTGCAAAACGGGCAGGTATTTTAGTAAGAGAGTTTGCCATCGGTATGGGGCCTAAATTGTTCGCGCATCAAGCGAAAGATGGGACGACCTACACGATTCGGATGCTGCCATTAGGCGGGTATGTCCAAATGGCAGGCTGGGGCGAAGATGAGACTGAATTAACGCCTGGCATGCCAGTCTCCTTGGTTCAAGATGCAACTGGCAGAGTCATCAAAATCAATACAAGCAAAAAGATCCAATTGCCGCAAGCGATCCCCATGGAAGTGACCGACTTTGACTTGGAGGAGAAGTTGACGATCACTGGCTTCATCAACGGCAATGAACAAGAAGCGGTTACGTACGCTGTGGATCATGACGCAACGATCATTCATGAAGATGGCGTTGAAGTTCGGATCGCACCAAAAGACGTTCAATTCCAGTCTGCAAAGCTGTGGCAACGAATGCTGACGAATTTTGCAGGACCGATGAATAACTTTATTTTATCCTTGGTTTTATTCACTGGGTTGGTGTTTGCGCAAGGTGGTGTCGCGAATCAAGATGCAACCGTCGTGACAGGAATCGAAGCAGGAACCCCGGCTGCTGAAGCCGGGCTGCAAAATGGCGACGAAATCCTAGCAGTTGAAGGCGTCGATGTTTCCAACTGGTCAGAATTGACGACAGAGATCCAAAAGTACCCAGCTACTCAGATTACTCTAGAAGTCAAACGAGGAGCGGAAACACTTGATTTGACAGCAACTCCTGCGAGTCAAGAATCAGGGGAGACCACGATCGGTTTCTTAGGGATCACGGCTTCGTTAAAAACTGGGATCGGAGACATCTTACTGGGTGGCTTACAAACGACCATTGACAATTCGCTGGTTATTTTTAGAGCAGTCGGCAACTTGATCGCCCAACCAGATATCAATAAATTGGGCGGACCGGTAGCGATTTTCCAACTGTCTTCTCAAGCCGCATCGCAAGGTGTCACAACGGTGATCGCCATGATGGCGATGATTTCCATCAATTTGGGGATCTTTAATTTATTGCCGATTCCTGGATTAGATGGTGGGAAACTGGTTTTAAATATTTTAGAAGGTGTGCGAGGCAAGCCAATCAGTCAAGAAAAAGAAGGCATCATTACCCTGATTGGGTTTGGGTTTTTGATGCTGCTGATGGTTCTCGTTACCTGGAATGATATCCAACGTTTCTTCTTTTAAAAATAAGACGCACAAGCAAATCAATTGTTGATCGGGTGAACATGATTTTTTGTAGCAAAGGAGAAAAAAATGAAACAGTCAAAATGTTTGATTCCGACATTGAGGGAAACCCCCAGCGATGCGGAGACGTTAAGTCATCAACTGTTAGTTAGGGCAGGGTATATTCGACAAGTGGCGGCAGGCATCTATGTCTACTTGCCATTAGCTCAAAGGGTGTTAGAAAAGATCAAACGGGTCATTCGTGAGGAGCTGGCAGAAATCGATGCTGTGGAGATGGCGATGCCTTCTTTGCTTCCGTATGAACCATGGAAGGAGTCTGGACGGGCCTCATTGTATGGTGAGTCTTTGTATCGGTTGACGGATCGAAACGAACGAGAGATCGTTTTAGGGCCCACTCACGAAGAGCCGTTCACGACATTGATCAAAAACGAGATCACGTCTTATAAGCGGCTGCCTTTGAGCTTATATCAGATCCAAACGAAATATCGGGACGAACAGCGGCCGCGTTTTGGATTGATTCGCAGCCGTGAATTTATCATGCAAGATGGCTATTCTTTTCACGCCGATGAAGCCAGCTTAGATCAAACCTATAATCGCTACGAAATGGCTTACCATGCCATATTGAAACGCTGTGGGATCGAGTATCGGGCAGTGGTCGGGGATAATGGCTTGATGGGTGGCCGAGATTCAAAAGAGTTTTTGGCATTGTCTGGAATCGGCGAAGAGCTGATCTGTTATTCGACTGAAAGCGACTATGTCGCCAATTGGAAACTAGCAACTAGTCAGTATATCGCTAAAAAATCTCATGAGACCTACTTAGAGTTACAAAAAGTCGTTCATAAAGAATCATTATCGTTAGAGGAACTGGCGAAAACACACGATACGGATTTGCAAAAAATCGTTCAAGTATTTTTGCTGCTCGTTGACGAGCAAGTCATTATGGTATTGCTTCGAGGTGATCACAGTCTCAATGAAACAAAAATCAAGCATTTTTTAGCGGCTGATCAAGTGAAGGTCCTGACTGCTGAAGAAGCCGAGTCCTATCTGACCAGTGACACACAACTTCGCAGCCCCATTGAGCTTGCTGATTCGATCCAATTGTATGCGGATCAGCATGTCCAAGATATGGCGAATCTGATCGTCCCAGCGGCAGAAAAACAGAGCTATTTTCTCAATGCAAATGTAGGCCGTGATTTTCAACCACTAGCCTTTGCCGATTTTCGCTTGGTTCAAGAAGGCGATCCTTCCCCAGATGGAAAAGGAACCTTAACCTTTACGCGAGGAATCGAAGTTGGGCATATCTTCAAGTTAGGAACCAAGTACAGCGAGGCCCAAGAAGCGACGGTTGTCGATGAAAATGGCGATGAACAACCAATCATCATGGGCTGTTATGGTCTGGGCGTTTCTCGGCTGCTTTCAACAATCGTCGAACAATACGGCAATGAGTTTGGGATCGATTGGCCCCAAGAAATTGCCCCATTTGATGTGCATATCATCCAAACGTCGATTGAAGATAGCTATCAAAATGCCTTAAGTGAAGAAGTAGAAGAAATGATGAACCAAGTCGGCTATCAAGTATTGGTGGATGACCGCAATGAACGTGCAGGGGTCAAATTTGCAGATGCCGATTTGATTGGTTGTCCGATTCGCTTGACCATCGGTAAAAAAGCCGTAGAAGGCATCGTGGAGATCAAAATCAAGCATACTGGTGCGACCGTTGAAGTGAGAAAAGAAGAAGTCGCTTCGACCTTGACGATTTTGTTAGCCAATCAGGAATAAACAGGAACGAACAAGAATGAATAACAGATCGAGAGAGGAAATCCTTTCTCGATTTTTTAATGAAAGTGAAGACAAAAAGAGGTATACTAGTGAGTACTGAGAAAAGGAGGATCTTCAATTGTCAAAAGAAAGAGAGACCTTTGAGATATTATTAGACCAAATTGCAGCTGCCCCAAATCTTCGGCAGCATCCGTTGATGCAGACTGCCCAAATCAGACAAGTAACCGTGCATCGACAATCAAAAGCGTGGACGTTTTATTTCCAATTTGAACGTTTATTACCGGTGATGGTGTATCAATCCTTTAAACAACACATTGAACTAGCGTTTAAAGAGATCGCGGAAGTTCGCATTGTCATTGAAGCTCAAGATGGTTCCTTCGATGAGCAGTTCATTCAAGAATACTGGCCATTAGCGTTAGCCAATCAAAATTGTGATCGGCCGTTAGTTCATCAAGTGATTAAAAATCAAATGCCTATGATTCAAGAGAACAAAGTGATTTTACCCGTCAACAATGATGCGGTCATCACGATTTTGCAGCAACAGTACTTACCGATCATTGAGGAAAATTATGGGACTTTCGGGTTTCAAAAATTTCGGATCTTGCCGCAGCTAGACAAAGAACAGGCTGAGGCAGCCTTGAAAGAACTTGAAGCTCGAAAAGAAGAACAAACGGCAGCCTTCCAATTGCAAGCCGCTGAGAACTTAATGGCCCATGAGCAACGCAAAAAAGAAGTCAAAACAGTCGAATTTGACGGACCAATTGCCTTGGGACGTAATATTCCTGCCGATGAACCTGTGACACCGATGATCAATATCATTGAGGAAGAACGCAGAGTTACGATCCAAGGGTATGTCTTTGATAAAGAAGTTCGAGAATTGCGTTCAAAACGGAAGATTTTGATTTTGAAAATCACCGACTATACGTCGTCGTTTAGTGTGAAAAAATTCTCCAATAATGAAAAAGATGAACAAGTCTTTGATGCCATTGCTAAAGGTAGTTGGGTCAAAGTGCGTGGTAGTGTTCAAGAAGATACTTTTATGCGAGATCTCGTTATGAATGCGCAAGATTTGCTGGAAGTCAAACACGAGGCCCGCAAAGATTATGCACCTGAAGGCGAAAAACGGGTCGAACTTCACCTGCATTCCAATATGAGTACGATGGATGCAACCAACAATGTGGCAGACTTTGTCGCTCAAGCTGGCAAGTGGGGCCATAAGGCGATTGCGATCACCGATCATGGCGGCGCCCAAGGGTTTCCTGATGCCCATCACGCCGGAGAAAAAGCCGGGGTAAAAATTCTTTACGGTGTGGAAGCCAATATCGTGGATGACGGGGTAGCGGTTGCCTATAATCCGAAGCCTGTCCCACTGACTGATGCCACTTATATCGTGTTTGACGTGGAGACCACCGGATTGTCTGCAGTGTACGACACCATCATTGAATTGGCCGCTGTGCGGATGCATAAAGGCAACGTGGAAGGCTCCTTTGATGAATTCATCGATCCTGGCCATCCTTTATCACGAACGACCGTAGAATTGACGGGGATCACCGATGAAATGGTCAGGGGGTCAAAATCGGAAGAAGAAGTCTTACGTTTGTTCCGTGAGTTTTCTGAAGGAGCCATTCTAGTTGCCCACAATGCGTCATTTGATATGGGCTTCTTAAATACAAGTTATCGAAAATACGGTATTCCAGAAGCAGAAAATCCCGTCATTGATACATTGGAACTCGCTCGTTATTTGTATCCAGAGTTTAAGCGATTCGGTTTAGGTGTCCTTTCCAAAAAATTCGGCGTTAGTTTGGAGCAACATCACCGAGCGATCTACGATGCCGAGGCAACCGGTCATTTAGCGTGGATCTTTGTCAAAGAAGCGATGGAAAAACATGACATGCTGCTGCACGAAGATTTGAACCGACACGTGGGGGGCGAGAACTCCTACAAAGCAGCTCGACCCTTCCATGCCACGATCTTAGCCCGAACACAGGCAGGATTGAAGAATTTATTCAAGCTGATCTCGATGTCGAATGTGAAGTACTTCCATGATAAAGTCCCGCGGATCCCGCGCTCAGAATTGGTGAAATTGCGGGAAGGATTGTTAGTCGGAACCGCCTGTGATAAAGGAGAAGTCTTTGTCGCAATGATGCAAAAAGGGGTCGATGCAGCGCGGGAACTTGCCAAGTTTTATGACTACATCGAAGTCATGCCCAAAGCGGTTTATGCCCATCTTTTGGAAACGGAACTCGTGAAAAGTGAAAAAGACCTAGAAGACATCATTCGGAATCTGGTAAAAATGGGGGAAGAGTTAGGGAAAATCGTTGTGGCTACTGGGAATGCCCATTACCTAAACGAAGAAGACGCCATTTATCGCAAGGTCTTGATCAATTCAATGGGAGGCGCCAATCCGTTGAATCGTCATAGCCTACCAGACGTGCACTTCCGTACTACGGATGAGATGCTGACCGCTTTTCAATTTTTAGGTCCAGAAGCGGCGAAAGAAATCGTGGTGACGAACCCGAATAAAATCGCCGATCTTTGTGAAAAAGTCATTCCGGTAAAAGATGATCTGTATACACCAAAGATTCCCGGATCAGAACAAGAGATCACCGACTTAAGTTACAACCGTGCCAAAGAGTTATACGGCGATCCATTACCAGAGATCGTGGAAAAACGTTTGAAAAAAGAGCTTGATTCGATCATTGGGAACGGCTTTTCCGTGATCTATTTGATCTCACAAAAACTCGTTCATAAAAGCAATGAAGACGGCTATCTAGTAGGGTCACGGGGATCAGTCGGTTCTAGTTTCGTGGCAACCATGACTGGGATCACTGAGGTCAATCCATTAGCTCCTCATTATTATTGTCCCGATTGCCAGTATTCGGAGTTTTACGAAGACGGTTCGTATGGTTCTGGTTATGATATGCCAGAGAAAAAATGTCCAAAATGCGGCACCCGTCTGAACAAAGATGGCCACGATATACCCTTTGAAACGTTCCTTGGTTTTCACGGTGATAAAGTACCCGATATCGATTTGAACTTCTCAGGGGAATATCAGCCAGAGGCCCATAACTATACGAAAGTGCTCTTCGGCGAAGAATATGTCTATCGTGCCGGAACGATCGGTACAGTAGCCGATAAAACAGCCTTCGGTTTCGTAAAAGGCTTTGAGCGCGATCATAATCTTCATTATCGAGCAGCCGAGGTCGATCGCCTGGCAAAAGGTGCCACAGGCGTCAAACGGACGACTGGTCAGCATCCGGGGGGAATCATCGTTATTCCAGACTATATGGATGTCTATGATTTCACGCCGATTCAATACCCAGCAGATGATCAAAATTCAGAATGGAAAACGACCCACTTTGATTTCCATTCCATTCATGACAATATTTTAAAACTGGATATCCTGGGACACGATGACCCAACGGTGATTCGGATGCTGCAGGATTTATCAGGAATCGATCCTAAAACGATCCCCACGGATGATCCGGAAGTGATGCGTATTTTTGGTGGTACGGACGTGCTAGGTGTGACTGAAGAGCAGATCTACTCAAAAACAGGTACATTAGGCATCCCAGAATTTGGGACCCGATTTGTGCGGGGGATGTTGGATCAAACCCATCCATCGACGTTTGCAGAGCTCTTGCAGATCTCTGGTCTTTCCCATGGTACCGATGTATGGTTGGGCAATGCCGAAGAACTGATTCGTCGCGGAGATGCCAGTCTAGCAGAAGTAATCGGCTGTCGGGATGATATCATGGTGTACTTGATCCATGCTGGCTTAGATGACGGGATGGCCTTTAAAATCATGGAGACGGTTCGTAAAGGGCAATGGAACAAGATACCTGACGACTTGCGGGACACTTACTTGCAAGCGATGCGGGAGAACAATGTCCCTGAATGGTATATCGATTCTTGTTCGAAGATCAAGTATATGTTCCCGAAAGCCCATGCGGCGGCGTATGTTTTGATGGCGTTGCGGGTGGCTTACTTTAAAGTGTACTTCCCAATTCTCTATTACTGTGCTTATTTCTCTGTCCGGGCGGATGATTTTGATTTGATTGCCATGTCAAAAGGAAAAGAAGCCGTAAAAGAACGGATGCAAGAAATCACTGACAAAGGATTGGATGCGTCAACGAAAGAAAAGAATCTGTTAACCGTTCTGGAGTTAGCCAATGAAATGTTAGAGCGCGGTTATGAATTTGGGATGATCGATCTGTATAAATCGGATGCGGAAAACTTCGTGATCGACGGAAAAAAATTGATCGCACCATTTCGAGCAGTGCCGAGTTTGGGACTAAACGTAGCGAAACAAATCGTGGAAGCACGGAAAAATGGTCCTTTCTTATCGAAAGAAGATCTCGCCAATCGCGGGAAAGTTTCTAAGACTTTGATTGAATACATGACGGATAACGGTGTTCTAAAAGATTTACCTGATGAAAATCAGTTGTCGTTGTTTGATATGTTGTAAACCACCGGCTGTTCACTTAAGATAAAAAATAAGCACATCATCATAATGGCTAGTATAGCTAGTTTCTGCATGATGTGCTTTTTTGTCTTGTTTGTGAAATCGATCTAAGCAGCCACAATCTGACGAAAATCAGAAAGATCGTGGTCTATTGTGGGAAATCATAGGGGCCAGCCTTAGTAGCGAATCAATCGAACCTTTACCATACAAAGAGGAGAAAAATACTCGTTACCGAAAGAAGCGAATGCCTTTGGTAACGAGTATTTTTCGACAAAGTTCGTTAAATAGCTAAAAAAAGAAAAAAAGCAAAACAGGCAAATACACCATGTACAGTAAGACGGAATAGCCTAAACATGAAGTTGCAAACTCTTCATCCCCTTGGTAGTTTCGTACAAGGATCGGGACAGAGTTTTGGACGGGCATAGAGGCTTGAATAATAAACACAGAAAGCATCAATTCAGGAACAGGGATGATTCTGCTTAACAGCCACACAACGAGGGGCGAAAGAACGAAACGACCAAACAAGACACCGACAATGTCTTTCGTCATTCGCAAATTTTTGAGTCCCCCAAAGTAGACGATGATTCCGATAATAAACATTGATAAGGGTGTCGTCAAATCTGCTAGATAGCTTCCAAGGCCATCAACAAATGAGGGCAGCGGTAAGGTGAATAGCATCCAGATCAAACCGATGATGAAACCAATCAAGGCTGGTGAAAAAATCTTTTTTAGCATGACCAATGGATGAAAGGAAATCCGGGCTTCACCAAAATCAGGATTGTCTTTTGCTAACTCAAAAATACCGATGGTCCAAAATAATGTCGTATTTACAATATAGTACAACAACACATAAGGAACGGCTTTTTCACCAAAAATAGCTAAATTGATCGGTAAGCCGATGAAGATCGTATTGGAAAAGGTAAACATGGCGGAAAATGCGCCTTGGTGTTTGGCTTCAATTTGCGCGAAACGTCGCCATAAATAACCAGCGAAGTAAGTGATCATCATGGAAAGTAATGGGATGATCATCCCCGAAACCAATGAAAGAAATTCATCTTTCGTAAAATTTTTAATAATCGTTAAAAACATATTGGCTGGTAATGAGACATTTAATACCAATTTTGAAAACGTATCGGCGGTTCGATTAGAAAACCATTGTTTGTAAGACAACCAATAACCGATAAACATGAGACTGAAAATGACAAAAATATTGATATATGCTTGAAACATGTGCTCACCTCTCATTTACTATAGCGAAAGGCAGAAGAAGAAGCAACTGATTCCCATTTGAAAACAACAAAAAACCAAACCACTCATTGAGCGATTTGGTCAAGAATTACTAACGTTGCTGCTTGCCTGCGTTACGACCTTTTCCACTAGGCTTTGTCGTGTTCAACGCTTTTTTGACAGCTTCTGTTTTTTCAGGAGTTACATCTTTGCGAGGCGTAACCACCGTTTTTGGCGGATTGGCTTTCATTTCTGCTTCGACTTGGGCACGAATTTTTGGTTTCATGATGACATTCGTGATAAATGTTTGGATACAACTGAAGACCCCACCGACTACCCAATAAAGTGTCACACCAGCTGGTGCACTCATTGACATGAAAACGATCATCAATGGAGAAACGATCAACATGGTTTTCATCGTTTTTTTCTGTTCTTCCGGAACCCCAATGGTTGAGATGTATCCTTGTGCCAGGTAGGAAATACCAGCAATCGCCACAAAGAGGATGCTTGGGTCACCTAATGATACGCCAAAGAACTCAGAGTTTTGGATTCCTTGTGTGTAACGGGCGGTGAAGTAGAGGGCAGAGAAGATCGGCATCTGAATCAGTAAAGGCAAACAACCGATACCGCCAAACATACTGACGTTGTTTTCAGAATAGATTTTTTGCATCTCCGCTTGCGCTTGCATTTGTTCTTCCCGAGTGGTTGCTTTCTTCAAATTGGCTTGCGCAATATCCACTTGAGGTTTCAGAAACTGCATTTTTTCACTTTGAATCATCGTTTTTCGAGACTGATGGATCCCTAATGGTAAGATAATGACGCGGACAACGATCGTTACGGCGATGATCGCCCAGCCGTAAGACCAGTTGAAGTTTTCAACGAGCATCGTGATCATATCACCTAAAGGTTTCACCAAAAAGCGATAAATCATTCCTGTTTCTTTCGGCGTACCATCAGCATTGGTACTGACACAGCCTGATAATGCTAATAACAGGCCAAATAATCCTGATGAAAGCAGCCATTTATTCATTTTAGACATTCTATTCTTCCTCTTCACAATAAATTTAGACAAAAATAACTATACTAAAAAAGACCGACTATTTCAATGTACAAAGAGAAATTCATTGAAAAATCAATCTTTCGACTTAGAAAACATTCAATTATCAATAATAGACTACGTCAAAGCTAGTACGTTCTTTAATGGTATCGTCTGGTTGGATGTCGATTTGGTTCACTTTTCCAGCGGGAGAAGGAGAATCTTTCACTCCGGCAACAAAGGCATCGATGATTTTTTCATCTCCCATCGCTTCAATCGAAACAGAACCATCTGCCTCATTTTTTACAGATCCTGTGACCCCTAATTGATCGGCAAGCATTTTCGTGGTATAACGAAAGCCGACACCTTGGACACGCCCTTGAACATGGATTCGTAGTTTCTTCATGGACAATCCCTCCTCTGCTTATAATGATAGCGTTTTTTCAGTAAAAGAACAAGTTAGATCGATTGACTCATGCTATAATAAATCGAGGTGACCACATGAAAGAAATTCAATCGAAAAAAAATACCTTTATCAAGGAAATCAAAAAACTAACACAAAAAAAACACCGTACACAGACCAATACGTATTTGATCGATGGCTGGCATTTAGTGCAAGAAGCGCTGCAGGCCAAAGTACCTATCAAAGCGTTGTTGGTGACACCGCGAGGGTTAAGCGAAGCCAACGGGCAGCTCGATGATTATCAGGAAGAAAGCTATTTGATCACAGAGGAGATCGCAGCGATGCTTTCTGATTTACCAACACCACAAGGAATTTTTGCCGTGGTGGAAAAGCAAGAGCAAAACTTACAGACACTGACGGGTAATTGGTTGATTTTAGATAATGTGCAAGATCCCGGGAACGTTGGTACCATGATTCGAACAGCGGATGCTGTTGGATTTAGCGGGGTGTTTCTCGGCGAAGGAACAGCAGATCTTTACAGCACAAAAGTCTTGCGCAGCATGCAAGGAAGCAACTATCATTTACCGATTTTAGAAGGAGCGATCCCGCCATTTCTAAAGCAGCTACGCTCAGCTGGCGTGACGATTTATGGCACCGAATTAAATAAAGAAGCCGTTCCTTATACCGAGCTTCCTAAAGAACAAACAGCTGCCTTCATTTTAGGTAACGAGGGACAAGGGGTTCACCCAGAACTGTTGGCTTTGACTGACAAAAATGTGTATATTCCCATCTATGGTCAGGCGGAATCATTGAACGTCGCCATTGCAGCCGGAATTTTGTTGTATTTTTCTGTCAGTTAGATTTTTAAGGAACTGTTAAACTATTTGAATCTATTGCACCTCACCTAGAATCTTCGATGAATAGGTGCTATACTTTGTCTTGTAACAATCAAGCAGATCAAAAAAAGGTGGCAGACAAAAATTTATGACAGAAAAATGGCAAGAAGATAGCGAATATATGTCTTACGTGGCTGACCTGTTAGAAACAGAAGCTGTAAAAAAATTAGCCAACTTTGTGCAGCATATGAACTCCACACGTTTGGAACATTCGATCAGCGTCTCTTATTATAGTTACAAATTGGCCAAGAAATGGGGCGGCGATGCTCGTGCAACAGCTCGTGCAGGACTCCTTCATGATTTATTCTACTATGACTGGCGTACCACAAAGTTTGATGAAGGTACCCATGCGTATATGCATCCACGAATTGCAGTAAAAAATGCTGAAAAAATCACTGAACTAAGTGATCTAGAAAAAGATATCATCTTGAAACATATGTGGGGAGCAACGATTGCGCCGCCACGTTATAAAGAAAGCTATATTGTCACAATGGTTGACAAATATTGTGCGATCAAAGAAGCATCAGAACCACTTACAGAAAGTATGAAAGAAAAATGGCAACAACGTTTCTGGAAGAAACATCGTACGATTCAATAAGAAAAAAGTTCTTCGAACCAGCCGGTTCAAAGAACTTTTTTTGTTTGCTTAGCCAAAAATAAGTTGGAGGATCGCTGCGCCTACATAAAGGATCAGTAAGGTGATCAATACCGTTAAGTGTCGTCTTTTGTGCATAAAAAGGATCGCTACGAATTCTCGTAAGAAGGCATTTGGTAAATAGTAAAAGGCGGTGGGTGCTCCGATACCATCCGCTTTAAGTTGTGCTTGATCTGCATAGAGACCGGCACGAAAAATATGGTAATTGTTGGAGGAAAAAATAACTTTGTAGCCATTTGGCTTTAAGGAATCCATGATTTCTTTCGAAAACTTCATGTTTTCATAAGTAGTCGTGGAATTTGTTTCTACTAAAATCTCTCCTTCGGGCACTCCTTGCGCAACTGCATATTCTTTCATCGCGACAGCTTCTGGCAGCTTTTCATCGCTTCCTTGGCCGCCTGACATCAGTAACCGAGGAGCGGTTTTTTTCGCTTTAAATTGCGCTTCGTAGAACGAGATTGCTTTATTGATACGCTTGGCCAATAAAGGGGAGACCGTGGTGCCATTCAAAAGACCTGCTCCTAAGACGATGATAAAATCTTGATTGTAACGAGGATGATTGAACTGATAAATGACTGAAATCGATAAAAAGTTCAAAAAGACCACAAATAGATACATCAGACTTAGGGGAACAACGCCGAATAAGGTTCGGATCCAATCCGGGAAAAAGTGCAAAAGGGTATCTGAAAATAATAAAACGGTCAAAACCACTGCTAAGATCAGGGTCAATAGATTGGCGATTGATCGCGACTCTCTTCGTAAAACAATAATGGAATTCCAGTAAAGAAAGACCACGAGAATGGCTAAGCCGAATAATAATACAGCAAAGAAGATCGCTAGCAAAACAGCCAATAGACCACCTACAAGAATATCTTGTGTTCGGTATAGATTAATGACTAGGTAGCCACCAAATGCTAAGACAAACAAATTAAAGAGCAAGCCATTTACGAGTCGGTGCTTGTTGCGCCGATAAGAAAATAAAAAAAGGCCGGCGAAGGCGACTGGTATTAGAATAAAGAAACTGCCTGTCCGTAATTCTGAGACGGCTAAATAAATCAGCAGGGCTAAAATCGTCCAACAGCACTCAAAAAAGAAAATATCTGGCTCATCTTTACTCTTGCGCCACTTTTGAACGACGATCACACCCGTCAAATAGCTGATGGCAAAAATCAGCAATTGCGTAAAATCCATGTTTTTCACTCCTTTAACGATACACCTAGTATACCGAAAAATGACAAAAATTGCTTGTTGCTAAGGTCAAAGTTGCTGAATTTCTTGCAATTCGCTAAAATGAAGAAAAGAAGGAGGAAGGAACATGCAATTAGGTGAAGTGATTCGCGTTGAACGGCCCGCTTTTTATGTGATCGGAAAAGAAGGCAAGGGATTAGCGGAAGAAGGAGCTTCTTGGGTACCAGCGCTATGGGAACTTGCAACAAAGGATTTTGAAGAGATCGAATTTCTAGTGAGCGATCAAAAGGCAGAAGAACTGGAATTTTGGGGCTTAATGAGTGATGGCACTAATTGGTTAGAGCCTTGGCAAGAAACCGGCCGTTATTTGGCAGGCGTTCAAGTCCATACAGAAAATTTTCCTCCCGTCGGTTGGGTCCGTTGGGAAATGCCCGCAATGACCTATCTCGTTGTAAAAACGGATGAAAAAAACTTGACCATGATGACTGAAAAAATGTTGATGGAAGTTTTACCAGAAAATAACGTCCACTTGTCAGCAGCGATCCAAGAAAGATATCTTCCTCATTTTAAAGAAGGGGAAGTTGAATTGTTTTTCCCTGTTGAGCCTTTGGCAGCAGCAACGGTGGAAACGGTAGAATAAAAAAAATCTGTCCGAGAAGCAATCTTTGCTCAGGACAGATTTTTTCTTTGGTTTGGATTAAAAAAGATTCTCGAAAAAGGTAGACACACCGCGCCAAGCACGAACAAAGATGTTGGCTTTTTCTACCGTTTGTGTTGTGACCAATCCTGCAGTTTCGTCATGATCAGAAGCATCAATATAACCAAGCGTATCAGCTGGAATCGAAGCACTTACAGTACCGACTTCTGTGCCCTCAGTCAATGGCGCTTGCAGGGCAGAATCACGATAATGCTCATTAAAGTCAATGGTTGTTTCAAAGGCTGTTGCATCCATATCTCCACGTACCCATAAGGTCAAACCTTGATTTAAGGCAACGGGAACACTCAATTCTTTCCCATCTTTGACTGCCACCGTCTGTGTATCTTCTAACTGTGCATTTTCTGGTAGAATTTCTACTTGTTCCCAAGCATCGAAGGAGTAGTCCATCAACCGACCTGTTTCGATAAAACGTACGCTTGGATTTTCCGCATGACCATTAACGTTTAGCACGACGGTGATAATTCGTTGACCATCCTTGACGGCGGTTCCGACAAAGCAGGCGCCTGCCATATCTGTCGTACCAGTCTTAAGACCGTCAACACCATCTTTAGTATTCGTAAAACCTGGAAGCATCCAGTTCCAATTGACCATCTCGACAGGCGAATAGGAACCTTCGCCAAATTGTTTGGTGGAAAGACTTGTTACTTCTAAAACGTCTGGAAAGTCTTGCAGCAAATGGCGAGCAATCAGGGCGACATCTTTTGCGGATAGTTCGTTTTCGTCAGTGGAAGTTGACCCGGGATAGATATTGTCCCCTAAATAAGTATTGTTCAAGCCAGAAGCATTAACGATCTTTGCATCGGTAATGCCCCATGATTGCACTTTTTCTTGCATTTGATCAACAAAGGCACTTTCAGACCCAGCAATCAGCTCCGCGAGCGCTACGATTGCAGCATTTGCAGATTGGATATAACTGGCATCATACAAATCTTTTACTGTATAGGTAACGTCTTGATGCAAAGGGACATTCGATAAGTTTGGCGACACGCTGAGATTCGCGGCATAATCTGAAATAGGGACAGGATCATCCCAAGCGATGGTTCCTTGCTCTACTTGCTCAGCTACAAGGTAGAGACTGATGATCTTGGTGATGGAGGCGATGCCCATGGCGGTCTCACCATCTTGATCATACAACACTTTGCCTGTGTCAAAATCAATGGAATAAGCGGCTTTTGCATCGACTGAAAAATCTTGGATCTCTTCGGCGCTCATAGCTGTATCATCAGCATACGAAACGACGGGTAAGCCGGCAGCAGCAAAGAGGATTGCCAAAGCAGCAACGATGGAATACCCGAACTTGGTTATTTTCTGCATATATGTAGTAGCTCCTTTAAAGTTGTATCTAAGCAAAAATTTTAACAAAGAGTATCCACCGTTGCAATACTCTAAGAGAAAACTTAGCATTTAATTGCGTAAGACCGATCCCTCAGTAGACAAACTGAGACGTTACGTGACTAAGGTTGTTTACTGTAAATAATAGCTAACAAAAAAACTTACCTTCCTATAAAATAGAAGGCAAGTTTTTGTGAATTGACATAGGGTCAAACTGATTCACTTAGCGACGATTGGAATGGATTCTCGGGTTTTGGTTTTGGACTCTGACGGGAACTTTCACCGCCTTCGTTTCTTGTTGCATAGCCAATTTTGCTAAAAAGAATGTCCCAGCTAACAATGCAGCTAAAGCAAAGATGGAAAAGAGTGAAATAAAGGTCGTTAACATAAAAATCCCTTCTTTCTATTTAAAATAAATGTGGAAGGTAGGAATCGAACCTACACCTTAATCTATGAACGATCAAACATCACTCAACGGAACACCTTGTTCAACCACTTGTTAAGTTAATGATAGCATTGATTGCCAAGAAATGCTGATAAAAAGCCTGAGAATTGACCGAAGAAAATGTGAAGAAAACATGAACTTGGCTTTCTCAGCGATTTTAGATGATTTTTGTCAAAGAATAGTGGCAATCTTCTGCTTCATCATATAAAGTAATGACGGAGCCTTTTTGTTCAAGAACTAAATGATAGCCAAATGTGTCCAGTAAAACTAACCGCATCGGAGTCAATTCAACGATGGAAGCAGTCAAAGGCTTGCCTTCGATGGTCAACGAATAATCATTGGCTATTTCTATCGTGACATCTTCTTTTGTCTTGGAAGTAAAACGCCAATTACCAATGAAATTCTGGCGATTCTCATTTTTTTGTTTTTCTTTTCGCAACAGCAAGGAGCTGACCACGCCCGTTGCAAGAGATAAACCAATCAAAATAGACCTTTTCTTCATTTATACACGTCCTATCATTTACGATTCATCAAGTTGTGCCTTGTGGACAGGTGTCCACTTTTTCGCACTAGAAAATAATTGCCATAAGTATACCATGAGAAGGTAAAAAAGCATGGTACTTTAGTTTGAAGTTTAGAAGTTTTTATCAAAATATGCTATGATTCAAAAGAGCAGGTGAGAAAATGAATTATCCGAATACCCTTTTAGCCACGTTTCTCGTGCGAGACAACCGGTTCATTGCCCGATGTCTCGTTGACGGTCAAGAAGTAATCGTCCATGTAAAAAATACCGGACGAGGAAAAGAGCTCTTGCACAAAGGTGCGCTTGTTACCCTGCAATATTGGGACAATCCGAAACGCAAAACCAATTACGACTTGATCTCAGTCAAGAAACAAGACCAATGGATCAACATCGATAGTCAAGTACCGAATCGTTTAGGCTATGAAGGCCTCTTGGATGGCACGATCCAGTTGCCAAATATCAAAGGGAGAATCGCGCTTTTGCGAAGGGAAGTTGTCTATGGGACATCAAAATTCGACCTTTATTTTGAAACAGATGAACAAGAAAAAGGCTTTTTAGAAATCAAGGGAATGACCCTTGAAAACAAGCAAGTCGGTGCTTTTCCAGATGCACCAACCATTCGTGGCTTGAAACACGTCAATGAATTGATCCATGCCAAAGAAGCTGGCTATTACGCGGCGGTTTTGTTTATGATCCAATTTGAAGCGGTGCAAATCGCCACGATCCATCGACAGATGCAACCGGATCTGGCCACTAAAATCGCTGAAGCGCAAAGCAAGGGTGTCGAAGTGTTTGCCTATAATTGCCAAGTAAACCAAGGGATGATCACGGTCAAAGAACCGATCCCTTTTGATTTGAATGTCGTCTTTGACGACCCTAATCTATAGAAGAAAGAAGGAAAAAACATGATTCATTTAGGGATTATCGGCACAAATTGGATCACCGATCAATTTGTACAAGCAGCCCACGAAACCAAACGCTATCAATTGGTTGCCGTATACTCAAGAAAGTTAGCAACGGCACAACGTTTTGGAGAAAAATATGGGGACATCGAGTATGCGACCGATCTGGACACTTTTTTTGGCTTAGCTCATATGGACACGGTCTACATCGCGTCTCCGAATAGTTTGCACTTTGAACAAGCCAAGCAAGGTATTTTAGCAGGAAAAAATGTCATTGTGGAGAAGCCAGCCTTTTCAACGCCTGAGGAAATGGCGGAGATCATCGAATTGGCAAATCAGCAACAGGTATTATTTTTTGAAGCAGCTCGCAACATCCATGAAGCAAGTTTTTCTACTGTAGCCGAATTCTTACCGACACGCGGTGCCATTCTTGGGGCGACCTTTTCTTATATGAAATATTCGTCTCGTTATGACGCTGTACTAGCTGGGGAGGAACCAAATATTTTTTCTCCACATTTTTCTGGCGGTGCCTTAGCGGATTTGGGCGTCTATCCGATTTATGCGGCGGTCGCTTGGTTTGGCAAACCGCAAGATGTTCATTATTTTGCTCGTAAATTACCGACTGGTGTAGATGGTATCGGGACCGCAGTGTTGCGCTATGCTGACTTTGATGTCACAATCCAAACAGGAAAAATTGCTGATTCAGAGTTGCGTTCAGAAATCTATTTTGAAGACGGTACATTAGACCTAAATGCCGTCAATGCCATCGAAGAAGCCGCGTTTTATGAGCGAAAAACAAAACAAACCCAGGCATTAGCAGTAAGTGCTTTAGAAAACCCGATGATCGAAGAAGCACAAGACTTTGCAGACATCATCGAAAACAAAAATGATCCCCAACAAGGACAACGGTATGAGGAATGGGTGGAACTTGCTCGCAGTGTCAACGAAACCATCGCTCTTATGCGTAAACAAGCAGGCATCATTTTTGATGCAGATAAAAAATAAGGAATGGAACATTTATGACAGTATTTGAATTGACACAATTGCCAGACATCTGGCAGGAAAAATGGCAAGTGGCAGGGTATCACGCACCGTCCTTGATCCAAGAGAAAACCTTTGGCCCTTTAAAAGATGGTGAGTCTGTCATTGGGGTCTCACCGACCGGTTCTGGTAAAACATTGGCGTACCTCTTGCCACTGTTAACAAAAGTCGAGGCAAAGCAAGGCAATCAGTTGCTGATTTTGACTTCTTCACAAGAATTAGCGATGCAAGTCACAGAAGTGGCCCGGGAATGGGCCCAAGCCATTGGTTTGACCGTTCTGCCGCTAATTGGTGGCGCAAGTACAAAACGCCAAGTGGAAAAACTGAAAGACAAGCCCGAGGTCTTGATTGGCACCCCAGGCCGAGTGTTAGAATTGATCAAAGCAAAAAAAATCAAGACCCAGCAGTTGCAATCGTTGGTATTAGATGAGGTTGACCAATTATTGAAAGAAGGGGCCTTCACACTGGCTGCCAAGATCAATCAAACATTGCCAAAACAAATCCAGCGTAGTTTCTTTTCAGCAACCGCTAACGAAGTGATTGATGAGATTCGACCATTGGTGACAAAAGAGCCGCTGATCATTGATGTTACCCA
Source organism: Enterococcus sp. DIV2379 (assembly GCF_050542965.1). Lineage (NCBI taxonomy): Bacteria > Bacillati > Bacillota > Bacilli > Lactobacillales > Enterococcaceae > Enterococcus > Enterococcus sp. DIV2379. The sequence continues at coordinate 1,223,099 of NZ_CP172938.1, forward strand.
AGAAGATCAGAGCAAAGGCGTGATCCATCACTACTATTTGAATTATCCGCAACGACGAATCGTGGATGCTTTAAGGCGCTTTGCTCATTTACCAAACTTTCAAGCCTTGGTTTTCTTCAATGAATTAAGCGCAATGGGAAATGCAGAAGAAAAACTGCTGTTTCACGGCTTGCCGGTGGCATCATTAGCATCTGACCAAAACAAACTTGCCCGAAAAGGCGCACTGGAGAGCTTCCGTCAAGGAAAACTAGTAGAATTATTGACGACCGATGTCGCCTCTCGCGGCTTAGATGTGGTGGATTTGCCTTATGTCATCAATACGGAAGTCCCGTTAGAAAAAGAATCCTATCTGCACCGGGCAGGACGTGTTGGACGAATGGGCAAAGAAGGAACCGTCGTCACGATCGTTCAAGACCATTCGTTGAAGGATTTGAAAAAAATCGCGAATCAATTGTCCATAGAACTCAAGGAAGTCTATCTGCATGGGGGACAATTACACACAGAAGCACCTGTTATCGAAAAGGAAAGCAAGAAAGAAACGAAAATAGTAAGTGTGCAGAAAATTTCCAAGAAAACATCTGAAAAATTACACACTCCTGTTAAAAAGACCAAGAAAAAGACGAAAAAGCAAAAAGACAAAGGAAAAAGACGCCATTGAGCGTCTTTTTGTGTTACCATTAACGTTGTTTATTATTAGTGTGTAAAAAAATGAGGAGGCTATCGAATGAATTCGCGAAAAGAAGAGATTTTTCAAACGATCGAACTGCATAAGCAAGGGTTGACCGCAGTTGACGTCGCTAAAATCTTACAAATCGATCGCAGCAATGCAAGCCGTTATCTCAGTGAGCTTTATAAAGAAAAGAAAATCGGCAAACGTTCCGGCCGTCCGGTCGTTTATGAGCCATTAGAAGAAACGGTGCATGTGGATGTTTCCTCTGAAGTGAGTTTTGAAAGTCTTGTTGGGGTTCAAGCTTCTTTAAAAGTAAGTATCCAGCAAGCCAAAGCAGCAATTTTATATCCGCCTAGAGGACTCCATACCATTATTTTTGGAGAGACAGGTACCGGTAAATCCTTATTTGCCGAATGTATGTATCACTTTGCGGTTGAATCAAATATGTTAGAAAAAGATGCTCCTTTCGTATCGTTTAATTGTGCGGATTATGCACAAAATCCGCAGTTGTTGTTTGGTCACATCTTTGGCATCAAAAAAGGGGCCTACACAGGTGCTGCAGAAGATAGTCCAGGACTTATGGCAAAAGCCGATGGCGGCATATTGTTCTTGGATGAGATCCATCGACTGCCGCCAGAAGGCCAAGAAATGCTCTTTACCTTCATTGACAAAGGGATCTACCGCCCATTAGGGGAAAGCAACCAAGTTCATGAAGCCGCCGTGCAGATCATTGGTGCCACCACTGAATCATCAGAAACCTTTTTGACGACCTTCAATCGGCGAATTCCCATGGCTATTACTTTGCCAAATGTGGAAAGTCGTTCGCTAGATGAACGGTATGAAATCATTTCCTTGTTTATCAAGCAAGAGGCGACCCGTCTAAATCAGCGGATCGATGTCGAGCGAGATGCGATATTGGCCTTTATGCTCTATGATGCAGAAGGCAACATCGGTCAAATCAAGCGAGACCTGAAACTCGTCTGTGCGAAGGCATTCTTACATTATCGGACCTATGGGAAAAAACACCTCCTGATTCGAAAAGGCGATTGCTCACTGCAAGTTCAAAAAGGGCTGTTGAAGATCAAAGAAATGTCAGAACGCTTGGATCGGTTTTTAGATGGCAAAGGCGACTTTCTGAGTTTCGAACCCGGCGACCCAGATGTTGTCTGGTCTCGTGATCCGCAACGGAATATGCAGGTGTACAATGAGATCGAAGAAAAAGTCAGCACACTGATTGAAACCGGTGTAGCCAATGTTGATTTAGAAAACTTGATCTCTAAGGATGTGGATGCCTACTTTGAAAAATATGTCGAAGAATTGATCCAAAACCCTGTTCATAAAGAGTTGATTCCAGAAGACATTTGGAAACTGACCAATGTTCTTTATGACTTGGCAGGTCAGAGGTTAGATCGAACTTATAGTGAAAAAGCCCGTTTTGCCTTTGCGTTGCATTTGCAAAGTACGCTGGAACGTGTTAAAGAGGGACATATGATCGTTCATCCGGATTTGAACACGATTAGAAAAAACTTAAAATCCGAATTTCAAGTGGCAATGGATTTATCGACGATCATTGAAGAGGAACGTCATGTCGAGATCCCATTTGATGAAATCGGCTTTATCAGTATGTTTTTAGCGATTCAAGTCAAACAGCCTTCGCCATTGCCCCTTGAAAAAATCGAGATCATTGTCTTGATGCATGGCAAGGCAACTGCCAGCAGTATGTTGGAGACAGCCCAAGAGCTGCTGGAGACCGACCATGGCAAGGCAATGAATATGTCTTTGGATATGGAAGTCGGGCAAATGTATGACCAGCTGTTGAATTATATCGATGAAAACAAAGAGAAGATGAGCAATGGCTTATTGCTTTTAACCGATATGGGCTCCCTCAATTCATTTGCGAATTTGATTTCCGAAGAGACGGGGATTCGTACGAAAGCTATTTCGATGGTCAGCACGATGATTGTTTTAGAAGCTTTGCGGATGGCAGAGAGTGGGCGCAGTTTAGAAGATATCTACCAAAACATTCAGCGTTCTTTTGAAACCATCGTACAAGAACAGTTCCGTACGGTTCGTGAAGCAAAAGGAAATAAAAAGGCAGTCATCGTTACTTGCTTTACTGGGGAAGGTGTCGCTGCCAAACTTTATCAACGAATTTATCCCGTCGTCGATCAATCAAAAGTCGAGATCATCCAAATGCAATTTATTGAAAAAGAAACCTTCAAAAAACATATTGACGGCTTGCTAGAAGAATATGAGATCAAAGCTATTGCCGGCACCGTCGAGATCGATTATCAAAACATTCCGTTTTTCTCCGCCTATGATGTTTTTGATGACAATCGCTTGAATGTGCTAAAACGAATCGCTTCAGATGAAGTGCCGATCGAAAAGATCGTGCGTTCATTGGAAAATACGATAACTCATGTTGGGTCCGTCTATCATCTGATCGAAAGCCTGCAACGAATCGTTCATCAGATTCAAAATCAATTGCATGTGATTGTAGAACCAACCGTCGATGCAGGATTAGTCATTCATTTAGCCTTTTTGGTAGAAAGTTTATTGAAGAAGGAGCCTTCCCGTACTTTCGTCAACTTAGCTACTTTTCAAAAACGGTACCGAATTGAAATGGATGTTTTACGAACCCATTTATTACAAATTGAAAAAAATTATCAAATCAAATTTTCTGAAGATGAGATCGCCTATTTAACCCAAATGTTTTTAGAAAACAAAATCAAAAATTATGATGAATCCGCACACAATTTTAGTGTGTAATGAAAAAACTGCGAGTGTGTAAACGAGAAATTGGTTCAGACCATTGATAAATAAAGGTCTGAACTTATTTTTTTTTGGCACGCTTTTTGCTTTATAGTAAAGTGTAACTTACAACAGAAAGGAGCAGATGCGCGATGGCGAAAAAAACGATTATGCTGGTTTGTTCAGCAGGAATGAGTACCAGTCTATTGGTGACAAAAATGCAAAAAGCAGCCGAAGCTAAAGGAATGGAAGCAGATATCTTTGCTGTTTCAGCTTCAGAAGCCGACCAACATTTGGAGTCAAAACCAGTCGATGTTCTATTGTTAGGACCACAAGTACGTTTTATGAAATCACAATTTGAACAAAAATTAGCACCAAAAGGCATTCCTTTGGACGTGATCAACATGGCAGACTATGGCATGATGAACGGCGAAAAAGTATTGCAACAAGCAGAAACATTAATGAACTAAGATTTTTTAGGATCGAAGTGTAAGGAGGATTTTTAAAGATGGATGAGCAAAATTTGGAAGCCATTATGGGATTGATCATGTATGGTGGTAATGCAAAAAGTGACGCAATGGAAGCAATCGCGGCAGCAAAAGAAGGGAACTTCGAATTAGCTGACCAAAAAATCAAAGATGCTGAAGCATCTCTTGTGGAAGCGCATCATTCGCAAACAGGATTGTTGACACAAGAAGCGCAAGGCAATCATATGACCGTGACATTGTTGACCGTGCATTCACAAGATCACCTAATGACGTCAATCGCATTTACCGATTTAGCGAAAGAAATCATTGATGTCTATCGACGTCTAAATAACGAATAATCTTTGAACGGATAGAAGTAGTTATTGTCGATGAATCAAAAAATCTTCTTTGACGAATAGAACTTATAGGAGGAATTAAGAATGGATGGATTAACAAGTTGGATGGAGAGACACATTCTCCCGGTTGCAGCTAAGATTGGTGCGCAAAAGCATTTGGTTGCCTTGCGGGATGCTTTTATCGGAATGATGCCAGCAACGATGGCTGGGGCAATTGCAGTATTACTGAACGCCTTCATGCGTGATTTTCCAAACACTTATCTTGGTGCGGACAATGCAATCACGAAATTTTTCACGCCAGTGATCGCAGTCAATGGTTTAGTTTGGACAGGTACCTTAGCAATTATGGCGGTTATCTTCTCAGCTTCATTCGGTTATAATTTAGCGAAGGCTTACAATGTTGATGCACTATCAGGTGCGTTGGTCTCTTTAGCAGCATTTATTATGGGTATTCCACAATCTGCTTCTCTTTCTTTAGCGTTAGAAGAAGCACTACCAGCAAACGTGGTAGACATGATCAACAGTACAAGTGCTACATCAGGATTTGCAGCAGATGGTTCAACGATCAGCGCTGCAGGCTGGGGCTACTTCCCATTTAGCGCCTATATGGGTGGCTCTGGATTGTTCACGGCAATCATCTTTGGTTTCGTTTCAGTTATTATCTTTGCAAAATTGATGCAAAAAAATATTATTATCAAAATGCCAGATTCAGTGCCACCAGCAGTTTCCCGTGCCTTTGCAGCGATTATCCCTGGGATTGCCGGACTATATGCTTCAGGTTTGATTTACTATCTATTTGAACGCTTTGTCGGTATGCCGATAATTGACTGGATCTCCGAATCGATCCAAAAACCATTATTGGGTCTCTCTCAAGGGTACTTTGCCGTATTTATCATTGTTTTACTTGTCCATGTCTTGTGGTTCTTTGGATTACATGGAACAAATATCATGGGACCTGTTCTACAATCGATCTACGGTGTGGCAATGGTTGAAAATACTAATGCTTATCAATTAGGGGAAGCTGTTCCTTATAAATGGGTAGCAGGTTCATTCGAAGCATTTGTTTGGCCTGGTGGAGCAGGTGTGACTTTAATGCTCTTGATCGCAATCTTGCTATTCTCTAAACGTGCCGACTATAAGACAGTTGGTAAACTAGGGATTGGACCTGGGTTGTTCAATATCAATGAACCAGTAATGTTTGGTCTACCAATCGTGTTAAACCCATTGTTTATCATTCCATTTATTGTTGCACCGTTAGTTACAGCAACGATTGCTTACTTTGCAACAACTTTAGGGTTAGTTGCACCAGTTGTGGTAAATGTGATTTGGGTAATGCCAACGATCCTAAGCGGCTTCTTAGCTACCGGTGGAGACTGGCGTGCGATCATCTTGACAATTATTAATTTGGCTGTAGCTTTATTGATCTGGGCACCATTTATTATTGCTGCCAACAAAATCAATCCAGCAGACCAAGAGAACTAATCAAATAAACTAGATGGGTGGCTTCACCCATCTAGCTATCTTTTTTAGGAGGAGAAAAAATGATTATTGTAAATTCCGCGATGCAACAAGACAACATCAAAGCATTACTTGAGTCTTTGACAGAAGGTGAGATCAAGTATACCTTTAAAGAAAAAAAAGGGATTCAGTTGATTTTTGAAACAACGGCAGAAGACAAAGAAAAAGCAGCGAAACTTGCCAAAGACGCAATCAAAAATACTGATTGGGGTCGAGTACTATACTTTAACGTCGTTAGTCAATAGTGAGGTGATATCATGTTTAAAAATGGATTGTTTTTTATAAGCATCGGTAGTATGTTATTTATATACAGCGCTAACGCGCAGTCAGGTGAATACCACTGGGTGAATCTCATCACGTCAGTCATTCTAATGGCTATTGGAGGAATCATGGCTTCAATTGGACACAAACGCAACAAGAAAGACAAGGAGGCGCAAGATGGAAATCACTAAAAAAATGAATGTACCCGCTGACTTTTTATATAAGACGATCATCGATTCCGTGTTACATGATATTAAACAAGCGACAGATCAAACACTTACTGAAGAGCAATTAGAAGGATACAGCTATCTTAAACAGTTTTATAAAGATAGTAATGCCACCATAACAATCGAAACGGTCAAGAAGAATCAAGCCTATGCGTTCCAAACGGCGACGAAAAAAAATACCTTCCGTGTACACTATCAGATCGAAACGATAGACGAGTCGCACTGCAACTTGCATTATGAAGAAAAAATGACTTCTGAAGGCATGATTCAGCAATTAAATGACATGCTCTTAGGTACGATTCTAGGATATTTCAAACGCAAGCAATTTAAAAAAATGTTGAGTATGATGGAAGAAGCATATTAAGGGGTCGACTGACGCCTTTTTTGCGTTTCTTGCGTGTTTTCAAGTAGAGGAGATGAAGGAATGACAGATGTCAAAAAAATGACCGAATTTGGTTCGCAAGAAGTATTGGACTTGGTTTCTTATGCCTTTCAGTGGGAATTGAATGAAACAAATATCAAGCGCTATCGCAAGCTTGCGGAAAATTCTTGGAATTATGGTTCCTACGATGGGGATGGAAAATTGGCGAGTCAAATCATGGCAACGATTTTTGATGTGAACTTTCATGGAACGAGTTATCCGATGGCAGGGATCGGTTTTGTGGCTTCGTATCCAGAGTATCGCAGCCAAGGTCGGATCGATCGGATCATGAAACAAATCATTAAGGACTGCTATGAACAAAAAATCGTTCTTTCCTATCTGGCACCTTTCTCCTTTGCTTTTTATCGCAGATATGGGTATGAGTATACTTTTGAACGGACGGTTTATGAAGTCGATGCGCATCAATGGCCCGATGGCAAGAAAGTGAATGGAACGATTCAACGCATGAATTGGGAGGAAGCACAGCCGATCATTCACGAGATTTATCATCAATTGCCGCGCCATCAAAAGGGCGGACTGATTCGCCAACCCTGGTGGGAAGAAATCAAGTTTGTTTTGCGCCGACCGTATACGTTTGCGATTTATCGCAATGAAGCAGGGGTCCCTGAAGGCTACTTGATTTACTTTATCGAGGGAGGACGTTTCGATATTCAAGAGTGGGGCTATTTGACTGCGAATGCTTACCAAGGATTTAATCGGTTTATCGTCTCCCATGCAGATTCAGTAGCACAGATTAACTATCGACCAGGGTTTGATGGGGAAGTCCTACAAGCAAACGCGGCCAAACCATTGTCTCACTACCAAGTGCGCCCGGACATGATGGCGCGCGTCATCGATGTGGAAGGGTTTCTAAAAAGTTATCCATTTACGATGAAAAAAGCTGGTCGTTTTGCCATAGAAATTCAAGGGGATGAATATGCCCCATGGAATAATGGGTGTTATGAAGTGACAATCGAAAACGCTCAGCATCAGGTCACGAAAACGACGGCCACCAAGCTGCCAAAAGCAACCTTGTCGATTCAGCGTTTTGTGCAGCTGTTCTTGCAGGCACAATCCCTCGATTCTCTGGTCTTTTTCCAGCAAATGGAAACGGACCAGGAAGCTGCAGTGTTGATTCAGGAAAACTTGCCAACAGGAAAACCACTATTGGAAGACTATTTCTAAGCCAATCGACACAGACGCATTCACTTTCTAACAAAAAAAGATTCCTTAAAAATAAGGAATCTTTTTCTTCAAAAAACGTTCCCTGCCGGAATCGAACCAGCAACTAATCCTTAGGAGGGACTTGTTATATCCATTTAACTAAGGGAACACAATAGCTATATTTTACCTGTTATTCGTGTTTCTCGCAAGATGAGAAGGAAAAGAAAGGAAGAAAAACATGGTCAAACGATTGATAAGTGCAAACTATAGTGAAATCAAAGAAATGTCGGCGCAAGAATTGAAACAATCCATTAAAGCGAGCGAAGGACGAGTGATCGTCTGTGAAACGGTGGTTCAAACCATGCCGCAAGCTGGCGACATCACCAACGCAGAAGTCGCGGCAGCTTTTGGGGCTGACTTGATTTTGTTAAATGGCTTTGATTGTTATCGTCCAGCTATTTTTGGGATGCCTGGTATCACATTGGAGCAGCTGCTTGATCCTACACAGCCCATTAAAAATCCGATTCCTCAACTAAAACAACTGATTGGACGACCTGTCGGCATCAATCTTGAGCCGATCCCAGCTACGACGGAAATGATGAGTGAAAAGATCAGCATCAGTCAAGGCCGAACAAGTTCGGTTGACACCATCAAAAAAGCCCAAGAACTCGGGGTGGACTTTCTCTGCTTTACAGGCAATCCTGGAACGGGTGTGACCAACCGAGAAATCGCTAAAGCAGTAAAATTGGCAAAAGAACATTTCTCTGGGTTGATCATCGCTGGAAAAATGCACAGTGCCGGCTCAGATGAACCTGTGGTTGATCGAGACGCCATCATTTCTTACGCTGAAGCTGGGGCAGATATTTTGTTACTGCCTTCCGTTGGCTCGATTCAAGGCTTTCTAGAAAAGGATTTGATCGAAGCTGTTCAAATTGCCAAACAATATGACTTATTGACGATGTCAGCGATCGGAACGAGTCAAGAAAGCGCGCGTCCAGAAACGTTGCGACAATTAGCCATCATCAACAAAACTTGTGGGGTCGATCTGCAGCATATTGGTGATGCCGGCTATGGCGGCATGGCACCGACTGAAAATATTTTCGAAACATCGGTTGCAATTAGAGGCATGCGCCATACGATCAATCGTGTCGGGCGTTCAATCAACCGTTAAAATCAGAGAAAACTACTAGCGAAGGAAAACGAAGAATCGTTCTGCTTCGCTTTTTGCATTTTTTTCGCTAAGTTAGAAAGAAAGGAGGGAACACAAAATGAAACAAGCATTGATCATTTACGGAGGTTGGGAAGGACACGCCCCAAAAGAGACCAGTCAGTTTTATCAAACGTTGCTGGAGTCAGAAGGATATCAGGTGACACTCGCCTCAGATTTTGAACCTCTCTATCATAAAGAAGAATTAAAAAGGCTGGATCTGTTGATCATGAATTGGACACGAGGAGAATTGCCTGATGAGCCGCTGCAAAATGTCACTCAGGCTGTAGCAGAAGGATTGGGATTAGCAGGGGTTCATGGCGGCTTTGCCTCGGCTTTTCAAGCCAGTAAAGGCTGGTTGTTTCTGACTGGCGGCTGTTTTTTGGCACATCCTGGTGGATTGGAAACGACCTATAGCATCGATCTTACGACAGATCACTATATTACGGCAAATACTCAATCGATCCCTCAGTTGACGACGGAGCAATACTATTGTCTGGTTGATCCAGCCGTCACTGTGTTAGCTACCTCAACATTTGCCGCTAAAGATCATCCGAATGCAGCTAACCAAGAAGTCATACTGCCAATGATGTGGATCAAAAAATGGGGCAAGGGCAGAGTCTTTTTCCAATCCGTTGGACACAGTCTAAAAGAGCTAGAAGAGCCCACCATTCAGACTTGGACCAAACGAGGCTTTCTATGGGCCACCAGAAATACCTTGGCTGATCCGCTGAAAAATAGCCAGTATAGTGAGTAATCAGAAAAACGAATGAAGAAATAAACGCGTGCAATCGTTTTACTTTATGGAAGAAAATAAGCATGGTACACTTTATTTGTATTTGATTAAGCAGGAGGTAATGTGGAATGGGAAAATTTGGAAAAAGTTTTTTATCGCAGGTAATATCTGACGGAATCAAAGGACCATTTGTCACGATCATGCTCAATACGCATGTCGGCCACCAGAATGTCGAAAAGGATCAAATCAAATTTAAGAACTTTGCCAAAGATGCGAAGCGCCGCTTTGAAAAGAAATACCCAGAACATTCTTGGGATCTTTTTCAAACGAAAATTGATGAACTGCTTGCAGATCAATCATTTTGGCGTAACAGTACAACGAGTGTGGCGGTGATTATCACACCAGAAGATGTACTAGTTCATCGGTTAAGTATTCGTGTGGATGATCAATATTACGTAGGGGAAACCCCGTATGTATTAGCTGTCATCAAAAACGCACAATTTAATTACCCATTTTATCTCTTAGCGTTGAATCGCGATTCAATGCAAGTCTATCAAGTTGAAAACAATCAAGTGCGTGAAGTCGAGTTGCCAGAAGAGGCACCGACAACGATTGAAAAAGCGCTGGGGGAAGAAATCACTGGCGGCGGCAACTTTAATTACAGTGCCCAAGGTGGCCCTAACTCAGGAGGAGAAGGCGTCGCTTATCACGGCTTTAGTGCCAAAGATGAAGAAGTCGAGATCGATCACGTCAACTACTACCAAGCAGTTGATGCATTTTTTAAGAATGACTTTTCAAACGAAGAGCATTTACCAATGTATCTTTTTGCTTTACCAGAAAATCAAACGCTGTTTAAAAAAGTGGCAAAAACGAACTTTTTCAAAGCAGAACCAAGCATTTCCTCTTCACCAGCATCGTTATCTTTGAAAGAGATCCAAACGTGTACGCAAAAGCTGATTGCGGAGTTGACACAAAAAGAAGTTGGGGAATACGGCAAGCTGTTGGATCGGAAATTTATTGACCAATTGGTTGATATCGTACCTGCAGCTAAAGAAGGCAGGATCGCCAATCTGTTTGTAGCGACTTCCAATCTCGCCGATGGGTTTGGAGAAGATCCTGACACGGAATACGATCGTCGCCAAGTGTTAAATACGCTGGCAATCGATGTTTTAGAAAACGGCGGCGAGGTATCTATTTTGGAACAAAAAGATGCCCCAGGAGAAAAAAGTTTGACTGCGATTTTGCGCTACTAAACGCAGTTGCGTCCTTCGTAAATAAATCGTTTCCAAAAAAGAAAAGACTGTTGCAGATCTTTAGTGCAGCAGTCTTTTTGCGAATCAAAAAAAATAAAGGCGTTTTCATTTTTTTTGATTTTCTATTAGTCATAAAGAAGATAATGTGCTATAATACAAAGTGTAGTTTTTGTTACGGTAAATTATGGTAGCTTGTTTCATCTTAAACATCTTCCACATTTTCACCTTATACAAGTAATTGCAAAATATGTGTATAAACACAAGGAGGATTTTTATTATGGAAACAGGTACAGTTAAATGGTTTAACTCAGACAAAGGTTTTGGATTCATCACTGCAGAAAACGGTAACGATGTATTCGTTCATTTCTCAGCTATCCAAGGCGAAGGCTTCAAAACTTTAGAAGAAGGTCAAGCAGTGACTTTCGATATCGAAGACGGACAACGTGGCCCTCAAGCGACTAACGTTAACAAAGCGTAATTTGTGAATGCCTTTTAAGAGCAGCTTAGCTGCTCTTTTTTTTGTGCGCGTGATATTTGCTTGCGGAGAAAGTAGTTGTTATACTCTTAGAAAAAAAGGAGGCAAACTGATGGGATTGAATGAATTTATTCTTGGATTGGCTAATTTAGAAAAAATCCAACGAGCACCTGGATTTTTTAAGTTTACCGAGCACAGCGTGGCCGCTCATTCGTTTCGAGTAACCATGATTGCCCAGACCTTAGCCGATATCGAAGAACAAGCGGGAAACCAAGTCAATTGGCAAATTCTTTATGAAAAAGCCTTGAACCATGATTACACGGAACGTTTCATCGGCGACATCAAAACGCCAGTCAAATATGCAAACAAAGAATTGCGGGCGATGTTATCAACCGTTGAAGAAAAAATGACCGATGCTTTCATAGAAGAAGAAATCCCCCAAAGCTTTCAAGCGACGTATCGCAGACGCTTGGCGGATGGCAAAGACAACAGCCTTGAAGGACAGCTTTTGGCAATTGCGGATAAGATCGATCTTTTGTATGAGTCTTTTGAAGAGATCTCAAAAAGCAACCCCGACAAAGTGTTCAAAGAAATGTTTCGTGAAGCGATTTTGACGGTCAAAGCGTTTCAGCATCGTCCATGTGTGACTTATTTCTTTGAAGCCATTTTTCCCGAGTTATTGAATGCAGATTTTTATGGCAAGACTGCTTTTCTAGAAGAAATCGCAGCTTTGGTGGAAAAATAAACAAAAAGAAAAAACGAAAAATCAAGAAATGATCCATCTCACAGGTTTTACTTGAAACAAGTGAGGGGATCAGGTTTGATTTTTCGTTTTTTTGTTGGATTAAAGTAAAGATTCCGCTCCATCAATATAGACTTCCGTTCCAGAAATATTGCCGGCAGCCTCTGAAGATAGAAAAAGCACAAGGTTGGCGACTTGTTCTGGCACGCCTGTTTCTTGCTTTAATGGTCGAGAACGTTCTGGATATTTGACGGGGATCTCAACGCGAGCAACCTCTTCTTCAATTTCTGTGCTGGCATCGATATTCGTCGCGATCGCCCCAGGGCAGATGGCATTGACCCGAATATTATAACCAGAAAGTTCCAGCGCAGCCATTTTTGTAAAGGCGACTTGACCTGCCTTAGACGTACTGTAAGCAGTCGCACCAAAATTGCTGAAGATGCGGTTTCCATTGACTGAACTCGTAATGACAATGCTGCCACCGTTCGTTTTCATAAAGGGAATGGCTGCTTTGACGGTAATAAAGGTACTACGTAAGTTTGTGTTGATCGTCTGATCCCATTCTGCCACTGTCAGCTCTTCGATCGGTGTCCAGGTACCGTTGATGCCGGCATTGACATGGAGTACATCGAGACCGCCTAGTTCTTCTACAAGACCACTCATTGCTTCTTGCAGCTTATCCGCTTCAGTGACGTCAACAGCTCGATAATGGGCTTGTGCTTGATAGTCAGCAAGAAACTCCTGCAGCTCTTCTTCGTTGCGATCAATTAACCCAACAAGTGCGCCCTGTGCTAGAAATTGTTCTGCCACCGCTTTTCCAATCCCTGAAGCAGCCCCCGTTACAATCACTCGTTTGTTTTTGAAATCATTCATTTTTTTCGCCTCCTTACAGTAAATTATAAAAAAGATCCCTTTTTTTGTCGAAAAAAGCGATCAGCGAACAGCAACAAACTTCTTCAGCTAGGAAACGCCAATGGTTGGTTTTCTAATTTTACCTCCCGAGAACCCTCTTATCTAGTGGGAAAACAGATGTAATCGCCATTGATTTTGTAGTATAATGCAGACAGTGTGCAAGGAGGAATACAATGAAACCCATATACGCTGTGGTGGATCTTGAAACAACAGGAACCGATTCGACGATTGATCGAATTATTCAATTTGGCTGTGTCTTAGTCCAAGATGGCAAGATCATCAATCGTTTTGCCGCAGATATCAACCCTGACCGCAGAATTTCTAAGCAAATTCAACGATTGACACACATCACAAACCAACAAGTAAGCAAAGCGCCATATTTCGAAGACGTAGCTGATACGATCTATAACTTACTCAGCAACACGATTTTTGTGGCGCATAATATTTATTTTGATTATCATTTTTTAAGCAATGAATTTGTGCGTTGCGGGCTACCGCCTTTATCACTTCCCGGAATCGATACGGTGGAATTGGCGCAAGTGTTTCTACCAACAGAAAGCAGCTTTCGTTTAGGCGATCTGGCAGATAGCATCGGCTTTCGTCATGATAACCCGCATCAAGCTGATAGTGATGCAGAAGTGACCGCAGCTTTATTTTTGTATATCGAAGCGATCATGCGAGAACTGCCCCGAACGACCCTTAAACAAATTGCGCTTTTAAGCGGTCAAATGGGCATGCAAACGAGTGACTATATCCATGGAATCTTAAAAGAAAAAGGCCCAGAGTTGGCAGAAGATTTAGAAGTGATCGACGGTATCGTCTTGCGGAAAAAGACCGTCCCGCTTTTTGAATCTACGCATTTTCAAGAAACGTATCCGAAAGTTAAAACGGAAAAAGAACAGCGCTTTGGCCAGCACTTAGTCTATCGGAAACAACAAGCACGCTTGATGAATGCAGTGTATACGCATTACACCCAGCCAGAGAAAAATCTGATCATTGAAGCAGAAACAGGCATGGGGAAAACCATTGGTTACTTGTTTCCAGCCGCCTATTTAGTGACACCAGAAAATCCGTTGATCGTTAGTACCTCTTCAATTCTATTGCAAAATCAAATCATCAACAAAGACATTCCTTTGGTAAACCAAGTACTGCAGCAACCTTTGCAAGCAGTTTTGGTCAAAAGTCATCGTCATTACATTGATTTGCAGCGTTTTAAAGCGACCCTTGATCAACCGATAGAGCAAAAGCAATATGCGCAATACCAAATGGGGATCTTAGTTTGGCTAACTAAAACAGAAACGGGGGATTTCGATGAATTGAACTTGGTTCGACTTGATCATCCTTTATTTACCGACATCCGCCATCGCGGCGTTGCTTTTTTAGCCAAAGATCAACCCTTCTATGAACAAGATTTTGTCCGCCATTTATATCGGCGGATGGCGCAAAGCAATGTTTTGATCGTCAACCATGCCTTTTTGATGCAGGAAAACCGGCGAGCGCAGCCACTGTTGCCAACGAGTGATTACTTATTGATTGATGAAGCCCAACAGTTGCCGCAACAAGCAGAAGGCTTTAGTCAACATGTCTTTGACTCTGCTCACTTCAAGCGGCAGTTTTTACAGCTAAATGAAGAAGGGCTATTTGAAGAAATTGCCCAAATCATTACCGAGGATGACTTTCTGCAACGGATGTTCTCGTTGTATCGAAACGCGTTGTCGATCTTGGTCGAAACACAAGAACAGTATTTTCGCAGTTTGTCGATCGATGCGCCAGAGCTACAAGTCGTGCACCATGACGACCTCTATGATGGCACGTTAGAACAAGACAAGCTTCATCAGAAATTGAGCCTTTACTATCAAGAAATCAATGAGATCCAACAACAGTTGCGTCAGCGATTCGAGTTGACCAATGATCGGTGGTATGCAAGACAACGAATCGTGATTGCTCGTTTGTTTGATTTCTTTGGTCAAATGGAAACCCAGGAACAAACGGTGACCGCATGGTTGACTTGGTGGCATCCTCGTTACGTTCATTGGTTGAAAAAGCATCCCCAGTCAGGAAATGCTGTGATTGAATTAGCTGATCTAGAAGGGCATTCGATCGTGGAAAGCACGTGGTATCAACGCTATCAGCACATCATTTATCTTGGGGGGACATTGAAGATCCCAGGAAATAAAGAATATTTTGCCCATCAGATTGGCTTGACCGATGTGCCAGTCAAAACGATTCCCGCTTTTTATGACTACAGCAAACAAACTCGACTCTATGTAGTTAAAAAAGGACTCTCGATCCAACAAGCATCAGCTGCTGAATACGCGGATTATTTAGTCGAAGCGTTAGTCCCAATTTTGTTTGACAATCCGCAACCAGCGCTTGTGTTGTTTACGGCGCACGAAACTTTGAAAAATGTCTATGATCGATTGAATAAAAAAGCCCTGTATTATGGCAGAGAAATCGTTGCTCAAGGAACTGGCGGAACCCGTGAGAAAATCTTAAAGAAATTTTTATTAGCGGAAAATGGCATCTTATTAGGGACTAGCAGTTTTTGGGAAGGGGTCGACCTACCAGGTCAGGCCTTGAAGATCGCTGTGGTGACTCGCTTACCTTTTGAGAATCCTAAGCAACCAATGGTCCAAGCACGGCATGCCTTCTTGGAAGCAGAAGGCATCGATTCTTTCAAAGAAGATGCCTTACCTAAAGCGATTCTACGGCTACGCCAAGCGTTGGGGCGCTTGATCCGTTCTGAAGAGGATACAGGCGTGATGGTCGTCCTTGATCGACGCTTGTTATCAACGAAGTATGGCAAACGGATGGTCAAAGGTCTGCCTAAAAACTTACCTCTGATTGAAGCTAGTCCAACCGAAATTGCCGAAGATATTCAACATTTTTTTGCGCAAGAGGAAAAAGCGGCGGTTGATTTTGAAAAATGAGTCGAACATCTGATATAATGAGTTTTATTTAAGATTGGAGTACGAAGTGTGAAAACAAAAGACAAAGAACATCGGCGAGTGATTATTTTGCTGAGTGCGATCACGGTTTTACTGGTCGTTATTCTCTTCGCTTCTATTTTCTATCTCCGTTCTTCTCGTCCAATGCGGCAAGCAAGAAACGAAGCGATCGAAATAGCAGAAAGATACACCGATTTAGCAGAGGTCGAACAATTTTATTGGTTCACCCGTGAGGAAACATCTTTTAGCATTGTTGGAAAAGATACGAATAACAATGAGATCGTCGTGATCATTCCTAAAAGCGGCGAAAAGGTTTCCGTTTTTAATCAAGGGGATGGATTGACGGAAGCACAGGCCAAGGCCTTCGTTCGCGACAACCATCAAGGGCAGGAAATCCAAAAAGCAGCATTGGGTATTTTTAAAGGCGAGCCCGCTTGGGAAGTCATGACTAAAGACGACCAAGGCCGCTTGAACTATTATTTGATTGGTTTCAAAGATGGAGAAGAAATCAAAGCGGTCACTGAACTATAAAAAGGCGCTTTTGATAGACAGAAATTTGGATCGTAGGAAGGATGATAAACATGGTACTTTCAAAAAGAGCAGAAAAATTAGAACCCTCCGCTACGTTAGCGGCATCTGCTAAGGCAAAAGCATTAGCAGACCAAGGTGTAGACGTATTAAGTCTAACCGTCGGTGAGCCCGACTTTATTACCCCGAAGAACATTCGCCAAGCAGCGATTGCAGCGATTGAGAGCGGCAAAGCTAGTTTTTATACAGCAACTGCTGGGATTCCAGAGCTAAAACAGGCGATTCTTGCTTATATGAAAGAGTTTTATGGTGCTGACTATGATTCAAACCAAGTGATCGTGACAGATGGCGCGAAATTTGCCCTGTATACGTTGTTTCAAGCGCTTCTTGATGAAGAGGATGAAGTACTCATTCCAGTTCCTTACTGGGTCAGTTATGCGGAACAAGTCCGTTTAGCAGAAGGGACACCTGTGTTTGTTGAAGCTAAGCAATCAGCAGATTTTAAAGTTTCTGTTGCTCAATTAGAAGCCGCTCGTACAGAGCAAACGAAAGCCATCATTTTAAACTCGCCTGCCAACCCAACAGGGGCGATATACTCAAAAGAAGAATTAACGGCAATCGGCAACTGGGCAGTGGAAAATAATATTTGGATCATAGCGGATGATATCTATGGTCGTTTGGTTTATAACGGCAATACCTTTACATCAATCGCTAGCCTATCTGAAGAGATCCGCAAACAAACCATCGTGATCAACGGCGTTTCAAAAACCTATTCTATGACTGGGTGGCGGATCGGATTTGCTGTCGGCGATGCAAAAATCATCAAAGCGATGGTCGATATCGCTTCCCAAGCTACCAGCAACCCGCCGGCTGCTAGCCAATACGCAGCAGTTGAGGCACTGACTGGTAATCAAGAATCGATCGAAGTGATGCGTCAGGCCTTCGAAGAACGCTTGAATAAACTATATCCGCTAATTGCCGCTATTCCTGGTTTTAAGGTGACGAAACCCCAAGGCGCGTTTTACTTGTTCCCAAATGTCAAAGAAGCCATGACAATGTGCGGCTATCAAACCATTGATGCCTTCGTAGAAGCTTTACTAATGGAAGCCCACGTGGCAGTAGTGACTGGTGCTGGTTTTGGCACACCGGATTATTTACGGATCAGCTATGCAACTGATTGGGACACGTTAGCGGAAGCTACCAAACGAATCCATGATTTTGTTGAAAAGAAGCGCCAAAAAGCTTAAAATGCTCTATGGTGCCTTTATTAATTAGATAGGAGAGAATCAAGTGGAATCTATTCAAATTTTAGATGCAAAAAAACACGTTGGCGAAACCGTTCAAATCGGAGCATGGGTTGCTAACAAACGTTCTAGCGGCAAGATCGCCTTCTTACAACTTCGCGACGGAACAGCATATTTTCAAGGAATCGTTGTAAAAAGTGAAGTAGGGGAAGAAGTTTTCCAATTAGCGAAAAATTTAAATCAGGAAACTGCCGTACTGGTCACTGGGGAAATCAGAGAAGACAGCCGCTCAAAATTTGGCTATGAAATTGGCATTTCTGGTTTAGAAGTTGTCGGTGAAAGCCACGATTACCCAATCACACCAAAAGAACACGGAACAGATTTCTTAATGGATCATCGTCACTTATGGTTGCGTTCTTCAAAACAACATGCCATCATGCAAATCCGAAACGAAATCATTCGGGCAACATATGAATTCTTCAACAAGAATGGCTTTATCAAAATCGATCCACCGATCCTAACCGGATCAGCACCAGAAGGAACGACCGATTTATTTGAAACCAACTATTTCGATCAAAAAGCATATCTATCTCAGTCCGGTCAATTGTACATGGAAGCTGCCGCTATGGCGTTTGGCAAAGTCTTTTCTTTTGGACCAACTTTCCGTGCCGAAAAATCAAAGACACGTCGTCACTTGATTGAATTTTGGATGATTGAACCAGAAATGGCCTTTATGCACCAAGAAGAAAGTTTAGAAGTCCAAGAGCAGTACGTGGCATTCTTAGTGCAAAATGTGCTCGATAACTGTGCCTATGCGTTAGACGTCTTAGGTCGTGACCGTGAAGTCTTGAAAAAATACACCAAATTACCATTCCCACGAATCTCTTACGATGATGCAGTGGAATTATTACAAAAGAACGGCTTTGATGATATTCAATGGGGCGATGACTTTGGCTCACCACATGAGACTTTTATTGCCAATTCATTCGATCAGCCCGTCTTTATCTTAAACTATCCAAAAGCCATCAAACCTTTCTATATGAAGCCACATCCAACGAGAGAAGATGTCGTGATCTGTGCCGATATGATCGCACCAGAAGGCTATGGCGAGATCATAGGTGGTTCTGAACGTGCCATCGATCATGAATACCTCCTAGAGCAAATCCGCGCCCATGGCTTGGACGAAAACGAATACTCATGGTATTTAGACCTACGCAAGTACGGCTCAGTTCCTCACACCGGCTTTGGACTTGGACTAGAACGGACCGTTACCTGGTTATCAGGAATCGAGCACGTAAGAGAATCCATTCCGTTTCCACGGTTGTTGAATCGGATTTATCCGTAATTTAAACAAATTTTGTGCGAAAGCGTAAATGATTCACTCATCACACCATCCCTTGCTAGAAAGCCTAAGCGGGGCTGGTGTTTTTATCTGCTCTTGATGATGGATTGCTTCAGAAAAGAAGCTAGCAGCAATCCAACGGACGGGTGGGACTGATCAGAAGAAATCGCTTTGCTTACTCAAGTCTGCTTTTTTTACGCGCGGGGATGTGATATAATAACAAATTGACTAGTATCTCTCATTTTATAATATTAAGGACAATACACTATGGATAATAGAAAAACGAATAAAATAATCATCAGTATTGTGACACATAATAGTCGTGATATATTCAAAACATTGGATCATCTGGAGAAAGAGATAGGAGAGGATCCACGCTTTGAAGTGAAAATATTTGATAATAATTCGAAAGCAGAATACATTGCTAAAATGCAAGATTATCCATTTGTCACTGTCATCTCAGCCAATGAAAATCTTGGATTTGGTCATGGACACAATCAATTATTAATGAATGCAACGCAAGAATACGGATTTATTTGCAATCCTGATATTCTTGTCACGAAAGAATCAATTGAAGGATTATTAAAAAGAATTCAAGAGAATGAAGCAGCTGTCGTAGTTCCTCAGGTTTTGAACGAAGATGGCTCTATTCAGTATTTAGTAAGAAAACGATTAGCTGTATTCGATTATTTCTTGCGATTTATTCCGTTTCATTGGGTAAAAAAAGTATTTAAAAAAAGACTGTCTGCTTATGAGTGCCGTGACCTTCCACAAGATCAAACCAGTTATATCCGAATGGGCTCTGGTTGTTTTATGTTGGTAGAAATCGCTCGCTTTAAAGAAATCGGCGGCTTTGACGAACAGTTCTTTATGTATTTTGAAGACAATGATTTGTGTTTGAGATATGAAAAAGCGGGGTACCGCATTTTGTATACGCCCTTTGAAAAAGTCGTGCACTTATACGGTAAAGGAGCTCATAGAAGTGCAAAACTCTTTTTGGTGTTTATGCATTCGATGATGAAATTTTTTAATAAATGGGGTTGGAGGCTGTTTTGATGAACCGTTTATTTGTGACGATCGTAATGTATGAAAGAAGCTGGCAAGAAGCGTCGGCTTCACCGCTTTTGGAAAAAGCGGTGAAGAACCAGCAAATCCAATTGCTGGTTTATGATAACAGTCCACAAAGTCATGATGAGCCTTTTTTTCAGCATCCATTAGTGACCTATTTCCATGATCCAGCCAATCCCGGCCTCTCCAAAGCATACAATAAAGGGTTTAAGTCTGCGTCTAGGGGCGATTTTGATTTGCTGCTTCTCTTGGACCAAGATACGGAGCTGACAAAAGCCTACCTAAACTTTCTTATGGCTGAGACGATCGGAACTGAAATAGGTGCTGTTGTGCCGCTGATTTACAGTGGCACAACACAGGTATCACCGGTCTTAGCTGATCATTACATCAATCGAAATCTGGCCTATCCTGCTATCGGTGAGCAAAAACAGCGGATTATGGCAATCAATTCCGGCACCGCAGTCACTCTCGCGGCTATAAAAAAAATCGGCGGATTCAATGATGCTTTTCCGCTGGATTTTTTAGATCATTGGCTTTTTCTTCGCTTACATCAAGAAGGCTTTCGGTTTTTGATCGCAAACCAAAAGCTGAATCATGATCTTTCAGTCATGCATTATAAAACGATGACTAGGGAAAGATATGAGCAGATTCTTACCAGTGAATCGAAATTCTATAGGGATTTCGATAAAGAAAAGAAAAAGGAACATGAAAAACAGCTTTTTTTTCGAACAATAAAACAAGCACTTTCACCCAAAATGTGCCGATTCAGTGGAAGAACATGGAAAGAATACTTGTCATTTAGGAAGGATCATTTATGATATCAGTCTGTGTAGCCACTTATAACGGAGAAAAGTATCTTCAAGAACAGCTGGACAGCATTCTAATTCAACTTGCACCTGATGATGAGCTGATTATTTCGGATGACTTCTCTACTGACAAGACAAGAAGTATCCTCGATTCTTATCGCGCAGATCCCCGAATCAAACTTTTGGAAGGACCGCAAAAAGGCATTATCAAAAATTTTGAACACGCAATTAACCAGGCTTCAGGCGATCTGATTTTTTTGGCCGACCAAGACGATGTGTGGCTTCCCGATAAAGTTGCTGATACAAAAGCAAAATTTAATGAAAAAAAAGAGACACAGGTAGTCATTTCTGATTTGAGAATTGTCGATGAGCAGCTTGAACTGATTGAACCCTCCTATTTTGCCTATCGGAATGTGAAAGTCGGATTTTTACGAAATTTGCTTAAAAATAAATATATCGGAGCAGGCATGGCTTTTCGAAGAGAGTTGAAGCCATCTATTCTTCCTTTTCCGCAAGCAATTCCAATGCATGATATGTGGATCGGTGCAATGGCAGGCAACCGCATCGAACTTATCGATAAGCAGTTAACGTTGTATCGCAGACATGAAAAAAATGCCAGTGAAATCAATACATCCGCTTCATTTGGCCAGCAATTCGTGTGGCGCTGGGGTTTAATAAGAAGCCTGATTATGAGAAAGGTATTTGATAAATAAAAGTTACATTTTCATTTCAAAACTTTGAATTGAATGACAAAGCTTTCTAGAAATGAGATAATGCTGTGGTGAGAAATACAAGTAAATTATTTAAGGAGCGTAATGAATGAAAGGGATTATTTTAGCAGGCGGTTCAGGAACACGCCTTTATCCATTAACAAAAGCAACTTCTAAACAATTGATGCCTATTTATGACAAACCAATGATTTTTTACCCAATGTCTACATTGATGTTGGCGGGGATCAAAGAAATTTTAATTATTTCCACTCCTCAAGATACTCCTCGCTTTCAAGAGTTATTTGGCGATGGCAAAGACTTAGGACTGCAAATTGACTATGCAGTACAGCCAAGTCCTGACGGCCTCGCTCAAGCATTCATTATTGGGGAAGAGTTTATCGGCACTGATAGTGTTTGTTTAGTCCTAGGAGACAATATTTATTATGGCGGCGGTCTATCAAAAATGCTTCAACGAGCTGCTGCAAAAGAATCAGGCGCAACCGTTTTTGGCTATCATGTAAATGATCCTGAACGATTTGGTGTAGTGGAGTTTGATGATGACATGCACGCCTTGTCTATTGAAGAAAAACCTGAGAAGCCGAAATCAAATTATGCTGTAACAGGTCTGTATTTTTATGATAACGAAGTAGTCGAAATCGCCAAGAATATCAAACCGTCTGCGCGTGGAGAATTAGAAATTACCGATATCAATAAAGTTTATCTAGAAAAAAATAAACTTTCTGTTGAAGTCATGGGAAGAGGTTTCGCTTGGCTTGATACAGGAACACATGAAACATTGCTTGAGGCATCTACTTTTATTGAAACGATTGAAAAACGGCAAAACTTGAAAGTTGCGTGTTTGGAAGAAATATCATTCCGAATGGGCTATATCACAAGAGAGCAGTTGGTTGCTTTAGCTGAGCCATTGAAAAAAAATCAGTATGGTCAATATTTATTACGACTAGCTGCTGAATAAAGAGGAGACGCTTTGATGAAAGT
Organism: Enterococcus sp. DIV2379; assembly: GCF_050542965.1. Classification (NCBI taxonomy): domain Bacteria; kingdom Bacillati; phylum Bacillota; class Bacilli; order Lactobacillales; family Enterococcaceae; genus Enterococcus; species Enterococcus sp. DIV2379. The sequence continues at coordinate 1,245,904 of NZ_CP172938.1, forward strand.
TATAGAAACAAAATTGACAGATGTAAAACTAATAGAGATGGACGTTTATGGCGATCATCGAGGTTTTTTTACTGAAAGCTATTCAAAAGAAAAATTTTCAGCACAAGGAATTGACTTTGATTTTGTTCAAGATAACCACTCATTATCTGCTGAAGCAGGTGTGTTAAGAGGCCTGCATTTTCAAAAAGGTGAAGCAGCACAGACAAAATTGATTCGTGTGGTGACTGGTGCGGTCCTTGATGTTATCGTAGATATTCGTAAAGGCAGCCCGACCTATGGAGAGTGGGAAGGGTACTTGTTAACCGAACACAATCATCGCCAGCTATTAGTTCCTCGCGGATATGCTCACGGATTTATGACGCTTACCCCAAATGTGAACTTCTTGTATAAGTGTGACAACTATTATAATGCCGAAGCTGACGGCGGCATTGCATTTGATGATCCCGATTTGGCAATTACTTGGCCTATAGATGTGAAAAAAGCGATTCTATCAGAAAAAGATAAAAAACATCCAACACTGAAAGAATTTGAAATAGAAAATACATTTGTCTATGGTGAAGTATAAGGAGTGAAAGTGATGAAAAAAATTATTGTAACTGGTGGAGCAGGATTTATCGGCTCTAACTTTGTTCATTATGTGATCAATAATCAACCTGATGTTTTTGTTACAGTTTTAGATAAGCTGACCTATGCGGGAAATAAAAACAATCTTAATGGTCTTCCAAAGGATCGCTTTGAATTAGTTGTCGGCGACATTTCTGATCAGGAGCTGGTAGATAGATTGGTTCAGGGTACAGACGCTGTCGTTCATTATGCTGCAGAATCTCATAATGACAACTCGTTGAAAGATCCTTTTCCGTTTGTTCAAACCAACATTATTGGAACGTATACGCTGATAGAAGCATGCCGAAAGTACAATGTAAGATACCATCATGTTTCAACCGATGAAGTATATGGCGATCTTCCTTTGAGAGAAGATCTTCCGGGACATGGCGAAGGAGCGGGAGAAAAATTCACGGACAAAACGCCGTATAACCCATCAAGTCCTTACTCTTCAACAAAAGCTGGTTCCGATCTTTTGGTAAAAGCTTGGGTGCGCTCATTCGGTCTCCAAGCGACGATCTCCAATTGTTCTAATAATTATGGACCGTATCAACACATTGAGAAATTTATTCCTCGACAAATTACCAATATTTTGAGCGGCATCAAACCGAAATTGTACGGTGACGGGAAAAATGTCCGTGACTGGATTCATACAAATGATCATTCATCTGCTGTGTGGACGATTTTAACAAAGGGAAAAATGGGTGAAACCTATCTCATCGGTGCCGATGGTGAAGAGGATAATAAAGCAGTAATTGAACTGATTTTAGAACTAATGGATCAGCCCAAAGACGCGTATGAGCACGTAAATGATCGACCAGGTCATGATTTGCGCTATGCAATTGATTCGACAAAATTGAAAGAAGAATTGGGCTGGCAACCGGAATTCACCAATTTCCGAGATGGCTTAGCCGATACGATTGAGTGGTATCGCAACAACGAAGAATGGTGGAAGACAGAAAAAGAAGCGGTAGAGAAAAATTATGCTGCGAATGGACAATAAATAAAAGCGGGGAAACCTGCTTTTTTTGAAGGGATGAGAAATATGATTTTACTGACAGGCGGAAATGGGCAGCTGGGCACGGAGCTGCGACATCTATTAGATGAAAAAGGATTAAACTATGTCTCAACGGATGCCCAGGAAATGGATATTACGGACGAAAAAGCAACTCTTGCGTTTATTCAAGAATTAAAACCGACCGTTATTTATCATTGTGCTGCATACACAGCAGTAGATAAGGCGGAAGATGAAGGCAAGGAACTTGATGAGAAAATCAATGTCAATGGGACGGAAAACGTGGCGAAAGCGGCGAAAGCGGTAGGAGCAAAGTTTGTTTACATCAGTACTGATTATGTGTTCGATGGAACGAAAAAAGAGGGGGTCTACAAAGAAACAGATACGCCGAATCCTCAAAATGAATACGGTCGTACAAAATTGCTGGGTGAACAAGCAGTGAAAGACCTGTTAGATGAATACTTCATTATCCGAACTTCATGGGTTTTTGGTAAATATGGACATAATTTTGTATATACAATGAAACGTTTAGCGCAAACGCACCCGCGCTTAACCGTCGTTGATGATCAATATGGCCGTCCAACATGGACCCGAACATTAGCTGAATTTATGGTCTATATTATCGAAAACAATGCAGATTATGGGATCTACCATCTATCAAATGACAATAGCTGTTCATGGTACGAATTTGCCAAAGAAATTCTGAAAGAAACGGATGTTGAGGTTGCACCTGTCACTTCAGCAGAATATCCGCAAAAAGCAAAACGACCACAATACTCGGTGTTGGATCTTACAAAAGCAAAGAATACCGGTTTTGTTATTCCTACTTGGGAAGAAGCATTGGCTGATATGACTGCATCTTTTGAGAAAGAAGAAAACTAGAAAAAGAGGGATCATGATGAAAGTTTCCGTTTTTGGTTTAGGTTATGTAGGATTAGCAAACGCTTTGTTATTGGGGCAAAAAGAAGAAGTACTTGCTTATGATATTGTGGATGAAAAAATCGATCAATTGCAAAAGAACATCTCACCTCTTGAAGACAAAGAAATTCACCAGTTTTTGGAGCGGACAGACTTGTCCGTTCGTTTCACCAAAGCTTTTGATGAAGCAGTTGACTTTGGGGATGTATTAATTATTGCAACGCCTACAGATTACGATGAGCATAAAAACTATTTTGATACGTCGACTGTAGAATCGGTGATTGAAAAAGCGCTGGAGTTGCGTCCAGATGCTGTGTTTATTATTAAATCAACAGTTCCTGTAGGGTATACATTAGATCTTAAAGCACGTTTTAACACAGAGAACATTTTATTTTCACCTGAATTTTTGCGTGAGGGAAAAGCTTTATACGACAATTTGCATCCTTCGAGAATTGTTGTTGGAGAATGCAGTGAGCGAGCGAAAGAGATCGCCGAGATGTTCAAGCGAAATGCATGGGAAAATGAAATTCCCGTTCTTTTAACAAATCCGACTGAAGCTGAAGCAATCAAACTGTTTTCTAACACGTATCTGGCGCTGCGCGTGGCATATTTCAACGAATTAGATACCTATGCGGAAGTGAGGGGACTTGATTCACGACAAATCATTGAAGGCGTCGGACTGGATCCTAGAATCGGCTCCCACTACAACAATCCGTCTTTTGGATACGGCGGCTACTGTCTGCCCAAGGATACCAAGCAGCTCCTAGCTAACTATGATAAGGTTCCGAATAATATCATTCAAGCGATCGTCGAAGCAAATACGACCCGCAAAGATTTCATCGCGGAGCAGATCGTTGATCGACAACCAAAAGTTGTGGGTATCTATCGATTGACTATGAAAGCTCATTCTGATAATTTCCGCTATTCTTCCATTCAAGGAATTATGAAGCGGATCAAAGCCCATGGAATCAACGTAGTAGTATACGAGCCTTCTTTAAAAGAGAAATCCTTCTATAACTCTGAAGTGATTGATGACTTTGAGACGTTTAAAAAGATCTCTGATGTTATTGTAGCAAATCGTATGGAAGATGTACTGCATGACGTAGAAGACAAAGTATACACAAGAGATTTGTTTGAAAGAGACTAAAAACTTTGAGAAAAAGGAGGCCAAATTTCGTTCGTTGAATGCGGCTTTCTTTTTTTCGTTTAATCTGTCAATGAAACATTAATTTTTTTTCTCAATTTTTGAAATGATCTGCTAGAGGTTGAGAAAGAGGGGAATGTCGAGTATACTTTTTAAGGATAGCTTTAAAAAGTTTTATCGTAAAAAAGATTAGTGGAACCTTAAAGGAGAAAATGATGTTTGAGCGTAAAAATAGAATTTTATTGAAAGAATTAGTAAAAACCGATTTTAAACTAAGATATCAAGGAAGTATTATGGGCTATGTTTGGTCTGTTTTGAAACCATTGATGTTGTTTACTGTCATGTATGTGGTCTTTGTACGTTTTCTTAAATTTGGACAAGATGTTCCTCACTTTGAAGTGGCGTTACTTTTGGGAACCGTTCTATGGAGCTTTTTTAGCGAAACGACAAATTTAGGTATGTCATCAATCGTCACACGAGGCGATCTACTTAGAAAACTAAGCTTTCCTACACATATCATTGTTATTGCTGTATCGATCAACGCCTTAATCAATCTAGTAATTAGCCTTGTGATCGTTCTTTTATTTGCGATGATCAATGGAGCGGATATTTCAATCTATGCTTTTTTGGCACCGCTGCTTCTGATTGAACTCTATGCCTTTTCATTGGGTGTGTCTTTTATTTTGGCAACAATCTATGTTAGGTTTCGAGACATTGGACCGATCTGGGAGGTTGTCCTTCAAGCGGGTTTTTACCTTACACCGTTAATTTACCCATTGACACTTGTAATGAATATGGACGTGAACATTGCCAAACTTTTGATGATGAATCCAATGGCTCAAATCATTCAAGATATGCGGCATATCTTAACAAGTACAAGCAATATTACGGTATGGCAATTAATAAATACGAATTGGATCGTCGCAATTCCATATGTTTTGCCATGGATCGTATTAGTTGCCGGCTACATGATTTTTAATAAAAATTCGAAAAAATTTGCGGAGATTATTTAATATGAATAATGAAATAGCAGTGAAAGTGGATCATATAGGAAAATCGTTTCGACTTCCTACAGAAAGTACAACGAGTTTAAAAAGAACGATCGTTAATTATTTTAAAGGAATCAAAGGGTACAATGAGCAAAAAGTCCTAAGAGATATTTCGTTTGAAGTGAAAAAAGGAGATTTCTTTGGAATTGTCGGAAGAAATGGGAGTGGAAAATCAACCTTATTAAAAATTATCTCCCAAATTTATACACCTGAAAAAGGGTCTGTTGAAGTGAACGGAAAATTGGTTTCTTTCATCGAGTTAGGCGTTGGATTCAATCCAGAATTAACTGGGAGAGAGAATGTCTATTTGAATGGCGCTATGCTTGGTTTTTCCGAAAAAGAAGTGGATGGAATGTATTCCGATATCGTTGAGTTTGCGGAATTAACTGAATTTATGAATCAAAAATTAAAGAATTATTCAAGCGGCATGCAGGTTCGGCTTGCGTTTTCTGTAGCGATTCAAGCGAAAAGCGATATTTTAGTCTTAGATGAAGTATTGGCTGTCGGGGATGAAGCGTTCCAAAGAAAATGCAATGACTATTTCATGAAGGCCAAAGATGAGAACAAGACCATTATCCTCGTGACTCACTCAATGGAATCTGTTCGTAAATACTGTAATAAAGCACTGATGATCGATAAAGGGGAAGTAAAAATCATCGGGACCCCAGATGATGTAGCAAATCAATATTCTTTAGACAATGTTACACAGACGGGGGCCTCCACCGTTATTGAAAAGGAAGAGGTTTTAGAAGAACCACAAAAAGTTGAAACAAAAAGTAAAGAAGAGGAAACAATTCGAAACTTTACAGTAGATTTATTATCTGATGAAATGCTTACCGATGAGAATCGACGAGTAGAGTTTTTGATTTCTTATGAAGTGTTAAAAGATATGGAGACGTATATTGCTTTTTCAATGACAGATATCGATCGCAACATTTGGATGTACAACGACAATTCATATGATGAAATGACAAAAGGTATCGGTAAAAAGACTTTTAAATATGCTTGCGAGTTAAATCACATCAATGAATGCAAATTAAGGTTAGGCGTATCAATTCGAAACGCCGCGGACGAACCATTTGCTTTTTCAGATCAAGAAAATTCACCCGTAATAATCGTTTCTCCAAGAAAAAATCGATCAAAAAGCGAGCGGATCGCCTCAAGCGGTATTTTGACAAGCAATGGAAGCTGGCAGAAGCTTAAGTGATCAGAAAAATCTACTTATAGAAAAAGGTGAGTCGTATTGGAACCATTAGTTTCTGTGATTATAACTTGTTATAATCATGAAAAATATGTTGGTCAGTGTCTGGAAAGTGTATCTTCCCAAACCTATAAACATTTAGAATTAGTGATTATCAATGATGGATCGACAGATAATTCAGATCAGATTATTAGAGATTATTTATCACATGTTTCGCTAAAACATGAGTATTTGGTTCAAGAAAACCGAGGCGTTTGTGTGACACGAAATAAAGGACTTGAGCGAGCTGTCGGAAAATACCTATTATTTGTCGACAGTGATAATTATCTAGATAATCAATATATTGAAAAGCTAGTTGAAACTGCCGAAAAAGAAGAAGCAGATATTGTATATACTGATCTTGTAAATGTTGAAACAGGTGAGCTGTTTATGGAAGCCAAACCATTCCAATTGGAAGAGTTTCTTTCTAGTAACTTTATTGATAATTGCTCGTTGATAAGAAAAGAAATTGTTGGTCAGCTAACATATGATTTAGCGTTAAACAGAAAAAAATTAGTCGACTATGACTTTTTTATGCGACTGATTCTTACCAACCATGCGAAAGCTGTTAAATGTTCTTCCACAAAATTAAATTATCGAGTGCTACAAGAATCAATATCAAGGAAAGGGCAGCATGGGACCGAAAAATTTTATTATGAGATTTATCTTTATCTCCTGAGCAAGCATCAGGAACAATATCCACAACTGGTTCTTTCAGCAATTAAGAATAATATCATGCAACTGGAAGACCGAAACGAAGAATTAATCAATCATCTTGCAGATTTGACTAATTATATAAAACAACAAAACAAAGATAATGAATTATTGCTTGCAGAAATTAGTGAATTAAAAGTATCAGTGGAAGACTTAAACAATGAAAAACAGGCGATAGATCAGCGATTACTTGAAGAAAATCTTGAAAAAAATGACTTGCAAAATCAGAATTTATCTATGGCGCAATTAATTCAGTTGCTGGAAAACGATAAACAAGCGTTGATGTCATCTAAGTCATACAGGGTTGGCAAACTTATTGTGAAGCCTTTCAGTTATGGACTAAGATTTTTAAGAAATCCTAGTAAAGGATTAGTACTTGTTGATAAAGCAAAACAAAAGTTATTGGTTAAACTCAGAAAAATCCCTAATTTGCAATTTTTAGTTTTATCTAGCAAACGAAAAGCAACACGCAAAAAAAATGTTTATCAAAATCCAAAAAGAGTATTGGTATATGTTATCTATGAAAGCCAATCCCAGTTGCAAGAGTATAAACTCATTTTTCTTTCCTCTTTAGCAGATTTTTCAGAAAAAGTATTAATCGTAGTGAATGGTAAATTACCGGAGTCTGACTTAGAAAAGCTTCGTAAGTTTGGGGAGGTCGTTCTTAGATCTAATGATGGATATGATACGGCAGCCTTTAAACACGGTATCGATTTTCTTGGCGAAAAGGAATTAAGTAAGTATGATGAATTGTTATTGGTGAATGATACGAATGTTGGTCCAGTCTCAGATTTAACAGAAGCATTTAATAAAATGGCAGCTAAAAAACTTGATTTCTGGGGAATTTCTTATGGAGAAGAACAACCTGATTTTACCAAGTATAACAAGTATGGATATATCCCTATTCATTTACAGTCCTATTTTTTAGTAATTGAGAAATCAATGTTCCACGATCCATCATTTTATGACTATTGGAAAAATCTTGGAGATACGAACTCAAGAGAAAAAGCAATCGGAAAGCATGAAACGGTTTTTACAAAACATTTCAGCGACTTGGGCTTTAAACACGGGGCTTTAACCGAAAAGAATACGGATAGTCCAATGTATATCCATCCCCTTCAAATGGTTCGAGAGGGTGTACCTATCGTTAAATACACAGCTTTTGCAAACGATACAGACGAGAAATTTGCTTGGCAAGGACTTCAGAGGAAAACAGAAGTTCCTGAATTAATTGAATATATTAGAAATGAAACGGAGTATCCAGGTGCTGTGATCGATCAAATCATGGAGGATATCAAAAATAAAAAGCACAAAGAACATATTCTCATAATAGATGGTGTCGAAAATGCAATTCCGCAGTTAACAAAATACCGTGTACAAAATAAGATTGAACAGTTAAAAAACCTAGGCTTTGATGTCTGGCATGTTAATCTTTCTACATTTCAAATGGGATTAGCTGAGCACGCAAGTCATATCATTATCTACCGTGCACCATATGATGAGCGATTAGCAGAACTGATTCGTTTAGCAAGAAAGTACCATAAACCTGTGCTGTATGATATTGACGATTTAGTGATCGATACCAAGTACACGGATCAGTTGATGTACGTCCAAAATCTTACAAAAGTTGAAAAAAACAATTACGATAGCGGCGTTATCAGTTACAAAAAAATGATGCTTATGTGTGATGGGGCGATAGCTTCCACAGGTGTCTTAAAAGAGGAACTTCTGAATTATCACCAGAACGTACTGCTTAATCGAAATCTTGCGAACCAAGAGTTGGTGGCGATCAGTCATGATGCAGTTGAAAATAAGATGGAAGATAGTACAAAGGTGAAAATCGGGTACTTTTCGGGATCTATCACCCATAATGAGAATTTCGAATTGATTAAGCCTGCTATTCTAGAAATCTTAGAAACTTTTCCGCAAGTGGAATTGCATTTAGTTGGGCATTTAGATGTTCCGAAAGAAATGGAAAGGGTAGAATCCCAACTGGTCATTCATCCATTTGTTGATTGGAAAGAATTGCCGAAACTGATTTGCCAAGTGGACATTAATTTAGCACCGCTGGTACATTCGATTTTTAATGAGGCAAAGTCTGAAATCAAATGGATGGAGGCTGCTTTAGTGAAAATACCTACATTGGCAAGTGAAATTGGTGCTTTTAAAGAGATGGTAACGCACAACAGAAACGGCATACTCGTCAAGGATAATGAGTGGTTCAACCAATTAGAAAAAGTGATAAACGATAAGACTTTTAGAGAAACTATCGGTGAGAATGCTTATAATTACGTAATTGAAAATTGTACAACATCAGAGCATGAAGATGAACTAAGTGCTTTTTTAAGGAGTATCCATTAATGCTATTTATTAAAAACAATCTAATTGAACTAAAAAAGAATTACAAGCTGCTTATTCTTTTTCTATTCATTCTTTTGACTGCTCAGTTTTTCTTACAATATATAGAATTAACTTGGCCTAAACTGTATATTGTTTTGGCCTTAGCAGCTGCTATACTCTTACTGATAGTTTCAAGAATAAGTGATGAAACGAAAATCGCCAGAAATGCGTTTGTCTTAATTTTTATTGCTGGTACATTAAATGCACTGATTCTACCAATTCGACAAAACTATGACGAGAATACGCATTATTACCACGCATTAGAAGTAGCAGATGGAAAAGTCAGAAATCAAACAGATGAAAGAAATTTTCTTGCCATATCCCCGGATTTCTTAGCTATTACCAAATTACCTAGTAAACCCGAGTATGGAAATGAACTGAATACTAATCTTTACCACAAAGAATTCCTTGAAATTGAATCTATTCCCTCTACCTATAATGAAGACTGGCTTGAAAAAAGCGGGTTTAATAATCCCGCTTATATACCAAGTGCTATAGGCATATCCATTGGACGATTATTCTCGCAAAGAGTATCTGTTCACTATTATTTAGGGAGAATTTTTAATGTTCTGTTTTATGCATTGTTGGCTTTTTGGGCTATAAAGGTAAGCAAAGTTTATAAATTAGCGCTTTTCGTTGCAGCTACGACCCCATTTGCCGTATGGATCTCATCTGGTTTTACCTACGATAATCTTTATTATGGTCTAGTACTATTGATATTGGCTCAATTCACCAATTTTTTTGTTGGTGAACGCGAAGTTAATTTTCGAAAAATCATACTTTATATGCTTACTTGCCTTGGGCTGGTTTTTTGTAAGGCACCAGTGATTCTGTTGGCTGCACTGCCTTTATTTGTGCCTGCAAAATATTTTGATACGAGGAAAACAAAAAAAATTACGGTTTTTGCAGTACTTCTATGTTTTTCATTAGGCTTTTTATGGTTGATGAACGGTGCGATTTTCCATCTATTCGAGGATGTTCCTGCAGCTAATACTGTCGCAGTGGATGAAAATGAAGATGTTCTTTCGTATTTAATCAGTAATATTGGATACACAATTACTTTGTTTTTACGATCATATTCGGATGTAATTGCTTCTATCGGTTATTTTCTGAAGAATCCAATGCCATACTTTATGGCTAGTGAAGCCGCGGGGTTCATCAATTTGATAAACTATACTTTGATAATTACTCTTTCTGCTATGCTTATTAAAATCACTATCCCTAAGAAGACACGTGTGCTTACTTTGGCTACTTTTTTTGTGATTATTTCAGGAACAATCTTGGCAATAACAGGTGATCCACGAGTATTTTCAATTGGTGATTTAAGAGTCCCAGGTGTACAAGGCAGGTATCATTTTTATTTACTCGCATTCCTGCCGTTATTTCTAGGGCCTATTCTTAATAAAGTAGGCTTTGAAAGTGAAAAGGTAATGAGTCATTTGGATTCAAATAAAATTACTAGCTTTTGCGTTAAAACAATCTATGTCATTACATTTTTTAATTCTTGTGTCGCACTGTATGGCTATTTATAAGAATAAGAAAAGGAGATTTTAATGAGAAAAATATTATTCCTTTCACCAACTGGCACAATGGACAACGGGGCAGAAATTTCAATATTTAATTTAATGAAATATCTAGTTGAGCAAGGATATGAAGTAGTAAATATTGCACCGGTTAGTGGAGACGTCGAAGTAAATGACTACTCGCGAATTTTTGAAAGTAATGGGATCAAATGTTTTTTAGTTTCAAATCAACGGTGGTGGTGGGAGGATGCACCAGGAATGTTATTTGGAAGTGAAGAACAACGAGCGGCATCTTTTAGAAATACTATCGATCTCATTGCAAAAAAGATAGACGAGTTTGATATTGAGTTGGTAATCACAAATACAGTAAACATGTTCCAAGGTGCGATGGCGGCGGCTGTTCAAGACGTTTCTCATATCTGGTTAATTCATGAATTTCCTTCCGGCGAATTTGCTTACTACAAGGATAAAATTGAGTTTATAGAAGAATTTTCTGATGAAATTTTTGCTGTTAGAGGCGAGTTGAGCAATAATTTGCAAGAGCTGTTTACAAGGAAAAAAATTAAATCATTCGCTCCCTACACAGAGTTAGAACAAGTTTCCCTTAAAAAGGGAGATGTTCAAAGAATCGTTTCAGTAGGACGTATCAACCCAAGAAAAAATCAATTAGAATTAATTAAAGCATATCATCAGTTGAACAGGTACGATATTGAGTTGGTTTTTATTGGTGCATGGGATGATGAGTATAAAGAAAAATGTCTCGATTATATCAAAAAAAATCGTTTAAAAAATATAACTTTTCTAGGAAATGTAGACAATCCATGGGAGCATGTGACATCGAAAGATATATGCGTTTTTTCTTCAGCAATGGAAACATTCGGTTTAGTTTATGTTGAGGCTCTTTTAAACGGTGTACCAGTTATTATATCCAATAATCCAGGGCACATGTCAGCATATGATTTTTTTAATCACGGTTGTGTCTATCCATTAGGTGATATAGATAAATTAGTAGAAATGATCCGCGTTCGATTAGATAACTTTGATGACTTCAAAAGCGAAACAGTCAATTTCTCCGTTGAAGCAAAAGAGAAGTACCAGATTTATTATGTTTATCAAGACTTAATCGAAGCGATCGATTCCGTAACTGCTTCGCCAAAAGCGATTCGCCATATAAAATCTTTATTGACCTTAAATGAAAAAAAGAGCAAACTGGCGCAATTTGAGTATCAAACGAGAAGTTTCCTGCAAAGAGTTAAGTATAAAATAAGGAAAAGCTTTAAATAAAGTTCAAATGATTCTAAGTAAAAAGACAAGGCCGACAACAGGCTCTTTGTCAATAAGGACTGATGAGTTGTGCAAAATCAAATCTGGGTCAGAATGAACCACATTCTGGCTCAGATTTTTTGTTATCTTACATTGATTAATTGATTGATCAAAAAGATTCTAATTCTCATGTTCTCGAATGATTTAAATCCGTAGGATACTCGTTTCATTGTCTTTATGTGGGTATTCTTCGCTTCTATTTTTCCATTGGAATAAGGATAGATCATTGCGTTGGTGATGCCTTCTTCATAGGTCAGAAGGTTTTGAAGCTTCTCCCGAAAGCTGTCATCTAACGTTTCGGGAAGTTCTGTCAATAAGGAGAAAAATAAGTCAGGGTCTTTGTCTCGAAAGGCTTCAACTAACTCATGAAAAAAGGGATACGCCTCCTTCAGGGGCGTAGAAAACTCAAGCAATCGATCAATCATCATTGCTTCAGTAAGAAATGGGTATTTTGGTGCTCGGAAACTTTTCCATGTTTTGTATTCATAATGGTTGATGTTTGCACGATTTTTTAGCAAAAAGCGCCAGTTCTTTTTCAGTTTTTCTGCCTGGCTTTTCTGTCCGGCTTTACGAAGTTCATTCATTTCACGGATACGCAACTCATTGAAAGCTTGATTCATGTGTTTGACAATATGAAACCGATCAATCACTACTTTCGCATTTGGCAGAACACGTTTGGTGAGCTGGAAGTAGGCGGCGTTCATGTCTGTCACCAAGAATTCTACTTCTTCTGGATTGGTACAACCTAAGAAATAGCTTGTTAATCGAGGTAATTTACGCGTAGGCAAAACATCTATTAATTTTCCTGTTTCGCCATCTGCGCAAATAAAGCTCATTTTATCTTCTATGGAAGCATGCGAACGAAATTCATCAACCGTCAATACTCTGGGGAGAATCTTCTTAGATTGCTTTGGTAAATAGCTTTTAAACTCTTTCAATGTACGAATAACGGTGGTCAAAGATACCTGACAGCTTTTCGCAATAAAAGATAAAGATACTTTTTCAGTCAGTAAAGAAGCAATTTTATATCTAACATGATTTGCGATTGAATGTCTGGGTTGGACAAAATAACTTTGAGCAGTCCAATGGGTTCGGCAGTTTTTACAGGTATAGTGCTGCTTTTTTAGGCGCATAACCAAAGGCATATGATTGTATTGTTCAAAACGGACAATCGTTTCCTTCTTCCCATTTTTCACTATAATTGCTTTTCCGTTTCCATCTACCACAGTAGAACCACAACTTCTACAAGCACGAGGAGTAGGCGAGAGAACAGCATCGACGACCAACGTCTTTTTCTTCTGAAGGGTCTCGTAAGAGACCTCTGTAATCATCAAATCTTTCTCTATTATTCTCAGCATTTTTTTGATAGAATCATTCATATAGCATATCGTCCTCTCAGTTGTTTATTTTGTGGTGATTTAATCATACTAGAGAACGATATGTTTTTTAATACCTAAAATGAAAATGGGACTGAAGAATCAATTCTGATTCATCAGTCCCATAAATTATAGAGCCTCAATTCTGATTCATCAGTCCCATAAATTATAGAGCCCGACAACAAAGGCAACCTTGTCCTTTTTACTTTTTCAGTTAAAAGTTTACTATTTCACGGACCGCTTACCCCTAGAGATAGTAGGGATCGAGTATTAAAGCAAAAAATACAAACAAGGCTTTAAAAAGTTGTTTAATTCTATTAGCAATAAAAATAGCTTGATAGGTGAATATGTCAGAGATTTAATGCTATCATAAACAAAATGATCAGATTTTACGATATATTTATTGTTGAGTTGTTTCCTCGACCATATCAAATAGTGTCAGTAAAAAATAATTGAGTTTTTACTGACACTACTAAAAGACTGGTTAGTATATTCAATTATATAGTAAAAATTTATCGTAGTGATTGGTGTGATTTAGCAATTTATTATTTAACTTCAAGGTCTGATCCTTGCATAATCTGCTGATTGTAAAAGCTTGATGTCTTACTAAGTTCATTAGAGAATTCATCAAACCCTAATTTTTCCATTAGAGTCATTTCTTCTGAAAATAGATTTGTTCCTAAGCCTAATCGATTTCCCTCAATGGAAACACCTAATGCAGATAAAGTGGTCGGAAACAAATCCAATGTACTGAAAGAACGATTGGTATTATTCAAGGTTGTTACCGGTGAGTTAATAAAGAGATTGAAGACAGTTCGCTCATAGTCTTCAGGGATACCATTAAAAAAAGAGGGATCCATGCTTAGGTGGTCACCGGCAATTACGATAGTAGTATTATCATAAAAAGACTGTTGCTGAACCCATCGTATAAAATTACCTAACATATAATCTGAATAGTGGATGACATTACTATATTGCTGTTCAAAAAGTTTAGGTGTATTTTCGGTCATCAAACCATCTGGGAAGTGCATATCAGCTGTTAGAAGCGTTAAATTAAAGGGCTCTTCTGACTGAGAATCTTCTATAAGTATGTTTTTAGCAAACTCAAAAAGTTTCTCATCCTCATATCCCCACCAGACTTTATAGTCAGACGGTATCCATTGATTATCGATGGCATATTGATAATCTTTTATTTGGTAATTTCCATGTTGAGAGTAAAATTTATCTCTGCCGCCAAAGCTTGCATCGGAACCGATTAACAGTGTTTGATTGTATCCTTCTTGATCTAAAATGGTACCGATTGTGGTGACACCAGGCATAAAAGATGAAGTATTGCCATATTCATTTTCGTTATAGCCACCAGAGACTCTCAGAGGAACCCCAGAACTTTGGGCAACCATTCCTCCTACTGTAAAACCAACACCAGGAACTTGACGAGCACCGCCGAAAGTACTTTGGTGCGAAAAATTTAGTCCATCTGCATAAGCTGATTCTGTGAGATTTGGTAATAGATTGACTTCTTGCATTCCGCCAAGGTCAATGGATAAGTACGTTGATTCTAATGATTCGACGTAAATATAGATAAGGTTTCTTTTTTGGTCTGGAAAGGTAAGCGCAACATCATTCGGGTCCACATAAAAATCTTCGTAAATCGTTGATTTTTCAAAAAAATATGCTTTTAGTTCTGCATAGCCCAATGTTTGTATACCAAAGAAAAAACCGTATATAGTGAGGCTTACACTAATGAAGGAAAAAAAGAAACTCGTCTTTTTGGTTAACTTAATTTTCTGAAACTTTTTGTAAGATAGAGCATAGAGTAGCAAGTATAGGATTACTAGAAAACTAAGTGTGAGAATAATAGAATTTAATAAAGGACCCAAAATGAACGTATAAATTTGGCCCGCATCTGTTCCTGTCAAGGGTTGAGACAAAGTGTATAGAATTTCACTAATGCCTACATTACCAAAAAAATTTTTCGTCCAAACGGCACTGCTTCCCGCAAGTGCTCCAATGAATACTAGTAATGAAAAAATAAAAAAAGAAAGTTGAAGACGCCAGGTCAAGGATTGAAATATTCTGTCAATCAGACCTGTTTTTTTGATAATCAGTACCGTTGATAAGAGAAAAAGAAAAACAAGGATACTTACACCAGTGACAGCGGACTTGGTTGAAAGGAAACTAAAAGATAAGAGATTTTTTCTTAATTCAGTTAAGCCGAGTGATCGTGCAATAAATGCCGTGAATGAGAGATGAGAAACGGCACAAAATAGAGAAAGCGAAATTCGCCGATAAAAGCTTCTATTTGCTGTTAAAAAGAGTATGAGAATAAAAAGTAAGATTGAAAAAAGCATCCTGTACCTCCAAATACATATTATATATAGTATACTAGAATAATAACAAGTCTCCAAAAGAAAAACTTAAAAAAAGGCGTGGAATCCTTATTTTTTTTCATTTTTTGCCAATTAATGAGAGTTTGTCTTCTTTAAGTTTTTTTCGGGATTTTAATTTTTGTTGAGAATTACTAAAAAGTCGAGTATAATTTTTTAGAATTGGATATTTAAAACTCTTAACAATTCATGGAAAGGGATATTCATGCATACATTTGTTATTTGCGCTTATAAAGAGTCTTCTTTTTTAGAAGAATGTATACTTTCTTGTTTAAATCAGACAAGTATGAAAAAAGGAAAGTCCAAGCTGATTTTGTACACAAGTACACCAAATACTTATATAACAGATATTGCCAACTCTTATGAGATACCTATGTTTACTAGTTCAGGCGGAAGTATCGGACGAGATTGGAACAATGCATTGTCTTTTGTTGATACGCCATATGCGACGATCGTTCATCAAGACGACATCTATTTAAAAGAGTATGGTGAAAGCGTCATTGATGCGTTCGAAAATAATAATCAAACAAGTATTGTGTTTACGGATTATAAGGAAATCGATCAAGAAAGTCAAATTAGAAAAAGATCAATAAATCTTAAAATTAAAACGTTCGGTTTAAAAACAATGGGGTTATTACAATCAAAGTGGTATCAAAGGCGAATATATGCGTTTGGGAACTTTATTTGTTGTCCAGCTGTTTCATATAATTTGCGGGTGCTCAATGACTTCAAATTTAATGAACAGATGCGAATGGCAGTAGATTGGGATGCATGGGAACGAATCATGAAGCGGCCGGAAAACATTTGTTACATCTCAAAAAATGCAATGTATCATAGAATTCACGAAGAATCTGAAACAACTGCAACAACCCTGGATAAAACGAGAGAAGCAGAAGAATTGGAAATGTACAAACGTTATTGGGGGAAAACCATTGCTTCTTTTCTCATGAAATTTTACGTGAAAAATCAAAAAAGCAATCAATTATAAGAAAAGTTAGGGTGTAAATCGTGAATCCAAGAATTTTACTGATTATTCCAGCATATAATGAAGCAGAAGGTATTGTCCAAGTAATCGACAAGGTACTCGAGTATAGAAAAAAAACACCATATAATTTAGATTATCTTGTTATCAATGATGGGTCTACAGACAATGAGGAAGCGGTATTATTAGAAAACAATATTCATCATGTCGAGTTGGTGAACAATTTAGGTATTGGAGGAGCTGTGCAGACGGGATATCTGTATGCATTAGAACACGATTATGATATCGCAATTCAATATGATGGCGATGGTCAGCACGATATTGAAAGTTTAAGTCAGTTGGTTGAACCGATTATCAATAATCAGGCTGATTTTACCGTCGGATCCAGATTTGTAGAAGACAGCACGTCGACGTTTAAATCTACTGGTGCAAGACAATTAGGAATCAAGCTTCTTTCAGGACTTATTTACCTTCTGACAAAAATGCGCGTCAAAGATGTAACGAGTGGTTTCAGAGCAGGAAACCGGCAAGTAATCAGACAATTTGCCCATCGATATCCGAGCCAGTATCCGGAACCTGAAAGCTACATGCATTTAGTAGCCAAAAACATCCGGGTGAAAGAGATTGGGGTAAACATGTTCGAAAGAACGACTGGTCGCTCGAGTATTCATTTTTTCGACTCGGCAGCGTATATGGTTAATGTCTCTTTGGCTATTCTGATTGCATCTTTGATCAAAAAGGAGGAATCCTAATGCCTGTTCAATTACAAATTATTGCTATTTTTTTAGCATTAGGTTTTTTTGTCTTAACTGTTTATTTGATTCGTAAAGATCATGCAGAAGTACGTCAAATGAACAAATGGCTTTTACTGGGAATAATAATGTTGATCGGTGCATTATTTCCCAAAGTAGGGACGACGATTGCCCACTTTCTAGGGATCAGTACACTCACTTCTTTAGCATTATATAGTTTAACTGCCTTTTTATTGTTTATCACTTTAACAACTAGTATTGCATTGATAAATACGCAAAGACAAGTCAAAACTTTAACACAAGAGTTATCTTTTTTGGAAAAGGAAATTAGAGAAATGAAAGAAGGAGAAAAATGAAGGGTATTTATTTTTCCCAAGATTTAACGCATGCTGGTGGAATTCAAAAGAAGATCAGTCGGCAAATTGAAGAGTTTGAAAAAAATGGTTTTTCCATGAAACCCTTAATAAACCCAAAAAGGAATATAGGTCATTTGTTTGTAAACCTAGTTCCTTTTTTTTCAAGACAGTTTTTTTTAAAAGAGAAAATAAATTGGCAAGAGTACGACTTCGTTTACATTAGAAAAAGTGCGGTTTTTGATAAAAGTGTTATCGATTTATTAAAAAAAATCAAGAGAATGAATCCATCAATTATTGTCCTATTAGAAATTCCAACATATCCTTATATGAATGAATTTAAAGGAATTGTAAAATGGGACATTCAAGCCAAAGAACATCTCTGGACACCATATTTAAAACACTACGTTGATCGAGTTCTGACTTTTTCGGATGATGAAAGAATTTTTGATGTACCATGTATCAATCTTTCGAATGCATACGACTTTGCTAGTCCGATTGAAGGCAGTAATGAGGGAGATGGTGCAATCCGATTACTAGGGGTCGCAGCACTTTGTTTCTACCATGGATATGATCGCGTCATTCAGGGACTGCACGAATACTATAATTCATCTGATGTTAAGAGAAACGTCATGTTCACTTTAGTCGGGGATGGTCCTGTCTTAAAGGACTATAAAAAGCTGGTCTCTGATTACCACTTAGAAGAAAAAGTGAAGTTATTAGGCAGAGTAGAATTTTCTCAATTGGATCAGTTTTATCAGAATGCAGATATTGGGATTGACTCTTTAGCCCGTCATCGATCTGGAGTGACTTATAATAGTAGTTTAAAAGGAAAAGAGTATTTGGCGAAAGGGTTACCGATTGTTTCTGGAGTGAAAACTGATTTGGATAATTGTGATCTTCCGTTTTATTATCGTGTACCGAGCGATGATACACCAATCGATATTCCAAGCTTAATTGAGTGGTACGATTCGATGCTTGAAAATTCTTCAAAAAAGGAATTAAGCGCAGCTATTTTTCAATATGGTGTTAGTCATTTTACTTTTGAAAAAACCTTTAAGCCTGTAATTGACTATTTGAGGAGTACAAAATAATGGATGAGAAAATCAGTATAATAATTCCAATGTATAACGGAGAGAAATATATAGGTGAATGTCTCACTAGTCTTATGAATCAAACCTATAAAAACATAGAGATCATCGTTGTTGATGATGGCTCAACAGACGATTCAATAGAGGTAGTTAATGAAGTCATAAAGAAAAACACATCCAGAGTTATTCGATTAGTCAGTAAGAGTAACGGTGGCCAATCAAGCGCTAGAAACGCAGGAATTTCGTATGCCAGTGGCAAATTTATTGCTTTCATTGACTGCGATGATTTTGTTACGCCGATTTATTGTGAAGAATTGATGCATGCGATTAAAACATGTGATGTTCAAGTTGCTATGTGCAAGTTTACCAAAGAAGAAACCGAGTTGAACTTTGCTGTGGTCAATCCTCCTAAAATTGTTGAAGGGACATTTTTAAGACTAATTGACGAATTGTACGATTCTGATTTTCCAGCAGTTTCTCCAACAGTAAAACTGTATAACGTGGAACTTTTCAAAGACCTTTCATTCACTGAAGGAATCATTTATGAGGATGGGTTGTTTTTCTATGAATTGATTGACAGGATAACGAAGATTGCATTGGTTGATAGTAAAAGCTATTATTACCGAACAACAGAAAATTCAACTTTAACGAGTAAGATAAGCAAGAAGAATTTTGATGTGTTAAAGAAAAACAGGTTAACTGAGAACTTTTTTAAAGAGAAACATCCTGAAGCATTAGGGCACTTTTATCAAAAAGCACTGAATCTGAATGATTTTATTGCAGTAAAATGTATCCAGGATAAAACCCCTCTTTCTAATCAGTTGATTAGAGAAATATTTTCGATGAATCAAGAATATGCAAAAGAGAATGCCGTAAGACAGATTCTCTATAAAAACTATTTTCTTTATAAAGTCTTTCTCACTGCAGTAAGTATGATTTATAAGAATAAAGAGAATGGGAAAAAAAGTATTTTGGCAAGAATAATAAAAAAAATCATATAGAAGTAGGATCAGTGAAATGAAGAAAACAATAGGAATCTTAATTCTGAATTATTTAGCTTTTCAAGATACAATTGAGTGTGTGGAATCTTTAATGAATCAAACCTTTAAAGAGATAGATATCCTAATCGTAGATAATGATTCTCCGAATGATTCCTTCAAACGTTTATCAGATAACTATGAAGATTCAGAACAGGTAACCGTTGTACAGACGAAAGAAAATCTTGGCTTTGCAAGAGGAAATAATTTTGGTCTATCAATTTTTAGAAAGAAAGGAATTGAAAGGGTCCTGGTTATTAATGGTGACACTCTCCTTGAAGATAGAACTTATTTAGAAAGATTAGCTTCAATATCATACAACGAGGATATTGGAATGATTGGAACAAAAATTATCACCAGAGACGGAAAGAACCAAAATACGTTAAATGTCAACCTAAAAAAGAAAACGGATTTGATTCTCCCTAGATTGAAGTTATTTTTGTTGGAAAGTTCATTGAAATTAAATATCTATCAACACCTCAAAAAATTGATGCCAGATCAGAACAGCACGAATCAATCAGCTTCTTTTTCGGAAGAGCCCCAGGAAATACTAGATCCTTACGAGAAGACACTTCATGGTGCAGCAATCTTTTTTACCGAAAATTATTTGAGAAACTATGTTGGCTTTTACCCGGAAACATTTCTTTATTTTGAAGAAGATTTTTTGGCAATCCTTTGTCAGCGACTTGGATACAAGCAACTGTATATACCAGCGTTGAGTATTTACCACAAAGAAGATGCTTCGAGTGACCTATTATATAATGACAATCTGAAGAAATCATATCTTTTTAAGTTAAGATATTCAAAAAAGAACTTATCATTAATGAGCGGATTGTTTTCGTTATCAAATGAAGACTTAAAGAGAAGGATGAGTATCTAGATGAGAAATGCTTTTAGATCAGGTATGATTTTTACAGCAATCGGACAGTACAGCAATGTTTTGATCCAATTGCTGATAAACGTTGTACTGTCAAGATTAATACCAGTTGAAGAATTTGGGGTGGTAGCGAATGTTCAAGTTTTCCTAGTATTTTTCCAAATGTTTGTGACAGCTGGCCTAGGTCCGGCGATCATTCAGAACAAAGAGATGAAGGAAGAAGATTATGGCATTGTTTTTAACTATACAGTTCTGTTTGCGTTTCTGTTAGCTGTCGGTTTTGGGTTGTTCGGCCATTTTGTTGCGATTATCTATAATAATTCTATCTATAAATCGCTATTTTGGTTTATGTCGATCATTGTATTCTCAGAAGGAATGAACGTTGTACCAACGGCAATTTTAAATAAAGAATTGAGATTTCGAACCCTTAATTTGAGGCTCTTGTTCTGTAATCTTTTTGGTGCAATCTTTGGTATTGCCTCAGCTTTTGCTGGCTTTGGCGTTTATGCATTGATTTTAAGTGCCGCTATTCCTGCAATTGCTACGCTGTTTGCTAATTTTGCTGTAGTTAAGATCAAGTACACAAAAAGTTTAGACCCGCAACCTTTTAAAGTACTATGGTCATTCGCAAAAAACCAATTAGGTTTTACAATATTAAATTATTTTTCCCGTAATTCAGATAATTTACTAATTGGACGATTTTTAGGTCCCGTGCCCTTAGCAAATTATCAAAAGAGTTATCAAATGATTACTATGCCCAATACGGTATTTTTAGGTATTATTTCCCCAGTTCTGCAACCTGTTTTGTCACATCATCAAGATGATGTGAAGTTGATACGAGAAACGTTTTTAAAAATTGTCCATGTCCTAGGATTAATCGCATTTCCATTAACTATTTTTATGGTAATGAATGCTGAGGAAATTATCCTATTTCTCTTTGGTTCTCGCTGGTATGCCGCTGTCGTTCCTTTTTCAATATTGGCATTTAGTATATGGGCGCAGATGCTTACTTCTGCAACTGGAAGCATATTTATGGCAAGAAACCATTCAAAAACATTATTGAAAACGGGAATGATTTCAACTTTTTTGATTCTTAGTTTAACATTGGTTGGAATCAATTTCTCGAAGATAACTTATGTGGCTGCCTTTGTTTGTGCAGCGTATATCTTAAATTTTTTCACCTCCTACTGGATTTTAATGACAAAAGTCTTAGAAGGAAAACTTTCAGATGTTTTGAAGCAGCTGATCAGCCCAGTATGTATCAGTGTCGTTTTAGCAGCTGCTCTCTTTTTGTTCGATCATTTCATCACGATCGACACGAACTATTTCGTCTTACTGGTAATCAAAGGTATTTTATGGTTAATTCTATTGGTTTCATGTTTGTTGATTACAGGGGAAGTTAAAAAAATAAAATCTGTCTTTTAGATTTGCTATACTCAAGAAAATCTTGTGGTATTCAAATAAAAAATCGCATCTAATTAAAAAGGAGTGAGTAATTCATATGAAAAAAAGGTTGGCTAATTTCTTTCTGGTTCTAGTAATCCTTGCGAGCAGTTTCAGTCCAATCATTGGACTTGCTGAAACGAACGTTGTAGGACAAGAAATGACAAGTAACGTTTCAGAGAGTTTGACAAATGAGCAAACCAGCAGTACTGATTCAAATTATCAAAGCGAATCTACAGAAACGACGGAAATGTCGGATAGTACTTCTACAACAAATAGTGAAAGTACAAGTTCAACTTCAGTAAGTGACTCAAGTACGCAAGATATAACAGAATCATCTTCAAGTACGTTTGATTCTACGACAGAGCAGACGACGTCTTCTTCCAGTGAAGAGGATGATATTGAATTAAAATCCGCAAAAGGTTTACCCAACTTGAAACTAATGGTACATATACAAACAGATGGGGAAACACAAGTACCACCAGCTAGTAATGTTACTGGTGGTACAGTTGGACAAGCGAAGCGTTTGGAGGGAATGTCGCTCGCTATTGATCCAGACAGCACAGAACTTAAAGGTAGTATCGTTTATTCCACGCATGTTCAAACTTATGGCTGGGATTTAGGCGAAAAAAGAGATGGCGAATTTTCTGGAACGATTGGTGAAGCTAAGCGCCTTGAGGCAGTCAAAATTAATTTGACCGATGAGTTAGAGGAGGACTATGATATTTATTACCGCGTCCATTCACAAACGTTTGGTTGGCTTGGATGGGCGAAAAACGGGAATGAAGCGGGTACTTCTGGATTTGCTAAAAGACTAGAATCTATCCAAATTCAGCTAGTGGAAAAAGGTAGTCCAGCACCCGGGAACACTGATAAACCTTATGTTTCAACTGACAATGTAACCCAACCTTCGCTTCATTTATCTTCGCATGTTCAAACTTACGGATGGCAAGAGTCCCAATCGAGCGGTCTTGTTTCTGGAGGTGTTACTGGAGAAGCAAAGAGACTAGAAGCGATTCAGCTTCGTTTAGATAATAATATTTATGATGGAGATATCGAATACCGTGCACATGTTCAGAGTTATGGTTGGCAATCCTACCAAACGAATGGTGCAATTGCAGGTACAACAAATGAAGCTAAACGGATAGAAGCAATTCAGATCCGCTTGACAGGAACCTTGTCTCAATTATTTGATGTCTATTATCGGGTTCACATTCAATCGTTTGGCTGGTTAGGGTGGGCGAAAAACGATCAAATGTCGGGAAGTGTCGCGCTCTCACGAAGAGTAGAAGCAATTGAAGTTCAACTTGTGCAAAAAGGAACGGCGCCGCCAGGAGATAGTACGATGCCGTTTATCTCCTACGAAACAATTGAAACACCAAGTATTCATTTGAGTGCACATGTTCAGACTTTTGGATGGTCGACGACGATTAATCCGGGCCAAGCGAGTATTGGAACAGTTGGTCAGGCAAAACGACTGGAAGCAATCCAGCTAAGTTTAGAAAACTCACCAGTTACAGGTGGAATAGAATATCGTACGCATGTCCAAACCTATGGTTGGCAAGGGTATCAATCTAATGGGAGTACAGCCGGTACAACAGGTGAGGCGAAACGGATCGAAGCACTCCAAATTCGACTGACCGGCAATATCTCATTGCTTTATGATATTTATTATCGAGTGCATTCCCAGACTTATGGTTGGCTTGATTGGGCTCGAAATGATCAGCGGGCTGGAACGAGTTCGTTAGCAAAACGTGTTGAGTCTCTCGAAATAAAACTTGTGCCTAAAAATCAACCGGCACCAGGATCGACAACCAAACCGTATATCGAAATGCAAGAGTTTCTATTTGTAATGGGACACGGAGGGATTGACCCGGGAGCAGTGGGAAGCGGGACAAATGAGCGAGACTTTACAAGAAATGAATTGCTTCCATATTTGCGGAAGTATGCCAATCAATTGAAAGAAAGCAGAATTAATTTTTATGATGTGTCACGCGATATGTTTACTGACACTCGAAACGGACAAGGAGCACACCTTGTAAGTAATGCAATCACTTCAGTTACAGAATTTCATCTAGATAGCGGAGGTATCGGAGCTTCTGGGGGGCACGTCATAGTGAGACCAGGGGGATCCAATTCAGTTAATATCGGGCTAGCGAATACCATTCGGACCTATGTCGGCTGGCATCCTTCATTTGTTAATTCGAATGGGTTGAGTTTTAGACAAGACTTATTGAATTTAAATATTTTCAGATCTAGAGGGATTGAGTATCGCTTAATGGAACTTGGCTTTATCTCCAATCCTTCAGATGTTGCGAGAATAAGAAACAATTTGGACAATATCGCAAAAAACATTGTGCAAAACGTGACCGGTGAAAAATTATAAAAGTTTTAAATGAGCAGAATGCTTAAGTAAAAAAAAGAATGTCATTTCTTTCTGATGAGTTTTCATGTATAATGATACAAGTCAAAAAGAAGAAATTAAGGAGGAGTTGTTTTGTCTAAACAACATCCAGAAGATTCTTTTAAAGAGAAAGTTATGGAGTCTTTAAAAGAATCAAGTTCAAAAAAAGAATCGATATCTGAACACAGCTTCTTGGATGACGATTCTGTGGGATCTCGTAGTAATCATCTAAATAAAAGTAAACATATAGAAGAGAAACAAAATCATTCTGCTTCTTCAGAAAGTTTGCAAGAAACTGTTTCTGAAAAAAACCAACGCAGATTGCAGCGCAGCAAGGAAGACAAAATAGTTAATAAGATCGTGTTGATTGTTGTTCTTGTTTTCTTAGTAATCGGCGGAATATTAGGTTTCTCAGCTTATCGATATGTTACTTCAAGTTTGCAGCCATTAGATCCCGATGATACTGAGAAGGTGACGATTGTTATTCCAAGCGGTTCTTCGAATAAAGCAATTGGTGAAATCTTAGAGGATGAGAACATTATTAAAAGTGGAATGATTTTTAATTATTACACAAAATTTAATAATCTGACGGGCTTTCAAGCAGGAACATATCATTTTTCACCAAATATGACACTGGAAGCGATAAGTGAGCAGTTGCAAAATGGCGAAGGCTCGGTCACCTCTGATGCAAAAGTGACGATTCCAGAAGGATTTGATGTTGATCAAATCGGTGATGCTCTAGCGGAAGCAACGAATATCTCGAAAGACGATTTCTTAGCTTTGATGGAAAGCGATGAGTTCTTTGAAAAAATGAAAGAAACCTATCCTGAGCTTTTAGCAAGTGCCGGCGATGCGCAAGGTGTGCGTTACCGACTAGAAGGATACTTGTTCCCAGCGACGTATGACTACTATACAGGGAATACCCTAGAAGAAGTCGTTACCCAAATGGTGGATAAATCAAATTCAGTCTTGTCGAAATATTTCGATCAAATTGCTCAAAAAGAAATGACGGTTCAAGAAGTCCTTACTTTGGCTTCACTTGTTGAAAAAGAGGGTAGTAAGCTAGAAGATCGTAAAAATATCGCACAGGTATTCTTCAATCGCTTAGCGATTGATATGCCGCTGCAATCGGATATTTCGATTCTATACGCGTTAGGTGAGCATAAAGAGCTAGTTACTTATGAGGACACTCAAGTTGACTCTCCTTATAATCTCTATGTGCATACTGGCTACGGACCTGGACCATTCAACAATCCAAGTGAAGCAGCGATCCAAGCGGTCTTAGATCCAACACCGAACAACTACTATTATTTCGTTGCTGACATTCAAACCCAAGAAGTTTACTTTGCGGAAACCTATGAACAGCATATGCAATTAGTGGAACAATATGTAAACAATACCTCAAATTAAATTTTCATAGGTTTATAGTTTACATTTAAAAAAAAGCATGGTAATCTTTTGTGGACTCATCGCAAAAGATTACCTTTTGCGATTTATTAGAAGTTACTAAAAGGAGAAAAGAACTATGGTAGAAAAAGTTTACCCAATGACACTTGAAGGAAAAGAAAAGCTAGAACAAGAATTAGAAGAATTGAAAACGGTAAAACGCGGCGAAATCATTGAACGTATCAAGGTAGCCCGCAGTTTTGGCGATTTATCCGAAAACTCAGAGTATGAGTCTGCTAAAGATGAACAAGCGTTTGTCGAAGGCCGAATCACTACTTTAGAAAATATGATTCGTTTTGCAGAGATCATTGATAATGAGGGTGTAGACTCTGATGAAGTTTCCATCGGAAAAACAGTTATTTTTGTTGAGTTGCCTGATGGTGACGAAGAAGAGTACATGATCGTCGGTAGTGCTGAAGCAGATCCATTTTCTGGTAAAATTTCCAATGATTCACCAATCGCTCGTGCCTTGATTGGGAAAAAAGTCAATGATGAAGTGACGATCTCAACGCCAGGCGGAGATATGCAAGTAAGAATCACAGAAGTAAAGAAAAGCTAATTGCTTGATCACTCGATCAATCTAGTTGACCCTGTTGTTCATTCTCCTTTAGGGAATTTGATCAAACAGGGTCTTTTTTCGGACCAGCGACGGATGGACAAACCATTTTTTTCAGGTATGATAGAGTAGAATTACTAGGAGGAGGAGCTTGAATGAAAAGTCCTTGGCGTTTTTTCTTTATTGTTGAAGCGCTCTTACTGCTTTTTGCGGTATGGCAAATTTTATCTAATCCGCCATTATTATTTTTATTAATACTTGGTGTGACGTGCTTGGTCCTTGTGAACCGAAGTGAGCGCAAGAGCAATTTTAAAAATTTCTTGATGGTCTCAAGTTCCATTGCTATTTTGATCAGTTTGTTAAATAGTCCAGCACTGTGGCTGATGCTGATTTTTGCGATTTTATTTATTGGTTTAAAAGGAGTCGAGATTACCGGAATCGACTTAACTAAAAATTCATTCTGGCGCAAAAAACAAATGATTATCGTTGAAACTGAAGAACCCAAAGCTGATCATCCACTGAAACAAAAGCAGCAATGGTTAGGTAATGAACGGATCGGCAGTCAAGTCTATGAATGGGACGATATCAATTTAGATATCTTGACGGGGGACACTTTTATCGATTTAGGCAACACTTTATTGCCTAAGAAAGAAAACGTCGTGATCGTACGAAAAGGCTTTGGCAGAACTCGTATTTTAGTGCCTGCTGGTATAGCAATCAAATTAGAGCACAGTACTTTTATTGGCTCCGTTATCTTTGAAGGCGAAGAAACGAGCTTGAAAAATGAAAAAGTGACGATCTACAGCCCTGATTATGGCGAAAATAGTCGGCGTTTGAAAATCTTGACGAATACCCTTGTTGGTGATGTTGAGGTGATTCGGGTATGATCGGGAAATTTTCAAGAGGCATGATCGCTTTTTATGCAGGATTAGCAAGTTTTTTCACCATGATTTTGATGCTGTTTTCCTATTTGTATGCCAGTGGGAAAAATAATTGGCTGATAGAAGTCTTTCAAATCAAGCTCTTCTTTATCCCAATCGTCTTTCACTTACTTGTAATATCTGCATTGATTGCTTTAGCTGTCTTTTTACTGATTTCTTTTTTTCGCAACCGTCAATACGGTCCGGTGGAAGAAAAGTTAAGACTGTTAGCCAGCGGCTATATCGATAGCCCTTTATTGGAAACAAAAATCCCCCATGCGTCTGAAAACCATTTGATTGCGAATGTGGATCGTGATATTGCCAGTATCCAATCGAAGATGAAACAGATGTCGATGGAATTACAGCAATTGAATGCGAAACCGCAGTTTGTTGATGGTCAGACAAAAGAAGAGATTTTAGAAGCAGAAAGGCAGCGTCTGGCTCGTGAATTGCACGACTCTGTTTCTCAACAGCTGTTTGCCGCCATGATGATGATGTCTGCACTAAATGAGCAAGCGATTCGAACAGATGCGCCAGAAAGCCAAAAGAAACAGTTAGCTATGGTCACAGACATTATCAATGCTTCGCAATCTGAAATGCGGGCGCTCTTGCTTCATCTACGACCTGTTACTTTGGAAGGGAAGAGTCTAAAGCAAGGAATCGAGCAATTGTTAAAAGAATTAGAGACCAAAATCAAAATTCTATTGACTTGGGATATTGAAGACTTTACGATGCCTAGTTCGATTGAAGATCAACTCTTTCGTGTGATCCAAGAACTCTTATCTAATACACTGCGTCACGCCAAGGCCAATGAGTTGGAAGTTTACTTGCATCGTATTGATAATAACGTGTTATTGCGGGTGATCGATGACGGTGTTGGCTTTGATCCACAAGATCAAAAGGCCGGCAGCTATGGCTTGATGAATATCCGAGAACGGGTAAGTGCCGTTGGCGGAACGTTGAAAATTATTAGTTTTAAAAATCAAGGAACCAGTATTGAAATTAAAGTTCCACTGTTGAAGGAGGCATAAGGTATGATTAAAGTGTTGTTAGTTGATGACCATGAAATGGTTCGTCTGGGGGTCTCTTCTTATCTGTCGATTCAAGACGATATAGAAGTAATTGGGGAAGCGGAAAATGGTCGAGTCGGGTATGAAAAGGCATTGGAATTACATCCAGATGTGATTTTAATGGATTTGGTGATGGATGAAATGGATGGGATCGAATCTACGAAATTGATTTTAAATGATTGGCCCGAAGCAAAAATCATTATTGTCACTAGTTTTATTGATGACGAAAAAGTCTATCCTGCTATTGAAGCGGGTGCGGCAGGTTACCTGTTAAAGACGTCTACTGCTCATGAGATTGCGGAAGCCATTCGTGCAACCCAGCGAGGAGAGCGGGTCTTAGAACCCGAAGTCACCACGAAAATGATGGATCGTTTGACGAATCGGACACCGATCCTACATGAAGATTTGACCAATCGGGAACAAGAAGTGTTACTGTTGATCGCCGAAGGAAAGAGCAATCAAGAGATTGCGGATTCACTCTTCATTACGCTGAAAACAGTGAAGACACATGTGTCAAATATCTTATCAAAATTAGAAGTAGAAGATCGTACACAAGCTACGATATATGCTTTTAAACATGGCTTGATAAAATAAAATCTTAATAATCATACCTCCTCATGGCAAGCAGAGGAGGTTTTTGTTATACTAAATTATGATCTGGTAAAAAAGGAGCGTTTGTGGTGAAGCAAAATTATGCAATAATCGGTCTGGGCCGTTTTGGTGGCAGTATTTGTCGCACGTTGATTGAATCTGGACAAGAAGTACTGGCGATCGATAGCAACGAAGATCGTGTCAATGAGTACATGAATATCGCCACCCATGCGGTGGTCGGCAACGCACAAGATGAGATGACGTTACGTTCATTGGGTATCCGTAACTTTGACCATGTCATTGTTGCGATCGGTGAGGATATTCAAGCCAGCATTTTGGTGACCTTGATGGTCAAAGAAATGGGTGTTCCTAATATCTTAGCGAAAGCCCAAAACGAATACCATGCCCGTGTACTGGAAAAACTCGGCGCAGACCGTGTCGTTCATCCCGAACGTGACATGGGGATTCGCATCGCCCATAATCTAGTTTCCAAAAATATTTTAGATTATATTGAACTATCTGACGAATTTTCTCTAGCAGAGATTCGCGTGTCCAATCCACGCTTTTTCAATAAATCCCTGATTGAGCTGAATTTTCGACAAAAGTATGGTCTGACAG
The DNA here is from genome assembly GCF_050542965.1 of Enterococcus sp. DIV2379. Taxonomy (NCBI): domain Bacteria; kingdom Bacillati; phylum Bacillota; class Bacilli; order Lactobacillales; family Enterococcaceae; genus Enterococcus; species Enterococcus sp. DIV2379. Next base: position 1,275,736 of record NZ_CP172938.1, read on the forward strand.
TCGTTGCGATTCGTCGGGGACCAGGACAAGTGATCGTTTCGCCTGATGCAGAGGCGATCGTGCGTGAAAATGACAATTTACTCGTGATCGGCAATACAGATGATGTAGATATACTTGATGAACATATGAATGATTAGGAGTGAAGAAAATGAACTTAACAATAAGTCCTGAAGCAATGCAATGGTTTAAAAAAGAATTGGTGGTAGACCAAGGAAGCGGGATTCGTTTTTTCGGAAAAATTTATGGCAAAACACAAGTGCATGACGGATTTTCCGTGGGAATGTCAGTGGATAAACCAGAACGTCCGATCGTCGAACAAACCATTGATGGCTTGCTTTTTTTTATTGATGAAGCAGACGAATGGTTTTTCAAAGGCTATGATTTAACTGTAGATTATGATGAAACGTTAGATGAACCGAAATATGATTTTAGCGAAGATAAAAAATAATGTGGATTCGGTCACAGCTGACCGATTTCCCACGATTGGCTCTAGGAGATGAAACCGATGTTATCAATTGTTGTACCTTGTTTTAATGAAGAGGCAAGCTTGCCGATTTTCTTTGAAGAAACAGAAAAAGTGAAGAAACACTTAAATATGCCTTTTGAATATATTTTTGTTAATGACGGGTCTTCAGATCAAACTCTGTCTGTTTTAAGAGACTTGTATCACGCCCACCCTAAAAGTGTTCGCTATCTATCTTTTTCGAGAAACTTTGGCAAAGAAGCTGCTCTTTATGCGGGGCTACAAGCTGCTAGAGGCGATTTTGTCACTGTAATGGATGCAGACCTGCAAGATCCCCCGACTCTACTGCCGGAAATGTTTGCGATGCTAGAAGCAAAACCGGAACTTGATTGTGTGGGGACCAGACGGGCAGATCGCAAAGGAGAACCGAAGATCCGCAGTTTTTTCTCAGATGCTTTCTACAATATTATCAATAAGATTGCCGATACCGAAATGGTAAACGGTGCGCGAGATTTTCGTTTGATGCGTCGAAATATGGTTGACGCGGTTTTACAGCTGTCAGAGTACAATCGCTTTTCAAAAGGGATCTTCAGCTGGGTTGGGTTTGACACTGAATACATCGCCTATGAGAATCGGGAAAGGGTAGCGGGTGAGACGTCCTGGTCATTTTGGAAGTTATTCCAATATTCGATTGACGGTATCGTCAACTTTTCAGATACGCCTTTGAATATCGCCTCGTTTATTGGTGCGCTTTCCTGTTTTGGTTCTCTGATTGCTTTGATCTTTATTGTGATAAGAACCTTTATTTTTGGAGATCCGACATCAGGGTGGCCTTCAATGGTCAGTATCTTCTTATTTGTTGGTGGTTTGCAATTGCTTTGTTTAGGGATCATCGGCAAGTATATTGGAAAAATTTTCTTAGAGACTAAAAATAGACCTTTGTACTTCTTGAAAGAAACCGAAAAAGACCAAGAAAAACTACGATAAAATAAAAGTGTACAATCTGAAGGGGCTGCCTTCAACTGTACACTTTTTTTGTGGAAAGAATTTGTTAGTATCCCTTATTCAAGTTTATCTCATTTTTTACAAGTTCTTGTTTCGTTAAAAATTGTTGGAAATTCGCTAAGAAAATATCCATAAATGCCTTTTGAAAATGGGGCGTGTGTCCTGAGATATGAGGAGTAATCAACAGGTTTTCGGTATGCCATAGCGGATCATTTTCTGGTAGAGGTTCCTCTTCAAAAACATCTAGTGCGGCAAATGCCAGCTGCTTTTTCTCTAAAGCCTTTGTTAATGCGGCAGTATCCACGCTAGGACCGCGACCGACATTATAAAATGAAGCGGAAGGCTTCATTTGTGCAAAGAAGGCTTCCTCATACAAATGTGTGGTTTCTTCTGTCAGTGGAAGAATATTGATGATGCAATCGGCGGTTTTTGCGCAAGCGTGTAAGTCAGATAACGCAAACGTTTTTTCAAAACCCGCCACCTCATGGCCGCTTGTATTAATGCCAATCGGATGTACACCAAAAAAGGTTAATGCTTTGGCTAATCTTTGGCCTATTTGTCCCGTACCAACGATCAAAATCTCTTGATCAGATAGCTTTGCATAAGGAATCGTATCCGGTGCCCATTGTTGTTTTCTTTGTTGTTGGATTGCTTGGAAAATCCCGCGGTTTTCCATAAAGAGCAAAGCCAATAAATGGTCTGTAATCGATTCTGCGTGGATGCCACTGCCATTTGATAAGAGAATGTCGTATTTTGCAAACTCTTTTAATGGCAAGGTGTCCACACCAGCCGAAATCGCTTGGACCCATTTCAAATTTGTTTTTTCGGTTAACAGGTGTTCGTTCCATGCTGGTTTCCAACCGATAGTGATTTCTACTTGTGACCAATCAATTGCTTGGTCCTTTGAGTACACGAGAAATTGATAGTCTTTTTCCATTTGTTCCACATAAGTGTCGCGAAAGTTGCGAGTGGCTAAGATTATTTTTTTCATTGCCAAGCCTCCTTGTATCTTAAGTGTAGCAAAGAATGAGAAAAAAGCCATGTTCAATGAATTGAACATGGCATAGATCATTTTTTTAATTGTATTTTTGGGGAATCTTTGACACCTTGTGTAAATAAGAATAGGGAACCAAACAAAATAAAGGTGGTAGCATCAAAGGAAGGCAGCGCTAGTTGTACAATAACACTAATGAGTGTAGGCAATGCAGCACAGACAATGAGAATCTTTAAATTTTCGAAAAAGGTATAAGAGAATAGCTTCAATTTCGTATAGATCGTTGCAATAAAGGTTCCCATGATTAAGGTGATCAGTAAGCTGACAAACGTGGGATATAAGGCGACAAAAAAGACAATGATTTTTATCAGCCATGGGATCGCTTGGTTGGATAAGGTTTCACGAATCGCCTGACCGTTAAGATTACGCAGTGCTGGTTCACTATAATCAAATTCTAATTGGTTTGAGTCTAACATAGACGTTGAGAAACCAGAAGAAGGGATACGAATGACCAGCTGATCTTTTAACAAACCTACTGCGATCACCGAGCCGGTGACATCAGATGCAATATCCGCTGGTGTACGATTGCCATCAGGATCAAAAGTAAAGATGATCGAATCGGTTTGATAGATGAATCCTTGCGTATTTGGAGCGGCAGAAAGCTGTCCATTTTCGATCGTGAAATCAGGAATTGTTTCTCCGATTTTTTGTCCATCTGCTTGCACATTGCGAAAGACACCTAATACATTGATGGTCATCGGTACCGCGATAAGCGCGGAGGCGCTTAATAGAAAAACGATTACTTTGGAAAATTCTGCTTTTTTGACAAATTTTAAATCAGGTATTCGGAAAAAAGCAATTTTAAATAGTTGGACGATAGTCATTTGCTGATGAACTCCTTTGTGGTATAACTAGAGTAATTGTAACGAAGGGTTCTTTGAATTACAAGGAATTCACAAAAAAAGAACCAATAATCGAATGAATGAATAAATAAAGAAATGAAAGTAGGCAAAAGAATGCAAAAGTACAACGAATACAAGCAGTTCTTGCAGCAAAAAAAGTTGTGGGAGCCGATTACGTATTTATTTTTTGGTGGATTAACGACTGTAGTCAACATTGTCGTCTATCTCATTTTTCGTGAAGGAATTGGTCTTTATTACCAGACAGCGAATGTGATTTCCTGGATTGCTTCTGTTTTGTTCGCCTACTTTACAAATAAGTTATGGGTTTTTGAAGCAAAAACCGAGACAAAGCAAGAGTCATGGGCGGCATTTGGGAAGTTCATTTTCTTTCGTGTCTTATCATTAGGCTTAGATATGCTTTGTATGTATCTATTTATTTCAATTTTGGCAACCGGCGATCTAGTTGCTAAGCTAGTCACCCAAGTTGTTGTTGTTTTGGCAAACTATGTGTTTAGTAAATTTTTGATTTTCAATACGAAAAAAAAGTGAGAAAAAGTAAGCATATTTTTTGAACAAAGTCTGATAGTCTGATAATGTTACTTATGTAAACATTATCATTGAGGAGGAATTTTTTTATGACTTACACATTACCAGATTTACCTTACGCATACGATGCATTAGAACCATACATTGACGAAGAAACGATGCATTTGCATCATGATAAACACCATAACACTTATGTAACAAACTTAAACGCAGCGATTGAAAAACATCCTGAATTAGGTGAAAAAACAGTTGAAGAATTATTAGCTGACTTTTCTTCTGTGCCAGAAGATATTCAAACAGCGGTCCGTAATAATGGCGGCGGCCATGCTAACCACACGTTCTTCTGGGAAATCTTAGGCCCAAATGCTGGCGGCGAACCTACTGGGGCTATCAAAGAGGCAATTGATGAAGCTTTCGGCAGCTTTGAAGACTTCAAAGAAGAATTCAAAGCTGCTGCAACCGGACGTTTTGGTTCAGGTTGGGCATGGTTAGTCGTTAAAGATGGCAAATTAGCTATCACCTCAACAGCGAATCAAGATTCACCATTGATGGATGGCCAAACACCTGTTTTAGGTTTAGATGTTTGGGAACATGCGTATTACTTGAAATACAAAAATGTTCGTCCAGATTACATCAATGCTTTCTGGAGTGTTGTTAACTGGGACAAAGTAAACGAATATTTCGCAAAAGCTTAAACAATTTACTAGAAAGAAGCCTGCTAAAAGGCTTCTTTTTTTGTGGATAGAAAGAACCGTTTTAATATTGCTAACGCTTACATAATCCGCTATAATAAAGGCGACGGAATCGTCGGATTATAATTATTGGAGGCTTTACACACTATGGAACATGGGAAAGTAAAATGGTTCAACAACGAAAAAGGGTTTGGTTTTATTACAGTTGACGGTGGCGATGATGTATTTGTTCACTTTTCTGCCATACAAGGAGACGGGTTTAAATCACTTGAAGAAGGTCAAGAAGTTGAATTTACGATCGTTGAAGGTGTCCGCGGGCCGCAGGCAGCGGAAGTAACCAAAGTCTAATTACCTAATTAAAGAATCGACTGAAAAGCCTTGCAGCTAAGCAAGGTTTTTTTTCGGTCTAGATAGTTTCTGGCAAAACCATGAAAGAAAAGAATGAGAAAACTGTTTCTTTCCTTCAAGGGAGGAATCCTTGCATTTTGTTTCATTTACATTACATTTTTATTAAAACAAATGTTTTATAACAAATGAGATTGCTCTATGATATAAATTATGCGAAAATTTAGTCGATTGTTATTTTTTATCGGACGAGGTGCAAGATGCGAAAATATCAAAGAATAGTAATAGGAATATTAGGGATTTTGGTCCTGGGAATTATCGGATTAACTGTGTACGGTTTGCAAGTTTATAATGATACAAGTTCAACTTTTGAACATATTTCTAAACCAGTTGATCGAAACACAAAAAGGCGTTCAGAAACTGTCAACATTGAAAAAAGAGAACCTTTTTCTATCTTGTTACTAGGAATTGATACCGGAGCTTTAGGAAGGACCGAGCAAGGTCGTTCAGACAGTATGATGATTGTTACAGTAAATCCAGAAAAAAAGCAATCTACGATCGTTAGCTTGGACAGGGATATATTTACTCAAATCATCGGGTATGGAACTTTAGACAAGTTAAATCATGCATACGCTTTTGGGGGAGAAGCCATGGCAATGGATTCTGTGGAAAATCTTTTGGATATACCGATCGATCATTATGTGACAATCAACATGCAAGGGATGAGAGATTTGATTGATGCAGTTGGTGGAATCGAAGTAACGAATGATATCGACTTTACGCTCGAGGGAGTCCATGTTCCGAAAGGAAAAATCACTTTAAATGGGAAAACTGGTCTAGCTTATGCACGTATGCGTAAAGAAGACCCAGAAGGAGATATTGGTAGGCAGAAAAGACAACGAGAAGTTGTAACAAAAATTTTAAAAAAAGTGATGAGTTTGGATGGAATCAATAATTATCAGAAAATATTAAAAGCTGTTGAAAAAAATTCAAAGACAGATCTAACATGGGACGATATGCTGGATGTCGCAAAGAACTATTTACCTGCTTTTACGACGATTCATCAAGAGCAGCTTCAAGGGGAGGGGCAAATGTTGAATGATGTCTACTATCAGCTTTTAGGGGTCAATCAGCTCTTACACATGCAAAATACACTCAGAGAACAACTGGCCCTCCCTCAAAACAATCAGCTCTCACAAGGAGATGAACATACACAAGGCTATGTCAACTATCAGTTCTACGATGACAGTGCAGTCTTTTCCGATGGCGAGGGTGCGAGTGAATAGATCCATATAGCTGTCTTTCGATCAATTGAGAGTGTGTCGGTTTGTACGTCTCCTTCAACTGTTTGATAGGATAGCGGAATCGATACATGGGCAACTGCTTGTGTGTCGATTTTTTGTTTATATGAAAGCTCCTCTCGCTTCAATCGATCTAGTTTTCCACAAAAAAAGAAATGTAAATCTTGTTTCACGAAACCATCAAATGAAAAAACATAAGAAAGCTTAAAAAAACAATTTTTTCATGAAAGAATGAAAATGAAACAATCAAACTGTGAAACATTTACTCGGATTCACGCTAATTTTTATAGTTTTTTCTAAGGATTAATGGATATTTTTTGTTTTTTCTGTTTGGAATCGAATTTTTTGGTAAAATAGGACAGTAGTCATTATAGATTGGAAGGATAGATGAGATGAAGAATTTGAAAGATAAAGTTGTCCAAGGGATACGCAAGGGGCCAGAAGAACCAAAGGCTAAATCGTATCGCAAATCTCATGTTCCATTTCGATTGAACTTTTTGTTTTTTATTATTTTTGCTTTGTTTGTGTCCTTGATCGTTCAATTAGGCTATCTACAGATCGTCAATGGCGACAATATTGAGCAGCAGTTGAAAGCTTCATCTGTAGTGGAAGTCAAAGGAAGCGCCCCTCGGGGAATGATCTATGACGCTTCTGGAAAAGCGCTGGTGGAAAATCAAGCCAATGCAGCAATCACATTTACCCGCGGAAACAAAATGACCGCTCAAGATTTGTTAGAAACGGCCAAAAAATTGAGCGAGTTGATCGAAGTACCTGTGGACAAAAACTTGTCTGATCGTGATCTTAAGGACTTTTGGCTGGCCGATGAAGAAAATCTTGAAGCAGCAACTGACCGATTGAGTGATGAAGAGCGTTCTTTAGGTACTTCTGAACAATATGCGGCAACCGTTGATAAAGTGACAGAAGATGAAATCAATTTCTCTGATGCAGAATTAGAAGCAGCCACGATTTTTAAGCGGATGAATAGCGCCCAATCTTTGAGTACGGTCTTTATTAAGACTTCGGATGTGTCTGACCGTGAATTAGCTATTGTTGCTGAAAACATGGTCGATTTACCGGGAATCTCCACCGGTACCGATTGGACGAGAAACATCGTTGAAGGAAGTTCTCTGGCTAGTTTGATCGGAACGGTGACCAGTGAAGAACAAGGAATTCCGGAAGAAGTTTTGGATGAATTTTTAGAAAAAGGCTATGCTCGTAATGATCGCGTTGGACGTAGTTATTTAGAGCAGCAGTATGAAGAAGTCTTACAAGGCACAAAATCCATTTCTGAGATTTCCCTTGATAACAATAATAATATTGAAAGTCAAAAAGAAACCTTTTCTGGGGCAAAAGGGGATAACCTTGTATTAACATTAGATGCTGAGTTTCAAGCGAGAGTTGATAAAATCTTGCAAGACAATTTCCAAAAACTGATTGATTCTGGGGCAGCAGAATATTCTCCAGGGGTTTACGCAGTGGCGTTAAATCCAAAAACCGGCGGCGTTTTGTCAATGTCCGGCTATCATCATGATACAGGTTCAAATGAATTGCAGGAAAATGCCATTGGTACCTTCATTAATTCCTTTGTACCAGGGTCCGTTGTCAAAGCAGGGACTTTGGCTGCTGGCTGGGAAAATGGGGTCTTAAATGGCAATGAAGTGTTATTGGATCAACCAATCAGAATTGGCTCCGATGTAAAAGCCTCAATTTTCAATCCAACTGGGGCAAATAATCGTAACCTTTCTGCGGAGCAGGCGTTGGAAGTTTCTTCTAACTCCTATATGATGCAAGTCGCTTTACGTTTGATGGGCATCAATTATCAGTCAGGTATCTCGATTCCAACAGTGGATCGTCAAGGGGATGTCTATGAAAAACTACGTTCATCTTTTGCCTCTTTTGGTATGGGAACTGAAACTGGGATCGATTTACCGGGAGAAGCGACTGGTATCAGCACATCGATCGATAATATGGACCCCGTCAGTGATGGTGGGAAGATCCTTGATTTGGCTTTTGGTCAGTTTGATACCTATACCACGTTGCAGCTGGCACAATATGCAGCAACCGTTGCTAATGGTGGCAAAAGATTGCAGCCTCATATCGTCGACGGTATTTACGGCAATGATGAAACTGGCGGTCTTGGCTCACTGATTGAAGAGATCGAACCAACGGTATTGAATGAAGTTGGTTTAACAGATGCTCAAATGCAAATTGTTCAAAATGGATTTTATGATGCAGTTCATGGAACGGATGCTTGGGCAACTGCCAAAGGCTTGGCTTCTGCGAAAATGGAGGTCTCTGCCAAAACAGGTACTGCCGAAACACCAATTGTGGATAGTAATGGCAATACCATCAGCTTAGTTAACCTAAACATCGTTGCCTACGGGCCAAGCAGTGATGCGGATATTGCGATTGCGATCGTAATGCCTCAATTAAAAGGCGACACAGATACCCATCCAAATATTCAAATCGCCAAAGAGATCATGGATGCTTACTACGACTTATATATGAAATAAGCATAAAAAATCGCAGTGAAGACTGCGGTTTTTTTGTTTTATAAGAAAACTGATAGAAAACCAACATTTAGTGAGAAAGACTTGCTATTTTTGAATGATTGGCTTAGAATACTAGCGGTCAAGAGATAATTTTGATTTGCACGTTAAATAAAAAGATAAACTGATGATAAAAGGGGTAAAAAACGTAATTATGAACAAGGAATGTTTAAGTAAGCAAGAACTAATGAAGCAGTTGGGACAATTTACACCAGCTGAAAAAAAGGAGATTCGGGATTATTTGCAACGGAAAAATCCATTGCTTTTCCGAAAATTTGAACGAATGAAACACGATTTATATCGCTTGGAATCACGGCGTGTCCAATGCGAGATTGAAAATAACGAAAAGGAGTTAGGTCTTCTAAACGACAAGATCCTTTTAAAAAAAGAAGATTTTCTTGAGCTGTTATTAGCCATTCGAAAGAAAAGAGGGTAATGGATGGAATTTATTGAACTCGTCATTATCATTGCAATTCTTGTCACATTATCAAATGTGGCGAGCAAAATATTGCCCTCAGTACCGATCTTTTTTATTCAAATCATCTTAGGAATTTTATTAGGTCTTACAGAAATGGGTCAAGAGATCGCCTTTGAACCGGAAATGTTTTTAGTAATGATCATTGGTCCATTGCTATTTCGAGAAGGGGAACGAGCAGATGTACCTGAGATCCTAAAAAACAGCAAGATCGTGCTGTTTTTGGCTTTTGGTGGCGTTTTAATGACGCTGTTTGCGGTCGGCGGAACCCTCCATTGGTTGATGCCGACGATACCTCTGGCTGCTTGCTTCGCTTTCGGGGCTGCGTTAGGACCAACTGATGCGGTGGCAGTCTCCTCATTAGCAAAGCGTTTGAAAATTTCCAAAAACATTATGCATATTCTTGAAGGCGAGGGCTTACTGAACGATGCTTCGGGGGTTACCGCATTACAGTTTGCTATCGTGGCTTTGACTACCGGGAGTTTTTCAGCAGCCAACGCAGGCTTCCAACTTCTTTTCTCTAGTATCGGTGGCGGGCTTGTCGGTTACTTGATCGTATGGCTGAAACGCCGGATTTTACGTTTTATTGAAAAAATCTCGGCACAAGATGTCACAGTATACTTATTGATTGAACTGCTCTTGCCATTTGCTGCCTATTTGCTGGCAGAAATGATTGGCGTCTCAGGGATTATCGCAGCAGTTGTGGCAGGTGTAGCCCAAGCCCAAAGAAAACGCCGGATCTCGTTGTTTGATGCAGAATTAGCGAACATTTCGGAAAGCACATGGTCGACCATTGTCTTTACATTGAACGCATTAGTGTTTCTCTTTCTAGGGATCGAGTTGTCACAAGTCTTTTCACCGATCTGGGAAAGCAAAAACTATGCAAACTGGCATTTAGTCATCACGATTTTAGTCGTCACAGCGGTGATTTTCCTCGTACGTTTTATCTTTTTGCTATTTTATTATTGGTTCTTACAGTCAAAAAAACAAGTATCCATGAATCAAGTCGCCTTGTTGACCTTTGGTGGCGTCAAGGGAACAGTCAGTTTGGCAGCCATCTTCATTTTACCGGTGATGGTGCATGATACACCGTTTCAGGAACGGAGCTTGCTCCTGTTTTTGACCGCCTGTGTAATTTTGCTGACATTGATCATCAGCGTGATGGTCTTACCTTATTTGGCAGATGGTGAAGCTGCCGAAAGTGTCGACTTCAATCACTTGCTGATCTTAGAAGACGTCATCGAACAATTGGAAGCAGAAGAAAAACAAGAGCTTTCTGATAAAGGTCGCTTAGCGATCGATGCTGTCATCAATTCCTATGAAAATCGTCGTTGGGAATTGTATCGCAATAGTTTGACTGATTCAGAAAAACAAGAAATCCAAGAAATTCAAGGATTGATCTTATCGATCGAACAAGACGGCTTGGATGAAGCTTATCGAAATGGGAAAGTCAGCCTAAATGGCTATCGTTTTTATTCACGCTTTATTTCTCAGCAGCAGCATTCCCTCGCAAAACAAATTCTCTCATTCTTTAGTTTTTGGCTCTTCTTTATTCAGCGCTTTATTCGTGTACTGATCCATCCACGTTTGTTTTTACAGCGGCAGCAGCAACTGAAAGATGCCTTGAAACAACGAGACATTTCTGAAGTACAAAAAATCTACTTAAAAAACAGCGAATACATTTTTCACAGTTTGAGAAATTTAGAAGATGTTTATGATTCCTCGCTGATCAATTTCTTTATTCGTCAACGAGAAATGAGCATCAAACGGTTTGAACATAGCAATTTCATTGAAACGATCATGATTGAGCAAGACCCGATTTTTGTTAAGAAAGTCCTTTGGGGCTATTATCTTGAGCGCAAGACGATCGATGAATATGAAGTGGCAGAGAAGATTTCAACGATTTCTGCAAATGAGTACCGACGCAATGTCAATCTGTTAGAATCGTATGCGATGTCTCGAGCGGAAGAACAACCGAAACAGCGGATGTTCCGCCGATAATATGTCTCAAAAGGCGCACAACTTGATGCACGTTTTATGGAGTGTCTCCGTCAGGTTATTCCTAAAAGATGATCAACATCGATGATCAGAGGGAATAAACTGACGAAGGCATTCTTTTTTATTGCAAAAACTGCTCCTTTCTCTCATCGTTTCCTCGGATGAAATGTGGTACAATGAGCGAAGAAAAAACTCAGGAGGGATTCTGTGAAAGAATTAAAAGTAAGTGAATTAACCAAAACTTACGGTGAAAAAACACTGTTTGATCAGCTTTCTTTTCTGATACATGAAAAAGATCGGATCGGTTTGATCGGTGTCAATGGCACGGGGAAATCAAGTTTGCTGCGAATCTTAGCAGGTTTGGATCGTGGAGATGGTGATCGCCAAACTGTTTTTGCCAGTCAAGATTATCGAATTGGCTTTTTAGCGCAAGACAATCAGCTACAAGAAGAATTATCCGTTGTAGATGCTGTTTTTCAAGGGACCAGTCCGCTGATCCGCGTTGTTCGCGACTATGAAAAAGCGCTGATTGCTTTAGAAAATAATGGTATGGATCAACAAACGCAGCGCAATTATCAATTGGCAGAAGAAGCGATGAATAAAGCCGATGCTTGGAACACAGATACAACAGCCAAAATTATCCTCCAAAAACTTGGGATCAGTGATTTAAAGAAAAAGGTCAGTGAGTTATCTGGAGGTCAAAAGAAACGAGTGGCTATGGCTCAAGTATTGATCGATGAACCAGACCTGTTGTTATTGGATGAACCGACTAACCACTTAGATTATGATGCGATCCAATGGTTGGAAGGCTATCTAAAAAATTATCGGGGTGCGTTATTGATGGTGACCCACGATCGCTACTTTTTGGATCGAGTCGTTAACCGGATCTTTGAATTGTCCTTTGGCAAGCTGCATGAATATCAAGGGAATTACGAGACGTATCTTCATGCTCGAGCAGAACGAGAACGAGTGGAGGAGACGCAAGAAGACAAGCGCAAGCAGTTATACAAACATGAGTTGGCTTGGATTCGCACCGGAGCGAAGGCCCGTACAACGAAACAACAGGCACGGATCGATCGTTTCGATGATTTAAAAGAAAACCTACATCAAGTAAAACGTAACGGCGAAGTGGCCATTGATGTTGCTACGACACGCTTAGGCAAACAAGTCTTAGAGCTAAAAGATGCGAGTTTCCAGATTGAAAACAAAACGATTTTGTCTCACTTTGATTTGTTGATTCAATCAAGAGAACGCTTAGGGATCACAGGAGAAAACGGTGCGGGCAAATCAACGTTGCTCAATATTTTAGCTGGTCACCTGCCTTTAGAAGAAGGGGAGTGTACGATTGGCGTGACTGTGAAAATGGCTTATTATACGCAAACGATTGAAGCGATGAACCCTGATCAGCGAATGATTGCTTATTTGCAAGAAGCAGCCGAGGAAGTGCAAAAAGTGGATGGCTCACAAGTCAGTGTCGCAGAAATGCTGGAACAGTTTTTGTTTCCGCGATCCATGCACGGCACTAAGATCGGCAAGCTATCTGGCGGAGAAAAACGACGACTATTTTTACTCAAGCTATTGATTGGACAGCCAAATGTTCTCTTGTTAGATGAACCGACCAACGATTTGGATATTGATACCCTGACGATTTTGGAAAATTATTTGGAAACATTCCCAGGTGCAGTGATCACTGTTTCCCATGACCGATACTTTTTAGATAAAGTTGCCCAAAAATTGCTGATCTTCGAAGGAGACGGCAGGATTAAGTCCTACTTTGGTTCCATTAATGAGTACTTAGCAGCCAATACCAATAAAGCTAGTTCAAGTGTACTAGAGCCAAAAGAATCAAAAAACGATTCGCTTTCTGCTGATAGTGAGGAGTCTGCTGCAGCGCCTGTCAAAAAGAAACTGAGTTATATGGAACAAAAAGAGTGGGCGACAATTGAAGATGATATCGCGGTGTTAGAAGAAAAAGCTGCCACTTTGACTGAAGAGATGAATCATCAAGGAGCTGACTTTACCAAGCTCCAAAAATTACAGCAAGAAATCAGCGAGGTTGAAACGCAACTTGCAGAAAAAATGGATCGTTGGGAATATTTGAGCGAATTTGTGTAGAGTAAAGGAGAGAACGATGGAACAAGCATATTTAGATCTAGGAAGAAAAATATTAGCAGAAGGCAATGATAAAAGTGATCGTACAGGAACGGGAACACGCAGTGTCTTTGGTCACCAAATGCGTTTTGATCTGTCCCAAGGCTTTCCATTGTTGACAACCAAGAGAGTTCCTTTTGGCTTGATCAAAAGCGAATTATTGTGGTTTCTAAAAGGAGATACCAACATTCGTTATCTCCTAGAACATAATAACCACATTTGGGATGAATGGGCGTTTGAGCGCTATATTAAAAGTGATGCTTACACAGGTCCTGACATGACGGACTTTGGCCGTCGTTCCCTAGTGGATGAAGCTTTCAATGAACAGTACCAACACGAGTTGAAACAGTTTTGTGAAAAAATCTTATCTGATGATACATTCGCTGAAACCTTCGGCGATTTGGGTCATGTTTATGGGTACCAATGGCGCCATTGGGAAAAAAGTACGGGCGGGTTTATCGATCAAATCAAAGAAGTGATCGAGATGATCAAAACAACGCCAGACTCTCGTCGTTTGATCGTCTCTGCTTGGAATCCAGAAGATGTACCGACGATGGCGTTGCCCCCTTGTCACACGATGTTTCAATTTTATGTTCATGATGGTCGCTTAAGCTGTCAGTTATATCAACGCAGTGCCGATGTCTTTTTAGGCGTTCCCTTCAATATTGCTAGTTATGCGCTATTAACGCACCTGATTGCTCATGAAACTGGACTAGAAGTCGGAGATTTTATCCATACATTAGGTGATGCTCATCTGTACAGTAATCATATAGAACAGATGAAGGAACAGTTGACTCGTTCAGTACGTCCGGCGCCAAGCTTACAGTTAAATCCTGAAAAACAGTCAATCTTTGATTTTGAAATGGAAGATATTACCCTGGCAGGGTATGATCCGCATCCAACAATCAAAGCACCGATCGCAGTTTAAGTGGTTGTTTGGTTTCATTTCATAAAGAAAGGAATGAGGCGTAATGGAAAATACCCACAAACGAGGCTTTGCGGCGACCTTTCATCAGAGACATGCTGGATCGATTCATGCATTGCTCATTGATCAATGCATTGATTTCTTGCATCAGCACTATGATACAGTTTGGCTATCCGTATCCGAGGAAACAGTGCCGGAGCTAAAAGAAGCCATTCGATCAAATCAGCAGTGCACTGCCCTTTTTATACCAGCAAAAGGGGCGGCGGATGCCCGCAGAAGGCTTATTTTTGCGGCACAGCATACTTTACCAATGCTGGATTCATTGCATATTTGTGATTTTGATCGCGTAGTGACTTGGATCGAGACGTATCCAGAAGAACTTGTGGCAATAAGCAAACAGCCGTTACCAGAGAATACGTATTGTATCCTAGGGCGAACTGCAAGGGCGTTTGCGAGTCATCCGCAAACGTGGCAAAGAACGGAGCGCTTGATCAACGAGATCGCAGCTGACTTTTTTCAAATACAAGAAATTAATGTCGCAGCTGGTAGTGCTCTCTTTCCTATCTCCCTGATACCGACCTTACTGAAAAACAACAACGCGCGTTTAAACGATGGGGAATGGCCGAGAAATGTCCAAAGAAGCGGCGGCACAATTGTTTACCAAGCCTGTGATGGCTTGCGCTTTGATGAACGCAACAAAGATCCATTTGAGCATGAATCAGCTTTTCAGCTGATGCAGCGGCTGCAGGTTGCTGCTACTATTTCTGAATCATTTTATACAGAAGGGATGTAATTTTTATGTTGATCGCACTTTGGGCACAAGATCAAAAGGGTTTGATCGGAGCGGATGGCACACTGCCGTGGCATTTGCCGAATGATTTGAAATTTTTTAAAGAGCAAACCATCAATAATACGATTATAATGGGGCGCAAAACCTTTGAAGGCATGGGAAAAAGATTACTGCCGCAGCGTACGACGATCGTTTTGACAAGTGATCCACACTATCAAGCCAACGGCGCGTTAGTGATGCATGACCGAGAGGAAATCTTAGCGTATGTGAAGCAACAAGAGCATCCCGTTTTTTTAACTGGTGGAGCGGGTGTTTTTGAAGAGATGATTGACGATTGCGATCAATTGTACCGTACAGTGATCGCTGCGGAATTTAACGGAGATGTGTATTTCCCAGAGATTGATTGGGCGCAATGGAAACTTGATCATGTGATCGATGGGATCGTCGATGAAAAGAACCGTTATCCCCATCAATTTGAATTTTATCATAGAAAATAAAAGAACAGGAAGCTTTCTGCAGCGAAAGTTTCCTGTTCTTTGTTTGTAAGCAATGCTTCATTTTTAGGTATACAACAAGACGGAGAAGTACATCAGTCCAGCACCTAACATAACGAATAAGTGCCAAACCACATGCATGAATCGAACGGATTTTAAACTATAGAATAGCGCACCCACAGTATAAGAAACACCACCGCTTGCTAGTAAAAATGTTCCCCAGTAGCCTAAATGTTCGATCAGAGGTTTAAAGGCGACGACACATAGCCAGCCCATGATGATGTAGATCAGGGTGGAGATTTTTGAGACAGTCTCTTTTTTATGAAGAGTCAGTGACTTATAAACGATGCCGCTAATTGCTAGTAGCCAAATCAAGACAAAGAGTGACCAGCCAAGCCAGCCTTGGATACTAAGCAAGCAAAAAGGTGTATAGCTTCCGGCGATCAGCAAGAAAATGGAGGCATGATCAAAGACTTGGAAGACCTTTTTTGCTTTGGTAAAAATCAAACTGTGAAATAAGGTAGAAAAGAGGAAGAGCAAAATCATCATCGACCCATAAATGGCATAGGAAACGATATGGATAGGTGACCCTAGATTTGCCCCCTTGATTAAGAGGATGACCAGTCCTGCGATACTCAGTCCTAATCCGATCCCGTGGGTTACTGCATTTAATACTTCATTGACGATCAAATATCTGCGACTAAACTTCATGTGCTGCATTCGGCACCGTCCTTTCGAATCGAAATTAGATGAAAAAAAATTTTCTCTCTGTTATACTTAGTATAAATGGTCTGTGGTTATTTTACCACGAAAAAAGACTTGATTTAAAGAGAGAGTGAATATATGATGGCAAATCTTAAAATTGTGACAGATTCTTCCAGTACGATGGAACCAAGTGTCCGTGATGCTTTGGCTATCCATGTCGTGCCTTTATCTGTAATGATCGATGGTGTCGTTTATCCAGATGATGAAACGCTGCCGGGAGAAAAATTTATGCAAATGATGGCGCAAGCCAAAGAATTACCTAAAACTAGCCAGCCGCCAATCGGTCATTTTGTAGAACTATATGATGAATTAGGCAAAGATGGCAGTGAAATACTATCGATTCATATGACCAAAGGGCTTAGCGGAACCGTGGAAGCGGCTCGTCAAGCCAGTCATTTATCAAAAGCCAAAGTCACCGTGATCGATAGTGACACGACAGACCAAGCGTTGGCTTTTCAAGTGATTCGGGCAGCAGAATTGGCTAAAGCCGGTAAGACACTAGAAGAAGTTTTACCAGAGGTGGATTTGGTGCGTGAGCATACGAAATTATTTATCGGCGTTTCAACGTTAGAAAACTTAGTAAAAGGCGGTCGTATCAGTCGCGCCAAAGGTCTTTTATCGAGTTTGCTGAACATGAAAGTGATTATGGATTTTGATCATTCAGAACTGATTCCAGTCGTCAAAGGACGTGGTGTCAAGACCTTCAATAAATGGTTTGAAGAGTTAAAAGCTGAACTGAAGAGTATGCCTAAAGTGACGAAAATTGGTATTTCTCATGCTGAAGGGTTAGAAATCACAGAACGTTTCCAAAAGGAATTAGCGGAACTATTCCCCGAGTTGGATATCCCCTTGTTGCACACGACACCGATCATCGCCACTCACACAGGTAAAGGTGCCTTTGCGATTACTTATAGTACGGAATAAAAAAGCATGTTTTCTTTCAGCGATTCGTTTAATGACGAATCGCTTTTTGGCGTATGACAAGCTGTCGGGAAGAAAAAACAAAAAAAGAAGCTGCCTTTGCTTGTCGACTCTTTGGCAGGTAGCTGTTTTCTTTCTTAAGTTTGAAGGATTGCGACTAGGAATTTTATGAGAATTTTGTTAAAATAGCAAAGATTACAAAGGAGTTCGAATACCTGTGAAATGGAAGAAATTAGTAACTTATCTACTCGTTGTGGGATTGATAGCTATTGGAACTGGCTTACTGTTTCATTTTACTGTTCCCAAAGCCCAACCCTTGCTGACCCCTGTGGACAAGCTAGCAGCCAATGATTCGAAAAAATCCGCCATTGAATATCTCGCTCTTGGGGATTCCTTGACAGAAGGGGTTGGTGATGAAACAGCTCGTGGTGGCTTTGTGCCCATTTTGGCTGGGGATCTAGAGGATCGCTATGATTTGAGCAATTTGGTAACTAAAAATTATGGGGTCGCTGGTGAAAGAAGCGATCAGATTTTAAAGCGAGTGAAAAACGATGAAGACTTACGCCAAGATCTTAGTCAAGCGGATTTGATTACCTTGACTGTCGGCGGTAACGACGTACTAAAAGTGATTCAGAGCAATTTCTTCGGCTTGAGCATTGAGACGTTTACGGAACCGATGGAAGATTACCAGGAACGTTTAAAAGACTTGTTTGCTCAAATCCGCGATTTGAATAGTGATGCACCAATCTATGTCTTGGGCATCTACAATCCATTTTATCTGAATTTCCCAGAAATCACGGATATGCAGACGATCATTGATAACTGGAATAAACAAACGGAAACGTTCGTCAATCAGCAAGACAATGCCTTTTTTATTCCTATCAACGATTTGCTCTATAAAGGGTTAAGTGATGAGGTCGGTATTGCTGATACAGAAGAAGGGGAATCAGAGAAAACTGCCGAATCATCGGACACAGAACGCTTATCTGATTCATCGACGACAGCTTCGGACGAATCACAAAGCAGTACTTCAACGACAACTGATTCATCGCAAACTGTCGGGAATAATATCACAAACAATGTTTTGTATGAAGGCGATCGCTTCCATCCCAATAATCTTGGGTATCAACTGATGGCGAATGCCGTTCGCGATGAAGTGATCAAAACGCAAAATTATTGGTTGTTAGAGGAGGAAGCAAAATGAAACCAAGCGAATCAACGAAGCAGCCGGAAAAAACAGCTGCAACGAAAAAAAAATCGATTAACTACTGGAAAATTGCTTTTCTAGTGTTGGTCGGTATCCTTTTAGGCACGACGGTTTTCTTTGTTTCAAGAATTTTTCAACAGCGAGAAACCGGCTTAAATGAAAGTGCTGAACTTGTTCAACGGGAGGGCAGTCCTGTTCTGACCGTTAACAGCAACAAGAGCCAGGTCAACCAATTGATTGATTTTTATCTGTCTGATTTTCAAAAAGATCAAGAGGTCAAGTATAATTTTGAGCTAAGAAATGAGGCATTGTTGACGGGAGAGTTTCAAGTATTAGGATTTCCTATCACCTTCTATCTCTATTTTGATCCTTACGTGACCGAAGAAGGTAACGTTCAATTGAAAGCCAAAAGCTTATCAATCGGCACCTTGGATCTGCCCACCAGTGAAGTAATGAAAATGATCAAACGTAGTTTTAAATTTCCTGATTGGATCGATGTCAATGCCGATGAACAAATCATTTTGATACGTTTGGATCAATTCCGTATGCAAAATGGCTTGTTTATCAAAGCCAACAAAATCAATCTTGTGGATGATGAAATTCAAATGAGTTTATATTTACCAGCTGAAACGGAGGATGAATAATGGAACGAGCAATTTTTGCCGGTGGGTGCTTTTGGTGTATGATCCAACCCTTTGATGAATTAGAAGGGGTGCATTCAATTTTTTCCGGCTATACCGCAGGACATACCGAAAATCCGACTTATGAAGAGGTCAAAAGCCATCAAACCGGGCATACAGAAGCAGTGGAAATCATTTTTGATCCTGAAAAAATCAGTTATGAAGACCTTTTGACGATCTATTGGCAGCAAACGGATCCGACAGATGCTTTTGGTCAATTTGAAGATCGCGGCGACAATTATCGTCCGGCTATCTTCTATTTTAATGAAGAGCAGCGGAAAAAAGCCGAAGCCAGCAAAGCAGCACTTCAGGCTTCCGGTCGATTTACCGATCCGATCGTGACCACGATCGAACCAGCCCAACCTTTTTATTTAGCGGAAGAAGAGCACCAAGAGTATTACAAAAAGAATCCTGAGAATTTTGCTCGCAATCACGCCCGTAGAGCAGCCTTTTTAGAAAATCATTGGGAGCAAGAACATGCGTAAAAGTTTTTATACCTATTTAATGGCAGTCAAAGGACCGAGTCATACAGATGAGGCCCAGATCTTTGCTACTCATGCAAGTCATGATATCCAGTTTCCGAAGCACAGCGATGACTATGATGAAGTCTCTTCTTATCTGGAACTAAATGTTGATTATTTGCCATCCATGGATATTTTTGATCGTATCTGGGCAGAGTATCTCGAAAATAACAAATAAAAAAACTATTCTTCGTTTTGTATGGTTGCACAAAATCCGCAGAACGGAGCTGTTTTTTCTCAGAGAGGTGTTGTGAATGAAAGGTTTAACGACGAGCCGATATATCGTTTCTCTCGTTTGTGTCGCAATTTTGTCAGGAGGCGGTGTCTATTTATGGCAAACGGCTCAGCAAAATCAGCAGACGACGCAACCGGTGACAGAAACGACCACAGAAGCCAGCGGAATGGAGAAAATCCAGTCGCTATATGACCAAATCCTTGCGAATTATTACCAAGAAGTTGATGAGGATGCCTTGATAGAAGGTGCCCTTCAAGGGATGACTGATGCGCTAGATGATCCTTATACGACGTATTTGAACCAATCAGATGCGGATAACTTAGAACAATCACTTTCTGGAAGTTTTGAAGGGATTGGTGCTACCTTGTCGATCGTTGAAGACTATCCAGAAGTCGCACAAGCGCCGATAAAAAATACGCCTGCTGAAAAAAGTGGTCTGCGGATCAATGACCGAATCGTCAAGGTAGACGGTGAAGATACGCAAGGACAGGAATTATCTGAAGTTGTGGGAAAGATTCGTGGTGAAAAAGGGACGAAAGTCACCTTAACGATTCAACGTGATCAGGACACCTTTGATGTGGAGATCACTCGTGATGTGATCCCAATCGAAACAGTCCATGGAGAAATTGCTGAAAATAATGACACAATCGGTCGTATCGATATTACCTCCTTTGGTGAAAACACAGCAGCTGAGTTGAAAGAAACCATCACCGAACTGCGAGAAGCCGGCGCAAAGTCGTTTGTTTTGGATTTAAGACAAAATCCTGGCGGATTGCTGGACCAAGTACAGATCATGGCAAGTATGTTTTTAGAAAACGGCCAAACGATCGTGAAGTTTGCCAACAATCAAGGGGTGGTCAGTGAGACCAAAGCGAGCGAAGCATTGGATGAAGGATTCAAAGTCACAGAGCCGGTCGTTGTTTTAGTCGACGGCGGCAGTGCCTCTGCATCGGAGATTTTTGCCGCAGCCTTGCAAGAATCAGCGGATATCCCAGTTGTTGGTACAGAAACCTTCGGCAAGGGAACCGTTCAGAACGTGAAGGATCTGGGGGATAATAGTGAATTAAAAATGACGGTCATGAAATGGCTGACACCGGATGAAAATTGGGTCAATGATCAAGGTGTGATGCCGGATTATGAAGAGGACTATCCAGAGTATGCGTATTTCCCGCCATTACCACGGGACAATGCCTTAAAAGCTGGACAATCATCAACGGCAGTCAATAATCTAAATCAATTTCTTAAAGCGTTAGGGTATGCCACTAGTGGTGATACCTTCAACGATGAGACGACAGCAGCAGTGAAGACTTTCCAAGAGGCTCATGATTTAAAAGTGACTGGGGAAGTCGATGCAGACACTGCCCAAGCGATCGAAAAAGAAGTAACGGAGAAACTCAAAGCAGAGGACCCAGCATATTTAAAAGCACTGTCCTTGCTTTCTGAAGAATAAACTAAGTGAAAAATTGGAGAGGAGGCAGACGTGTGGAGGCGAAAAAACTCTGGGTTGATCGTTTTTGGCTAGTAGTGAAATATGCGTTGATCGCTTTTGCAACAGCATTCTTGATTCGGGCATTCTTGTTGATCCCAGTTCCTGTTGAAGGAAATTCGATGGAAGGAACCTTAAAACAAGGAGACATGGTGGTCATTGAGAAGATTTCGCCCATCCAACGTTTTGATGTCGTTGTTTTCCAGTTGCCGGATGGTTCGACCTATATCAAGCGGGTGATTGGCTTACCGGGTGAGTCAGTAAAATATGTCAATGATCAGCTTTACATTGATGATGAACCGGTAGATGAAGATTTTCTAGTGAAGAACCGCAGCAATGATCACGAGTCTGTCTCTTACACCAATGACTTTGATTTGGAATCTTTATTAGGTGTTGAGAAGTTAGGGAAAGATAGTTACTTTGTCATTGGAGACAATCGACGTGCCTCCAAAGATAGCCGTTCCTTTGGACCAATATCAGGAGAGGCCATTTTAGGCAATGCTCGTTTTGTTTATTATCCATTGACTCATATTCGATTGATTTAGTTTGTGTAAAATCAATAAATAATTAAATAATGAATCCCCCCCTTGGAATTATCCGTTGATTCCAAGGGGGGATTTTGTCTAGCTTTTTATTCTTTTTCCAAAGGGAAATGGTTAGCATCGAAAGAAGCGTTTGCTTAGTCACTAATTGCTGTTAATTTTTTTATTTTTTCATTAAAAGCATTCGATAGTTTCTGACATAAATTCGTTTCAAAATCACGATAGCGACAAAAATCAATGATTGCCGAGTTTTCTTCGGTTGTAAAAGGGGGTAAAAGCTGTGGTGAGCTCAAAATATAAAAGTCAAAAGGTTCTTCAGTTGGCAGCGTGATCCGTTCAATTTCAACGTAGGGCAACCGTTCACATATATTAAAAACTTCCATGGAAACCAAGTAGTTAGATACATAGACAAAAGCAACTTTAAGTTTATATTTTTGTTCCTTTTCAATGTAAATGGGATAAAGCAAACAGGCTTGATAAAAAGCAAGATCGGTATAACAGGTTTTTAACCACTCATAACCTTTACGATTTGCTATTTTACGCCAAAAACTTTGAATGGTATTTGTCAAAATCGTATGTAATGGGTATTTATCCTTAATGACATTTGCTTCGAAAAAATTTGAAAGGGGGACTTTTTGCTTAAATATACAGAACTTCAGCAACGTAAGATATGTATTCATATAAAGGAACGACTGATGGTCGAAGTCAAAATCACAGAGAAATTTTTGGCAATGTTCTTCAAACTCAGTCATCAGCTCTTTTAATTCTAACTTTTCGTGATTGTAACAATCCGCTACAATCGGAAGACGCACATCTTTGGCAGAAGTCAGCATCGGCCAGTAATAAAAAAGAAAGAACAAAGAATTGATCTCAAGAATGTCTATTGCTGAATCAATGATCATAAAGAAAGCAGAGAAGAAATCAAGCTTTTCACCACTGGGGATAAATGATCGGTTCGTTAACTGATAAAGATTTGTCTTGTGACCATCCTTTAAACGAAACAGACAAATCTTGCAATGAAGTAAGGCTTCTTTTTTGCCAATTTCATACTTGCTTTTGTATTTCGTTCCTTCATAGGTAACAAAAAGCTCTTCGATCTCTTGGTCAAAGGCCTTCACCAAACTATCCCCTAAAGAAATGTGCCAGATAAAATTAAACAATAAGATGCGAATCACCATCTCTGAACCGATAAGCGTCATGGCGGATTGATTTAAGGTTACGTTGAATTCCTTTAAATGATCCTGAAGCTTTTTAGTTTGTCGGAAACAAGTCGAACGACTGATATAGTTTCTTTGGCAAAATGCCAGCAAACTTTCATCTTGGTTGGTCAAGATACTTAACAACATTTTATAAGAAATACTTTCTTGGGCTAAAAACTGTTGATATTGATTGTATTCAATCAAATTTTTAGGGAGACTAAGGGTGTTTTTATGTAATGAAAGATTTACTGGGGAGAGGTTTTGCAGGTCCTCTTGGATCGAGGAAAGTAAACTTTTCAATCTCGTTGCACTTAAATGGGTCAGATTTTTCACGAACTCTATGTTGTATTCACCCGGAGCAATTGATAGTAGTTTTCCGTAGAGTCCGATTTTGTCTAATGCTCGGGTATCTAAGAGTATTTTTTCAATCAAATGATCACCTTCTTATTTTATTAATAACTTATTTATATTACTGTGTAAAGACACGTCTCAAAACTTTTGCTTTTTTTTAGAAAAACTGAGACAAATTTTTGCCAGAGCTGTCTCATAAAGAACAAAAATAGAAATCGCATGTGAAAAACGCTAGTTTTTTTTAGTTATTAAATAACGTTGGTTAATTGGTTCCGCTTTGAAATAAAAAACTTTGTTTTATTTATGGATAACTACAGATGCGTAAATTTTTCCTGTTTTTCAGAAAATAAAAAAAAGAGGTGTCTTTCGCTTCTTTCTTGTATCATCAGCTTGTAATTTTTGATTCTTTGAAAGGAGGTCTTTTTATGTTTTTGACAAAGAGACACCACTGGTTCTCTTTCATTTTCTGTATGTTAGGGGGGATATTATTTTTTATTTATTCGAGTTTGCAAACAAATGGGACAGCAAGTGCACAAGAAGAAAATACGATCGCTATTACCGAAACGGAGCAGATCAAGCTGACAGGTCAACGGGAGGGCAATCAATTTACTTTACGATATCAGCTATCACAAAAAAACAAACAGCAACGCATCTGGCTGCAATTATATGCACTTGATGAAACAAAAGAACAACCGCTAACGAAAACGAACAACAAAGAGGTGGTTTTTATTGAGGATGAATCCGCGCAGTCTTGGCTAACAACACAAGACTTCTTGAAAACACCCTGTGAACAAGAAGTAACGTTTCAACTACCTAATGAAACAAAAAAACTGAAGTTGGCGATTCAGATTGAAGAATATGATCACGAAAATCAAGAATCGCACAAATTGGCGTCTTTGGATGAATTGATAGTTGACATTCCGCTTGCGACAGAATCTGCTTCCTCAGATAGGGTGGAAGTCAGCTCAACTGATTCACAAGCTGCAGAAACCGGCACGGAGTCAACTTCGGAACAAGTGTCGAATGAAGACTCAAAAGGTGTTTCGAATGAAGAAACGCAGGAAGAGACAAAGGAAACAGGAACAACGACAAGTTCTTCTGAAGACGAAACACTCATTGAACCGTTTAAACAAGAACGTCTTTATCAAAAAACGACCGTTTCACAGGCTTTTGCTTCGATTGAACCAGATTATACGACAGACCAAAGCGGGACGTATCCTTCGGCTAATTGGACAATTGATGAAAAGAGCAATGTCTTAAATCATCAGGGGAACAAAGATGCAGGCGAAACCTGGGATGGCGTAACTACATGGAATGGTGATCCAGAAAATTTGACCAACTCGTATATTGAGTATGGTGGTGTGGGAGATGAAGCGGATTTTGCTTTACGGAAATTTGCAAAAGAGACGAATACTCCAGGACTGTTTGATGTCTACCTAAATGTACGAGGGAATGTTCAACGCCAAATTGATCCGATTGATGTTGTGTTGGTAGTGGATTGGTCAGGGAGTATGAATGAGATGGGACGCATCACTGAAGTAAAAAAAGGTGTGGATCGCTTTTTGAATCAAATTGAAGGAAGCGGCATTCAAGACAGTGTCTACATGGGCTATGTCGGTTATTCCAGTGATGGTAACAATTACCAAAACAAAACCTGCCAGTTAGGAAAATTTTCTGAAGTCAAAGAGACGATCCGAACGATGACGCCAGAAACAGCAGCTGGGGGGACCTTTACCCAAAGAGGGCTGCGCCAAGCTGGGGATATGCTATCAACGCAAAATGGACATAAGAAAGTCATCGTTTTGCTAACAGATGGCGTGCCGACCTACAGTTATCATGTATCCAAAGTGCATACACAAGCAGATGGTAGTTATTATGGAACCGCCTTTTCTCTTTCTCAAGACCAGCCGATGAATACTTCACATCTCTACAACGGGTATTTTGCATCTGATCAGTACGGTAACTCTAAATGGATCAACAATACGTTTGTCGCCACGATCGGTGAGGCGATGGCGTTAAAAGAGCGCGGGATTGAGATTCACGGATTGGGGATTCAACTGCAAGGGGATCAAACAGCTGGGTATACAAAGGCCGATGTTGAGAACAAAATGAGACAGATGGTTTCTGCTGATGAAGAGGGGCATCTTTATTATGAGTCAGCCAATGAAGCAGCGGATATTGCCGACTATCTCGAGAAAAAAGCCCTTCATATTTCGGCGACAGTCACTGATGGAGAGATTACTGACCCCATTTCGCAGCCATTTTTATACGAAGAAAATAGCTTGTCCATCAAAAGTGTCGGTTCTGCTGCTCTAACGGTGCAGCCTGAGGTCACGATATCTGACAATACACTCAATGCTTCTGGTCTTTATTTAGGCGAAGGACAGGAACTGCAAATTCATTATCAAGTGCGGATTCAAACGGAAGCAGCGGATTTTAAACCAGATACTTGGTATCAAATGAATGGAGAAACGGTGTTTTATCCGAATCATCAGTCCGATCAAAAGGCATTGTTTGGTGTGCCTTCTGCCAAAGCACCTGGGAAAGAGTTGACGATCAAAAAAGTCTGGGAGGAATACGATGGCGATACGTCAAGTCGCCCAGAATCTGTCTATTTTGAAATAAGCAGAAGCCCAGTTACTAGCAAGGAGAGCTGGCAAACAGGATATCTCAAACTTACTGAGACCGATGCACAAGATCAGACAAGTTGGGAACGAAGCAAGGTTTCCGCGGTTTCTGAAAAGGATGGAACGGATTACGAAGAAACCCGGCTACTGCCGCTTTATAACAATCAAGGAGAAACGTTTAATTATCAAGTCACAAATGAACTGGCAGTATCAGGCTACGAATCGACAAGAGTGGACGTTTCTACATGGAAAAACACAAAGACGTTTGTGCCCCTCGCATTAAATCTGATCAAAAAATCCGCTGTAGGAGAGGTGAAGCTGACAGGTGCTGTTTTTGAATTGACGGGCGCTGGAAAGACAGTAACCCTTGTGGATCAAGGGGATGGAACGTACGGGCTGCCAGCAGATACTACGTTGCAAAAAAGTCAGACGTATCGTTTAAAGGAAGTCACTGCACCGGCGGGACATCATTTGGCTAAGCAAACAGAGTGGCTGATCCATATTGATGAGCAAGGGCATGCGACGATTGATGGACAACCTGTCACACTGGTCGAGCATACGATTACCCTGGAGATTACCAATCCGTTTAAAGAAATTCCAGTCGCTATTCGAAAATATACGTTGCAAAATGAGCAGCAAGTATTGTTAGCAGGCGCTGTCTTTTCTCTTCAACAAAAAACAGCAGGAGGGGATTATCAAGAAATCGCCTCAGAAACGTCGGATGATGTTGGGATGGCTGAATTTACGATCCTTGAGCCTGGCGCTTATCGTATCTCAGAAACAGCCGGTCCGCTCGGATATGATACGGTTGCCGGTGACTATGAATTTGTCGTTGGTACAGACGGAAAAATCCAGTATCAAGGGGAAAATGTCGACGGGGATGCCAACTGTTGGACCCTTACCCATGGCAATCAGTTAAAACCTTTTGATTTGGTGGTCAATAAACAGGATGAACTGGGACAAGCACTTGAGGGGGCAAAATTCCGGCTAAGTGGAAACGGACGGACTGTCGAACTGCCTGAAAACGGAGAAGCACTAGCGGTATTTCACTTCCAAGATCTCACACCCGGCAGCTATACCTTGGAAGAAACTGGTACACCCGCAGGCTATGCAGGTTTAACAGCACCTGTCCAAGTCAAGATTGAAGAGGATGGTCAGGTCTTTATCGATGAAGAACGACTACCGAATCTTCTTGTTTCTGGAGAAAAGAACAATCAAATAGAATTGATCGTAACCAATCAAGTGAAAGTGTCTCTTCCTGAAACCGGAGGGAATTGGCATGGATGGATGGTCATTCTTTCAGCAAGTCTGCTAGTCCTTTTAGCTGGTAGCTATTTGCACGTTAAGCGCAAAGATAAGCCTTCATTAAAGTAATTTTTCCATTCGCGAATGAAAAACGAAAAAAAATTTAGAAGAGAGGAAAGAACAATGAAAAAGATTTTTAATCATACGAAAATGGTTTGTCTCCTATTTTTACTTTTGCCATTTGTCTTTTTTGGAACAAAAAATCAGCAAGTGTCTGCAGAGAGCAATTTGGCACAGATCCATCTCCATAAAAAGAAAATGGTCAATCTGCCAGGTTCATTGATTCAAAATAGTGGGACTGAGATGGAAGAGTTTGATCAATACCAAGGCTTAGCCGATGTCACTTTTTCTGTCTATGATGTGACAGCAGCATTTTATGAAAAACGATCTGCAGGGGCATCCGTTGAAGAAGCCAAGCGTCAAGTCCAAATCTTGACGTCTGGTTCCCCTATAGCTAGCGGGAAAACAGATGCAGCCGGTGATTTGGTTTTTGAATTGCCGAAAAAACAAGCCGATCGGGATGCAGTTTACACCATTGTAGAAGCCCCTAAAGACGGCGTTACAACTGCTGAGAATATGGTGATCGCCTTTCCCGTATATGAAATGATCCAACAAGCTGATGGCTCATATGTTTATGGAGAAGAAGAGCTAGACACGATTCATCTTTATCCGAAAAATATCGTCACAAATGAAGGAACGCTCCTTGTGAATAAGCGAGGAACGGGGGAAAACGAACCACTGAATGATGCGGAATTTGTTGTTTCAAAGCAAGAAGGACGCGAAAATACCAAGAAATACATTTTAAGTGCAGCCGATGGACTTTATACATGGACAACTGACAAACAGGCAGCGTATCGTTTTTTGACAGGCAAACAATATGCTTCTGGAGACGCTGGTATCGATGTGAGTGAGAACCAAAAAGGACAGCTAAAGATTGCGCAACTAGAAACAGGCGCCTATCAATTAGAGGAAACGAAAGCCCCAAGTCAAGCCGCCTTAATCGAGGAAGAAAGAATCAAGGATTTCTCGATTGATTCAGGAAATAACGTTACTGTTGAGCTAACAATCAAGAATGACACAACAAATGTTACAAAAACAACACCACAATTAGACGGCAAAGACGTAGAGATCGGCGAAAGAATCCAATATCACCTAACGGTCAATATCCCATCAGGTATTCAAGATAAAGTAGGATCAGAAAATAAATACAAACATTTTCAATTGATCGATGCCCATGATCCAGCATTAACTTTTGAAAATACAGCTGAAGGAGAAACGGGCTATGCGTTGTATGATGGAGAGCAGAAAATCGATGCGACGAATTACCAAGTAACGGAAAAAGAGCATGGCTTTACGGTAACTATCAATCCAGAATTCGTGCCGCAATTAACGCCGGGAAATCAATTGCGCTTTGTGTATTATATGTATTTAAATGAACAGGCTATGCCTATCAATGGCTTTACGAATGAAGCAAATGTAGAAACGGATTTCATGACGGATCAAACGCCTCCAAGCGTGGAAGTTTTGACAGGGGGCAAACGGTTCTTAAAAGTCGATGGGGCTGTGACCGCTACCGAAGCATTGGCAGATGCAGTTTTTGTTGTACGGGATCAAGACCGTGATGATGCCAACTACCTGAAAATCGAAGAAGGAACCAAACAGGTATCTTGGGTGCAAACAGCGGATGAAGCGACGAAATTTACCACAGGGACAGATGGATTAGTTGATATCATCGGGTTAAAATTTGGCACCTACTATTTGGAAGAAGTAAAAGCACCAAAAAATTATGTACTGCTAACAAATCGGATCGCTTTTGAAGTACATGAAACGTCTTATGGAACGAAAGAGCAATTGGGAGATCCAGAAAAAGTCCCTAACCGCCGCAAAGGAACCTTACCGGCAACTGGTGGTGCCGGCACGTATTTAATGGGCGCCATCGGAGTGGTGATCGTTGGTTTAGCTGGGTGTTATTTTGTTAAACGGAAAAAAGGGTAAGTAAATGAGATGAAAATGCACGATGACAATCAAAAGGAAAAGAAATGGCACGAAAGTACCTACTCAAAAAGTGACTTTGTTGGATGTTCTAATGGGTATTCTGCTGCTGCTAGGTGTTCTGATCATCAGTTATCCTTTTGTAAGTAATCAGCTCAACACCTTTTTGGATCAACAGTTGATCAGCTACTACCAAAGCCAAGCTAAAAAAATGAGTGAAATAGAAAAACAACAAAAAAGGAACCAGTTGGAACGAGTAAATCAAGAGCTGGCACAGCATCCCAGCAATCCTGGAATCAAAGAAACGCAAGATTTATCAGAAACAAGGGACTCAGAATCAGGCGATACACCTGATTACTATGAACGACATACGATCGGCGTTTTAAAGATCCCCGTGATTGGTGTCGCTCTCCCGATTTTTGATCAAACCACCGATACGTTGTTAAAAAGAGGAGCAACATTATTGGAGGGCGCTTCGTATCCAATAGGTGGTGAAGATACCCATGCAGTTCTGTGCGGACACCGTGGGTTAACGAGTGCAACCCTCTTTACGGATCTGCCTAAGCTGCAGATCGGCGATGAGTTTTATATCGAAACGTTTGATGATACGTTGGCGTATCAAATAGATCAGATTAAAACGGTCGCCCCTGATGATACCGAAGCACTAAAAATTGTCAAAGGCAGTGATTATGTCACCTTACTAACCTGCACACCCTATATGGTCAATAGCCATCGTTTATTGGTTCGCGGCAAAAGGGTTCCTTACAATGAAGAAAATGAAACAAATGCCGCAAAAAAAGCAAACCAGCAGGATTTGTGGGTGCTGCTAGTTGTAAGCACCACACTATTACTACTCCTGCTGGTGATTAGCAGAATCAAAAGAAAAAAACAGCATGATTTGATCACTCCCAGTGATAAGAAGCAAAGATAGCAGGTTTTCCTCTAGATCCACTAGAAAATGACTTGTTAACCTTACTCAGAACGAAACATGTCGTGTGAAATATGGTACAATAACGAAGATAAAAGGTAGTAAAAAACAGTCGGTCTAATGGTAAAGGTGTCAGAAAAAAGGAAGAATGAGTGGGTAGACAAGCTTTTTTTCAACCACTTCCCCAAAATTAAAAAGCGAGAAAGCGCGTATGACGCATGAGAATCGCGCTGAAAGCTTTACCTATGCACGAGGTTGGAACAAGAACATTGTCCTAAAGCAATTTTAGCAAAATGCCCAGTGTGACTAGTTTCTCTGATGGTTTTAGAGCAAATAGTCCTCGTTCTTGTTAGGTATATACTGCATGGATTTAGACACTACTGTCTTTTTTTACCAATTCGAAGAAGTACCAAGGAGGAAAACGTTCAAATGACCATTCAATGGTTTCCAGGCCATATGGCGAAAGCCAGACGTGAAGTAAGTGAGAAATTAAAATTCGTGGATATCGTTTTTGAACTCGTGGACGCACGCTTGCCGATCTCATCCCGCAACCCCATGCTGGACCAATTATTACAGCAAAAACCACGATTGATCTTGATCAATAAAGCGGATTTAGCAGATCCCGTTCAAACCAAAAAATGGGAGCATTATTTCCAAGCACAAGGCTATTTAGCCTTGGCGATCAACGCCCAAGACAATCAAGGCGTCAAAGCCATTGTCCCGACGGCTAAGCAAGTCTTGAAGGAAAAAATCGCTCGTGACAAAGCCAGAGGATTGAAGCCCCGTGCGATTCGAGCGATGGTGATTGGCATTCCGAATGTCGGAAAATCAACCTTGATGAACCGTTTAGTAGGGAAGAAAATTGCTCAGACGGGTAATAAACCCGGCGTGACCAAAGGACAGCAATGGCTGCGTTTTGGGACTGATCTAGAGCTGCTAGATACGCCTGGGATCTTATGGCCAAAATTTGAAGATCCTGAGATTGGTAAAAAATTGGCATTGACGGGGGCTATTAAAGATCAGCTGATCCATTTAGATGATATCGCATTGTATGGACTTGATTTTTTTGCCCGCTATTATCCTGAAAGAATCGCCAATCGTTACCAACTAAAGGCGGAGGAAGAGGCGTTGTTAGCGCCGGACCTGTTGATGAAAATCACTGAAAAACGTGGGTATAAAGATAACTATGATCGAGGAAGCGAGCTTGTTGTCTTTGACATTCGGCAAGGAAAATTAGGCCGTTATACACTAGATCGAGTGGAGGAAATGGAAAGCCAAGATGAAACAACCGATTAAGACAATCAAAGAGCGATTATTTGATCCAACCTTTAATGACCCGGCATTTTTGCAGGAATTGCTAGCAGATGAACGCGCAGGGGTCCAAAAGCTGTTGCAACGATATGAGAAACAATTAGTCAAACAGCAGCTATTGCAGGAAAAATACGAAGAAATGATGCGTTTTGAAAACGAAGCATTTCAACAAGGCGCCCGTTTTATCGCCGGTTTAGATGAAGTGGGGCGCGGACCTTTAGCAGGACCCGTGGTGTCAGCTGCGGTGATTCTGCCTAAAGAATGCCAGATTTTGGGGTTAAATGATTCAAAACAGCTTTCTGCGAAGAAAAGAGAAGAACTGTTTATCGAAATTCAAAATAAAGCCGTTGCTGTCGGTATCGGTGTGGTTAGTCCTGAAGAAATCGATCGGATAAATATCTATCAAGCGAGCCGCCTGGCGATGAAAGAAGCTTTGATCGACTTAGCGGTCAAGCCGGAACATTTGCTCATTGATGCGATGACCATCGAGACCGACATCCCTCAACAAAGCTTGATCAAAGGCGATGCCCGCTCCATTTCGATTGCCGCAGCAAGTATCATTGCCAAAGTCTATCGTGACAATTTAATGAAAGATTTTCATGATGTGTATCCTTTTTATGGGTTTGATCAAAATGCTGGGTATGGGACCAAAGTTCATTTAGAAGGGTTAGCTGCCCATGGAATTTGCCCTATTCATCGAAAAACCTTTGCCCCAGTTAAACAATACCTATAAATTTCATCCATCCCTCTTTTTTTAGCGAATCTTATAAGTAAGATCACTAAGAAAAGAGGGCTTTGTTTATGAAATATCAACAAGCAACAGATTTTGAAAAACAGTTGATAAAACTGTACTACTGTCAGGGAATCGGTCTGCAAGGTTGCTGGAAGATTATTTGGCATTGGCTGGAAACAAAAGAAATGCGTTGTTCGTTGGAAGAGATGATTGCCATCGGCGTCCTTCCACAGCATAGGATGGTCTTTCGCCGATCGTGGGAGCAAATGACAGAAGAGCATATCACACAAAAGATGGGGGGACAAAACTACCTCACCTTCTTTTCAGCGGAGTATCCGATGCTTTTAAGACAAATTGCGGACCCACCATTATTACTATTTTACGAAGGAAATCTGCAATTGTTGCAAACGCCCATGATTGGATTTGTCGGCGCAAGAACAGCTTCTCGCTATGCGCGTAAAGTTTGCGAAAAGCTGATCCCGCCTTTAGTGACAGAAAACTATACGATCGTCAGTGGATTAGCAAATGGCGTCGACAGTTTTGCCCATGAATCAGCCATCAGAAATCGGGGACAAACCATTGCCGTGATTGCTTCTGGTTTGGAACATTGTTATCCTACTTCTGCGTATCCGTTGTTCCAGCAGATTCGTCAAGAACATCTAGTACTGAGTGAATATTCTCACGACACCAAACCGGAAAGACATCACTTCCCCTTACGCAATCGCATCATTGCCGGTATTTCAAAAGCGATCTGTGTGATTGAAGCTAAAGAAAGAAGCGGTTCTTTGATTACGGCACAATTAGCAATGGAAAATGGCCGAGAAGTTTTTGCAGTGCCTGGTGAAATGATTTCCGATCAGTCAAAAGGTTGTCACCACTTGATTCAAGATGGCGCAAAATGTACGATTAGTGTGTCAGATATTTTACAGGAGTTAGCCTTTTTTTGATTTTTCCAATCAACCTTCCTTGACAAACCTTTTCTTGAAAGCTATGATAAGCTACGATTTGTATGTTTCATCTGCATACGATAGGTTCACTGATTGATAGAATATAATAGTAGGAAAAATTCAGGAAGGAGCCATTCTTTATATGGCATATAAATATTTAGTAATCGTGGAATCGCCGGCAAAGGCGAAAACCATTGAAAAATACCTTGGACGAAATTACAAAGTCGTCGCAAGTGTCGGTCATATTCGTGATCTTCCTAAAAGTAAAATGGGAATTGATGTCGAAAATGACTATGAACCGCATTACATTTCGATCCGTGGCAAGGGCGATGTGATCAAAAGTCTCCGCTCAGCTGCGAAAAAAGCCGAAAAAGTCTACCTCGCAAGTGACCCGGATAGAGAAGGAGAAGCTATTGCGTGGCATTTAGCTTTTCTACTAGGGTTAGATTTAAAAGATAAAAACCGAGTCGTCTTTAATGAGATCACTAAGGATGCGGTCAAGGCAGCTTTCAAAGAACCAAGAACGATCGATGTAGATCTCGTTGACGCTCAACAAGCGCGCCGGATTTTAGACCGATTGGTGGGGTATTCATTGAGCCCAATCCTTTGGCGTAAAGTGAAAAAAGGATTGAGTGCTGGCCGTGTTCAATCGGTGGCGCTTAAGATTATTATAGATCGTGAAAAAGAGATCCGTGAGTTTGTTCCTGAAGAATATTGGAGCATCGATGGGAACTTTAAAAAAGCCACGAAAAAATTCAAAGCCAATTTTTGGGGCCTAGATGGCAAAAAGAAAAAATTACCGAATGCTGAAAGCATAAAAGAAATCACCGATCGTCTTTCTAGTAAAGAGTTTCAAGTGACGAAGGTTGAAAAGAAAGAACGCAAACGCAACCCGGCGGCACCGTTTACCACCAGTAGCTTGCAACAAGAAGCAGCCCGTAAACTGAACTTTCGAACGCGGAAAACCATGATGGTCGCACAACAGCTCTATGAAGGGATCGCTCTTGGTAAACAAGGCACCGTTGGTTTGATCACCTATATGCGTACCGATTCGACCCGAATCGCAGACACAGCCAAAGGCGAAGCGGCAGAATTTATTGAAAGTACTTATGGTTCAGAGTTCTCGGCGCACGGTGGCAAAAAACGCGCGAATGCACAAGGGGCACAAGATGCCCATGAAGCGGTAAGACCAACAAGTGTGATGCGTACGCCAGAAGCCATGGAGAAATTCTTAGACAAAGACCAACTGAAACTGTATCGCTTGATCTGGTCTCGCTTTGTGGCTAGTCAAATGACGCCGGCGATTTTGGATACAATGAAAGTTACCTTGGATCAAAATGGTGTCATCTTTATTGCCAATGGTTCAAAGATCAAATTTAAAGGGTTTATGCAGGTCTATGTGGAAGGGCGCGATGATGGCAAAGAAGACAAAGAGAACATTTTGCCAGAGTTAATTGAAGGAGATGTGGTCCAATCCGTATCGATCGAACCAAAACAGCATTTCACTCAACCACCTGCCCGCTACAGTGAAGCCACCTTGATCAAAACCCTTGAAGAGAACGGTGTGGGTCGTCCTTCAACTTATGCACCAACGTTGGAAACAATCCAACGACGTTATTATGTGAAATTGACACAAAAACGTTTTGAGCCAACTGAACTTGGTGAGATCGTCAATTCATTGATCGAGGAATTCTTCCCGCAAATCGTTGATATGCATTTTACTGCTGAAATGGAAAATAGCTTGGATAGCATTGAAGCTGGGAAAGAAGAATGGGTCAAAGTCGTCGATCAATTCTACCGTCCATTTGAAAAAGAATTGACGACCGCAGAAGAAAGTATCGAAAAAATCCAAATCAAAGACGAACCTGCAGGCTTTGACTGTGATCTTTGTGGCCATCCAATGGTGATCAAATTAGGTCGCTACGGAAAATTTTATGCCTGTAGTAATTTCCCTGACTGTCGCAACACGAAACCAATCGTCAAAGAAATCGGCGTTGAGTGCCCGGTCTGTCACCAAGGCCAAGTTGTTGAACGCAAATCGAAAAAAAATCGGTTGTTTTATGGATGTACCCGTTATCCGGACTGTGACTTTACTTCTTGGGACAAACCTGTAGGCCGTAATTGTCCGAAATGTGATAATTACTTAGTCGAGAAGAAAGTCAAAGGCGGCAAGCAAGTCGTGTGTATCAATGGGGACTATGAAGAAAATGTGCAAAAATAACTAGCAGGATTCCCTGTTAAAAAAAGAATCGGCGCATTCTTTTGAACGGTCAGCCTTGATGTTGGCTGACAAAAGAAAGTGCCGGTCCTTTTGATTAATACAAGCAGTTTCTTATGACAAGAGGCGAGCTTTTGAAATAAAAGGAGAGCACTATGAAAGAAATCAATGTTATTGGTGCCGGTTTAGCCGGAAGCGAAGCTGCTTGGCAAGCAGCGCAAGCAGGTGTCGCAGTAAAGCTTTATGAAATGCGTCCTAAGAAATCGACAGAAGCCCATCATACAAATAATTTTGCCGAGCTTGTTTGTACGAATTCACTACGAGGCAACAATTTAACAAATGCGGTCGGTGTTTTGAAAGAAGAGATGCGTCGCTTAGATTCAGTGATTATTACCTCTGCAGACAAAACAGCGGTTCCAGCAGGTGGTGCTTTAGCTGTTGATCGTGATGATTTTTCAGAGTTAGTCACCAAACGTGTCAAAGAACATCCTTTAGTCACTGTCATCGAAGAGGAGATCACTGAAATTCCAGATGGGATCACCGTGATTGCAACTGGACCTTTGACTTCTGAACCTTTATCCAAAGCGATCCAAGCTTTTAACGGATCAGAAGGATTTTATTTCTATGACGCAGCAGCACCGATCGTCGATAAATCCACCATCAATATGGATAAAGTTTATTTGAAATCACGCTATGACAAAGGCGAAGCAGCCTATCTGAACTGTCCAATGAACGAAGAGGAGTTTTATGCGTTTCGTGAAGCTTTAGTCAATGCGGAAGTGGCCCCTTTGAAAGAATTCGAAAAAGAAAAATTTTTTGAAGGATGTATGCCAATCGAAGTTATGGCTGGCCGTGGACCGAAAACCATGTTGTTTGGTCCGATGAAACCAGTTGGATTGGAAGATCCGAAAACCGGCAAACGTCCCTACGCAGTGATTCAGTTGCGTCAAGACAATGCGGCTGCTTCTCTTTACAACATCGTTGGTTTTCAAACACATTTAAAATGGGGCGAGCAAAAACGGGTTTTCCGTATGATCCCTGGTTTGGAAGAGGCAGAATTTGTGCGCTACGGCGTGATGCATCGGAATAGTTTTATGAATTCACCAGAGTTGTTACAACAAACGTACCAATCGAAAAAACGTGAAGACCTCTTTTTTGCTGGTCAGATGACAGGCGTTGAAGGGTATGTTGAAAGTGCAGCCAGTGGATTGATGGCCGGGATCAACGCTGCCAAACTTGCAAAAGGGGAAGCGCCGATCATTATGCCACAAGAGACGACAATTGGCAGTATGGCGTATTATATCACTCATGCAGAAGGCAAACACTTCCAACCGATGAATGCCAACTTTGGTTTGCTGCCAGAACTTCCAGAACGAATCAGAGATAAAAAATCTCGTTATGAAGCATTGGCAAACCGGGCATTAGCTGCCTTAGAAGAAGCCAAAGAACAACTATAAGAGCGATGAGTCATCACCTTCTTACTAATAAATGGTAAGAAGGTTTTTTTTTAATTTGTCTTGAAACTTTAATCAAGGTGACTTATGATAGACAGTAACAATGACAGAAGGTGGTGAAGATGGTGATTGGAGAATGGATTCATTTGATTCAAAACTATTTACAGCGTTTTCCTACAGTAATTCAATTTTTAGGATGGCTGATCCTTTTGGTCGGGGTCATTTTCGTTGTCTTTGTTTTATTTAGTTTGCTGTTAGGTCCCATTATGTGGCTTTACAATCGCATCACAGACAAAAACCGCAGCAATGTCATTAGTCGCAATGATTTTGTGATCGGTGAACTGACGGAAAAGATTGTCGGAGATACAATCGGCGAAGTCATGGAGATAGGGAGTCAAGGTGCACGTTCTGTTTATCCTGCACGTTTTTTTCGGGAAGAAGATCGTGAAAACAATGTTCGATTGCCAGTCGGAACCAAAGTCATCATTGTCGATTTTGATAAAAAAGGGATCGCGTTGGTGGTGGAAAGTAAAAATTTTATAGAATAGGAAGTGTTACGTTATGGTGG
Organism: Enterococcus sp. DIV2379; assembly: GCF_050542965.1. Lineage (NCBI taxonomy): Bacteria > Bacillati > Bacillota > Bacilli > Lactobacillales > Enterococcaceae > Enterococcus > Enterococcus sp. DIV2379. Next base: position 1,313,356 of record NZ_CP172938.1, read on the forward strand.
ATACAGGATCAGCAGTAGATTTTTTAAGTAATCCGATTTTATGGGGTGTTGTCCTCGTTGTTTTATTGATCGCTTTTTTGATGATACGCTATCGCATTGGGAAACCCGATGAAGCATTGATTGTTACGGGGTCGTTTTTAGGAAAAGAAGGCATCAAAATCTTAAAAAACAGTGGGACGTTTGTGATTCCTATTGTTCAAAAAGCCCATAAATTAAGTTTATTGACCCACAAGTTAGAGATTGGGACACCAGAAGTTTATACGGAACAAGGCGTACCGATCAAAGCCAGTGCGACGGTGCTTGTAAAGGTCGGCAACAGTACCGAGTCGATCAAGACAGCTGCTGAGCAATACTTAGGCAAATCCACAGGTGAATTGGAAGATGAAGCCCAAGAAGTCTTAGAAGGTCACTTACGGGCGATTCTAGGAACGATGACGGTAGAAGCCATCTATAAAAACCGCGATGATTTTGCGGAACAAGTGCAAGAAGTTGCCTCTACGGACTTGAAGAAAATGGGGTTGGAGATCGTTTCGTTTACGATCAAAGATGTCAGCGACAGCAATGGCTACTTGGATGCGTTAGGACGCCCTCAGATTGCTGAAGTGAAAAAAAATGCCGAAGTAGCGGAATCCAATGCCTTAAGAGAAACTCGAATCAAGCAAGCTGAGAATGAGCAATTGGCACAGCATGAAGAGATCCGTCGCCAAACAGAAATCGCAGAAGCGACAAAAGATATGGCATTGAAACAAGCACAATACAAACAAGAACGCGAAGTTGCGGATGCGAAAGCGGAACAGATCGCAGTCGGCGAACAAATGAAAGTTCAATTGATCGAACAAGAAAAAAATATCGAGATTCAAGAAAAACAAGCGGAATTGACGGAAAAAGAATTGAATGCAACTGTCCGTAAAAAAGCCGAAGCGGATAAATATGTGGTTGAACAAAACGCTTTAGCAGACAAAGCAAGAGAAATCGCACGAGCACAAGCGGAAGCGGAAAAAGTCAAATTAGCTGCCCAAGCAGAAGCCGAACGAATTGAAAAACTAGGTAGTGCCGACGCGGAACGGATCGCAAAAGTCGGTCAAGCCGAAGCGGAAAGCCGTGAAAAGATGGCGATTGCTTTGACCAAACTGAACGAAGCTGGTATTTTGATGGAGTTCATCAAAGTGCTGCCTGAAATCGCGAAAGAGGTCAATGCGCCACTGAGCAATATTGATAAAGTGGTTAGCTTTGGCGGCAATGATGGTCTTCAATCAATGGGGGAAGCTGGTTTAGCGCGAACCTTTGATACGATCAAAGAGACAACCGGATTAGACTTAGTTGGGTTAATCAATGACACGATGTCCACAAAACAAGGAAACAAAGAGCTAGTTCAGGCTGTATCTGAAAGCACTGGTTCGCATCAGCCAACAACTGATCCAATCGAATAAAAGCAAATAAGTGGAAACGTATCAGTCCCTCTTTCTTTTGAGGAGAGGGACTGGTACGTTTTTCTGGCGCATTTAACGGATCTTTCTGAACAAAGATAAGAATCTTACGTAGATTCTTAGAAAGTTTTCACAATTATGTCTAAACTTTGAAATATTGATTAAATTCTGACAATTCATTTGTTTTTTTTTGTGGTCTATGCTAAAGTTATTTCGAATCATGAAAAGGGGGGTTAATTTGCAAACAGATCAGTTTCAAGAAGAGTTTTTTCGTTATCTTATTGTTGAAAGAGGGTATTCGAAAAAGACAAAAAAAGCGTATCAAGAAGATATGGGCGATTTTTTTCACTTCTTAAAAGAGTCTGGCAATGAAGACCCATTAGCAGTGGAATACCGCGATGTTCGCGTCTATCTAAGCTATTTGACGGAACGAGAGTACAGCCGTAATTCCATCAGTCGTAAAATGGCTAGTTTGCGATCTTTTTATCAGTTTCTAACCAAGCATGAGATCGTCAAAGAGAATCCTTTCGCCTACATTCATTTAAAAAAGAAAAACGCCAAATTGCCGCGTTTTTTTTATGAGAAGGAAATGGATGCTCTCTTTCAAAGTGTTGTTGGCGATGAGCCACTACAACAGCGCAATCAAGCATTGTTAGAAGTCCTTTATGGTTCAGGTTTGCGGGTCAGTGAGTGCAGCAGTCTCACACTGGGGGCAATCGATTGGGAAAGTGGCGTATTACTGATCCATGGGAAGGGGAATAAGGATCGCTATGTTCCTTTCGGTAGTTACGCACAAGCAGCAGTCAAACGCTATCTTTCCTCAGGACGCAAACAGCTGATGGAAAAGCAGAACAAGGAACACGAGATCCTTTTCGTGAATCATCTTGGTGACGGGATCACTGCAACTGGGATCGAATATGTTTTGAATCAAATCATTCGAAAAAGCAGTTTAGACAGTAAAATCCATCCTCATATGCTTCGGCATACGTTTGCAACCCATTTATTAAACAACGGCGCCGATATGCGGACCGTTCAAGAATTGTTGGGGCATGCCAATCTATCGACGACACAGATTTATGCGCATGTCACCAAAGACAGTTTACAAAAAAATTATCGCCAATTTCATCCACGCGCGTAAAATTGGTACAGGAGGAACATAAATGAAGTCAGAATTTCATTCAACCACCATCTGTGCGGTTGAAAAAGATGGGAAATTTGCCATGGCCGGTGACGGACAAGTAACGATGGGAGAACAGGTCGTTATGAAAGGAACCGCTCGGAAAGTCCGTCGAATTTACAACGGTGAAGTGATCGTTGGTTTTGCCGGCAGTGTGGCAGATGCCTTTACCTTGGAAGAAAAATTTGAAGGAAAACTAAATGAATACAACGGAAATTTGCAACGAGCTGCAGTAGAATTGGCACAAGAATGGCGGACTCAGCAGTCGATGCAAAAATTAGAGGCGATGCTGATCGTCATGAATGATAAGGAGATGCTTTTGGTCTCTGGGACAGGCGAAGTCATTTCGCCAGATGAAGGGATCTTAGCCATCGGTTCAGGTGGAAACTATGCATTAGCAGCAGCCCGTGCGATGAAACGTTATGGCGGTGAACTATCTGCCAAAGAAATTGCTGAAGGTGCCTTGAATATTGCCGCAGACATTTGTGTCTTTACGAATCACAATATCATTGTAGAAGAGTTTTAAAGAGGGATGACGATATGACAAACCAAAACAAATCACCACGAGAAATCGTGAAAGAATTAGATGAATACATCGTTGGACAAACCAACGCCAAAAAATCAGTGGCTGTTGCTTTGAGAAATCGCTACCGCCGGCTGCAATTAGATGAAAAGATGCAACAAGATGTCACACCAAAAAATATTTTGATGATCGGACCAACAGGGGTTGGTAAAACGGAAATTGCGAGACGCTTAGCAAAGATCGTTGATGCACCTTTCGTTAAGTTAGAAGCGACGAAATTCACGGAAGTCGGCTATGTCGGTCGAGACGTAGAATCGATGGTACGTGACCTCGTTGAGAATGCGATCCAAATCGTGAAAAAAGAACAATATAAAAACGTGCGGATCCAAGCAGAGAAAAAAGCCAACCGTCGTTTAGTAAAAGTCTTAGTTCCTGGTATTAAAAAGGAACAGAAAAAGAATACCAATCCTTATGAACAAATGATGAATATGTTCAACGCCGCACAACAACCAGAAGAGCCAAAAGAAGAATTGACGGATGAGATTCGCAGCAACCGTCAAGCCATTTTTGAGCAATTAGAAAAGGGCCTTTTAGACAACCGGGAAGTGACGATCCAAGTCGATGAGCCGAAAAATCAAGCACCGATGATGAACAATGGCTTAGAACAAATGGGGATCGATTTGAATGAAACCTTAGGAGCATTGAAACCGCAAAAGAAAATTGAACGCACAGTAACCGTAAAAGAAGCACGAGAATTGCTGATTCAAGAAGAATCCTCAAAACTGGTCAACGACGCGGATATTCATAGTGAAGCATTACGTTTAGCAGAATCTAGTGGCATCATTTTTCTAGATGAAATCGACAAAGTATCTTCGAAATCACAGCAGTCAGGAGAAGTTTCTCGTGAAGGGGTGCAAAGAGATATCTTGCCGATCGTTGAAGGATCGCAAGTCAATACGAAATACGGAACCCTACAAACAGACCATATCCTTTTTATTGCTTCTGGGGCATTCCACCTGTCGAAACCAAGCGATCTGATCCCTGAATTGCAAGGGCGTTTCCCGATTCGTGTGGAACTAGATGATTTGACAAAAGAAGACTTTGTTAAAATTTTAACGGAGCCCAACAATGCCTTAGTCAAGCAATACATTGCCTTGTTAGGAACCGAAAATGTCAAAGTAGTCTTTACGATGGAAGCTATCGAGAAAATTGCCGAAATTGCTTATCAAGTGAATCGCGATACCGACAATATTGGTGCTCGTCGTTTGCATACGATTCTAGAGAAACTACTTGAAGACTTATTATTTGAAGCATCTGAGATGCAAATGGGTGAAATCACCATCACAGAAGCGTATGTGGAAGAAAAACTTGCGTCCATCGCAAAAGATGAAGACTTAAGCCGGTATATTTTATAAAGGGAGCGGACCAATGAAAACATTATTAGAAAAGACAAGACAAATCAACGAATTATTGCAGCAAAAAAACACCTTTAATTTAGCTTCTGATTTGCCTTACGACAAGATGGCTGTCATTTTAGGAAACATCCTAGACAGCAATGCGTATATTATTAGCATTGACGGTAGCGTGTTAGGTTTTGTTGAGAACCATGATGTCAATAATGAACGCATCAAAAAAATGTTTGTTGAAAAACAGTTTCCTAAAAATTATACAGATTTAGTCGATCACCTGACTTCCACAGAAGCTAATGTGCCAATCAGTGATGATATGACCGCTTTTCCTGTAGAAGGCCGTGAGCTGTATCCCAACGGACTAACGACCATCGTACCGATTTACGGTGCAGGAGAACGTTTAGGTACGATCATTCTTTCCAGAATCGATAAGTCCTTTGATGACGACGATTTGGTATTAGCGGAATACAGTGCGACAGTTGTTGGTATGCAATTCTTGTACCAAAAATCCCGCAGTATCGAAGAAGATGTTCGCAGTACCACAGCTGTTCAAATGGCAATCAACACCCTTTCTTATAGTGAGTTGAAAGCTGTTCAAGCGATCTTTGAGGCATTAGAAGGAGACGAAGGTCGTCTGACCGCGTCAAGTATCGCTGATCGCATTGGAATTACACGGTCGGTGATCGTAAATGCTTTGCGTAAACTAGAGTCTGCCGGCATTATAGAATCCCGCTCTTTGGGGATGAAAGGCACCTATTTAAAAGTGCTTAACAGCCGCTTTAAAGAGGAATTGACGAAACATCAATATTAGGAGATGAGACTATGACAGTTACCATCACGGCGGGTCATCTGCAAGCAAAAATTGCAGAAAGAGGGGCTGAGCTACAAAGCTTAGTTGATACAAGCAATGACCTTGAATATATTTGGCAAGCTGATCCAAACCACTGGGGAAAGCATGCACCAATCTTATTTCCGATTGTTGGCGCCTTAAAAGAGGACACCTATCAGCATGAGGGCAAAAGTTATCATTTGCCCCGTCATGGGTTTGCCAGAGACATGTTGTTTACTGTCGTTGAAAAACGTACAGACTATGCCTTGTTTCTATTAGAAAGTTCAACTGAAACCAAAGCGAAGTATCCGTTTGATTTTCAGCTGTATGTCAGTTACGAATTAGGCGGTGATGGCTTAGTCGTCAAATATCAAGTAAAGAATAGCGGTCAAAAAGAACTATTCTTCTCCATTGGAGGACACCCTGCATTCAACGTCCCACTTGAAAAAGGGCTGACATTTGAAGACTACTACCTTTCTTTTTCTCCAAAGAAATCACGAGTGAAATTGCCATTAAAAGGCAATTATATTGATTATGAACAACGCACACTCGGTCAAACGAATACGGATTTGCGCTTGACCCACGATATGTTTGCAAATGATGCGCTGGTTTATGAAACGAAAGGATTGCATTCCTACTCGATTCGCAGTGAGAAATCGCCTCATAGTGTTACGTTAAGCTACAATAATATGCCGTATGTCGGTTTTTGGTCCACGTATCCCGTAAAATCGCCGTTTCTATGTATAGAACCATGGTGCGGTATCGCAGATACACTGGAAGCTTCCGGTGAGCTTTCAGAAAAATTGGGTATTCAAGCACTTTCGCCTGAGGAGTTATTTGAAACAAAGTACTCGATCACAGTCAAATAAAAGCAGGCAAAAAGAAGCTGAGAAAAGTCATTGCACTTTTCTCAGCTTCTGCTTATTTGTTCGCTTGACGCTTATTCAGACCAAACGGTACCCGACTTTCAGTCCCGTCTTTAATACGTGAAATATTTTCGCGATGGCGAATAAAGATAAAAATCGTTACGCCGATCGCGATGAAGGTCAGCAACCAGTTTTGCTCAGGCAATATCGCAGGGGCGATAAAAGGCAAAACGACCGTCGATAAGGTGATCAAACACGCCGCGATCATACTGGTCAGGCTTACCATACTTGTCACATAAAGACAGATAACAAAAATCAATGAAGAATAAATGAAAAAGAGCGGATTGTATCCTAAGAGCATCCCAGCACTTGTCGCCACCGCTTTGCCGCCTTTAAACTTGGCAAAGATCGGAAAGGTATGACCTAAGATCGCGCAGACCCCAAACCAGAGCGGATTGACGGTATGGAGACCAAAGAGGACAGGCAAACTGGTTGCCAAAGTTCCTTTTAAGATATCCATCAATAAAACAACGATCCCGGCTTTCTTTCCTAAAACGCGAAATGTATTGGTCGTTCCCGTATTGCCGCTGCCGAATTGGCGAATATCTTTTTTGAAAAACAATTGGCCAATCCAAACACCCGAGGGGATCGAACCTAAAAGGTAAGCAACAATAAATAAAAGAATCGTATTCATAATAACCAACTTTCTTTGCAAGGCTAGGGCAATTTTAGCATGAAAACGCCTTTCCAACAATAAGAAAATCTTTCGCTAGTCAGGGAAAGAAGAAAACCAGCTTTCCTCGGAGCTGTGAAACACAAACAAGCCATTTTGTGACTCTAGCTTGTGCAAACAAAGGAAAAAGGATAAGATAGTTTAGAAAAATGTTCGCTTGAAAAAAGCGTATTTTGTGTTAAGATTTTTTTTGCAGTCCTTTCAGCAGTAAAAAAGGACTGATCAAGATTAAAGGAGCGGTGGGTTTGGCAAAGAAAACCACAGAATATAATGATGCTTCCATTCAGGTCTTAGAGGGCCTAGAAGCAGTAAGAAAACGGCCAGGAATGTATATCGGCTCGACCGATAGCCGCGGCTTACATCACTTAGTGTATGAAATCGTCGATAATGCGGTTGATGAGGCACTCTCTGGATACGGCAATGAAATCGATGTTACGATCCACAAAGACAATAGTATCAGTGTTCGAGACAATGGGCGAGGAATGCCGGTCGGGACACATGCATCGGGAATCCCTACTGTTGAAGTGATCTTCACAGTGCTACATGCCGGCGGGAAGTTTGGCCAAGGAGGCTACAAAACTTCTGGCGGCCTTCATGGGGTTGGTGCCAGTGTTGTAAATGCTCTATCCAGCTGGCTGGAAGTAGTCATCGTTCGTGATGGCATCGAATACAAACAGAGCTTCAAAGACGGTGGGAAACCAGCTGGTACTTTGAAAAAAATCGGCAAAACTCGTAAACCAACTGGAACCACAGTCACCTTTAAACCTGACGACACGATCTTTTCAACAACCAAATTCTCCTATGAAATTCTCGCAGAACGTTTAAGAGAATCGGCTTTCTTGCTAAAAGGGGTCAAAATCTCCCTGACGGATGAACGTGGGGAAGAACCAATTCATGAAGTTTTTTTATATGAAGAAGGCATCAAAGAATTCGTTGATTATTTAAATGAAGAAAAAGATACCTTGACCCAGGTGGTTTATTTTTCCGGTACCAAAGAAGCAATCGAGGTAGAACTTGCCTTTCAATACAATGATGGCTATTCGGAAAATGTCTTGTCCTTTGTCAACAATGTACGTACCAAAGATGGTGGTACCCATGAAGTTGGGATGAAAACATCAATGACGAAAGCTTTCAATGAATATGCCCGCAAGGTCAATTTGTTGAAGGAAAAAGATAAGAACCTTGAAGGTAGTGATTTTCGTGAAGGCTTAGCGGCCGTGCTGTCGATCCGTGTTCCAGAAAATCTTTTGCAATTTGAAGGACAGACCAAAGGGAAATTAGGAACACCCTTAGCAAGAAATGCTGTAGACAATGTGATTGGCGAGCAACTAGGCTATTACCTGCAAGAAAACAGTGAAATGAGTCAAATGCTGGTTCGTAAAGCGATCAAAGCAAGAGAGGCCCGTGAAGCTGCCAGAAAGGCGAGAGAAGAAAGCCGCACAGGAAAGAAACGCAAAAAAGGTGAGTCACTGCTTTCTGGAAAATTAACGCCTGCTCAGTCTCGTAATCCTAAGAAAAATGAATTGTATTTGGTGGAGGGGGACTCAGCCGGCGGGTCAGCGAAGCAAGGCCGTGACCGCAAGTTCCAAGCGATTTTACCGTTACGAGGCAAAGTTATCAATACAGAAAAAGCCAAGATGCAGGATATTTTGAAAAATGAAGAGATCAATACCATGATCTATACTATCGGTGCCGGTGTTGGCCCAGAGTTTTCGATTGAAGACTGCAATTATGACAAAGTCATTATCATGACCGATGCGGATACCGATGGGGCGCACATCCAAGTGCTGCTTTTAACGTTTTTCTACCGGTATATGAAACCTTTGATCGAAGCGGGAAAAGTATACATTGCTTTGCCACCTTTGTATAAAGTGTCTAAAGGGTTAGGGAAAAAGGCAGTAGTCGAATATGCTTGGACGGATGATGAACTAAGCAAACTGACCCAAAAAATCGGTAAAGGCTATATGCTTCAGCGCTACAAAGGGTTGGGGGAAATGAATGCCGATCAATTGTGGGAAACGACGATGGACCCAGAAACGCGGACGCTGATTCGGGTAAGAATCGATGATGCGGCTCAAGCAGAACGTCGCGTCACCACTTTGATGGGGGACAAGGTAGAACCTCGTCGGAAGTGGATCGAAAGCCATGTTCAATTCAGTTTAGAAGAAGATGGCAGTATTTTGGATAAAAAAGAAGATACGGTACCGGAATTAGTTGATGAAAAGTTAATGGATACCGAACAAGCAGAAAGCAAACATTTAGTTAAGGAATAGGAGGTGGTCTCTTGGAACACAGAAGCAATATACAAGAATTGACATTGGAAGAAGTGATGGGAGATCGCTTCGGTCGATATTCCAAATACATTATTCAAGAACGGGCATTGCCAGATATTCGTGATGGGTTAAAACCGGTTCAGCGGCGCATCTTGTTCGCCATGAACCAAGACGGCAATACGTATGACAAAGGCTTCCGCAAATCAGCGAAATCAGTCGGGAATATCATGGGGAACTTTCATCCCCATGGTGACTCGAGTATTTATGAAGCAATGGTCCGCATGAGCCAAGACTGGAAATTGCGTCAGATTTTGATTGAAATGCACGGAAACAACGGGAGTATGGATGGTGATCCGCCAGCTGCCATGCGTTATACCGAAGCACGACTTTCAGAATTAAGCGGTGAGCTGTTAAAAGATATCGAAAAAAACACCGTCGAATTGGTGTGGAATTTTGATGATACCGAAAAAGAACCAACTGTCTTACCAGCAAAATACCCAAATCTGTTAGTCAATGGCTCAACTGGGATCTCAGCTGGGTATGCAACGGAAATTCCCACCCATAATTTAGGGGAAATCATTGATGGAACGGTCTATTTGATCGACCATCCGCAAGCTTCTTTGGATCAGCTGATGAAGTATATTCCCGGCCCTGATTTTCCAACAGGAGGGATTTTACAAGGGAAAGAAGAAATCAAAAAAGCCTATGAAACAGGCAAAGGCAAAGTGATCCTGCGTTCGAAAACCAAGATCGAAGACATCAAAGGTGGCAAGCAGCAAATCGTTATCAATGAGATTCCCTATGAGGTCAATAAAGCCAATCTAGTCAAAAAAATGGATGAGATTCGTTTGAATAAACGGATCGACGGGATTGCTGAAGTGCGTGATGAAACTGACCGTACTGGTTTGCAGATCGTTGTCGAGCTGAAAAAAGAAGCAAATGCACAAGGAATTTTAAATTATTTATTTAAAAATACCGAATTGCAGATCAACTACAACTTCAACATGGTGGCTATCGACAATATGCGCCCCCAACAAGTCGGTTTGAAACGGATTTTAGAAAGCTACATCAAGCATCGGCGTGAAGTGATCGAAAAACGCAGTCGTTTTGAACTGCAAAAAGCCCAAAAGAGACAGCATATCGTCGATGGGTTAATCAAAGCTTTATCGATTCTTGATGAAGTGATCGCCACCATTCGCGGCAGTAAAGACAAAAAAGATGCCAAAAACAATCTGGTTGTTCAGCACGGTTTTACGGAAGAGCAAGCAGAAGCCATTGTGAACTTACAGTTGTACCGCTTGACCAATACGGATATCACACAATTGCAAGCAGAGGCGAAAGAACTTGCTGAAACGATCGCTGAATTGACAACGATTTTAAATGAGGAAAGTGAATTACTGAAAGTGATCAAAAAGGAATTGCGGGAGATCAAGAAAAAATATTCGACACCGCGATTGACTGAGATCGAAGCCGAAATTCAAGAAATCAAGATCGAAACACAAGTTTTAGTCGCGCAAGAAGAAGTCGTCGTGACAGTCACAAGAGACGGTTATGTCAAACGCAGCAGTTTGCGTTCTTACGGTGCCTCAAAACCAGAAGAGATCGGCATGAAAGAAGGCGACTCTTTACTTTACAGCAACCAAATGAATACGTTGGATCATCTGTTATTGGTAACCAATAAAGGAAACACGATCTATCGTCCGGTTCATGAATTGCCTGATTTAAAATGGAAAGATCTAGGCGAACATATTTCGCAAACGGTTATGACACTGGCGCAAGATGAAATGATCATTGGGGTCTTTGCCTACAAAGAGATCGATCCGTTGAAAAACTTTGTGCTGATCAGTAAAAACGGCATGATTAAACAAACACGAATGACGGAATTTGAACCTTGGCGCACCTATAAGACACGGCCAATGACGATCATGAAGCTGAAAGATGAATCAGATGAATTAGTCAATGTCTTTTTGACTGATCAAACAGAAGAAATGGATGTCTTTTTAGTCAGTCATCTTGCCTTTGGCTTACGGTATTCGCTTAATGAAGTGCCCGTTGTGGGACCAAAAGCAGCTGGGGTCAAAGCGATGAACCTTAAAGCGGATGATTATCTTATCAATGGGTTGTTAGTTTATTCAGAAGGGGATACACCGATCGTTCTGATTACCCAACGTGGCGCAGCAAAACGCATGCTAGCCCAAGAGATCACCCAATTAGGACGGGCGAAGCGTGGATTGATGGTCTTACGGGAATTGAAGAAAAACCCTCATCGCGTAGTCTATATGGGGAATGGAGAGAACCAGCAGCTACTGGTAACCAACCAAAAAGGACAAGCCTTTGAAGTCATCACGAATCAAATCCCGATCAATGATCGGACCTCCAACGGCTCATTTATCATGGATGAGAAAACAGGGGGGCAAATCTACGAAGTGAAAACACAAATCAGTCCTGCAATCGCAGAGGATTCTGTACTATAAATTATAACAAAGCAACCATTCTGTACCAGTACAGAATGGTTGCTTTTTTGCCTCTTAATTAATCTTTCACATTAATAAAAAACGCACTTTAATAAAAGATTCACATTTGATAAATGCTTATAAATCAACGTTTTTAATAATAAAAATCTTAAAAAAAACTAAATTGTTCAAAATAATTCTTGAAAACACTTGCAATCATTAGGGTGTGTGTTATACTGTTCACGTAAAGCTGTTACATTAGTGAACAGAAAATTTAAGGAGGTCCATCAGATGGAACAATGGAATGGATTTAAAGGAAAAACTTGGAAAGAAGAAGTAAACGTACGCGACTTCATCCAAGAAAACTACACACCTTATGACGGAACAGATGAATTCCTAGCAGATGCTACTGAAGCAACGACGAAGCTATGGGATCAAGTCATGGAACTGAACAAGCAAGAGCGTGAAGCTGGCGGCGTATTGGATATGGATACAAAAGTCGTTTCAACGATTACTTCTCATGGACCTGGCTACTTAGACAAAAACTTAGAAACAGTTGTTGGTTTCCAAACGGAAAAACCATTTAAACGCAGCTTGCAACCATTTGGCGGCATCCGCATGTCAGAACAAGCAGCAGAATCTTACGGCTATGAAATCGATGCGGAAGTTTCTCACATTTTCCGCGACTACCGTAAAACACATAACCAAGGGGTATTTGATGCCTATACACCTGAAATCAGAGCAGCTCGTCGTTCTGGTGTAATCACAGGTCTTCCTGATGCATACGGCCGTGGCCGGATCATTGGTGACTACCGTCGTGTTGCATTATACGGAGTGGATTTCTTGATCAAAGAAAAACAACAAGACCTATTGTATTGCGGAAACGGAACCATGTCTGAAGACATTATCCGCCAACGTGAAGAATTAAGTGAACAAATTCGCGCTTTAAGCGAATTGAAAGAATTAGGAAACATTTACGGATTTGATATTTCTAAACCAGCTCAAACGGCGAAAGAAGCATTCCAATGGTTATATCTTGGTTACTTAGCAGCCATCAAAGAGCAAAATGGTGCGGCAATGTCATTGGGACGTACGTCAACTTTCCTTGATATTTATGTTGAACGCGATTTGAAAAATGGCGTGATCACTGAAGAAGAAGCACAAGAAATCGTTGACCATTTTGTCATGAAACTACGTCTTGTGAAATTTGCTCGGACGCCTGATTACAACGCATTGTTCTCTGGTGACCCAACTTGGGTAACTGAGTCAATCGCTGGTATGGGTGAAGATGGACGCCACATGGTAACAAAAAACAGCTTCCGTTTCTTACACACGCTAGCAAACTTAGGTCCAGCACCAGAACCAAACTTGACTGTTTTATGGTCAACACGTTTGCCTCATAACTTCAAAACATTCTGTGCGAAAATGTCGATCCAAACATCAGCGATTCAATATGAAAACGATGATGTGATGCGTGGACATTGGGGCGATGATTACGGAATCGCTTGTTGTGTATCCGCAATGCGCATCGGGAAACAAATGCAATTCTTTGGTGCTCGTGCCAACTTAGCGAAAACATTGTTGTATGCAATCAACGGTGGGGTCGATGAAAAATCAAAAGCACAAGTTGGACCAAAATTCCAACCAATTACTTCTGAATACTTGGATTACAACGAAGTAATGGAAAAATATGACACAATGATGGACTGGATTTGTGATCTGTATGTGAACACATTGAACATCATTCATTACATGCATGACAAATATTCTTATGAACGCATTGAAATGGCGCTCCAAGATACAGATATTCTACGTACGATGGCTACTGGTATCGCTGGTTTCTCTGTTGCAGTTGATTCATTATCAGCGATTAAATATGCCAAAGTTCGTACGATTCGTGATGAAAACGGCATTGTTGAAGATTACGAAATCGAAGGCGATTATCCTAAATACGGAAACAATGATGACCGTGTAGATGATATCGCAGTCAACTTGTTGAAAGCTTTCATGAAGAAAGTAAAACGCACAAAAACATATCGTGATGCAAAACATACAACTTCGATCCTTACAATCACTTCTAATGTGGTTTATGGGAAGAAAACAGGGAACACGCCTGATGGACGTCGTGCAGGTGCACCATTTGCTCCAGGTGCAAACCCAATGCATGGCCGCGATACGCATGGTGCATTAGCAAGTCTTTCGTCAGTTGCGAAATTACCATATGATTACTCATTAGATGGTATTTCAAACACCTTCTCAATCGTACCTAAAGCATTAGGTCGTGACGATGAGACACAACAAGAAAACCTAGCAACAATGCTAGATGGCTATGCAGCAAAAGGTGGTCACCACTTAAATATCAACGTATTTAACCGTGATACATTACTTGATGCGCAAGCTCACCCAGAAAAATACCCACAATTAACGATTCGGGTTTCTGGTTATGCGGTTAATTTCATTAAATTAACCAAAGAACAACAAGATGATGTCATTGCTCGTACAATGCACGAAGCAATGTAATAAGCAACAACTTCAGGCGGCGGACGGGAAAATCCGCCGCCTCTTGTTTTGAGAGTATCAGACGGAGCATGGTCATCCGTCGTTTCGAAGAAAGGAAGAGCATTATGGCAGTAACAGGACAAGTACATTCAACAGAAAGTTTTGGATCAGTAGATGGACCAGGTATCCGTTTTATTGTATTCATGCAAGGATGCCGCATGCGTTGCCAGTTTTGTCATAATCCAGATACTTGGAAGATTGGCACGGGTGTCGAACGAACGACCGATGACGTCTTAGAAGAGGCGTTGAAATATCGCGAATTCTGGGGACAAAAAGGTGGGATCACCGTTAGTGGCGGGGAACCGTTACTTCAAATGGACTTTCTGATCGATCTGTTTCGTAAAGCCAAAGCAGAAGGGGTCAGCACAACATTGGATACTTGCGGAAAACCATTTACACGAGAAGAGCCTTTTTTCAGTAAGTTTCAAGAGTTGATGACTGTGACCGATTTGCTGTTGTTTGATATCAAACATATCGATAACAAAGCCCATAAAGAGCTAACCACGCAATCCAATGATAATATTTTGGATATGGCGAATTATCTTTCAGAGATCAATCAACCTGTCTGGATTCGTCACGTCCTGGTTCCTTTTAGAAGCGATTATGATGACTTCTTGATCCGTTTGGATGAATTTATCAAGACGTTGAAGAATGTCGATAAAGTTGAGATCTTACCTTATCACACGATGGGGAAATACAAGTGGGATGAGCTAGGCTTGAAATATCCCCTTGAAGGGATCGAACCACCAACCGAAGATCGGGTGAAAAATGCCAAACGTTTGCTCCATGTAGATGACTATAAAGGCTACTTAACCCGTTGATCAAAACAGGAAAGAAGAGATTGCTATTGCTTCTTTCCTGTTTTTTTACTATGATTAGAAAGTGAATATCAATTGAAATAGGAGCGATGAAGAAATGTCGAAAATATTAGTATTCGGTCACCAAAATCCTGATACCGACGCTATTGGTGCAGCGATTGCCTTTGCAAACTTACAAAATCAACTTGGGAAAGACTGTGAAGCGGTGGCGCTAGGTACACCGAATGAAGAAACACAATTTGCACTAGACACCTTTAGCCTGCCTGCTCCTCGTGTAATCGATTCAGTAACTAAGGAAACACAAGAAGTAATGCTGGTGGATCACAATGAGTTTCAGCAAAGTGCGGCAGATATCGCTGATGTTACAGTGTTGGCAGTGGTTGATCATCACCGTATTGCTAACTTTGAGACAGCCAATCCGTTGTTTTATCGTGCAGAACCTGTTGGTTGTACCAGTACGATCGTATTGAAGTTATACAAAGAAAATCAAGTGGAAATTCCAAAAGCGATCGCAGGAATCATGCTTTCAGCGATCATCTCCGATACATTGTTGTTCAAATCGCCAACATGTACCGATGAAGATGTAGCGGCAGCAAAAGAATTAGCGGTTTTAGCAGGTGTTGAACTGGAAGCATACGGATTGGATATGTTGAAAGCCGGCACAAATCTTGGGACGAAATCAGCCGCAGAATTGCTGGATCTTGATGCAAAAAGCTTCCCAATGGGCGGGAAAAACATCCGTATCGGACAAGTCAATACAGTCGACCTAAAAGAGGTCTTTGACCGTCAAGCAGAATTGGAAGCTGCCATGAAAGAATCAATGTCAGCAAATGGCTATGATTTGTTCTTGCTTGTTGCTACTGATATCTTAGACAGTAATTCTGAGCTATTAGTTGTTGGTGAACCAATTGCCCCAGTAGAAGCAGCGTTTGAAACGACATTAACGAACCATCGTGCCTTTTTACCTGGCGTTGTTTCTCGTAAAAAACAAATCGTTCCTCAATTAACAGCGGTTTTCGAAGGATAATAAGGATAAATGTCAGAGTGCTGGTGAGATCTGTTTTGGTAGATCAAGCCAGCATTTTTCATGATTTTTTTAATAAGGAGTACACACAGTGAAATTTTTTTATAGTCCCCATTATCGTTCGTTGCAACCGATAGTGGCATCTTCTGAATTCCATGATTTGGTTCATGTGCTTTTAAGCTGTCAAGAACCGCCGACACTACGAGAGCTAAAAACGAAGTTTCCAGAGGTGTCATTTGATAAAACCCTTGACCGTCTGATCGCATCAGCTTTGATCATCCGCCAAAATCGACGCTATTTTTTAGGTTTTCCTGTTTATACTGAAGAAGATCAAAAGCAGCTGCAAGAAAGTGACGGTTTTTATCAAGATGCCCTTGATTGGTCAACACAAGAAATCGCTGGTTTTCTCAAAAACTTTGCGACATTAAGTAATGAAAAAAAATACTTCTATGGTTGTTTGCAGGAGGTGGAGCAGGGGATTGTTTATTCCTTGGCCCATGAAAGTTTTCAGATGATCTCATACGCAGAAGCGCCATGGCCACCAACGCTGCCGGCTTTTTTTGAAGCAAATCGCCAGCTGCAAAATCTATCGGTTTATGACGAACTAATAGATTTGATCGGCGATGTCGATCCGGTCTATTACTTAGATCAAGTAAGTGTCATCTTTGAACGTATCCGTAAAAACAAAAAAGTGCGTCCGAGTATTTTTCTAGAATCGCTTCAACAGTTGAAAATCGTTAGTTCCGAGCTAGATTTCTTGCTGGAAGAAATAAATTGTGATAATCTAAAAAACGGCCGTTATCCATCTGCTGAAAAGGATATTTTCTTGCAACGATCAGTGCTCGCTCACTTAGCGAAAAAAGCAGGTTCATACAACACGTTTTTTTTCAATGATAATTTAGATTTCTAATAATTATGTTATTTGTTTTAAATTTCCTGAATATTACAAAGCTGTTAGATGTTATTCTAATAGCTTTTTTTCTTGTTCACTAAAATGATAATTTGATGAATAAAAATTAAAATATAACGATCGTTTTGTTTGGAGATTTGATTTCTTGATGATATGATGATTTTAGAACGTTGAAAGGGGATATAAAAATGGAAGGATATAAAACGGTTGATTTTGAACAGTTGGAACGGAATAAAACGAAAGCAGAAATGATTACATTCGTATCAATGTCAGAGATAGAAGCGGCACGGCAAGCAATTACAAATGCGGGGATCGATGAAACGCGTTTTTCTGATGGAGATCTCATTCTCGCATTAAAGCAAAAGGAACGATTTGGGGCAAATACGATCGTTTCAGTGGTTATTGATTGGCTAGTGAATCAAAACTATTTAGTGAATCCCGCGAATGCCCTTCGTTATTTGGCGAAAAAAATGGCAGATGGTCCATTAACGAGTTATAAATTATTGAGTGAGGGAGAGTTTGACTGTGATGGCAATTATTACTTAATTGGTCACGCAGACAAGTCCTTGGCAGTAAATAAAGCCTATAAAGTTTACACCGATGGGCAAGTAAAAGAGCTTTGGCAAGCAAAATAATTGAAGGTGATTTCGGCTCTAGCGAAGAAGGGAAACGGCTGTAGAAGCAGTTGTTTTCGTAAAAGGATCGAAGATTGAAGGTTGTGAAGGACGCGTGAAACTAAACATTCGAATCAGCTTAGCTGGCAGTCATCTTTTGATTGGTGCATTCAGTTTGATCGGTGCATTGCTGACGCTTTATAAAGTACCAACTAGTTTTGGTACGATCCAAGTCATGTTAGGTGAAATTTATTATACCGATACGGTATTTGACCGATTTACTCAGCTTTTCTTATTGGGGATTATTAGTCTTTATACCGTAGTGACGAGTTTTTACGGGTTTCGATTCTGGTGTTTTTGCTCCGCCTCTTCTGCATTTGGGACACTGCTGGCATATGTTGAATTAACTGAGACATTTCCGGTGATGGTTGTTTTCATCCTGGTTTTGGCAAGTTTGTTTCAGTTAAGTGTAGTCACATACTTCATTTTCCAAAAGCTAAAAAGTAGAGCTGAAACAGGTTGAACAGATACGTTCAAGCTGTTTTTTTCTGTCCTGAATAATTCGTTCGTATCATAGGGTTATTAGGTTACTAGAATTTTATTTTATGCTATGCTAACAGTAGAGATCGTTTGGTTGCAAATGCTTCTCTATTAAAAAATGGGACAATGATCGATCGTTAAAGAATAAGCGATCAAGATGAGTCGAAGGAGGACTGATGAGAGAGTGGTTACCAAACAACAGGTACTGACTGCAGAAAAGGACTTTCTGAGCGGTGAAAATTTTTATGTCCAACATTTCTTAGGAGCCCATCAAGCGGATGATGGCTATGTGTTTCGTGTTTGGGCACCAAACGCTCAACAAGTTTGGCTGGTTGGTGATTTCAACCAATGGACAGACACTTTGCCAATGAATAAAAGGGCAGAATCTGGGGTCTGGGAGATTGAGACCAACCAAGTAAAAGAAGGACAGCTTTACAAATACAAAGTCAAACAAGCAAATGGACGAGAAGTATTGAAGATTGATCCTTTTGCTGTCCATTTCGAAGCTCGACCAGGAACTGCTGCCGTGTTGCATTCGATCCCACAAAAAAAATGGCGGGATGGACTATGGCAAGGCCGCAAAAAAAGACAGAAAACATTTAATCGACCTCTAAATATTTATGAAGTTCATGCCAGCTCGTGGAAGCACCACGAAGACGGCACCCCTTATCGCTTCTCTGAATTAAAAGATGAACTTATTCCTTATGTGAAAAAAATGGGTTATACCCATATTGAATTTATGCCTTTGATGGAACATCCATTAGGTACCTCGTGGGGCTATCAGCTGACAGGTTATTTTGCGCTCAGTTCCTATTATGGGACACCAGAAGAATTTCAAGACTTTGTAGAGGCATGCCATTTAGAAAATATTGGTGTCTTTGTTGATTGGGTACCAGGACATTTTTGTGTCAATGATGACAGCTTAGCTTATTATGACGGCACGCCGACATTTGAATACATGGATGAAAACCGTGCCAAAAATGTTCGCTGGGGTGCGATCAACTTTGATCTCGGCAAACCACAAGTCCAAAGCTTTCTGATCTCAAGTGCCTTGTTCTGGATCGAATTTTATCATATTGATGGTATTCGGGTAGATGCCGTTTCCAACATGATCTATCGCGATTATGATGAAGGTCCATGGGAACCAAATCACGAAGGGGGCAATCGCAACTTTGAAGGCTATTACTTTTTACAGAAGCTTAATTCTGTTATCAAGTTAGCCCATCCAGCAGTGGTCATGATTGCAGAAGAAAGTACGTCTGAAACCAAAATAACAGGAATGGTCGAAGAAGGCGCGTTAGGATTTGATTATAAATGGAATATGGGCTGGATGAACGATGTCCTGCGTTTTTATGAAATGGACCCGATTTTCCGTAAAGATCATTTAAATCTGCTTTCTTTCTCTTTCATGTATCGGATGCAAGAAAATTATATCTTGCCACTTTCTCATGATGAAGTCGTTCATGGTAAAAAAAGTTTGATGCATAAAATGTGGGGGGACCGCTACAAACAGTTTTCACAACTACGAAATCTCTATACGTACATGATGATGCATCCAGGGAAAAAATTGTTATTCATGGGTAGTGAATGGGGACAGTTTTTAGAATGGAAATATGATCATGGGCTTGAATGGGTCGATTTAAACGACACATTAAATGCAAAAATGCAGTTCTTCACCCAGACCTTGAATGAACTATACAAAGAAGAACGAGCCCTTTGGGAATTGGATGATCAAGAAGATTCATTGATGGTGATCGATGCAGACAACTTAGATGAAACGACATTGACTTTCTTACGACAAGGAAAAACGAAAAAAGATTTCTTGATCGTTGTTGTCAATCTGACACCAGTGGAGCGTCACGATTTTGCGATCGGCGTGCCATACGAAGGAACGTATCGAGAGATTTTAAACACTGAACGGGATGTATTTGGTGGAACTTGGGTGGCTAATAACCAAGACTGCCAGACCAGTAATGCCCCTTTTAAACAATACGACTATCAAATCAAAACAATTTTGCCTGCACTTGGGGCTTTGATTATCAAACCAGAAAAAATCAAAATGACTCGTAAAAAAGCAGTAAAGAAAGCATAAAAAAAGAGTAGAGGGGGAACGGTGAGTAGATCACCAAACAAAATGAAAACAGAAATGTTAGCAATGATCCTCGCAGGAGGACAAGGGACTCGTTTAGGGAAACTAACAAAAAATATTGCCAAGCCAGCAGTTCCGTTTGGCGGCAGGTATCGGATCATCGATTTCACGTTGAGTAATTGTGTCAATTCTGGAATCAAAAATGTGGGTGTAGTCACGCAGTACCAACCTTTAGCACTGAACAACCATATCGGCAATGGCGCCAGTTGGGGATTGGATGGAATCAGTACCGGTGTGACGATTTTACAGCCATATTCAAATTCAGAAGGCGAAAAATGGTTTGAGGGAACTGCCCATGCCATCTATCAAAACATCGCCTATATCGATGAGATGGACCCGCAATACGTCTTGATTTTGTCCGGCGACCATATCTACAAAATGGATTACGAAGAAATGCTGGAAAAACACAAAGAAAATGATGCTTCATTGACGGTTGCAGTTCTCGAAGTTCCGATGAAAGATGCTTCTCGTTTCGGAATCATGAATACTGATAAAAATGACCGCATCATCGAATTTGATGAAAAACCAGCCGAACCAAAAAGCAATCTTGCTTCGATGGGGATCTATATATTTGATTGGAGTCGTCTACGCAGTATGCTATTGAGTAACTACACAAAAGACGGCGAAATGGTCGATTTTGGGAAACATGTCATTCCTTCTTATCTAGAAAGCGGCGACAACGTTTTTGCCTATCGCTTCTCTGGCTATTGGAAAGACGTAGGAACGATCGATTCCTTATGGGAAGCCAACATGGAATTTATTGATCCAGCCATGGAGTTGAATATCCGGGATAAAAGCTGGCAAGTGTTCTCCAAAAACCCAATCGCACCGCCGCACTTTGTAACTGAAACCGGTGCTGCTAAAAATTCGCTTGTGATGGACGGCTGCTATGTTGCTGGGGAGATCGAGCACAGTATTTTATCAGAGAACGTGCAAGTGAAAGAAGGCTCGACTATCAAAGATAGCGTGATCATGCCTGGAGCGGTGATTGGCAGAAATGTCAAATTAAATCGAGTGATTGTTGGGGAAAATGCAGTGATTGGTGACGACGCAGAGATCGATGGAACAGACGAAATTGCCGTAGTCGGCTATTCTGAAATTTTAGGGGTGACGATTGATGAGAACTAATAAAATGTGTGCAATTTTAGGGAACCTACAGCGATACCAAGACTTGATGCCATTAACGGAGAATCGTCCGCTGTCGACCTTGTTGTTTGACTGCAAATATCGCTTGCTGGATTTCAATCTTTCAAGTATTGAAAATGCCAACATCAAACAAGTCTACATGATTTTCAATGAAGGAGAGACTCAGTCGGTCTTTGATCATATCGGCGGTGGAAAAGAGTGGAACTTGGACGGTGTTCAAAACCGGTTCTTTATTCACTTATTTCAAGACTCATTGAAAAAGCAAGCCGAAGGGCAAGAGTACTACTATAACGTCATTGACTATTTGGAAAAATCGAAATCAGATCACACTGTATTTATGGGCAGCAAAATCTTATGCAACATCGATTTGCGCGCTTTGCTGAAAATTCATCAACTACAAGGCAATGAAATGACTGTGGTGTATAAACGCATCGGCAGTGACAATGTTTCTGAAAGTGACTTGTTGTTTAATGTTGACAGTGAAGGACACTTAGAAGAAGCGATCCAAGCGAAAAAAGGGGAAGTTGGCTCCCTAGTCAACTTGTGTACGGATATTTTTATCATTCAAACGGATCGTCTGATCGCGGCTCTTAAAGAAGGGCAAAAAGTTGGCGCAACGGCAGATCTCGGTCAATTTTTACGAGAGATGATCTCTGTGGAGAACACTGGCCTATATGAGTACACTGGTTACTTAAGTAACATTTATGATATCTCTTCTTATTATCAAACAAATATGGACATGCTAGATGTGCATAAATTCACTTCATTGCTTTATTCGAATCAAAAAATCTATACCAAATTGAAGAATGAAGTACCAACCTATTACTCGGAAACGTCTGAGGTGAAAAATAGCCACTTTGCTTCTGGTTGCATCGTTGAAGGCTCTGTCGAGCAGTCACTGGTTGCTCGCCGTACGAAAATCCATCCTGAGGCAAAAGTCAAAGGCGCGATCATTTTCGGAAATAACGAAATCAAAGCAGGTGCCGAAGTCTCTTATGCGATCTTAGATAAAAATGTAACCATCGCAGAAGGTGTAAAAGTGCAGGGAACCAAAGAAACGCCGATTGTCATTAAGAAGAATTCTCATGTGACAGAAGATGTAATCGGAGGAGCAAGCGCATGAAGGTTTTGTTTACAGCAGCAGAGTGCGCTCCGTTTTTTAAAACAGGCGGGTTAGGGGATGTTGCAGGTGCATTGCCAAAAGAGTTGGTCAAAAAAGGCGTCGAGACAGTTGTCGTCTTACCTTATTTCACGAAAATGCCTGCCGAATACCAAGACCAAATGGAAGATTGTTTTTCCTTTGAAGTGGCGGTCGGCTGGCGCAAGCAATATTGTGGAATCAAAAAATTAGTTCTAGGCGCTGTGACTTATTATTTCATAGACAATCTCTACTATTTTGGTCGCGAACGGCTCTATGATTTTTATGATGATGGGGAACGCTTTGCTTTCTTCCAATTAGCCGTGATCGAAATGATGGAACGCATTGAATTTATTCCAGACGTCGTACATGTCAATGATTACCATACGGCGATGATTCCGTTCTTGATCAAAGAAAAATATCATTGGATCCAAGCGTATCAAAACATACGCACCGTTTTGACGATCCATAACATTGGGTTTCAAGGGTGGTATAGTCGCGATATTTTACCGGATCTTTTTGGGATGGGTACGGAAAGATATGATGATGGAAACTTGCGTTTAAACGATTGCTTGAACTTTATGAAAGCAGGAATCTTGTATGCGGACCGCATCACGACCGTCAGTCCTTCCTATAGTGAAGAAATCAAAACAGCTGAGTTTGGTTGTGGTCTTGAAGTCATTTTACGCATGGAAAGTGGCAAGCTAAGCGGTATCTTGAATGGAATTGATTATGAAATGAATGATCCAGAAACCGATCCTCATTTGGACTATCCTTTCAGTGTCGAGGATTTATCAGGAAAAGCTAAAAACAAGCGAGCGCTACAAGAACAGTTTGGCTTGCCAACTCGTAAAGAGGTTCCGTTGATTTCCGTTGTCAGTCGTTTGACCACTCAAAAGGGGTTCCATTTAGTTCTTGAAGAAATGGAAAACCTCTTGCAGTTTGATGTCCAGTTTATCCTATTGGGAACCGGTGAGCATGATTTTGAAGAAGGCTTTCGCTACTTTGCGCAGAAATATCCTGACAAATGTGCTGCCGCGATTTCTTTTGATATTGCACTGGCGCAAAAGTTATACGCAGCAGCGGATCTCTTCTTGATGCCTTCGGCTTTTGAACCATGTGGACTATCGCAGATGATCGCGATGCGTTATGGTACATTACCGATCGTTCATGAAATCGGTGGCTTGAAAGATACGGTGGATTCCTATAATCCGATCACGAAACAAGGAACCGGCTTTGGCTTCCAAGAGTTTTCACCTTTTTACTTGATGAATGCCTTAAAACAGGGGATTGAATTATATGAATCGGATCCGACAACATGGACGGCATTAGTCAAGCAAGCAATGAAAAAAGATTTTAGCTGGAATCAAAGCTCAGATCTTTATGTTGAGTTGTATAATAATATCAAAGTTTGATTGTTTTAAGACAGAAGAATCCTTGTCTGCAACAGAGCGGCTAGTTGTATGACTAGCCATTCTGGCGGCAAGAATTCTTCTTTTTTATAAACGGTTAGCATAAAGGAGTGTAACCCTATGACAAAAGAACGATTGCGTGATCTATTAGAAACCAACGTGCACGAACTGTTTGCGATAGAGATCGATGAAGCATCACCGCAGGAATTGTTTCAGGCGCTAGCCAATGTCGTGAAGCAAATGTATTCAGAAGACTGGCGCCAGACCAGAAAAAATCTCTTGTTGGAGGATCAGAAACAAGCGTATTATTTTTCAATCGAATTTTTACCCGGCAAAATGTTAAAGAGTAATCTGTTAAATATGCAGCTGTTGGAGCAAGCGGAAGCCGTTTTTGAAGAGTTAGGGGTTTCACTTGACGATGTTGCAGAGACGGAAAAAGACATGGCTTTAGGCAACGGGGGACTCGGTCGCTTAGCGTCTTGTTTTATGGATTCATTGGCTTCTTTAGGTTTGCCGGGAAATGGCAATGGGATCCGCTATCGCTACGGATTATTTAAACAAAAATTTATTGACGGTCATCAAGTAGAGTTGCCCGATGACTGGTTGCGTTCGGGGAATGTTTGGGAAGTCCGCAAAGAAAGCAAGGCGGTGCCTATTCGTTTCGGGGGCCATGTCTATCTCGTTACCGGAGAGGACGGGAAATTAGCCCCAGTTTATGAAGGTGGCTTTACCTGGCGGGCGGTTCCTTATGATACAGCAATGGTTGGCTACCAAAATCACCATCTCAATACCTTGCGTTTATGGAGTGTTGAGGTTCCTGTCGAAGATGAGGCGCACTACGCGACACTAGAATCGCGGCAAGCATTGGAAAATCTGACAGCGGTCTTGTATCCCGATGATTCCAATGAGACAGGCAAACGGACCCGGCTGATGCAAGAATACTTTTTTGTGTCTGCAGGGATCCAAAGTATCGTCCGTTATTATAAAAAATTGAATTTACCTTTGGCCATGATGAGTGAACGAGTAGCGATCCACATCAATGATACGCACCCAGCCCTTTGCGTCCCAGAACTGATGCGCATTTTAGTTGATGAAGAAGGTCTTGCTTGGGAACAAGCGTGGTCGATCACCGTGAAAGTCATGAGTTATACGAACCATACGATCATGGCGGAAGCCTTAGAAAAATGGCCCGTGCGCATGATTGAAGAAGTTTTGCCGAGAATGGATCAGATCATCAAAGAAATTGATCGCCGTTTTGTGGAAACGATGCAAGGGGTCCATCCGCAAGCCTTACTGGAACGGACGCGAATCATTATTGATGATCAAGTCCATATGGCACATCTCGCGATCATCGGCAGCCACAGTGTCAATGGCGTAGCCAAGCTCCATTCTGATTTACTAAAATCAGTGGTACTCCATGACTTTTATCTTATTTATCCTGCCCGTTTCAACAATAAGACCAACGGCATCGCGCAACGGCGTTGGCTTCAGCTAGCCAATCAACCGTTAGCCAAAGTATTGGATCAGTCCATCGGTACAAGCTGGCGCAATGATCCATTAGACCTGCAACTACTCAAAAACTATTATGAGGACGAAACTGTTCTCCAACAAATTGCCGACGCAAAAATGAGTAACAAGCGTGCACTGGCACAGTACATTCAAAAAGCAACGGGCATCACAGTAGATCCGACGGCAATATTTGATGTGCAGATCAAGCGTCTGCATGCATACAAACGACAATTACTAAATCTTATGCATATTCTAAAGCTCTACTTTGAGGTCAAAGACGATCCAACTGCTGCGTTTCATCCAAGAGTCTTTCTCTTTGGTGCCAAAGCCGCACCAAGCTATCACTACGCAAAATCGATCATTAAAGTCATCAATGAAGTGGCGAATCTGATCAATCATGATGAAACCATCAATGATAAAATCAAGGTTGTTTTTTTAGAAAATTACAACGTTTCTTTAGCAGAAAAAATTATCCCAGCAGCGGATGTCAGTGAACAAATATCATTGGCCTCCAAAGAAGCTTCAGGGACAAGTAATATGAAGTTGATGCTAAATGGGGCAGTAACGATCGCCACTTTAGATGGTGCCAATATTGAGATTCGAGATGCAATCGGTGATGAAAACATCGCGATCTTTGGGCTAACCGAAGAAGAAGTGTATCAGTATTACGCCCAGCGTAATTATTCTGCCTATGCGTATTATGAGTCAGATCCACTACTACAACGTGTAGTCAATGCCTTTATTGACGGGACAATCCCCAATATCCAAGTAGAAGGACGCGAGATTTTTGATTCACTTTTGAAATACAATGATGAGTACTTTTTATTAAGAGATTTCCACGCCTATTGTGATGCACAGCATCGGGTGGATATTGCTTATCAAGATACTCATCGCTGGCAAAAAATCAGTCTAATGAATATTGCGAATGCTGGGAAGTTTTCGGCGGATGAAACGGTGCGAAATTATGCAGCAGATATTTGGCAGATCGATCCATTATTTGCCCATATCAAAGAACCAAATGCGGCAAGCTTGACGGAGTCAGTGCCTCCAAGGGGAGATAATTGAAGCGACTTCGGTTGAAATGGCGCAGTCTTTCGTGAAATTCTCTTTTATTTGTGGTATGATGAAAAAAATGCATGTAAGAGGATGAGTACAGTGGCAAATTATTTAGATGTGAAACGAAAACACTTCCGTTTTCCTGCTTATGATGATACAGACGGTGTGAAGCTTCAATCCGAGCATCGCCCCGCATTCAGTAAAGCAGATGATTGGATTTTAACCGAAATCAAAGATCCCGTGAGTCATTCTCACAAGGAAGAAAATCAATCTTTGCAGCGTAAAGTGCAGTCCAGCCAACGCGATCGAGGGCACAATGTTCGTCAAAAAGAAGAGCTTGCCAATCACCGTGCCAACTTGCCTCAGTACGGAAAACGTCCGGTGAAAGAGCAGATGCCGACAGGAAAAACCAATTTTTTTGGCAAAGAAGCGAACCATTCTTCTTATCAAGTGACTAGTAAGAAGGAAAAAGCTGAGGTTCCTGTTTCTTCGAAAAAAGAATATTCGGGACGCTCTTACTTCGTGCCTAAATATATTCCTGCATCAATTATTCCAGATGAGCAAAAACCTGAAATTACGCCGAACGATTTGATGGATGCAATGGCAAAAAAACAAGAAAGTTATTTGTTATTTGATACTGAACCAGCAGCTTATCAAGTCAAAGAAGAAAGCGATCCAACCGTCAAAAAATTCAATCGCCACCCCTCTGTTGGGATGACACGCAGCGAGTTTCGAGCCAACAATAAAAAAAATGGTGAGAAAAAACGGTCCGTTTTAGATCGATCATTAAAAGGAATGATTGAAGACGATCAACAAGAAGAATCTTCAAATGGCTATTTTCGTTCTAAATAGTAGAGACAGTTACTCTTAATAGAAGTAGTCCTTTGAGCATAACGATGAATGATTTCAGCTAGATGGCGAACATCTAGCTGTTTTTTTTTGTGTGCTGAAACTGCCGATTTCACAAAATACTTAGTCGAATTACATTTTTCACCGACTGAGGAATATTCTGATTTTACTAAGCAATAGCGTGGGCTATAGAATAAAGTGAAACGGTCAAAACCATCGTTATTTATAATGTTTGTTATTTTAATTGGCGATTTCTTTTGTCATTTAAAATCGATGGCAGGATTGTGGTTTTCTGATCAGCCGTAATTGAAAAAAGGAAGCAAGCGTCCTGATGGTTATAGCTGCTCTTTGGGAAGGACTGATCCATGATCGATTTCAAGGGAAAGATACGCTGAAAGGTGGGGCATCAACAAATGAACAAGAAAAAGAGAAAGGTATATTTCACCATCATTATTGGCTTACTTGGAGGACTCTACTTTTTTTCAACCATGAGTGTGTTTTCTTCAAACATTTTCTTTGCTGCACAGCTGGAGGAAGAAACGGTTGCGAGTGACCCATTCGAACCGATACGAGAGAAAGAGGCTGAGGGAAAAGTTGCCATTTATTTTGATGAATCAACGAAAGCCGGGACTGTAGGAGACATGTTACTAGTTGCGTTTCATACGGGCCGTCCCATTAGTGAAATAGCGATCCGGTTGCCGCAATCTGCGGTTTTTGTTGAAGAGGAGTTGCCAAAGGGAGTCAAAATTACGTCCACCACTGAAGAGAATGGTTGGAAACTAACGACTGATATCCCTAGAAGTGATTTTTTGGTTCCATTGGTAGTTGATACAGCAGGGGCGTTTCCATTTGAAGTAGCAGAATCAATGATAATACTTGAAATAAAGGAAGCACGGGAGACAAACCCTACGGATACACAAGAGGATGCGCTAACCGATTCGAGTGACTCCACTGATCAATTCGATCAAGAGGACAAAGAGGATCAATTACCAAAAGAGAAGGAAATAGAAAGCCAGATTCCTGACGAATCAGAGTCAGATCCTGGTAATCTGTATCTGTTAGGCGACGACGTAAAAAAGAGAGGGGTTGCTAACTGGGTCGAATTTATGGCTGCAATGGTCGATCCGACGGTCAATTATATTTATTTGACAGCCAGTTTTCAAACGAACGATAATCCTCGTTTAGGCATTACGGGAATTGACGGCTGGAGCAGCAGCGCCAATCCTAATGGCGGATTAGCCTATGTTTATATCAATGCCTCGAGAGTTTCAAGAACGTTAATCATCGATGGTCTCGACACCTTTCAGATGGATCTTAGAGCCGTAGCAATCTGTTTTCGCGATTCGAGTGTCAATCCTGATTCCCCATGGGACATTACTTTGCAAAATTTGGAACTCTACCATGGAAACTTTTGGGGGGCAATTGAATACCATGATTTGAATATGTCAAATCAGCAGCGTTCAATCATTCGGTACCACAATCTCAACCATACGGGCAATCAGTTGTTTTACGGGTTGCACTCTCGAGCCAGCTTTTCTGGACATTCTGTTTCACACCAAACGCCTAGATATACATCAGACTTCAATGCTTCTTGGATGATTCACACAAATACTCAGGCGAATTTTGAAATCAACCAAATCGAGCTTCGTGAGGGAGCAAACGTCGAAATGTCGACGATCAGCTCAGGAAATCTTGATTTTTATAATATAAATGCGCGTCTCGTATTAGGGGATAATGCCCGACTATCATTAAATGCCAACGGTTCAGCTGGTGAAGCAGGCGGTGCTAATATTCGCTTTGTCGCTGGCAATGGACGCATTGAGTTAGGAAAAGGCGCGGAATTGACACTAAATACACAAAACAACAGCCCAGCAGTCATCACATCAGGCACGCCCCATGATATTCGCTTAATGGAAAAAAGTCGCTTGTCGGTTGCTGCTGCAAACCGAACGTTGTACAGTCATATTTTCTGGTTAAGTGCCAATACGCATGTCACCTTAGAAGACAGCAGCACCTTAGAGGTTGAAGCAACAAATCAAAATACAACCGCAAATATCTTCCACTTCTCTGGCACGACTGGCAATCTCAACGTGGGCAAAGATGCTACCTTAGATATTCGTTCGGACAGCCCACAAGCTGTCCAACGGCTACTTTTCTTTACCGGTGCCAACAATCCCGCAAGATTGACGATCGACGATGCCAAGCGTGTCAATTTGCAAAGAACCCGCCCGATAACGACCACAACAAATGGTCTAATTGAAGGGGGAGGAATCACTGCAAAGAATCAGGCGATTCGCCAGTGGCAGCATGGAAATACAGGAGATCCATCTGATTTTCAGTGGCAACCGATTCTGTCCATGACTGCGGCGATTTCCGGAACCAACACCAATGTGACCAATGTATCTTCACTGAATGAGGAAACAAGTCGAGGGTTTGCCGCGCAGTTTGCTTCTCGTTCACAACGTCTATTATTTGAGAGAATCCCAGACATCACGGTGACCATCGATCCTTTGACAGAAGATAGAATCTTACCTAATGCCTATACGATTTCGGGAACCGCCAATCCTGGTAGCTACCTTCGATTTCAAAGAGAGGGGCTGATGCCAGAACCGACGCTTGAAACGCCAGTCGATAGTGCCGGTAATAGCGAGTACTTTCACACACAAGCGGGTGAAAATGGGCACTATTTACTTGATCTATCTGATTTAGAACCTTTCCAGTATTTTACACAAGGTGAGGTGGTCACCGCTCAGGCATTTCTTGATGGTAAATGGGCAGAAGCATCAACCACTGTGGAACCCATTGGTGACGTTGACCCAAAAGATCCCCTTGATCCTGATCAACCGATTCTACCTGAAAATCCACCATTGATACCAGAAAATCGCGGGTTTATCAGTATAGACTTTGTTTCACAATTCGATTTTGGTACAGTACCGATTCGCTCGTCGACAAGCCGCTATCCGGCGCGTCCGCAACGAATTTCTTCAGTGGATGATCATGAATCAACCGAACGACCAAATTATATTCAGGTTTCCGATCGTCGATTTCTCCCAAATGGCTGGACCTTGAGTGCCCGATTATCTGAGGAAGGGTTCGTCAGCACGGATGCGTTTAAGCACTATTTAAAAGGAGCGAGTGTGCATTTGAATAATATTGAAATGGTCACCTCTAAAGAAAATCCCTCTGAAGCACCAGACTACTTTGAAGCAATTGAGCTAGGACCGCAGAACCAAGTGATTGCACGTGCCAATGAAAATCAAGGGGCGGGTACTTGGATTCAACGCTATGGAAACGAGCATACCATGCAAAAAAGTGTCGAGCTGGAAATCCCTATTGGCGCGAGGCCGCAAGCAACAAGTTATCAAGGAACCCTTCATTGGGAGCTGAGTTTCGTACCTGGTGCTGACGAAAAAACCTTGGAAAACAAGTAAGCATGTTCTGCAATCGTGAATATGATCGAACACTGTAAAAGTTGCTCAGACAAAAAGAAGTCCAGTTGCCATTGGACTTCTTTTTGTTTGAAACAGACGAGCGGTGGTTTAAACTGCTTTTCCCACTCTGGTGGATATGCTTTTCGATCAATAGAAGAGAGTGAAACCACAGGCAATGGATCAATGAGCAAAATCATGACATGGTAGTGATCAATGAAATCACTTAAGCACTATATCTTCACCAGTATAAATTTTATTTAGCTATTTTAGTAATTAAATCCTGCTCAAATATTTTAATTTTCTCTTGCCTTTTGATATGCTAAGAACAAGGGGGAATCAAAGATGGAAGTTGATCTACAAATGCTGGCGATGATTTTCTTTATCAATCTCGCCTATGTTACATTGAACACACTGCGATTTTTATTGACAATGAAAGGGTATCGCGTGATTGCCCCATTAGTGAGTATGATCGAAATCACGATCTATATTTTAGGCTTATCTATGGTATTGGATCGTTTGGATAACCCGCTGAATCTCTTGTTCTATGCATTAGGTTATGCTGCAGGAGTCAGTATTGGTATCAAAATCGAAGATAAGCTGGCTCTGGGCTATACAATGGTCACAGTGATCCTACCTAGTAATACGGATGAGGAAAAGAGTTTGCCGAAGATTTTGCGACAAGAGGGGTATGGTGTGACACAAAGCTTTGGTGAAGGATTGGAAGGCCCGCGACTGATTTTAGAGATTCTTTCCCAAAGAAAAAGTGAGAAAAAGCTCTATCAAACCATCAAAGCGGTGGAAGAACGAGCGTTTATCATCAGCTATGAACCCAAGTATATCTCAGGTGGATTTTGGACCAAAAAAATCAGCCGCCGAGAAGCAAAGTTGAAAAAACAAGCACCTGTTGATTGAAGAGACTCAGTCAGCCGTGATTCATTCGAGAAGAATAGCAGAGTAAAAGACAGGGAATTTATTGATGAGAGGAAGCGTAAGGTGTGGAAAAGAAAGCAAATGGTATGATGGCGGTCATCGCTGCCCTGATCTCAAATATTTTGGTGGCTATTAGTAAGTTTGTCGGTTATGCACTAAGTGGCAGTGCAGCCATGTTGAATGAAAGCATTCATAGTGTCGTGGATTGTAGCAATCAAATCTTTTTATTGATCGGGGATAAACGGGCAACAAAGGGCCAAAGTGAACTGCATCAGTTTGGAGAAGGTCGGGCGAAATATTTTTTTAGCACGATCGTTGCGATGATGCTCTTCTTTGGTGGGGGCGCACTCGGTGTGATGGAAGCGGTAGAAAAGCTGCTGCATCCTGCCCATGAAGTTGGTAACGCTTGGTTGGTGATCGCTATTTTGATTTTCGGGATGATCGTTGAAGGAAGTTCGTTGTGGATCGCGATCAAGGAGATCCGCGAACTGAATGTGGAACGTCAACCAATCTATCGTTTTTTGAAAGAAAGTCGGCATAGTGAGATTCTGATCATTTTCACAGAAGACTTCTGTGCAATGATCGGCCTAATGATCGCACTATTTGGTACGATTTTAACCATGATTACGGGTAACGCATTTTTTGATGCCTTCAGTGGTTTATTGATTGGTCTTTTATTGATGGTAGCAGCCATTTTCTTAGCCCGCGAATTTTACAGTCTACTGATTGGCGAAAGTGTCACAAAACGGGATCTAGCAGTGATCAAAAGAGCATTTGAACGGCCAGATGTTGATCGCTTGATTGATGTTAAAACGGTGCATTTAGGACCATCAGAAATTTTGATTGCGGCAAAAGTTGATATTGCCTCGAAACAAGAAGAGGTCGGCTATGAGATCATTAATGAGATTGAAGCCGAGATTCGACACCAGATGGCAGATAAAAAAGTCTATATTTATATTGAGACAGATGAGTATGACCCTCACTATATGGAGAAACGCCGTAAACTTGTGCGACCTTCCCACTGATTTAGCTAGAATAAAGCAGCTTTTTTTGATACAATAGACAAGGATTATCACATAGTGAAGGAGATTTCAAAATTATGATCAATGCAAGTGACTTAAGAGCTGGAATGACATTCGTTCAAGACGGCAAACTTATCAAAGTATTAGATGCTAGCCATCACAAACCAGGTAAGGGAAATACGGTTATGCGTATGAAATTACGGGACGTTCGGACTGGTTCGACTTATGATACAACCTTCCGTCCAGAAGAAAAATTTGAAAAAGCGCATATTGATACGAAAGCTGTACAATATCTATACACAATGGATGATACAGCATTCTTCATGGATCTGGAAACCTATGAACAATATGAAATTCCAGTTGAAGTGGTAGAAGAAGAAATGAAATTTATTCTTGAAAACATGGAAGTAAAAATCCAATTCTTCGGCAGCGAAGTAATCGGCGTTCAACTACCATCAAGCGTAATCTTAAAGGTTGTTGAAACACAGCCGTCGATCAAAGGGGCGACTGTGACTGGTTCAGGCAAGCCAGCAACGATGGAAACTGGCTTAGTTGTCAATGTTCCTGACTTTGTTGAAGAAGGCGAAATGCTAGAAATCAATACAGCTGAAGGTACCTACTTAAAACGTGCGAAATAAGAAAAAAACCGCGACTTGTTCGCGGTTTTTTCTTTTGCTCTGGAGGAGGGATCAAAAGTGAATCATTTCCCGTCTGCCAATGATTTTTGTAAGGGATAAATACTATAGGGTTTACTGATAAAGTAGGCGACGGAGCAGACGATCACAAACAAGGGCAGATTTTCAAAGCCAAAGACTTCCCCACCGATAAAGATCGGTGCAAATAAAGTGCTAGTAGCACTGCCAAAGACACTGGCATAGCCTAGGGCTGCCACCAGTTCGATAGGCAGTCCGAAGAGCGGTGCCAGCACGACGCCCAAAGAGGCGCCGATCGCAAACAAAGGGGTGACTTCTCCGCCCAAAAAACCAATACTGATAGTCAGTACAGTTAACACCATCTTAAGCAGCCAGTCATAAGAATAGATTGGTTGATTCGTGAAACTAGCGCTGATCAAATTCGTTCCTAAACCTGAATAACGACCATGATACAAAAGGACAAAAAGTAAGACTAGCACGAGTGAACCGATGCCAATGCGCCAGAGAGGATGAGGAAAGCGTCGTTTCATGATCCGTTTCATCGTTTCTAATAATCCCGCAAAGCTGCCACCAACAATACCAAATAGTAAGCCAATCAAAAGTAATTTCAGAAAAACAGCCAAAGTCAAATCGGGGGACGGTGACAAAGCAAAACTAAATTTTTCTAATCCTAACAATTGAGAAGTCGTACTAGCGGTGAAAGCAGCCAGCAAAGTTGGTAATAGTGCATGATGACTGAATTTACCGATGACAAGTACCTCCAGTGCGAAGAACGTCGCAGCGATCGGGGTTTCAAATAAACCAGCAAATCCCGCAGCCATCCCAATCATGATCAGGGTGCTGGCGTACTTTTCTAGTCGCAGCCATTTTCCTAAGCGATTGGCGATGGTGGCACCTAACTGAACCGCAACCCCTTCTCTGCCAGCGCTTCCTCCAAATAAATGCGTCAGCCAGGTTCCCACCATTACAAAAGGAATCAAGCGCAACGGAATGTCTTTTTCTTCTTCATGTCCGACTAAAAACACTAAATTCATTCCCTGAGGACTTCGGTCACCGTACTTTTGGAACAGATAAGTAAAACAAATGCCGATAATGGGTAAAAAGAGAATCAAGGGCAAAAAATGACTATCACGAAAGGCGCTTAAGGAAAGTAGGATCTTCCCAAAGAAGGTGTCGACGGCTCCAGCGAATACGCCAATAACCAGACTGACCACACCTAAAGCAGTCAGTTCCCAATTAGTTGTTTTTTGTTTCATCATTTCTATCACGATCCTTTAAAAAGAATATAGGAACAATGCTCCTGCAAATACGACGACCTAGTGAAAATAAAAAAATGACTGCTACACACTAAAAAAAGTGGTAGAAGTCATTAGCAAAATTGCGGTTTCAGTAAGAACTGAGGGAGACATTCATTCCCGATTAGCATCAATATTATCTGATAAAACCCTCCTTTTGTCAATGGATGTTTGTTGTGAAAAGCAATTCATCTAACACTTATCTTTTCTACATAGTTATGGTAAAATTAATCTCATAAGAACTTATATGGGAATTGAGCGCCTTGAGGATAATTGGCATGAAAAGGGATGAAAGGACGATCCTTCTACTGTTTGACCAAGGGTAAGACAGTGAGTAGTGAGGAATCGAAGAGGAATAAAAAATGGTTGCATTTATGACGAGCGAAAAATGGCTGCAAAGTGAGCGTTTTTATTATGTGATCCTACCAATTCTCATGGTAGTTGGTCTGATTGCGTTATTAGGGTTCCTGATGGTTCTGCTTTATCGAGAAAACCGCAACCCAAAAGTGACGCTATTGCTTGGCGGCATAGTCGTTACGTGTCTATTAGGTTTTTTTATTGGGGATCAAGTGTATGGTGAATTCAAAACGTATAATGCGCTGATCACACCGAATATCCGAGATCGCGAAAAGATGTTTCTAGGCTATAAATATTACGAATCTGATACTACAGCAATTTATCAGCGCATCCAAAGCAATGAAGCGATTGAAACTTTAGGAATCTATCAAGCAATACCGGTGGAACGGGAGATTGAATTTCTTGGTTCTGCTCATAACTCCGTATATTTTAAAATGGGCGCCCAGGTTTACTATGCTCGCTATCAACCGACTTTTGTGGATGAGGAAACAACTGCTAAACTGCAGGGGGTTCAATACCATTTGACTGATCCTTCCTTTAAAACAATTGGTTTCTATTCCGAAACCAACAACTATTTAACGGCAATTACGATTCCAAAGTCCCAAGAAACCCTCGAATATCAATCCGTTGATTCTGTGATCCCGAAAGAATTTGGGAAAAGTCAAACCCAATGGGCGTTACCGAATAGGAATGAATAACGATAAAAAAACTACCTAAGTCACGAAAGAAAGCTCCCTCAAGAAGGAAACTTCCGTGCGCAGGTAGTTTTTTGCATGCTTGGTCAGAGAACATTGCTTTTCCTATGACTGATCAGGTAGTCCTCTTTCTTTTTGCGAGGCAATTTTTTGAAGGCGGCTTCTGCTTGAGTGGCTTTACTGCGAGTGGAAAAGCTTTCCGCATGGATCATTTGCAAGGGTCTGCGACTAGCGGGACGGGTATATTTTGCCCCGATCCCTTTGTTATGCTCTAATAAGCGGCGACTCAAATCGGTAGTATAGCCGCCGTAAAAGGATTGGTCGTTGCAACGTAAGACATAAAAGTAATGGTTGTCAGCAGCCATAGAGCATCGCCTTCACTTCTGGACTATAAGAGCCCGTTTCATCATAGGTAATGAGAGGAGAATCAATTTTAAACCCTTCCGCCTTACCATCCTTGATTCCTTCAATCAATAAAATATTGGCCTCTTTGCCTACTTTCGGATAGACGAAGCGGACTCGTTTTGGCGCGATTCGATGGGTGCGCATATGGTCCAAAATATCGAGAAAGCGATCCGGGCGATGAACCATCGCAAACCTTCCATTCATTTTTAACGCTTTACTGGCGGTTTGGATCACTTCATCTAAATTTGTGGTGATCTCGTGCCGGGCGATCGCTAAATAGGGATTCGGGTTTTTGATCGCCGTCGGTATATTTTTAAAGTAAGGCGGATTGCAGACCAAAAGATCGACGGAATCAGGTTTGATTTTTTGAAAGAGATTCTTCAAATCCATAGGATAGACCGTCAGCTGTTCTTGCAAGTCATTTAATTCGATACTGCGCTGCGCCATATCCGCTAAGCGTTCCTGCAATTCGACCTGATAAATATGAGCAGTCGTTTTTCTGCTGATAAATAAACCGACTGCGCCATTCCCTGCACAAAGGTCAACGATCACACCTCTTTTTGGTACTCTAGCGTAATTGGCTAATAAGACAGCATCTAATGAAAAAGAAAAAACTTCGGAACTCTGAATGATCTTGATGTCATCGGCATACAATTGGTCAATGCGTTCGTTCGGTTGCAACATGAAGCATACTCCTGTTCTAAATTCATTTCAATGTATTATACTACGATTAAGAATAATGGGAAACGCTAAAAAAGGCTTGTCATTTAAACCGTTTTTTTGCATACTTGAATAGGAGAGAAATAGAAAGGAAAATGAGTATGTTTTTTCGCTTTATGCGCGGTGTGGTTCGCGTAGTATTATTTTTGATCAACGGCAATGCTCGTTATCAAAACAAAGAGGTTTTACCTAAAAATGAAAACTATATTTTAGTGGCTCCTCACCGAACCTGGTGGGATCCATTGTACCTAGCAGTGGCTGCTCGGCCAAAGAAATTCAGTTTTATGGCGAAAGAAGAGCTGTTCAAAAACCCGATTTTACGGTTCATTTTGATTCATGCCAATGCTTTTCCAGTCAAACGGGACAAACCAGGACCGAGCGCGGTAAAGACGCCAGTCAAAATCTTGAAGGAAACCGATCTTAGCTTGATCATGTTCCCAAGTGGTACGAGACATGCAACGGCCTTAAAAGGTGGCATGGCGTTGATCGCGAAAATGGCCAAAGTCAAGATCGTTCCCTCTGTTTATCAAGGACCGCTGACATTAAAGGATTTATTTAAACGCAAGCGAGTGACTGTCCGTTTTGGGGAGCCAATCGATATCAGTGACATCAAAAAGATGGACAAAGAGGGCTTGTCGGAAGTGGAACGGCGCATACAAGGTGCATTTGACACACTGGATCAAGCGATCGATCCGTCATTTGTTTATCAAATCGATGAGTCCAAAAGAGAAGATTAATACCTAAGAAAAGCCGTTGATCCTTTTGTGATCAGCGGCTTTTTTCTAATGATTTAATCCAACAATTCGAAAGCAAATTTGGTCCATGGTTTCAAATATTCCAACAAAGGCAACTCCTCTTTTGGGATAGCACCGACTTTGTTTTTTCGGGCGTCTTGGTGAGGGGTCAAAACGATCTGCAATTCGTTTTTGTACTGACCAAAGGTATCATTGCCGATAACGATGTCCCCATAAGCAAACGGTTCTTGGTTTGTATGAGGGAGGTTTTCGATGGGACGGTATTTCACCCGTGATTGTGTGGAACGAGCGACTAACGCATTACTGTCACCGCGACGAAAATGATTGGTTTCAGCTAATATCCTCCGTTCGATTTCGCTGGCTTCTGCTTCTACGGAAACGCCAAAGGTCAGTTTGTAGCGATCGATCGCCGCCAGAGCTTTCAGTTCTGCATCCGACGCATAGGCATTGCCAATAATCACCGTATCGATCAACCCAGAAGCAAAAAGCAGCTTTCCTT
This sequence comes from Enterococcus sp. DIV2379, assembly GCF_050542965.1. NCBI lineage: Bacteria > Bacillati > Bacillota > Bacilli > Lactobacillales > Enterococcaceae > Enterococcus > Enterococcus sp. DIV2379. The sequence goes on from NZ_CP172938.1 coordinate 1,351,532, forward strand.
GCAACGCCAATGGTAAATCGCGACAAGATTCTAAGGTTGGCAGGCCATCATTGACTTCCCAAGGGCCAATTTTGGCTGATTGACTAGTGATGAAGGCGGCTGTTTTCAACCCATATTTTTTAAAACGTTGACTGCAGTTGCGGAAAAAAGCCTCCGTTAAGCCTGTGCCTCGTTGGGGGTAAAAATTGTGGCAGCCATATAAAAAAGGTTCATTGGCTTGATAAGAAAGGATATTTTCTAAATAGTTCACATCATTACTCATATTCAATTCAATCGCCAAGCCGAATGGATTGAAGGTCAGTTGGGCTTCTTTGCTGCCATCAAACCCTTGATCCAAGCGGATACCGTCCGCACCTAATTCTGCAAAGAAGCTTAGATCGTCATAAGAGATCGCCAGATCACTAAAAACAGCTGGGGAAATATCTAAAATCGTTTCAAACCCAAGGTTCTTGGCAAACCCGATAATCGAAGAGAATTTTTTTCTGACGGTCTCTTTGCCTTCACTGACTTCTAGCATACTCATAAATAAGCGAGAGTAACCAAGGGCAGCAGCTTTTTTTAAATAGTCTTGATCCAGTAAAGGATCGCTATGGTCGGGGTAAATCGAAAGGCCAATTTCTCGTTTCAATGGTTTTCCCTCTTTCTAAAAAAATCGTACGAAGCACCTCTTAGTATCGAAAAATGCTGCTGAGGAGCGCTTCTTCCGATTGTCTTGATGGGTGCTTCGTCCGACCTTTATCAACAAATTATTGTGTGACTGGTTGAATTTCTTTTTCCAATTCGTTTTTGTCATAGATTTTTACGAATGGGTAATAGATCAGAATCGATAAAAGAATCAAAAGAACATTCAGCACGATCGCACGCCAATCGCCGCCAGTCGCTAAGAAAGCACCAATTGGTCCAGGCAATGTCCAAGGGGCATTGACCGTGACGGCATTGACTAAACCTGCTGAGGTGGCGACCCATGCAATGACACCATTGATTAAAGGCGCAATGATGAACGGTGGGATCAAGATTGGATTCAAGACGATCGGTGTACCGAAAATCAGTGGTTCGTTGATGTTGAAAATAGCTGGAATTAAGGCTGTTTTTCCTAGTTTTGAACCGAATTCCGATTTTGTGCGAAAAGCTAACAAAATAGCCAAACCAATCGTTGAACCAGCCCCACCAATCCAGATGAACCATTGATAAAATGGTTCGGCTGCAATATTGGGAATCATATCTCCCGATGCAAGCGCTGTTGTATTTCCTTCTAACAACTGTAACCATAATGGACGAGCCAGTGAACCAACGATAGAAGCACCATGGATCCCGAATGACCAGAAGAAGGTCGTCAAGAAGGTGATCAAAAGCACACTTGGCAAGGTATCTGCGGCACTGACTAAAGGATCGACGACTTTTGCCACGATCGTGTGCCAGTCAAAACCGATATAGTAAGTGATCGCGCCCATTCCTAAAATGATCACTAAAGTGGGAGTCAAGGCTTCAAAAGAGCGAGCGACTGCAGGTGGGACTTGTTCTGGCATCGTGATTTTAAATTTCGATTTGTCCGTTAACCGATAGATTTCAACGGCAAGAATCGAGGTGATGATCGCCACGAACATACCAGCACTCCCTAAATTGGCCATTGGCAAGACAAAACCGACCGTTCCAGCTGCATCCAACGCTTCTGCTGGGATATTGACCGGGGTGAAGGTCAGTAAGAAGGCGGTCGTTGCTAAGATCCCGCCTGAAAGACCATCAAGCTTATAAGAGCGAGAAAGACTGTATCCGATCCCGAATGCAGCATACAAGCTCATAATGTACATCGTCATTCGATAAGGCAATAAGATGGTTGTGGCATTGCTAGACAAGAATTGATAGATGCCCCAACTTTGAGGCAGCGGTGGAAAGGCTAAAATCATAAAAAACGAACTGACGATAATCAATGGCAATGTTGAAACGATCCCGTCACGAACCGCTCGCAAATGACGCTGGCTGCCAAGTTTTTCCATCGGTCCTGCCAGATGGCGTTCGATGAACTGAGTGAATTTATCTAACATGGTTTATCCTCCTAAGATGTTTTACATTTTTGTTTCCCATGGATTCGGAATGATTTTTCCTAAAATCACGCCTTGGGCTGCCCCGGTTGCTGCAGGGGCATTGTTGACACGGCTGTGAAGGGTTTCATTTCCTAAGATGGCGAAAGCCACCGCTTCTTTGGCATCGTTCGAACCGCCAATGTCATCTTGTGTTACAACGGCTACTGTTTCGGGTAAATAGCCTTTGATCATCTCAATCAGCAGATGGTTATGGGCGCCGCCACCTGAAAGAATCACTTCAATATCATTTGTTCCCAACTGAGGGAAAATGAACCTTTGGTAACTGTCAGCAATGGAAAATGCGGTGAAATCGGTTAAAGTCCTCACCAAGTCTTCCGATGCTACTTGGGGATATTCGGTCATTAGCTGCTGCACAAAATGTTTGCCAAATTGTTCACGTCCAGTGCTTTTCGGCGGTTGCTGGGACAAATAAAAATGAGTTCTTAATTCCTTTTGCAAGGTGGGTATAATTGCTCCCGCTCGGGCTGTTTCACCAAACGCATCATAAGGCTGACCGAATAGCTGAACCATTAGTTCATCGATGACCATGTTTCCTGGACCTGTATCAAAAGCATATAATTCGCTTAAGCCACCATTTTTAGGCAGAACCGTAACGTTGCCGATGCCGCCAATATTTTGCAATAAGCGATTTTTATCGTCTGATTGATAAAGCAGATAGTCCGTATAAGGTACAAGGGGCGCTCCTTGCCCGCCAGCAGCCATATCCATCACTCGGAAATCGGCGACGACTTTCGTTTGTAAGCCATAAGCAATAATCGAAGGTTCGCCAATTTGCAAGGTGCTGTTTTTCGCTGGATCAGCATCGGGGGAGTGCCAGATCGTTTGTCCGTGGCTGGCAACAAAATCAATGCTTTTTTCTTCAATACCGGCTTTTTGGCAGAGGATTTGACACGCTTTCAAAAATTGATACCCTAATTCAGTATTTAATTGGCAGATGAGGGGAACATTTGATTCCACCGGATCACAAGCAGTTTTTATTCGTTCCTTCAATTCTTCACCAATGGGCAGTGTGAGCATTTCCATCAGCTGGACGTCAGTTTCGGTACCGCAGCCGTTGATTTTTACTAAAGCAGCGTCGATTCCATCCAAACTGGTTCCTGACATGAGTCCTATTGCAAGCATATCGTTTCTCCTTTCTTTTAGAATAGTGATGAAAGCGATTGTTGAATTCGATTTCACACTCATTGTAAATGAAGTGTAATTATATTTCAAGATATAAATTTATAATTGAAAAAACATTTCAACATAATGATGTTAGGTGTTCGCTATTTTTATCAAAAATGGGTGGTAAATGAAATTTCGCTGGAAGAGAGATGTCTAACGATCAGGGAAAGTGGTATAATGATTGGAAGGATATTTTTTAAGAAGGTGAAGAAATGCGCTTTATACATACAGCTGATTGGCACATCGGAAAAAAACTACATGGCTATGATCTGCTGGAAGACCAACGAGCAATCATTGATCAAATCATAGCGCTAGCAAGAGCAGAAAAGGTCGATGCCATCGTCATTGCGGGGGACCTTTATGATCGTTCGGTTCCTGCTGTTGATGCAGTCAAATTACTAAATGAAAAAATCGCTGAAATCAATTTAACGAATGAACTGCCATTATTGGCTATCTCAGGAAATCATGATAGTCCAACTCGTTTAGAAACCGGCAGTCAGTGGTTTCAACAAACACGCTTTTACCTGTCCACCAGCATCGAACAAAGTTTGCACCCGGTTGAGTTTGACGATACACAATTCTTTTTACTACCGTATTTCGAACCCATCGAGGCCCGCTTGTTTTTTGATGAACCATTAATGAAGATTTCTGATAGTGTCCAAAGAGTCATTGAGGAGATGACCAAGAACTTTGACTCGTCCAAAAAGCAAGTGCTAGTGACCCATTTTTTTGTGGCGGGTTCTAGCCAAACAGATTCAGAAACAAAAATTCAAGTTGGCGGATTGGACAGCGTACCGACCACCGCTTTTGCGCCTTTTGATCGGGTTGTTTTAGGCCATTTACATGCCAATACGGCTCTCAAACACCCAAAGATCGGGTACAGCGGCTCACCACTGAAATTTTCCCTTTCTGAACGGACGAACCAAAAAGGGATCTATCTTATTGATACCGTAAAAGATACCAATGAATTTATTCCACTGACACCAAAAAGGGATATCCAGCAGCTGACGGCGTCCTTTGAGGAGTTGATCGATCCGGTTTTTTACCGTGATCTGGATCGTGAGGCGTTTTGGCATTTTCTGCTGACGGATCGTGCTGTGATTCCAAATATGATGAATCAGTTGCGAAAAATCTATCCATTTATTTTGTCTGTCGAACGGTTGAATGGACGAGAACAGACGAAAAAAAGACAGCTAACGACACGAGAAACCGACCCGCAGACCTTGATCAGTCATTTTTTTCAAGAAATGACGGGAGATTCATTGCTCGATTCACAAACCAAATGGATCGAACAAGGATTAAATGAAGCATTTGTCGTGGAAAAGAGGGAATAGTCATGCAACCGAAGTCTTTACAAATGAAAAATTTTGGTCCATTCATTGATGAAAAATTGGATTTTAGTCAGCTGCAAGCTGGCGGGTTGTTTTTGATCAGCGGTAAAACTGGTGCAGGAAAAACGACGATTTTCGATGGAATGACGTTTGCCTTGTTCGGTGAAACATCGGGGAATCTGCGCTCAGGCAAAGAAATGCGATCGATGTTTGCTTCACCAACCGAAGAGACCAGCGTCACGTTTACTTTTGAACATCAGCGTTTTACCTACCAGATCCAACGGAAACCGGAACAGGCGTTAGCAAAAAAACGTGGTGACGGTGTCACTAACCAAACGGCAAAAGTTCAATTGACGATTTTTGACGCCGATGGCAAAGAGAAAAAGCAGATCAGTAAACGCACAGAAGTTGATGCATTTATCAAGGATCTGCTGCAGCTGGATGCCAAACAGTTTTTTCAAATCATGATGTTGCCGCAAGGAGAATTTCGTAATTTTTTGATTGCCAGCAGCAATGAGAAAGAACGCGTTTTACGGAATTTATTTGGCACGGAAATGTATCAACAATTTAATGAATGGTTGAAAGAGCAAGTCAAAGCACAAAGTAAAAAGCTTGAGCATCAGCAGCTGCTCGCCTCGCAAATCATGGAGCGCTTTGAATGGGAAGAAGCGCAGGAGGTTTTAACGGTTGCGGAAGGTCTTACTTTGTGGGCGCAGGATTTAGAAAAACAACAGGCGCAGCTTCAGCAGTTATTGCACAAAAAAGACCAAGCGATCCAAGAAATGAAAGCTGCGCAAGACGCTTTTTACCGTGCAAAAGAAATTGAAAATGCACGGATCGAATGGCAAGGTCTACAAGAAAAAGCCCGAGAGCTGCATGCTAAAAAAACCGAGATCGCTCAGAAAAAAGCACAGTTGAACCAGTTGGTGTGGGCGCTTGAACATCAAGAAATCATGCAGCAAAAAGAAGAACGAGTGAAAGAAGCACAGCAAGCTACTCAGCAAATCAACGAAACAAAGCAGCAGCTGCAAGAAATTCAGCAGCAACAAGTAAGCTGGCAAGACCAACGAGCGTTGATTGACGGCATCAAGAAAAAACAGGAAGCTGCTAGTCAAAAAGTTCAACGAATCCAGCAGCAGATCCCGCTAGCACAGCGCACACAAGCGCAGCAAGAAGAAGTGGTGCAACTTGAAAAAGCCGCACAAAAACAGACCACCGAATTAACGAAGATAAACCAAGCGCAAGCAAGTGCCAAAGCGCAAGCGCAGCATCTGGCAGAAGAAATCGAAGCATTGCGAGGGTTTCAAGCAGAAGCGGTGAAATTAGTAGAAACGCAGGCTCTGGTAGAAAAATGGCAGCAAGCAAAAGCGCAGTTTCGTGAAGCCGAGCAAAAAGCAGGGGAACAGCAACAAATTCATTCGGAGTTGGTTCTTGAACAACAGCAATTAGCAGCATCCTTGCTGGAGCTGCAAAAAACGTTAAAACAAGAAACCAGTCAAAATGCTCGAATGCAAATTGCTCGGCTTCGTCTTTTGCTGGAAGAAAATGAACCCTGTCCGGTTTGCGGATCATTGGATCATCCGAATACACAGGAGCACACGACCTATCGCATCGAAGACATCATTGCCAGTGAACAAAGACTTGAGCAAACACAAGAAAAATTGACGAAGATCCAGCAGCAAGTATCGGCAAATCAAACGCTGCAGGAGCAAGCCACATTGCGAATCAGCGAATGGCAAGCCACCAGTGTTGCTGCGCAGAAGCAAGTGGCATTCGCTTGGACTGCAGTTCAACAGGCATTTGCTGCCTTGCAGCCGATAGAAAACCAAGAGACGATTACCGAGGAAACGGCGGTAGCGGAACTAAAGAAACGGCAATCTTTCAATCAACAAAAAGCCGCTTCTTATGAAGACGCGCAGAAGAAACATCAGGCAGTAAATGAGAAATTAGCAACGTTAAATGAGTCCTATCAGCAAGTCAGTGAGCAAGCGAAAAAAGCCCAAGAAGCGCGCCAGCTTGCGGAGGGGAAATTGGCTTCTTTACAGGAACAACTTGCAGGCGCAACGTATGAACAATTACAAGCCGATTTAGCAAAAACCAATGGTTTACTGAGGGAATATACGCAACAAATTGAGGCTGATGCCCGACAAGAAGCGCAGCTAAACGAACAGCAAGCGATTCTTTCAGAGAAGCTGAAAAATCTGCAGCAATTTTTTGAACAAAAGCAAGCGGCTAAGACAAAAGCAGAACAACGACTGACGCAGCGACTTCAAGAAGCTGGTATGACTGAGGAAACGATGCGGGAATTGATTGCCCAAGCCGCTCAAACAACCGTTCTCTCAGAAGAAATCAAAACCTATGAGCAAGAAACGGTGTTTGTTCAGCAACGGCTAGCATTGTTAGATGCACAGTTAAAAGAGCAAGCTGCGATTGATTTAAACCAATTGGAAGCTGACTACCTTCAGTTGCAGACCGTGATGGAGGAACTACAGCAAGAAACAGTTCGCAAACAGGAGAAAGTCAACGGCAATCAACGGTTGTTTGACGAGCTGCAGGTCATTTATCAGCAAAATGTCGAAGAACTGGCCCAATTAGGCCAACTTCAGCAGTTGGCAGAAACCATCAACGGCGAAAACGTCAAAAAAACCAGCTTGGAACGGTATGTACTGCAGCAATTTCTGACAGAGATCTTAGAAGTCGCCAATGAACGCTTGGCTCGGTTGACTCGTGGCCGCTATCAATTTGAATTAGCGGATAAAGTTGGGAGCTATCGAAGCTCAACAGGCTTAGAAATTGACATCTATGACGATAATGCTGGTCAAGTCAGAAGAGCACATACACTGTCAGGCGGTGAAAGCTTTATTGCAGCCTTAGCGTTAGCAATCTCTTTAGCAGATGTGATCCAGCAACGAGCTGGCGGGATTGAGATCGAAGCACTTTTCATCGATGAAGGGTTTGGCTCGCTTGATGAAGAATCATTAGAAATGGCGATGGAAGCATTAGAAATGATCGAAAATGAAGGGCGCATGATTGGGATCATCAGTCATGTTCGAGAACTGCGGGCAAGGATCCTGCAGCAAGTTTTCGTAGAAACCAACGGCAGCGGGCAAAGCCGGATCCGAATAAAAGAATAAGGAGAGGAGGGCTCTTATGAAGTGGAGTATTCCAGAAAAAGTAATCGAGCGGGGGAGAACGTATCTTAATGAAGGCCGTGTCCTGTCTGTCACCCCGGATAAAGAAAAAAATGTGTGGCATGCAGAAGTACTCGGAACAGAATTGTATTTAGTTACTTTGGATGCTACTGCCAAAGAAGTGGATTATTGCCAATGTCCCTATTGGGAAGAACATCATTATTGCAAACATACGGTGGCCGTCGAACTCTATTTACGCCAACAAGGAAAAACACGGAAAATCAATGAACAAACCCCCATCAAAAAAGCCTTTTCTGCTTCAGAGATGTTTTCCAATGGTTTTGCTCGCTTAGACAGCGAAAAGGAAGCGAGTAAACCATTACAGATTGAATTTCGGGTAGATACGATTGCGACAAATCCTTATCACCAAGAGATGGATATTTTAGGGGTCTCTTTGAAGGTCGGGCATCGCGGCACGGCCAGGACCTATGTCGTCAAAAACATTTATAAATTTTTACAGATGTATCAAGAGAACAAGCACTATGCGGCCAATAAGCAACAGACCTTTTTGCTTTCTGCGGATGCCTTTGATGAGAAAAATCGAGCTTTATTGAATCGATTGACAGGAATCGCGCAAACCCAACAATTAATGGGGCAAGCGGGCATTCAAATCAATGGCAAACTTGATAAAAAATACTTGCTTCTGCCCGTTGAATTCGGCAAGGAACTGCTATTGCAATTCAATGATGTCTACACGCAAATCACCATTGGTGAAACCAAGGTCAGCCAAGTAGACTTCCAATCGGGGGAACCATTGACGTTTTCAGTTACAAAAGAAGCGGATCATTTTCCGCTGCAGTTCGTAAAAGACTTCGACCACTTACTTAGTTATTATAACTGGGGGCTGTTGGACGGAACATTTTATGAATTGACTGTCGAGCAAAAGGAGATCTATGTCACGATGCAGCAGCTGTTTAAACGTTTTGAACAGCCAATCATTGATTATCCAAAAGAAGAGCTGGCGAATCTCTTTATGAAAGTTTTGCCTTATTTGCGAAAAATTGGGCGTGTCCAAGTGGCTCCTGAGGTTCAAAATGACATCGAAGAATCTGAATTGAAAGCAGTTTTCTCCTTGCGGAAAATCAAAGGTCAAGTAGATCTACAAGTTGATTTTACTTATGGAGAAGTCGTTTTTTCAAGTGATGAAAAACATCAATACATGCCAGAAAATCATCCAGAGATTTTACGTGATTTCCAACAAGAAGCACGGATCGAAGCCATTATTGAAACCTTTGGCTATCAAGCCAGCAGCAAAAATTGGCAAAAAAATCTACCGCTAGGTGAGCAACTCTATACCTTTTTTACGAGAGAGATCCCGGTCTTGAGACAATTAGGGGAAGTGCGGATCGGCAAGAAGCTGAGGGAACTCTACCTTGATGCCCAGCATCATCGACCAGAAATCGTGATTGAAGAGAATGGTTCTTGGTTGGATATCAAGTTTGATGTTAGCGGCATTCAAGAATCAGAGATCAACGATGTTTTGCGGAGTCTGTTGCAATCTGCGCAATTTTATACCACAGAAAATGGGCAAGTTCTTTCGCTGGAGTCGGAAGAGTTTCAAGAAGCAAGTGCTGCCCTCAAAAAATTACGGCTATCGTTAGATACGAAAAACGGGGCAATCCAAGTCCCATTGAATCAAGGGCTATTACTGCAAGAACAGTTTGCCGATCAAGCGAGTTTTAGTACAGGCTTTCAGCAAATGACGGAAGATTTGATCCATCCAGAAAACTTTGAGGCACAGTTGCCAGACAACTTGCATGCTGAGTTGCGGCAGTACCAAGAAGTTGGCTTTCGTTGGCTAAAAATGTTGAGCCATTATCAATTTGGCGGCATTCTTGCTGATGAAATGGGGTTAGGGAAGACCGTCCAAACCATTAGCTATTTGCTTTCTGAGAAACAAGAGCATCAAAAATTGAATGCGTTGATCGTGGCGCCAGCCAGTCTAACATTCAACTGGCAGCAAGAAATCAAACGGTTCGCACCTTCAATTTCAGCGACTGTCATCAGTGGAACGAAAGAAGAGCGAGAAGCGCAGATGGCGCAATCAGCGGACGTCCGAATTACTTCTTATGCAAGCTTGCGTCAGGACATTGATGCCTATCAAGCACTAGAGCTATCGTGTTTGATTTTAGATGAAGCACAGATGGTCAAAAACAGCGCGACCAAAACGGCACAGGCATTGCGATCCTTGGAAGTTCCGCAGCGGTTCGCCCTCAGTGGCACACCGATCGAGAACAATTTAGAAGAATTGTGGTCCTTGTTCCAAATGATTATGCCAGGCTTTTTCCCCAACAAGCAGAAATTTAAGGAACTATCTACACAGGAAATTGCAAAAATGATCAAACCCTTCATTTTGCGAAGAGATAAAAAATCTGTGTTACATGATTTGCCGCAAAAGCTGGAAACAAATTATTACAGTGTCCTAACAGAGGAACAAAAGAAAATTTATTTGGCGTATTTGCGACAAATGCGAGAAGAAATCGCGCAAATGGATTCTACGTCTTTCCGCAAAAATCGGATCAGTATTTTGGCTGGCTTGACTCGTCTACGGCAAATCTGCTGTGACCCTCGATTATTCGTGGAGGACTACGGAGGGTCTTCTGGGAAACTTGAACAGGTCAAAGATTTACTCTTAGCAGCCAAAGAAAATGGCCGTCGTGTCCTGCTATTTTCTCAGTTCACCAGTATGCTTTCGATCATTGAAGAAGAATTAGCCCAGGAAGGGTTTGAATCCTTCTATTTGCGTGGCAGCACACCGCCGCAAGATCGTTTGACGATGGTCAATGCTTTTAATAGTGGCGAAAAAGATGTCTTCTTGATCTCATTAAAAGCAGGAGGAACTGGACTAAATCTGACTGGTGCAGATACAGTGATTTTATACGATTTATGGTGGAACCCGGCAGTGGAAGAACAAGCCGCTGGACGAGCCCATCGGATCGGTCAAAAAAATGTAGTCGAAGTCTGGCGAATGATCGCCGAAGGAACCATTGAAGAACGAATGGATGCATTGCAACAAGAAAAGCGTGAGCTTTTCCAAAAAGTGATTCAAGGCAATGAAACCCAGCTTCAACAAATGACCGAAGAAGATATTCGCTTAATTTTGAGTATCGGCGAAGAAAATTAAGCATTCAAAAAAACATGGACCCGCTTGAAGCGAAGGTCCATGTTTTTTTAGTTATAGGCGTATGCAGGAAGCTGCAAGAGGGCGTCAATACTTTCTTGGAGCTGCGAGAAAGCAGTGATCGACACATCGGGTAAATCTTCCAATCCATTAGGCGCCTGACGAAGACGATGATTGAACCACAAGGCTTGCCAACCGGCTTTTTTGCAGCCCACTACATCATTATCAAAGTTGTCACCTACGTACAGTGTTGTTTCTGGATCAAGAGCAAAGGCGGTTTCTGCCAATTGGAAAATTTCTAGCTCTGGTTTCTGATAACCGGTTGCTTGTGAAATGATCATATGCTCTGGTTTGATCCATCGAGTCAGTTGCAACTGATTCAACTTCTTTTGTTGGTGGTCGGTGGGACCGTTAGTAATAATTCCTAATTTGATTGGCAATTTGGACAAATAACTCAAGGTTGACTCAACTTCCGGATGTAGCGTGATAGCATCTAGTTCTTGTTCATAGCACAGCTGAAACTGGCAGCTCTCTTCCATAGTAATAGAGAAATAACCTAAGTCCGTTAGAGAATGAGTCAGCCGGTAATAACGAAAATGCTCCAGCGTCCATTCATTCGCCAATACCCTTCCAAACTGTTCATCGCTATGTACGCGAAAACGCAAATAAAGAGCGGTTAGGTCCTTGCGGGCAATTTGTGGAAAGCATGAGGTTATGGCATTACGAAATGGTTGTTGCTGGTCATATAAGGTATCATCGACATCAAAAAGAATACTAGTGATCAAAAGAGACACGCCTTTCAAAGTTAGTGAAAATTTTCAGTTTGTTTTCGAATCAATCATAAGCCATTATGACTCTAAAAAAAAGAGGGAAAACCTTGTGAAATAAAGGTTTTATTTACTGTTTTTAGAAATCCGCGTCTTGATACGTTTTCAAAATTATAGTGAATTTTACCCATTTTCACATGTTTCTCATTTTGCATTTCTTCAAAGAGTTGCTTATAATGAAAGCTATTGAGGAGGGGGAAATGTGTTAAAAAGGTTTTTTCGTTATTATCGACCGTATCGGTCACTATTTATGCTAGATTTTACTTGTGCGGTATTTGCTGGTTTATTAGAACTGGCCTTTCCCGTTGCCGTCAACCAAGTAATCGATAAGATCATGCCCCAGAACAACTTTCGCTTGATACTATTGGCTTGCTTAGGCTTGTTCTTGTTTTATGTGATCAATACTGTGTTGCAATATATCGTGGTTTTTTATGGTCATAAACTTGGGGTCAATATTGAGACAGATATGCGTCAAGAACTGTTTCGACATCTGCAGACCCAATCTTTTGAATATTATGACAATCAAAAGACCGGCAAGCTGATCAGTCGCTTGACCACGGATCTCTTTGAAATCTCTGAAGTCGCTCACCATGGGCCAGAAGATGTTTTTATTACCATCATGACTTTGGTGGGGGCATTCCTATTGATGTTGAATATGCACGTTCAATTAGCGATAGCGACATTTGCGTTGATTCCATTGATTACGATTGCCTTGGTTTTTTTCAATAAGAAAATGACCAAAGTCAATACACAGATCTATGACAACCTCGGTGAGTTCAACGCCGGAGTGGAAGCATCTGTTAGCGGCATTCGAGTGACCCAATCGTTTGCTAATGAAACGTTCGAACATAAACGCTTTGATGGATTGAGCGAAATCTATCGGCAATCGAAGATCCTTTTTTATAAGGTAATGGCGATCAGTTCAGCGTATAATTACTTTCTGATTCGCTTGATCAACTTGTTTGCTCTGATTTTTGGTGCTTACTACGTGATTCGTGGTGAACTGACGAATGGCCAGTTTGTTGGGTTTATTTTATTATCGAATGTCTTTGTTAGACCAATTGAGAAGGTCAATACGATGATTGAAAGCTATCCGAAAGGCATCGCTGGCTTCAAACGATTGACCGAAGAATTGGATAAAGAACCGACGATCAAAGACAAACCAGGGGCACGGGCTGTTCAATCATTAAAAGGGGATATCGTCTACCAAGATGTTTCTTTTTCCTATGCGGATGCGACGAAAGTCTTGAATCACATCGATTTATCGATCAAAGCTGGCGAGACGATCGCCTTCGTCGGGCAAAGTGGCTCAGGGAAAACCACGTTATGCAACTTGTTGCCGCGTTTTTATGAAGTCACTGAAGGCGCCATTACGATTGACGGCATCAATATTCAGGAGATGACCCTGGCTTCTTTACGTCAGCAGATTGGGACTGTGCAGCAAGATGTCTTTCTTTTCCCGGGAACGATTCGAGAAAATATTGCTTATGGCAAACTTGATGCAACAGAAGAAGAGATTTTAAAGGCAGTCAAATTAGCACACTTAGAAAAGGTCATCGATCAAATGACGGATGGGTTAGATACGGTCATCGGTGAACGAGGAGTCAAATTATCCGGTGGTCAAAAGCAGCGGGTAGCGATTGCTCGGATGTTCTTAAAAAACCCGCCGATTTTGATATTAGATGAAGCAACATCAGCGTTGGATACGGAAACCGAGCAAGTGATTCAAGAGTCATTGAATTCTTTGGCAGATGGCCGTACAACCTTGATCATTGCCCATCGCCTCGCAACGATCAAACATGCGACACGCATCATTGTCGTTAGTGATAAAGGCATCTTAGAAGAGGGGACCCATGAAGATTTGATGGCGAAAAAGGGACATTATCGCGCATTGCATGATGCGCAATTCGCTCGTGATGGAGAACCTTCTCTCCCTTAGAAGAAAGAAATGAACGATCAATCCAAGAAAACACTAGTCTTTTTATACTTTGTCAGGAAAAAGCATAAAAGACGGGTTTCTTAGGTTGATCTTTTTTCACTAAATTTTTGTGAGAAACCCTTTTCATTTATAAGCAGATATTCATTTCTCCTACTGTTTTATTGTCGATTATGACAGAAATGCTTGTATGGTTTTCTGATTAAAAAGGAATGTGATACAATGGAATCAAGAATGAAGACATTGGTTGAGAATCTTCTCTGGAAAAAATAACATATATTTTTATTGTAGCCCTGTCGTTTCCAAGGCAACAAGGTATCGTGAAATTTTTCCTTTGAAAACGATTGAGCCATGGACTTGGTTTTTTTCTCCATTTTTTTGATTACACATGTAATTACAGAGGGGAAATTAAAAAACGCGGGATTCAACTAAAAGAGTATTTTAATATTCTGACATCTTTTTGATACACCTTTGACACACTGTTGTATAAAAGAAGTAATATTAAAAAAAAATTTGATTTTTCTCATTTAAAAATAAACTTTTTGAGTGAAACCTTTTGCCTAAAAGGTTTCGCTTTTAATATAACTTTCGAGTTTTATTAAAAAATATGAGATTTAGACTAGATTTTTTTTAGTTAAACCTGTATAATTGAAATCAAGCGAGGGAACAGGACTTGCTTGATTGAAAATTAAAAAGGAGAGATGCACGTTGTTGACACTATACACTTCCCCAAGTTGCACATCTTGTCGCAAAGCTCGTGCGTGGTTACAAGAGCACGAAATCCCTTTTGTTGAAAGAAATATTTTTTCAGAACCGTTAAATATTTCTGAGCTTAAGGCAATTCTACAAATGACAGAAGATGGCACAGAAGAAATTATTTCCACCAGATCCAAAGTATTCCAAAAGTTGAATATGGATCTAGATGACCTGCCCCTAAAAGATTTATTGACACTTGTTCAAGAAAATCCAGGATTATTGCGTCGGCCAATTATGATCGATGAAAAACGATTGCAAGTTGGGTTTAATGAAGATGAAATTCGTCGGTTCTTACCTAGGGATGTTCGCCAACTGGAACTAAGACAAGCGCAATTAATGGCAGGCTTATAAATTTGACTTCATCGACTCGCTTTCTCGTAGAAAGTGAGTCTTTTTTTGAGTTTTTACGTTTTTCTTAAGAGGATATTCGTTTTCTCTTTACTTTTTATCAGGTTTCGATACAATGAACCTATAGTGAGTAGCAAAAGTGAGGTGTAGCTAATATGGAAATGGAACATATCAATGAGAACACCATTCGTGTATTGATCAAAAGTGAAGACTTAGCTGCGAGAGGCATCACTTTTCTTGACCTTCTAGGAAATCACAATGAAATTGAAAACTTCTTTTACAGTATTCTTGAAGAAGTTGATATTGACGAAGAATTTAAAGGCAGTGAAGCTGTAACTTTCCAAGTCTTGCCTAAAGGCGATGGGTTAGAATTGTTTATTAGCAAAAATCTTCCACCAGAAGGAATGGAAAATTTTGATGAGATGAACGATGAAGCGAATGAAGACATTACCGATATGTTGAAAAAACATGTGGCGGCTCAATTACAAGAGTCAGAGCAAGCAGAAGAAATCGGCAATCGTTTTGTATTCGAGTTGTTGCGATTCGAAGATATGATTCAATTGGCATCCGAAGTATATTTGGATTCCGTTGCAACCAATCTTTACCAAATGGGCAATCATTATTATATTGAAATTCGATTTATGGATGCAGATATTACTGATATTGAAGTGGAAAATGCACTTTCTTATTTGATGGAATTTGCCCAAAGGACTTCAGTGACGCCCGAAGTTTTATCAGAATACGGTGAGTTGATCATGGAAAACGATGCACTTGAATTGACTCGTTTCTATTTCAAGAATGATTAATGAATGAAAATCATTTCCAGCCAAGGACATTTTGACAATGTTCTTGGCTTTTTTTAATTGTGTTTGACGAATCTGGCGTACCTCTTATTGAGGTGAGCCAGATGTTGAAAGCGTTGAACCAAAGAAAAGAAGTCATCCTAGCGAAAGGGGCAAAGAAATCCTCGGGCCCTTTTTATTGCCCAGGATGTCAGAAAGAAGTGATTTTGAGGCAAGGACCTAAGCGACAGTCCCACTTTGCCCATCAAGCCACCACTGATTGTCAGACATACAGTGAAGGGGAGACGAAGGAGCACTTGGAAGCAAAACAACTTTTGTTTGAATGGTATCAAGAGATGGATATTGAACTTGAAGACTACTTGCCGCAACTTCAGCAGCGACCTGATCTCTGTTACAAAAATATTGCCGTTGAAGTCCAGTGTTCTTCACTCAAGTTTTCACGATTTCTGGAACGAACCAGCACTTATTTAGCAAATGGTTATCAGCCTTGGTGGATCCTAGGGACCAAAATGTATCCGAAACGCCATTGGTCGCTTTTGGCAAAAGCCTGCTGTACTTATCAGTCTACTGGCTTTTGCTTGTGGCTCATTGATACGCGAAATCAGGCATTGGTGCGGCTGCACCAAATCAAATGGCACTATCAAGAAGGGGTAATCAGTCGACGAAGCGCTATACAAAAAGGGGAGCCATACAGGAAAGAGACACTTCGACCTTTGTACGAAGCAGATGAATCAGATACCCACCATTCTATTGAATGGGTAGCGGTCGATTATCGTTTGTGGGTGATTCGAAAACTGCGAAACAGACTGCCTAAAATCAGAGAGATTCAAGAAATAGTATACCCGTTGAATGGGAATGTCTCACAGTTGCCTCTTTGGTGCTATTGTGAAAGTCGGTTTGGCTTTTTATTTGAACACCACATACTGATTTTTCGCTTTCTCTATTTAAGTGAATGTCCCATTAGTTTTGAACAGTGGTTGATTCAATTGAGGAAGCTGCATTGGCAATGGTGCTTTCCTTTGCTTGATCAAAGAGAAATACTGAGAGAAATCTTTCAAGAATGCCAATATTTAGAAAATTCGGTTTTTTTTTCAAGCCAATGATTTGGTTTCGTTGAAAAGTGTGATAAGATATTTTTAACCAATGAACAAGGAGTGAAGGGAATGTCAGAAACAAAACAATTACCAGCACGTGAATCGATTCCAGTCGAAAAAACGTGGGACTTAACGAAAATCTATGCCGATGATGCGGCTTTTGACATAGAATTTCAAGAAATCCAAGCACAGCTCAAAGAAGCTAGCAGTTACCAAGGCACTTTAGCAGAGGGGCCACAAGCCTTCCTATCCGCTTTAGAATTTGTCTTAGATCTTTCTCGCCGTTTAGAGAAACTGTATGTTTACAGTCATTTGAAAAATGATCAAGATACCGCTAATACGACTTATCAAGGCTTATATGCGAAAGCCAGCAGTTTAGTTGCGCAAGTAAGTGAAGCCGTTGCTTGGTTTGATCCCGAGTTATTGACGATGTCCGATGAAACGATTTGGGGCTATTTCGATCAAGAACCGAAACTAGCTGTTTATCGTCATATGATCGAAAAAACTATTAACGAGCGGCCCCATGTTTTGCCTGCCGATCAAGAAGCGCTATTGGCCGGAGCAGGCGAAATTTTTGGAGCATCCGGCAACATTTTTTCTGTTTTAAACAATGCTGATTTGGATTTTCCAGTAGTTGAAGATGAAAACGGGGAAAAAGTACAGCTATCTCATGGTGTATACGGTGAGTTGATGGAAAGCACGGATCGGTCTGTTCGGGAAGCGGCCTTTAAAGGTCTCTATGGCGTTTATGAGCAATTCCGCAATACCTTTGCCCAAACCTTAAGTACGAATATCAAAGCCCACAACTTTAAAGCCAAAGCCCGTAAATACGACTCGGCACGCCAAGCCGCTTTGAGTGCCAATCATATTCCTGAAAGTGTCTATGATACCTTAGTGGACGTCGTTAATCAGCATTTGCCATTATTACACCGATATATGGCATTAAGAAAACGCCTGTTGGCTGTCGACACGCTTCATATGTATGATGTGTACACGCCGATTTTAGGGGAAGCACCGATTCGCTATACCTATGAAGAAGCAGTCGAAAAAGCGAAAGAAGCGTTAAAACCATTAGGGGAAGAGTATCTAGCTGTAGTTGAAGAAGCCTTCAGCAATCGGTGGATCGATGTCGTTGAAAACAAAGGCAAACGCAGTGGTGCCTATTCTTCAGGTGCTTATGACACACTGCCTTATATCTTAATGAACTGGAATGATCGATTGGATCAACTCTTTACCCTCGTTCATGAAATGGGACACAGTGTGCATAGTTACTTCACACGGAGTAACCAGCCTTATGCCTATGGGGATTACTCGATCTTCTTAGCAGAAATCGCTTCAACCACGAATGAAAATATTTTAACGGAATACATGCTTCAGACTGAGACTGATCCGCGGGTCAAAGCCTATGTCTTGAATCATTTTCTTGATGGCTTCAAAGGAACGATTTTCCGTCAAACGCAATTTGCCGAGTTTGAACACTTCATGCACGTGGAAGATGCGAAAGGAACGCCGTTGACCAGTGAATTCTTAAGCGAGAACTATGCCGAGTTAAATGCAAAATACTACGGACCATCAGTTGAAAAAGATCCGGAGATTCGTCTTGAGTGGTCACGCATTCCGCATTTCTATTACAATTACTATGTTTACCAATATTCAACTGGTTTTTCGGCAGCTTCTGCTTTGGCGAAGAAAATCTTAGCTGGCGAACCTGATGCCTTAACTAACTATTTGAACTATTTGAAAGCCGGACGTAGTGATTATCCAATCGAAGTCATGAAAAAAGCAGGCGTAGATATGACGAAAGCAGATTATATTGAAGATGCAATGAAAGTATTTGAGCAACGCTTGAATGAATTGGAAGAACTCGTAAAAGAAATCGAAGCATAATTGAAAAGAGTACAAACCAGTCCGAAAAGGATTGGTTTGTTTTTTTTTGTTCCTCCCGCAATGAAAAACGCTGCGCAGCGAGCCAAACACAAGATCATCGTTTGGCTCGCTGCGCAGCGTCGCTATTGAATAGGGTTTCATAAAAGAATCAACCCTCGATCAATTTCATGAATAGTGGAAAGTTTTGGTGCTTTCAAAGACTGAGCTTTTTGCATAAATGTATCGAGTTCTGTTGCTGTACCACAGACGAGAGGAAGACTTCTCAGTTCCTCTGATCCTTCTAAAAGGACCCCATATTCTTCTTCACTTGAAAAATCATACACCACAGCAGAAGGTGTGATCGTGATGCCCATGTCTTTCGCTACCCTCTGATCGGTGGCAAAGTTCTTTTTCACTAACTCAGATGTACGATCTTCTAGGAACATCTCTAAATCACCATTCGTTTCTGAAAATAGATCTTTCACTAAGGTGTCACAATATTCCTGGTTTTCGATCCCTATCCGTTGTTGCAATTTCAATAAGAAATCCCGAGCAATTTTTTTTCCTTGCAACTGGGCTGCTTTATAATCCAATGACGCAGCATAGATTTGGTTGGTCTGTTCATTTCGCAAGACCAAATCCGCCTTATTCATGGACAAATAGTCCATTGAAACACCTACGGAAAACAAGTTAACGAAAGGCAGGATCTGTAAATGGATTTTTTTGCGGCTCGTGTTTAATTTGTTGAGAATCTCTTTTTCGATATCATAACAAATAGGCCCAATCGGATTAATAAATAAAAAAAGTTCGATCATTTGAATCTCTCCCCAATTAAGATTCTTGAGTAACTTGAAAAACAAAATAAGTATGTTTTATTAAATATAGCAAAAAAACGCGAAAAAAGTAAGCAAAAGGGCATCCTACAATGATTTTTCTTCAACGGCTCGAATGATCTTGTTTTTTGCTGGTCGGTAAGGAACACCAAAAGAATGCAATAACGATTGAAAGGCAAGTTTTCCTTGAATTGGCTCACTGACTTCTAGCTCTAACTCATAATCATGCTGTTGACCATACCAGCTTTCATCCAAAGCAAGTAATCCTTCATTGATCGGAAATTCCGCCCGTTTCGTTTTTAATGCTGCGATCATGTGTAATGAATCAGGTTCGATATTCGCTGCTTTTAAGCGTTGAGCAACCACACCTGTTTTTAAAATTTTTTCTGACGCGATCAATGACGCTGCGGTTTCGATTGTCAAAGGATCAGTCGTTTCTAACAGACCGTGTTCAATGGGGGTCTTTAGCGTTAATTCTGCATTGGTAGAAGTTGTGCGAATGCGTAAGCCAAAATGCTTTTCTCGCAGTTTATAGTCTTGCGTATCAAAGTAATAATTGGTTTGCGTCTTGAAGGCTTTTTCTGACAATTTGTAATAAGCAAGCAACTGGTGGTATTCTTTTTCCGTCAACATTGTTTTATATTCAATCTCTACTTGTTCGACCAATGATTTTCACTCTCTTTCTATTGCAAACATAGTGTACGCTGTTTCAGCTATTCCGTCAAAGAAACTAAACAAAGAAAAGCGGAAACGATTGGGGCAGACAAAAAAATCTTTTGCTTCTGCACTTCTGTCCATTCAGTTTTATTCCAAGAGTATGGTAGAATAAGAGGTATGTTATGAACAGAATCGAGGGAGAAGAATGATTCGAGATTGGGAAGAATTCTTAGCGCCTTATGAACAGGCGGTTTCAGAATTAAAAGTAAAATTAAGAGGCATAAGAAAACAATATCGGGAACAAAACAAACATGTTCCCATTGAATTTGTCACGGGGCGTGTCAAGCCAGTAGATAGCATTTTAACAAAAAGCAAATTACGAGGAATCGCACTGGATCGTCTTGAAGAAGAAATGTCTGACATCGCCGGTTTGCGAATCATGTGTCAGTTTGTGGAAGACATTCACCAAGTCGTTGAACTGTTGCGGACACGTAAAGACATGAAAGTCATTATTGAACGTGACTATATTACCAATAAAAAAGTCAGTGGTTACCGCTCGTATCATCTGGTGATCGAGTATCCAGTTCAATTGATCGATGGAGAAAAAAATATCTTAGCAGAGGTACAAATTCGTACACTGGCGATGAACTTTTGGGCAACGATTGAACATTCATTGAACTACAAATACCAAGGGGAATTTCCCGATGAAATTAGCGAGCGACTACGACGTTCGGCAGAAGCAGCCTACCAGCTAGATGAAGAGATGTCTAATATTCGTGAAGAGATCCAAGAGGCACAGCGGTTGTTTTCTCATGGGAAAGGCAAACGCGGCGGACATGACACGCCCAAGTTGCCGAAGGAGGAATCAGAATGAAAGGCATCCGCGTGGCAATCGTCCATAATCAAGAAAGCAAGTCAGTAGAAGTGACGAAGCGTTTAACTGTCCTCCTGGAGCAGTCTGAAAACAAGATCGATCAAGAGAACCCTGAATTAGTGATCTCTGTTGGTGGAGATGGTACGCTTCTTTCTGCTTTTCACTTGTTCAACCATAAGTTAGACCAAGTACAATTTTTAGGGGTCCATACGGGACACCTCGGCTTTTATACAGATTGGCGTGACTATGAATTGGATGAATTGGTAGAGTCTTTATGCAATGACCATCAAAAGAGTGTCAGTTATCCTTTATTGGATGTCCGAATCACTTATGCAAATGGCAAACCAGACAAGCATTTCCTGGCATTGAACGAATCAACGATCAAACGCGGCAATCGCACCATGGTTGCCGATATTTCTATTAAAGAAGACCTCTTTGAAAAGTTTCGCGGGGATGGCCTCTCGATCTCAACGCCAACCGGCTCAACTGCCTATAACAAAAGTGTTGGTGGGGCAGTATTGCACCCAAGTATCAATGCGTTTCAATTAGCAGAGATTGCTTCTTTGAACAATCGCGTCTTTCGGACACTTGGATCACCGATCGTCGTGGGTCATCACGAGTGGGTCAAAGTGCAACTGCAACAAAGTACCGACTATTTAGTGACGATTGATCAATTTACCATCGAGCAAGAAGAAATCGACGCAATCTATTACCGGATTGCCGATGAACGGATTCATTTTGCGTCTTATCGGCATATGCATTTTTGGAATCGTGTCAAAGATTCCTTTATTGGAGAAGAATAAACTCATGGAATTTACGTATCAATATACCGGACAAGGGCAGCAAGTCAAATATTTTTTGAAGGAACAAGGAGTATCCAAAGGTCTGCTAGCGAAAATAAAATTTCAAGGCGGAAAGATATTTGTGAACGACCACGAGCAAAACGTCTTGTTTTCTTTGGCGCAAAATGATAGGGTAACTATTGTAATTCCTCCTGAAGGGGAACATGAAACGATGCTGGCTGATCCGACACCTATTGAGATTGTGTATGAAGATGCCCATCTGTTAATCGTGAATAAGCCGGCTGGCATCTCATCGATTCCTGCGCAATATCATCCGACTGGCACGATGGCCAATCGAGTCAAGGCCTACTATCAAGCGCAACACTATGAAGATCAAGTGATCCATGTAGTGACTCGCTTAGACCGTGACACATCAGGATTGATGCTTTTTGCAAAACACGGCTTTGCCCATGCGAAGCTGGATAGCCAGTTACGGAAGAAGCAAGTTGTTAAAAAATATCAAGCCCTCGTTGCGGGAGATCTTTCCGCATTATCCGCCCATAGCGAGATCGATTTGCCTATCGCTAGGGACCTGACCTCGCTTTTGAAACGCAAGGTCAGTGAAGAAGGAAAAGAGGCACGTACGGAGTATTGGCTAAAACAGCGCAATTCAGATTGCGCATTAGTCGACATTCAACTACACACAGGCCGGACACATCAAATAAGGGTCCATTTTTCTGCGATCGGTTGTCCCTTACTAGGAGACGAGATGTATGGGGGACCAATGGCTTTTGGGATCAGACGACAGGCACTTCATTGCTGTCAGCTGCAATTCCAGCATCCCTTTACGAATGAACCGTTGGCTTTTGAACTGCCTTTACCTGCAGACATGGCCGCTGTTTGTTCAGCTATCGATAAGCAATAACAAATGAGGTGAAGAGATTGGATGAAAATCAAGAATTAACCGAACGATTTGATCAACTGAATCAAGCACTAAAAGACAATGATATCCAGGGATTTCGTGAGGCATTCTTGGATCTGCATATCTACGAGCAGGGTCAATTCTACCAATCTCTAGAAGCAGACGATCGACAAATCGTCTATACGTATCTATCGCCGAAAGAATTGGCAGACATGTTTGACGTCATTGAAGAAGACGATGAAAACATGGTGGACTATCTTTCAGAAATGCGGCCGGCATATGCTGCAACGATGTTAGCAGAGATGTATACCGATAATGCTGTCGATCTACTGAATACATTGGACAAGAAACAAACGGCCAAATATTTGAGTCTGATGACTGCTGAAGCCGCTAGCGAGATCAAAGAACTATTGCATTATGAAGATGAAACAGCTGGATCATTGATGACAACCGAGTTTGTTTCCATTGTTGCCAACCAAACGGTTCGTTCAGCGATGTATGTCTTAAAAAATGCCGCAGATGTTGCTGAGACGATTTATTATATTTACGTCGTGGATACCGACAACAAACTTGTGGGCGTTATTTCTTTAAGAGACTTGATCATCAATGATGAAGATACCATGATTGCTGATATTTTGAACGAGCGGGTGATGTCGGTTCATGTTGGAGATGACCAAGAGGATGTCGCTCAGACCTTCCGGGATTATGACTTTCTCGCATTGCCAGTCACCGATTATGACGATCACCTATTAGGGATCGTGACCGTCGATGATATCATCGACGTTATCGATGATGAAGCAGCCAGTGATTACTCGGGTTTGGCAGGGGTCAATGTAGAAGAAGTCAGTGAGAACCCGATCAAAGCTTCTTCGAGAAGGTTACCTTGGCTCATCACCTTACTCTTTCTCGGAATGGCAACCGCCAGTTTAATCAGCCATTATGAAGAGTTAGTTAGTGAAGCAAGTATTCTCGCCGTCTTTATCTCACTGATCACCGGAACTGCCGGCAATGCCGGTACCCAATCTTTAGCGGTAGCCGTACGCCGCTTGGCGATCAATGATGACAAAGAAAATAGCTTTATGAAAACAGTGGTCGGTGAGGTGCTTACAGGACTTTTCACAGGAGCTATTACCGGATTGACGATTTTTGCTATTGTGGCTGTCTGGAAACAAAATCCGATTCTAGGGTTTGTGATCGGGATGGCTATGATGTGTGCCATCACAGTAGCCAACTTAGCGGGTAGTTTGATTCCGATGCTAATGGATAAGCTTGGGTTTGATCCGGCAGTGGCGAGCGGTCCGTTTATTACGACCCTCAGTGATTTGACCAGTGTTTTGATCTATTTCAATATTGCCAGTCTTTTTATGAACTATTTTATTCAATGAATAAAAAATAAAAGCAAGCCGATGATTTTTCTTCGAGTGAAGAATCATTGGCTTGCTTTTTAATTTTTTGGTTTTGGCAACACCCCAGAAGGAGAGATGCCATAAAGTTTTTTAAAAGACTTGCTAAAGTGATAGGCATCTTGATAGCCAACTGCAGAGGCGACTTCCTTGATCGTGAGGTTGTCATTTTTTAGCATGTCTTTGGCACGTTTTAGGCGGATTTCTATCAAATAGTTAATGGGGCTGACCCCTGTCGCTTCTTTAAAAATCTTGGAAAGGTACGTCGGGCTGAGAAATTGATCTTGTGCCAGTTTTTCCAAGGTGATTTCTTCTTTATAATGATTTTCCAAATAATAGACGGTATAGTTGACGATTTGTTGTTGTCTTCTTTGGCTTTTGGAAAGGTAAGGAACGACATTGATGTGGTCTTCATTTAGTCCGCGTAAAATATAGACGAGCATCTCCATCAAGACAGCTTTTTGCATCAACTGAAACTCATCCCGCTCTTCACTGCTTTCTCGCACCAACTGCCACGCTTTTTCCAAAACTTGATGATGGTATTTGCCTAATTCTAACAATGGGTGCTTGTTGGGGAAAAAATTTCGCTTGAATCCTTCCAAGGAAATATTCTTCAGTCCAATATGCAACTGGTGGGAGCGAGTGCCTTTAGGCTGTAACTCGCAGTGGTCGACACCAGGATTAAAAAGCATGACACTGCCAGCACGAATTTTCTTCGCTGGTTCTTTTTCAAAATAATACGTACTTTCTCCTTCTAACAAGACGCTGATTTCTAAAAAGTCATGATGGTGCATTTCTCCATGACTTTCTGCTTGCGTCCATGGGTCAAAGAGATAGATGATTTCGGGATTGAAGGTTCGAGGGTTAACTAAATTCATGGCTGATTCACTCCAATTGGGTGCCCATCTCCGATAAAAAAAGGGAATGGTGCTTCTTACTAATATTTTACATCAAAATGAGTAAGAAAAACCATTCAAATCGCTTTTCAAAACGCTAAGCTTAACAACGAGAGGGGGAATTAGATGAGTAATACACAATGGATCTGGCGCTATGCCAAAAAGAACCGCGGAAAAATCATATTGGCGATCCTGTTTTTAGTGATCAATGCAGCGCTGATCATTGTTAATCCGTACTTGGGAGGAATGGTGATCGATGATGTCATCAATCAGCAAAAAACGCACTTATTGATTCCATTACTGTTGATCATGATCGCAACGACCGTCATTCGCACCATTGTCCGCTATAGTTATCAAATTTTATTTGAACGGGTCGGACAAAATACGCTATACGATTTACGGGAAGACTTGTATCAGAAACTGCAGGAATTGGATTTCGACTTTTTTAATCACACACGGGTTGGAGATATTATGGCACGAATGACCGGGGATACTGATGCCATACGCCACTTTGTTTCTTGGGTGACCTATAATATCGCTGAATGTATCTTGTGGTTCTTTTCTGCGGTGGTGGTCATGAGCTTTATTGATTGGAAATTGATGTTGGCATTGGTGGCTGTCACACCGATCATTTTTCTGTTGACGAATCGCATGTCTAAAAAAGCACACCCACTGTTTTTTGATATTCGTGAGAGCTTTTCGCGCTTGAACTCAATGGTAGAAGAAAATATTGGTGGCAATCGGGTGGTGAAAGCTTTTGCTCGTGAAAATTTTGAGATCGAAAAATTTCGCTCCTACAACGAAGATTTTAAGACCCGCAACATGGCATCTGCCAAAGTTTCCCGCACTTATCTGCCATGGCTTGATGGCTTAGCAGGAAGTTTGTCAGTCATTGCCTTAGTCTTAGGCGGAATTTTCGTAATCAATGGGGAGATGACATTAGGTGATCTCGTTGCATTTAATGGCTATCTATGGATGTTGAATAACCCTATGCGTATGAGCGGTTGGTTGATCAACGATGTTCAGCGATTTTCTGCAGCTTGTATCAAAATTCGACAAATGCTAGCACAAGAATCGAAAATACCGGTTCACCAACAAGAAAAATTAGAACCGATCAAAGGGTTTGTGGAATTCAAAGATGTCTCGTTCCACTTTTCAGATGACCCGGATCAAAATGTGTTGGAAAACATCAACTTCACCATCGGGCCAGGACAAACGTTAGGGATTTTAGGCGAAACTGGGTCTGGGAAAACGACCTTAGTGAATTTAGTCGGTCGTTTTTATGACCCGACTGAAGGAGAAGTATTCATTGATGGGAAAAATGCCAAAGAGTATCCTGTGCGACAAATGC
Source organism: Enterococcus sp. DIV2379 (assembly GCF_050542965.1). Lineage (NCBI taxonomy): Bacteria > Bacillati > Bacillota > Bacilli > Lactobacillales > Enterococcaceae > Enterococcus > Enterococcus sp. DIV2379. Next base: position 1,377,789 of record NZ_CP172938.1, read on the forward strand.
GGGAAAACATTTCAATGGTGATGCAAGATGTCTTCTTGTTTTCTAATACCATCTCTGACAATATTGCTTTTGGAAATCCTTTAGCAGATGAAGGCTTTATTCGGCAAATGGCGGTAGTCGCCGATGCAGATACCTTTATTTCTCGAATGCCTCAAGGCTATGAGACGATTGTCGGTGAAAGAGGCGTCGGACTTTCTGGTGGTCAAAAACAACGGATCTCCCTCGCACGGGCTCTAGCGAAAGATCCATCGATCTTGATTTTGGATGATACGACATCTGCCGTCGATATGGAAACAGAATCGAAGATCCAACAAGAACTAACGAAATTAACTGGAGAGAAGACAACGTTTATCATTGCGCATCGCATCTCCTCCGTTCGAGAAGCCGATCAGATCTTGATGATGGAAAAAGGGCGGGTCGTTGAACAAGGCACCCACGAAGAACTTGTCAAACTGCGAGGTAAATACTATGAAGTGTATCAAAAACAATTAGGTTTGTCAGGAGGTGAAGACGATGGCGAGAAATAAATTTGATGTGGATGAGGAATTAGACCAGGAATTTAGCTGGAAGGATTTCAAGCGTTTGTCCCAATACGTCGTACCGTATAAAAAAAGCATTGGGAAAGTACTATTTACGATCATCCTGGCAAACTTAGCAGGAATGCTGGCGCCCGTTTTCACGAAGATCGCCATCGACTCATCGATTCCTGAGAAAAATGTCAATCAATTGCTGCTTTTAGGAGCTGCCTTTCTAGTGACCTTGATCGTTATTGGCGTCTGCATGCGTTATCGTATTTACCATATCACGAATATTGGGCAAGATGTTTTGAAGGATATGCGCTTTGATATTTTTGAACATCTGCAGCGGCTGCCGTTTTCTTATTTTGATACAAGGCCCCATGGCAAGATCTTGATCCGCATCGTAAACTATATCAATACACTGAGTGACCTGTTGAGTAATGGCCTGATCAATTTGATTTCCGATGTTTTCAACGTCATCATCACCTTGATCTTTATGTTTGCAATCGACTTCAAATTGACCCTATATTCCCTTGCGTTGCTGCCAATTTTGTTCATCATGGTGATGGTAATCAAAAATAACCAGCGCAAAGCCTATCAGGAGTTGAGTAATAAACAGTCCAATTTAAATGCTTACATTCATGAAAGTATTGCCGGCATCAAGATTACCCAATCCTTCGCACGGGAAGAAGAAAATGCAGAGATTTTCCAAGAAGTCAGCAATGATTATCGGACTTCCTGGATGAAAGCTGTCAAAATTCAGTTTCTCATGTGGCCTGGGGTGCAAAACATTTCAGTCATTACGACTTGTTTGATTTATTTTGTCGGCATTCGCCAAATTGGTGTCGCTGTCAGCACAGGTACTCTGATCGCTTTTATCAGTTATATCAATAATTTCTGGAATCCAGTCATCAATATCGGGAATTTTTATAATTCTTTGATTACAGCAACAGCCTATCTTGAACGGATTTTTGAAACGATGGATGAAGTCCCAGATATCGAAGACAAACCAGATGCAAAAGTATTGCCGACGATGAAAGGGACCGTTGATTTTGAACACGTGACCTTCCGATACGAAGAAGGCAAAAACATTCTTTCTGATGTCAATTTCCACATCGAACCCGGGGAAAGCATTGCCTTGGTTGGCCCTACTGGTGCAGGGAAGACCACGATCATCAATTTGCTGAGCCGCTTTTATGATGTCAATGAAGGCAGTGTTAAAGTAGATGGGATGGACGTTCGTGACGTGACGCTGGAATCGCTGCGTTCACAAATGGGGGTCATGCTGCAAGATACTTTTATTTTCTCAGGAACGATCATAGAGAATATTCGCTATGGAAAATTAGATGCAACAGAAGAAGAGATCATCGAAGCAGCGAAAATCGTCCGTGCTCACGACTTTATCACGGAGTTGAAAGACGGCTATCAAACCGTCGTCGAAGAACGAGGAAGCACTTTATCTGCAGGGCAACGGCAACTGATTTCCTTTGCCCGAGCGTTGTTGGCTGATCCAAAAATTTTGATCTTAGATGAAGCGACCTCAAGTATCGATACGAAGACAGAAGAATTGCTGCAAGAAGGATTGTTGAAGCTGTTAGAAGGCAGAACCTCCTTTATCATTGCTCACCGGCTGTCCACGATCAAAAATTCTGATCGAATCTTTTACGTGGCGGGGGGAACGATCGCTGAATCTGGTAACCATGATCAGCTAATGGCACAAAAAGGCTTGTACCACCATTTGTATCAATCACAATACGACTTACTGCAAGCCATATAAAAAGAATCCCCACAAATGATGCGTTACCATCGTTTGTGGGGGTTTCTTTGCGTGATTCTTTTGTGTCCCTCAATCTCAATCGTTAAGGTCAACGATTCTGGTTCCATGAACTTCTTTTACACCTAGTATATCAGCAACTTGTTGGGCATTTTCATAGGAAATGCCACCGCCAGGTAAGATCGTTAAACGCTCACCAGCATAGGCGATCAATTCTTTCAGACGATCGAAATTTGCTTCGATAGGGGTGCCTGCAGTACCACCATGGGTCAAAATCCGCTGTACGCCATGCTCAGCTAACCAATCGATCGCCTTGAATTGACGCGCTGCAGGAATCGCGTCGAATGCCATGTGAAAAGTAACCTGCAAGCCTTCTGCAGTTTCTAACAATAGCTCCAATGCTTCTTCGTCCAACCAACCGCTAGGTGTTAAGCAACCTAGAACAACGCCGTCTGTTCCTAATTTTTTTGCTTCGATCAAGTCGGTATGCATGATTTTCAATTCTGTATCATTGTAAACAAAATCACCGCCTCGAGGTCGAATGATCGTCATAACGGGTATTCCTTTTTCGCCAGCATATTGCAGGACTTCTTCTTGCACGCCGGTACTTGGTGTTGTTCCGCCGACTGCTAAATTATCACAGAGTTCGATGCGTTGGGCACCTCGGGCGATTGCTAAGGGAATATTGGTATAATTTTCTGCACAAAATTCTTTTAACATGATTTACCTCCAATAGATGGGTGTTCAATTGATTTGTTATTCTATCCACTAGCATTCTACCACAAGAATATGCTAAAGTAGAGCAGAGATGAGGGAAGTTGAATGTTAAAAAAAATCGATCGCGGGCGCCTTTTTTTAAACGCCCATTATCACTTATTTGAATGTCCGTTGTGCCGCCAAGCATTTTTCCCGACCGAAAATGGCTTGGTTTGTCCAAATCGTCATCGATTTGACTTATCAAAGAAAGGCACACTTTTCTTTTTGGATCATCAAGTTAAAGCAGATTATGATCAAGCACTGTTTTTGCCGCGTCAACGTATGATCGCTAGCGGCATGTATGCACCAGTCCTTGAGACCATCAAAGCAGCTTTGGGGGATGCTGAGTATCTTTTAGATGTCGGTTGCGGTGAAGGCAGTTTCCTTGCACAGATGGTCAATGAAAAGACCCAAGCGGCTGTCGGCTTTGATATTGCCAAGGACGGAGTCTATCTAGCAACCAATCAAAACGTACCAGCTTTTTGGTGTGTGGCTGATCTGACCAACTTGCCGTTTGCTGAAGCGAGCTTTGATACGATTTTCAATCTGTTTTCACCGTCAAATTACGGGGAGTTCAACCGCATTCTAAAAAAGGGTGGCCAGTTGATCAAAGTCGTCCCAGCAGCGGATTATTTAAAAGAACTACGAGCCGCTTTTTATCCTGATGACGAAACAAAACAGCAGTATTCGAATGAACGGGTCGTTAGCAAATTTTTTGAACACTATCCCACCGCATCCCGTCAAAGAGTAACGCATGTTTTTGCGATTCCTGAAGAAAATCGGCAAGATTTACTTGCCATGTCGCCGTTAGAGTGGGGGGCTTCGGAGGAAAGGAAAGAAAAGCTGCGTCAAACCCCTTTGGCACAGATAACTGTTGATGTTGAGGTGTTGATTGCGAAAATTTCCTGAAAATATTTTGAACTTTTTTGTTATTTACTCTTGCAATCATGCCATGGGAGTGATATATTGTTCTCAAGTCATTTTTCATTGGTTTTTATCAGGTTCCTGTTCTGATAAAAGTTAGTGAAAAGAGCTTCACTAACGTAACGACTCGCAGTGATCGACACCGAGTTGGTACGTTTTTTTTTATGCCCAAAAAAGCGGCTCTTCGACATTTAGTGTTGGTAGAGAAAAATACAACTGAAAATTTAGTCATAACCAGTTAGGCAGCGTGCTTAACTGGTTTTTGTTTTACTTGGAAGATTAAGCCTTGAATGAGATAAATTCTTGCTCGAAAGTTGTGGAAATTTCGATAGCCGTAGGCTACTCGTTTTATCACTTTTATCTTGTTGTTTGTTCCTTCTAATGCCCCATTACTATACCTGGTTTTTAAAGCATATTGAATCCCTGATTTGTATTTATTTAAAAACGTCAGCTTCTTACAAAACCATTGTGGGAGGCGTTGATCTAAGCTGTTGATCGTATCGAAAAAGCTTTGGCTGTCCTTGTGTTTAAAGTGATAGAGGAGGAGCTGACAAGTCTCGTAAGCCCTTGTTAATTGCTCGTCATAACTCAAAAGTTCATCGACGATCGCTTTTTGCGTCATTGGTCTACGAAAGGATCGATCATATTGATAATTGGAACTATCCAGATCATAGGCATGCTTAAGGAGTAATTTCCAGAATCGCTTCAATCGTCGATACTTTGTCGGTTCCGTTTTTTGAAAGCTGTTCATTGTTTTAATTCGCAACTGGTTTAACGCACGAGTGATTTGTTGGACAATGTGAAAGCGATCGGTCACGATTTTTGCGTTTGGGAAGACCGCCTTTACAAGTTCAAAATAAGGGGCATTCATATCCATCACGACGTATTTCACGTTCGCTCGTGCTTTTCGGGTGAATTTAAGGAAATATGGTTTTAAGAATGCAAGGCGACGATTCTCCAATACACCGATCAATTGTTGGGCCTGCCCATTCATAAAGACAAAACTCATTTTTCCGCTGCAGGACTTCATTGATTTGAACTCATCAAAACAAAGGACCGAAGGTAACGTATCAAAACGAGGATGATACGTTTTTAAACAGGTGTGTAGGACACGCAGAACGGTTACGTCAGAGACAAAATAGCGATCGGCAATTTCTTTTCTTGTTGTATTCTTGGCCAGCTCCAAGGCGATTTGAATCTTTAATTCTTTTGAAAGATAGCAGTTTTCATCCACCAAGTTTGTCTGAGCATTGAATGTCGACTGACATTCTTTACAGTAAAAGCGTGTACGTACCAAGCGTAATTCTGTTTTTGTTGCTCGATAAGGCAAAAGTTGGACTTTTGTTTTGTGTGAGCCATTCTTGATGATTTGTCCTTCATTTTTGATGCCACATTTACGGCAATGGCTTGGTATATAGCTAAGTTTGGCATGGATAAGATTGGTGCGAAACCCCTCTTCTTCTATAGTCTCTAACCATTCTTCTTCGAAGAATAAATTTTCATCTGTTAAACCTAACAATTTTCTAGTACAATGATCCATGGAGATATCCTTTCTTGGTTTGGTTTTGTTTTAGACGACTAAATTCTACCAGTTAGGCTATCTCTTTTTCTATCTTTTTTTACAAAAAAAGTGTTGGTAGAAAATCCGTAGATTTTCCACCAACACTAAATATTGTAGAGCCAAAAAAGCACACAAAAAATGTTGTTTCTAGAAAAACAAGTGTGCCAAAATATGGTACTATAGAAGTTATTGAAGAAGCTATTGAGAATGAAATGGAAAACGTAAGGTGTAAAAACACAAATCAATGCGAGAACCGATCGGCAATATCCGATCGAAAGGAGTTTTTATCTATGAATCACATCGTTCTTTTTGAACCTCAGATCCCGGCCAATACGGGGAACATTGCACGTACTTGTGCAGCAACAAATACTCATTTACACTTAATAGAGCCACTAGGCTTTTCAACGGATGACAAGCAATTGAAGCGGGCAGGACTTGATTATTGGCATGATGTCAATATCACCTATCACAAAGATTTGGCTACTTTTATGGACTTTTTAGGAGAGCGTCCGTTGTACCTGATCTCGAAATTTGCCAATCGCGTGTATTCTGACGTCGATTATACCGCAGATGATGATCAGTTCTTTATTTTTGGGAAAGAAACGACGGGGCTTCCGGAAAGCTTTATGCGTGAGCATGCCGAAAAATGCCTACGCATTCCGATGAATGATGAGCATGTTCGTTCCCTAAATCTATCAAATACGGCTGCTTTGATCATTTATGAAGTTTTGCGGCAGCAAGGCTTCCCACAGCTGGAATTGACACACCATTATGAGAACGACAAACTAGATTAAGAAACGAGGCTTGTTCGATGCAATTATACTTTACCCGTCACGGAAAAACAGAGTGGAACCAAGCGCGCCGCTTTCAAGGGATGCTAGGGGATTCACCGTTATTGCCGGAAAGTCATGAAGAGATCAAACTGCTCGGTGATCATCTGGCTGCTATTCCTTTTGAGAAGATTTATTCAAGCACGTCTTTACGAGCAAAAGTAACTGCCCAAGAGATCCAAACAAGGCTCCATCACCCTGTTGAAATTATTTATAATGAGAACCTGCGTGAGATCGGACTTGGTGAATTAGAAGGACGTTCTATCGATGAAATGCATGAGAAGTATCCTCAACAATTGACTGATCTGCGTAATCATCTTGATCGCTACGATCCCAGTGCCTTTAAGGGAGAGCCGATCCAAGAAACATTGAGCCGGATCGAGACCGTCGTCATGGATGCGGTGATGCAGCATGAAGGCCCATTATTGTTCGTCGGTCATGGGGCATCCTTTACGGCTGCTATCCAGTGGCTTGCAGGCAAACCATTAGCCGAATTAAGAGAGCAAGGTGGACTAGTCAACAACAGCTTAAGCCTTTTAGAGACCAATGACCAAAAAGTACTGCCTTTTGAACTGAAACTTTGGAATGAAGCAAGCTTTTTAAGCAATCAGGCAGGGTTAGACGCTTTATTGTAAGCCATGAAAGGAGCGGCACCATGATTCCAGAAAGAACGTTTTTTGTCGGCCATGTTGCCGCCATCTTTTTCCAGAATCCCAGCAATTTTTATAAAGTACTATTAGTTAAAGTCACTGAGAATAATGCCGACTACAAAGACTCGGAGATCGTCGTTACTGGTAGTTTCGGCGAGATCCAAGAAGAGGAAAAGTATCGGTTTTTTGGTGAGCTGGTCAATCATCCCAAGTATGGCGTCCAGTTGAAGGCTGAGAGTTACCAACAAGAACAACCGACCTCTGAACAAGGATTGATTGCCTACCTTTCTGGTGAAAAATTTCCGGGCATCGGCAAAAAGACTGCTGAAAAAATCGTTGACCTGTTAGGAGAAGAAGCGATCGACCGGATGCTGGAAGAACCGGCATTGTTGGAGCAGATTCCAGGGTTAAATGAAAGTAAGCAAAAAATGATTTTAGATACCGTTCGGCAAAACCATGGGATGGATCAAGTAATCGTTGGCTTGAGCCGTTATGGTTTTGGTAGTCAGCTTTCTTTTGCAATCTACCAAGCCTACAAAAATGAGGCGCTATCCATTATTGAGGAGAATCCTTACCAGCTGGTGGAAGACATTGAAGGCATTGGCTTTAAACGCGCAGATGGCATCGCTGAACAGCTGGGGATCGAAGCTTCGTCACCGCAACGGTTTCGAGCGGCGGTCTTGCATCAAATCTTCGCCCAGTCCTTGCAGACGGGCAATACCTTTATCCACGCCCAAGATTTGTTAGAGCAGACACTGCGCCTATTAGAAACGAGCCGCCCCATTGAGATTGCGCCTGACGATTTGGCATCAACGATCATTCATCTAGTGGAAGAAGGAAAGATCCAACAAGAAGAAACCCGTTTATATGAAAATAGTTTGTACTTTTCTGAATGGGGAATTGCCAGTTCCATCGAACGCTTGCTTTCCCGCAAAAAAGAAATCGTCTATCCTGAGAAAAAAATCAGTAAAACGTTACGTAAAATAGAAAAGCACTTAGGCATCACCTATGGTTCCTCGCAAGAAGAAGCGATCAAAGAAGCAATCCGATCGCCATTGTTTATTTTGACAGGTGGCCCAGGTACTGGGAAAACAACAGTGATCAATGGGATCGTACAATTATTTGCTGAGTTGAACGATTTGGACTTAGAACCATCAAAATACAGCGACGAAACCTTTCCGATTCTCTTGGCAGCACCGACTGGTCGAGCCGCCAAACGGATGAACGAAACGACTGGTTTGCCAAGTGGTACGATCCATCGTTTGTTAGGATTGAATGGCCGTGAAAAAGCACCATCGATTAGTCCCAAAGAGTTAGAAGGCGGTTTACTGATCGTCGATGAGATGTCAATGGTCGATACGTGGTTGGCGAATACGCTCTTTAAGTCGATCCCTACAAACATGCAAGTGATTTTTGTGGGGGATAAAGATCAGCTTCCTTCTGTGGGACCAGGACAAGTCCTTCATGATTTGCTAGCGATCGATGCGATCCCGAAACAAGAATTGACGGAAATCTATCGTCAAGGAGATGGATCAAGTATTATTCCACTGGCCCACGCCATCAAAAACGGGCAGCTGCCTGCTGATTTTACACAAAACCAAAAAGATCGTTCTTTCTTTGCGTGTGATGCGTACAAGATCGAACCGTTGATCGCTCAGATCGTGAAACGGGCGAAAGACAAAGGTTATACGCCGCAAGATATTCAAGTGTTGGCGCCGATGTATCGTGGGGCAGCTGGGATCGATGCTCTGAATAAAATGATGCAAGAGATTTTTAACCCCAACGATGGAACCAAAAAAGAGGTCACCTTCAATGATACGGTGTATCGTATCGGCGATAAGGTCTTGCAGTTGGTAAACTCTCCTGAAGATAACGTGTTTAATGGCGATATGGGCCAAATCGTTGGGATCACTCTAGCCAAACAGTCGGAAGACAAGGTTGACGAACTGGTCATTCAATTTGATGCCAACGAAGTGACCTATAAGCGTAATGAATGGAACAAGATCACATTATCCTACTGTTGTTCGATCCATAAATCCCAAGGTAGTGAATTTCAAATGGTTATTTTGCCGATGGTTCATCAATACCAACGTATGCTGCAGCGCAATTTGCTATATACCGCTGTGACTCGCAGCAAAGAGATGCTGATTTTACTTGGTGAACCGCAAGCCTACCAAACCTGTGTCAGTCACGAATCTGCCACTCGCTTAACGACATTAAAAGAACGTATCAATGGCACGGAAGAAATGACGCCGCTGCAACGGGCGAAATTGGCTCAGTTTGAGGAAGCCGATGATCCGTTTTATAATGATTCCTCTGAGAACACGAAGGCAAAAATGGTAGCTTCGAAGCCAAAGGAAAATCCCAGCACTGAAGCTGCTGCTAACCAGCAAGCGACAGAAAAGTCACCAGATAGTGGGTTGGACTTGTTTGCTTTTGCCGAGCCTGAGCCGTCGGCATCAAATCAGACAGAAACGGCCAAGCCTCTGTCAGGGGATAAGGTCCTAAGTGAAGGGACTACGGGGGAAGAAGCACTCATCGAAGAAACGCAAAACGATGGTGTGCTGACCTTAACGATGGTCAAAAAGCATTTAGTAGATCCAATGATTGGGATGAAGGACTGTTCTCCGTACGACTTTATGCCCGTAAAAAACGAGGGATTATAACGATGAGAAAATGCTAAAAATGGGTTGTTAGTGAGCGCTTTCTTTTGGTTTTTCAGCTTCTTATGCTAAGCTGAAATCAAAAGGAGGCGTTACATTATGGCGAAAGAAACCGAAGACAAATTAGCAAAACTCGCAAAAGAATCTGGCAACGACTTTAAGAAATTGGATGAGATGGAAAAAGAATTTAAATTAGATGAAAGCCCTGATGCAGAACGAGGCGAACGGGAAGAATCAGGATTAGAAAAAACGTTAGATAAGGCGCCGATTTTCCCGCCTAACACACCAAATAACCCAACGAATCCTGGCAATCCTGGAAATCCATGATTTTCTACCAAGAAGAAACCAACTGTTGAATAATCGAATAGAAAGAAACCTGAAGAATGCAAAGGCGCATTTCTTCAGGTTTTTTGTGTCTAATGAGACTCACTGTAAATGCTGATAAAAATAGATTGCTAATTGCGTGCGATCCCGTAACCCCAGCTTTTCTAGTAATTGGCTGATGTAATTACGAACGGTTCCATCACTCAAATACAAGGCATCGGCGATTTCTTTATTGTTTTTACCCGCTGCTACTTCTTTGATGATCGCAAATTCACGTTCGCTAAAGGAAGCTTGATTGTCAATTGATGGTTCGTTCTTCATTAGCTGCGTGAAGGTCTCAACGATTTCATTCCCAAAGACAACTTGGCCATTATAAGAGGCTTTGACAGAAGGGATGATTGCCTGTAAATTCTGTTTGATCAAATAACCTTTCACACCGATGGAAAAGGCTTCTCGAATGTATTCTTCATCTTTGAAGGTAGTCAATAGCAAAAGGATCGCGTGGGGAAATTTAGCCAGTATTTCTTTGGCAGCATCGATCCCAGTTTGTTCCGGCATGCGGATGTCCGTCAGCAAAACGTCAGGACGATGAGTTTCATAGAGGTCAATGGCGTCTTTGGCACAATGACCGATGCCTAATACACGAATTTCTTCTGTGCTTTCTAAAATGGTTTGCAACGAGGTCGTCACAAACGGATCATCGTCAATAATAACTACAGTAATCATTGGTGTTCCTCCTTTGGTAAAATGATCGTCAACTGAAAGCGTTGGTTTTCTTGTAAGATATGAACTTGTCCTTGTTGTTCTTGGACCCGTTGACGCATCGTTTTCAGACCGATTCCAGTTTTAGCAATTTGAGATCCGCGGACCCCATCATTGGTGATTTGCAAGCGGAAAAAAGCAGGCAGTGTCCGAAAATGCAAGACAACGGTTTTGGCATGACTGTGTTTGATGCTGTTGGTCAAGGCTTCTTTGATCACCATTAAGAAACAATTTTGCTGGGCTTCGTTCAATCCTTCAAATAAGGTTCCTTCAATCGTGACTGAAGATGGAAAATCAGCAATCAGAAACTCTAAGGACTGTTGGAAAGTAATCGATGTCTCATGGAGATCATGAACGCTTTGGCGGATACGATCCATCCCAGTGTGAACCGTAGCACTCAAATTTGCTAAGGGCTCATTTAGTTTTGGTTCTTGATTGATCATTTCAAGTGCGCCAATCTGCAAAATGGCACTCGACAGCAGATGGCCAACATTGTCATGGATATCTCGCGCGATTCGATTTCGTTCTTCGGCAATTTGTAAGGCCAATTTTGTTTCTTGTGATAAGGCTAGTACTTTGTTTTGCTGCGATAATTGCTGCTGTTTTTCCCAATGAGTATCTTTTGAAGCGATGTACTTTTTCTCAAGAGCAGACATTCGCTGTTCTTTTTTACGTAAGTAAAAAGCAAAAAGCAACAAAAGGATGACAAAGGCGATCTTGGAGGGGGATTGATTGCCAACTGTCGCGATCAATAAAAATCCTAATAAAGATAGAATGTCATCTTTTCTTTCTTCAGGAGCGATCACCCGCATCATTGCAGGCAGAAAGAGGGCAAGCTCTGGCCAAAAAGTACATAGAAGCAATAGAATAACTTGAAAAAACCAGCTTGCTTTCCTAGGCAATAAATAACTGACACCAGTGAAGAAAATAGCGATCAGCAAAAAAATGACTTGTACGGCAACAAATCCTTGATTTACCAATAGAAGCAACGAGATTGCGAGTAGAAAGCCAGCTTCGCTGAGTAGTCGAGATTTGGACATGGCAGACTCCTTCATTGTGACAAATGTCATAGTTGATTTGGTCAATCGTCACTAGTTTCTTTTCTTAAACTTTATTATAGTCAGATTAACAAGAAATTTGGAAGGAGTTTTTCATCATGATTATTGAAATTGATAAATTAGTTAAACGCTATGGTGATTTTGTGGCATTGAATCATTTTGATCTGCAAGTACAAGAAGGGGAAGTTTTAGGATTATTGGGACCAAACGGTAGTGGGAAATCGACTGCTATCAATTGTATGCTCTCTTTGCTAAATTATGACAAAGGCACCATTAAACTGTTTGGATCAACCATGACCCCTGAAAACTATGCCGTTAAAGCAATGATCGGCGTCGTTCCTCAAGATGTTGCCGTCTTTGAAGAACTAAGTGTACAAGAAAATATCGATTATTTTTGTGGTTTATATGTTGCTGACAAAGAGAAACGGCAAGCATTGATCGAAGAAGTCATACAATTAGTGGGATTGGAAAATTTCGTGACTTTCCATCCAGGTGAGCTGAGTGGTGGCTTGAAACGACGGTTGAATATTGCCTGTGGGATCGCTCATAAGCCACGCTTGATTTTTTTAGATGAACCAACAGTCGCCGTCGATCCCCAAAGTCGTAATAAAATTTTGGAAAGCATCAAAGAGCTGAATCGCCAAGGAGCAACGATCGTTTATACGACCCATTACATGGAAGAAGTGGAAATTCTTTGTGACCAGATCGTGATTATGGATCAGGGACAGGTGATTGCCAAAGGGACCAAGGAATCTCTGAAAGACATGGTACGCACGGCAGATCGTTTGACCATCGACATCCCCTTACTGCCAGACCATGTATTGGCTACAATTCAAACCACCATTACTGCTGACGGGATCGTTTATAAAGAGGGACAGCTCCAAGTAACAACGACGGAACTCAATACGGTCTTGCTCCCCATTTTGACGCTCTTACAAGCAGAGAAAATCAGTTACGGAAAAATTGCAACCAAAGAAGCGACCTTAAATGATGTCTTTTTAGAGATCACGGGCAAGGAATTGAGAGACTAAAGGAGGGGAAAACATGTTTTGGCATTTTTACAAATATCGCACAAAAGTGCTGTTGCGAAATAAATCCATGCTGTTTTGGACGTTGGCGTTTCCCATTCTCTTAGGCCTAATGTTTATGGCGGCCTTTGGGGAGATCGATCAAGCAGGAAATTTAGAGACAATCACGACGGGAATCATAAAAAACGGGGATCAATCAGCGCTTTCGGAAAATTTTTCCGCGGTCCTTGAACAAGTGGAAATCAATGAAAAACCATTATTTGATCTTAAGGAACTATCAGAAGCAGAGGCAGTTGAAGAGCTGAATGCGGGTGATTTAGCTGGGTTTTATCTGATAGCTGACGAAACGATTTCACTCCATGTGGGGCAAGCGGGCATGAGTCAGACGTTGATGAAAAATGTAATGGATCAATTTTTACAACGTACAGCGATTATTTCTAGTAAAGCAGCAGAACTTGAAACGCTTGATCTTGCACCAATTATGGCCTCGTTTGAACAGGAAGCGACTTTTCAAGAAGTGAATGCTGATCGTGACATGAGTGTTAAAAGTTTTTATTTCTTTACTTTGATTGGGATGGCGATCCTCTATGGGACGATGTGGGGTGTTCGCAATGTTCAGGATCAGCAAGCCAATCAATCCGCGAATGGGATTCGGCTTTCCTTGATACCAAGAAAACGCACATTGGTTTCAAGTGCGAATTTAGCGGCGAGTTTTACGATTGTGTTAGTAGAAGTCTACATTATTTTAGCGGTTTTTCGTTTTGTCTATCAAGTAGACTTTGGTGAACGATGGCAGTGGCTACTACTGGTTGCCGCGTTGGGATCATTGTGTGCGATTTTGCTAGGAACATTGATTGGAAATCTGACGCCAAAAATGAATCTGGTGCAAAAGGATGGCATTTTGATTTCCGTGACGATGGCGATGAGCTTTTTTGCCGGGATGATGGGCTCGGAACAAATCAAGTATTGGCTTGATCTACATGTGCCGATACTGGGGCAAATAAATCTCGTCAATTTGATCAGTGAAAGTCTCTATCAATTATACTACTATACAGATCTGGCTAGCTTTTATACCAATCTTTTATGGTTGACTGGCTTTATCGTCCTTTTCGCAATTGGAAATACTTGGATCGAAAGAGGGGTGCGCTATGACGCTTTATAAAACGATTTGGACTTTACTGAAGGCCAATAAGTCGAACTTACTAATTGGAGTACTGATCACTGTGGGAGTTACATTCTTTTATGCACAAAGCATCGACGTCGAAAACACCTCTTTACAAGAAGCCAACATTGCTTTGATCAGTGAAGAGGAGTCGCCAGTCGTTGACGGTCTTCTGGACTACTTGAAGGAGAAGCAGACCTTGGTCACTTTGGAGGGTACCTCACAAAAAGAAATTGATGATGCCCTTTATTTTAATCGCATAAACATCGTCTTGCATTTACCAGTAGATTTCACGGAACAGGTGGAGGCCGGCCAGATGCCAGCAATCGAGATTCAAAGCCGGCCAGATGCTTTCTCTAAAACCATTGTCACCCAGCAAGTGAACACGTACTTACAGACGCTTTTGCTTTTTAAAGAAGAAGGTAAAACAGTTAGTGAGGCGATAGAACAAGCACAAACAGCGCTAGCCGTCACTGGGCAAGTTGAACTCAGTACAGAATATAGTCAACGAATGAAAAAAATGTTAACAGGCATGACCTTTAACTTATTGTCATATGGTCTCTTTCTATCAATATTTAGCGGGTTTGGCGTGATCAATATGGCCTTTAATCGCAAAGCAATCAGCAAGCGAAACCAGAGCGCCCCTCTTGCTAAACGTGTCTTACAGCGGAAAATCCTGTTAAGCTTGATCAGTTATTCGCTGCTCTTAACTTTCGGCTTTTTATTACTGATGGTGTTATTAGTGATCCGCACGTCTTGGGATACAGCAGCTTGGTACCACATTTTGAACACGTTCTTGTTTTTATTACCAGTCATCAGCTTCTCGGCGTGTGTCACTTCCCTGGTGAAAAATTCAGAAGCAATCGGCGGGATCAGCAATATCTTTATAACCGGCAGCTGTTTTATCGGTGGTGTCTTTGTATCAGCTAATTTCCTGCCAGATATTGTCAATAAAATCGCGGCGTTTACACCAACGTATTGGTTTGTTCAAAACAATACCTTGATTAGCGAGACCCTCACGTACAATCAAGGGTTTACTGAATCGTTTTGGTTCAATGGCTTTGTCTTGGTTGCATTTGCAGCAGTATTTTCAATGATCCAATTTGTTTTGGGAAAAGAAAGAAGTCCTCGTTGGCAGTACAACTCAGCGAAAAACTAACAGGTACACAGAAAAAAACGATACAAATCGTTGCTGATTTGTATCGTTTTCTTTATGGGCACCAAAATAATTGATTGGCAATAGTAAAGGTAATATCAAAGGGACGTTGGCCCATTTCTTCGCCATCTTCTTGTCCATGTTGGGGCACGGTAGAGATAATTCTCAGCTTCGACGTGGAGAGATGATGAAAGTAGCGTGAATTCATGTGTTTCTTACGCATCAGTAAACCGATCAGCCAGAAAATCTTGAAAATCGACACACGCTCAACGAGTACGAAATCAAACTTTTTCTCTCTGACTGAAGCGGTTGGGGCGATTGCAACACCGCCGCCAAAGTAAGGATGATTGGTCGTGGTGCACAAAAAAGCTTTTTTATAACTGAATTGTTGCCCATTACACTCGACTAAGATCGGAAAACCTCTTTGAAGAAACAAAACGCGGATAATTGCAGCGATATAGGAAAAGGAGCCGAGGTTGAACTTATTAAGACTGCTTTTTGCCACAGAGTGATTGGTGGTATAGACGATTGCCGCATCAAGACCAATACCCACATTATTAAGAGCGATGCCGTTTTCCTCTTGGATCTGCTCTTCATAGCGGATAATGGCCAATTCTTGGGGCTTAGTAGTACCGGCAATTTTCCAAAACGCTTTTTCCGGCTCTCGTGGAAGATCGATACTTCGCGCAAAATCGTTTCCCGAGCCAGCGGGGATGTAAGCAACGGGAATTTGTTGTTGTTCAAGTTGTAACTCTGATACTACTTGGTGCAGCGTTCCATCACCGCCGATAACCACCAATAATGGATAAAGCATCTCGCCATTTTCTAAATAGACATCATCCCAAGGTAAAAGGCGTTCTTTTAAGAGTTTTCTGGTGATGTTCCGTTCGTCGCCGGGTGATTTGGTTAGGTAGATTTGATGGGGGAAACGATGTTTTTTTACGATTCTTTGCACACGTTCCGCCGCTTTTTTTCCTCGTCCACTACCTGAAGCAGGGTTTACGAGGAAGTGATAATAATAGTTCATTTTATGAATAGCTCCATATCGTTTTTTCGTTCAATGCGGTTAATTATAGCATGTTTCGACAGAAGGCGGGGAGACGATGCCTGAAAAAAGAGCAAAAAAATAGATTCGACGATTGTGCTTTCTGGGTTTTCAAAGGTTCTTATGTCCACTTTGATCCTCAGGTAATGATGCCCATCGCCGAATCCTATTCAATTAGTAAGGAGTAACTCAAATTCCCACATCCTTTGTCTTTTATTCTAAGTTGACAACAATTCTTTTCTTGCAGAACCTGCTTCGTCTGCTTTACTGGGAATCCTTGCTCCTTACACTTATAGTATAGCACATTTTTCTCTTTTAGCAATCGCTTACATGATTTGGTTGTTGTCTTTTAGATAAATTTAAATAGTTTAAATAAAAGATAAAGGAAAAGCAAAACCGAGTTTTCATACGATTTTGCTTTTATGTCTTTTAGAAAGTAGCAGTCATTCTTTTTTTGGATTTTTCACAAAAATTAAAATCAAAATTGGAACCACTAAAAATATAATCGCATTATTGATTATCAGCACATCGTAATTACTAAAATTAAACGGATTATTTTGCCATGTTTGAAACATAAATCCCAGTAAATTTTGAGTATGGGCAAGATAAAATAAAGCAGAGGTGCCTAGTATGTTAAGGATTATTGTGATCACACATAAAATCCGTACTAGCTTAATTAGTACTTTTTTCATAGGAGAGCCCCTTTAGTTATTGCTGCATTTCTGGTAGATTGGCGAAGGCTTCAGTTAGTTTCACAGATTCTTCTAAAATATCCATATAGATATCGTAGTAAGCCCAGCCGTCACCTAGATCAGCCGCTTCAATTGTCTCAGTGGTTGTTTGAAATTCTCTCATCAAATCAGTGTAGCTACGCATAACAGAAGTGTAAGCGGACAAATCATAAGTTTCAGGATTGGCAATATACCCTTCAACTTCTGCGATCAGATCAGCGTACGTATCAGATAATTTTTCAAGTTGTGCTTCCAATTCATCAGAAGCTTGCTCATTCGCTTGGCTGTCAATTTCTTCTCCTGAGCTCTCATTAGTTTCAATCTCTTCTTCTTCAGAAGCAGCGACATCCTCAGAATCTTCGGAGCTTTCCATTGTTGTTTCAGTTGTTTGTTGTGACGATTCGACAGTATCACTTTCCACATCTTCACTAGAGCAACCAGCCAGGAATAAAGTGGATACTAGTACAAAACCAAATAAAATCTTTTTCATTTTTAAACCCTTTTTTTCAAAATAAATTGTAATATTTTGCTTATATTATAATTTATGAAGAAATATTTTTTTGTATCTAAAAAAGAACATATCCTTTCTTTTTTAGATACTTTATTTATTTTACCTTGAAAAGCCTCACGAATAAAGAAGTATCTGGTTATTTTAAACATTATTTAACTATGATTATGCGTATTGTTATAAATAGTGATAAAAAAAGCGTTTTTTTATTTTGTGTAAAAATTCGAAAGGTTTGCATTTTATTGAGAAAAGATATTAAAATAACTATAATATATCTAATTATTTTTTTATTATTATTTATTGCTTTTTCCTTGTTAAAAAAAAGCGATAGGAGTAAATTAGAAGTGTAAAAAACTTATTTTAGGAGGAAGTATTATGTGTACTGCGTTAACTTATGTAACGAAAGATCATTATTTTGGCAGAAATTTTGATTATGATGTTTCTTATAAAGAAGTAGTGACCATTACTCCGAGAAATTATCCATTCAAATTTCGCAAAGTAAGTGAAATAGATCACCATTACGCAATGATTGGGATTGCTGCTGGTGTCGCTGAGTATCCACTGTATTATGATGCGGTCAATGAAAAAGGTTTAGGTATCGCTGGATTGAATTTTCCAGAAAATGCTGTCTACAATGAATTTCAAGAAGGAAAAGAGAATGTTACGCCTTTTGAGTTCATCCCATGGCTCTTAGGACAATGCGCTACTGTCGAAGAGGTAAAAGGGCTATTAGCCAATGTCAATCTCGTTCGGATCAATTTTAGTGAAGATTTGCCTCTATCGCCTTTGCATTGGATGATTGCTGATAAAAAAAGTGCCATCGTTGTGGAAAGTATGAGTGATGGCCTTCATATTCATGAAAATCCGGTGGGAGTTTTGACAAATAATCCACCATTTGACTATCAATTGTTCAATTTGAATAATTACCGTGTGTTATCATCGAAAACTCCGGAAACTCATTTTTCTGACAAGGTGGATTTTGATGAATATAGTCGTGGAATGGGCGGCTTAGGTCTGCCAGGAGATCTTTCTTCGATGTCTCGCTTTGTCAAAGTAGCTTTTACCCGATTGAATTCCGTTTCTGGAGAATCTGAATCCGAAAGCATTAGTCAGTTCTTCCATATTTTAGGTTCGGTTGAGCAACAAAAAGGACTTTGTGACATAGGCAATGAGCGCTATGAGTACACGATTTATTCTTCTTGCTGCAATACAGATAAAGGAATCTATTACTATCGTACGTATGAAAATAGTCAAATCGTTGCAGTTGATATGAATAAAGAAGATTTGGAAGGTAATGTACCGATTTCTTATCCATTAATTGAAGACCAACAAGTTCTTTTCAGTAACTGATCCATTCTTAAAAAACCATCTCAAAGCTGTTTTGAGATGGTTTTTTTCTTTTTCATTTTTAAAATGAATCACTCTCATTTGTTGTCGTCTTCGTCCCTGCGGTACTTTTATTCGGAAATGGAAAAAAGCGGTTCACCAATATTGCAATCGTCATGCCGATAAAACTATCAACAATTCGATTAAAAGCATACAAGTAAGATTCAGTTTGAGGAATCATAAATAAAATCGTCAATAGTGTGGCACAAGCACCAACTGTTCCCTCGGAGTAATCAAATTTGACCAATAAAGCGATCATTAACATGATCACTAAAGGGATTGCAATCATTTGAATAAAGGACGAATGTCCGAAAAAGTTAAATATCGCAATACAAAATACAGAAGCGATTGCGCCGAAGCTGTTACCGGCAATCCGATGTTTCCCGTATTTGACGGTATTCTCATGATCTTCTCTTAATGTGAAAACAGCTGTGATCGTTGATACGACGTAGGTTTCACGATTCAAAAGAACACTAACCAAAATACAGAGGAATACACTGATTCCAGTTTTTACATTTCTTAAGCCAAAGGTCAATCCAAATAAGTTCAATCATGCCATCCTCTCAAAATAAATTTCAACGAAGTCGATTATACCACATTGCAGACGGTCAATTGCTTAGATTTTCAGAAAAATGAACAACGATTCTTTCATCGTACGTTGACAGGCAAATTTTATCAGTCGTCGAGAAGCTAGCTTGATACCATGCAATTTTGAACTTTGAGTGTTGAAAGGAATACAATAAGTGACCCCAACCCTAAATGAATTGACTTTCGTTGCCATCGCTTAAGACTCCTTTTTTTATTTCTCAGTCTGTTCAACGTTTAAATAAGTGTTTTGATAAAAAAATATTTATTGTTCATAAAAAGTTTTTTTTTTAGATATTATATTGAGATAATCAAAATAAGGAGGGTTTAAAATGAAAAAAGTGTCCATACTATTTGTTCTTTTACTTGGCTTTGTTGTTTTTCCGATGACAGTTTTTGCTGCATCTTCACCAAGTGTGAGCTATCAAACAAATATCCAGTCTCAAGGGTGGCAATCATGGAAAACAAACGGTCAGACGTCAGGGACCACAGGGAAAGCCAAGCGACTTGAAGCAATCAAGATAAAAATTACTAACGAAAAATACAAAGGGAATATTGAATATAAAACCTCCATTCAGAAACAAGGCTGGGAAAAATCGTTTAGAAAAAATGGGACTCTGTCTGGTACAAGTGGAAAAGGACAACGGTTGGAGGCGATCCAAATCAAACTCACCGGTGAGATCGCTAAGTATTACGATGTCTATTATCGAGTCAATGCACAACAATTTGGCTGGATGGGGTGGGCGAAAAACGGACAGTCTTCAGGAACGTCTGGCTTTGGTTTTCAACTGGAAGCAATCCAGGTCAAACTGGTGAAAAAAGGTGGGAAAGCACCTGGAACGACGAATGATGCATTTAGAGATGGACTGAAAAAATATGTAGACAAACGGGGCAAAGGGCTGATCAAAGGCTCCAAACAAAAGATTTATCATATACCGAGGAGTCAATATTATAATAAAACGACCAGTCCAATTCGGATGTTCAAGACAGAGGTGGAAGCCTACAAAGCGGGCTTTCGACCAGCTAAATAGAGGTGTGGCAGGCATTCGCTGAGTAAACATCTATGAGAAATTGCTTTACCAAAAAGGTAACGAGGCAACGAGAAGAAAGCTATTTTTGATCAAAAAGTAACTGAATCGTCTGATTCATTCTAAACATCCCTTTCCGTTAGCGAAAAGGGATGTTTTACGTATTCAAGATGATTTCTGTGCGTAGATCCGACGAATCTTAAAGTAATTCAGCACTTAACCTTTCATCACGAGATGCGCCTTGATTTAGCGAGGTTTCAACACAAAGCCACCATCTTCATCGTTCATTTCTTCGGTAGGCGTAAAAATAATATTTTTCCCATCTCTTTCAAGGGTAAAGATTGAATCACAAGCCATTAGGAAATCTGACGATGGATGATTCATTGATAGTCGAATAGGGCTAGAAAATGAAAGCTGCGAAGTGTTTCTTTGAATCAACGGATGAAGGAATAGAGGGAGCAATTCCATCTGCATAAAGTTTTGTCAGGTGATTTCGAGATGATTTGAGGATTAAATGGCCGGTTTAACATTGATATATGGCTATTAATGTGTATAATAAGTACTTGTGCGAAGCGCACCGCGGTTCATCAACCATCCCGCGTAATCAAAACTCGGAGAAAGTAGGGATCAAATGGAAAAATCAACAAATCTAACCAATCAACGTTTGCGTGTCGTCGCAGCCAATGGGATCATTATGGCACTTTATGTTGCTGTAACGGTTCTAGTCTCACCCGTTGCCTCAGGAGCGATTCAATTTAGGATATCTGAAGGATTGAATCACTTGGTCGTTTTCAACAGAAAATTGATGTGGGGTGTCGTTGGCGGGGTTGTAGTGTATAACATGTTCTTTGGAATGGGGATCTTGGATGTCGTATTCGGCGGTTTCGGAAGCTTCTTGGCTTTAGGAGCAACTGCATTGGTATATAAGAAGATTCCAAATGTTTTCGTAAGACTGGCATTTAATACCATTGTTTTTTCATTAAGTATGTTCCTGATTGCGATTATGCTAAATATCACCTTAGCATTGCCTTTCTGGCCAACATTTGCAACAACGGCATTGAGTGAATTTATTGTAATGACGATTACGGCACCGGTGATGTATATCATCAATCGTGCCGTTCGCTTCGATAAGCGCGTGTAAAAAAAGCTTGTTTTTTGCTTTGATGGTTCTCAAAAAACAAGAAAAAAGATCATTCCTAAGAAATGAAGGAATGATCTTTTATTTTATTCTGCTTTTAAGTCTTCGATCTCCACAACTTTGAAGTTTTTCGCTTCTAGTTGCGCCACGATCTTGTCGCATAATTCTTTTGATGTGTTTGCTGGTAAAGTGATCATCGTACGACGAATAAATTCGTCTTTACCGATGTCGAGAGTGATACAGCTAGCGATACTGCTGTATTTTGCGATTATTTTTGAGATAACCGCTAAGTCGCCTTGTTGACCTGTTGATGCGATCGTCAACACATAGCTTCCTTGTTCGACGCTCCATGATTGTGACAACATATTCAATAAGGAACTATGAGTCAAGATGCCGTAAAATTGATTGTTTTCATCTAGTACCGCAATATAAGGCAATTCTTTGATTGTAAAGAAAACCTTAAAAAATGAAGAGTTGACATAAATGAACTTCGTCGCATTTTTTAGCAGATAGGTGACGGGTAAAGTCATGTCACCGCCATTTGCTTTATGGCGATAGATGTGCATTTTATAAATATTTCCTCTAAAAATCTTTCCTGATTCATCTAGGATAGGCACACAACGATAACCAGACTCTTCTAAAATTGCCAGCGCTTCTTCTAAGGTAGCTGTTTCCTTTACCGTTGTTAAATCGCGTTTTTTGTAAACCATTGTTTTTAATAACATAATTTTCCCTCCCAAATACCCATTTAACACCATTATCATACCACAAAATCAGCAGAAACTATATTTATACGACAGAAAATCAAAAATTGACACAATCTTAAATAAATGGTATTTTTAGTGTTGGAAAACTTTATAAAAAGGGGGAGGACACTAAGATGGCAACGAAAAAAGCTGCTTTGGCTTGTTCTGTCTGCGGATCCCGCAACTATTCAAAATCAGTCAGTGAAGGTAAAAAAGGCGAACGCCTTGAAATCAACAAATTTTGCAAGTATTGCAATCAATATACTTTGCATCGTGAAACGAAGTAAGGAGGGAATCGAATGAAATTTTTGAAAAATGTTGTTGAAGAAATGAAAAACGTTTCTTGGCCATCAAAAAAACAATTACGCAAAGATACATTTGTGGTGATTCAAACAACCATTATTTTTGCATTGATGTTCTTTGTGATGGACACACTGATTCAAACGGTCTTCAATTGGATCCTAAAGTAACACTTCTTACTGATAGCGCTAGTCATTTATCACAAATCGTGCTATAATCGCTTTGAGGAAAAACTTCGGTGCAGCTGAGGTTTTTTTATTTTACAAAAAAGATGGGGAGTCCGAAAAAAATGGAATCTTTTGAAAAAAATTGGTATGTACTACATACGTATTCTGGCTATGAAAACAAAGTAAAAGCGAACCTAGAGTCACGTGCACAAAGCATGGGGATGGGTGATTATATTTTCCGTGTCGTCGTTCCCGAAGAAGTAGAAACAGAAGAAAAAAACGGCAAAACCAAAGAAATC
Organism: Enterococcus sp. DIV2379; assembly: GCF_050542965.1. Lineage (NCBI taxonomy): Bacteria > Bacillati > Bacillota > Bacilli > Lactobacillales > Enterococcaceae > Enterococcus > Enterococcus sp. DIV2379. The sequence goes on from NZ_CP172938.1 coordinate 1,400,888, forward strand.
GTTCATAAAACATTTCCTGGCTATGTATTAGTTGAAATGGTCATGACGGATGAATCTTGGTACGTTGTACGTAATACTCCTGGGGTAACAGGTTTCGTTGGCTCTCATGGTGCAGGAAGCAAGCCAGCGCCTTTATTACAAGAAGAAATCAATTCAATTTTACGTTCGATCGGTATGAGTACTCGGACAGTTGAACTGGAAGTCGAAATTGGCGAAACCGTCAAAATCATCGAAGGTGCGTTTTCTGGTCTAGAAGGACAAGTAGCAGAAATCGATGAAGAAAAACAAAAACTAAAAGTGAACATCGATATGTTCGGTCGTGAAACCAGTACAGAACTTGATTTTGAGCAAGTAGATAAAATTTAACTGCTGGATAGACTAGCATGAACGGCTCATTTACGGTAAAATAACAGTAATGAGAATAAAGTGGACCAATTCGTTGGCCCACTTTTTTTCCTCAAAATGAGTAAGCGCTTTATAAGAGGAAGGGGTCTTATGTCAAAATTATTTGCTTTTTTTAGAGTAAAGTTTCACAATGATTTTCATCCCCATACTAAAGGGATGATCTCTGTACATAATGGGTATAGCTTGTTGTTTCTTTTTAATTTGCTGCTGTTTTTCTTTGCCATGTTGTTTTTCGATCCAAGGGTGGCAGTCGAAGAGCTCAAGTTGATTTTATTTTCGGAAAGTCATCTTGTGACAGATTATATTGCTATGACTTCTGTAGGGTCGGCTTTATTAAACAGCAGTTTGATGACGTTTGTAGCGATCTCGATTTGCTATCATTATCGGGTGCCGATCACAGGAGGCGCGGTGTCTGCTATCTTTATGGTGACTGGGTATGGTTTTTTTGGGAAAAATCTACTAAATTTTATCCCGATATTTTTAGGCGTCCGTCTGTATTCGTATTTTATGAATGAACCATTGAAAAAATTTCTGTTGATTGCATTGTATGGATCGTCGGTTTCTCCAATCGTCAGCTATTTTGCATTCAATGACTCACTACCGCCTTATTTTAGCTTGGTGATGGGGTACGGTATTGGAATTTTTACCGGTTTTTTGATGGTTCCCATGGCCTTATATTTTCAAGGACTTTTTCAAAGCGTCAGTTTATACAGTGCTGGATTCACTTCAGGAATGTTGTGTACATTAGTCGCCGCTATCTGTCGGATGTTTGGCCTAACGATTGAGCTAAGAACATTGGTGTCGCAAGAACAGCAGCCGCGTTTGATTCTCATGATGCTGGTTTTAGGAAGTGTGTTCGTAGGCTATGGGTCGCTGATGGCAATCAAGAAAAAACGATTGAATATGCGAGCGATTTGGTCTCATAGTGGCAAAATCGAACGAGATATCTTACGTGATACCGGCGTTTATAATACGATGATCAACATGGGATTGATGACGTTTTTGCTTGTGGCATATGTCGTCAGTATTGGTGCGGTTTTAAATGGACCAGTTATCGGTGCGATCTTTTGCGTCATCGGCTTTTCTGCTTGTGGCTCTCATGTCTTTAACTCGCTGCCTTTATTGGCAGGGGTGACGATTGCCAATCTATTGAGCGTATACACCATCAACGAGACGGTTACAGTCACGTCAGCGATTTTTGCGATGATGCTCTGTGCAGTAACAAATGCCTATGGCTGGAAAGGCGGCTTGGTGGTCGGTTTTGTGCACGCCTCAATGGTACTGAATATTGATTTCTTACATGGAGGTTTGAATCTGTATAACAATGGTTTTTCTGGCGGGCTAGTCGCCATGATGATCATTCCCTTATTGGATCTCAGCAAACAGCTTTGGCAAAAATCAGCCGATCAGGCGCAAGCTACCAAGGATGAAAAACCACAAATGGACTTGAAAGCACAAGAAAGCGAGCAGCCATTGGTCCCATTGGATCAAACAGAAGGAAAACCTAAATTTTCCGAGCCTGTGAAGGTATTAAAACCCGTTGCCCAAAAGAAACACTATAGGGTAGGCGAGTGGGAGTAGAAAAACCGCCAATGTCATTTGTTACTTGTTTAACAAGTAGGGAGTGCTTGCCTTTTCGTCGTTGGAAATAATGGGAAAATGAAAACCAACCAAGAACAAGCAACGATTGGTTGTTCTTGGTTGGTTTTTATTCGTGTTCATTTCTAAAAAAACATCAACGATTGGCTTCTAAGATTTCTGCCTGTAGGCGTTGGGCAGTCGGCGTCATGGCTAGACCGCCTTCAGCCGTTTCTTTGAAAATGCTAGGGATTTGCCGACCGACTTGATACATCGCTAAGACCACTTCATCAGGTGGGATGACACTTTCGATTCCTGCTAATGCCATGTCGGCAGAGATAAAGGCCTGGGAAGATCCCAGGGCATTGCGCTTCACGCAGGGGACCTCGACTAAGCCCGCGACAGGGTCACAAATCAAGCCCATCATATTCTTGAGGGTGATCGCCACCGCTTGAGCCGCTTGGTGGGGGGTGCCACCTTTTGCACAAACCAAAGCCGCCGCTGCCATTGCGCTAGCAGAACCGATCTCTGCTTGACAACCGCCTTCGGCACCGGAAATCGAGGCATTGTTGGCAATCACCAGGCCAAAGGCGCCGGCTGTAAACAAAAAGTCGACTTGTTGCGCTCGAGTCAGTGCCAAACGCTCACGTACGGCCATCAATACACCAGAAACAACACCCGCACTACCGGCAGTCGGTGTTGCACAGATCAAGCCCATTTTCGCATTGACTTCGTTGACTGCAATGGCATTTTGGACCGCTTGTAGAATGGTTTCTCCGCTTAAAAAATCACCGGCAGCAAGGTAGTCGTTCATGCGAGTCGCATCGCCGCCGGTCAATCCCGTCACCGATTTTACACCAGCGACACCTTCAGCGACTGATTGTTCCATAACAACTAAATTCTTTTCCATGATTGCAAGGATTTGTTCGCGACTACGACCAGTATTTTCTGCTTCGATCGCAATCATCATCTCTGCAACGGAAGGATAATTTTTACTTTCTATTACTAACTCTTCTATTGTATAGAACATGTGCTTATCTCCTTTAATCAAAATACGCAGCGCTGTAAACGTGCGGCAAAACTTTGATTTGTTGCGCCAGCTGATCATTGCGCTGATCGACTTCGATGATCATGATTGCTTTATCACCGACAGCTTCTCTCGTAACGGTCATCGTACCGATATTGATTTGAGCCTCTGATAGTAAATTGGTTACTTTCGCAATCATTCCCGGAACATCTTGATGGACGATCACATAAGTAGGGGTACCCAGTGTCAGAGAAATTTTGAAGCCGTTAAGCTCTGAGATTTGAATGTTGCCACCACCTATCGAGATGCCAGTGACAGATAGTTTGTGGCTACCTTTTGTCAAAATCATCTTGACCATATTCGGATGTTCCGCTTTTTCTTTTTTAGGGACGAATAAGACTTCGATCCCTTTCTCATAAGCGATTTTTAAAGAGTCCGCTAGGCGAGCATCATCTGGCTCCATGCCTAAGAGACCGCCAACTAACGCAATATCGGTTCCATGACCGCGATAGGTTTTAGCAAACGATTCATACAACAGGATATCTACACTGTCTGGCTGTTCGCCAAAAATACTGCGAACGATTTTTCCGATCCGGGCAGCACCGGCGGTATGAGAACTGCTGGGACCCACCATGATGGGTCCGATTATGTCAAATACACTGCGGTATTTTAATTGTTCCATTTTTTTCACCTCGATAGTAGTAAACGAATAGGGAAGAATTCCAGTAGTAGTGTAGCATAAAAAAATGAGAGAATGAAAAAAGCAGACCAAAAGCAAGTGATTTTTATTTCTTTTTTTAGCGATGGACTAACGAAAAGCGCTGGTGAGCATTTTTTCAAAAAAATCAGCTGAAAAACCTTGAATTATTCCATAAAGATGCTATAATATTCCAGTGTGCTTTCGTCACACGTTTTTTGTGTGTGCACATGAATCACCAAAGTGGGAGGAGAAATTTGGATCTCCAATTAACCACATCACGGACTCAAGGAGGTATGTCTCGTGGCAAAAAAAGTAGAAAAAATCGTTAAATTGCAAATTCCTGCAGGTAAAGCAACACCAGCTCCGCCGGTAGGTCCTGCGCTAGGTCAAGCGGGTATCAACATCATGGGATTCACTAAAGAATTCAATGCTCGTACAGCTGATCAAGCAGGTTTGATCATTCCAGTAGTGATCTCTGTATACGAAGACCGTTCATTTACTTTCGTTACAAAAACACCACCAGCAGCAGTATTGTTGAAAAAAGCAGCAAACGTTGAAAAAGGTTCAGGCGAACCAAACAAAACAAAAGTTGCAAAAGTTTCACGCGATCAAGTAAAAGAAATCGCTGAATTGAAAATGGAAGACCTAAACGCAGCTGACGTTGAAGCAGCAATGCGCATGGTTGAAGGAACTGCACGAAGCATGGGGATCACTGTAGAATAATTACAGCCCTAAGGAAGTAGCTTCTCAGTCGGCTTCATATTGAAAAATATGGGACACGTGGGAGGTTCTACCGTTATAACCACATCAAGGAGGAAACAAAATGGCTAAAAAAAGCAAAAAAATGCAAGAAGCATTGAAAAAAGTTGATGCTACAAAAGCTTATTCAGTTGAAGAAGCAGTAGCTTTGGCAAAAGAAACAAATATTGCAAAATTCGACGCAACGGTTGAAGTTGCTTACAAATTAAACGTAGACCCTAAAAAAGCGGATCAACAAATCCGTGGCGCGGTTGTATTACCAAACGGTACTGGTAAAACACAAACAGTTTTAGTTTTTGCTAAAGGCGATAAAGCCAAAGAAGCAGAAGCAGCTGGTGCTGATTTCGTTGGTGACGACGATATGGTTCAAAAAATCCAAGGTGGCTGGTTCGATTTTGACGTTGTTGTTGCAACGCCTGACATGATGGCTACTGTTGGTAAATTAGGTCGTGTATTAGGCCCTAAAGGTTTGATGCCTAACCCTAAAACTGGTACAGTAACAATGGACGTAACAAAAGCAGTTAACGAAGTAAAAGCTGGTAAAGTTACTTACCGTGTTGACAAAGCTGGGAACATCCACGTACCAATCGGAAAAGTTTCTTTTGAAGATGACAAATTGATTGAAAACTTCAAAACGATCCATGAAACATTGTTGAAAGCTAAACCTTCAGCAGCAAAAGGGCAATACATGAAAAATATCTCAGTTACAACAACATTTGGTCCTGGAATCCATGTAGAACAAGCTTCTTTCTAATTTAATACAAAAATTCAAAACTTTTATTGACTTGACTACCTTATCTATGGTAAGGTAGTCAAGGTTAAAAGTTTAACTGTACCGAAGACAGTAGGTGGCATTTGCCTTAATTTCCTACCGAGGACGTTTATTGAGAATCTTCAATAGTCCCTCTATGTCTACGGTGGCATAGAGTTTTTTTATTGTCCTTTATAGGACAAAGGAACAGTTTGTTTCGAAGAAACTCTTCCATCAAAATCAGGAGGTGAAATATAAATGAGTGAAGCAGCTATCGCTAAAAAATCCGCGATCGTTGATGAAGTGAGTGCAAAATTCTCTGCAGCCGCATCTGTAGTCGTTGTTGACTACCGTGGACTAACTGTTGATGAAGTAACTCGCTTACGTAAACAATTGCGTGATGCAAACGTTGAGATGAAAGTTATCAAAAACTCAATTCTTTCTCGTGCTGCTGAAAAAGCTGGTCTAGAAGGTTTAGGTGAAGTATTCACTGGCCCTACTGCCGTAGCATTCAGTAACGAAGACGTTGTTGCACCTGCAAAAATCATTAACGATTTCGCAAAAGACGCAAAAGCTTTAGAAATCAAAGGCGGTATCATCGAAGGCAAAGTTTCTTCATTGGAAGAAATTACTGCATTGGCGAAATTGCCAAACCGCGAAGGACTTCTTTCTATGTTGCTATCTGTGCTACAAGCACCTATCCGCAACGTGGCTTACGCTGTCAAAGCAGTGGCAGAAAAAGAAGAAGATGCAGCATAATTGCCGCATAATTTTTCAGTATTAAAAACTAAACTACTTACTTAAATGGAGGAAAACAAAATGGCATTGAACATTGAAAACATTGTCGAAGAGCTAAAAGGCGCGACAATCTTAGAATTAAACGATTTAATTAAAGCTATCGAAGAAGAATTTGGCGTATCTGCTGCAGCTCCTGTAGCTGTAGCTGGTGGAGCTGGCGATGCTGGTGCTGCTGAAGAACAAACTGAATTCACTGTAGAATTGACTGCAGCTGGCGATCAAAAAGTTAAAGTTATCAAAGCAGTTCGTGAAGCAACTGGCTTAGGCTTGAAAGAAGCGAAAGCAGTCGTTGACGGAGCTCCTTCAGCAGTTAAAGAAGGCATCTCTAAAGACGAAGCTGAAGCATTGAAAGCAGCTTTAGAAGAAGTTGGCGCTTCAGTAACAGTTAAATAATTTTTCTTAGTGTCAAATCTTTTCGTATGAAGGGGTTTGGCGCTTTTTTTGTTAGAGGCTGAGATTCCTAAAAAGTAATAAGCAGCGATCCTCGTTTTTTTATGAGCGAGGATCGCTGCTTATTTTTTTCGAAATTGTTGGAATAAGAACACGAAAATAAAAAAGAAAAATGCTTCCCACAACGTTGTGGTCCAACTAAAGCTGCGGTTAATACCAAAAACGAGATTACCAATATTGGAAACCACCAAATACAAGGCTGTTGCTAGCAAAGAATAGCCGAATCGTTTGCCCATCATTACGCCTCCCTTTGCTATGATTGTAACAAGTCAAAAGAGTTGTGGCAATCAATTCTGATGCAGTGATGATAAATTGATCGATAGAAAGAGAAAAACCGAACGGTCCGTAGTGATCGTTCGGTTGAAGAGGATGTAGCCCGGTTCGCTTAATCCAATGGAACATCAAAGATCCAACCGGTTGGTGCCGAAATATCGCCGAATTGAATGCCGGTCAATTGGTGATACAATGCTTTTGTTTGTGGACCAACTTCCGTTTCGCTATAGAACACATGGAAATCCTCGCCGTTTTGGATCCCGCCGATCGGGGAAATAACAGCAGCTGTTCCGCAGGCACCCGCTTCGACAAAACGATCCAGCTCATTGAGATAAACATCACCTTCCACAGGGGTCAATCCTAATGAATGTTGCGCTAGATGCAGCAATGAATATTTTGTGATACTTGGTAAAATAGAAGGAGATTTTGGTGTCACAAATTCATTAGCAGCCGTGATCCCGAAAAAGTTGGCAGAACCGACTTCTTCGATTTTGGTATGCGTTTCTGGATCAAGGTAGATGCAATCGGAAAATTTCCGTTGATGGGCTTCGTATCCAGGTAACAAACTCGCCGCATAATTTCCACCAACTTTGGCTGCGCCAGTACCATTTGGTGCCGCGCGATCATAATCAGAAACAATGAAATTGGTTGGTGTCAATCCGCCCTTAAAGTAAGGTCCGACCGGCATACAAAAAACCGTAAAAATATACTCTGGTGCTGGGCTGACACCGATATTTTCTCCGACGCCAATCAATAGAGGACGAATATACAAGGTGGCGCCGCTGCCATAAGGCGGAACATATTCCTGATTTGCTTTTACTACTTGTTTTACCGCATCTAAGAAAAAGGCCTCAGGAACCTCTGGCATACGCAGGCGATAGGCACTGCGGTTCATCCGTTTGCTATTTTCGTCTGGACGGAACAAATTGATGCCGCCATCTTTTCTTCGGTAGGCTTTTAGTCCTTCAAAACATTGCTGTCCATAATGAAGAGCGGTTGATCCCTCGTGGATATGCAGATAATTATCCTCGGTAAGTTCGCCTTCATTCCAAGAACCGTCTTTCCATGTTGCCAAAAAACGCCATGGCGTTTTGATATAAGAAAACCCTAAATTTGACCAATCGATTGTCATTCGTTCACACCCTTTTTTAATTTTTCTAAGTATAGCACTTCAGAAAAGAAATGTCATTATTTTCTGAAAATTCTTCTGTAAGAATATTTGGTGACAGTGACGTGTAAAGAAAGGGGAACCGATCTTTGCTTGTACGAGTTCCCCAGATTGTTTTTCTACAAGTTCTGTGCTTCAATGAGAGTATAAAAAAACAAAAAAGGGGGAACGTTTGTGATTGAGGAAGTGTTGACGGACAGTCTGGGGATCGCTGCTGCGTATCGACGATTGAAACCAATCATGATCCATACACCACTTGCACCAAGTAATATTTTAGGCAAAGAAAAAGAGGGCACGATATTTTTGAAATTAGAAAATCTACAGCGTACCGGCTCCTTTAAAGCGCGGGGGGCGTATAACAAACTCGCGTCATTGACTGATGCAGAAAAACTTCGCGGTGTCATTGCCTGTTCTGCAGGAAATCATGCGCAAGGTGTTGCTCTCGCCGGATCGTTACTGGGGATCAATGTCCGAATCTTTATGCCATTAACGGCTGCCAAAACAAAAATAGAGGCGACAAGAAGTTATGGCGCACAAGTCGTTTTAGCAGGAGAGACGTTTGATGAAACCAAACAACTGACACTAGACGCCATGAAAGATAGTGGCGAAGTATTTGTCTCCCCCTTTGATGATCGTGCAGTAATGGAGGGGCAAGGAACGATTGCGATCGAACTGTTGGAGGATCTTCCAGATGTTGATAATGTCATTATTCCCATCGGCGGTGGTGGGTTGATTGCTGGGATTGCTTTAGCCTTAAAAGAACTTCGTCCAGAAGTCAAAATCATCGGCGTTCAATCCTATGGCGTTTATGGCATGATCGCCTCACTTTGGCAGCAAAAGCTAGTAGCCAATCGCCGCAGTAGAACGATCGCCGATGGCTGTGATGTTGCATTGGCAGGGGAACTGACCTATGATGTTTTAAAGACCCGTATCGATGAAACGGTCTTAGTTGAAGAATCCGATATCGAACAAGCGATCCATTACTTAGCATTGAAGGAAAAAGTCATCGCAGAAGGGGCTGGTGCATTAAGTACGGCGGCGATTTTAAGCGGACAGATCGATCATTTGCTTCGAGGAAAGAAAACTGTGGCATTGGTCTCCGGCGGCAATATTGATTTCTCTGTGTTTAAGGAAATCATCTGAGTGCAACAAGCCTTCCAAAAAAGAAAGAAGAGACCTGATTAGACATTCTCCTAATTGGGTCTCTTCTTTTAAATTCAAAGCAGGCGCTCAGATGATTACTTTGGGAGAGAAAGTATTGTTTCGATCCACTGTCCAAAGGTTGTTACATATTTCAACGGTCCGACCAATGTAAATCGTGCCATCGTTGGGTTGATTTTTTCAAAGTAAAAACGCCGACTTTCCCCTGAGTAAAGTGCATTGAACTCATCAATAACGATTTTTTTTTGCTGTTGTAGCAATTCCTCTGATTCAATAAAGAAATCAATGGCAAGTAAGCTTTCGGGTATCTGTTTTTCTGAACGTATTGAAGCAAAAGAAAGCAGGGGATCTTCAAATGGTTCGCCCATCAACGAAGCCACATCTTTGTAAGAAAAGCGCCACTGCCCGCCAATTTTTGTCCCTTTAAGTTGGTTGGTCTTTTGATAATTTCGGATGGTTCGAGTCGTTACGCCCAGTTTTTCAGCGACTTCTTCAACGGTATAATAATCTTTCATCGGTTCCTCCTACAAAGCGATTGTACGATCACAAAAGCGTTGCTCCTCTTTCTTATGACTAGTATAGATGATAATGCGTTTTTCTGCATGTTTTTTTAAACACTTCATAATCTTTTCGGCAGCTTCATCATCAAGGCTGCTGGTAGCTTCGTCTAAAAGAATGATTTCGGCATCACTTAATAATATGCGAGCTAGAGCGATTCTTTGCTTTTCTCCTCCAGACAAGTCGGCACCATTTTCCGTAAGCCTGCTAGTCCATGAGCGCTGTTGAAAAATGGGCGCTAAAATACCAGAGGTTTCGATAATTGTTTTTTCTTCTCCCGTCATTTTTCTTCCCCATACAAGATTTTCTTCAATTGTCCGAGAGAGAATCGTAGGGTCTTGAGCAAGGTATAGGGTTTTATCTGTTTCAGGGTTTCTTGGCTTGATGCGTTTACTCTTCGTTGAAAGCGAAATTCCTTCTGATGGATAAAGGCCAGCAATTGCCTTTAAAAACGTTGATTTTCCTTTTCCTGAAGCGCCAGCCAAGTAAATATGTTCACCAGGTTTCAAGGTTTCTTCAATGGGAAAGGAAAAGCTGTGGTTGCCAATGGATACGACAGGGTGGTCGAAAGTAAGACTCAGAGTAGCTTCACACGTTTGGTTCCAGCGGTCATCGGGAGCAGCCAATTCTTCGTTAACAAAACGTTGATTGGTCCTCAGAGTAGCTGTATCAAGATTGATTTTCGTTAAACCACTTAATGCAGAAAAGTAAATGGGTAATAGCACGCCAATCAAAATCAACGCAGAGGTTGGCAGTTCATCTTGTAATATTCCTTGAATCATAAACAAATAGACGCCGATCTGGGCGATCTGATTGATCGCATTAAGGACTAAACTAGTCTTTTGGGCAAAAGTATTGGTGTTTGCTAATGTTTGATACATCGATGTCAATTGAGAGGAAAACAGCTGCTCAAGAACAGCGTCACTCCATTGCTTCATTGTATCAATATGGGACAATGTTGTTAACATTTCCTTATTGCTAAGAGCAAATGCTTCTTGCATATTTTTCATCTTAATACTCAACTGTTGATTGATCCATCGAAACCCAAAAACATTGATGGGAAATAGCGATAGTAAAATGAAACCCAGTAAATAATGCAATTGGAAACACAAAAAAAGTGGGATCAGCAATAAGAAAAAGCAGCGAATGGCTTCGCTAAAACTACCGCAAATAAACAAGTATAAGGAATCAACAACGCCAAAGATGCGGTTTAATAGATAAGTGGGCTCCTTTTCAGAGAGTTCTACATAACTCTTCCTTTTCATTTTTTTTAACAATTCTAAGAGATGGCGAACATTCATCGAAGCTGCATAGCGCTCTTTCATCACAATCAATAAGAATTGCGCGCAATAAGTGATACTTAATATGAACGCTAATAAGCCGACGAGATGATCAAAGCGCAGTGCGTGATCTTCTTGTAGAAGTAAAGGGAAAGCGAGGTTTGTCAGGACAGTCAAAAAAACTAGCAAACTACTCAAACTGATAAAAAGTTTATTGTTTCTAATAATTTCAAACATAAAATCAACTCACTTCCTATATTTTCCTAAATGGTAGATGTTTTTATGAAAATTGTCAACAAAAAAAGAGTTCCTGATTAAAGGAACTCTTGAAAAATCAAAAGCTGCGTCCGCCGCCGCCGAATGTTCCGCCACCAGAAGAGTGGGTCGTACTGCCACCGCCGCCGCCAGAAAAACCGCCACCACCGCCTCCACCATTATTCGAAGGACGGGGGATGCGTCTGGTTGTGACAAAGGAATTGACTAAGCGATCTTCTTTTTGGGTCAGATCAATACTTGATTTTTCTAGATAGTTAAATTTGTAGCCGCCCATTTTTAATTGGTAACGGGATTTAACAATGATGAAAAAAGCGATACTGATCACTGCCGCGATCGCTAAGCAAATAGCAATTTCTAGTGGCGTTATCACTTTGTAATAAGTAATTTTTCCGGTATCACGATCGATACGATAATGATCGGCAGGAACACCTGCTTCCACAAAACCCTCTGCTTTTTGCAGATAGACCAATGCAGCTTGATAATAATTTCCCTCTGCCATCTGGTCAAATACCGCATCAAGTAGCTTATCTAGACGTGAATCGGTAAGATAATCGATCATATTTCCGGAAGTCGAAACGTGAAATTTCCGTTGCGCCATATCGATCACCAATGCCGAACCGTTGTTGTCGTTGCCGATCCGTCTTGAAAGATATCGATCAGTGTACAACTCGATATCTCCCGTATTGCTGTTTGTTGTTTGAATAAAAATTTCGCCTTTGATCTTTGCATTCAGCGCTTCTGCTTCTTCGTTCAACTTCTGGATCTCTTGTTCGGTAAAGAGTCCAGCGTGGTCTGCGACTGTCTCTTCGGCTGCGAAGGCGGGCAGGGCGGTTAAGAAAAAACCAACCAGCAGTAACAACAAATAAGATAGTTTTTTCATAAGAAATACGCTCCAATCAATGCGAGGATGGTCGTTGCCGCGAAAATTGCGCCACTGACGATTCCCAAGCGCTTGTAACTAATCGGTAAAACACCGCTGACTTTTCCGGTTTGCCCATTCATCGCATAATAAAAGGCACTCTTGTTTTCATCATCGGCTCGATAGGTCACTAGCCATACAGGAAGCAAAACGTAGTTGTTTTCTTCTTTTGTTAGATTGATGGAACGATTGTTGCGTTTAAAACTAGTATAGCCATTGACGGTACCTGCTAGCAGATTTTCAGCATAACCCGATAATTCGTTTTTGACTTCGTCAGAAAGATCAATGTATTCAATGTCTCTTTTTTCTGCTTGGAAGCCGGCTAAATATTGACTGCGAAAATTAACAGCTTTTTCAAGGGGAAACGGCTGAACGCCAGTCACCATTTTTTGCTGAACGTTTTTTGACAGCGCATGCTTGAGCAATTCATTCACCTTGATTTTTCCTCGTCGCAAGACATCGTATTGTTTGTGCTCAGTATATTCAATATCACCAACGCGCCAAATACGCAAAGAGGTACCCATACCTGAAAGCGAGCCATTCATCTCAGCATCGACGACCCAATAAGGGAAGTACACACCAGTCAATTTCTCTACTTGTGCTTGATTGAAGAAATCCCGTGGCACAAATTTTTTCTTTTGCGCCCATTCTAAGAATTTCGCAGTTGCTTCTTCCTTTTCGATGGCAAAAGGGAGGACTTTGTTAGGTAAAAATTCTCCTGAAAGCCGTCCCGACAAAACGACCGGGTTATGGCAAAAGTAGCAATAGGTTGCGGCTGTAGTCGCATCCGTCACGATTTCAGCACCGCAGCTGGGGCAGGTGAAAAGGTCCATCTGCCCCGCTTGTGCATCGGCTTGCTCTCTAACTTCTTCTTGAAGGGACGGTTCAGTCTCGGTCGCTGCAGAAGGATCTGAGACAGGAGTATCGGCCATCTGCGCTTCTTTTTGCTTTTCTTCGAAGGCAGTGACTTCGTCTTCAGTAAAAATACTCAGACAAAATGGACAATGAAATTTTTGATCACCAGGTTCAAAGGTTAAAGCGCCCCCACAATTGGGGCACTTATGTGTGATAACATCCATCAGCAATCCTCCTCAATTAGTCTACTGGGACACCTTTGAAAGGTTTGCCGCAATTCGGACAGAATTTTGGAATGCCGTTGGCTAAATCGATCACTTCACCACAATCGCTGCATTTCATTTTCAGGCTTGGTCCATCGCTCGTTGGTTTTGGCGTCCCGCAATTGCTGCAGAATTTACCAGTATTAGAGGTGCCGCATTGTGGACAGTCCCAATGATCTGCGTTGTTTTGTGCAGAAGCCTGTTGCTGCATTTGCTGTTGGTTGTTTTGTGACGCTTGGTTCAAATAACCGCCACCAGCGTTCATCCCCATGCCCATGCCAACAAACCCAGTCGTAGCCCCAGCGGCATTGCTACCGGCAGATTCCATACCACGAGCAACCGAACCTTGAACATAGCCTTCACGAATCGAAGGGTCGCCTAACATTGCCCCTTGGTTCCGCATGTTGATCAGTTTTACGGAATCATCCGTATAAGAGATGCTTGCGACGGCAACAGAAACGATTTCCATGCCGCGGAGTTCTCGCCAGCTGTCATCAAGAACCGTTCCCATATATTTGCTTAATTCCATGCTCTTAGATGGAACGTAAGAAATTCGTTCGCCATCAGCGGACATTTTGTTGATCGCTGTTTGTAGGGCGGTCAAAAATTCAGCTAAGTACTGCTCATTGATGTCGTTGATATCGACTTGACTTTTGTTTTTTGGGATCGCATTCGTATAGAACAAAATTGGATCGGTAATTCGTAAGGAATAGTTTCCGTGCGCCCGTAAGAATAGTTCTGCGTTATAAAAGTTGTCAAAATAGTTCAAAGGCGATGAAGTACCGAAGCGAATTCCTTTGATTTCTTGAAGATTGATATAAAAAACTTGTTGTTTTTGTGGTGTAACGCCGCCAAACTTAAAGCGGTCGAAGGTTTCAGAAATCGCATCTTTCAGTGAACCGTTCAACATCGAAGGCGCTAATTCATTTTTGACGGTATAGTAGCCTTCTTCAGCGGTATAATCGATGATTCGCCCGCCATCAACTAATAACATCATCATATTCGGATAGACATGGATCACTGACCCATCAGTGATGACATCTTCCGTGCCTTTTCTGTTAGAACCGCGTTTGTCATTACGCCGCACTTTGACACCTTTTGTCATTACTGTCGAATCGCTCATATTGTCAGGCTCGATCACCTCTAGCCATTGATCTGCTAATCCGCCGCCAATTGCGCTTGTTGCCGCTTTGATAATACCCATTTTCAGTCCTCCTTTAAATTGTTTTCATCACAATAGATGAACGTAGATTCATTATACCATAGGAGGTGAGATTTACGTTATCAGTCTAAAGTTGGAGAAGAGGAATGGTCTTTTTTCTTGAAAATAGGGAGGAATAAAAGGATATAGTGAGTGAAAGCGCGCGGAATGGCTCTTCGAATTAAATTTCCATTTCTTTTGAGATTCCACCACGCAAACGGTGGTTTTTTTAGCTGATATTACGTATAATAGAAGGTAGCGAATTTTGAAATGAGTGTGGAAAACTATGGCCTATCAAGCATTATATCGTGTTTGGCGTTCTCAGCGTTTTGATGATGTTGTCGGACAAAAAGCAATTACCCAAACCTTAAAAAATGCAATCGATCAAAATCAAATCTCGCATGCTTACTTGTTTACGGGCCCTCGAGGAACCGGGAAAACAAGTGCAGCGAAAATTTTTGCCAAAGCCATCAATTGTCCGAACCAAGTCAATGGCGAGCCTTGCAATGAGTGTGACATGTGTCGCTCAATCACAGCAGGAACGCAAGAAGACGTGATCGAAATCGATGCGGCAAGTAACAACGGTGTAGAAGAAATTCGCTTTATTCGTGATCGTGCGAACTATGCACCGACCCAAGCAGAATACAAAGTTTATATCATTGATGAAGTGCACATGCTGTCAACAGGCGCATTTAATGCATTACTAAAAACATTGGAAGAACCACGGAAAAATGTTGTCTTTATTTTGGCAACAACAGAGCCCCATAAGATTCCAGCAACGATTATTTCCCGAACCCAACGATTTGATTTCAAACGGATCAATACGCAAGACATCGTGGGTCATTTGGAAACGGTCCTTACTACTAGCGAGATCAATTACGAAGCAGAAGCTTTACAGATCATTGCGCGAGCCGCAGAAGGCGGTATGCGGGATGCCTTGAGTATCACCGACCAGGCGATCGCTTTTAGTGATGGAACCGTAACGACCCAAGATGCTTTAGAAGTGACGGGCAGCTTGTCCTATGAAATGATGGACCGTCTGATGCAGGCTTGTTGGGAAAAAGAAGTTGCCGATGCGTTAGCGACCTTGCGGGAGTTATTAGCCTCTGGTAAAGAAGCCCGCCGTTTATTGGAAAACTTGTTGGTTTATTGTCGAGACTTGCTGATGTATCAACAAGCGCCGCAGCTGCTATCTGAAAAGTCTCTGCAGTTGACTGAAGCGTTTCAAACACTGGCAAAAATTACCCCGCCAGCAAAAATCTATCACTGGATCACGGTCTTAAACGATACGCAAAATGAAGTACGATTTACGAACAATCCTACGATCTATTTGGAAGTGGCTGTGGTCAAATTAGCCAATGATCCAGAAAGTGCTGCTGTTGCCAGCAATTCAGCTGACAATAGTCAAGAAGTGGCGCAGTTACGTCAAGCACTGCAAAAACTTCAGGCAGAGGTGCAACGACTGCAAGAGAATCGACCGACAGGTGCCGTTGCTGAAACCACCGCGCCAGTGAAGAAAACCAAGGCGACCACTACGTTCCGTTTACCAAAGGAACGCGTGTTCCAAGTGCTGAAAAGTGCAACGAAGAAAGACTTGGCAAATGTTCGTAATGTTTGGGACGATCTTTTGATGTCTCTTTCCGTGACGCAAAGAGCTATGCTGCACTCCAGTGAAGCAAAAGCTGCCAGCGAATCGGGCGTCGTGATCGCTTTTGACTATGAGATCTTATGTCAGCGAGCAAGTAACGACCAAGAGTTTCAATTGATGATCCATAATCAATTGTCCCGTATGATCAAAGACTACGCCCCACAGGCTGTCTTTATTACAAAAGAAAGTTGGCCGACGCTACGACAAGAGTTTTTGGCTGGCGGTCAAGCAACGGAAGAGTCAGAAATTGAAGTAGAGCAAGAAGAGACCGAAGCCGCTCCTGTCGAACCAGAAAATGACGACTTAGTAACAAAAGCGCAAGAGTTATTTGGTGAATTAACCAGCATTGAAGAAAATTAATGAATATGGAGTGATGAATAATGATGCGAGGCATGGGAAATATGCAAGGCATGATGAAACAAATGCAAAAAATGCAAAAAGAAATGATGAAAGAACAAGAAGCACTAAACAGCAAAGAATTTATCGGCGAATCGACAAATGGCTATGTCAAAGCGACCTTTACTGGCGATAAGACGTTACAAGACATTGCTATCAATGAAGCAATCGTTGATGCTGACGATGTGGAAATGCTGCAAGATATGATCACTTTAGCTATTAATGACGGATTAAAGAAAATTGAAAAAGAATCGGAACAAACAATGGGCAAATATACAAGAAACATTCCGGGTCTATAAAAGGAGAAATGACGGTGCAATATCCTGAACCGATCGCCCGATTGATCGACAGTTACATGAAACTGCCGGGAATTGGACAAAAAACCGCAACACGTTTGGCATTTTATACGATTGATATGAAAGAAGAAGTCGTCAATGAGTTTGCTAAATCGTTGCTTAGTGTTAAACGAGATTTGCACTTTTGCAGTATTTGCGGAAATATAACGGAAGAAGATCCTTGTGAAATCTGCAGTGATCCCACAAGAGACAAAGAAACGATTTTAGTAGTTGAAGAGCCTAAAGATGTCATGGCATTAGAAAAAGTCCGCGAGTATCATGGACTTTATCATGTGCTGCATGGTGTGTTATCCCCGATGGAAGGGACAGGTCCAGAAGATATCAACATTGCATCCCTGATACAGCGGCTGCATGATGATCAGGTCAAAGAAGTGATCATTGCGACCAATGCGACCACGGAAGGCGAAGCGACGGCGATGTATATGTCGCGTTTGATCAAGCCTGCCGGTATTAAAGTCACGCGTTTGGCTCATGGCTTATCTGTGGGCAGCGATATTGAATACGCGGATGAAGTGACCTTGCTAAAAGCAGTAGAAGGTCGCCGAGAATTATAAAGATATTGGAGGCAATTAGGGTGAATGGATTGTTTATAACCATCGAAGGACCGGATGGTGCTGGAAAAACCAGTGTGATCGAAGAATTGTATCCTCGGTTACAGCTTGAAGCAACAAGAAAAATCGTTAAAACAAGAGAACCTGGCGGAGTTAAAATCGCTGAAAAAATTCGTAAAATTATTTTAGATCCGCGAAATGAAGAAATGGATGAGCGGACCGAAGCCTTACTTTATGCAGCGGCACGCCGCCAACACTTGATTGAGGTTGTCCTGCCGGCATTGAACGCCGGACACATCGTGATCTGTGACCGCTTTGTTGACAGTTCGCTTGCCTATCAAGGAGCTGGACGTCGCATCGGGATTCCTGAGATCGCACGGATCAACGAGTTTGCGACGGAAGGAACGACCCCTGATTTTACCTTGTATCTAGATGTTGACTCTGATACTGGCTTGCGTCGCATCCAAGAAAATCGTGCACATCAATATGACCGACTAGATTCGGAAGGATTGGAGTTTCATCAACGGGTTCGTCATGCGTATCTAAAGCTAGCGGAAGAAAATCCTGTACGCATTCATAAGATTGATGCTAGAATGGGGTTACAAGAAGTTGTTGAATCCAGCTATTCAGCAATCGTTGAATCGTATCCTGCTTACTTCAAATCAATCTAGGGTAGGTTGGATAACACAAAGGAGATGGTCCCATGAAATTAATTATGGCAATCGTACAAGACAAAGACAGTAATCGTTTGGCAAATGAGTTTATTGATGCCAATATCCGTGCTACAAAATTGTCATCAACGGGTGGTTTTTTAAAGGCTGGTAATAGTACGTTTATCATTGGTATTGAAGATGACCGTGTGCAAGATGCGTTAGAATTGATAAAAAAAACCTGTCAATCAAGAAAGCAATATGTCTCGACACCGATGTCACTAGATATATCCTTAGATGGTCAAGTTCCTTATCCAGTCGAAGTCGAAGTCGGTGGCGCCACCGTATTCGTGCTGCCAGTTGACGGATTCCACCAATATTAAAAAAGGAGCATTTCATGGAGGAGTTATTTCTACAAGAATACCAGCCTCTTGTTTTTGCCCAACTAAAAAAAAGTATCAAGCATGGGCGCATTGCTCATGCTTATCTTTTTGAAGGGGACAAGGGGACTGGCAAGCATGAACTAAGTCTATGGCTCGCAAAACGCCTTTTTTGTGCCAATGTACAAGAAGAAGCGCCATGTGGTGCATGCAGCAATTGTCTACGGATCGCCCAAGGAGAGCATCCTGACGTTATCCAAATTGAACCTGATGGTCAGATGATCAAAGTCGACCAGATTCGACAGCTGCAAGAGGAGTTCTCAAAAAGCGGCTTTGAAAGCCGTTTGAAAATCTTTATTTTGTCTCAAGCTGACAAAATGAACAACAGCGCTGCCAACAGTTTACTAAAGTTTTTAGAAGAACCAGTGGGAAACTTTCTGGCGATCTTAGAAACGGAGAGCCTTGGTCGTATTTTGCCAACCATCCAGTCTCGCTGTCAGATCATTCATTTCTCTCCTTTGTCAAAAGAAAAACTGCAAGAAAAGTTACAAGAAGAGGGACTTTCTAAAGAGACAAGCCGACTTCTAAGCCACTTGACCAATAGTTATCATAAAGCAGTTGAAATCTCGCAAGATGAATGGTTTAATGAAACTAAGGATGCTGTTAAGCGTTGGGTGAATTACCTTTTGAAGAAAGACCCGCAAGCATTTATTTTTGTTCAGAAAAAATTATTGGGTCTAGCAAAAGAAAAAAATCAGCAATCAGAAATCTTTTTGCTCTTGTTATTTTACTTTCAAGAGGAGCGGGATCGATTGTTGGGGCAAGGTTTATGGGGAAAAGAGATCAATCGTGCCATTGAAGCCGCATTGCAAGCACAAAAAAAGTTGCAAGCCAATGTGTCTTTCCAAGGTGTGGCAGAACAATTTTCCGTGAAAATCATCTATGGATAAAACGCAGCAGCCGGAAAAGGAGACCAGAGATGATCGAAGTTGTCGGAGTGCGTTATCATGACGTAGGCCAGATTTATTTTTACTCACCGAAAAAACAGACCTATACTATAAATGACCAAGTCATCGTGGAATCACAAGATGCTAAATGTCTTGCTACAGTCGTCACCAAAAGCAGAGAAATGAATGAGAGCGATTTGCCACAGGTAGTCAAACCTATCTTACGTCGGGCGACGAAGAAAGATTTGGAACAGGCAGCAGCCAATCAAAAGGCGGCAGATGAAGCGTTAAAAATTGGAAAAGAAAAAATCCGCGCACATCAGTTGCCAATGAAACTGATTCGAGTAGCCTATACCTTTGAGCGGACAAAACTGATTTTTTCGTTTACTGCAGAAAGCCGTGTTGACTTTCGCGAATTAGTCAAAGACTTGGCAAGTGAATTTCATACCCGGATTGAACTGCGCCAAATCGGTGTCAGGGATGAAGCGAAGGCACTAGGCGGAGTTGGGCCCTGTGGTCGCAAACTATGCTGTGCGACGTTTTTAGGGGATTTTATCCCTGTATCCATCAAGATGGCTAAAGATCAAGGACTTTCCTTGAATCCTGCGAAAATCTCAGGATTATGCGGTCGTTTGATGTGCTGTCTTAAGTATGAAAGTGAAGAATATGAGCGGGCGAAAAAAGAATTGCCGGATCGCGGCAAGGAAGTTGAAACGCCAGATGGCAAAGGACGTGTGGTTGGGCTGGATCTGTTGAGCCGAGTGATCAAAGTCCGTTTGCATGATCGGCAAACACCAATCGAATATGATTATGAAGAACTAGTGACAAAATAAGTAGGTGACCATAATGAGCATGGACAAACGATCAATATATGACGGATTGAATCAGTTAGAATCGGAGTTGCAAAATTCCTTAAATAATCTAGCGGAAATGAAGCAGTCTTTGCAAGAAATCGTCGAAAAAAATACGACATTAGAATTGGAAAATCAACGCTTACGTGAACACATTCGTGAGTTGAACCAAGTGGCAGATGCACCCGCTGAATCGGTCAAACAAGAACTTTCTAAATCACGAATGAATTTAGAAAAGATTTACGAAGAAGGATTTCATGTTTGTTATGACTTATACGGTTCTCGCAGAGAACATGATGAACCTTGTGCATTTTGTCTAGAAGTGATCTATCGTGAAAGCGGCAAATAACTGACTGACAGTCTAATAGGTTCGTTAGAAAAAAGATCAGTTTCCACTGGTCTTTTTTTCGAAAGGAGCAGTACATGCAAAAGCAACAAAGTTATAAACAAGACACTGGAAAACTGTATCTTGTTCCGACACCGATCGGGAACTTGGAAGATATGACGGTCCGCTGTGTCAAAATTTTAAAAGAAGCGGACCTGATCGCAAGTGAAGATACTCGCAATACCCAGAAATTGTTGAATCATTTTGAGATCTCGACACCGCAAAAAAGCTTACATGAACACAATTATAAAGAGCGAGTTCCGCATTTGGTAGAACAGCTGCAGATGGGCAAGACCATTGCCCAATGCAGCGATGCTGGTATGCCCTCCATCAGTGATCCGGGGCATGAATTAGTCAAGGCCTGTCTAGCTGAAGGAATCGCGGTGATTGCGCTTCCGGGACCTACGGCAGGTTTGACAGCGTTGATTGCTTCAGGCTTATCGCCGCAACCAAATCTTTTTTATGGCTTTTTACCTCGTAAGAAAAAAGAACAAAAACAAGCCTTGAGTGAATTAGCGACCCAGAAAGCAACGATGATTTTTTATGAGTCACCCTATCGAATCGCAGCGACGATTGAAACAATGCTAGAGGTATTTGGTGAACGTCAGGCAGTCATTTGCCGAGAATTGACAAAAATCCATGAAGAATACTTGCGAGGGACCTTTTCTGAATTGATCGACTATTTAGAGCAGCAGCCAATCAAAGGAGAATGCTGTCTGTTGGTGGAAGGCTCTTCTGAAATACATGAAATTGTTTATGAAGGAACTTACGCAGAACAAGTAGCTGCCTTGATGGAAGAGGCCGAAATGTCCTCAAAAGAAGCAATCAAAGAAGTGGCTAAACGTAATCAAGTAAAGAAACAGCTTGTCTATCAAGCGTATCACCAAATAGAAGAGTAATCATACCGAGACTTCTCTCGGTATTTTTTTGTATCACACGCTTACTTATGTGATATTACCTAACATATAAAGTCAGCTATTTTCAGAAAATTCATGTTTTTCTCAGAAAAATCTAGATTATTCGAAAATATGGTGTTAGGATAGCTAACATATAGAAAGGGAGGCGTGTAAAATGGATACAGGGAATATTGCATTTATTTTAATTTGTAGCGGTATGGTTTTTCTAATGACTCCAGCATTGGCATTTTTTTATGGAGGATTGGAACGACGCAAAAACATCCTCAATACCATGATGATGGTGATTTGTACGATGGGCTTGGCGTCCGTCCTCTGGGTCGCTCTAGGGTATACATTATCCTTTAGCGGGACAGGATCATTTATTGGCAATTTAGACAAAGTCTTTTTCAATCATGTTTCGATGTCAGAAGGAGAGGGAATTCCAGAAGGGTTGTTTGCTGCCTTTCAAATGATGTTTGCTTTGATCACAACGGCGATTATCACTGGATCAGTCGTTGGAAGAATGCGGTTCTCTGCTATTTTTCTATTTATTGGCTTCTGGCTGGTTTTCGTGTATTTTCCAATGGCGCATATGGTGTGGGGCGGTGGCTTCTTAGATGCGATCGGCTCGATCGATTTTGCAGGAGGCAATGTCGTTCACATCAGTTCGGGAATCAGTGGGCTAGTCTTAGCGATCGTTGTCGGTAAGCGACGAGAATTTCATCAAACCGAATATCGTCCTCATAATATTCCCTTTGTTGTACTAGGTGCCGGTCTTTTATGGTTTGGCTGGTTTGGCTTTAATGCTGGCTCTGCGTTAGCAGCTGATGGTCTAGCGATCCACGCCCTAATGACCACGAATACAGCAGCAGCCAGTGCGATGCTTTCTTGGATGCTGATCGAAAAAATCGTCGTGGGAAAACCGACAATCGTCGGTGCTTGTACAGGTGCAGTGGTGGGCTTAGTTGCCATCACACCAGGGGCGGGGTTTGTCTCCCTTTGGTCTTCCTTTATCATTGGCGCTTTAGTCAGTCCGTTTTGTTACTTCTTTATTTCCGTCATCAAACATCGATTAGGGTTAGATGATGCATTGGATGCCTTTGGTTGTCACGGGGTAGGCGGAATCTTCGGTGGTTTGATGACCGGGATCTTTGCCGATCCCGCTGTTGGCGGACATTCAGGATTGCTTTATGGCGGTGTTGATCTTTTTATCGCACAAGCCGAAAGTATCGTATTTACGATTTTGTTCGCTGGTATCCTATCCTTTGTCATAATTACCTTGATCAAATGGGTGATGCCGATTCGCGTATCTCAGCAAGAAGAAGCGGTGGGGATGGATCGGATCGAACATGATGAAACGGCCTATCCTACCTTTATGGGGTTAGATTCTTAAGAGTGGAGGAGCAGTCATGAAAAAAGTTGAAGCGATTATTCGCCAAGAAAAATTAGAGGAGCTAAAAGCCGCTTTGGATCAATCGGATCTGATCAGTGGGATGACGGTCAGTCAAGTTCTCGGGTGTGGCAATCAAAAAGGGTTAAAAGAGTTTATTCGTGGCCAAGAAGTGATCACGACTCTTTTACCGAAAGTAAATGTCCGCTTTGTTTTGGCAGATGAAAAAGTCGATGCCGTGATTGAGCTGATTGTATCGATCTGTCGGACAGATGAAGTCGGTGATGGCAAAATATTCGTCTACCCTTTGGAAGAAGCGATTCGGATTCGCACCAATGAACGAGGAGAAGCTGCCTTATAGCAGAACTTCTTGGGTCATGAACCGTGCAGCAAAAGTAGCGAACGTATAGGGAAGGGCCAATGAAAATTGGTCCTTTTTGCGTCTTTGTCTTGATTCCTTGCTTGATAGGGAACTTCTGTTCGTTTATAATAAGAAGCGAGGTGAGCAACGATGTCGGAACTGCAATTTCCCTTAAAAAATGATACGAGCCGCAAAATTATTCATATTGATATGGATGCTTTTTTTGCTTCGGTGGAAGAACGGGATGATCCTGAGCTGGCCAAGCATCCCCTTGTCATTGCCCGTCACCCAAGTGATACCGGCGGCCGAGGAGTGGTCACGACAGCGAATTATCTGGCGCGACAATATGGCATCCATTCGGCAATGAGCGCACAAAAAGCCTACGAGCTTTGTCCGCAAGCGATTTTTAAACCGGGGAATCATCAAAAGTATCGTGAAGTGTCCCAGCAAGTCAGAGAAATTTTTCACCGATACACCGACATCATCGAACCAGTTTCAATTGATGAAGCGTATCTGGACGTCACAGTGAACAAAATCAACTGTCCTTCAGCAATTAAGATCGCTCGTCTGATTCAGCGAGACATCTGGCATGAGACCCATTTGACTTGTTCGGCAGGCGTCAGTTACAACAAGTTTTTGGCAAAATTGTCCTCGGATTATCATAAACCACGAGGGTTAACAGTGGTGATGCCGGATGAGGCAGTGGCCTTTTTACAACAACTACCCATCGATAAATTTCATGGGATCGGGAAGAAAACTGTCCCCAGGATGCATGAGTTAGGCATTTTTACAGGAGCAGATCTATACGCTTGGAGTGAGATGGCGTTGATCCGCGAATTTGGCAAAATGGGGTATTCTTTGTATCGTAAAGTTAGAGGAATCCATGATTCACCAGTCAGTGTGACCAGAGAACGAAAATCAGTCGGTAAGGAGCATACATACGGCAATCCATTAACGAGTGAAGAACAAGTCTTAAGTCAATTACGCGCCATCGCAGAAGAAGTTGAGAGATCACTAAAGCGCACACAGAAACATGGCAAAACAGTCGTGTTGAAAGTCCGTTACAGTGATTACTCTACGATCACTAAACGAGTGACTTTGCCGATTTACGTTCATAAAAAAGAACAGTTATTTTCGGAAGCCAGTCTCATTTGGGAAGAGATTTTAGGTCTTGAAAAAGGCATTCGTCTTTTGGGAATCACCGTCACAAATCTCGATCCTCTGACCTATGAAAATATCGTACTGCCTTTATGGCAAACATCTGACGATCAGTAGACCTAAAAAGGAGGACCAATATGACGATCTATCAAGTATATGAAACGATGATTGCTTTGGCTGATGAAGAACGAAGTGAAAAAATGGCCGCCTATATGCGGCATCAGTTTGAGTTTTTAGGCATCCCTACACCGTTGCGCCGTCAGCAGGAAAAAGCAGCCTTTAAAGTAGCAAAACAAATGAAACGAATCGATTGGGAATTTATCGATCAATGTTGGCAAAGCAGCTATCGGGAACACCAGTACCTTGCGATTGATTATTTAGTGGCGCTGGAGCCCTTTTTATCAGCCGTTGATCTAGCAAAAATTGAACAGTTAGTCATAACGAAATCTTGGTGGGATAGCGTGGACGCACTAAGTGAGGTCGTCAGAAAGCTTATTCGCCGACTGCCAGCGTTAAAGGCTGAGATGCTTCGTTGGAGTCTTGAGGATAATCTTTGGCTACGGCGAATGGCGATTCTTCACCAATTGTTGCAAAAAGAACAGACGGATCGACCATTCCTTGAAGAGATCCTTGTCAACAATTTGGGGAGTTCTGAATTCTTTATCAACAAAGCCATTGGCTGGAGCTTGCGAGACTATGCCAAGACGAATCCTCAGTGGGTCCAAGATTTTCTTCTACGCCATCAAAAAAGTCTGGCGCCTTTGACGGTTCGTGAAGCAAGTAAGTACCTTTAAAAAGCTTGGTCATTGATTTTTATATAACAAAAAAAACACCGTGCATCATCTTTGAAGGAAGATGTGGTGACCCCAAAAGTTCGATTTTTTGGTCTAACTTTTGGGGTCATCTCAAGATGCACGGTGTTTTGAGTCGTTAAATTTGTTTTTTGATTTGTTCGTAACTTGCTTCAGCATCTTTGCACTTTGCCCAGATAACCGCTTTTCCTTGTTCTCGAGATGCAGCAAGATCAATGATTCGTTGATTGCTGCTACCACGAAACTGCAAGTTTAGGTTTCGCTTGCTGAGTTCAAAACGGCCGTCCACCAAAATATCAATTTTGGATAAAAGTTCTAGTTTGTCAGGGGTCTCCAAGAGCAGTTCTTCGTAAGTGTAGCCTGACCAGCTCCAAATGTCCTTGCTATGACCAAATTCGGCGCGAACGCGATCAACAACTTTCAGACAGACCGTCGTGTTCAAGAAAGGTTCGCCGCCTAGGAGGGTCAGTCCTTGAACATAGTCATGTCGCAGATCCTCAATGATTCGATCCTCTAGCTCTTGGGTAAAAGGTGTGCCGTAGCGAAAGTTTTGGACGGCTTTGTTGAAACAGCCTTCACAAGCAAACAGGCAGCCGCTCACATATAAACTATTTCGGATGCCTTCACCGTCCACAAAGTTGAAGGCTTTGTAATCAGCGATATAATTTTGACTGTACTCGTTTGCTTTCCATTCTTGGGGCTTAGGATTTCTCATAAGAAAACTTCTTTCTATTGTGAATTACAGGGGTTGTTCGATAAAAGGAGTGTAGAAGAAATCTAACACTCCTTTTATGATTATTCTTGCAAATGTTTGACCCGAGCAGAGATTTCTTTGTGACGACCGTTGACCATCGGGCGAGCTTGAGGATTTCCAAGATACCCGCAGGTTCTTTTGACAACATCACAACTTTTTGGATCGTGATTGCCACATTGTGGACATTCAAAGCCTCGTTCGGTTGGATTAAAGTCTCCTTCATATCCGCACTCGTAACAGTGGTCGATAGGGGTATTTGTTCCAAGATAAGCGACCCGATCATATGCGTAATCCCAAACTGCTTCTAACGCTTTTGGATTTTGCTGCAAGACTGGATATTCACAGTAATGAATAAAGCCACCAGAACAGTATTTTGGATAGTCCTTTTCAAAATCAAGTTTCTCAAATGGTGTCGGATTTTTCCGCACATCATAGTGGAAGCTATTGGTATAATATTCTTTGTCGGTAATATTTTCAACTTCACCGAATTTTTCGGTATCTAAGCGACAGAAACGATCGGTCAAGCTTTCACTAGGGGTCGAGTACACACTGAAATGATAGCCGTATTCATCGCCCCAGGCATCGGCATGAGCTTTCAATTCTTTCACGATCGCCATCGTAAAGGCCTTTGCTTCTGGGTCTTGTTCCCAAGTTCCACCGTAAAAAGCCGAAGCAGCTTCGTATAAACCAATGTAACCAAGCGAAACAGTGGCACGTTTGTTTTTGAATAATTCGTTGACATTGTCTTTGCGATCCAAACGTTCACCGAAAGCCCCATACATATAAAGGATCGGCGCATTGGCGGGACTCGCTTCTTTACAGCGTTCCACTCGATAGACAAGGGCATCTTTAACGATTTGCAGACGGTCCTCCAGCAGTGACCAGAATTTTTCTTGATCGCCATTTGCTTCTAAGGCGATCCGTGGAATATTCAATGTCACGACACCTAGATTCATCCGACCGACATTGATTTCTTCACCACGTTCGTTTTTCCAGCCTTGCAAGAAAGAACGACAGCCCATCGGCACTTTAAAGCTGCCAGTCAATTCAACCAATTTATCATAATTCAAAATATCCGGATACATCCGTTTAGTGGCACATTCTAAAGCCAGTTCTTTAATATCATAGTTCGGATCGGTAGGTGCCAAGTTGACCCCACGGCGAATACTAAAAATCAATTTCGGGAAAATAGCAGTACGCTTTTCACTGCCTAACCCGTTGATGCGAATTTGGAGAATCGCTCGTTGAATTTCCCGTTCGAACCAGTTGGTTCCTAAACCAAAGCCAAGGGAAGTGAACGGCGTTTGTCCGTTAGAGGTGAATAACGTATTGATTTCGTATTCTAGACTTTGCATTGCATCGTAGATATCTTTGCGGGTTTTGCTCTTCGCGTAAGCTTCCCGACGTTCGGGTGTCTCAATCCATTCTTCGGCATCTTTTAAATGTTTTTGGTAATTCAACTCAGCAAAAGGAGCCAATAATTCATCTGTTCGATCAGCAGAACAGCCACCATATTGACTCGATGCTACATTTGCAATGATTTGTGAGATTTGAGCGGTGGCCGTTTGGATCGATTTTGGCGATTCCACTTCGGCGTTCCCAATTTTAAACCCATTATTTAGCATGCCTTTAAAATCGATTAGGCAGCAGTTAGTCATTGGGGTATATGGATGATAATCCAAGTCATGGTAATGAATGTCGCCTTTTTGGTGGGCATTTGCCACGTGAGGAGGCAGCATTTTCAAACCAATCGATTTTCCTACGATCCCAGCGGTCAAATCACGTTGTGTGTTGAACACGTTACTATCCTTATTGGCATTTTCATTGACGACCGATTGATCTTTATTCATCAATTTATTGATCGTAAAGTTGATGTCTGTTGCTTTGCTGCGTTCGAAATCACGATGGGTCCGGTAGTTGATATATTCTTCAGCCAAGGCATACTCGTTCTTTGCTAACAAGATATGCTCGACGATATTTTGGATCTCATAGATTTTTACATTTGTACGAAAACGTTCCGCGATCTCGTGATCGACACTGTCAACGATCTCGGTGATTTTTTCGTGGTCGATGGGAGAAAGCTCACCGTTGATTTTTCTCAGGGCTTTCACTAACGCATCATAAATTTTTTGATCATCAAAATCGACAAGCCGTCCATCACGTTTTACGATTTTTAACTGACGCAAAGCGGACTGTCTTTCCAACCCTTGCTCAGGATTTCTCTTAATGTTCATCATTTCTACCACTCCTTATCTTCCACAATATAATAAAACAAATTGTAGAAATGAGCAACTATATATAGTAGTCGAAAAGGGTTTGTGTTTTGGATATACACAATATATGGTGTATATTCATTTAGGTGTTTCCGAGAAAACTTGATAAGATTAAGGATTTGGTTGTTCCATGTTTCACATAATGAATAAAAACTTTTTTAAATTTATTTTTTCTCTGTTTTGAAGCAGAAGTATTCAATGATAAAGTATGCTACCATAAGGAGAGAATTTTTTTAAAGGAGGGTTCTGTGTGAAAAATATGATCGATGTGAAGCATCTGACAAAAAGTTACGGCACCCGTTTCAATCAAACCAAAGTATTAGATAACCTTTCTTTTGCAGTGGATCAAGGAGAATTTGTTGGGGTCATGGGGCCAAGCGGTGCTGGGAAAACGACCTTGATGAATCTTTTGTCTTCAATCATGCGACCTAGCTTAGGCTCGATCTATATCGATGGCAAAGACATTACCCGAATGTCGGAAAAAGCCCTCAGCGATTTTCGCCGTCAGCAGATTGGCTTCATCTTTCAAGATTTTAATCTTTTAGAGACATTGACAGCCAGAGACAATATTTTGCTGCCTTTAGCGATTGATCGCTTGCCCGTGAAGGAAACCCAAGTACGTATCGAGGAGACGGCCAATTTGTTAGGGATCGAACACTTGTTGGATCGCTACCCAGAAGAATTGTCTGTAGGGCAAAAACAAAGGGTCGCTGCTGCTCGGGCGATCATCAGTCGTCCGGCGGTCCTTTTTGCTGATGAACCCACGGGAGCCCTTGATTCAAAAGCGGCAACAGAATTGTTACGGTATTTAGCGCAAATCAATCAACAAGAAAAAACGACGATCTTGATGGTCACCCACGATCCTTTTACCGCCAGCTACTGCAATCGGATTCTGTTCATTCGCGATGGTGTCTTCTTTGCGGAAGTTGTCAAAAAAGGCAGCCGTCAGGAATTTTTCGAAAAAATCATCGATATGCAGGCTACGATTGGAGGCGGTCCGCGCCATGTTGTTTAAAATCGGCTGGCGGAGTTTTTTGCGGCAGTTTCGCAATTATATGGTGTATTTTATTTGTATGATGACCGCCGTGATGATTTTTTATTCCTTTAACGCCTTGATGAATGATCGTCTGCTGAATCAACGGGTCCAGCAAGACATCCGCATTGAAGGGGTTTTAGGATTCGGCAGCAGTGTGGTTGCCTTTGTCGTCTTGTTTTTTATGCTGAGTGCCAATCATTTTTTTCTTAGTCAGCGACAAAAAGAAATCAGTGTTTACCAGCTTTTGGGGTTGCGGCAAGGTCGTCTTGCTTGGCTGTTGCTACGGGAAACGTTTTTACTAAATTTTTTCTCTCTAGTGACCGGTATCTTTATGGGAATTATTTTTTCAAAATTCTTCTCAATGATTTTGATTCGGGCGATGGGCCTAAATTTGACCAGTCATTTCTTTAATTCACCGCAATCGATTTTTTCGACGGTCTTTGTCTTTATCGCCGCAATGATTATATTGAGTATTCAAGTGATCCTTTTTGTTTGGCGTACCCCAATGAGTGAATTGATCAAGACCGAATACCGCTTACCGATCAAAAAAATGAAAATGACTCCGTTTCGTACATTGATGGGGGTCCTAGGTCTGATTTTACTTGGGGTAGGGTATTATCTGTCATTGACCCTAAGGGAAACATGGACCAACTATATCACGTATACGCAAGATTTTTCAGCGATTCTATGGATCCCTTTACTGATTCTATTTTGCTGTATAACGGCAACCTATCTCTTTTTTGATTGTTCCTTGCCAGCACTGTTGTATTTTTTGAGTAAACCAAAAAAACGCCTTATCAAAGGGGCGAAGTTGATTGCTTACAATAACGTGCGTGCTTACTTGCAAAGGACGTGGAAAAGCTACGCCCTTTTGACGATTATCACTGCAATCGCGATTTCATTGATAGGGGGAACAATGGGGGTCATCTCTTTGAATTACCAAGCAACGAACCGTATCTATCCAACTTCCTTTCAGGTGTCAGGAGAGCAGGCAGGGGCCTTGCGTACCCTTTTAGAAAAGTCGGATGTGCCAATTACAGCGGAACAAGCAATTCCCTACAAAATGACCAATATGACGGTGCAGACACGCTACCTAGGAGAGTTGCAAGATGAAAGTGTCGAAAATATGATGGTGAATCTGGTGGCACTTTCGGATTATCAGCGTCTGCGAAAACTGGTTCCGGGTGCTCCTGAGATTCGACTGAGTACTGATAAGCAAGCTGTACTTTTTGACAGTCAATACGACGTAACTCGCTCATTTATCACATATCGCGATGAAGTCAAAGTCGGCAGTCAGCATAATTTTAAACTCATTCAAGCCGAACAAGATTATTTTGGTGATAGTGCTTTACGCTATTCTTTACCCAATGTCCTTGTCATTCAAGATGAGGCGTACCAACAAATCAAAGGATTCACCTATACCATTGCTTATTTACAGACCGAAAAGGTGCAAACAGACGCGCTGACACAGTTGTTGGATGAAGAGCTGCCAATCGAGTGGGCGCATCCATTGACCTATGAATTTAGCGACGACCAAAAAAACGTACGCTTTTATCCAGAGACCGCTCGGGATTCAAGTAGTGATAGTGGTCAGACGACCGCATATCGGCTAACGTTAGCCAATCGCTTTACAACAATGCGCGGGGTGCGACGACAAGCAGGAATCATTTTGTTCGTATCGCTATTTGTTGGGGTGATCGTTTTGATCACCACGTCTAGTAGTTTGATCGTTCGGCAATTTTCTAACACGGAGCGGGAAAAGTACAATTACCGACTATTGACAAAATTAGGCTACACCCGTAATGAAGTGCGCAAGTTGGTGTACTGGCAAAACATTTGGATTTTTATGCCTGGCACCTTATTGGCGATTTTGCATGCGGTATTTGCCATCAATACTTTCACACAGATCATCGATAGTCCCGGGTATTGGGTTGCTCATTTGTTTGCAGCAGTGGCAGCAGTCGTCTATCTGTTTGCCTATTTGATTACCGTCAAGCTGTGTCTGCGGATTATTGAAACTTGATCTATTTATACGATAAAACGATTCTAGGAAACTAGGATCGTTTTTTTTCGTTTAACCAATCTTTTTGTATTTCCCTCTGGCACCAGATTAAGAGAATGGTATAATCATAATCAATGAGACAAAGGAGGAAGCAAGATGGAGAAAAAAGAAGAACAGCTTTTAATAGACCTAACGACTGCACGTGGGGTTCCTGGGAATGAGGAGGAAGTGCGTGAAGTCTTTAAAGAATATGCCAAAGACTTTGCTGAAGATATCTTTTTTGATGGTTTAGGAAGTGTCATTGCCAAACATGTTGGTGATGGCGGCGGTCCGAAAATTTTTATTTCGGGACATATGGATGAAGTCGGCTTTATGGTAACAAAAATCACAGAAAAAGGCTTTATTGAATTTCAAACCCTTGGGGGCTGGTGGGGGCAAGTGATGCTGGCACAGCAAGTGGAGATCAAAACCAATGAAGGCAAAGTGATCCACGGTGTCGTCGGCTCAAAACCACCCCATGTGTTGAGTCCAGAGACTCGAAACAAACCTTACGATATCAAAGATATGTTCATCGATATTGGCGCGTCAAGCGAAGAGGAAGCCAAAGGCTGGGGCATCCGTCCTGGAGACATGATCACCCCTTATATCCAATACAAACGGATGAACGACAGCAAATTTTTGCTAGCAAAAGCTTGGGACAATCGAATCGGTACGGCGGTATCACTGCGGGTATTAGAAACCTTGGCAGCAGAAGGACATCCAAACTGCTTGTTTGCCGGCAGTGACGTGATGGAAGAAGTTGGCCTAAGAGGTGCGCGAACAAGCACTCATTTAGTGAATCCTGATATCGCTATCGCCCTAGATACTGGTACTGCTGGGGACACACCTGGAATGACGCCAAAAGAAGCGGATTCTGTGTTAGGGAAAGGCCCACAAGTCTTGATTTTCGATGCTTCCATGATTCCTCACAAGAAATTATTGAATTTTGTGATCGATGTCGCCGAAGAGATGGAAATTCCTTTCCAATATACCGTGATCACTGGTGGAGGAACCGATGCTGGTCAAATGCATTTGACTCGTGATGGGGTCCCTTCGATCGCTATTACCGTGCCCGTTCGTTACCTGCATTCTCATACTTCTGTCATTCATGAGGATGACTACTTCAATACAGTCAAGCTTGTAACGGAAGTGGTTCGCCGCTTAGACGATAAAACCGTTAAAGCATTGCGCAGTTATTAAGGTGAGCTTATGAGATCAAACACAATGATTCGTGAGACGGCTAAAAACTCCTTGCGCGGATTCTGGGGAATGTTCGTCTTAAGTATTTTAGCGACGGTTGCCGTACAAGCGGTGGTCAGCTCGCTTTTTAGTAGTATTGGGACTTCTTTTGGTGCAAACAATGCAGAGAGCTGGATCGATCTGATCTTGGACAATTTTGTCTTCTTTGCGTTTTCGGTAGCATTGAGTATTATGGCACTCTATCTAGTTCGTGGCAGAGGAATCCAGGTGGCGGATATTTTTCTAGTCTTTGATAAGCGTCTGTATGTACCGTTTTTGCTATTAAATTTAGTGAGCGCGCTTTTAAATTATCTTTTGAGTTTTGCGATTTTCTTGCCGCAGTTTGTCTTATCAGGACTCAATCAGTATTTGGACTTGGTATTCAATTTTAATCGGGGAATCTCTGTTGATGTGGCTATGTTTAATGGTTCGGTCGCTTTTGTGATTGGGACCTTTCTCTCCATCATTTTGTTCTTCTTTTTGTCACAAGTCGTTACTGGTGTGATCCAATTAGCAATCTATCTGCGCTATGATCAACCGGAATTAGGGGTTCTTCAGTCTATCAAAGTAGCCTTTGCTCTCTTACGGCCGCATCTGGGGCAATACATTTGGCTGCAGTTATCACTGATTGGTTGGTTTATTCTGGGTTTCTTGGCGCTTTTGATCGGGATGTTGTGGGCAAACGCCTATGCGTATGCGGTCAACGCAGCATTCTATGAAGAATTGATCAATGAACAACGAGCGCTGATCAGATAAGCAAAAAAAGACGACGTACCATTGGAATGGTTCCTTAAGGATAGAGTTGAACACTCATTCAAGGGATTCATCAATAGACGTCGTTTTTTTCTGATTTTCTTGATCCTTTTTCGCAAAAAAATTGGTCGGATTTTAGTCAAATCAGCTGAGATGT
The DNA here is from genome assembly GCF_050542965.1 of Enterococcus sp. DIV2379. NCBI lineage: Bacteria > Bacillati > Bacillota > Bacilli > Lactobacillales > Enterococcaceae > Enterococcus > Enterococcus sp. DIV2379. Next base: position 1,434,344 of record NZ_CP172938.1, read on the forward strand.
GATAGCATAAAAGAAGTAGAAAATCAGCTGGAGCCAAAGAGGAGGAAACACATGTGAAAATAACTGTCTTAGGTTGTTTAGGTGCCTATCCGTATAATGGTGAAGGGACTACTGGCTATTTAGTAGAGTCAGATGGCTTTCATTTGCTGCTTGATGCGGGAAGTACCACCTTGGTCCAATTAGAAAAGATCCTTGATCCCTTAGACTTAGATGCAGTGATTTTGACACATTACCATCACGATCATATTGCGGATCTGGGGGTATTACAATACTATTGGCAATTATATCCCGAAAACGAAGAACGGCAGGTTTTGCCGATCTACGGTCATGGGGAGGACAGGGTTCATTTTGAAAGTCTGACGATGCCGGGAGTGACCCAAGGATTTGATTACCTTCAGTCTGAGTCGTTGGAATTGGGCCCTTTCACCATTACCTTTATGAAAACGATCCATCCAGTCACTTGCTATGCCATGCGATTTGTTGAGAAAAGCACGGGCAAGGTCTTTGTTTTTACTGGAGACTCTGGCTATTTAGAATCTTTCGTTCCGTTTGCTGAAGGGGCTGACTTATTCTTGGCAGATACCTATCTTTTTGCAGGAAATGAGCGGCACAAGGCTCATTTTACTTCAAAAGAAGCAGGGGAGATCGCCCATGCAGCGCAGGTGAAAAAATTAATGTTGACGCATTTGCCGCAACATGGTGACTTAGAACAGTTACGAGAAGAGGCTGCACTAGCTGCCAATGGAATCCCTGTTGAGTTGGCGGCTGTTCAAAAAATAGTAGAAATCATCTAATTAGGAGGAACAAATAGTATGCTTTTTGTACCGAATGAACTGAACGACCCACGCATCAATTTAGCCATCGAGATTTTTCTTCTTCAAGAAATGAAAGTGGATGAACCCATCTTACTTTTTTACATTAATGAACCATCGATTATCATTGGACGCAATCAAAATACGATCGAAGAGATCAATAAGGAATATGTGGATGAACATGGGATTCATGTCGTTCGTCGTTTCAGCGGCGGCGGTGCAGTCTATCATGATTTCGGAAACTTGAATTTCAGCTTTATTATGCCTGACGATGGCAATTCTTTCAGAGATTTTGAAAAACTGACCAAACCAATCGTCCAAGCCTTGCATGAGATGGGGGTTGAAGGGGCGCAACTAAAAGGGCGCAACGATCTTGTGATCAATGACATGAAGTTTTCTGGGAATGCGATGTACGCAACGAATGGCCGGATGTTTGCTCATGGGACGATCATGTTTGACAGTGACATCAATGAAGTGGTCAACGCCTTGAAAGTCCGCAAAGACAAAATCGAATCAAAAGGCATCAAATCGATCCGCTCAAGAGTGACAAACATCAAACCATTCTTGCCAAAAGAGAAGCAAGACATGACGACTGAAGAGTTCCGTCAAGAAATCTTATTGAAGATTTTTGGTGTCGATTCCGTGGAAGAAGTCAAAACCTATGAACTGACTGAAGAGGATTGGGTCAAGATCAATGAGATTTCCGATAAGTATTATCGCAACTGGGATTGGAATTACGGTAAATCTCCAGCTTTTGATATTGAACGCCGTCATCGCTTCCCAATCGGCTCCATCGAAGTTCGTTTGAATGTGGCAGAAGGAAAAATCACGGATGCCAAAATCTTTGGCGACTTTTTCGGACTAGGGGACATTGCAGATGTCGAACAAGCCCTGATCGGAACTCGTTATGCCAAGGAAGATTTGGCACAAGTCATCGCCAACATTGATGTTAAAAAATATTTTGGCAACATCACGCCTGAAGATTTTCTTTCATTGATTTATTAATCAAAAAACGAAGCAGCCTTTTCAATCTGGCTGCTTCGTTTTTTCTATTAGTATGCGCGGGCGATCCAAACGGTATGCTTGGCAGGTTTGCCACTGACGATATCGACTGTTTTTTCCATTGGTGCTTCAAACGGAATGTTTCGGGTAGTAAAGCCGGTTTCTTCTTTGATTTTCGCTTCCGTTTCTTCCGAGCCGTCCCAACCGATCAAAACAAAGCCAGTCACTTTGTCTTCTTGTTTGCACGTTTCGATATGGGCTTTTAGTTCATCCAATGTATCGATGTTGGTGTACTCATTATCTTTGTTACGTTCCTTCGCAGCTGCCAATAAGCGTGGGGTCATTGCTTGCAGTTCTTGATCAACGAAGGCTTCCAAGTGCTCAAGGGCGACTGTTTGCTTGTCAGCCAAGTCGCGGACTTTGACCATCACTTTGCCAGCTTCTAAATCTCTTGGGCCACATTCGATTCGCAAGCAAGCGCCTTTTAGTTCCCATTCATTGAACTTATAGCCAGGTGAGTTATCAGAATCATCCAATCGAACACGAATGCCCTTGGCTTTAAAGTTGGCATACAGTTCTTCTAATTTTTCTAAGATGGCTGGATTCTTTTTCCATGGACCGACTGGTAACAACACAACTTGGGTTGGTGCAATGGTTGGTGGGAAAACTAACCCATTTTCATCGCCATGGGTCATGATCAAGGCCCCCAACAAGCGGGTAGAGACACCCCAAGAGGTTGTGTGGGCATGGACATGCTTGTTTTCTTTCGTTAAATACGTAATATCAAATGCTTCAGCAAATTTTGTCCCCATGTAGTGGCTGGTTCCTGCTTGGACTGCTTTGCCGTCTTTCATCATCGCTTCGATCGAATAAGTATCAACTGCTCCAGCAAAACGCTCAGAAGGGGTTTTTTGTCCGCGATAAACAGGGATCGCTAGGAATTCTTCGCAAAGGCGGGCATATTCATCCAAGATTTTCATGGTGCGTTGACGTGCATCTTCTTCGTTTTCATGAGCGGTATGGCCTTCTTGCCATAAAAACTCTGAGGTACGCAAGAAAGGCAATGTTTTCTTTTCCCAACGAAAGACGTTTGCCCATTGATTGATTTCATAAGGCAGGTCACGGTAGGAGTTGATCCAATCAGAAAAGGCAGAGCCGATCATGGTTTCTGAGGTTGGACGCAAGGCCAAAGGTTCTTCCAATTTTTCATTGCCGACTTCTGTGACCCATGGCAATTCAGGCGCAAAACCTTCAATATGATCGGCTTCTTTCATAAAGAAATTTTGCGGAATCAGCATTGGGAAGTACGCATTACGAATGCCCTCTTTTTTCAAGAATCGATTGAACTCTTCTTGGATATGCTCCCAAAGTTCGAAGCCGTCAGGACGGAAAATAATGGAGCCTTTCACTGGGGAGTAAGCCATCAATTCGGCTTTTTGGATCGTTTGGATATACCATTCTGTAAAATCATTTTTTTGTGTCATTCTTTTTCCTCCTTAAAAAAATAAAAAAGCATCTCGTCCTAAAAAAGGACGAAATGCTTGGATTTCGCGGTACCACCTTTGTTGATTATCTATCGGGATAATCCAACTCGTAAAGGATAAGGCCTTTCCACCGACCGTTTTGCGGTCATTGCCATTGGGTAGGTTCATTTTATCAGTGGGTGTCGATTTTTCAGCTGCCATCGACTCTCTAAGACCATCATAAAACTACTATTCCAATGCTTGTTGCTGTTCTTTATCATGCTAAAGCGAAAAAGCGAAAAAAGCAAGAGTTTTTTCGCTTTTTCTTAAAATCGCTCCTTTAAAACTAATGTAGCAAGACGGTCAGTCGAAAGACAGCGGATCTATTTTCGCCCTAAGTGTCAAATGCAAGAGGTGAAGCCCGTCAGTTTCTTCAATCCGGATACTTCCTTGGTAGGCTAAACAAAGTTGTTCTAGCATTTGCATGTCAGCCTGCATCGCCTGTCGTTTGGTTTCATTGTTCTGTAGTTTTTCTGCTTCTTCATTTGAGAGAAGCGGCATTTGGCAGTCGATATGCAACTGGCCCTTCGTGTCATTCACCCTCAACGCGAGTCTTCGCTTTTGAGGATCAGTGACCGCACAAGTGTATCGGATGGCGTACTCTAGGCAATGAGCGATCAAGGATAGACGATCATTTTCCGCCAATTGTTCCAGTGGTTCTATGATGCCATCACAGGCAAAGGTGATCCTTTTTTGAGCAGCTGTGTGTTTATAATTAGCAAGCAGCATCGTCGTGAGTGATTCTTTTTCAACGGAAGGACTCGTTAACTGCTGCTTGATCTGTTCTTCAATCTCACTAAGGCCTTCATAGGCCGCTGCCAACTGCTGATCTTCTAACATATCCTTGACGGTATGGGTTCTTTGTTTGATGGTTCGTAAAACTTGCTGCCATTTTAACGTTTGTTCAGGGCTGATCGCTTGTTGGTTCTCATATAAACGCACTTTGATGTCTGCCGTATCGATCTGCTTATTTTTACCCTCGCTGGCAAAAAAGAGTTCAAGGAAGCCGTAGCAAGTAAAAATGATAATTAATAAGAAAAAGATGATCGAACGCCAATTGATATCAGATTGTGGCAAAACTAAAATATCCTGAATATACAAGAAACAATGACCAATAGCCGCAATCACGATCCAAGGCGCACAAATGACATAAAAAGGATTTTTTTTCAATGCTTCATAAATTGCTGCAAAAGAAGTAACGAAGGTACTGGTAATATTCAACAAGAACATATAATTCATGATGACGGGCAAACTTTGTGCTTGGAAAAGTGCGAAAAGTATCGCTAACAGACCGAATGAATAGTGGAAGTATAACCATTTCTGGTAGTACTTGCGAATAAAATGCATATTCGTGCAGTAAAAGCCGATCAAAAACATTGGTGTAATAATAGAAAGAATATTTAACATTACAGAGTTGACGATTGGGGGAAACAGTAGTCCACCAAGCATATCGCTGAAGCCCGCTTCCAAGCCTGCTGTTAAGGCAAAGCCGCTGAATAAGAGAGAAGATATTTTCAGCCTTCGTTGATTGATAAAAGAAACTAAGATATAAAATAAATTGATGATACAAATAAAACCAGTAAATAAAAGAATGTAAATATTTAAAATTGACAGACTGAAGACATAGCCGATCAGTGCATTTGCAGGGCCAAAAAAGACTTCTGCTGGGAAGCCAGAATAGGTGTCAAAAGGACTAGTCACGTATATTTTCAAGGTTTTACCAACATAATCCTCAGGCAAGGTGATAAAAGACAATGTTTTGCCTGGATGATTGAGAGTCAGTGGATCATTGGGCTCATCGTTGGTGTAAATTTCTTGGTCATCGAGATAGACAGTCATGTGTTGATGATCGCCAATTAGTAACATTGTAGGGTATTTATAATCGTTGGTCATTTTTCGCTTCATCACAAAACGATCATTCGCTTTTACACTAGGTAAATGTTTCACATAACGGCTAATAAAAGTAGATTCGGGATTGTCCTCAGCATAGAAAATCCAGTCTTCCTTTTTCTCCACTGCATGGATATCAGAAGTTGGGAATAAAAAAAGAACGAGAAAAAAGACAATACTTCCCAGTAAAAATAGGACCAGAAGGATGAAGGGAATCCAACGCTTTAAAAAAAACTTGTTATTTAAAAAAGGCATACTTTTTCTCCTCTGTTTTTTAATCGCCTTTAGCATAATATAAATAATTAAATAAAGTCAAATAATAATCGAGTAATCTTCGTATAAAAATTCAATGAAACGTTTTTAAATATTTGAAAAAAATAGAGTTATGTTATAGAATCATAAAAGAAACTGAGGTTTAGAAGGAGAATAGAAAATGAAGCTTTTTCCAAAACAAAGTATCATGCTCTCACTTTTTGTACTGATGTTCATGCTGCTGTCTGTACTAATTGTGGTGATCCCACATGCGTTTGGTTTCACAATGGCTATTGTTGCTAGTGATGCAATGGAACCGACATATTCTGAAGGGACACTCCTTTTTGTAAAAAAAGCTTCTGAAGATAATTTAGTGGTTGGCAACGAAGTAACGTATTATGTTGATCAAGGTAGACAGATGCGGACGCGGCGAATCGTTGCGGTTGGGGAAAATCAATCGGTGCTCTACACCATTGGCGACAATCAAAATCAGATGGAACCAAACGAAATTCAAAAAAGTCAATTGATTGGCCAGCCGATATTTTATATTCCCAAAGTAGGGGCCTGGTTGAACCAAACGACGATCCAGCTGTTTAAAAACATGTATCTTCTTTTCGCCTTGTATATATTAGCAACGACGATGTTTGTTACGTTTTACCAAATCAAATCTGGTTCAGTAAAAAAGACGATCACTTCTTAATAAATCAATGAAAAAAGACAAAGAAACCCTTACGTTTCTTTGTCTTTTTGTCTCTTTCCCCTTTATAGGATGAGTGTTCCGCCAAGTCCCACCATCAAACATAAGGATAAAAACAGCGTATCCATAAAAGTGATTCGAAATGTCTTGGCATAAGTTCGCTTTCCTTCACCGTCGAAACCTCTTGAAAGCATTGCCGTCGCCAAAAGTTCGGACCAGCGAATGGATTTGACGAGTAAAGGAATCAACATTTTGAAAGAAAACGAATTGACTGAGATTCCTCTGGAACGCATGCTATTGCGGATGTTTTGATACTCTGCTGGAATGATCGGAGCAATTTGAAACGCAGCGAGCAGACCGTACGCAAAAACGGCAGGCAGGTGCAGCTGTTGCTGCAGCGAATAAATCAATTCATTGATCGTGGTCGTCACACTGAAAGAACTTCCCAGAATACCGAAGCAGTAGATTCGGCTCGCCATGTCAAGCCCATAGTGAATAGCTGCCGTTGAGGAGGGAGCGCCTTGATGGTCTTGATAGTAAAGGAGACCAGTGAAAAAGACCCCTACAGCTACCAGTGTTAATGCAGAAAAGAGCAAAAGACTTTTTTTCAAGGAGCGCTCTTTTACAGTAATAACGAAGAATAGGACAGAGAGCAATAAATTCAATCTGAAATTATTTTGAAAAGAAACCACTAAGGCGAGTCCTAAAATGGCGAATAACTTGACTGTGGGATTGAGTGTACGCATCTGCGACCTCCTTTTGATAGCAATTGAAATCAATGATTTGCGAGCAAAACTGTTGCAACAATAAGACATCGTGACTAACGATCAAAACTAACGTGCCAGTGGTTGCTTTAGCAGCTAATAGCTCCATGATCTGCCAAGCTTGTGTGACATCTTGACCATATGTCGGCTCGTCTACTAGCAGTAGGTCGACCGGGCGCTGCAGTAAGGAGGCAACAGCCAAGCGCCGTTGCTGTCCTTGACTCAGTAGAAAAGGCGACTGGGCACTCTTGTTTTGCAGACGCAATTTTTCGAGTAGTTTGTCGCTCTCGGTCGGGGCGCTTCCTTGGCTAAGCTCTTGCGCAACGGTAGCTGCCAAAAATTGGTCTTGCGGATTTTGCATGATCCAACTGATGGAGCGAAAAGGTGACGGATACTTCTTGATTGGTTTACCTGCCAAAAGAATATCCCCTTTATAGGCCTGCTGCTGTAAAATAGCTTTTAAAAACGAAGACTTGCCGCTGCCGCTACGTCCAGTGATTCCAATCAGTGAGCCCTTATCAAAGGCAAGATCTGGGAAAACAATTTCATGGTTTCGGATGGGTAATCGGAAATTTTGAAATGAAAGCCGTTTTTCGTTAGAAGTCGATTTAATGTTCACAAGCGGCAGCGACTTGCGTAGGTGCTGATCAAGTTGGCGGAGCGCTGCTTGATTGATCGTTCTGAATTCCTTTTCAATCAGCAGCCACTCATCGACCCAGTTAGCGGTCTCTTTGATTTGATGATCGATCAATAAAATACCAAGAGCATTTTTGTGTTGGATTTGCTGCAGTTTTCGTATGACTTTTTGACTTGTGTCCGAATCCAAATTGGCAAAGGGTTCGTCCAAAAGCAAGTAACGACTTTTTAATATCAGACAACAAGCCAATGCGGCTAGCTGTTTTTCACCACCAGACAAGGTCGTGAAAGGTTGATCAGCAAGGTGGGTAATCTCGCAAAATGCCAAAGCTTCAGCCACTTTGTTTGGCATGTCTTTTTGGGGTATACATTGATTCTCTAAACAGAAAAGCAACTCTTCTCGAGGTGTTGCCATGCAAAATTGCATATCAGGATTTTGAAACAATAAGCTGACGGACGTGCTTCTTTCCCGGATGGAAAGCTGGTTCATCGTTTGGCCGTCAATCGTATACGTCCCTCCATCAAACCCCTTCTCATTTAGTCCCGCTAAGAGATGGAAAAGGGTGCTTTTTCCTGTTCCTGAAGCACCATAAATCCCTTTGGTTTCACCAGGGGCCAAAGACAGAGTCAATTCAAGTCGCTTTTGATCCACCAAAAAACTGCCGTTTTTTACCGACAGGCTCATGCGGTTTTCCGTTTGACGATGACCGTTTGATCTTCAGCAATGGGGTAACTGTTGAGGACCCCCATCCGTGTCAAGTGGTCACAGACGATCTTCACTAAAAAGGCTGAAAAGAATAACGAAGAAAGCAAGCGAATAAGAAAGATCGCCAACAGCAACTGCCATTGTAGGTTAATGAAATTTGACCGAATGATTCCCCAAAGAAAACTCGTGATCGTGGCGCCCACGGCTCCAGTAACTAAAGGGAACCACCCGTAGCGTCGGTAGCGGCCTAATGCAAAGCCGGCTTCTGTTCCGATCCCCTGTACAAAACCGCTAATAAAAATGATAGGTCCATAAAAATTTCCCATAAACACTTCTAAAAGAGCCGCAATCATTTCAGTGATCGTAGCTGCTCCCGGCTTACGTAGCACATATCCGGCAAAAGCTGCCGCCATGAACCAAACACCAAAGATAAACTCATTGGCTAAGACAGATAAACCAAAGGGCGTTAGAAGCGTACCTAACAACAATCCGAAATGGACAGCCCCAAGATAGATCACGCCAAAAATCAACGAAGCAATTCCTACCATGATGACATCTTTCAAAGCCCACTTAGTCATGTGGCATCGCCTCCTTTTTTGAAGGGCTATTGACCGAAACAGTCGCTTCCAGAACATAGTGGGGGAGATGGTCATGGGCATAAGCTAATGCGGCTTCAAAATAAGCAAAGAGTTGGCTTGCTGATCCGGTCAGCATCGTCACATAGTGAGCGGAACGAGGGCTCAAGCCATGAGTCTCTGCCAGTTGGACGATCGTGGCGATTTCTTCCATATAATGATTTTCGCCAAATACGTAAAACGAATATTTGCAATCAACCAAAAAGTCACCATTCGCAAGGTTCTTTCCTTTATTGGGTTGCGCCTGTTCGCCATTCAAGAATGTGTCACCCGCAGTGTCTCCGGGACAGCCTTTGGAAAAAGTAAACTCACCCACGAGGTGTGTCTTTGATTCGTAGGCGTTGATAAATAGCGCCTCTGCTGCGTCTATGACACTAGGCGCTTCCCCTCGAAAAAGGGTACTGAACAGATCGGTCTGCTGCCAAACAGCGCTCGTATTCGTTTTTTCGATACTTGTTAAAATTTGTTGCGCGAAATGGTCTTTCATTGGGTACAAGCTAACTCGGCACCCCGTGATATCGATCCCATCTGCCGCACAGGCGATTGGTTCATTTGTCATTTTTCTCTTCTCCTCTCGATGGTTTTTCTGTCTACAAAAAAAGCGTTCCTCCTTTTTCTATCCACACGTAGACAGAAAAAATGGGAACGCGAAAAATCATGCGCTGCCACTTCCCTACGTTGGTACTAACCAAATCAGGTTCTAAGGGACCAGACATACGTCTATCTCAGCATAAAGCGCCCCTAGTGGATAATCTTGTATTCAATTACCCCTCGAGTGTAGCACAGGAGGCGACAAAGGACAATAGATAGCGATTTTCGTCATTTGCCGATTGTTGCCGAATCAACCGATCCATTCAGTAAGTTAATAATGATATCAGCAGTGGTACATATGAAAGTTTTTACATATAAAAAAACATCTTGAAAAGCTGTTGACAAGGGGTAAATAGTTGTGTAAAGTAGAAAACCGATGGTAAAACGTAAACGTTACGTTTTGTTTTTATAAATTGTAATTGATTTATCAGTGTTTTGCCGAGGAAAAGGAAATATGGAAAAATAAAAAGGAGTGTATTTTGAAAATGAAGAAGTTTTTTAAAATAACGATGTTATCAACAGTAGCCCTAGCTTTGGCGGCCTGTGGACAAGGAGGCTCTGATGCAACTGAACAATCAGGCAACGCTGCTTCTGATAATGAACAAATTCAGGTCATGGCTACGTTTTATCCGATGTATGATTTTACTCGTCAAGTTGTAGGGGATGAAGGGGAGGTTGAATTATTGATGCCCGCGGGCACTGATTCCCACGATTATGAACCTTCTGCAAAAGATATGGCAAAGATCCAAGATGCGGATGTTTTCGTCTACAACAATGAGAACATGGAAATGTGGGTTCCTTCGATTGAAGCCACGTTAAATGACGGGGATGTGACAGTGGTTAAAGCCACAGAAGGAATGGTCCTGTTACCCGGTGACGATGACCACGATCACGATCATGACCACGGCGATGATGGTCATTCTCATGAATTAGATCCCCATGTCTGGTTAGCCCCAAGCTTAGCCATGAAACAAGTAGAGGCGATCCGTGACCAGCTGAGTGAGGCTTATCCAGCGAAAGCGACAGCCTTTGCTGAAAATGCGGCAAATTATTTAGCACAATTACAAGATCTTCATGAATCGTATGAAGAAGCATTTAGCAATCCGGCGCAAAATCATTTTGTAACGCAGCACGCCGCTTTTGGTTATTTAGCTTTAGAATACGGATTGACCCAAGTTCCGATCTCCGGTCTTTCACCAAGTGAAGAGCCTTCCGCTTCACGGATCGCAGAACTAAAAGAGTTCGTTCAAGAAACAGGCATTCAGACAATCTATTTTGAAGAAAATGCCAAAGACAGCATTGCCCGGACGTTAGCGTCAGAAGCAGGAGTTGAATTAGCTGTTTTGAACCCATTAGAAGGCTTGACCCAAGAGCATATGGATAACGGGGAAGACTACATTTCAATTATGGAGCAAAACCGCGATGCCTTGAGAAAAACCACCGATGTAGCAAATGACAAAGAAATGGCTGAAGCCGAAAAAGAAAAAACAGTTTATAACGGCTACTTTGAGGATGCCGATGTACAAGACCGTCCTTTATCTGACTGGGCAGGAGACTGGCAATCCGTTTACCCATTTTTACAAGACGGAACATTGGATCAAGTGTTTGATTATAAAGCAAAAATGGACAAGAAAATGACAGCTGACGAATACAAAGAGTATTATACGACAGGGTATCAAACGGATGTTGCTCAGATCAAGATCACAGACAATACAATGACATTTATTTTTGATGATGGTACTGAGAAAGAAGCTAAGTATGTGTATACTGGCAAAGAGGTTTTGAACTACTCAGCTGGTAATCGTGGCGTACGCTTCTTATTTGAAAGCACCGATGAAGATGCGGCGTTCAAATATATCCAATTTAGCGACCATATGATCGCACCAGGTGCTTCACATCATTTCCATATCTACCTTGGCAACGAGAGTCATGAAGCGTTACTAGAGGAAATGGAGCATTGGCCGACCTATTACCCAACGGGGATGAGCGGATTAGAAATTGCACAGGAAATGCTCTCCCATTAAAAAAAGATTGACAATCCTCGCTCTTTTCGTCAAAGTAAACTTGATAGGAAGGAGCGAGATTTTTTTGGAAAAAACATTGAAGAAATTAGCGAAAGTGATTGACCGGATGATGGATCACGTTGATTTGTATGGCGGACCCAGTGTGGTTAGTGACGACGATCTTGAGCATTACTTAGATCCTGTTTTTTACTTGATCTTTTGCGCGGAAACAGATGGCGGCATGACCAAACTAAAAGACAAAGTCTTTGTTGAATGGGTATATACTGAAATGCTGCCTCAAGAAGTACCGTACAGTCTAAATTTTCTTCCGTTTGCCAAAACAGCCATTGAAGACTTTTATTACTGCATGTATAAAGAAAAGCATATTACCAAATCGCAATACCTAGAAATTGCCTTTGTATTGGCTGAAAAACAACCTATCTTTTTCGCTCGGATGTCCAAACCACAGTTTTGGTCAGCTGAAAAGAAAGAAGCGATGTTAGCAATGATTAAAGACACCGATCCCGAAGAACATGATCTATTGCCCGTTGATGACCCACGGATTGCTGCAATCTCGCCAAAAATCGTCCCATTTCCAACAAAACATACGGCCTTTGATGACGCAGCAGATACGCCGGTCGCCTATCAGGTCCGTATTGATTTAGAAGGATACCGTCCGCCAATTTGGCGTCGTTTGATTATTCCTGCAGGGCTGACCTATGAACAGCTACATATTTTGATCCAGATTGCCTTTGAGTGGATGAATCAACATTTGTATTTGTTTATTGCCGGCTCGAAATCGATCGGCTTAGGCAATTCCGTTCCAACGGATGCGTCCGCTATTGACCAAGATTTTCAGTATTGTAAGTCCATGACCTATATTTATGATATGGGGGCAGATTGGACACATAAGATCAAGATTGAAAAAGTGTTGACAGCAGAGGATCATCCGAATCCGGTCGTCCCGGTTTGTATCAAAGCTGTGGGCGATGTCCCGATCGAAGATGCCTTTGATGATGATATCCGTGAACCACTGGATCGTGAGATCATTAATGAAGTTTTACTCGATTATTGGGAAACAGGAGAATATGTTTAACTAGTAGTTAGGAAATTGTCCGTAATTTTACAAGAATCAAACAGCACAACCACCAGGCCGTAACGGTTCTGGTGGTTTTTTAGTGGTTTCCTATCAAAGGCGCTTTTTGATATACTCTGTCATCGGTTTGGTGTAGGACGAGAAGTCTGTTGGTTGCGCATGTACCTCATTGATCCGATTTGCTAGAAGATAACCGATGTAAGGTCCCGTCGTTAAACCGGAAGAACCTAGCCCGCTGGCGGCGAACAAATTCGTTTCATCAGGCACTTCCCCAAAGAAAGGCGCAAAATCAGAGGTGTAAGCGCGTGTGCCGACTCGCATAGTCATTGGGGCAGCAAAGAGTGCTTCGGGGTCTTCAAGGAAAGCACCGATTCCTGTCATCAATTGCTGTTGGGCTGCTTCAGTAGGTGTCAAATCCCAACCAGCATCATTTTCATGAGTAGCGCCTAATAAAATTTGACCATTAGAGAAGGGAATCAAGTCGCCTTCGCCTTCTAGCATGGCGACCGGCCAACTGTTTGTCGGCAGGTTGGTGGCAAAAGAGAGCAACTGGCCTTTTTGCGGACGGATATCAACCTGATACCCTAAAGGTGATAACAAGTCTAGTAATCCCGGTCCAGCTGTCAGGCAAAGAATCTCGGTTTCAAGAAAGTGATCCTTGGTTTTGATTTGCCAATGGTTGTCGGTTCTGACGATCTCAGCTTTTTTTTTAATAAAAGTCACTTGCTGCTGCTGAGCGTTTGCTTTTAAGTGGGCAAGATAAGCCTGACCATCTAAGCGGCCACCGCCTGTGATTCGTAAAGAGGGCATTTCTTTTAGTAATGGCAATACCTCTTTGGTTTGTGAGCCCGTCAGTAAGTCGATTTCGCCGATTCCTGGTGCCTCCTTACGTCGATTTTCAGCTAATTCTGCCAGTTCTTGAAGCGCCTTTTCTGGTCGCACTACTAAAGTGCCACATGGGGCATAGATGGATTCATCTAAAGCAAAATCCCGTACCAATTTCGGGAAGAAAGCGGCTCCGTCTTGTGCTAACTGGTACCATTTTTTATTGCGGCGTTTGGATAACCAAGGGGAAATGATGCCAGCGCTGGCAGATGTTGCTTGACCGATGAGGGAATCAATGACAGTCACGTCAAATTTGGTTTTATCAAGATAATTGGCGAGGGTCAAACCGATGATCCCACCGCCGATAATCATAACTTTTTTCATAGTAGAAGACTCCTTTGTTTGATTTCATTGAAAAGCGAATAAAAAGCGAAAGTTCTCTTAATGCCGTTTTCTTTGCGTACTTAATTGCGTATAATAAGGAAATGGAAAAGAGGGTATTATGCAAACTATTCAAACAGTCTTAAAAGAACATTTTGGCTATTCACAGTTTCGTGAAGGTCAAGAAACGATTATTCAATCTATTTTAACACAACAAAATGTTTTGGGAATCATGCCCACAGGTGGAGGGAAATCCATTTGTTATCAATTGCCAGCGCTCTTGCTGGATGGAGTGACCTTGGTCATCTCCCCTTTGATTTCATTAATGAAAGACCAAGTAGATAGCCTCGTTGATATGGGGATCCCAGCAGCGTATATCAATTCTTCCTTGACAGGAGCACAGATCAATCAACGCTTGCAAGAAGCACGCCAAGGGCGAATCAAACTGCTTTATGTTTCGCCAGAACGCTTAGACTCAGAATCTTTCCGCTACTCATTGCGGCAGATGCCGATCGCTTTATTGGCCGTTGATGAAGCCCACTGTATTTCCCAATGGGGACATGATTTTCGCCCGAGCTATCTGCGACTCGCCGAAACGATCGAAAACTGGGAGCAGAAGCCAACGATCGTTGCCCTTACCGCGACAGCTACACCCAAAGTTGCCGAAGACATCGAAAACTTACTTTCAATTCCGGCAGAAAATCAAGTCAAAACCGGGTTTGCTCGGGAAAATTTGGCTTTTCAAGTCGTCAAGGATCAAAAAGATACCTACATCACAACGTATTTGAAAATGAACCAAGGACAATCAGGTATCATTTACGCCAGTACCCGCAAGGAAGTGGAACGGATCTATCACCTGTTGAAACATGAACGCGTGTCCGTCGGGTATTACCATGGCGGACTTTCAGAAGAAGAGCGCTCATTTTTCCAAGAAGAATTTCTTTATGACCGCCTGCAAGTGATGGTAGCGACCAATGCATTCGGGATGGGAATCAACAAAAGCAATGTCCGTTTCGTGATCCATGCCCAGATACCTGGAAATTTGGAGTCTTATTATCAGGAAGCCGGGCGTGCCGGACGAGACGGCGAACCCAGTGATGCGATCTTACTTTATGCTCCACAAGACATGCAGATTCAGCAATTCTTTATCGATCAATCCGAATCAGATATTCTTTATCGCCAAAATGAATACTTGAAATTGCGGGAGATGAGCCAATATGGACATACCCAACTGTGCTTACAGCGCTATATTTTGCGTTATTTTGGAGAAGATGGACCCGATTGCGGTCGTTGCAGCAATTGCCTTGATGAAAGAGAACAAGTGGATATCACAGTGGATACACAAAAAGTGTTGTCATGTGTGAAACGAATGGGCGAACGCTTCGGGAAAGCCTTGGTGGGGAAAGTGCTAACGGGCTCTGGCGACCAAAAAGTCAAACAGTGGGGCTTTGAAAAGTTACCAACTTATGGATTAATGAAAGATTGGTCTCAAAAGGAAGTCAATCAGCTGATCGATTATTTAACAGCATCAGGGTATCTTTTGCCGTCAGAAGGGCAATACCCTTTGTTAAGTGTGACCAATGCGGGGATTGATGTGTTGCTTGGAAAAGCAAAAGTTTATAGAAAACAAACCAAAGTCAAACAGTTAGTGGTTGATGATGAACTGTTCGATCAACTGCGCACCTTACGATTGAATCTCGCACAAGAACAAAATTTGCCGCCGTATGTCGTTTTTTCTGATAAAACACTGCGAGAATTGGCGGAAGTTCAGCCAAAAACGCCGATCGATTTTTTACAGATCAAAGGGGTTGGCCAAAACAAATTGGATAAGTATGGCGATGCCTTTTTAGCATTGCTTTCTGAATACGAAAAGACGGAAAGTGATTAAAAAAGACCATTTTCTCTACGATAAGACAAAAAAACAGCAGGAAGGGACGAAAAATCAGTGATTACGATTCGACCGGCAATAGCTGCAGATCAAGCGTTTTGGTTTTCTTTGGATACTCACTTACCAAAGGAAGTCTTCGCCAAAAAGATAATGGAAAAAACTGCTTATGTAATAGTTGCAGACGAACAGCCAGTAGGGTTACTGCGCTACAATTTTTTCTGGGACACGATTCCTTTTTGTACCATGTTAGTGATCGCAGAAGCGCATAAAGGCAAGGGACTTGGGAAACGGTTGGTTACTTATTGGGAACAACAGCAAAAAGCAGCCGGCCATGCTCTTTGTTTGACTTCCACGCAAGTCGACGAGCAGGCACAGCATTTCTATCGCAACCTTGGTTACCAAGATGCCGGTGGGTTACTTTTGACAAGTCCTGGATTTGAACAGCCGATGGAATTATTTCTTATCAAACAATTGTGATGTTTTTGCTAGCTTGTGGTACATTGATAGGAGAATGAGAAAATAGGAGCGTTTACTATGTCTTTTTTTGGAAAAATCGATTTCAATGAGTTATCAGAGACCGATCGTGCGATTTATCATTATATGTCGAGCCAAAGTGATAAGATTCCCTATATGCGGGTTCGTGAGATCGCGCTTGAATCCCACACCTCAGCTTCTTCTGTTATGCGCTTTATCCGTAAATTAGGGTATGAGAGCTTTACAGAATTTCGTACCCAGTTCAAAGCACCTGAGTTAGATGCTGTCAGTTTTTTTAGCAGTATGACCGTTTTGGATCCGGAACGCTTCCCGCGAGACATCGAAGGAAAAATCCGGCGAATCGCTGAACGAATGCTGGAATGTGAGAATATTATTTTTTATGGCATCGGTGCGTCAGGTTCAATGTGTGAATATGCTGCCCGCCGTTTTGCGACGATCGGATTTAACAGTTATGCTTTGGTGGATAATACCTATCCAATCTTTGCGAAGCTGAAACATACTTCAGACAATATGATCGTGGTCCTTTCAATCACCGGAACGACCACCGAGATCATTGAAGTGGTCAATGGCTTTCGTAATAATCCTGACTTCACCACTGTAGCAATCACCAGTGACGCCAACAGCACACTGGGGCGAATGTCCGATTATGTCTTAGACTATTCAGTTGATGTGAAACGCATCAACAAGTATGAAGATTTGACGACGCAAATTCCTTGCCTTTTCTTAGTCGAAGCGTTGTCGGAGACGGTTCGTCAGTTTTCTTTATCCGCAGGGGAATAAGCTACATTTTTCCTTAAATAAATGAAAAAAACAAACAGGTTTAATGGATCAAGAGACTTTTCTTTTGATGACTTTTGGACCTGTTTGTTTTTTTGCATTTTAGCAAGCTAATTACGGTTCAGTCTTGTTGATAGAAAATGAGAGGGACGCCTGACATGAAGCGTCGATTCAAGGTGTCGAGGATTAAAGGAATAACGTAATCTAAGATCATTGAGCTTTTTGTTGTATAAAAGGGAGATGGCAAGTTTCTAAAATAGTTGCAACAATAACATATGAATGAAACGTATGTTTTTTTTAACTTCATGCAGGATATTCATCGATCGAGGAATATCGTGAATTTTATTCTAAGTAGAACATCGATATAATTAGTATGACATGTTTGAAAACCATCGTTTTCGAAATGAACAACTCACAAGGAGGAGGGAGAATGGATATCAACGGTGCATCTATTAGAGGAAGGGCTTTGAAAGTATGTTTGGTCTTATTGTTCGCTTTCGGGTTTACAAGAACGAGTTTTGGCGAGGAGAGACGTTCAACGGAAACGGAGGGGACAGTGGGGTTTACCGGGATTTATGAGCCTTTGGATCAACCAGAACCATCTCCACCAACCGGTCCTGTTCCGCGTCCACCGCAAGACACGGGTAAACCCGGCGGGCAGCTGCCCCAGACAAACTTCATTCAACGGTTGGATTGGGTGATTCTTGGAAGTCTCTTGCTGATCACCGCACTTAACATATACGTAGTAAAACAACTTATCAAAAAAGGGAAATCAACATCCCTTAAGTGGGACTAGATCCCATGGGGAAAATAAGAGAAATGACATTTAGGAGTGAATGCGATGAACTCATTTTTTCGCAAAAAAAATAAGTGGTTGCTGGTTCTACTTGCCTTACTCCCACTGATTACAACATTAACAATCATGAATGCCGAGACGATTTTTTCGTGGACACCAGAGGAAGAACAAGAGGAGAAAGCAGACGATGAAGTGAGTGGAGAAATCTCCTTTGCGGAGGAACTGATCCAAGGCGAGGTCGAGCACGTATTAGATTTTATTTTCTACTCAGAAGTTGCCCTCGAAACGGTGAACATCACGTTGCCTCAGGAAGTAAGCATTGATCAGGAAGCTTTGAACGATGAGCTAACGGTGGTAGCAACAGACTACGAAGGTGTGTGGCAGCTGAACAGCGAGACCCCACAGACGACTTTTGTCTTACCGATTCTTGTGGATACGATCGGAGAATATGAGATCATCGTTGCCGAGACTGCTACACAGCGCCTGCTGATCTTAGATCATACGGAGGCCGAAGACACTGATTCGACGGAAGAAGAGAATGACTCTGCGGAAGCAGATCAAGCTGCGGATGCGGAAGCGAGAGAGCCAGAAGCTGATGATAGAAGTGGACAGATGGTCGAAGTGACAATTAACAAAAACAATTTTAGAGAACACTTTGCTATCGAAGGTGACGAAAATACTGCTACTTACAATGATGAAACTGGGCTATTAGTACTAACAGAAGATATAACTGGGTCAGTCGGTTATGTTACCTTAAAAGACAGAATTAGTCTGGATCAGCCATTTACGCTTAAAGGTAAAGCCAATATTGGGTCTAAACCACTTGGTGCTGATGGGATGGCATTTGGCTTTCACAATTCTGAGACCAATAGAATAGGTTATGAGGGCAATGCGTTTGGAATCGGAGGTTTGAGGGATGCTTTTGCTTTTAAACTAGACAATAACTATAATGCTACTCGAGGTTTTTTTGACCAGAATAGGTTTATCGTTGAAAGAGACCCTATAGCTGTCAATGGAGCGCCCTTTGCTGGCTTTATCTATCATAGGACACCATTATTACTGGAAACATATATGGGAGATGATGCTCGAGCAGCAACTACGGGTGCTAGAAATGGAGCAGATGACCCGATCCTGATTGAATATCAGCCAAATAATGAAGGTCGCTGGTTTAAAGTTACTTATAGAGGTATGACTTGGGAACGTGACATCAGTGATTGGCAGCCATCAGATATTTCTGCAATGGCATTTATTATATCTGGTAGTACAGGTGCGAGAAGTGATCGTCATACCTTTTATTTTGAAGAGATGAATTATTACATTGGTACCGGAACCGTCCATGTGAATTATCGAGATCGAGAGACAGGGGTGGATATTCTACCAACTGAAACATTAGAACTACCATTACGTTTCCTTCATACCCTTGACCCCAAGAACCGAGAGAGCGATGAACCCTATCAGTTAGGGTATGACTATTATGGGGTTGAGTTTGACACAGAACACTTTGACCCAGGTACATTTGATATTATGCCGCAGCCTTTCCATCAGAATGTTACTTTTTTATTTGATCGCGTGCCATCGAACATCAAGATCAATCACATAGATGAAGAAGGGGTAGCATTGAGGGAACCAACCTATCAAGGAGAATTCGTAAATGAATCGGTTGATATCTTGCCTTTGACAATTCCTTATTATCAATATCTTTACGAGCGGGACGGTCAGCCGCTGGAAACAAGAGTCACCCGAGATGAACAAGAATACTGGCTGGTTTATGGTTTGGAAAGTACTCCGCAACCAGTAGACCCTCTTGATCCGGATACGCAAGTAAATCCTGAGAATCCGCCTGAGATTGATGCAGAACAAGGGTTTGTCAGCTTGGATTTTGTTTCCCAATTCCAGTTTGGGACAGTTGGCATTCGGTCAGAAACGACGACCTACGATGCCCTGCCGCAAAAACTCCTTCAGCCGGCTGATCCAAATGATAATCTATGCCCTAATTATGTGCAGGTTTCAGATCGGAGGCGGGAAAATTCCGGTTGGACCCTCCGTGCAACCTTACGAGAGCCTTTTGAAAGTGATGAAGGGCATCAACTGACTGGTGCTAGAATTTTATTAGACAATATCGATGTAGTAACGACTCGAGAAAACGTGTCTGAGCCACCTACTCATAAAAAGCAAGCAGCACTGACTGTTGGAAATGCGGAGATAATCGCACAAGCAGGTGCCAACCAAGGCAGAGGCACTTGGGTCCAGCGCTTTGGCGATCGAGAAACAATGGATCAAAGTGTCAAACTTGAGGTGCCAATTAGTGCGACTCCTCAAGCCACGAGATATTCAGCAACCATTCTTTGGGAACTTTCATTTGTTCCTTAACAATAAACAAAAAGAAGCTGCAGCGAATTGCAGCTTCTTTTTGTTAGCATCGGAGAAAACACAATGTCGGATGTATCAGGGGATTTGGTGTTATCCATTATTTATGGTACACCTTGTACCATGATGAAGATTTTTCCTTTTTGCCATGAGTTGCACCAAAGTATGAAGACCGTCTTTTTTTGAAAACGTTTTTAATTATACTGAATGAAAGGAATCGGCAACATGTTGCTTCTGCTAAGAAGGAGCAAATGCCGCAAGTTCGATAAGCAAAAGAATAGAGCCTAATGATTGGAGAGAATAATAGTGGAAACCGTAAAACTAAAAGAACTGATTGACCAAATGACTGTAGCTGAAAAAGTGGGCCAGTTGGTCCAATTGACGCCAGATTTTTTTGCGCAAGGAGGAGAAATCACCGGTCCGATGCAACAATGGCACATGAGTGAAGACCAATTATTTTCGATTGGTTCTGTGTTGGGCACTCATACTGCGGAACAAGTGTATGCCATCCAAACGTCTTATCTTGAGAAAAGTCGCTTAAAGATTCCTCTTGTTTTTATGGCAGATGTTATCCATGGGTATGAAACGATTTTCCCAATTCCACTGGCATTAGCATCTTCCTTTGATGCGCAGTTAGTGGAAGAGGTTGCTAAAGCTTCAGCAAAAGAAGCGGCAGAAGCTGGTGTCCATGTCACGTTTTCACCGATGGCGGATCATGTTAAAGACGCGCGCTGGGGGAGGGTCTTGGAAAGTAATGGGGAAGATCCGACCTTATCTGCGGTGTTGACGGCTGCTTATGTACGAGGGTATCAAGGAACTGCTTCCCTTGCAGAAAATAAACAGCGAATTGCTGCTTGTGTCAAACACTTTATCGGCTATGGCGCTGCAGAAGGCGGCCGGGATTACCATACTGTCGATTTGTCTGATCTGGAGCTCTACCAAAATTATCTGCCCGCGTTTCAGGCGGCGATTGAAGCTGGTGCAGAATTGGTCATGACTTCTTTTAATACGATCCATGGTGTGCCGGCCACAGCCAATCAACCATTGTTGCAGGAAGTATTGCGAGAAAAGCTTGGGTTTGATGGCTTGATCATCTCAGATTGGGCAGCGGTGGCGGAATTGATGGCGC
Organism: Enterococcus sp. DIV2379; assembly: GCF_050542965.1. Lineage (NCBI taxonomy): Bacteria > Bacillati > Bacillota > Bacilli > Lactobacillales > Enterococcaceae > Enterococcus > Enterococcus sp. DIV2379. The sequence goes on from NZ_CP172938.1 coordinate 1,455,609, forward strand.
ATCGTGTAGCTGCTGATCGAAAGGAAGCCGCACAGAAAGCTTTTACTGCAGGTGTCGAAATGGATATGATGAGTGATTGCTATTTGAACGCACTAGAGCAAATCATTCAGGCAGATCCTGCTATGAAAGAGCAGTTGAATAAGGCGGTTTTTCATGTGCTACATTTAAAGAACAAGCTAGGCCTTTTTGAAGACCCTTATAGAGGGTTAGCACCGGAAAACTTAACGCCTAGACTCCTAAAGGAAACCCGTCTTCTTTCAAGAGAAGCAGCAAAGCAAACAACGGTTCTTCTGAAAAACCAGGCACTGTTGCCTTTGCAGAAAAAACAAAAGGTCGCGCTGATCGGTCCCAAAGCAGATTCAAAGGATCTTTTGGGGGCTTGGTCGTGGATCGGCAAACCAGAGGCTGCGGTCTCCTTAGCGGAAGGTCTTTCTCAAAAAGAAATTGACTTAACTGTCTTATCGTACCCTGATGGGGAAATGTTGACGAGCGCCTTTCTTGATGAGGCGTGTAAAGTCGCTAAAGGAGCTGAGGTCGTTTTATTGGCTCTGGGGGAAACCAGCGAGGAAGCGGGAGAAGCGGCAAGTCTGACCAAACTTTCTTTATCAAGAAAGCAAGAAGCATTGATTGAAGCAGTAAGTCAGGTCAATCCTAGGATCGCAACGATTCTTTTCTGTGGCAGACCACTGGTTTTGACCGCCATCGAGCCTCTTTGTCAAGCCATCATGATTGCCTGGTTCCCTGGATCAGAAGGCGGTAATGCATTGGCAGATTTGTTGATGGGCGAATCTGAACCGCAAGGACGTTTAGCTATGAGTTTTCCAAGGGCAGAAGGACAGTTGCCGTTGACTTATGCTCAACTCTCTACAGGTCGGCCACTGACAGAAGAGAATAGTGATCAAAAATATATTTCGCGCTATATGGATGAAAAAAATGAGCCGTTGTTTTCTTTTGGCTCGGGGATAGGCTATAGTAAATGCACGATTACCCACACCCAAATCATTATTCCTCAGGAAAAGGGAGCGCCATTTGAGATCAGTTGCACACTGAAAAATGAGGGCGATGTGCCGCATACAACGACATTGCAACTCTATAGCAGAGACGATGTTACGGAAGTAGCACGACCGATGAGGGAATTGAAACAATGGCAAAAAATCCATCTTGCTGCAGCCGAAGAAAGGCAGCATTCATTCTATGTTACACCAGAGGATTTTGCTTACGTTCATTCTGATTTCTCGACAAAAAGTGATCCTGGTACGATTTCCTTATACCTTGGCTTTGCTGCTGCCTCAGCGAAGTTGATTGGTACGCTCACGATTTAAAAGCCTTTCGAGGCTTTTTTTTTCGGGTACAACTTGTACCAAAGTGGCACAGGTTTCAAGGTGCTGGTACATGCGCCAACTAGTCCTAGAACCATTGTGGGTGAAAACGTTTTTATATATAGTTGGTTTATCGGATGGCCAACCTTAGAGTGGTCGTTGATTTTTTCAGCAAAATAAAAACGTTTTTATTTTTGGGAAGAATCCTTCAGGAGGGGAGAATCATTTGACAAATCGAATCACGATTCGGGAAGTGGCAAAGGAGGCAAACGTGTCGATTGCGACCGTGTCTAAAGCATTAAACGGTGTCGATGTTGTTCGGCCCGCAACGAAAGAACGTGTGATGGCTGCCGCGCAGCGGTTGCATTATGTCCCAAATTTGATGGGCAAACAATTAAAAAACACGAAAACCAAGATGCTTGGTTTTTACACCACCAGCATTAAGGGCCCCTACTTTAGCGTACTAGTTGAAGCCATTGCCAGAGAGGCAGAAAAACATGGGTATGCAGTCAACGTGTTTTTATCTGCAGATAAGCGCGTTGTCCTCAATAGTATTTTAGGTGGTGTTGTTGATGGCATTATTGGATTTGAAGATTTTTTAACGAAGCAGGATTTGGCTGCGATGGAACGAGAACAAATCAAAGCCGTCTTTATCGATCGAAACATTCAAGAGAAGAACTTCGGCAGTGTAGTCTTTGATTCTTTCGAAAAAGGGAAAGCAGCCACCGAGTATCTTTTGTCACTTGGCCACAAAAAAATTGCCTTTATCAGTGGTATTACTGGTGTTTATGATAGTGATGAGCGTTTAAGAGGGTATTTAGAAGCATTAAACGAGGCAGGGGTTTCTAAACGGTCGGACTATCAATTGCAGGGGTTCTTTGAAGAAGAACGAACGAGAGTCCGCGTGCAACAGTTTTTGCTAGAGCAGAAAGATTTACCCACAGCGTTTCTGGCGGGAAATGATCTTAGTGCGATCGGAACGGTCAAGGCGATCCATGAGACCAAGTGGCGGGTGCCGGATGATTTCAGCGTAATTGGCTTTGATGGCATCGATCTCTTGGACTATTTCATGCCTCGGTTGACGACTGTGAAAAATCCAATCCAATTGCAAGGGGTCACGGCAGTAAACCACTTGATCGAAATGATTGAGGAAAATGCATGTGGTGTCTCCTACGTTTTACCAGGAGAATTGAGTATTAATCAATCGACAAAACAAGTAAATGAATAATGAGGGTGAAGCAATGTTTATTGGAATTGATGTTGGAGGAACGGCTATCAAATATGGTGTGATTTTGAGAACGGGTGAAATTGTGAAGAAAGGACAGATGCCAACCATTCATGAAAAAGAAAAATTTTTGCAATCCATCACAGCATTGATCGAATCGCTGCAGCAAGACGCAATGATCGAAGGTGTCGGTATTAGCGCACCGGGCATCATCCAAAAAGATGGCACGATGATCACGGCAGGATCAATCAAACCGCTTTATGGAATCAACCTAAAGTTGGAATTAGAGAAACGTGTCAAGCTGCCAGTCCTTGTTGAAAATGATGCCAATGCTGCAGCGATTGCTGAAAAATGGCTTGGGCATGCACAGGCTTGTGAGAACTATCTTTGTCTTGTTGTGGGAACTGGTATTGGTGGCGGGATCATCGTCAACAATCAGCTCTATCGAGGCAGTCATGGCATGGCAGGTGAATTTGGGTGGATGCTGATCGACACATTGCCTGAACAGGGAAATCTAGAGTCAGTTTCCTTGAATCAACGAGCAGCCATCGTGGGTGGTCTTTGCCATCAGTATCAACTGGCACTTCAGCAACAAGGGCGAAGTGATCTGCCTCAAGATGCAGTCGAGATCTTCCAGAGAGGAGAACAAGGAGAAGTAGTAGCGAACCAAGTGATTGCTCAATTTTTCCAAGATTTATCAGTGGGCTTACTGAATTTGATCAGTACATTTGATCCCGAGCTGATTTTGGTTGGTGGTGGGGTCAGTGAAAATGATGGTTTCATGACAAGGCTTGAAGAGACCATGAGCCAGCTAAAAGCTCGCCATGAAAGTATTGGTTATTTAGAAGGTCGCACGATTGCACCGATTCAACGAGCAAAATTAAAAAATGATGCTGGTATGATTGGTGCGGTCTATCAATTGATGAACCAATAAAGGAAAGCATGTATTTCCTTTGGGTGAAAAAGTAAGCGTTTTAGAAAGGGTGGAAAAATGGAATCAAAAGGTGTCATGCTAAAAGCAACCCCACAGAAAAGGTCATTTTTGCAAAAACTAAAAAGCCAAAGCTTTTATCAAGCGATGGTTTGGCCAGGTATTATCTTGATGATTATTTTTAATTTTATCCCATTGTATGGGATCGTTATCGCGTTTAAAGATTACTCAGTTCTTGATTCGATCGCAAATGCGGAGTGGGTCGGTACTCAATATTTTCAAGAATTTTTTAGTGATTCAATGTTTTGGACGGTGATGAGTAATACATTGGGCATCAGCTTTTTTAAACTACTGATTGGCTTTCCAGCGGCGATTGGTTTAGCGGTATTGATCAATGAAATCGTTCATGTGCGCTTGAAGAAGGTCGTTCAAACGGTGTCTTATTTGCCGCACTTTCTTTCTTGGGTCATCTTAGGTGGCATGTTTATTACGTGGTTGTCTGATACCGGTCTGGTCAATAATTTACTGTTAGGTTTTGGGTTGATCGATGAACCGATCCGCTTCTTGACCGATCCCGAAAAATATTGGGCGATTGCAGTCATTTCCGATATTTGGAAAGAAGTTGGCTGGAATACGATTTTATACATCGCTGCTATGACGGGGATCAATCCAGCTCTTTATGAAGCAGCTAGAATGGATGGCGCCACGAAGTTCCAGCAGATCACGCGGATCACGATTCCTTCGATCCGTCATATTATCGCCTTGACATTTGTTTTGTCAGTGGGGGGGTTATTGGGTTCAAACCTCGATCAGACACTCGTCTTACAAAACCCTGTCAATTATCAGTCCAGTGAAGTCATTAATTCATTTGTCTATAAAATGGGGATCCAACAAGGAGACTTCTCCTATGCGACCGCCGTTGGCCTGTTTGTGTCGGTTGTTTCTTTGATCCTCGTAGTAGGAAGTCATCTTTTGACCAAAAAAATCAGTGATGAATCAGTCTTTTAGAGGAGGAAAAGTATGAAACAAACATTTTCAAAAGATGAGAAGATCTTCAATACCGCCAATGTGATTTTCATGGTATTCTTTTTAGCCATCATTGCGTTGCCATTATGGAATATCGTCGCTTTGTCGTTCAATGATGCAACCGATGCCGCAAGAGGGGGGATCTATTTCTGGCCACGGGAATTTTCACTAGAAAGTTACTACACCGTTTTTGAAGATTCTGCGATCTATAAAGCTTTTGTTATCTCAGTTGCAAAAACAGTGATTGGCGTTGTTTTGCATACGGCATTAACGGCGATGGTCGCCTATGGGATGAGTCGCAGAAACTTAATGGGACGGAAAATCTACATGAACATGGGGATTTTAACGATGTTCGTTTCCGGAGGAATGATCCCAACCTTTCTCTTATTCAAAGAATTAGGGTTGTTAAATAATTTTTGGGTTTACATCATTCCTGTCTTATTTTCTTTTTACGATATGGTGATTTTGATGAATTTTTTCCGGAGCATTCCATTTTCGCTGGAAGAATCTGCCATGATGGATGGCGCCAATCCTTTTATTATTTTCGTGAAAATCATTTTGCCATTGTCCCTTCCAGTTTTGGCAACCATTGCATTATTCCACGGCGTCTTTCAGTGGAACGACTACATGACCGCCAATATCTATGTGGATGATCGCAGTTTATATCCTTTACAAATGCTACTATTTCGGATCGTTTCGGAAAATCTATCGCCTGCAGTGGCGACCGGAACCAATGTGGTCAGAAATACGACTTCACAGTCATTGCAATTAGCAACCATGGTCGTCACGACGGTTCCTGTCGTCGTCATCTATCCATTTTTACAAAAGTACTTTATTCAAGGGATGACTCTTGGATCAGTAAAAGAATAGACAAAAGGAGAGAAAAAAATGAAAGCAAGCAAATTATTTTTAGGGATCGGTCTCGCACTTACGTCAACCATAGTATTAGGAGCCTGCGGCAATTCCAATAATGATTCCAAAGGGGCCGCCGTCGTAGAAGATCTGCCAGAAGCCCGCTTTGAAGCAGATAAAGACACGCCTAGCTGGCAAAAGGACACCGACCATGAAGCTACTTTGAAATGGTATGTCAATTTTGATTGGTATGCTCAGCCGGGTTGGGGCAAAGATACTGTGACGCGAAAAATCAAAGAAGATATGAATATCAATGTCGAATTTATTTCAGGAAATGACGAGAACCTTAATACGATGCTAGCTGGTGGCGATCTTCCAGATATCATGACCTTCGATAAAAACCTGTCTGCTGCAAATGAAGCGACAAAATTTGCCTTGCCATTAAATCTTTTGGCAGAAAAATATGACCCTTACTTCTTAGAACATGCAGCGAAACCGGAATCTGTTCAATGGTTTACTTTAGAAGATGGCAACATTTATGGATACCCAAGCTTTTCCACGACTGCACAAGATTATGAGGACGGCAATGTAGTAGGAGACCAAGTTTTCATTGTCCGCAAAGATATTTATGAAGCATTAGGGGAACCCGATATGTCGACGCCAGAAGGATTTTTAGATGCGTTAAAACGGGCAAAAGAAGCATTTCCGACAGCAGATGATGGTGCAGCTCTAGTCCCATTTGCTTCGACTGCACTAGATATTTCCAATGGTGGGGATGGCGCCTATGGTGGTACTTTGCAAGACTTTCTCAGTATCGCACCAAGTGTAGACGGTCAATTCAATGATCGTGACGCTGATGAGGAGTACATCACTTGGATCGAGACATTTAGAAAAGCGTACAATGAGGGATACATCAACAATGACCAGTTTTCAGACAATGACAACACGATGAAGGAAAAACTAGGACAAGGGCGTTATTTTGCTTACCTGCATACGAATACGAAGGGACTCAATGAGTTTATGTCCGATAATAATGCCCGTAATCCTGAGCAAACCTATATTGCCGTCGATGGTCCGAAAAATTCGAATGGCGATGATTCCACTTTTACTGGCGGAAATATTGGTGGATGGACACAAACCTTCATCACGACGTCGACAAAAGAACCCCAAAAAGCCATGGAACTTTTGACGTATTTAGCAAGTGAGTATGGCACGATGGTCACTACCTTTGGTATCGAAGGGGAAACATACAATCTTGTGGATGGCGTGGTTGAGTACTCAGAAGAAACAGAAGCGTTACGAAATTCTGATATTGCTCGCTTTGATAAGGAAATTGGTTTAGGTTCTTATTGGTTTGTTGGCAATGACAATTACGCCATTCAAATGGGACAAAAACCAGCAACATCGATTCGGCAGATGGTGGAATGGTCGCAAGACAAATTGGCGCCGCGTTTTGAGATCGAAGACATTGATCCTCGCACCGGTTCTGAAGCAAGAAACCTCACTTCCATCAACACAGCAAGAGTGCAAGCGTTGGTCAACTTTATTCAAGCAGACTCGGAAGAAGCGGGCCGTCAGATTTGGGAAGACTACCTAAAAGAACGAGAAAACAATGGATGGTCAGCAATCGTTGATTACCGAAATGAGAAAATCGCTGAAAATATTGAAAAATTAAACTAAAGGTGTGTGAGTGTGATGTTTGCTTTAGAGAGTCGTTTTTATCGTCTTTGCGAAATCGTTTTTCGTATGCTGGTATTGAATCTCTTGTTTTTAGTGGTATCGTTTCCGATCATCACGTTTCCAGCCGCTTTGCGAGCAGTGGTCGATGCTTACGAACATCCTGAAGCAAAACTGCTAAAACCCTTTTTGAAAAATAGCAAAAGCGCGTTATTGAAGACTCTGCCACTAGGGGTCTTCAATCTCTTCTCATTTTTATGCGGACTCAGCTTGTGGCGTTCTGCTACTTTGACGAATTCATTGTTTTTCTCTTTTTTGACCATCATTTTTCTTACTTTTTTGTTGTCCTACAACATTAACCTGTATGTGATGCAATCAAAAATGCAAGATCGGCAAAACTTGTTTGACCTTTTTCGTAGTAGTTTTTTCTTTACGATGATGCACTACCATAAAGGGATCGGAATCTTAGTCCTAGCAGCGATCGGCTATTTCTTCACATGGCAATCAGCACCAGGTATCTTCTATCTATTTTGTCTGTCTGGGCCCTTGTATTTCTATCAAAAAGTGTTGCATCTAAACAGAGTGGATCAATCTTGATTCACTCTTTTTTTGTTGCTTGTATTCACCACTAGCAAGGAAGTAAACAGGATGAAACACATTCCAATCTTTGAAACGCATTGAATTGAAAACGTTTGCTATTCTATTAGTAACAAATGTTTCCTATAATGAACCTACAAATCAATTACAAAGGAGTTTCCTCAATGAAAGAAAAAGTGATGGATGCGATGCAGAAATTCTCCAAGGCAATGTTTGTGCCCGTCTTGATTTTGCCGATCGCAGGGATATTGATTGCCGTTGGGAATGTGTTTACAAATGTCCGCTTGCTTGAGCAGTTTCCCTTTTTGGATAATCCGATAACCACCGGTTTTGGTAGTATCTTGTCCGCTTCCTTATTACCGATTTTAACCAATTTGGGCATTATTTTTTGTGTCGGGATTGCTCTAGGGTTAGCTAATAAGAAAAAAGCTGAAGCGGGATTTACCGCGTTGTTAGGTTATTTCGTCTTCTTGAATGCCATGAATAAATTCATGGAACTTCGGGGGATGTTGGTTCCAGCCGATGCCCTTCAAGGTTCAGGACAAGCGATCGTTTTAGGAATCCAAGTGTTGGATATGGGGGTCTTTCTGGGGATCATTTTAGGGATCGTCGTAGCATTGATCCATAATCGTTTTATCGATACGACCTTTAACAACGCCTTTCAAGTTTATGGCGGCGCGCGCTTCGTCTTTATTGTCTTGATTCCGGTCGTCGTGTTATTAGCCATCGTTTTCACGTTTATATGGCCAGTAATACAAACTGGCATCGACGGTTTAGGCGGCATCATTCAACAAACGGGCAACTTTGGCATCTTCTTGTACGGTATGTTGGAACGCTTATTGATTCCAACTGGCTTGCATCACTTGATCTACACGCCGTTTTTGTATACTTCATTAGGCGGTGTCGCAGAAGTTGGCGGTCAAGTCTTTGAAGGGGCACGAAACATTTATTTTGCGGAAATTGCTGACCCAGCAGTCCGCGTATTATCGCAAAGTGTCATTTGGGACGCTCGTGGGATCTCAAAAATGTTTGGACTGATTGGTGCCTGTTTGGCGATGTATCAAACGGCAAAACCAGAAAATAAAGTCAAAGTCAAAGCCATTTTGATTCCAGCTGTCGTCACTTCCTTTATTGCAGGTGTGACTGAACCAATCGAATTTTCTTTTATGTTCGTGGCACCTGTTTTGTTCGTCATTCATTCTGCACTTAGCGGCTTGAGCATGGTGGCGTTAAATCTCTTTGGTTCTCGCGCCATCGGACCGAATGGCTTCATCGACTTTCTTTTGTACAACTTGCCCTTAGGGATCGAGAAAACTCGCTGGCCAGTGTACTTGATCGTCGGAGTCGTCTTCTTCTTTCTTTATTACTTCTTGTTCCGCTTTTTGATCACGAAACTGAATTTGAAAACGGTCGGGCGTGAAGAAGATGGGACAGAGACCAAACTGTATTCGAAGAAAGAGTACAAAGAAAAACAACTTGCTGGAGCAGGTGTCGGGGTCATGGCGAGTGACCAAGCCGCCATTAGTCCGATTGGTGAAACAAGTATCTCAGAAATCATCACCAAAGCGCTAGGTGGCGATGACAATATCAAAACCATCGACAACTGCTATACCCGCTTACGTTTAAAACTAAAGGATCCTGAACTCGTGGATGAAGCGCTACTAAAAGACGAAACACAAGCCAAAGGCGTGATCAAAAATGGTGAAAATGTCCATGTCGTTTACGGGTTGACTGTGCCGAAAGTGCGGGAAGAATTAGAAAATTATCTTGGAAGAGAAGGAGAGATTGAATGATGAAAAATTTTTCAGTAGTGATCGCAGGGGGCGGCAGTACCTTTACCCCGGGAATCGTTATGATGCTGCTTGACAATCAAGAACGCTTTCCTTTAAGAAAGCTGAAACTATACGACAATGATGAAGCACGCCAAGCGATCCTTGGTGAAGCCCTAGCGATCTTATTAAAAGAACAAGCACCGCAAATCGAATTTTCGTTTACGACGGATCCTGAGGAAGCCTTCAGCGATGTCGATTTCTGTATGGCGCATATCCGAGTAGGAAAGTATGATATGCGGGAAAAAGATGAAAAAGTCCCCTTGCGTCATGGCGTCTTTGGCCAAGAAACCTGTGGACCAGGAGGGATCGCTTATGGGATGCGCAGCATCACTGGTATGCTGGAGATCATTGATTACATGGAAAAGTATTCCCCCGATTGTTGGATGCTGAATTATTCCAATCCAGCTGCAATCGTAGCTGAAGCATGTCGAGTCTTGCGTCCTAAATCAAAAGTTCTGAATATCTGTGACATGCCCGTGGGCACGTTGCGTCGGATGTCGCAAATCATTGGCAAGCAGCCAGAAGAGTTAGAAGTTCGCTACTTTGGCTTGAATCATTTTGGCTGGTGGACCAGCGTCAAAGACAAAGAAGGCACGGAGTACATTCAAACCATTCGGGACTACGTGGCAGAACACGGTTATTTGACACAGATCGAAGTGGATACCCAACATACAGACCCAAGTTGGCAAGACACCCACAAAAAAGCCAAAGACCTCTTGGCGCTCACACCAGAATATCTGCCAAATACGTACTTGAAATATTATTTATACCCAGATTACGTCTACGACCACATGAAAGAACATCCAGAGTATACGCGTTCCAATGAAGTGATGGAAGGACGGGAAAAACGAGTGTTCGATCATGCCAAAAAGATCACGGCACAAGGATCTGCTGAAGGGATCGCTTTTGAGATTGATGCCCATGCAACCTTTATCGTTGATTTGGCACGCGCCATCGCTTTTAATACGCATGAGCGAATGGTGATGATTGTGGAAAACAACGGCGCGATTGCGAACTTCCCAGATGATGCCATGGTGGAAGTGCCATGCATCGTGGGTTCTGATGGACCAGAAGCCCTCGCTCAAGGGAAAATTCCTGCCTTCCAACAAGCGCTCATGTTCCAACAGGTGACTGTGGAAAAATTAGTGGTCGAAGCATATGTGGAAAAGAGCTATCAAAAAATGTGGCAAGCGTTAAGCCTTTCCAAAACGATTCCTAGCGCAAAAGTAGCCAAAGAGTTACTCGATGATTTGGTCTCGGAAAATGGTGATTACTGGCCAGGATTGTCTTGATTTGTTTCACATTTGCGAAACATTTGCTAATTGGCTAACTGGAAAGAGGAAGATTCTCCAAGAATCTTTCTTTTTTTATTTTTGCTGTGGAAGGATAATTCTCTGAAGAAAATCATCACTAAACGTCTTCTCAACAAAACGATCAGACAGGTATGCTAGAATATGCCACTAACTATGGTAGAATAAAGCTAATTGAATCAGATGAGAGGGAGCAATGCGATGTTTTTAGGGATTGATATCGGCACAACAGCCATAAAATTTGGGGTCATTGAAGATCGGAAAATCATTTACTCACAGTCATTACCAATCAAAACCCATAGCCACGGGTTAAAACAGACCCAATCAGCGACCCAGATCAGTAGCCAATTAATCAGTGGTGTCACAACGATTCCCGCTCAATTAAAAGCGGCAATCACAGTGATCGGGTTCAGTACCGCCATGCACAGTTTGATGCCAGTGGCTGGTGAGACAGCTGAAGAGATTTACATTTGGTCAGACAATCAAGCGAGTCAAACGATGACGGCCTTTCGTCAAACGGATCTGGCGGCAACGTTTTATGAAGAGACAGGGACACCGATCCATGCAATGTCTCCCTTTGCGAAACTGGCTTATTTTCAAACAAGTGGTTCATATTCCAAAGAGACGAAATGGTTTGGCTTAAAAGAACTAGCAATGGCGTTGTTTACCGGACAAGCACGGATCGATTATAGTACCGCATCAGCGACCGGTCTTTTTTCTTTGAAAGAAAAGCAATGGAGTCAAAAGATTCTTAACTATTTATCCCTTTCAAAAGCCCAGTTAGCGCCTTTATGTGCACCGACTGATCGTTTTTTGATTACCGAGGAGATGGCGCAGCGGTGTGGCTTGAAGCCTGAGGTAGAAGTGATGTGTGGGGCTAGCGATGGGTGTTTAGCAGCATATGCTGGCTATATTTCTACAGGGATCCGCAATAGCTTGACGATCGGAACCAGTGCGGCGGTTCGTAAAGTAAGTGAGACCACGGTCTTTGATCGCCAAAAACAAAATTTTTGCTACTATCTGCAAGATGACCTCTATGTCGTAGGGGCACCTTCGAATAATGGTGGCTGTGTCCTTGCTTGGGCAAAAGAGGCCTTATCAGAAGATCCTGATGGGTTTTATCATTATCTGCCGCAAGTCATGGAGGAATCACCGATCGGCAGCAACGGCTTACGTTTTTTCCCCTATTTAAACGGAGAGCGGGCACCCTTTTGGACGAATGAGATCACAGGCGGCTTTTCTGGCTTGACTCTGAAACACAATCGCTCAGATATGTTACGGGCAGTCATCGAAGGCATGCTGATGAACATCGATTTATTAAAGCAAATGGCGCAGTTGGAAGGGGCAGTCACTGTAAGTGGTGGTTTCTTTCAAACAAAACTTTTAGGTCAAATGACCGCGGATGTGTTGGGACTGACCTGTTATCTTTCCGATGAAAATGAGCCAATATTCGGCTTGTATGATTTATATAAAAGCTCTGTTGTGCGGCAAGATCAGCCAGCTGAAAAATTTGTACCTGATCCGCAGAACCAAGCGCTTTATCAAGAACTGGCAACAACGTACTTTCAAGCATAAGCAAAAACCAGCAATCCACTAGGGTTGCTGGTTTTCTTTTTCAACACGGGTAAAAGCGTCGACGATATATTCCATCAATAAGAGCAGTTTACCAAAGAAGCTAGTGTACTGGATGTTTTGGGTGTCGTAGGGACGTTCATCTGTCACTTCAAAGGAAAAGGTCGCTAGTTGATTGGCGCGATGCTCACCGTTCCCACAAAACAAAACAGTTGGTATGTGATGTTCATTGGCTAATGCCATCTTTTCCAGCACTTTTTGTGTTTCGCCAGATTTAGAGATAGTAATCAACATACTGATGTTCTCGATGTTGTTACTAATGATCCCACCTGAGTCAGAAGCACTGACTAATAAGGTTTTGATGCCGTTGACAAGCATTTTTTTGTGTAGGTATTCTGCCACGATCCCCGAAAAACCTGTGGCATAAATCGTAATAAACTTGTTCTTGTTTTGTCCATAGATTTCTTTGATCGCGTCGATCGTATCTGCAATACTGGCAGCGTCAATTTGGTAATCGATGGCGGCTTCAGTGATCGTCTGATTTTTCAAGCGATTCTTTAAGAAGTAAAGCAGCTCTAGATAGCCAGAAAAACCTAGTTTTTGCGCAAGCCGCACGATGGTTGCTGGGGAAGTGTAGATCGCTTTAGCGATTTCTCTTAAGGGCAGTCCATCGATCGCAGCGGTATTTGCAAGCAAATAATCAAGAATTTGCAGCTCATTGTCAGTCAATTTTTTTCCTTTGATCAATACATTTAAGTCCATTGTTCGGCACTCCTTTGTCTTGCCTTCATCATACAATGAATAACGACAGAAAGTAAAATAGGAATCGCGTCATGCTTTTATAGAGGAAAAAGATTGTGCATTTCCTAAAAAGATATTATAATTTCTTATATAGAAAATAAAGGTGGAGAAATGATGACACAAAAACCATATGGAACCGTACTACTAAAAGCAGCAACCATTTTAGATTATCTAGCAGAAGCGCCAAGTAAACCATTGCAAGAAATTTCAGAAGCAACGAAACTGACCCCATCCACAGCTTTGAAAATATTGGAAACGCTACAAATGATCGGCTATGTCAAACGCGACAAAGAGAAGAATTATCGCTTAGGGTCTAAGCTGATCAAGTATGCGAATCAAAACATTCAAGAGCTTGATTTAGTGGAAATCAGCTTGCCATACTTGGAAGCATTGCAGAAAACGGCGGATGAAACGATCCACTTAGGGGTCTTGACTGCCAATGAGATTCTTTATGTCAATAAATTGGAGCCTCAGAATCAAACGATCCGCATGTCTTCAAAAGTAGGAATCACAAGACCGTTGTATAGCTCTGCCATGGGGAAAGCCGTTTTAGCGGAGTTTGATGCCCCTCAAGTAGAGGAGTACTTGGCAGCAACGCCTTTAACCGCTTATACCGAAAATACCATTACAAATCAGTTGAAGTTGAAGAAAGAATTGGAACAGGCAAAAGCGAACCAAGTAGCCTTTGATGATGAAGAAATGGAACAAGAAATCTATTGCATCGGCGCCTCACTGATAAAAGATCAGGAGATCGTTGGGGCGTTTTCTATCAGCCTACCGAAATACCGCTTGACCCCAGAATACAAAACGACATTGATCGATGCGATTATTGCGACAAAACAACAAATTGAACAAGCGTTATAAACTTTTTAATGGAAAGCCCTTGCAAATAAAAACGAGAACGGTATAATGAACGTGTAAGTTTCTTTATAATAAATACCATTTTCCGAATAGGAAATAAGTGGAGGGTCTTAATGAAAAAAGTAGCGAATTTAATGAAACTAAAGGAAAGCGGTGTGATCGCTGTTGTACGTGGCGCTTCAAAAGAAGAAGCACTACAAGCAAGTAAAGCGATCGTTGCAGGGGGGATCACCGGCATTGAGTTGACTTTTACAGTGCCTCAAGCGGCGGATGTAATCGCTGAATTAGTAGCAACCTTCAAAGAGAATCCAGAGGTAGTTGTTGGTGCGGGGACCGTTCTTGATGCAGTGACCGCCCGCTTAGCGATCATGGCAGGAGCAGAATATGTCGTCAGCCCAACCTTTGATCAAGAAACGGCTGAATTATGTAATTTATATCAAATCCCGTATCTGCCTGGTTGCATGACCATTTCAGAAATGAAGGACGCCTTAAAAGCAGGCGCAGATATCATTAAACTATTCCCGGGTAGTGCGTATGGACCAAGTATCATCTCGGCCTTCAAAGCGCCATTGCCACAATTAAACATTATGCCGACCGGTGGTGTCAGCTTAGACAACATGCAAGAATGGTTTGCAGCGGGTGTTGTAGCCGTTGGTGTAGGGGGGAATTTGTTAGCGCCAGCAGCAAGTGGGGATTTTGACAAAGTAACAGAAGTAGCGAAACAATATGCGGCAAAATTAAAAGAGATTCGAGGAAAGTAAGATGGCAAACATTCTGACACTAGGAGAAATCATGTTGCGTCTATCGACAACGTTAGGCGACCGAATCGCCCATAGTTCGACGTTTGCTGCCCATTATGGTGGCGGGGAAGCCAATGTTGCGATTTCCTTGGCAAATTTTGGTCATCACGTTTCTTTTGCTAGTAAAGTGCCGGAAAATGCTTTAGGAGATGCCGTTTTTCATCATTTACGAAGCTATGGCGTCGATTGTCGTCACTTGCTTCGTGGCGGTTCCCGACTAGGTACTTACTATATTGAAACCGGTATCGGGGAACGAGCAGCGCGAGTGGTTTATGATCGCGCAGGCTCTAGCTTTGCTCAAATGAAAGAAAATGAGTGGCAATATGACCTTTTTGATGGGGTTGACATTGTTCACCTTTCAGGGATCACACCAGCTCTTTCAACGACTTGGCAGACACTTTTGCTGACGTTGATCAAAGAAGCGAAAGCAGCTGGTTGTAAAATCAGTTTCGATATCAATTATCGTGGAAAGCTGTGGACGACCGCTGAAGCGCGCGACTTTTTGCAAAAAGTGCTCCCCTATGTCGATTATTGCTCGGCGGGACAGTTAGATGCCCAAGTCTTTATGGATGTATCAGCTCCAACAGATGAAGTCGAAGATGACTACTATTATCAAGAAATGCATCGGAAATACCCAAATATCCAGCTCTTTTATTCAACTAGTCGTCAGGTGCTCTCAGCAAGTCACAATCAATTGACAGGGAGCCTATGGCATAACGGCAATTATGTCGTTTCTGCTACCCATGAGATCAATCCAATCGTTGATCGCGTCGGAGGTGGCGATGCCTTTTCAGCTGGTATCCTACATGGTCTTGTCACGAAGAAACAAGACCAAGAAATCATTGATTTTGCAACTGCCGCATCTGCTTTGAAACATACGATCCATGGCGACTGTAATCAGTTTAGCGCCAATGAGATACAAGAATTTATTGCAACAGGTTCAGGAAAAATTATCCGATAGGAGGAATAAAACATGCAACACATGGAAACACGCTATACCCATAGTCCACTTGATATTCGTCACTATAGTACCGAGGAATTACGCAGAGAATTTTTGGTAGAGAAAATTTTCACACCAGGACAAATCATGCTGACCTATACCCACAATGATCGGATGATCTTTGGCGGAGTGACACCGACAGAAGAAGCGTTAGAAGTGCAATTAAGCAGCGAATTAGGGGTGGAATACTTCTTAGAACGTCGCGAATTAGGCGTCATCAATATTGGAGGACCTGGTGCGATCACGATCGATGGCCAAAAAGAACCAATGAAAAAACAAGACGGTTACTATATCGGCAAGGAAACCAAACAAGTTTTGTTCCACTCAGATGATCCAGCAAATCCAGCGAAATTCTATCTATCTTGCGTGCCAGCACATAAGAAATACCCAAATGTAAAAATCAGTATCGATCAAGTCACACCAATGGAGACTGGCGAAGGCTTGACATTAAATGAACGGAAAATTTATCAATACATTCACCCAAATATTTGTGAAAGCTGTCAATTACAAATGGGGTATACGATCTTAGAACCAGGCAGTGCTTGGAATACGATGCCAAGTCATACCCATGAACGTCGGATGGAAGCATATGTGTATTTTGATTTTGCCAACGAAGACACAAAAGTGTTCCATATGATGGGCAAACCAGATGAAACGAAGCATTTAGTCGTTAGTGAAGAACAAGCCGTTATTTCTCCAAGCTGGTCTATCCATTCGGGTGTTGGAACCAGTAACTACTCTTTTATCTGGGCAATGTGTGGCGAAAATATCACCTATACCGACATGGATATGGTGGCAATGGACGACTTAAAATAAAAAGAAAGAGGGTTTATCAATTATGGATTTTTCAATGGATCAATTTCGTTTAGATGGTAAGATCGCCTTAGTGACAGGAGCTGTCTATGGGATCGGTTTTACGATCGCTCGTTCACTAGCAGCAGCAGGAGCAACGATCGTTTTTAACAACTTGGATCAAGAATCAGTGGATAAAGGATTAGCAAACTATCGTGAAGCAGGGATCGAAGCCCACGGTTATGTCTGTGATGTAACGGATGAAAAAGCAGTCAACGAAATGGTCAAGCAGATCGAAGAAGAAGTTGGCGTGATCGATATCTTAGTCAATAATGCTGGGATCATCAAACGAATCCCGATGTTGGAGATGTCTGCTGAAGACTTCCGCCAAGTCGTTGACGTGGACTTGAACGCTCCATTTATCGTTTCAAAAGCAGTCTTACCGTCAATGATCAAAAAAGGACATGGAAAAATCATTAACATTTGCTCAATGATGAGTGAATTGGGAAGAGAAACGGTGGCTGGTTACGCAGCGGCTAAAGGCGGCTTGAAAATGTTGACGAAAAACATTTGTGCTGAATTTGGTTCAGCTAACATCCAATGTAATGGGATCGGGCCTGGTTATATTGCAACACCGCAAACCGCACCATTACGAGAGATCCAACCAGACGGTTCTCGTCACCCCTTTGATCAATTTATCGTAGCGAAAACACCTGCTGCCCGTTGGGGTGAGCCAGAAGATTTAGCAGGACCAACTGTTTTCTTAGCTTCTGAGGCATCAAACTTTGTCAATGGCCATGTCTTATATGTAGATGGCGGTATCTTGGCGTATATCGGGAAACAACCTGAATAAAACAATCAGTAGTAAGGATGGGGACGATTGCAATCGTTCCCATTTTTATGGTGCAACACCTAAGAAATGCAGGGCTTTAAAAGGTAGCTTGGCGATAAATGGGTTGAAGCAAAGCAATTGCAAACAAATCTTTTAAAAAGAAGGAAAAGCAAAACGCTGTGAAGGAAAATGTTCTTCGCAGCGTTTTGCTTGAGTTGCTCTTTTTAAAATCAGGTAGCGTATTTATGTTAGGGGAAGATTCAACACGAACAATGAGTTTCAATCTAAAAGAACTTGTTGTGCAAGCGGTAATGGAGAATTTTTCAAACATTCTGCAACTAATTTGGCAACGGCTGTAGCACCCAGGTCATTCAAATGCGTGTTATCCGTAATGCCGGCTGGATATTTGGGGTGCTGATTTTTTTCTAAATGAAGAAAATAGGTTTTCGCCTGTTGTGGTTCCAGCGCTGAAAAGAACCGTTGTGTTGCGGCAAAAAGATCCAGACAGACCACATCCAAGGAGGTAGCCAAAGCACGCATTGCTTCTGGGTAAGGACCGACTGCCAAAGGATCAAGTTGTTGTTGGTCCACGTAATGCAAACGAGTGATCGAGGTCAATAGGATCGGTGTCGCTTGCTGCTGGCGTGCCGTTTGCACGTAGGTTGCTAAATTATGCTGATATTCAACAGGTGTCGTGCCGCGACCATCTGTTTTTTGATCATTGTGTCCAAATTGAATCAAGAGATAATCACCAGCATGTAGTTCTTTTTCTGCCTGCAACAAGTGTCCTTCTTCAATGAAGCTCTTGGAGGAACGCCCATTTTTTGCCAAGTTGACGATTTGATGCTGGGGTAGATACCGTGAGATTTTTTCTCCCCAGCCCGTTTCTGGACGAGCGCTAGGCTCTTTGATCGATGCGGTGGAATCACCGACGATGACGATTTTTACCATTTGCTTTCTCCTAAAATTTGAAGTAGTTGTTGGCGTTTTGATAACAGACATTTTCTACTAATGGTTTTAGCTGACGAAGATCAGCAGGTGCTTCACCACGTACAACGATCTCAGCAAGCCATTCACAAAAGACGCGTCGGAAATATTCATGACGGGTGTAAGACAGAAAGCTTCTTGAATCCGTCAGCATGCCGACAAAGTTAAAGATCACACTGCCGTCTGCGAATTTCGTCAATTGGTGACGCATGCCTGCGCGGGTGTCGTTATACCACCAGCCAGATCCTAACTGCAATTTATTATTGCCTTCTTGCTGGAAGCACCCCATCAAAGCGACGAGTGCATCATAGTCATTGGGATTTAAGGAGTAGAGAATCGTTTGAGGCAAATGGTCTTGCGCATCAGCAGCGTTCAATAATTTCTGCAAGTTTTGAGTCAGTGGTTGATCATTGATGCCATCGTAGCCCGTATCTGGTCCCAAGCGCTCAAACATTCGTTGATTGCAGTTACGGTACGCATGGACATGCAGTTGCATTGTCCAACCATGTTCGTGATACAGCTTCATCAGTTCAACTAGAACATTGGTTTTGAAGAACGAGACTTCTTTTTCCTCCAAAGATTCTCCAGCTAATGCTTTGGCAAAAGTTGCTTCAAGGGATAACTGTTCGTCCGCAGCATACACTAAAGTATCCAGCGCATGGTCAGACAAGCGGCAGTGAAGCTGGTGAAAGTAGGTTACACGGTCCCGCAAGGCTCTCAAGAAAGCATCGTAGGTAGTGATCGCGTTCTCGACACTCTTTTCGAGTTTGGTAACATAGGTAAGAAAATTCGGATGGTCGATTTGTAACGCTTTGTCAGGTCGAAAGGTCGGCAAGACACGAAAACGTTGTTCTGTTTGGCTTAATTGGTGATGATAGTGAAGATCATCGACTGGATCATCTGTGGTGCAAACGATCTCGACGTTACTGCGAGCAATCAAAGCTCTTCGGGTAAAGTCTTTTTGCTGCAATTTTTCGTTGCATAGCCTCCACAAAGTTTCGGCATTTTCTTCAGTAACGGGAAGATCGATCGCAAAAAATCGCTTTAACTCTAAATGGGTCCAACTGTAAAGGGGATTTCCCACCAATTTTGGCACTGTTTGACACCATGCCAAAAATTTTTCATAATCACTGGCATTGCCTGTAATCGCTTCTTCGGGTACGCCACAAGCGCGCATCAATCGCCATTTGTAATGATCACCACTTAGCCAAGCCTCGGTGATAGTTTTAAAGGGACGATCCTCATAGATTTCTTTTGGGTCTAAGTGGCAGTGGTAATCAATGATCGGCAGTTCTTTGGCATATTCATGGTAAAGGGTTTGAGCAATTTCATTTGGCAGTAAATAGTTTTCATTTAAAAACATGTCGAACCTCTTTTCTTTGGTTATAGTGTCACACCATTTTTAAAGATGGCGATCTCACGAACGTTGTTGGCTTCATTACGCGTCGGTTTTCCACTGGCAGTATCGATGATCGCTTGAATAAAGTCTTCCAGCACGACCTCCATCGGCTCTTCCAACAAGCGACCGGCGTTGAAATCCATCCAGTGGGGTTTCTTATGATAAATCTCTTGATTCGTGGCAACTTTCATGGTCGGCACATAGGCACCAAATGGCGTGCCGCGACCAGTAGTAAATAAGACGAGTTGGCAATCGGCAGAAGCCAGTGCAGAAGCGGCAACAAGGTCGTTTCCTGGACCTTCCAGCAGGCTTAAGCCTGGCTTACGGAGTTTTTCCCCATATTTTAAGACATCGACGACAGCGGAAGTCCCAGATTTTTGGGTACAGCCTAATGACTTATCTTCTAGCGTAGTGATGCCGCCTGCCTTATTGCCAGGAGAAGGATTTTCATAGACTGGTTCACCGTAAGCAAGAAAATAATCTTTAAAGTCGTTGATTAGATGGAGGATTTTTTCAAAGGTTGCTTCATCTTGTGCACGCGCCATCAAGACTTGTTCAGCGCCAAACATTTCGGGTACTTCCGTCAAGACCGTGCTGCCACCTTGAGAAACTAAAAAGTCAGAAAATGCCCCTAACAAAGGGTTGGCGGTGATCCCAGAAAACCCGTCAGAACCCCCACATTTTAACCCGATCTTTAGCTCACTCAAGGGAACGGCTTCTCGTTGATCCTCTTTTGCTGCTTCCAGTAATTCTTCTAATAAGCTTTCGCCGACCGCAATTTCATCGTCGCTTTCCTGTGCCACCATAAATTTGACGCGCTTTGGATCGTAGTCACCCATGTTTTTCTTAAACTCGGGAACGGTGTTGTTCTCACAACCTAAGCCAAAGACCAAGACGCCACCGGCATTTGGATGATGCACCGCATCAATTAAAATTTGACGGGTGTTTTGATGATCTTGGCCTAACTGGGAGCAGCCGTAGGGATGTTTAAGGATCGTAATATGATCAAAAGTGCCAAGATCTGGATGATTCTTCTTGAAATTTTCAACAATGATCTCAGCGATACCATTGATACAACCAACTGTTGGCACGATCAGTAAATCATTACGAATCCCAACTTTGCCATTTGCCCGCCGGTACCCTTGGAACGTCGCAGCCCTTTTTGGATAACGGACGGGATGCAAATCAGGGGCATAGGTGTATGCTAAGGTACCAGAAAGGTTGGTTTTGACATTGTGGGTATGCAACCATTGGCCAGTTTTAACATCAGTTAAGAGATGTCCAATGGGGTAGCCATATTTGATCACGTCTTGTGATTGTGCTAGATCTTTGAGGGCGATTTTGTGTCCTTGTGGAATATCCTCAAAAAGGGTGATCGTTTGGCCTTCAAATGCAAGGGTCGTTTTAGCAGCTAGTGGTTTTAATGCGACTGCGACATTGTCTTTAGGGTGCAATTTCAATAGTTGCGCGGGTGTTTCTGTTAATGTGCTGGACATAAAGATTCTCCTTTATTTCAAACTTGGCTCAGGGGTGTCAATCGACGCAAGTAACTGGCGGGGTCCGTCTTGTTTAAGGCATGTGCACATTTCATTGATTGTCTCTGTCATAAAGCTCAGGTCTGCATGCCAAAGTTGCTCATTTTTTAATAGAGTGGCGATCTGTTCTTCTGCTGGTAATTGTTTCACTTGCTGAAATATGGTTGTCACTAGCTCATCATCTTGAAAGGGTCGTGTGAGATAGAAAGTCAGCAATCCTGCCAGTGCGGCAGTGATTCGTTTTGGTACCTGCTGGTTTTGTTGGACATAACGAGTTAAGACTGGTTGAAGACGCGCACGGAATTTTGAGACGCTGTTTAAAGCGATCGATTGCAGCTGATGCTTCACATAAGGATTTCTGAAGCGCTCTTTGATTTGGTCCGCATAAGCTGCAAGCTGCGCTTTAGGCAAATCAAGCATTGGAATCAACTCTTCCTGAAAAAGACCATCCAAAAAGGCTGCAAAATCACGGTCGTTCATTACTTCTTCAACGGTTTCTAAACCAGCTAAAAGACCGAGTGGAACCATCGCCGTATGAGGACCATTTAATAAATGTACTTTTTGTTCACGATAGGGGGTCATATCTTCTGTCACGATCACATTCAACCCAGCTTCTTGCAAGGGAAGCTTTTCGGCTACGCCGCTTCCTTCGATCACCCAGAGCATAAAGGGTTCCGCAGTGACCATTACGGCATCCTCATAGCCAAGAATCTCTTGGTATTGTGCCACTTTATCGCGAGGATATCCTGGAACGATCCGATCGACTAAGCTGCAGCAGAAGGTGTTTTCTTTTTCTAACCAGTTGACGAAGTCTGACTCCAAAGACCATAATGCGGCATATTGTAAGACGATCTCTTTTAGTTTTTCCCCATTCCGATCGATTAATTCACAAGGAATGATCAAAAATCCCGGTTTTTGTCGTTGAAAACGACGATACAAAAGAGCGGTCAGTTTTGCAGGGAAACTGTGGGGAGGGGTATCGTGTAAGGTATCCTCTGGGTGAAACGCAATACCTGCTTCCGTCGTATTAGAAACGATGATCTCGAGTTGCTCATCTTCGGCTAAAGCAAGATAGTCTTCCCATTGCTGATAAGGATTCAGCACTTGATCAATGGTGGAGACGACTTCAAATGTTTGAGATAAAGCGCCATCGACAAGTCCTTCTAAGATAACGGTGTAGAGATTTTCTTGTTGTGCCAACAGCTCTTTCAAGCCGTGATCAATCGGCTGTACCACAACGGCACTGCCACTAAAAAGCCCTTGTTTGTTCATTTGCTGCAGCTGCCAGTTAAAAAAGCCCCGCATAAAATTGCCTTCCCCGAATTGAATCACTCGGGCTGGATAGGTTTGATGGGGTTGTTCGGTAATTTTTTTCATAGAATCCTCCTTAAAAAATAGTTATGCACACGTTAACATTTTTGCGTAAGCGCTCTTGAAAACAAGAGGCTTACAGCGATTGACGAATGATTAACGAGGTATCAAAGAAATGTTGTTTCTCAACTACTTGATTGGCAAATGCTTGCAACAGCAGAGTTGCTGCCAATTGACTCATTTCATAGACTGGTTTGCGGATCGTTGTTAATGGGGGATACGTATAGGGAGAAAAAGAACTATCATCAAAACCGATGATACCGATCTCCTCTGGGATCTTTCGTCCTGCTTGATGACAGGCATTGATCGCACCGATCGCCATATCATCATTGGCGCAAAAAATCACTTCAGGTGGTTCAGGTAAAGCGAGTAGTTGCTGGGCACCCAGCTGACCACTTTCCAAAGAGAAGTCGCCAGCAACGAAGTATTCTTTCGGGCAGACAAGCTGCTTTTCTTGAATCGCTTTCATAAATCCTTTGCGACGCTCTCTAGCGGAACCAAAGGAAGCGATCCCTTCGATCATGGCGATCTTTCGAAAGCCTTGTTCAAGCACATAGATGATCATTTGATAGACCCCTTGGGCATCATTACTAGTGACATTCATCAAGGTTGCATCCTGCAATTGACGATTCAAAACGACGATGGGAATGTTTTTCTTTGAAAGAGCAGCGATAAAGCCGTCATCACGATCACTTTGACTCATCACGATCGCTCCATCTAGGCGATTCGGCTCTTCATCAAATGTATCGGATTGCAATAATTCATGAACCGCCAAAGTATATTCGGATGGTAGGGTATCACTGATTCCTTTGATCACTTCGACTAAAAAGCTATCGGAAGTACCAATGGATAGATGAGAAAAATAAAGACCAATGATATAGGATTTTTGATTCACCAGACTTTTGGCATTGACATTGGGCACATAATGTAAAGATTCAGCGATGGCTGCGATCTTCTTTTTTGTTTCTGGCTTGATTAATGGGCTATCGTTTAGCGCACGAGAAACAGTTGTATGTGAAACACCAGCGACTTTGGCGATATCTTTGATCGTGACCATAGAAAACCTTCTTCCTTTTTGCTTGATTCAAGCATAGCTTGTTCCCACGAGAATGTCAATACACCAAGGATGCACACGTGAAACATTTTTCAAAATAACATAGGAACTTTTTCTGGGATGTGCTAGTATAAAAGAAGATAGTTAGGTAATGGGAGGGAGTCTATGAAATTCTTTTTAAGCTATCATCAAACGTCCAACTTGTTTTATAAAATATTTATTTTGATTTTTCTAATTGGTAGCGCTTTAATCCTTGGGTTTAGTGGGGTCATTTATCATCGAACGTATCAAAACATTCAAGAAACGTTTTTGCAAAGTCAACATAATTTGGTCAACCAAGTCAAAGAAAATCTGGATCAAAAAATTCAGATGGTAGAGTATGCCTTTTCTACATATAGCAGCACGCAAAGCTTTTCCGATACGATGGAACAGCCATTTTCCGTGACGAATTATCGACAAGTGCGCGAGATCAATTCGCAACTGGCTTACATTGGTGTGATGGGGATCGAAAACGCCAGCTACCAATTGGTGAATTTGAATCAGCATTGGAAAATCGAAGAAGGCTCCTTAAAACAGATCGATGATACTGAATTCGCTGCTTTTCAAGCGTTGATTGACAACCAACGCTACTTGTATTGGTTGCCAGAAGATGGCTATTTAAAAATGGTGATGACGCTGCCTGTGTTTCGACAGGAAACCACTGCTTTGGGGATCGCTGAAATCCAAGACCATACCATTGCACAGTTGGTGGCAGATCATGACGATTCCTTTTTGAATATATTTCATGCGGACGGACAACTACTTTTCGATAATGGTGAAGTGATCGATTCTGACTTACACGAAACAATGATCGCAGCTGCCCACGACGATGGCATCTTCACTGACAAAGAAAACAATAAGTATGTGGTCACACAATCGGATTACAATCAGTGGTATCATGTGATCCGGCTGGCACCTGCCAGTGTTTCGCAAGCAATCCGTGAATTAAGAAACGGTTTGATCGTGATTGGCAGTCTTTTGATCATCCTCTTTTTATTAGTATCCTATCGCATTGCGATCGTGGCTACCTCACCCATCAATCGGATCGGTGAGCTTTTAAAGCCCAAAAAACAAGGTCAGAAATTAGAAGTCAATCAGTTGATTTCCGATATCGACCAGGTCTTACATCAAAACCACGATCTCGCCGTCAAAGTTGAACACCAAAAGCCCGAGTTAGAATCCTTGTTTTTATTAAACTTGTTTCGCGGCTGTATCTCAGAAGCAGATAGTCACTTAAAACTGTCACAATTTGGGTATGAAGTATCCGAAACGGAACACTATGCCGTATTACTGATTCAAATCGATGATTTGTGTGGACGAGAAACAGCGACTATTGATATATTCTTGCTTGCCATCGAGAATCTCGTTTCTGAAATCATTCCGGCGAATTTGCGTTTTCAGCCAATCATCTCCAGTCAAGAAACCCAAGGAACAATTTTAAAGCTTCCTGAATCAGTTGACCAAAAACAAGTATTGACCTATTGTCAAAAGATCCATCAAGCGGCAAAAGATTACTTGAAAATCAAAATAAGTTGTGGGGTCTCACAATCCTACGACCGCCTCGTAGAAACCAAATTAGCGGTTGATAACGCTAAAGAAGCCTTGCACTATCGAATGAATTTAGGGGAAGAAGTCATTATCTTTTTTGACGACATTGCGGCACAATTAGACAATAACGCGATCGTTCAGTACCCTAGAGAAGCAGAAAGCACCTTTTTGGATGCAATGCGTAGTGGGGATCTAGCGACCATCAAAACGAGTTACACAGAAGTCGTACGCGAAATCATTCATGAAAACAAAAATCCGTTGACGATTGAAAGTGCCTTGTTTAAGTTGATCAACAGTATCGTTCAGCTAGGGCAACTCCTAGGAGCAGATCATACTAGCTTGCAGAATAGTCGTAAAGTCTATCAATCCGTGCTCAACCAAACCAGTTTGTTCAAAGTTGAGCAAATCATCTATCAAGAGTTAGTTTTACCTATCGTTGAAACGACACAAGCCAAAACAGATCGAGAAATTCGCTCCTTGTCTGAAAAGATGGTCTTGATCGTACACCAACAATACGACCAAGATCTCTCCTTAGATAGCATTGCTGAACAGTTGCATTATAATGCCAATTACTTAAGTAATGTGTTTAAAAAGGAATTATCCATCAATTTTGCCGATTACTTACAAAACTATCGATTGCAAGTCGCGAAAAAGTGGTTAAGAGAAACCGATTTGACCATCAAAGAAATCGCCGCCAACCTACAATATACCAACTCTCAAAACTTCATCCGCTTTTTCAAAAAGAAAGAACAGATGACGCCCGGAGAGTATCGCAAACGATCCAAAGATTAAAAGAAAAAAAGCGTTTTTTGATCAACGATCAAAAAACGCTTTTTTTCTTTGCTGCCTGTTGGCTACCCTTTGACGGAACCAACCATGGCACCTTTCACGAAATACTTCTGGACAAATGGATAGGCGATCAACATTGGCAAAGTCGCAACGACGATCACGGCCATTTTCACGGATTGTGCTGGGGGGACAACATCGACACTAGCGGCATCGGCGTTCATCCCGCTGGAGACAATCACGATTTGTCGAAGGAGCACTTGGATCGGCCATTTCGCTGAATCATTGATGTACAAAATCGCTGATTGATAAGTATTCCAATAACTAACAGCGTAGAACAAAGAGATCGTCGCAATCGATGGTAAGGAAAGAGGTAAGATGATACGGAAAAAGACGCCCCAATCAGAGCAACCATCCATTTTTGCTGATTCCTCTAAACTATCAGGAATCCCTTGGAAAAAGTTTCTCATAATGATCATATTATATGCACTGATGGCGCTCGGTAAGATCAGTGCCCAGAGAGAATCGATCAAGCCGAGGCTTTGTACCAAAATAAAACTTGGGATCATCCCTCCGCTAAACAACATCGTAAATACGACAATAAAATTGAAGATGCCACGTCCATGCAAATATTTTCTTGAAAGAGCATAGGCCATAAAAGAGGTCAAGATCATTGAAAGAACCGTTCCGACGATGGTCACAAAAAGGGAAACACCAATACTCGTAAAAATCGTGGGAGTCGAGAGAATATACCGGTAAGCATTTAAGCTAAATTCACGTGGGATAATGATAAATGTTCGTGTCGCAATCTCAGAAGAAGAAGCAAAGGAGCTTCCGAGAATGTTCAGAAAAGGCAAGAGACACATTAAGGTAAAGAGTAGTAGAAAACCGATAATAAATCCTTGAACAACCCGTTCACTCTTCGGGCGGTTCGTTTTTTTTAGGGTTTGTTGCATAGGAAAAACCTCCATCTTTTTTTACTTAAATAGGTATTTCCAACGTATCATGAGGCGGGGACAACGTATATAATCACTTTTACATGTTAAAAAAATCACAATCATGATAAACGTTGATAAATCAATGGTTTTCCAATTCGACTGAGAAATAATCCTAAAAAATGTATGCCTTTCCAATGCTGAGAAAATGATTATATACGTTATCTTTCTTACACGCTACCATGGGACTATCAAATCAAAAAAACTCGGAGGAACAAGTATGGAAACAAAAGTTGATAATTACTTCTCACCACTTACTGAAGAAGAACAGCGACTGCGGTTGAAAAAGAAAAAATGGGCGCAAATCAGAAAAAATCGTGCGCTCTATATTATGGTATTGCCAGGTATTTTATATTTTATTATCTTTCGTTACATTCCAATGGGCGGTTTAGTCATCGCTTTTCAAGACTACCAGCCATTCTTAGGAATCTTAGGCAGTCCCTTTGTTGGGTTTACTCATTTTATTCGGCTCTTTACTGAAGATACTTTTGTGATGTTGATGCGCAACACGCTGATCATGTTTTTCTTAAATATCACGATTTCCTTCCCTTTTCCTATTTTATTGGCGCTTATGTTAAATGAAGTAAATAACCGTCGCTTGAAAAAAAGTATCCAGACGATTATTTATTTGCCTCATTTTATGTCGTGGGTGATCGTAGTTTCAATCTTCTACGTCCTGTTGACGACTGAAGGCGGTGTGATCAATAACATGATCGAAAGTCTTGGTGGGGAACGTATCCCATTCTTAACTAGCCGTACTTGGCTACGTCCAATGTACATTTTCCAAGATCTTTGGAAAGGTGCCGGTTGGGGGACGATCGTCTATCTAGCCGCTATTACCAATGTTGATGAACAGCTTTATGAAGCTGCGGATATGGATGGGGCTGGCAAACTACGTAAAATGTGGCACATCACGTTGCCGTGTATTCGTCCGACGATTGTGACCTTAATGATTTTAAAAATCGGTTCGATCTTAGATATGGGCTTTGAGCATATGTTCCTATTAATGAACTCAATGAACCGTGAGGTTGCCCAAATCTTTGATACCTTTGTCTATACCGCCGGGATTCAAAATGGTCAATTGAGTTACTCGACAGCTGTTGGGCTGTTTAAAGGTCTTGTAGGTTTGATCCTCGTTGTTTTTGCGAATCGTTTGGCGAAAAAAATTGGGGAAGATGGTATCTATTAAGAAAGAGGGGATCATATGACGATTGAGAAAATCACGAAAATCAACGATGGGCTAACCGCGTTTTTGACCCTGATCGCCCTTCATTTTCTTTGGCTAAGTGTGACACTTCTGGGGGGAATCTTTTTGGGAATCGGACCAGCCTCGTATGCCATGATGAAATATTATGATCGCTGGCTTCGTCTTCACGAACGACCGCCTTTGATCAAAAGTTTTTTCTACTATAGTAAAGAACGGTTCCGACAATCGGTGCTGATCAGTTGGTTGTTTCTCATCATCGCAGCAATCGTGATCACCAATATATTTGCGCCATTTCCATGGTTTATCCAAGTAGCGAATGTCCTCTTTTTGATTGCGTTTCTCTTTCTATTCATGCACGTGTATACCGTCATGGCAGCCACTAACTTTGTGACCGTGTTTGAGATCCTGCGAGGGAGTGCGTTGTTAGGTTTAGGCTATCTGCATTATTCGATCATTAGTTGGTCGATTTTGATCGTTGGCTATTTAGTTCTTGGCAGCTATTTCTTGATCGGCCTCATTTTGATGGGGAGCAGCTTAGTTGGTGGTGTTTTTGCCCTTGCTGGTAAAAAAATTCTTCAAGATATCCACCCAATTGAAACAGATAAGGTGGTTTCAAAAACGGCATCGACTACGGAGCAAACCGTTGCCAGTAAAGGAGATGAGGTCATTATCTAAAGAAAACGGCTCAAAGACTTTTACTGGTCCGTGAACAAAACGGTCACTAGAAAACACCTGAAAAATAGCAGAACAAGCTGAACCCTCATGAAATACAGCCAGTAAAACGGATTCATTGAAACAGCTCTATGAATTGAGGAGACTACAATAAAAGGAAGTATCGTACATGAAGAACTATTCGGAAATTGCTTTGAACACATTATTTGAGCGCTATGACTACTTATGCAAAGAAAAAATTTATCACGGAAAATGGTCCTATGACATCGGGGTCGTTTTGCAAGGCGTGAAAGAAGCCTATGAACAGACTGGTGACAAACGCTATTTGGACTATATCCAAAACACGATGGATGTTTATATTGACGAAGACGGTCGTATCAAAAACTATCAGATGGATGCGATGAATATCGATTACATCAATAATGGCAAATGTTTATTCTTGCTATACAAAGAAACAGGAGCGTCAAAATACAAGATCGCCTTGGACACGCTGTATCAACAATTACAGCAGATGCCAAGAACGAGCGAAGGCGGGTTCTGGCATAAAAAAATCTATCCGTATCAAATGTGGTTAGATGGCTTATATATGGGGGCCCCATTTTTGACAGAATACGCACTGACATTTGATAAAGAAGAAGCATTGGCAGATGTAATCAAGCAATTCACCTTATGCTTTACGCATACCCTAGATCCAAAAACGGGTCTTTTGTATCACGCGTGGGATGAACAAAAAGTCCAGCCGTGGGCAGATCCCAAGACCGGTTGTTCAAAAAATTTCTGGGGACGGTCAATGGGATGGTTCATGATGGCTCTCGCCGATACGATGGTGCTATTAGGGGAATCAGAGCAGAAGAATCCATTAGAAAAAATGTTTGTCTCCTGTCTAGAAGCTCTTGCTAAAGTAAGAGATCCCCAGAAAAAAGTGTGGTATCAAGTCTTAGATAAAGGCAGGGAGCGTGGGAATTATTTAGAAGCATCCGCTTCTTCAATGATTTGTTACGCAACAGCAAAAGCGGTCAAAGCAGGGATCATCGATCAAAAATGGCAAGTGTTTGCCCAAGAGACCTATCAAGGATTGTTGGATGAGTTTGTCTTTTTAACAAAAGAAGGCTGGTTGAATCTGATCAGAAACTGTGAAGTTGCTGGTCTTGGTGGACCAGATAATCGGGATGGTACGTATGTTTACTATATCAGTGAACCCGTTATCACGAATGATTTCAAAGGATACGGTGCCTTTTTACAAGCGAGTTTACTGCTTCAACCATTAACGGAGGAAGGAAGCAAGAAATGAATATCCAATTGACTACAGCTGATTTACAAGGAAAAGAAGGTCTGTTGACAGAAGCGATTCAAGAAAAAATTGATGAATTGCATCAACAAGGAGGAGGCAGAATCACTTTTTCAGCAGGACGCTATCCGACGGGTGCGCTCTTTTTAAAAAGTAACATTGAACTGCACCTACTATTGGGGGCGACCTTAGTATTTTCTGATGATCCCAAAGACTATCCCGTCGTTTTGTCTCGCTGGGAAGGGGTCAAACGGGAAGTTTATGCCTCTTGTTTATATGCCGAGAATGCGGAAAATATCGCTGTCACAGGACTAGGAATGCTTGATGGGCAAGGGCAAAGATGGTGGAAGACCTTTCGGGAAAATCGTGAACAGCTTGCTTATCCACGACCAAAATTAATCAGTTTTGACTCTTGCCAGCAAATTACGTTGAAAGATATCCGTCTTGTCGATTCACCCAGTTGGACCGTCAATCCGATTCTTTGTCAAAATCTAACGATCGATAATCTTCGCATCAAAAATCCAGCGGATTCGCCAAATACGGATGGGATCGATCCTGAATCTTGTAAAAATGTCCGCATCAGTAACTGTCATATCGATGTTGGCGATGATTGCATCGCCATCAAATCAGGAACGGAGGACACTAAAGAACGGGTCGCTTGTGAGAATATCACGATCGTAAATTGCCATATGCTTCATGGGCATGGGGCCGTCGTTCTAGGGAGTGAGATGAGCGGCGATATTCGTAATGTCACTATTAGTAATTGTATTTTTCAAGATACCGATCGTGGGATTCGTTTGAAATCACGTCGTGGACGTGGCGGAACGATCGAAGATATTCGAGTGAATAACATTGTGATGGATAATGTCATCTGTCCATTCACTTTAAATCTTTACTATTTCTGTGGACCGAAAGGCAAAGAAAAGTATGTTTGGGATAAAAATCCGTACCCGATCACCGAGGAAACCCCTCATTTCCGGAGAATTCATTTTGCAAATATCTCGGCTCGGAATGTCCATGCGGCCGCTGGGTTTGTTTATGGCTTGGCTGAACAATTTATTTCAGATATCACTTTCCAAGATATTGCCGTCTCTATGGCTGAGCACCCAATTCCAGGAAAGCCTGCGATGATGACAGGTATCGAAGAGATGACAAAACAAGGTTTTTATATTGGCTGTGGACGGAATATTCAGTTTGATCGTATCAATTTGGAAGGCGTAACTGAAGCGTTCCATATCGAGAATAGCCAGGAAATCACCGTCACACAGTCATTTGAGAATCGTCAGCCTCTGGCATTTCAAGGAGATTTTTTGTGAGAAATCCTCAATTACTTCAGCTGCTAGGTCCTGATATGAAAGTTGCACCACAAGTGGTTCAGCAAACAAAAGAGCAGGTGCAAAATTATACCTTGGAACATTTACTTCTACGATTAAATCAAGAAGAGGATGTCCCTGCATACTTTGCTTATCCCAGCTCTCAGCAACTTGCTCCACTCGTTTTGTTCAATCATTCTCATGGCGGCGACTTCACGATGGGGAAAGAAGAACTGCGACAAAGTCCGCCGTATATGCAAAAAGAAAGCCTATTCGCTGCATTTATGAAGCTGGGCGTCGCCGTTGGAGTGATCGACATGTGGGGCTTTGGCGAACGAAAAAACGGTGAGAATGATAGCTACAAGCGGTTTCTGTTGCAAGGCAAAACATTATGGGGACAACGAATCTATGACAATCAACAGTTTTTAACCTATCTTGCTTCCCGTAAAGAAGTGAAACATTCCGCTATCGCCACATTGGGACTTTCTATGGGGGGCTTGATGAGCTGGTGGTTGGCAGCGCTAGATGAACGGATATCAGTGGTGGTGGACATGGCAGTACAAGTGGACTATCAAGCATTGATCAAAGAGGACCGGCTAAGCAAACATGGGTTTTACTATTATGTTCCTAATGTGTTGAAAGACTTTACGACTGCGGCGATCCAAAAACAGATCGCACCACGCCCGCGTTTGAGTTTGGTTGGCAAAGAGGATCGTGGCTGCCCCTCAAGCGGCGTCGCTCGTTTGGATCAGCAGGTCGGGCAGCATTATGAAGCAATAGGCTACAAGGAGCATTGGCAGGCGTGTTGCTTGCCAGGTGGTCATGAAGAAACCAAGGAGATGAGAGCGCAGTGGATCGAATTTCTAAAACAACACCTCCTATCAAGCTAAAGGTTAGTAAAGAGCCGCAAAAGGGTGATTTTATGAGTATCCAAGCAGCCGTGTTGGCTGCTGAAGCCTTAAACGCACCTTGTGAGATCACGATCGCCTCTGGCGTGTATCAAGAACAGGTGAAAATCTATAAAAACCAGCTTACGTTGATCGCGGAACCCCACACGTTCTTATGCTACCACTTGGCTGCCGAGCAAACCGATGAAAATGGGCAAAAAAGAGGAACCTTTCAAACAGCGACGCTCTTTATCAATAGCCGAGAAGTCTTTGTAAAAAACCTGACCATCATCAATGACGCAGGGTATGGGCAAGCAGTCGGGCAAGCAGTTGCCGTCTATATCGAAGGGGATGACATTCGCTTCGAACGCTGTCATCTCGATGCTTTTCAAGATACCTTGTGTCTGGGTCCATTGCCAAAATATACCAAAGAAGGCGAACCAATGATCAGTCCTTGGCGAAAAACAATCTTTGACCAACAACAGAGTTTGTTTTTGCATTGCAGGATCAGTGGAACAGTCGATTTTATTTTTGGCGGTGGTTCCGTCACCTTTGAAGAGTGTCGCCTGCATTGTAAAAATACACCACAAACGAACTACGTAACTGCTGCCTCAACTAGCAAACAAGCAAGCGGGTTAACCTTCGATCGGTGTCGGGTGACAGGGGACAAAGCCTATTATCTAGGCCGCCCTTGGCGTAATGACGCCAAAGTCACCTTTTTATCCTGCTGCTTTGATCAACAGCTCGCCCCTTGCGGATGGTCTGATTGGGGAAAAACAGCAAGCCACCAAACGGTCGCGTTCACGGAGCGAATGTGTTGTTACCAAACAAGCCCCAAACGTCCTGAATGGGTGACTTTCGAAGGAGTGATAGAAAAATGAGCAAGGCAAAATGGTCTGGCTGGATCGGGATGGTTCTCGCTCTGGTGTTGATGGGCGGCTTTTCCTTGGCGATCAATCAAATGACTGTCCAGCAGTTCGAAGAGATCTTTCAACGTGTGTTTCCCACTGTACTGAATCAAATGACGGCAGAAGCAGCATTGGCGCAATTTCAAACACTCGGTGCTTGGTTTGGCTTCACGCTGTTGGCACTCCTGATATTGGTTTCAGTGGCGACGATGCTTGTTCGCTATCGTAATTATCGAAAGCAATCTTGTGCTATTTATTTTTTGACTGGTGTCGTGACATTGATTGGTAGTCAAATGATCGCTTTTCCGATTGCCTTTTGTTTCTTTTTAGCGGCGGGTTTTTGTTTTCTCCATCGCGATGACCGACACAACAAAAAAACAACGGACACAGTCAGCAAACAAGGAGGGGTTGCATGAAGGCAATGATCAATAATCCGATTTTAAGAGGGTTTCATCCTGATCCGAGTATTTTAAAAGTCGAGGATACTTATTATTTAGCGGTTTCTTCCTTTGAGTGGTTGCCAGGAATTCGGGTCTACTGTTCTCGAGATCTAGTCAATTGGTCCCATGAAACAGATATTCTGACCAATCAGGTGGATTTATTAGGTAACACAGCAAATTGCAGCATTTGGGCACCGCAAATCAGTTACGCAAACGGACAATACTATTGTGTTTATACAAATGTTCGCAACACGACACGTCCCTTCAAAGACTGTCGAAACTATCTCATCACGGCTCCTACGATTCATGGGCCATGGAGTGAGCCCATTTACTTAAATGGTAGTGGCTTTGATCCGTCCTTGTTTCATGATCAAGAGGGGCGTATCTGGTTATTGAATGCGCTTTGGGATTATCGTAAGGATACACCAAATAAATCGGTGGGGATCGTGCTCCAAGAATACTCTGAAGTACAAGGCCGATTGATCGGTGACAGAGTGCCAATTTTTTCTGGAACCCAGCTGGCGAAGACTGAAGCACCGCATCTTTATTACCACAGTGAGTGTTATTACTTACTGACGGCAGAAGGAGGAACGGGTGCAGGTCATGCGGTAACGGTTTGTCGTAGTAAAACCATCACTGGGCCTTATGAAGTAGATCCGCATTTTCCTATGATGCGTGCCTATCAGCGCGAAGATTCCCCTTTTCAATGTACAGGTCATGGCAGTTTGACGATTGCACCATCAGGAGAATGGGTCATGAGCTATTTGATGACTCGGCCAGTAGAAGAGGCAGCGATCCTTGGACGAGAGACGGCACTCCAAACCGTCTATTGGGATCACGAAGGATGGCTGCGTCTTAGCAATGATGATACGATCCCAGATCAAACCATCAGACTCGCTAGCGACGCTCAGAAGCAAAGGGCATCACCTGCTGTTTTTATGGATGATTTTAAAGGATCATTGCAAAAAGAATGGAACGGTAGGCGATTGCTGCCCAATGAAGAGTGGTGCAATCTGAGTAAGCGACCAGGGTATTTGCGATTGATCGGCGGAGAATCGATGCAATCGAACTTTCATAAGCACTTATTGGCGATTCGTCAACAAGACTTTTGTTTTGAAGCTGAAACAGTGATGGAATACCACCCCCAATCGTTTAATCAGATGGCTGGATTGTCGCTGTTCTTAAACGAAGAAAACTATTTGTTTTTCTATGTGACTTATGATGAAAAAGACGGCAAGATCCTTCGTCTGATTCGGTGTTGTGAAGGAGAATTTCACTTGTTCCCAGATAAATTGCCACTCGTTGCTTCAAGTGAGCCGATCGGATTGAAAGTAGTCGGTTCTTATCTAGAAGCAGAATGGTTCTATCGGCAATCACAAACGTGGCATCCCTTTAAAAAGCAAAACATCCAGTTCTTGTCTGGTGGTTTTACAGGGAATTTCATTGGAATCAGTGCCCATGATCTAGATCACTTTGCTGGAAGCTATGCCGATTTTACGTACTTTAAGTATCAAGGGAAAGATCCGCTCGATGATGATTCCCTAAAAATAGAGAAAGAAGGGTAACGAATGAAAAAGTTGAAAGTAGCAAGTTTATTATTATGTGCAGGACTGTTTTTAGCAGGCTGCGGCGATGGCGGAGGTTCATCTGATGGACCAGAAAGTGATGAAAAAACAAGTATTTCTTGGATGGCGATGCTGCATACCGCTTCACCTCCATCTGGGGATGTAACACAAAAGTTAGAAGAATATACAGGGGTCGAGATCCACTTTACATGGGTGCCGGACGCATCAAAAACAGAACGCTTGAATGCAGCATTAGCGTCAAATTCTTTAGCAGATATCGTAAGTTTGACAGAAATCAATAACACAACCGTCCGTAGTTCGCTAGCATCTGGAATGTTCTGGGATGTGGAACCCTATTTAGAAGAGTTTCCGAATCTGGCAGAAATTTCTGAGGATCGCTTAGAATCTTCTCGTATCGATGGTCATATCTATGGTGTACCGTTTCTAAAACCGATCGCTCGTTATGGTGTCCTCGTAAGAAAAGATTGGTTAGACAATTTAGGGTTGGACGTGCCATCGACTTTAGAAGAATTATCAGCTGTGGCACAAGCCTTTACAGAAGGAGACCCAGATGGCAATGGGGTAGATGACACGGTCGGATTCGTTGAACGTGATGAGTCCTTTAATGTTGGGTTCCGTTCACTTTCAGGTTACTTTGGTGCAGACAATTGGTTTACGATCACGGATGATGATGAAGTGATGCCATCCTTTATGCAACCAGAATACAAAGAAGCAATGGAATGGTTCCGTAATATCTATGATAACGGCTGGATGAATTCTGATTTTGCGGTAATGGCGAAAAATGATCAGAAGAACTATATCGTTCAAGGTCGTGGTGGGATTGTATTGAGTGGTTTGCAAGAAGTACGTAACTACATTGATGATGCAGCTGGTACTGATGAAGAGCATATGGAATGGGTCTTGATCAATGATATCGTCCATGAAAATGTGGAACGTCGTATCCTTTCTGATACCAATGGTGGAATGGGCGGTTGGTTAGCCATTCCGAAAAACAATGTTGAAACCGAAGAAGACTTACGTGTTGTTTTGAAATTTATCAACGATTTGATGGACGAAGAGCCGTTTACCTTGATGACGCAAGGGATCGAAGGGGTCCATTATGAAATTGATGATGAGGGTGTCTATGTCCGTTTAGATGATACGAAGTGGCAACAAGAAGTACAACCATTTTCTTCGTCTCGTCCATCAGAATTAGTAACAGTTTTCCCTTCAAGCAACCCATATGTCAACTTAGCCAATGAAAAGATTCGGGAAAATGAAGAGTTTGCGGTGATCAATCCTGCACAATCGCTGACCTCTGAAACCTATGATCGTTCATGGTCAAGCTTGATTGAAGGAATCTCAGACGCTTACTACCAATATATGACTGGGGAAATCGAGATCGATGGGTTTGATACAGCGATCGAAACCTTCTTAAGAAATGGTGGACAGCAAATCATTGATGAGTTCACGGAAGATTATCGTTCACAACAATAAAGGTCACAAAAGGTTCTGATCATCTGTTGAGAAGGAATGGATGAAATGAGGAGCCGCTACTGCTGAATGATTGGAAGACCAAGACCAGTTGAAGTGATTCGCTGCTTGGTCTTCTTTTTGCTTCAAAAGCAATGAAGAAAGGAGAAGCTATGTTTCAACTAACTGTTCGGGGGCATGATTTAAAGAATTATGGGTCCCCAGAAGAATTAGCGCAAAAAATTGCCGCCAAAAACATTCATAACATTCAATTTGCATTAAATAAATCCTTCCCGCAATGGGCAGAGCCAGAGCAATTAAGCCCTGGTTTAGGCCGCTTTTTTAAACGTGTTTTTGGTCAATCTCATGTTCAGGTCGCTTTATTGAGTTGTTATAGTAATCTGATCCATCCTGATCTGGAAAAACGGGAAGCGATTTTATCCAGATTCGAGACCTTTCTCGCACATGCCAAATACTTTGATGCAGCTATGGTTGCAAGTGAAACTGGTTCGGTTTTGCCAAATATGGGGTATACCGAGGAAAATTTCAGTGACGTCGTTTTCGATGATTTGGTTCAGGTGATCAAGCGTTTGGTCCAAGTGGCTAAGAGACATCAAGTGATGCTAGGGATTGAAGCGGGCTTGAATCATCCACTATCATCGATCGATCGAATCGAAGAATTGCTGGAACGAGTACCGTCTGACTATTTAGGGATCATCTTTGATCCAACCAATCTGATTACGGCGAAGAACTATCAAGAGCAAGTCGCTTTGACAAGGGAAGCTTTTTCCCGCTTTGGTGATGCCATCGTTTGCTTGCACTTGAAGGACTATCAAGTAATCGATGGTAAAATCAAGGTAGTGCCATTGGGAGAAGGAAGGATTGATTATCAACAACTATTGGCCATCACCGCTGAATACAAGCCGTTTTGTTATGTTGTGTTAGAAGGGACGACCGAAGAAGCGATGCAGCCGGCCATTTCACTGATTGAAGCATTGCAAAAGTGAGCGAGCTGTCTTTGATTGTGACTGATGAGGAAAAGCTTTGTTACAAGGAGTCACGGGAGATCAAGGAATCCTTTCCTCAACAAGCAGATTTATTTACTTACTAAAAGTTAGTGTTATACTTAAAGGTACAAGTGAACTTAACTGTTTAGAAAAGAGGAAATAGCGATGACAATGATTCAATCAACCTATCAAATCGATGCAACAGCCGCAATTGGCAAAGTCGTTTTAAAAGTAGCGAATATGGAAAAAATGAGCCGGTTTTATTCGGACGTGATTGGCCTAACTTTATTGGAGCAAAGTGTAGATCACGCGCGATTGGGCGTGGGGACACAAGAGCTTTTAGTCCTAGAGAAGGTAAGTGATCCGTTGCCTTTGACACGGAAAACAGGCCTTTTCCATACGGCGTTTCTTTTGCCTAGCCGTAAAGACCTAGGAAATATGCTGATTCATTATTTGGAGGCCAAAGCCCCTCTGGATGGTGCTAGCGATCATGGGTATAGTGAAGCGTTATACCTGACCGATCCAGAAGGAAACGGGATCGAAGTGTATCGTGACAAACCGAAGAGTGAATGGGATATTCGAGCAGACGGTGAGATCGTGGGCGTTACTATCGAAATGGACGCGCAAGGCGTGCTGGGAGCCGCTGACCGATCACAAACGACTTTTCCAGTTGGCACCACGGTGGGGCATGTCCATTTGAAAGTGGCGGATCTGGCAAAAACAGAAGAATTCTACACCGAAGTTTTAGGCATGCGTTTGACTTCAGATTTTGGTAGCCAAGCAAAGTTTTTTGCTGCTGGTTCGTATCATCACCATATCGGATCGAATATTTGGATGGGAAGAAATGTTCCAGCTATGGAGGAAAAGGATCTAGGCTTAGCGTACTTTACGATCGTTTTGCCAGCTTTTGCTTTTTCTACGTTACGAAGTCATCTAAAGGCAAGTGGCGTTTCTTATGAGTTAGAAACAGACAGCCGCTTGCATTTGACTGATCCGAATGGGATCAATCTGATCATCGAAAGAAAGAATCAGCCTTAAGATGGAGGTTTTTTCATTCATGAAATGAGAGAATAACCTATAATCAAGTAAAAGGAGAGCAAGCATGAAAAAAAACGGGGCGGGACAATCACTATTTCTAGCATTATTGATCAGCATGGGCTTATTTTTCTTTGTCCAAGGGAAACAATTAATAGAAAGTGGGGCGTCTCCTGTGATTTTTATTGCTTTTTCGGCTTTTGCAGGAATTATCGGAGTTGGTGTCTATGGTCTTCAAGCAATAATGAAACAGCATCGGCGCAAAGCCATGGTACCAATCAAAACCAAAAAATAAAGAAACCGGCCAATCTTAAACAGGAAGATTGGTCGGTTTTTTGTTTACGCTAAGAAAAAATGGGGAATGGGATCTGTCTCGTCCACTACATACTAATTTTCCATGTTTTCAATCGCAAATTCGATCTCATCAGGTAAGAAGCCGTTCCCTTCAAGATGAGCGGCCATATTTCTTTGACGGATCCCTAACACCCGGCGGGATTGATTGGCGCGCCCTAAAGCATGGCGATACCAATCTACGTCAAGGGTCTCTAGTGCCCATTGTGTTTCCTCCGCAGTGAAACCTTCTGTTTCTAACAGTTCTGCCATCTCTTGTTTTGAATAAAAGCGACGATTTCCTTGCGCTCTAACGAGGAAAAAGGCTTCACGTTCTCGTTCTGTCGCATTGTTTTCGCGCTCATAGCGTGCTGCTACAGTCGGGGCGAAATGAAACCCTGCTAAAATCGTTTCCTCGGTCACTTCGTTATCAAACACGTAGGTTCTAAATTGAAAACGATTGTCGTTTTCCAGTTCAAGCCATAGTGATTCAACCAGAAATCGATAACCGACTGGAATCGTTTCATAAACTGCATCGGCAATTTCGTAAAAATAAGCGGAAACGGCTTCGTAAGGAGTCATTATCTCGGGAACGATTTCCGTCGTTTGCCCATTAAACAAAGTGATTGCGGCAGGGTATTTTTCGCCAGCATTCGTAAATGTGAGAATCTCCACTGGCTCATGTTTTGTTGAAAAGACATTCATGGTCACGCCGTTCACCAAATCAATAGTGGTCTGCCACTCGATATCTTGGTCGTCGCTTTGTTGGTGTAAACGTTCAAGTGTATCAGGCGTCAAACCAAGCTTTTCTCGTGTATCTTCATTGAACGCTTCTTCATCGGCAAATGGAGTGTTTGCCCTAGCTGTCACTAGTGCCAAATCCTCTTCATATTCTTTGAATAATTCTTGCAATTTTGCTCGTCTACTGACGATGATCGGGCTTTCCTCATGGATGGCAAGTAAGGCTGCGATACGACCATTCCGAGCGGCAACCCAACTGGGCATATCCAGATAGCGAGCTTCGATCGCTTCTTGGGCGAGTTGAATCATTTTTTCCGTGTTTTCAATGAATGCCGCCTTGTGTTTTGAGTTGCTATTGACCTGTTCTAGAAAGGCCAATTCTGCTTCTTTGCCTCGAATCATCAGTTCTAAATTTTCAATACTTAACTCATAAGTAAGCTTTTCTGCATGATAGGTATGTTCCCAACCTGCATCCAAAGCGGCGCCGATGCGCTCAGAAAGTTCCTCAGGACTTGCTAAATTTATCGTCCCACATCCTGAAATCAGGGATAGTATCAGTAATAATGGCAACAAAACTTGTTTTTTCATTTTTCTCCTCCTCGGGGACTCTGGTAAACTTCGCCATTTTGTTCGAATGAACGCATCAGATCGAGCACTTTCTTGGGTATAAAAAATAGCAACAATATAAGGGCTATCATAAAGGCATCGCGATGTCCTTTTGTTCGCTAGTTTTTAGTTACCCATGTTTGTCATCGCGTAGTCGATTTGTTCTTCTGAAAAGTCTTCGGAAGCCAATAACCGGCGAATGTTGTCTGGAGGAAGACTCATCAAGGAATGGTAACTACTTGCTTTCTTCAACGCCTGCTCGTTCCAATCAATCGTGAGCTGATCAACTGCCCATTGCGCATCATTATGGGTAAACCCTTCAAATTCTAATTGTTGGATCAATCGTGCACGTGAGAAAGCCATGAGGTTCGTATAGGATTCGGCACGTGCGATCGCTCGTCTTTGTTCTGAAGCTCCTTCATTCTCGGTCTGAGTTTGTTCGTCCTGGTTTTGCTGGCTTTGCTCTTGCTGCAAAGCCGTAGCTGCTTCTTATTTTGCGTTTGCTTCTTGAAGCTGTTGATACACGGTAGTGACCATGTCTTGATCAATGTCATGATCAAAGCCATAGGTCATCACCGCCAGCTGATATTCATCTGAAGATTGATCGAATCGATTCATAAACATCAACGATTCACGAGGAATATTTACGACCAGCCCTCGTAAAATCGTTTCATAGAATGCAGCTTTTTGCTCGTCGGCAGTTTCCCGATTAAGAACAGTAAATCCAGATGCGTACTCCTCTTCGGGCTTCGAAAAAACGAAGACGTCAACATTCGTTTCACTTGTGTGGTAAACAGTGGCGGTGAGTTCGTCGTCAAGTTTGATCCAGCGATGAAGAGTTAGCTCATCTTCGGTGAGCTGCTGAAGCTGCGCAATATCGTCTGCCAAAAGCCCCAGCTTTTGACGCGGGTCGGCTTCAGGAATCGTTTCGTTTGCTACCTCCAGTAGACGGTTGAGGTTGTCATGATTACTGAGAATGATAGGGCTCCGTTCATGAATCGCAGCCAGAGCCTGGCTATAACCAATGCGGGCAGCAAACCAAGCAGGGACATCGATCCGACGCTCCACTAACGCTCGTTCAGCGGTTGCAATCAAATCAATTGTGTGGCTGATTAACTGATAAAGATCTTCGTCGGAAGAATCAAGCTCTTCCAAAATAGCCAATTCGGCTTGACTGCCGGCAATCAACAACTCTAAGGTTGCTGGGTGATAATAGGCCCAGCCCGTTCCGGATTGGTTTGTATATTCCAGTCGTGCGTCGATGCCAAGTGCAACGGTCTCTGACAGTTCTTCATCTGCCTTTGCGCAACCGATAAGCAAAATAACGAATGACAATAGGGTGATCAGTACTCTTTTTTTCATTAGGCTCCTTCTTTCTATCGAAAGTAACTGAGAAAACGGTCGGAAGAGGTTTGTTTATCTGGGGGAAGGAGGAGAGAGGGTGAATGGGAAAAATGCTGAAAAGATTTTTCATCACCAGTAAATTCAGGCAACTGTTTCTGATCCGCCAATAAGAAAAAGCGGAGCATCGAACCAGCTTTCGAGAATAATTGTTATATTATTCATTTTATATGAAAAATAGTGTGAAATGCAATGATAAAAGAGTTTTTATCGATTTTTACATTTTGGAAAGGAAGCTTCGTATCAACTTTCTAGGAGTAGACGCTCAAGATCAAAGCGATCGAAAGAATTCATCGAAGGATCGCCATGGGGAATCTTTTGAGCAAACAAAAAAACAGCTTCCCATAATGGGGAAGCTGTAAGGATGCGGAAAATGGGATTTGAACCCACACGAGCGATTGCTCACAAGACCCTCAATCTTGCACGTCTGCCATTCCGTCATTTCCGCAAATACTATAGAAGGAAACGCAGGCTGAGGTAGTTCTGTCACGCCGCGTCTAGAAAATATCTTACCTGATTTTCAACAGGTTTGTCAATAACTTTTCCTAATGCTATTTGAAAGAATTTTCAGACTTTAGATTGCATTTTCTCCCATAAAAGGTATGCTAAAAGAATGAATAATTATTTTTTTGAGAGGAGAGCAAATGAACTACTTTAAAAACCAGTTAGCCAAATCTGTCAAACAGAAAACGTTCCTCTTCCTGCTCATTGGTGCCTTTAGTTTAGGTTGCTGTTTTTCCATTTATTTGAAGCTGATGGAACCCATCAACTTACCCGCCACGATCACTGCAGAAAAAGCGGAAGCCTCACGGCTTGTTGATCGCTACCAAGCCAATCAGTCGGGTTCACCTGCTGAACAAGAGGTGTATCAACTTTTGCTTGAAAACAATACACTGACTTCGCGACAGTTATCCAACTTGATTATGGAAGAATACGAACGATTTAATCAAACGAGTATTCAAATTGCAGAACTAAAAAAGCAGATTTGGGCGTCAGAAGTTGATGACAAAGGATTTTTGCCACCTTTATGGGCAATCGAACAAGATCAGAAGGTCTATCAAGCTTTAGTCGAGCAAGAAAAAGAGCCGGTCCTCACGGCTGCCAATGCCCAGACCGCTGTCGCTTTGGCAATAACCTTTTTGCTGAATTTTGGCTTCTTCTTTTGGGCTTTTTTTGCCAGTGACAATTTGATAGAAGAAAGAGAACACTTCTCTTTGATTCGCTCGTACCCGCAGATTTTTCCGATTCGGATGTTAAGTAAAATTGTGGTTAAAGGGATTACAAATTTAGGCGTTTTGATTGTGTTCTTCTTAGGCGTCTTTCTTTCAATGAGCCTTCTGTGGGAGTTCGGGGATTGGCAGTATCCAGTAGCCGTCTATCTCAATGGGGATTGGGTAGCCTTACCTTTTTGGCAGAGCGTTTTATATAGCCTGGTTTCTTTTGGCTTGCTGATTGGTTTGATCGAATGCTTAGGGTTTGTCATGAACATGATCGCAGCCAATCGATACGTCTCTTTCTTTTTGCTGGTGCTTTTTTATGGGCTCGGCTTGATTCCGATGCTGCAAAAGATCCCACTGTTACCAGTTCATATAGCTGCTATGGATAAATTTTATTCGGGCGCCTTTGCATCGGGTTCTGGTACTTCTTGGGGAGTCTATGCTAGTTGGCTGCTGACGGTGGTGTGGATCTTCCTTTGTATAGCTTTGATGCTCGTTGCGGATAAACAGAATCGCTTGTTGAGAGGGGGCAAAGGATGAAAGACTATTTTTTATTTGAATTACGACAACTCTTAAAGAGCAAGAAAACTATTGGTCTTTTTTGCTTGCTTCTTATCTATAGCGGCGTTTACAGTTTTTGGCAAAAAGATTTTCGCCCGATTGAACGAGTAGATAAAACAGAAATGCAACAACGCTATACTGTGCGACAAGTTTTTCTTGATCAACAAGCAGCCAATCCTTCTGACCATTGGTCGGCAAGCTTAGCAGTTGAAATGTTTACCCCATGGAACGAAGCGGAAAAACAACGATTAGATGCACTAGTTGATGAAAACTGGCAAGCTTATGCACGAGGAACAACTACGTGGTACCAGTTGGCGTTGCAGTTTACCGATGAACGAAATGTTTTTTATACACCGGATTATTATACGTTTCAAAATTACTACGCTGCCTATGACGGTCGCTTTGGTTATGCTTCAACCGCTAAGCTTATGGAAGCCTTCAGCCAGTTGCCGAATAAGAAACTCTCGCAAGCAGTCATGGAGCAAAAAACGGGGATACAGGCATTGCAGCGAAGTTTTACTGGATATTTACCGATTCTATTGCTTGCTGTTTCTTTATTTTTGGCGATCGATTGCTTACCAAAAGAACGAAGACATAAATCCCTATTTCTTTCACTGCCATTATCGTCAGAAGAGATCCTTTGGAGCAAAACGGCAGTATTGATGGTCGGTTCTGCAATTGCAACGCTTGGGACCATGTTCTTTCTCTGGTTGGGTTCTGGTATTCAATTCGGCTTTGGTTCCCTGGAACTACCGGTCAC
Organism: Enterococcus sp. DIV2379; assembly: GCF_050542965.1. Lineage (NCBI taxonomy): Bacteria > Bacillati > Bacillota > Bacilli > Lactobacillales > Enterococcaceae > Enterococcus > Enterococcus sp. DIV2379. Next base: position 1,500,161 of record NZ_CP172938.1, read on the forward strand.
GATTTTATCACCGACCTTTGATGCCCGCTACCCGATCACAGATTTCAACGCTTTTCAAACACAAGCCATCGGTCTTTTTATAGGCCAATGTTTTCTTGCGACGCTTTTCTTGCAGTTTATTTATTGTCGCGGCATCTTGTTGTTCAGTGCCCTGTTTCGCTCAGAACTGGTTAATTTGCTTTTGGCTGGTTTTTGCTTGCTTTCACCCTATATTTTCCAAAGACGTTGGTTCAGTGCTTACCTTGATAAAACGCTGTATGTCTATCTGTATCAAAATGTGGGACAAGTCCTTTCAGGCTGGACACGTTTTTATTTTGGTTCTGCAGGGTTTACGATGGAAAAAGGGTTGCTTTTATTAGGAGGCGTTTGGCTTCTGATCGAAATGTGTTTCTTCGTGACGATCCAACGCAAAAAATTTCATTTGGCATAGGAGGAACGATATGTTAGAACTGAAAAATGTGACGGTCACGTATACGAGAAAAGTATTGGATCAGCTTTCCATTGCCTTTTCTCCCGGGGAAATCGTCGGGTTAGTCGCCCCTAACGGCACCGGGAAATCCACGCTATTGAATGTGGCGATGAATTTCATCCAGCCGAATGAAGGCGCAGTATTTTTGAATGGCAGTCAAGTATATGTGACCAAAAAATCAGAAGTGGCAGCGCATCAACAAATTTCGTTTTTTCCTGACCAAAATGATTTGTACAATGATTTGAGTGGTTTCGAGCATCTCAAGCTGTATCAGCGAATGTGGCGTTCAGAGGAACACTTAGTGGAAGAAACGATTGATCGTTTGCGGATGAGTGACTATATCAAACGTCCTGTGGGTACCTATTCGCTGGGCATGCGGCAACGTCTTTGTTTTGCGATGCAGATCGTGACGGATACGCCTTATATGCTGATGGATGAAGTCATGAATGGCTTGGATCCGACCAATGTGGAATTGATCTCTAACGTATTAAAAGCCTTGCGAGCGCAAAAGAAAGCGATCGTGATTGCTTCGCATATTTTGACGAATTTGGATTCCTACGCGGATCGGGTCTTGTTTTTAAAAGACGGCAAGATCATTCACGAATACTTTGGTCGCAAGTCGTTAGTCAATCAACCGTTGTACTTAAAAACGGACTCGGCAGATTTTTTGGTGGCTTTTCCAGAATTAACGACGGTGACCATCGATCTGCAAGGACGGATCTATCTGGTAGAAATCAGCGATCCTCAGCTACCGCAACGGTTTATCGCTGCAGGGATCACTGATTTTTCTGTGGGGCACTTGGCACTAAATGAATTGTATTTGACGTATTTTCCTGAAAATCACTGACTGCCGCACTATTTACGAGATGAGAGCGGGACAAGCACAGATGAAGGAGAAGCAAAAAAATTTCGCCATAGGTAAAAGTTTTTTGCTATAATAGGTTCAATCTGAAAAGAGATCAACGACGAGAACCAATAACCTGACGTTGACCTATGGTTAAAGGAGAAATGGAATATGAAGAAATTTTCGAAGTCGTCAAAACTTGAAGGGGTCAGTTATGATGTGCGCGGCCCAGTTTTAGAAGAAGCCGATCGGATGCAAGAAGAAGGCATCAGTATCTTGAAATTAAATACGGGGAATCCCGCGCCTTTTGGGTTCGAAGCCCCAAATGAGATCGTTAGAGACCTGATTATGAACGTGCGAGAATCGGAAGGATATTCTGATTCGAAAGGGATTTTTTCTGCCCGTAAAGCGATCGAACAATATTATCAATTACAGAAATTTCCTGATGTGACCATCAATGATATTTACACAGGTAATGGTGTTTCCGAGCTGATCACGATGTGTATGCAGGGCCTATGTAACAATGGGGACGAAGTGCTCGTGCCGATGCCTGACTATCCTTTGTGGACTGCTTCGATCTCATTAGCTGGCGGAAAGCCCGTCCATTATATTTGTGATGAACAAGCAGATTGGAATCCTGATATCGAGGACATCAAAGCTAAGGTCACCAGCAAAACCAAAGCGATCGTCATTATTAATCCGAACAATCCAACAGGAGCCGTTTATCCAAAAGAAATTTTGGAGCAAATCGTCGACGTTGCTCGTGAGCATGACTTGATCATTTTCTCTGATGAGATCTATGACCGATTAGTCATGGATGATTATGTCCATGTGCCGATTGCTACATTAGCGCCAGATCGATTCGTTGTGACGCTAGGTGGCTTGTCTAAGTCTCATCGAGTGGCAGGTTTCCGTGTGGGCTGGATGGTCCTCAGTGGCGACAAGTCCCATGTGAAAGACTATATCGAAGGCTTGAATATGCTATCTTCGATGCGACTGTGTTCGAATGTCTTATCGCAACAAATCGTTCAGACCGCATTAGGAGGCTATCAAAGTTCTGATGAGTTACTATTACCAGGTGGTCGTATTTATGAACAAAGAGCGTTTATCCACAAGGCAATCAATGACATTCCGGGATTGTCAGCGGTGAAACCGAAAGCCGCCTTTTATATTTTCCCTAAAATTGATATTCAACGCTTTAATATCACCAATGATGAACAATTTGTTTTAGACTTTTTACACGAGCACCACATCTTGCTGGTTCACGGCGGTGGGTTCAACTGGCAACAGCCAGATCATTTCCGAATCGTTTATCTTCCTAATATGGAAGACTTAAAAACGACTGCTGAAAAAATGACAGAATTTTTGGCGTCCTATCGTCAGAAATAAGAATATAAAAAAGCACCGCTCCTTCAACAACCGTGAGGGAGTGGTGCTTATGTTTTTATTCGGCAACTGGTTGACAAATTTTTTTGCTCACAATCATTCGATTGGTAAATTTATCCAGCATTTCAGCACTAGGATCGGTGACTTGAACCAGAACAGAGTTCTCATATTCTCGTTCGATGATCCCTTGATACTTCTTGCCATCCCATGTAAAAAAGATCGTACTGTCGATCGTCATCTTAACACCTCATTTGAAATTGTGGAAAAATAACAAGACATTCTTGAAATTGCTTTCCTTTTTGTCATTATGTGCTAAAATAAAGAAAATTAAAAATGCGAATTCGCATTTTTGACAAGAAACGTTCGGTTTTTATAAGAATTCCCCCTGGAGGACGATTATGAAGAAAAAAGAAGAATCTTTTGGTCAAAATATCCGTTCGATTCGGTTGAAACGAAAGATGACACAGAAGATGTTAGCGGAAGATATTTGTTCGCAAAGTGTTTTAAGCCGTATTGAAAACAACGAAGAGTTGCCGAATGTCTGGGTGATGTACCAAATCTGCCAACGCTTAGGAGTCACCTTAGATCAAGTAATGATGCTTCATTCGGAAGAGATCAACAAAACCAATCAAATCTTTGCCGAAATCGAATCACATTTTGTCCATAAGCAGTTTCAAGAAATGCGGGAAAAAATGGAAGATAAGGCGATCAAGGATTATTTGTATCTGGATTCAGATATGCAAATGTATTACTACTATCTAGGCAGCTGTGATTATTTCCTCGATCAAAACTATGATGCCGCCCTTGAGGCGCTGAAAAAAGGACTGGCCTACTCCTATCAACAGGATAAGACCAATGTTTCGGTGATGGAAATTCGTATCCTGAGCTGCATGGGCCGCGTCTATAGTGATTTGCTGCAACTGGGTGAGGCTCGTTTTTACTTAGAAAAAGCCTACGATGCCATGCACGCACTGCCGCCGGAACGTCTCTCCACATCATTGACCAAAATTTACTACAATTATGCGGTCTTTTTAAAGGAGCAACAAGAAGATTGCCTCGCGCTAAAGGTAACGAACGAAGGCATTTCATTAGCCAGAGAAAAAAACAGTTTGTATTTTCTAGAAGAATTGTTTGAACTGAAGGGACACTTACTTTATAGACTGAAAGAAGAAAATGCAGCCGAAAAAAGTTTTCAGCTGTATCGTGCTGTCATGGATATTCGCCAATCTGACAAAGTGGTGTAGACCTTTCTTGACTTCTTCCCTAAATAAGAGTACTTTTAAGGAAGAAAAGAAATAGAGGAGCGATCAAGATGAATAAATATATTTACGCAGACAAATTCTTTCTAAAATCAGCGGTTCATGGCCCTGGTTACCTGGAGGTCAAAGAGGGGAAATTCGGAGCGATCGTCGATGAAGTCCCTTCTGGTGCAGACGTAGAAGATTATTCAGGCAAATGGGTAGCACCGGGTCTTGTGGATACTCATATCCACGGATTTATGAACCATGATGTGATGGACAACGATGCAGAAGGCATTAAAGCCATGTCGGAAGGCCTTTTATCATGTGGTGTGACTTCCTTCTTGCCAACAACCTTAACATCCAGCAAAGAACGGTTGCGGGATGTTGCTGAAACCGTTGGGAAAGTCAAAGACGAAGTTACAGGAGCAAAAATCCAAGGGATCTATTTTGAAGGCCCATTCTTTACTGAAGAACATAAAGGTGCACAAAATCCAATTTATTTTGGTGATCCTGATATCGATACCTTCCATGAATGGCAAGAAGCTTCTGGTGGAATTATCAAAAAAATCGCCTTGGCTCCTGAGCGAGAAGGTGTGAGTGAGTTTGTTTCGCAAGTGACGGAAGAAGGCGTAGTGGTTGCTCTAGGCCATAGTAACGGTACATTACAAGAAGCGCAAACAGCAGTTGAAGCTGGTGCTAGCGTTTTTGTTCATGCATTCAACGGTATGCGCGGATTAAACCATCGCGAGCCTGGAATGGTTGGTGCCCTACTTTCATTAAAAGAAGTTTTTTCAGAGTTGATTTGTGATGGCCACCATGTGCATCCTCAAGCAGCTGAGATTTTGATGGAAAAAGCTGGTCACGACCATGTTGCCTTGATCACTGACTGTATGATGGCTGGCGGCATGCCAGATGGTGATTATATTTTAGGTGAATTTCCAGTAGTGGTGAAAGACGGAACGGCTCGAATGGAAACTGGCAATCTTGCTGGTAGTATTTTGAAACTAAAAGAAGCTGTGAAAAATGTAGTAGACTGGGGAATCGCTACTCCTCAAGAAGCGGTCATGATGGCTAGCTTGATTCCAGCAATCAGCTGCAAAATTGACCATGCTTGTGGCATGATCAAACAAGGTCGCCCAGCTGACTTTATTGTTTTGGATCAAGAAATGAATGTGACAGCCACCTATTTAGATGGCGTCTGCCGCTATCAGGCGTAAAATAAAACAATCTGCTTAAAGAAACAAGAAGAGAGCTTCTCTTGATCTGTTTTTTGAGCAGATTTTTTTGTTTTCAGTTATGATGAAAGAAAACGACATCCTATGAAGGAGATGATGGGGATTTGAAGACGATTTTAGTTACCGGCGCCAATGCCGGTATGGGCTTTGCAACAGCCAAACAGTTAGCAAAAGCAGGGATACATGTGATTTTGTATTGCCGTTCTGCTGAACGAGGACAAGCAGCACAACAACGATTGAAGGAAGAGACAGGAAATTCAGCGATCGATCTAGTGATTGGTGATCTGGGGTCGTTGGCTAGCGTACGCAAGTCAGCCGCTGAAATCAACGCCCGCTTTGAGAAATTGGATGTACTGATCAATAATGCGGGCATCGTCAATTTAAAAAAAGAGCGAACAGCCGATGGATTTGAACAAATGCTGGGCGTAAACTACGTGGGGCATTTTGAACTGACCCGTCAGTTATTGCCGCTAATAAAACGTGCCGATGCCGGCAGGATCGTCAATGTGTCATCCGGCGCCTACAAATTTGTAAAGAAAAAGGATCAGCGCTTTTTCGATGTACCGGATTTTTTCCCTTGGCGGGAATATGGCCGCTCAAAAAAAGCCCTGATTTTATTTACGGATGCGCTTGCGTTTCAGCTACGCAATACGACTGTTACTACTAATTCCTTGCATCCGGGAGCTGTGGCGACCAGCTTAGGGGTCAGTCGACAAACAGGATTTGGTCAATCTATTTATAAAATGTTGACGCCTTTTTTTAAAACAGCCGAAGAAGGGGCAGATACAGCGATTTACTTAGCGCTAAGTCCAGACGTTGCGGGTATCAGTGGCCGCTACTTTGTTGATCGTCAAGCAGTCCTAACCGAGATCCCGAAGGAGCAGCAACAAGCACAGAAACTATGGCAAGAAACGCAACAAAGAATTGCGGACCACACAAAATGATTTGTTTTGCTTTTGCCAATCTGGAACACTTTGAATAAATGACTTGTTTTTTAGCAGCACGACCTTGTGCTGCTTTTTTGCGGTTTCTTTCAAGGGAAAAAGTGTGATACACTGTTAAGCGAGAAAGCGCATGCGGCGCTGGAATTCTTGGAGGAATAAAATGAGTTATATTGAAGTAGTGAAAGAAGTGAAGAAATACACAATGGGCGATACGGTGATTGCTGCCAATGATGGCGTCTCTTTTTCCGTAGAGAAAGGCGAGATCGCGCTGATCCTTGGTCCTAGTGGCGCCGGTAAGTCCACCGTTTTGAACATACTAGGCGGGATGGATCAATGTGACAGCGGCCAAGTGATTGTCGATGGAACGGATATTGCTGGTTTTGATGCTAAACAACTAACGACCTATCGTCGCAAAGACGTCGGATTTGTCTTTCAATTTTACAATTTGGTGCCGAACTTGACGGCTAGAGAAAATGTGGAACTGTCGGCACAAATCGTACCCGAAGCACTTGATGCAGCTGAGATTTTGACCCAAGTTGGATTAGGTGATCGCTTGGATCACTTTCCTGCACAATTGTCTGGCGGTGAACAGCAAAGGGTCACGATTGCTCGTGCCATAGCCAAGAAGCCCAAACTGCTGCTTTGTGATGAACCAACTGGGGCACTTGACTATGAAACGGGAAAACAGATTTTGGCTATTTTAGAAAAAACAGCTCGCGAGACTGGGACGACCGTTTTGATCATTACACATAACAGCGCATTGGCTCCCATGGCTGATCGTGTGATCCATATCAATGATGCAAAGGTTCGCAAGATGGAAAAAAATACTCATCCGATTCCAATTGCCTCTATTTCTTGGTAAATGCCTATGAAAAAAACATTATTACGTTCCAGTTTACGTGAAATTAGGCAAGCACCCGGGCGGTTTTTGTCCATTTTAGGCATTATCTTTTTAGGAGTCGCTTTTTTTGTCGGGATCAGCGCCACCGGCCCTAATATGAAACAAGCTGCTGAAGATTACTTTTCTCGCCAACAATTAGCCGACCTTACAATTGCTTCAACTTTGGGGTTGTCGGATACCGATCGGCAAATCATTGAGGAAATGCCTGGCGTCACAGCGGTTGAGACGGAGCAGATCGCTGATATCAATGCCGAAAATCATCGTGCTGTGATTCGTGTCTTCTCTCTTTCAACTGATCGACCTGTCAATCAATATGAGGTGACTTCTGGTCGATTGCCGCAAAAATCAGGGGAAATCGCCTTAGATCAAGCGGCACAAAATAGTGGTGGTTTCGAATTAGATGAATCCTTTGAGTTGCCAGAAAGTGGCGAAAATCAATTAAAAACCCATACCTTCACGATCGTGGGCTTTGTCAATAGTCCTGAATATATTGAGAACTTTCATCGGGGGAACAGTACCGTTGGTAATGGGACAGTGGATTACTTTGCGGTGATTCCTGAGGAGGATTTTAAAGAAAGTGCGTACGCCCGATTTTTAGTTCGCTTTGATGACTTATCTCAAATGGAAAGCTATTCAGTGGCGTATCAGACGAAAAGAGATCAAATAAGTGCTGAAGTTGAGAAAAAGTTGGCTCCTCGGGCGCAAGGACGCAGACAAGAGCTGATCGATGAAGCACAACCAGCCATTGACGAAGCCAAAGAACAGATCCGCAACGGAGAAACGGCTCTGCAAGAAGCACAAAGGGAACTCGACGACGCACAAGAAAAATTAGCGCAGGCGCACCGGGAACTGACGGAACAAGAAGCAGCATTCCAAACAGAAATTCAAGCTGCCCAAGAGCAGTTGAATAGTGAAGCACAAAAAATAGCTGAGGGTAAGCAATCGTTGGCGGAAAACCAACGACTGCTAGATCAAAGCGAACAAGCGTTGCTTCAGCAAGAAGCCCAAGTAAAATCAGCCCAAGCCCAGTTAGCGTCCATTTCGGCACAAAAGTCAGAACTACAAAGTGGCATCCAACAAGTGGAGGAGCAACTTGCGCTGGCATACCAAGGCATGGATCAAATCAGAAGTGTGGGTCAACTTTCTGCAGAGGAGCAAATGGCCCAGCTGCCTACCGTCTATGCACAAGTAACAGCCGCTCTGGCACAGTTGAACCTATCGACAGATGTCCTTGGTCCGATTCCTGATCTGGAGGAAATCGATGAAACGATGATAGCTACTATGCTGACGGCAGCTGAAGATACATTGAATCCACTCATTGCTGAAGGTGAGCAACAACGTGCCCAATTAAGCGGACAACTGGCTGCAATCAATGAACAAGAAGTGCAACTTCAACGGGCGCAACAGCAAGTCAACGCTGGCTGGAGCCAGGTCAGTGCCGGACGCCAAGAATTGGCACAGGCTCAGACCCAGATCACTCAAGGAGAATCGCAGCTGAGTGTTGCTCGTGAGACTTTAGCTTCTGAGCAAGCTAATGGTCAGTCTTTGCTAGACAAGGGCTGGCTGGAATACCGAGAAAACGAAGCAACCCTTCAAGAAAAGCTAGCCGAATTTAAAGAAAGAGCACCAAAAGAACGCGAAAAGCTTGAAGATGTCAAAAAAGAAGTTGCGGAAAAAGAGCAGGAATTGTTGGAGCTAAAACCGGCAGTTTATCGTGTCGCGAACCGCGATGCGAATCCTGGTTATTCAGAATACCAAGACAATGCGGAACGCGTTTCTTCGTTAGCGACGATTTTTCCAGTCATTTTCTTTTTGATCGCAGCCTTAGTGAGTCTAACCACTATGACGCGGATGATCGATGAAAAACGCAGTGAGATCGGAACGTTGAAAGCATTAGGCTATCGTAACTGGGAGATTGGACAGAAATTTTTGCTTTATTCCTCTGCAGCAGGCATCACAGGTGCTGTATTGGGTCTAGCAGTCGGCTTTTCCTTTTTTCCAGCAATCATCATTCAAGCTTATGGACCGCTTTACAATCTCACGAAGTATGACACCCCATGGTATTTGCGGCTTTCATTGATTGCTGTGGGAGTCAGCTTGCTTTGCACCATCGGTATCGCGTTGCTGGTTTTACGTTTTGATTTAAGACAGTCATCGGCTTCATTGTTACGACCAAAGGCACCCAAAACAGGAAAACGAATTCTCTTAGAAAGAATCACCGTTATATGGCGGCACTTAAGTTTTATTCAAAAAGTTACAATGCGAAACCTGTTTCGCTACAAGTCCAGAATGCTCATGACCATCTTAGGGATCGCGGGATGTACCTCCATGATCTTGACCGGATTTGGTCTAAGAGATTCTATCAGCAATATCATTCCTTTACAGTTTGAGAAAATCTGGCAGTATCAGGCGGTGATCACCTTTGATGATGAGGATTCGGAAGCAATGAGTGAAACAAAAGTCGCCTCAGAAGATATTGAAGGCTTTGAATCAGGGTTATTCTTGCATACGGAAAGTCTGACGTTGGCTCAATCGGGGGTCACGCAGCAAGAAGTAACCGTCACCGTGCCAGAAGATCCTGCGGCTTTATCGAGATTTGTCCACTTGAATGATCGGGTTTCAGGAGAAGCTTACGAGCTAGAAGAAGAGGGCGCCATCATCAATGAAAAGCTTGCTAAGTTGTTTGGAGTATCGGTGGGTGATACGATAACGTTGACGAATGAAAGCGGCGAGGAATTTCAACTGAAGGTAGCTGCCATCGCAGAAAACTACACGGGGCATTTTGCTTATTTGACACCTGAAATGTACGAAAAAGTCTTTCAGGAAACGCCTTCTTACAACAGTGAATTATTGAAATTCAATCAGCACTTAAGTAAAACAGAAGAAGAAACGATCGCAGCTGACCTGATGGCACAAGACAATATAATCAATGTTTCCTTCCTTTCAGCTTCAGCAGATGCCTTGGATGACACGACAGCAACCTTGAACATCGTTATTTGGATCTTGATCTCGTCAGCAGGAGCATTAGCCTTTATCGTGTTGTATAACTTGAACAACATCAATATAGCGGAACGCATTCGAGAGTTGTCGACTATCAAAGTATTAGGCTTTTATGATCGAGAAGTGACGATGTACGTCTTTCGTGAGAATATCTTTTTAACGATTTTCGGTATTGGTTTTGGCTTGTTATTAGGGGTGCTTCAGCATCAATTTGTCTTACAGACCATCGAAGTTGATATCGCCATGTTTTCACCGACAGTCGAACCAATGAGCTATGTGTATGCAGCGGGATTGACCTGCTTGTTTTCAGGCGTGGTAGGGATCGCGATGTATTTCAAGTTGAAACATGTCAATATGATCGATGCCTTGAAAGCCAATGAGTAACAAAAACAGCCTTTTTTCAGAAGCATTCTGGAAAAAGGCTGTTTTTATTTTTCTTGTTTTTCTTGCTCAGAGATTTCCCCTTGGACTTCTTCTAGCATGGCTTTTAGTTCAAGCTCTTTTTGCCTTAGCACGACCAAATCTTCTTGAATCTCATCTTTTTTCTCTTCCTCAGGTGGTCGAATAACAAAATTGATTGACAGGGCAACTAAGGTACCGATAAAGGTATCAAGCACACGGTCCAATGCAAAGATGATCGATTCCCCTTGTGGGACACTGGAAGTGATCAACAGCATCGTCGCAATGGCAGAGATGATGCCAGAATTGTTATTGATGCCATCTGAAAAAACGATGACAAAGATGACCAGTGCGGGCAGGACAAACAATTCGATCAGAAAATCATTTTGAAAATATTGCTTCGTCAAAAAATAAAAAATGGCTGTACCGCCGCCGATCGTATTTCCTAACACCCGTGATTTCCCAAAAGAGATTGTTGTTGTCAGGTCTTGTCGCAATGAAAAGACAGCAGACAAGGCAGCAATCAAAGGCTGGCCGCGATCAAGGAAATGAAAGAGCAGAATACAAAGCATGACAGCGATGGCTGTTTTTATCGTTCGCATACCTAAGCGAAAACGCCCCATTTTCATGGTAGAATGCCCCCTTTACTTAATCATACCCAATGCTGTTGAGAAATTCTAGTCTTATTCCTCACAATTTAGTATACTTTTCAAAGGAGGTGACAAAAATGAAAATTGGATTGAGAACAGTGAAGACAGCAGTTGCTTCCGGTTTGTCCATGTTTCTTGCTCAGCAGATCGGTCTATTGTATGCACCAGCCGCAGGGATCATCGCAATTTTGAGTGTTGGGAATACAAAGAAAACCTCTCTCTTTACAGGAATCGGTCGCTTGGTTTCCTTGGCGATCGCGACGCTCCTAGCTTTTGTCAGCTTTCATCTTTTAGGCTTTGGTCCGCTGGGCTTTGTTCTTTTTCTCTTCCTATTTATTCCGACGGCAGTCTATTTCAAATTAACCGATGGGATCGTGGTCAATTCGGTCTTGGTGACCCATTATATGATGGAACGTTCTTTTGCTTGGCCATTGATTGGAAATGCTTTTTTGTTGATGAGTATTGGCATCGGCTTTGCACTTTTATTTAACTTGTATATGCCAGACGGCGAACGGGCATTGAAAGAAAAACAGCAGTTGGTGGAAGAAACGTTTAAAAGTCTTTTAAAAGACATGTCGATCGCGTTAACAGAAAAAGAAAAGGCGACGCTCCCTCATGTTTGCCAAGCATTGTTAGGAGAAATCAAGCAAGGCAAACAGCAAGCGATGGTTCATAGTGAAAACCAGTGGCGAGGAGAAGCCTCTTATTATGAAGAGTATTTCACCATGCGGCAAAGTCAAGCGCGCTTACTCTTGGAAATGGTTGATCTATTACAATTGTTTTGGGTAGAAGAAGCCTATACAAATGCGTTTCAAGAGCTGCTATCCTTTACCGCCCAGTCCTTTCATGAAAATAACGATGGAAAAGAGATCTTGGCAAAAATTGCAGCTTTATACGAAGATTATCGACAAAAACCATTGCCGCAAACAAGAGCAGAATTTGAAAATCGGGCCCAGCTGTTTCAGTTTCTGCAAACCTTTAAAAGTTTTATTGAAATCAAAGCCGACTTTTCTGAACAGATTCAGACGATGGAGCGCTAAAAAAAGACTCCTGCAAAGGAGTCTTTTCACTTTTACTGTTGTTCCCAAAAAGCTTGCATTTGATCAAGAACGTCAATGACATCGGTGGTCAAGTGGATTGATCCTTCGATATCGCCATTGATGGCTTTGATCATATTGGCAATTTCATAATTAAGGGCTTGATTACTGTCACCAGCTTCAATGACCTCATTTGACCCATCGCGGAAATGAATCATGGCTTTGTCCGCACGAGGATACTCATCCACCGTAATGTACCCTTCTTCAAAAGCAACGATACCTGTTTTAGGCATTTTCGCTTGGAAAGTCAGCGTGACACTAGCCATTTCATCAGCTGGATTTTGGAGGATCGTTACAGATTGTTCGTCTACACCAGTAGAGAAGGGCTTCATGCTGCTAAACGCCACTTCTGGCGTATCCGTCATGAAAAAGCGAGCAAATGAAACGGCATATGTGCCAATATCCAGTAACGCACCGCCACCTAAATCTGGGTTGAAGAAACGATTGGTGGGATCAGGATCTTTATAGCTGCCAAATGGTGCTTGGATCATTTTTAATTTTCCTAAGCGTCCAGCATCGATCTCTTCTTTCAAACGTGCATAAACCGGCATATTGAAGATCGTCATAGCTTCTTCTAAGATCAGATTTTTTTCTTTGGCTAAGGTCAATTCTTCAGCTAATTCATCGGCACTGGTCGTAATGGCTTTTTCACAGAGGACATGTTTTCCGGCCATTAGAGCTTTCATAATAAATTCGTGATGAAGATCATTAGGTACTGCAATGTACACAATATCAATTTGCGGATCTTCCAGCATAGCATCTGTGCTTTCATAAGCATGGGGGATAGCGTATTTTTCGGCAAAGGCCTGGACTTTTGGCAAACTGCGGGCGCTGACTCCATACAGTTCACTTGCTTCATTGGAAAAACCAGCGGCAAATTGCGTCGCGATGTCTCCAAGTCCAATCATTCCCCAACGGTATTTTTTCATCATTGATCATCTCCTTCATATTTAGTATAACAAAAGAAATGAATTCTTTAAAATAATCAAAAACAATCGCAAAAAGTTTCCATTACGGCTGACTTTCAGTAAAATATAGAAGAGGAGGGATAACATATGCATAATGTATCAATAGCCATTATTTTAAATACGATTATCGAGCAATACACATCAGAAAAACAGTTTTATGAGACACATTTAGGAATCACTGAGGAGCAATGGGAAGCTTGGAAAAACGGCACAATGAGTTTATCGCCTGCTGAAAATCAGAAAGTGAAACTGCTGTTTTCGGATTATGAATGGATGCTGATCCAAAAAATCATTCGCCAGACCGTCATTTATCCAGAAAAACGCAATCAAGCGGTCGTCGAGTTCAAAAAAATGAAAACCCAAATCGCCAGAACGTGGCTAGCTAGCGATTTAGCAAAAGTCGAATTGTTAACAGAATCTGAAGAAACAGCCCAATACCTTGATTTGAGAGTCAGTATTACGTATGATGAGTGGGGTTATGATGATATATTAAACTTCCGATTGCCCGCTGTTGTTCAGCAGCAGATCCGCAATGAAAAAATCGAGTTGTTAGAGTGGGTTAAAGAAAATCTGGAAGAAACTTATAATTAAAGGTAGGGTATTTTTTGAAAAAGTATTATGGAATGGCTGCGGCAGCAGGATTCTTGTTTTTGGTTCTCCTAACCATACAAGTGAATCGAGTGACCGCAGTCACCCCAATAAAGAATCTAAGTATCGCTCGTTCTACTACTCAAACAGTGACGAGCGCAACAACTGAATCCAGCAGTCAAACTTCGACGGAATACTCAGAGGATGCGCAAGAACAAGCAGCTGTTAGTGATGAAGTGAACGAAGATGATTTCCCAACTGTCTCATTGAATGATTGGTCATTGGCTCTGGTAGGACCAAAAAATAAAATCGTCAGCGAAATCGCGCAAGAAGATTTAGGGAAATTATCAAATGGCTACCTTGTGGACAAGCGAATCGTTTCGGCATACGAAGAACTAGCTGAGGCAGCAAAGGTGGCTGGACATCCTTTAGTCATGGTCTCTGCTTACCGTTCGGTAGAGTATCAACAGGAAATATTCGATGCCAATGTCAATAGCTTGATCCGCCAAGGGAATACAAAAGAAGAAGCAATTCGTATCACGAAACTGACCTTTACTGAACCGGGATATAGTGAGCACCATACCGGTCTTGCGATTGACGTAATCGATGAATACTGGTATCAAAATCATACAGGCGAACTTCTCAATGAGGGGTTCGGCGTTACAGACGGTGGAAAATGGCTACAAGCCCATGCGAGAGAGTATGGGTTCATCATCCGTTATCCGAAAGGGAAACATGACATTACCCAAATCGATTATGAACCATGGCATTTACGCTATGTAGGCGTCGAAGTGGCGACATATATTGAAGAACATGAGGTAACATTCGAAGAGTTTCTTGATGAGGCAAAAGAACACATCACTCGTAAAGAAGCAGAACTGTCGTATCACGAATTGGCAGATCCTTTGCAGGAGGACTGGATCTTTACTAATTCTCTTACTAGAAATCAAGAAAATAGTCAACGAGCACAAGAAGAGTTGTTGATGAGTGGAGGCGACTTGTTCGCTAAGAACGTGTTTAGTCAGACAAAGGAAGTGAAAAAATGAGCGCAAGACGAAAAAAACAGAAGACTCGTTTCCCATTAGTCTTTCTAGGGTTATTCTTAATTGGGATTGCTTTTATTTTTTCCTTAAATAGTTTGGCGGATCCTCTTCCGAAAGAGGAAGAAACAAATACTGAAGCGATCTCTCATGAAGAATTTATCGATCGCATTGCTCCTTACGCGCAAGAACTGCAAAAAGGCTATGGGATTTTACCAAGTATCATTATAGGTCAGGCGATTCTTGAATCAGATTGGGGCCAGAGTTCTCTAGCCAGCAAATACAATAATTTATTTGGCATCAAGTCATTTGGTCATTCAAAAAAGGTGACATTAGATACCCAAGAGTTTTATAATGGAGAATGGGTCACGATTCAAGGAGATTTTCGTGTCTATGATACTTGGGAAGAATCAATGGATGATCATACGATGTTGTTTGTAAATGGTGTTGATTGGAATCCTGCGCTTTATGTAGATGTCTTGACAGCAAACGACTACCGCAGTGCCGCACAAGCCTTACAAGATGCAGGGTATGCAACGGATCCAGATTATGCCAGCAAAATCATTCAAGTCATTGAAACCTACCAATTGAATCGATTTGATCAATAAGAAAAGAGAGTTGGCTGCTTATGGAAGAAAAATATATGCCAAAAATCACCACTGATTTACGCAAAGATATCGTCAAAGTGCCTAAAGTTATTCGAGAGGCTAGCGGCATTCAAATATTTGGGAAACAAATCCGCTCCATTATTTTTACTACGGATATTGCGATCATCCGTAATACAAATGCGGACGCTGTGATAGCGGTCTATCCTTTTACACCGCACCCAGCAATTACGAAAGCAATTATCGAAGCAGCAGATATTCCAGTGTTTTCTGGTGTCGGCGGCGGCTTGACCCAAGGATTCCGCTCTTCTTATATGAGCATGTTTGCTGAAGCTCAGGGATCGATCGGGGTCGTCTTAAACGGACCCACGCCATTGAAAACTGTGGAGCAAGTCTGTAAAGTCGTGGATATTCCCGTTATCAGTACCGTAACGAGTAAGTATACTGAAATTGATGCCAAACTTGAAGCTGGTGTGAAGGTCATCAATATCAGTGCCGGCAAGGACACAGCGGATACCGTGGCTTTCTTCCGTAAAAAATATCCGAAGCTGCCGATCATTGCAACGGGTGGTCCAACTGAGGAGAGCATCTTAGAAACGATTGAAGCAGGTGCGAATGCGATCACTTACACGCCGCCTTCCAACGGGGAGCTTTTCAGTAAAAAGATGGAGCACTATCGTGATATGGAGAAACCAGAGTAGCAAATGATCCACAAATGAGAATATTTTTATTTATAAAGGGCATTCCATGCTTGTGTTTTTAATCAAAGACAGGCATAATCGAATCTATCATTTAAAAATTACTTGTATATCGTCGAAATATGGTCGACAGTCTCTACCCGATACCGTAAATATCGGACTATAAGTAAAAATCGTGCCTGTTAGACACTTTTTTTGCTTTGGCAAAAAGAGTGTCTTTTTTTTCAGGATGGAATAGAAAGGAACGAGGAGAGCTAGGATGGATAAATTAGTTGAGCGTATCAAAACACACGGGAACGTCTTGGGTGAAGGGGTTCTCAAAGTGGACCAGTTTTTGACCCACCAAGTGGATTATGAGTTGATGAGAGAAATCGGTACAGTTTTTGCAGAACGATTTCAAGAAAGTGGGATCACCAAAGTAGTGACCATCGAAGCTTCAGGGATCGCACCAGCACTTTATACTGCAGAAAAGTTGCAGGTACCAATGATCTTTGCTCGAAAAGCAAAGAGTCTGACGATGGATGAAGAGTTGTTGACCGCATCGGTCTATTCCTTTACTAAGCAAGTGACCAGCCAAGTATCGATTTCTAAGAAATTCTTATCTTCAGATGATACGGTATTAATAATTGATGATTTCTTAGCAAACGGACAAGCTGCAAAAGGATTGATCGAATTGTGTCAGCAAGCAGGAGCAAAAGTCGTTGGCATTGGGATCGTAATTGAAAAATCATTCCAAACTGGTCGACAATTGCTTGAAGAAATGGGAATCCCCGTTGTTTCCTTAGCACGAATCGCCTCATTGTCGGAAGGCCAAGTTAGCTTTTTAGAAGGAGATGCCTAATGAAAGAGACGAATAGCCGTTCAGCAGTTTTAGGCTTGCAGCATTTGCTAGCGATGTATGCAGGAGCTGTTGCCGTCCCTTTGTTGATTGGAACAGGCCTCGGCTTTAATGAAGCGCAGATGACGTATTTGATCTCGATCGATATTTTCATGTGCGGAATCGCTACGCTTTTGCAATTAGTCGTCACCCGCTTTTTTGGGATCGGCCTACCAGTCGTTTTAGGTTGTGCCATCCAAGCTGTCTCCCCATTGATTTTGATTGGCACCAAATCAGGAATCAGTGCGATTTACGGAGCGATCATTGCTGCTGGGATTTTCATTGTCTTGATCGCCGGCATTTTTTCGAAAATCAAAGTTTTGTTCCCTCCATTGGTGACAGGAACGGTGATTACCGTCATCGGCTTGACCTTGATTCCAGTCGCCATCACCAAAATCGGTGGAGGGGATGCCGCAGCTGCTAACTTTGGTGATCCAACGAATTTATTGTTAGGCTTTGTGACGATTGCTCTGATCATTGGCGTGCAAGTGTTTGGCAAAGGCTTTATTCGCTCGATTGCCGTACTGATCGGTTTGATCGGTGGGACTATTTTAGCAGCATTATTAGGCTTGGTTGATCTTTCTGCCATCACTCATGCACCTGTGTTTCATTTGCCTCAGCCTTTTTATTTCGGTTTACCAACCTTTGATCTGTGGTCGATCGTCTTGATGATCATTATTTCCATCGTTAGTTTGGTAGAATCCACAGGCGTTTATTTTGCATTGGGAGACATTACTGAAAAACCGATTACAGGCAATGACTTAAAGCGCGGCTATCGTGCGGAGGGCTTGGCGGTGATCCTTGGTGGGATCTTCAATACGTTTCCTTATACTGGATTTTCACAAAACGTAGGTTTGGTTCAACTTTCAGGCATTAAGACTCGCCGTCCGATTTTCTTTTCAGCAATCTTTTTGATCGTATTAGGGTTGTTTCCAAAAGTCGGTGCCATCGCACAGATCATTCCAGAGGCAGTGCTTGGCGGCGGCATGTTAGTGATGTTTGGCATGGTGGCTGTTCAAGGGATGAGAATGCTGAGCAAAGTTGATTTTATGAATGACAAGAACTTGTTAGTGATTGCAGTATCAATCGGTTTTGGTTTAGGGTTCAATATGATGCCCACTTTATTCAGTCAAATGCCTGAAACCGTTCAAATGTTTACAGGCAATGGGATCGTCATGAGTAGTTTGACTGCCATTGTTTTGAATCTGTTCTTTAATGGGCTGCCGAAAGAAACAGACGAAGTGACGGAATTGCGCTTGCAACAGTAAGTTTATTTGATCCAGACGAGGATTTGTCTGGTTTTTTTGTATTGTTCCTTTATTTGTCTTATTATCGGATATCTGACGTGTTGAATACATATCTTTGAGATAAAAGCGAACAATGGAAAGTAAAATTTGTTAATAGTTCGAAAATATTTTGACATTGCTCGGGCAACTCGTTACTATTTAGAGGTGAAAGTGAATGTTAGCAGAGCCATGTGACTTTGGGATATCTCAGACGTAGCTTCAAAAGGTTGCTAACAAAATGATTTTCGTAAGAAAAATACTTCTGAGGTTTATTCAGAAGAGAATCGTAAAAAATCAGTGGAGGGAAAATTGAATGAAACCAGCAGTTGCAGTGATTATGGGAAGTCAATCAGATTGGGAAACAATGAAGGAGTGCTGCTTGATTTTAGATGAGTTAGCGATACCTTATCAGAAAAAAGTCGTTTCGGCACATCGTACACCAGATTTGATGTTCGAATTTGCAGAAACAGCCCGAGAAAAAGGGATTAAAGTCATTGTTGCAGGAGCGGGTGGCGCTGCCCATTTGCCGGGAATGGTGGCAGCTAAAACAACATTGCCGGTCATTGGTGTTCCCGTCCAATCACGCGCATTAAACGGTTTGGATTCCCTTTTATCGATCGTGCAAATGCCGGGTGGTGTACCAGTAGCAACAACGGCGATCGGAAAAGCTGGCGCAACTAACGCAGGACTACTTGCAGCCCAGATGCTTTCCATGTATGATTTAGAGATAGCGGAGAAATTAGACGCACGAAGAAATACATTAAAAGAAATCGTATTGGAAAGTAGTGATCAACTTGATTAAACCTTTAATGCCCAACGCAACGATCGGAATCGTTGGCGGAGGACAGCTAGGTCGTATGATGGCAATGAGTGCCAAAGAAATGGGCTTTCGGGTTGGCGTTTTAGACCCTACTGCCAATTGTCCAACAGCCCAAGTCGCTGATTGGCATATTGTTGCTGCCTATGATGATGTGTTTGCTTTAGAAGAAATGGCTCGACGTGCCGATGTAATCACCTATGAATTTGAAAATGTCAGTGTTGAAGCATTGAACTCTATTTTGCCTTACTCACATATCCCTCAAGGCACCGATCTGTTAGCAATCACTCAAGATCGTTTGTTAGAGAAGTCATTTTTAGAGGCAAACAATATCGTGATTGCACCTTATGCCACGATCATCAGCCCGACAGACATCCAAGATGCCATCGATAGCATTGGTTACCCTTGTGTATTAAAAACCACCAGAGGCGGCTATGACGGAAAAGGACAGCACGTGCTTTACAGTACGGCTGATTTGGCGCCTTCCATGAATTTACTTCGCGAAGGAACTTGCGAATTAGAAGCATGGATTCCTTTTGAAAAAGAATTATCGATTTTAGTTGCCGGCAATGGAGAAACCTTTACCACTTTCCCAGTGGTAGAAAACATCCACCGCAACAATATTTTGCATCAAACGATTGCTCCTGCGCGCATTGATCCAGAAGTTGCCGAAGAAGCCAAACGGATCGCTCATATTATTGCGAAGGCATTGGATCTGCAAGGCGTTTTAGCCATCGAAATGTTCCTGACCAAAAGCGGCGGCTTGTATGTCAATGAATTGGCGCCACGTCCGCATAATTCGGGTCACTATTCGATCGAAGCTTGTTCCATGAGTCAGTTTGACGCTCATATCCGCGGCATCTGTGGCTGGCCGTTGCCGGAAGTTTCTTTGCTTTCACCTGCAGTCATGGTCAATGTCTTAGGAGATGAATTGACAGAAACCTATGAGTTGATTGCCACAAAACCTGCTTGGCAATTTCATTACTATGGCAAAGAAGAAGCAAAAACCGGTCGCAAAATGGGACATATCACTATTTTGACGGAAGATATTGCAGAAACCACTGAAGAAATCTATCAAACCAATATTTGGGATTAAAGGAGATAAAAACATGTTAGAGCGTTATACAAGACCAGAAATGGGTGCTATTTGGACCGATCAAAATCGCTACCAAGCGTGGCTAGAAGTCGAGATTTTAGCTGACGAAGCTTGGGCGGAATTAGGAGAGATACCGAAAGAGGATGTTGCATTGATTCGTGAAAAAGCATCCTTTGATATCGACCGTATCTTAGAGATCGAAGCGCAAACGCGACATGATGTAGTTGCTTTTACACGAGCAGTCTCTGAATCTTTGGGTGATGAAAGTAAATGGGTCCACTACGGCTTGACGTCAACGGATGTTGTTGATACGGCGTATGGCTACTTGATGAAACAAGCCAACGATTTGATTCGTGAAGATTTGAACCGTTTCGTGACGATCATTGGCGAAAAAGCCAAAGAATACAAGCATACCGTGATGATGGGACGTACCCATGGTGTTCATGCGGAACCAACGACCTTTGGCTTGAAATTAGCCTTGTGGTATTCAGAAATGAAACGCAATGTCGAACGTTTTGAGCGGGCTGCAAAAGGGGTCGAAGCGGGCAAGATCAGTGGTGCCGTTGGAACCTTTGCAAATATCCCTCCGTTTGTCGAAGAGTATGTCTGTGAAAAACTAGGGATTCGTGCGCAAGATATTTCCACGCAAGTATTGCCTCGTGACCTGCATGCAGAATATTTCTCAGCAATGGCATTGATCGCAACCAGCATTGAGAAATTTGCCACCGAGATCCGTGGACTACAAAAATCAGAAACGCGGGAAGTCGAAGAATTCTTCGCCAAAGGACAAAAAGGTTCTTCTGCTATGCCCCATAAGCGTAATCCAATCGGTTCTGAAAATATGGCCGGACTTGCACGAGTCGTTCGCGGTCATATGGTGACGGCTTATGAAAATGTCTCCCTTTGGCATGAACGGGATATCTCACATTCATCGGCAGAACGGATCATTATTCCGGATACGACGATTTTGATCGATTACATGCTGAATCGCTTTGGCAATATCGTCAAAAATCTGACCGTTTTCCCAGAGAATATGAAGCGCAATATGAATGCGACCTTTGGATTGATCTACAGCCAACGAGTGATGTTGAAATTGATCGATCACGGAATGACAAGAGAGCAAGCCTATGACTTGGTTCAGCCAAAAACAGCGCAAGCTTGGGATGAACAAATGGATTTCCGTCCATTGTTAGAAGCTGATCCAGCAATCACGGATGTTTTGACCAAAGCCGACTTGGACGATGCGTTTGATTACAACCATCATTTAAAACAAGTTGACACGATTTTTGAACGTGTCGGTTTAGCCGAATAAAAAAAGCCGCAACCTTGAGACATCCGTCTTAAGGTTGCGGCTTTTTTTTTAATAATGTTCAGCTAAATAGGTCAATAGATCAGGGGCTAAACCAGTTGCTGATTGGTTATCCTGGCGATCTTCTAACATGGAAACCATCAGAAATCCTTGATCTTGCGAATCGAAGGCGAATAAGAAGCTGTTTTCTTGGCCTTTTTCATCTTGCTTTTCTTTGATTTCAGCAGTTCCTGTTTTGGCAGCTAGTGGAATGTTCAGCGCTGCCAAAGAGTGTGCCGTTCCGTTGGCATCTGAGACAACCGCCGTTAAATCTTGATTGATTTGCTCAATCGTCTCTGCTTTAAAGACTTCTTTGTCCTTTTGTTCTGTCTCTTTCAATAAACGAGGATAAACCAGTTTTCCTTGATTGGCAAAGACCGAATAAGCAGCAGTTTGCTGAATGGGATTCAGTAACAGTTCTCCTTGTCCATAGCCGGTATCTGCCAGTAAAATCTCTGAGTTGAAGGAGTCTTCATTGGAAATTTGAGCAGGATTCATCGCAATCGGTAAATCCAACGTTTCACCAAAAATCAATTTCGACAAACCGTTACGAAAAGCATCTTCACCCATAGCTAAGGTTTGTTGTGCCATATAGATGTTATCAGAGTAAACCAGTGCATCTTTTAGATTGACAGAAGCTACGTCGCTGACTCTGGTGACAAAGTAGTCCCCCCACGAGCTGTCTTTTTGCCACTTCAATCCATCGATCGCAATACTTTGGGTAGGGTCGATCGTACCATTTTCTAAGCCAATCGCTGCCGTGATGGTCTTAAAGGTCGAACCTGGTGCATAGGCCGTAGCAAAGCGGCTGATGAAAGGCAAGTCTTCGTTTTGTTCATACGCATCGTAGTCTTCTTGGGAGATCCCTTGGGTCATTTTATTGGGATCATAACTCGGTGAGCTGGCTAATACCAGCAGATCACCGGTTTTTGGTTCTGTGACGACCGTGGACCCCGCCTGATTTTGTAAGGCGTCAAAAGCTGTCTTTTGGGCTTGTGCGTCAATGGTCAGTTGGATATCTTTACCATCTGCCCGTTCTTTTTCTAAAAGAACCGATTTTTCAGCACCGTCTTCATCTGTGATGGCGATTTTTCCGCCATTTTCGCCCCGCAACTCTTTGTCAAAGGCAGCTTCCAGACCACTACGACCAATTTGTCCGTTGCTTGCTAGCGTTTCATCCTTTTCGATATCTTCTGCAGTCACGTTCCCTAGATAACCAATCAACTGGGCAGCGGCTTCTCCAAGAGGATAAGTCCGTCCCGTCGTTTCTTTTAAACTTGTTCCAGTTGGCATTTCATCGGTTGGTTCGATAATCTTTAAGGGAACGAACAACTCATCTTGGACCCACGATTGCGCCAATGCTTGATCGATCGCATCTTCTGTTAGGTCAAAACGTTCCGCGATTGCTTTGATATTGGCGGTTTTTTCGTCTCCCGTACCCAGCTGCCCCGGAATGACGCCTAGTTGATAGAGCGTGCCATTTTCTGCTAGCGGTTCATTATTTCGGTCGAGGATTTCTCCGCGTGTGGCATTATCTACCGAGATACTGATTTTGTCTTGTCCTTCCATTCCCGGAAAAATCAATTGAGGCGACCAATCGATCTTGGCTTGGTCATCAGTCAGAGTAATCGTGCCACTATAAGACAGCTCTGTTAATTCACCTAACGAGGTGGTTAAGGAACCGTTGTATTGGAAATTGAATTGATCGGAATCCTTATCATCGGGCGTTACCTCAATTCCTGAAGCTTTAAATGATTCGGCACCGATACCAGTGAAAATCGCTTCGTATTTTGCTGAGACTTCGTCTGCGGTAAAGCCGTTTGATTCCAAACTTTCTTCGGTCAGTAAAGCAGATAGATCGCTGTACTTCTGATCAGATATAGCATCGATAAAGGAATTGAGGACTTTTTTTGCTGCTGCTTCTTCTTGCCGATTTTGATAGACCGTATAGCCATAATAACCGCCACCAAGTACTAATAAGGCGGCAGGTAGTGCCAGCCAGACGAAACGCTTAGGTTTTTTCGCTGGTTTTTCGTTGCGAGACCGCCGATTTTCTGACATATTATTGTTCCTCCTTTAGTGCCGACAAACGGGCGTGATAAAGCGGCAACAGCGTTTGATAAACTGCTAAAATATCCGCCATCTCAACTTCTTCGATCATTTCTTTTGGAAAGATCTTGCCAAATTGAAGTTCACTTTTTTTGACTTTCTGTAATCGTTCTAAGTAGGTTGGCCATTTAGCGATTGGAGAGTGGTCATACTTGGTATGATCAGGAGATAGCGTAAAGTCTGCTGGCAAGTGATCAAATAATTCTTTTTGAGCCAGCCAAGATTCCGCGATCGTTGCTTGATTTTTCGGTTGATCGATCACACTGAGCCAAACAAAGACATACGCTTGATTGATTCCAATTTGAAAGTGGGCATCCATTTTATAACCACGCTTGTTAGGGCCGATCCCCGCCCACGTTTCGGCAGGAGGGTAGACGGTTCTACGCCGATGCTGTGCGATATGCAAATAAAAAGGGTCTTGACAGCTTTCTTCAAATAATGGGATCGCTGCCTCGCCGATGGTTTGGAAAACCGGCTGGATCTCTGAACGGATTTTTTCCATTCTTTCTTCTAATGTTTCTAAAGCAAAAGCATCAAATGACTGTTTTGTAAATAGCATAATCGTGTCCTTTCTTTTGTCTGAAAACAGTATAACAAAAAAAGCCCGTAAAATTTCGGGCTTTTGTTTATTTTATCTTATTTTTATTTAGTGATTACCCGTCAGTGCGTAGCGTGACTTAAGTTAAAGGTAGGGGCTTGACTTTGTTCCTTCAAAAGATGCAAAAGATCGTCTAAAAAAGAAAAGTCCGTTTCTTCTAAATTAAAATAAATACGGAAAGAATACGTATGTTTAAATAAGCTTTGACGATGTATCTGGTGAATGATCAATTCGTCATTGCGGCCATTTTGAAATTGTAGAACTCTTTTTTGTTCTTCTGCATAGTGAGGACGTGCCCCTTTTTTGAAGGGACTGAATACATAGAAACTCGTTTGTTGGTTAATGGAAAGGATTTGCTGCACGGCCAATAATTCGTTATGGAGCTGTTGTTTTTCTTTGTCTGTTAAATGAGCTAAAAAAAGTTCAGCACGATTCTTTAGCGACCACATATAGTACTCCTCCTTGAATGTAGCTACAATACGACCTAAATATAGCATGAAAATAGAATGTTGTAAACGCTTTATAAAACCCTTCGCCAGTCAAACGGGAGAGGTAAACTTGTTTGATGGGGTAAAAAACGAACATTCGTGTTTATTAATGTATAAATGTACAGATAATCGTTGACCCGCTTTTTCAGCGTTGTTAGAATAATAACCAAATAAAGATGTGTGTCATCGCTATGTGAAAAATAATACTTAACTGAGGTGGAATATGGAATCAGAAGTGCTTCTTTATGAAGGAAAAGCCAAGAAATTGTTTAAAACCAACGAAGAAGATGTGTTGAGAGTCCTTTATCTGGACCAAGCAACTGCGCTGAACGGTTTAAAGAAAGATGCAGTCGCAGGGAAGGGTGCCCTAAACAATCAGATCACTGCGCATCTTTTTCAGCGTTTAGCTGATAAAAATGTCCCAAGTCACTTTCTTCAATTAGTGTCTAAACACGAACAATTAATTCGAGCTGTCACCATGATTCCTTTAGAAGTCGTTGTTCGCAATACGGCTGCTGGTAGTTTTTCAAAGCGCTTGGGCATCGAAGAAGGAACCAGACTGCCAAAGCCGATCGTGGAGTTTTACTACAAAGAGGATCGCTTAGATGATCCGTTTATCAATGACGATCATGTGTTCTATCTGGGTCTTGCCACAAAAGAGGAACTGGACCAGATCAAAAAACTGGCGCTACAAGTCAACGCTGCGTTACTGGAAATCTTTGCAAGTATCCAGATTCAACTGATCGATTTTAAAATCGAGATCGGCAAAACCAAGAAGGGCGAGTTGCTCCTGGCTGATGAGATCTCACCAGATACTTGCCGCTTATGGGATATGGGTACAAATGAACATCTTGATAAAGATGTCTATCGTCGTGATTTAGGGGACATCGTTCCTGTTTATGAAGAAGTTTTAAATCGTTTAGAAAAGGAGAATTCAACATGTATTTAGTCAAAGTTTACGTCACTTATAAGGAATCTGTTTTGGACCCTCAAGGAGAAGCCGTCAAAGGAGCTGTTCATCGCTTAGGATATCAAGATGTCAGTGATATTCGCATCGGGAAATACTTTGAAATCAAAGTGACACCTTCCAACAATCAAACACAAGCAGCAGTAGCAGAGGAGATTGAAGCGATCTGTGACAAACTTTTAGCAAACGTCAATATGGAAACCTACCGTTATGAAATAGTTCAAATGGAGGAAGCAGCCCTATGAAATTTGCAGTGATCGTCTTTCCTGGATCAAATTGTGATGTTGATTTGATGTGGGCAATCAAAGATATCATGGGTGCAGAAGCAGAATATGTGCGCCATGATGCAGAAAGCTTAGCCGGTTTTGACGGTGTTTTGCTCCCAGGAGGATTTTCCTATGGTGACTATTTGAGATGCGGTGCAATCGCTCGTTTTTCAGCGATCATGTCAGAGGTCATTCGTTTAGCAAATGAAGGCAAACCTGTCTTTGGTACCTGCAATGGGTTTCAAATTTTAACGGAAGCGGGCTTGTTACCAGGGGTTTTACAAAGAAATGAATCATTGCATTTTATTTGCAAGCCGGTCCGTCTGCAAGTGAATAATCAAACAGCTTTTACTTCTGAATATGAAACGGATCAAGTCATTACGCTTCCTGTCGCTCATGGTGAGGGCAATTATTATTGTGATGAAACGACTTATCAGGAATTGGTTGCCAACAATCAAATCGTTTTCCGTTATGAAGATAACGTCAACGGCAGTCTACACAATATCGCTGGTATCTGCAACAAAGCAGGCAATGTCCTAGGCATGATGCCTCATCCAGAACGAGCGATGGAAAGTTTATTAGGCTCAGAAGATGGCAAGAAGTTTTTTGCTTCATTATTGAAAAATTTTGGGAAGGTGCCGGTAAATGGATAAAATGATCGTAAAAGAACCTACACCACAAGAAATCAAAGACACGAAATTATACGAGCAATGGGGATTGACCCAAGAAGAATATCGGATGATCTCAGAAGATATTTTGGGACGTTTACCAAACTATACCGAAACTGGACTCTTTTCAGTGATGTGGAGTGAACATTGTTCTTACAAAAATTCCAAACCTGTTTTGCGGAAATTCCCGACAGATGGGCCGCAAGTACTGCAAGGTCCGGGAGAAGGTGCGGGTATCGTGGATATCGGCGATGATCTAGCTGTCGTATTTAAAGCGGAAAGCCATAATCATCCTTCTGCGGTGGAACCTTATGAAGGAGCAGCAACTGGTGTTGGTGGAATCATCCGCGACATCTTCAGTATGGGAGCAAGACCGATTGCTGTTTTAGACTCCTTACGATTTGGTGAGTTAGATAATCCAAGAACGAAATATCTTTTGGAAGAAGTCGTTGCTGGGATCAGTGGCTATGGCAACTGTATTGGGATTCCGACCGTCGGTGGTGAAGTGGCATTTGATCCTTGTTATGAAGGCAATCCATTAGTCAATGCCATGTGTGTAGGGATCATTGCTCACAAGGATATTCAAAAAGGGCAAGCCAAAGGTGTTGGAAACACCATCATGTATGTCGGCGCAAAAACAGGACGCGACGGGATACACGGGGCGACTTTTGCATCGGAAGAATTTGTCGAAGGAGAAGAACAACAACGTTCCGCCGTACAAGTCGGTGATCCTTTTATGGAAAAACTCTTGTTGGAAGCTTGTTTGGAATTGATCGTGGATCATTCGGACATTTTAGTCGGGATTCAAGATATGGGCGCTGCTGGATTGGTTTCTTCTAGTGCCGAGATGGCATCAAAAGCCGGATCAGGTTTGCGCTTAACGTTAGATGATGTCCCACAGCGAGAAACCAATATGACGCCTTATGAAATGATGCTGTCAGAATCCCAAGAGCGAATGCTGATCTGTGTCAAAAATGGGCATGAAGCTGAAGTGGAAGCCCTCTTTAAGAAATACGATCTAGAAGCAGTCGTGATTGGTGAAGTGACGGATGATGGCAACTATCGTTTGTTCCATCATGGACAGGAAGTCGCTAATTTACCAGTGGATGCTTTAGCTGAAGATGCACCGACTTACTACAAAGAGATGGCAGAACCAGCACGGATCAAAGTGTTTAAGGAAACACCGGACTTTGTTCCAGTGATTCATTCAGCAACGTCTGTATTTGCGGATCTGCTGCAGCAGCCGACGATCGCTTCGAAACGCTCGATTTTTGAAACCTACGATTCGCAAGTTCGTACCAATACCGTGGTAGGACCCGGCAGTGATGCGGCCGTTTTACGAATCAAGGGAACCAATAAAGCCTTGGCGATGACGACTGACTGTAATGCTCGTTACCTTTACTTAGATCCTGAAGTCGGTGGACAGATCGCAGTTGCAGAAGCTGCTCGAAATATCGTCGCTTCCGGTGGGCGTCCATTGGCGATCACTGACTGCCTTAACTTCGGCTCGCCAGATAAACCAGAAGGATTCTGGGAGTTATCTACGGCTGCTGACGGGATCTCAGAAGCTTGTCGTGTACTAGAGACACCAGTAATCTCTGGGAACGTCTCCTTATACAACGAAACGGACGGACAATCGGTCTATCCAACGCCTGTAATTGGGATGGTCGGATTGATCGAAGAGCTGGCGCATATCACGACGCAGCATTTCCAAGCAGCAGGGGATGTGATCTATGTCCTAGGGGAAACCCATGCTGATTTCAATGGGTCTGAATTGCAAAAACTGCAGACAGGAAAGATCGCTGGGCGTTTAATGTCCTTTGATCTTGAAACAGAAAAAACAAACCAACATTTGGTTATCGCAGCGATCCAAGCAGGTCTTGTTCAAAGTGCCCACGACTGTGCCGAAGGTGGTTTAGCGATCGCTTTAGCCGAATCCGCTTTTGACAAGGGCTTTGGTCTAAATGTGACCGTGTCATTGCCAGCAGCACAATTGTTTTCAGAAACCCAATCCCGTTTTGTGCTTTCAGTCGCACCTGATAAGCAAGCAGCTTTTGAAGCACTGGTAGGTGCTGCTGCAATAGCGATCGGGGAAGTGACTGCTGATGGCCAGATTCGCATACAAGCACAAGATGATACGATCGAGATGCCCCTTACTGAGGCGAAATTGAAATGGGAGGAAGCCATTCCATGTTTAATGAAGTAAAGAGCCTCAACGAGGAATGTGGGGTTTTTGGTGTTTGGGGTCATCCAGATGCCGCTCGTGTCACCTACTTCGGACTACACAGTTTGCAACATCGCGGCCAAGAGGGTGCTGGGATCGTCACGAATGATGCGGGAAAACTCAATGGTCACCGTGATTTAGGGTTGCTAGCGGAAGTGTTTTCGGATGAACGTGTCCTCCAGCGTCTGACAGGAGATGCTGCCATTGGTCACGTTCGTTACGCAACTGCTGGTAATGGTAGCGTTGATAATATTCAACCATTTTTATTCAAATTTTTTGATCAGCAGATTGGCTTAGCTCATAACGGCAACTTGACGAATGCGAAAAGTCTACGGAAATCATTAGAAGAGGCTGGTGCGATTTTCCACTCGAATTCCGATACAGAGATTCTCATGCACTTGATCCGTCGCAGCGAAGAACCGCTTTTTATGGATCGGGTCAAGGAGGCATTAAATCAAGTTAAAGGTGGATTTGCGTACCTTTTACTGACGGAAAATGCCATGATCGCAGCACTAGACCCCAATGGCTTTCGGCCATTGTCAATCGGGAAAATGGTCAATGGTGCTTATGTGGTGGCTTCAGAAACCTGTGCGTTGGAAGTCATCGGTGCGGAATTTATTCGTGATGTCCGACCGGGCGAAGTCGTGATCATTGATGATGCAGGCATTCAAATCGAGCAGTATACCCAAGAAGTACAACCGGCGATTTGTTCGATGGAGTTTATTTATTTTGCCCGTCCTGATTCCAACATCGCTGGCGTCAATGTTCATCGTGCCCGTAAAAATATGGGCCGTCGCTTGGCAAAAGAGGCGCCGATCGAAGCGGATATGGTCATTGGTGTACCGAATTCATCCTTATCTGCTGCCAGCGGGTACGCAGAAGCTTCAGGTATTCCTTATGAATTGGGCTTAGTAAAAAATCAATACATTGCACGAACGTTTATTCAACCGACACAGGAGTTAAGAGAGCAAGGCGTGCGAATGAAGCTCTCAGCTGTTCGTGGCGTAGTCGAAGGCAAACGAGTGATTCTAGTCGACGATTCGATCGTCCGAGGAACCACCAGCCGCCGTATCGTGCAACTGCTAAAAGAGGCAGGTGCCAAAGAAGTTCATGTGCGTATCGGTTCGCCGCCTTTGCGCTATCCATGTTTTTACGGGATCGACATTCAAACGAGGAAAGAATTGATCGCAGCCAAATATACGGAAGCTGAGATTTGTGAAAAAATCGAAGCAGATTCTTTGGCCTTTTTAAGTGAAGACGGGTTGATCGAAGCGATCGGTTTAGATTTCGACGCACCTTACTCAGGATTGTGTATGGCCTATTTCAATGGCGATTATCCAACCCCTTTGTATGATTATGAAGAAAACTATCTCGCGTCTTTAGCTGAATAAGCTGAATAAATAGTAGGCAAAAATGGTTTTTCAAACGAAGCAGTGAAGGACCGCTGGTTTACTTGCGTTAACGACGAATGAGCTGAATGAAGAAAAGCGGATGAATGATTGAGGAGGAACGAACGTGGCAAATGCATATGCAAAAGCCGGTGTCGATGTCGAAGCCGGTTATGAAGTAGTCGAACGGATCAAAAAGCATGTGAAACGAACAGAACGGCTAGGCGTGATGGGGGCAATCGGGGGCTTTGGTGGCTGTTTTGACTTATCATCGTACCAATTGAAAGAACCGGTACTCGTTTCTGGGACAGATGGTGTAGGAACCAAGCTTTTGTTGGCGATCCAACAAGAACAGCACACAACGATCGGCATTGATTGCGTCGCGATGTGCGTGAATGATATCGTCGCTCAAGGGGCAGAACCTATCTACTTCCTTGACTATGTTGCAGTTGGTAAAAACGATCCGGCAAAGATCGAACAAATCATTGCTGGTGTCGCAGAGGGCTGTGTGCAAGCGGGGGCTGCCCTGATTGGTGGGGAAACCGCTGAGATGCCGGGGATGTATCAGCCAGAAGAATATGATCTTGCTGGTTTCGCCGTAGGGATCGTCGAAAAAAGTCGCTTGATCACTGGAGAAACCATTAAAGAAGGCGATGAGCTGATTGGTTTGCCTTCTTCAGGCATTCACTCCAATGGGTACTCTTTAGTCAGAAAAATCTTTTTTGAACAGCATGGCTATACAGGAGCAGAAACGTTTGCGGAACTTGGTAACCAAACGCTTGCAGAAAGTTTATTGACGCCAACGAGAATTTACGTTGATGCACTGAAACCTTTATTGACAGAAGGATTGTTAGCTGGAATTTCTCATATCACTGGTGGCGGCTTTGTTGAAAATATCCCACGGATGCTGCCTGAAGGTCTGGCGGCAGAAATCGCCTTAGACACTTGGCCGCAGTTGCCAATATTTGATATGATCGCTACTCATGGCGCGATTCCTCATCAAGAAATGTTCGAGATTTTCAATATGGGTATCGGTATGGTCTTAGCCGTTGCGCCAGAAAATGTTGCGGCTGTGATGGCACTTCTATCCGCCAATGAAGAACAAGCATACCGGATCGGTAAAGTGACCAAACGTAACAACGAAGCCGTTTGCTTCAAAGAGGCAGTCCGATGAGGATCGCCGTCTTTGCTTCTGGAACGGGCAGCAATTTTACAGCAATCGCCGATGCGATCCAAGCAAATAAAATCAAAGGAGCGCAGATCGGGTTGGTCTTTTCCGATAAACCTACAGCGCCAGTAATAGAAAAAGCCCGCGCGAGAGACTATGAAACGCTTGTCATAGAGCCAGCGGCATTTGCATCAAAAGCAGCCTTTGAAAATAAATTGATCGAAGAATTGCAGGATCATGCCATCGATTTTATTGTTTTAGCAGGGTATATGCGAATCATCGGCAACACTCTATTATCCGCTTATGAAGGCAGAGTCATCAATATCCATCCCTCCTTGTTGCCGAGTTTCCCAGGTAAATCTGGGATCGCCGATGCCTTCGCTTACGGCGTGAAAGTGACGGGAGTGACGGTTCATTATGTCGATGCCGGCATTGACACAGGGCCAATCATTGCCCAAGAAATCGTTCGGATCGACACCGACGATACATTAGCAAATGTGACAGAAAAAATTCATCAAGTAGAACATCAAATCTATCCAGCTGTTTTAGCTGAAATCGTGGAAAAGGGGCTATCGAATCGTGAATAAACGTGCATTAATCAGTGTGTCTGACAAAGAAGGACTCGTACCATTTGTCCAAGAATTGACCAATTTAGGATTTGAGATTATCTCAACTGGCGGGACAAAAACGGCCTTGGAACAAGCGGGGCTTCAACCGATCGGCATCGAAGCGGTCACAGAATTTCCTGAAATGATGGATGGTAGGGTCAAGACGCTACATCCACGGGTGCATGGTGGTCTGTTAGGACGGCGTGATCTGCCTTCTCATATGGAGGCAATGGCTGAGCATGGCATTTTACCGATCGACCTTGTTGTCGTCAATCTTTATCCATTTAAAGAAACCATCAGTAAGCTTGACGTCACAGAAGCCGACGCAATCGAAAATATCGACATCGGCGGACCAAGTATGCTACGTTCTGCGGCGAAAAATCATGCCTCAGTAACTGTTGTCGTTGATCCCGAGGATTACGACTGGGTTTTAACTGAGCTGAAGGAAGGCAATACGACGTTGGCATCAAGAAAGAAATTAGCTGCCAAAGTCTTCCGCCATACCGCCGCTTACGATGCCTTGATTGGTGAATACTTGACCAAAGCGGTGGCTGAAACAGAAACAGAGACCTTGACGAAAACCTATGTTTTGAAACAAACATTGCGTTATGGTGAAAATAGTCATCAGAAAGCTTCCTTCTATCAAGATGCATTACCCGTGCCCTATTCGATTGCCAGCGCAAAACAAATCCACGGCAAAGAATTGTCTTACAACAACATTAAAGATGCTGATGCTGCCTTGCGGATCGCAGAAGAATTTACAGAGCCGACTGCGGTAGCCCTCAAGCACATGAATCCATGTGGAATCGGAAGTGGAGAAACGATTGCTGAAGCTTTCCAAGAAGCTTACGAAGCAGACCCAGTGTCGATTTTTGGCGGGATCATTGTTTTGAATCGTCCAGTTGATGTGGCAACTGCGGAGCAACTGCAGCGGATTTTTCTTGAGATCATCATTGCACCTGCATTTGAAGAAGAAGCACTAGAAATCTTAACGAAGAAAAAAAATCTGCGCCTGCTGGTTGTTGATTTCGAAAAAGCAGTCAAACAGCCAGAAGTTGTCTCTGTCCTTGGGGGCTTATTGGTGCAAGAACCAGATGATCAAATGGAAACACCAGAAGATTGGACCGTGGTGACAAAGAGAAAGCCGACACCAGAAGAAATCGCAGCTTTGGCATTTGCTTGGAAAGCGGTGAAACACGTGAAATCTAATGCCATCGTTTTAGCCAATCAACAGCAAACCGTCGGGATCGGCGCTGGTCAAATGAACCGCGTGGGTTCGGTGAAAATCGCCGTCGAACAAGCCCGTGAAAACAATAAACTGGCTGGTTCAGTGCTGGCAAGCGACGCCTTTTTCCCAATGGATGACAGTGTTGAATATGCAGCGCAACAAGGAATCAAAGCGATTATTCAACCTGGTGGCAGTATCAAAGATCAAGAGTCGATCGACATGGCAGATAAATACGGTATGGCGATGGTCTTTACTGGTGTTCGTCATTTTAAACACTAAGAAATAGGAGAAGACGATGAAAATACTTGTTATTGGTAGTGGCGGTAGAGAGCATGCCGTCGCAAAAAAGTTTCTGCAGGATCCTCAAGTGGAAACAGTCTTTTGTGCGAAGGGCAATCCCGGTATGCGAAAAGACGGGATTAAGACAGTCGCAATTGAAGAGTCCGATCATGAAAGTCTAATTGCTTTTGCTCAAGAGCAGGAGGTTGATTGGACCTTCGTTGGTCCGGAAGTTCCGTTGCTAAATGGCATCGTAGATGATTTTCAGGGGGCGGGCTTGGAAATTTTTGGCCCCAATCGCCAAGCAGCGATGATTGAAGGATCAAAAGAGTTTGCCAAAGAATTGATGCGAACCAATCACATTCCAACAGCAGACTATCAAAGCTTTACAGATAGTGCCCAGGCAAAAGCCTATATCCAACGTAAAGGTGCGCCAATCGTCATCAAAGCAGATGGTTTAGCGGCGGGCAAAGGCGTGGTTGTCGCGGAAACCATTGAAGAAGCAAACGTAGCAGTCGAAGCGATGCTGGAGCAAAATGCTTTCGGTGAAAGTGGTGCAAAAGTGGTGATCGAAGAGTTTTTGGCTGGCGAGGAGTTTTCGCTATTGGCATTTGTGAAGGGCGAAGCCGTCTATCCAATGGTCATTGCCCAAGACCATAAACGTGCCTTCGATGGCGATTTAGGTCCGAATACAGGAGGTATGGGGGCTTATACGCCGGTACCGCAGATTCCGCAAGAAATGGTCGATCAAGCGGTAGCAGAAGTTTTACTTCCTGCAGCAAAAGGGATGATTCGCAACAATACACCGTTTACGGGGATTCTCTATGCAGGTCTGATTGCTACCAATGATGGACCGAAAGTCATCGAATTCAATGCGCGTTTCGGCGATCCAGAAACACAAGTCGTGTTAAGTCGTTTAGAAAGCAGTCTAGCCCAGATCATTGATGATCTCTTACAGGACCAAGTACCTACGATCCAATGGAATCAATCGGCTTCGATCGGTGTCGTGATTGCCTCTCAAGGATATCCAGGCAAGTATCAGCAAGGAATGCCTGTCCCAAGCCCTGAAGGAGAAGGAACGCAATTCTTTTATGCAGGAGTGGATGAAGCTGCCGACCAAGGTGGTTTGACGGCAGCTGGTGGGCGCGTTTTTCTTGTGGAAGCATCAGCTGAGAATTTAGCTGCTGCACAAAAGAACGTCTATGAAGCAATCAGCAGGTTGTCTTTATCTGGCTTATATTACCGAAACGATATCGGCGATAAAGCCTTGCAATATAGCAACTCATCAAAGGCGATGAAGTAAAGAATATTTCTGTGCATAACACAAACTGAAAAAAAGGAGGGCTGCCAGTAGAACCAATCGGTTGTGCTGGTGGTTTTCGTTTTATGGGAGGTATTTTTGACGTTGGTATAGCGTTTTCATCTTGTTGTGATAAAATAGGAATGTAGTTTAAATAAGGAGGAACTTTACGTGAAAAAAATTAAATTCGGTCCCACTGATTTAGAAGTATCCAGCGTGATTTTAGGATTGATGCGAATCAACAATGCTAAAGATCCTGTGAAGGTCTTGACGACTGCGATTGAAAATGACATTACCTTCTTTGACCATGCGGATATTTATGGTCGCGGTGAATGTGAAACGATTTTTGCAGAAGCGTTAGCAAAAACGGCAGCTAAAAGAGAAGATTTGTTTATTCAATCAAAATGCGGCATCGTTCCAGGTGAAATGTTTGATTTTTCGAAAGAGCATATTATCTCTTCTGTGGAAGGTAGTTTGCAACGATTGAAAACTGATCATTTAGATGCATTATTATTGCATCGCCCTGACACTTTGTTTGAACCAGAAGAAGTGGCAGCAGCCTTTGACCAATTAGAAAAAGACGGTAAAGTGAAATACTTCGGTGTCAGCAATCAAAAACCTGGTCAAATCGAGCTATTGAAAAAATATGTTTCGCAACCTTTAGTAGCGAATCAACTGCAATTCGGGATCATGCATACAGGGATGATCGATCAAGGGATTCATGTCAATATGACGGATGCTGGCAGTATCGACCATGATGGAGAAATTTTGGAATATTCTCGTTTGCATGAGATGACGATCCAAGCTTGGTCTCCGTATCAGTATGGTTTCTTTGAAGGGGTCTTTATCGGCAACGAGAAATTCCCAGAGTTAAACGAAAAATTAACCGAACTAGCGAACAAGTATCAAACAACGCCGACTGGCATCGCATCTGCGTGGATCTTACGTCATCCAGCAAATATGCAAGTGATTGCCGGAACGATGACCCCGCATCGAATTGAAGAAATTGCGCAAGCTTCTTCGATCGTATTGACCCGCCATGAATGGTATGAAGTGTATAAAGCAGCAGGGAACATCTTACCTTAATTTATACGTAAATTCCGTTTTATTCAGTTGTTATAAGGATGAATGTTCGCGAAAGACGAACATTCATCCTTTTTTTTCAAAAAGTATTTCTAAAAAGCTTGTATTTCATTTCCAGGTGGTTTAAATTGTTGTGGGCGTTAAAAATAGGCTGATGCCATTTGATGCTTGCTTCACTCTTAGTAAGATTTGGAGGATATTTTTATGTTTGACATGAAAGTTTTTGATTACGAAGATATACAACTGATTCCTAACAAGTGTATCGTGAACAGCCGTTCAGAATGTGATACCACGGTGACATTAGGCGGACACTCGTTTAAAATGCCTGTTGTTCCTGCAAATATGCAAACAATTATTGATGATTCAATCGCAGAATTTTTAGCTGAAAATGGCTATTTTTATATTATGCACCGCTTTGATGAAGAAGCACGGATTCCATTCATCAAAAAAATGAAAAGCCGCGGCTTGATTGCTTCTATCAGCGTAGGTGTCAAAGAAAATGAATATGCCTTTGTAGAAGAACTAGCTGAGAAAGAGCTTGTTCCTGATTTTATCACGATCGATATTGCCCATGGTCACTCAAACGCCGTGATCAATATGATTCAACACATCAAGAAGCATTTACCAGCAACGTTTGTGATCGCTGGAAATGTTGGAACGCCAGAAGCAGTTCGTGAATTGGAAAACGCTGGCGCAGATGCAACAAAAGTCGGTATTGGACCAGGGAAAGTTTGTATCACAAAAATCAAAACTGGTTTCGGGACTGGCGGATGGCAATTGGCAGCATTACGCTGGTGTGCCAAAGCTGCTCGCAAACCAATCATTGCAGATGGTGGCATTCGGACACACGGCGATATCGCTAAATCTGTCCGCTTTGGTGCAACCATGGTCATGATCGGTTCATTGTTTGCTGGGCATGAAGAATCACCAGGGGAAACCAAGGTAGAAAATGGCGTTGTAATGAAAGAATACTTTGGTTCTGCATCAGAATTTCAAAAAGGTGAAAAGAAAAACGTAGAAGGAAAGAAAATTTGGATTCAATACAAAGGTTCTTTAAAAGATACGTTAGTTGAAATGCAGCAAGACTTGCAGTCATCGATCTCTTATGCAGGTGGAAAAGATTTAGAATCGATTCGTAAAGTGGATTACGTAATCGTGAAAAATTCGATTTTCAATGGAGATACTATTTAAGCTGGATACTGAAGAAACGGCCTTTTAGCGGTCGTTTCTTTTTTTTGTTGGAACAACCATTTTGTTTTTCTGTTTTCTTCGTTATAATAGAAGCAATGAGAAGTAGAGGAGCGGGTGACCAAATGACAATCAAAGTGATGTCTGTGTTCGGTACCAGACCGGAAGCCATCAAAATGGCGCCACTAGTAAAGGAATTGGAAAACGACCCGCGTTTTGAATCGATCGTTGTGGTGACGGCGCAGCATCGAGAAATGTTGGATCAAGTTTTAACGGTTTTTGAAATCATTCCAGATTATGATCTGGATATTATGACTTTAGGGCAAACTTTGACAGGAATCACCACCAAAGTTTTGCTGGATCTGGAACCAATCTTGCAAAAAGAAACCCCTGATATCGTACTCGTCCACGGGGATACGACCACAGCTTATGCAGCCGCGACGGCAGCTTTCTATCAGCAGATTCCTGTGGGGCATGTGGAAGCCGGTTTGCGTACATGGAACAAAAAATCTCCTTATCCGGAGGAAGCCAATCGTCAGCTGATCGATGTATTAGCGGATTTTTATTTTGCGCCAACTGTCCAAAGCAAAGAAAATTTATTAGCGGAAAATCGCAATAAAGCTGCAATTTTTGTAACGGGAAATACCGCCATTGATGCGATGCGTTATACGATCTCGGAGGACTATCAGCATCCAGAACTTTCTGCAGCAGATCAAACCATGATTCTTCTGACAATGCACCGTCGCGAGAACTTAGGTGTTCCGATGCAGCAAGTCTTCCGCGCTTTAGCGAAGATCGCTAAGGAGAAACCAACCATCAAAGTGGTTTTTCCTATGCATAAAAATCCTCAAGTCCGAGGGATTGCTTTGGAGATACTTGGGGAACTAGAAAATGTCACGCTGATTGAGCCTTTAGATGTCATTGATTTTCACAATGTTGCCAATCAAAGCACATTGATTTTGACGGATTCTGGTGGTGTCCAAGAAGAAGCACCGTCGTTAGGCGTTCCTGTTTTGGTCTTGCGAGATACAACAGAGCGCCCAGAAGGAATTGCTGCAGGTACGTTAAAACTGATCGGTACGTCTGAAGCTGCGGTTTATCAAGAAACGAAGCGACTACTAGAGGATCCAGAAGCTTACAATGCCATGGCACATGCAGAAAATCCCTATGGCGATGGGAAAGCTAGTCGGCGAATCTTGAAAATTTTAGCAGATCATTTTTCGTGAGAGCTGGATCGAAAGAATATAGAAAAAATCATTTTTCAGAATCGGATATGAAAGAGAAATAGGCAGCTGTTTATTTAAATGGCTGTCTATTTTTTATTCGAGTTTGGAAATTTATTACATTCTCTCCTTCAATGAGATAGCCGAAGTGACTTGATGGATTCTGGGTTTTGCTTTGAGAGGATTTCTCTCTATCTGTTCGTGTAAAAAAAGTTTTGTCACATATAAAATCACACCAGTTCTTTAACGTTGTTATTTTATTGTAAGACCTTTCATTTGAAAACCAACGAAAATCTATGAAAAAAGGGTGCTTTTTTCCATTGTTGCGGTTGACATTGACTAGGATAGCAGTTATTATGTGGGTAGTTGGAAGATAGACTTCCGGCGAACTGACATTTTATACAAATAATTGTTAGGTGAGGCTCCTATATGGACACAAGCTGCTGCCGCAAAAGTATCGAGAGATACTTAGTTGGTAGGACAGGTCTAATCGTGAAGGTTAAACCCAAAGTAGCTGATAGCAGATTTGCTATCTACGCCCTATAGTGCTAAAGCTCTACAATGATCATGAGTTTTTTACGCATGCTTATTGGGAGCGTGCGTTTTTTTGTGTCTTTTACGCATGTTCCACAGTGACTTACCTAATAAAAAGAAAGGAAGATTCACATGGAATACCCCAGTCCCCAGATGAAACAGCGGAGTAATTATCGAATCGCTAGGGGTGGCGTAAGCAACTCCTAAGTGCTAGGAGGAAAAAAAGATGTTAAAAAAACTATCGAAAGATCAAGAACTAAAATTACTGGCAAAATTGACCGAAAGAGAACTGCTGATGGAAATGCGGACATCCTTCCAAGGGTTATCGGAAGAAGATGCTGCAGAACGTTTGGCAGAGTATGGTCCAAACAAAGTAGATGCGCAAAAACCAACACCTGCTTGGTTGATGATCCTAGGTGCTTTCAAAGATCCTTTTGTGTTAGTTTTGGCATTATTAATGGTTATTTCTTTTGTAACAGGCGATATTGAAGCAGTGATCGTGATGGGAATCATGATTTTAGCCAGTGTCATGATTACTTTCGTCCAAGAATACCGTTCCCAAAAAGCAAGCTTAGCGTTAAAAGAACTTATTGAAAATACTTGTTCCGTCACTCGAGATGGAATCACGAGAGAAATTCCAATGGATGAAGTCGTTCCAGGAGACATCGTCACCTTAGCAACCGGCGATATGATTCCTGCGGATGCGATCTTGATTTGGACCAAAGATTTATTTATCAATCAATCTTCATTAACAGGCGAATCAATGCCAGTTGAAAAATTTGTCGATGCTGGGATCAAAGAAAGCGATGAACAAATTTCTGCACTAGATATGCAAGATCTTGTTTTCATGGGTACCGATGTCTTAAGTGGTCAAGGAAAAGCCATTATTTTGAAAACCGGTCAAAGTACTTTCTTCGGTGATATTGCCAAAAATGCGACGACGAAACGGGGTAAAACAACCTTTGAAGATGGCTTAACAAAAGTCAGCAAGCTATTGTTGCGAATGGTCATGGTTCTTTTCCCAATCGTTTTACTGATCAATGGTTTGACCAAGGGTGATTGGGGCGAAGCGTTGTTCTTCGCGATTGCAGTAGCAGTTGGTTTGACGCCAGAAATGCTACCAATGATCGTCACCAGTAACTTAGCCAAAGGGGCGATCTCTTTATCAAAAGAAAAAGTGATCGTCAAAGAATTGCCTTCGATTCAAAACTTAGGTGCAATGGATGTACTATGTACCGATAAAACGGGTACGATCACCGAAGATCGTGTTGTACTGGTACAGCATTTAAACCCATTTGGCGTAGAAGATAAACAAGTCCTTGATATGACGTATTTAAATTCTTACTATCAAACAGGGTGGAAAAACCTGATGGATATTGCTGTCTTAAACTACTATGAAGAAGAAGGCTTGGCAGCGCCATTTAACGATGTGACAAAAATCGATGAGATTCCGTTTGACTTCTCACGTCGCCGCTTGACGGTTGTTGTCAATGCAGATGGTCATCAACTGATGGTCACTAAAGGTGCCGCCGAGGAAATGGAACAAGTCTGCAAGTACGTAGAAGTTGATGGCAAAGTGATGGAATTGACTCCTCAATTGAGAAAACAATTGCGTCAAGTGAATTTGCGCTTGAATAAACAAGGAATGCGCGTGTTGACTGTTGCTGTAAAACGAGATGCCCACGCAGATGCCGTTTATTCTGTAGAAGATGAACAAGATATGATCATGATTGGCTTTATGGGCTTCTTAGATCCAGCAAAAGAAACAGC
This sequence comes from Enterococcus sp. DIV2379, assembly GCF_050542965.1. Taxonomy (NCBI): domain Bacteria; kingdom Bacillati; phylum Bacillota; class Bacilli; order Lactobacillales; family Enterococcaceae; genus Enterococcus; species Enterococcus sp. DIV2379. Next base: position 1,540,739 of record NZ_CP172938.1, read on the forward strand.
AAAAACAGCGATTGCTTCTTTACACGGTCATGGCATCAATGTCAAAGTGTTAACGGGAGATAATGCGATCGTTGCGCAAAAAGTTTGTCGAGATGTTGGTATTGATGCAGATGAATACTTGTTAGGAACCGATATAGATCATCTGTCAGATGAAGAGTTAGCAGAGAAAGCTGCAAAAACTAATCTGTTTGCAAAATTAAATCCAATGCAAAAATCCCGAATCATTGAAACCATTCAAGCGGCAGGCCATACGGTCGGCTTTATGGGAGATGGCATCAACGACGCGCCTGCTTTACGTACAGCAGATGTTGGTATCTCGGTTGATACCGCAGCAGATATCACCAAAGATGCCAGCTCGATCATTTTATTAGAAAAAAGTTTGAATGTCCTTGATAAAGGGGTCATCGAAGGCCGCAAAGTATTTACCAATATGATGAAGTACATCAAAATGACGTTGAGTTCGAATTTCGGGAATGTGTTCTCGATCTTAGTTGCTAGTGCCTTTTTACCTTTCTTACCAATGTTGTCCATTCAACTGTTGGTTCAAAACTTGGTGTACGATATGGCCCAATTGACGATCCCATGGGACAACGTAGATAAAGAAGAGTTAGAAAAACCAGTTAAATGGCAAGTGGGTGGACTATTGAAGTTTACCGTCGGCATTGGACCTGTCAGCAGCATCTTCGATATTTTGACTTTCTTTATGATGTGGCATGTCTTTAGTGCAAATACCATCCAAGAGCAAGCCTTGTTCCAAGCAGGATGGTTTATGATTGGCTTGACGACACAAACCTTAGTCGTTCACATGATCAGAACGAGAAAATTACCATTTATCAAAAGTATCGCATCACCTGCAGTTTTGATTTCAAGTGTTCTAGCGATTGCAGTTGGCTTCTTGGTCATCTTGACGCCATTGCATACCGTCTTTGATTTTGCAGCACTGCCATCAAGTTACTGGCCATGGTATGTCGGTATCAATCTAGCTTATTTAGTAACAGTTGAGTTTGCGAAACGCATTTACATTCATGTCACGAGAGAATGGATTTAAAAAAACAGGTCGGCGTTCTTCCTAACAGGGGGAGAATCGCCGATCTGTTTCTTTTTATCCGTTCTCTGTATTATTTTTTTCTCATATTAAGAAATTTCTCTTTGATTCAAGTCGAATCCTTCACAAGTGATAAAAGGAGGTTAATGATAAATCTGTTTAGCGGAATGGTGGATGCTGTACTATTCTTAAATAAAAAAAAGAATCTGAAAAGAAAAAATTGAAGAAAGCGATTGCTTTAATGTGATTAATTTCACTAATGTTTTCTTAAGAGTTGCTACAGTGGGAATTCTTTTATTAAAAAAAATACCCTTTTCACTTGTCATTTTCGAAGTTAAATGATAATTTATAAGAGTAAATGAAATTTCGATAGTACAGATTTAAACCCTGTTACATACGAAAGTGAATTTTTATATCAGAGAGGAAAGTGTGTCAAGATGGCAAAAAAACAAAAAGCACTTGATTTCCAAGCGATTTTGGAGCAAGTCAATGCGGATTTTCCAACTTACCAAGCTTTGGACAAAGACGGGAAAATTGTAAATCAAGAGTTAGTACCAGATTTAAGTGACGACGAATTAGTTGAATTGATGACTCGTATGGTATGGTCTCGTGTATTAGACCAACGCTCAACTGCGTTAAACCGTCAAGGTCGTCTAGGTTTCTTCGCGCCAACTGCTGGACAAGAAGCAAGCCAATTAGCAAGTCAATTTGCTTTTGAAAAAGAAGACGTTTTATTACCTGGTTACCGTGATGTACCACAATTGATCCAACACGGTCTGCCATTGAAAGAAGCTTTCTTATGGTCACGTGGCCACGTTGCTGGGAACCTTTATCCAGAAGATTTAAAAGCATTGCCACCACAAATCATTATTGGTGCACAATACGTCCAAGCAGCCGGCGTTGCTTTAGGATTGAAAAAACGCAACAAGAAAAATGTTGTATTCACTTATACAGGTGATGGCGGTTCTTCACAAGGGGACTTCTATGAAGCAATCAACTTTGCAGGGGCTTACCATGCAAACGCTGTATTCTATATCCAAAACAATGGTTTTGCGATCTCTACACCTCGTGAAGTACAAAGTGCGGCACCAACATTGGCACAAAAAGCTGCAGCAGCTGGGATCCCTGGTATCCAAGTTGACGGTATGGATCCATTGGCAGTGTACTATGTTTCTAAAGCAGCTCGTGAATGGGCAGCAAACGGCAACGGTCCTGTATTGATTGAAACCTTGACTTACCGTTACGGTCCACATACATTGTCTGGTGATGATCCAACCCGTTACCGGTCAAAAGACATGGACAGCGAATGGCAACAAAAAGATCCATTGGTACGTTTCCGTACTTACCTAACTGAAAAAGGACTTTGGTCTGAAGAAAAAGAAGAACAAGTCATTGAACAAACAAAAGAAGAAATCAAAGCAGCGATCGCTGAAGCGGACCGCGTGCCAAAACAAAAAGTTTCAGATTTCTTGAAAAACATGTTTGAAGTACAACCACAAAACATTAAAGAACAAATTGCAACTTACGAAGCGAAGGAGTCGAAATAGTCATGGCACAAAAAACAATGATTCAAGCAATTACAGATGCCTTAGCTGTTGAAATGGAAAATGACAAAGAGATTTTAGTCTTTGGTGAAGATGTCGGTAAAAACGGCGGGGTTTTCCGTGCAACAGAAGGTTTACAAGAAAAATTCGGCGAAGATCGTGTCTTCGATACCCCTCTTGCTGAATCTGGTATCGGCGGCTTGGCTTTCGGTTTAGCATTAGAAGGTTTCCGTCCAGTTCCAGAAATCCAATTCTTTGGTTTCGTATTTGAAACATTTGACGAAATCGTTGGTCAAATGGCGCGTACTCGTTACCGTATGGGTGGTACACGTAATTTACCAATCACTATTCGTTCACCATTTGGTGGCGGTGTGCACACACCAGAATTGCACTCAGATAACTTGGAAGGATTGATCGCTCAATCACCTGGTATCCGTGTCGTTATTCCATCAAACCCATATGATGCAAAAGGATTATTGATTGCTTCTATCCGCAGCAATGACCCAGTTGTTTTCTTAGAGCACATGAAACTTTACCGTTCATTCCGTGAAGAAGTGCCAGAAGAAGCATACGAAGTTCCTTTAGACAAAGCAGCAGTAACTCGTGAAGGTTCTGATGTTTCAATCATCACTTATGGTGCAATGGTTCGTGAAGCAATCAAAGCTGCTGACAACTTAGCGAAAGAAAACATCAACGCTGAAATTATCGACTTGCGTACAGTTGCTCCTCTTGATGTTGAAACGATCATCAAATCAGTTGAAAAAACTGGTCGTGTGGTTGTCGTTCAAGAAGCACAAAAACAAGCAGGTGTTGGCGCTCAAGTCGTTTCTGAAATTTCTGAACGTGCGGTTCTATCACTAGAAGCTCCAATCGGACGCGTGTCTGCACCAGATACGATCTTCCCATTCGGTCAAGCTGAAAACATTTGGTTGCCAAATGCAAAAGACATCGAAGACAAAGTGAAAGAAATCGTGAACTTTTAATAGTTGAAGAAGGGAAGAATAGAAAATGGCATTTCAATTTAAATTACCGGATATCGGTGAAGGAATTGCAGAAGGCGAAATCGTAAAATGGTTCGTCAAAGCAGGGGATACCATCAATGAAGATGATACCTTACTAGAAGTTCAAAATGATAAATCAGTGGAAGAAATTCCATCTCCAGTAACAGGAACAGTGAAAAACATCGTTGTCCCTGAAGGTACAGTCGCAAACGTTGGAGATGTCCTTGTTGAGATCGATGCACCAGGACATGAAGACAACGAAGGCGATGCAGGTGTAGCAGCAGAGTCTCAAACACCAGCAAAACCAGCAGCAGAACCTACAACGGAAACGGCTGAAGCATCAGCTGGTTCTTCTGAAGGCGCAGGCGTTTTCCAATTCAAATTACCAGATATCGGTGAAGGAATTGCAGAAGGCGAAATCGTAAAATGGTTCGTTAAAGCAGGAGATACCATCAATGAAGACGATACGTTGCTTGAAGTTCAAAACGACAAATCAGTCGAAGAAATCCCATCTCCAGTAACAGGAACAGTGAAAAACATCGTTGTTGCTGAAGGAACAGTTGCAAATGTTGGTGATGTTTTAGTTGAAATCGACGCACCTGGTCACAACAGTGCGCCTGCTTCATCAAGCGCACCTGCAGAAGCACCAAAAGAAAAAGTGGAAACTTCTGGTTCAGCAAGTGTTGTTGAAGCAGCAGATCCTAACAAACGTGTCTTGGCTATGCCTTCTGTCCGTCAATTCGCTCGCGAAAAAGATGTGGATATTTCCCAAGTATCAGCAACAGGTAAAGGCGGACGTGTAACAAAAGAAGACATCGAAAACTTCCTATCAGGTGGCGGACAAGCTGCAAAAGCTGAAACTCAAGCTCCTGCGAAAGAAGAAACAAAAGCTGCAGCAACTGAAAGCAAACCAGCAGCTCCAGCAAAAGCCTTCAAATCAAACTTAGGTGATTTAGAAGAACGTGTTGCCTTAACACCTACACGTAAAGCAATCGCTAAAGCGATGGTAAACAGCAAACAAACAGCACCTCATGTAACCTTGCATGATGAAGTTGAAGTAACAAACCTATGGGATAATCGTAAGAAATTCAAAGAAGTTGCTGCTGCAAACGGCACAAAACTTACTTTCTTACCATATGTTGTAAAAGCATTGACTGCAACAGTGAAAAAATTCCCTATCTTGAATGCGTCGATCGATGATGCAAAACAAGAGATCGTATACAAAAACTATTACAACATCGGTATCGCAACAGATACTGACCATGGGTTGTATGTACCAAACGTAAAAGATGCAGATCGTAAAGGCATGTTTGCTATCGCTGATGAAATCAACGAAAAAGCAAAACTTGCTCATGACGGCAAATTGGCTGCAGATGATATGCGTAATGGTACCATCACAATCAGTAACATCGGTTCAGTTGGTGGCGGCTGGTTCACTCCAGTAATCAACTACCCTGAAGTAGCTATTTTGGGTGTAGGTACAATCGCGCAACAACCAATCGTAAACGCTGAAGGCGAAATCGTTGTCGGACGTGTGATGAAACTTTCATTAAGCTTCGACCACCGTATCGTTGATGGCGCAACAGCGCAACAAGCAATGAATAATATCAAACGTCTATTAGCTGATCCAGAGCTATTAATGATGGAAGGATGATTAACAAATGGTAGTTGGAGATTTTGCTGTTGAATTAGATACAGTTGTAATCGGTGCGGGACCTGGCGGCTATGTAGCTGCCATCCGCGCTGCTGAAATGGGACAAAAAGTAGCAATCATTGAAAGAGAATACATCGGCGGTGTTTGTTTGAACGTTGGTTGTATCCCTTCAAAAGCCTTGATCGCTGCAGGTCATCATTATCAAGAATCTTTGGATTCAACAATGTTTGGTGTAACAAGTGAAAATGTTTCCCTTGATTTTACCAAAACTCAAGAATGGAAAGACAACAAAGTCGTTAAAACATTAACTTCAGGTGTTGGTTTCCTATTGAAAAAACACAAAGTAGAAACGATTGAAGGAGAAGCTTTCTTCGTTGATGATCACACATTGCGTGTCATCCACCCAGATTCAGCACAAACATACTCTTTCAACAATGCAATCATCGCAACAGGTTCTCGTCCAATTGAAATCCCTGGTTTCAAATTCGGCGGACGTGTTCTTGATTCAACTGGCGGATTGGCATTAAAAGAAGTTCCTAAAAAATTCGTTGTTATCGGTGGCGGTGTCATCGGTTCTGAACTAGGTGCAGCTTATGCAAACCTAGGGGCAGAAGTAACGATCCTTGAAGGCTCTCCTCAAATCTTGCCAACCTATGAAAAAGACATGGTCAAATTGGTTGAAGAAGACTTTGCGAAAAAAGGTGTAACAGTCGTTACCAACGCAATGGCGAAAGAAGCAATTGACAATGGCGATAGCGTAACTGTGAAATATGCCGTAGATGGTAAAGAAGAATCAGTTACTGCTGATTACGTGATGGTTACTGTTGGTCGTCGTCCAAATACTGATGACATGGGCTTAGAACAAGCAGGTGTTGAAGTAGGCGAACGCGGATTGATCACGGTTGACAAACAAGGCCGTACCAACGTATCAAACATCTACGCAATTGGTGATATCGTACCTGGTGCTGCATTAGCACATAAAGCTAGCTACGAAGCAAAAATCGCTGCTGAAGCAATCTCTGGTAAAAAAGTTGCCGTTGATTACAAAGCAATGCCAGCAGTTGCCTTTACTGATCCAGAATTGGCTTCTGTCGGTATGACGATTAAAGATGCCAAAGATGCTGGAATTGAAGCAAAAGCATTCAAATTCCCATTCTCAGGTAACGGTCGTGCGTTATCTCTAGGAAAAACTGAAGGATTCATCCGCTTAGTAACAACGGTTGAAGACAATGTGATCATCGGTGCGCAAATTGCTGGTCTAGGAGCAAGCGATATGGTTTCAGAACTTGCTCTTGCTATTGAATCTGGCATGAACGCAGAAGATATCGCGCTAACGATCCATCCACATCCATCTCTAGGTGAGATCACAATGGATGCTGCTGAGTTAGCTCTAGGATTACCAATCCACATTTAAGCTTTGTGAAACTCGTTCATCATTTGGTGAACGAGTTTTTTTATCACCAAAAATAAAACGATCTGGTCTATTGACAGAATCTTCTGGAAATGATACGATGCTCTTAATATTTCAACCGTTGATGAGGAAAGTAAATTGATTTGGCAAGCGTAGAGAGTCTTCGTAAGGTGCAAGAAGAACTTGTAGGATCAATCGAAAATGGCCTCAGAGGTGATCTTCTGAACTTGTACGAAAGATAAGGAGATCCGGGTGCGCCCGCTATCGCGTCAGAGTATAACGACGTTAATTTGTCGCGTACTTGCTGAGAAGCATGCTGGAAAGTCTGCTTGAATAAAGGTGGTAACACGTAAACACGTCCTTTGATATCTCGATATCAGAGGGCTTTTTTATTTGCATTATTAAGGAGGAATAGTATGACAGAAAGATTTGAGACGATTCAATTACACGGAGGACAAATACCAGATCCTACCACAGGAAGTCGCGCCGTACCCATTTATCAAACCACATCCTATGTGTTTGATGATGCTGACCAAGCGGCAGCGAAATTTAGTCTTAGTGAGAGCGGCAATATCTATACCCGTATTACCAATCCGACGACCGCGGTTCTAGAAGAACGATTAGCCCTATTAGAAGGTGGTGTCGGTGCGTTAGCTACGGCTTCTGGCTCAGCAGCGATCACCTATGCAATTTTAAATCTCGCGCAAGCAGGAGATCATATCGTTTCTGCCGCTTCAATTTATGGCGGTACCTATAATTTGTTCGCCCATACATTGCCAGATTTTGGCATCACCACAAGCTTTGTCGATAGTGAAGATCTACCAGCACTAAAAGCAGCCATCCAAGAAAATACCAAAGCAGTTTTTCTAGAGTCTTTAGGCAATCCAGATATTGATATTGCCGACTTTAAAAAGATTGCAGCGATCGCTCATGAAGCCGGGATTCCCCTCATCATTGACAACACCTTTGCGACTCCCTATCTTTTTCGAGGGTTTGAGCATGGTGCGGACATCATCGTTTATTCCACGACAAAATACCTCGGTGGTCACGGGGCTGTTTTAGGAGGGGCTATTATTGATAGTGGCAACTTTGATTGGACAAACGGCAAATTTCCCAAGCTGGTCGATCCCGATCATAGTTACCATGGAATTTCATGGGTAGAAGCCGCTGGTAACGCTGCCTATATCACTCGGGCCCGAACGATTCTTTTACGGGATACAGGTGCTGCGATTTCTCCCTTCAATTCATGGGTGTTGCTTTTAGGCATCGAGACCCTCTCGTTGCGGATGGAACGTCATGTAGAAAATGCGCAACAAGTTGCTGAATTTTTAGCCAAGCACCCGGAAGTTTCTTGGGTTCATTTCCCAACCCTGCCGGACAGTCCTTATTTTAAGCGGGCGCAGGAGTATTTCCCCAAAGGGACCAGTTCGGTCTTTTCCTTCGGATTAAAGGGTGGGGCAGAAGCAAGCAAAACCTTTTGTGGCGCAACTAAGCTCTTCTCGCTACTGGCGAACGTTGGCGATGCAAAGTCCTTGATCATCCATCCAGCTTCGACGACCCATTCTCAGCTTAGCGTAGAAGAACTTGCAGCAGCCAAAATTCGTCCAGAGACGATTCGCTTATCCATTGGATTGGAAAACATCGACGATCTATTGGAAGATCTCACGCAAGCCTTCCAACAGCTCTAAATAGTTGAAGCAGTAGGAAAAGCGCAGGATACTATGCTGCGCTTTTTTGTTGTGGGTTAGTGTTTCAAATAAAACTGCGGTTTCTGTTTATAGAAGGATAGTAAATCCATCGGTTCTATGCTATATTTAGTTGCTAAGGAATATGGATAAGGTGGGGGATGTATGCGTAATCATGCAAGTGACAAGAGGATTCGGTTTTACTACACAAGTTTGCAATTTCTTTATTGGATGATGTTTTGCTCAATCTATGGCTTCGCGACACTCTTTTTGATTTATTTCAAGGTCGATCCAGCAAAAATTGGCGGTATTTTAGCCCTAGTCAATATTGCGTCTACGATTTTGCAGCCCTTCATCAGTCAAGTCATTATCAAAAAAAGCAAAGTACCACTGATCGTTGTCTTGAAAACGATGACAATCGGCGTGGTCGCGGTGCTCTTAGCAGGTGTGATTGTCCCTGCATTATCAATACTGACCTATGTTTTAGGAGGGGTTTTGCTCGTTTCCATGCAGTCCTTTCTCAACGCCTTGGCGTTTGAATACACGAATAGCGGCAACAAAATCAATTTTGGCTTTTCGCGTGCCGGTGGGTCACTAGGATTTGCGGGTACCTCCTTTTTACTGGGGCAGCTCTTAGAGGAGTTTTCGGCAGCCCTTTTGCCAATGATCGCTATCGGGCAAGCCGTTTTGTTTCTCATTATTTTGCTTTTGCTGCCAGCGATCAAGAAGCCAGAAATGCCCGTGATGCTTACAGAACAAAGTCATTCAGGTGCCTTTTTGAAAAAATATCCTTTTTTGCTCTTTCTCTTTGTCGGGTTTAGCTTTCTCTTTAGCTTCCACACGATGATCAACAGTTTTTTGGCACAAATTTTTGCCGATATTGGCGGTGGCAGTAAGGAAGTTGGCATCGCCCTGATGATTGCGGCGTTATGCGAATTGCCGGGTATGATTTTCTTTGAACAGTTAGTGAGGATACGGTCTAGCCGTTTTTGGCTGTTGCTGTCCAGTGTTGCCTTTGCCATTCGTGGGGTGCTGATGCTGTTGATCAGCTCCATCATCCTGATGGAAATTAGCCATTTGATGCAAGGGGTTAGTTTTGCCTTGTTTATTCCTGCTTCTGCTTATTTGTTCAACCATAGTTTGGCAGATGAAGACCGGGTTTTTGGACAAACGATCATCATTATCGCTACCACGATCGGTGGCGTGATCGGCAACCTTTTAGGGGGGATGCTGATCCAAAGCTTCGGTGTCTGGGAAATGCTTTTGATTGGGACTGGGTTTGCCGTTTTGGGTGCTGCATTGACCTTTATCGGTGTGAAAAAAATCCCTAAAAGCAACAAAAAATTAGCGATCATAAGCGAATGATCGATAGGTAGAAAAAAGAGTTGCGGCCGTATTTCCTTCGGTCGCAACTCTTTTGAATCTGATCAATGGGTACTATTTCTTTTCTAAAACAGCAATAAATTCCCGCATATAGTCTGGTAGATCTGGGGGACGGCGGCTGGAAACGATATGTCCATCCGTAACCACAGGTGTATCGACCCATGTGGCTCCAGCATTTGTCATATCATCTTTGATGCCTGGTGTACTGGTAACCGTCTTGCCTTGCAGGATATTCGCAGAAATCAAGACCCAGCCTGCATGACAGATTTGTCCAATGATTTTTTGGTCTTTGTCCATCGTTCGCACGAAAGAGATGACCTCTGGGAAACGCCGTAATTTATCAGGTGCCCAACCACCCGGAACTAAGATGGCATCGTAGTCATCGGCGTGAATATCAGAAAAAGCATAGGCTGATTCTGCGGGTACACCATATTTGCCAATATACGTTTTATGCGCTTCTTCACCGACTAAATCGACTTGTGCGCCTTCTTCCCGTAACCGATGGACCGGATACCAAAGTTCTAAATCTTCGAAATCATTGTCGACTAAGGCAATGATTTTTTTGTTTTCTAAACGCAAGAGAATTCCTCCTTTTTCTTGTTATTCTTACTGTAACATCATGCCAAGGGAAACACCAAAAGTATGCTTCCTGAAAAATGCCAAGAAGCTATTCTGAGAATGGTCGTTCAGAGAAATGATATTGATGTAAGCGTTGTAATCATTAGGGGAGTAAGCGATAATAAAAGAAAGCCAAAGGAGGCGAAGATATGGAAGCATTCGAAAAAGCACGAAAATTTATTTACAAAAACGCGCGCCCTTTAGACCTTGCTCGTTGGCAGTACCATTTTGAAAATGGATCTCGCGAGGCTGTATTACAGGCGTTACAAGTCTACCAAAATGAAGATGGTGGTTATGGGCATGGTTTGGAACCTGATTATTGGAATCCCAATAGTACACCGATTGCAGTGTGGGAGGCATGTCGAATTTTACGAGAGCTTGAATGCCTTCATTCGTCAAATCCACAAGTCCAAGGGATTCTAAGGTATTTAGCTAGTGGAAAAGAATTTTCTGAAGGGAAATGGCTCAACCAAGTGCCGTCAACGGTATCCTATCCGCATGCGATTTGGTGGGAGAGTCCTGTGGGCGTGCCAGCAGACAACCCAACGGTCAGTCTAGCTGGTACGATCTTAAGAACAGGGGAAACGACCCTCTATCAAAAAGCACAAGAAATCGCCGAAACAGCAGTTGCAAGTTTTCTTAAGGAGCCAACCAGTGAAATGCACACATTAGTCGTCTATCTAGAATTATTACAAGACTGTGAAGAAATCCAGTATCAGCCTGTTTTAGCAAATGAACGCTTTCGCGAGATCTTATTCTGGCAAATTCGCCATGCAGTCTCAAACGAGCCAGAAGAGTGGTTCACATCTTATGTCAGCAAACCTTCAAATTTTTTCTTTACAAGAGAGCAGCTGCTTGGGATTTTTAGTGAAGAAATATGTAAAAAAGAAGCCGAAGAAATTTTAGAACACCAACAAGCAGACGGATCATTTGTCATTCCATGGCAATGGGGAACAGATTACCCAGAGTTTTTCATTAGTAAACAGTGGTGGAAATCAATTGCTATCATTAAAAATTTTTTGTTTTTGCGGGCTTTTCTAGACGAACCTTTTTGAAGTCGGTCATCTTTTAATCAGCGATCTCGTTGAAAGAACAAAGGAATTTCCTTCTTATTTGAGATTCATGGAGTTCAGCTTCTAGAAATCCAAATAGTTTGTAAACCAGAGGTACATTCATTGCCAGAATGTACCTTTTTTGCAGCGGAGGCTCTGACCTATTTTCAATTTTGTGGTACACTGAATAAGATGAATAGGAGTGGTAATATGCGGGATTATCAATATCCTCTGGACTTAGATTGGTCGACGGATGAAATGGTCGTCGTCATGAAGATGTGGGAACGGTTAGAACAAGCCTATGAAAAAGGCCTTCCTAGCAGCACGTTTCTTGAGGCGTATCAAGCCTTTAAGAAAGTCGTTCCCAGCATTGGCGAGGAACGCCGTTTAGGTAGAGAATTTGAAGAACTATCAGGCTATTCGTTATACCATGCCGTGCAGGCAGCGAAAAAGACTGAGGGAAAACTAAAAATGAAAGGGTAGATCAACGAATGCATGAAATCGTTAATGAAGTTCGCCAGTGGATGATCGCTGCAGGCGAAAGGATCAAAGGCAATTTAAATAAAGAAGACTTGGTGGTCGAGACAAAATCAGGACGGAAAGACTTAGTGACAGAATTGGATAAAGCCACGCAAGATTTTCTGATTGGTAAGATCCAATCCTATGATCCGGATGCCAAAATTTTAGGTGAAGAAAACGGACTGGATACACTTGCCGACATGAGTGGACGGGTCTTCATCATTGATCCGATCGATGGAACCATGAATTTCGTGTTGGAAAAAGAAAACTTTTGTATCATGATCGCGATCTACGAAGAGGGCAAAGGGCGCTTTGGTTTTGTCTATAATGTCATGAAAGATGAATTCTTATGGGGGGGTCCAGAGATTGGTGTTTATAACAATGGCAAGAAGATCGAACCGCCGAAAGATATTGCCTTATCCGAGGGTCTCGTTGGCTTGAATTCACCCATGTTGATCCATAACCGCCACCACGAAACTGAAGTCAGTGACAAAGCATTAGGCATTCGTATGACTGGATGTGCTGGGGTAGAGTTGATCGCCCTCGCTAAAGGACAAAGAGCAGGCTATCTTTCTCATCTTGCGCCATGGGATTATGCGCCAGGGGGCGTTTTGTTAGAAACCCTTGGATTAAAAATGGCAAACATCAAAGGAGAGCCGCTATCCTTGAATGGACGGGAATTGTTTATCGGCGGTACACCGAAAGCTTTTGAAGAATTATTGGCGATCGTTAATCAATAAGAAAAAAACCAGATATTTTATTAATATCTGGTTTTTTCTGTAAAAATGAAAACTTTGCACTATATTTCAGAAAGAAATTCTGGTATAATGGCTTGTCGAGTGCAATGTCACCAAAAAAGGAGTTTATAAATTGAATATTAGAAATGATATCCGCAACGTCGCTATTATTGCCCACGTTGACCACGGAAAAACTACATTAGTTGATGAATTATTGAAACAATCCCAAACGTTAGATAGCCATACCCAATTACAAGAACGGGCGATGGATTCAAATGCGATCGAAAAAGAACGTGGCATCACGATCTTAGCGAAAAATACAGCGGTTGAATACAACGGTACAAAAATCAATATCATGGATACCCCAGGACACGCGGACTTTGGTGGTGAAGTAGAGCGGATCATGAAAATGGTCGATGGTGTTGTTTTGGTTGTTGATGCTTATGAAGGAACGATGCCTCAAACACGTTTCGTATTGAAAAAAGCGTTGGAACAACACTTAGTGCCAATCGTAGTTGTCAACAAAATCGACAAACCATCTGCTCGTCCTGAGCATGTTGTCGATGAAGTCTTAGAACTATTTATTGAATTAGGTGCCGACGATGACCAATTGGACTTCCCAGTGATCTACGCTTCTGCGATCAATGGAACTTCAAGTGAATCAGATGATCCTGCTGATCAACAAAAAACGATGGCACCATTGTTTGATACGATCATCGAACATATTCCAGCGCCAATCGACAACAGCGACGAACCATTGCAATTCCAAGTATCATTGCTTGATTACAATGACTACGTTGGACGTATCGGTATTGGCCGTGTCTTCCGCGGATCAATCAAAGTCGGCGACCAAGTTGCATTGATGAAATTAAACGGAGAAGTTAAAAAATTCCGTGTGACGAAACTTTTCGGTTTCTTCGGTTTGAAACGTTTGGAAATCCAAGAAGCCAAAGCCGGTGATTTGATTGCTGTTTCTGGGATGGAAGATATCTTCGTTGGTGAAACTGTTACACCAATCGATCATCAAGATTCATTACCTGTTTTACACATTGATGAACCAACTTTGCAAATGACCTTTATCGTGAACAATTCACCATTTGCGGGTCGCGAAGGAAAATTCGTAACCGCTCGTAAAATTGAAGAACGCTTAATGGCGCAATTGCAAACAGACGTTTCATTGCGTGTGGATCCAATCGGACCTGATTCATGGATCGTTTCTGGACGTGGCGAACTTCATTTGTCAATTTTGATCGAAAATATGCGTCGTGAAGGCTTTGAATTGCAAGTTTCTCGTCCAGAAGTTATCGAACGCGAAATCGATGGCGTGAAATGCGAACCATTTGAACGGGTGCAAATCGATACCCCAGAAGAATACATGGGATCAGTAATCGAATCATTGGGAATGCGTAAAGCAGAAATGCAAGATATGATCAATACAGGGAATGGACAAGTACGGATCATTTTCTTGGCACCAGCTCGTGGCTTGATCGGTTACACGACAGAATTCCTATCAATGACTCGCGGCTACGGCATCATGCACCACACCTTCGATCAATATTTGCCAATGATCCAAGGACAAATTGGTGGCCGTCATCAAGGCGCACTTGTATCGATCGATACAGGAAAAGCAACGACTTACTCGATCATGAGTATTGAAGAACGTGGAACGGTCTTCGTTGAACCAGGTACCGAAGTGTACGAAGGAATGATCATTGGTGAAAACTCTCGTGACAAAGACTTAACGGTCAATATCACGAAAGCAAAACAAATGACCAACGTCCGTTCTGCAAACAAAGACCAAACCTCAGTTATCAAGAAACCTCGTATTCTTTCTTTGGAAGAATCACTGGAATTCTTGAATGATGATGAATACTGTGAAGTAACACCAGAAAGCATTCGTTTAAGAAAACAAATCTTGAACAAGAGCGAACGGGAAAAATCACAGAAAAAGAAAAATAACTGATAACTAAAACAGTGATCAAAAGTTTTAAACACTTCTGATCTGTTCGATTTTCCGAAGGATGGAAAAGGGATTGCTCCTGTGTTGCAGCGGCTCTTCGCCGCAGGACCCAGAAAAAGCAATCAGCCGATTTCCCTCCTTCGGTTCTTTTTTGCTCGAAGTCAAGTTGAACCGTTAGAATAAACACCGCTTGCAATTTCGGCCATTCCTTTTTAAAATGAAGAAAGCAAGCACAAAGGAGAAATCTATGAAAAATTATCCTGTTAAAAAGAATCAGGAACTTGAAGTTGATATTTTGGATCTTTCCCATGAAGGAAATGGGATCGCCAAAGTCGATGGGTACTTATTATTTATTGAAAACACCCTGCCAAATGAACGTGCCTTAGTCAAAGTGTTGAAAGTCGGCAACAAATTTGGTTTTGCCAAAGTGATGAAATTGTTGCAAGCAAGTCCTGATCGGCAAGAATTGCCGAATGAAGCATTGTTGCGCACCGGGATCGCTCCATTGAGTCATTTGAGCTATGACAAACAATTAGCCTTCAAACAGCAGCAAGTAGAGAATGTTTTGGCTAAAATCGCCAAATTGCCTGAAATCACAGTCAATGCGCCAATCGGAATGGAAAAACCATTTGGTTACCGCAACAAAGCGCAAATCCCTGTGCAAAAAATCCATGGGGAATTAACGACTGGATTTTACCGCAAAAACAGCCATACTCTGGTACCGATCGAAGACTTTTATATTCAAGATCCAAACATCGATCAAGCAATCATCAAAGTCAGAGATATTTTGCAGCGGTTCAATGTCAAAGCCTACAATGAAGAAGCCCATGAAGGGTTCTTACGCCACATTGTCGTTCGTCGTGGGCATCACTCAGGTGAAATGATGGTCGTATTAGTGACACGTAAACCGAAATTCTTCAAAGGAGAAGAAATCGCGGAAGTGATCCACGAAGAGATTCCAGAAGTTGTTTCTGTCATTCAAAACATCAATGAAGAAAAAACCAATGTGATCATGGGGGAATTCGAGCGTGTGTTGTATGGCAAGTCATCGATCGATGATCAATTATTAGGTAAAACCTTCCAAATCTCAGCGAAATCTTTCTACCAAGTCAACACAGCGCAAACAGAAGTCTTGTATCAAACCGCCTTCGAGATGGCGCAACTGTCTGAAAATGATGTCGTTGTGGATGCTTATGCAGGAATCGGAACGATCGGGATTAGTTTGGCTGATCGCGTGAAAGAAGTGTTAGGGATGGAAGTCATTCCTGAAGCAGTGAACGATGCCAAAGCCAATGCCAAAAGAAATGGTGTCGAAAACGTGCATTACTTTATCGGTAAAGCCGAAAAAATCATGCCGCAATGGCTACGCGAAGGCATTCAACCGACAGTCGTCTTCGTTGATCCACCTCGCAAAGGTTTAGATGCTAGCTTTATCGAAACGACTGCTGCGGTTAAACCAGAGCGCATCGTCTACATTTCCTGCAATCCAGCAACTTTGGCTCGTGACCTCGCGTTATTTGCGGAAGAAGGGTATGTGACAAAAGAAGTCCAACCTGTTGATTTGTTCCCACAAACGACCCATGTAGAGTGTGTCGTGTTGTTAGAACGTGGTTAAGAAACAACAAGTTTTTTCAGCAATTTTGATTTTGAATTCTTTTTATGGTAAATGTCATAAAATCTTACGATAGCAAAGTTACTAGAGAAAGCAAGTCAATTGAGAAATAAGCAACTAAAACCCATCTGTCTATCTAGTTACGTCGATTGTGACGTTTAGAATGGATGAAATATAAAACCAGAAACTGGAACTGAAAGATACTCTTTCTGTGCCAGTTTTTTTGTTCTTTCTCACTATTGATGAGCGGGGAAAAAATCAATGCAAAAAGCAGTGAAGCTTCAAATATGCAGAGATCCAAATCCTTTAACAAAATGGTTTATCGGCAATTTATAGTTAATGTGTATAAAAATATGGCGTGTGGTGATTAGAAAGTATTATAATAAACGTAGTGAATAGAAAATTTTTGTTAGGAGGGATTACACATGGCAACGATTCGTGCATTTTCACACAAAGAGATTACACCGCAGAATACGCATTTGTCGAGTTTTAAAGTGTTGATAGAGTCAGCTTTTTATGGGAACAATGTCACTTGGATTCATGATCTAGCCACGGCCTATCGCTTAGCAAAAGAATCTTCTGGCGCTATTCTTACGGATATGCCGGTCACACACACCAAGGAGTTAGGACTACCGGAGGATGCTAAAGTCATCGTGTTTAATGACGGAAAAGTTGTTGGACGGACAGCGGCAGCTCGACGCATCATCGGACATCCCGGGATTGATCGAAAATTGTATGAAGGGATTTTAAGAGATGCTTTATTTCAAGGGACACGTAAAAAATTCTATGGCGGTGAAGTTGTTGTAGGGTTAGACGAAGCGTTTATGGTCAAAGCACACCTGTTGCTACCAGAGTACTATGAAACCAATTTTTATTCTTATTTGTTGAATTTTCAAATGCTGACGAAATCATGGCAGGAAAGGTATCAACATTCCAAGAACTATCCAGAGACAGATATTTTCTTGTACGCTGATCCGGACTGGACACATCCTGATTTTCCTTATGGGCTGTCTCTCTTTGATCCTGAACACAATGTTGCGGCAGTCTTAGGCTTAAACTATTTTGGTGAATTGAAAAAAGCGACATTAACTTTGGCTTGGGCTACCGCGCATCGCAATGGCTTTGTGGCGTGTCATGGAGGAATGAAGCAATATCAGCTACCGAATCGAACATTTACGATAGCTGCTTTTGGTCTTTCAGGATCAGGAAAATCGACCATTACATTGGCAGAACATGATGGCAAATATGATATCAAGGTTCTGCATGACGATGCGTTTGTGATCAATCAAACAAATGGTGCGTCCACTGCTCTGGAGCCTTCTTATTTTGATAAAACGCAAGACTATCCATTAACCAACCCAAATGTCCGCTACTTTATCACCTGTCAAAATGTTGGGGTTACTTTAGACGAGGAAGGAAAAAAGGTCATCGTCACCCAAGATATTCGTAACGGGAATGGTCGAACCGTCAAATCACGGTATGTCACACCTAACCGGGTGGATCATTTAGATTCGCCGATCGATGCAGTATTTTGGATCATGAAAGATGACACGCTACCTCCTGTAGTAAAAATTGACGATCCGATTTTAGCCGCTGTTTTTGGTTTGACCTTAGCTACGAAGCGCACGACAGCTGAACATATTGTCGAGACCACGGATATAGATAAACTGGTCATCGAACCTTATGCCAATCCATTTAGGGTCTATCCTTTAGGGGAAGATTTTGCCCATTTCATGCACTTGTTTAAAGAAAACCAAACGGCTTGTTACATTCTAAATACAGGCTTTTACAAAGGCAAGAAAGTCACGCCTGAAGTCACACTAACATCGATTGAAAAAATTGTGGAAGGCGAGGCTGAATTTAAAAATTTCGGTGGGATCACCGAAATGAGTTTCCTGCCAGTAACAGGCTTTAAAGTCGATTTTCAAGATGCCTCCTATGTTTCTCATTTAAGAGAGCGGATGCAAGGACGGCTGGACTTTATTTTGGCTCAAGAAACAGAAAATGATGGCTATAATAAGTTGCCTAAAGAGGTAGCAAAGGCAATGGAAAATGTGATTTCTACATTAAATGAGTTTCCTAGCTAATTCCATTGAATCAAACTTCCGCAAGCGGCTTTTCTTCCTGAAACACTTACTTTGTTAGCCAGAAAGGAGCGATTATGAACATTCAGTTTCACCATATCCAAATCACAGTCAATGATGTAAAAAAAGCAGAAGGTTTTTATGATCAATTATTTGCACTATTAGGTTTCGACCTTCAGAAGAAATATTCTGGGTATTTAGAACATGCCGAGATGGAAGTAGTAGAATATATAGGGGATTCATTTGATTTCGGTATTTGTTCCCCACGAAAAGAATGGAAGAAGGAGAAAATCGATTCAAGAAAACCTGGCTCGGTTCAGCACATGGCGTTTAAGGCGGAAAGCCGCGAAGTAGTAGATGCGATCTTTCCCAAAATAAAAACCTTAGGGGTAAAGATCCTTCACGATCGACCAATGGAGTACAAAGAGCGCATCGCTCCTAACTACTATGCCTTATTCTTTGAAAGCCCAGAAGGCATTCGTTTTGAGCTATTTCATTATGCCTGATTCCTTTAACTAGAAGAGTGTGGCATTAAATTATTGCGTGAGCGCGTTCTTATTAAGGTGATCTTTCATTAAGGGGCTAGCATAATCAGGCGAGTTTAGAGAGAAACTTTTTTAGAACCTGTCATCAGGAAAATCTGTACACTCTTGTTTTAAGTACGTCCATCCTGAAAAACTCGTTGGTTCCTAAAATTTATTTGGACAATTCGAATACAAAAATCTAACTCATGTGTTGAAAAACGTCGATTTTATCATTCTAGAAGCTGTTGCATTGTGGGTCAATAAGGATTGTTGCGTTGATTGCAGGGCACTTAAGAAATGGAGGAGGAACAATATGGATCAGACGGTTCAGCAAGATATCGAAGCGATCATTTCCCGTCAATATGATCATGGCGCCGATTTATGGTCGACGCCAGACCATAAATTACTGAAAGGAGCACCCTTTACAACCTTAGAGTGTCCTCATTATTTGCTTGAACTTGGTATGTCGCCTGAGGAGAACTTATTAAAAGAGACCGCTGCATTGATCTTTCAAGGATGGAGAGAAGATGGCAGATTTAAAATTTCGCCATCAGGGGGGATTTATCCCTGTCATACAGCGCTGGCTTTGCGAACGCTGTGTGCTCTTGGTTACGCAAGGGACCCGCGGCTACAACAGACCTTTCACTATTTTCTTGATACTCAGGAAACAGATGGCGGCTGGAAGTGCAATAAATACAGTTTTGGTCGCGGCCCGGAGACCCGCTATTCAACCCCGATGACGACGTTAACGGTCCTTGATGCCTTTCGATATACTCATGATCGTGAACAGATGGAAACACTTAATCAAGCAATCGAATGCTTGCTTGCTCATTGGGAGATTCGTCAGCCAATCAGTCCCTGTCATTACGGAATGGGCACATTGTTTATGCAGACAGAATACCCCTTTAGAGGGTACAATCTTTTTTATTATCTGTATGTCTTGTCTTTTTATCCTTCTGCCAGAAAAGACGCACGGTTTCTGGAGGCTTTGCAGCAGTTTGAATCGAAAGTTAAAAATGGCAATGTTATTGTAGAACGGGTTGTACCAAAACTGGGGAAACTGAATTTTTGTAAAAAAGGACAAATTAGTTCCTTCGCCACCCGACGGTACCAAGAAATCCTTGCTCACTTGGCAGAAGATTAAGGAAAAAACAGTCCTTTGGAATGTTCCTCCATCTAGACGATTCTTTTTCTTTTCTGGTACACTGTCTCTAAAGAACCGACCGAATAATCAACAGAGGGGAGAAAGACATGCAAAAAATCTATCTGGTTGAAGATGATGCGACGATCGTCTCTGTTTTAGCCGATTATTTGCAGCAGTGGGGATACGAATGCCATTCGGCCAAGAATTTTGCTGAACTCTTGCAAGAGTTTCACGACATCAAACCTGATCTCGTTCTTTTAGATATCTCCTTGCCTTATTACAATGGGTATCATTGGTGCCAAGAAATTCGCAAGGAGTCAGAAGTACCGATCATTTTTCTTTCGTCGATGGATCAGCAGATGAATCAAATCATGGCGATGAACATGGGGGCGGATGATTATTTAACAAAACCCTTTGATTTAGCCTTCGTTTTGGCAAAAATCCAAGCGTTGCTACGGCGCAGCTATCAGTATAGCCACCAACAAGCGCTGACCTTTGACATAGGGCAAGTAACCTTTTATCCAACAGAAAATGTATTAAAAAATCAGGGGGAACAGTTGCCGCTTTCTCCAAATGAAGCTCGGATTCTTTCCTTGCTTTTGCAGCATCGAGGGAAGATCGTAGCCAAAGAGACCATCATTGAAATGCTCTGGAATAGTGAAGAGTTCATCGATAACAATACATTAGCAGTCAATATGACTCGTTTGCGAAAAAAATTGAGCCAGATCGAACTATCCGATTTGATCCAAACGGTAAAGAATAAAGGCTATTTGATAGAAAAGGAACACGCCTATGACTAATGTGAAAGAATATTTCGTGTTGTATGGAAAGTTTTATCTCGTTTACCTGCTATTTAGTGCGGGTCTACTAGGGTTATTCTTTCTTCACAGCCTTCCATTAGAACCCTTCATTGACTATGCGGTTTTTTCAGGGGTGATTTTAGGAGGTCTTTCCCTTTTTCATTATTTTCGTTACGCACAAAAAAGAAAGCAGCTACAGCATTTATTAAGAAAAGAACGTATGACGGAAGCGGCGTTGGCGTTCTTGCCGACCACTCGAAATCGGCTAGAAGACGAGTATCAAACGCTTCTTAGGCAGATGGCAAAAGAAAAAACTCTGTCTGAATACAAAGCGACCGTGAAAAATGAAGAAATTTATGAAGATTTCGGCTTGTGGCTTCATCAAATCAAAACGCCTCTAGCGGCGTTGGATCTTTTGGTTCAAAGCGATACCCTGTCACCGACGGAGGTCAAAGCGGAATTATTTAAGGTGAACGATTACTTGCAAATGATGTTGAATTATTTGCGACAAAATTTAGCGAATGATGATTTTGTCTTTGAGTCGATTGCTTTAGAGCCCCTTGTTCGTCAAACAATCAAAAAGTATGCCTTGTTTTTCTCGAAAAAGAATCTGCAACTGGATATGGCAGTGGATTTGACGGTGACATCTGATCGAAAGTGGCTCATTTTTATTTTTGAACAGGTTCTTTTCAACAGCTTGAAGTATACTGAAACCGGTGGCATTAATGTTTTCACTAAAGACAATGCCTTAGTGATTCAAGATAGCGGCATTGGTATTCGTAAGGAAGACTTGCCAAGGGTGTTTGAGAAAGGATATACGGGACAAAATGGTCGCTTTCAGCAACGAGCGAGCGGGCTAGGCTTATATATGAGTCAACAAGCGGCTGAAAAAATCGGCTGCCGTTTAGCGATTGATTCTGAAGTGGGACAGGGAACCATCGTCACACTTCATTTTCCCACCACAAATAACCGATAGCCGCAAACTTTCAACACTGTAAGTTTGCGGTTTTTATTGTAAGTCGCTTTTTTCTGCCAGTCAGCTTATTCTAAAAAGGAAGGAGGGAACAAGATGACACTTTTAAACATTCAACAAGTAAAAAAAATCTATCAAAGCCAGCTGAATGGGCAACCCGTCGAAGCGTTGAAGAATATCACCTTTAAGGTAGAAGAAGGGGAATATGTAGCCATCATGGGGGAATCAGGTTCGGGGAAGAGTACGCTACTGAACTTGATGGCGACGTTAGACCAACCGACAGCGGGTGAGATGCAGCTGAATGGCATCGATTTGACCACCATCAAAGAAAAAGATGCAGCAAGTTTTCGACGGGATCACTTAGGCTTTGTCTTTCAAGACTTTAATTTATTGGACACTTTTACGGTAAAGGACAATATTTTATTGCCATTAGTTTTATCGAAAGTTTGCGTCAAACAAATGGAATTGCAGCTTCAGCCTATTGTACAAACTTTAGGGATCGCCGATTTATTGCAGCATTACCCGTATGAATTGTCTGGCGGACAAAAGCAACGTGTTGCCGTCGCACGAGCGATCATCACAAAACCAGAACTGCTATTAGCAGATGAGCCAACCGGAGCGCTGGATTCGAAAACCTCTGATCAACTACTGACATTATTTCAGCAGATCAATCAAAACGGACAGACGATCGTGATGGTCACCCACAGTTCGATCGCAGCCAGTCGCGCACAACGCGTCTTGTTTATCAAAGACGGGTATGTATTTCACCAGTTGTATCGAGGAGAACGGAGTGATACCGCTTTTCTAGAAGCAATCGCCGAAACAATGACTGCTGTTTTTGCGAAGGAGGAGTAACGAATGTTCTTTCAAAAAATCGCCTTCTCCAATTTACGTAAAAATGCCAAAGCCTACACACCCTTTTTAGTATCCATGAGTTTCTTGGTAGCTGTTTTGATGATGACGCAAATCATCGTGAATAATCCGGGGATGAAGGAACTTCCTAGTAGTCAAAGCGCCATTTTCATGTTTCATTTAGGAAATATCATCCTGATGATCTTTGCGGCGATCTTTTCCTTTTACACCAATAACTTTTTGATCAAGCAGCGAAAAAAAGAATTTGGTCTCTACAATGTTTTGGGACTAGGAAAACGCGAGATAGCCTTCGTGGTCTTTTGGGAACTCTTTTACAGTTTTCTTATTAGTCTTGCGGCCGGGTTGATCAGCGGCTTATTGTTTGCACGATTAGGATTTTTGATTCTGAAGAAAATCTTAGCCGTAGGTGAATTCTTTGTTTTTAAACTTTCATTTGAGAGCATTGGATTTGTGATCCTCTATTTTATGTGCGTGTTTGGTTGTCTATTTTTATTTGACCTGTTGCAAGTACGCAAAACCAATCCACTTCAATTACTACAGGGAAGCAAGCGTAATGAAAAAGAGCCTCGCGCGAAAGGCATTTTAGCACTATTAGGTGTCCTTTGTTTAGTGGCGGGCTATACGATCTCTGTGACGATCAAGTCTCCCATCAGTGCCTTAGGCCTGTTCTTTGTCGCCGTCATCCTCGTAATCTTGGCTACCTATCTGTTGTTTATTGCTGGTAGTATCAAAGCATTGCAGTTTTTAAGAAAACGAACGACCTATTATTATCAAACGACCCATTTTATCAATATCTCTACCATGCTGTATCGGATGAAGCAAAATGCGGCTGGTTTAGCAAGTATTTGTATTTTATCAACGATGGTGTTAGTGACAGTTGCTACGACCGCCAGTCTTTACTTTGGACAAAAGAATGTGATCGAAACTCGTTTTCCATACGATGTTCAAATTGAGTCAGCGGCTGATTCCCAGCAAATCAACACAGTGATTGATGGACTTGAAGAGAAGCTAACGATCAAAGAGCGCCAGCAAGTCACTACAACAAGACCATTGCTTTTTACCTTTGAGGGCCTAAACTTTGTTCCTTCAACCACTTTTGAAGAAAATAGTGATAGTTTAGATAAAGCCGTGTACCTTACTTTTCTTACCAGGTCTGAATACCATGAAATCAGCGGGAAAACAGGACCTGCTGAAGATGAATTATTTGTTTTTCCCGCAACTTGGACCCAACAAGCATTACCAGAAAAGACCACGATCGATGATCGTCAATTTCGTTTGCGGGAATTGAAGGAACTGCCAACATTCACGAAAACAGAAAACCCGGTTCAGCATCTTGTTCTTGTGGCGGATGATCAGTGGCTTACTGAAAAGCTAAGCTCTTGGTATCAAAAAGAAGATTTTCAACTTTACCAGCAACCAATGACAACAACAGTCTTTAATTTTCAAGCAGCAGAAGCAAGCGATCGCGAAGCGATCGCAAAAGAGATTCGCAGCGAACTTCTGGCAGCAGATGCTCATGCGAGTGTTCAGTCAAAAGATCTTTTTGAAGGTGAGACCAAAACCTTTACCGGCGGCTTCTTCTTCTTAGGCTTGATTTTTGGTGTGGTCTTTATTTTAGCTGCCGCATTGATCATTTATTATAAACAAGTTTCCGAAGGGATGGAGGACAAAGAACGCTTCGAGATCTTGCAAAAAGTTGGGTTAAGCCATAAGGAAGTCAAACAAGTGATCCAGCAGCAAGTCTTGATGATTTTCTCATTTCCATTGGCGGCAGCGATCATCCATCTCGCATTTGCTTTGCCGATGATTCGGAAGTTGTTGCTTCTTTTTGGTCTGACAGATCGCAACTTATTGATCACGGTATCGATTATCTCTGTTCTGCTGTTTACAATGATCTATTTAATGGTGTATTTCATCACTGCAAGAGTCTACTACCGACTTGTGGAGCGAAAACAATAGCCGTTAAAAAAAGTTAGTCGAACGAGTCGTCACCGACAGGACCTACAGTAAAATAGAATGTGAGAACGCCTCATCCATGAAGCGACTTCTAGAAGTTAGAATTTTTGATCTAACTTTTTGGAATCACTATATGATTGAGGTGTTTTTTTTTAGCTACTCCTATTAGCCCACTTTTTTAGAGTTGAAAAAAAGGCTTAGGTGACCTATAGTGAAAAGGAGTAAAGCACAGGTATAGATTGCCGCGAGGCTGATAGTCATTTCCAAATAAAAGAGATCATGTGATCCAAAAAGGAGAAAGTCCTATGAAAGAGCAGCCGATAACCATTGAATTTCCCTTAAGAGGTGAGTGGCTTGCGCCGACTACACCAGCCAAGAAGATTCCTAGTCATGGCACCGATCGAATGGGGTTACGTTATGCGTTTGATTTTTTACAAGTCGATTTTGAGGGGAAAACAAAAGCTTTTCACGACCGAAGCTTTCTGCGCTATTTCTTCTTAGGAGTTCCCCTTGAGAACTGTTATTGTTGGGGCAAAGAAATCTATTCACCCTGTTATGGTGAAGTGATTGTTGTAAGAGAGGGCTATCGGGAACGCAAAGTCGTTCATTGGGTTGTAGATTTTTCGATTGCTTTAAAAAATGGCTTGTTTTTTAATGAACAAAAAGATGAGTATCAACAAATAGCTGGCAACTACATTGTGATAAAAGCTTCTGAGGGCGTATATATGGCATTCGTCCATTTGCAAAAAGGATCCATCAAAGTTTCCGTAGGACAAAAAATCACCAAAGGGATGGTGATTGGCAATGTCGGTCATTCCGGCAATTCGACTTCGCCTCATCTGCATTTTCAAGTGATGGACAGTAACGATATCGCCCATGCAAAAGGGCTGCCTTGCCGCTTTGAAGAATACGAGGTTTACCGAGCAGGACGATGGATAAAGGTTCGGAATCAGATACCAGATAGTACAGAACGGATACGATTTTTATAGGAGCATTAGGGACTAGCTGTGAGACTTTGATAGGGGGCATCTCCGAAATGCTTAGAAGAAAGAACATTTTAACGTTTCTGAGCTTCTTTAAAAAACTTGCAACAATCTTAGGTATTCAGAAAATGTATCTCAGGGGGAACAAATGAAGCAATTACCCAATATCATTACTACTTCTCGACTGATTCTAGCACCACTTTTACTATTCCTTCAGCCAATGTCTGGCTGGTTTTGGCTGCTTTATTCCTATTGTTTTTTAAGTGACCTTGTCGATGGGCTACTAGCAAGAAGGATGAACCTCACGAGTGAGGTCGGTGCCTTACTAGATAGTTTCGCAGATGTAAGCTTTTTTCTCGCTGTCTTTCTTTCTTTTCTACCGCAGCTTTTGGAAACCCAAACGATCATGGTTTGGATCTTGGTGATCGCTATCATCCGCTTCGTCAGTTATCTGATTGGCTATGTAAAATTTCAGTCTTTTAGCAGTCTGCATACATGGCTCAACAAAGCAGTCGGATTTCTTTTATGTATTTTTCCATTGCTGCTCATCGTATTCCATGAAAGAATTGTTGTCTTGATTTTGGGGACCATCGCCACTATTTCGGCATTAGAAGAATTGTTGATAACGATCCTCGCAAAAAAACTGGATAGAAATCAAAAATCGATATTCGAAAGTTTTAAGTAAGGTACCTCTGTCACTGAGGCCTTTTTTTGTTTATCCATCGCTAGTAGTCTTTTAAAAGTCCTTTCAAAAACAATTTTAAAAATAACATTGAAAACAATTTTTAATGGTATTATGCTTATCTTTGAAAGGAGACTTCACAAATGAACAGACAAGAACTGCATGCATGTATCAGTAAAAACCAGCCCAATATTTGCCAAATTTCTGCCTACCAAAATGGAAAGGAAGTTTACTCGGATGAATGGCATGAGTATAAGCCAGACGATACTTGCCACCTTATGTCCGCTACGAAAAGTATCGTTTCTCTACTAGTCGGAATAGCGATAGATCAAGGCCTCATCAGGAGTGTCAATGACAAAGTACTCGATTATTTTCCAGACTATCCCGTAAAACGGGGCGAAAAAACGATTCACGATATTACCATCAAACACCTATTAACGATGCGAGCCCCGTATAAATGCAAAGGTGATCCATGGACAAAGGTTTGTTCGAGCGACGACTGGACCAGCGCCTCCCTTGATTTATTGGGAGGAAGAAAAGGAGTGACAAATGAATTCAATTATCAAACCGTTTGTCTGCAGATCCTCACTGGTTTGTTAGCGAAAGCTTCTGGAATGACGACCGTTGATTATGCGAACCATTATTTATTTCGCCCTCTTGGTGTAGCCGAAATAACCAATTATTATGCGGAAACGGCACAAGAACATAAGCACTTTACAATGAGCAAGGCACCAAAAAAACCAGTTTGGTTTTGCGATCCTTTAAATATTGGGGCAGCAGGTTACGGGCTATGCCTTTCAGCAAAAGATTTAGCCAAAATCGGTGAGCTATGCTTGAACCAAGGCATCCATCAAGGGAAACAAGTGATTTCCTCACAATGGCTCACTGAAATGGTCAATCCGCTAGAGACAAACACAGAGAAATTTCAAAACATGAGTTATGGATATTTGTGGTGGATTTTGGAAACTGAGAAAAGTACCTATGCCGCCATCGGTAATAGCGGAAATGTCCTTTATATTGATCCCGAATCAGATTGCGTCATTGCTATTACGGCTTATTTTAAGCCAACTGTCTTTGATCGAATCAACTTTATCGAGACAGAGCTTAAACCATTTCTATTTCAATAACGAGCAATAAGTAAAAGCAGTCCGCTGTCATAAGCCGACTGCTTTTTTGTAGGTAACAGCTTTATGAATCCTTTCTTGATCGCGACAAGCAGGGACCTATTGAGAAAACTTGGCTACTCGTTTTATGAATTTATAATCTAGCAATTTGGTACCACATATAGGTGGCTAAATGAATAATAAACGGAAGATAAATAAGAAATGAATAAAATGACCAAACAATCACCGTCGTAAACTTGGTATACTATAATTGAGAAGAAAATCACAAGCGAAAGGAGCGGTAGGAGTGTTTTCAGAAATCAGTATCTATCAAGTGAAACCAAGTGAAGTCGATACCTTTGAAGCAATCATGCAAGAAGCAACAGAGGCAATGAAGGCCATGGAGGGAGCTATGTTCTTTCGATTAATGAAACGAACCCATTACATCAAAGAAATGAGTACCATCAAGGAAGGTCGCCTGCCAGATCCATTGACAAGAGTCATAAAATGTGTGAAATATGCCCACTATTGGGAGTTTGATAGCGAAGAAAATTATGGCAAAGCCCAAAAAAGGCTGTATGAAAGCTATTGGAAAGCAATCGAGAAATGTTTGATCGTTCCCCACGACAAGCTTTTAGGGGAAGTGATTGAGTGATCGTTTTAGTATCGGATGCTCTTCAGATGAACGGACTTTTTGTTACAACTGTTTAGAAATTATAGGGAAAAATACAACGGGATGTTAAAAAGTCATTCGAATGTTGAATCGACGACTATTAGTTGTTTAAATGCTCTGTTTCTTGAGGGAATCGGAAAGGAGGAACACACGATGGGACAGGTTGCATTTCATAACTTATACAAATTAATAAAAGGTGCTTCAACAGCAGAATTTGTTCCAGTCGTTGAACAATTCAACCGTGAATACATTTTCAAACAAAGAGGATACCTTTCTTTTGAATGATTAGTAGATTGAGAAACTTGGGCTGACATCACCAAGTTCGAAACGAAAGAAGATGCGGAAACATTTGACCAATGCGGTATCCCAGATGCCTTTGCACAAATGTTTTTATTCATTCATCAATCGAAACAGTTGCAGCTCTCACCTATGCACGATTGAAAAAATGTTCCAATAACCATTCAGCATGGAATGGACAACGCTAAAAAACAATTCATATGAAAAGAGGAACTTCTTATGACAAAAACAGCAGAATGGTATCAAGGAAAAGCTGGGCGGGCAGAACATTTGGTCTATTTAAATAAGGAAGCCAAAGAGCTTGAGAAACTGATTCATGGCGACAAAACAATGATCATTCGGGGGGCAGCTGGCAGAAAATCACCCTTAGGAGGAAGAGCCAAAATCAACGATCTTGTTTATTTTGTGGAGACCGGCGGCGATTTGACCATCACTCATCGGGGCATCATTGCCAATGTGACTGAATCTGAAAAGATGACGAAAGAAGAATCCATAGATTTTGTAGAACGCTATGAAAAAGAGTTGAATCTATCGAAAAAGCAAGTCGATCGTTGGGCAGGGAAAAAGTATCTAGCGGTCTATGAAATCGCTGAATTAGAAGAAATAACGCCATTTCAGTACAATCGTGAAAAAAATATGGACGATTGGGTCATCACAGACGATATCAACAAAATCAAATTGTAACGTAGCAAAAACCTAAAAAAAGCGCAAGGAGTTGAGCGAAAGGATGGAAGGCAAAGAGCAATTGTTTCGAGACAAAAACGTGAAACCAACAGAGCAACTGATTGCGGAATCACTGGGTGAGGGATATGCCATTTATCAACGTTTTGTCGAAACGCTTGAAAACGAGGGCATCTCTCTTATGGATTGGCGCTATTACCAAGATGGAAAAGCGTGGTTGTCCAAAGGTGAATACAAATGGACAACGACTCGTGGGACGAATAAAGTGAAACCAATTTTTTGGCTCTCGATGTGGGAGGGCTTCTTCAAAGTCTCCTTTCACTTTAGCGAGAAAGTCCGAACACAGTTATTGTCTCTACCAATCAGTGATGACACAAAAGAAAGGATTCATAAGGCGCCGACCAATGGCACGAAAATGAAGTTTTTTTCTGTGATTTTTGATGTCGCTAATCCATCACTCTTTGAAGATATCACCGAATTGATCGTGTTCAAAAAAATAAATAAAGTAATAGTAAGATTTATTTAACTTGGATAGTCTGATTTTATTGCATCTATCAAAAAGGAATCTTTGTTATAGTTTACCCATTTTTAGGTTTAGAAAAGTAAAAGTCAATCAGAAGACTTTAAGTTTATTACATTTCATCTGATTGATTTTTAATATAAGTAACTATTGGGAAAACCAACGCTAATTTTGATTAGATTATCGAAGGGAATTCACAATACAATAAATTTTATTCGATAAATATGCTATTATGGTTAACATATGCTTTAATTACTTTAAATAGATGAAAGACACATTCGAAAAGGAGAAAAGACAAATTGACCATTCAACGAATCACAGCTTGCGTTCAAGTCAAAGGAGACTATCAGAAGTGTTATGAATTTTATACGGAAAAAGTCGGCTTGGTACCAACTTATGGCGATGAGTCAGGTCCTTATACAAGCTTTGCATCGAAGAAAGAGGAGGCGCCTTTTTTTGGTATGTTCCAAGTGGATGCCGTGATCGATCAAATGGAGGGCTACCCGATTTCAGAGAATCGGATTTCATCTGATACGCTTTCGGCAACATTTCATACTACGGATTTTGAAGAAGATTATACGAGAATGAACAATGCTGGTGTAGTGTTTGAAGTAAGTAAAACCGTTTTGGGGGAAGGGGACCAAGCTTTTCATATTGCTTATTTCCGCGATCCAGAAGGAAATTTGCTAAGCTTGGAGGATGGCGGTGTCTAAAGAGTTCACATCCAAAATGAATCAGAAAAAACGTAAAGAAAGATTTATCTCATAGTTGTTTTGAGATAAATCTTTTTTTTTTTGAAATCATTCTACTGTAAAGCGTTCCTTCATCCGCTCCAAGAAAAGTCCAGAAGCTTTTGAAAAAACTTGAGTGTTTTTCCAAATGACGTCAAGGTTTGATTCCAGTGCTGGGCTCAATTTTCTAAAACACAATTGGCTATCTGGGGCGAAGTTGACTAATTTATCTAGAGTCAAGCCGTAACCGACACCTTCTTCTACCAGCTTTGATGCATTGTAAACTAGGTTATATGTGGCGACGACCGTCAATTTTTTCAGGTCTTTTTTCAACCATTTAGAAAGTTCACTGCTGACCAAACTTTGTCGCGAAGTAATCAAGGGAACGTCCCAGAGATCTTTTGGGGTAATGACTTCGTTGACAGCTAGAGGACTGTCTTTTCGCATCAACACGCCCCAGGTATCTTTGGCAGGTAAGCGTAAGGAATGGTACTTTTTGACGTCTGCTGGACTGATTACGACACCGAAATCCAACAATCCTTTATCCAATCGTTCTTTGACCTCATCGGCGTTGCCGCTATAAAAGTGAAATTTGATGTTAGGGTATTCAGCTTGGATTTCTTTGATGATTGCTCCTAGCAACTGAATCACATAAGTTTCTCCAGCTCCGATCGATACATTGCCGGCGATCGTATCTCGAGGCGACAAAAATTCTGAGCGGGTCTTTTCTAATAATTCTACGATTTCTTCCGCCCGTTTACGAAACAACAGTCCGTCTTCTGTTAGTGTGATTTTGCGATTGCCTCGGGTGAACAACGTCACGCCTAATTCTTTTTCTAGCTCCATCAATTGTCGGGACAAGGAAGGTTGAGAAAGATGCAGATGTTTTGCGGCAGCCGAAATTGTCTCTTTTTCTGCAACTGCTAAAAAGGTGGTCAGATTTTTTAATTCCATTTAAAATGCTCCTCTTACTATTCGTATAATGAATAGTTAGGTATTTGATATTGATATTTTACATGGAAAAGACCGCGAAGTACAATAGATTTAATCCGAGAATCACTCTTTTGATCTATGAGTTGCTGGTAACAAACAAAAGATCAAAAGAGAAAAGGAGTTGTATATGTCGCCCTAAGGTACAGGATGATTGACCATGAAAGAAGGCGAATGAAATAAAAAATTGGCAAAAAAAGGCACTTGTATCACTATTGATGCTAGCACCACTTATTTTAGGTGCTTGCAGCAGCAATAACGAGGCGGCAAACGAAGCAACACAAGCCAGTTCAGGAGGAGAAACGATGACAGAAAATGTTTCATTTACAGATGAATGGGACAAAGTTTTCCCAGAAAGTGACACGGTGAATCACCGAAAAGTAACTTTTGAAAATCGCTACGGCATCACTTTAGTTGCTGATCTTTATGAACCAATTGATGCGCAAGGACCACTTCCAGCAATCGCGGTTAGCGGACCCTTTGGGGCAGTCAAAGAACAGACATCTGGTCTATATGCCCAAACGATGGCTGAACGAGGTTTTGTTACGATCGCTTTTGATCCTTCATACACAGGCGAAAGCGGTGGGGAACCACGCTATGTGGCATCACCAGATATCAATACAGAAGACTTTCAGGCAGCAGTCGATTTTTTGTCAGTCCAAGAAAATGTAGATGAAGAAAGAATCGGCTTGATCGGAATTTGCGGTTGGGGCGGGATGGCATTGAATGCCGCAGCCATTGATACCCGTGTGAAAGCGACGGTTTCCGCCACGATGTATGACATGTCGAGAGTCAATGCTCAGGGGTATTTTGATGAGATGGGGGCTGAAGGACGTCATGAATTGCGCCAACAGCTGAACGCCCAGCGGACAGTTGATTTTGCTAACGGTAGCTACGAAAGAGCAGGTGGAGTGCCAGATACACTACCGGAGGATGCACCGGTCTTTATGCAAGATTATTTTGATTACTACAAAACGGAACGCGGCTATCATGAACGTTCGTTAAATTCCAATGACGGTTGGAACGTGACATCATCGCTGTCGTTCTTAAATATGCCGCTCTTGTCGTATATCGATGAGATCCAAAGCGCCGTTTTATTACTCCATGGAGAAGAAGCCCACTCTCTTTACTTCAGTCAAGACGCCTTTGAGCAATTACAAGGCGATAACAAAGAGTTGACGGTCATTCCTAATGCTTCGCACGTTGATCTATATGATCAAACAGACGTAATTCCTTTTGATCAAATGACCCAATTCTTCCAAGAACATTTGAACTAAATAGCCACAACGATCTTCACGACTGTTCGGTCACTCTGCCTCTGCTGAGCAGTCGTGTTTTTTTGAAAATACGCATTCAGTTGCCCGTTTCTACATAGAATCATCACCAGAAAGGAGCGAAGAGATGCTTATAAAATTGATATCCGCTATTTTGCTGTTCTTATTAAGTGCCTGTGGGACAAGCGAAACAGAGAGAACCAATATGCAATCCGCTAACGAAACTTCATCGGAAGCTAGCCAAGAGAATGTCCAGCAGTTTTCAGCAGCAACAGCTGTTGTCATTACGGTTGGTCAACAGAATTTTCTAGCGAAGTTTTATGAAAATGAGGTGTCTGAGCACCTAATGAATCAAATGCCCTTTACGGTGACAATGAGTGATTTGAACAACAACGAGAAATATTATCGTTTTTCTGAGAATTTGCCAGAAATGACTACAGAACGGCCGGAGATCATTCACGAAGGAGAAATCATGAGCTGGAATAGTCATACGTTGGTGCTGTTTTATCAGACCTTTACCAATTCTTATGGTGGCTATAATCGTATCGGTGTCATTGAAGATCCGACGGGGTTAAAAGAAGTACTTGGGGCGGAAGACGTAGAGGTTATTTTTTCGTTAAGAAATCCTCGTGAATAACAAATGAATAGGAGAAAAACACATGACGATCGATCAATTAAACAAACTCATGGCAAGTGGCGAACCCTTACTTGCCGGTTCGCAAGCTTCCAAACAAATGGTAGCTCTGAGTGCTAAGGCGAGAAAAATCACGATGAAAATCAATACAGTCTACCATGAGTCTGATGAGTTACAAGAACTTTTTGCCCAATTAACAGGAAAACCAGTTGAGCCGACTTTTTCGCTGTTTCCACCCTTTTATACAGATTATGGCAAGAATATCAGCATTGGCAAAGATGTCTTTATCAATGCGGGTTGTCATTTTCAAGACCAAGGAGGGATAACGATCGGTGATGATACCCTAATTGGGCATAACGTTGTTCTAGCTACCTTGAATCATGGCCTTCACCCTGAAGATCGTAGCACGCTTTATCCAGCCCCCATTACGATTGGGAAGAATGTCTGGATTGGCTCAAATGCAACGATCGTTGCCGGTGTGACCATCGGTGACCATGCGATCATTGCTGCTGGGTCGGTGGTGACCAAAGATGTCGCTGAGCGCACGATCGTGGCTGGTGTACCTGCAAAATATGTCAAAGAGGTTACTGAGTAAGCATAATAGCAATGAGTAAGAAAAAAACTGCTGTTCGCCTTGTCGCTTGTAAAGCGATGAAGACGAACAGCAGTTTTCTTATTCTTGAGGCGGCTCGCACGTAGTGGAACCGGCGAAGTTTTCAATCAACGATTTCACATCAAGACCGAGGGTTTCTTTCAACGTTTCTTGTGTGGTCGATAAGAGATTGGTGGCGTAATTGGTGACACGATTGGCACCGCCACCTTCACCTGATCCTGTATCAACGACTGAAATTTTATCGATATTGCCTAATGGTGCGGCTGCTTCTTTGACTAATTGTGGCAGGATCTCGACGATCATGCTCAGAATGGCTGCTTCATCGTATTTCTTGAAGGCTTCAGCGACTTTTTCTTTCGTTTCGGCTTCTGCCGTTCCTTTCGCCAAAGTGGTTTCGGCTTCTGCCAAACCGATCAAACGAATCTTATCGGCTTCGGCTTTTGCCAAGGACTCTGTTCGAAATTGCTCGGCTTCAGTGGTAGCTAAGGCAGATGCTTTTTTGGCTAGCGCTTCTTGTTCAAGCGCATAACGATCCGCATCGGCTTTTTTCTTGATCTCTGAATCAAATTGCTTCTCACGACGCAAGATTTCTTTTTCTTCCAATTCGATTTGTTTTTGTCGTTCAACGACTTCGACTTCAATCTCTTGTTCTCGGACTTTTTGTTTCATGATGGCACTTTGTAGATGATAGGCTTGATCGGCATCGGCTTTGGCGATGTCTTGTTCTTTCTTATAAAGCGCCAGCTTCAATTCTTTTTCCTTCAATGCTTCAGCGATTTCGGTCATGCGTTTTGATTCCGCTGTTTGCGATTCTTGTTCCGATTGGGCTTTTTTGATGCGGGTTTCTTTCAGTGCTTCAGCTTCCGCAATTTCAGCATCCCGTTTGACTTGGGCGATTCTAGGCTTTCCAAGAGAATCCAAATAGCCGTTTTTGTCTCGTACTTCTTTGATCGTAAAGGAGACAATGATCAAGCCCATTTTCGCTAGATCGACAGAGGCTACTTCTTGCACACTTTGGCTGAATTTGTCGCGATTTTGATAAATTTCTTCCACAGTCATCGAACCAAGGATCGAACGCAAATGGCCTTCTAGCACTTCCCGCGCTTCATTTTCTAATTCTTCACGGGTTTTTCCTAGAAATTGTTCCGCTGCCGTTGCAATTTCTTCCACGGATGAGCCGATCTTAATAATGGAAGTTCCGTCACACATCACGGGAACCCCTTGTTCAGTGTAGACTTCCGGCGTTGAGACATCCAGCTTGCTGGAGAGCAAACTGATTCGATTCGATCGTTGAAACACTGGCAAAACAAAGGCTCCGCCACCACGCACGATTTTGATTTTGTTGTTGCTTTCATCGGCGTGTACATTTTTGCTACCTAGATAGCTTCCGCTGATGATCAATGCTTCATCGGGCTTGGCTGTTTGATATTTCGTGACAAAGACGATCAAAAGCATTAATAAAATGAATGCCACGATGGCGATCGCGAAAACGATTGGTGATAATAGAATATCCATAGATACACCTCTTTAGTGATTTAGTTTAGTTATCCAAAAATTTTTTTGTGTAAGGAACGACGTAGCAAACTCGTTCTTTGACTTCAATAATCAAAACCTTCGATCCAGCTGCTAATGGTTCATCGATTGGTTGGAAAGCCGTAGCTGGTCGATTGCTTGAACCAGTGACACTTGTGAGTTGAATTTCGCCCATTCCTTCACAAGGAATCGGCGTCAGCACCGTTGCGATGCGACCTTCAAAATCTTTCTCAGAACTTGACAGTGTCGCTTCCGCATTTCGCATGGGAATCAG
The DNA here is from genome assembly GCF_050542965.1 of Enterococcus sp. DIV2379. Taxonomy (NCBI): domain Bacteria; kingdom Bacillati; phylum Bacillota; class Bacilli; order Lactobacillales; family Enterococcaceae; genus Enterococcus; species Enterococcus sp. DIV2379. The sequence goes on from NZ_CP172938.1 coordinate 1,576,302, forward strand.
CACGTAAAAATTCAAGAGAAAAACGAGCCCTGTAGCAAGGCAGCCGCTAATGACGAAAAGTAGGAGCGAATAGCCAGATAGAAAAGTTTCTCCTAAGTAACCGAAGAGACTTGTAAAGGCAAACCATGGAATAATTAACATCGGATCGACTGGTCCGTCGAAATCGAAGATATCCCCAAACAGAAGCAGCAAAAAGGCTAAAATAGCACAGCCAATCAAAACATACAAATAAATTTGCTCAGGTGCATAAGTGTGCAGCACATATCCACCTCCTTTCAAATAGCGTGATTTGTGAGAGCGACGAAAGTTAGGAGACAATCGGAAGAAGAACGAAGGAAACAAAAGAAAGGAACAGAGATTCTATTATAATTATACCAATAAATAATAAAAATATTCGATTTAATTAGATAAAATGATAAAATAATATAATAAATGGTGGTTTGTTATTTGGGAGAAGGCAACAAAAGCACATGGTTTTTTCAAGAGCCATTGACAAACAATCAAAATCAAAGTAGATTAAATCAGGGTAGTAAAAATGTCAAAAGGAACTGCTGACTCTAGACACGTAAATAGGCAGCGTTTGTTTTCTAACCCAATCGAAATAAAGTAGTTGTTCGCAAACATAAAAGAAGTCAGGAACACTTCTTTTCAACCGACAGATCGTATTGCTAAGAAATAGAGGTGGAATCGATGGATCAAAAAGAAAAAATGTTAGAACTAATCAAGAAAAAACAAGGCGGCGGACGTTCAAAAAAGATGGAATCCCCAAAAAATGATCGGAAAAACATGCGTAAAGGCCCGAAAATTTATAATAAGTAAGGCGATGGATTATTAATACGAAATGAGCGATTAAAAAAAGAGAAAAGGACAGGGTTGCTGTCTTTCTCTCTTTTTTTTATTCCTCAGAATTCACGTACAACTCACTCAAAGCTGGCAGATCATGGACTTGGTATTTTGCTTTAAACGTTGCGATTTCTTCAGCACTGAAGCGTTTAGGATCCAGTTTCAATTCTTCGACGGGAAGAGGTCGTTCGTTAGCGATCTTGACATCGATCACGACGGGGCCGTGGCTTTCTTTAGCTTGTGTAAAGACGGATGCTAATTCTTCTTCCTTCGTTACCGTGAAGCCTTTCGCACCTAATGCTTCCCCAACTTTACCAAAATCAGCACCGGCTAGTTGCACACCGAACTTGGTTTGCTCGGTATCTTCTTGCTCCGCTTCGATGAAGCCGAATGAGTCATTGGAAAAGACCACGTTGATGATTGGCAAATCATATTTCACTTGAGTAAGGATGTCTTGCATTTGCATCGCAAAACCGCCATCCCCACTAAAGGTAAATACTTGGCGATTCGGATAGCTCAATTGAGTGGCGATCCCACCAGGTACACCATTGCCCATTGTCGCAAACCAGCCAGACGTTGTGAAACGCTGTTCACCCGTCATTTCTAAATGACGGATACTGTGGATCGTCACATTACCAACATCTGTGACAAACAGGGCATCAGGAGCTGCGATACGGTTGATTTCTCGATAGACAGGTTCAGGACGCAAAGGCTCTTGCGCATCATGGTCAAAACTATGGCGCCATGCATGCCAATTCCGAGCGTTTTCTTGATTGGCTTTTATCCAGGCATCTGCAGGACAAGGGGCTGCCACCTCTGTCCATTTTCTAAGAGCGGTCGCACCATCTCCTAAAACGGAGACATCCGTCTGATGACGACGACCAAATTTCGAGGCGTCGATATCAACTTGGACAAAGTTGGCATCAGGATTGAAAAAGCGGCGTCCAAAAGGGAAGTCACTGCCGACAAAAACGATGAGATCAGCTTCTGCCAAAGCTTCATTGGCTGGTTTTGTCGCAACCCGTCCGGCAAATCCAAGAAAGTTTTCATAAAGATCAGGCACGATGCCTTTGGCTAAGACAGAAGCCGCTACAGGCATTGAGAAATGCTTCGAGAAAGCATCGATGGCATCAAAATGACCAAAGAGACCTTGTCCGATATAAAGGACAGGTTTTTTTGCTTGTTCAAAATAAGAAAGGGCAGCTCGTAAATCGTCTTCATCCGGCTGGAGAACACCCGTCTTATGATTTTTGGCGGTTGCAATCTCCTGTTCGTCGATTTCTGCAAACCCGTAATCGACCGGGATCGTTACTACAGCAACGCCTTTAAATTTATAGGCGGCTTTAATGGCTTCATCCACCACGTGGGGCAAACTTTCAGGGGACATGACCGTGCGATTGTAAATACTGACATCTGCGAACATCGGATTTTCATTCATTTCTTGAAAATCATTGTAGTTCATCGAACTTGAAGCCACTTGTCCTAATAAGGCAACGACAGGCACATTATCCATTTGGGCATCATATAAGCCATTGATCAAGTGGGTGGCACCTGGACCAGCAGAACCGAAAACCGCACCGACTTTTCCCGTTAGTTTGGCATCAGCCGCCGCTGCCAGCGCACCCGCTTCTTCATGACGTACTTGAACATATTTGACCGATTGCCGTTCATGGTACAAAGCATCCATCGTTGAGTTGAAAGATCCACCGGGGATTCCATAGATATGGTCGATGCCCCACGCTTCAAAAATCTTGATCATTGCTGTACCAGCATTGATTTTTGTCATTTTCTTCACTCGCTTTCTCTGTTGTCATTCGTTCTCTTTTAAGTATAAACGTTTCTCAAAAAGACAACAAAGAATGCGCCTTCTGTCACAAGGCGCATAGAAAGACTTATTTTAGGAAATGAACGACTCAGTTGCGAAGCTCTTGCACGAATCGACTGGCGATCTCTTTTGGTCGGGTGATGGCACCACCAACCACGATACCGGTCACACCCATATCCTGAATTTTTTTTGCTTGTTCCGGGGTGTGGATCTTGCCTTCGGCTATTACTGGAACCTTCGCCGCAACCAATTGCTGGATCAACTGATAATCCGGTTCGTCATTGGTAGGACTATTCGCCGTGTAGCCGGACAAAGTTGTACCAACAAAATCGACACCCGCTTCAAAGGCATTGATGCCTTCCTCATAGGTGGCGATATCTGCCATGAGTAGTTGATGGGGGTAAAGAGCTTTGATTTGCTTGATAAAGGCATTGATCGTCAAGCCATCATGACGTTTGCGCAAGGTGCAGTCCAAGGCGATCACCGCAATATGTAAAGCTGCTAATTCGTGTACCTCTTTGATGGTTGCTGTGATAAATGGTTCTTCCGGTGGATAGTCTTTTTTGATGATTCCGATGATCGGCAAATCAACAGCTGCTTGGATCTCGCGAATATCGCGAACGGAATTGGCACGGATGCCAACAGCACCAGCTTCTTGAGCTGCTTTTGCCAATAGGGGCATGACACCGCCGTTTTCGGTATATAGGGGTTCTCCAGGCAATGCTTGACAAGAAACGATCACTCCGTCCTTGATTTGTTGGATAAAAACTTCTTTTTCCATGTATATGACACTTCCCATTCTTGTAAAGGTTCGTTTCTCCCTTCGACTATATCATGAGGCTTTTTCCTTGTAAATGAAACGACACCTTCTTTAAAAGGAAAGCGAACACCAAAAAAGAAGCAAGCACCGTCATCAAGGGTGCTTGCTTCATTAGGAGGTGAGGATAGGGAATCCTTTATTCCGCTTGTTTTGACGTGCATTGCTTGAACTTCTCAAAATCGATCGTTTGATTAGCAGACAGCACTTCGTATTGCAATCGTTCTGTTTCTTCATCGTGAATGATATGGAGGATTTTTCCGTCTTCGTCTACTGGTCCCAGACTGATGATCGTAAACCGTTCATTGATGACTTCTAAATTCTGTAAAACCCCAGAAAACACTTTGCGAATATGATGGGCGGTCTTGATTTTTTTGTCTGCTTTTTCAACAGCCTTGGCTAACGTAAAGCCTTCATCTAAAAACGTTTTGATCATTTCCACTTTGGCGACCGTGGGCAGTCGGTATTTTCGTGGGGCATTTTCTTCTTGTGGGACCGATTGAATAAATCCTTTTTGTTCCCAATAACGCAATTGGCGAGGGGAGATATCACACATTTGGCTAAGTTCGCTGATGCCGACCAACAAGTTTTCATTATCAACGAGTTTTCGAAAAAGATGAGACATACGGACTCCATTCTTGTAAAGGTATTTGTTAACATTGTAACTTGTTTTACTTTTATGTCAAGTAGGTTGACAAATGTTAGGGAAAGATTTAAAGTAAAGAAGGTTTTATGAAAAATATACTGAAAAGAGTGTGAAATATGTCAACGAGTCGTCCTTTAGATATCTACGGCAAACCTTACAATCGTTCCTTACTGGTTATGGTTTTGCTGATCGGTACGTTTTGTACTGTTTTGAACCAGACATTGTTAACAACGGCTTTTCCAACCTTGATGGATGCCTTTGACATCTCTGCATCTGATGTCCAATGGCTAACCACCGGTTTCTTGCTGGTCAATGGGATCATGATCCCGATCACCGCATGGCTGATCAACAAGTTCAGCTCAAGAAATCTTTACTTAACCGCAATGAGCATCTTCCTGGCTGGAACGATCGCTTGCTTTGCTGCACCGAACTTTTCTACATTATTGATTGGCCGCTTAGTGCAAGCTGCTGGTGTAGGGATCTCCATGCCGCTTTTGCAAAATATCATGTTGTCGATCTTCCCACCAGAAAAACGCGGTTCAGCCATGGGTATGTCCGGAATCGTTATCGGGTTGGCACCAGCCTTAGGCCCAACGTTATCTGGTTGGATCATTGATCATTATGACTGGCGTTATTTGTTCGGAATGGTCATTCCGATCGTCGTTTTAGTCTTAGTCTTAGCGCTCTTTCTAATGAAGAGTGTGATTGAATTGTCGCATCCGAAAATCGATCTGTTCTCAGCGATTTTATCAACGCTTGGTTTTGGTACATTGCTCTATGGCTTTTCAAGCGTCGGTGACAAAGGGTGGGGCAGTATTGAAGTAATCGGTTTTCTTGCAGCCGGTGTCTTTTTCATTGCTTTCTTTGCATGGCGTCAATTGCACATTGAGCATCCGTTCTTAGAGTTGCGCGTGTTCAAATCAACGACCTTTACCTTGGCATCGATCCTTTCAGGGGTCACGAATATGGCGATGATCGGTGCTGAAATGGTTCTCCCATTGTATATCCAAAACATTCGTGGTGAATCAGCGTTCCATTCAGGATTGATGTTATTACCAGGTGCGCTGATCATGGGGATCATGATGCCGATTACTGGTGCGATCTTTGATAAGTATGGTGCAAAACGTTTAGCCATCACCGGGATGTTTATCTTGACCGCCGCAACCTTACCATTTGCTTTCCTAACAAAAGATACACCGATTTTGCATATCATTATTCTTTATGGGATTCGGATGTTCGGGATCTCAATGGTGATGATGCCAGTAACGACTTCAGGAATGAATGCCTTGCCTGGAAACTTGATCAGTCACGGTACCGCAGTAAACAATACCTTCCGTCAAGTAGCCAGCTCGATTGGTACAGCTATCTTGATCAGTGTCTTAACAAACGTGACTAAAGGCAATTTGCCAAGTGATTCTTTGTTGGATAAAACGCCTTTGGCCTACAAAGACCAAGCAATCGAAGCGACTTTATCCGGCTACCATGCCGCCTTTTATGTGGCAGCGGTGTTTAGTTTCTTAGGTTTCTTGATCGCCTTCTCCTTAAAGAAAAAAGAACCACGATTGACGGTTCTTGAAGGAGGTGCGGACAAATGATCTTGCTTTTGATCGTTCTTAGCGTGTTAGGATTTGCGGTATTGAATGTCTTTGCCAAAAATAAGCGGCAAACAGGTTTATCATTGGTCTTAGGTCTAGTCTTCGTAGCTAGTGTCGTCGCATTGATGGCCAATTTGACTTACCATTTTGGAATGGAAAAAGAAACGACTGCTAAAACAACAGCACTGGTTTCTAGTGCCGATAACGAGAATTTTGATTTGCTATTGTATCAGCCATTAGGAGATGGTACGGAAAAAATCTACCTGTATAAAACGGATGCTGATCAAGAGGAACCAAAACAAACCGGTACTGATAAAGTGACCAATGTCGTGGAAACAGGGGCTGATTCAGCTCAATTAGAAACAAAAACGACGCGCTGGGTTTATAAAAGTGACCTATCACGCTTCTTGTTCGGAATCGCTGATAACGATGGCCAATATGTCAGCCGTACCAATACGTTCTCATTACCAGATTCATGGGAAGTCTTGAGTGTGGATCAAGCAAAAAAACTGGCTTCTTTAGCGAAAGAACAAGCGGACACCATGAAAACACAAGGACAAGCGTATGTCCAAGAAAAAATGCAAGCTGCATTAATGGCTGATCCAACTATGGACGAGGCAGCCCAAAAAGCAAAAATCGCTGAATTGACAGAAGCTTATCAAAAAGAAGCGATGGCAAAACTGCTTGAAGAAGCAAAAAAGTAAAAACGAGTAGATAGTCATGGGATGGAAGAATCAAATCGGATTCTTCTGTCCCTTTTTCTACATGAAACTTGTGATTTAGCTAATCAGCTGCTAAATGTTGGTCGTGTCCATCAACAATAAAAATCCCACACACTAGTAGTGAGTGGGATTTTCTTTATTCAAATGAGCACGCGGCAATCCGGTCGAAAGCTTCTTTTAACAAGTCCAACGATTGGGTGGCAGCTAAGCGAACATAGCCATCGCCGGTCGTTTCTCCAAAGGCTTTCCCAGGGATCATCAGCACACTGGTTTCCTTTAATAATTTCTCTACAAAGCTGACAGAGTCCAACCCTGTTTGTTCAATGTTGATGAAGGCATACATGCTTCCTTTGACAGGGGATAAGGAAAGGAATGGGATCTCAGCAACCCGTTGTTCAATGTAAGTCAGTCGTTCCTTAAAGACAGCAACCACTTGCGGCACGAGGGTATCATAGTGATTCAATGCGTAAATACCTGCCCGTTGTGAAGGGGTTGGTGCCGAATAGGCGATCGCCTCATTGATCAGTTTTGCCGTAAGATTGATCGATTCAGGTGCGATCATGTAGCCGATCCGCCAGCCAGTCATGGCAAAGGCTTTTGAGAAACTGCTGAATGTGATGGTGTTCTCAGGTGCGAAGGCTGCCATCGGTACAAAGGTATCATCAAAGCAAAAGGCTTCATAGACTTCATCCGAGAGGATCAGCAAGTCATGGTCAATGGCAACTGCTGCGATTTTTTCAAAAGTTTCTGGAGAAAAAACAGCACCAGTAGGATTGTTTGGTGAATTGATGATGATCGCCCGAGTTTTCTCAGTAATGGCGGATTTTAAGACCTCGACATCGATTTGAAAGCCATCTTTTTCAAAGGTCGGGATAAAGACCGGCACACCACCGACTAGTTCGACTTGTTGTTTATAAGGTGAAAAGTATGGTTCATGAATAATCACTTCATCACCAGGATCAATGATGGCAGCCAAAGCTAAGTACATGCCATGCAATGCACCGACAGTTCCTCGTACTTGGCTAGGAGAAAAAGTAAGCTGGTATTGCTTTTGATAAAAATCAACGACAGTTTGGATAAAATCAGCACTGCCGTCTGAAGCGGTGTATTTTGTATGACCCGCTTTGACGTCAGCAAAAGCTGCTTCAATGATCGTCGCATCTGTAATCAAATCAGGATCACCAATCGACAAATCAATCAAATTTGGGGTTTTCTTCGCAAGAGTGGCGATCTCCATTAAAAGATTTTCTTCTGGTTGTAAAAAACGTTCTGCAATCAACGGACGGTTCATTTTGTCATCTCCAATTTCTATAAAACTTTGCTTAAAAAATCCTGTGTCCGCGCATTTTGCGGATGCTCAAAGATTTGTTCGGGTGTTCCTTGTTCTTGAATGATACCGTCAGCCATAAAGATGACACGATCGGCAACTTCTTTAGCGAAGCCCATTTCGTGGGTAACGACCACCATCGTCATGCCTTTTTCTGCTAAAGCTTGCATGACCGTCAACACTTCTCCGACCATTTCTGGGTCCAATGCTGAGGTTGGTTCGTCAAAGAGCATTACATCAGGATCCATTGCCAACGCTCTAGCAATAGCGACCCGTTGCTGCTGCCCGCCAGAAAGGCTAGAGGGGTAACTATCCGCTTTTTCAGCTAAGCCAACTTGCTCCAGCAATCCTTTCGCTGTCTCTTCGGCAGCGGCTTGCTCTTGCTGTTTGACTTTGATCGGGCTGATAGTCAGATTTTCTAACACCGTTTTATGAGGGAATAGATTGAAGCTTTGAAAAACCATTCCCATTTTTTGACGAATCTGATCGATTTTCACCCCTTTTGCCAATAAATCATTGCCTTCGAAGGTGATTTTCCCGCCGGTCGGCTGTTCAAGAAGGTTCAAGCAGCGTAAGAAAGTACTTTTTCCACTTCCTGATGGTCCGATGATCACAACGACTTCACCAGGTGTCACTTCAAGATCGATTTCTTTTAAGACGGTATTCTCGCCAAATGTTTTCACTAATTTTTCAACTTTAATCACTAGTTTTCATTCTCCTTTCAGCAACACCCAAGAGACGTGAGAGGGCGAAGGTCAATACAAAGTAGATCAATGATACGATAACGTATGGTAAAAACGGTTTGAAGCTGGCCCCTTGAACGACGCCTGTTTGGAAAATCAGTTCAGACACACCGATCACCGATACGACCGAAGACTCTTTAATGACCGTGACAAATTCATTTCCTAGAGCAGGCAAGATGTTTTTGATGGCTTGCGGGAAAATGATGAAGCGCATCGCTTGGATCTGATTCATTCCTAATGAACGAGCGGCTTCCAGCTGTCCTTTGTTGACGGCATTGATCCCGGCACGAATGATTTCTGCCACATAGGCGGCACTGTTTAGTGCTAAGGCAATACAGCCGGCAGCTAATTTCGAAAGCTCTAAGCCTAACACGCCTGTTCCAAAGTATACAATAAATATTTGTACTAACAAAGGTGTTCCTCGAACATATTCAATATAGACAGCGGCAATGACTTTCAGTGCTTTTGATTTAGAAAGCTTCATAAAGGCTAACAAACTGCCACCGATAGAGCCGAATAATACCCCAACCAAGGCTAGGAAGATGGTATAGCCAGTTCCGGTGATGTAAAAAGGCAGATATTTTTCCCAAAAGCTTTGCTCTTCATCGATCGTGCCATCTTCGGTAAACATCAATCGATAGGCATCTTCTTTGTATTGGCTTAAAAGATCATTACTAATAATGGTTTCAATGGAGGAATTGAGTTTTTCCAGTAAAACCGGCGCTTCTTTCGAGATGGCGATGGCGGTCTCCTTCACACCGTTTTCAAACGTGACATTTTCGGCTAATGCCAATGTATCATTCGCCGTCACATATGCTTCGGCAACGGGACCTTCCATCACGATCGCATCGATCTTGCGTGATTTTAGATTGGTGATCAAATCAGGCACCCTTTGTAAAGAGGTGACGGTCGCGCCAGTCAATTCTGTATTTGCCAGCTCTTCTTGGGTGGTTTGTCGTTGTGCACCGACAGCCACACCATCAAAATCAGCTGTCGATTGGAAACGATCCGCGTCTTCCGCTCGAACCAGAACAGTTTGTTGGACTTCCATATAGGTGTCAGTGAAATTGACTTCTTTGCGGCGCTCATCCGTAGCAGCCATCCCAGAGATGACGACATCAATTTTGCCTGTTTTTAACGCCCCTAACAACGCATCAAATCCAAGTTCCTCGATTTTCAGATCGACCCCTAAGTCATCTGCAATCTTTTGGGCAATGGAAATATCGATTCCCACGATTTCATTTTTTCCGTCAACATTGGCACGGAATTCATAAGGTGCATAATCGGCAGATAAACCCACGACTAATACACCATTTTCTTTGACTTTTTCATAGATTGGATCAGTTTCTTCTGCATGTGCTTGTCCGACAAAGAAAAACGGCAGCAATGCTGTGATGATCCCTAATAAAACAGTACCCTTACTAAACCTTTTCATGTAAACGCCCCTTTAACTTTTTCTGCGCATCTATTAAAAATGCAAATAATAACTAATAAATGTATAAAAATACATATAAGTGATAGAAACTATAATAGCATAACATCAGTTGAAGTCAATAAGTCAGAGAAAAAAAGTCAAAAAATGTTGTAGAGCGTAAAACCATTTATTCAATTTTTTTGCAATCCAACCAAGAGCAATGTGAAGAAGGCACAGCGTCTTTTTTCTAAACATATATATTCGATCTTTCACTTTGAAAAAAACCGATAATAAAGAAATGTGACCACACTGAATGAACAAATGGCAAATGGTCTCAGAAGAAGCCAAAAAAAACGAAACATAAGACATTTTTTTGATTTCTTGCGATAATAAAAGTGAAGAGGAGGCGGTAGGATGAAGGTCGTATTGATTCGACACGGAGAAAGTGAAGCAAATTTCGAAAATTATTGGACAGGATGGCTGGATGTTTCGCTGACCGAGAAAGGCCGGCAACAAGCATGGGTAGCAGGGGAACAGATCAAAGCAATGGGGATTACTTTTGATTTTGCCTTTGCATCTGTGCTTCAACGAACGATCATCACGTGTGATGCCGTTTTGGAAGCTAGCAATCAGCTTTGGGTCCCTGTACACAAAACATGGCGCTTAAACGAGCGTCATTATGGGCAACTGGTTGGGGTCAATAAAGATGTGATGGTGGCACAATATGGAAAAGAACAGGTGCAAAAATGGCGTCGAGGATATGATGAACCGCCTTTATATGTGGAGGAAAATGATTTCGATCGACGCTACGATTCTTTGGATCCTCGCTTGATTCCTAAGGGAGAAAATCTGGGAATGGTCGTGGCCCGAGTGGTTCCATTTTGGCAAGATCAGGTGGTTCCGTTACTTAAAGATCATAAGAATATTCTCATTACTGGTCATGGGAACAGTTTGCGGGCGTTAGTCAAATACTTGGAGGACGTGCCCAAAGATGACATGGATACGATCGATATTCCTAACGCACAGCCGATCATTTATGAGTTTGATAGCCAAGCAAACTTGATTGAACGGGCGTAATAACGAACATTTAAAGAATAAACCACATTTTCGTTTGATGTTACATCGAAAATGTGGTTTTGTTGTGCTATAATAAGAAAAATTTAATGAAAGGCGGGAGAATATGAAAGCCGTATTAACCGTTATTGGAAAAGACAAGGTTGGGATCATCGCTGGTGTCAGCCAGAAATTAGCAGAATTAGAAATCAATATTTTAGATGTGTCCCAAACGATCATGGAAGATTACTTCACGATGATGATGCTTTTAAACATGGATGCCAATCAGGATTTTGACGGTGTTCGTGAGGAGCTTCACCAAATAGGTCAGGCATTAGGTGTGAAAATCAGCATTCAAAATCAAGAGATTTTTGATACCATGCATAAATTATAGGAGGCACTATGGAGACAAATCAAATACTTGAAACCATTCGCATGGTGGAAGAAGAAAACTTAGATATTCGTACGATCACGATGGGGATTTCATTATTGGATTGTATCGACGCCGATATTGATCGTACCTGTGAGAAAATTTTTCAAAAAATCACGACAAAAGCCAAAGACCTCGTCAAAGTTGGTGAAGAAATCGAAAGTGAGTATGGTATTCCGATCATAAACAAGCGGATTTCGGTTACGCCTGTAGCGATCGTAGTAGCAGCTTGCCAGCCGACACCTCGAGACTGTATCAAAGTTGCGAAGACATTGGATCGAGCGGCGCAAGAAGTCGGGGTCAATTTCATCGGCGGCTATAGTGCGCTAGTAGAAAAAGGCTATCAAGGCGGTGACCTTGCATTGATCGAATCGATTCCAGAAGCCTTGGCACAAACCAATTTTGTCTGTTCGTCGGTCAATATTGGATCAACGAAAGCTGGGATCAACATGGATGCAGTGCGTCTGATGGGAGAAACAGTCAAGAAGACTGCCGAAGCATCAGATATGGGCTGTGCGAAGCTGGTCGTTTTTGCCAATGCTGTGGAAGACAATCCCTTTATGGCGGGGGCTTTTCATGGAGTCGGTGAAGCTGATGTGGAAATCAACGTCGGTGTCAGCGGACCTGGTGTCGTCAAACGTGCCTTGGAAAAAGTCAAAGGCGAGTCCTTTGATGTCGTGGCGGAAACAGTTAAAAAAACAGCTTTCAAGATCACGCGAATGGGGCAATTGGTCGGGCGCGTGGCTTCAGAGCGCTTGGGCGTTCCATTTGGGATCGTCGACCTTTCGCTGGCACCAACTCCTGCTGTTGGTGATAGTGTGGCATTGATTTTAGAAGAAATGGGCTTAGAATCTGTCGGTACCCACGGAACGACAGCTGCTTTGGCATTGTTAAATGATGCAGTCAAAAAAGGCGGCGTAATGGCCTGCAACCATGTTGGTGGTCTGTCGGGTGCTTTTATCCCCGTTTCTGAAGATGCAGGAATGATCAAAGCAGTAGAAGCTGGTTTATTGAATTTAGAAAAACTTGAAGCCATGACGGCGATCTGCTCTGTCGGCTTAGATATGATTGCGATTCCGGGAGATACTTCGGCTGAGACGATCGCCGCAATGATCGCGGATGAAGCAGCGATCGGTGTCATCAACCACAAGACGACAGCTGTCCGAATCATTCCAGCGAAAGGCAAAGAAATCGGCGATCGCATCGAGTTTGGTGGGTTATTAGGGACAGCGCCAGTGATGAAAACCAATCCTGCGAAGTCTACTGATTTCATTTTGCGTGGCGGCCGTATTCCCGCACCGATCCATTCATTTAAAAACTAGCTCGTGTTCATTTTGTAAGAAAATATGATAAAGTGACCTTTAAAAGACTAATCAGAATGCTGTCTTTTAAAGGTTTTTTGGTCCTGTTACTATTTTTTTCATTCCTAAGGCGGATGTTTTTTTGTTTGGAATCGAATACAATAAAAGATAACACGATAAAAAGGGGTGGTAAAATGAAGAAAATCTTCCAACTTGGGATGTTGGTTTTTGTTGGTTTGATGGGATTTTTTGTCCTTCAACCATCAATTGCCTTTGGACAGACATTTGTTCGCGATGATGCCGGGGTCCTTTCACAAGAGACGATCGAACAGATCGATGCCTTGAATAAAGAGGGGTTCCAATCATTGACTGGCGCGCCAGAATATGCTGTGATCACGATCCCTTCCTTAGATGGGCAATCGATTGAAGAGCGTAATTTGGAACTGTTCAATGAATATGGTTTAGGAAATCCAGAGGACAATAATGGACTATTGTTTCTCTTTGCCATTGATGATCGTGAATTTCGTCTGGGTTATGGCGATGGACTATCTTATGTCTTCAGTGAGCTATCGGAAGATGATTTAGTGGATGAAGATGCCAAAGACGCATTACGAGATGAAGATTATGATACAGCGATATTGGCAGCTTCTAATGAAGTCTATCAGCGAATGAAAGAAGCGGATGAAACGATTGGATTAGGGACGATTTATCAAGATGGCAATCAAATGTTAGCAGAAAAACAGGCACAAGAAGCAGAAGCCACTAAGCAAATGTGGTTCACTATTGGAAAAATCGTCAGTGGTGTCGTAGCGGCAGCAGCTGCAGGCCTTGTCGGGTTCATCAGTTTTCGCCATCTTAAAACCAAACGGCGATTTGAAGAGCACCTGCCGTTGCCGAAACATCTGTTAGAAGATAGTCACTTCCAACAGAAAGATTTCTTGAAATGGGCTAGCAATAGAAAGAACTATCAGCGTTACCATCAGTATCAGACAGCAAAAGATTGTCAACAAGCATTTACGCAGTATGTGACGAGTACTTACGTGCCAGCGAAATTGAGTTCGATCACCGGATTGTCGACTGCGGATAAACGAGTTATCCAACATGCCTTGACGAATCCAGCAATTGGATCTTATTTTTCAAACTTGCTGATGAAGAAAAAAACCACGGTCAAACATTTCGGTCAGGTGATCCTTACACAACATGACACCTTAAAAACCTATGAAGCCCAATTAGGCAGGGAAGTGTCTGAACGGATGGCAGACTATGATTTATCTGATGCGGTGTTACCTGAGAATTTGCCTTTAGCAGATGCGTATCGAGCAGAAATAGCTAAGCAAGCCAAAGAAGAGATCAGAAGACGCAATGAGCAGGGGCGTTATTTAGCGCAACTTGTGACGGAAAAAGCGACCTATCCTGAGATGGTACAAGCCATTCCGAAAGAAGTTTCTAATGTTATAGCGGAAGTGAAAACAGATGCCTTGTTCCAAGTTGACTTGAAACAGGTTTATCAAAATCACCCAGATTTAGCAAACAAATTATCCTCATTTGATGCTTCTGATCGAGCAGCAGTTTTAAATAATGCTCGCCAAGAGTATGACCCGCATGGGATGAATATGGCGTTGTTCTTTGTGATGATGAATAATCACGTGTCCCATCAAGAACAAGTCATTGCCGATACACAAAGTTCTTCGAATGATTTTGGCGGTTTTAGCGGAGGAAGCAGCAGCGGTGGCGGTGTTTCTGGTAGCTGGTAATTTTTTCGTAAGGAGGAACGTTCATTGTTCTGCAATACATTCGCTTGCATGTAGGTTTGTGCAAGCGGAAGGATTGTATGGTCAATGGCGTTTTTTCTTGTGGAGGAAATCCCTTGATAAATAAGACAAACCAAACAAAGTGTGGTAAACTTTTTAGAGTTACAGAAAATGAATGGAAGTTTCATTCATTTGAAAAAGGGAGAAAACGAGGGATATCATGTACCAATCTTACATATGGGATTTTGATGGAACACTTTACGACAGCTACCCAATCATGTTAAAAGCTTTTATTAAGACATTGAAGGAGTATGGCTTCGATCCAGATCCAGCGGAGATTTATTATATATTGAAAGATTCATCTTCCAAAAAAGTTGCTGAAAAATACAACTTAGATTTTCAAGAGTTCACTAAAGCATTCAAAGCAAATGAAGCGCTGGATGATCGTTTGCCGTTTTCCTTTGTAGGAACCAAAGAAACATTAGAAGCCGTGGTTGCTGCTGGTGGCAAGAACTACATTTTGACCCACCGCGATGTCGTTTCAACAAAAGAGCTGTTAGAAAAAGAACAGATGGCAGACCTGATCGTTGAGATCGTAGGACCGGAAAACAACTTTCCCCGTAAACCTGATCCAACTTCATTGATTTATCTTGTCGAAAAATATCATTTAGACAAAGATCAGACCGTCATGATCGGCGATCGTACGATGGATGTTTTTGCAGGACAAGGAGCAGGTGTCAAGACGATATTTTATGATATAGAAGGTATCTTAAAAGATGTATCCGCCGACCATACCGTCCAATCCATGGCTGAAATACAAGAAATCATTAAGTCTTGAGAAATCAAGGCTTTTTTTGTGCAAAGAAAGTAAGACATTCATTACTTATGATGAACGGTATAAACGTGGTTCTCATTGGTCTTCTAGTCTCGGCACAACAAACCAAAAAGAAGTCACGCCATTTTTCGACTCAGCGCCATAATCGAAGGCGTGAGAAGTCAAAATGGTTTTCACGATCGCTAAGCCGATGCCGGTTCCTTCTTTATGTCCTGCTTGATGTTGGACGCGTTGGTATCTTTCCCAAATGAGTTCGAGTTGTTCTGGAGGGATATCTTTTCCGGGATTGATGACAGCAACTTTTGTTCTTGTAGATGTATTCGTTAATTTGATCAAAAGACGCTCGTTTTTAGGTGTATGGTTGATGCCATTGTTTATTAAATTACGCAAAACCTGTTCCATTTTGATGCGATCAAAAAGAGCAATTCCATTCTTACTATCTGCTTCAAAATCGACAGTGATGTCATATTGATTGGCAATCCCTCTTGCGTAGGCAACGACGGAGGAAACCACCTCATATGTATTCCAGATTTCATTTTTAAGTTGTGTATAGCCTGCTTGCATGATAGAGAAATCCATGATGTCATCAACCATGGCACTCATACGGTGGGCTTCGCTGATAATTAGTTCCATATGTTCTTTTCGAAGGCGTTTGTCACTTCCAGAAACATCACGTACCATCTCCCCATAACCCGTGATCAACGCGAGGGGGGATCGTAGTTCATGAGAAACATTGGCAATCACTTCTTTTCGCAACACGTCTACTCGCTGAAGTTCTGTACTTAAGTCCGCAACAGATTCAGAAAGTGTACCTAATTCATCGCCACGGTTTAGTTTGGGTACGGAATAAAGCTCTCCGTTGGTTAAGCGGATGATGGCTTCTTTGATGGTTTTGATCGGGCGAATAAAATGCTGTGCTAAAAAAAAGGAGATCGTTGATGCAAAAATTGTTAATATGATGGTGAATAGAAAGAGTTGCTGTCGATTCATGCTTTGAAGCGCTTCGATTTGAGTGATCGTATTGGAGAGCAAAAGGGCAGCTGGGCGTTGGAAAAGAGTCGTAGGAACGCCAATAAGAATGGCAGAAGACTTTTCAAAGTCTTCTACAGCACTAAGGCTCTCACCGTTAAGGACAGTGGGTGCATGAGATAACAACCAGCTGTATTCGTTGCTCAACCCATCTATGTTTAATTGTTGTCCATTGTTAAATGCCGCCAGAATTTCGCCATACTCGTCGACTAAAAAAAGAGTCCCAACGATCGTTTTACTGAGGAAAAGCAATGGATCTTCTGGTAAATCATCTGGATCTACTGCCATTTCTTCAACAGCGGCAGCTGTTTCCTGAACTGTTTCTAAAAGTGATTCTTTCGTTACATTGATATAATTTGGTTCAAAGAGCAAAATTTGAACAGTCCATAAAAAAGCAATGCCAATGATGACCAGCAGCATATTGGCGGACCAAAGCCGCACGAGTAATTTACTTTTGATGTAAGTAAAACCTAACCGACTAGTCTTCATAATCAAATTTATACCCAACGCCCCAAACCGTTTGGATCAACTCTCGGTAATCCCCTAGACGCTCTCGCAAGGACTTGATGTGTGTATCCACTGTTCTGGTATCACCGAAATAATCGAAGCCCCAGACACCTTCTAAAATTGATTCTCGGCTCAAAGCAATATGATTATTTTTTGTCAAATAGACCAGCAGATCGAATTCTTTTGGCGTAAGCGGCAGAGGATTCCCTTTGATCGTTACAGTATGAGAAAAAACATTGACTTCGAGATCGCCATAAACGATCTTTTCGAACTGAAATTGACTACTTCGTTTCAACACAGCTTTGATGCGAGCCATCAGCTCTTTAGGGCTAAATGGCTTGGCGATGTAATCATCGGCACCAAGATTGAAGCCAAAGAGTTTGTCATACTCTTCCTTTCGAGCGGTAATCATGATGACTGGCGTGTTACAGCTACCTCTGATTTCCGAAAGCGTCTGAAAGCCATCTTTTCCCGGCATCATGACATCTAGGAGAATCAAATCGAATGAATGATTGGTTAATTTTTCCAAAGTTTCTTTTCCATCTGATGCTTCAAAACATAGATACCCTTCGATCTCCGCATAAGTTTTCACTAGGGCACGCATATGAGTGTCATCATCGACAATCAATATTTTTCGCAATTTTATTCACATCCTTAAAAATAATTTATATTTTTTAAAGTATATCACAGCATAATCGCTGAATTAATAGGAAATTGACTCTTTGAAAAATAATTGTTCTTTCCCTCACAAGATCATCACAAATACCCAATACTATAGAGGTATATTCGATCGAAAGGGGCGCTTTGGCGATGTATGACTATCATATAGTCAAAAAGAAAAAAGCGAAGAAAAATCGTAAGCTAGTCGGTCATTGGTTATACATAATCAGTCTTGCGCTTTTTATGGGGTTTTCTGCACGTTTGATTTACATTGTTCAAGTCGGTGTGATTGCTGGCGTCTCTTTGTCTGAAAGAATAGAAAATTTGTATTATAGTTCACGATCCATCGAAACAAGTCGAGGGGCAATTTTTGATCGGCAGGGGACAGTGATCGCACAGGATATTCTTTCCTATACTGTTCGAGCGGTTCTTTCTGAAGATTACATTGATAATGGCCGACCCATGTATTTAGACAGAGAGCGCTTTGAGGAGACCGCAACGATTCTTTCGGAGTATTTACCTATTTCTAACGAGCAAGTTTTGTCTATCTTGAAAGACGGTGCGAATCAAATAGACACGCCTGTCTTTCAAGTGGAATTTGGCAATGTTGGCAGTGGTCTAAGTGTGACCACTCGAAATCAAATCGAAGCGGCGTTTGATGCAGCTGGAATCAATGGTATCTATTTCGATGCTCGTTCAAGTCGCAGCTATCCGAATGGCATCTTTTCTTCACATTTGATAGGGACAACGTCAGATGATGATGAAATTCGAGTCGGAGTTTCTGGATTAGAATATGTACTGAACGACTTTTTGAAGAATCAAAATGGGCGAGAGTCTTTTCAAGTCAATGCTTCAGGGAATCCTGTTCCTGCAACCAATCAAATGGTAGAAGAAGGCGTAGATGGGAACGATGTTTGGACGACATTAGATGCTCATCTGCAGTTATTCACTGAATCAGTGATGGATGAGGTTATGGAACAAACACGACCAGAGAATCTGACGGCTTTATTAATGGATGCGAAAACTGGAGAGATTTTAACGATGGCTCAAAGACCTAGTTTTCATCCAGAGACCCAAGAAGGAATTGCGGATGAGCACTTTATTTGGCGTAATCTTTTTACGGAAGAGATGTATGAACCAGGTTCGACCTTGAAGCTGGCAACCGTTGCGGCAGCGATTGATGAAGGTGTTTTTGATCCGACGGAACGCTACAATCCTGTGAGTATGCAGATTGAAGATCGAGTCATCAACGACCACGACTCAGGAGCAAATGGTGAGTTGACGATGCGGCAAGCGTTAGCTTGGTCAAGCAACACTGGGATGGTTCGACTTCAGCAACGGATCGGTTTTGATGCATGGGCGCAGTATTTAACTGATTTTGGACTAGGGAAAGTTACAGGAAGTGAGCTTCCCGGTGAGGTGCCTGGTATCTTACCTTCAAGAAATCGGGTGGATTATGCCATGAGTTCTTATGGCCATGCGATTGGGGTCAATCAGATGCAGATGATGCAGTTATTTAGCGCATTTGCCAATGGTGGCGAGATGATTCGTCCGCAATTGATTCGGCAAGTGGGAGAAGAGACCCAAGTTTTTCCAGAAGTCGTTTCTCAGCCTATTTCACAAACAGCGGCTGATGCTGTATTGGAATACATGACCGATGTAGTGACGGATGAACGCTATGGCACCGCTTATGATGTATACCAACTGACGAACCATGAGATTTCTGTCAAAACTGGGACTGCTCAGATCGCCAATGAGAATGGTCAAGGTTACATGACAGGAGAGTTTGATTATATTTATTCGGCGGTCTCGATCTATCCAACGGATGATCCACAGTTTATTCTTTACCTCACTATCAAGCGACCAGAAGAATACGATCGTCATACCTTAGCTAAAATTGCCAATCCTTTGATGGAGCGCTCGATGGCGCTGCAAAGTTTTCGTGAGTAAAAAAGTTTCTTAACAGGAGCTTAAAAAGACATAGACCATCTAAGAAGTTTCATGCTGCAGCTGGTCAATTTTCCACAGGAATGATAGTCTTTAGAAAAGGCAGGACGGGTTATCAGCGATCCAATCTAGGGATGAATGAGTGGATAAACGATCGCGCTACAGCTAACACATAATGATTCATTGACGGAGGTGTCATATGAAAAAAATAAAATTCTTAATCAAAAGCATTTTTCTCATCGGGCTTCTTTATTTTGTGAGCCAGATGATTACATGGCAAGACGGGCGCTTGGCATTTCGGGATGCTCGACTCAACGAGATCACTCAATCTCTCTCGTCCCAATTTTCTCCTTCACAAGACACTTCAGCCAGGCCATCGGCAGAAACACCTGCCCAGACATATTTATATAATGAATCACGACAAGTGATCGAAGAAACCTTTGGAGAAGCGATCAATGAATCAGCGAATAGGTATGGACTGAACTGGACTTCCTATCACGATGATTTTCGTAACTTCATGATGGTGATGTACGATGAACATGATATTGCGCAAGGGATCTATACGAATCAAGACACGATTCTTATCAATGACACGCTAGGTATCGGGTCTTCAAAAGCAAGCGTTCGTAATCAGATGGGTACGCGCCAAGAAAGTCTACAACGAGGATCAAGACGGTATCGCATCGATTCCGATGCCGACTATGATCTGTTCTTACAAGACGATCAATTGATTACTTTTTTCTATGATGTTCATGCCGAAGATACAGTGACTGCGATTCAAATCATCAATCGCTCGCTAGAAACACGCCATGCGAATGATTTTCGCCAAAATCAAGCCGCCATTTTAAGCGGCTTACGAACACAGTTATTTGAATTAACGAATGCCACCCGAGTGAAATTTGGTTTGTCGCCCCTTGGATTCAGTGAAGCAACCAGTGAGACTGCCGTGAAGCATAGCCAAGACATGGCAGAACATCGATATTTTGACCATATTGGGTTAGATGGATCGACTCCATTTGATCGGATGCAAGAAGACGGGATCAGCTTCACTGCTGCAGGGGAGAATTTGGCATTTGGCCAAGCCAGCAGTATTTACGCCCATCAAGGTTTAATGAATTCAGAGGGACATCGGGCAACGATTCTAAACGATGAGTATCAATTTCTCGGGATCGGTATTGCGATCGATACCAGCGAACAGCCATATTATACAACGTTGTATCACCGAGGATCGGCGTCGTGAATTCCTGAATTGCTTGAAATTGATTAGTTAAAAAACACTGCTCATTTGAGATTGTTGCGTTAGCAGCATCAAGTGAGTAGTGTTTTTTTGTCGATAAAATGGTGTGCAGCAGTATTGTTTAGTTTTGACGGTAGGCATGAGGAGAGCACTGATACTTCTTTTGAAATAGCTTATAGAAGAATGAGACATTTTTATAACCGACTTGGTGTGCGATTTGTTCCACAGGAAGAGAAGAGCTTCTCAACAATAAACTGGCTTGATTGAGTTTTAATTCTTGAAGGATCGTCACAAAGGATCGACCAAGCTGCTGACTGATACGGCGACTCAAATAGCTCGGGTTGTATCCAAATGCCTCCGCAACCGAAGCTAGTGTGCAAGTAGCGAAATGTTTCTCCAGATAGTCCAACACTTCTCCGAGGTACAGTTGGTCACTTTTTTGCGACTCGATCCGTTGTTTTTCTTGGAAGTTACGAACGAGTTCGGAAAAAATAATGATCATATAGGAATGGATGACCTCATGAGAACCGAAGGAGGGATTGAAGAACTGGGCCAAGACCCCAAAAATCGCATCAATCAAATAGTCGTTGTTACTCGTTTCAAACACTAGGTATTGATTGTGCTTTTGGCTTTCAGATAACGCATTGATGGCAAAATCGGCGATCATGCTATTGGATGCCAGCCGACTGAGCATCTGGGTGGAAAAGTACTCTTTGCTGATCAAAAAGTTAATAACAATGTCGTCTTGATTTGTTTCGATAATTTGGTGGATCACCCCTGTATCTAGTAAGCAAAAGTCACCTGCCTTTAGGATCACTTTTCTCTCATTGATCATAATCGTGACTGTTCCAGAAAAAACATAATTCATTTCGATAAAATCATGCTGATGTAGTGGCGTAGAAGAAAAGCGTGCATGTTTTAAAATCAAGAGCTGGCTTGTCTTAAGAAATCCGCTATCTTGCGGCCGTTTTCGTATGAGACGAGAAAGGTGTTTTTCGAATGTATATTGGTAGATTGGCTCATTTTTTTCAGTGTAGACTTTCTTAAAATCCTCATAATTGTATGGAAGGGATTGCGTCTTTTTAAGGGCTATTTCTTCGGTAGTCGTCAATTGTTGTAACTGCTGCAGAATGTTCTGTTTATCCATCGCTTTCTCCTTAGGTAAAAAATAGTCAATGAAATAGTAGAGTATCGTCATTGAAGACAGGTAGAGATAGTATATAATACTTGTATGATAGCGTTATCAATTATCATAATCCGGATGATAATAATAGTCAATAGTACCAGCAAATTCGAAAGAAATGGGGAATCACCATGAACCACGACAAACCATCATTTGGGGATAAGATCCAAAGTACCCTTGGTCCATTTGCAAGTAAAGTTAATGGGAATATTTATATTACTTCAGTTAGGGATGCAATGTTAGCTTACATGCCATTCACCTTTATTGCGTCGATCTTTTTAATTATTGCTTTTTTTCCGATCCAACAAGTGACCGATTTTATTACTATGGTGTTGCGAACAGAAGATGCTAGTGTCTGGCAAGAGAAATTGCTCTATGTCAACAATGCCACACTCGCAGTCGGTGGTTTGCTAGTTGTCATTTCCCTCGCAAAATCACTCGCAGAAAA
The DNA here is from genome assembly GCF_050542965.1 of Enterococcus sp. DIV2379. Classification (NCBI taxonomy): domain Bacteria; kingdom Bacillati; phylum Bacillota; class Bacilli; order Lactobacillales; family Enterococcaceae; genus Enterococcus; species Enterococcus sp. DIV2379. The sequence goes on from NZ_CP172938.1 coordinate 1,598,615, forward strand.
ACTTGAAACAAACGTTTTGCAATGTGTCTTAACTGCTTTTGTTTCCTTTTTACTATTAACACCGTTGGATGCAATGGAAGCAGGGACTTTTTTAGATATCACCCGCGTTAGCGCGCAATCGATGTTTTTAGCGATTATTGTCGGTATTTTTAGTACAGTTCTTTATAAAAAAATTGAGGGTAAAGGAATCAAAATCAAAATGCCAGCAGCGGTACCACCAGCTGTTTCTGGTCCATTCGAATCGGTGATTCCATCTTTTCTTGTCATCACGACGATTTGGGTCATCCGACTCATCATCGAAGCCTTATTTAACAGTGATGCCATGACGTTGATCAATGGGACCCTTGGGATTCCATTAACTATGTTAGGTGGCTCCCTAGTTGGAATGGTCGTTGTGAAAATTTTCGAGCAATTCCTATGGTTTTTTGGCCTTCATGGAACCTCGATCATTCAAGCAGTGATGGACCCAATCCATCAAGTCCTTGAAGACCAAAATCGTGTGGCATCAGTGGCGGGAGAGATTCCAACGAATATTATCAGTATGAGTTTTCGGAATCATTTTGCTTCGATTGGCGTCGTTGGTGCGATCATTGCTATTTTGATCGTAGCAAAAAGTAAACAGTACAAAGAGGTTGGAAAAATTGCTAGTGTTCCTTATATTTTCAATATCGGTGAACCAGCGTTGTTCGGGATACCGTTGATGTTGAATTTCAGTTTTATCATTCCTTTTGTTTTTGCAAATGCCGTCACAACGATCGTCGCTTACTTTGCTTTTTATTTCGGGCTAGTCCCGATCCCAACTGGGCTTGCGCAAATTCCGTGGACGACTCCGCCGATCATTAGCGGCTATTTTGTCACTGGTAGTATCATGGGCGCATTGTTACAAATCGTCTTGATCGTGATCGCAACGATGATTTGGTTGCCATTTATCAAAGTTGCTGATAAGCAGATCTGTGTTGAGGAAGCACAATAACCTACGAAAGGAGCAGCTTATGAAAGAAACGATAACCATCAACGGAATGACAAAGCCATTAACAGTGGATTTAAATGATCCGATCCTTATTGAATGGTCGATGACCAATCACCAAGGCTACCGATTGCAAATTTTCAATGAACAGCAGCAAGCAGTGTATGACGTTTCCAACATAGCCGCTTCTGAGAATAAAATGGCGGTCCACTTGCCACAGCATCCGCAGCGAAAAAAATATCAAGTCAAATTGACCGCCGGAGCAGGAAACGATGTCACCAGTTACAGTAGTGTGTTTTTCACGATAGCAAAGCGTGAGAAACCTAAAGAAACTATGGGCAAGTGGATCACTCGCTTAGATGATCCTATTAAAAAAGAACGTTTTTACTTTTCAGAAGAGAAAAATAGCTGCTTGTCTCGCTCTTTCACACTGGAAAAGTGTCCTTCCTATGCAGTGATTGATTGCTGCGGGCTTGGTTTTTATCACTTGTCAGTTAATGGAAAAACGGTATCAGATGTTTATTTAAACAGTGATGTAACGAACTATGATCGAGTCGTCTACTATGATACTTATGAGTTAACTGATTTTTTACAGGAGGGAGACAATCGGATCGAAGTTGAACTTGCGAATGGCTGGTACAACCCTGCTCCGATTGAGATTTTAGGTCGGTATAACATCCGCAAACAACTAGCGATCGGCAAACCCTGTTTCTGGGGGGAGCTTCAGTTAAATGATGGAGGAGAGAATCGCTACATTTACTCAGACAATCAGTGGCAAAGCAGTTTTGGGCCTTATTTGCAAAACAATCTTTATATAGGAGAAATCGTTACCGATGTACCTGATCCTCGACCAGAAGGAAAAACGGTACAAATTGCTGGACCCGCGGGACGTTTTAAGCCAAGCTTTATTCCAAAAATCAAGCGCACACAATCGATCGTTCCCCAAAAAATGACCGAAACTGCAGCGGGACTGTTCATTGACTTCGGTCAAATCATCAGCGGTCAATTTGCTTGTACTCTTGAGGAAGATTTCATTGGTCAGATCAGAATCAGCTATGCAGAAACATTAGACGAGCAAGGCAACCCTGATTATACGTCTACGATCAGTGGAACTTATGGCGTCTACGATCCCTATGAAGGGAAGCAGCCAGATGATCCTATCGTTCAACGAGACATCATTGAGAAAACGGCAGCGAAGACGTTCGTTTTTGAAAACCGCTACACGTATCATTCCTTTCGCTATGCGTTGATCGAGACGAAACCTGCTGACAACCTTCAATCGATTGTAGGAGCAATCAAAGCCTATCGCTTGCATACGGATGTGAAATCGTTGGTGACACTTGAAACCTCCGATCCTTTCTTGGATCAGTTATGGGCGGTTGGACAAGCCACGCGGTTGAACAACATCCACTCGTATTTTGAGGACTGCACTCGTGAGCGCTTTGGTTATGGTGGGGACATCGTTGCGTTACTACCAACGCAGATGGCAGATCTGGCGATTGAGCCGTTGTTGGAAAAAGTGTTGTGGGATTTTGCCTACGACCAACGACCGGATGGTGCAATGACTGCAACTGCACCATTTGTAGGAATCATGACAAATGGTCCATCAAATGGTGGTGGTGCGTTAGGGTGGCAATTGGTAGTTCCAGAGCTTGCTTTGGCCTTGGTGAAGACCTATGGGAAACAAGCAGCGGTTGCCAAGCTGCGTCCACAGTTGGAACGGCATCTCAACTATTTACTCGCTTTTGATTTTGATTATATCGCCCAGTGCTGTCTCGGCGATTGGGGAGCAATTGATGAAACTCGGCAAAACGAGGTTATTACTTCGCCAGATCAGTCCTTTTGCTCTGCCTGCATGTATCTGCTTTTACTACAGCGTTACCAAGAATTGATCGACTTGAGGATCATTGGTAAAGAGGACTATTGTCAACGAGTGACAGCAGTGATCCAGTACACGACACTGCAAATCAAACAGAAGTTTTCTAAAGGAAATGAGCAATACGGTGCGGGCACCTTGTCTAGCATGATCTTTGCAATGAAGACAGGACTCAGTGAGAAAAAACGAATATTGCCAAAACTAGTACAACGGATCAAGCAGCAAGAGGGTATTTTCTCTTTCGGCATCTTCGGGATGGCATGGAGTTATCAGTTGCTGGCTGAAGCTGGCTATAATGATATTATTTTTGATTGGTTAACGAGGAAATCTGCGCCTAGTTATGCAGCAATGCTGGCAAGCGGAAACGGCACTTTGATGGAACATTTTCCAACGCCGCAACATTCAGCCACTTACGAGGGTTCGTTGAATCATGCCATGTTTGCTTCTTATGGGTATTGGTTTGTCCGTCATTTATTAGGCATTCAGGTGACAAGCGCTGGGATACTGATACAACCAGCCTTCGATGTACCTATAGCCCATGTCAAAGGCTCCTTACAAAGTACGTTTGGATTAGTAGCTTTAAGCTGGGAAAAGACTGATCGTACCGTTCGCTTAACGGTGGAGTTGCCACGAACATGTGGCTATGAAATCAGTCAGATGAAAGGTTTTAGAATAGTCAGTGAGAAAATAGAAGATGAGGGGGGGCGAAAAAAAGTTTCCTGCCTATATACGATTACTACTTAGCTAGTGAAAAAGTCGACACGTGGAAAGTGTTGACTTTTTTTCTGTCGTTTACTATCTTTTGCGTATTTCATCTATGAGGTGGTGAAAATGGATCGATGGAAGCTGTTCAAAGACTATTGGCGATTTGCAGTTGGTGGTGCTGTTTTGATGGTGTTGCTGATCATCTGGTTTGTACCGTTCTCGCAAAAAAAAGAAACAAACTGGCATTCAATGGCAGATGCAGCAGGTCAATCGTCTGAAATGGGGGAAGGTGGAGCCCTTCAAGAAGATAGTCTTCACGATGAAGAGTATGAGATCGTTATAGATGTCAAAGGGGAAGTGCACCAACCGGGAATTTATCGCTTGAAATCAGGTGCGCGGATGTATGAATTGATCGAACAAGCAGGTGGTCTGACAGAAGAGGCGTTAGAAACAGCCATAAACTTAGCACAAGTGCTGCAAGATCAACAGATGGTGATCGTCCCTCATAAAGAGGATCAAGCGTTTATGGAGATGAATGCTTCAGGAGTAGGTGGCAGCCAAACAGCAGTGACACAAATCAATCTGAATCAAGCCAATGCGCAGCAACTGCAAGAACTGCCAGGTGTGGGTGCCAAAAAAGCAGAAGCAATCATCGCTTACCGAGAAGAATATGGCTTTTTTAAACAGATTGATGACCTAAAAAAGATCACAGGCATCGGAGAGAAGACCTTTGAGTCCTTGAAAGAGATGATTACAGTGGCGGACTGAACCAAATAAATGTAAGAAATACTAAGAAATGACGGTTGAAAATTCAAGAAATTCGATTAGAATAGAACTAATCAATGACAAAGGAGCAAACGAATGAGCAATACGAGAATTCCATGGGACCAGTATTTTATGGCACAAGCTGTATTACTGTCTTTACGCAGTACGTGTTCCCGACTTGAAGTCGGCGCTACATTAGTCAAAGATCGCCGAATCATCGCTGGAGGCTACAACGGGTCCGTCAGTGGCGATGTACACTGCATTGACGATGGCTGTTATGTTGTCGATGACCATTGTATTCGGACGATTCATGCAGAAATGAATGCCTTATTGCAATGTGCAAAATTAGGGGTGTCAACAGACAATGCGGAAATCTATGTGACGCATTTTCCCTGTCTTCCCTGTACGAAAGCAATTTTGCAAGCAGGGGTCAAAAAGATCCATTATTTGAATGACTATCGCAACAATCAGTATGCAATGGAACTGATTCAACAAGTAGGTGCTTCCGTCCACCAAGTTGAACTCGATCCGGTGTATTTTGAAAAACTTTCGTTTGGTGTGCTGAATGATGCACAACCAACAAAAAAGAACTGATTCATTTTTATTTCTTAGTATTATTTTTGCTTGTTCGGTGACTGCTTACTATCGGCAGTCCATCTTACTGGGACTCATTGCACTTTATTATTTCGGGATGCTTGTCTTAAAACGACAAGCATTTTTGTGCATGATTTGTTTTGTCGGACTGTTGCTGTTAAGTGTCCGCGTTTCTCTTTCTCGGACTGGGAACATACAAGAAGGTGAGTATCAAGGGGTAGTCAATGTGCTGCCAGACACGATCAAAATCAATGGCGATCTACTTACATTTGAAGCAAAATCCTCTGCAGGTAAAGTGATTGGCCGTTACACAATTTCTTCAGAGACTGAAAAACAGCAATGGCAGGATCGATCCGATTGGGGGAGAAAGCTGCTGGTGAAAGGATTTTTTTCTCTTCCTGAAAAACCACGAAACCGCCATGGATTTGACTATTCTGCCTATCTGGCTAGTCGATCAATTATTGGCACAGTCCATATCGAGCAAATGGTAGGTATGGAAGAAGCAGATGCAGGCTTTTCACTTGCAAAAGTTCGAGCAGATGTTATTTCTTCTGTTCAACGAATCTTTCCTGAACGCTCAGCTGCCTATATCAATGCATTGCTCTTTGGTTTTAAAGACCATAGCTTTCAAGAAGTACGTCAAATGTATCATGCTAGTGGCTTATTGCATTTCTTTACGATCTCAGGAATGCATGTCGTCTTATTTTTCAAATGGTTTCGCGGATGCTTCTGCCGATTGGGGTTTACGCAAAAAGAGATGCTGTTGCCAATGGGGGTCTTTTTCTTAGCCGTAATTGGTCTTTGTGGCGGCGGCACTAGTGTCTGGCGTGCTGTCTTGGCATTATCGGTTACTCAAGTAACAACTCTTTATCAACAACGGCTATCGGCAAGTGATCATTATGGGATCGTCTTAACGACTCTTTTATTCGTTGATCCCAAAGTATTGCTTCAAACATCGGGGCAACTAAGTCTTTTGATGACCTTCCTGATAGTAATGCAGCAACCGATCAAATTGACGTGGTTTTGGCGTAGTCAGTTCCTCACGGTGCTGGCTGCGCCTGTCATTGCCTCGCTCTTTTATGAATTCCCATTATTTGGGGGCTTTTTGACGTTTGTCTTTTTACCATTTTTTCAAATGGTTTTGCTGCCAGCCTGTTTCTTAATGTTCGTTACTGGGACTCTTTTTCCAACCATCAGTGGGCTGATTGCACTTTTTGAAGGGCTTTTGCTGCTTATGGAAGTTGTCGTGGGCGCTGTAGGAGGCGTATCGATAACGGTGGGTGCCGTTCCTGCAGGATTGGCTGGCAGTTGTTGTTTGTTCAGCATGCTCTTTTACCAAAAGAAAAGGTGGCTGCTGGTGATCTGTTTTTCGCTTGTTGTACCAATCGTCTTTCAGCAGAATCGCGTTTTATCCACCATTAGTTATGTCGATGTTGGTCAAGGCGATAGTATCGTTTTGCAGGCAGAAAAAAATCGCGAAGTTTATGTGATCGATACTGGAGGTTCTCTGTCTTTTCCGAAAGAAAACTGGCAAGAGCGCAAACGACAAGCTGCTGGGGAATCTACATTGATTCCTTTTTTGAAAGGGGAGGGAGTCAGGAAGATCACCGGTTTGTTTCTAACTCATGGCGACACGGACCATATGGGAGATGCGCTAGCATTGATGAAGGCGATCCCCGTTGAAACGTTATATCTCGTACCAGGAAGTGAACAAGATCACCGCATCGCCAAGCTTTTAAACGAACTGCCTAAGCAGACAAGCGTTGTTTGGACGACGGTTGGCCAAGTAGTGGGTGATTTCCTTCAGTTGCAAGTATTGGCACCAGAATCAGGTGCAGGACAAAACGAAGATTCGCTGGTGATTAAAACCAAGGTAGGGGATAAAACATTTTTATTTACTGGCGATCTCGAACAAGCAGGGGAAAAAAAGTTGATTCATGATTATCCGAATCTTAAAGTTGATGTATTGAAACTAGGGCATCATGGCAGTCGAACCTCGACGGCACCTGAGTTTGTTGCGGCAATCGATCCCCAATTCGGGATCGTTTCAAGTGGACGGAACAATCGGTACGGGCATCCTCATGAAGAGGTGCTTGAAACGTTGGTAAATCAGACCGTTTTGCGAACCGATCAGCAAGGCATGATCCAATTTATTTGGTCTGAAAAACAACAATCATTTTTGATAAAAACGCTGCTAGACTATCCGATTGACTAATGGTAGGATAAGAATGAAAGCGGGGGGAACGATGGAATTACAAAAAGCGTTGCAAGCAATTCGAACCAAGGAGTTGCAATCGATTTATCTAGTCATCGGCAGTGAAATGTTTTTACAAGAGCAAGTTCGCACGGCCTTTTTGGAGCGTTTTTCCGTTGGGAAAGATGATCTGAATTTTGCTTCCTTTGACATGGAGAAAGATCCCCTTGATATGGTGATCCAAGAAGCTCAATCGTTGCCTTTTTTTGGCGATCAGCGATTACTGTTTGTTGAGCGGCCATTTTTCTTAACGGCTGAAAAAAAGAGCAATGCACCTGAGCATGACCTAGATGATTTTTTGAATTACATCAAAGACCCATTGGAATCATCGGTAATGGTGATTTTTGCAGATGTCGATAAATTAGATGAACGGAAAAAAATTACTAAGCAATTGAAGAAAGCCGCAGTTGTGATTGATGTCGCACCTATGAAAGAAGCCGACGTGCGTCAGTATCTCCAACAGTCGTTGGCAAATGATGGCATCGAAATGAGCCGAGAGGCGTTTGATTTGTTTTTACGGTTAACGGATCTGCAACTATCAAAAGCGATGCAGGAGTTACAGAAACTACGGCTGTATGCAGGAAATGGCAATAAAATTACGAAAGAGATCGTCTTGCAGTTGATCCCTAAGACGTTGGAACACAATGTCTTTGAATTAACCAGCGATGTCTTAAAGGGGAACGTATCGGATGCGTTGCGCTTGTATGACGATCTATTATTGCAAGGGGAAGAGACGATCAAGATCAATGCTATCTTGATCAGCCAAGTCCGTCTGCTGTTACAGGCGGCGATTTTGATGAAAATTGGCTACCAGCAAGCCAATATCGCAGAAACGTTGGGGATTCATCCGTACCGAGTGAAGTTAGCGATGCAGCAAGCTCGGGGGTTTGGAGAAAAGCAATTAGCGGCACTATATAGTGAATTGATCGAAAATGATTACTTAGTGAAAAGTGGTCAGATGGACAAAGAGTATTTGTTCCAGCTATTTGTTTTAAAACATGGCAAACAGTAAGTCAAAAAGAAAGGCGCAGCAATCGATGATTGCTGCGCCTTTCTTAATTTGCTTATTTTGCAATTTTTTTACTTAAACGAGATTTGTCGCGACTAGCTTTGTTCTTGTGGATCAATCCTTTAGTCTCAGCCATATCGATTGCTTTAACAGCATCTTTATATAACGCATCTACGTTATCAGCACCAGCTTCAACAGCTTGATCAAATTTTTTGATTGCTGTACGCATTGTGCTTACTTGAGATGAATTCTTAGCATTAGCCGCTTCGCTTGTGCGAACACGTTTGATTGCAGATTCAATGTTTGGCATGTATTTCACCTCCGAAAAAAAAGTTCAATTACGTTTAGAAAACGTATAAATCAACACTAGTCATTATACCTAATGCCAAGAGTGATTGCAATAAAAGTTGTAAAGAAATTTTACTTAACACAAAAATTTGTTTTTTGGCCGTGCTATTTTTTGCTTTATGGTTTTGAAAAATGCTTCTTTACACATTTTTTACTGAATAGTTATAAAAAGTTTACACAGAAAGAGCTTTCTATGCTATGATTACTTCGGAATTTTTAAATGGGGGAATCTATGTGAATATCGCTTTGTTTCTAACGATTGTCTTGTCATTAGGGATGATTTTCGTCAACGGGTGGACGGATGCGCCGAATGCTATTGCAACCGCTGTCTCCACGAGAGTCTTACGCCCGAATATCGCCATTGGCATGGCAGTCGTCATGAATTTCTTAGGTGTGCTGGTGATGACGTATTTTAATGCGCAAGTTGCAGAAACCATCAGTAATATTGTGACTTTTGACTCAGGCGGGAGTTTTCGGGTCTCACAGATCGCATTAGCCGCTGCCTTGTTTTCAATTGTTGTTTGGACGGTCGCAGCTTGGTATTTTGGGATCCCAACCAGTGAATCTCACGCATTGATTGCGGGATTGACAGGGGCTGCCATGGCTCTGGGTGGTTTACATGCAGTCAACGGTGAAGAATGGATGAAAGTCTTAATCGGTCTCGTTGTGTCTACGTTAATGGGGTTTATTGGTGGATTTTTGATCATGAAACTGATCGTATGGCTCTTTCGCGATACCCAACGGCGAAAAGCCAACAAAATTTTTACGGTTGGTCAAGCCATCGCGGCTGGTGCCAATGCCTTCTTGCATGGTGCCCAAGATGGACAAAAATTCATGGGTGTGTTCATGTTAGGCCTTTTTTACAACAATCTTGCTGAAAAGACCGGCAATGGCTTTGCCATCCCACTGTGGGTGATGGTTCTTTGTTCCTTGACCATGGGGATCGGTACATCGGTCGGTGGGATGAAGATCATTAAATCAGTGGGGATGGATATGGTAAAACTGGAAAAATACCAAGGCTTTTCTGCAGATGTTACTGCAGCAATCTGTTTGTTCTTGTCTTCCGTATTTGGTATCCCAGTTTCAACAACGCACACGAAAACGACCGCTATCATGGGCGTTGGAGCGTCTCGGCGTTTTTCTAGCGTTGATTGGCGCATTGTAAAAGAAATGATCTATGCTTGGATTTTAACCTTTCCTGGCTGTGGATTGATTGCGTTTCTAATGGTCAAATTTTTATTGCTAATTTTGTGAGGAGAGAAAGTAATGGCACGAAAAAAAGGATTCGATTATTTTGCAGCAATGGAGCAGTTGGCGACGAACGGCCATTTAGCTGCCAAACGTTTTTCGCTTTTGATCAACGATTATTCTGAACGAGCATTGACCGAAGCAGCAGCTGAGATTCATGCTTTGGAAAAAGAAGGGGATAAAGTGATCGCTGAGCTAACCAATGAGTTATATGATTCATTTATCACCCCTATCGATCGCGAGGACATCCTAGTCATTTCAGAGCGTCTAGATGATATTTTGGATGGCATTATGGGACTGACTTATTTATTTGAGAATTTGGTCATTACGAAGATCCGCCCTGAAACCAACATATTTGCTGGAATGATCGTTCAAGCGACACAAGGCGTTGAAACGGCCTTAAAAGAATTTCCTAAGTTCAAAAATTCAAAAACATTGCGTCAAATGATTAATGATGTGAATACGATTGAATCAGAAGCAGACCGTTTGTATTCAAAAATGAAAAAAGCGTTATTCACAGACGAAACGGACGTTCTTGAAATCATTAAATGGAAAGATGTTTATGATCGTTTTGAATCAATTATCAACGACACCGAAAGTGCGGTGGATATTATTGACGGTATGGTAATCAAAAACACGTGAGGAACTAGAGACCTTTCAAACAAAAAAAGAGCAACTCTTGGGCAGGTAAGTGCCAAAAGAGTTGCTCTTTTTGCTTATAATTGGATCAGCCAATAGCCGATCAAAATGATTCCTAAAACGATACGATACCATCCAAATACGGTAAAATCGTTACGCTTGATGTAGTTCATCAAGAAACGGATCGCGATGATCGAAACGATGAATGAGACGATGGTTCCTGTTAATAAGATGACGGTTCCTTGGAAATCAAAGGCATTGCCATCTTTCAAAAACTTGAAGATTTTCAAGGCACTGGCACCAAACATGGTGGGAATACCTAAGAAAAATGAAAATTCAGCAGCAACATAACGAGAAGCGCCGATCATGATAGCACCTAAGATAGTAGCACCAGAACGAGAAGTTCCTGGGATCAATGCCAATACCTGGAACATGCCGACAATCAAGGCCGCTTTGTAGGTGAATTTGTTCAAATCGGTACATTTCGGTGCTTTATTCTTGTTTCGTTTTTCAACTACGATAAAGCCGATCCCATAAACGATCAAGACGATCGAAACGGAGAAAAAGTTGTAGAAGTGCGCATCTAACCAATCATCTAACGGCAATCCGATAATAACCGATGGCAAGACCGCAACAATAACTTTAAACCATAACGTCCACGTATCTTTTTTCTCTATTTCATTTTTTTGTGGGGAAAAAGGGTTCAGTTTATGGAAATATAAGTAGACGACTGCTAGTATCGCGCCCAATTGAATGACAACATTGAACATCGTCATAAATTCGGGGGTAACATTCAAACCGATAAATTCGTCGGCAAGAATCAAGTGACCAGTGCTGCTAATTGGCAGCCATTCCGTGATCCCTTCAATGATCCCAAATAAAATCGCTTTTATAAAATTTGTAAAAAACATTGGTCCAGTCCTTTCTATGACAAAATACAACTCTTAGTATACCGTTTCCTGATTCGAATACCAATCTTTTTCCTAAAAAAAGAGGGCAGTTTTTAAAACAAAAACTGCTCCTTTCTTGAAGAAATTGATTAGCCGTCAGAGGTTTCTCTTAGGACAAAAGCTCTTGAGAGAGCGCTAAGCCTTTTTTGATGTATTCTGTGTTACCAACTTCGGCGATGGTAAAGCTGCCGTCTTCGTAGATCAGTCGAGTGACCGAACCATTTTCAATATCCATACGAACATTGTTCTCATCATTGATCAGATGCAAAAGAAAAGCGATCGTTAAGCCGTGAGACACAACTAACGCATTGCCGCCGCCTTTTTTCTCAACGCGATAGGCGATATCTTCAAACCCTGTTTTGACACGTTCGGTCAAAACATCAAAGGTTTCCGCCCAATTGGCTGTATCGGCGTGGTAGATCGCATTGGCGATCGCCTCAAACGTGACATGATTAGCAATCATCTCATCATAATCAGGAAAATCAAGAATCCGCGGCAGAACGCCCCACATTTCTGCATCATAGGCCCCTTCAAGTGAGCCAAAGCACCATTCACGAATCCGTTTGTCGATGTGATAAGGGATCTCCGGTCCTCTGACATGTTCACCCAGTATCAGACGCATGGTTTCAATCGCTCGACCGCTGTCACTGGATACTGCTTCTACAAAATCCACATCGCGTAACCCAAGGCCTAAATAGTGGATGCCTTGTTCACCGGTTCGAGTCAATGGTGTGTCACACCAGCCTTGCACCCGCTGCAATGTGTTAAACATTGTTTTTCCGTGACGCACGACATACAATTCCGTCTTTGCCATAACTAGTTATTCCTCCTTTTGATTCGTCATACGTTTATGCGTTAAAAAACGGATTGGTCCGTTTCTCAATTTCGATCGTTGTTGGTTCTCCGTGGCCAGGATAGACCGCCATTTGATTCGGTAAAACAAAGAGTTGCGTTTGGATGCTGGTCAGCAATTGTTCCAAATTTCCGGTTGGCAGGTCTGTCCGACCAATGCTACCTTTAAATAAGGCGTCTCCGGAAACGACAAAATTGTCAAAAATAAAACTGACGCTGCCAATGGAATGACCCGGGGTTGCAACAACCTTAAAGGACATGCCAGCTATCTCGTACTCTTTCAACTCTAGCTCGAATTCAGCTGGACGTGCGGTGATGGTTCCTAATTCAGGATGACGGCCAGAAAGGTTTTTCATAGGATCACTTAGCCATCCTTGCTCAAGCGGACTCACGTAAACGGGGATCTGATAATAATCCCGCAAATGGTCAACTGCGCCGATATGGTCATAATGAGTGTGGGTCAATAAAATCGCTGCTGGTTTTGCGCCTGTTTTTTCGATCTCAGCGATCAATCTCGCTGCTTCTGCTCCAGGATCAATAATCAACAAAACATCTTCTTTCCAAATTAGGTAACAATTTTCTTGAACGGGTCCTGTCACTAAACCAATGATTTTCATGCTAAAACCTCCTAGGATCACAAATACTTGTGTCTGACTATAAGTATAGCTTAAAGTATAAGAGGAAACAAAGAAAGGTTTTTAGGAGTGAAAAATTAATGATAAAAACGATAAACGCAGAAGACAATCGTCAGGCAGTCTGTCAATGGCTAAATCATTCAACGAAAAAAACAGAGGCAGTGAGTGCCTTTTCCGATCAAGAGCAGCTTTCATTTGCTTTTTTTGACAATCAGGATCAACTTGGTGGGGTGATTGGAAAACGGACAGGCAATACGATCCATATTCAATTGTTAGCAGTTGATCCAAGCCATCAGAATCAGGGGGTCGGGAAACAATTGATAAAAGCACTTTTTGATCACGGTAAAAAAGCGGGGTGTCGTTCCGTGACGGTTACCACCCAAGACTACCAAGCGCCGCAATTCTACCAAGCAGTCGGCTTCGAACCGTTTGCTGTGCTTACGGATACACCTGTGCTTGGCACGGATAGGCTTTACTTCGTGAAGATGCTGTGATCAACCTTTGGCAGGCAGGTGATAAGGATAACCAATAGTTTGATGAGAGAAAAGCTTAGAATTATTGTGGGAATTCGAAAATTTTTCTAAGAAACCGCATTAGCAAAAAACTGCTGTTATACTAATTAAAATAAGAAAGCGTTGATTCGTTTGAAACGGGTCTAGTTTTTGACGAAAGCATGAACATTCTTCGTGACCAACTTCGAGGAAAGTGTGTGATCTGTATCTTGCGTTAGTTTTGATTGGTATACCTCAACTCTTTGTAAGAAGGTGTTTTTATGAAAAAATCCCTGCAATTTTTTTTCACTCTATGCTTCGCCGCGCTCGCTTTAGTGAGCTGTGGCCAAGAGGAGCTAACCATCAACGATTCGAAAGAAGTTTCTGAAACTGTTACTTCCGCCTCAAAAACGGTTGAAAATGGCGACCTTGATTTGATGCTGATCCAAGATGAGAGTGTCATCTTTCCGCAAAGCCAAGGGGTTTATGATTTTCATGAGAATGAGTTGACGATCGTTAAGCAGTATTTGCCGATGGCAGATTTAGAAGATAGTTCAGCCAGCTTTAGTGATGTTGCCTTGTATGAAGGACAAATCGAAAGTGATTTTCAGCGTCATTTTTCCCATTCAGAGGTACAGTTGTCCAACGACCCTTATCAAATTTATGAGATCACCTATCAAGATGCATCATACACGGTTGAAGGGAAGCATTTGACGATCAAAGCAGATGGACGGACCTTTGAGTTCACCTTAGATCTAGACAATCAACAAGCTTTTGACCAAAATGGTGTCAGTTATGATATTCAAGTCGATCAATAAATATCTTTCAAAAAATAGCCCTGCTTTACTTGCTTAGGTGAGTAGAGTAGGCTTTTTTGTAAATCCTTCGCCAAACCCATTTTCTGGAAGAAAAAATGAAGTCAATTATCTGATGAGTAGGTGTTTTGTTGCAAGTGGTTTTTTCATGGTGATAAAACCTGTTTGGATAGGATACTCTCCGCAGAGGATGAAAAGCTGTTTCTGTTCGCTTTTCCAAAAGTAATCTATCCGCTATAATGGCAAATGAGAAGGTGAACACGTGTATAAAGGAAAAGTTGCGGTTAGAAAAATCGTAGAATTTATTTTGCGCCGAGGCGATATTGATAGCCGCAAAGTCAGTAATCATACCGCGCAAGAAGGCGCCCGTATCCATCGCCAACTACAAAAAGAGGCTGGGGATGCGTATCAAAAAGAAGTCTTTTTCAAACGAGAAAGCCAAATTGAGAAAGATTCGATCACTGTCGAAGGACGTGCCGATGGTCTCTTTTTTGATGCAACTCTTAATTCTTGGGTGATCGATGAGATCAAAACTTCAGAACCAGCGTTCGAAGATATCCCTGAAGATCAAATCGATTTGTTTTTTGCCCAGGGAATGGTTTATGCTTATTTGTTTTTACTACAAGAAAATGAACAAGCAGCGCTTAGTGACAGTGAAAATCAAGAGAAACCAGAAGCGGAACCTACTGCTGAAGGTAATGATCCGAAGAGACCCATCGATCGAATCGCCGTACAATTGACTTATTATCAAACCACTGAAAAGCTGACCACCCGTACGAGAAGAACATTTCAGTTTTCAGAATTAGCTGTTTTTTATGAAGAATTACTTCAGGAATATCATAAATGGTTAGTTTTTCAAGAGAATTGGCGCCGTGTCCGCAATACGTCTTTGCAGCTGCTGTCTTTTCCCTTTGAAACCTTTCGCAAAGGGCAGCGAGAGTTAGCAGCAGCGGCGTATAAAACACTAAAAAATGGCAAGCGACTTTTTGCGGAAGCGCCAACTGGAACTGGAAAAACCATGTCAACGCTGTTTCCCGCATTAAAAGTGCTAGGGGAAGAAGGGGCTGATCGGGTCTTTTATCTGACGGCGAAGACGATCACCAGACAAGTGGCTGAAGATGCACTGAGCAAGTTAGCAGACAACGGTAGTGAAACCAAAAGTGTCACGATTACCGCCAAAGACAAAATCTGTTTTTTAGATGAACGAAACTGTACGCCAGAACACTGTGCGTATGCGCAAGGCTATTACAATCGAATCAACGAAGCATTATGGGATCTGTTGCATCACGAGAATCAAATAACCCGAGAAGTGATCGAGACCTACGGAAAGAAACATACGGTCTGTCCCTTCGAGCTTTCACTGGATGTCAGTGTCTTTTGCGATGTCATTATTGGTGATTATAATTATTTGTTTGATCCCACCGTTTATTTGCGAAGATTTTTTGAGGAGCCGGATGAAGAATATTTCTTTCTAGTGGATGAGGCCCATAACTTAGTCAACCGTTCCAAAGAAATGTATTCGGCAACCATTACCCGGCAGCCATTTAAGGAATTAAAGAAGAAACTATCCAATGACCAGCAAAAATTAAAACGCGCCCTAAACAAAGTTGACAAAGAATTTGCGGCTATTGCTCAAATAGCAAAAGAGGAAGAGTGGGAATACCACCATCAAGCAGCTCCCCATGAAACGATGGTCAATCAGCTATACAAAGTAGCTGAATTGATGAAGGAATGGTTGCCGGCAAATCCTGAGCATGAATTGCAAGAAGAAGTGCTGCAAGTGTATTTTGAAGCTAACCATTATTTGAAGATCAGTGAATTTTATGATGATCACTACGAAACGACGGTGGAGATCGACCGCTATGATATCAAACTACGGCAATTTTGCATCGAACCAGCGCCGTTTTTGGAATCTGTGTTAGATAAGGGCAAGGCCAGCCTGTTGTTTTCTGCGAGCTTTACTCCTTTGTCGTATTATCAAGAGGTATTAGGAGGCGGCAATGAAGCTTTGCGCTATCGCCTGCCAAGTCCTTTTGATCCGAAAAATCAGGGGATTTTTATTGCAGACTATATCCAAACAACGTATCGCCAACGTGAAGCCAGCATTCCTGCAATCGTTGATGCAATCCAGCAAATGACCGCAGCGAAAGCGGGAAACTATATGGTCTTTTTCCCTTCTTATCGTTACTTGGATGATGTGGCGGCAGCATTTTCCCAACAGGCGCCAGAGGTGGAGGTCTTGATTCAGGGGACAGCCATGAACGAAGCAGAGCGCGAGGCGTTTCTTGCACAGTTTCAATCTCTTGAGCGGCAACGGTCATCCTTGCTAGAAACAAGTCAAGACGGACAAGAGAGCCAGCCAAAAACATTAGTGGCATTTTGTGTCCTTGGTGGAATTTTTTCTGAAGGGATCGACTTGAAAGGCAATCGCTTGATCGGTGCGGCAGTGGTAGGAGTCGGACTGCCGCAAATCAATCACGAGCAAGAATTGATTCGGGAATATTACGATGAGAAAAAAGCAGCTGGTTTTGCGTATGCCTATCAGCTGCCCGGGATGAATAAAGTCCTGCAAGCAGCCGGTCGAGTGATCCGGGATGTCAGCGATCGCGGCGTGGTGTTATTGCTGGATCAACGTTTTCGGACACCGCGTTACCAAGAACTTTTCCCACTGCACTGGCAGCATGCCTTAAACATTCGTCGGCCGCAAGAGTTATCAAAGGCATTGACTCATTTTTGGCAAGAAAAAAACTAGAAGCAGAGCTTTCAGGAGAGGTTGTGCAAAATCAGCAGATAAAGCTGATTTTGCCTAACCAACACGTTAGACTCTGTTCTAGTTTTTTTGATTAGCGATAATTTGTAAACTGTAAATCGATCGTCAAGGGCAGTTTACGCAACAATTGGATCACCTCTTGCAGATCGTCACGACTTTTGCCTGTTACCCGAATTTGATTATCTTGAATTTGGGTTTTAACTTTTAGCTTGGCGTTTTTGATCGCTGTCGTTATTTTTTTGGCGTTTTCTTTATCGATACCATTGATCAATTCTGCCGTTTGACGAGCTTTTGCCCCCAAGGCATGCTCCGTTTCGCCAAATTGAATATTTTTCGTTGGTACATTCCGTTTGATCAGCTTCCCAAAGAGCACATCCTTGATTTGCTCCAGCTTAAATTCGTCATCCCCGACAATCGTCAATTTGCCCTCAGCCATCTTGATTTCTACCGTGGAGCCTTTAAAGTCAAATCGGTTTTTCAATTCTTTTTCCGCCTGTTGAATGGCGTTTTTTACTTCTTCTGTGTTGATCTCAGATACGACATCAAAACTTGCTTCTTTTGCCAAAATCAATCACTCCTCTCATCTCTTACCTATGATTTTAACATGGAGGCGAACGATGCGGGAATGAAAAGTAAATTTTTGCAAATAATTGTTTCATTTTTTCACACAAACTGCTATTCTTTGGAAGGAGATTTTTAGTGAAGGAGCTAGATCATTGTGAGTAAGTTATTAACGAAGCACGAACAATCAGAACGATTGAAAAAAATAGGGGTTATTTTGCTGTCAGGTATCACCGCAGCCATTGCTTTAAATTTCTTTTTGATTCCCGCAAACGTTCTTTCTGCTGGGATGAACGGGGTCGCCCAATTGATCGTGGCACTTGCCTTGGAACATTTTGGCGTTCACCTTAGTACAGGGCTGTTTATTTTCCTCTTAAACTTGCCTATCTTTGTTCTCGGGTTCATCAAACTCGGGAAATCATCGACACTATTGAGCTTTATCAATGTCGTTGTCGTTTCTGTCTTAACGATAATCCTTCCACAAGGAGCAATCACTGACAATATTTTGGTTAACGCTTTGCTCGGTGGCGTACTGTTAGGCGTCGGCGTTGCGTTTTCACTGAAAATGGGTTTTACCACCGGCGGAATGGATATCCTTTCGTTGATATTATCAAAAACGACTGGAAAAACGGTCGGTAAATATATGTTTATTTTAAACGGCATCATTGTCATGGTCTCAGGTTTCGTCTTTTCTTGGGAAAGTGCCTTGTACACGATCATTTCGATTTTCGCAATGAGCTACGTGGTGGACATGCTGCACACAAGTCATCAAAAGGTAACGGCGATGATTATTACGACCAATGCGGAAGCTGTTGGGAAAAATATTTCTAAGCATGTGTTTCGCGGCATGACTTTGTTCCCCTCAGTCGGAGGCTATTCAGGCGTACCAGGCAATATGATCATGATGGTCGTGACCCGCTACGAGATCTACGATTTAGAACAAGCCGTTTTAGAAGCAGACGGCAATGCGTTTATTAACTTTGTGCCGACCCAATCGATCACAGGTCGTTTTGCGACAGATGATGAACAACGGACCTTTAAAACGACTGGGGTCTTCCCAGAACTGAAAATACACAAGAAAAGCCGTCCATAATCAAGGATCGTCCATTTACAAATCTTGCAAAAGAAGGTATTATTTGAAACAAGAATTAAAGGAGGTCTTCAACCGTGGCATATACTGAAGTAGAAGCAGAAGCAATCAAAGAGCGTGTCTTGGCTGCCTTGGAAACCGTGATTGACCCTGAGTTGGGGATTGATATAGTGAATCTAGGCTTAGTTTATGAAGTCGAATTTGATGCAGAAACAGGCAATACCGTAATCAAAATGACCTTAACAACAATGGGCTGTCCCTTAGCCGACGTATTGACTGAATCGATACACGAAGCATTAAGCGATATTCCAGAAGTCAAAAATCCAGAAGTAAAACTAGTCTGGTATCCCGCTTGGACGACTGATAAAATGAGTCGTTATGCACGGATTGCTTTGGGGATTCGTTAAGGATTTTATCGTAGAAAATAAATGTCTTAGGCTCTTTTATCAGCTGAATAAAGTTGATAGAAGAGTCTTTTTGGATTTAAGTTGGATGCTTGTCTTTAACTATCTTGCTTTTAGTCAGTGCTTGCAGAAAGTTTGCGAAGATTGCATTGCATTTTCAGAAATGAAACGGTAAACTAGTTGAAAAGATTGGAGGAATGAATCAATGTTAGCTACGAATTTTGGGAAATATACATACAAAAATCCGTTTATGAACGCCTCAGGAGTCCATTGTATGACGATCGAGGAATTAGATGAATTAGCAGCGTCACCAGCTGGGTCATTTGTCACGAAGAGTGCAACACTAGAAGCGCGTGCCGGAAATCCAGAACCACGTTATACCGATTTACTGTTAGGAAGCATCAATTCGATGGGCTTACCAAATCTAGGGGTGGACTACTACTTAGACTATGCCATCAAAAAACAGCAGGAAGTGACCCAGCAAGCGCCCTTCTTTTTCTCTGTCGCTGGTATGAGCGTGGCTGAAAACATTGAGTTATTGAAGAAAATCCAAGAAAGTGATTTTGAAGGAATCACAGAGTTAAATCTTTCTTGTCCAAACGTGCCAGGAAAACCCCAAGTTGCCTATGATTTTCCTTTGACCGATCAAATTCTGGAAACAGTCTTTGGTTTTTTTACAAAACCTTTAGGTGTCAAATTGCCGCCATACTTTGATTTGGCGCACTTTGATGAGATGGCTAAGATATTGAACAAGTATCCGTTAACTTATATCAATTCAATCAATAGTATTGGGAATGCTTTATTCATTGATCCTGCTACTGACTCAGTAGTTATCAAACCAAAAGATGGTTTTGGCGGTTTGGGAGGCGAATATGTGAAACCAACGGCATTAGCCAATGTGCGGGCTTTCTATACACGTCTCAAGCCAGAAATCAAAATTATCGGTACTGGTGGGATTCGTAATGGTCAAGATGCGTACGAACATTTGTTATGTGGCGCTTCTATGTTGCAGATCGGCACAGAGCTGCAAAAAGAAGGACCGGTGATCTTTGAACGATTGACGAAAGAATTAGCAGCGATCATGAAAGAAAAAGGGTATCAATCAATCAGTGAGTTCCAGGGGAAATTAAAAACGATTGATTAAGAACGACTTTGAATGCTTTACTATCCGCTTCTTTTTATAGAAGAAAGGTGGTTTTTAATGGAGAAGTTTCGTAAAACAACGGAGGATGATCTGGTTGAGTTGATGGCGCTTTTTGAAGAAGGCATTGCTTTCTTAAAAGCACAAGGATCTCCGCAATGGCAAGATGGGTACGGTCCTAAAGAAAATCAAATCAAAGCAGATATTGCCAATGGTGAAAGCTATGTGTTGGTGAAAGATGGAAAAATCGCAGCGTCTGCAGCGTTGGTTTCTGGTGATGATCCTGTCTACAACGCAATTACCGGCGCAGGGTGGGATGGAAACGGTCCATATCTATCCATTCATCGCGTCGTTGTCAGTTCTCATTTTAAAGGGCAAAAGTTAAGCGCCAAATTGCTGCAAGCTCTTGAAGTGGTTGCATTAGAGCAAGAAATCGTTGATTTACGTATCGATACGTATAAAGCTAATATTGGTATGCAAAAGAATATCCAAGCAGCTGGCTACCAATACAAAGGAGAGGTAACATTCCCTTTTCCGAACGGAGAGCGATTGGCTTTTCAAAAACGTTTGACCGCAAGCTAAACATTTTATTCCATTAGTGTCACTTGGCTGAATTAATGGAATAGTTGTGTCAAAGTGAATTTTTGGTATGAAAATGCGGATAATGGTTGTCAGAATCCTTTCGGCTTGCTAAGATAAGCACGTAAAGGACGGTGCCAAATGAAGAAAAGAATCAAAAAGAAAAAAGCGTATAAAAAATATATCCATGATATTTTTGCGGGTTATGAAGAAATGCTTGAGAATCCAGCGATCAATGAGAAGAAGTTTTCTTATCTGAAAGAAGAAACAACCTTAAAACGAGACGATCAAAATCAGATCCGTTTTCGTACGATCGATATTGATTAAACTACCTATTTTGGGTAGTTTTTTTGGTTATCTCGACTTAGTTGAAAATATTTCAGAAAAAAGCTTGCTCTTTCATTCTTAGAATGATAAAGTATTCAACGTTGGCAATTGAGCCAGCAGGTCAAAAAAGCTTTTGAAAAAACTTCAAAAAAGACTTGACCAAAAATGAAACAGATGATATTATAACAAAGTCGCAATAATAAAACAGTTAATCGATGTTGATAAATCAACAAAATTAATTAAAAAAAGTTGTTGACAAATAACAAATCATTTGTTATTCTAGTAAAGTCGCTGAGACAGCCGCTGCGAAGTTGAAAAATAACGAGCGAAAAAAACTTTTAAAAAAGAGTTGACAATCAATTGTCGCTCTGATATGATATAAAAGTTGCTAACACAGCACTGTAGACCTTTGAAAACTGAACAAAGCAAGCAAACGAACCAATGTGTAGGACGTTTCAATTTATTGAAACAAATACATGCAAGCAATAGCTAGCGAAGTTAATTTTTATGAGCTTAATGACCGTATGGTCATTCAAACAAATCATTATGAGAGTTTGATCCTGGCTCAGGACGAACGCTGGCGGCGTGCCTAATACATGCAAGTCGAACGCTTTTTCTTTCACCGGAGCTTGCTCCACCGAAAGAAAAAGAGTGGCGAACGGGTGAGTAACACGTGGGTAACCTGCCCATCAGAAGGGGATAACACTTGGAAACAGGTGCTAATACCGTATAACACTATTTTCCGCATGGAAGAAAGTTGAAAGGCGCTTTTGCGTCACTGATGGATGGACCCGCGGTGCATTAGCTAGTTGGTGAGGTAACGGCTCACCAAGGCAACGATGCATAGCCGACCTGAGAGGGTGATCGGCCACACTGGGACTGAGACACGGCCCAGACTCCTACGGGAGGCAGCAGTAGGGAATCTTCGGCAATGGACGAAAGTCTGACCGAGCAACGCCGCGTGAGTGAAGAAGGTTTTCGGATCGTAAAACTCTGTTGTTAGAGAAGAACAAGGATGAGAGTAGAACGTTCATCCCTTGACGGTATCTAACCAGAAAGCCACGGCTAACTACGTGCCAGCAGCCGCGGTAATACGTAGGTGGCAAGCGTTGTCCGGATTTATTGGGCGTAAAGCGAGCGCAGGCGGTTTCTTAAGTCTGATGTGAAAGCCCCCGGCTCAACCGGGGAGGGTCATTGGAAACTGGGAGACTTGAGTGCAGAAGAGGAGAGTGGAATTCCATGTGTAGCGGTGAAATGCGTAGATATATGGAGGAACACCAGTGGCGAAGGCGGCTCTCTGGTCTGTAACTGACGCTGAGGCTCGAAAGCGTGGGGAGCGAACAGGATTAGATACCCTGGTAGTCCACGCCGTAAACGATGAGTGCTAAGTGTTGGAGGGTTTCCGCCCTTCAGTGCTGCAGCAAACGCATTAAGCACTCCGCCTGGGGAGTACGACCGCAAGGTTGAAACTCAAAGGAATTGACGGGGGCCCGCACAAGCGGTGGAGCATGTGGTTTAATTCGAAGCAACGCGAAGAACCTTACCAGGTCTTGACATCCTTTGACCACTCTAGAGATAGAGCTTCCCCTTCGGGGGCAAAGTGACAGGTGGTGCATGGTTGTCGTCAGCTCGTGTCGTGAGATGTTGGGTTAAGTCCCGCAACGAGCGCAACCCTTATTGTTAGTTGCCATCATTTAGTTGGGCACTCTAGCGAGACTGCCGGTGACAAACCGGAGGAAGGTGGGGATGACGTCAAATCATCATGCCCCTTATGACCTGGGCTACACACGTGCTACAATGGGAAGTACAACGAGTTGCGAAGTCGCGAGGCTAAGCTAATCTCTTAAAGCTTCTCTCAGTTCGGATTGTAGGCTGCAACTCGCCTACATGAAGCCGGAATCGCTAGTAATCGCGGATCAGCACGCCGCGGTGAATACGTTCCCGGGCCTTGTACACACCGCCCGTCACACCACGAGAGTTTGTAACACCCGAAGTCGGTGAGGTAACCTTTTTGGAGCCAGCCGCCTAAGGTGGGATAGATGATTGGGGTGAAGTCGTAACAAGGTAGCCGTATCGGAAGGTGCGGCTGGATCACCTCCTTTCTAAGGAATATTTCGGAAGACTACACATCGTTTGCCTTTGTTCAGTTTTGAGAGGTTTACTCTCAAACAAAATTTGTTCATTGAAAACTGGATATCGAAGAAAAAATCAAAACAAGTAACACACACCGAGTTGAAATGTTAAAAGAGTTTTTTAATAAGTTCAACGCTTATTTTCTTGAGCAACCTTCTATCGCTAGAAGAAGTACTCAAAACCGACCGTAAGGTCAAAGGTTAAGTGAATAAGGGCGCACGGTGGATGCCTTGGCACTAGGAGCCGATGAAGGACGGGACTAACACCGATATGCTTTGGGGAGCTGTAAGTAAGCTATGATCCAGAGATTTCCGAATGGGGAAACCCAGCATCTTTTATAGGATGTTACGTCTGCGTGAATACATAGCGCAGTCGAGGTAGACGCAGAGAACTGAAACATCTAAGTACCTGCAGGAAGAGAAAGAAAATTCGATTCCCTGAGTAGCGGCGAGCGAAACGGGAAAAGCCCAAACCAACAAGCTTGCTTGTTGGGGTTGTAGGACTCCGATATGGTAGTCTATTCAGATAGTCGAAATACTTGGAAAAGTATGTCAAAGAGGGTAAAAACCCCGTAGGCGAAATTTGGATAACACCTAGGAGGATCCTGAGTACGGCGGAACACGAGGAATTCCGTCGGAATCCGGGAGGACCATCTCCCAAGGCTAAATACTCCCTAGTGACCGATAGTGAACCAGTACCGTGAGGGAAAGGTGAAAAGCACCCCGGAAGGGGA
>NZ_CP172938.1:1625000-3270000 GCF_050542965.1 Enterococcus sp. DIV2379
CCGAACACAGAAGTTAAGCTTCTTAGCGCCGATTGTAGTGAAGGGTTTCCCTTTGTGAGAGTAGGACGTCGCCACGCAGTCAAACACATGTCTTCATTGACATGTGTTTTTTTGTTATTACAACGATGTATCATTTTACTAAAAACAATCACTTAAAATAACTTTTTATGGAAAAAAATGATACACTAGTAGTGAAGTATTTTTAGGAGGGATCATATGACTGACGATGCCAAAAAAGAACAAAATGTTGTTCAAGATCAAGACGTTGTTTCAGTTTCAACGAATGAAGAAGTATCCTTTGGCGATATAAAACAAGTGGCCTCAAAAAATATAGGTCAGATGCTGCAAGACCTGCAAGATTTTGAAGTCGCGATCGAAAAAGAGGATATTCCTGAAATTTATCGTATATATAATGGTCGATTACACAAACAGTTAAAAGAAACATCAAATCAAAATCATGAGATTGATGAATTGTTATCAAGGAAGTTCCACGATAACTTTACCCAAGCTTTCCCATTTATGATGCATTGTGCCAAAATATCTCCTACGGTGCATTACTATAAGTTAGGAACCTATTATCATGAGCGAGCGACGATTGGTATCGATGCGAGTATTCCCGAAATTTTTGTTATCCCTGAGATAGATGAAGAATGGGAAAAGTTCCAACGAGGCAATCGTGAGATGCTGACAGCAATCGAACAGCAGATGGACAAGCTGGAAGCCAAACGGATCACTGCGTTATCAGAAGTGAAGGAAATCCAAAATCAGATCGATAAACTTACGGAAGCCGAAAATGAATTGACGGAATCAAAGGGCTTTTTCAATCGGACAAAAATCGATGAAGAACTAGAGCGTTTGACTTCTGACCGGAAAGCTCTAGAAGCCAAACGTAGAGAATGGGAAAGATATTCAAATAATAATGAAGAAGTTTTTGCTGAAAAAGAACGCCTGCAGCAGCAATATCAAACATTGCGTTTAAAGAAAGCAATCGTAGAAAAAGAATTCCGACAAATTGATACTTTTTTTGGTTCTTTTGAAGAATTCAATACTAAATTATTGGCTTTCTTAGCTCAGTATACGGGAAAGGAGCTGATTGAAATTGACGAAAGAAACACAGAAAAATCCTCTTGAACCACAACTGATGGATCAGGAAGAGACTCTAGAAGTTCAACTAGAAGAAGTCAATGAGGTCGACGAAAATTCAGCAACCAATGCGTCTACCACAGTTGATGATCGCTCTTTAGTAGAAGACAATGTAGAGAATGATTCTTTCAAATTAGTGGAAGTGGAAGAGGAAGCGGAATATGAAGATGATTACTATGCTGTAAAAGCACAAGATCATCAGCGCATCGAGTCCCTTATTGAACAAGCCGAAAATGAGCTAGCTGATTTAAAATTGCGAAAATCAATCATGGAGGCTGATTTCTCCGGGTTGCTCAACCATTATCGTCATTTGATCTTAACAGAACAAGAAATCTCTGTCATTGCAAAAAAAACCTTGCTTGAGTACTATGCCTATGAATTCTTGAAACCATTAAAAGTGATTCATTTAACAGCTACCGACAATTACGATACCTGGAAGACAAAGCACTTCAATGTCCGCTTTCGTTTAACAGAAACAAAAGAACTAGAGTTTAGTTTTAAGTTAAATCCGGTCAATTCAAGTTACCAATCAAACTATTTGCCGCTGTTGACAATCAATTCAAATTCCCAGTCGGTGGTGGTCAACGATGAACAGATTTTACATCTGATCAGTCAATGGCATGCCGATAATATTTTCTCAGTCAATCAACTTTCACTGTTTAATTACGATGTAAATTTGATACTGGCTCATTTAAAAGAATTGGATTTTACTGTCTCGCCAAGTTTGATCGACAATACCCAAACCTTAGCTGTCGATATGGAAACAGATTTTCCTGTTGCAGCGGAAGTCCTTGACCAAATTTTCATCATCACGATGGAGAATCAGTCGTATGATTTTATCACAGAAAACAAAGGCGAGATCCTTGTTCTGCTTGATAAAAATCAGCGTTTGACGATTCATTTGTACACAGAATCAACGTTACTCACGATTGACTCGGATCAATGGAAGCGATCTTTATTGGATTTCTTCACAAGTTATCCGTTTTTGGTTCCGCTTGTCGTTCAAGGTGAAGAATAAATGTTCTAAATTGGTTAAAAGTGCTAGAATGGTTTTTATAACTATTCAGCACTTTTTTTGGAAGGAGCAGTATGATGATAAATAAAGCACTAGGTTTTTATGAAGGACGATCTTTAGATGATCCAGAAGTATTTATTGAAAAGGAATTTCCAATACCAACTTGTCAGGCAAACGATCTATTGGTGGAAGTGCAAGCTGTTTCTGTGAATCCAATTGACACGAAACGCCGCCAAACAACCACTTTAAGTGAGAAATTCCATATCCAGGGATATGATGCAGTAGGTATAGTACATGAAATCGGCTCAGCAGTTAATGGCTTTGCCGTTGGTGATCGGGTGTTTTATGCTGGAACCACACAACGACCTGGTGCGAATCAAAGGTTTCAAGTCGTTGATTTTCGAATCGCAGCAAAGGCGCCAGCCGGCTTTTCTGACGGTGATCTTGCAGCTATGCCATTAACGAGTATTACGGCATGGGAATTGCTTTTTGAAAAATTTGGGTATGTGCCTGAAGAGAACGCGAATGAAGGATCAATTTTATTGGTCAATGCCAGCGGTGGTGTTGGCTCGATTGCGGCGCAACTAGCAAAATGGGCAGGATTGACAGTCTATGGCACTGCGAGTCCTAAGAACGATCAGTGGCTTAAAGACAATCAAGTGGATCAGGTACTGAATCACCGCTTGCCGTTAGCTGAACAAATCACTGAACCTTTTTCAGCCGTTGCACTTTTTTATGACGCATCTGCCTATTTGCCACAATTAACAAAAGCAATCTTGCCATTTGGCAAAGTCGGAATGATCGTGAATACGAAAGAAGCGCTAGATTTAAATCCATTTAAAAACCTCGGCATCGATTTTTATTGGGAGTATATGTTCACAAAAACAGATGCTCAGTTGATGATTGAAACACAAGGGGGCATTTTGCAACGGATCGCCTCGTTGCTCGCTGACAAAAAGATCCATACGACTGCGGTCCAAACGTTTGATGGAGGAATTACCATCGAGACCTTAAAGCACGCTACAAAAGCGGTTGAGCAAGGAACGAAAGGAAAGACAGTGATCACTGGAGGCGTCCGCTAAATGGAAGAAGAGGAAGCGATGCTGTTTTGGGATGAATTCGCGCAAGAATATGCGCAAATTCAAAGAGAATCCCAATTGAAAATCGCCGAAGAGGCAGCAGCTTTTTTGGTGGAGCAGAAAGTGTTTCCGATATCGACCTTCGTTGACTTTGCTGCGGGCACTGGTCGCTACATTTCAGCTTTTTATCCTTATGTAGATGAGTATTACGCAATTGATTTTTCAAAAGAAATGTTAAAAATCATCGAAGAAACGATGGAAGATCCGATGAGCAAGCTCCATCTGGTTCAGCAGAGCCAAAAAGACTTTTTATCTGCAGACCAGCACTGGCCCTGTATTTTTATGGCAATGAATCCAGCAGTCAGAGACAAAGAAACCTTGCTTCAGTTTCAAAGAAAGGCCCATCAATTAATTATTCTAAGAATGATCGCAGAAGAAGAGAACGTGTTTCAGCCTTATGAAAAAAATCATTCAGCGAAGAACGATCTGAACCTAAATACTTGCTACAAGAAGTGGTTTTCAGAAGAAGCGATCGATTGGCAGAGTCGGCAATTCGAGTATATTTTGAAGGAAGAGATCGATCAAGAATTATTTCATCTTTATTTTGAGGAGGATTATTCATTGGAACAGCGGCAAGAAATGGTTCAACATGTCTTTGGTGAGGCATTGACTGTCGAAAGCCAAACGAAAATCACCTTTGAGCTTCTCTTAGCCTAGGAGAAATAACACAATGGACATCAAAAAACGAGATTCTGACATAAGATCAAGAAACAGGACAGCAGGTAAACTTCTGTTGACTGCTGACTGGAAACATCTTATGCTGGAATCTCGTTTTAAAGAGAGTTTGCTACAATAAAAGGTAGACGATGCTGCCTAATAACAGTAAAAAAATGACATTGACGATAAAAAACAGCTTTTGAAATGTTCCCGCTTCTTTGGGTCTGGCTTGTTTCAATAATTTGTACCCAATCAAATTCGCCAAAGAAGCAATCAATGTACCCAAACCACCCACATTGACGCCCAAAAGAACGGCTTTTTCTAAATCGGTGAAAGGAGCAATCAAAATTGCTGCTGGAACGTTA
Organism: Enterococcus sp. DIV2379; assembly: GCF_050542965.1. Classification (NCBI taxonomy): domain Bacteria; kingdom Bacillati; phylum Bacillota; class Bacilli; order Lactobacillales; family Enterococcaceae; genus Enterococcus; species Enterococcus sp. DIV2379. The sequence goes on from NZ_CP172938.1 coordinate 1,629,320, forward strand.
GATATTCCTTGGGAGAGTAAAATACTACCTAAAAAAGCGCGATGCGTTTCTTGAAAATACGGTCGAATGAGATCGGTGACCAGAGATTGGTCTTGAATATTCCCAACGATCAAGAAGAAGCAGAGGAAGGTAAGTAGTAACCGATAATCAACTTTTGCGAATAATCGTTTGTTGCTAAACCAAACCACGGCTGCGACGACAAGCACGGCGATTGAAATAGGGAGAACACTAAAAATACCAAGAATCATAAGGACAAATAATCCTGCATTGAGCAGCGCTGGCTTTTTTTCAAAGGGTTCTTCTTGCAGGGCGATTTCCAATGGAGTCTTTGGGATGAGCTGGATCGAAACAAGGAGTAATAGCAAAGAAAGTCCCACAAAGGTGCCGGTAGTCCACATGAATTGTGGCAGCGAAATCTGATAGTAAGAAAATAAAAATAGATTTTGCGGATTTCCAAATGGAAACAGGCTACTTCCTAAATTGGCTGCCACAATCAAATAGACAGCGCCTAATAAGACACTGGTGCGCTGTTGTTCTTTCCTCGCTAAGAGTAAGTAGATGGGCAATAATGTTAAGATAGCCACGTCGTTTGTTAAAAACATCGAACTGAAGAAGCTTAGCAAGACGATTGAACGGATCAAGTCACGCAGATTGCGACTTTTTTCCACTAATTTTTGTCCAAATGCTCGTAAAAGACCAGCTTCTTCTAACCCATTGATTACTAACATCAATCCAAACAGTGAGAAAATCACTTTAAAGTCAATAAATGACCAACGGAAGGTGCCGAAAAAACACGCAATGAGTGCTAGTAACAGGGAAATCGAAAATAATCGATCCGTTCGAAAAAATGCTAACATTCGTTTTCCCATAGTTCACCACCTTTCTTCTCAAGAATTTTACCATTCCCGCGCTTTAGGAACAATAAATAACGCTTTTTCTATATAACTCAAAGGCATTCAGGCAATTTTTATAGTTGACAAACGACCCATTAATTGGGAAATTAGTATGTGAAAGGTGAAGGAGGTTCAAAAATGAATGTTATGCAGCTGCTTGAAAAAAATCAGCAGGTTCATTTTCAAATTTTAGCTGTTTTTTTTCAGAACGGCTCAGAAATCTCTTACAAGAAACTTGCAAAAACATTATCCATTTCCGCACCCACTTTGCAAAAAGAACTTCAAAATCTTCATCAAAATTTAGTCGCTTTCCATGAGGATGCGGCATTGACTTATTTAGAAAATGATCAAGTACAGTTAACACTTCCGCTTGATTTCTCACTAAAAAAATTCTTTTATGCGTATCTTTCAGAAGCAATCGATTTTCAGATATTGTCGTATTTGTTTTTTCATCGAGATGAGTCAACGACGAAAATGATGTTAGAACTGATGTTGAGTGAAGCTTCATTGTTTCGTCGATTCAAAGCCATCAATCAGTTATTGAAAGAATTCGACATCCAATTAAAAAATAAAAAATTGCTTGGGGATGAAAAACAGATTCGCTTTTTCTATTATCAGTTTTTTTCACAAAGTTATCCCAATGAAGAATTGATCGCTCGCTTGAATGCACCAGCCATCAACAATTTGATTCGAGTAATCGAAAAACAGCTACAGACAACGTTTAGTCAATCCGAACGCTGGAAAGTCGGGCTGTGGTTAGGTATTATGGAAGCCCGTTTTGATTATCGTGGCTCGCAGCAGCATGAAGCATCGTATCCATTGTTGAAGTCATTGGAAAATGAAGCGATGTTCCAGCTTTTGCGGAATATATTAGGACGCTATCTCAGTCGTTTTGCCGTATCCTGGAGCGATTATGAAACGGTTTATTTCTATTTATTTTTATTAGCTGAAGGCTTGATTCGCCCTTCACTGGATGACTCCTTGCAAAAATCACTTTTCTTCCAAGAGATCGATGCGTTAAATGGGGAGCTGCTGCAGGCAATTGGTGATAGTGAGAGAAAGACTACAGAAACTTCTACGGAATTATGCGTCTTCTTGACGAGTGTGACGATCCAAGCGTTGTATATTCATGGCGGCATTATTGCCTTTGCTGAATTTCAGCCGCAAAGTGTTGCGAATGAGAGCTTGATTGAAGTGGCACAGCAAGCAATCGAACAGTTGGAGAAAAACGTAAACCAGTCCTTTTCTCTTGAGAAAAAGCAGCATTTGACCAATGAATTGCTTTTGATCCGTCAATGGATTCAAGTAAAACAGGAAAAAGCATTTACGGTCGGCATTTTGTTGACTCAATCACGATTACGCAGTGGCTTTTTGCGGCGTTTTTTGATCAAAGAATTGGCTGGCTATCCGAATATTCATTTTGAGGGGACGAAGGAGAAGGATTATGATTTATTGATCGTTGATCATTCTGAGATCTCGGAAGGCTATCGTTATAAAAAACGATTGATTTTAACAGGTGGGGCAACCCCATTTGAAGAAGAGCGGCTTCATCAAATCGTGGATGAAATACGCAATGAGAACCTTGAAAGCGAGTTGGAAAAGATATGAGAATAGTGATTATTGGAGGCTCTCATGCAGGAATTGCTGCTGCCCGTCATTTAAAAAAAGTTGACCCAAAAGTCGATGTGATAATTATTGAAAAATCAAGCGTTCTGGGTTATGTTGCTAGCAGTTTGAATTTAGTGCTGGAAGGCTACATTCAACGATTGGAAGATTCCCGAACGGCAACTGCGAGTGAGCTTCTTTCTGAAGGAATCAATGTGATGTTAAACAGTGAAGTCACAAAAATCTTTCCGCAAGAACAAACGGTTCATTTTGTCACATCAACGGAATCTTATCAGCAAGAAGACGAAGTGAGTTATGATGGCTTGATTTTGGCGATGGGATCGAGTACTTTCCGTTCGGAGTTTGCCTCAGATGTCGAAGCACATATAACGACCTACAAAACCATTGGTCAATCAAAGCAAGCGTTAGAAAAAATCGAAAGTGCGCAAACCGTGGCGATCGTTGGGGCGGGTCTGATTGGGTTTGAATTGGCGGAATCTTTAAGTGGCCAGCAAAAAGCCGTTCATTTGATTGATCGAATGGATACCCTTTTGTTCCGTTATTTTGATCAAGAAATTGCTGAAATTTTGATGGCGCGCTTTCCAGAGAACTTACAAATCTATCTTAACAGCAATGTCGCCCATACGATCAAAGACGAGAAGGGTGAATATCAGGGAATCGAGCTTTCAAACGGAACCAAGATTCGAGCTGACGTGGTCGTTTATGCCGTAAATCCGCGACCGAATGTCGCATTGGTTGAAGACTTTTTAAAACTAAATCTCGATGGCACGGTATTTACAAATGAATATTTACAAACGTCTGACCCAGCGATTTATGCAATTGGTGACCTGGTTTCGATTCCTTTCAATCATTCGGATAGCTCTTTGTATATCCCTTTAGTGACTAATGCTTATCGGACGGGGATCGTTGCTGCCACCAATTTATTGGCAAATGAACGGGGAACGACGAAAATTCCTTTTCCAAATATGCAACGGACCGTCGTTAGTAAACTGTTTGGCTATTTCGTCAGCAGTTCAGGTATTAATGAGACCGAGGCACCGTATTACGGCTTTGAAGTAGCTTCAGTGACGCAGACATTTCATTCTCGGACATTTTTCGCGACAGATGAGGATTTTGAAGTAACGTTAAAACTGATTTTTGATCAGCAAACGAAAGTGATTATGGGGGGACAAATCATTACGAGTGATCGTGGAAGTTTGGAGATCATCAATACGATCTCAACCTTGATCAATAGCAAGACGACCTTGCACCAACTAGCGACAATGGATTACTTTTTCAATCCAACCATTTCTTTCCCTTTGCACTTTTTGAATCAATTAGCCCTTGATGGCTTGTTAAAGTAAAATAATAACTCTTGATAAACCTGCGATGATCGTAGGTTTATTTTTTTTAATTACAGATAATCGGGAAAGACTATCGATTACAATCAGTGACTGGTATCGCGTATTGAAAACAGGTAGGCTTTTGTCGGAGATTGAATTCAACTGGTATCATGATTTTTTGGAAGAAGAAACTCAAAACGAAAACTATAAAACTCGTTCCACGACTAAACTGTTTTTACTCACAAATTCTTATCGATAGACGAATGGTGTTTAGGTGGAGGAGACGGCGCGTCATTTGCTTTTATCTGAAAAGTTACATCACCATTGCATCAGTAAGTGCTGGCTTTACAAGGGTTTCAATAGATGAAAATAATTGCAAATCTAAGTGATCTGTTATTGAATGATCCTCATAAAATGAATATAGTATGAGCGAGCATTTTATAATTAAAGCAATAAAATAGACAATATTGAGATAAAAATAAGTTTTCTCGCAAGGATATAAGAGAAAAACATCACATAATCCTTTTCTTTACACACTCATTTTTTAGAAATTGCGATAGGAAAGGGATTTTTTTAAAAAAATTCTTGTGATTTTAAGTGAAATACGTTACCCTATTAAAGAGAGTGAGAATCATTCTCAATAAGGAGGGCGGGGCATGTTTAAAAAAATCGGATTACTGCTGATCTTTGTTCTTCTAGTGGGTTGCTCCTTGTTGGCAGGCACCCATGAATTGTCTTTATCAGGTTTACAGCAGGGTGATCCGAATCATTGGCTTGTTTTGGTAAAAGTTAGGCTTCCACGGACGATCAGTTTGATCATTGCAGGTGGGATCATTAGTATCTGTGGAAAAATTATGCAACACATGATGCAAAATAAATTTGTGGCCTCGGAGTCGATTGGACTGACGGATAGCGCCCGTTTAGGAATTTTGCTGGTTATGCTCTTTCTACCAAATGCCTCAAATTTGATTCGCACTACAGCAGCATTTGTGTTTGCCTACGCAGGTGTGTTGTTCTTTTTATTTTTAAGCCAATTTCTACCAAAGAAAGATCCAATGATGCTGCCTTTAACAGGGGTGATGTTCGGTAATATCATCGGGGCTATCAGTAGCTTCTTAGCCTATCGCTTCCAATTGGTTCAAAACGTTTCTTCTTGGCTGCAAGGAAATTTTGCCACCATTATGGTTGGACAGTATGAACTTTTGTATTTGACGATTCCCGTTTTCGGTCTATTGTATTTCTTGGCTTATGAGATCACGATCGCCGGTTTAGGAGAAAGTGCGGCTAAGAGTCTGGGAATCAATTACTTGTTCTTGCGTTTTGCTGTATTTGCGCTGGTGGCGTTTGCTAGCAGTATCGTTTTATTGACTGTGGGGCAAATTCCTTTTTTAGGGATCGTTATCCCAAATATGATCGGCATGGTTTTTGGGGATCATTTGAAAAACAATCTGCTTTTAATCAGCTTTGCCGGAAGCGCGTTCTTGCTATTGTGTGATGTATTGGCGAGAATCGTCATCGCACCTTATGAAATGCCGGTCAGTGTTGTTGCCGGCGTACTGGGTGGCTGCTGTTTCTTGATTTTGCTTCTGGGGAGGAAATTTCGATGAAGAAAAAACTCTTTCTTTTGTTGTTTCTGATCCTTTGTGCATGTGGTGCCTATCTGACCTATAACACCTATGGAAACTGGTCATTTGCTTTTGCATTAAGGGGACGCCGAATCGTGGCTTTTGCCTTAGTTGCAATCGCCATCTCCTTTAGTACCATCACCTTACAGACGCTGACAAGCAATCGCTATCTGACCCCTGGAATTTTAGGCTTGGACCAACTGTATGTTCTTGTTCAAACCCTTTGTTTCTTTTTTATCGGCGGAATTCAGATGCTGAGCCAAGAAACAGCAACGATGTTTTTGTTTTCTGTCGGCTTAACTGCCGTTCTAGGTAGCTTCTTAATTGGCTTTTTCTATCAAAAAGCAGTCGCTGGGTTGTTTTTGTTATTGATGGCAGGGATGGTCTGTGGCACGATGTTCGGTAGTCTCAGCACCTTTCTGCAAGTGTTGATGGATCCAAATGAATATGATTTACTACAAGGTCGTTTGTTTGCCAGCTTTGGCAATATCAATACCCAGCATCTACTGATTGCTGCCGCGATCATTTTGCTAGGGAGTTTTTGTCTGGTTCTGCTGATTCCAGAATTGAATTTGCTCCATTTAGGAAGTGGGCAAGCCAAAAGTTTAGGTGTATCTGTTCAATGGCTTCATAAAGGTGTTTTATTTTTGATTGCTTTACTGACAGGCACCGCCACTGCTTTAGTTGGTCCAGCAGTTTTTCTAGGCTTTGTGGTGGCAACGATCACCTATCAGCTTTTCCCAACTTATCGTCACGGCTGGTTGTTTTTCGGTGGGAGTTTGATTGGTTTTCTCCTGTTGGTAGGAGGTCAATTCCTAGTGGAACAGGTCTTTCAATGGCAAACGACCATCGGCACCGTGATCCAATTATTAGGCGGTATCTTCTTTATAAGCAAATTGCTGCTGGAAAGGAAAAAATCATGATCGAAACCAAAAATGTATCCAAGAATTATGCAAAAACACAAGTTTTGACGAAATGTTCCATAGCGTTGCCGGAACAGAAAATGATTGCCTTCATCGGGCCCAATGGTGCCGGAAAAAGTACCTTGCTTTCTTTAGTCAGTCGGATGTTGGATCAACGCACCGGTGATATTTATCTGGATGGAACGGAGATTCGTCAATGGAAGTCCAAAGAGCTAGCAAAAAAAATGGCTTTTTTGCAGCAAAGCAATCGCTATGCCGTCAATCTGACTGTAAGAGAACTGGTGGCATTTGGTCGCTATCCGTATAACCGGGGGCGACAATCGGCAGCAGATGATGGGATCATTGATGACGCTTTGTCTAAGTTATCTCTAACCGAATATAGTGATCAATCGATTCATGAACTTTCTGGTGGTCAGTTACAACGAGTTTACTTGGCGATGATTTTAGCCCAAGATACAGATTATCTACTCTTGGACGAACCGTTAAACAATTTAGATTTAAAACACGCCAACCAGCTGATGAAGCTATTGACAACCTTGGTGGAAGACTATCAGAAAACTGTTGTGATCGTTTTGCACGACATTAATTTTGCAGCACGGTATGCCGATCACATCGTCGCGATGAAAGATGGTCAGATTTTTAAAGCGGCTGACACAGAGGCAGTGATTCAAGAACAACTATTAGAATCATTGTATGAGATTCCAATCAAACTGGTACAAGTGGATGGGCGGCAATTTTGCTACACCTTCCAATAAAAAATATGTTTCAAAGGAGGAAAAAATGAAAAAAATAGTAGTAAGTTTTATGAGTATTTTCGTATTAGCGGGGTTGACCGCTTGCGGCTCGAATAATACAGGGACAACAGATTCAACGGGTACAGCTCAAACCCAAGTAGAAGAAAGTACACAAACGCCGACAGAAGTCGAGATTACGGACAGCAATGGGACTGTCACTGTTCCTTATGCGCCGGAAAAAGTTGTTGTCTTTGACAACAGTGCATTAGATACGATGGATGCACTTGGCCTTGGGGATCGAATCGTTGCTGCCGCAACCAGCAATTTGCCAGATTATTTATCAGCGTATGCGGATGTTGAATCAGCAGGGGGAATCAAAGAGCCTGATTTAGAAAAAATCAATCAACTGCAGCCAGACCTAATCATTATTTCTGGTCGACAACGTGATTTCCAAGAGGAATTGTCTGCAATCGCGCCAACCGTTTTCTTAAGCGTTGACAATAGTGATACTTGGGCATCGATCGAAGCCAACATTACGACCATTGGTCAAATTTTTGGTAAGGAAGAGGAAGCGCAAGAACAACTAGCATCGTTACAAGGTCAGATTGATACCTTGAAGGAGCAAGCGCAAAATGCTGACGAGAAAGCCTTGGTTGTTATGGTAAATGAAGGCAATCTTTCTGCTTTTGGTCCAGGTTCTCGTTACAGTATCTTGTATGACACGTTTGGTTTCCCAGCAGTAGATGAGGAATTAGAGGCGTCGACACATGGACAAAGTATTTCTTATGAGTACTTGCTTGAAAAAAATCCTGATGTCATTTTCGTGATCGATCGGACAAAAGCGATCGGTGGCAATGAAAGCGAAAGTGAATTTGTTGCAAATGAAATTGTTCAAGAAACAAATGCAGGGCAAAACGATCAAGTGATTGAATTGGATGCTGCGGTTTGGTATTTAGCTGGTTCCGGATTGGAGTCGATCCAATTGATGATGGATGATGTCAAGCCAGCCGTTGAATAAATAGGTGAAAAAAATTAAGTAATAAGGGACACGCTTATCAGTTTACTGAGAAAGCGTGTCTTTTTATTCGAACTGTTTCTAGGACCTGCGACTGATTTTTGACAAGTTATCCAGCTTTACTTTACCTGTCGTAGTAATTGATTTATAATTAGTACGACAGATGAAGTAATTTAGGAGGCGATTGCGTGATCTCGAGTGACGGAATTCGCGGCTATAACGACGCAATCATTTTATCCATTCTTTCGAAAGAAGACTCTTATGGATATGAAATATCCAAGCGTATTCGTGAAGGAACAGATGCTTTATATGTGATCAAAGAAACGACGTTGTATTCCGCTTTTACTCGGTTAGAAAAACAAGGATTGATCCGTTCGTATCCCGGAGAAGTGACACATGGCAAAAAGCGGACCTATTACCAGATAACTGCAGACGGAAAAGCAAGCCTTTCGGAGAAACTATTGGAGTGGCAGCAGACGAAGATCGTCGTTGACCAGTTCTTACAAGGAGGAGACAAATGAAAACCATTCATGACTATCTAGACAGCTTATTTTTATCAGTACCCATCACACCGGAAACGAAGAAGGCAAAAGAAGATCTTTTAGCGATTATGGAAGACCATTACTTGGAACTGATTCACCAAGGGAAAAGTGAGCATGAAGCCATCGGTGCGGTGATCAGCGAGTTTGGTTCGGTGGATGAACTGCTGCAAGAGTTAGATGTTTCAAAAGAAGAAGAGCCGATTGATGATTGGTCCGATGCCATCACAGAAGACGATGCGTTTGATTATTGGGGAACTGTGCGGCACTTTGCTTTTTCGTTGTCTTTGGGAATCGGCTTTTGTATCGCAGCTTTTGCAGCTTTGATGCTTTTTGTTAGTTTCTATGCGGAATTATTTGGTGTAATGGTGATGATCCTTTTTATCGCCATCGGGGTTGGTTTTATCATCTCTAGCAGTTTGCACTTTTCCGGTGCTCGTAAACAGTTAGATGATCGTCCGATCAAAAGGGATGCTAAACGAGAAGCCGCTCAGCAACTCGCAAATTATGAAAAAAGTTTTCGAATTGGTCTCGTTTTAGGAATTGGCGCCTGCATTTTTTCGATTGCGCCTGTTCTGTTAAGCGAGCTGATTTATTACTCTGTCGAATTCGGTATTGCGCTATTTTTCTTGACGGTTGCAGTAGGTGTGTTCTTTATTATTTATGTAAGTATTATTCGGGCAGGGTTTGCGAAATTGGCTTCGGAAACGTATTTTATTCGCGACGAAGATCATCCCGGTGATCGAGCAACACGTCATAAATATGGCGAATCCGCTGGTAGAGTTACCTTTTTTCGAACAGTCTACTGGCCAGTGATTTTGGTCGTTTACATGCTTTGGTCCTTCATGTTTCATGCCTGGGCTTACTCTTGGGTCATTTTTGTTATTGGTGGTGTTTTAGAAGACTACTTTATCGGTCAGACAAAAGCCAAAAAATAAGAGACATTTCAACCGAGAGTGCTTTCTTTACTTTTAAAAAAAGGAAGACTATAATACGCCTTGTAACTGAATTAAGCAAAAAAGAACGGCGGGAAATGAGATGTTCTCATTGCTTTTTTAAAAGTTCAGAATACAAGAAAAGAGGCAATGGATATGTTAGAAATTCATTATCTGAAAAATGGCAGCAAAGAAGTAACAACAGTTGAATCCCCGGAGCGCTTTCTTGCGAGCCAATACTTGGAAGTCCCACCTTTTCAAGACCATTACCCAGTCGAAGAAGTTTTTCTAGACGGCAAGCGGATCACGTTGAGGGAGCGAACGATCGGTGGATTGTTCAACTATTTCAATACTAAATAAAAAAATTGTCTTTTTTTATGACTCACTTTCCATTGTGAGGAATCATAGGAAGAGGCAATCTTTTTTTTGTTTAATTGAGAATAAGAGATGTAATTGAGAATCTAACAGGTAGGAACTTTGCTTAGAAATGATTAGCCAAACTTATTACTATACTCCATTTGCTTTCGATAAAAAATAAATATGCTCATTTCTGAGGATGATAACATTTTTTTTGACTATTTCTGAATAAACTATTGCATTTTGTAGTTAGATATACTAATAATTAATAGAGATTATTCTCAAATAATTATTCTAATTGGAGGAAATGATATGTCATTAATTGGAAAAGAGATTGGTTCATTCGAAGCGAAAGCTTACCACAATGGAAAATTTATCGATGTTTCATCAGAAGATTTTAAAGGAAAATGGAACGTTGTTTGTTTTTATCCTGCAGATTTCTCATTTGTTTGTCCGACAGAACTTGAGGATTTGCAAGACCAATATGCATCATTAAAAGAATTAGGCGCAGAAGTTTATTCTGTATCAACTGACACCCACTACACACATAAAGCGTGGCATGACCACTCTGATGCAATCAATAAAATCGAATATATCATGATTGCTGATCCTTCTCATGTGATCTCAGAAATCTTTGATGTATTAGACGAAGCATCAGGTTTGTCTCAACGTGGTACATTTATCATCGATCCGGATGGTGTGGTACAAACGGTTGAAATCAATGCGGATGGTATCGGTCGTGATGCTAGTGGTTTGATCGATAAAATCCGTGCCGCACAATATGTCCGTACCCATCCAGGTGAAGTATGTCCTGCAAAATGGAAAGAAGGCGAAGAAACTTTAACGCCAAGCTTAGACCTTGTAGGCAAGATTTAGGAGGCGCTCATGGCATTAGATAAGGCAATCAAAGACCAACTGACGCAATATCTAGCGATGCTAGAATCAGAGGTTGTTTTTGCGGCGACTTTAGGTGAGGATGATTCTTCAACGAAAGTACGTGAATTCTTAGAAGAAATCGCAGAAATGTCGTCAAAAATCACGATTCAAGCTGTAGCAAGTGAACGGACACCAAGCTTTTCGATCAATCGTCCCGGTGAAGAAAGCGGCATCGCTTTTGCTGGTTTACCGTTAGGACATGAGTTCACTTCATTTATTTTAGCGTTGCTTCAAGTAAGCGGTCGTCCGCCGAAAATTGACGAAGCACTACAAAAGCGTATCAAAGCGATCGATAAGCCATTATATTTTGAAACCTATGTCAGTTTGACCTGCCATAACTGTCCTGATGTTGTTCAAGCGTTAAATATCATGGCAGTGCTAAATCCTTCCATCAGCCACACCATGATCGAAGGTGGGATGTTCAAAGAAGAAATTGACAAGAAAAAAATTATGGCTGTGCCAACCGTCTTTTTAGACGGTGAAGAATTTGCAAGCGGCCGACAAACGATCGAGCAGTTGTTGGAAAAAGCAGCTGGTCCGACGAGTAAAGATGACTTTGCTGAAAAAGAGCTTTTCGATGTATTAGTTGTCGGTGGCGGACCTGCAGGCGGAAGCGCAGCGATTTATGCAGCGCGTAAAGGTATCAATACTGGGATGGTCGTCGAAACAATGGGTGGACAAGTAATGGAAACCCTGGGGATCGAAAATATGATCGGTACCCCTTATACCGAAGGTCCAAAATTAATGCGTCAGGTAGAAGAGCACATCAACGAATACAATGTAGACGTGATGAAAGGTCAGCGTGCGAAAGATATTCGCCGCAATGACGTCATCGAAGTTGAATTAGAAAATGGTGCAGTATTAAAAACCAAAACGGCCATTTTAGCAACTGGCGCTCGCTGGCGCAACATCAATGTTCCGGGAGAAAAAGAATTCAAAAATAAAGGTGTTGCCTATTGTCCGCATTGTGACGGTCCGTTATTTGCTGGGAAAGAAGTTGCCGTCATTGGTGGCGGAAACTCTGGGATCGAAGCAGCAATCGATTTAGCTGGCATGGCGAAACATGTCTATGTTCTTGAATTTTTACCAGAACTAAAAGCGGACCTTGTGCTACAAAACCGTTTGAACACGTTAGATAATGTGACTGTTATTACGAATGCGGCAACGAAGGAAATTGTTGGATCCGATCATGTCGAACAATTGACCTACGTTGATCGTGAAACGAATGGTGAATTCACTTTAGCTGTGGAGGGTGTCTTCATTTTGATTGGCTTAATGCCGAATACTGAATGGTTAAAAGACCGCATCGTTTTAAACGAGCGTAATGAGATCGTGGTAGACAAACATGGCGCAACCAACATTGAAGGCGTCTTTGCAGCGGGAGATTGTACCGATAGTGTATACAAACAGATTATCACTTCAATGGGTTCAGGTGCTACTGCTGCGTTAGGTGCGTTTGATTACCTGATTCGCTCGTAAGTAGGTAAGTAGCTTATTATTTGATCTAGATCAGAAACGTCTCAGGAGCTTCTAGCAGCTTCTGAGACGTTTTTTCTTTGAGGGGAAGGAGATTTGAAGGAAGTTGACAGAAGGACAGTTTCTATATTACAATGAAAAAAACTCGTTCAAAAAAGAAAGAGGTATATTAATGAGTGTCGTAGGTATCTAACCAGCCAATTAAAACAAATAAGCAAAAACAGACTGTTTATTTGTTGTGCCTGTAGATACCGATAAAAATCGTTATTGATGAATCAGGTGATGGGAGACTGTCGCTTTTTTTGTACACTTTTTTGGACGGGGATATTACCGGGATCCTCAGGCACAAGAAAGGATCACTCATGAATATACCAAAAGCAACTGAATTTGAACAAATCAAAGAACAAGTAAGTAAAAAAATAATCAGCGATTATGGTAAAGCACGTTTTGCCAATGAAAAACCAGCAGCTACGATCCACTCTGCACAAAAACGAGTGACAGAGACCACTGAAGCGATGGCGCTATTAGCCGCCGGTCGTCAAGTGCCTTTTATGGGGCTGCAGCATGTCTTACACCATACGGAGAAAATTGAAAAAGGGTTTGTTTTAGAACCAAAGGAGCTTATCGAATACGGAGACTTTTTACGGTCTTTTCGAATCATCCGTCAATTGTTTGAAAAAAATCAATCGATTGCCCCAAGATTGCATCACTATGCTCAAGGGTTGGACGACTTTTCTGATATCGCCGAAATGATTTTCCAAAAGATTCGCAATGGTCAGGTTGATAGTAATGCCAGCCGAGAATTACGGAAAATTCGTGGCACAATTGAGAAATATGAGGCCGATTTAAAAAAAGTTTTTGCAAAGTTTTTTAAGGAAAGTCGCTATCTACAAGAAAACCGTGTGATCAAAAAGAACGACCGTTATACGCTGCCGGTACGTGCGGAATTTCAACAACAATTTAAAGGGACGATCATCGAACGTTCTAATAAACGCGCGACTGTTTTTATTGAACCAGAGGCAGCTGCTCGTCTGAATGATCGATTGATTTTGACACAGGCGGAAGAAACGGCCGCTCAATACCAAGTTCTATCAGAATTGACCGGGGCAATCGCCGAACAAATGAATGCAGTATTTGCCTGTCTTGATATTTTAGTGGTACTAGATATTATTTTTGCTCGCGGAAAGTATTGTCGCGAAATCAATGGTCAACCGATAGCAATTACTGAAGAAGAAGTTTTGCTTCTTGATCAAGTCCGGCATCCTTTACTGGGCACTGATGCTGTTCCTCTATCTTTAAAACTAGGAGAAGAGAACCGATGTATGGTCATCACAGGGCCGAATGCTGGTGGTAAGACGGTTGTCTTAAAAACCGTCGGACTCGTTTGTGCGATGGCACATTACGGCTTGTTTCCAGCGCATAATGGCAACAGCAGCGTGCCGTTTTTAAAAAGTCTTTGGATGGATATCGGGGATCAGCAAAGTCTAGAAAATTCTTTAAGTACCTTTTCTGGACACATGTCGAATATTGCACAGATCATGACGAATGCCAGCCGGAACAGTATCGTTTTGTTAGATGAAATTGGCAGCGGGACTGAACCAAATGAAGGGGCAGCTTTAGCGATCGCCATTATGGAATCGATCTATCGATCGGGGGCGTTAATGATCGCCACGACTCATTATGGTGAAATCAAGCAGTTTGCTCTTGATCACCAAGATTTTGAAACAGCGGCGATGGCTTTTGATGCCAAGACCCTGACGCCGAAATACCGCTTGTTGACCAATGCGGTCGGTGAAAGTAATGCGTTTTGGATCGCCGAAAAAATGGCGATTCCTGCTGAGGTCGTGCAAACGGCAAAGGACTATTTAAAGAATAAATCTTATTCTTTTGAGAAGCAGCCTTTTGAGACGTCCAGAAAACGAACCGATCCTCAGGAAACAAAGTCTGAGCACATTTTTCAAAAGGGAGACCAGGTCTTTTCAGCAGAGCATGAAAAACGGGGAGTCTTTTATGAATACTTGGAACAGGGACAAGCGAAGATTTATATTGAGAAACAATGTTTCGTTGTTGCTGCTCGGCGATTGCAACTGCTCACCAAACGAGAAGCACTCTATCCAGCCGGCTATGATCTAGATCAATTATTTTCCGATTTTGCCCAACGTAAATTTACCCGAGATATTGAACGTGGGTCTAAAAAAGCGCAAAAGCAGTTACGAAAAGCAGCGCAAGAGCGTCAGGCCAAACGATCATTGGATTGATCGGCACAGATATATTTAGAGCGGGAGTATAAAATCAAGAAAGCAGCTCTTTTTCGAGTTTTAGAAAAAGAGCTGTCTTTTTTTGAAAATGACCGTTTTTTAATAACGTGTATGATCGAAGGGAATCCAGTGATGGTCGAATGATTTCCATTGATTTTTCTTTAAATATCGGAAATTACTCGAAATATCTAAATTCTTTAAGAAAAGTTAAAGAAAAATAAAAATAACAAAGAATGGGTTGTATCTTTATACGAGGAAGGGTACCATTCATAGTGGATTGAAAATAACATATAACCTTGTTAGGTGAGGCTCCTATACAAACATAAGCTATTGCGCAGAAACGTCGAAAGACGCCAATGTGTAAAACAGGAATTGTCGGATTAAGGCTTTTCATAAAATAGCTAAGAAAGGGAACAACTTTCTTTACGTTGTATAGTGCTAAAACTCGGACGATGAGATTGCTAGCAAAGTCTGACGTCCTAAGAGAAGTGAGACTTTTTTGCTTTTCTCTTTGATGGATGACTAAGCTCAAAGGGCATAATAACTGGTACCGTCTGAACACCTACTCCAAGGCAAGAGGAGTGGAAGCAATGATAGAAAAAAAGAAGATCGATTGGCTGCTGATCATAGCTTATTTGCTATTGAGCCTTATCGGTCTTTTAATGATTTATAGTGCAAGTTCTTATCGTTTATTAACGAGAGATCAGCCGCCAGCAAGCTTATTTATGCGTCAGCTTGTCTTTCTGTTACTCAGTTGGGTGCTCCTTTTCATTATTCAGCGAACACGGCGTGAGATTCTGCTCAGTAAATATTTAGCGATCGGTCTGTTGGCATTTGGCGTCTTTACTTTACTATTGGCACGTTTGCCGTTTTTCGGTGTTTCTGTCAACGGAGCGCAACGATGGGTCTCGATTGTAGGGATACAATTTCAGCCCTCAGAGATCGTGAATGTGGGCATGGTCTTATACCTTGCTCATTACTTTCAATCAGCAAAAACTACCTTGCAGGAAATGAAACGTCCGCTTTTCGTTTTATTTTTGTGCTGTGTGTTGATCCTCATTCAACCAAAAGTAGCCGGCGTGATGATTTTACTTTTCTTGGCTTTTATCATGATTACCACGGTTCAGGTACCCGTTAAACTCACGGCTCTTTTGTTTGGCGGGTTATTAATCAGTCTGTTCTTGGTTGCTATGTTGATCCTCTTTTTAGGAAACAATGATTTATTGCCCCACATGTTTATGCATGTGTATAACCGAATTCGATTAGTGGGAGATCCATTTTCCGACCCATATAATCAAGGATTCCAAATGATCCATTCCTACTATGCTTTGTTCAATGGTGGTCTTACGGGCCTTGGTTTAGGAAATAGCATCACCAAGAAAGGCTTTTTACCAGTAGCAGAGACTGATTTTATTTTCTCCGTTTTAGTAGAGGAATTAGGGTTGATTTTCGGCATTTTTGTCATCGCTTTATTATTCGTAATCATTTTACGTCTGTTTATACGATCAGCGGCAATCGCAAATCCTCAGATTGGCTTAATATTATTGGGAACCAGCACGTTGCTGTTATTACAAACAAGTATCAATATTGCCAGTATTTTAGGGTTGATGCCGATGACGGGGGTACCTTTGCCATTCATTAGTTATGGTGGCTCCAGTTACTTTATTCTTTCATTTGCCTTCAGTTTATGCCTGAAACTAGAACGAGAGGAGGGTATACTTAATGAAGTTCCTCAAACGACATGAAGCAAACTATGCTTTATTGCTGCCGATTTTCCTGCTGTTTTTGTTAAGTATCTGGGTACAACATCAGGCTTCTGTGATGGATGGCAATGATCCTTCAGGGATTGTTTTTCGGCAGATCCTCTTTTGTATCCTTTCGGCGATTGCTCTTTTTGTAACGAGTTTGATTCCTACGAATTTACTCCTCCGCTTTTCTGGTCTTTTGTACTTACTATCACTTGGTTTGATGGCCTCTCTTCATTGGTTTTACGATCAAACGATGTTTGAACAAACGCACACCAAACGGTGGATCAGATTTGGTGCGTTTACGATTCAGCCTTCTGAGTTTATGAAAGTGGCCTTTATGCTCTTTATGGTCTATCTCACTTTAGTCTATGAGAAACGTAAAGCAGAACGAACAATCAAATCCGATTTGATCTATGTTACTAAGATCCTGCTATACAGCTTACCCACATTTTTATTGATGTTTATGCAGCGGGACTTTGGAACGAGTTTGGTGTTTATCGTGATGTTAGGTGCCTTATTCATCATTTCCGGTGTTCATTGGAAAATACTGACCGTCGTGATCGGTTTGATTGCCGCTCTTGGTGCTATTTTGTTGCTACTCGTATTCACGGAATGGGGCAATCGTGTGTTGTTTCGCCTTCACTTTTCACAATATCAATTGGATCGGGTGAGAGCCTGGGCAGATCCACTCGCGTACCAAGATTCCATCGCTTTCCAACAAGTCCGCAGTATGTGGGCGATTGGTTCTGGCGGCTTATTGGGGGCACCTGATACCCATACAACGGTGTATGTGCCGGTTCGGGAGTCAGATATGATCTTTACAGTCATTGGAGAAACGTATGGCTTTTTAGGAAGTACTTTAGTCATCTTCCTTTATTTCTATCTGATCTATCAAATCATTTTTGCTGCTTTAAAAACAAATAACAAAGCATCGGTCTATATTGCGATTACCTATGTGTTTGGTTTGGTTTTTCAAATTTTTGAAAACATCGGAGCGGCGATCGGTTTGCTGCCTTTAACCGGCATTCCCTTACCATTCTTAAGTCAAGGAGGAACCTCTCTGATTGCGATCAGCATTGCTATGGGAATTATCTTTGGGTTAGACAAATTTCCGATAAAAGCCAAAAATAGGTCGTATCCATTAAAAGAAAGTAGGGGCTTAACATGAGTAAAACAGCAAAAAAAGGAGTGATAGGCGGAATACTCTGCAGCTGTTTTGCATGGCTGTTTTTCCTCGTTGCATTAGCACCGCACTGGTTCCAAAGCATCGACAACCTGTTTTCCCAGTTGCCTCAATGGCGGACACCTGCTGTGGAATCGCTTTTTCTCCCACTTGCCAGTACGGCCACGATCATTCCCATAGCGGCCATTCATTTTCTGTTAGCAAGTATTTTATTTATGCGCAAGCAGCGTTTAGAAAGTTTTTGGTTGATGGGGAATATGATTGTGATCAGTGGTGTTGGTCAAGTGATCAAGAAAGTAGTTGATCGACCGAGACCGGATTTTGCTGACAGTATGGAACGGGCATCAGCAAGTTTTCCGAGTGGACATACATTATTAGCGACCACGTTGATTATTTCTCTCCTCTTTTTCTTGGGGCAAACAGTTCCTGCCAAAAGAGGCAAGCGTCACTTTATCCAAAACATGGCCCTATTTCTAGGATTGATCTATTTGTTGCTGATTATGATGAGTCGGTTGCTATTTGGGGTTCACTATCCCAGCGACTTGCTAGCAAGTATTTTATTGGCAAGTGGGATCAGTTATATCACCTATGCTTTCGTCTTTTCAATCAAAAAATATGTACTTAGGGGGAGATAAATTGAGTACAGCAAAAAAACTAATAATCATTTTCCTGGTATTGCTGACCGGAATTATCTCAGCAGGAACTGTCTATGCGGTTAAGGTGTATTTTCAAGTAGAGGATGTTGCCCACTCGATCCATCGTCCAATCGAAGGACGAGAAGAGGCGGAAGTCATCGAAAATGCCGAGCCTCTAAGCCTTCTTTTGTTAGGGATCGCCAATGACTCTCGTCGCAAAACCGATTTTCGCGCCAACACCATCATGGTAGCAACGTTGAACCCTGCCACAAGAAAAACCACCCTCACGAGTATTCCTAGAGATGCTTATGTGGAAATCGTGGGACAAGGGTACCATGATAAAATCAATCATGCCCATTCTTTTGGTGGAGCAAAAATGATGATTGAAACCGTCGAACAATATCTTGATATACCGATCCATCATTATTTCTCCTTAAACATGGATGGGATGGCAGATCTTGTTGATGCAATTGGTGGCATCACGGTTGAAAATGAATTTGCTTTTACTGCTGAGAAAATCGATTACCCAGAGGGGGTCCTCGATTTAGATGGCTGGGAGGCGCTTCAGTATACTCGTATGCGAAAGGATGATCCAGAAGGTGACTATGGCCGTCAGCGCCGTCAGAGAGAAGTGACTGAGATTCTGGCAAAAGAGTTAGTTTCACTTTCCAGCGTGATGCGGATTCAGGATCTGCTAACGATCATTGGAGAAAATGGTGAAACCGATCTAACTTTTTCGCAAATGAGTCAATTATTTATCCAATATCAATCAGCATTAGGGACTGTCGAGTCTTACCAAATGGCTGGCAGTGGGTTCACCGGCGATGGCTTCAGAGGAGAATATGGAATTTCCTATCAAGAAGTAACGCCTGAAGAGCAACAGACGACGAGCCAACGTTTAAAAAATGAGTTGTTGATTGATTAACGTCCTGGCTTAGAAACAGAACCAGTTCAATTTTGTTCTTCAAGTATTTCGTAATTAGAGTTGACAGCCGCTTTTCCTCAGGATACTCTTTAGTCAAGCAATGCATTACGGCTTGATAACAAGAGTTTGTTTGGAAAAGAGCTGTCAACTCTATTTCTATTGTTCCACCCTGTCGCTAAGTTATTACAAGGAGGAAAAGTATGAAGATCGTCTTTAAAGACCAATTACCATCTGATTCAAATCAAGTACTCGCTTTGTATGAGGGAGTTGGCTGGAGCGCCTATACTAAAGATCCCGAGCGTCTTTTAAATGCGTTAGCCCACTCAGAGGTGATCACGGCCTATGTTGAAGAGCAGCTAGTGGGGCTTATCCGTTGCATAACCGATGGACAAACCATTCTTTATATTCAAGATCTATTAGTAGCATCCGAGTTCCAAGGTCAAAAAATTGGTCAGCGATTACTCAAAAAAATGCTGGCGAATCATCCATCAATACGGCAAAAGGTTTTGATTACGGACAACACAGAAAAAACGCGTCATTTTTATGAGGCGTGTGGCTTTTCCTCTGTGGAAGAGCAGCAAATTGCCGCATTTATCTATTCAGCAAAAAGCGAATAAGGAATAAGAAAATCGATGTGTCACTGAGAATATTTTTTTAGTTGCGTTGGGTTTGAAGAAGGAGTGGAGAAAAATGAAGATGCGCTTTGCGTTACTTTTTTTGTGTCTCTTTATTGGTGTTGGCGCTTGTGGAGGAAGTCTATTGGCGTTTAAAAGCATTGAGCCGTTAAGCAAAGGGGAGACATTTGCTGGTTTGGAAGCGGCCATGCTGCAAGGAACACCCTTCACGACCTTCTTAATTCCCGGCTTGTTTTTGTTCGCTATCTTAGGTTTGGGTAATCTGATTGTTGTTTTCCTCTTGCGGCTTAACAAAGGGTACCACGGGGTAATGCTTTTAGGCATGAGTTTAGTTGTCTGGATCATCGTGCAGGTCATCTTATTACGAGAATGGAATGTCTTGCATGTGATTTTCTTTTTGCTAGGGTTGCTCCAGTTTGCTTCAGCAGTCTACTTTGTCAGACGGTTGCATATTCCGTTGCCGTTTTCAGCTCATCAAAATTGATTAGATTCGAGATATAGAGATGAAAAAAATTAAATTAATTGAAAGTTTGCTATGAAAAACATGGATTTTTGAAAAATTCTTCTTGAAATCATCCTTCGTTTTTAAAATTATGCTAAACTGAAAGAAGTTGAATTACTTTCTAGAATCAGGAGGATTTATTATTGGAGTTTCTTAAAAAATCAAAAATTTTTGCAGGTCTAGTGATCGTCTGTCTCTTAGGGATCGCGGTCTGGATCTATTCAAATATACTGTTTGTCTTTCGACCACTGGAAGCCATTTTTTCTAGTGTCTTTTTACCAGTATTGATTTCGATTTTTATTTTTTACATCTTTTTACCTTTCTTTAATTGGGTGAAAAAAAGAACGAAAAAGAAAAGCATTGCGCTATATTCGACATTGCTGCTGATCGTTTTTGCAGCGTATTTGATCGTTCAGGTGATTGGACCAGCATTAGCCTATGAGATGGGGCGTTTTATCAATCAAATTCCCATCATCATCAATTTGGTGATCGATACTATAGATCATTCTTATTTAGAAGAATTATTTGGTCCTTTTATTGATTCGATTGATATTTCCCAAGCTAGCAACTTTGCCTTACAGTTTATTACCGGGGCAACCAATAGTCTGACGAGTTTGATCTCCATCGTTTCTCATTCAGCGATCGTCTTGTTTACGATCCCACTGTTATTAGTGTATATGTTTAAAGACGGTGAGAAAGTTCCTGATTTTTTGGCAAGTAAGACACCGAAAAACTATCAAGGCTTAATGCGACAACTTTGTAGTGATTTTCATCAAGCAGCGTCAGCGTACATCGGTGGGAAATTGCTGGTTTGTTCTTATGTTGCGGTTTCAAGCTATTTCATTTTTTCTTTGCTAGGCTTACAAAATGCCTTACTATTAGGATTAATTTGCGGCGTTCTGGACATTATTCCTTATTTCGGCCCCTTTATCGGAGCAGCACCAGCCTTTTTATTTGCGTTAAGTCAAGACATTCGAACAGCTATTTTTCTGATTGTCGGAATCACGATCATTCAGTTAGGTGAATCATATCTTGTTTCACCATTAGTGATGAAAAAAGTATTGCATATCCATCCAATCATTGCGGTTTTCTTATTATTGATTGCCGGCAACTTGCTTGGATTTGTAGGCATGATTGTGGCACTGCCAGTGTATTCGATCGTGATGGCAATGTCTGGTACATTGTTGCGTTTTTTTCAAGAACGAAAATTAGAACGATCTGTAATTGATAAAGATTCATTATAACGAAAATGTTCTACCTTGCTGTTGGAGCGGTCTCCATCAGCAGGTTTTTTTGTTTTTAAGCACTACGTAGCAAGGCCTAAAGACAAATGCTATACTTATTGAAACGAGAAGGACGATAGGAGTGAGGAAATGAAGGTTTTATGGAACGATCAAATCGTTGATCGAGAAGCTGTGAAAATTGACATTGAAGATCGCGGTTATCAGTATGGTGACGGAATCTATGAAGTGATTCGAATCTATAATGGTCGCTGCTTTATGTTAGGGGAGCATATGACTCGCTTAGAAAGTAGCGCGCAAAAAATTAAACTGACGTTGCCTTATACAATTCCCCAATTAACTGAAAACCTTAAGTTACTGGTTAAAACCGAAGGAATCACAGAAGGAGAGATCTATCTTCAAATCACCAGAGGAATCGCCTCTCCCCGCAATCACGAGTTTCCGTCTGCTGGAGCAGTCAAAGGAGTCGTGACCGCAAATGTGATCCCCTTTGAACGACCTCTGGAAATGCAGCATGCAGGGCTAACTGCGACCGTTCTTCCAGATGAGCGTTGGTTGCATTGTGATATCAAATCATTGAGCTTGTTAGGAAATCTGTTAGCGCTAGATCAAGCGATCGAAGCGGGGTTCGATGATGCACTCTTGCAACGAGATGGATGTTTCACGGAAGCTTCGGCATCAAATCTCTGGTTTGTCATTGATGGTATCGTCTATACACATCCGGATGGACGCTTGGTATTACCAGGTATCACGAAAATGAAGGTGCTACAGTTGTGTCAGCAATTAGAAATTCCTTATCGAGAAGAACCTGTCCCTGTTGAGGTACTAAACAACGCGCAAGAATGTTTTTTGACCAATTCTGTCTGGGAAATTGTGCCTATCGTCAAAGTAGATGGGAAATCAGTTGGCGATGGTACATTGGGTTCGATCACGAAACGTTTGCAAGCAGCCTATATCGCTGCTACAAAGAGTATGTGCGAATCCTAGTTAACAAGCAAAAGAAACGATTCAAAAAAACTTTGGCCCACCCAGCATGTTTTATAGCTAGGTGGACCAAAGTTTTTTCTTGGATACAAGTGCAGATTTTACCATTCACTAGGATTCCACAATTTTCCGTCAAGTTCTCCTTGTTTCAATTCGATTCGAATTTCTTGCTGATGAAGCAACTTCTCTAGTTCTTGCAAAAATGCTTTTTCGTGATAGTCAGCTGTTTCTTTTATTGACTGCTCTATCAGTGGCTTCAGCCATTCGTGATCCATCACAGCACCTCCAATTCAGTTAAAGCGTCTTCTAATTCGGTCAATGTTTCATGGTTTTCCTGCAACAGGGATAGCAAAGGAGCAAGCTGCGGTTTTTCAGAAACCAAACGCGCCAGCTTTTCGCTAAACCATTGTTGCTTTTGATCAAATGTAAAGGGAGCCGGCATTGATAACAGTTGCTGATAGGCAATGACAAAGGCTCGTTTCTCTTGTTCTGATTTATACATCAGTTGATCGAGGACAACGATGGGGAGTACCGTCATTTGGTGTTTTTTTGCCATGAGTACCAGTGGGTGCAAAATTTCATTGAAGGTCGTATTTTCTCGGCCGCCTAGCTGAAATTCTTTGGCGGCAACGCCGGTAGAAACGGCGAAACTAATTTCCTTGCCCACCAATGCAGGGGCACATTTTTCCCAAACCGTATCGATCCAAGCTTTCATTTTTGCTGGAACGCTGTACCAATATATGGGGAATTGTAGAATCAAACGATCGCATGTTTGCAACAGCATCCGTTCATTGGCGAGAGAAAAATCAGAAAGATCATCAAGGAAATGCATGGTGACGTTAGGAAGCTTGGCACTTTCACTAAAGAATCGTTGGGAAAGCGAATTGTGGAAATCCGGATGGCTGGCTACCACTAAAGTTTTTATCATGAGACTGATCATCCTTTCCTATTACATTTACCATATTTTACCAAAAAGAGAAACTAGTCTGCTTTTCTTTTTGTCGAAGTTCTTCTCTTTTAGTTTCGTTTAAGGTACTTCTTTTATACTTGTTATAAGAAAAAGCCAGTAGCGGCTTAAGCGTGATAGAAATGGGGGAATAGAGGATGGAATCAAATGATCCCTTGATGAAAGGTCTAGCAACTATAATAAGGATCGTTGCAAATACAGTGAACTATGTCGAAAATGGACTTGCCAGTTGCAAACAACGAATTGATGTAAAGCGTCAAACGAAAGAAAATGATTACGGCAACGGGCAAGAGTTTACTGAAGTGACTGTCTACAGATGACCGATGCAAAGAAAATAACAAAGATGGCTCACTCCTCAAAGGGTGAGTCCTTTTTTTTATTTCAAGCCATTCATCATCAGTTTGTACTTTTGTTGAGGGAAGGTATAATGAGTAAATGAAGCATAGTGGAGACGGAAGAATGAAGCAATAGTAGGGAGGAGAAGCAGGTGATGAATCATTTATATAAACGAATCCAATACAAAATTCCAGAGCTGAACCGAGTAGAAAGAACGGTCCTTAACTATTGTTTAAGGGCGCCCGAGAAAGTTTCAGAAATGACGGCCGATGAGTTAGCTTCCCAAACGTACACCAGTCAAGCGACGATCAGCAGAATGGCAAAAAAGCTTGGCTTTACCGGTTTTCAAGAATTCAAATTTTCACTGAAGAATTATCAAACTCTTGAAAGAAAATCATCTACTCAAGCTTCTCTTGGCTTATCCCCACTGATCAAGCAAATGATTGACCAGCTGACGACATCCTTATCAATGATTGAAGAGGCTGACTTTCAGCGTGCCGTGGAAATGTTGCAGCAAGCACAACGAATCGAATTTTTTGCTTTAGGGCAAAGTGCGCCGGTTGCATTATCTGCGAGTCGAAAGTTGCGGTTCTTAGGAAAAACGGTTGGCGCTTCAACGGATTGGGATGAATTGACAACCATCGCTAATCAACTATCAAAAAAAGATATGGCTATTTTTATTAGTCATAGTGGGGAAACAATCGGGATGCTAAATTATGCTAACCGGTTGAAACAAAGAGGTGTGCCGATTTTAGCCTGTATTGGTCAATCAACAAGCACGTTGGAAAAGCTTGCCACCTTCTCTTTTTCTGTTGAAATGACAACGATTTATCATCATGAAGTCGATTTGAGCCCACGGATCTCTTTAGCAGCGTTACTGGATATTTTAATTATTCAATACGCCAATCAAATCGAACCAGGACTTGATCCTGAATGACCATTCCATTTTGTGAATGGTCATTCTTGTTTTGGTAACTGTATTGTAAGCCTTCTTGATATCGTTTACATTTTAAGAGATAAAAGTGTTAGGAGGAAATGATATGCAAAAAGGAAAGAAAGCAAGCTGGATGGAAATTTTTCAAGGACTTGGGAAAACATTTATGTTGCCAGTCGCTTTACTCGCATTCATGGGTTTATTTTTAGGGATTGGTAGTTCATTTTCATCTTCTTCAACGATCGACGTTTTCCCATTTTTAGGTGCCTCTTGGCTTCAAGTGGTTTTTCGTTTCATGTCAACGATCGGTGGCTTTGCCTTTAGTTACTTACCCGTCATGTTTGCGATGGCGATTCCTTTAGGTCTAGCACGAAAAGAGAAGGGAGTTGCGGCATTTTCAGGCTTTGTGGGCTATGTCGTGATGCATTTATCCATCAATTTTTATTTACAAGAAACGAATCAATTAGCTACTGCAGATCAACTTCGAGAAGCAGGACAAGAGATCGTTTTTGGCATTCAAACATTATCAATGGGTGTTCTAGGTGGTATTATCGCAGGATTGATCGTTTATAAATTGCATACGCGCTTCTACCATTTTCAATTGCCAGATAGTTTTGCCTTCTTTTCAGGAGCCCGGTTTGTTCCAATCATCACCTCGCTTACTTTAGCTGTGGTCGGGGTGATCATTCCGATGATTTGGCCATTGTTTGCTATGATCATCACAGGAATCGGACATTTGATCCAACAAGCTGGTCCTTTCGGTCCGTTCTTATTTGGTTCAGGTGAGCGCTTATTACTGCCATTTGGGTTACACCATATTTTGGTTTCCATGATTCGCTTTACCGAAGCAGGGGGAAGTCAGCTGATCGATGGTCAGCAAGTCTTTGGGGCGTTAAATATTTTTATGCGGAATTACAAAACGGTTTAAGCATCTCACCAAGTGCAACGGCGTTCTTGTCTCAAGGGAAAATGCCAACCTTTATGTTTGGCTTACCGGCAGCAGCATTAGCTATGTACCAGACAGCAAAACCTGAGAATCGTTCAAAGATAAAAGGCTTGTTGATTTCAGGCGTCATTGCAACTTTTGTGACAGGAATTACTGAACCAATCGAATTTTTATTCTTATTCATCAGCCCTTTATTATGGATTTTTCATGTCATCATGACAGGTGCTGGATTTATGGTAATGAGTCTATTGGGTGTCACGATTGGAAATACCGATGGGGGCGTGCTTGATTTTCTTATCTTTGGCGTGATGCAAGGCGCATATACAAAATGGTGGCTCGTTCTGATCGTAGGAGCTTGCTGGTTTGCCCTGTATTACTTTGTTTTTAAAACAGTGAGCCTTCGCAAGAACTTGAAGACACCTGGTAGAGAAGAGAACAACGATCAAACGAATGAGTTGGAAGAGGAAATGACCTATTCTGGAAAGAGTGGCTACGATGCCCATGGTATTTTGGCAGCTTTAGGGGGAGCAAGCAATATTGATTCTTTAGACAATTGCATTACACGGCTACGCCTCGTTCTAAACGATGGTACATTGGTTGATGATGAACGGCTAAAAAAACTAGGTGCGCTTGGGGTCGTTCACTTAGATGATACGAACGTTCAAGTAATCATTGGAACGAAAGTAACAACAGTCAGAAATCAACTTGATGCGATTCTTTAGCAAAATTGTCAAGTAGTAGGAGTGAAGAAAATGTTTTTTGATGAGCCAATCAATCGTAAAGGAACCCATTGTACCCAGTGGGATTATGTGGAAGACCGTTTTGGTGAAAAAAACTTGTTGCCATTTACGATTTCCGATACGGATTTCAAGGTGCCAGCTGCAGTTGAAGCGGCACTTATCAAGCGGATGCAGCACCCGGTATTTGGGTATACACGTTGGAATCATAATGAATTCAAGCAAGCGGTCTGCAAATGGTATTCTGAACGCTTTAAAAGTAGGATCGACAGCGATTGGCTGGTCTACAGTCCTTCCGTCATGTATAGCATCAAACTACTCGTCACCTTACTCAGCAATCCAGGAGATGGGATCATTATTCAGACGCCAGCGTATGATGCGTTTTACAAAATGATCAGGGAAAATAGACGGGAAGTTGTGTCCAATGCTCTCATCTATGATGCCGGTTCTTATTGCATGGATTTTGAAGACTTAACCCAATTGATGGCACAGCCTGAAAACAAAGTTCTTCTCTTATGTAGTCCTCATAACCCAACTGGGAGAGTCTGGCAAAAAGATGAGTTGCAACGAATGATCGAATTGGCGAGAATCCATGATGTATTTATCATCTCTGATGAGATTCATATGGATATTGTAAGAAAAGGACAAAGGCATCAACCAATCATTGAATTGTTGCAAAAAAATGTAGCCCTTGTTACTTCGGGAAGCAAAACGTTTAATTTCCCAGGGTTGATTTATTCTTATGGAATTATTCCTGATTCCAAGTTGCGTGATCGCTTCTTAACTCAGTTGAAAGAAGCCGATGGGTTGAGCTCCACCAGTATTTTTGGCATGACCGCAACGATTGCTGCCTACGATAATGAAAGTAAGTGGGTGGATCAGCTCAATGACTATCTGGATGATAACATTGCTTATGTGATTGCTTATTTACAGGAATATCATCCAGAACTCGTGGTCACGAAAAGCGAAGCCACGTATCTTATGTGGATTGATTGTACAGCACTGGATTTAACGATGGTGGAATTGCAGCAACGAATGATTCGTAAGGGAAAAGTCGCGATTATGTCAGGGGAAATCTATGGGAATGAAGGGAGAAATTTTTTACGCCTAAACGTTGGCTGTTCGCGAGAAAAACTCATTGATGGATTGAACCGATTCACATTGAGTTTGACATAACAAAAAAGAACCCACTGAGCAATCAGAAAGATCCTGTATTCTTTCTGATCGCCAGTGGATTTTTTAGTCTTTCGTCCTGTGGGGAGTTGATGTAGTAGTAGCGGGGATTGGTTCAACGACATGGAAATAGCCTTTTTTGTCTTGAATGATCAGCATATCTTGCTGACTCTGGCTCTTGATGATTTCACCTTTAACAATTTCGTTGGTGACAGTCCGATAAATACTTGCAGTCATGCTCATTCCTCCCAACGTTTTTTCCCAACTGGTCTTCAATAGGGGGACCAGTACAAATCAATTGCTTGATTTGTACCAGCAAGGAAAAAGAAAACGAATTGGTATCTTTAGTATAGGAGAGCAATGTTTAGATTGCTGCAATTCCATGTAAAGTTTTTGTTAATCCTTTTATTTTCAACGATTGACTAATCGGCTAAAGAAAAACGCAAGGCCATTTTATTACTGCCAGACTCCACCATTTTTCCTAGTAACGTTGTTGCATTTTTTAAATACAGTTCGGCCATCTCAGCGTTGGCTTCTTCAAGCAGACGAGTAGGCTCCTTTTCAGCGGAAGCTTTACGATCAGTTTCTTGTTGGATGCGGCGACAAGCCGCCATCGTTTCCATTTCAAAACGGTTGGCAAGATCACTATAGCGATCGTAGTCGCTGTCCCCAATCAACGCCAAGGTGCGTCCTAACCAATAGCTATTTGTTGGATCGTAGGTCTTTGTCGTATCACAATAGCCAAGTGGGGTCTTAGTGATAGCTGCATAAAAGGGCACAACGCCGTTGAAGGTATTGGGGCCAAAGGCGAGCCAATGAATGCCAGCGATTGCTGCAGGCACGTGGTTGCGGATCTGCAAAATATGGACTTGCTGGTTGCGATTGAGAGCAATCGATCGAAATTGTGTTTTTTGTGTCTCGGTCCCTGTACCGTAAGGGTCAAAAGGCGTATTTTGGAAGTGGGAGCTCAATGCCCATTTTACATCTTCCACGGATAGCTTTTGTTTTGGGTAGCATACAAACGGGAGCTCTTGATCGATCGGTTCAGCAACTGTTCCGCTAAAGTGTTTTTGAATGTACCATGCCCGCGGGTTGTTGTAACGGGTATCTTTTTCTGAGGAGCTGCCAAAAATATGGCGTAGATTAATGCCTTCAAAATCAGGATTTAATTGATAGTCTTCAATCAACTGTTCGAGATCATGCGAACACAACGTCATTTCTGAGGCGAAATCGAAGTGATCAATGTTTAAGCGATTGGGTGCCACGACATAGGCATCATCTGGTATGCGAACAGCTGCCCAGTGATGTCCACCGATGGTTTCCATATACCAAATTTCCTCGGCATCAGAAAACGCGATCCCGTTGGCTTCGTAGGTCCCATAGGTTTCTAAGAGTTCCCCTAGGCGAAGAACACCTTCTTTAGCGGAATGAATGTAAGGCAGTACAATGCTGACGAAATCAGCTTCCCCGATACCATCTTCCACATATGGATTAATGGCCAAAACGCGTGAATTGGTCGTAATCGTTTCTGTCGCAGTCATGGCGATATTTACTTCATTGATTCCTGAAGCTGCCCAGACTCCTTGGGATTCATCTGCTTCAGGTGTCGAAGTATAACGTAAGGGATCCTTAGGTAAACGGATTCGACAGCCGCTTAAAACGGCGTAAAATTCATTTCCTTGCTGTTCTGGAGTGATGACGACGAATTTTTGCGGTTCCGAACCGCTCCCTGAATCTTCATTACGGGCAATCATGGTCGAGCCGTCAATCGATGCTTTTTTTCCTACTAGTAAAGTGGTACAGGACGCTTTTTTTCTATCCATCTTTCCAACACTCCTTCATTTCTTCTTACGAATGATTGAAGCTAGTATACCCATAGTCACATGGATTTACAATGCTTTCTATAGAGGGGAACAAAAAAATTTCGCCTTTTTTATTTATTTTTAGTACAATAAGGTGTTGTAAAAAAAATCAAAGGAGCCATTATTATGAAGAAAACAGTAATTTTTAGTTATATTTTTTTACTAAGTCTGGTTTTTGCCGGATGTGCCAAACCATCGATGGATGCGGGTAACTCCTCTAGTGACTCTTCGTCAGTCCAACAAAATGCCGAAGAGCGCACTGCCCAAATCAGCTTCAATAATAAAAGTGAAGAGCAAGACCAGGAGATCGAAACCAAAACGGTCACTTTTAAAGAAGGGGTTTCTTTGATGACTATCATGAAAGAGAACTTTGACTTGGAAGAAAATCAAGGGATGATCACCAGCATCGACGGTTTAGCCCAAGATGAAAAAGCTGGCTATTATTGGACATATACGATCAATGATGAAATGATTACGACTGGGGCAGATGATACCTTTTTAGGAAACAACGATAAAGTGGTTTTCACCTATGAAAAATTCGAATAAACCACTTGTATTTGCTGGAAAAGAAATTGCTTATTTAGGGTTGCTTGTAGCAGCAGCCGTCGTCGGCAGGACACTTTTTCAACCTTTACCCAATGTTCAACCAATGACGGTGATCTTTTTATTAGTAACCATCCATTTAGGTCTTAGTCGTGGATTGATCGTTTGTCTGCTCTCGATGCTGATTACCAATTTTTACATGGGAATGGGGGTATGGACGATTGCCCAATTGATTAGCTATGCCGTCGTAATTTTTGGAATGTATCTATTATCAAAAAGCAAACTGTTTATGAAAAAGTTGTATTTACAAGTCATTTATAGTGTATTTGCAGGTTTTGCGTATGGCTTTGTGATATCTTGGATCAGTGTCAAGCTTTATGGGTTTCCTAGCTTTGGGGCTTACTATTTTCAAGGAGTGAGCTTTGATGCGTTGCATGCAGCGGGGAATGGCATCTTTTATTTGATGCTGGCACCGATTTTTCTGCGACTTTTCCAACACTACTATCCAAATAAAGACAGCGAAGGGCACTAAGCGCCTCGCTGTCTTTTTGCTTGACTCAGCAGTCGTGGTGACAAAAACGTCTATGTCTAGAGGAAAAGTCTTTGATGATCAAACGTGTTGAATGGGGCTATGTGAGGAAACAAGCAGGCATATTGTTGTGCAAAAGCGTTTTCTGCAGGTATCCTTAAGGTATCTAAGGAAGGATGTGGCTTTTGATGAAATGGATCGTGAAAAAAGATGATTTAGAAAGCTACCGTGCGAAGTTCCATGGAAAACTGGCTGGTTATGCCGAGGAAGCCAAAATGATTGCCCTGCCAACACCAAAGTATTTTATCGTGGTGGTTGACGAAGAAAAAATCCACTTGATTCAGTTAGATCTGCAATTTCATGAAAAAGGGATGCAGACAATTATGATCCATGAGATCACAAAATTACAACTAGGCGGTGTGGTAAATAAAAAAGTTCAGATTCAGACACCTTCGTCCACTGTCAAATTAATGATCAAACCGTTGGCGATCGGTATCAAAGAGGAGCAAAAAGCCTTGATCGATCGGTTTACCAGAATGTCGCGATAAACATCGGAGGAACACGCGGGAAAAATCAGCTGGATTTTTTCAGAAAAAAAGCAAGGGCAGTTGTCTGCACTTGCTTTTCGTGAGTCCTGTTATTCTGGCGTACCGACGATTTTAATAAATTCATCGATATTCTTGATCTTCATATGTTTGATCACTAACTGTTCCCGCTTGTTCCATTTTCCTTCAACTTCTAATTGGTATTTATTTAATGGAAGGCGTAAGACATAGCTGGCTAAGTAGCGATCCTTAATAATGCAATTTACGATTTTGTGGTCTTCTAAAAGTTGGATACCTGTCAGCATCATTGGCGTTTCTTGAAAAACGCGGCTATTGACTAACAATCCAGTGTGGGTTTCGTTCATGGGATCTTCCTTTCTGATAAACCTGGGATAAATCATCTTTCTGTCTGTTATGTTACCTGATTTGCATCAGAAAGGCAATTCCTATAATAAATCCTCGTTATTATAGGTCAAGCACAAAGAAAGGAGGGAAACGACATGGTTGGGTATAATCGTTTCTCAAATGAGTTTCAAAAGGCTTCGAAAGAACTCCGTGAAGGGAAGAAGTCCAAAAATGCCAATAAGGGGCTGCGAACCCGACAAAAAATCGCTGCTGAAAAAGAGCAAAAAGCACAAAATGCTTTTTCGACTGGTTTTTTGATCGGTTCCTTCAGAGAGTTATTCCGCAAAAAATAAGCAAGTTCCGCTGCCAAAGCGGGACTTGCTTTTTGTTTAGAATAAATAATTGAAGAAGACACCATTGAGAAAGGAAAAGCTTAGATAGAATAGAAAAAGTGTTACGATATCCAGCGGTAAACCTTTTAGAATTGGCGGAATCGTGGCAATTTGATTCCGTGTATGAACCCCTGACAAAGCACAAGAAAAGAGGAAATACATGCCTACAGCAACAAATAAATTGGTTAAATAATCGGTATAGGGAAATTGGGTCACGGTGGCGATCGTCAGCAATAGAACATTGACTAGGAGCGTTTTTTTTAGATCAGTCGTCAAGAAACGTTTTTTTGCAGGAACGATCAGTAAACACAAGCCCCCCGCAATCAAGGCGATGATGGCAGCACTTACCAAGTTGGTGACCACTTGATTGCCATAGACGAAACGATTTTGAAGTAAAAGATAAAAGCTTAACCCACTGAACAAGTAAGCGACCGCAATGATCCCTGAGAGGAAAACCACCCGTGTCGTCACGTTCGGTTTTTTCTCTTTGACGGTCGGTGCCAAATTTTGACAGGCGTAATTTGTGAGTAGAATGACTAGAAAGACCACTAGCCGATTGGCGATCATCATAAGGAACCCTCCTTTTTTACGATTTAGCTCATGATTTTAAGGTTGAACGGGGTCTTTTTTCCTTCCCCTAATATGCGAAGGCGTAAGAAGCGATCAATAAGTGGGGTGAAACAATTCATGATCAAGATGGCATAGCTCATGCCTTCATTTGTAAAACCAAAGAAACGGAAGAGCACAACGAGGAGGCCAACGCCTAAGGCAAAAAGATTTTCTCCTGCTTTTGTTCCTGGTGTCGAAGAATAATCAGTCGCCATATAAATCGCACCCAACATGGCACCACCACTGATGATATGACCGATGACCGTTTGCCAACTGCCAGTAAAAAGTCCTTCTGGACCAAGGATAAAAGCAAAGAGCCCGATCGTCGCAAAGATAATCAGTGGGATACGAGGGGAGATGATTTTCTTGTAAACGAGAAAAATCCCACCCAACAGTAAAAGTAAGGCACTGGTTTCACCGATTCGTCCTCCGGTAAATCCTAAAAAGGCATCCACTAGTTCAGAGCCACTCAACGTTTCTCCTGCTTTCATGACAGCTAATGGTGTGGCACCAGAAACAACATCGTTCGCTGTAGCCTGCGAAACGACATCAGGTGCGATGCTGCCAAAAGGTGGATCAGGCCAACTGATTAGAAACATTTGGTTATAAAACAAGCCAATCAACAGGGCTCGACCGCCGAGGGCTGGATTTAGAAAATTATAACCAATACCGCCAAAAAATTCTTTGACGATGATTACGGCAAACGCCACCCCAATCACGGGAAAATACCAAGGTGCGGTTGGTGGGAGGTTCATCGTTAAAAGCAAGGCCGTCACGACGATGCTTAAATCGAAGCGAAACGGCCGTTTGACAAGATAGGACCAAAGTCCGTCGGCAGCAAACGCCGTGGCTAGTGCAATGAAAAACAAGCCATAAACTTTCAATCCAAAAAGGTAGCCAGAGAATAAAACTGCTGGCAGCAAGGCTAATACCACACACCCCATGATTTTAATGGTCTCGTCATTGCTGCGAATATGGGGGCTTGGGGGTGTTTCTTGATTTTTCCTTTGCTGAAAGAGACGTTCGCTATCGGAATCCTTGTAATAATCAGGCACTTTCCTTCGCCTCCTTTTGCAACTGGGCAACTTTGCCTTTTGCGGCAGTGATATTGGCAGCTAAGGAACGTTTAGCTGGGCAGACGAAGGTACAGGCACCACAATTGATACATGCTTCTGCCAATAATTCTTCACACTTTTGATAATCCCCCGCTCGATAAAACTGATCGATCTCCATTGGCATGAGGCGCATTGGACAAGCTTCGACACATTTGTTGCAGCGAATACAGGGGTTTTCGGCATAGAGCCAATCGGTTTCTTCATTAAAAACAACGATGCCATTGCTGCCTTTGGTGACCGGAACTTTCAAGGTTTTGACGGATTTTCCCATCATTGGTCCACCAAGAATCAATTTGCTGGGGGCTCCTTGAAATCCGCCGGCAAAGTCGATCAATTCTCCTGCGAGTGTTCCTAACGGATTTTTGACGATGCAGGGATTTTGAACATCGCCGGTAACGGTTGTATAGCGTTCAATCAACGGTTTGTCATAACAGACCGCTTCGGCGATGGCAAAGCTGGTGGCAACATTGATCAAGACGATACCGATATCGGCAGTCAAACCACCTAACGGCACCTCTTGATCGGTCAATAACTCTACTAACTGCTTTTCACCACCGGTTGGATAAACAGTTGGGACAGTAACGACTTCTATCGTGTCATCCTCTGCACTTGCGGCTTGCATGGCTGAAATGGCTCTTGGTTTGTCATCTTCGATGCCTATTATGATTTTTGGACCATCCAGTAACTTTTGGGCAATCTTTGCACCGTGAATGATTTTCTGGGCTTCTTTTTGCATTAAGAAAGCATCACTGCGTAAGAACGGTTCACATTCAGAACCATTTAAGATCAAAGTATGGATTTTTTTGGTTTCATCAATACTGAATTTGACATGGGTGGGAAACGTTGCACCGCCTTTGCCGGCGACGCCGCCTTGACGGATTTTGTTGAGGATGGTTTCGTTAGCAGCAGATTGCCAGTCGAAGGGGGCTGACAAAAAATCATTTTGATAAGCATAATCATTTTCAATGATGATGGTTTTTCCTTCTTCATTGTTTTGATTCGGCCAATCGACCATGTCGACGATTTTACCCGAAACAGATGCATGAATTTTGGCAGATACAAACGCATCAGA
Source organism: Enterococcus sp. DIV2379 (assembly GCF_050542965.1). Lineage (NCBI taxonomy): Bacteria > Bacillati > Bacillota > Bacilli > Lactobacillales > Enterococcaceae > Enterococcus > Enterococcus sp. DIV2379. The sequence continues at coordinate 1,663,917 of NZ_CP172938.1, forward strand.
CTCAGCGATCACTTGCCCTTGCTTGACGTAATCACCAACGGAAACAATCGGTTCCACCGGAGCACCAATATGTTGTGCTAAAGGGATAAAGACCATCGTGGGTGAAAAGGTAAGAATTTCATCTTGTTCGATCATTAATTTTTCTTTTAACATTTTTAATGGGGGACTTAGTGAAATACCGCCAGTAAATGTTCTCATAACCAACACTCCTTTCTCTCCTAAGTTTATTCTAGCATGCCATAAGGAATCACAAAACCCAAAACGCTTACATTTCACAAGAAAAACTTCTTTCGGTTGACATATGATTGTTTATTCATATATAATAAGTCTATAAATATGATTGATCGTTCATATGACAGATGGACTAGAGGAGGTTTTAATGATGGCTGAACATACTTGTCAACATGATCACACAAAAACGGAGGGGCATTCTCATACTCACGATCATGGGACTCTCCCACGTAACATTTATTTTGTAGGCTTACTGCTCTTTATACTGGCACTTTTTGTTCCGAACCAATGGGTGAAAGATGGGTTTTATTTTGCTGCGGTTTTATTAGCAGGTTATCACATTTCGTGGGAAGGAATCGAGGATACCATAAAGAGTACCAGAGCCAATCGGCGATTCACACCGAATGTACATCTTTTGATGTTGTTGGCAGCGATTGGTTCCATGGTCATAGGAAATTTTAATGAAGCAGCTTTGTTGATTTTGATTTTTGCAGGCGCTCACTTCTTAGAAGAATACGCCGAGGGACAAAGTCGAAGAGAAATCACCAATCTTCTCAAATTGAATCCCACGGAAGCCCGTTTGATGGGTCCGGATGGGAAAACCAAAAAAATTGCCGCTTCTGAGATAAAAAAAGGAGATATTTTGCAAGTGCTACCTGGTGATCAGTTAGCAACAGATGGCGTAATCCTTTCTGGAACGAGTGCCATCAATGAAGCTTCGATCAATGGGGAAAGTATTCCTCGAGAAAAGACTACAGGAGACGAAGTCTATGGGAGTACGATTAATGGAAACGGCACATTTTTGATGGAAGTCACGAAAGACAGCTCTGAAACAGTCTTCGCAAAAATTCTTTCAGTGGTGGAAGCGGCGCAATCAAATCAATCACCGACCGAAACACGAATCAAAAAAATCGAACCAATCTATGTAACAGTTGTTTTCGTTGCAGTCCCTTTGTTCATTTTGACTGCACCGTTTCTCTTTGGTTGGGATTGGTATACAAGTTTTTATCGTGGGATCGTAATGATGATTGCGGCTTCTCCTTGTGCTTTAGCGGCAAGCGCCGTCCCTGCTAGTTTGTCGGCGATCTCGAATCTAGCGAAAAAAGGGATTCTTTTTAAAGGGAGCAATTACTTGACCAATTTCGCTCAGATCAAAGCGGTAGCTTTTGACAAAACGGGAACTTTGACCGTCGGAAAACCTACAGTCACGGAAGCCGTTTTCGCTGATACGATCGATCGAGCAGAGGCAGCAGCGGTCATCGTTTCGATGGAAAAGCAAGCCAACCACCCATTAGCAGATGCGATCGTTACTTATTTCGAGAAGACAGAGAAAATACGAGAAATCGAACAGTTGACTGTCACAAACGAGATTGGTTCCGGTTTAGGTGCCGTCTCAGGAACCAAAACCTATCGATTAGGAAAAAGAACCGAAAACAACCAGTTAACAGGTTTGATGGAGCAACAGTACCGTCAATTGGAAGCGCAAGGAAAAACAATGGTCGTGTTTTCCATCAACGAAGAGGTTACGGCGATCATCGCATTGATGGATGAGCCGAACGAACAGGCAGCTTCTGTGATTCATTATTTGAAAAATGAAGGTATCCATACTGTTATGATCACCGGAGACAGTGCTTCTGCTGGTGAAGCAATCGGTCAGCGCTTAAAGGTTGACCAAGTGGCTGCCAATGTTTTGCCTGAGAACAAAGCGGAAGCGGTACGAGCACTCCAAGAAGCATACGGACAAACCGCCATGGTGGGTGATGGTATCAATGATGCCCCTGCACTTGTTCAAGCAGACATCGGCTTTGCGATGGGGGAAGGGTCAGATGTTGCGATTGAAGTAGGAGACGCAGTGATCATGAAGAATGATCTTTCGCGTTTTGCATATGCCTATCGCTTAGCGAAGAAGATGGATCGGATCATTTGGCAAAATATTTTTTTCTCCATGTTTATCGTCGCGTTATTAGTCGGCTTGAATCTATTCGGCTTGATGAACATTGGGTTGGGGGTATTTGCCCATGAAGGCAGTACATTGATCGTATTGTTTAACGGGTTACGTCTTTTGCGTAAACTGCCAGAAGCATAAAAAAAGCGGCTATCGAAAGATAGCTGCTTTTTTAATGACTGAATTGTGTCGAAGTTGGAAAATCAAAGGCATCGATTTTTTGTAATCGATTTTCGATCCTTCTTAGAATTCCTTCAGAGGATTCTAACGGTTTGATTGCATGATAAGCAGTCAGCAATAGGACTTTTTCTTTAGCAGGACGATTTTCGATGCGATAGATATTGGCTAATCGTTCAACATATTCGTAATGACTATAGTCCGTTTTATTGATCAAGAAGTGCAAGAGATCTTTTGCTTTCGCATAGTCTTCTTGAAGATAGAAACTGATCGCTTCACGATACAATTTGATATCGAGTTCTTCGATTTGTTCTGGATTCGCTTTTAACGCACGCCACTCATTGATCGAGATTTTTCGTACGACTTTGCCAGTTGCATCGGTCAAAAAAATTACCGGCACATCATTTGGATGTTTTGCTTCTTGCTTAATTTTCTTCATGTCGCACCTCCCGCCTCTCAATGGACTGACTGTTTGATATCTCCTATTTTAAAAGGAATAGCGGGAAAAGTCTACATGTAGATGTTAGATTCGTAGAAAATTTTAAAACATTCTCATTTATTAGGCTCTTTTTCGTTGAAAATGATTAATAGCGTCGGATGCCCCCATGAAAATCAAGATACCGCCAAAAATTTGGAAGAACAGTAGCCAAGTGGCGAATGGATTCAATACGAGAACGAGTCCAGCAGCAATAATCAAAAGACTGATGATTAAGCTCGTGATGTAAGGTAAGCCAATGCGTTTTTGGTTAAAGCTTGCCATTAAGCGGGTGCATCCGCTGATGGTGATCATGATCCCTAAGAAAAATGGCACGATGGCAAGTAATCCTTTGGCAAAAACTAAAATCGCAGCTGCAGCAATCAACAGTAAGATACCAGAGACCGACTGCACATTGCGATAGCCCTTTTGTTTTTCTTTGTAGCTCGTATACAAGCTGATAATCCCTAGACATGCGATGTATCCGGCAACGAGATAAACGATCGTGTTGAAGACAGATCGTGGTGCAATCAAGATAATGAAGCCGAAGACGATATATACGACGGCACGAAGCAAGTCATAGCGTTGTAATTTATCAAAAAATGCATTCATGATAATTCCTCCTTTTTTTCTTATTGTACCGAATTCTGGTGAAAATAGATATCAAAAAACCTAGGAAATAGGCTAAGCCTTTTGTAACAGATCATTTTTTGGTAAAATAGGGAAAAGAAAACAGAACGGAGAGTTTTATGAGTGGGTTAACGCTATTGATGTGTGCCTTTACGATCGTTTTGTACCTCTATTTATTGGTGGTACGCAAAGAGATTCACTTTATTGCTGTTGAGCGCAAACTAAGCAAAATCGCTATTACGATCTTTTCAGTAATGATTATCCTATCCATGTTGATGATGGATGACCAATTGGATAATCAGGTGCGAGGAATCGTTTCAGGTTTTGTCTTTTTAAGCTTTGTGCTAGACAGTCGCGGGTTAGCCCTAGATCGAATTATTGTCCATCCAATGAGTATTAAAGGGGTACTGTACCAAGACATTGATCGGGTCGTATTATTTCAAGAAAAGGAAGGGCAGCCCATCAAGATGAACTATTTTCGAAAAGGGATGCGGGGACCATTAATGAAATTCAAACAACCGTTAGCTGAATTGGTGGTATTTTTGTCGGAGCACTTGAATGAAGGAACACCGATCGATATTCTGGTCGATCATGATCAAGGAAAAAATGACTAAAAGACCCTTGATTGCTGCCTTATGTGGCCGTAATCAAGGGTCTTTTGTTTAAAAATCGGGAATCGTTTTTAATGGAAAACGCGGAAACGTTCGTCATCATTTAAAAATTCTTTTTCATTTGGTTCGCTTTGTTTTGAACCAAAAACTAATTGGGCCCGCAGCTGCCAATTTTCAGGAATTGACCATTCAGCTACAACAGCATCATCAATTACTGGATTATAATGTTGTAAGTTGGCGCCTAATCCGGCTTCTTCTAAAGCTACCCAAACATTCGCTTGGGCAATCCCATTCGATTGTTCTGCCCAGACCGGGAAGTTATCTGCATAAAGGGCAAATTGGTCTTGCAAGTTCTTAACGGTATCTGTGTGAATAAAGAATAGAACGGTTCCATAACCTGCTTTAAAGCCAGCAAGTTTTTGTTTCGTTGCTTCAAACGCCTCCGGTGGTGTCAATGGTTCTAAAGCAACCTCCGTTAACGTCCATAATTTTTCGTGGGCATCGCCAAATAAAATCACGGCACGTGGCGATTGTGCGTTAAAAGCAGTTGGACTGTTTTTTACTGCTTCTTTCACGATGGCTTCGATTTCTGTATCTGAGAGTGAAACATCTTTGCCTAATCCATAGATTGAACGGCGCTGTTTGATCGTATCAAGAAATTTTGTCATAGTATTCCACCTTTTCTATTGTCATAGAATGAAGTATACATTCTTACTTAATGTTAGTAAAACAAAATGCTTTGTAAGAAAAAAGTCAGGCAAACGCGCCTGACTTTTTTTCTTACTGAGCATCAATGGCGATAAATTTGACAGTCACGTATTCTTCAGGACCATATTTGCCGTTTTCACGACCAAAACCGGAATCTTTGACGCCGCCGAAGGGAGCCGCCGGGTTTGAGATCGCAATGTCATTGACCCCAACCATCCCATATTGGAGGTTTTGGGCTACATCCGAGATTGTTTGCAGATTCGTTGAAAAGAAGTAAGAGGCTAATCCAAATTCCGTATCATTTGCCGCAGCGATGACTGCTTGTCGATCCGTAAATGAGATCAATGGAATCACGGGTCCAAAGGTTTCTTCATAGTAAATAGTCATGTCAGGAGTGATGCCGTCGATGACCGTTGGTGCAAAGAAGTTGCCTTTTTCGTATTCACCTTCAGTAAGCTTCTTCCCACCGAATAAGACTTTAGCCCCTTTATTTACCGCATCTTCCAGCTGGTCGATGATTTTTTCAACGCCTGCTTGATTGATCAAAGGACCAACGGTGGGGTTCTCTAAACCATTACCAACAGTTACGGCTTCCATTTGCCCTAATAGCTTTTTAGTAAAGGCTTCTTTGATGGATTCTTCGACAAAAATTCGATTGGGGGATGTACAGACCTGACCGTTGTTGCGGAATTTTGCTGCAATTAATTTTTCAGCAGCTAAATCTAAATCAGCATCAGCAAAAACAAGAAACGGGGCATGGCCGCCTAACTCCAATGAAACTTTTTTCAGAGTTGGTGCAGCTTGTTCGTATAATTTCATCCCAACTTTCGTGGAGCCGGTAAAGGTGATTTTTTTGACTTGTTTGTTCTCAGTCAATTCTTTCCCGATTTCAGAAGAATCCCCTAAGACGATATTGACGACTCCGTCAGGAAGGCCCGCTTGTTGAAAAAGTTCACCTAAAGCCAATGCTGATAGGGGTGTTTCTTTAGATGGTTTCATAACAAGGGTACAGCCAACTGCCATGGCAGGAGCGATTTTTCGAGCAATCATATTGGAAGGAAAGTTCCAAGGCGTGATCGCACCAACAACACCGATGGCTTCTTTACGCACCAGCCAATGATTGTGTGCAGGAGCTGGAATCACTTCGCCGTAGACCCGTTGTGCTTCGGCGGCATTCCAACGGAAATTGTCTACGTTGGATTGGATTTCTGCCGCTGCCTCCTTTAATGGTTTTCCTTGTTCCATACTCATAATTTTTGCCAAACGGTCGCTTTCTTGTTCCATTAAATCAGCAATCTTGTTCATCAAATCGGCTCGTTCTCGAGGCGAACGTTTTGACCAATCTGTGAAGGCTTTCGCGGCGGCATCGATCGCTTGCTTTGTTTCATCGATGCCTCCTTGGCTGACTTTTACCAGTTCTTCATTAGTGGCAGGATTGGTAACTGAAACCGACTCTTTTGTTCCTTCAAGCCATTTTCCGTCAATCAATAACTTCGTGGGCACTTGTGGTAACTGTTGGTTCATTTTGGCACTTCCTTTCAATAATGGGTTCTATTTCAACCCTAGCACTGATTAGATAAGATGACAATTCATACGCAAGTCCAATGATTCCCCAAATTTTCATAAAGAACCAGAGAGGAGATGTCCTGCTCCTTTCATTTTATGGTAGAATAGAAAAATAAGAATGTTTGTTCGATTCTTGGAAAATATAGTTAAAACATTCAAGGAGTGAGGGACGCGTGCAACAAGTAAAAGAGCTTTTAAAAACAGTAGGATTTGTCGTGATCTTTACTTTATTCCTCTTGTTATTAAGACAGTATGTCTTTACCCCTGTGATCGTAAAAGGAGATTCGATGGACCCCACATTACATGATGGTGAGCGGGTGATTGCTTTGAAAAATACCGAGATCGAACGTTTCGATATCATAACGTTTGAAGCACCGGATGAAGCAGGCAAAAACTATATCAAACGCGTAATCGGATTACCTGGCGACCAGGTTTCCTATCAAAACGACACCCTTTATATCAATGGACAAGCATATGAAGAACCCTACTTGGATGAATTCAAAGCAGCTGTCGCAGATGGCTTTCCGTTGACTAGTGATTTTGATATGGGGTTATTTGGTGTTGAAGTCATTCCTGAAGGTCAAATTTTAGTGTTAGGGGATAACCGTCGAATTTCCAAAGATAGTCGTCAATTAGGTCTGATCGATGAATCAACAATTTTGGGGGATGTAAAATTTGTTTTCTGGCCAATTGCCGATTTTGGTATGGTAGGCAAAGAATGAAATTCTGCGATTGTTATTTTGTTTTTAAGGAGAGTCTCTTAAAAATAAAGACGCATTCGAAAAAGCGTGTCGCTGATTTTTTAGTGGATTTTTTTAAAAGACGATGGAGAGAAGGAGTCCTTTCATGAGTTTACGATTTATTCTTGGCGATGGCCGTTGTCGTCATGATCAAGCAGTGATAGAAAATGCAAAAAGCTGGTTAGAAAAAGACCATCAAGAAGTATTTTTTCTGGTACCTAACTACAACAAATTTGAACGAGAGCGCGAGATCCTTCAATTACTGAAAGAGGATCGCGTAGAAGATTTTGCTTCTATTCGCGCGCAAGTGTATAGTTTTCACCGTTTGGCTTGGTTTTATCTGCAGCAAACCGGCTTGCTTTCTCAAAATGCCATCACTGAAAATGGTGCCTCCATGATCATGCGTAAGCTGCTTTTGGAACTAGAAGAAGAACTCGTCTTATACCGTGGTGAGATCAACAAAGCGGGTTTTATCCAACAATTGTTGGCTTTCTATCAAGAAATGCATACAAGTCGATTGGGGATCGAAGATTTATTAGCAGGTGGTGCTGCACCAAGCGCAACCCAAGACGAAGAAAAAAAATACAGTGAATTAGCGATAATTTTTCAACGATTTGAACAAGAACTTCTAGAGCGTGCCTTGCAAGTCGAACAACCGATCACCTTACTGACACGCTTTCTGGAAGGTTCCTTGCTGGATGATTCCTCGGTGGATTATGCAATGCCAACCACTGTGTCTTTGAACAAAGCGCCAGATCTTTCCCACGCCTTATTTATTATCAGCGGTTTCTCCGCTTTTTCAACACAAGAGCAACAGTTGATTCAAGTACTGATGAAGAGAAGTCATGTAGTGATTGATCTTATTTTGGATCGCGGGTACCCACAAGAGATGCCCACGCCATTGAATTTATTTTACGAAGCAGGACGGACCTATTATCAGTTGATCAGTTTTGCTCGTGACAATCAAGTGAACATTTACTTAGATCAGAAACTTTCCGTCAACCAAGAGGTGGACAAAGAAGACGAGGGATCGATCCCGCAGGCATACAAGGAAGTAGAAACTTTTTGGCGGCAGACCCAATCACAAGCCAATTATCATCAGCAGACGTCCGTCAAAGACTTCTTGGCTGTCTGGAAAGTTGGGAATCCCGAAGAAGAGATTCGTCAAATCGCAGCGTCGATCCGCGGGAGGATGAGTGATAAGAAACGGTACCCAACATTACGGTATCGTGATATCCAATTACTGATCGCCGAACCAGAAGTCTATCATCAGTATATTCCTAAAATTTTTACTGAGTTTGAGATTCCTTTTTATATCGATGAAGAGCAGATGATGGCGCAACATCCATTGGTTGAGTTTTTGAATGCTTTTTTTGCTTGCCAATCGTATGGTTTTCGCTTAAATGATATTTTACGGTTGCTTAGAACGGAACTTTACTTACCGGCAGCCTATCGCTCCGAAGCAGATTGGCTTGTTGGGCGTGACCAGTTTCGTAAGTTGGTGGATATTACCGAGAACAAAGCGCTGGCTCATGATTTCCAAGGAGCAAGTTGGACGAGAAACGAAGATTGGGAACTGATTGAGTATTTACAATCGGAAGAAGAGCAGACGGATAAAGTGGATTTGACAGCGTATACCAACCAGTTGCGCAGGGCCTTTAAACAAGATGTTGCTGATACTCTAGACTGGCTGACAGCAGCTAGAACAAATCGAGATGCCGTAGAACTGCTGTATCGCTTTTTACTGAATGCGGGTGTCGAGCAACAGCTGAGGCATTGGCGAGACCAGGCAATCCAACAAGGAAAATTAGATCAAGCCCGCAATCATGAACAAGCATGGCAAGCTTTAATGGATCTGCTGGATGAGTATGCCACGATCTATGGAGATGAGCCCTTTGATTTTGCGCTCTTTGAAGATGTCTTATTGATTGGCTTAGAAAATGTCACATTCGGAAAGATCCCAACAGCGATCGACCAAGTCAACATCAACCGCCTTGATTTGGCACGTCCGAAACAAGCGAAGATCACATTTGCACCGGGATTGAATGAAACGGCTTTGCCAAGAAAAATGGAAAATAAAACATTGTTGACGAATGAAGAACGTCAGCATTTCAATCAGTTATTCAATGGTGAAAAATACCTTAGAGATACAGTGGTGGAAGGCAGTGTCAAAGAACCATTTGCCTTTTATTCTGTCTTGCTTTCAGCGACAGAGCACTTATCACTGTCCTATGCCGTTAATTTTGATACACAGCAAAACATCAAGATGTCGCCTTATTTAGACCGCGTGGTCAAGCATTTGGATGTACCACTGCAAGAGCGGGGGATCTTGGCGCTAGTCAGTGACCCGAGAGACTATGTTGGCAGTTATCGTGGCCTGATCTACCAAATCAATAATCTCAGTCAGCAAGCGCAAAAAAACAAAGAGAATTTGCCTCGAGTGTGGGAGCAACTGAAACAAGCGCTGTTACGTTCGGAATGGACAGATTTAGCTGCCCAAGTATTTGAAAGCCAAACCCATCAAAATATTCCGATTCCTTTGTCTCAAGCACAAGCTGCGGCGCTATATGGCCCGTCGATCTACAGCTCCATTTCTCAGATGGAGACGTTCTATCAGTGTGAATACAAGTATTTCGTCAGCTACGGATTACGGTTAAAAGAACGGGAAGTTTATGGCTTAAATCCAGCAATGACCGGTGAGTTTTTCCATGATGCGTTGGACCGCTTTGTCAAAGTCCTAATTGCTGAAAATATTTCCTTGACCCAGTTAACTGCTGACCAACGCGTGCAATTTGTGGAAGTCGTTTTGCAGGAAATTTTTGGCGAAAGCCGTTATCGCTTACTGACGAGTTCTGCTCGGATGAATTTTATTCGGTATCAATTAGGCAAGACGATTCAGCGAGTAGCGTGGGCATTAGCGAAACAAGGACAAAAAATGCATTTTAGTCCTGAAAAGACGGAGGTGCTGTTCGGCCAGATCGCTGGCTCAAATGGGATTAACGGGATCGAATTACCATTAAGTTCTGGCGGGAAACTACATGTGCGGGGGAAGATTGATCGTGTCGATACGGCGAAAACGGAAGAAGAACAATGGCTTTCCGTTGTTGACTATAAATCTAGCAGCCGAGATTTTGACCTTTCTGAAGCCTACTACGGACTTGCGATGCAGTTGATCACGTATCTCGACGTCGCATTGACGGATGCTGTCCAACTGGTTGGTTCGCCAAAGGTTCGACCAGCGGGGGCATATTATCTGCATGTGCATAATCCGCTTTTGGACGGACAAGAAGCCAGTGAAGAAGAACGTTTAAAACGTTTCAAGTATGACGGGTTGTTTATTGACGAACCGGCTGTTTTCCCGTTACTCGATGAGGAAGTTGAAGCCAGCAAAAATTCGCCGGTATTTCCTGTTCGGAAAGACAAAAACGGCAATTATCAAAAAACAACACAGGCGAAAAACAAGTTTTATACAGAAGAAGAGCTTGAACTATTAAGAAAACACAATCGGAAAAATATGCAACAAAGTGGTGAGAAGCTGTTGAGCGGTGAAATCGCCTTAAACCCGTCTTATAAATTAAAAGACAAAAAAAGGGCGTGTGAGTTTTGTCCGTTTCGCAGCATCTGTGACTTTGATGTATTATTGAAAGAAAATGAGTACCACCGTTTAGAAAACTTATCTAAAGATGAGATTATCCATCGCTTAAGGGAGGAAGAAGATGAGTAAGATCCCTTTAAAACCGCAAAATGAAACCTTTACGGATACCCAATGGCAAGCCATTTTTGATAAAGGGGATAATATCCTCGTTTCCGCTTCAGCGGGTTCAGGTAAAACCACCGTTTTGGTTCGGCGAGTGATTGAAAAGCTAAAAGCAGGAACGACGATCGATTCTTTACTGATCGTGACCTTTACCGAAGCAGCTGCTCGAGAAATGAAAGAACGGATTCAAGCGGCATTGCAGCAGGCCATCAATCAAGAAAGTGACGAGCAAAAGCGCCAGCACTTCGTCCGTCAGCTGCAGCTATTGCCGACAGCTAACATTTCTACCTTGCATGCGTTTTGTTTAACTGTGATTCGGCGTTTTTATTATTTGATCGATTTAGATCCAAATTTCCGCATGATGACTGATGAAACCGAAATTTTATTGATGAAAGAAGAAATCTGGACACAGCTGAGAGATCAACAATATGAAGCCAATGATGAAGCGTTCTTTCGTTTGACGGAAAATTTTTCTAGTGATCGTTCCGATGAAGGCGTCGGGGATCTGATCCTGTCTCTTTATGACTTTGCCCGAGCAAATCCGGATCCAGTAAACTGGTTAGCTCATCTAAGTGATCACTATATCGGCAAAGAAACCTTTGCTGAAAATACCCTGTACCAATCGCAAATCAAGCCGACTTTGCAAGAAAACTTGAAGACAGCGGCGCATTTGCTGCAGGCGGCGCAAGACTATGCCCGTTCTGATGAAGCGATGGAAAAAGCGGCACTATTGATCGATACCGAATTAGGAATGGTGGAAACCTTAAAGGCTCTGCTTGATTCAGACGATGTTGATGGCTTCTATGAGCAAATCCAAGTGTTGCGTTTTGCTCGCTACCCAGCTTTTCGCAAACCAGAACAAAAGGAACTCTCTCAAGAAATTAAACCTTTGCGAGATGATGCGAAAAAATTGGTTGAGCAATTGAAAGCGGCCTTTCCATACCCACCGGCTGAAATGATGGAGCTGCTTCATCGGTCCGCACCTGTCGTTGAAAAAATGGCAGCTATGACCGAAGCGTTTATGAAAGCATTCCAAGAAAGGAAACTTTCAAAAGGCCGTTTAGACTTTAATGATTTGGAACATTTCACCTTGCAGATTTTACAAGGAGACGGTAGTGGAAGTGAAGCGTCGACCTATTATCGTGATCGCTTTGAAGAAGTTTTAGTCGATGAATATCAAGACGTCAATCGGCTGCAAGAGGCAATTTTATATTGGGTGAGACAAGTCGATCATAACCCCGGCAATATGTTTATGGTGGGGGATGTAAAGCAGTCGATCTATTCGTTTCGACTAGCAGATCCGACGCTATTTATCGAAAAATACTTGGCATTTGAAACGGAGAATGGTGGGCGGAGAATCGTCTTAGCAGAAAATTTCCGTTCTCGCTCCGACGTATTGGATTTTACGAATCTAGTTTTTCAACAGCTGATGGATGAACGGGTTGGACAAATCCCTTATGATGAGGCGGCAGCCTTGATTACCGGTTTTCCTCATTTTCCAGAAAGCGACGCCTTTGCCACAGAGCTCTTGTTATATGAAAAAGAGCATGAATCCGAAGAACAATTGATCGATGACAAAACAGAGGGTGAAATGCAGATTACTGCATTGAAGATTCGAGAGTTGATTGAATCAAAATTCATGATCTATGACAAAAAAGCCAAAACAAATCGACCAATCACTTACAACGATATCGTCTTATTGACCCCTACACGTAAAAACAATCTTGTCATTTTAGATGTCTTTAAGCAGTTTGGGATTCCGATGGCGGTCAATGATGCTCAAAACTATTTTCAGGCAACGGAAATCCAAACCGTCGTTTCTTTGCTGCAAATCATTGACAATCCGTACCAAGATATCCCCCTTGTGGCGGTCTTGCGTTCGCCAATCGTCGGCCTAACAGAAGATCAATTGGCTGAGATCCGTTTAGCGAATCGTTCCAGCGACTACTATGATGCAGTATTGGATTATCATGTTCAAAAAGAAGAGTCACCCTTGTGGCAAACGTTGGATGGGTTTTTAGCCAAACTAAATCAATGGCGCGAAGAAGCACGCAGATTACCGATCCCAACCTTATTATGGCAAATCTATGAAGATACTGCTTACTTGGATTATGTTGTGGGACTTCCTGCAGGACAGCAGCGTTATGCAAATTTAGTGGCATTGATCCACAGAGCTGAAAAATACGAAAAGAGCAGTTTCCGTGGTTTGTACCAATTCATTCGCTTCATCGAAAAAATGCAAGAAAAAAACAAAGATTTGGCGGAGCCTGTGGCTACTCCTGTAGAAGATGCCGTTCGAGTGATGACCGTTCATGCAAGTAAAGGCTTGGAATTCCCTGTTGTGTTCTTACTGGATACAACAAAATTCTTTAACTACCAAGATTTTCAAAAGCGCTATATCTTTGAAGAACAGCTGGGGGCTGGGATCCAATATGTGAATCCAGCAGAAAACCTTAAATTTGAGACACTGCCGTTTCAAGCCATCAAGCAAGTTCGTTTGAAAAAAGCCTTGTCAGAAGAAATGCGAAAATTATACGTAGCATTGACACGAGCAGAGCAGAAGCTTTTTTTAGTGGGCTCCTATAAAAATCAAGCGGATGCCTTTAAGACTTGGCAATCTGGCCTGACACAAGCCGAGTTGGTTCTTGATCCTGCATTACGGCTTGTTGCCCGGGGGAGCTTGATGGATTGGGTCGGACGGACCCTGATGCGCCATCCAGATATGGAAGCAGTATTCTCTGAAGCGTCAGAGCGCAAGCGGACGATCGATCATCCTGCTCATTTTCGTCTGTCATGGTGGAATCAAGAAACGATCACGCAACAAGTCCAAGAGACCCTTGTGCCAGTCGAGGAGTCTAAACGATTGCTTGCGCCAGATAGCAATATCGATGATCTTTTGAAACGCCTAGCATATCGCTATCCTTATCAAAAAGCGACCCAAACGACTAGTTATCAATCTGTATCAGAATTGAAAAGACTCTATAACGATCCCGATGATCAACAGACCACTTTGTTGGAATGGCGGTCGGTTTCCGAGAAGACGAATCCTCAGCAATATCGCTACGTACAGGATGAATTGGCGAAACCGAAATTTCTGCAAGAAACGAAGCCTCTCGCCAGCAGTATCGGGACAGCAACACATACGGTTTTGCAAATGATCCCATTAGGAATGACGCCAACACAAGATACTTTGGAGCTCCTGATTGCTGAACTCGTGAAAAAGCAATTTTTTTCTGAAGAAATCGCCAAAAAAATTGACCGATCGAGCATTTTGTGGTTTTATCAAACTGAACTAGGTGAACTGCTGAACCGATCCTCTGATGTGGTGAAGCGGGAGCAGCCGTTTTCGATGCTAAAAGAGGCTGATACGATCTTTGAAGGGTTTGACGAACCAGATGCGCCGCTTTTGATCCATGGTATTATCGACGGCTATATTGAATTGGCGGATGAAATCATTTTATATGACTTTAAAACAGATGATGTTTTCGGCAGTCAGGCTCAGATTGAAAAGAAAATGCGCGAACGATATTATGGTCAATTGAAACTCTACTGCCAAGCATTGGAGAAAGCATTGAACAAACCAGTGAAACAGACCTATTTAGTGCTGTTAAAACCTAAAATGATCGTGGCATTCTAGCTGATCGATCCTAGTTTCTTACAATTCGTAAGTCATATGCTATAATAGGTAAAAGAGGTGATGGAGAATGATAAAAGTAGAATCGGATTACGCCCTTTGTCCTAAATTTGAAAAAGCTTTTTCTATTTTAGGCAAAAAGTGGAACGGCTTGATCATTGATGTCCTTCTTGAAGACGGCAAACAAAGATTTGTTGAGTTAGCAAACAAGATTCCTCAAGTGAGTGATCGGGTGTTAGTCGAACGCTTGAAAGAATTAGAGCGGGAAGAAATTGTCTGCAAAGAAAACAATCTTTACTGCTTGACGCCAAGAGGTATTGCTCTTGAAAAGAGTATGATGAGTGTGAAGCGTTGGGCAGAAACCTGGGTGCGTGAGGAAGAATGCAGTTGATTTCTCACCGGAAATTAGGTAAACTAAGCTTAAATGAATAGATAAAAAGCGTTGATAGAAACTAGTAATTTGGCTGAATCAGAAAAAGGGAGACTTGTCACAGACTGAAAGCAAGTCCTGTATTCGAAAAATGAATTTCACTTCTGGAGCTTGCTGATTACAGTCAGTCGGCAGTTTTGCTGTCGTTAGCCGAAGTGAGTGCGCGGTTTTTTTCGCGAATGAGGATGGTAACACGAGACGTCGTTCCTTTTTTTAAGGGATGATGTCTTTTTTTGTCTTTATACGAATGATACTCACTTTATTCAGTCAATCCAGTCTTTTTATTCTTACACTATTCACAGCATAGAAGGAGGAAATACATGTCTTTACAAGAGAAATTAGAAGCATTGAAGGAAACGACATTGCTTAAAATCAAAGAAAGTCCAACCATGAATGACTTAAATCAGATTCGAGTGGAAGTGCTTGGAAAAAAAGGTCCCATAACAGAAGTTCTGCGGGGAATGAAAGATCTTTCTGCGGAAGAACGGCCGAAGGTGGGGAGCTATGCCAACGAGATTCGTGATATCTTGACAGAAGCGATTGAAGAAGCCAAGACGTCTATCGAAGCAGCAAACTTGGAAAAAGCTCTTGCTGAAGAATCCATCGACGTGACGTTGCCTGGTAAAAAGATGGACCGAGGAACACGCCATGTGCTAACGCAAATCATGGAAGAAATCGAAGATATCTTTGTTGGTATGGGCTACCAAGTAGTCGAAGGTTACGAAGTGGAAAAAGATCATTACAACTTCGAACGGATGAATCTGCCAAAGGATCATCCAGCCAGAGACATGCAAGATACTTTTTATATTTCAGAGGAAGTGCTGATTCGAACCCATACGTCACCAGTGCAAGCGAGAACAATGGAGACTCATGATTTTTCTAAAGGGCCGCTGCGGATGATCTCACCCGGGAAAGTTTTCCGTCGTGACACAGATGATGCGACCCATAGCCACCAATTCCATCAAATTGAAGGTTTGGTAATCGATAAGAATATTACGATGGGTGACTTAAAAGGAACCTTAGAAGTCATGATGCAAAAAATGTTTGGGGAAGATCGCCAAATTCGCTTGCGACCAAGCTATTTCCCTTTCACAGAACCATCGGTCGAAGTCGATGTCAGCTGCTTCAAGTGCGGTGGTGCCGGTTGTAATGTTTGTAAACAAACTGGCTGGATCGAGATCCTCGGTGCTGGAATGGTGCATCCTAACGTCTTAGAAATGTCAGGGATCGATCCAACCCAATATTCAGGATTTGCTTTTGGTTTAGGTCCTGATCGAGTGGCAATGCTGCGCTACGGCGTGAACGACATTCGCCAATTCTATCAAAATGATGTGCGTTTCATTCGCCAGTTCAAGGGGGAACAATAAATGTTAGTATCATACAAATGGTTAAATGAATACCTTGATCTGTCTGAGATCACACCCAAAGAGCTGGCGGATAAAATGTCAGTGACGGGGATCGAAGTCGAAGGTATTGACGTGCCTGAAGAGGGTTTAAAAAAAATCGTTGTCGGAGAAGTGACCGACTGCCGACCACATCCAGATTCTGATCATCTATCAATTTGCCAAGTAAATATTGGCGAGGATGAAGACTCACAGATCGTTTGTGGTGCGCCGAATGTCAAAAGCGGCATCAAAGTCATCGTGGCATTACCAGGCTCTCGAATCGCGGGCAACGTAAAAATCAAAAAGGGCAAGATGCGGGGAGAAGTTTCCAACGGCATGATTTGTTCGTTGCAAGAGTTGGGATATGCAGATAGCGTGATTCCCAAAGAATACGCAGAAGGAATCTATTATTTACCAGCAGAAGCAGAAGTAGGAACACCAGTTTTTCCTTATCTTGATATGGATGATCACATTATCGAATTATCGATCACTCCGAATCGTGCGGATGCGTTGAGCATGCGGGGGGTTGCTTATGAAGTCGGTGCAATCTATCGGCAAACACCGAAGTTTCCTGAAATTGCGCTTACCGAAAGTGAAGTAGCTGCTGCCGATAAAATTCAGGTGAAGGTCACTGAAGTAACGGATGCACCCGCCTACCAAATTCGAATCATTGATGGCGTAACGATCGCCCCAAGTCCACAATGGCTGCAAAATCGCTTGATGAATGAAGGCATTCGTCCAATCAATAATGTCGTGGACGTGACGAATTATATCTTACTGTTATTTGGTCAACCATTGCATGCTTTTGATTATCAAAAGCTAGACAGCAAGGAAATACTGGTACGTCGCGGCAAAGAAAATGAAAGCCTGGTTACCTTAGATGGAGAAACTCGTCAGCTTTCCCCAGAAGACATCGTTATCACCAACGGAACGACACCCGTTGCGCTCGCAGGCGTCATGGGAGGTCTTGATTCTGAAATCACGGAAACGACGACCACAGTCGCTTTAGAAGCGGCCTTGTTCGATCCATTAGCGATTCGTTTGACTTCGAAAAAATTCAATTTAAGAAGCGAATCATCCGCTCGTTTTGAAAAAGGGATCAACCAAGCAACGGTTGCAAAAGCTTGTGATGCAGCAGCAGCACTGATTGCGGAACTTGCTGGCGGAACGGTCTTGAAAGAGGCAGTAATAGGTTCCCAAGTAGCAGTAGAACCTGTGGAGGTTGCGATTACTTTAGCACGGATCAATAGCTATTTAGGCACAGAAATCACTGATGAAGAAGTGCAAGAAATCTTTGATGCATTAGGCTTTGGTCATCGTCAAGAAGCAGACAGCTATATTGTTTCAGTCCCACCTCGTCGTTGGGATATTACGATCGAAGCAGATATCATTGAAGAAGTGGCGCGTATTTACGGTTATGATCGTTTGCCATCGACTTTACCGCAAGGAGAAACGGTTGCCGGTCATTTAACCAAAGCGCAACGTCTGACTAGAGAAGTTCGGACTCTTTTGGAAGGCAACGGGGTCAGTGAAGCCATCAGCTATGCTTTGACAACGGAAGAGAAGGCGCAACAATTTACGGATAAATCGAGCCAAGTGACTCGATTGGATTGGCCAATGACCGAAGAGCGTGCCGTCTTGCGCTTGAATCTGATTTCAGGTTTGTTAGACGACGTTGCGTACAATTTGGCACGTAAAAACAATCGTGTTGCTTTATATGAAATTGGTCGCGTCTTCTATCAAACGGGCGACAGTAAACACGAACTGCCAACAGAAGTCAATCACTTAGGGCTAGCATTGACGGGAAATATCCATGAGAAAGACTG
Source organism: Enterococcus sp. DIV2379 (assembly GCF_050542965.1). Lineage (NCBI taxonomy): Bacteria > Bacillati > Bacillota > Bacilli > Lactobacillales > Enterococcaceae > Enterococcus > Enterococcus sp. DIV2379. Next base: position 1,682,032 of record NZ_CP172938.1, read on the forward strand.
GCAAACCCAAGCTCAAAAAGTTGATTTCTTCCATTTGAAAGGCATTTTAGAAAATCTTTTTGATTCGTTGGCATTAACCGACCGTATTCGTTATCAAAAAACGGCAGATATCAAAGAGATGCATCCTGGGCGTACGGCAAGGATCTTGCTAGATGACCTAGAAATCGGCTTCTTGGGACAAGTCCACCCATCGATCACCAAAGCCTACGAAGTGAGTGAAACCTATGTTGCTGAATTGAACTTAGATCAGTTGTTAGCAGCTAAAACAGAACAATTGGTCTATCAACCAGTTTCTAAGTTCCCATCAGTGACCCGAGATATGGCACTCTTGCTCGATGAAACGATCGATAACCAATCCGTGATGGAAATCATTCGTGAAAGTGCAGGTCGCTTCTTAAGTGATATTCGTTTATTCGATGTTTATCAAGGGAAAAACATTGAAGCAGGTAAAAAATCTCTAGGGTACAGTCTGACCTTTAGCAATCCGGAAGCTACCCTGACGGATGAAGAGATCAATCAAGCAATAGCGAAAATTACTCGTAACTTAGAAGAAAACGTTCAAGCAGAAATCCGCTAATCAAATAAGTAGAAAAACGTTCTCCACCATACAAAGAAGTTGGGTGGGGAACGTTTTTCTACTATTATAATAGATGCTCAGATGACACAAGAATGTTAGGAGTTGAGTGAAAGCCGTAAAAGATTTCTCTATAGAAGGCAATCCAGTTTTTTTGGTACAACCTTTTTTAAACACTAGCTAGGCTGAAAAAATACATTTTCTAATCAGCGTTTTATGAAGTTATTTTTTAGGACAGCTCTCTTGGTTATTGCGCAAGAAACAGCATCAAATCAAAATACACAAAGTGTCAGTCTGGGGAGGAAGTGTTCTCGTGAAATCTAACACAGAGTTTGTACATATGTTTTGCATGAAAGAATTCATTCCGATTTGTAAACAAAAAAACAAGCCGTAAAGGCTTGTTTTTTAAGCAAAGTAATTGATGCCCATTGCATTTTTGACTTCAGCTAACGTCTGAGCGGCAACTTGTTCAGCTTTTTCACTACCAAGTTTTAGTAAGTTCATCACTTCACCGGGATCTTTGGCAAAAGCTTCACGGCGCTCACGAATGGGTGCAAATTCGGCTTCCAGAACATCAATCAAATAGCGTTTGATTTTGACATCGCCTAATCCACCACGGGTGTAATGTTCTTTTAATTCAGCAATTTTTTCTTTTTCGGTACCAAATACATCAAGATAAGTGAAGACCATATTGCCTTCAACTTGTCCGGGGTCGTTGACATGAATGTGATTTGGGTCCGTGTACATGCTCATCACTTTCTTTTGTAATACATCGGCTGGATCAGCTAAGTAAATACCGTTGTTCAATGATTTGCTCATTTTCCCGTTCCCATCGATCCCCGCTAAACGTCCCATGCCTTTTGGCGGTAAAACCGCTTTTGGTTCGACTAATACTTCACTATACGTAGAATTAAAACTATGCACGATTTCTTGCGTTTGTTCCAGCATTGGTTTTTGATCTTCGCCGACTGGGACTAAATTTGCTTTAAAAGCGGTGATATCCGCTGCTTGAGAGACAGGATAGATGAAGAAACCAGAAGGAACGCCTTCACCAAATTTTTTTTGTTCAATTTCGGCTTTAACGGTTGGATTGCGTCGTACTCGAGCAACACTGACTAGATTGAGATAATACATCGTCAATTCAGAGAGCTGAGGGATTTGCGATTGAATAAACATCGTTGTTTTTGCTGGATCCAATCCAACGGCTAAATAATCCAAAGCAACTTCTAAAATATTCGCTGAGACCTTCTCAGGTGTTTTCGCATTATCTGTTAGTGCCTGCATGTCAGCGACCATGATATAAAGCTGATTTTCAGGGTCAGCTTGCATTTCGACCCGTTTTTTTAAAGACCCCACATAATGGCCAAGATGCAATTTGCCAGTTGGGCGGTCGCCAGTTAAAATCGTATTCACTTTTTTTCCACCTTTTCCTTTGTTATATGGTTTATCTTACCTTTTTTTAGCAAAAGAAACAACCGGTTCTCCTTGTGATCTGATGGGGTGAGAAAAATTTTCATGGACAAAAACCTCACATCAAAGTAAAATAGCACTTGTCTTTTCAGAAATAAGGGGGGAACATTGGAAAAGAACCTTTACAAATGAAAAAAGATTGAGCTATAATATGAATCAAATCTTTCCAATTACTCATTTAATTTTAAAAAAAGCTAGGAGTGTGAATCAATGGCAATGATCGAATTTAAGAACGTAGAGAAATATTACGGAAAGTTCCATGCATTAAAAAACATCAACCTTGAATTTGAAAAAGGTGAGGTCGTTGTTGTTATCGGGCCTTCAGGATCTGGTAAAAGTACAATGCTCCGTACGATTAATGGTCTAGAAACCATTTCAGGTGGTCAATTATTGGTCAATGGTAAGAACTTGTTTGACAAAGATGTCAAAATGACAGAAATTAGAAAAAACATCGGCATGGTGTTTCAACATTTCAACTTGTATCCAAATAAAACCGTGTTAGAAAATATTACGTTGGCACCGATTAAAGTATTAAAACAAAATGAGCAAGAAGCCATCAATTTGGCGGAAAAACTTCTTGATCGGGTAGGGATGTTAGATAAAAAAGATTCCTATCCTTCCATGTTATCCGGCGGACAACAGCAGCGGGTCGCAATTGCCAGAGGGCTTGCGATGAAACCAGAGATGCTGCTTTTTGATGAGCCAACGTCGGCATTGGATCCAGAAATGATTGGTGATGTATTGGATGTCATGAAGAAAATTGCCAGTGAAGGTATGTCCATGATCGTTGTTACCCATGAAATGAGCTTTGCCCGTGAAGTAGCAGATCGAATCGTCTTTATGGCGGAAGGACAAGTCTTAGAAGACCGGCGCGATGTCGATGGATTCTTTGATGCACCCAGAGACGAACGTGCAAAACAATTCTTGAGTAAAGTCACAAATCATTAAGCAATAGGAGGAACCCTTATGAGAAAGAAAATATTTTCCTTTCTAGTCTTAGCCTTTGCCCTTGTGACTTTCTCAGGTTGTAAAGGACAAAGTGCCGCAGATATCGATATTTTAGAAAACAGCAAAGAGACGAATCAGATCGTTTGGGGCGTAAAAAACGATACCCGTCTTTTTGGATTGATGGATATCGCGACTAGAGAAGTACGGGGATTCGATATTGATATCGCTCGTGCAATCACTGAGAAAATTTTAGGTCGTGATGGCAATGCCATCTTTGTTGAAGTTACCTCAAAAACCCGGATTCCTCTTTTGAAAAACGGCAACATCGATGCAATCATCGCCACGATGACTATCACGGAAGAACGTAAAAAACAGGTCGATTTTTCCGATGTCTACTTTGATGCAGGTCAATCTTTATTAGTTGCCAAAGACAGTCCTATTCAAGGGATCGAAGATTTGACCGCAGACACCACTGTATTGGTCGTTAAAGGCTCTACCTCAGCTGTGAACATCCGTGAAGCAGCACCAGAAGCGCAAATTTTAGAACTTGAGAATTATGCGGAAGCCTTTACTGCTTTACAATCTGGTCAAGGGGATGCTATGACCACGGATAATGCGATCTTATTAGGGATGGCGAGTGAAAATCCCAATTACCATTTAGTTGGCGAAACTTTTACAGAAGAACCTTATGGGATTGCCATCAATAAAGGACAAAAGCCGTTTCTTGATGCAGTGAATCAAGCCTTGCGGGAAATGCGTGAAGATGGAACCTATGATGAGATATACAACAAGTGGTTCCCTGAAGACGAATCAGGAAAAGTAGAGTAGGAGGAAACTGAATGGTTGAATTATTTCAAACGTATACCGGTCAGTTTATTGAAGGCTTTAAATACACAGTCATGGCGAGTTTGATCGCACTGTTTTTTAGTCTTTTGATCGGAACCTTAATGGCAATTTTTCAGTTGTCAGACAATCGCCTCATCAAAGGGATTGCCAAAGCGTATGTTGAGTTTTTTAGAAATATTCCCTTATTGATCATCGTGATGTTCTTTTATGTCGTTGTGCCAATGTATTGGGTTTCTTTTGACGGTTTTCAAGCGGGAACGATTGGCTTAACGATCTATACATCGGCATTTATCGCTGAGACGATCCGGTCAGGGATTCAAACGGTTCCTAAAGGCCAGATGGAAGCTTCCTTGTCTTCTGGTTTTACGTACAGCCAAGCGATGCGTTACATTATTTTGCCTCAGGCTTTTAAGATCGTCGTACCGCCGTTAGGCAATCAATTTATCAATCTTGTTAAAAACTCATCAATTTTGGCGATGGTCGCAGGATTAGATATTATGTATCAAGGGGATTTGATCGCAAGTGAGACCTTCAATACATTCGATACGTATATCATTGTTGGTCTTTTCTATTTGATCATTACCCTACCATTGTCTTATTTGATGGTTTACTTGGAACGGCGTTGGGCTGTCCGCTCATAGAAAGGAGCTAACGAACTATGGATTTTTTTGAAGCTTTTTCAGCGATTAACATTCGCTTCTTGATCGATGGCTTGCGGGTAACAGTTGAAGTGTCGATCCTATCGATTTTATTTAGCTTTATTATCGGAGGGATCGCCGGCATTTTGCGCTTCAGCTCGATCCCGGTCTTTTCGAAAGTATTAGGTGTCGTGATCGATGTTATTCGTAACTTGCCTTTGCTCTTGATCATCTTTTTCACTTACTTTGCATTGCCGCAGATCGGTATCCGCTTTAATATTTTTTGGTCAGCGGTTGTGGCGTTGACGATTTTTGAATCAGCGATGCTCTCTGAAATCTTTCGTGCTGGTTTGAATGCTGTGCCAAAAGGGCAGATGGAAGCTGGTTTGTCAACAGGGCTAAGCTATGTCGAAGTATTGCGGAGTATCGTCGTGCCACAGGCATTTAAAGCGATGTTGCCAGCGATCGTCAGTCAGTTGATCTCTTTGATCAAAGATACGTCATTAGCCGTGATTATTTCTTTACCAGAGCTGACTCATCATGCTCGAATCATTTATGGTCAAAATACAAACTATGTTTTGCCTATGTTTTTGGCAATGACTGTTTTATACTTTTTGGTTTGTTATGCATTATCATTGCTTTCTGGCTTTTTGGAAAAACGTCAGTACGATTACTAAAAAGAATAATCGACAAAATCATCCCCACGATCGGTCTTTTACCCATGCAAGTGCAACTTGTGGGTTGTGAGCCAATCGTTGGGGCTTTTTTTCTTTTTGACCGTTTCGTGTTTTTTGGGAAAGCTTTTTTAGCAAACGAAAGGAATACTTGAAAAATAGACAAAAAAAGTCCAAAATGAATAAGAGAGAAAAACGCACCAAACTCTTTTTTTCATGTAAAGGATGGAAACTATGACAAACAACAGACCAATTGGTTTTATCGATTCTGGTGTTGGTGGGTTGACGGTCGTCAAAGAAGCAATCAAGCAATTACCCAACGAATCGATTCTTTATCTGGGAGATACAGCCAGATGCCCGTATGGTCCGAGACCTGCTGAGCAAGTTATCGCGTATACGTGGCAAATGACCCGTTTTTTATTAGAAAAAAACATTAAAATGTTGGTGATCGCTTGTAATACAGCGACAGCGGTCGCCCTTGAAGAAATCAAAGAAAAACTAGCGATCCCGGTGATTGGCGTGATCCTGCCCGGTAGTCGAGCAGCAGTCAAAGCAAGCAAAAACCAGCGAATCGGTGTCATCGGAACAAATGGAACGATCAAAAGCGACTCTTACAAGCGCGCTCTTCATGGCAAAGCGCCCCATGCGTCAGTCGTCAGTTTGGCTTGCCCAAAGTTTGTGCCGATCGTAGAAAGCAAACAATACCATAGCTCGGTCGCCAAGAAAATCGTGGCAGAAACGTTGCGTCCATTGAAAAACAAGCGGTTAGATACAGTGATTCTGGGCTGTACTCATTATCCTTTATTGCGCCCTTTGATCCAAAATGAATTAGGCGCCCATATCCAGCTGATTGATTCAGGGGCAGAAACGGTGGGGGAAGTCAGTACCTTGTTGGACTATTTTTCCATTGCAGCAACGAGTCAGGACGATCCGCATCCGCAACATGCATTCTTTACTACTGGTTCACCGAAAATATTTGATGAGATCGCCAATGATTGGCTTGATTTAGATACGATCTCATCGATTCACACTGATTTAGGAGGCTTTTAAATGCGACATGATGGCAGAAAAGAAACAATGTTAAGACCAGTCAACATTCAAACCAACGTCTACAAACACCCCGAAGGATCGGTTGTGATCTCTTTTGGTGACACAACCGTGATTTGTTCGGCAACGATTGAAGATCGGGTCCCTCCGTTTTTACGAGATACGGGAAAAGGCTGGGTCACAGCCGAATACAGTATGCTCCCACGAGCGACCAACACTCGTAATCGTCGAGAAAGTGCCAAAGGCAAGCTTTCTGGTCGTACGATGGAGATCCAACGGCTGATCGCTCGTTCCTTACGAGCCGTAGTTGATTTAGAAAAATTAGGGGAACGTAGTATCGTCGTCGATTGTGATGTCGTCCAAGCGGATGGCGGTACCAGAACAGCCAGTATTACCGGCGCTTTTGTCGCGTTGCGTTTAGCTATCGATACCTTGTTGCGTGACAAAGCATTGACGGAAGATCCAATCAAGGAGCATTTGGCAGCAATTAGTGTCGGGATCTTACCAGATGGTACCTGTGTGACTGATCTCGATTATCAAGAAGATTCTTCAGCTGCTGTTGACATGAATTTGGTGATGACGGAATCTGGTCGATTTGTCGAATTGCAAGGAACTGGGGAAGAAGCGACCTTTGATGGTCAGCAGTTGAATGAGATGCTGATCTACGGAAAAACGGCTATCGAAGAATTGATCGCCTATCAAAAAGAGGCACTGTTTTTACCAGATGAACCCCCTTATGAGATTCCCGAAAAAACGATTGTCATTGCTACAGGCAATCCAGGAAAAGCCAAGGAGTTTAAAGCCGTATTTGGCGCAGCAGGTTACGATGTCCGCACCTTAAAAGACTATCCTTCCTTGCCGGATGTTGAAGAAACCGGCACCACCTTTGAAGAAAATGCCCGCCTTAAAGCGGAAACCATCGCCAGAATTTTGGGAAGACCGGTGTTAGCTGATGACTCAGGACTGAAAGTCGATGCATTAGGGGGGCGACCAGGGGTGTACTCTGCTCGATTTGCTGGTGAGCAAAAAAGTGACGCTGCCAATAATGCAAAATTACTTTACGAATTGACGGATGTCGAAGATGACAAGCGCAGTGCTCAATTTCACTGTACGTTAGTTTTCGCAGCGCCAGGAAAAGATAGTTTGGTGGTTGAAGCTCAATGGCCGGGAAGAATCGGCCGTATCCCCCGTGGAGAAAATGGGTTCGGTTACGATCCATTGTTTATTCCTGATGGTTCAGAGCAAAGCGCAGCCCAAATGAGTCAAGAAGAAAAGAACCGAGTCAGCCACCGTGGTCTAGCAATCAAAAAGCTGCAGGAACAGTGGCAGGAGTGGTTAGAAGGAGAAAATGTATGAAATATTTAGTTGTCAGTGACAATCATTCAGATCGTGAAATTCTTGTTGATCTTAAAAATGAATTCGAAAATCAAGTCGATTTATTCCTGCACTGTGGGGACTCCGAACTACCTGACACAGACCCTTTGTGGGATACTTTTCAAGTCGTTTGCGGCAATTGCGATTATGGCGGTGGTTTTCCCAATGAGCGTATCATCAAAACGCCGCTGGACACCATCTATATGACTCATGGCCACTTAGCAGATGTCCGTTTTGGTGTAACGAAATTAGGGCTGCAAGCGCAACAAGCCGATGCCTCGATCGCACTGTTTGGTCACACGCATCAAATTGCTTGTGAGAAAGTTGGGAATCGGCTTTTCTTGAATCCCGGCAGTATTTCCCAACCGCGAGGGCAAATTCAAATCAAAAGCTTTGCGATTATCGAAAGTACGCCAGAACAATGGGCAATCCAATACTATGATCGTTCCTTTCATAAAGTCCCTGAGCTAGCTTTTGTTTTCACACGCTAAGTAAGCGGAATCAAAAAGTAAAAATTTCATTATAATTTTGCAGGTTTCAACTTTCTATTCTCATTTTCAAGTAAAATAGAAGAGTAGCTGTGAAATGGAGGCAATTAGATTGATAGGACAGACCGTAGAAAAAATATTACTCGAGAACCAAGAAAATTTCTTGGTGCCGGCAGAAAATGTGGCATCGGTATTTTATAACCACCCTTTGAGTCACGCATTGCTTGTTTTATCAAAAGTGGGCTATTCAAAGATCCCTGTACTAGATAGTGAGGACCATTTAGTCGGCTTAATCAGCCTCTCAAACATCGTAGAACGCATGATGGATCTCACTGGCTTCAGTATGGAAAATATTGAAGGGCTGACTGTGGCAGATGTCATGGAAGTCAATGTGAATTGCATCAAAGAAAACGATGAGTTGGAAAGTATGCTGCATTTGTTAGTAGATCAAGCATTCTTGCCGATCGTTGATGATGACAATGTCTTTGTTGGGATTATCACCCGCAAAGAGATTTTAAAATCCGTCAATCATTTGGCGCACGAAATTGAAAGACGCTATTTGCTGATTTCTAAAGAAGATGCCCCAAAGATGACAGATGAACTGCATGTGGTATAGAAAAAAGGTTATCCCAGTTTCGGGATAACCTTTTTTTAAATACCGACGATCGGCGCATTGGGGATCGTATAGCCTTTGGCAGTTAATGCATCGATCGATGCGGCCAAAAATTCCTCTTTGATTTTCCATTGCGTACCGTTGGTCACATACATGGTCGTGCGAATTGCAAAGTTGTTGTTTCCTAGATCCACCAAACCGAAGACCGTAGGGGCCGTTTGAATCTCTTCTTCATGCTGCTTAGCAATCTGTTCATTGACTTCTTCAATGATGGCACGTATTTCATCTAAGCCTTCAGAGGGTAAGATACGTACGTCTACCACGACTTGCATATTGGCTCTGGATGTATTACTGATGGTCGTGATGTTACGATTTGGGATATAATGAACGGTTCCGTCCACGGATTTTAATTGAACAGTCCGAATACCGACGGCCGTCACCGTACCTTCAAGCGTCAGGTTGGTCAAGCGGACGTAATCACCAACGTTGATTTGTTGTTCGGTAATTATAAAGAAGCCAGTAATCAAGTCATTCATAAAGCCTTGGGCGCCGAGACCGAGGGCGACACCGACGACTCCGGCACCGGCTAGTAGCGAGCCTACAGGTACGCCGATGGTTGAAAGGAGTGCATAGACAAAAAAGAAGCCTAATGTGTAATGAACCGTATTGCGGATCAGGGTATGGATCGTGTTGATTCGACTCACATTGAAACTGGCTTTTTTTTCATAGGAACGATAGATCCGATCGATGATCATATTGCTTATTTTCAATAAAATACCGAATAGGATACATAAAAAAAGCAACATCAATGCTTTTTGAATCAGTAGGCCAATGATCGATTCCCAGTCGATGGACGCCCACCATTTTTGCAATGCATTGAGCTGAGCAGCTGCTGGTTCAGTAATGCTGGAACCACTTGAATCGGTCGTGCTAGCTGCGAGTAGCAGTTGTTTCATAAAATCCCTCCAAGTCTTACTGCATCTATTTTAACGAAGATAAAATAGAAATGCAAAGGAGGTTTTCTGAAATACCTGTTTTTTTCAGAAAAAGCCTGCTCAGCCAACGGGTAGGCAAATAGCAGACTTTTCTATGACTATCATTGATTAAGATAAATGAACGCCTTTATCAACAAAAATCACTTCGCCGATAATCCCGCTTGATAAAGGACTGATCAAGAAGGCACAAGCATTGCCGACTTCTTCGATCGTTACACCAATATGATCTGGTGTTCGATCCTCTGACAATTGGATCAGTTTTTGATAGTCTTTTACACCAGTTACTGCCAGCGTCTTGATGGCGCCAGCTGAAATCGCATTGACACGGATCTTTTGCGGTGAAAGTTCGGCAGCTAAATAGCGAACACTTGATTCCAAAGCAGCTTTCGCAATACCCATCATGTTGTAGTTTGGTACTGCCCGTTCGGCACCTAAGTAGGAAAGGGTAACGATTCCAGCATTTTCAGCTAAGATTGGTTTGGCATATTTAGTGACGGCAATCAATGAATAACTGCTGATGTCTTGCGCCAAAGCATAACCGTCACGAGAAATATTCAAAATGTCGCCAGAAAGATCTTCTTTATTAGCATAAGCGACGGCATGGACGACACCATGGATCTCTCCAGCATATTCTTTGATTGTATCAAAGGCGGCAGCAATGCTTTCGTCATTAGCGACGTCACACTCCACTACAAATTCATCAGATTCCAATAAGCGCTCTAAAGGCTTCTTCATGCGGTCGTTTTGATACGTGTAGATCACTTCGGCTCCTTGTGCTTTTAATGCTTGTGCACAGCCCCAAGCGATACTGCGTTTGTTGGCAACGCCCATGACGACAACTTTTTTACCGGTTAAAAAACTCATAATTCCACTCCTTAATAAATTCAACAATAATAAAATACGTATAATGACAAATAGTAAATCAAACTATCTTGATTTCTAATTATTAAGCATAATTGTTTGATTGTCAAACTATTTTTTTCTTAATAAATATTTAGTTGCGAATTCCGCTGAACTATGATACTTTGATAATCAAACTATAATAAATTCTTAAGCAAGGAAGGGAAACCATGAAAAAACTATTGACTGAAACAGAAGTCATGGATTTGATTCCAAATCGCTACCCAATTATATATATTGATTATGTCGATGAAATCGAGTCTGGCAAAAAGATTATCGCAACGAAAAATGTTACCATCAACGAAGACTTTTTCCAAGGTCATTTTCCGGGAAATCCAGTAATGCCGGGTGCCTTGATTTTAGAAACATTGGCACAAGCAGGATCGATCCTGATCTTGAAATCCGAGGAATTCCAAGGTAGAACGGCGTATATCGGCGGCATCAACAAAGCCAAATTCCGTCAAAAAGTTGTTCCGGGAGATACTATGAAACTTGTTTTTGAGATCACCAAAATCAAAGGCTCCGTTGGAACTGCTGATGCGGTAGCGACAGTGGATGGCAAAAAAGCTGCTGAGTGCGAATTTACCTTTATCGTAGGCGACCAAAAGTAAAAGAAAACCGCTGAAATTCCCGAGTATCGGAGACTTCAGCGGTTTTTTTATTTATTCTTTGGCTTCTTGTAAGACCTTGATCGTTTCGATCTTCACTGGCTCAACCGGTTGAGAATTCTCACCATTGCCAGAGTCTTGGGTTTCTGCTTGCGCAATTTTATCTACGACATCCATGCCTTCGATCACTTGACCAAAAACGGTATAGCTACCGTCCAATTGTGGTGTTCCACCATTTTTGTAGGCTTCGATGATTTTTTCAGGATAGTGTTGGATCGCTAGACCGTCGGATACGTCTTGATCATTTTGAACGATGTAGAATTGACTGCCTTGGCTGTTTGGCGCACTTGATTTTGCCATTGCCAATGCGCCTCGCAAGTGATAAAGCTGGTTCGAGTATTCTTCGCCGAATCCTTCGCCCCATATGCTTTCTCCGCCAGTGCCATCACCATTAGGGTCGCCCCCTTGGATCATAAACTCTTCTACGACACGATGGAAAGTCAAGCCGTCATAATAACCATCTTTGGCATGGGTCAAAAAGTTTTCGACTGCTTTGGGTGCAATCTCTGGGAAAAGTTTGATTTTGATCGAGCCTTCCTCCGTCACCATTTCAACTAAAGCTTCATTCTCTTGCACATCCGTTGATAATTGCGGCAATTCCAGGGCATTCAAGTCAACGGATTCTGAGGTCGACGTGCTTTCTGCCGAATTGCTTGATGAGGGATCGGTGGTACTTGAACCTGTACAAGCAGCTAATAATAAAAGGCTAGCAGCTGCTGTCAGTGTGAATAGGATTTTTTTCATTCTTTCATTCCTTCCAGTTTTCTTAATGATAATCATAACAAAAAAGAGACATAGAAGAAAGCGCAGATTTTGTGGAATGAGAAAGAAACAGGCGGAAAGGTGTAGACCACTTTTTAGATGTTTGCTATAATGAAAGAGGATTCATTATAATAAACGGATAGAATTTACAGGAGGTTTTTTTGATGGGAAAATTAGGGATATCGATTTATCCAGAGCGCTCAACGTTTGAAAAGGACAAAGCGTATTTAGACTTGGCACACAAATACGGCTTTAAACGGGTATTTACCAGTTTGCTGCAAATCAACGATGACAAAGAAAAAGTCTTGGCAGACTTTAAACAAGTCGTGGATTATGCCAATCAGTTAGGAATGGAAGTCATGGTAGATATCAATCCTGGTTTATTCGAACAGCTAGGTATTTCTTATGATGATTTGTCCTTCTTTGATGAGATGGGCGCTTACGGTGTTCGGTTAGATATTGGTTTTACTGGTTCAGAAGAAGCCAAAATGACGCGTAATCCTTACGGGATTAAAATCGAAATCAATATGAGCAGTGGTACGAGCTACGTGGATAACATCATGAGTTATTCACCTAATACTGAAAATTTACTCGGCTCGCATAACTTCTATCCTCATCGCTATTCAGGGTTGGGCTACGACCATTTCGTTTTTTGTTCGGAAAAATTCCGCAAATACAATTTAAATACGATGGCTTTCGTGAATTCTCACGAAGCTGATTTCGGTCCATGGCCAACACAAGATGGTTTATGCTCTTTGGAAGATCATCGTGATCTGCCACTAGCTACGCAAGTCAAACATTTAGTGTTGACGGGTTTGATCGATGATATCTCTGTTGGAAATGCCTATGCTTCAGAAGCAGAATTGGCAGCAATGGCTGAAGCGTTTCACGCGGATTATCCGACATTAAGAGTCGATGTCGTTGACGGAATCACTGAAGATGAACGAATTTGTCTCTTCGATAATCTGCACAGCTATCGAGGAGATCGTTCGGAATACATCTTGCGTTCAACGATGACGCGGATCTATTATAAAGACAAGGAATTTCCACCTCATGATACCCGTGATATGGTAAGAGGGGATGTCTTGATCGATAATGCTGGCTATGGACAATACAAAGGGGAGACGCAAATCGCCTTGAAAGCAATGAAAAATGATGGTCGAGTCAATGTCGTTGGTAAGATCGCTGATGAGGAACTATTCTTATTAGAATTTTTGAAACCTTGGTCAAGTTTTAAATTGGTCGAAAATAACTAATTACCACGAAAATCAGCCATTGCCAACAAAGATTGTTGGCAATGGTTTTCTTTTTGGTCGCTTGCGATTGACAAACATGAGCAAAAAACGGTAATTTATGTAGTGGGTTCTTTCCTTGAGGAATGACGAAACCATAATAATATTATGTAAACTATATAACAAGAGGACGTGACAAGTGTGAAATTGCGCTGGAAGATTGCCATCGGAGTGGCTGTATTAGCAATTGCGGGGTTAGGGTATGCAGGAAACTATTTTTATTATTATGCGGTGGTTCCTTCAGAAAAAGATTTCTTGGAAGGAGATACCCCTGGTACTGATGAAAATCAGACGGGAAATGAATCGCAAAATTGGTTTACAGATCCAGCAAATCGTGAGATGTGGCAGCTAACTTCTGAAGATGATTTAAAATTATCCGCCATTTATCTACCGGCGGAGGAGAAGAATCGTGGGAAAACGGCGATCATCGCGCATGGCTATATGGGGAACGCAGAAACGATGGCGGACTACGCTAAGATGTATCATGATTTAGGCTATAATGTCTTGGTTCCAGACGCTCGAGGGCATGGTCAAAGCGAAGGAGATTATATTGGTTTTGGGTGGCACGAACGTAAGGATTATTTGCAATGGATCGATGAGGTACTCGCAAAAAATGGTTCTGAAGAAACGATCACTTTGTATGGCATCAGTATGGGGGCTGCCACGGTAATGATGACCAGTGGGGAAGACTTACCGAAAAATGTCACTTCTATTATTGAAGATTGTGGGTATACCAACGTCAATGAAGAATTGGGTTATCAACTCGATCAATTGTTTGGTCTACCGGCCTTTCCATTGATGAATGTCACTAGTCTTGTCACAAAAATCCGAGCGGGGTATTTCTTCGGTGAAGCAGATGCAGTCAAACAACTGCAAAAGAATACGCGTCCGATCTTTTTTATCCATGGCGATGCGGATACGTTTGTTCCTTATTCGATGCTGGATATTTTGTATAACGCGACCGATGCACCAAAAGAAAAGTGGGTTGTTTCAGGTGCCGAGCATGCGAAAAGCTACAAAACAGATCCAGACCTTTATAAAGAAAAAATTGCAGCTTTTTTGGACAAATACGATCATCCAGCAAGTGAATAAAAAAGTGCCGGTTCTAAAAAAGAACCGGCACTTTTTGCTTGACCTTTAGCTTATAAACGAGCAAATTCTTCTAGCAAGCGAATCATTTGGCAAGTAAAGCCGTATTCATTATCATACCAAGCGACGGTTTTCACCAGTTGGAAATCGCCAGCAGTGGTTACTTCTGTTTGTGTCGGATCAAAGATAGACCCTTGAGTGGTACCAATCACATCTCCAGAGACGATTTCACGGTCATCGTAACCGAATGACGGATTATCGACGGTGTGTTTTCTGATCGCTTCATTGACTTCATCGGCGGTTACTTTGGTTTTCAAAATTGAGACTAATTCTGTTAAAGAACCATCGACGACCGGAACCCGTTGGGCGTGGCCTTGTAATTTGCCATTTAATTCTGGGATAACTAGACCGATCGCTTTGGCGGCACCCGTTGAGTGAGGGATCGTGTTGTCAGCAGCGGAACGAGCGGCTCTTAAGTTTCCGCCTTTTACAGGACCATCCAATAGCATTTGAGTAGAAGTATACGCATGAACCGTCGTCATCGTACCAACTTCGATCCCGAATTCCTCATTTAAAAAGTAGGCCATTGGAGCTAAGCAGTTGGTCGTACAAGAACCTGCGGATATGATAGTATCATCCGGTGTTAACGTGTCTGAGTTGACATTGTAAACGATCGTTTTCATATTACCAGCTGGTGCGGAGATCACGACTCGTTTGACACCTGCATCAAGATGGGCCTGGGCTTTTTCTGCGGAAGTGTAAAAACCCGTGCATTCTAAAACGATATCGACGCCATTTTCTTTTGCCCAAGGGATTTTGCTTGCGTCTGGTTCAGCGTACACTCGGGTCTCTTTGCCATCGACAACGATAGCATTATCCGTTGCAGTAACAGTTCCAGGGTACGTGCCGTGGGTCGAGTCAAACTGCAATAAGTGTGCTAACATGACTGGACTCGTCAAATCATTGATTGCCACAACTTCAATATCAGCAGAAACTTCTTTGATCCTACGAAAAGCCAAACGTCCAATTCGTCCAAAACCATTGATTCCAACTTTTACTGTCATTTCTTGTTTCCTCCTTTGATTGTGTCTGGTACACTTAAAAGTTTGCTACGATTTCAAGTGACTGTCAAAGAATAACCCTTAAGAATTCGCGATTTCTTACGGAAACCCATGAGAAAAGATAGACAAAAGGCGTTTCGGTCGTTACAATAAAATAGACTTTCTTATTAGAGAAATAGTAACCACTTAAAGTGAGATAACTGATAATCAAAAAGTATAGAAGGTAGTAAAAAAAGAATGGAGGACAAATAATGTCCATGTTTTTAGATCAAGTGACAATCGATGTCAAAGCAGGAAAAGGCGGCGACGGAATGGTTGCTTTTCGCCGAGAGAAATATGTCCCAGACGGCGGACCCGCAGGTGGGGACGGGGGACGTGGCGGTGATGTCATTTTAGTCGTAGACGAAGGTTTGCGTACATTAATGGATTTCCGCTTTAATCGTCATTTTAAAGCGCAACCCGGGGAAAATGGCATGAGTAAAGGAATGCACGGCCGTGGCTCAGATGATACTTACATCAAAGTACCCCAAGGCACCACCGTTCGTGATGCTGAAACAGGTGCCTTATTAGGTGATTTGATTGAGCAAGGTCAAACATTAGTAATCGCAAAAGGCGGGCGGGGCGGCCGTGGGAACATTCGGTTTGCTTCTCCAAAAAATCCAGCCCCAGAATTAGCAGAGAACGGAGAACCCGGTCAAGAAAGAAAGATCGAGCTCGAACTAAAAGTCTTAGCAGATGTTGGTTTAGTTGGTTTCCCTTCAGTTGGGAAGTCAACATTACTCTCTGTGATTTCGTCTGCTCGTCCAAAAATCGGCGCGTATCATTTTACAACACTGGTGCCAAATTTAGGCATGGTAACGACCAGTGATGGTCGTAGTTTTGCAGTAGCCGATCTGCCTGGCTTGATCGAAGGTGCTTCGCAAGGTGTTGGTTTAGGGACTCAGTTTTTACGTCATATCGAACGGACGCGGGTCATTTTACATGTGATCGATATGAGCGGCATGGAAGGGCGCGATCCATATGAAGACTATTTATCCATCAACAATGAATTGTCGACCCATAACTTGCGCTTACTAGAGCGCCCACAGATCATCGTTGCCAATAAGATGGATATGCCGGATGCTGAAGAAAACCTAGCCCTTTTCAAAGAGCAGCTGGCAAAAGAAAAAACGGATGAGTTCGCGGATGAACCAATGATTTTCCCAATCTCTGGTGTCACTCGTAAGGGAATCGATGCCTTGCTGAATGCGACAGCGGATCTATTGGAAGTCACTCCTGAGTTCCTCTTGTACGATGAAGAAATCGAAGAAGATGTGGTTCATTACGGCTTCCAATCGGATGAACCGGAGTTTGCAATCGATCGCGATCCTGATGCAACTTGGATCTTGAGCGGTGAGAAAATCGAAAAACTATTCCAAATGACGAACTTTGATCACGATGAGACTGTGATGCGTTTTGCTCGTCAATTACGTGGATTGGGTGTCGATGAAGCATTGCGTGCGAGAGGTGCCAAAGACGGTGATATTGTGCGTATCGGTAATTTTGAATTTGAGTTTGTCGAATAAGCGTTTAAAAGAACATCATTTTTTTAAAAAAATCCTTCATAGTTGAATTGGTTTTGACTGCCGATCATTGATTTTCTCTAAGAAATCAATGATCAGCAGTCTTTTTGGTTTCTTTTTTCATTTAAATGATTTACTGTTAAAATAAAGAAAAGAACAAATAAACCAAAGGGAGCGATTTTTATGTCAAAACGAGTCATTGTAATGAACTTTGATGCTAGTGCCAAAGCGTATCAAGCCTTTTCTGAAGTGAAACGGATGCATATGGAACGAAAGATCAAAGGAGAGCAAATGGCGGTTCTTACCCACACCAATGAAGGCGTGCATCAATTTAAAGTCGAGGATTTTCTTGATTTTACTGGAAACAATAAGACATCAACTGGTGGTTTGATTGGGATGCTCGTTGGTGTGTTAGGTGGGCCTTTGGGAATCATGCTGGGCTGGTTTGGCGGTAGTATGATCGGTGCTACTCGTGACGCAAAAGAGATCCAAAATGCGCAAATGCTCTTCGAACACGTCGGAAACCAAATTGGTGTAGGCGATACGGGGTTATTATTGATTGCCGATGAAGAGGACAATCGTCCTTTGAACCAACAGATCATGAATGAATTAGGCGGTGACATCACTCGTTTTGACTACGATGATGTCGAGGCAGAGATCGAGACGGCCAAAAAAGTCGAAGAATCCACCAAGGCACGTGTTCAAGAGGATTGGAAAAATTCCCATAACGATGAATCCGATAGCCAATCCGAGAAATAAAAACCGCAAGCTTCAATTGCAACTTGATTTCTTTTCCGCTAAAATTGGAAAGAGATGAAAGGAAAGAAGCTTATGGAATTAGAATTTTTAGGAACAGGTGCTGGAGTGCCTGCGAAACATCGAAACGTGACCAGCACTGCGTTACGATTATTAGATGAACGCAATGCCGTTTGGCTTTTTGATTGTGGCGAAGGGACACAAATGCAGATCTTGCATTCTACGATTAGACCGAGAAAGATTGAAAAAATCTTTATTACCCATCTTCATGGTGATCATATTTATGGATTGCCAGGATTGATCAGCAGTCGCTCCTTTCAAGGCGGAGACACACCTCTAGAGATTTATGGACCCAAGGGGATCAAAGCATACATTCAAACCGTTTTGCGGATTTCTCAGACGAAAGTCAGCTATCCATTGCATTTTTTTGAGATTGAAGAAGAAGGGATTCTTTTTAAAGATCAGCAATTTGAAGTATCTTGTCTGCGCCTTGATCACGGGATTGATAGTTTTGGCTATCGTATTGTCGAAGCAAGCCATCAAGGGGAGTTGCAAGTGCAAGCATTGCTTGAACTTGGGCTGAAACCTGGTCCTGTCTTCGGACGTTTGAAAAAAGGTGAAGTAGTTACCCTCGATGATGGTCGTCAAATCAATGGGGCTGATTTTTTAGGTCAAGCCAAAAAAGGACGGATCGTGACAATATTAGGTGACACCCGTAAATGTCAAAACGCCGTGCTTTTAGCGAAAGATGCGGATGTTTTGGTACATGAAAGTACCTTCAACAAAGAAGAAGCCAAGTTGGCTCGCGCTTATTTTCATTCGACGACGCGACAAGCTGCTGAAGTTGCCCAAGAAGCTCACGCCAAGCGTTTGCTATTGACCCATATCAGCGCGCGCTATGTTGGCAAAGATATTACAAATTTAGTAAATGAAGCAAAAGAAGTATTTCCGAATACGTTGATCGTCAAAGATTTTGATGTTGTCGAGATCCCTTTTGCCGGAGAGGAAGAATCAGATGAACTTGGAGAATAAAGTTGTCGTTGTAACAGGAGGTTCTGCCGGACTTGGAGAACAAATCTGTTATGAAGCCGCAAAACGTGGTGCGATCGTCGTGACTTGTGCCCGGAGGACGAATTTGATTGGGAAAGTCAAAGAGCAATGTATGGAATTAAGCGGCAAAGAAGCGTATGCGTTTCAATTGGACGTAGCAAATCCTGAAAGCGTGGAGCGCTTATTAGAAAAAATCAGTGAGAAAGTCGGAAAGATCGATGTCTTTGTCAATAATGCTGGCTATGGGATCTTTCAAGAGTTTACAGAGATGGATCCTGCGGTCATCCGTAATATGTTTGAAGTCAATGTACTTGGGATGATGGTTTTGACTCAGCAAGTTGCGATTCAAATGGCTGAACAAAAGCATGGTCATATCATAAACGTTGCTTCAATTGCGGGTAAGATCGCTACGCCGAAGACCGCAGTTTACTCTGCAACGAAATTTGCTGTACTTGGTTTTTCTAACGCCTTACGTTTAGAACTAAAACCACTGGGGATCAACGTAACAACGGTCAACCCAGGGCCGATCGAAACGGCATTCTTTGACCAAGCAGATCCTAGCGGTAGTTACTTATCATCGGTGGGCAGCCTTGTCCTTGAACCAAACAAATTGGCACAAACGATCGTCAAAGCCATGATTCATCCAAAACGAGAAATCAATCGCCCACATATTTTAGGGGCGGCAGCAAAACTGTATACACTGTTTCCTGCAATCGGGGATTATATGGCAGGAACGATGTTCAACAAAAAATAGGAGTTGAAACCCATGAAAAATCAATGGCGTGTTATCGTTGGTATTTTACTGATTTTAGTGATCGTTTTATTTGCGGTTGCAAACAATATGACTGTTCCGATCAATTTTGGCTTCACAACGATTCAATCGCCACTGATCTTAGTCATTATTGGTTCTGCTTTGTTAGGCGCATTGATTTTGTTGCTGGTTTCCACAAGTGCAATGTTCCGTCAAAAAAAAGAACTAAAACAATTGAGAAAAGAGCTCTCGGATTATCGCACGAATAACGAGAAAGTTCTGCAAGATGAACGAGAAGCCTTGGAACGAGAATATACCAACAAGCAGGCGGAGTTAGCAGCTAGGCAGCAACAACTCGACGATCAAGAAGCGCAACTTTCGTCACGTGCTGCAGGCGCCTCAACGCCGCCAACGATTGATGAAGAAATGAAGTCTTTTGAATCGCAAGCCTAGAATACATGAGAGCAATTAAGAAAAGAGTTTGCCGGCGCATCGTTCGCTGCAAGCTCTTTTTTGTGATATGAAAAAATAAATTGTTTCTTTCGTTGTTTTTCCTTTTTACATAAACTTTGCTATAATAACCTAGTTAGGAGTGATTTGGTGAAACGTGCAAATTTTCATTGGGTGCGACCGCAAGATAGCGAAGCTACCCCTGTATTTAAAGAATTGATCCAAGCAAGAAAGATTCCTGAGCGCATCGGCGCGTTGCTATGGCAAAGAAATATTCGAACAGCAGAAGCGCTAGACGCTTTTTTATCAACGGATCTGCAATACCTTCATGATCCGTTTCTCTTTCATGATATGGATAAGGCCGTGGAACGGATCCATGAAGCCATTTTAAATGGTGAGCGGATCTTGATTTATGGCGACTATGACGCAGATGGGATTACGAGCACCACCGTATTAAAAGAAACACTGGAGTTGCTAGGGGCTGAAGCTGAATATTATCTGCCCAATCGCTTTTCAGATGGGTATGGTCCCAACATAACTGTCTATCAAGATAAAATTGCGGCAGGGACTCAATTGATCATCACCGTTGATAATGGGGTATCTGGACATGAGGCAATTGCTTATGCTCAAGGGCAAGGGGTCGATGTGATCGTGACGGATCACCATGAACTTCCTGCAGAACTCCCAGAAGCCTTTGCCATCGTTCATCCCCGTCACCCTGAAGGAAACTATCCGTTTGGTGATTTAGCGGGAGTCGGTGTCGCATTTAAAGTGGCTTGTGCCCTATTAGAAGAAGTGCCCGTCGAACTGCTGGACCTTGTTGCAATTGGGACGATTGCTGATATGGTTTCTTTGACAGATGAGAATCGACTACTAGTCAGCAATGGCCTGAAAATGATCCAACAAACTGATCGGCTTGGTTTGAATGAGTTGTTGACGGTCAGTGGATTGAAAAAACGAACAGTCAACGAAATCGATATTGGTTTTGCTGTTGGCCCCCGCCTCAATGCAATTGGTCGGTTGGAAGATCCTAATCCTGCTGTTCGTTTGTTAACCACATTTGATGAAGAAGAAGCAGTAACCTTAGCCAAGACATTAGATACGATCAATCAGCAGCGAAAAACTTTCGTTGAAGAAATCATGAAAGAAGCGCAAGAAAAAATCGACCCTGCCAATCATGTTCATCTGGTCGTAGGTGATAACTGGCACGAAGGGGTTTTAGGAATCGTAGCTGGACGTATCATGCAAAGTACCGGACAGCCCGTGATTGTTTTGACCAAAAAAGAAAATGGGTTAGCAAAAGGGTCAGGTAGAAGTGTCGCTGCGTTGAATCTATTTGAAATGTTGGCTACGATGAAAGACATGTTTACCAGTTTTGGTGGTCATCATGCGGCGGTTGGCTTAAGTATCCCGATTGATCATTTGGACATGCTACAAGCCCAGATGAATCGCTATGTGGAAGAAAATGGAATTGATCTTAGTCAGGGAATCCCCTTAGCGATCGATGAGGAACTGCCATTGGCGGAAGTATCGATCAACTTTATTGAGTCTTTAAACGTTTTAGCGCCTTTCGGAACGGACAATCCGTTACCGAAATTTCTGTTTTCCAATTTATCGACTCAAAATGCCCGCCAGATTGGTACCGAAAACCAGCACTTGAAGTTAGTGATGACAGATGAGTCCAATCTACAGCTAGATGTGATTGGCTTTGGTTTTGGAAAAGACTCAGTAGAGTTTGAAAATGATCGACTATCGATCGTCGGTCAGCTTTCAATCAATGAATGGAATGGCAACAAAAAACCGCAGCTGATGTTGGATGACTTTGCAGTGGAAGGGCTGCAGTTGTTTGATTATCGTTCGAAAAGGAGTCGGCAAGGTGTCTCTCTGGGAAATGAAACATTAGGGGTCGTTTTCAATAAGAAACTGCCTCGAGAGCTGCAAGGATTTTGTGGACAAACGATCTTATTCGACTCGGTGGCTGCTGTGAAAGATACATTTTGTGCTGGTCCGTTCCAAGAGATCGCGTTTTTAGATTGTCCTGCTGATATTGCTGTGATCAAAGAGGTCGTTCAAGCGCTTCATGCTTCAAGAATTGCGTTTGTGTTTTACTCGACGGAAGATGCCTATTTAGACGGGGTAGGAACCAGAGAGCAATATGGTCGGCTTTTTCAATTGATCAAGCAGCAGCCTCGTTTGGATATTCGCTACAAATTAAAGATGGTCGCTAACTATCTAAAAATTCCAGAAAAATTACTTATTTTTATGATTCAGGTGTTTTCTGAGCTGGAATTTGTTACAATACAAGATGGTGTTTTGAATAAAACGGCTGATCCTGTTTCTCGTCCGCTGACAGAGAGTCATTTGTATCAGCAACGACAAAAAATGATCAAAACAGAAGAATTTTTATTAATGAGTGATTTATCAACCCTACGTCAGTGGTTGACAGTCTAGGAGGAAAAAAAATGGATTTAAAAGAGTATATTGCTAGTATTCCGGATTATCCCCAAGAGGGAATTATTTTTCGGGACATCTCGCCGCTAATGGCTGATGGAGAAGCGTATCGTTATGCGACACAGCAGATCGTTGAGTATGCACAAGAAAAAGGCATCGATATGGTGGTAGGACCAGAAGCCCGCGGATTTATCGTTGGTTGCCCAGTTGCGTACCAGTTAGGTGTCGGCTTTGCCCCAGTACGTAAAAAAGGCAAATTGCCACGGGAAACCATTGAAGCAGAGTATGAAAAAGAGTATGGCGTGGATGTTTTGACGTTGCATGCCGATGCTATCAAATCAGGACAACGTGTCTTGATTTGTGACGATCTACTAGCAACTGGCGGAACGATCAAAGCAACGATTGAACTCGTAGAAAAACTAGGCGGTATCGTTGTGGGCTGTGCCTTTTTGATCGAACTAATGGATTTACATGGAAGAGATAAAATCCAAGGTGTTGAAATCAAGACGTTAATGGAATACTAAAAAAGAAGAAACAAAAAAGGACTCGCAGGAGTCCTTTTTTGTTTCTTCTGCCTTATGGCGTATGTAGGGGAAGGATCATGGTTCGTAACGATAAAAATCATGATCGTGATAATAATGGCGGTTACGTTTGCGCTCTGCTTGGCGGAATTTCTTTTCATCCCATAGCATGAACCAAAGCATCATTAGAGGACAAAAAATCAGAACAGCACTTAGAACGCCAAAATAGCCAATAACAATACCCATCAATAAAACCCATAACATAAAACCAAATCGACGAACTGCTTTCATCTCATTCACTCCTTAAATAATACGAACTTATGTTTGTATGCTTATTATACGAATGTTTGTTCGGTTTGTAAAGAGGAAAGAAAAAAAATCTTCGTAAAAACGAAGATTTCCTAGTCAGCTCGTTGAGCATCAAAGCAGATGTCGATACAACCCAACAACCAATCCTAAAATCGTTACGTCAGGCAAAATGATTGGTTCTAAGTAATCATTTTCCGGTTGTAAACGAATGTAATTCTTTTCTTTATAGAATCGTTTGCAAGTAGCTTCATCTTCATCTGTCATAGCGATCACAATATCACCATTTTGCGCACTTTGTTGTTTGCGAACGATCACTTGATCGCCGTCAAGGATGCCAGCATTGATCATACTTTCTCCTCGGATCGTCAACATAAACAAACTACCGGTACTATTTGCTAAATCTGGCGGAATCGGAAAGAAATCGGATGCATCTTCCACTGCTAAAATCGGTTCTCCCGCAGTTACGACACCAAGCATCGGAATGGATGCTGGCTGAACATCGATTTTTTCAAGACCGGAAGAAGTTAATTCAATGGCTCTGGGTTTTGTAGGATCTCGCAAGATCAACCCCTTTTTTTCAAGTCGGGACAAATGGCCATGAACAGTTGAGGTAGAAGATAACTGAACGGCTTCGCCAATTTCGCGAACAGTCGGCGGATAGCCTTTTTCAGTGACACGGGTATGAATGAACTTAAGAATTTCGATTTGTCGATTTTCTGTTCGTTTTGCCAAAACTGACACCTTCTTTCATTTGATAACATTAGTGTACCATAGGTATATCGAATATTCAAACAAATGTTCGCTTTTTACACTATTGTTTTTATTCGCTAGTTTGTAGTAAAATCAAGAGGGAAAAGGAGGAACGAATATGCTATCTCAAGAAAAATTAGCTCGAATCAATGAACTTGCCAACAAGAAAAAAACAGAGGGTTTGACTGAGGCAGAAACGAACGAACAAAAAGTTCTACGTGACGAGTATTTAACCGCCTTTCGTGGAGGAATGCGTCACCATATCGAAGGAATGAAGATCGTTGATCCTGAAGGTGCTGATGTGACACCAGAGAAATTAAAAGAGATTCAAAAGAAAAAAGGTCTCCACGGCAGATAATTGTGAATTCCTTTTCATTGCTATTGAAATAAGCATCTGAATCACGTATAATAAAAGATGTAATAAAGGTAAAAAAAACCTAAATTAGGAGGAACTACCATTGTTTGATAAAATCGATCAATTAGGAGTGAACACCCTTCGTACATTAAGTATCGAAGCCGTACAAAAAGCCAATTCAGGACATCCAGGATTACCGATGGGGGCAGCACCCATGGCCTATGCCTTGTGGACCAAACACTTGAAAGTCAATCCAACGACTTCTCGCAAGTGGGTGGATCGTGACCGTTTTGTTTTGTCTGCTGGACACGGTTCGGCGTTATTGTACAGCTTGTTGCATGTGTCTGGTTACGATGTGACCATTGAGGATCTAAAAAACTTCCGTCAATGGGATAGCCGCACGCCAGGACATCCAGAAGTCGATCACACAGACGGCGTGGAAGCAACCACTGGACCTTTAGGACAAGGGATCGCCATGGCAGTCGGTATGGCAATGGCCGAAGCCCACTTGGCTGCAACCTACAATCGCGACAAGTATCAAGTCATCGATCACTATACCTATGCCTTATGTGGCGATGGGGATTTGATGGAAGGTGTTTCGCAAGAAGCTGCATCCATGGCGGGTCACATGAAATTAGATAAACTGATCGTCTTGTACGATTCAAATGACATTTCCCTAGATGGTCCGACTTCAAAAGCCTTTACAGAAAATGTCGGTGCGCGTTTTGAAGCGTATGGCTGGCAACACATTCTCGTTGAAGACGGCAATGATTTAGAAGCAAT
Organism: Enterococcus sp. DIV2379; assembly: GCF_050542965.1. Taxonomy (NCBI): domain Bacteria; kingdom Bacillati; phylum Bacillota; class Bacilli; order Lactobacillales; family Enterococcaceae; genus Enterococcus; species Enterococcus sp. DIV2379. The sequence continues at coordinate 1,707,209 of NZ_CP172938.1, forward strand.
CTCAAAAGCGATCGACGAAGCAAAAGCTGAAAGCGACAAACCAACCTTGATCGAAATCAAGACTGTGATCGGATACGGTGCGCCAAATCAAGGCACCTCTGCCGTTCATGGTGCGCCGATCGGTGCCGAAGGCATTTCTGCAGCTAAAGCGATTTATGGTTGGGAATACCCAGAATTTACCGTACCTGAAGAAGTTGCCGCGCGCTTCAAAGAAACCATGGTCGATGAAGGACAAAAAGCTGAAGCAGCTTGGAACGAAACCTTCCGTGCTTATGAAGCAGCCTACTCAGAACTTGCTGCGCAATTCAAACAAGCCTTTGCGGGTGAATTGCCAGCAGATTGGGATGCAACATTACCAAGCTACGAAGTTGGCAGCTCACAAGCTAGTCGGGTTTCCAGCAAAGAGATGATCCAAGCCTTATCCCAAGCCGTCCCTAGTCTCTGGGGTGGATCGGCTGACCTTTCTGGTTCCAACAACACGATGGTGGCAGCAGAAAAAGACTTTGAACCTGGCCAATACGAAGGCCGCAACATTTGGTTTGGTGTCCGAGAATTTGCGATGGCGGCAGCCATGAACGGCATCCAATTGCATGGCGGTACCCGAATCTATGGCGGGACCTTCTTCGTCTTCGTTGATTACTTGCGTCCAGCGGTGCGCTTGTCTGCGATCCAGCATGCACCTGTGATCTATGTCTTGACACATGACTCCGTGGCGGTTGGGGAAGATGGACCGACCCACGAGCCAATCGAGCAATTAGCTAGCGTCCGTTGCATGCCAAATGTCCAAGTGATTCGTCCAGCAGACGGCAACGAAACCCGTGCTGCTTGGAAACTGGCTATGACAACAACGGATAAACCAACGGTCTTAGTCTTAAGCCGACAAAACCTACCAGTGATCGAAGGCACGCAAACCGGTGCGGATGAAAATGTCGCAAAAGGTGGTTACGTGATTTCAAAACAAGCTGGTGAAACACCAGCGGGTATTTTGATCGCCACAGGTTCTGAAGTGAATCTTGCGGTCCAAGCACAAGCTAAATTGGCAGAAGAAGGCATCGATGTATCGGTGGTCTCCTTACCAAGCTTTGATTTGTTTGAAGCACAAAGCTCAGAATACAAAGAAAGCGTCTTGCCAAAAGCAGTGAAGAAACGGGTAGCGATTGAAGCGGCTTCCCCATTTGGTTGGGAACGTTACACCGGTTGCCATGGAAAAGTGATCGCGATCGATCACTTCGGTGCATCAGCACCTGGCGACAAAGTATTAGCAGAATTCGGCTTTAGTGTTGAAAATGTTGTGAATACTTTTAAATCAATCGATTAATTGATCGACAATCAATCAAAGCTAGCACGTTCGAGAATCTTTTCGATTTTCGAGCGTGTTTTTTTCGAGTACTGCTCACTCTGAAAGTGCCAGAGTGACTTATTTAAGGTAGTAGTGGCTAAGATTTCTGAAAAATGGTTTCACCACAAGATATAGACTTTTTTAAATAGTAAGAAAGAAGCAATACAACCCCATTCTAATAGTTTTTTTAAAAACTTCTCAGTGATTAACAAACTGAGAGGGATGTCCAGGAAGTTTTTTAAAAGTCTTTTGTCGGGTCGGAAGTGAACATTGTTTGCACTGCTAGGCATTTTTCCGTATAATAGCTGTATTGATTTATTTGAAAAAACGTACAGTTACTGGAGGAAAAAGATGGGAAGTTATCAAACAAGAAGTGAAAGACATCATCAACCAAAGAAGACGATGAAAAGACCTAGTAAAAAGGCGGTGGTCTCTTTGATGGGTGCAGGAATGATGTTAGCGCCAATGACGGTCACTTTCGTTCCTCAACAGGTACAAGCTGCTGAGAATCAATATGCGACGCAGGACATCTCAGGGTTCATCGAACAAATTGGCTGGTCAGCACAAGATGTTGCTGCCAACAATGATCTATATGCTTCTGTGATGATCGCTCAAGCGATTTTGGAAAGCGGCTATGGTTCTTCCGCATTATCCAATGCCCCCTATTACAATTTATTTGGGGTCAAAGGCAGTTACAACGGACAAAGTGTGTATATGCCTACCCAAGAGTATTTGAATGGTCAGTGGGTAGAGATGAATGAACCGTTTCGTCAATATAACTCTTATTGGGAATCGTTTCAGGATCATGCGAACGTCTTGCGAAGTACAAGTTTCGCGACAGGGACTGCTCATTACAGTGGTGTCTGGAAAAGCCAAACAACCTCATTTTATGATGCAACGAATTACTTGACGGGACGTTATGCTACCGATCCAGGTTACGCACAAAAACTGAACTGGTTGATCGAAACCTATCAGCTTACACGGTTCGATACAGGAACGACACAAAATACAGCCTGGACAAACACAACTAGCACAACGACCAGCGAAACAACGACGACCACGTATTCAGGTAGTACATCTTCAGCACAGAGCTATCAAGTTGCTTCTGGGGATACGCTTTGGGATATCGCCAACCGATTTGGCACAACCGTTGATGCGTTGATGGCATCGAATGGATTATCCAGTGAGATCATCGTTATCGGACAAGAGTTGATCGTATAAGTAAGTTAAAAACCTTAAGATGGATTGCTACAATTGCAGCCAATCTTAAGGTTTTTTTGACGTGGCAATCAAACTCTAGTCAGTGGAAATAGAACAAAGTATAAAACTATATGAAAAAAAATTTGAAATTGCTTACTTTTTATTCGCAACTCCGAGGTATTTTAGGTAGAATGGAAGAATAAGAACGGGAGGGATTTTCAATGACAAAAATCTATCAATCGGTCAATGAATTAGTTGGTCATACGCCAATCGTCAAATTAAATCATATCGTAGAAGAAGGTTCTGCTGATGTGTATGTGAAATTAGAGTTTTTCAATCCTGGGGGTAGCGTAAAGGATAGAATTGCTTTAGCCATGATTGAAAAAGCCGAAAAAAGCGGCTTATTGAAAGCCGGCGATACGATTATCGAGCCAACCTCAGGAAATACGGGGATCGGTTTAGCCATGATCGGTACGGCAAAAGGCTATCGGGTTGTGTTGGTTATGCCAGAAACGATGAGTATCGAAAGACGGAAAATCGTACAAGCTTATGGTGCAGAGTTGATTTTGACGCCTGGGTCTGAAGGGATCACAGGATCCATTAACAAAGCAAAAGAATTAGCGGAGCAAGACGGCTACTATATGCCATTACAATTTGAAAATCCAGCTAACCCAGAAATTCATGAAAAAACGACAGGAAAAGAAATTGAGGATGCATTTGAATCAAAAGGTTTAGATGCTTTTGTCGCTGGAATCGGCACTGGTGGAACGATCACTGGAGCGGGCAAAGAACTGAAGCGCGTCTATCCTAATTTGAAAATAGTTGGTGTTGAGCCTGCTGAATCTGCGATTTTAGAAGGTGGTAAGCCAGGACCGCATAAGATTCAAGGGATCGGTACTGGATTTGTCCCTAAAGTATTAGATACCGAAATTTATGATCAAGTCATTGCAATTGCCAGTGACGATGCGATGAAAACTGCACGGCAAGTTGGGATGAAAGAAGGGATTTTAGTTGGAATCTCTTCAGGGGCTGCGATCCAAGCTGCTTTACAGGTAGCAAAAGAACTAGGCAAAGGCAAAAAAGTTTTAGCAATCGTGCCTGACAATGGCGAACGTTATTTGTCCACAGCACTGTATCAGTTTGAAGACTAACAATCGAGAGAAAGCAGGCATTGAAATGTCTGCTTTTCTTTCTCGAAAAAAGGGGACGGAAGCGGGCTGAAAAAAGCGTTTTGCCTTTGAAAAAATAAGGAAAGCTGTTTGAATTTTTAGGTTTTACATAGTATGATAGGTGAGATAAGAGAAATGGAGGAACTCCTGTGAGTACGATCTACGATGAAGCGATCAAACGATTAAAACATGAAAATATTCGTATTACACCGCAGCGAGTAGCGATATTAGAGTTTTTAGCCAGTCACGATGCCCATCCGACCGCTGAAGAGATTTATCGAGCGATTGAAGTTCATTTTCCTGGTATTAGTGTCGCAACGGTATACAATAACTTACGTTTATTCACAGAAATTGGCTTTGTAAAAGAAATGAATTATGGAGATGCCTCCAGTCGTTTTGATTTTACAACGGAGCCTCATTATCATGCTATCTGCCAAAAGTGTGGAAAGATCGCTGATTTTTACTATCCAGGATTGGAAGATGTCGAAATGGCGGCTTCGAAATTAACTGGGTATCAAATAAATAACCATCGACTAGAAGTTTATGGTCTATGTCCCGAATGCCAAGTGAAAGAGGAGGAAACAAAATGAAGATAATTTCTACAGATCAAGCACCACAAGCAATCGGTCCTTATGTTCAAGCAAAAATCGCAAACGGCTTTTTGTTTGCTTCTGGTCAAGTGCCATTAGATCCTGTTTCGGGGGAAGTTGTCGGTACGACGATTGAAGTACAGACTCAGCAAGTATTGAAAAATATCAACGCGATTCTTGAAGCGGCGGAACTTACGCCAGATGACATCGTTAAGACGACATGTTTTTTAAAAAATATGAATGATTTCGTTCCTTTCAATAATACCTATAGCACATTGTTCAATGAAGAGTTACCTGCACGTTCTGCTGTAGAAGTTGCCCGCTTGCCAAAAGATGTTTTGGTTGAAGTTGAGATCATCGCAGCAGTCAAAGAAAAAGTGTAACCAAGAATGAATCGTGGGACGTCCGCCTTTGCGTCGTCCCCTTTTTATTGGATCGATCTTGGACCAAAGGATCATAGAGTTTCAGGTGAATCAAGGAGAAGAGGATACAGTATGGTTTCGTTAAAGGACTATTTAGCAAAAGGGCAAACAACGATATCAAATTTGCTTTTAGAAAATTACCATCATCTTGGATTGACAAATGACGAATTTTTGTTATGGCTGCAGTTGTATCGCAGTCATGAGCAAGGAAATGATTTCCCCGATTTACGTGAGATTGCCTCTGTGATGGGGAGTGATCAAAAAGAAATTTATCATTGGTTAAATCAATTACTTAAAAAAGATGTACTGCGAATGGAATCAAAAAAAGATGCTGCCGGAAAAATGGTTGATTATTATGATTTCACAGGAATCTATGACCGTTTAGAATTTCTCTTGACACAGCAATCGAAAAATGAGGCAGTAGAATCAAATGAAGAAAAAATCCGTGGGTTATATCGCTTGTTTGAAGGCGAGTTTGGTCGGCCATTGTCAGCAATCGAATACCAACGGATCGGGCAGTGGTTGGATGAGGACCATTACGATCCGGAACTGATTCAGTTTGCTTTGCGAGAAGCGGTTTTGAATCAGGCTTATAGCTTAAATTACATCGATCGTATCTTACTTTCTTGGGAACGTAAGAATATCACGTCGAAAGCGCAAGTTGAGGAAGAACAAAAAAGAAGAAAAAAACAATTTCTTCAAAATGAGAATATTTCACAGGAAGAAGGGCCAATGCCCAAAATCCCTATGCATAATTGGTTAGAAGGAGAGTAACAGACAAGGAGTTCAAATAGTCCTATGATCAGCAAAGAAAAAACAATGATCGCCATCGAAACAATGTACGAGATGTTTCCCGAAGCGCATGGTGAATTGGTATCCAAAAATGCGTTTGAATTATTGATCGCAGTCATTTTAAGTGCGCAAGCAACAGATGTCTCGGTAAATAAAGTCACCCCGGCACTTTTTGAGGCTTATCCTACACCGCAAGCTTTGAGCGAAGCACCTTTAGAAGATGTGATTGCAAAAATCAAGTCGATCGGTCTGTATCGAAACAAGGCAAAAAATATCAAAGCTTGTGCTTCGGAACTATTGCTACGTTTTGGTGGTGAAGTGCCGAAAACAAGAGAAGATTTGGTTTCTTTGCCAGGTGTCGGCAGAAAAACTGCGAATGTGGTACTTGGTGATGCCTATGGGATACCGGCAATCGCTGTCGATACCCACGTCGAACGGGTGTCAAAAAGATTGCGCATTTGTAAATTAGATGCCAATGTACTAGAAGTTGAACAAACGTTGATGAAAAAGATTCCCGAACCATTATGGGTCAAAACCCACCATACGATGATTTTCTTTGGCCGTTATCATTGTACCGCGAGGGCGCCAAAGTGTGAGATTTGCCCTTTGTTGGCGATGTGCCAAGAAGGAAAGCTTCGCATGAAGGGGAAGAAAACCATTTAATGGTGAACATAGACCAAAAGTATCTAGGATCAAGACGCTAAGCGAAATCGCTTAGCGTTTTTTTTTGCACAAATTGATAAAAGAACAGGTAATTAACGTAATACCCTTTATTAAAGCCCTTTCAAGTAACTGGAAAAACATAAGCTTACTGAATTTTTTTGATTACACCACTCAAAATCAGGTGTTTTTTCACAAAGAGATCGTGTGAGGGGTGATGCTCGATGCGAAATGAACCTTCCAATACGCCTTTTTTTTGAAACTATTTGTAAGCTTAGTATGATGGGCTTCTTTCGCAAAATTTTTACCCTTTCTTTTTATAAAAATGCTTATTTTTGGTCAATAAAAAGGAATATTAATAAGAAAATTCACCCATTGGTGAAAAATAATATTTCAAATCTGTGAAAATCATCAGTATAGTGAACTTTGTCAAAAGTTATAAGTCTTTCTCTGCTATTTTACGAATGACAGAAAAAGCGTTGCACAGTTCAAATGATTCTAAAACGATCTCAAAATCATTTTTGTTAACGGGTCTTAGGCAAACGCTGTTTTGAAAAGATCACTTATAAGACGTGGCAAGTATAGAGGAGGAGGGAGAATGAAAGGAGAAAAGGTATGGAAATTAGTTCGTATGGTTCTGTTTTGCACTCTTTTTTATGGGATAACTATTTCTACGGCAGCGGTGAATGCTCAGGAAGTGCAGTCGGTTGAAACAGAAAGCTCTGTGCTCTTTACCGGTGTTTATGAGCCTATTGGGCAACCCGAACCAGCACCGCCAGCAGGCCCTACAGAGAATATATCGCCACCAAACAAGGTAGCAAAACCAGGTGGTATTTTACCAAAGACCAACGAGACAAGAACTTACGGCGTAATCTTTCTTGGATTACTGCTTGTACTGGTTGTATTGTATGTGCAATATACCAAACATCGATCAAAATTTGTGATGGTTAAAAAGAAAAGACAAATAATTTGAAAGCAGGGATGAATTTGAAATTCGTACGATTTGCATCGGCAGCTGTTTTAGCTGCAACTTTATTTACTTTTAGCGCGGAAGCCTTCGCTACTGAGAGTGTAACAAACCATGATACAGAAGGGAAAGTTCTCTTTGTACCAAACGATAGCGAAGCGACAGTAGTTCAACCACCAAATCCTGGTCCTAATGGTCCAGATGTAGAGATCAATCCAGTCGGCCCGGAAGGACAAACGGGACCATTGACCATTGCTTACGCACCTACGCTTAATTTCGGTGAGCAAGTGATTTCTAATACCGATCAAGAATATAAGCTAGTGGCTGAATTACACAAGCTAAAAGACGCGGAAGATAGTGAAGAAAGAGTTCCTTATGTTTCATTTGCCCAAGTCCAAGATACGCGTGGGACAAATGCTGGTTGGGATTTAAAAGTTTCCTTAAGTGCTTTTGAATCAGGAACACAGAATAATGAACTGACTGGAGCAAGAATTCGTTTTAATTCGCCAAAATTGGAATATAACGGAAGCAACCAAGAAAATGAGCCACAAATTCATGCGGATGGATTGATTTTAGATGCTACAAATAGTGAACGTTCGGTTCTGACCGCTGCTCAAACAAAAGGTGCTGGCGTATCGTCAGTCGTTTGGGGCGATCAGGAAGAAATCAATCGACAAGTAGAAGCAGGTGCAGAGGTTGTTGAAAATGCTGGAATTGAGTTACTTATTCCTGGATCAACAGCAAAAGACGCTGCTCTTTATGAAGCAACTCTTACTTGGACTTTGGCTGCAACAGCAGGACCGGACGGAGAAACGGTTCAGTAACTTGGTTTTGTACTGAATAAAAAAAGAAAGAAGGAACTAGAAATGAAAAAGATTCGTTTAGCTACGGTCGCTGTATTATCCACCACTTTACTAGCAGGAGGCGTTCAAGCCTTTGCCCAATCTTCATTAGAAACGATTACCGATAACGTTGTAGGGTTTACCTCAGACGGAAGCGATCTAACAGTGGTACAACCGCCAGTCGTGCACCCAGAAGTAGAAACAATCGAACCAACACCGCCAGGACAAACGGGCCCATTTACCATTGCTTATGCACCACAAACATTCGATTTTGGTCAGAATGCTATTTCTACCAGTGATCGTTGGTATTCAATCGTTGCTGATGAGCGTAATTTGGCTGATCAATCAGGGACGACACCGTACGTATCGTTTGCCCAAGTGCAAGATACCCGAGGAACGCATGCTGGTTGGACATTAAATGTTAGTCTAACTGATTTTACTTCTGAATCAGGAGATGTCTTGACTGGGGCAAAAATCAAGTTGGCAAACCCTGAAATCGTGTTCAACAAAGGCGAGGGTGATCGAGACTTACAGCCAAGTGCCGTTATCAATAATGAAGAACAAAATGCGTTGATCCTAGATGTCAACGATCAAGACATTCCTGTCATGCGTGCTTCGGTCGGTCAAGGCGCGGGCGCTTCATCGATTTACTGGGGAGATCAGGAAAAATTGACGGAACAAAATCTTAATAAACAAGAAGGCGAAATGATCAGAAATGATGATATTCAACTATTTGTACCAGGCTCTACCACGCAGCTAGCAACTAACTATACTGCGGAAATGACATGGACGCTAACTGCTTCTGTTGATAGTGGCGGCGAAACAGTAAATCCGTAAGAAGGATCATAGCTTGCAACAAGAAACAACTGGCAGGAATAGTAAATTATTCCTGCCTTTTTTGGAAGGAGAACCACTTTTGACTGAACAACGTATGAGAATGAAATGGATAAAAACGGTTACCTGTGCGGTCATCCTACTATCATTCTTTTTTTCACCAAGAATGAGCTATGCTCAGACAGAATCAGAATTAAACTTTTATGTGACGCCTATCTTACCGGAAAGTCAGCTGGAAGGAGGGGCGTTGGGGTATTTCGATTTAAATCTTGGGGCAGGAGAACGTGATGAATTGGCTTTAGAGATCGAAAATGGTTCTGATCAAGCGATCGAAATAGAAATTTCTGCCCATACGGCATTTACGAATGTGAATGGTGTTGTGGAATATGGCAGGGATGCAGAATCCCCTGATCCGACTTTACCTGCATCAATTGATGAACTGGTAGAGGTGCCTGAAACCGTATTGTTCGATCCATTAGAAAAACGAATCATTTCTTTACCGATTACGATGCCGGAAGAGGAATTCAAAGGGGTTTTGGCAGGTGGCATTCGAATCAAAGAGGTTATTTCGGAAGAGGAGCAAACACAATCTGCTGAAGAAGGATTAGGTATTCGGAATGCATTTTCCTATGTCATTGGTGTGGTAGTAAGCAACAATCGGTCCGCAACGGATCCGGGATTGGAACTGCTTGATGTTTTTGCCGATCAAGTAAACTACCGAAACGTATTTAGTGCTGTTATCCAAAATTATACAGCAACATTTGTCAATCAATTGGAAGTAACAGCTGAAATTCGTTCTGTTGGTGGTGAGACGATCTTATATGAAACAAGTCAATCATCTATGCAAATGGCTCCTAATTCACATATGCATTTCCCAATTCCCTTGGATGGCGATCGTTTTCGTAATGGGGAGTATGTATTGAATCTTACTGCGCGGTCAGGAGAGGAAGAGTGGTCTTGGGAACAGATATTTAGCGTAGAGGCAGAAGATGCTCGCCGCTTAAATGAACTCGATGTCACTGTAGATACGTCACTCAATTGGTGGATGATCGCCACGGCTGGTCTAATCAGCTTGCTTCTAATTATTGCGATCATCCTAATTGTTCATAAGAAAAAAAATGCAAAGGAAGGTGGGAAAAGTTGAAATGAAGAATACCCCGCACAAGGTAATAATTGCGATCATTATTGGATTACTAAGTGTGCAAACTTTTTTTCCAAGTCTGAGCAGTATCCTATTGCCGGAAATCCACGCCATCGATCACACGATTGAACCGTTGGATGAAACGCAGAATATGTCCTTGCTTGATAAAGCAACACAACCGATCCAAACAAAAGAATTTGACATCCATAACCCTTTTTTTCAGTTTCCAGTTAGTGTGATTGAAGGTGTCGTGGATCAACCGATCGACGTTTTCGTCGTATCAAGCCAACCTTTAAATGAGATTACGCTAGTTGTAGCGAAAGAAGCAGCGATCGTGGAAGAAGAATTTGCTGCAGAAGTGAAGAATAAGAAGCTGTCTGAAGAAGAACAGGAATGGACGCTTACCTTTGATGAAGAGCTAATGGAGTTCGAGATTCCTATCGTCTTTAATAAAATAGGCGATTATCGACTTTTTATAGGTGAAGCGGAACTAACGATCGAAGTACAGGCAGAAGATGACGGGGAAGAGGACTTGGATGATGATGCAGATAATGAAACGATCGAGACAGAGGTCTCACCATCAGACACGCCGCAGGAAGGGAAACGAACCACGCAACCTCCTAATGACGCGAACCTAAATGAGAATCAGCAAGACACAGAAGCTGACCAAGCAGAAGCAATTGCCCAATTGACAGAACCGGTCACACCGTTAGACGAAATCAGTCATCGGGATGTTTCCAACTGGCAAGAGTTTATGGCGGCAATCGTGAATAGAGAAGTAAATTATATCAATATCGTAAATGACTTTGAATCATCAAACAATCCTACTCAAGGAGTTTCCGGAGTGGCTGCGGGAAGTGCAACTTCCAACCCGTCGAATGGGGTAGCCTATATTTGGACCAATGCTTCTGGAATTTCGAGAACGCTTGTGATCGAAGGCAATGGGTATCAAATCGACTTTAGAGCTGTTGCTGTCGGATTTTATGATAGTACCGTCAATAGTGCATCGCCGTGGGATATCACGTACCAAAATATCGATATCGTTCATGGCAACTATTATGGCTTCATGAATTTTACAAATATGAGTATTCCGCAACAAAATCTATCCAGAATGCGTTACCACAATTTAACCAACGCGGGCAATCAGTTGATCCACTCGTTAGCGACACCTGTTATTATGTCTGGCGAAGTAATATCGCATCAAACTCCGACATATACTTCCAGATCTGGACGTGTGCAAACGATCAATGCAACCAACCAAGCAAATATGGAAGTAACACAATTGGAAATTCTTGATAACGCAACAGTTGACATGTCGACAATAAATTCCGGCAATATCTATTTATATTATGCAACGGGGCGTATGACTATTGGCAATGATGCAAAGATGTCTCTGCGTGCAGCTGGAACAGCCGGTGAGGCTTTTGGAGCAAATATTTATATAGCGAATGGACGGATCAATATCGGTAATCGATCAGAGCTTCATTTGACTGCCCGAGCCAACTCCCCCGCAATCAGTATGTATGCTAGCGGCGCCCACTTTGAAATGTCTGAGGATAGCAAAGTGGTAATCAAAGCTGATGGACGTACCACAAGCCTCAATGGATGGGGCTATAACATTATCTACATGGGTGCTGGAAGCACGATGCTTATTGGAAATAAAAGCAGTGTCGAAATTGATGCAGTGAATCAAGGGACCACCACCTCCGGAGTGATCCATGTAGCCGGTGCCGCCACATTTATTGTTGCTAAAGAAGGAGTCTTGGATATTAAGTCGGACGGAACCAATCCCTCTCATTCCTTGATGACATTTTTGAGCTCGGCCTCAACCTTCACTTTTGCGGATGCACAACGCATCAATTTAGAGAAAACAAGGGCGGTTACCGGAAATGCAGCAAATAGTAGCCTTATTTCGATTTCCGGCAGCGGCGGGCTATTAGATGTGGATATTCAAGCTGCGAAGCAATGGCGGCATGGAAACTTGACGGAGGAACCAGACTTCAGTTGGAGTCCAATCTTCAATTTAAAAGTGAATTTTGCCTCTACCTTGTCATCGATTTCGAATGTTTCTTCCATCTCACAAGAGATCGTTGATCATTTTCGCGCGAATTTTACCACAAGAGCACAACGTATCCTATTTGAATATATTCCAGATGTCGAGGTTCATTTAGAACCATTAACGGAAGACCCGGCACTGGAAGGCTCAAGAATCATTAAGGGAAAAGCCACACCTTATAGTGTGATTCGTTTTGACGGAGATCCAGCAATTCCCGCACCGCAACTGCAATCACCCTCTTTTGATGATAACAGCTTGTTTCATCTTCAAGCAGATGCAAATGGTGATTTCAGCTTGACCTTAGCCGAGGGGGATCGGTTTACAAAACATAATACGGTGACGGCTTACGCTTTCTTAAATGGAAAATTCGATACAGCTGAAACAGTTGTTCAAGAGATTGCCACAATGAATCCACGAGATCCGATCGCGCCAGATATTGAAGTGAACCCAGAAAATAAACCGGATATACCAGAACATTTAGGGTTTATCAGTATCGATTTCATCTCCCAGTATAGCTTTGGAGATGTATCAATAAGTGCAGATACCAAACAGTACAATGCATTGCCGCAACGTCTTAGCAGTGCAGATGGCTCAGTAACTGAGGAACGGCCAAATTACGTGCAGATTTCTGACCGGCGCGCTCAATTTACCGGCTGGGAACTAAACGCGACATTATCTGCTGCAGGATTTCGTAATGATCGAGGAGAAGAACTTCGGGGTGCACGAATTATTTTAGAAAATGCAGTTATGCTGACGAATGCCGCCAATTCAGCAATTCCTCCCACTTATAGTGAATCAATGATCCTTGATCCTGGGGTACCCGCTTTGATCGCTGAAGCGGATGCAAATGAAGGAAGCGGTACCTGGATTCAGCGCTACGGGGATATGGGGACGATGGGGGATAGTGTCAAACTTGAAGTACCCATTGGATCAAATCCGCGTAACATGACCTATCAAGCAACGATTGAATGGGAGTTAAGTTTTGTCCCATCTACCGAATGATCGATGCTCAATCTTATCAAATGGAAGCTGTTGACGCCTATGACAGCTTCCATTCTTGATAGGAAGACAGTGAGTAAATCGTTTGAAAAGCAGTGGATTTTAACGCTTTTTTATGGTAGATCACGCTGCTGAGCAAAATCTGCTTAAGCTGGCTGAATCAATCGTTTGCTTCAAAAATAATCGCGAAGATACAGAGTTCACCTAAACTCGTGCAAAAACTATTCAAGCAACTTTGAATCAGTTCGTCAGGTTTTGATCAAAACCAAGGATGCCGGCTGAAACAAGAGAAAGGAAACTGTATGAAGAGTAGAAAAAAGAAGTCATATTTAACATTATTCAGTGCTGGGATTTTAGCAAGCCAACTTTTTGTTTCTCCCGTATTACTGGCGAACGAAAGCCCTCAGCCTGATAACTATTCAGAAAATACAAATGTCGAACAGGAACTTGATGATCTAGATTCATCGGCAGCAGAAGCCCAAGAGAGTCAAGAAGATGTCAGCAAAGAGCAAACGGAGGGCTCGACCGAGTTATCCTCCGAATCAAATGAGCCGCTTATGGATTCAGAAACAGCAGATACCGTTGTAGAATCTCTTGATTCGTCTGGAGAAGCAGACTCAACGCAAACGACCGAGTCATCAGAAACGGAGAAAATAGAGGAATCAGAGTCCACAGAACCTTCCGAGGAAGAGGAAAAAATAGATGCTGAAACGGACGATCTAGAAGTAGAAACAGAGAACAAGCCAAAAGAGACCGACTTGATTGATGAGTCATTGGTACCAAAAGAAAATGAAATTTCAACTGAGAGCAACGAAAATACTGAAAATGCAAAAAAAGAGGAGCCGAAAACACCTCCGATTATTGCACCTGAGCAAGTAATAAACCCTGTCGTTCAATCACCAGATGCTACTTCTGACTTGAAAAATTCTTTTTATGATGGACGTACCATTGATTTACCAGAGAGTTTTCGGGCAGCAAAGATCGCAGATTCGAATCTGTTAGATTTCACCTTGCCGATATTAGCTGATTATGATGCGCAATGGCAAGCGGCATTCGTCTACGAGATCATCGGGCAAATTGGTGAACTAGAAGAACCATTGACGATGGACGAATGGATCAATGAACGGATCAAAGCGGTTATAAAAGGAGAAGCTAGCTGGATAGAAAAAGAACAGCAGGTTGAACAATTACAACCGGGGGATCTTTTATATGACGCAAATAAGTTAATCGGTATCTACCTCGCAGATGGTTACCAAGCAAGTTTAGTGACAAATCAAGAAGAGCCAACGAAAACTGCCATCGAAGTTCAGCGGGTTTCTATCGAAGAGCCGCTATCGATCAGACGGCTATCAAATCCTGAATTGGCTACATATGGCGAAAAGCTAGTTACTGAATATCCAGCCCCTTACGAATTTACAGTGAATCAAAAGACCCAGACGTTTATTGAAACATTGGCACAAGAAGCCCAAAGCTTAGGGCAAGAATACGATGTCTTTGCTTCTGTATTGATCGCGCAAGCGATCCTTGAAAGCGGCAGTGGCGACAGCGGGCTTTCCAGCAGTCCCCACTATAACCTTTTTGGGATCAAAGGCAGTTATCAAGGAAACAGCGTGACTTTACCAACAATGGAAGATAAAGGCAACGGAGAACTATTCCAAATTCAAGCCGCCTTTCGTTCCTATTCAAGTTATCGAGATTCCATGGCTGATTATGTCAAATTGATTCGCGGAGGAATCACTGGAAATCCAACCTTTTATCAAGACGTGTGGCGCTCTGAATCAAAAAACTATCTTCGGGCAGCAGATGCTTTGACGGGCACTTATGCGACCGATGTTAATTATAGTAAAAAAATCAATTCACTGATTGCGGTCTATGGATTGACGCAATATGACCAAGTGATCGCAACAGAAACAGGCTTGTTTATCCAAGGGAAAGAACAAATTCCAGAAGAGTATCGCTCCCTCATGACATTTCGAGAATACAACGGTCGTGACTACAATCTTTCTGGTTCGTATCCTGTTGGACAATGTACTTGGTATGTGTTCAATCGCGTGAGTCAATTAGGCGGTCAAGTAGATGACTACATGGGAAATGGTGGTCAATGGGGCAATACCGGACGACGTTTAGGTTACAACGTCAGTCAAACGCCTAAAGCAGGCAGTATGATCTCTTTTGCACCTGGAACAGCTGGATCTGATCCTCGTTATGGGCATGTCGCTTTTGTTGAAGCCGTTGGTCCAAATGGTATTTTGGTTTCAGAAGGAAATGTCTATGGTGGAACCACAATCTCTTATCGCGTGATCAGCAATGAATTGGCGCACTCATCAAGTGTTTCATATATTATGCCAAAATAAGGATGGAGGGCTGGCAATATGAGTAAAAGGCATAGACAAATAGGTCTTCCTATCAGCGGTATCTTTTTGATGGTCCTTTTGCTTATTGCGTTTCTTCAGCCGTATCGACTGGCGTTAGTCAGAGGAGCGTCCATGCTGCCGACGATCGAGGATCGACAAGTTGTGCTGATCCATAAAAAGCGCCAGCCAAATCGCTATCAGCTGATCGCTTTCGAACAGGAAGGGAAATTTTTGATCAAGAGAGTGATTGGTGTGCCGGGAGATTCCTTCGTTCGTACACAGGAGCGTTTGTTGATTGGGGCGGAGGATACTGACTTTGATTTTTCATTTATGATCACTGTGAAGGATGAAGCCTTTGAGGCGTTGCCGATTCGGGGGTACCTCAAAGAAGATGAGTACTTTGTCGTTGGCGATGCACTGCTCACTTCAAGTGATAGTAGAGAATTTGGAATCGTTTCAAGTAAAACCTTTTATGGTGTGGTGATCACGTTCTTCTGACACATCAGCTTCTTGAAAGGAAGCTTGCGATGATTCATTTCTTGCAACATATCAACGAGACTAAGTTTGTATCAAAAGGGATGAATAAAACGAATTTTAGTTTTGATGGAAGGAAGAGACTGTGATTTTTATTTATATTGGGATGATACTGCTTGCCATTGGAGCAGGTAGTATCATCGGTTGGCGATTGTATCGAGAATATTTATTAAGAAAAGTTGAAAAGCAGCTGTCGTCAGATGCTTTAGCCAAAAGGAAACTTCGTTTATTTAAGCACAACCTGCGTAGTGGGCACTTGCTAATTGTATTGGGCTGCAGTAGTGCCATAATCGTAAGTGTCTTGCTATTAACAGTTTTTCAACTGACAGGCGGCATTCATTTGCAAAAGCTGCAAGAAGAAACCAGTCAATTGAAAGAGGAAGTCTTCGCGCTAAGAACTGAGCAAACGGAATTGATGCGTATGCCGATTTTTGCTTATCCTGAGAACGGCTTTGCTTTTGAAGCGATTGATTGGGAGCATTTACTCGTATCCAATGATCGTGAAGCACAGTTTGCAGCTGAATATGAGTTGGCCTATCAGTTATCACCATATCTAGGCCGCACTGTAGCGATGATTTTTGTTGATCAGCCCTTGCAAGAAATCTCGATTGTTCTATCTAGCAAATTACCATCAATTGATGACCTAAACGGATGGGAAGAAAATTTTTCTCGTCTACTACATGATATGCAGAACGTTCCCTTGATCACCCAAGGAACCTTATCTGTTCAATTTTCCAAGGATTCTGATCAGTCCTTTGAGCAGACGATCATTCGTGACGAGAATGGAGTTTGGACCCTTTTAGAACGCAGCTTTCCAAACACTGACGCTCAAGAAGTAGCTAATAACGAGGGGAGCGAAAGCATATCCTCTACTCCTCGAACGGATCAAAGTGAAACGATCAATACAAATGAACAAAAAGGCAGTGTGAAAAATTAATGATGAAAAAGAAAAACAAAGGTTTGTTTTCTGTCCAAAAGCTAATGGATGAAGTAAATCAATTATCCATAGAAGAGTTGAATGAATTTGAGGAGACAAATCAAGAAGAGGGAATCATTGAGGATCAAGGGTTCGCAAAGGCTACGCCTGAAAAAAAAGAGAAAGGAACCAATCGACAAGCGGACAATGAACCCCCTAAAACCCAGAAAGAAACAGCGAAACCTGTCGCACAGACTTTAGCAAAACCGATTTCTCAGCAAAGAGTGTCTGTTGATCAACAGACAGATCAAAGTGTCAAAAAGATAGCAGTGCAGCAAAAATCCTCTGGGAACCGTGATAACCACGCCAAGGATAGTCAACTCGTTGAAGATAAAGGAGAACGTATGGAGAAAGAATTGAGTATAAACCAGACACATCAGCAAGAGTCAGAAGAACAAGAAAAGGATCATATGATTGAAAATTTATCTTTTGAAATTAAAGAATTGATTTTAGAAAACGAGCAACTACAGGAAGAAAAAAAACAGTTAAAAAAACAGCAGAAGGTAGTGGCTCAACAAGAAGCAGAGGCAAAAGAATTAAAAGCTTCGCTAGTAGAAGCGAATAAGAAAGTCAAAGACCTAGAAGAACAGCTTACAAAAGTAGATACAGAAAAACTTGAAGCAAAGATCCAGCAATTAGAAGCTAAGTTAGCTGTTCAGCAAGAAAAAGAGCAAAAAGAGAAACAAAATTACGAAAAGGAACGCGCTGAATGGACGTTGAAGCGGCAAGAAATCCAGCAGTTGCAAGAAGTAATTGCTGATTTGAAACAGCAATTGGCAGAAAAAGAAGAGCTTGCAGCAAAAGTTTCAGCTAGCGAATCAAATGAAGAAGTCGCAGAGCTTCAGGCGAAGATCGAAGCACTACGGGAAGAAAATGCAACCCTACAAATCGAAAACGAGCAGTTCCAAACAGAAATCAGTGAGGTTTTAGTCTTTGCTAGAAGAAAAGCAAATCGCACGATTCAAGAAGCGAAGATCGAATCTGAACGAATGATCCGTACGACAGAAATGCGAATCGATGGCATTCATGATCGTGCCAAGGAGATTCTTTTTGAAGTGAACGAAACGAAAGAAAATGTGATTCATTTGTTTGACGATCTGCATAATCAAGTTAATCAGCTTTCAGATAAAAAATTGCTTTTTGAAGAGCTTGAAAAGTAAGCTTCTACATTTATATGGTCGTTATTAAAAAAACAGTAGATCAAAATCTGATCTACTGTTTTTCACTATTCTCAGTTATTCGGAGTTACCATCATTTGGTTCTGGTGGATCCGGCGGTGAGGAAGGATTTTCTTCACTGCTGGAAGGCGTTGTTGAGCCAGGATCCTGACTAGAAGCAGGAGGTGTAACGACCGAAGATGAATCATCCTCATCAGGTGTTGTCACTGGGGGTGTCACTTCGCTTGATGATTCTGTTGTACTTGATGGTGTTGCTTCACTACTTTCTGTAGAAGGTGTCGTCGGTTCAACGTACGAACTACTGCTGGACGAACTTGGTGCTGAATAGCTTGGCTGCGTGTATGTCCCTTCAAGATAAAGCTCTCTTCCGATCCGTGTCAGTCCATCTGGCATTGTCCAGTCCGTGTTTTCTACAGAAGCAGAAACATAGCGCATCAATTCACGATAGACATCAGAAGCCACATGGGTACTGCTATCAGTGATCGGTGTCATTTTGTCGTTGTATCCGGTCCATACCGCCAATGAGTAGGAGGGAGTATAGCCGGCAAAAGTTATATCCGGATAAGCACCGTTTGATGTATCCAGTTGTGCTAGCTGGTCATCGGTGTAATTGGAAGTTCCCGTTTTCCCTGCTTGGTATAACCCATCGATTTGCGCATTGGTCCCAGTACCGACAGAAATAACATCTTTCAAAATATCGGTCACCATATAAGCCGTCGTATCATCCATTGCTTCTTGACCATCAACTTTAAAGGATTCTTCATCTTCGGTCCCATCTTGCATGACGATTTTGTTGACGTACTGAGGTTCATAATAGGTTCCACCGTTTGAAAAAGCAGCGTAAGCAGCGGCCATTTTCAGGCTGGAGATCCCATATTTTGTGCCATCTAATTTATCCGTATTGCTAGAAATCGCATTAGATTGAGTAATCGTGTGGTATTCGATACCCAACCCGCTAAGAAAGTCGGCGATATTATCCGCTCCAACTTCATCAAACAATTTCACTGCTGGTACATTTCTGGATTCTGCTAAAGCAGTTCGAAGCGTGATATTGCCCATATATTGGCGATCCCAGTTGTACACAGGAATATCGGTTCCTTTATAAGTATAAGGTTCATCTAAAATCATTCTACCGGTAGAGTCTTGTAGAAATTGGAAGGCAGGGCCGTAGTCTGTGATCGGTTTAACGGTCGATCCAAAGTCCCGAGCGACGTTGACAGCCAGGTTGTTTGCTAGAACGTCATCAACGTTGCGGGCACCAATTTGAGCCGTGACTTTGCCCGTATTGACATCAACTAAAGTAGCGGCAACTTGCATCTTGTCGTCTGGATAATTAACATAATCATCGCTGTTGACGATGTCATATAACCGTTTTTGCGCATCTATATCGACATTGGTGTAAATATCTAAGCCATCGGTATAAACATCTTTGCCGGTTTTTTCTTTGACTTCTGCGATCACTTCGTTGAAGTAATTATCAAAGTACTTCCACTCTTGGTTTTCTCGCGGGTTTTCTTGCAATCCTTCTTGAATATCTTCGGCAACGGCCGCATCATATTCCGCTTGCGTGATTTTCTCGTTTTCAAGCATTGCGCCTAAAACCACATCTCGACGACTTTTCGCATTATCAGGATGAGCGAAAGGATCAAACGCAGAAGGGGCATTTGGTAAACCAGCAATCAAAGCGGTTTGCGCTAGGTCTAGTTCAGCCAAAGGTTTGCCGTAAAACTTCATAGCAGCTGTTTGCATTCCATAAACCCCGTTGGACATATATACCTTATTAATATAGTAAGTCAAAATTTCCTGCTTTGATTTGGTTTGTTCAAGCCGAACCGCCATCCAAGCTTCTTGTGCTTTTCTTCGTAACGTTTGATCTTCGGCGCTGGTAGAAAAGAAGGACAGCTTGATCAATTGCTGAGTCAACGTACTTCCGCCTTGCATACCGCCGGTTGTGGCATTGGATAATGCAGAACCAACGATTCGGATCGGATCGACCCCGATATGCTGATAGAACCGACGATCTTCGACAGAGACGATCGCATCTTCCAGCAGTTGGGGAATCTCACTTGCGGTGATTTTTTCTCTCGTTTCACTTCCGAATTCAGTGATCAATTCACCGTTGGAGGCATAAAAGCGCGAAGAAACAGTCGAATCCAAACGTGTTTCATCAAGTGCTGGTGCATCTTTGGCGTACCACCAAAACAGCCCCATTCCTGATAAAATCCCGATACAGCCTAAGAAAAATAGGCCCATAAACACTTTTAAAAGAATACTCCCAATACTTCGTTTGCCTTTGGCTTTGGTTTTAGGGGGCTTTGGTGCTTTTTTAGCAGTGCCTTTCTTAGAATCATGCCGAGAGGTCCTCGATTGTGATTCATTTGCCATACTCATCATTCTCCTTCATCGTTAAAAATTGATCAACTGCTTTTAAATAGGGAATACGCGGCGCAATAGTGGGGATGATTTCGATCCCATTGGTTTCGATATAGGCCAACGTCAATGATTTTTTTCCCGTTTCCTTTTGCAGGTGCCACTGAGAAACTAAGCACTTGCTATCTAGAAAAAAGCAGCGTTGTAGACTAGAAAACCATAAAAGAACAAAACATAATCCCGCTTGTTCCAAACAGTCTTCCATATGCTTGATTTGGTGTGGATGAAAATTTTTAAAGGGAAATGACGTTTTGTTTTGAGTCTCTTTCGCTTCAAAGTCGATATATTGCCCTTGATAAACCCCATTGTAATCGGTAGTAGAGGCCTCTCGAAAGTAGGCTTCTTTGATTACGGCGGCGCTTCTTCTCGGATAATCTACCTTGACGATTTGAACTGGTGTCGGTTTCTTATGAATGACCGCAAGTTTGCGATTTAAATAATAAAGGTTGCTTTCATTGATCGCTTCTTCAAAACGCATCCCACGATTGGCATACGTTTTTGGCTTTATTAGTTTTTCTTGCATTTTTTGTTTTTTGCCGTCATCATAGGTAGTAGATTGTCCATTCGGGTAACGAATAACCATGTTGTTCACACTCCTAGGCAACATTATACCAAAAAGTCGTTTGGAAAGAAAAGAGATGACCAGAGAAACAATGAAAACCTTATACTTTACTGGCTATCGTAATTATGAATTAGGTGTCTTTCAAGCAAAAGATCCCAAGATTGCAGTTATTAAGAAAGTAATAATGTCGGCATTGACCAATTATGTCGAAGAAGGGCTAGAATGGCTCTTGATCAGCGGGAATCTTGGAGCAGAGCTGTGGTGTGCCGAAGTCATTGAACAATTAAAACAAACATACCCGGAACTGAAACTAGGAATTATTTTTCCTTTTGAAGGGTTTGGTGAAAATTGGAACGAAACGAATCAGCAGGCACTGCAAACAGCGAAGTCATTTGCCGATTATGTCAATGCCACCAGCCATAAGCCTTACCAAGACCCCAGTCAATTAAGAAATCACACAGCGTTTTTACTGGAGCATACTGAAGGTGCACTTGTGTTATATGATGACGAATTTCCAGGAAAACCTAATTATTTCTTAAGAGATGCGAAAGCCTATAGTGAGCAAAATCCCTACTTTATTCATCAAATAACAATGGATGATTTACAAAACGCAACATTTGATAGTAATTTACTTTGATTTTCGTATATTTTTTGATAGAATGGTCTAGAAAGTGAAAACCATTTGGAATAAACAATGAGGTGTAAATAATGGCAAATTTAATTTATAGTCCAAAAGATATTCTGCAACAAGAATTCAAAACAAAAATGCGTGGATATGATCCAGTGGAAGTGGACGAGTTTTTAGATAATATCATTAAAGACTACGAAAGCTACAATAAAGAGATCTTAGCCCTGCAAGAAGAAAACGATCGTCTGACAGCGAAAATCGATCAATTGTCGAAAAACCAAGCAATCGCTTCTCGTGTTCAACAAGAAGCACCGAAAAGCCAAACAGTCACAAATTTTGATATTTTAAAACGTTTGTCTAATCTTGAAAAAGAAGTTTTTGGCAAAAAGCTTGATCGTGAATCAGAACCTGTCACTCGTTCTTCTTCCTACAACAGCAACTATACAAATGCTGATTTTGAAGATGACAACGAAAAAACCCGTCAATTCTAATGTAGAAAAGATAGTTGTGGTTTTCGGGTAATTGCGGCATAACTCGATTATGCTGAGGAAAGTCCATGCTCGCACAAGCTGAGACGCTTGTAGTGTTCGTGCCTAGCGAAACCATAAGCTAGGGTACTTGAGAAAGTAACGGCAGGAAAAATGGCTAAGGTGCAAGCTATGCCAAAGTATCCTTGAAAGTGCCACAGTGACGAAGCAAGCCGGGAAACCGTCTTGGTGGAACGCGGTAAACCCCTCGAGCGAGCAACCCAAACAATGGTAGGGGCACTTTTTGCACGGAAATGAACGGAGCAAGAAGGCAAGTAATTGCAGATAGATAATTACCCAGTGTTTTCTTCTCCCTGAGGAAAATACGGACAAAACATGGCTTATAGAAAATCACAACCTATCAGGGAATCCTTCCAGCAACGGAAGGTTTTTTTATACCAAGAAGGAGAGCGTTATGACTGAAAAAACATTTAATTGTATTGCCACCGCTGCGAGCGGTTTAGAAGCACTAGTGGGCAAAGAATTACGGGATTTAGGGATCGAGTGTGAGGTTGAAAACGGCCGAGCGCGCTTTAAAGGGACAATGGAGACCATTGCTACCGCGAACTTGTGGCTCCGTACAGCGGACCGTATCAAAATCGTCGTTGGGGAATTTGACGTATTGACTTTCGATCAGCTGTTTGAAGAAGTTAAAGCGTTACCGTGGGAAGACTTTTTACCGTTAGACGCTGAATTTCCAGTAGCCGGAAAATCAATCAAATCAAAATTGTATAGTGTACCTGACTGCCAAGCGATTACCAAAAAAGCAATCGTCAATCGCTTAAGAGAAGTATATCATCGTCCGGCAAGTGTGCCGCTGACTGAAACTGGCGCTTTTTTCCAATTAGAAGTCGCTTTATTGAAAGACCATGCGATGATCACATTGGATACGACTGGCCCTAGTTTGTTTAAACGCGGCTATCGTTTAGAAAAAGGGGGCGCACCTCTGAAAGAAAACATGGCTGCGGCTTTAGTGATGCTGACAAATTGGTACAAAGACAAGCCTTTTGTCGATCCCGTTTGTGGATCAGGCACATTGTGTATTGAAGCAGCTTTGATCGGCCATAATATCGCCCCTGGATTTAATCGGGAATTTGTTTGCGAAACGTGGGATTGGTTCCCAGCAGAAGTTTTTGAAAAAGTACGGAAAGAAGCAGATGAAGCAGCAGATTATGATGTCGAATTAGATATTACCGGTTCGGATATCAATGGTCGAATGATTGAGATTGCCCGCCGGAATGCGGAAGAAATCGGTCTAGGAGACTCGATCACCTTCAAACAACAAGCTGTTAAAGACTTTAAAACAGAAAAAGAGTATGGTGTCGTTGTGGCTAACCCTCCTTATGGCGAACGCTTAGGAGAAGAAGAGTCTGTTCAGCGACTTTATCAAGAAATGGGCCAAGTGTTTCGACCGCTTAAAACCTGGAGCAAGTACTTTTTGACCAGTGACTTGACTTTTGAGACCCATTACGGCGAAAAAGCGACAAAAAAACGCAAATTATACAACGGTGCGATTCGTACCGATCTCTTCCAATACTGGGGGCAACGTCCGCCACGCAAAAAGGAGTCTGCTGAATGAAAGAACAAGAATTTCTGAAAGAATTAAAAGAAATCGATCTATTACAACAAGCAATGGGGATCTTAGGCTGGGACAATCAAACGGGGATGCCAGAAAAAGCCAGTGATTACCGGGCGGAAGTTGATAGCTATTTGTATGGCCTCTATTTTGACAAAAAAATTGGAGAGCCGATCCAAGAAGCAATCAGCTATTTTGGGAAACACCCAGAAGAATTATCAGAAGTTGGGAAAGCGGCTTATCAGCTAGTCAAAGAAGAGTATGAATTGCAAAAAGATGTACCAAATGAGTTGGCGATGGCGGCTTCCGCAGCAACGTCAAAAGCACATACTGCTTGGCTCAAAGCCCGTAAAGAAAAAGATTTTTCTTTATTTAAAGACGCACTTTCTGAAAATATTCGCTTGACGAAAGAATTGATTCCTTATTGGAAGAAGAATGAGCTGACAAACTATGATGTGTTGTTAAACCAATACGAACCAAATATGACGGTTGAGATCTTGGATAATGTTTTCTCACAAGTGAGAGACGGTATCATGGATATTCGTCGTCAATTGGCTGAAAAAGGAACAGCACCAGATACTTCGATCCTGTCACGTAAGATGACCGAAGCGCAGCAACGTAAATTTATCTCAAAAGTGATTGCCGACTTAGGCTATGACTTTTCTCGCGGCCGCTTGGATAATACGGTCCACCCATTTGCTACGGGGATCAATCACAACGATGTGCGTTTGACTACTCGTTGGAGCGAAAACGATTTTTCAATGGGACTATTCGGTGTAATTCATGAAGCCGGACATGGAATGTACGAGCAAAATATTGACGAAAAATACGAAGGAACACCGGTTCATGAAGGAGCGTCTATGGGGATCCACGAATCTCAATCGCTTTTTAATGAAATCATTATCGGCAGTAATCGCAATTTCTGGGCCAAGCAATACCCATTTTTCCAAGAATGTGCGGAAGGCTCGTTTGATGATGTGTCTTTTGACACCTTCTATGATTCTTTGAAGCATTCTAAAGCCAGCTTGATCCGTATTGAAGCTGACAGTTTGACTTACGTAATCCATATCATTATTCGTTACGAGATCGAAAAAATGATCTTTAACGAAACCGTATCGATCGATGAACTGCCGAAAATCTGGAATGACAAATACGAGGAATATTTAGGGATTCGTCCAGAGAATGACCTTGAAGGAATCTTACAAGATGTTCATTGGTCAGGTTCCAGCTTTGGTTACTTCCCATCCTATGCGTTAGGGTATATGTATGCCGCGCAATTACTGCATGCGATGGAAAAAGAAATCAATGTCGATGAAGTGTTGGCTTCAGATGATTATTCACCGATTCGTAAATGGCTGACTGAAAATATCCATCAATATGGGGCATCAAAGAAACCAAATGAATTGATTTTAGATGCAACGGATGAATTATTGAATCCTCAATATCTATTAGACTATTTACGTAAGATCTATTTTAGTGTCTATAAAATCAGCGAGACGCAAGATTTCGCTTAAAAGAAACGAGTGAAAAGAAGCTTCGCAAGACGTTGCCGCCCTAACTGTTTCGTGGGGTGCTCGTTTTGTTGAACTTCTTTTCCTTTTGTATCGATAACCATTGAAAAAAGGAAGGCTTGCTGCTTTCGTATCGAAAGAAGGAGAAAGATGAAGGAAGAAAACAATGTTACCGATCTTAGCAAAGTAATTGCCTATGCCGAAAGTATTTTGGGAAATGATTACACAGGACATGGGTTTGATCATGTCAAACGGGTGGCGGGCTTAAGTCAAGCTATCATCGATGCCGACGAATTGGCGGTTGATCGTTTTGTCGTACAGGCAGCAGCTTACTTGCATGATACGGTGGATGACAAAGTTGTGGCGGATGTCACAGCGGCTTATGCCGAAGTGCGAGTTTGTTTGACCGCAGCAGGGGCAAGTGAAGCACAAACGAAAGAAATTTTTTCTATTATCGAAAATCTGTCTTTTTCAAAAGAACTTTTGCAAGGCGCACAAGTTGTCTCAGTAGAAGGCCGCGTCGTTCGTGATGCAGATCGTCTCGATGCTTTAGGTGCGATCGGTATTTTACGGACGAGCTATTTTGGTGGCAGTCATCAACACCCGATCCATGTCAGTGACTTAGCCCCAAAGACGTTTCAAAATCATCAGGATTACCGAAAAGGGACGACGGTGATCAATCATTTTTATGAGAAACTATTTTTGCTCCCTGAAAAGATGACCACGGATTATGGCAAAAAAGAAGCTCAGCGACGCGTGGCTTTCATGAAGGATTTTTTAGAAGAATTCTATGCAGAATGGGATGTCTAACTTTGTTTAGAGTTTTTTAAACTGAAATTCGATTATTTCCTTTTTCCTTTATTGTTCTTTATAATAGTAAGTACAAAGGAGGGATGGAAATGTACTACCAACAGGCATTACAACCGAGTGAACTATTGCCAGCGATTTCCAATTCAGGGGAATGCTTTTTTGTCATTCGGGCTGAGCTACCCATCCGGCAATATCAAATCGCAGTCTATCTTTACGACGATCAATTCTTTTTGTTGCAAGATGATCGCTTGTTTGATCAAATCGACCAAATCTCTAGTGAGACATTAGGGGACGAGGAAGAGATTTTACCATTTATCGAAGAAGCGTTGGAAGAAAACCATTATTTATTAGTGGAAAAAGCGTTTATTCGTTTAGATCTATCTACTTTACAAAAGATGACCGATCTTACTAGTTTCGATATCTTGTTTTATGAATTTTTTGATTCATGGGGGGAAGAAGAATGAAACGGACTGAATACGTAACACTCCAAGACAAAACATTGATTGACCTATTCCAGCAGTTAGGAGAGGATGTTTCGAATCTCGAGCTGATCGATGAAGAAAAGAATATCGATGTGGTGGTTGTGTCGAATAGTGACTGGCAATATTTATTGGAACAAGTCAATGATGATGTGAAAGAATCTTTTGCTGATACGTCAGAGACAGACCTGGATGAAGAACTAGCCGACGAATAAACGCTTTTTGTGGTTGATAAACTGTTTTACTACGGGAGTGGTGGTTGGATCTTTTGAAGGGGTTTAGCAATCTAGGCAGCTTACCAAAAAAAATACGAAGCGATCTCATTTCCCATTAAGAGGAACAGGATCATTTCGTATTTCTAGGTAGGTTGCTTTTATTTTGTCCGCAGACGAACGTTTTTGACTTTTAGATAGCCGCGAATCAAGTTGAGAATAAGTAAAAGAATGCCCACAATCAATGGAATCGCTAATAAGTAGGGCGAGTAAAGATGGGTTTCTTGCACGTGTTCAAGAGATGTTTTTTCTACTTCATTGATGGCTTGTTGAATGACTTGTAAACTAAATCCAGTCAGAAAACCAGCAATGATGAATAGGGCAAATCCTAAGTAGGGTATATCGGAAGACCGGCGAAAAAGAGCAAAAGCTACATATAAAACCAAAAGGAATGCCGGTACGCCAAAGGCAAAATAGGGATTTAACATGGTTTTTTAACCTCCTTTTCTTTTATGATACTCCAAAATTTACGTTTTGGGAAATAGCGTGTAAGATAAAAAGAAAACGTGAAGGAGTTCTTTATGTCCGCTTATATTACCCCAATAAAAGTTGCTCTGCTGGTTTTTCCATTTCTAGCATTGGCGATATCAATGATTTTTTTTGTTATCCAATATCGAAAATACGGTCGTTTTATCTTTTCTCGTGCACTGGTTCTTTATTCGTTTGTCTTCTATTTATTATGCGCCTATTTTTTAGTTATTTTGCCATTGCCCTCGATTGAAGAGGTAGCTCATATGACTGGTCCTAAGATGGAATTGCAGCTAGGAGCATCCTGGCACCATTTTGTCCAACAGACGGTCTTAAATATCCACGACCCGCAAACCTATCTTCCTGCCATGAAGCAGGGGGTCTTTCTCGAACCACTCTTTAATTTATTGTTGACCTTGCCTTTCGGCGTTTACTTACGTTATTACTTCAAGTGTTCTTTTCTGAAAACGCTGGCGATTACGTTTTGTCTGACGTTGTTTTTTGAATTGACTCAGCTGACAGGACTTTATTTTATTTATCCCCGTCCTTATCGCTTATTTGATGTTAATGATCTCTTTGTCAATACACTAGGAGGATTGTTGGGGTGGAGCATTGCCCCGCTATTTACGTTCTTATTGCCATCAAGAGAAGAGATGGATGCCGATTCATACGCCAAAGGTACTCGGGTAACCGTAACCCGAAGGATATTTGCTTGGTTGATCGATTGGGGAATACTGAATGTGGTCAGTTTCATTGTGGTGATCGCTGTTCGTTTGCTTACTCAACAGACGGTAAGAGACTTTAGTGGGGACTATTGGTACTTTGCTCTTGAAGTATTACTGTACTTTGTGTTGTTTGCTTATCTTGCCAAAGGACAAACGATTGGAAAAAAACTCGTACGAATCAAAATCATGCAAGAAGCTCGTCAGAGGGTCAGCTTGGCTGCGTTATTGAAACGTTATGGTTTGTTTTATCTGATTTATGCCAGCATCAGTCGGGTCAACATCTTTTTTGCACCGTTTCTTGATTCGGATAATACGCTGCTTCTGGTCGTCAGTTTATTGATGGTGGTCATTTTTGGCTTGATCCAGTTTGGCTTTTACATGAATCTCTTTTGGGCTGCAATAAAAAAAGAAAGCCGCTTTTTCTATGAACGCCGCAGTGCAACGTATACAATTAGCACGATTGATCCAAAACCCGTGACAAAAGAAAGTTAGGAAATCAAGGCAACATATGCTATAATCCAAAGGATGCTAAAAGAAAGAAGGTGTTTGAATGTCTTTTGAGTCATTTAAATTTCAACCATTTATTTATGAAGCACTTGCTGATAAAAAGTTCTCTAATCCAACAGAAGTGCAAGAAAAATTGATACCTGTTATCCAAAAAGGCCGTAGTGTTGTTGGACAATCTCAGACTGGGAGTGGTAAGACCCATACATTTTTACTGCCATTGATGGATAAAATTGATGCCGAAAAAGATGAAGTGCAAGTCGTGATTACTGCACCGAGTCGTGAATTAGCCACACAAATTTATCAAGCCGCAAAACAGATCGGCGGGTTTCATGATCCGGAGATTCGTGTGTCAAATTTTGTTGGAGGAACGGATAAACAGCGCCAATTGAGCCGTCTGCAAAACCAGCAACCTCATGTCGTGATTGGAACACCTGGTCGTATTTTAGATATGATCAACGAACAAGCCTTAGGGGTTCACACTGCGAATGTATTCGTCGTGGATGAAGCAGATATGACCTTGGATATGGGCTTTTTAGAAGAAGTCGATCAAATTGCGGGTCGTTTGCCTGAGAAACTACAAATGCTGGTTTTCTCGGCAACGATTCCAGAGAAATTACGACCATTCTTGAAAAAATACATGGCCAATCCATTGATTGAAGAAATCAAATCGAAAGCAGTCATCTCTGATACGATCGAGAATTGGTTGATTTCTACCAAAGGGAAAAATACCAATAAATTGATCTACCAATTATTGACTACAGGCCATCCCTATCTTGCCATCGTTTTTGCCAACACGAAGAGCCGTGTGGATGAAATTACGGATTACTTAAAGGAACAAGGCTTGAAAGTGGCGAAAATCCACGGTGACATCAGTCCTCGTGAAAGAAAACGGATCATGCGCCAAGTGCAAAATTTGGACTACCAATATGTTGTCGCAACAGATTTAGCGGCGCGTGGGATTGATATCGAAGGGGTTTCTCATGTCATCAATGCTGAGATTCCAGCTGATTTGGATTTCTTTATCCATCGTGTTGGTCGGACCGGTCGAAACCAAATGAATGGGACTGCGATCACGTTATATGATCCAAGCGATGAAGGAGCAATCCAAGCAATCGAAGATTTAGGGGTTGTTTTCCAACCGAAGGAAATCAAAAATGGCGAGATCGTTGCTACCTATGATCGGAATCGTCGTCAAAAACGGGAAAAATCTCGAGACGAATTAGATCCAACCTTAATTGGTTTAGTCAAGAAGAAGAAGAAGAAAATCAAGCCTGGCTACAAGAAAAAAATTCAATGGGCTGTTGATAAGAAGAACAAAGAAAAACGGAAGATCGAACGTCGTCAAACGACTCGAACTGCTCGCAAAAACAAAAAAAATTCGAATAGTTAATGCTTACCAAAACAGCAGTCAAGGAAGAGTAGTTCTCTTACTTGACTGCTGTTTTTAATTGTTTGGTCATTTCTACACACAATACGCCATCTTCAGCATAGGGGTCAGATGTTTTTTGATACCCACAGGATTCATAAAACGCACAAGCGTCGATCTCTGCGGATAACACTGATTGGAGGGCACCCTCTTGGACACCACGCATTTCGAGGTAATGCAATAATTTGGTGCCGTATCCTTGGTGCCGAAAGGCCTTAGCTACGCAAAAGCGATCAGGTTGCAGAGTGTTCGGTGTAGAGAATTGATAGCGAATGGTAGCGATCGGTGTGTTTCCATCAAGCCAAAGAAAGTATGGACAGGTTTGGTCTTTTTCATCAAATTCCCATTCTGCCGGAATGTGCTGTTCTTCTACAAAAACGGCTTGCCGCAAGGCGAAAACCGCTTGTAGCATCCACGGACTGCGTCCAAAATAAAGCATCAGTCGTTTTCCTCCTTTTTCGTGGTATACTCGTTATATAGTAATTGTAGCAGATGAGAGGAGAAATGACGTGGATTTTTTTGAGGCGTTACAATGGTCAAATTGGAAGACACTGTCCTTTGAAATCAAAGAACAGCTGATCCAGCAAATTTTAATGTATTTTGTCAGTCCTTTAAAGGAGATCACCGATGTCCATTTTAGTCAGTTGACGTATGCAGGATTGAAATGTGCTACCTTTGAATTAACGATCGATGGCGAAGACTTTGTCTTTATACCAGGGAATTCTGAGGCGATCTTAGGTTGGGATCTCGGTGTGCAAGGATTACCGGCTACTTGCTGGAGTAAAAATTGGCAGTCACCACCCAATGAGATCATTCGCCAACTGGAAACAATCTATGAGTTAGAAACCAGCCAGGATTGGGGGATTTTTGTCAATGAGTCGACGAGCCCTTTGCGTAAAGCTGTGATTGATCCCATGCTAGTCCAAAAAAGTTCTCTGCCTGCTGGCGCAAGGTATATCGGGCAGTTAAATACGATCACTGGGGAGTTTCACGGGTTAGTCGATCAATTCAGTGTTTTCGAAAAAGAGCTAAAGGCACAATTCACAGCACCAGCGTCCTTTGAGGAAAGCTTGCGTTGGGAATTACCCGCTTTTTATCACGAAGAGAATCGCTATTTTGCTGCACTAGAGCCGTTATCGGAAACCTATCAGTTATTTACCCACGAATCCGTCAGTCAAACAGAATTGAAACAGCAGTTAGATAAACAAGGCTTTCAGCTGCTTTCAGAGGATCAATGGGAATATGTCTGCGGTGCTGCTACTCGGCGACTTTTTCGCTGGGGCAATGAAAAGTCTTGCGACGATGGTGTCTCTTTGCCAACCGCTGAATTGCTTGAACCGAATTTATTTGGCTGCACCTATGGGCTTGCGGATGCGTGGGAGCTGACAGATGGCTTGTCTTTAAAAATGGAGAACTGGCAAATTTGTGGGCATCCCTTATTCGATGCCTTGCCTTATGCCAGTTATTACCGTTCACGGAAAATGCTACAGCCAGATCAAAAGCTTTCTCCGCAGAGCTATCGTTACCGCAAAGCGATTCTGATCAATAGAGACCGGATTTGAGGATTGACTTTTTCGACACATTTCCTTATACTTTGAATGACGAAGGATATGGTCGGTTTGATGATTCATTACAGAAAGTTTTTCACTGCTGAGAGAAAAACATGAATTCAGACGGATTGCTCCCTTTGGTGCTCAACTGCAGCAGAAATGTTGCCGTCCACTCCGCGTTAACGAGTCTAAGAGGTAATGAGTCACATCATTGCAAGCAAGGTGGTACCGCGTATCGACGTCCTTGCTCTGCAATGGTGTTTTTTTATCGTCAAAACGACTCTACAGGCATAAGAGCGCCTTACCAGCAATTTTGTCAGCCCCTGTATCTTAAGCGAACACAGAAGAAAGTAGGAGAATAACGTGAAACAATTATCCAGTGCAGAAGTACGCCAAATGTTTTTGGACTTCTTTCAATCAAAAGGTCATTCAATTGAACCAAGTGCGTCCCTTGTCCCAGTCAACGATCCAACCCTATTATGGATCAATTCAGGGGTGGCAACGCTAAAAAAATATTTTGACGGCAGTGTTGTTCCTGAAAACCCAAGAATGACCAATGCGCAAAAATCAATTCGGACCAACGACATCGAAAACGTTGGGAAAACAGCAAGACACCATACGATGTTTGAAATGCTAGGAAACTTTTCGATCGGCGATTATTTCAAAAATGAAGCGATTCATTGGGCATGGGAGTTTTTGACTTCCCCAGAATGGATGGCTTTTGATCCAGAAAAGTTATATGTCACGGTTTATCCAAAAGACACAGAAGCAAAACGGATCTGGGCAGAAGAAGTCGGCTTGACACCAGAGCATATCGTTGAGATTGAAGACAACTTTTGGGACATTGGTGCAGGACCATGTGGACCGGATTCGGAGATTTTCTATGACCGTGGTCCTGAGTTTAATGACGTAGCGGAAGATGATCCCGAAAACTATCCTGGTGGCGAAAACGAGCGCTATTTGGAAATCTGGAATCTGGTCTTTTCAGAATTCAATCATCAATCAGATGGCTCCTATGAACCACTACCACATAAAAACATTGATACGGGGATGGGGCTGGAACGAATGGTTTCCATCGTTCAAAATGCACCAACCAATTTTGAAACAGACTTGTTTCTGCCGATCATCAATGCAGTGGCAGATTTAAGCGGTCGTGTGAACTACGGCGACAGCAAAACGACAGATATCTCCTTTAAAGTGATTGCAGACCATATCCGCGCGCTTTCTTTTGCGATCGGCGATGGGGCACTTCCTTCAAATGAAGGCCGTGGCTATGTTTTACGTCGTTTATTACGTCGTGCAGTCATGCATGGGAAAAAATTAGGGATCGATGCTGCCTTCTTATACAAATTAGTACCGATCGTTGGCGAGATCATGGAAAGCTACTATCCTGAAGTACTAGAGCAGCAAGAATTTATTGAAAAAGTGATCCGCAACGAGGAAGAACGTTTCCATGAAACCATCAATGAAGGGTTAGATATTTTAAATCAAGTGATCGCCCAAGTAAAAGCAGACAACCAAGATACGTTAGCTGGTCAAGATATTTTCAAATTGTATGATACTTACGGCTTCCCAGTTGAATTGACAGAAGAAGTGGCGGAAGACGAAGGGTTGAAAGTGGACCATCAAGGATTTGAACAAGAAATGGATGCACAACGTGCCCGCGCTCGTGCGGCTCGACAAACAGAGCTTTCAATGGGCGTACAATCCGCTTTATTGACGGATATCAAAGTAGACAGCCGTTTCGTTGGCTATGATTCACTTGAAGCTAACAGTGAATTATTAGTGATCATCCAAGACGAAGCGTTACACGATTCTGTTTCGACAGGTGAAGCAAAACTGATTTTTGCTGAAACACCATTTTACGCAGAAATGGGTGGACAAGTTGCGGATACAGGCACGATCGTAGCAGAAGATGGTACGATCGTAGCGGAAGTGACGGATGTCAAAAAAGCACCGAACGGTCAGTTCTTGCATACTGCTACAGTCAAAGCGCCACTACAAGAAGGCGTGAACTATTTCTTACAAGTGGATCAGCATCGTCGCAATAAGATTATCAAAAATCATACGGCGACTCACTTATTGCATAAAGCGTTAAAAGAAGTATTAGGTAGCCATGCGAACCAAGCAGGTTCATTAGTTGCTCCAGGACATTTGCGCTTTGACTTTAGTCATTTCGGGCAAGTGACCAGCGAAGAACTGAGCCAAATGGAACAAATCGTCAACCAAAAAATTTGGGAAGCCCTCCCTGTTGTGACGATCGAAACGGATATCGATACCGCAAAAGGCATGGGAGCGATGGCACTCTTTGGTGAAAAATATGGGCATGACGTTCGCGTCGTCAATGTTGCCGATTGGTCGATCGAATTATGTGGGGGAACCCATGTGGCAAATACGGAGGATATCGGTATTTTCAAAATCGTTTCTGAATCAGGGATCGGTGCTGGTGTTCGTCGGATCGAAGCCGTGACTAGTCAAGAGGCCTATACGTTATTGCATGAAGAAGAAACGCAATTAAAAGCAATCGCAGGAATCGTTAAATCTGCCCAATTAAAAGAAGTCGTTGCCAAAACAGAACAACTGCAAGCGCAGCTACGTGAATTGCAAAAAGAAAACGAAGCTCTTGCCAGCAAGTTAGCAAATCAGCAAGCAGGGGATGTTTTCAAAGATGTCAAAGAAGTAAATGGTCTGCGTCTAATCACAGCGAAAGTGACTGTTAAGGACATGAACCAATTACGTCAACTAGCCGATCAATGGAAACAAAAAGACCATTCTGATATTTTAGTGTTAGCTACCGCGAATGATGGCAAAGTGAATCTTTTAGCTGCTATGAACAAAGTAGCCAATGAAAAAGGATTGAAAGCGGGCGATTTGATCAAAGAGATCGCACCTAAAGTTGGTGGCGGCGGTGGCGGCCGTCCTGATATGGCACAAGCCGGCGGGAAGAATCCTGAAGGAATCACAGCAGCACTTGAGACCGCAGCAGCGTGGTTAGCTGCCAAGTAAGCACACTATGGTTGAATCTGTACCCGCGAGTTCCTTTCCTTCTAAGAAGATAGGTGAAAGAGGAGCATAGGTCTTTAACACATTCCTTTTTTGAACGAAGATGACGGAGGGGGAGACCCTTCCGTTATCTTTTTCCTTTTTTCCTACGTGTTATCTGAAAATGCGTTTGATAATTGAAGGGAATTCGCTTTTTTTTCGAAAAAACGATACGAATAGTTGTTTAATTGAATTCCTTCGGGGTAAAATAAGAAAGATGGTTTTTTGAGAGGGTGATGATTTGCTAAACTTTTTTTTAAATCGTAGCAAAAAAAATGGTGTCTACGAACGTACAGCCATCGGGAAGTTAGCAGGTAGCCTCGGGTTGCTTTCCAACCTCCTATTATTTGCCGGAAAATTTATCATTGGCTTATCTGCACAATCTGTTTCGATTATGGCCGATGCCATCAACAGTCTTTCAGATACAGCCTCGTCTATTTTAACATTGATCGGTTTTCGGATCTCGGCGAAACCAGCCGACAGTGAACATCCATATGGACATGAGCGATTTGAAGCCATCAGTGGGTTTGTGGTATCTTTGATCATCACGTTTGTTGGCGGTCAATTTCTCATCAGCTCTGTGCAACGCATCATGGAACCGACGAGTATCCGTCTTTCACCACTATTGTTTATCGTTTTGGTTTTATCGATTTTGATCAAAATCTGGCAGGGAGCGATGTACCGCAAACTGGCGAACCTGATTGGCTCTCAAACACTTAAAGCCAGTGGGCAAGACAGTCTCAACGATGTGTATACAACGGGTGCGGTTTTGTTTTCAGCGACGATCGAGTGGTTGACTGGCCTACGTATCGATGGCTTTGTCGGCTGTCTGATTGCCTTGTATATTTTGATTAGCGGAATCAAAATGATTCGTTCCTTTATCAACGAATTATTAGGGGCACGCCCAACGCAAGAAGAAGTAGCTGCCATGGAGCAGCGCTTGGATCACTATCCGACGATTCTCGGTTACCATGATTTACTGGTTCATAATTATGGACCGAAAAATCGCTTTGCCAGTGTGCATATCGAAGTGGATGAAACGTGGTCTTTACGAGAAGCGCATGAGGTGATTGATGCTATTGAACAAGATTTTCGCCAATCTTTAAAGGTCGACCTTGTCTGTCATCTTGATCCAGTACCAATTCAAGATCAGCAGTATCGGTATTTAAAAAAAGAAGTGTCAAAGATCATTCGCTTCGTTGATCCGCAGTTACGGATGCATGATTTTCAGGTCAAAGGAGATCTGTTGGCGTTTGATTTAGTGATTCCCGCAAAATCGGCGTATAGTGATCAAGAAATCGAAGAAATGCTGAAACAAAAAATCAAAGAAACACTAGGGGACTATGAATTGAAGCTTGCTTTCGATCATAGTTACCTATTATAGGGTTACAGGATATAGGAGGAAACTATGATAAAAATGGATATGAGCATGATTTCCACGGTATTATTGGCACTTTTGTTTATTAATACGATTGCTGCCTTTATTACTGTTTTTCGGAAACCACGCTCGATTGCAAGTGTCTTTGCTTGGATGATGACGTTGGTATTCATCCCCGGCATCGGGTTTTTGTTGTACTTGTTTTGTGGTCGGGGGATCGACGGAGAAATTATTTATAAATTTAGTGAGCACCACCAAAGTAGGATCAATGAGTTGAATCAAATCATCAAAGTGCACAATTATTCTTTTCCTGAACATCCTTACTCAGATGACAATCATCTATTAGAGCGCTATTTTAAGAACCTTGATGAATCGCCCTTGACTAAAGGAAACAAAGTAGAATTTTATACAGATGGAAAAGAAAAATTTGCAGCATTGTTTGAAGACATGAAGCAAGCAGAAGATAATCTGCATGTGGAATATTATTCGTTTTTTAATGATGAGATCGGTGGCCAATTTCTGTCTATCTTGATCGATAAAGCCCGTGAAGGTGTTGAAGTGCGTTTGGTCTATGATCCATGGGGGTCACCGAAAGCCAATCGGAAATTCTTTCAACCGTTGATTGATGCCGGTGGAAAAGTCGTGCCTTTCATCACTTCGAAGAACCTGATCCGTAACACACGATTGAACTATCATCTACATCGAAAAATCGTTGTGATCGATGGTCAAATTGGGTGGACTGGCGGCTTTAATGTCGGCGATCAATATTTAGGGAAAAAGGCCAAATTTGGCTATTGGCGAGACACCCATGCGAGAATCGTAGGTACTGCCAGTTTTACACTACAAGAGATTTTTATTCGTGACTGGAACGCATCTGTAAAAAAAGAAGAGGATCAACTGGAATACGAGGATCGCTACTTTATTCTACCGCCGAAAGAGCTCTCTGGAAATGTTGATTTGCAGATTGTCGCTGATGGTCCTGAAAGTGAGACCCAAATTCTCAAAGGCGGTTTTGTAAAAATGATCTTAGCTGCCAAAGAATCGATTTGGATCCAAACACCTTATTTGATTCCTGATGACAGTATGATGAACGCATTGGAAATTGCCATCCACTCAGGTGTAGACGTCCGAATCATGATCCCATGTATGCCTGACCACCCATTCATTTACCGGGCAACACAGCATTATGCCAATTATTTGCATCGTCGTGGTGCAAAAATCTACATCTATAACAATGGTTTCCTCCATGCGAAGACGGTCATGATGGATGATACCATTAGTTCCTTTGGGACGACAAATCAAGACATTCGGAGTTATGCCTTGAATTTTGAAGTCAATGCTTTTGCCTACGATCACGATGTCACGCAAACGTTGAAAGGCTTCTTTGAAGAGGATATGGCGCAATCCACATTACTGACGGATGAAATTTTAGCTAAGCAGTCTTACTGGTTGCGCTTCAAACAAAACTTCTCTCGGTTATTGTCTCCGATCCTTTAATTTCAACGCCTTTGCTAATCCTTGGCGTGCCAAATGGTCGGCACCTTTGTTTTGGCTCTCAGGGATCCATTGGATGATCGCTAAAGGGAACTGTTTCAACAAGCATTGAATTTCCGTTAAATAATCAGAAAAAGCAGGGTTTTTGGTATAATTCTTGTCGATAGTCTGCGCAACGACTTTGCTGTCGGTATAGAGCATAATCGTCTGTTCCTGTAACCCTTTGTCAATCAGCAGCTGCAACGCGTTGACCATCACAGCGAACTCTGCTTGGTGGTTGGTTGAATCAGGTAGCGGAAACGCAATTTGCTCATGCAGATCAGTACCGACAATGACGATTCCACCGCCACTAGGGCCGGGGTTGCCTTTCGTGGAAGCATCAAGATAAACTTTTAACATTGTCTCACCCTTTTTTGATATGATAAAGATAGTATACTAGAAATTTTATGTTGTGAGGAACTTTTATGAAGCGTAAATTGTATTGGCAACCGGAAGCTGCTACAGCGATCATTTATTGGTCGTTTACTATGATGATATTATTTATCAGTTTGATTCTTTCGTTAGAAAATACCAGACCTTATTGGAAAAGCAACCTCGTTTTAGCCGTCTTTTTCTTTTTTGTATGGTTAGGTATTCATCGAAGCATACTCATCAGGAATGATTTGCTCCTTATTCGCTATGCCCGCTTATGGAAGAAAAGCCTTGTTTCTTTACCTGAGATAGAAAAATGGCAAATTGAAAACCATTTAATAAGCATTACCGATCATCAAAAAACGTATACCTTCACGTTACGTAAAAAAGATGTGGTATGGTTAGAAACTTTTTTTCAAGAAAAAATCCCTGAAAAAAGGGTGCAGGTCGAAACCAACGAGTAATTCATAGAAATCTAGAAAACAGCGATCACTCCTTTTGGCGGCACAGCCTTAGGAAGGACGTTGTTTTTTGTTTACATAGAGGATTCGGCAAACTTCTTGTAAAAGTGTGGAAAATCTCTCTTTCTTTCTGAATAAAATCAAGTATAATAAGAGCATAGCAAACAAAATACATTTTAAAGTGCTAAATAGTTCGTGAATTGAGGGTAAAAATGAAATCAGATATCGAAATTGCACAAGAATCAATGCCTAAACCGATTATTGAAATTGCTGAACCACTTGGTTTAACAGGGGATGACCTGGAACTTTATGGCAAATATAAAGCAAAAATCGAATGGTCAGCAATCAACGAAAAAGCAAACAATCCGCTGGGTAAACTCATTTTAGTCACAGCGATCAGCCCAACGCCAGCAGGGGAAGGTAAATCAACCGTGACCATTGGACTTGCAGATGCGTTAAATCAAATCGGCAAGCAAACCGTCATCGCCTTACGTGAGCCATCTTTAGGACCAGTAATGGGCATCAAAGGCGGCGCCACCGGCGGCGGCAAAGCACAAGTGTTGCCGATGGAGGATATCAACTTACACTTCACTGGCGATATGCATGCGATCACAGCAGCAAACAACGCCTTGTCTGCATTGATCGACAATCATATCCAGCAAGGCAATGAGTTGGGGATCGACGGACGTCGGGTCACATGGAAACGCGTTGTCGATTTGAATGATCGAGTGTTACGACAAGTGATTGTCGGTCTAGGGGGACCGTTACAAGGCGTTCCCCGAGAAGACGGTTTTGACATCACCGTTGCTAGTGAAATCATGGCGATTTTGTGCTTGGCAACAAGCATTGATAATTTAAAAGAGCGATTAGGAAAGATTTTAATTGGTTATTCTTTTGAGAAACAACCAATTTACGTAAAAGATTTGGCGGTCCAAGGTGCTTTAGCCTTACTTTTAAAAGATGCCCTCAAACCGAATCTCGTTCAAACGATTGAAGGAACCCCTGCGCTGATCCATGGCGGACCTTTTGCGAATATCGCCCATGGGTGTAACAGTGTCATCGCAACCGAGACGGCTTTGCACTTAGGCAAATACACGGTGACCGAAGCTGGGTTTGGTGCTGACTTAGGCGCAGAGAAATTTCTTGATATCAAAACACCGAACTTATCAAAGGCACCAGATGCGATCGTAGTGGTAGCAACGATCAGAGCACTGAAGATGCATGGTGGGGTCGCTGTCGCTGATTTAGGGACAGAAAACTTAAAAGCATTAGAGCGAGGCTTCAGTAATTTAAAGCGTCATGTTGAAAACATGCGTAAATATGGTATTCCAGTTGTCGTTGCGCTTAATGAGTTCTCACAAGACACAGAAGCGGAGCGAACATTAGTCGAAACCTTGTGCCAGCAAATCGACGTCACCATCGCACGGACAGCCGTTTGGGCAGAAGGTGGCGCCGGTGGAACGGATCTAGCAAAAGCAGTGGTTCAACTAATCGAGGAAAAACCCGCCAACTATCATCGCTTGTATACCGACGATTTGCCTTTAGCGGATAAAGCTTCTTTGATCGTGCGGGAAATCTATGGAGGAGCTGAGGTTGAGTTTGCACCAAAAGCCAAAGCGCAGTTACAAAGCTTCAAAGAGCAAGGCTGGGATCAGCTGCCGATTTGTATGGCAAAAACCCAGTATTCCTTCAGTGATGATCCAAAGCGATTGGGCGCACCAGATGACTTTACAGTAACGATTCGCGAATTCGTGCCAAAATTAGGTGCTGGCTTTATCGTTGCCTTGACTGGTGCCGTGATGACAATGCCTGGATTACCGAAGAAACCTGCGGCTATCAATATGGACGTGACTTCTGATGGCCAAGCGATCGGTCTTTTCTAAAAGAGTGATCACAAGCAAAGAAGACATTCGCTGCATTTGAAACGAAAAAACGGAAAGAGATGATTTGAAAGGACGGATGCAAGCGGCATTCGTCTTTTTCTCGTTCATTAGACGTGATGGAAGATAAAAGTAGGGATTCTTGTTATAATAATCAAGGAAGCAAGCAAAAGTCTATTTTCTTTCTTTTGATAATCAAGTATACTTAACCAATTGAGGTGATCCTTGTCAATGGAGCTACAACTGACCAGACGGACTGGCTTTTATGGAATGGGCAGTCCCCTAGAGATTATGCAGGAGAAAAAAAGAATCGCTGCAGTCAATCATCAGCAAACGATTTATTTAGAGTTAGCTGAGCAGACACCGATTCGTGTGCGCATGTTTTTTTTAGAAAGTCAGCCCTTTCAGCTACCACAAGGCCAATCAGCACTCAAGCTGGAGATCGTGATGAATCCTGCGCTTAAAAGAATATATATCGGCTTTTATTTAAGCCTTTTTCTCATGATAGGGGTATTGGGCTTATTATCACTCTCTCTCTACTCGTTGATTTTTGTTGGTGTGTATTTGGTGGCTTATTTTGCCTTTGTTTTGATTTATTTAAAAAAAGCATATCTTATCAAGGAGGTTCCTCATGGCTAGTGGTGCAGATCAATTTTTGAGTAGTTTTAATCGAATCGAAAAGCGTCTTCGTGACGAATTGGATAACCCGCGGAATATGGGGTTTTCTGAAATGGTTCGTCGCTTATCAAAGAGTAAAAATATCAATGTCAGAAGAGCAGAAGATGATCTTTTGCAAATGGCTCAGCTGCGCAATGCCATCGTTCATGAAAAAATTGGTGAGAACTTTGTCATTGCTGAACCGAATGAATGGGTCGTCAATCGCATTCAAGAAATTGAACGCTCTTTACTGGCACCTGAAAAAGTCATGCCGCGTTTTGCGAAACGAGTGACTGGTTTTGAAAAGCACCTGCCATTACCAGAGTTATTGAAAATCGTTGCCCAAAAGCGCTATTCACAATTTCCGATCTATGATAATGGTCGATTTTTGGGCTTGATCACTTTGCGGATGCTGGGGTACTGGTTAGCGAGAGAAAGCCTCCATGGTGAAATCAAGTTGACAGGCAGAACGGCAGATGAATTATTAGCAGGAGATGGGAAACGATCGAATTATTGTTTCGTGTCGGCTGAAACGACCATCGTAGAAGTGGAAGAATTGTTTCAAAAAAATGCCCTGCTTGAGGCGGTATTGATCACCAAAGATAAAAATCCGAATGGAAATCTCTTGGGCATCATCCGTCCACGAGATATTTTTAAAGAAGAAAGAGTGGAAAATTTATGATCGCGTTGTTTTTTTTGTTAAGTGCTGTTGTCATTGGCTTGGATCAATGGCTAAAAATTTGGATCGTTGCCAATTATCAACTAGGTGAAACACATTCTCTAATCGACAATGTGTTGTCCCTGACCTATCTTCAGAATACGGGGGCAGCTTGGAGTATTCTAGAAGGAAAAATCACCTTTTTTGCGATCATCACCGTTATCGCGGTTGCTGTCGTTGTCTACCTATTGTTTCGTTACCAAAAAAGCAGTTTGTGGTTTCGCTTCGGACTGGCATTTGTGCTAGGTGGCGCTATCGGAAACTTCATCGATCGCTTGCAGCATGGCTTTGTGGTGGACATGTTCCAGCTTGATTTTATCAATTTCCCAATATTCAATATCGCTGATATGTCATTAGTGTTTGGGGTAATCTTGATTTTTATTTATGCACTGGTAGATGATGTAGCAAAAGGGAAACAAGGAGAATCAAATGGAAAAGCAAATTGAAGTAATCATTAAAGAAGAAAAAGGGCGGGTCGACAAAGTGTTGGCTGAACGCTTGCCTGACCATAGCCGTTCACAAGTCCAACAATGGCTGAAAGAAGATGCCGTTACTTTAGAAGGTGAGACGGTTCGGGCTAATTATAAAGTAAAAGCAGGCGATCACTTGGTCATCCAAGTGCCAGAGCCGGAAGTAGTAGATTTAGAGCCAGAAAATATTCCCTTGACGATCGTCTATCAAGATGCTGATGTGGCAGTCATCAACAAGCCGCAAGGGATGGTGGTTCATCCATCCGCTGGTCATCCGAGTGGCACTTTAGTCAACGCATTGTTGTACCATATGGAGGACCTATCGACGATCAACGATGTTGTTCGGCCGGGCATCGTTCATCGAATCGACAAAGATACGTCGGGTCTGTTAATGATTGCCAAAAATGATCAGGCGCATGAGTCGTTAGCGAAACAATTGAAAGACAAAACCTCGTTACGCAAGTATGTGGCATTGGTCCATGGCAATATCAGCCACGAAAAAGGCACGATCAATGCACCGATCGGCCGCTCGAAAGTCAATCGTAAAATGCAGGCGGTGATTGAGAACGGCAAACCCGCAGTGACGCATTTCACCGTGTTGGAACGCTTTGATCAATTTACCTTGGTGGAATTGCAATTGGAAACTGGACGAACCCACCAAATTAGAGTGCATATGCAATATATCGGGTTTCCGTTAGCCGGTGACCCAATCTACGGACCAAAGCGCACCTTAAAAGGCAACGGCCAGTTTTTACATGCCAAGCTTTTAGGTTTCACACATCCCACAACGGGTGAGTCAATGGTCTTTGAAGCCCCATTACCAGAACTATTTGAGGACACCCTAAAAAAATTGCGAAAAAATGATTGATTTTTTTGTGTGAGAACTGTATAGTAATTGTAACAACTAAATAACTCCTTTAAATGTAGTCCCGTGAGGCTAAGAAGGAATGAGTAAGCAGACGACTCCCGCGTTGGAGATTCGAACCCTTACTAGATGATAACGTGTACCCAAAATCCACAGAATGGGATTTTAGGCAACGATCGGAAAACATGACTCCTACCTCAAGCAGGTAGGAGTTTTTTTATGTTCAAAATTAGGAGGGAATAACATATGGCAGCGAAAGAAGTAGTAGATGCAGTAACAATGAAACGAGCGTTAACGCGGATCACCTATGAAATTATAGAAAGAAATCGCGGCATTGATAACTTGGTGCTGGTAGGGATCAAAACCCGCGGCATCTATATCGCGCAACGAATAGCAGAACGTTTAAAACAACTAGAAGGCGTAGAAGTACCTGTCGGTGAATTGGACATCACCTTGTACCGAGATGACAAAAAGGCAGAAGATGATCCAGAGATCCATTCATCAGACATCCCGACTGCCATTGATGGCAAAGAAGTCATCTTGATCGATGATGTCTTGTTTACAGGACGGACGATTCGGGCAGCTTTGGATGCCATCATGGATATTGGTCGACCAAAAAGAATCTCACTCGCCGTTTTAGTTGACCGCGGTCATCGTGAACTGCCGATTCGGGCAGATTTTGTTGGAAAAAATATTCCAACTGCTTTAAGTGAAGAAATTATCGTGGAGA
Organism: Enterococcus sp. DIV2379; assembly: GCF_050542965.1. Classification (NCBI taxonomy): domain Bacteria; kingdom Bacillati; phylum Bacillota; class Bacilli; order Lactobacillales; family Enterococcaceae; genus Enterococcus; species Enterococcus sp. DIV2379. The sequence goes on from NZ_CP172938.1 coordinate 1,750,839, forward strand.
TGGAAGAATCCGATGGTTCTGACCGGATCATGATCAATAAAGAAAACGACTAGGAAGAAGAGTGACAGCAACATGCAGAAGCAAGAATTTCGTAATCCAGACGCAGTTTTAGACATCAAAGATCGGCCCAAAGCACTGCCTTGGTTAGGCCTAAGCTTACAACATCTTTTCACGATGTTTGGGGCAACCGTTTTAGTTCCGATCCTCGTTGGGATCAACCCAAGCATCGCTTTAGTTAGTTCAGGTATTGGAACATTGGTTTACTTGGTCACGACGAAAGGGAAGATTCCAGCGTATCTAGGCAGCAGCTTTGCGTTTATCGCAGCGATGCAGATGCTGATGAAATCTGACGGCTACCCAGCTATCGCACAAGGCGCCATCACGACTGGGTTGGTCTACGTGATCGTTTCGATGATCATTAAACGTGCAGGTGCTGCTTGGTTGGATAAGATCTTACCACCGATCATTGTCGGTCCTGTGATTATGGTGATTGGATTAGGGTTAGCCGCTAACGCAGCTCAGAATGCGATGTACAATGACTCAGTCTACGATTTCAAGTACATTCTGGTAGCGTTGGCTACCTTAGGATTAACGATTTTCTTCAATATGTTTCTGCGAGGGTTCTTAGGACTGATTCCGATCCTTCTGGGGATCGTGGGCGGATACTTGATCGCCTTAGCAGCGGGAATCGTCGATGTACAGCCCATCATTGACGCCAACTGGTTTGGCATGCCGAGCTTCGAGATTCCCTTCATTAACTATGAACCAAAACTGTATCTGAATGCGATCACGACGATGGCGCCGATCGCTTTTGTTACCATGACCGAACACATCGGTCATCTGATGGTCTTGAACAAATTAACCAAGCGGAACTTTTTTGAAGAGCCCGGCTTGAACCGAACACTTTTGGGCGATGGTTTTGCTCAAATCGCAGCCGGTCTCGTTGGGGGACCCCCAGTGACAAGTTACGGAGAAAACATCGGGGTTTTAGCAATTACACGGGTCCACAGTGTGTTCGTCATCGGTGGTGCGGCAATTCTAGCCATCGTACTAGGCTTCGTTGGAAAACTAAGCGCATTGATCTTAAGTATTCCTGGTCCAGTCATCTCAGGGATCAGCTTCCTGCTCTTTGGCGTCATCGCTGCCAGCGGGTTGAAAATTTTGATCGACAACAAAATCGATTTTGATCGTAAGAAGAATTTGATCATTGCGTCAGTGATCCTTGTGGTAGGAATCGGCGGTCTTGTCTTCACGATCGGTACCTTCACATTATCCGCAATGGCGTTAGCAACTGTCCTAGGAATCTTCTTGAATCTTATTTTACCTGACAGCTCTCGCAGCGAAGAAAAATAACTTGTGCCAACTCATCGTTTAAACAGAATCAAAGGAGGAATTCATTCATGATTATTCAATCCGAAAGAATCAGCTTAAAGCATCTTTTGACGGTAGAAGCATTGACGGACCGTGAAGTGATGGGACTCATCCGCAGAGGACAAGAATTCAAAAGAGGGGCGAAATGGATGCCCCAAAAAGAACAATATTTCGCAACAAATCTCTTTTTTGAGAACAGTACCAGAACCCACAAAAGCTTCGATGTTGCTGAGAAAAAACTAGGGATCGAAGTCATCGAATTTGAAGCCTCCACCAGCTCTGTTCAAAAAGGCGAGACCTTGTATGACACGGTCTTGACGATGTCAGCTTTAGGTGTAGACGTTGCGGTCATTCGCCACGGCGATGAAAACTACTACGACGCTTTGATCCAAAGCAAAACGATCCAGTGCAGTATCATCAATGGCGGGGACGGCAGCGGCCAACACCCAACGCAATGCTTGCTAGATCTGATGACGATCTATGAAGAGTTTGGGCATTTTGACGACTTGAAAGTCGCAATCGTAGGTGATATCACCCACTCACGGGTCGCAAAATCAAACATGCAAATGTTGAAGCGTCTCGGAGCGAAAGTCTTCTTCTCAGGTCCAAAGGAATGGTATGACGAAGAATTTGAAGTATACGGTCATTGGCTACCATTAGACGAATTGGTTGCAGAAGTCGATGTTATGATGATGCTTCGTGTCCAGCACGAGCGCCATGATGGAACGGAAAGCTTTTCCAAAGAAGAATACTTAAAAAATCACGGGTTGACCGTCGAACGGGCCGCAAGAATGAAAGAGCATGCGATCATAATGCACCCAGCGCCGGTCAATCGCGATGTGGAATTGGCTGATGCGCTAGTTGAAAGCTTACGCTCACGAATCATCACACAGATGTCCAATGGCGTCTTTGTTCGAATGGCGATTCTTGAAGCGGTGTTGAACGGTAAGGCCTAACAGGCAAAAAGGAAAGAATTAGAGGAGGAAGTTTACATGAAAACACTCATTAAAAACGGTAAAATCATCAAAAAAGACAATCACTGTGTTCCTGCAGCAATTTGGATCGAAGAAGGAATCATTCGCGGGATCGGTACAGCATTTCCCGAAACAGATTTTGACGAAGTCATCGATGCCAAAGAGCAATTGATCACGCCAGGTTTAGTGGATGTTCATGTACACTTCAGAGAACCAGGCTTTGAATACAAAGAAACAATTGAAACGGGCAGCATCGCAGCAGCTCGCGGTGGGTTCACGACAGTTTGCGCAATGCCAAACCTTGACCCAGTTCCCGATACACCGGAAAAATTAACAGCTGTTTACGAAAAAATCAACGCAGATGCGTCAATCAATGTCTTACAATACGCCCCGATCACAGAAAACTTACGCAGTGAAACGTTGACGGATGCAGCTGGAATGAAAGCTGCTGGCGCTTTCGCCTTGACGAACGATGGCGTGGGTGTTCAGACTGCTGGCACAATGTATCTGGCCATGAAGCAAGCAGCCGAAAATGACTTGGCCTTGGTTGCCCATACAGAAGATGACTCCTTACTCTTTGGCGGCGTGATGCATGCTGGTAAAAAAGCAGAAGAACTTGGACTACCGGGGATCTTGAGTGTAACGGAAGCTTCTCAAATCGCTCGTGATGTACTTTTGGCGGAAGCAACAGGTGCTCATTACCATGTCTGCCATGTCTCGACCAAAGAAAGTGTTCGAGTGATCCGAGATGCCAAAAAAGCTGGTATCCATGTGACAGCTGAAGTTTCTCCTCATCATTTGCTTCTAATCGATGAAGATATTCCTGCCGATGAAGGCTTTTGGAAAATGAACCCACCGTTACGTGGGCAAGAAGACCGTGAAGCGTTGATCAAAGGTCTGCTGGATGGCACGATCGATTGTATCGCGACGGATCATGCCCCACATGGCTATGAAGAAAAAATGCAAAGCTTTTTAAAAGCACCATTTGGCATCGTCGGATCAGAATATGCCTTCCAATTGTTGTACACTCATTTTGTCAAAACAGGACGCTTTACCTTGCAGCAACTAGTGGATTGGATGACCGTGAAACCAGCATCAATCTTTGGTCTAAGCGCCGGAACGATGATGGTCGGAGACAAAGCCGATCTCGCGATTTTTGACTTAGAATCAGCTTATAACGTGGATCCTAAGCAATTTCTATCAAAAGGAGTCAATACGCCTTTCGGTGGATGGACGTTATATGGGGATACAAGTTATACATTTGTAAATGGAAAATTAGTATGGCAAAAAGGTGGGCAATAATATGAAACGTTGGCTTATTTTAGAAGATGGAACATACTTTGAAGGCGAAGGCTTTGGTGCCAGTATCAATGTTTTTGGTGAGATTGTTTTTACCACCAGCATGACGGGCTATCAAGAAGCCATTACGGATCAAAGTTTTAACGGACAAATCATTACGTTTACGTATCCGATGGTTGGAAATTACGGCGTCAACCGAGACGACTACGAATCAATTTCACCGACTTGTAAAGGGGTCGTTGTGAAAGAACACGCGCGTCTAGCGAGCAATTGGCGGAAACAGCTGACGTTAGATGAATTTTTAAAACGCAAAAATATTCCAGGGATCGCAGGAATCGATACACGTGCGCTGACAAGAAAGATCCGTCAACATGGGACCATGAAAGCGAGTATCGTTGATGCAGGAGATGTCTTTGACCATGCCTTTGATCAATTAAAAGCGGCGGTTTTACCAACCAATCAAGTGGCACAAGTTTCTACCTCAAAACCTTATCCAAGTCCTGGAACGGGTCGCAATATCGTGGTCATCGACTTCGGCTTGAAGCACAGTATTTTACGGGAATTGTCACGCCGCAACTGCAATTTAACGATTTTACCATACAATACGACAGCGCAAGAAATTTTAGACCTCGCACCAGATGGTGTAATGCTGACAAATGGACCGGGTGATCCTAAAAGCTTGCCAGAAGCAATTAAAATGATACAAGGGATTCAAGGCAAGGTACCGATCTTCGGGATTTGTTTAGGCCATCAGCTCTTCTCATTAGCGAATGGGGCAGATACCTATAAAATGAAGTTCGGTCACCGCGGATTGAACCATCCGGTAAGAGAGATCGCCACTGGTCGGATCGATTTTACCTCACAAAACCATGGCTTTGCTGTGGATGAAGCATCCATCGATCCTGAAAAACTAATGGTGACACACGTCGAAGTGAACGATGGCACGATCGAAGGGGTTCGTCATCGCCGCTACCCAGCATTCAGTGTCCAATACCACCCAGATGCGGCACCGGGCCCGCATGATGCGGTCCACTTATTTGACGAATTTTTAGAGATGATCGATGCATGGAAGGAGCAGAACTAATATGCCAAAACGTACAGATATCAAGAAAATCATGGTAATCGGTTCTGGACCGATTATTATAGGACAAGCGGCAGAATTTGATTATGCCGGTACACAAGCTTGTTTAGCTTTACGAGAAGAAGGCTACGAAGTGGTGTTAGTCAATTCGAATCCCGCAACGATCATGACGGACAAAGAAATTGCTGACAAAGTCTACATTGAACCAATCACATTTGAGTTTGTCTCACGGATTTTACGTAAAGAACAGCCTGATGCAATTTTACCGACATTAGGCGGACAAACGGGCTTGAATATGGCGATGGAATTAGCCAACTCAGGTATTTTGGATGAATTAGGAATTGAGTTGCTAGGAACCAAATTAGCGGCAATCGATCAGGCAGAAGATCGAGATTTATTCAAACAATTAATGGAAGAATTGGATCAACCGATCCCAGAATCCGAAATCGTATCAACGGTGGAAGCAGCAGTTGAATTTGCGAAAAAAATCGGCTTTCCAATCATTGTTCGTCCAGCATTTACGCTAGGAGGAACGGGCGGTGGCATGTGTAACAATGAAGAAGAATTACGCCAAATCGCTGAAAACGGCTTGAAGCTCTCGCCCGTGACCCAATGCTTGATTGAACGTAGTATTGCTGGGTTTAAAGAGATCGAATATGAAGTGATGCGGGATTCTGCAGACAACGCGATCGTTGTTTGTAATATGGAAAACTTCGATCCAGTCGGCATCCACACCGGCGATTCCATCGTCTTTGCCCCTAGTCAAACACTGTCAGACCATGAATACCAAATGTTGCGAGATGCGTCATTAAAAATTATTCGCGCATTAAAAATAGAAGGTGGTTGTAACGTTCAGTTGGCACTTGATCCACATAGCTTTAATTACTATGTGATTGAAGTAAATCCAAGGGTTTCTCGTTCGTCTGCACTAGCAAGTAAAGCAACAGGTTATCCAATTGCCAAATTGGCAGCGAAAATTGCCGTCGGTTTAACATTGGATGAAATGAAAAATCCAGTCACAGAAACCACCTATGCAGAATTTGAACCCGCCCTTGACTATGTTGTGGCAAAAATTCCTCGCTGGCCGTTTGACAAGTTTGAAACCGGGGAACGTCGATTAGGAACACAAATGAAAGCAACTGGAGAAGTGATGGCCATTGGTCGTAATATTGAAGAGTCATTACTGAAAGCTGTTCGTTCATTGGAAATCGGCACACATCATATCGAAATGAAAGAACTAGAAGCTCTTTCTGACAATGATCTGATGGAGAAGGTCATCAAGGCCCAAGATGATCGCCTGTTCTACGTCATGGAAGCCATCCGAAGAGGGTATACTATCGAAGATTTGAATGAAATGACGAAAATCGATTTATTCTTCTTAGATAAAATGCTTCACATCTTTGAGATCGAACAAGCATTAGCAAACGAACCACATTCCCTTGATGTGTTGAAAAAAGCCAAGCAAAACGGCTTTACGGATAAAAAGATCGCTGAGCTGTGGGAAACCACGGAAGCTGAGATCCGCACGCTGCGTCATGAGCAAAAGATTTTGCCCGTCTACAAAATGGTAGATACATGTGCCGCAGAATTTGAATCAGCAACACCTTATTTCTACAGCACCTATGAGTTTGAGAATGAAAGCAAGCGCAGTGAAAAAGAATCTGTTCTTGTCCTAGGTTCTGGACCGATCCGAATCGGACAAGGGGTGGAGTTCGACTATGCAACAGTGCACTCGGTGAAAGCGATCCAAGCTGCTGGCTATGAAGCGATCATCATGAACAGTAATCCTGAAACGGTTTCGACTGATTTTTCTATCTCCGACAAGCTGTATTTTGAACCGTTGACCTTAGAAGATGTCTTGCATGTGATCGATTTGGAACAGCCAATTGGGGTCATCGTCCAATTTGGCGGGCAAACGGCGATCAATTTAGCCGAACCTTTGGTGAAAGCCGGAGTCAAAATCCTAGGCACCAGCATTGAAGATCTTGATCGTGCCGAAAACCGCGATCTCTTTGAGCAAGCATTACAAGCATTAGATATTCCGCAACCACCAGGCGACACGGCGACGAACGAACAAGAAGCGATCGCCATCGCACAAAAAATCGGCTATCCTGTTTTAGTCCGCCCAAGTTATGTCTTAGGGGGACGTGCGATGGAAATCGTGGAAAACCAAGCCGATTTAGAAGATTATATGCGTCATGCAGTGAAAGCATCACCAGAACATCCTGTCTTGGTCGATCGTTACTTGGTTGGTAAAGAATGTGAAGTCGATGCTATCTGTGACGGCAAAACTGTTTTGATTCCTGGAATCATGGAACATATCGAGCGTGCAGGGGTCCATTCAGGAGATTCAATGGCGGTCTATCCACCGCAAAATCTTTCGGATGAACTAATCGCTACGATCGAAGAATATACCAAACGCTTGGCATTAGGTTTAAATTGTATCGGTATGATGAATATCCAATTTGTCATCCATGAGAACAAAGTGTATGTCATTGAAGTAAATCCTCGTGCTAGCCGAACCGTGCCATTTTTAAGCAAGGTAACAGAGATCCCAATGGCACAAATTGCCACGAAGGCGATTCTCGGGGAAGAGATCACAGCGTTAGGTTATCAAGACGGACTTGCTCCAACACCAAATGAAGTACACATCAAAGCACCTGTCTTCTCCTTTACAAAACTTTTAAAAGTCGATACTTACTTAGGCCCTGAAATGAAATCAACGGGTGAAGTAATGGGATCAGATAAAGATTTGGCAAAAGCACTTTATAAAGCTTTTGAGGCATCAGGCCTGCATATTCCTGAATTTGGAAAAGCACTTTTCACCGTTGCAGACGAAAGCAAAGAAGAGGCAGCAGCACTGGCGGCGCGTTTCGTAGAGGTCGGCTTCACCTTAATGGCTACCAATGGAACCGCTGATTACTTTGAAGAAAAAGGCCTGCAAGTGACACGAGTTGCTAAAATCTCTGATCAACAAGCAGAAGAAACGGTTGTTGATTTGATCCGTAAAGGAACGACCCAAGTAGTAGTCAATACCATGGACAAAGATCGCCAAAATGCAACGGAAGACGGATTTATCATTCGCCGAGAAGCAGTGGAGCATGGTGTACCGACCTTTACTTCTCTTGATACAGCGGATGCAATTCTAAAAGTGATGGAATCCCGCAGTTTTTCAACAAAAGCAATTTAACGCAGATAAAGGAGTTTTTTGATGAAGCAAGAAATCATGACCATCAGCAAACAGCGTCAACTGGCACCACGGATTTTTGAAATGACATTGACTGGTGAATTAGTCAATGAGATGAGGACCCCAGGGCAGTTTCTGCACCTGCGGGTTCCTCAAAATGCCTTTCTTCTTCGCCGACCGATCAGTATCAATCATATCGATGCTGAGAAAAAAGAATGCCGAATCATTTACCGGGTCGAAGGAGATGGCACACGAATTTTTTCAGAAATGACCGTTGGGGATCCAATCGATGTGATGGGGCCGTTAGGAAATGGGTTTCGCTATCATCATTTAAACCAAGGGGACACTGCATTTATCGTAGGTGGCGGTATCGGTGTACCGCCGCTCTACGAACTATCGAAACGTCTGACGCAACAAGGGATCCACGTCATTCACTTTTTGGGCTTTGCCAGCAAAGACGTCATGTATTATGAAGAGGAATTTCGCGCACTGGGAGATACGAGGATCGCTACCGATGATGGCAGCGCTGGTTTACAAGGAAATGTTGGCAACCTGTTATTAGCTGCAGAGCAAACACCTGCGGCAGTCTTTGCCTGCGGAAATAACGGTCTTTTAAAAACCACCGCCCAGCTTTTCGAAGACCTTTCAGATGTTCAATTATCCATGGAAGCGCGAATGGCTTGCGGGATGGGTGCCTGTTATGCCTGTGTTTGCCATACGAAAGATGACGAACAAGGTACAAAAAGTGTCAAAGTTTGTGACGAAGGGCCTGTATTTCAGGCGAGAAAGGTGGTCATTTAATGTCGATCAACGTCGAGCTACCCGGATTGAGTCTAAAAAATCCGATCATGCCTGCCAGCGGCTGTTTTGGGTTTGGTGCAGAATATGATAAATATTATGACATCAGTCAATTAGGTGCGGTGATGATCAAAGCGACCACACCTGAACCACGTTTCGGCAATCCAACCCTAAGGGTAGCGGAAACGCCTAGTGGTATGTTAAATGCCATCGGGTTGCAAAATCCTGGGTTAGAAACGGTCATGAATCAAATATTGCCGGACTTAGCTCAAAAACATCCAGAGTTACCGATCATTGCAAACGTTGCTGGTTCGACCGTCGAAGATTACGTTCTTGTGTGTCAGGAAATCAGTCAGGCAGAAAATGTCAAAGCGATCGAATTGAATATCTCTTGCCCTAACGTCAAACATGGCGGTATCACTTTCGGAACCGATCCTGCGGTTGCTGGTGCATTGACTGAATCGGTCAAAAAAGTCTCGCAAGTGCCGATCTATGTCAAACTTTCGCCGAATGTGACGGATATTGTCCCAATTGCAAAAGCGATCGAAGCAGGCGGCGCCGACGGGTTTACGATGATCAATACGCTTTTGGGCATGCGGATCGATTTAAAAACACGAAAACCGATTTTAGCCAACCAAACCGGGGGCTTGTCTGGTCCATCAATCAAACCAGTGGCGATCCGCCTGATCAAACAAGTGGCGCAAGTTTCTCAATTACCAATTATTGGCATGGGGGGCGTGATGTCAGTGGATGATGTACTTGAAATGTATCTGGCAGGTGCAAGTGCAGTTGCAGTAGGAACTGCAAACTTTACCGATCCTTACATTTGCCCAAAATTGATTGAAGAATTGCCTATCCGAATGGCAGAATTAGGGATCACTTCTTTGGAACAGTTGATAAAAGAAGTGAGAGAGGAGCACGTGTGATGAGTGAACGACCAATTATTGCCTTAGATTTCCCCAACAAACAGGCTATTGAAACATTTTTAGCGCAATTTCCTGCGGGAGAAAAATTATTTGTAAAAGTTGGAATGGAGATTTTCTACCAAGAAGGACCAGCGATCGTCACTTGGTTGAAATCCTTTGGCCATGACATTTTTTTAGATTTAAAATTACATGATATCCCTAATACTGTTGGACGAGCAATGGAGCGCTTAGCTTCTTTAGGTGTTGCTTTGACGAATGTTCATGCAGCCGGCGGGATTGAAATGATGACTGCTGCTAAAAAAGGTCTGCAACAAGGAACCCCCGCTGGAGACAAAGTCCCTGATTTGATTGCAGTTACCCAATTGACCTCCACTAGTGAGGCACAAATGCATCATGATCAGCAGATCATGACGTCACTGCAAGAAAGTGTTATCCATTACGCCACTTGTGCCCAAAAAGCTGGATTAGACGGTGTTGTTTGCTCCGCACACGAAGCAAAACAGATCAAGCAAAGAACAACCGATGCCTTCATACGCTTGACGCCTGGTATCCGACCAGCTGGCAGTGAAGTTGGCGATCAAAAACGAATCATGACACCTGCACAAGCTCGCAATGCGGGGGCTACCATGATCGTTGTGGGACGTCCAATCACCCAGTCTAAGACACCGTATGAAAGTTATCTGCAAATAAAACAAGAATGGAAGGAAGCTAGCCAATGAAAGAACAATCCAATCAAATTGCCAAAGATCTTTTAGACATCGAGGCGATTTTTTTACGACCGAATGAACCATTTACTTGGGCAAGCGGCATCAAAAGCCCTATTTACTGCGACAATCGAATCACTATGAGTTATCCTCATGTACGTCGCGCCATTGCGAAAGGCTTAGCTGCAGTCATCAAAACGACTTATCCCGAAGCAGAAGTGATTGCAGGGACCGCAACAGCCGGGATTCCCCATGCTGCTTGGGTCGCTGAATTGTTAGATTTGCCAATGGTTTATATTCGCAGCAAAGCAAAAGAACATGGCAAAGGCAATCAAATTGAAGGTCGTATTCAGCCAAATCAAAAAATGGTCGTCATTGAAGATTTATTGTCAACAGGTGGCAGTGTCTTAGAAGCTAGTGAAGCAGCCAAAAGAGAAGGAGCCGACGTATTAGGCGTCGCTGCGATCTTTACTTACGAGCTGCCTCAAGTCCAAGAGAATTTTGACCAAGCAGGTCTATCCTATGTGACTTTGACAAACTATACAGCGTTGATCGAGTCGGCTTTAGAAACGGGTGCTATTCAAGAGTCTGATGTTGCCCTGTTACAAGAGTGGCGAAAAGATCCTGCTGCTTGGTTGAGTGAATAAGGAATTGAAATAAGAAACGGATATGTGAGGGAATGACCAAGCATATTCGTTTTATTTTTACCTATTTTCTGATAGCATTGGGAGAAAGTTTTTTTGATAGGAAGGGCTATTCCTTGCTGTCAACTTGAATTAGGAGGCTGTTTTTTTGAAAAGAAATATGGATGTTCCCTGGAGTTATTCCGGAGACAATGGACCTGAACATTGGCACACTTTGTGCGATTGGTATGCACAAGGCGCCGAATTTCCTTACCAATCCCCAATTGCTTTAGTTCACGATGAAACCGAAGAACCTATCGATCAGGACTTGGCTTTTCACTATAAACGAGAGCGGTTCACGGAAAAAGAATTCAAAAATACGATTCACTTCGTTCCATATAACAAAGAAAGTTATGTCACATTTAAAGGGATCAACTACTATTTGACGGATATTCATTTCCACATGCCGTCTGAACATATTATCGATGATGAACAGCAAGAATTAGAGTTTCATCTCGTCCATATGAATGAGGACGGAGAAAACTTGGTTGTGGGCATCTTATTCAAATTGACGGATAAGCTCAACTGGATCTGCAATCAGCAAGACGACAGCATCTGGGACTTTGAAAACCATACGCAATGGTTTGATCCGACTATGTTCTTACCAGAACGCACCCACCATTTCCATTATGTGGGTTCGTTGACGACACCGCCAACCAAAGGGCCAATCAATTGGTTCGTCTTTGACTGGATCGGGGAGATGAGCCGCCGCTTCATTTTGGAATTCCGGGAAGAAGTGTTAGAAAACAATAATCGCCCATTACAAGACCGCAAAGATCGGCCTATTTATTTCTATTAATTTATAAAAATAGATCCTTTTACGTAGTGTTTCTCACTGACTTCATTTGATGGTCAGTATAGAAACCACTTCGTAAGGGTAATCTATAAAAATGATGTTAGAATTTTTAGAATGTCATTGACTAGAAAAAGACGAAAACTCTTCGTCTTTTTTTATTTTTATATTCTAGGACCATGAAGGCTATGCTAAAATATTAAATAAGCTGATTCTCGGCAGTTAATGCATTGTGAAAATAAATACAAATATAGTTTTTTTTAGAAAAAGAGCAGACACGGTAAAGCTTTTTTGGCTGAGTATTTTATAGTGAAAGAAAGGAAATCCATATGCATGCATGGGAAGCAATCCAAAAATCCATCGATTTTATCGAAGACAATCTTGCTGAGTCGCTAGAGATCGAAACGTTAGCACAAGTCGCATCACTTTCTGTATTTTATTATCAACGCTTATTTACTCGCTTAGTTAAAATTTCTGTTAGGGAATATATAAAACTGCGTCGTCTGGCCAGAGCCGCTGTTTTATTAAAAGACAGAAAAAGTCGAGTCATTGAGGTCGCTTTTGAGGTTGGTTTTAGTAGCCATGCAGTATTTTCAAGAACCTTTAAGACCGTTTATGGACTTTCACCTTCTCTTTACCAAAAAGCGCCGATCGGCTTGCAAAATTTTGATAAGCCGGATCTATCTTTAGGGTATATTGTCACAGAAGAAGGCAATCCATTGATCAGCGAAGGAGTCGTTTTGGAGATTCAGAAGAAGCGAAATCAGCAACCGCTGGTTTTTTGTGGCGTTGTTGGTTACTATCCATTTAAGTATGGAAAAATGCTGGGCCAACGAACAGGGATTGATCCGATTGATGATATTTGGCATGATTTTTATCAAAAGACTGCCAATCAGCCTCGCACCGATCATTGCCTGATCGGTGTTTCATTTTTGGGAGATGCGCCTGAAGGCTATTCAAGTTATTTTGTTGGTCAAATATCTGATGGTTCGCAATTTCTCAACTGCACTGAATGGACTTTACCAGAACGTGAGTATATTGTTTGCAGCTTTGATACGGTCTCAGAGCAACTGATCATCAATATGGGAAAGGCGATGCGTTATACCCGTTTTTGGCTCAAGAAAAATGGCTGGATTGCTGAGAATTTTTTTCCTGAGCTTTATCGTAAAGGGGAAAATCATGTGGTTCATGTCGAATTATGGATTCCTTTTAAAAAAAGAATTAAGATGCAGGGAGGAACAGAATAATGACCCACCAGTATGAAGAAGGAATAAAGCTGCTTGAAGAAAAATTCGGATATTTTAAAGACAATGTGATTGCCCTTGCGACGACAGCTTGTGACAAAACTGTAGAGGGACACATACAACCAGTCGTTCGAGAAGTTGATGCTTTTTATGAAGAGGGCGTTTTTTACGTGTCGACACACGAGCAATCCAATAAAATCAAGCAAATCAAAAAGAACCCAGCAGTTTCCATTGCTGTTAGCGGTGAATGGTTTACTGCGGTCGGTCAAGGGGAGAATTTAGGTTGGGTGCTAGACCCTAAAAATGCAGAATTAAGATGCAAAATTCGCAAAGCCTTTGTCTGGTACGACGAAGTCAACAATGAGAATGATAAAGGCTGTTGCTTTCTAGCAATCCATTTGACCAAAGGAACGTTGAATATCAATCACTGGGAAAAGCTGTATCATTTTGATTTCGAGAAGAAAGTCACTATGGAGGATGGTGGAATTTATTAGCTAGCAGAAGCTACTTTCTCACGGTGATTTTCGAATGCCATTCTATCGGATCTAGCAGATACGTCGATGGCTAAATTCTGAGAAGGCTTGCCTTTTGTGTTTCAAGCTAAGCAAAATTGTCGCTGAAAGAGCAGTAGATAGAAGGAAAAAGCATAAAAACCGATCACAAGCGCGTGTAGTTTCGCAGCGCTTTTGTGGTCGGTTCTTCTATTGATTACACTATGATTTTTTGATCCGAATAGACTGAGGAGCAGCTAGGACTGTTTTAATCTCAAAATTCCCTCATCAGGTGTCACAAAAAGCGTTTTTTGATTCTCATAAATGACGAATCCAGGTTTGGCACCATTCGGTTTCCGAATATGTTTGACTTGCACATAGTCCACCGGTACTTGGGCAGATTGACGATATTTTGAGAAATATGCGGCAAGCTCTGCAGCTTCCATTAAGGTTGTCTCACTAGGATCATCCGAACGAATGATGACATGAGAGCCAGGAATATTTTTGGTATGCAGCCAGATATCACTCTTACGAGCTGTTTTTAAGGTCAGTTGGTCATTTTGTAAATTGTTTTTTCCAACGAAAATTTCTGTTCCGTCTGAAGAAAGAAATCGTTCTGGTTGCGAAGGAGCGGCTTTTTTACGCTGTTTCGTCCGATTTTTGACATAGCCTTGTGCAATCAGTTCTTCCCGAATAACCGCCAGATCCATTGGAGAGGCGATTTCTAATTGGGCTAACACGGATTCGAGATACGCGATTTCTTCTTTCGTTTCGGCAATCTGCTGATGGACCAATTTGACTGCATTTTTTAATTTCTGATAACGTTGAAAATATTTCTGAGCATTTTGATTGGGAGAAAGAGCGGGATCTAATTTGATCGTCAAAAGCCGATTCTCATCATAGTAATTTTCCAAATCAACTGAAGCAGCACCACGGGGGACTTGATTCATAAAGGTCGTCAAAAGCTCACCTTTTTGACGAAATTCTTCGGCGTTTTCTGAATCGATTAACGTTTGTTGGCGTTTCTTTAACTTCAATTGGTTCCGTTTCAGTTCATTCTCAATCTTCTTTAGTAATTCGCCACCTTGTTGTTTGACCCGATCTCTTTCCGCCTTGTCGTGATAAAACGCATCTAAAAGCTCGCTCAGACTCTGATAATGGGTGACAGTGGTGGTCGCATCGATCAATGATGGATAGGGAATTGGTGTGAAATATTCCTTTTTCTCTGACTGAAGATAACTTGGCGCTAGCTCCTGGGTAAGCTCTGTAAAGAAAGCTTCCCACTGACGCAGTTTTTCATTGGGATTGGCATTGATTCGAGCGATTAATTCTTCTGCTGTATCGCGGCCTAAGCCTTGGAATCGTTGTTGAAGTTCTTTTGCCGTCAAGGGATCGATGGTCGATAATTCTTCAAAAATTTTGGTGCGAGAGGCTGTAAAAGGATTAAGTGTTGTTTGCTTTGGTGGTGCAATATAAGTAGCACCCGGTAATAAAGTACGATACGTATTTTGTGAATGACCAATGTGTTTGATTGTATCGACAATTTTTCCGCTCGTCTTATTCATTAATAAAATCGTGCTGTGACGGCCCATCAATTCGACAATCAAGACGAGGGATTGTAAATCACCTAGTTCATCTCGTCGAGTAAAATGAAAATGGATCACACGGTCATTGTCGATTTGTTCGATTGATTCTAAGATCGCCCCTTCTAAATATTTCCGCAGCATCATCAAGAAATTCGGTGGGGTTTCTGGATTGCTATAGGCGATCGTTGTGCATTGCACACGAGCATAGGTGGGATGTGCGGATAGCAAAAGTTTATGATTTTTCCCTTGGGCACGGATCACAAATACGACCTCATTTTCATAAGGTTGATGAATTTTGTTCACACGTCCACTGGTTAATTGATTTTGTAATTCTTTGACCATTAAATGGGTAAAAACACCATCAAAAGACATATTGTTTCCCTCTTTTCTTATAAGGATAGTTTGACTGAGGGATTGATCCTTCCAATGTCAAATATTCCTATCTATTATACCGAAGAATCCAAAGAAAAGCCATGGCAGCTAGCTTTCCTTTTTCTTGTTAGGTTGGTGATCGGTGGTTTGCAGTGCACGCTCAATTTCTTTGTTCAAGAAATAAGAGATGACTGTTCGAATAATAACGACTGCAGCTAGACGTACGATGTCTTCGAAAGTAGGGTGGATGATCGTCTCAATAATATCTGCTGCAATCAAGATCTCAAGACCTAATAAGACATAACTCCCTAAATAATTGCGGATAAAATTATTCTCTCTGGCTGCCACCAAACGGTCCTTTTCTGTTAATTCGTAGCGCACGAAATCAATGCCTGCGATCAATACACCCCAAACGATGACGAAAATGGAGAGAAAGTTTAAACAGACAACAATGAAATCGAAGATTGGGTTGGCTCCAGTCATCAAAGAACTAGCTAGATTATGCATAATGACTCCTTTACCGTTTTCTTTTATCTTACCGAATTATCGAAGAAATGTGAAGTTTCTTGACGTTCTAGAAGGGAATTGATAGTATGAATTAATAGTAGGATTTTTAAAAAAGGTGGGCAAATTATGGAACAAGTTAGGAACTTTGTTCATTACACGAAAGAAAAAACAGTGGAAAGCTGGCAAGCTTTGTTAGATGATCTATACCGTGATCAGAAAAAAACGATTTTCACGCTGATCGGAGGCATTCTTTTCGCGCTGGTTTTTGCAGGCTTGATCGTTTTTTCTCAAAATCGCATCAACGCCTCTTTAGTGGATCGAATCGCTTTCGACAAGTTACCTTCGGAAAAAGTACAGCCATTACCATATTTGACAGCTGATAAGACGATTCGCGAAACAAGAGCGATTTCTGTGATGTACAGTAAACCAAATGGCCCACAGCTGGATCAAGTGTTTGATCTGATCCAAGCACAGGAAGACGAAATGAATCGAACATTTTTTTATTATCCGATCGTCTATGACGTGGCATTTTTCTCCAATGAATATGACATTGATCCTGATAAAGTGACCTTTGTCTTCTATGAAGAAGGAGTCGAGAAAAATCGCTTTACTTTTGATTCATTTGAGCAGCCAACGACGGAATTCATCCCAGAATTGAATCGTTTACCCATGTGGACGATTCGTTCTTCTGCCAATGATTGATAAAAAAATCTGACAATTTGACAGAAAATTGTTGACGTTTTTTTATCAATAGGCTAAACTGAATTCAATCAAGAAAGAAAACAAGTTGAGAAGGAGGAACAATCATGAAACTATTTATTCCATTGCAAGTGAAATCATGGCAAAACTGGCGTAGATAGTTGTATTGATGGGACCTCATTCCATAGATACAACTTTTTAGAGAACCTTCTAAAGTGCTGTATCTATGCTGGTAGTTGAATTTATCGCCGCATAGGACAAGCTTCTATGCGGCTTTTGCTTACTTGCAATTGCCGTCACATAGGCAGTTGCTTTTTTTGTTCTCAAAAACCGTAAAACGAAAACACGAAAAACGTAAGCAGAAAAAGGAGAATGAAAAATGAAAAACAAGGGATTAATTGCATCGGTTGCCGTTATTTTATTATTTTTAGGAGCGACCTTCGTCTATCAGTTAGGAATGAGAAGTGGAACCAATCAAGCCAGTGAGACTTCGGAACCAGTAGAAAAAGCTGAAAAAACAGTTGGGATTCTGCAATTTGTCAGTCACGAAGCGTTAGATGCGATCACGGAGGGGATCAAAGAAGGCCTTAAAGAATCAGGCTATACCGAAGGGGACAACTTGACGATCGAATTCCAAAACGGCCAAGCGGATCAAAGCAAATTGGCGACGATGAGTCAGCAACTGCTAAATAAAGATGCCGACGTTTTGGTTGGGGTAGCAACACCCGCAGCACAAGCGTTGGCGAATGTCACTCAGGATGTACCAATCGTTTTAGGAGCGGTCACTGATCCAGTTGGGGCAAATCTCGTGGCAGATATGGATCAACCCGGTGGAAATATCACTGGTGTTTCAGATAAAGCACCCGTCGCTGCGCAAATCAAACTAGCAAAAGATTTGCTGCCGGAGGCAAAAACAGTCGGCATTTTGTATTCTTCGACTGAAGACAATTCGAAATACCAAGTGGCAGAAGCAGAAGCTGCTGCCGAAGAAAATGGCTTGACCAGCAAATCGTATGCCGTTCCTTCAAGTAACGAAATTGCTCAAATGGTGCAAGTGATGGCACGAGAAGTCGACTTTATCTATATTCCGTTAGATAACACGATCGCAAACGCAATGCAGACGGTAGTACAAGAAGCCAATAAATCAAAAACGCCCATCATCACGTCTGTTGATACGATGGTGGAACAAGGCGGCTTAGCAACGGTTGGGCAAGATCAATTTACGATTGGGGTCGAAACTGGGAAGATGGTGGCAGCAATTCTTGACGGGACGGCCGAACCTGCGACAACGCCGATCTATACATTCAGCGATGGCGAAACGATCATTAATGAAACACAAGCGCAGTTATTGGGCATCACTATCCCAGAAAACCTCAAAGACGAGGCAAAATTGATTACAACGACACCGGAAAGTGAAGCAAGTGATGAGTAACAATTAGGAACAGCAATCACCTGCGATCACCGAGAGAGTCTTGAAAGAGAAAACTTGTAAGAATATGGAGGAAGAATGATGATTGTTTCAGCAATAGGGCAAGGGCTACTTTGGGGAATCCTGGGATTAGGGATTTTTATGACCTATCGTATTTTGAATTTCCCGGATATGACGACGGAAGGGTCCTTTCCGTTAGGCGGTGCTGTCTGTGTGACAGCGATCACCCATGGGGTGTCGCCCGTCTTAGCGACTTTGTTAGGAGTATTGGCTGGGATGTGTGCGGGCTATGTGACAGGACTTCTTTATACAAAAGGCAAAATTCCCGTGATTTTAGCAGGTATTTTGGTGATGTCTTCATTGAACTCGGTCATGCTGTTTGTGATGCGCTCACCAAACCTCTCTTTATTAAACCAACCGAAAATTCAAGATTTTTTTACTAGAATGAATTTACCGAATTATTATGATACGGTGATTATCGGATTGATCATGGTCTTGTTGATTGGGGGCGTCTTGGTTTACTTTTTCCATACCAACTTGGGTCAAGCTTATATTGCTACCGGGGATAATGAACACATGGCCAAGTCAATGGGGATCAATACGGATCGAATGAAAATCATTGGACTGATCGTCTCCAATGGCGTGATCGCACTCTCAGGCGCATTGATCGCTCAAAACGACGGCTACGCCGACATAAGCAAGGGAATCGGTGTGATCGTTATCGGACTGGCGTCAATCATCATTGGTGAGGTATTATATGGTGAATTGACCTTGCTGGAACGTCTGATCGCTATCGTGATCGGCAGCATTATCTACCAATTATTGATCCTATTTGTGATCAAAGCTGGATTTGATACGACTTACTTGAAGATCTTCTCTGCAATCGTCTTGACGATCTGCCTGTTGATCCCTCAATTTAAACAAGCCTTGCATCTACGCACTGGTTTTGAAACGGAGGATGAATAATGTTAGCCTTAAAAAAAGCCTTTAAAGTTGTCGGCAACGGACCGAATGAGAAAAAAGTGCTCTTGAATAAAATCGATCTTTCTTTAAAACCAGGAGAATTTGTCACGGTCGTCGGAGGAAATGGCGCCGGCAAAAGTACGTTATTCAACTGCATCTCAGGCACCATGCCCTTGACGAGTGGGCAAGTGATGATCGATGATCAAAACGTGACCGCACTTTCGGAAGAAAAACGCGCCCGCTTTTTGGCACGTGTCTTCCAAGACCCGAAAATGGGGACGGCTCCCCGTATGACAGTGGCAGAAAATCTTCTATTAGCACAAAAAAGAGGGGAAAAACGGTCACTAGGTCTTCGACAACTCCAAGGGCAAAGAGAAACGTTCTATGCCCTTTGTAAAGAAATCGGCAATGGGTTGGAAAATCATTTGGATACGCCAACGGGCAGTTTATCTGGTGGTCAACGACAGGCACTAAGTTTATTGATGGCAACGATTCAAACACCAAAACTGTTGTTGCTAGATGAACATACGGCTGCGTTAGACCCAAAGACCTCCAAACAGCTGATGCAAATCACAGCAAAACGCGTGGAAGAACAAAATCTAACTTGTCTCATGATCACCCATCGGATGGAAGATGCATTAAAATACGGAGACCGCCTGATCCTGCTCAGAAAAGGGGAAATCGTCAAGGATCTTTCAGCAGATGAAAAAGCTCGCTTAAGTTTACCAGAACTGTTACTGTTCTTTGAAGACGACTTATAAACCCTTGATAGAACAGTGTTTTCAAAAAAAATAATCAAATAAATGAAAAAAATAAGAAAAAATCATTGACATCTTTCAAAGTTAAACCTATACTTAGGTCAATCTTACATCAGTTTGGAGCGAAGGACTATGCAAAAATTATTGCTAACGAACCCCACACAACTGAATAAATATTACTTTAGCTATTTTAGATAGGTTTGTATTCATGAAGGCATGGGTACAAACGCTAAGTTTGTATCTATGATGGCTAGAGCATTTCGTAATGAATTCGCAGCCACGTAGATCGTAAAATCTATAGTGGCTATTTTTTATATTCACATATCTAGCTTTGCCGATATGTAATGTTTGAAGGTGTCCACTGTAGATTCTTATATCTACGGTGGACATCTTTTTTTGTTGAAAGGAATGAACCAGATGAAACAAATGATAACCGGTCACACACGGTTGGCGGCACTATTTGCCAAACCAGCCAAACACAGCATCTCTCCAGCGATGCACAATCTTTCTTTTGAAGAACAAGGGATCGACGCCGTGTATCTGGCCTTTGATGTTGAGCCGGATGATTTAGCCGCTAGTATCCAAAGCATCCGTCAGTTGGATCTCTTAGGTGTCAATCTATCAATGCCCCATAAAATGGCAGCAGTACCGTTGATGGATGAATGCTCACCAGCAGCCGAGCTGATCGGCGCAATCAATACAATCGTCAATCGAGAGGGGCGATTGATTGGGCACAATACAGATGGTATCGGCTTTATGCGCGCACTTGAAGACATTCAAGTGTCGATCATTGGAAAAACGATGACTGTGATCGGTGCAGGTGGAGCAGCGACAGCAATCATTAGTCAAGCTGCACTAGATGGTGTCAAAACGATCCGTGTCTTTAACCGCAAGGATGAGTTTTATCCAATCATTCAGGAAAAATTGACACAGATCGCAGAAAAGACCGCCTCTGAGATCACATTAACGGATTTAGAAGATCAGACGGCTCTAAAAACAGCCATCGATCAAAGCAGTCTTTTAGTTAATGCTACTGGCGTGGGGATGAAGCCGAATGATACGGTAAGTCCTCTAAAAGACAAAACACTCTTGCGGGAATCATTAGCTGTCTATGATGTCATCTATAATCCAAGAGAAACGCAGCTTTTGAAAGATGCGAAAGCAGTCGGTGCCAAAACTGCAAACGGCTTAAGCATGTTGCTGTATCAAGGTGCAGCTGCATTTAAACTTTGGACAGGCCAAGAAATGCCTGTTGAAAAAGTAAAAGCACTTATTGAATCCATGTAAAAAAAAAAAATTAGAAAAAACGAAAGTAGGAAGAAAAAATGATCGTAATTATGAAACCAGGCGCTACGCCAGAACAAGTTGAAGTTGTTGTAACTAGAATCAAAAAAGAAGGCTTAGATGTTCAAGTCAACCAAGGAAAAGAACAGGTCGTTATCGGGTTAAAAGGGGATACACGCCGCATCCAAGATGTTGCTTTTCGCAGCTACGAAGGTGTCGAAGATGCCATTCGGATCTCAAATACTTACAAATTGACCTCTCGTGAGTTCCATCCGCAAGATACGGTTGTGGATGTAGATGGTGTGAAAATCGGTGACGGCAACTTTGTTACGATGGCTGGTCCATGTTCGATTGAAGGCTTAGACCAAATTCGTGAATGTGCTCGAATCGCCAAAGCTGGTGGTGCACAAATCTTACGTGGTGGTGCCTTCAAACCCCGCACGTCGCCTTACGCATTCCAAGGGCTTGAAGAAGAAGGGCTAAAATACATTCGCCAAGCTGCTGATGAAACTGGCATGAAAGTCATCACAGAAGTCATGGACGAAGGACATATCGATATGGTGGCGGAATACAGTGATATTTTGCAGATTGGTGCTCGGAACATGCAAAACTTCAAATTGCTAGCTGCCGTTGGAAAAACTGGGAAACCAATTGGCCTTAAACGAGGCATCTCAGGCACGATCGACGAATGGTTGAATGCAGCGGAATACATCGCTGTTCAAGATAAAAGTGAAGTGATTTTCATTGAACGTGGGATCCGAACTTACGAAACAGCAACCCGTAATACCTTTGATCTAAGTGCAGTACCAATCATCAAAAAACTGAGCCACTTCCCAATCATCGTCGATCCTAGTCATGGAACAGGTATCTGGGATCTCGTACCACCAATGGCAAGAGCGGGTGTTGCTGCCGGCGCCGATGGGATGATCGTAGAGATCCATCCAGATCCAGCCAATGCTTGGTCTGATGGTCCTCAATCACTTAACGAAAAAACGTACATGAACATGATGAAAGAAGTCCATATCATGGAAAAAGCGATGAAAGAAATCAAAGCGTTGCAAGACTAAGCGTGAAGACAACCAATAAAAGAGGTGCAAAAATCAATGTTACACATTCACTTAGAAGACCATTCCTATGATATCCTCATTAAACGAGGGGCGTTTCAAAAAGTCGGAACCTGGGTACAACAGTTGTGGGACAAACAGCGCATTGCCGTCATTACAGACAGCAATGTCGCACCCCTGTATGGCGGACAAATCGTTGATTCCATAACCGCTGCCGGGTTTGAAGCGACACTGTTAATCGTACCAGCCGGCGAAAAAAGCAAATCACTAGAGCAAGCAGCTAGTTTATATGATGGTCTTGCCCAATTCGGAATGACCAGAAGCGATGGAATCATTGCCCTTGGTGGCGGTGTGATCGGTGATCTCGGAGGATTTGTTGCTTCTACGTATATGCGCGGCATTGATTTCTTGCAGATTCCGACGACGTTATTGGCACAGGTCGATTCAAGTATCGGCGGGAAAACAGCTGTAAATACTGGCAGTGCCAAAAATCTCGTTGGCACGTTTGCCCAACCAGCTGGTGTGATGATCGATCCAGATTTACTTGAAAGTTTGCCGCTTAAACGCGTCCAAGAAGGCATTGCTGAAATCATCAAGTCAGCCGCTATTGCAGATCCTGAACTTTGGCAAACGTTAGCAGGTTTGAAAGATGAAGCCGATTTGTTGGCTCACGCTGAAAATGTGATCACAGCTTCTTTAAAGGTTAAACAAAAAGTAGTGGAAGAAGACCCCTTTGATCATGGTAGTCGTCTGACACTGAACTTCGGTCATACGATCGGTCATGGCTTAGAAAGAACGGCTGCTTTTGAGACTAGTCACGGAGAAGGCGTTGCGATGGGGATGATTATGATCACCCGACATGCAGAAGCCACCGGATTAACACCAAAAGGTACGACCCAGCAGCTTACAGAAATGGTTGAGAAGTTTCACTTGCCGATTACACCAAGGGAAATAGATAAAGAGCAATTATACCAAGCAATCACTCATGATAAAAAAGCCCGCGGGCAACAATTGAAGATTATTCTATTAGAAGCGATCGGACAGGCGAAAATCGTGACGATCCCGACTGAAAAAATCAAAGACTACCTAGTATAAGAAAGGAAGGTAACGGATCATGCGTTATATTACAGCAGGCGAATCACATGGACCAGAGTTGACCGCCATTATCGAAGGGTTACCGGCAGGATTGCCATTAACAGCAGAAGACATCAATTTTGAATTAGCGAGACGACAAACCGGCTATGGCCGTGGGGGGCGGATGTTGATTGAAAAAGACCAAGTCCGTATCACTTCCGGTATCCGTCATGGAAAAACATTAGGCTCTCCTGTGACTTTAGTGGTCGAGAACAAAGATTGGAAAAATTGGACCAAGGTCATGGCAATCGAAGAGGTACCAGATAAAGACCGCAAACTACGACGAGTGGCACGACCAAGACCTGGCCATGCTGACTTGGTCGGCGGCATGAAATACCACCATCAAGATCTACGAAACGTCCTGGAACGTTCATCTGCCCGGGAAACGACTATGCGGGTAGCCATCGGCGCAATCGCGAAGAAAATTTTGAAGGAGCTTGGCATCGATGTGGCAGGTCATGTAACGATGTTAGGCGGCATCAAAGCAGAAATTCCAGAAGGCTTGACCGTCAAAGAAATCGCACAACGCTCTGAAGCCTCGGAAGTAAGAGTCTTAGATCCATCTGTCGAAGAAGAAATCAAGCAGTTGATCGATCAAACGAAGAAAAATGGTGATACGATCGGCGGCGTAGTGGAAGTGCTTGTTGGCGGCGTTCCTGCTGGTCTTGGCAGTTACGTGCAATGGGACAAAAAACTTGATGCAAAGATTGCCCAAGCCGTGGTCAGTATCAACGCCTTTAAAGGGGCTGAGTTTGGTGTTGGCTTTGAGGCAGGTGTTTTACCGGGTTCAAAAGTCATGGATGAGATTTTATGGGACGAACAACGGGGCTACACCCGTCGCAGCAACAACCTAGGTGGTTTTGAAGGCGGCATGACGAACGGGGAACCAATTGTGGTTCGCGGGGTTATGAAGCCGATCCCGACCTTGTACAAGCCGTTGCAAAGTGTTGATATCGACAGCAAAGAACCGTATAAAGCAAGCGTCGAACGCTCAGATAGCACCGCTGTACCAGCAGCTAGTGTTGTTTGTGAGAGTGTGGTGGCAACAGTGGTGGCCAATGAACTATTAGAAAAGTTTCCAAGTGATTCTTTCGAAGAATTGACCGCATCTGTTCAGGCGTATCGAGAATACTTGTTAACCTACTGATTAAAGAAATAGCAAAAAATTCCAGTAGAAATGAGGATTCTTTTCATGAGCCAAAATATCTTCGTCGCCGGTCTAGGATTGATCGGCGCTTCCTTAGCAACATGTATCAAAAAGGCACACCCGCAAGCATATTTGATGGGGTGGGATTGTCAGGAAACCAATGAGATCGCATTGGCAACAAGTTTAGTAGACGAAGTGCCCCCTTCATTTTCTGAAGGTGCTGTCCGTGCCGACGTGATTTTGTTGGCATTGCCGGTAGAGATCACCAAAAACTATCTTGCCGAACTGGGGGCACTTTCATTAAAGCCTTCGGTCCTGGTAACAGACACCGGCAGTACCAAAGCGGAAATCACGCAATTTGCCGAGTCCTTTTCCTTTGATTTTATTGGGGGCCATCCGATGGCTGGCTCTCATAAATCAGGGATCACAGCAGCCGATGAGAACCTTTTCGAGAATGCTTACTATATCTTCACACCAACGAAAAGTCAGCGGGTGGAAGAACTACAAGAGCTTTTTCGCGGCACTAGAGCCAAATATGTGGCACTTGCTCCCCAAGAGCATGATCAAATCACAGGTATGTTGAGCCATCTGCCCCATATTATTGCTTCGGGATTAGTCAATCAGGCAGATGCCTTCAACCACGAACATCCTAGAGCGCAGCAACTTGCAGCAGGCGGTTTTCGCGATATCACTCGCATTGCTTCTTCAGATCCTCGTATGTGGACCGATATCTTATTGAGTAATCGACAGGAGCTGCTGCAGTTGATCGATGAGTGGCAAAAACAAATGACGACCATGGCTCACTGGTTGCAGAAAAAAGACGAAAGGGCGATCTTTCGATTTTTTGAATCCGCGAAGGAAACACGGGATCAATTGCCGGGTCATCAAAATGGGGCGATCCCAGCATTCTATGATCTATTCATCGATGTACCGGATCATCCCGGCGTTGTCGCTGAAGTGACGGGGCTATTGAGCGAACATCAGCTCTCTTTGATCAACTTGAAAATTCTTGAAACTCGAGAAGATATTATTGGTGTTTTACAGATTTCATTCAAAACGCAAAATGATTTGCTGCAAGCAGAGCAGCTGATTCAAAAAAAGACGACCTATTCATGTCGAAAAAAATAGGAGGCCGTTATGAAACTAAAAAAAGCAACACATCTAAAAGGGACGATAGCAGTCCCTGCTGACAAATCAATCTCGCATCGTAGTATCATGTTTGGGGCGTTAGCCGAAGGGACAACGATTGTCCGTAATTTCTTGCGTGGAGAAGACTGCTATAGCACCCTTCATGCATTTCAATCATTAGGCGTTCCAATCCATGATGACGGTCAGACGATCACGATTGAAGGACAGGGCTTTAATGGCCTTAAGCCTGCCCAAGACCCAATTGATATCGGCAATTCTGGTACAACGATTCGCTTAATGATGGGGATTTTGGCTGGACAGCCATTTACAACCACCTTATTCGGCGATAACTCTTTGAATAAACGTCCGATGAACCGAGTGATGCTGCCATTAAGAGAAATGGGTGCCAATGTGAGAGGGCATGAGCAGACGGAGTTCCCACCGATCACCGTTAGTGGTACTGCTTCTTTACAGCCCATCAATTATCAGATGTCCGTAGCAAGTGCCCAAGTAAAATCGGCGCTGATTTTTGCGGCATTGCAAGCACAAGGTACCTCGACGATTATTGAAAAAGAGGCGAGCCGTAACCATACTGAAGAAATGATCCGTCAATTCGGTGGCGTCATCACAACACAAGGCAAAACGATCACTGTGACGGGACCTCAAACACTCCAAGGACAAGAAGTAATTGTTCCTGGTGATATTTCCTCCGCTGCTTTTTTCCTAACAGCCGGCGCGATTATGCCAGAAAGTGAGATCGTTTTAAAAAATGTCGGGATCAACCCCACTCGTACAGGAATTCTTGACGTGCTAGAGGAGATGGGTGCTTCGATTGCTTGTTCCAATCAAGACGATCAGAATCAATCAGCTGACCTTACCGTTCGAAGTTCTACCTTGCAGGCAGTAACCATCGCTGGCGATATTATCCCACGCTTGATCGATGAATTGCCGATCATTGCGTTGTTAGCCACGCAGGCTCATGGCAAAACGGTGATCAAAGATGCGGAAGAACTGAAAGTAAAAGAAACCAACCGAATTGATGCAACTGCCGAAGAGTTGACAAAACTTGGGGCGGACATCACTCCCACCGAGGACGGGTTGATCATCAACGGTCCAACCCCTTTGCATGGCGGACGTGTGTCAAGTCGGGGGGACCATCGCATCGGCATGATGCTGCAAATTGCCGCCTTATTGACAGATGAAGAGGTAGAATTAGAAAAAGCCGAAGCCGTAGCAGTTTCTTATCCTGATTTTTTTGAGGATGTCGCACGTTTGGCTAAAGGAGGAAACAGCGAGTGAAAAAAGTGATATTAATTGGATTTATGGGTGCTGGAAAAACCACGATTGGTCGTCTTTTGGCTGAAGAAACGAAACAGTCTCATGTGGATTTTGATGACTTGATCGTTGCTGAGATCGGCATGACCATTCAAGAATTTTTCGACCAACACGGTGAGGAAGCCTTTCGCAAAATCGAAACGGATATTTTAGCTAAAACTTTGGCAAAGGAACAAATTATTTCCACTGGTGGGGGCATCGTATTAAAAGAAGAAAATCGTCAACTTTTAAAAGAGATGCCGCTCGTCGTGTATTTAAAAACAGATCCCGAGGAGCTGATTCATCGCTTAAAGGCGGATAATGGCAGCATTCGTCCCTTAGTCGTCTCAAAATCACCAGAAGAAATATTGGCTGTTTACCGTCCTCGGATCCCTCTTTATGAAGAAACTGCTTCATTAATCGTTGAAACGACGAACAAAGCACCAGAAGAAATCGTACAGGAAATTTTGATCAAAGCGGGTGCATAAAATGAAGATTGGTTATTTAGGACCGAAAAGTTCCTTTACGCATTTAGCTGCGCAAGAAGCTTATCCGGAAAATACCTGTATCCCCTATGGATCGATTCCGCTTTGTATTCAAGCGCTAGCTAACGGCGTGATCGATCGCGCGGTCGTTCCGAACGAGAACTCATTAGAAGGGTCTGTTCATGCCACGATTGATACGCTCTTTCGTCAAAATCAGTTGAGCATCGAACAGGAAGTTATTTTACCGATCAATCATCAATTGTTAGTTTCTCAGCAAACATCAAAAGACAACCGTCCCATCACTAAGATAATTTCTCATCCGCAAGCCTTAGCGCAATGTGCCGACTTCATCGAAGCCCGATTTGCTGGAGCTACTGTTGAGGCGGTTGCTTCCACAACGACTGCAGCAGCCTACGTAGCAAAACATCCAGAAGAAGCAGTTGCGGCGATTGCTTCCAAAGAAGCGGCATTGGCCTATCAATTAACGATCAAAGAAACCAATATTCAAGATGTTGCCTTTAATCAAACCCGTTTTTGGGTTTTGACGAAGAAAGTAGCAAACACCCAGTTACCAGAGCAGTCTGCTGAGAAAGCAACGATTTTTGTGACGCTGCCAGCAAACCGACCGGGGATCTTGCACAAAATCTTAGCAACCTTTGGCTGGCGAGAAATTGATTTAAGCAAAATTGAATCGCGGCCTTCAAAAACCACCTTAGGGGAATACTTTTTCGTGATCGATCTGGTGATGGACAAGCCGTGGCAACTGATTGTAAATGCCTTTGAAGAAATTCAGTTGTTGGGTGGTCAAGTCCATCTTCTCGGCGTGTATTCCGTAAATGTTGTTGAGGAAGTGACCAAGAATGACTCAAGTCAAAATAAAATTTAGCCAAGATGAAACCCTATTAGCAACGTTTCATAAAGAGATCCAAACACAGCACCATCAATGGTACCCAACGATTTTTAAGCCCTTTGATCAGTCAAGATTTGAACAAGCAATCACACAGCAGCTGCAAGAGCCAAGCCACCACTTTTTTATCGCTTGGTTGGCGGACCAGCCTTGTGGCTTTGTGCATCTTCAAGAGGTCTGTTTGCCACAAAATGCGATGATGCATGAACGAAAGTGGCTGGAAATTGCAGCGATCGCTGTTGACCCTCGGTACCAAGGGATGCATATTGGAAAACAATTGTTGGCATTTGCTGAAAATGTTGCGCTGGAAAAAGGCTTCGATGATCTCTCACTAAACTTTTGGTCGGCAAACCAAGTGAAATCATTTTATGAGCAAGCAGGATTTGTGAGCATACGACAAGGC
Organism: Enterococcus sp. DIV2379; assembly: GCF_050542965.1. NCBI lineage: Bacteria > Bacillati > Bacillota > Bacilli > Lactobacillales > Enterococcaceae > Enterococcus > Enterococcus sp. DIV2379. Next base: position 1,779,570 of record NZ_CP172938.1, read on the forward strand.
GCATCAAAGCATCTAAGGTAAAATATGAAGAAATTTCCTAGAAAAAGGTTAAAATTTCAGAAAATAGCTTTCTTTCTATAAGGTCTAGGGTATCCTTATAGACAGAGAGCTATTTTTTAGTTGGAGGATCAGAAGCAATGAGCAGGATGGAAAAAAATAAAAAACTGCATGAACGGCTAGAAAAGGAATCCAGTCAGGCAGCCAAAGAAAGTATCTTTGCCCGTCGAGAAGCCAAAAGAAGAAACCAGCGCGTCAGACCGAGTGATTCTACTTTTTCTGCTGATGAGCGAGTAGGAGACATTCCTTATCAAAACACCGATCATCCTAGGGCAAGCGACTCTCGTGCGGCTCAAAGTTCTCGAGAACAGTCACAAGTAGGAGCAATAAAATCTGAGGGACGAAAAAGCGCGATCCCTCCGCTATCTGCTCAGAAGCCTGCGATGCATCAAAGCCAGGAACAAAGCAAACAAAAACCGCCAAAGCTTAAGAAGACCAAGCAACTCAAACAAAAGAAAAAGCGGAAGCACCCAGTTCTGCGTATTGTGGTTCGGGTACTATTGGTGCTTTTTGCCTATTCATTGATTGCGTTTCTTGTCGGTCAGCAAGTCGCAAGAAGTGACGCTGCTTTTGCTACGACTGATGAAGAGACCTTTAATGGTACGGCCGCTGCAAATGGTGCTCGGAATATATTGCTCATTGGTAGTGATAGTCGTGAAGGAGAAGCTGGACGAGCAGACACTATTATGGTTTTGCAATTAGATGGTCCCAGTAAGCAACCGAAGCTACTTTCCTTTATGCGGGATACTTTAGTTACGATTCCCGGTTATGGCGAAAACAAGATCAATGCGGCTTATGCCTTTGGTGGTGCTGATTTGGTTAGACAAACGTTAGCGGAGAACTTCGGGCTAGAAACCAACTATTATGCAAAAGTTGACTTTCGTTCCTTTGAAAAAGTGATCGACACATTGTTTCCCTCAGGCGTTGCTATCAACGCGGAAAAAGATATGAGTAAAAATCTTGAAGTTGCCATCAAGCAAGGGCAACAACAAATGAATGGGCTTGAGCTGTTGCAATACGCACGCTTTCGGATGGACGAAGAAGGTGACTTCGGTCGTGTAAGACGACAGCAGCAAGTAATGGATGCGATCTTTAGCGAAATGAAAAATCCTTTAGCTATTTTAAAATTGCCTTATGCAGCTGGAAAAGTCTTAGGCTATGCTTCCACCAACCTGCCAATGTCTTTCCTATTAAAAAATACCTTCTCGATTGCTCGAGGGGCGGGAGGAGTCGACAGCTTAACTGTCCCAGTCGCTGACTCTTGGCAATACGGTTCAAGTGCGAGTGCCGGAAGTGTGTTAGTCGTCAATCTTGAAACCAATCAACAAGCGATCAGGAATTTTCTTAATGAGTAAGCAGAATGAAAAGTTCTGAAAACCATTTGAAAGTAAGTAAATTTATGCTATATTATTAATGACGTTTGAAATTTGTTGAAACGAGGAAAAAGAATGAAATTAGCCGTTGTTACTGACAGTACAGCTTATCTGCCGGAACGGATCAAAAACCATGAAGATTTGTTTATCATACCGATCCCTGTTATTTTAGATGGAAAAGTCTACAATGAGGGCATCGACATTGAAGCTGATGAGTATTACGCTTTGTTGAAAAACAGCAAAGAATTCCCAACCACTTCTCAACCGGTATTAGGAGAAGTGTTAGCCTTATATGAGTCATTGAAAGATCGCGGTTACGACACGATCATTAGTATCCACTTATCAAGCGGTATCTCTGGATTTATCGGAACGCTTTATGGAATTACCGATGAAATCGAAGGCGTTCAAATCATTCCTTACGATTCGAAAATCACAAGTATGCCGATGGGGCACATGGTAGAAACCGCTCTTGATCTGTCAAGTCAAGGCAAAACCGTAGAAGAGATCATTTCCCATCTGGACACTATCAGAGACAATACCTATGCCTATTTGATCGTTGACGACTTGAATAACTTGGTTCGTGGCGGTCGCTTAACCAATGGAGCAGCCTTGATTGGCGGATTATTAAAAATCAAACCGATTTTGACCTTTGATCAAGGAAAAATTGTGCTTTACGAGCGCATTCGTTCCAGCAAAAAAGCATTCAATCGCGCGGAAGATATCATTGGTCAACGGGAGCAAGAAATCGCATTGCCTGTTAAATTTTATGTAATCCACGCCAATAATTTAGAAGTAGCGAAAGAAGAAAAAGCGAAGCTACAAGCGAAATATCCAAATGCAGAAATTGAGATTGGTCACTTCGGACCAGTTATCGGCACGCATTTAGGGGAAAAAGCCATTGGCATCGCTATTTCAGCGCAATAATTTTTATTTTTTCTATGTTTATTCACGCCATTATCTCCTCAAGACAATGTATGTAAGAATCAGTTAGACGTTCGTCTAGCTGGTTCTTTTTTCTGCTTTTTTGAGATTCGCTTGTAAAAAATCACACAAACTCGTACAATAGGATCAAAATGAAGGACTGGCAAAGGAGGAATTGCTATGAAGTGTTCCTTAAGAAGGTGGCAAATGAGCGATGCGCAAGATTTAGCCCATGCGTTAAATAATCAATCCATCCACGATTATTTACGGGAGGGGTTGCCATTCCCGTATACGGTCGCAGATGCACAAGCCTATATTCGATCTGTGGAAGAAGCAGAATTTGCCTTTGCAATCACTGTGGATGACCGAGCAGTCGGCAGTATCCGTGCTGTTCGCAAAGAAAATATCCATTATAGAACGGCTGAGATTGGCTACTCTATTGCACAAGAGTACTGGGGAAAAGGTTTGATGACACAAGCCGTTCAACAACTATGTGACTATATATTTACTACTTCAACTATCGTTCGTATTTCTGCTGAATCTTTTGCGAAGAATCATTCCTCTTGTCGTGTGTTGGAAAAGGCAGGTTTTACATTAGAAGGCGTTTTGCGAAAGCATGCGGAGAAAAACCATCAGCTGTTAGATATGAAACTCTATGCGTTGATTCGTCAAGAGGAAGACGGGCAGGATGACAACAATCAAAAAGGAGAAACCTATGAATGAACTGCAAAAGTTACCAAATGTAGGCCAAGTTTTAGCGGATCACCTGGTTCGTATCGGCATCAGTACCCCTGAACAATTGCGCACAAAAACGGCCGAAGCCATTTTTGTGACGATCCGCCAACAATGTGATGCGGGCGCTTGCCTCCATATGCTCTATGGTATTGAAGGGGCGATCCAAGGCATTCCCAAAGCCCAACTTGCAAGTCAGAGAAAGCAAGAATTGCGCCTTTTTTTCAATCAATTGAGCTAGTGAAGTAATGCGTCTTAAAAAAGCACTTTTTAAGAGCGTTTGTTTTTAGATACTTCTTATCAAGTGCTTTTTCTATAGACATCTGTCCCTAGCTACTAGAAAAGACCTTTTGCTTGTCCCAAACTAGCTTCCTCATTATACTTACTCTATCTAGTAAATTAGTAATTTACTAAACAAGGAGTGAGAACAATGAAAATACCAGAAAACTTGAAACATAAGCCCGTCATTAAAGTGGAAGACTATGATACTGTTGACGGAAAAAATGCGTTACATACGGATGCAAAAGGCCTTTCCCTCGGATTGGCACAATGGAACGACCGGGGAAAAGTCGATATCTCAGGCAAGGTTTGGCGCCACACAGGTGAAAAATGGTCTCGTCAGTCAGAAGAACTACCGCTCACTAGAATCTTAGATCTAGCAATCTTAGTGGCGCAATCCAGTTTGTATTTTCAAGAGGCTTATCGCCATGAAAAGTTTTACGATCCTGAAAATCCGTTGATCGAGATTATTGGCTTACAAGGAAATCGTATGACCGTTGAAGTAGACACCGAAAATCCTAAGATCGATGAAGACATTCTACTTTTTTATGATTCCTTGCAAAAAGATGGCGAACTTTATGGTGAACGCTTCAAAATCCTAAAACGGCTTTTGGATGAGCTAGGTTATTAAGAAAAGGAGCAGATTACCATGACACAAATTCAACCGTCTTTTGTCGTAACGAAAGGACGCGCTTTTAGCAAATTAGAACAAACAATGATTTGGAAGAAACCACAAAGTCATCAGACCAGTGCCGAAGAACTGCGAATCGCTTCAGAGATCGCGTTGAACTGGACGGATCCAGAAATGAAGATCTTCAATGTGTTGTTGGAAGGCGATGCTGGTTCCGGCAAGACCCAGTTGGCAAAGGCACTTTCTGCCGACCTGCAACTGCCCTACACCAAAATCACCTGCTTTGCGGATATGGATAAGTCAGATGTGTTTGGTGCTTTATTACCAGTGATCAACACCGACCAAGAAGAGGACAAGGACTTGCTGGATGCGATTTATCAAAGTGATTGTTTTGAAGATGTTTTGGGGTTGATCCAGCGGCATTTTTCCCTGACTCGTGAGCGGGCACGGGCGAAATTTGCAGAACTGATCGAACGAATCGAAACCAGTGATCAACAACCTACGATTCAATACAAATTTTATCCCTCCGAAATCGTACGGGCGCTGGAAAAAGGCTACTTGCTTGAGATTCAAGAGCCAACGGTCATTCGTGATGCTTCGGTACTAGTGGCACTAAACTCGGCCCTTGAACAAAATGGAATGCTGAATATCCCGACTGGCTTCGTCCGACGACACCCTGACTGTGTGGTGATCATCACAACGAATCGGAATTACCAAGGCAACCGCCCCTTGAACGAATCCTTGCGAGACCGGATGCAGCATGCTGAAAAAATGGATTTACCTGAGCTGGCAGTCATGGTGCAGCGAGGCATTGCCAAAACCAATTATCCAGACAAAACGACTGCGGAGAAAATGGCTGAGATCATACGCTTGCTAGACGTGACCGCCAAAGCCAATGCCATCAAAGGGGTGGCGGGCATGCGTTCCTATTTTTATTGGCTAAATGCAGTCAAACAAGGACAAGATCCTTTTACTGCAATTGATAGCAAAGTGCTATACAAAATCACCACCGATCCAAATGAGCTTTCTCTGTTACAACAGGCACTAGAAGCTTCAGGGTTATTGGCGCAACTGCGACTTTTGTTTTCTGGACAACCACTAAATGCTTTTAAACAACAAATCAAAGGGCGTCGAATCAGCAGCGAAGAGGCGGACCAGCGCAATGTAGTGGAAGAAGGTACGCCCGTCCTAAAAAATGAACAAGTCCTTGAGACGCCCAATCAAGAAACTGAGGCGGAAACGATGGAAACCAGTGATTCTGACAAACAAGAAGCGAAAAGCGCAGCAACTGAGGCGACGTTTTCAGAAGAACTGGAACGCAATAGTCATGATGGCCAAGCAAAAGCTGGGAGTGAGGCACAAGAGGCAGCTCCTGCTGCTCATTCTTTGTCGATCGAAGCGTATGAAACCCAGGAGAAAGAAAAGAAAACCACGGCATCAAAGACAGCACGACAAGCATTGAAAGAATCAATCCATGCCAAAGAAGGGCTGATCGTTCATCGACCACCCGTCGATTTAGAAAAAGCGACTGAAGCCCAACAGCGTTTGCAGCCGTTGCTGCCGATCGTAGAGTCATTGATCAAGCAAACCCAAGAAGTATTGGAAAATGAACAAGCTTCGGCATACAGTAAAGGTAAGTACAGCGGCACACGCTTTGATGCCAGCAAGGTTGCGTATCAAGATTTCCGGACCTTTGACAAGAAGAATCCACCTCATGAACAGCCTTCCTTAGCTCTTGCTTTGCGCATCGATGAATCGGGTTCGATGATTCGAGAAGATCGGATATTGTATGCGCAACAGGCGGTCTTAGCGGTGAATGCTTTTGCCGAACGTTTATCTTTGCCATTGATGATCTATGGCGATACAGCAGACGTGACCGCTCGTGAAAAAACCTCGCTTTTTGCATACAAAGAATTTAATGAAGGCTTTGAATTTGTGCCAGAGAAACTCATGACAATGAAGCCTCGGCAAAATAACCGTGATGGAGCTGTCTTGCGCGTGCTAGCTGAAAAGCTCGCTCATCAGCCGGCAACCACTAAATTACTCTTGAATATCAGTGATGGCCAGCCAAAAGCTCTTCCTGATTATACAGGGGGAAAAGCCAAAGAAGATATTCAGCAGGTGATCGCTGACTATGAACGACAAGGGGTGCTGTTTCTTGCAGCTGCTATTGGGCAAGACAAAGAGGTGATCAAAGCGATTTATGGGGAAGAACGCTTTATTGATCTTTCCAATCTAACAGAATTTCCGCAGCGTTTGTTGCAGCTACTGACAAGGTATCTGTAAACGTCGATAGCTAAAGGGAAAAGAGTGTGGACTGCATGCCGCACTCTTTTTTTGATCATAATTATATTATGTAAACAAGATGATATTTTTCTAAATTTGGATAGTTCTGTAAAATAGACGCCAAAAGGAGAGATATCATGAACAAATGGCGGTACTTCTACTATCCTTGCCAATTCGGCTGGCACGCGGCTCTTCGTAGGCGCAGATTGCTGATGAGTGGTGTATTGGCGATTCTTCTACTGATCATCGCCATCTTTGCAGAGCATTGGCTAGTGTTTTTTCATCAATGGCTACAATATGAAACAAATAGCAGTGAGAATCAGATGGATCTCACATATGCCAGTTGGCTTTTCTTTTTGCAATTGCTGCGCTTCGTACTTAGCATTCTAGCTATAGGCTTGATCGCCACCTTTTTATGGCACTGCAATCACATGTATCGTTTTCATTTGATGGGGGAGGAGCAGCAATCCCTGAGTATTCGGTTGTTGTTAGGACAGTCTCCGTTGGTGGTCACCTTAGAAGAGCTTTTCTTTGTAGGCATTCAAAGCATTGTTATTGGTTTGATAGGGCTTGTCAGCGGTTTGTGGCTTAGTCAAAAAGCACTGCAGGATATTTTTCATTTCTTTCATCTTCCCGCAGGCTTTACTTTTGAATTTCCCTTTAAAGGTCTATTAATCACGCAACTTGGTGTGCTCTTGCTGCTTTTTTTGTTACGATTCCGCGGTACAAAGAGGACGGTTGAAGAGATTCTCGGTAACGGATGCCCGAATGAGTGAGGGGATGATAGGTTGCTTTTATTTCCCTCTTTTAAAATGCGAACATATGTTTTATAATAGGTGAAACAAGATAAAGGTCGTGAATTTGTGAAGACATCCTTAACTTTAGAAATGGAAGAGGCACTTTATTATTATTGTCGTGAAAACAGTGATATTGTGGTAGAAGAGGTAGTCATGCCAGATGATCACGGCATCGTGGATACTTTGAGTTGTCGCTTGACGACTGAAAATACATTTGAATGGCGTTGCTACGAACTCAAAGTTAGTTTGGCAGATTTTCGCTCAAAAGCAAAACTATCCTTTATTGGGAATTATAATTATTTTGTCTTACCCAAGTCATTGTATGAAAAAGTCAAAGATCAGATTGCACCTACAATTGGTGTTTTGGTCTATCATGCATTTCTTGAAAAAGAAACGGGCAGCAAAGGGTATTTCAGTGTCGAAAAGAAACCCCAACGGCAAGAGCTGCAGGTTCCAGAAAATGGCTTATTGTTTCGGTTGATTTCGGCACAAGCGAGAGAAGTCGGCAAAGCAAAACAGACTGCTCGAGGATTGCGGGTATTTTCAACAGAACGTTTGTACCAAGAACTGAAGAAACGCCAGCCTGAGTATGACTTGTTCGGTGGTGGAGTCAATTACTATGATCGATTTATTGAAGATACTCAGCTGCAAGCGATCGAAGCCTTGAAAGAAGAATTGGCCGCTACGAGAGCAGCCTATGAAGCGCTGGAAAAACGTTTTTTATCAGGCGAGTAAGAAGGAGAGAAGAAGATGTACTTCCCGTATATTCGTGGAAAACAATTTGATTTATTGGCGTTGAAAGCACTGTTGGAACAAGATCGCTTGTCAGAAGCGATCCAGCCGATCATTGAACCGGTCAAGCAATCAAAAACGTTTTGGACGACCATTGACCTGTTTCAAAGGAAGCAGCATCCTTTTTATCTTGTTCGCAATCCACAGGCTGGGGCTTTTCTGACTGCAGAGGGGTTAGCAGAGTTGCAAAATGTTGCTACCCCTAAAGCAATGATCGTAGATCGACCCATTGAAACAGTGGAAGAAACGCCTGATCTTTGGATCGTTCATCAAGCGGACCAAGCACTCGCTAGTGATTGGCGGGAAAATACACTGCCGGTGCTGGTAGGCAAAGAGTTTCGTTTGTTAAATAAAATCAACGGACCGAAACTACTGATGGAAGATCCGTTTACCCGTTTACCTAAAAATAGTTTTTATACAGAATGTCCGGACGAAGGGTTTTCAAAAACCCATCATCTTTATCAAAAATTGGGTTATGCTGGGTTTAGTGATTTTTCTGTCGATAGCAAAATTTATTATGAGCACAGTTATCCCTCAAAGCGGTTGGTTTTGCATTGGATCTATCCGACAACTGAGCAAGATTTGCGAATCGTTCACTTATTTTCTGAGGAAGAATTACCAAATCAGAAAGAAAAGTTTTTCGAAGTCATGGAAGCTTTGTTACAGCATGAAGAAGAGTATCCTACACAAACAGCTGGGCTGCAGCTATTAATTGCTGCCTATCAGCAAAGGTCGTTTCCAGGTATGGGCGTTATTCGGAAAGCTGCGGTTATGAATCACTTGGAACTCGTCAGTCGTCTTATTTAGTCTCTATACGTATACGATGGTAAGCTCTAACAAAATACTGCCATTTATTGTACAAAACACCTTGATTGCACCCATTGTTTTCAGGATAGTGATAAAATCAGGGAAAAGGAGTTGGCGCTCGTGGGAACAAAAGATAGAGAATATTATCGAAATGAAGGAAAAGAATTTGAAAAAAATAAGAAAAACCTGCTTATTCGACGTTTAAATCAACTAATCATTGTTTTGGTCGTTTTGATCATTGTCTTTTCGGCGATCCTGTATTACATAGTTTGAAACTTTCCGTAGCTGTCATTGCTTTATTAGCAGCAACAAAAAGAAAATTGTACTTAGATGACTGTGATCCCTTGATTAGGACTCGCTATGGGAATTGGATCCGTTTAGGTGAAAACTGAACGCAACTCAACTTTTCTTGTTTATCGTTGCTGGTTTGCCTGTGATCAAGATTCCCATTAGGCTATTTAGTTAGCACAAATTTGGCTGGGTTATGTACGAATCACTACTGATAAAATCGTGAACAGCGATTCATTAAGCGCTGAGTGATTCATTGAGATTGGCTAGCAGTTGCAAGCAATGTTTGAATTCAAAGATTAAAGGATCAACAAGATCAAATACAGACAAAGTACAGATATAATTTGTCAATTGATTTTCTTGTCAGTCGTAAAATAAACAAAAATCTTAAACTATCGCTTAAATAACCGTTTTTTTGGATTATGCTGCTATTTAGGTTAATTTGAAGGAAATAATCATGAATAAGAGAGAGGAGAGTCGCACAATTACTAGCTAAATACGGTATTCAAAAAATTTTTTATTTTAGTTTACATAATATATATTATACAAAGTTATATTCGAAAAAGAGTTCGTGATATTTTAGACAGTTCAAGTCAATTTTGCATCATTTTACCTCCCTCCGAATGACTTTTATCAGTAAAATGTCACTAATTCACCTAAAATTCAACTAAAGCTAAGAATTTCTTATTTTACAAGTTTCTTCAGATTCTTTTTGGATTTACTGATCAACAGATTTTTCATTGTTAACTGTCTTGTAGCAAGTTACTTGCGGATTCGTCTTTTTTATCTCAGCAAATACAGATTCAAGCTATCAGCCTTGATTCACGAACCAATCGGTTTGATTGCATGCTATAATCATTTTGAAAATCTTTGAGCTTTTACCTAGAACTTTATTCATATAGCCAATCCGTTTCAAAATTCTGACACAAGTGCTTAGACGTTGCAAATGCCAACAAATATCTATTACATGATCCGATAAAAAAGAACCCTAAAATCATGTAGATAACTTAGGGTATTTCGTTATTTAATATAATTGTAATGTTCATAGGTCGCCATAAACGTCCATATTTTGCTAAAAAAGTCTGAATAAAGCGCCGTTGATCATTCCTTGGAATACTAGAACCATGGCAAGTAAAATCAAACCAGCAGCTATCCACAAGCTTATTTTTCCTTTTCGTCGACTGCTGAACGGGTTTTGCTTCAAATTGCCACTCGTCAGGATGAAATACATAATCATGCTGAATGATATGAGCAAAATAATTTCTATCCCTATACCTAACCATAATCGCTGATTGTTTATTATTGTCATTTTATCACCTCAACTCATTTTACCATTAATGAGTTGCAGACTACTGATTTGCCTAGTTTGCAGCTTGTTTTTTCCATTTGTGTAATTAACACCCGATAAAAGCAATTCCATCCGTATAAGCTGACAATTCTAAAAGGAGAATAAAAATGAAAACGAATAAGCAATGAAAGCTAGCCTTTTTACCAAAACTATGGGCGTCACTCCTCTACTTGCTTTTTGTGTTCACAGCCCTTTTCCTCTATTTATCAAAGTACTTGGACATTTCTTTCTTTACTTCGAGGTATGCTGACTTTTATCTTCATATCTCCAATTTTTCGATTAGTTTGATTATTGGCTTACTGGGGTACTTTTGGCTTCTTGTAGGTGCGCCATTTAAAGCCGTCACGCTATTGACCCTGCTTTTGCTCATTGCCAATCTATTGAGTGAGACTGTCTTCGGCTTTATGAACACCCCTGATCGAATCGATTTACTTTTTGGTATTGCAGGAACGCTCATCGCATATTTTACTTTGGCAATGATCAAAAGACACGGTTTAGTCAAGAATCAATCGTTTTGATTTAAACAGTCATGACTTCTCCTTATATGATCCCCTCGTTACTTAGGTCTAACCTATTTTTTGGGGAAAAGAAACACCTTGCTGCAGTTATTTAGCCGAAAAAAAGCACTCCCTTTATTGAGTGCTTTTTTTGCGTTTCCATTGGTGATACTTTCGTATGGCTAGTCACTTGGCAGCCAATACAATGGACTTAGCTGTAGATTTTCCCAATACGGGTTATGAAACCCTATCAAATAGTGCAAAGCTAAATACCCGAAAATCATAAAGCCAAATGACAAAGTCACGATCCGTCCCCACCGTGGTATTTCTTTGATAAATAAACCTAGCATACATATCAATAAGGGAAACGAATAATTAAACAGTAAATCACTTCTAATATTTTGGTTCAGAGGATCCTTCATTATTTTGTCATTTAAGCCCAAACTTATGCCGACGATCACAAACATAAGCGCCAGAATAGTCAATCGTTTGCGATCAAAAAGCCACTGTTCTTTATCTTTCCTACTTGCAAAGTAGATCGTAAGCAGGACCACGATTAATCCAGACATACTATTCTCCTTTTTCGCCAGCTATTTTCCAAATCGTTCATCGTCGCTTCAGGATAAATTATAACAGATATAGTGCAAAAAAACGATACCCACCACTAGCCCCTTGTTTGATGCCCTTTTTAGATGTTTCATAGAAGAATCAGAAATTTAAAAATCTGTTCGCTTTACAAAAGAGAACGTATGTTTGTATTATATAGATAAGAGGTGATTGCTATGGGTATGCTACAACCATATGAAGATCGAAAAAAGCTAAAGTGGCAAGGATTCTTTTTATCTGAGCATACAACTGAAATTGAAGAGGAACCGACACGTAAGTTTGATTGTCCACCTAAGCCGTCACTCACAACGGAAGAAATCAATCAGTGTTTATTTGAAGCCATGAAAAAGAACCTAACTGTGGCGATCCAACGAGAAGAAGTTAATGAAGAAGGCGGCTATCCTCCAGATATTATCGGGAAAATCAGCGGTTATGACCCATTAGGTATTTATTTGACGGGAGAAACAACGGAAAAAATCCATTATGATGAGATTCGTCACGTTGCTTTCTACGAAGAAAGAAAATGGTTTGATCTCAGCGAATAATACAACTGTTTACACTACTTAAACTAAAGGAGGAAGAAATGATGGAAACACAAAAAGGATCTGTCTCAAAAATAAGAATCGTCTCCTTTGCCCCCTCCCCTTTGGTCCGCTTTACACTAGGTACCACCAACTGTTTGATTGCGAAACACAGTTTGAATTTTTTAGGGGATGTTGATGACGGCATGTTTCTAACCGTGGGCGGCTATTGGAATAAGCGCCGTCAATTCGTGGTGCAAAAGTATACGGTGTACGGCAAAACAAAAATCATGTTGGATATCGATGCCTATCGACAAAAAACAGTAAAGGCGGGTTCATTATGAGAGCAAGAGACCTCTTGACAGCACTGACAACGTCGTCGAGTGCAGCAGATTACCAAGGAATTTATTTAATGTACAAAGAAAACTTGATTCCTTTTACGACGATCGCCCAAGATAGCCATAACCAATTGATTTTATTTTTTGAACCAAAAAAACCCGCTCTGACGCTGAAAGAATTATATACACAGCTAATGCTGCATAAGAATTTGGACTTACTCTATTGGGATGGCGAGTCACGTCAAAAAGTTCTAGGGTTTCGTGAACAAGAAGAAAAGATCATTCTTTAGTCCCCTCGCCTATTTTTGACACACAGCAAGTGTCGAAAATCTCGGCAAAACGAAGAAAATAAAGTATACTTTGTGTAAAGACTAAAGGAGTATATCATGAAAAATCAAAAGATCACCCAAATGAGTTTCGCGAAAGTCTATCCCCTATATATTGCCAAAGCAGAGCGGAAAAATCGAACAAAAGAAGAAGTAGATCAGATTATTACCTGGCTGACCGGTTATGACCAAGAAACGCTGCAACAGATGAATGAAGAGCTTTCTTTTGAACGTTTTTTTAGTCAAGCCCCTCAGCTCAATCCCGCACGAAAGCAGATCACTGGTGTCATTTGCGGCATTCGGGTAGAAGAGATCGAAGAGCCAATGGTTCAAGAAATTCGTTATCTAGATAAACTGATCGATGAACTGGCGAAAGGAAAAGCCATGGCAAAAATTTTACGCTCTGCTGAATGAGGCGATTTTTTTCGAGTTGCTATTTAAGAATCAACGCTTTATACTTGAAATACCTTGGCAGGGGCAAATCATTGCTCAAAACACAGTGGGAAAACACCCCACTGTGTTTTTTTATACTGCCTTTCTTGACGGTAGCTTGCAACCAGACAGGCGTTCTTAGCTTAGTTCAACCACTTAGCATGTAGTGCCCTGTGGAATTGGCCGCCTTTTCGTGAAAACACAAGGACATTGTCTACGTCCCTCTTCTTTACTCAACAAGACTCTCTTAACACGTACAAAAAAGCACTCCTCTTAAAGAAAGGAGTGCTAACTTTTACTTTTTCAATTCTTTGATCTGTTCTTTTCGCTTCAAATACGCCAGTTCTTTTTCCATTTTACGATAGCGGGCGAAAGCTTCTTCTGAAAGTTCACCGGCAGCAATAGCTGCTTTGACCGCACATTTCGGTTCTGTTTCATGACGACAGTCTCTGAAGAAACAACCTTCAGCATACTGGCTGATCGCTTCAAAAGATTGGTCGATCGAAGCTGACCGGACGGTACTGATGCCAACTTCCCGCATACCAGGAGTATCGATGATCATTGCGCCAGAGGACAGAGTGAACAACTGGCGACTCGTCGTCGTATGTCGTCCTCGACTATCCTCTCTTATGTCATTGGTTTTTTGTACGTCTTGCGCCATAAGCTGATTTAATAAGCTGGACTTTCCGACCCCAGATGAACCGATAAATGCGCTGATCTGTCCGTCAGAAAAATACGTTTCCATCAGCAATTCGTTTGGTTCAAAAATGGACGTAGCAAATGTTTTCACACCAAATGCATCGTTTAATGCTTGCAGCAGCTCTGCTTTTTTATCAGCAGTAACTTGATCGGCTTTGGTCAAGAGAATCACCGGATTAGCCCCACTGTCCCAAGCGATCGTTACAAAGCGCTCTAACCGAGCCAAATTGAATTCTTCATTGGCACTAGTTGCAATAAAAACTGTGTCGATGTTCGCCGCAATGCCTTGCTCGTCCGTGCGATTTCCAGCTACTTTTCGTTGTAAAAAACTTTTTCGTGGCAGCAAAGCATCAATCAAGAAATGATCTTGATCGTACACCTGTCCTTGTACAAAATCACCAACGATCGGATAATCCTTTGGCGCTAGTGCCTGTTGGCGAAATTTTCCTGAAACCGTTGCTAAACATTCTTCTCCTGTGGTCAAGCAGACTTTTGCAATATCTTTGGCCTGAAAGACCACAATTCCTTGTTTTTCCATGATTTCCCTCCAGTTAGTTAGGAGGCCGCACTTAAAAAGAGAAACCTCCGAGTTGATGTTGCTTCATTTGATTTGTCATAAGGCATTTCCCCTTTCTATGTTGTGCTCATCATGTGATGTCGCTTTATTATACCACCGGAACGGACAGTATGCTAAAGCAAATGACCCAAAAGAACATTTACTGAAACGAAGTAGATAAACAAGCCGGCGATATCTTTGATCGATGTGATGATCGGTGCCGAACCGGCTGCTTGGTCGATGTTTAGTTTAATCAGTACAAACGGGACTAAGAAGCCAAGTGCTGCGGCTAAGGTCATGGCAAAAACTAACGAAATACCAACAGCCACACCTAACATCGGGATTCCTTGCCAAAGTGATGCAGCAGCCCCAGAGATGACCCCTACGATCAATCCTAGACTTAAGCCGATCCAAACTTCTTTAAAGAAATGGCGAGTGAAGGTCGAAAGATCAATATGCCCTAATGACATCCCGCGAACAAAAACAGTTGAGGACTGTGTACCAACGTTTCCACCCATATCCATGATCAAAGGGATAAAAATCGCAACGGCTGCCACCGATTCCAATGTTTGTTCAAATTCATCAATGACTACCCCAGCTAAAAGACCGGCAACCAAAGTGATCACTAGGAACGGCAATCGGACTTTCCAAATTTGCCAAAGGTTGCCGTTGATCAGAACGTTACTACGGTCTGCTTCATTAGAAGCAACATCGACTAAACCAGCGGCATTAAACATGTCTTCTGTCGTTTCTTGCTCGATGACATCGATGGCGTCATCGACAGTGATGATCCCAACGATTCGCGATTCCTTGTCTACGACTGGTAGCGCAATGATATCTAGTTCATTTAGCAAACGTGCCGCTTCTTCCTGGTCCGTGTCCGTGGTAACATAAATAACTTTTTGGGACATGATTTCACTGATGAGTTGATCCCCTTGCGCCATTAAGAGATCTTTCAGTGACAAAACACCTTCTAATGTTTTCGTTTGATCAGTAACATAAAGCGTATAAATCGTTTCTTTTTCTTTGGCTTGCATTCGCACTTTTTCTAACGCTTGATTGACCGTCATATCTTTCTTCAATGTGATGAATTCCGGTGTCATCAAACGTCCAGCAGTCTCAGCCTCATACCCTAATAAGAGGTTTGTTGCAGCACGTTCATCCGGTGCCATTGATTGTAAAAGTTTTTGTGTTACGGTCGCTGGCAACTCATCCAAGAGTCTTACCCGGACATCTGGTGCCATTTCGTTCACAAACTCGGTTGCCCGTTCATCGGTGAAAGAGCGTAATAAGTGTTGTTGTGTAGCTGGTGTCAAATCTTCAAACAGGATAAGTGCTTTATCTTTCGGTAATAGTCGGAAAACGATCACTTTTTCATCCGCGGATAAATTGCTGAACAATTGTAACAGCGGCAGCTCTTCCATTCCTGATACGAGTTCTTTTAATTTTTCAGAGTCTTTCTGATTTAAATAATGTAAGATGGTTTCTTGCTGGTTCATGGGATACACTCCTTCTCCTGTAATTTTGCTCAAAGAAAGAAAGGAAATCGTTCAGAAAATTGTCCAGATTTCTTTCGTTTGAAGGTTGCGTGCTATACAGCTGAAATTTCGTTCCGCAGCTGGAGATGCCTGTTATTAAAACAAGCATCAAAGGGAAATAGCAACAACTTTATTCATTATATCACATAGTTTTTTTAAAACATGAAAAATTTGACTTACAAATAAAAAAAACCATTCAGGCATGTTCCCTTGGTAAAGAAAGTGGGTTAAGAACATTTGAGATCAAAAAGCAAAAGAAACCTGAAAGTTCTGTAAAACGCTCCATGCAAATGGTATGATGAATGGGTTGCAGTTTTTTTACTCCCCGTTTATGCTAACTATACATCAATGAAAAGAGAGGCAAAAAAAGATGGCAAAGAAAAAAACATTTATCGGATCGGTCACTGCGCTTCTCGCACTCGCAGCAGTCGGATTTAGTTTCCTACACAGTAATGATCTATTCCCAAATCACAAAACACCATCATCAGAAGTGGCAGTCACTTCTGCTAAGGATATTCGTGCAGATGAGCTGGCACAGTTAACTTACCAAGGCACCCAAACGATTGAAGTCAATCAGAACATTCCTGAGTTTTCAGAAGATGATCTTTCCCTTGAAAATGGCGCCTGGGAAGCATACGGCGACCTCGATCACCTCAATCGTGCGACCTCTGCTGAAGCAATGTTGAATCAATCCTTGATGCCCACGGAAAAGCGTGGCGATATTTCCAGTGTGAAACCGAAAGGTTGGCGTAATAAACAGCTCCCCAATGGGAAATATTTATATAATCGAACCCACTTGATTGGCTTTGCTTTAGCTGGCGAAAATGCAAACTGGAAGAATCTGATCACAGGGACAAGTCAGTTGAACAATCCCGAGATGTTGCGTTTAGAAATGGATATCAACTATTATCTCAAGCAAGATAAAAATCATTATGTCCGATATTCCGTCACCCCGATCTATCGCGATGACGAGCTGGTTGCCCGTGGGGTACAGATGCAAGCCCAATCTATTGGCGAGGATACGATCCAATTCAACTATTATATCTTCAACATCCAAGATGGTGTCACAATCAACTATGCGGATGGTAGCAGCGAGATTTCCAACGAAGATATGACGCAGCCGGAGAATGTTACAAGTAGTGAAAACAACACGACAACAGCCACTTCTCAAAGCAGTGAAACAGAGGAAAAACAGAAAGAATATGTCGATCAACAAGGAAACGGTTTGATCAAAGGATCAAGAAGCGGCATCTATCATTTGCCCGGATCTAAATACTACGAGGATACTACCAACCCGAAAGAATGGTTCAAAACGATCGCTGAAGCGGAAGCTGCCGGCTACCGTGCACCAAAATAAAAAAGCCTTAGGCTTTTTTATTTTGGTTTTATTTATTCTTCGTTGGCTTGTGCTTGTCGCAACGCTTTGACATAGGCCTTCCCTTCGTCTGTAAAACGAACCGAACGTGACTTAAAGCGATAAGCTCGGTAAATCAGGCCTCTTTTTTCAAGACGCAATAAATGACGATAAACCAAAGAAGTTGTTTTTATCTCTTCATTGGCACAGATTTCTCGTATGGTAGGTGCGCAACCTTGAGCTTGCATATATTCGTCAATAAAAAGTAAGATTCGATCTTTTCTCGGCATAATTCCTCCTTTCCGCAAAACAGTCTTCACTGCTGCAAATTCGTAAAAACCGATAAGCTACTGCCTCGTCAGCTTTTTGTCCAATTAATACACTGAAAATCTATTGTTCCTCTCTCTTTTCCCATTCTTCCAACGAGTTAAAGTTCCTTTTAAACGCTGGAATTTTCCCCTTAACGAGAAAAACATCGGCAAGCAGCGCTCTTTGTTATTGATTTTATCAAATTTAACAGCAAAAAATAGTAAATTTGAAAATTATTTTCCTTTTTATTGACATAAAAATAAATAAAGGTATTATTTTTTCTTGGAATTTGTTATTCTAAATTTAAGTAAAGGAGGATTTTATGTTAGGGATCGGCTTATTTTTTGTAGGAATTACTTTGATAATCAACGGCTGGGGAAGTTTACTTCACATTGACTATCGTTCACTTGCTTTAATTAATCTTTTTACAGGTTCGTTATCTTTCATTATCAATCTAATCTATATGCTCCAAGGTGCTTATTATGAAGCAGGCACAGGCTTTCTCTTTGCCTTCACGTATTTACTAGTAGGAATTATTTATCTCTTTGGTTTGGATCTACGGATTTATGGAATTTTTGCGCTATTCGTAGCCATCAATACCTTGCCTTTTGCCTGGGTCTCTTGGCAATGGGAGCAAGATCCCCTTTTTGCACTGATTTGGTTAACATGGGGAGCATTATGGTTTTGCGGCTTTTTGGATACGATCGTGAAGGTAAACTTTGGTCGTAAGATTCATTATTTTGCGATCGCTTGCGGTATCTTCACTACGTGGGTCCCAGGTTTGCTGATGCTATTAGATCTCTATTAAACAATAGTGATTATCTCAATGATAATCACTATTGTTTATTTCTAAAAAGTGCTCAATCTCCTGCATCGCCTTCTGAGGACCATTTGTCGGGAAATGATTCTTTAGCTGGCAGGCTTGTTGGCAAATCTTCAGATCTCCAACCTCTGTCAGAGCAGTTTCCAGATTTTTCTCAGTTACTGGTTTTGTCAGTGCAATTGCATTGCCATACGCCACGCAGTACTGAATATTGCAGCTTTGCTCATAGTGCATCCCGATTCCGATAAACGGCTTCCCAGAGGCACAAGCTGTTTGAACAGTCCCTTCCCCACCATGGATAAAAGAAAAATCGATATGCTCATGCAATAGATGACTTGGCAGATATTCGGTCAGGAACAAATTCTCTGAGACGTTGTGTTTCCCCTTGAGTAGATGCGTAACCGGAGCAATGATCGCTAGTTCCGGACGGTTTTGTAAGAAAGCTAAGATTTTTCGCACCATGCGCGGATTCCCCGAACTGCCCATTGCAAAATAAACGATTCGTTTTCTTTCCCGCCGCTTTTGTTCAATAAAAGTCAACACTTCTTCTGGCAAGGACGCCCCCATCTTGGCAAAAATCGGCCCCACGATTCGATAATTATCTGGCAGCAGCTCTTTTGTTATAAAGCGTTCAGGAGTGGTGATGAGATTTAAATCAGCGTCCATCATTCGTAAGCTCGTTTCAGGCATAGAAAGTTTTTCTGTTTGGGCAGCGTGTTTGAATGCTCGGGGCATCCAGCGGGATTTTACCAATTGTTTTCTTGTCCAATACCAAAGTGGTTTCCTTAACGGTCCGAAGAAACGCAAACTAGAAGGGATAAACGCGCTATCTGATCGAAAAAAGGGATCACTCATCGCATAGGGTTTTACGTAGACTAAGGGAATCTGTTTGCTGCGAGCAGATAGAAAGATCGTGACATTCGATCCAGTTACAATCACCTGAGGAGCAAGCTTGTCGACCAGTTTTTTTTCGCTCAGAATACGCGCAGCAACCATCTCTTTGGTGAAGGGATTTTTGAATGAGCGCAGTTGATCTAATTTTATGATCTGTTCCTCTTGTTTTTCTGTAAGAGTCGGCGTCAATAAATGGTACGTAAAACCACTTTCAATGATAAGTGAAGCAAAGGTCTTTGAAAAACCAAAGAACTCACAGTGGTGATTTCCTTGCATTTGTTTAGCGACTTTGATCATCCGTGTCGTTTCAGCCAAGTTGAATACCGCAGGTGCAAAAAGAATCATTGGCATGCAATCCTCCTCATGTATCGAGTCCATCCACTCGTTTCTTTCAAGTATACTAAAAGAGCGCATACTTAGGAGAAGTTTTTTGCAGACCTTCTCGTTCATCTTTTTACATTGTTTAACTAAAAATTTGCTATAATAAAGAAAACCTTTCAAGGAGTAAACCAATGCGAAAAAAAATATCTTCCTTGCGGCTTAGTATATTCTCACGCGGGCTCATTCTCTTTGCTTTCTTTTTCTTGATTCAACAATTTTGGGAAATGGTTGTTTCTGACTTTGCACTTTTGCCTTCGCTGGCATTCATCCAAATTCTCTTGATGATCCTTTCAACCTTTCTCATTAGCAAGTTTGTTAAAAAACGCTCGTGGCGGCAAGTGCTTTTTGGCAGCTACCTATTCATCATCGGCTCGCTATTTTCTTTCTGGCTAGCAAATAATCCATTGGAGCTGCAAGCAGTCATTCTTTATATGATAGGCGCTTTTTTTGGCGGCATTCTTTGGGAATATTTGGCCCAGCGCTTGGCAACAGATCTTCTGGCCAAAGAACATGAACCTCGTTAACAGAGGTTTTTTTCTTTTTCTGATAGAAAAGGCAAACATTCTTCGTATATAGTGTGAAGGGGTGAAAAAGGTGCAGGATGAAGAAATCATTGAACGAATCAAAAAGAAAGACTATGCCGGCTTAGAAGAACTGTTAGCTGTTTATGGTGATAGCATGCTGAGGACGATTCATAGTGTCCTCTCCCAACCGCATGAAGTGAGCGAGCGCCAAGATGTAGCGAACGAAGTTTTTTACGAGGTTTGGCAAAAGATTGCTGCGTATCAACCTGACAGAAGCCGCTTGATTACTTGGCTGCTTTTGATCAGTCGTAGTCGTGCGATTGACCACAAGCGAAAGTTGAACAAGCGCTCATTGGAAGAAAAACCTGTTGATGAGCAGGAACTAGCTATTGAAGAATCACCTTTAACAAAGGAAAACTTTTTGGGCTTTATTGAAGACCTTGAAGCCCTTGATCAAAGGATCTTTCTGCTCTACTATTTTTATCAGGAATCACCCGAAACCATCGCAGAGCAGACGGACTTAAATGTCTCAGCAATCTACAATCGTCTTTCCCGTGGCCGCAAACGCTTAAAAGAAAGGATGACTATCGATGGATTTTAAACAGTTAGTCTTAAATGAAAATAAATCACTGATAAAAGTAACTGAACAAGAAAAAGCAACAACCTTCGAGCTGTCCAAACAATATGTTTTCTTGCAAGATCTATTAGAGGAGCTTCGGACGCTTTTAGCAAAAGACGAAACGATTCTTGGCTATCTGCCTTTGACGCCAGATGGAAACCTCGCCTTCGCCAACCAAGGGCTTGGCGCCTATGCGTATGCAACAACTGAGAAAGCAAAAGCATACCGTGACATCTTTCATGATACCCGCGGCAATCGTTTGTTGGTTTTCACAGAAACCCGAATGCTTTTTCTGGTCATCATCGACTATTTAGAAAGTAACACCTATTTCAGTTACCCCTATGAGAACATCAAAGCCTTCACCATCAAGCCAAGAAAGCTGATGAAGCACGAATCACCAGAGGATAAAGAACAATTCCATTGGGGCTATTTCGACTTTCAAGCGGGGACGCACATTTTCTCAGAAGTGCTGACGAAAAAAGACTACGAATTATTTACGTCCTATCATGAATCGATCCCTGCACTCAAGAAAATTCCAATTCAAAACAAAATTTACAGAGCAGCCAAATATCAGTATTTCTTGAGTAATTGGCATTTCAGTTTTCGCTTGATGACCATTTTCAACCTGCTCTTCCTGCTGCTGTTTGTATTACTGATTCTCGGATTTTTCTTACACTTTGGTCCACTGAAAGGATTTTATTATAAGGATCTATTGGATATAGGTATGATCATTTCCCTTTTGTATAGTAAGAATATCTTGCCATAAAAAAAGACTGCCGTTCCTTCCTAATCATTTCTTTGATATCAATTGAATAAAGCACCAGATTTTCTACGGAAGAGCACCTCTTGCAGGATTCAAGTGAAAACGAATGCTGCAAGAGGTGCTTTCTTGTCTCGGACTATTGGGACATTCCTAACCGCCCGTTTTTTCATTTCCTTTTGAAATTCTCAGATTTCTTGTGAACTTTTCAGAAGACTCCACTCATAATTTCATACATGCCTAATGAGATTATTTTTTCATTCACGCTTGCTTTTTAGGAAGAAACGTTATGATGATTTTACTTGCTAGGAGGTGTGAAAAATCGAACTTATCGGACATTTGGTCTTTTGGATCCCGTTTTGTCTTTTTCTAGTGATTGGATCGTTTTTCATACAATGGCGGAAACGTTTCGTTTCAACCCTTATTGCAGCGATCCCGTTTCTCTTTTTTATGGTAAAAATATTCAATTATCGGCACTATGAGCCAGATTCTATTTTCATCATCTATTTGGTCGGACTCTTCTTGTCATCGATCTTACTGATTGTTGCTGTCCGTCGGCTTTCAAAAAAAGCCTAAACCTAGGGTTACTAGAAAACAAAGACATTGCTTAAATGAAACCCAGCCTAACTTTAAGGTTCATTTAAGGTTGGCAGACTATAGTCAATACGGACATAATAATTTAGAGCCTGTGCTAGCGGAAACTAGCGCAGGCTTGTTTGTTTATTTATAGAAAATAGGACAAATCGCTAGCAGGTGTGGGGTAGGCAAAAATCATTTGTGCCAGTGCTTCTTTCGATAGCTGATTTTCCAACACAAAAACGAAGTGGTTGATCAACTCATCCGCCAGTGCAGAAAAAATCGTGACAGCAACGATTGTATCAAATGTGTCATAAACCAATTTGATTTTTGCCTCTTGATCATTGATTCGTCGATAGGTATACCAAGAAGAAAGATCTATCACCTCACTATGATATTCTGAGGCATTATCGGCAATCTCTTGCTCACTGATCCCGACTCTTGCCAGTTTTTCCGCACCAAAAACTAGTGTAGGGATCAGTGGATAGCGGATGGGCGTTTTCTGGTCATCTATATGCTCGACAAGATAGGCGGCTTCAAAGCTAGCAACAGGCGTCAGTTTTGGCTGCTTTTTCGCTAGCACATCTCCGATTGCGTAGATGTGTGTTTGACTAGTCTGCAAAAACTCATTTACAACAATCCCTTGTTTTGACGTTTCTACCCCTGCCTTTTCCAGTTGCAGCTGATCGCTATTGGGTCTGTGTCCCGTGGCACCAATCACTGCTTCTACGGTGAGAGACAATGCTTGTGTCTGAATTGTATAGTGGTTTTGTTCTTTCATGATTCGCTGTGTGTTCTGGTTAAAGTGAAACGAAACACCTTGGTCCTGCATTGAACGAACCATTTCTGCGGTCAATGCAGCATCAAATCCTTTTAATGGCTGGTCATTATGATGAATCACATGAACTTCAGCACCTGCTGCTTGAGCGATCATCGCCAATTCGAAGGTAATATATCCAGCACCTATGAAAGCAATCGTTGCTGGCATCTTTTCAAAGGAAAGAAAATCAGTACTGTTTTGTAAATGCTCCTTGCCGACGATTGGCAGTACGGCTGGACGCTGTCCTGTCGCAATGATTATTTTTTCTGCTTGAATCTCTTCTGCGCCCACGATGACCGTATGGACATCACGAAAAGCGGCTTGTCCGTAGTAAGTAGTGATCCCTTCTGCCAGTAGCCCTTGTTTGGTTGACTCCGGCACACGATCAGTATACGAGCGTTTAAACGCCATCAGTGCCGGCCAATCAATGGCTACCTGCCCTTGAACGCCATTGCCTTGCATACGTTTCGCCTCTGTTTTGACTTCTACGCCTCGCATCAGTAGTTTTTTCGGATCGCACCCGCGATTGGGGCACGTGCCACCCCATAAATCAGCTTCGACGATCGCCACTGTCTTTCCTTTGGCTTTTAACCCGTAGGCAGCAGCCGTACCAGCTGGACCCGCTCCGATAATCAGTACATCCACCTTTTTCATCTGTCTCCTCCTTCTCTTAAAAAAATCCTGCTCTTTCTCTTCCCTTCAAGTATAGCGAATCACGGTCAGCCCACAAAACAATTCGCCTTTAACGGCTCCTGCGAATGATCACAATCATTCCTTAAAATTGCGTTTGATATGGTATACTTTTCTTGTCAGTTTAACGACAAAGGAGAATGAATGACTGTGAGTTTTAAACGTTTTTTTCAGCTCTTTCTTTTTTATTTTCTCTCGATTCTGGTGGCCTATGGCCTGATTGCGTTTCTAGCAGTAGATAACTTTTGGCTGGTCGTCTGTTTGATGACAATTGTCGGCTATCTCACCTTGGGTATCCCACTAACCTTATTGAGTTTAAAGAAGAAAAAATAAGACAACACACAAAGACACCAGCAACTTCTCTAAGAAGCTGGTGTCTTTCCAAATTGATGCGATTATCCTAATACGATCTGGGCATCTGCCAATGCTTTTTCCACTACTTCCATCACCAGCTTGCTATGTGCAAGGCGTTCCTTGACAAAGACATGATCATTTTCGTGAATGGCTTGTGCAAAACGGGCAAATTCTTCAAACATACGATGTCCGTGAACGCTTTGATCCTGATGGATTTTTTCCCCATTGACCGGTTCAACGTCATAGCTGGCAAGCATATTCGTCGGCCCGTTGACGATGATCGATCCTTTCGTCCCTTGGATCGTTGAGCGAATCGTCGCTGTCGAATCTTTGGCGCCAATACAAACGACTTTTGTTTGTTCATAGTCTAAAAACAGCATGCCAGAAGTATCGATCCCCTCTTCGACATTAGCAAAATAGCGGACACTTTTAGGTTTTCCTAAAAGCCCGACCACAAAATGAATATTATAGATATTGATATCCATCAATGCCCCACCACCCATTTTTGGGTTAAATGCAGGTAAAACGGTTCCCTCTTTGAATGAATCATAACGAGAAGAATATTGCGAATAGTTGCATTCAATCACTTTCAGCTCTCCCAATGTTTCAAGCTGCGCTTTTATTCCTTGGTAGTTGGCTAAGTACTGATTCGTGATGGCTTCCATCAAAAGCACCCCATGGGCAGCAGCCAATTCTGTTAATTCTACTAATTCTCGTGCCTGCAACGTAAATGGCTTTTCACAAATGACGTGTTTGCCAGCGAGGATCGCTTCTTTGGCAAAGGAATAATGCAAATGATTGGGCAATGCGACATACACGGTGTCAACGAAGGGATCCGCCAAACATGCCCCTAACTCTGTATAGACGGTTTGAATCCCGTATTGCTGTTTTAAGTGATTCATTTTCTCTAAATCATTTTCTGTCCCAAAAATAGCGGACAGTTCAAGCTGCGGGACATCCCCTGCCACCGTCAAAAAATCATGGACGATCATGCCTGCCCCTAAAATCGCTAAGTTCATCTTGCTTCCCCTTTTCTATTTTCTTAGATCATTTGTTTCAATACCTCGGTGATCACTTTATGATCCTCTAAATGGGCCAAACCTGACACACAGATAGCACCAGTGACTTCTCTATCTTCGATAATTGGAAAACCACCACCACAAACTGCATAATGTTCGTCTTGTGCCCATTTAGCAAATTGTATATCTCTATCTTTTTGCGCATAGACGTATAGTGAACTATGCCCGCTTTCTAGTACCGTTCGTTCTTTTCTTTCAAGCCAAGGGCTTTCTTTTCGCCCTGCCATTAAAAATCGAATGATCGGCAAGCCATGATGAACAACTTTGATCCCTACAGGCTTCGGGTAGTTCCTTTTAACGTACTGATCAATGGCAATTACCAATCGCAATGCGAGGTCATTGTCAAAATGAGCAAACTGCAGCTGCTGTTCTTCTTGCAGGATTTCTGAAGATTCGATTCGTATCTACTCCTTTACGTTGAGTCAGTTGATGCCTTCAGGCGCTTTGTTTGTCAAAAGCCTCGTAATCACTCTGCCTTATGACTCAGTGATCATTTGATTGATGCCTGTTTCTAGCATTTCGATTTGTAAAATCGTTTCTTCGTCTTTCACGATTTTCTCTTTGCCATTGATGATCGTTTCATAGACGCCCTCGTACACACGGCTATAATCACCAATTTCAGAGATGACTTTTTCTTCATGGTAGTCACCGTTAGCATCCATATAAGTTAGTGTGCCATAGTGTTCCGGTAAATCGATCCCAAAATCGGCATGATCCGGGAGATAAAACTGTTTTAGATGCTCTTCTTGTCGATCCTTCGTTTGTTTAACAAAAACGCCGTTTTCACCATAAACGACGAAACTAGGCCGTTCTTTTAATCGGAAGTAACTAGATTTGACTGAGACTTTCATTCGACCATAAAACAGATCCAAATCGAAGTAATCATTCATGCGATTTTTTCCAAGCAATTGCCGAACCTCATAATGGACATCGTCTGGTTGCCCAAAATAGGAGATCACTTGGTCCAGTGTATGACAAGCGTGTCCGTACAAGTAGCTAGTATTCAATGAAAATTCGGTCACTGACCGTGGAATCTCTGGACGAAAATAATCATAATGCATCTCTACTTCTAAGAGATCTCCGAGCACGCCGCTTTCGATCACTTTTTGCGTAGTCAAAAAATCGGAATCAAAGCGGCGATTTTGATAGCATTGCACAAATAAGCCTTTCTCTTGCGCCAGTGCGAACAATTCCTTTGCTTGTGCCGAAGTTTCCGTAAAAGGTTTTTCGATCAAGACATTTTTCCCATGGAGCAAGACATCCTTGCCTAATTCATAATGCAAATGACTGAGGGTCGTGACCACAACTAATTGAATTTCAGGATCACGGTAGATATCCTCTAAGTCAGAGGTGTAATGAACGCCTTCTAGTGTTGGCCAGGTCAGCTTGCCGCTTGGTGAATAGATCGTCTTTACTTTGATCTTATCCTGCAGCTTGGTTGAAAAAGGCAGATGGTAGCGATTGGTGCTTTTTCCGTTTCCGAGATATGCGATAGTTAACATTGTGACACCTCCTATGAATTGATAGCTTGATTATTGCTGATATCCTTCGAAATGAGAAGTCTTTTGCCAAAAACAGGTTCTTTTGACCAGACTTTTTCGCAAACTGCTGAGTGGTTCTGAACATTTTTACCAAATTGCCAAAAAGGTACAGTTTTTGCTTTTGGTTTTCTTTGTCCTAGGCTATGATTAGAAAGAGGTGGTTTGATGTTATTAGGAGATAAATTACGGCTTCAAGAAGGATTGACCAATACGGAGAAGCGGATTGCCGATTATATTTTGCAAAATATCAATGATGTGCCTTCGTTGACGATTGAAGTCATCGCTAAGCATACATACACATCCCACTCTTCCGTCATTCGTCTAGCCAAAAAGATGGGGTTTGAAGGATTTAAAAGTTTTCGCTTAGGTCTGGCTGAAATTGCCCATAATCAGATGTTCAACCCAACCTTTGTTGACGCGAATTTTCCCTTTTCGCCCAAGGATCAAACACCTGATATTATGAAAAAAATGGCCGATCTAACGATCAACTCGATCCACAAAACCCACGCTCAGGTCGCTCCAGAAACGATGGAAGCAGTGGTGCAATCGTTGGAAGCTGCGCAGCGGATTTTCTTATTTGCTCGCGGTGATTCTCAGATCCGGGCAAGAAGTTTTCAAAATAAGTTGGTCAAAATCAATAAGTATCTGATCATTGCGGATGAATATGGGGATGATGCGTGGAATGCATCGAACGTCACGCAAAATGATTGTGCCGTGTTTATTACCTATCGTGGGAAAAATACACAATACGAAAAAATCATGCAACACTTTCGTGATGTTGGGGTACCAGTGATCGTAATCTCTGGCAACGCCCATGCGAAAATCATCCCATTAGCGACCCATGCGATCATCGCTTCTCATGATGAACGTGATTTTCTCAAAGTCGGTACCTTTTCTTCACAGGTCGCCTTTGAGTATATTTTAGATTCACTGTTTGCCTTGCTGTATGCCAAAGAATATCAAAAAAATATTGTCGAGTTAAGAAAAAAACAATCTGTTTTGGAATCAGGGATTCTCTCAGAATACCCGTCAACTGAAGAAAAGAGGGAAATGAAATGATCAATTGGGGAATTATTGGTGCCGGAAATATCGCCAATCGCTTTGCTGCAAGTTTAGAAAATTTTCAAGATGCCCAGCTTTATGGGGTTGCTTGTCGTACGATGGAAAAAGCGCAAGCGTTTCAAGCAAAATTTCCGTGTGATGCCGTCTTTGATAACTACCAAAACCTATTAGATGATCCAGCTATCGATATCGTTTATATTGCTTTGCCGCATTTGTATCACTATGAATGGATCATCAAAGCCTTTCAAGCAAAAAAAGCTGTTTTATGTGAAAAACCAGCAACCTTGACTGCACAAGAAATGCGCGATGTACAAAAACAAGCCCAAGCACACGAAGTCTTCTTTATGGAAGCCATGAAGCCACGCTTCACCCCAGCGTATCGCAAACTAAAAGAACTTGTGGATGGTGGTCATATCGGTGAGCTAACAAGTGTCACGACTACTTTTCGCCGCCATTTACCAGTCGAAGTCAGTTCTTACCATTATCTGCCAAAACAAGGGGGTGCTTTACTGGATATGGGGATCTATAACTTAGCCTTTATCCAAGATTTTTCACCAGAAAATTTAACTGCCGAAATAATCGATTACAGCCTTTATGAAACTGGGGTTGATACCTATGTTGAAGCACGCTTTGTCAGTGAAGACTTTGTTGCAGTGATTGAGACTGGATTTGACCAAACAAAAGAGACGGTGGCGGAATTACAAGGAACAAAAGGGAAAATCACGATCCCCAACTTCCATCGCCCCGCTTCTTTTACCGTGACGATTGACCAAGAAGACACGGTCTATGATATTGGGTACGAGATCGATGATTTCCATTCAGAGATTCAAGCAGTTCACACCGCTCTTGCACAAGGACAACTCGAAAATTCCCTGATGTCCTTAACGGATAGTATTGCCTGTATCGCTTTAGCAGATGAACTAAGAAGCTTGCTAGATGCGGAAAAAAAAGACAATTAAGATCATGCCCCATCGTTTTTGAATAGAACTGACCAGTGGCTACCACTCGGTCAGTTTTTTGTATCAAAAATTGAGCGCTTTCTTTGACGGTATCGAAATGGTTATATTATATTTATTGAGTATATTTTTATACAAATAGAAAAAGAAAGGAAAACGCCCATGACACCAGAAATTATTACTTATCTTATTTGTTTATTGACCTTCGCTTATCTAGCTGTGACGATTTTTACTTTTGTAAAAAATCGCCGGACAGGTGACGGTTATCGCCTCCGAATTTTTTACGTGCTGGCAGCAGCCCTCGTCTTTTTGCTTTCCGTTTATGCAATCGCTACCGGTCAAACCTATGACGACTTGGTTACATCGATAAATGATCTTTTTCAATAAAACACCGTTGGCACGAAGCCCTGCGGATCTCTTCGTTTTTGAACCTCTGGTTGAGGGAAGGATCAAAACGGAAACGAGCCAATGAAAGACTGCTCTTCGATGGCTTTTCATCAGGACCTTCTATACCGAATCAATGTCTTTCAACAAATGATGTCTGACATTTTATGGAGGTGTGCATGCTCATTCAGCTTAAAGAAGCGAAGCTTTCCGATTTACTTTCTATCTACTTGATACAAAAAGCTGCTTTCAAATCTCTCTTTCTCCGTTATCAAGATGGAGAAACTTCTCCCTATTTACAAAGTTTTGAGAAGCTAAACGCAAAGTTTTCTGCGTCGAATACCACTTATTATTTAATCATGACCGCTCAGAAAACCGTGGGATTCCTAAAACTGACGGTTGAGCAGGAGCATACGACGAAGCTATCTTCCATCGCCCTTCTTCCCTCCTACGAGAACCGCGGGATCGGTAGACAAGCAATGACCTTGATTGAAAGGAACGTACAAACAGATACGATACATTTGAATACGATCCTGCAAGAACCCAAGCTGGTTCACTTTTATCATTCTTTGGGGTATTCCCAAACAGGCAGGTTTCAAAGCACCTCTTCAGCAATCTGCTTTGTCTCCTTTACGAAAAAAATTGCTGCGAAATAAAAAAGCCATCTCGCCTTTCATCGGCAGAGATGGTTTTTCTATCAATTGCCATCCTTTACAGCAATCATTTTATTGGTCCTGCAAGGTGTCATCGGTTTTTTTACGCAATCGCGGAATCTCTTTCACATTCATTAAATCTAAAAAGAAAGTAAACAATGGGATCCCAATGATCAAGCCCCACAAACCAAAGAGATGTTCGCTAAGATACAGGAGAATAAACGTGTAAAACATCGGAATCTCTGTTTTATTGGCCATCAAGCGGGGATTTAAGATATAGGATTCCAACGCATGAACAAACACTATGATCAAAAGAATATAGATCACGTCATTAAATCCGCCGATGGAATAGGCAATAAACGTCAATGGAATACACGAGATGATCACACCAGCAACAGGAATCAAGCTGAGAAAGAAAATCATCAACGCCAAACTCAACAGCTGCGGAAAGCCCATCACCGCTAAGGCGAAGACAGTGATTGCTGTATTAACTAAGGCGATCACCAACTGCGTCTCAATCACATTTCCGAAAGCACGCGTAAACTTAGCTCCTAAATAGTAAACATCTTCAAAGAACCACGCCCCTCGCCCTTGCAAAAATAGCCGAGAAAACGCAACGGTCTTTTTGTTATCGATCATAAAGAAGAAACTAAGCAGAAATGAGATCAGCACCGTCAATGCCAACTCACCGAAATTATACAGATAATTGATCACGACTAGAACGCCGCTTTGTAATTTCTGAATATATTCACTGGTTTGCAATAAATTCAAGACATATTCGATCAATTCATTGTTGGAGTCTGTCCGTTGGTAGAAATCAGCAACGGAATTGACTAATTGGACGGATTGTTTGATGATGATGGGTACATAATTTGTTGCTACTAAATAAAGAATAAAAACAATCAAGCTGTAAGTCAGGATGCTCGTAAGCTTAATGGGCAGATGACTTTTTCGATGGAGCAAAAGAACCAGCCGATAAATCAGATACGTAAAGATAAAGGTCAGCAAAAGAATGGTCATCATACTGCGAAACAAAAAAAGAATGCCCGCAAGCATAAACAGGACCGTCCAGCGCCGCAACACAAGATTTTGAAGAAAAGCATTATAGTATTTCATCTGTAACTCCTTTATTCGTTGCAATGGAGCAACGAAGCATTTCAGTAGTGCCTAAGAATTATCTAATCATTAAACTATGCAAATAGCAAGAGATTTTATTTTTCTTAATCGAGCGAAAAAATGAAACAAAAAATCCTTAGAAGAATCGTTGGCTTTCTTCTAAGGAAAAGAGTTATTGGTAAACGGTCTTTCCTTCGTTTACGGGTAAAACCGAGTTGATGGACAATAAAAAGAAGCTGGCAGCCAATAGATCAGCACTGCCGCCTGGAGACACATTTTCTGACTGGCAGAAGGCTGCTAGTGCATGAAATGCTGGGTTCGGCAACGCTTGCTGATTGGCTTTTTGTGCGAGTTGCTGAACCAGTGCCAGTACCTCTTGATTGCTGCGGTATAAAATACACGTATCGTCCAGTGTAGCGATGATCGCCAACAGCATGTGGAGCCTTTTTTCAGTCTCATTGGAACAATCCCGAGAAAAATAATCCGCTAGAGCGATTTGAACATGGGGGAACCCAGCAGCAGCTTCCCCATACGCACCGAGATGTCCATATTTGGCTTGAACAGTTTTGCCATGACTTTCCGTTTGTTGAGTCAGCGCACGATCAGGAAATGCAGTGAGAAGCTGGATGTCAGAAAAGACTTCTGGCAAAAAAATCCGCTGTTTGCGACTAAGTTGGCTACTGACGGCGCTGATGAGCAAGCCTAATGCCCAAATGGCTCCTTTATGAGTGTTGATGCCACCAGTGGCTGCCAACATCGCCTGTTCTGCCTTCCGACCGATTGCAGCGATTGCTTCCCGCAACTCTTGAGACATGCTGCTTCCCCAAGACACCAAGGCCATTTCTTCAAAGTATGGCGTCAATGCTCGAGCTGATCGCAGAAAGAGTGCTTGATCCATATCGTGATGGGCACCTGAATCAATGGCATCCACTAACCCAGGTTTTGGGGACAATGTCACTTCTACAATCAAGGCTTCTTCTACCAATTGGGCGAGTCGTTGACAATTTTCTTCTACAGCAAATGCAAACATCCAACTCCTCCTCTATTTTTTGATTTGACCTTTGATCGTTACCCATAAAACATGCAAAACATAGCTTGTTAAAAAACCACAGCTGGCAGTTGCCAAATAAGCGACGATGATCATGATGCCCATTGGCAGTTGCAGCAACAAATCTTTGAAGCATAGCAACAAAACTTGAAAGACAAAAACATTGGCAAGATAGGTTCGATACGCATAAGTAGATAGCCACTTAAATGTCCCTAACTGAGGGGCATTGTTCTTGATCATAGTTGACCCAAACATAAAGACTGCAAAAATCAATACTAAGCTATATAAGCTTTGCAATGTATTTAAATACGGTGCATGAGCGAAACTTAGATCACCTGCATAATGTAGCAGATGATTGGCAGATAATAGCCCCAATGCTAAACCCACTGGCAAGAAAGCATAGCGAATCTTGTATAGGAAGCGATAGACGGTTTCGTGATAAATCAAAGCGGCTTCGCCATAGATCCCATAGATCACAAAGCTAAAGACAAACCGATCCAATAAATACCAGCTTTCATGATGCGGTCCTTCAAAAACTTGGCGATCATAAAACACATACCAAGCGACATACAAAGCAGTTGCGACGATCAATACTGGCCAAACAGTTTTTTTCTTCGTCAACACTTTGTAGCCTAACCAGACAAAAAACGGCATCAACAATTGGATCTGCAGCATCATGATCGTATACCACAAGTGTGGCGCCGCATCCCCCGTCACATATTTCAGTAAAAACGTTGCTGTATCAGTATAAGGTTTTCCTTGTTGGACAGCGGGAAAGAGCCATAAATAAGCCGTCGTCCAAAGCACATATGGCACGACAAGTTCAAAAAACTTTTCTTTCAAAAATTCTAGATAAGACAGATGTTGACTTGTCTTAACCATGTTATAAACAATAGCAAAAATAAACAGGGGTGCGGTAAATTTCACCAAGACATAAAAGGTACCGATGAATGCTGCAGTCTTTTCATCTTGGGTATTGGATAAGGCAAAAGTCAAAATCGTTTGCATCATTACTGCTGTCACGGCAAATACTTTTTGGAAATCACTGATGTTGATTTTTAAATCGTTGTTCTCAAACATGTTTTTCGCTCACTTTTCTAATAATTACCAAATCTCAGTGGTGAGTTTTGGCCCTTCGTCTGTTTTTACTAAGATTTTTTTTGATGGATGTTCCAAATACTCCTTTAAGGCAAACCCGCCTTGTTTTGTGATAACTTGAACATCGATCTGTTGAAAAAAGGCTGCCTGCTTTTCCAATAGTTCCAGTGGCAGCTTTTCTTTCGTGTCGGCATAAAGCAACAGATCTAAATCACTTGTCGGCTTGATTGCTGCCTGTTTTGCAGCCAATTCAAAACCCAAGCTGCCACCGATTCCCCAAGAATAGTGCTTCAATAAAAGCCGTGCTTGTTGATAGTTGCGGTAAACTGGATAATTGGCTACTTCATTGAATCGAAAGCTCTCACGAGTGATCAATTCCCAAGGATGGATCGTTCGTTTGATCATGTTGCAAGGTGCCTCAAAGGCAAAACGTTCTTGCCGCTTTTCCCCGCGCAACCCCACGGGTAAATAGCTGGGGTTACGGGGTTTCCCACGACGGACGGTCGCAAAAAGCTGTTCTTTTTCAGAAAACCATTTGGGAATATCAATCATATCAAGAACTTCTTTATCTAATTGAACGATATCGTGGGCACGGTTCATTCGTTACTCATTCCATTCTGCATTCATTTTTTCAAATACGTTATTCGTTTCCAGCCGGCCGCTCTTTTTAGCGATCGGATTGGTGTAGCGACTGGTCAACATCGTGTCATTCGTTTTACGCACATCATCAATCGCCTCATTGATCGCTTCAATTACAGTCGCTTTGCTTTCAGAGGTGACAGACTGATCCGTAATGGAGGATAAGAAAGTGAAGATTGCCCCAAGTTTCGTATAATTTTTGATATCATAAGCAATACTTGGTACTTTTTCCGCCGCGGCTTCAATCGCTGCAATCGACCGTTTGGTGACCCGACTTGCACTTTCTTTTGACATTGCTTGAACAGTGATCTTTTCACTATTTAATGCGATCAGACGACTTGATTGCAAGCCATGCGCTAAGAAAGCCCCAGAGATCGCATTACCAGCGATAAAACCGATCACTGGATGACCCGCTTGGCGTAGTTTGGCATAAGCTGCCGCACTGTTTGCTAAAGCTGCATGAATACCAATCAATTCTTCATTGTAGCCATACGCTTGGCTAGGGACATCGATGACCGCAATGATTGGTCGTTTGACTGCTTTCTCTTTGTCTTCTTGATAAACAGTTTCTAACAGGTGGCCCATCTCGTACCCTTCGACTAAACCAACTTCTCCCTTGCGTACCCGATACATCGGATTAGTTGGGTTTGGCACGATCGCTGTAACAACGACTTCTTCAGTAAAAAGGTCAGATGCAGCTGCATAGACTGTTGCACTAGTTGAGGTTGGGAACTGCAGATTCGTCAATGCTGAAAACCAATGATAACCGATACTGTCAGCAGCAGCTTCTTGGCCTTCTGTTACAGTAATAGGTGCCACTTCAGTTGCTTTATGCGTTGCAAGAGCCTTATTGTATGCCTCGATAGTCAGCGGCTTTGATAGATCAAGTTCGTTTAAAAGAGAAAGATAAAAACCACTTTTTTCGCTGCGATGACTGTCTTTCTTTTCAACCATCGCCGCAATCACAGCTTCTTGGATCGATTCGACACTGTCAGTCACTAGTTCATCGATCATTTGTGCTGCCAAACGTTGTTTGGCGCCAATGGTATTCCAAATCAAATCTTTATCACTGGAATCAAATTCTCTCACGCCAGCTTCTTGTTCGATGACTTCAGGACCGTTCAAACCGATACGGGCTTTCTTCGTCGCTATCAAGTAGCTCATAAGTGCTGAGGTAATCGACATACCGCCAAAAGAACCCACCCGACCTGGCACTAATCCAATCACTGGCACATACGATTTTATTGCAACGATCAAATTGCCGATTTCTGCAATCGACAATAAGCCGTAATTCGCTTCTTGGAGGCGTACGCCACCAGTATCGAGGATGATGATCGGTGTGATCGGATTGCCCTTTTGGTTTTCTTCCAACACATGAGTCAATGCCGCGATGATTTTAGCACCAGAAACTTCACCGATCCCGCCACCTTGGAATTTTCCTTCCATAGCGATCACGACCACGTTTTCTCCAGAAATCGTTCCACGGCAAACAACGATCCCATCATCGCTTTGTGGCACGATGTCTTGAGCCACCAGATTGGGTGCGATCATTTGGTCGAATGGATCGATCAATTCACGACCGCTCTTGGCATCCAATAATGCGTGCACCCGTTCTCGGGCATTTAATTCTACAAAACTATTCTTCATCTGCTAGTTCCTCCATTGCTTGGGTTAATCGTAGGTAAACCACACCGGGAGTGGCGCCAAAGTCGTTGATCACTATTTGCGCACTGATTGGATAGCGCTCAAAAAAACGTGTCAAGACATTTTGCCACACATCGCCAAAGCCATCACTTCCTGTACAAACTGAAACGGTGGTTTCTTGTTTGTCCGTTGGAAAAAGCAGAATTTCCAAGTCACCAGAACCAACCACGCCAACATGGACTTTTTTGGTGACTGGTTTCGTTGTTTGATACGTATAAGCTAATTTTTCCATCTCTTCTTCTCTCCTCTTGCTCTTATTAAGACCACGTTCTGAATTTCATTGGCGGTTCATACAACCCATCGGACCATTCGATCAAATCATCAACGGTTTGAGCTGCTAGCAATGATCGTTTGGCATCACTGCGTTTGATCCCTAAGTCTTCTGGTAATTTCACGATTCCCGCTTTGCGCAAGGCATCCAGAGAAGCTTTTGTGCTGGTCATTCCTAGTGGGGTTACACCACCGATGGCTGCGATTGCTACTTGTTTTTCCTCTTTTGAGTTTGCTTTATAAAGATAAGCGATGCCTTCTTCTGTCACGATATGCGTCGTATCTTCGCTATAGATCATAATTGGGGCATTGGCTAAACCAGCTTGCTTTTGGACAGCCAACGCATCTAACGTTTCTACAAAAACAGGTTTTTTATTGGAACCATACGTTTCAACCATTTGAACGACTAATTTTTGTCCTTTTGCTAAAGGATCTGTTTCATCCCGCAAGGATTGCCAAGCTGGAGTCGAATGCCGACGGCCCCCCGGATTATGCCCCATATTTGGTGCACCACCAAATCCAGATAAGCGGCCTTTCGTCACTGTAGAAGAATTTCCTTGATAATCCAGTTGTAAGGTCGAACCGATAAACATATCGATGGCATATTGACCTGCAGTTTGGGATAATGCTCGATTGCTGCGCATCGTGCCGTCTTTTCCGACAAAGAATACATCTGGACGAGCGGCAATGTATTTTTCCATACCAACTTCCCCACCAAAACTGTGGATGCTTTCGACCCAACCAGATTCGATAGCTGGAATCATCGTTGGATGAGGATTCAAGACCCAATTTTTCGCTACTTTTCCTTTGATTCCAAGGGTTTCTCCATAGGTTGGTAAAAGTAACTCGATCGCAGCGGTATTAAAACCGATCCCATGATTCAACGATTGTACTTCATGTTCTGCATAGATTCCTTTTAATGCCATCATCGCCATCAAAATTTGTAATTCCGTAATGTTTTGCGGATCTCTCGTAAAGAGCGCTTCTAATTGATACGGTTGGTCTGCTACCACGACGACATCGATCCAATCGCTGGGAATGTCGACCCGCGGCAAACGATCGACCACTTCATTAACTTGGACGATCACAATCCCATCTTTAAAGGCTGCTGCTTCGACGATCGTTGGCGTTTCTTCCGTATTGTAACCTGTATAAAGATTTCCTTGGCGATCGGCTTTGTCCGCCGCCACAAGGACCACATTCGGAATCAAGTCGATAAATAAGCGACCATATAATTCCAAATACGTATGAATGTCCCCTAATTTCATGGTTTTGTCTTCAATCATTTGGGCAACGCGCGTACTTTGTGCGCCTGCATAAGAAAAATCGATTTTCGCTGCAATGCCTTTTTCAAATATCGTCAAATGTTCTGGCCGGGAGATGCTTGACATGATCATATGCAAATTGTTGACTTTTTGAGCATCGACTTGTTCTAAGCTTTCTGATAGAAAGCTTGCTTGTTTTTGATTGTCGCCTTCAAGGACCACTTTGTCTCCCGGACGGATCAACTGTTCTAAGACTTCAATGATTGCTTCCGTTGGGACATATTTTCCATCGAGAAGATGCTCGATTTTTTTCATGGTTTGGGCTTTCTTTTCACGTTTACTTGCCCAGTTTCTTGCAGGTTTTTCCATTGTATTCATCTCCATTTTTGATATAGGAATAAAGCATCATCCATGCCATGTTGATCCAAATTGATCACACGAATCCCTTTGTTTTCAACAAATTTTGCTTGGATCAGTTTTGTTAAGGTATTGCCCGGAGGAAATTCAAGAGCCAAATCAAGTCCTGCTTCGTAGGCAACATCCATGATCTTGTTCCACTGCACCGGAAAAGCAATATTTTGCAGCAAATCACGACGGATCTCTTCAGGATTCATGGTCATCCGACCATCCGTGTTTTTGAGGTACGGACAGATAGGCACATCAAGGGATACCGTGTTCATAAATGGCGCAAACCGTTTCACGGGTTCTGTCATCAACACACAATGGGACGGCACAGGCACTGCTAAAAGTTTGGCGGTTTGTGCATGATAGTCTTTCGCTTGAGCCAGCGTCTTGTGCAAGCCTGTGAGATGACCAGAGATCGTATGCTGCATGAGGCAATTTTCATTTGATAAATAGACGGGAGCAGCAGGATCAAATGTATTTGCCACGAGCGCTTCTGCTTCACTTCTCGTTACACCAACCAGTACCCCCATGGCATAATCAGTCGGATAGGCTTCTTTCATCAGTGTCGCCCGATGATAGACCAAGCTAGCGGCGTTTTCGAAACTTAAGCTTTCACAAGCTAACGCAGCGGAAAAAGCGCCAATCGAATGCCCCGCCACAAGCTGAGGTTGCACACCAGATGCTTTCATCTGGTCCGTGTAAAAAGCCGCTTTTACTAAAAGGGCCAACTGAATATAGACGGTATCTTGTTCGAGATTCTCCGATACAGGGTGTAAATCAAAGCCTGTCGCCTGTTCTAGCCGATGGAAATAACTGGCAGGCACGTCCTCAAGCATCTTGCTGGTCTGACTGCCTTGTCCTGGGTATAAGAAACCTGTACTCATGAAACACCTCCTAAACAATTTCTCTTTCCTGTGTCATAATAACGGAAGTTTGTTATAATAAAAAATACCAGTTTCGTGAATATCCATAACCAAAAGGTATGGAAAGAGGAGTATCTGATGAACCTTGATCATTTACGCTACTTTAAAAAAGTAGCCGAATCGAAAAATATTACCCAATCTGCACAAGAATTATACATCTCACAACCTGCCTTGAGCCGTGCCATGAAACACCTAGAAAGTGAACTAGGCGTTCCTTTGTTCTATCATGCCGGTCGGCATATCGAGTTGACGATGTATGCTGAAGAATTTTATCCCTATGTCGTTGAGACGTTAGCACGTTTCGACGAAGGAATGAGTGCGATCCAAGCCTTAAATGGAGAAATGGTCCCGGCAGTGACGATCTACTCTGAAGTCGCTTCTGTTTCCTTGCCCAACTTGGTGGCGACATTCGTTGAAAAGCACCCTGAGATCCAACTTTCGATCAAGCAGCACGGCAGTAAGGAGACCAACAAAGAACAAGCCTTCTACATTACCTCTGAGCCAAAGAACGGCTTGACTAATCTGCCGATATTCACGGAACCCATCTTATTGGCGATCCCCCAAAAGCACCCCATGGCAGAAAAAAAAGACTTGCAAGTTGCCGATATCCAACACGTGCCTCTGCTGATGCTGGTTGAAAACAGCCCGCTGCGTAGAACCATCGACGAAGCTTTTGAAGCAAAAAAAATCAGTTTGACTATCGGCTCAACGACGGACGATCCAGCGACGCTGCGCTCCCTTATCAATCAAGGACTAGGAATCACCTTCTTTCCTAAAATTACTTGGGGTTATGAAGATGAGGCACCTTTCGTTTTACGTGAACTAGCAGATTTCCCCTTATCAAGGACGATCTATTTGGCATCAAGCTTTACGAAAGGTCATCCCATGACAAAATTGATTGCAAAAACCTTGATTGAATTTTATCTTGGTTAAACAAAAAGAAGCGTCCACTCGCACGTTAATTGTGCAAGTGGACACTTCTTTTTGTTTCCTATTTACCCCGGTTGAATCATCGAATCGACCGTACCTTCATTCACATTGATCTCTTCAATCTCTTTTGACTAGCCACAGTATTGGCTGCAGTCAAGTGAGACCCCATAAGATTTGTTACACGCCTTCAAGTACGGCTGCCTTACCATCACTTATGCGTCAGGCAATTGATCGTATTCTTCATCACTGACTGCTTCTAACCATTCTGAAGCACCAGCAGTAATCGCTACATGGGCAAACCAACTATTTTTTGCTGCACCATGCCAATGTTTGACCCCTTCCTTGATGACTACGACATCCCCAACAGTAAGTTTTTGCGGTTTCTTACCTGCTTCTTGGTACCAGCCTTTTCCTGCGGTCACCAACAACAATTGATACCCACCATTGATATGCCGATGCCAATTGTTGCGACAACCCGGTTCAAAGGTCACATTGCCAACGTTGACTGGAATCGCTGGATCAGCTACTAACGGATTCAAGTAACTCTGACCGCTAAAATATTGCGCATAGGCATCATTTGTGTTGCCCAATAAAAAGATTCCTGCTTCTTTTGCTGCATCGAGTTCTGACATTTATTTATCCTCCAGTTCTGCTAACTCTTCTTGATAAACCGTTTTGGCGATGTTAAAAGCAGACCAAGCTTTAGGCCAGCCAACATAGAAAGCCAGATGAGTGATTACTTCTGCAATTTCTTCTGCAGTGATCCCGTTTTCCTTGCCAATCGTCAGATGGGCAGTCAATTGTTCGAAATTGCCACCGGAAATCAAGGCCGATATCGTTAATAAACTTCTCGTATGAGGAGCCAACTCTGCC
Source organism: Enterococcus sp. DIV2379 (assembly GCF_050542965.1). Classification (NCBI taxonomy): domain Bacteria; kingdom Bacillati; phylum Bacillota; class Bacilli; order Lactobacillales; family Enterococcaceae; genus Enterococcus; species Enterococcus sp. DIV2379. Next base: position 1,819,444 of record NZ_CP172938.1, read on the forward strand.
TCACGTGACCAAACTTCACCAAATAACACATCATCATTTAGTTGCGCGAATTTCGGCGCAAAGTTGCCTAAGTTATCTCTTCCTGCTGTTTGTTTCTTGACCATATCGAACGACTCCTTCATCTATTTTAATGAAATGCTGGTTTAACCAATTTTGAATAGCTATATCCGCTTTCTCTATTCTTGAACCACGAACAGCTAATCCAGGATAAACAACTGCATCAGGACAAGTCTTTTTAAAGTCTTCAATGCTATTGCCGAATCCTGAGCCTTCATGAGTACAAAACGGAAAAATAATCTTCCCTTCCAATCGGTGATCTTTTAAAAAACTCGCTAGGATCATCGGGTATGTGCCCCACCAATTGGGAAAACCGATAAACAAGACCCGTTCTTTAAAAAACGCTGTCGATACCTCTTGATAGAGGGGGAAATCATTAGCCGCCTTTTCTTTTTTTGCTAGCTCGACCATTGCTTGATAGCTTTCAGGGTAAGGATAAGTCGGTTCAAGAGAATAAAGCGGGCATTGTAATTTCTCTGCTATTTTCTCTGCTAGAACCCGCGTATTTCCCACTATCAGCTTTTTTCGCTGCCCTTCAATAAGATTCTCCCCTGCTCGTGAATACACAAGTATTGCCGGCATTTTGTCACCTCCTTGGTTTCTCTTCTTGGTATATTTAATAGTAAGGCAAAGCGGAGCCGTTGAATAATGCTTTCTATAAAAAGTCCCTATGCTTACGAAGCATAGGGAGAGGTGGAAGCCAAAAGAAGCGGATCACTCCACTTCTTTTGGCTTTTAGGATGCAATTATTCAAAAGCGTCACGAAAGCGGGCAATGAACGCCGTCACAACCGGCGACATCACACGATTTCTTTTCCACACCAAGACACAGCTGGTTTCGATTTGAGGGACTAAAGGCAAAAATTTGATCGTTTCATCCCTCCGTTCTCCGACTGCTCCGCTGATGGTCAACGCCGACCCAACATGGTTTTCTACCAAGGAAAAGACATTGAAAATCAAGTTATATGTTCCAACGATCGGTAATTCTTCTATTGGTGTTTTTGACCATTGACTGAACATTTGCTGCACCTCCGGACGCCTTGAAAGTAGCAATGGCACCCCTTTGATATCTGCTGGTGTGATCTCCTCTTTATGGGCGAGAAAAGAATCAGCCGATGTCATTATGCCCCAAATTTCTTTTCTTGGTAGAACGATTTTTTCGTATTTCTCGATCTCGATGGGTTCGATCAAAATCGCCAAATCCAATAAGCCTTTCTCTAAACGCTCGTTGATATCATCTCCTGTGCCACTGTGAATATGAAAGCGGACATCTGGATAGTCACTGATAAATTCTTCCAACATCAAGGAAAGCGTGTCGGAATTATCTGCTTCCACACAGCCAATTGTGAAATGACCACTAAACAACTGTTTCTTACGATCTTCAAACTCTTGCATGGTTTGATCCGTTAGACTCAATATCTCCTCGGCACGGCTTTTTAAAAAACGACCTGCTTCCGTTAAGAGCATTGTACGATTATCACGAATGAAAAGAGCCGTTCCTAATTCATCTTCTAATTCTTTTAATTGACGGCTCAATGTCGGTTGGGTGATGTGGAGCACTTCTGCAGCTTGAGAAATTGTCCCTTCCTCTGCAATCGTGAAGAAATATTTTAATAAACGAAATTCCACTAAATCGCCTCCTCTTTTTTGCAACATTGTAACTCTTAGCAATGAAAAGAATCATCCTACTTCTTGGTCTATTCATTTTTAATAATAACAAAGAATCGCTAATTCAGCGAATCATGCTAAAAAAGCGGAGAAGACTGTAGAATTTTAAGAAGATCGTTTTATGGAATGACATGAGAAAATTGTTCGCACATTAATAATAGAGGGACAAAAAGACTTGCCCCACTATTATGATAGCCAATCAAGTTAAGCTATTATTTGGTTTTCTTTACTTTTTGTTAAATAGAATCTGGCTATTTTGACCATTTGAACCTGTTGGATCAATTTCGATTTCCCAGTAATCGAGACCATCTAAAGAAGTGATTTTTTTCGCTGAAATATTACTATCTGCTTCTTTAATACGATAACCATCGTCTTTTAGATGAATCAAATCCTTTTGAGCACGCTTCATTGTAGGATCTGAATGTGAAAGTATAATCGTTTCATCGCTGTCCACTCGTGTAAGTGCCATTGGGGTTTGAAATTTCATATCAAGGATTTCGACTTCGGTTTCATTATAGACATTAATACCAATTACATTATTTGACTGTACTGCATGAATGTTTTTATCATTGCGCAATATTTTAGCGGGTTCAATTTTTTCGAATTCAGTTCTGTCCCTATTAGGATAGATAGCATAGTTGTACTCATCTTCTTGATGGATATGCGTTTTCCACATTGTAAAGTAGCTTCTCGTAATCGGGTCAATGCTCCCTGATCCATTGATCCGATTCCAACTATCTGTACGTTCTTCAATCATCAAAGTTAAATCTTGAGGGTTGATAAATTTATATCCGATAGATTGTTGCGGATCAGAAGCCTCCAAATAAACACTTTCAACATTAGAAAAGCTTTGTTGTCCATTTGATAAATCAATCTGTTCATTATTCACAAATAATCTGTAATCAATCGTCTCATTTAGCTTTCGGTTCTCTATAACTGTTTCAATGATACGGTCATTTTGAAAGTTTATATTACTTCCAATAGCAACAAGCTCGTCACCAAGGATGAACCATGACTTTTGAGCTGTCAACGTTCTTTCATAATTGATAAAATCCATGACAAAACTACCATAACGATCATCAACGGTGGAACCTCCCACGAAGTCTGTTTCCGCTACACTATAACCGCTTTGATCAAGTCGAATTTGCTTATCCACAGTAATACCTGGCAATCTATAGGGATCAACTGTCGCCCAAAAGTCTTGATTAAATTGATTTAGATCATCATTATATAGATAAAGCATTCCATCGCCCGTATGCCATCCTTGAAGGTTTTCATTATTCATTGTTTCGTATCGTTTGATTCTACTAGAGGACATACTTAACCCAAAACTAAAATCAAAATCTTTATTAAAATAGGTCATTCGATCCATATTCGCAAAATTTGTAAGTTTTGTTGTGTAAGGACTATCGGAGGCTATATCAGGATTAGATAATATTGTTTTTGCTAGTGCAATATCTCTAAAGCTTGATAAACTATTTAAGTAGTCAAAATTCGCACTATTTGCTTCTATCCAATGCTTAGCAAAATGAAAATATCTTTCGCTGTTCGATAGTTCTGGAATACTCGCAAAACGAATCATCGCTTTTGTCATTTCAGCTCCAGCAACATTGCTCTCCATTTGGCTCCTTGAGATAGCTCTTCCTCTGACCATATCCATCATATTTCCTTTATACATGAACGGGACGATTGATTCTTGAATCCAGAAATCTATCACTTTAACTATACTATCAGCTGGAAAATAGTCTGTTGACTGAGTCATTGTGAATATCTGTGAGATACCATCAAGAAGAACATTTCCATATGAACCAATATAAGGAACGTTGTCATGTTGTAAAAACGAACCATCAGTATAAAAGCCATCACCCTCGGTTACAAAAGGATAAACTTTTTCTAATGCGCTTATCGCTTCACTAACACCAGAATCATTTTCTTCCAAGATGCTTTTAATTAGTATTATTCGGGTATTATCCACTTGATTAGCTCCAGTTGCTTCAAGTGCAAGTTCTGGATTTACACTATATCTATTATAATTGACATCTGGCAAAAAACGTTCAATCGGTCTTAAAAAATCGCCAATTTGTTCTTGTGATAAAAAAGGATGTAAAGTGGTAACTAAGTCATTAATTGCTCGCGGAACGCCAATTTCCCAATCCCACCAGTTTCCATACGTTTGGACAGAGAGATTATACTTATAAATGTACATCCATTCTAATCCCGAAAAGACATCCTCTAATAAATTTCTGTTGAGATAATATTCTGAACAAGGATTGGTTGCTGACAGAGCTAAAGTCGTTAAATTTCTAAAACTAGTTGTTAAATTAGCTGATGCTGTCAATTCAGATTGTTCTTCCCACAAAGCTTCCTTATCTTCATCTTTATTCAATGTTTCCCATAATAGGTTGGCTGTTCTATCCATTGATCTTTGCTTATCAATCATTAACGAATCATCAGAATTAAAATAGTTAGCTCCCAGAATCATTTCGTGCCACTTTGTTCTCATGTCATCAAATTTGTTGTGGTCACCTTTATCAATAGATACATCAACGAGAACGATCAGCTCACCACTTGTATTGGTTATTTTTATTCGTGTTGTTCCCTCTCTTTTAGGCAGAATAATCCCATCAAAGACCTCTAATAAATCTTGGTTTTCCACAAAAACGTCTAATTCTTCAAGTGGTTGGAAGAGAGGTATGATATGCATTTGATCTAATGTAAGATGTACATTATCATGTCTATCTTTTGTAACAAAAATGGGGATACTTACTTGAATAGTCTCATTTTTATCGCTAATAATGATCTCACTGGTCCCTGATGCTACACCAGTAACATACCCCCGCTCATTTACTTGAGCTACCTTTGGATCACTTGAAGAAAAAGATAGGTTTTTCCGAGGGAAATCTTCGGGGTAAGTTTCCAGCTCGATTAACTGGCGTTCACCAATTTGCAAATGCAGCTCTTCTTGAGAAATGATAATCTCTTGAATTTCTTCATATATGCGATCATACAAACGTGCATTTCTGTATTCAATTAATCCCGAGGTATTATCAAAAAAAAGCTCCAATTTTACTTGTTCCGTATCTGCTCCAGTCGTAAAAGTAACTGCAAGGCTTTCCCATCCCGAAGTTCCTGAAACAGCTTCACTAGAGTAAAGAGATATCTGAGTTCCATTTTCCATGTACTGAACCCTTATTCTTCCACCAAGTGCATTAGAAATATCTGTTGCTTTCACCTCGACAATTGCGCGATATTCTGTATTTGGACGAACAGGTATACCTTCTTGAAAAACTGCTGCACGACTGACTTGATTGGAAGAAATTTCAATGCTGTTTTCTTCTGTTACTCTCACTTTTGGACGGATATCTGAAGGGAACCAAAGGCGCCAGTGATCTGCTCCAATTGAATCATGCCACCCATTCGTATTCTCAGATTGTTGTGAAAAGTCCCCGTTCAATAATAAATTATGTTCAATCGTTGTGCTGTGAACATTGATTGGTAGTATAAGCAAATGGATCAGAAACAGAAATAAAGCAAGTATTTTCATATTTTTCCTTTCTGCATTAGGCGGAGGCTTCTTGTCATCATATACATAAAGAAACTGTCATTGAGTTGAATAAAAACCGAATAACTATTAAATTGATAGAACTATGGTCTAATAACTACATGAAAAGTCATCCAAGGATACCTGACAGCGACCCTAAAATACCCAAAACAAACAATAAAATGAGCAGCTTGTAAACATTCCAATTCTTCTTTTTAATTAGATAATAAACCATAATCGTAACTAATCCAGGCAAGAGCCGAGGCAAAATTTGATCAAAAACAGTTTGGAGCGCTACTACTTGTTGTTCGCCATCAATAGTTGTTGCGTACTCGATCGCCATTTCAGCTTTTACGAAGCTCACCGCTAAACCAGAGATAACTGTGACTCCTACAATATTCGCTGCCCGAGAGATTTGGTTGATTTTTTGGCTGAGCATTTCAATCGCACTTGTGCCCATTCGATAACCTAGCCAGCCTAAAAGACACTTAAGAAACAGATTAAAGCCAATCATACAAACCAAAAACATGATTGGACTAGCAGTAATACCCGCAATCGCCATGCTAGCAAAAATCGTTGAAAATAACGGTGCTACACCAAATTGAGATATTGCATCCCCAATTCCTGCCAAAGGACCCATTAATGCCATTTTTATACTTCTAATTTTTGATACATCTTCCCCGTGATCAAGCATTGCTAATTGTAAGCTAGTAACAAAGGGAACTGTTTGAGGATTGACATTATAAAATTCCAAGTTATCAATAGTGGCTTTTTTCAATGCTTCCTGATCATCTTTGTAGATCTTTTTTAATCCCGGAAAAATAATATTTGCATAACCCGTTCCTTGATACGTGTTATAGTTGAAGCCATTTTGGAGGAAATATGAGCGCATAGTTGCTATAAAATAATCGTTTTTCGTTAGTTTTTGTTCTTTAGATTCCATCTTCTTTGATTCCTCCTTGTTGAGCGAAAGTCATTGAAAGTTCTTGTCTTTTTTCTTGATTATAGTAATCGATCATTGCAAATACTGCTCCTACTAATGCAATCGCCATAACAGGTAAATCTAAATACGCAATACAAATGTAGCCTAAGATCACGTAAGGAATAACGTCTTTGGAAACCATGACCGATAGAATCATCGCAAAACCGATTGCGGGTAGTAAGCCTCCAGCAACAGTCAGTGCTTGAACCAATTCATTCGGAATCATTTCGACAAATTTTCTAAGAGGCTCCATACTTAAAGCAGAAAGTAATGCAATAAAGAATCCCACAAAGAAAAAACTAATGAAAGTTGTATGTGCAAACCATTTAAAGCGTTTGAAACGGCCATTTTCTACCGAAACTCTTGCAGCTTCGGATGAACCAGCACATACTGTATAAATGAGTGTCTGGCAAATTTGAAATAATACTGCAAATGGATAAGATAATGCCAAGGCACTTTCAGGTGTGACCCCTTTATCTTTTAAAGTTATCGCCATTATGGTCCCCACCACTCCTGGACCTAAAGGATTAGGCGGAACCGTTCCCCCAGCGCCAACGCCAAATCCCATAAAAGCAAGTTCACCAATGGCACCCATCATTAATCCAGTCTGAACATCACCAAGAATCAACCCTACAAAAAAGGAAAGGACAATGCAACGATTTGTAAAAATGCCTAGCAATAGACCCGAATAACAAACGCCTGCCATAAGTGCCAGTAAAAAAGCTTGCATAATTGATATATTCATTTTATTATCTCCTATTCTTTTTCAAGATGAGACATGAGTTGTTTCAATGAATCAACGTCTGGAGCCATCGGTGAGGTACGAGTATCAAACTTGATGTGGAATGTATTCTTTAATTCTTTTAACGCTCTTTTATCTTCTTCACCGATAAAAATATAGTTGGATATTTTCGTTTTTCCTACTGCATTGTGAATGTTCCCCACATTGATTTGCTTAATCGGTACACCACCTTTGACAAGTACTAATGCATCCTGCGGATTAGCCACAACGATAAAAATCATTTGCTTAGGCGAGGCTTTATGAATGATTTCGCATGTTTGTTGAATCGTGAAAAAGCGCATGCTCACATTTTGTGCCACCGCTTTCATCAATTGTTGTTGAAATGGATCATTTGCGGCTTGATCGTTAGCTACGATACATAAGTTGACACCCAATGATTTGATCCACATTTGACCTTGACCATGTATCAAGCGTTCATCAATTCGTGTCATTTTAATATTTGGTTGTGCCATTTGATTCCCTCCTTTAGTCTTTTTACCAAAATAATTGCCAGTTTTTTTTATGTCTTACCAGTGCTTCCATATAGAAGTAATCTCCCCAGATATTCCCTTCATTCACACCCTTTCCGGAATGCCAGGAATAGACCCCTTCATTGATGAGCGCTACAGCCCCTGTGCCCTTTTTTTCTGTGTAACGGTTTATTAAATTTCTTAGCATAACTTGTTGGATATTGTGATACATTTCTTTCATAGGATGGTTGTCCGCTAGATATTTTTCCATTTCATTCATACCACAAAGGGTTATTGCACTAGCAGAAGTATCCCGAGGTTGGTCAGATCCCTCTTCAAAAATCAAATCCCAAAAACAGATTAAATCACTAGGCAAACGATTTAAAAAGTAATTCGTTACAGCTTCATAAAGCTTTATATTTTCCTCCTTTCTACAATAATGCTGATTTAATGCTATTCCATAAATCAACCAGCTTTGACCGCGTGCCCAACTGGAGTCGTCAGAAAATCCTTGCTTCGTTTTACCATATAGGGGCTGACCTGTTGTGGGATCGAAATAATAAGTATGGAATGCTGAAGCATTTTCTCGAATCGCATATTTAATGGTGGTCTTATAATGTTTCTCTGCCACAGCTTTATAGATATCGTCACCTGTCTCCTCATATGACCAATGCAATAATGGTAGATTTAAGAGACAGTCAACAATTAAACGATATTCATTAGAGTCATCCAAATCTCCCCAAGCTTGTATAAATTTCCCTTTATTTTGAAATCGCTCAACGAGTTTGTCAGCTGCGCTAATGGAAAGTTCTCTAGCTTGGGAATTGCCTGTGATTTTGTAACAACTGACACACGAAAGAGTATAAAGGAAACCTAGATCATGATGATTGATTTCTATATTTTGAGACAATCTTCTGGAAAAGCTTTCTATATGCTTTTCTGCTAAATCCTTATACTTATTTTCCTTGGTAATATCATATGCAATCCATAAAATGCCTGTCCAAAAAGCCGTCGTCCATTCTGTGTTATCAATAACTTGGTAATTTTGGTTTTTAGTGGCAGGTGCAGGAAATTTCTCTCCAAATATAGCCATATTTTGATCAATTTTTTGTAAACACTCGTTAATCGCTTGATCAATTTCTTTCGTACTTAATTCTGATACTTCTAGTTTTTGATAATTCTCCTTTAAAGGTTCAATTCTTTTCAAAAGCATGTTTTTCCTCCATTCACAACTTATAGCGTTAACGTGTTATCTGATTGCAGTATATAATATTCTCGTTTGCTACGCAAGCGTTTTCAAGATTATTTATTTTAATGGAATAAAAAAAGCATATAACGCAGCTATATGCTTTTGAAATATAGATGTTAACTAATTAATAATATCAATACTATAGTAATCAGGATGAATAAATGCCTGGTCATATTCAATAGCATTTTCAAAACGATCATAAACAATTCGATTCCTCACAAACAAAGCTGCTGGTCGATTATTCTTAAAATAGCTTTTCATTATTTTCTGATCTTTCTCTGATAAACTATCTATGATCGATTCAAAGTCAGATACAGAGATTGTCATTTTCTCTGATTCTGGTATTTGGTTTAAATCTTCTAGTACTTTAGTAAATGACAGCCCCTTTTTCAGCTGAGCGATTGGAATATCTGTCGGTCCACTGATATGTGCATATCTAAATTGAAGTTTCCACGGCTTATTATTAATAAATGCAACTTGACTTAGTTTTAAAAACGGTACTTTTGTCTCTTCAAACGAAGGAGCATGTAAAATCTTTGCTATATCTGAATTCGTTATTTGTTGAATGAGATCTACCGCTTCCACGACAGTCTTTTCAGATATTGGTTCTTTTTTATCATTAGTCAAGGGGCGTGTATTTTCACTAAAGAAAACACGTTTATTTAGAATGTTTTTTCGTACAAATGTTCCTTCGCCTTGTCTCCGAATGAGATAACCTTGTGCAACCAGATCATTCATCACTTTGATGACGGTTGTATTACTTACCCCATATTTTGCTTTCAAGTCTCCCTCTGAATAGATACGGTCCCCCGGTTTAAATTTACCAGCTTCAATATCTCGAAGAATATCTTGTTTGATTTTTTCATATTTTAATACAGCCACTTTTAGTCCCCCTAAAACAATCTTTATGTACGCAATTTTAGCTAAATGGAATAATATTTAATTTACCTAAATTAAGACAGCAATTGATTAAAAATTTTTATTGAATCGACGAGTATTATAGCTGAAAATAAGATTCTTTGCTTTTACGCTAAATCATTAGATTAATCATATCATATATCTCAAATAGACGTCTAACAGTCTCATAGAAAAATAAAACAAAGAAGAAGGGACTGTGACATAAGTCCATAGAAGAAAACCGCAAGAACTGACGAGAAATCGTTCATTTCTTGCGGTTTTTTGGGTAAAATAAAAAGGAGCATCGGTTGCCGCCAATGCCCCATCATTTAATCCTGAAAGGACTAAACAAAATGTATACTAATTATAACATGAATCAACTCACTTTGGATCTATCTACTTCATTTTCTCCAAAAGAAAATCATGTCGCCGTTTTTATCCATGAACTGGTTGAAGCGCTTCAGATTAATGACCCGTATCTTTTTGGTCGACCAAGAGAATATGATTTAGGTGCCATGATGAAGTTGGTTCTTTTTGCGTATACGCGAGAAACCTTTACAAGTCGCAAGATTGAACGTTTAGCTGAAGAAAACCTATATGCTCGCTGGTTGACGCAAGAACGGGTTCCGACTTATCGAACGATCGCCCGTTTTTGTGTATCTAACGATGTGCAGGAGTTGACTAATAAAGGCTTAGATCAGTTGACAGAGTATCTGCGTGCACGGAATCTGATTGATGATGCGTTGTTTATTGACGGTACAAAAATCTTGGCAGATGCGAATAAGTACAGCTTTGTCTGGAAGAAAAACACGATCCGATTCGATCAAATGAATCGCGAAAAACTGCTTACTATGATGACGGAACTAAGAGAAGCGTATGCCCTGAAACAGATTCCCGAAGGGACGACCTTGACAGTAGACATGATAGATGAACTGTTAACACGGATGGAACTACGTCTGGAAGAACTAGAAAAAGAAGTTGAGGCAACGAAACGTCTTTCGCCAAATCCAGCGAAACAACAACGGCGAACGTTGAAAAGCCAAGTACGCAAATTAAATACAAAACGAGAAAAAGTTCTGGAACATCAAACGCAGTTTTCTACTTATGGGACAAGAAACAGTTATTCAAAAACTGATCATGATGCGACATTCATGCGCGTAAAAGAAGACCCTATGAAAAATGGCCAACTTAAGCCTGCGTATAACCTGCAAATCGCTACTTGTAATCAATTTGTACTCGGCTACGATGTCTTTCAAAACCCAACAGACACTAAGACACTGAAACCATTACTGGAAAAGATGAAGATTGCACAAAAGTCCCCTCATTATTTGGTCGCCGATGCAGGCTATGGTTCAGAAAGCAATTACCGCTATATAGAAGATGAACTTCCCCAACATACTGCACTGATTCCTTATGGAACGATGTTTAAAGAACAAAGCAAGAAATGGCAGACAGATGATCGGAAAGTAATGAATTGGGATTATGAGCCTAAGGAGGACTTTTACATCGACCCCAAAGGGGTACGATTCAATTTTCATGCTTACCGTCAACGAACAGATGCGGATGGCTTTATCCGAGATTTTAAAGAATACCAAGCAGAAAAAACGGATGCGAACCAAGCGCTCATTCCTGAAGCCTTAACCCCAAAGGGGAATCGCAGAAAGATCACTGTAAATCCGTCTTGGGAATACCATAAAGAAAAACAAAAAGAGCGCTTATCAACGCCTGAAATTCAAAAAATATATGGTCGGAGAAAGATCGACGTGGAAACAGTCTTCGGATTTATGAAGGCTTGTTTGGGTTTCACTCGATACACGGTTAGGGGCTTAGAAAAAGTCAGAAAACAGACGGGTTTACTCATTACGGCAATCAATATGATGAAATTGACAAAAATAGGTACTTGAACTACCCAAAATGAATAAAAAAAACAAGGAGCACTCGAAAAATCACATGATTTTCGAGTGCTCCTTATATTTTAGAGAGCGTAACTAGTTAACTTATGTCACGCCCCCTCCCTCTATAATTAAAGATATTCTTTTATTCTTTATTGATGCTTTTTCTATAATCCCAAATGATTTAGCCACTCTAATACTTCTGGTTCAGCATCTTCAACACTTCCCGCTCTAGCTGCAAACCCTTCGAGAAACTGGTAATCTGGATACAATGTTCGAAGTTCGTTTCGACTATTGGTCAATCCACTTCCACCGTGGGTTGCAAAGGGAATGATTTGTTTATCAGCAAGATCATAGGCTTCAAGAAATGTTAAAACAGCTCGCGGTGCACGGTTCCACCAAACAGGAAAGCCGATAAAAATAACATCAAAATCAGACATCTGTGCAACGTCAGCCATCAACATTGGTCGAGCATCTTCTTCCACCTCTCTAGTAGCAAAAGCTGTATGTTCATCGTAAACGTTAGGGTAACCTACTTCTGTTTGAATCGAAAATAACTCACCTCCTGTCTGTTCAGCGATCATCTCTGCTATGACTTGGACATCTCCTATTAAAGTGTTATCGATCACATTAAAACTACTTCCAGAAACTGCTTCGACTGCTGGTTCATGCTCTAAATTTTCTGGTCTTGTGAAGTAGGCGATCAAAATATCGGCATCCCCATCAATCCCTGTTTCTCTCATTTGTTGCGTAATGGTGTCACTAGTACTTGTTTCTGTTGTACCAATGTCTGGCTCGTCATTCATTGAATCACTGCTACATCCTGTTAGAAAAAGCATTGTCAGAAAAAGTCCTTTTGTCCATTTGTTCATTGAATTACTCCTTTCTTTTTCCACCAAAAATGGTAGTTCCAGTATAATTCTTGAAGTGGACTTTAAGGCAAGACTCTTGAGCAAACCTTCCCCTATTTTTTACATCTTTCTCACAACTTCCTCACAAAAAAATTTCCTTCCCAGCATACTGAAAAAGCCGTAAACAAAGCTTTGTTTTACGACTTTTTCATTTAGTTATCGATTTTTCTCAAACTGGCAGCGACAAAATGATTTGTTCCTACCTGAACCCAATTCGGGTCCGCTGTTTCTTCTGTTTTAAATGTGGTGAAATCAAAGACATTGTTTTCCTTACTGTAAAAATCATCAGGCGCTGTTTTCTTGTTTCGAATGTCGGTTCTTAAAAACGCAGCAAGTAAGCGCCTTGTGTACGGATGGTAAGCATTTTTGAATATCTCATTGATTGGGGCACTCTCGACGATTTTTCCCCCATGCATCACGATCACATCATCGGCCATTTTACTAATGACACCCAAATCATGGGTAATAAACAAAATACTTGTATCCAGCTTGTCTTTTAACTCATTCATTAACTTAAGGATTTCTGCTTGGATGATCACATCGAGTGCGGTAGTCGGTTCATCGGCAATCAATAGCTTCGGATTGCAGGCTAATGCCATTGCGATCATTACTCGCTGACTCATTCCTCCAGATAACTGATGAGGATATTGCTTGGCTACTCGTTTAGGATCTGTGATCTTGACAGCTTCTAACAGCTCATATGCCCGTAAAGTCGCCGTCTTATTGTCGACGTGCTGATGAAGTTTCAAAGCTTCTGTCAGTTGTGCTTTGATTGTAAATACCGGATTCAAACTTGTCATAGGCTCTTGAAAGATCATTGAAATATCATTTCCACGAATTTTCAAAAGCTCTTTTTTGCTTAATTCGAGGATATTTTTTCCTTCAAAACGGATCTGCCCTTCCGCTATATACTGATTTCGCTGAAAAAGTTGAAGGATCGACATGGCTGTTTGACTTTTTCCACTCCCACTTTCTCCAACAATTCCTAATGTCTTCCCTCTTTTCAATGAAAAAGTAACGCCTTTGACAGCTTTGACAGTGCCCCGTTTCGTATCAAAATACGTATGCAGATTCTCAACTTCTAGTAAATCCATCTGGACCTCCTTTTGATTTTTTCCCATCAAACCAATCGTATCAGGCTTATGGTTCGTTTGATTGACTCATCAACCATGTTTCAATTCCTATGTTCTAAAAAAACTATTTTCGCGTACACTTCACAAAATGATTTGGCTCGACTTCTACCCAATCTGGATCAGCCTCGGTTTCTTTTGAATAGTTGAATGCCAAATCAGGATGGGTTTCATCAAGAGCCCATGGGCGATACTCTTCGTCTAGCGTTGGAATGGCATTTAATAATTGCCGTGTGTACGGATGGATCGGGTTAGAAAAAATCGTCTCAGCTGAAGCTAATTCTACAAGATGCCCAAAATACATCACACCGATCCGATCAGAAATAAATTTTACGACTCCAAGATCATGGGTGATGAACAAGTAAGTCAAATTGAGTTCTTCCCGCAAATCATGAAGCAAATTGATGATCTGTGACTGAATCGAAACATCTAACGCTGAAACAGCTTCATCGCAAACAATGAATTTGGGCTTTAAAGCTAAGGCACGAGCAATCCCGATTCGTTGTCGTTGTCCACCAGAAAATTGATGCGGATAGCGATGAATAAATTCTTTCTTTAACCCGCATTTTTCCATGATATCAAGAATATAGGTTTCATAGTTTGGGTCCTTTTTACTAGCAAAAAATTTGTGTATCAACAAACCTTCTCCAATAATATCACCCACTGTTAACCGTGGATCTAGTGAGGAGTAAGGGTCCTGAAAGATAATTTGCAGGTCTTTTCGTAAAACTCTTGATTCCTTTTGAGTCAAAGCAGCTAGATCGATGCCAGAATCAAGCTGCTCTTCATAGTATGAAAAATCTTTTTTGTTCATAACTTCTTTTTTTAGTTGTGCGACTTGCTTATCAATAGCTGCTAAGTCATTTTGTTGTTCAGCGATCGTTTTTTCCAAGTTCATGAGCCCTGTTTGATCTACTGCCCCATTCATCGCTTGTTTTTGCTGATTAAATGTTAACGCTCGCTTGCTAGCGGCAACTTTTGCTGCAGCTTCGTAACGAGACGAAAGAAGCTTACTGACCTTTTGTAGATCATCATGCAAAATCAAGCCTCCGACTAATCGCAGGGTATTGCCATATTCATTTTCAAAAGCGATTTTCTTTAGACGCAACCGTTCCGTTGTTGCTTCTACATCAGCAGCTGAATCAGTAGCGAGTTTTGATTCGATCGACTGGAGCTCATTGACAGAATCAGTAAACTGTTTCATCTTTTGTGGCAGTTGTTGATAGACTTTTTTTACGTAACGAGGCATGAAATCTTCGATCGTCTCTCCATAGTAAAGGGTCGAGCCTCCGGTTTGTCGCTGGAGCTGAATAATCGTGCGTCCAAAGGTCGATTTTCCACAGCCACTTTCACCGACGATGCCTAATGTTTCTCCTTCATATATATCGATCGTAAGATCTTTATTTGCTTTCACATAGTCTTTTCCCACCCCAAAAAAGTTTTTCTTCTTCACAGGAAAATACTTTTGTAGATTCTTGACGCGCATGATCGTGTCCATAACTGCTTACCTCTCTCTCATCTTCGGATCGATGGCATCTCGGATTCCGTCACCGATCAAATTGAAGGATAAAATGGTCAACATGATCGCGATCCCTGGATAAATCGTCAGGTAGGGATGTGTTCGGATATAGCCTCGTCCAAAATTTAACATCGTTCCCCATTCCGCAACGGAAGCCTCCATACCTAAGCCAATAAATCCTAAGCCAACAGCAGATAAAATTGCTGTGGCAACGCCCATTGATGAATGCACGATGACTGGTGAAAGGATATTTGGCAAGATGTGTTTAAAAATCAGCAATCCATTATTTGTGCCCAGCGCTTTTCCAGCTTCAATAAATTGCTTCTCTTTGACCGCCATCACACTTGCCCGAATAATACGAGCAAAAATGGGGATATTCGCCAACCCGATCGCCAAGATCATGTTCGGCAGACTGGATCCCAAAGAAGCCACGATGGCGATTGCCAACAAAATGGAAGGGATGGATAGTAAAATGTCACAAAAACGCATAATCAGCGTATCGATCCACCCTCTGAAATAACCGGATAAGACACCTAAGATGCCACCAAAAAAGAGTGCCAGTAACACCGCACAAACGCCTACAGTCAGCGATATTCTCGTGCCGTAAATCAAACGAGACAATACGTCACGTCCCAAGTCATCTGTCCCAAACCAATGAGAACGACTTGGAAATTGCAATGCATTGTCTAGATTTTGCTCCCTCATACCATAGGGAGCTATAAAGTCTGCAAAAATCGCAGTAATCGTCAGTAACGTGATAAATAGTAACCCAAACATTGCTCGGCGATTTGCTTTTAAGGAAAGCCAAATCTCTTGTTTCGATCCTTCTGGTACGCCTGCAAGTGCTTGCGTTTTCGCTATGGCCTTTTTTCTAGAAAACATGAGTTCCTCCCTTAATCATATGAGGTTTTAATTCGCGGATCGATATATGCATAGAGAATATCGACACATAGATTAACCATCGTAAAAATAAATGCAATAAATAAAACGCCGCCTTGGACGATCATTGTGTCTCTTGTACGGATCGCATTCACCATCAATGTCCCGATCCCATTGATACTAAACACAGTCTCGGTCAATACAGCCCCACCTAATAAAGCCCCAAACTGCAAACCAATGACTGTCACTACGGGAATCAAGGCATTTCTTAAAGCATGATGGAACGTCACCTTTGAACCATTTACTCCTTTGGCTTTTGCCGTACGAATATAATCTTGGTCTAAAACGTCCATCATACTCGACCTTGTGATTCGGGCGATCGTGCCAATTGACGAGGAAGCCAATGCAAATACTGGCATGATCATTTGCTGCCAAGTATCAAAACCAGATGCTGGCAACCAGCCCAGGGTAGAAGTAAAAAGAATAATTAAAAGGAGTGCCTGCCAAAAGGTTGGCATAGAAACCCCCACTAGTGAAAGAAACATCACGAAATTATCAACCTTGGAATAAGGTCTCGAAGCAGAGATCACTCCCAGTGGAATCCCAATCAGCGAGGCAAATAACACACTCCATACTGATAATTTGATTGTGTTGGGCAAACGGACTAGGATTTCATCCATGACCACCCGGCCAGAAACATACGATCTCCCAAGATCAAATTCGACAACAACATTTTTTATATAATGAAAAAATTGTTCGATAAAACTACGGTCAAGCCCCATTTGCACACGCATGGCCTCATATTGTTCAGGAGTCGCTCCTTCCCCCAACACCATCGTTACAGGGTCTCCAGGTGATAGATACATAATCGCAAATACAATAAAAGAGACGCCTAGCAGGATAGGAAACAACCACAGAATTCGTTTTACAATATATTGGAACATCTATTCATCTCCTCAAAATAAAGAGCCATTGCGGCTCTTTATTTTATACTCTCAATCCAATTTAGTTTTTTGACACCGTATCTAAGAAGTAACTTCCAGTTGGATGATGTTCGAACCCTTGCACCCAGTTGCGGATACCTGAAACATTTTCTCTGGTTTGTAAGTAAACCCATGGCATCTCATCATTGATAATCTCTTGCGCCTCATGATAATAGGCCAAGCGTTCCTCTTGGTCAGAAGTGCTACGAGCTGCATCAAGTAATTCATCTACCCGTTGATTATGATAGAACGTACGATTTCCAGCTTCGCCAAAGCTACTTGAATGGAACAGTGGATACAATCCATAGTCAGCATCTGTTGTGATCGTTGTCCAACCTAGTAAGAACATATCTGGTTCACCAGCTGCTGCAGCATCTAAAAATGCTCCCCACTCCATTTGGTTGACCTCAACAGTGATACCTAATTCTTCTAAAGCAGCGGAAACAACCTGCGAGACACGGATTCGTTCTTGATTGTTATCACCGACGTACAACGAAAGGGAAAACCCGCCATCTGGATAACCAGCTTCTGCTAATAGTTCTTTTGCTAATTCAACGTCATAAGGAGTAGCTTCCAAGTTTTCATTAAATCCAAAAACCAATTCGTTGATCGGTCCACTCATTTGAGTCCCGATCCCCATATGAACCGTTCGGATAATTGATTCGACATCGATAGCATGGGCAATCGCGCGACGTACCCCTACTTCTTGCAATGGTGTATCATTTCGAACGTTGAAACCTAAGTATTCCGTTCCTAAATTTTCTGTCGCTAATAAGGTCAACTCATCGTTTTCTTCAACCTTTTCATTATCAGAAGGAGCGATATCATAAACAATATCGACGGTTCCTGACTCTAGTTCAATCAAACGAACACTTGAATCTGTAATTGTCCGGAACTCGATTCTTTCCATTCCCGCTGGCTCATCCCAGTGATCGTCAAATCGATCCAATGTCACGTGACTACCGGTTGCCCATTCAACAAATTCAAAGGGACCCGTTCCTACAACGCTGCTGATACCATAATCTTCACCAGCTTCTTCCACAGCTTTCTCACTCAAAATTCCAACCGCAGGATGTGCTAAATGAGTCAAGAAAGGCCCGAAGGCACCATTTGTCCCGATAAGGATCGTATGATCATCGATCACTTCGATCGTATCAGGATCGATCGAACCAATGATATGACTGATCGAAGGTGAGGCAACCGCCCGTCGAAGGGTGTAGGCAACATCAGAAGCTGTCATCGCTTCCCCATTATGAAAGACAACATCTTCTCGCAACTTGAACTCATAAAGGTTCTCTTCAATTTCTTCCCACTCTGTTGCTAACCCTGGCACTAACTCAAGATCGTTGGTCTGTTTGATCAGTGTTTCGTAAATCTGTCTTGCTACCCTGGTAGTTGCTTGGTCGTTCGTTTGATGGATATCTAATGTCACTGGATCCGCACCTGATGCGACCACTAATACATTAGGATCAGAACTAGCTCCCCCTGACACATTCCCTCCCGAACTATCTGTTGGGTCTTGGCCTCCACTACCACAAGCACCTAATACCATCAGACTTGTTAACAATACGAGAGCCCAGCTTGTTTTCCTTTTTTTCATGTTATCCTCCATTTCGTCCCCTGTAACTTAAGGATTTTTTTTTGCGCTCTTCTTCATACCAGCAAATATAGAAATTAGACGCATTGGCGTGTAACTTGGATCGAAAACACATACGCTCGTCCTGTTTTCTATCAACTAACTATAAAAAATTTGCTCATAATGAAGAAGCTTTTATCTGAATGATGAAAATTTTCAGATAATAACAAACTTTAGCTTGGAAATGTGATAGATTTGTGATGAATACCTAAGAAAATTGTCATTTTGTTAGAATAAAATGAAGAATTGCGGATTATTATCATTAATTTGACTTTTTCTTATAAGAACCCATTCAGTTAACAATTACTAATTCTTATTTTTGTTTCATTTGATTGAAAGTGTGACAACGATTCTGTATTAGGAATTTTAAGTCTCTAAATTTTTATCGTTATCAAATATAAACGTTATATATCATTATGTGATAAACTATTTTTGAATAAAGATGGGAGTGATTGAATGAACATTTTCTTCAGACCACCAAAAGAAGATGATATCGATCAAATCATGCAGATTGAAAATGCAGGATTTACAGCTGATGAAGCAGCATCCAAATCTGCGATGATGGATCGTATACTTACAATAAGTGACAGTTTTATTGTTGCAGTAAATGAAAAGGATTGTCCGATCGGCTACGTTGTAGGGCCCATTATTTTTAAACGTTATCTTTCTGACGATCTCTTTGAAAGTACTTGTCCTAATCAGCCTTTTGGTGGCTACCAAAGTATTCTGAGCTTAGCTGTCGCTCCTGATTATAGAAACTGCCAAATTGGTAACAAACTACTGTCAGCCCTTGAAGAAAAATGTCGTCTTCAAAACAGAAAAGGAATCACCTTAACTTGTTTAGAATCATTGGTTCCATATTACAAAAAGCATGGCTATCAACTAGAAGGACTGTCAGAATCACAACATGCAGGTGTTGCTTGGTATAATATGGTGCTAGAATTGGCCAACACGCCTAATGAATTCTAATAAAAAACTGCATACTAGATTAAACGCCATTCAAAAGTAAGATATTAAGTCTAACTTTTGAATGGCGTTTCATCTCAAATTAATATTATTTACGAACTTTTCTAAAACTTACTCTGATTTTTCTTGCTAACTTTTCATCCGTCAACGCTTTTTTAGTATTTGAAAGCAACATAACTCTTGATTCAATGGAGTCCATAATATATTTTCTCTCCCACTGGTCTTGATCTGGACCATCGCCAATGATGCGAATGTAAGACAACAGACTTTTAATCATCTCTTTTGTCAATGTTAGGTTGGTATAGCCATCGTTTTCATAAAAATCATACCATGTATCACTTGGATTTTCTTTCAGTATTTGAATTAGTTGATGGATTTCTTCTAACGCATCGAAAACTTTTACAAATACAAAAACCATTTCTTCCCGATCAATCATCTGATAAGCGTCTAACAAACGGAGCAGTGCTTTTAATGTTTTGCATTGAACGGCTACTGAGAGGTAAATATCATTAAAAAAGCGAGCATTTTCCGGATTTTTATCCTGAAGGGATAATGTAATCTGCTGGCATCTCAGCAATAGATTCTCCCAGGCTACTATCTTTTCTCCTACCATAGAGAAAATTTCTGTGACTTGCTCCTTGATTTTCCGATCACCCGTCAACCATTCTAACCTCGGAATTTTTGTTTCTTGCTTGAGCCAGGATTGAATAATTTTTCGAATCAAATAACAGGCAAACTCATCCCCAGCGGTTTGATCCTCATATGTTCCATAGCGGATAACCGCTTCAAAGCAAGCTTCATAGACAGCTTGGATCTCTTCTTGCTGATTTTGATAGTATTGTGTTACATGCTCTAAAATTATCTCTTGATTGGTTCGTAACTGATAATCTGCTCGCCAGAAATTCGCTATTTCTTGTAAGAACAAAATATGCGGTTTTATGTTACCTGTATTAACTAAGACAAACTTATCCATCTTGACTTCTCTAACCGCCATTAACTCTCTAGAAACAAATTCTGGGCTATTAGGCAAGATCGTCAAGAAATTAGATGCTTGTAAATCATGAAAGGCAACGTGATAATAGATTCCTCTTGATTGATTTGGTTTTGGTGTGTTTGTTAACACCTCATCTCGTGGATCGTGATTCCCTTGTCTACGAGAAACCATTTTGCCATAACCATTATCCGCCCAAATCTCAATCACATCATCTGGAAGCTCAAGTAAGCCAAGATTAAATAATTCCGTCATCTCCCCATAAATGTTCATCGAGCATACTGCATGAGGATCGACTTCTTTAACCATATGATATTGTAGATGGACGATTTCATTGATCACTGCTGCTTTTTCCGCTGCAGACCACTGTCGATCAAGATCTTCTGACCAAAAAGGACAATCCCCTTGTCCACGAAAACCGAGTGTGTAAATAACCTTGGTACCTTTTTGCTCGTGTAAGGCTTTTTTCCATAATTCCTGAAACAACACAAAATGTTCCTCGTATGAAGCCTTCAAACTGGGATACCTTCTAGCAAACATCTCAGCGCCTAGTGGCTCGGCATGATGATGTGTATAGATCAACCCCATCGCTTGCGCACTTTCTCGATGTCTATGACTGTTCTTATCTGTTCCAGGGATGATGACATTTCCGCCTAAACGTAACAATGTTTCATAAATACGTTCCCATACATATTCATTTGAACCATTATCTTCCCATTGATCCAGCAGCAACTCATCATTAACGAACCAGCCCCGATAGTCCGTTGCAAAATCAGGCAATGTTAAGTCAAAACCTGTCCATTCAATAAATGGCTTTTTTATTGGGGGAATCTCCATGAAATACCAAAAGGGTTGAACACCTAAAATTTTATGAGAGATTTCAAGAACCCCATACATTAATCCTAACGGTGTTTCAGCACACACTTTTACTTTATCTGGCGATACGAAAAGTATATGAAAAGCATCCGTTTCATTTTTTTCATCAAGTAAAACCAATATAATTTTATTTGCCTTCCTCGTGTCTGTCACAACGGTTAAAATGTCACGTTGCAAGATCTCGCAAGCATGTCCAATCACTTCATTTTCCAACTGTTTTGACGTAACAGAAGTATTTTTAGAAATGAAAAATGTTGTTTCCATGTAATCACCCGTTTCATCCATATAGTTTATTATTTTATCTTCAATAAAGAACTTTCTACTATGTTGTAAAAGGCAATCGAATTGCATATCAGCCATAAATCTCTCGTCACTATTTTCTGCAAAGGTATTTTCAAATGGTCTAAACGTTTTGTTAACTTTTTACTTTGATACCGCTCATAAATTTAGAATAAGCGAAAAGCTTGTCTAAAAAAATGGAGAAAGTCGATGAAAAAAACGAAAAAACAGACTTTCTTTGTTTTTTTTGATTTTTCCCCGTCTCCCTTTAACTAAGGTTTTATCTTGTCGTTGTAGAACATGATCTTTTATGCCTATTCAGCTTGTCGTGTTTAATCATATGTACAGCAAACAAGCCCACACTCATAAGAGCATGGGCTTAGTGAGATCATCGTCCATTCTAAATCTTCAATTAGAATCTGGCTTTTATCAATTCAGATTTCAATTGCTGAATAATGAAGACAATTTCTTATTTTTCTTCAATTACATATACTTCTCAACTTCATTAATTTCTTTTTGTAGTGCTTTTTCATCGTACTTTTCATACTTACCGGCTTCGTGTGCGATCTTTTTGATTTCGTGAATCGCTTTTTTCTCAACGATCCATTTCTTCATACTATGTTTTTTTGCGTCAGCATCTAGTGTGTCTAATTCAACTAAATTCTCATCTAACTTATCAAGAACCTCTGCAATCTTTACCAATGCTTTTGCTTCCTTTTCTTCATAGTTTGTCATAGATATCACTCCTTAAGTATTTGATATATTTATCTTACTGCTGTAATTAAATATTTTCAAATTAAATGTACTGTTTATCACAAAGTTTTATCTGATTCTCACTTAAGAAATAGAAAACATTAGATTTTTGCAATATTCTACTCATTTTATACTTATTTTTATCCTTAATGATTTATCATAAGAAAAGTATCGATTATATAAAAAGATAATTTAGTGAATTAGCAAACATTCGGTGTATCTTTTATGATAAAGTCATTTAGCTTTTTTTACTTTCTTATGGTTGCAGCAAAATTTTCCCGACACTTTTTCCAGATTCTAAATAATCATGGGCAGCTTTTCCGTCAACTAAGGAAAAAATGGTTGGTTGACTGATTTTCATTTGATCCTTGCTAAAGTAAGTAAACAGTCGGGTGCTTCTTCTCTCCCGCTCTTGAAAACTTGTCAAGTAATCCCACAGATCCCCTGTCAAAATACTTTTTGATTTTGATAACAAGGGAATAAAGTCGATCGCTGGCGGATTTCCGCCGGCCATGCCAAAAAAGATAACCTTCCCTCTATTTTTGAGCAAGTCGACGCTTTCGGCTAATGTATGCCCAATGCCATCATAAACGGTATCAAAGAAAGAAGTATAGGTTTCTTGCCATTCTGTATTTCTTAAAAAGACTTGTTTTGCTCCTTGGTCTAAAGCCAGTTGTCGCTTTTCTTCCGTGGAAGTGACGCCATAAACTTCTAGACCATCTGCGGTTAATAGTTGCGATAAAATTTGTCCAACACCACCACTTATCCCATGGACGAAGACCTTACTATTATTCACATTATTGCCAAGATCATGAGCTAAAAAATCAGCTGTCAACCCTTGCAGACCAATACTGGCTGCTAATTTAGATGGTATACCTGATGGAATATGGATGGCATTTTCCTCAGGAACAGCCACCAATTCTGCATTAGCAAAAGGAACATCCACAAAAAGAATCGTTTCCCCTAGCTGAAACTTAGAGACTGATCTTCCTTTTTGAACAATCCTTCCTACACCTTCATAGCCATTATTAAGAGGGTCTCGGGATTCAATATGATAGCTGCCCTTTCTTCGATAAATATCTGCATAATTTAACCCAATATACATCATTTCTATCATTAGCTCATTTTCTTGAATGACTGGATCAGGCAATTCACCATAAGTTAACACATCTGAATCGCCAAATTCTTTAAAGTACAATGCCTTCATGCACAAAACATCTCCTATCTTTTGCCAATCAAAATCGTGTGATTTTCTTTATGAAACCAAAGCTCTATCACTTAGCCAACTATCATTAGATTGAAATCATATAAAAATAAATAATTTAAGTTCTTTTGGTCATTTTTTACTATAAAAAAAGCACCTTCTCACGAAGGTACTTTCATTCTATTCTTCTAGATGAGATTCGTCAAAGTAGATTATTCGTTCAGATCCTCCTTATCAATTCCAGTTATGTCTAACCCACCTTATTCCTAAATAAATCAACTACTTTTGTGTAAAACAGGATTATAACAAAGCTGACTATTACTAAGAGAAAGAAGTGAGGATTGGAAGCCATCATCTTTTAAGTCTGACAAATCCTCAGAAGTAGTTCATTACATCGGAACCAAACTGACTATCCATGGTTTTTAGAGGATATCAGGAAAGCGATGGCAAAAGTCGCCCGGCGATCAATCAATTGTATCCTATAAATAATTATCCCCACTCGAAAAAAATTAAGCCACATCGCTTCTACTTGTTAAAGGCCTCTTTGCCTTAATTCGTCGTTCAACCACTTAAATCCATCATGGATGATTTGCGCATGATCAAAAGCAAAAAGAGATTCCCAGTTCTCCGTAAAGGATCGTTCTTTTGACGTAACATATTGATAGAGTACTTTATCCTTATCAACCCTATACCAAAAAGCCTCAGAAGCATCATCTCCTGCATAAAGAGTCTTCATCTGCTGTAGAACAGTTATATAGACAGCAGAAATAGTCCATCCACGGGGACGATTTTTATCTCCATATACACCTAATAAAGAAACTTCCTGCACTTCCACGCCCGTTTCTTCCTTTAACTCTCTGATGGCGGCTTTAATGATATTTTCTCCTTCGTTAACGAAGCCACCTGGCAAAGCGAACCTTCCTTTGAAAGGATGATTTTTTCTTTTGACAAGTAAAATGTATACTGCATCCGACGTGACATTGAATATCAAATTGTCAACAGTAAATGCTGGTTTTGGATATTGTGGTAATTCCTGCTTCTTATACCAGCTTAACCACTCTTCTTCGTTCATTTCCTCTTCTGATACTTTATTTGCCATGTGATTGTCTCCTTTTGCTTTGAGTTATCCGAAAGATTTAACGTTTTGATAGATAGGCTTTTTGCTTAAATCAAAGATTGACATAACGCCTTTATAAATTTCAAAGACTCGTAAAACATTTCGGTCTTCTACAGAGGGGTATATTTTTGCCATGTAAGGATTTTTCTCGAAAATTTCATCTAAATAGGTAGAGCCTATTTCATTTACTCTCCCTTGTAAGGTAATAGAAAACGATTCCATTGATGTTTCTCCTTCTATACCTGTGATGGAAACGACCGGGTTCATTTTGAGCTGTTTATAAAACGGCTTGGATATTGCAGTCAAAAAATACAGCTTCGTTTCTTTCACCAACATAATATCGATTACTCTGGTGACCGGATTTCCGTTTTCGTCTACTGTGGCGAACACAGTAGAATGAATCTCATTTTTTAAATAATTCAAATAATCTTCTGTCTTCATTTTTGAATGGTCCATGAATGCGCTCCTATCTAAAATGATCGATTTCTCTGATCGCTTCAACTATATTTCCTTGCAGAATAATCGTTTTATCCATGAGTTCATCTGGTATGCGTTGTGCTTGTTGGTTACAGACGATATAGGTCGACTGATTCGTTGCCCTCGTCATTTCTTGGAATGGATATTTTATAATGGAAGGCGTGTTGTTACCAATGCCGATCTCCCAAAAAACGATTTTAGTACCTAAATAATTTTCTAGAAATTCTTTGTATCGGTTAGCTGCGCTTTCCCAACCATCATCTTGTACAAAAAATTGATCTATCCGTAAATTGACCCGCATCGGTTGTCCACATTTGGGGCAATATGGTATGAGGTGCTTGGGAATTTTGAACTGACTCTGCTGATGGACCATTTGCATAATCAATGATTCATTCTCGTACGTCTTGTTATGGCAGGCACGTGAACATTGAAATAACCCATAATCACCTTGTGTATAAAATAATCGTCTCTTATCAAAGCCCGTCTTTTGGAACTGATGATCTACATTAGTAGTAATGACAAAGTAATTTTTTTCTTCTACCAAAGATAGAAGCTCTTTATATAGCGGCAAAGCCTCAGGCTGATATCGATTATGAAAAACATGTTTACTCCAATAACCCCAATACGTCTCTAATGAATCGAAGGGATAAAATCCGGCAGAATACATATCGGTTAAATGATAATGATCAATATAGTCTCTGAAATATTTTTTGAACCGTTCACCAGAATAGGTTAAACCGGCAGCAGCAGAAAGGCCTGATCCAGCACCGATAACGATTGCCTCTGCTTCAGTTATCTTTTGATAAACTTTCTGATAATTGTTGTAGTTTTTCATGGTACAACTCCTTATCAATGTCTTTAAACACATTGAAAATAATTTTTATAGGTGAATGAA
Source organism: Enterococcus sp. DIV2379 (assembly GCF_050542965.1). Classification (NCBI taxonomy): domain Bacteria; kingdom Bacillati; phylum Bacillota; class Bacilli; order Lactobacillales; family Enterococcaceae; genus Enterococcus; species Enterococcus sp. DIV2379. Next base: position 1,845,596 of record NZ_CP172938.1, read on the forward strand.
CACGCGTTACATATTCTTGCGTTGTTTTGATAGCGATCTCTGCAGCTAACTCATTGGGAAAACGAAATTCTCCTGTTGAGATACAACAAAAAGCGACGCTCTTCAATTGATACTCTTCGCAAAGCAACAAGACGCGACGATAACAGTCAGCCAATAAGGATACGTGTTCTTTAGTTACGGTATCTTTTATGATTGGCCCAACAGTATGTATCACTTTTTTTGCAGGCAAGTTATAGCCGTCGGTGATTTTTGCATAGCCGGTTTCTTCCAAATGCCCTTGTGCGTCCATGATTTCTTTGCATGCTAGTCTTAATTGAATACCTGCTGCAGAGTGGATCGCATTGTCGATGCACCTGTGTAATGGAACAAAACATCCTAGTAGCTGTGCGTTTGCAGCGTTTACGATGGCGTCCACTTCCAACCTCGTGATATCTCCTTGCCAGAGATAAAGGTTTTTTGTATACTGTTGCGCATCGTTTAGTGAAAAAATCTGATTTTCAGCTCTTTCTTCTAAAAGAAATTGATTTTGAATGTCAATAAAGTCCTTATGAATAGGTCGCGCTTCTCTTATATTTAATAAGCATCGCAATAAATCATTTTGTTCTTTCGGATCATCCGAGCTAGCATCTACTATTTTACTTAAGTGACTGTTTTCCTCTAATAAATAGTTAATCAGCCATTTCCTCTTTTCGCTATGGTTCATCGTCAACACCTTCTTTATAAAAATTTCCCGATTATTTTCGATAATCGGGAAATAGCAAGACTAATTTAACAACTCTTTGATTGCTTCTACGCGACTCGTCAAAGGCTTACCCAAAGCTTGTTCAAAGTCACTAGATGTCACATCTAATTGATTATTTTTAATATCATGTTGGAAAGACAAGAACATTTCTGCAACAGGTTGTGGTAAACCGCCTGCTGTCAAACTATCTACAAAGGTTTGATCATCAGATGAAACTACTTCGATTTCCTTCCTTGTTGCTTCTTTTAAAGCTGCTGCTAATTCAGCATAAGTAATAGGGCTGCCCGATAATTCAAGGATTTCAGGGTATTCTGTTCCTGCTAGTGCTTTTGCAGCAACCTCAGCATATTCGCGCTTCAAAGCCCAGCCGGTTTTGCCTTCTTTAGCTGCGTAAACGAATTTCCCACTAGCTAAAGCACCGCCAATAATCGGCATTTCATTTTCTAAATACCAGTTATTACGTAAAAATGTATGCGCAATTCCCGCTTCTTTGATTTGTTTTTCAGTAAAGATGTGATCAGCAGCTAATGCACTTGTTGAGTGATCTGCATCAGCAAAACTTGTATAAGCAATATACTGAACACCAGCGTCTTTGGCTGCCTTAACCACATTAGCATGTTCTTCTTGACGATTGCCTGGTGCGCCAGACACAAAAAGCAAGCGGTCAATGCCGTCAAAAGCGTTACTCAACGAATTGATGTCAGAATAATCCCCTACTCTTACATTGTAGCCTTTCTCTTTTAGTGTAGCTGCTTTTTCTTCAGATCGTACCAAAGCATAGATCTGATCTTTAGAAACTAAATCTTTCAAGAATTCAAGTGCATATCCTCCAAAACCACCAGTAGCTCCTGTTACTAAATATGTCATATAAAACACTCCTTTTTAGTTCGTACATTCAGCTGTACAATTATAAGATACACCTATATAATAAATAGTATGTTAAGATAAGTCAAGAAGAAAATCTAAAAAGGACTGAATTCACTTGAAATATTCTATTCAACTCAGTGATGCAATTCATATTATGTGTTATATCGTCATCTATAAAGATACTAATATGCTCTCAAGTGAGATGATTGCTCAAAGTGTAGAAACTAATGCTGCAAATGTCAGAAAAATAATGGCAAACTTAAAAAAATCTGGACTGATTCGAACAACTACTGGGAAACCAAAGCCCTATTTAGCAAAGGACCCCAAAGATATTAGTCTACTTGATATATATAAAAGTATTCATGGAAACACAAATCTCATTCAAGTCGATCCTAAAACGAATCCAGACTGCATTGTTGGTGCAAATATACAAGAAGTACTGGATGGTGCGTATAATGAATTGCAAGTAACTGTCGAAGAAAAAATGGCGAAAATCAATCTGTTCTCTCTATTAACAAGTATTGCAAGTTTAGAGGAAAGCAAACGACCGGAAAACAAATCTTTTCTTGAGCCATTTTTATAAAACCAAAAAACCCATTGAGATACTGACATCTCAGTGGGCTTTTTCGTTACAAATGAAATTGATTTACGTCTTCACATCTTTCGACACCACTCATAAGAAATAGCGTTGTCATTCACTTGCTTTTTCTGCAGCTCTGACTATTGCTCATAGAGACAGTGTATGCACAAGAGCAAATATTTCTTTCTTATCGACCAAACGACTAAATTCTTTCACTACTCGACTGCCTAAATTCACTGTGGCACCAGTAACTGCCTACTTCATTTCCGTTCCTCTTTTCTTTTACTCGTGGATGTAAAACAGCTTGATCTATCGGCCTGCTACTTAGATCAACTACAGAAACATTTCATTCTTAAAGTTCAAATACCCGTAAAACATGTTTGTTTCCCTCTGATGATCGATGTCATTTCAATACGGATTTTGCATCCAAAAATTTAGTTACTCTCTGAATTTTCCATTGACGATATTTGAGTGAGCTGGCGTCGATTGCTCACCCTTCATTTAATTATCGAATCATACGGAGGGCTATCAATTTGATAGTAGAACGGTTTGGTGATCGCCGTCAAGAAATAAAGCTTCTTCTCTTTTTCTAGCGTGCTTTCTTGATGATCATTTAAAAGTGGCATCTCAATTTAGTTTTTTGATAGTGTTTCAGGAGAGAAGTAATTAATACGCTGCTATTTCTTTATCTCTGTTAATAGCCGAGACTTTTTTTTGAGCTACTTCTCTTATACATTTGTATCATACTCAAAACTTTATCACACTGCTAAGATAGGTCACTCAACCCATTTTTTTTTTCAATAGCAGCTTGAAAAGAATTTTCTTCATCGCTAAATATTCCAGAGTTGAACGATTGGATAATCTGCTTTTCTTTAAATGCTTTCCTCTATGGATTCATTCATTTTTATGTAATGGTATGAAAAAAGCACCTCCTTATGAGATGCTCTTTCATACGCTGACAACTAAAAATTCTCAAGCAAGAGATTTTTTTCTTGTCCTTTTATTCAACAGTGACAATCCGTATAACTGTTTAAATTTTATAAACGGTTAAATCACTTTTTTCTAACACAAGAAAAGATTGCTTTATTAGACTTTTCAAATTGAAACGAGTTACTTCTTCGGTTCATCCTCATCCATCTTAAGAACTGCCATGAAGGCTTCTTGCGGTACTTCGACAGAGCCGATTTGTTTCATCCGCTTCTTCCCTTCTTTTTGTTTCTCTAGGAGTTTGCGTTTTCGAGAAACGTCACCGCCGTAACACTTCGCCAATACGTTTTTACGCAAGGCTTTAATGTCTGAACGGGCAACGATTTTTTGTCCGATGGCTGCTTGGATCGGTACTTCAAATTGTTGTCGTGGGATCAGTTTCTTCAGTTTTTCAACGATGGCTTTGCCTCGTTCATAAGCAAAGTCACGGTGAACGATAAAGCTCAATGCATCGACTTTTTCAGTGTTCAGCAAGATGTCCATCTTCACTAGCTTGCTAGTGCGGTAACCAGACATTTCGTAATCGAGTGATGCATACCCTTTCGTGCTGGATTTCAATTTATCAAAGAAATCAAAGACGATTTCCGATAATGGGATCTCATAAACGACGTTTACTCGATAATCATCCAAGTAATCCATCGTGACAAAGTCTCCCCGTTTGCGTTGGGACAATTCCATTACAGCACCGACGTAATCATTAGGAACCATGATTTGTGCTTTTACGTATGGTTCTTGTACATTGTCGATCGTGACTGGTTCAGGAAATTCTGCTGGGTTATCAACGACGACCATTGAGCCATCTGTCTTGTTGACATGATAGATTACGGATGGTGCAGTCGTAATCAGCTCAAGGTTAAATTCACGTTCTAGCCGTTCTTGCACGACATCCATGTGTAATAGGCCTAAGAAGCCGCATCGGAACCCAAATCCTAACGCTTGAGAGGTTTCTGGCTCAAATTGCAATGCTGCATCATTCAGTTGTAATTTTTCCAATGCTTCTCGAAGGTCGTTGTAGCGTGAGGTATCGATTGGGTACAATCCGCAATAAACCATTGGATTCATTTGGCGGTAGCCTTCCAATGCTTCGGCTGCTGGATTGTTGGCTAAAGTCACCGTATCTCCGACTTGCGTATCTTTAACAGTCTTGATGGCAGCAGTGATATACCCAACATCGCCCACCATCAACGCATCTCGTTGAATAGCTTTGGGTGAAAAGACACCGACTTCCGTGACGTCAAAGGTCTTGCCATTGCTCATCATTTTGATTTTATCTCCAGGTTTGACCATCCCGTCCATAATGCGGACGTTTAAGACCACCCCACGATAGGAATCGTACACGGAGTCAAAGATCAACGCTTTTAACGGTGCTTCAATATCACCTGCTGGAGCTGGGACATACTCAACGATTTGTTCCAAAATGTCTTCGATCCCAATACCTGCTTTGGCACTAGCTAAAACAGCTTCACTGGCATCGATACCTATAACATCTTCGATCTCTGTTCGTACTCGCTCAGGATCGGCAGCTGGCAAGTCTATTTTGTTAATAACTGGTAGGATCTCTAAATCATTGTCTAACGCCAAGTAGACGTTTGCCAATGTCTGTGCTTCGATCCCTTGAGCCGCATCAACGACGAGTACGGCGCCTTCACAAGCGGCCAAACTGCGGGAAACTTCATAGGTGAAATCGACGTGCCCTGGGGTGTCGATCAAATGGAAGATGTAGGTTTCTCCATCTTTGGCGGTATAGTTAAGTTCCACAGCATTTAATTTGATCGTGATTCCTCGTTCACGTTCAAGATCCATGGAGTCTAATAATTGGTTTTGCATTTCCCGAGACGTCACCGTATGGGTTTGTTCCAAAATACGGTCCGCCAGTGTTGATTTCCCATGGTCGATATGGGCGATAATGGAGAAATTACGAATCTTCTCCTGTCGTTTTTTCATTTCTTCTATGTTCATGGATACGTTCCTCATTTCTTTTAGTCAGCTTTTCTATTATACCAACGAAACGCCAATAGTTAAAGTATTTTTCTTAACCGTTATTTAGACATATTCATTCAGGTTTTGCTATACTAGAGCTAGCAAATAAATTGGAGTTGAAAGAATGGACAATAATTTTCATCAAAATCTACATATTCGAGCGGTGGATGAAAAAGACGTTGATCAGTTCAACGAACTGTTAAGCTACGTTTTTCAGATCACTGAATCGGATATTGAAGAAAGCGGCTATGAGAGCAAACGGGAAATGATTAAATCTAAGCGCCCGATCTTAGAGCTTTCCAAGGTCTTTGGCTGGTTCAATGAAGACAAGTTGATCTCGCAAATCGCCGTTTATCCTTGTGAAGTCAATATACACGGCAAATTAATCAAAATGGGCGGAGTGACCGGTGTTGGGACCTACCCTGAATATGCCGGACATGGCCTGATGAAAGACTTGATCAAGCTTGCCTTAGAAACCATGCGGGAAGATCAGCAATGGATCTCCTACCTTTATCCATACAATGTGCCCTACTATCGTCGCAAAGGCTGGGAGATCATGTCCGACAAGCTGACCTTCAAAATTCGTGATACCCAGCTTCCGAAAACCAAAGAAGTCCCTGGGATCGTAGAGCGCAAAGAAGTGGATGACCCTGATGTTTTTACTGTCTACAACCAATTCTCCCGCGACAACCATGGCGCCTTGCAGCGGACCTCTTTTCACTGGGAAGAGTATTGGCGCTATGAAAATGAAGAAGAGCGCACCGCGGCTGTCTATTACAATGCCAGTGGTCATCCGACTGGTGTACTTTTTTATTGGGTAGCCGAAGAAGTCTTCCATGTAAAGGAAATGTTCTACTTAGATCAAGAAGCCCGCAATGGTCTTTGGAATTTTATCTCTGCTCATTTCTCAATGGTCTATTGGGTCAAAGGAGACATTTATTCAAATGAACCCCTGTCCTTCTACCTGGATGATAGCCAAATCAAAGAAACCATTGAGCCTTATTACATGGCGCGGATCGTCGATGTTGAACAGTTTTTGAAAAACTTCCCATTTGAAGCCTTTCAAACACCCTTTCACTTTGTTGTTTCTGACCCAGTTGCCGATTGGAACAACGGAATCTTCGGTGTCCAATACAATCACGGGGAGATCGTGGTTTCAAGAGAAGCCATCGGAAAAGCTGTCCAGCTGGATATTCAGACATTGTCTTGTCTGTTGATGAATTACCGCCGTCCAGCTTACTTAGAGCGTGTGGAACGGCTAAATACCGATTCAGAAACACTGGCATTACTAGAATCGATCATCCCTGATATGGAAGCCTATTTCAGTGATTATTTCTAAACAACGAATCAACAAAACGTACAACTATGAATGATTAAGGAGTGTTTTTGAATGAAACTATATTTTGCTGCTCCCCTGTTTGCTGCTAGTGACCTTCGCTACAACGCCGAACTTGTTGCGTCGATTCGTCAGCAGTATCCGCAGCTGGAGATTTATTTACCTCAAGAAAATGCCGCGATCAATGATAAGTCCGCCTACGCGGATAGCAAAATGATTGCGTTGGCAGATACCGAAAAAGTACTGGAAAGCGATTTGATGATCGCTTTGCTGGATGGTTTGACCATCGATGCTGGGGTTGCCTCTGAGATCGGTGTCGCCTATGCAAAAGGCATTCCTGTGTTAGGGCTTTATACAGATAGTCGCCAACAAGGTGCCGATAATCAGCAAAAGCTGGCAGCATTACAAACCGTTGCGGAAAATCAGTTCCACTATGTCAATCTTTATACGGTGGGTTTGATCAAGCTAAACGGTGAGATTTATTCCTCTGAAGCAGCCCTTTTAGCTGGCTTAGCAGACTATCTTTCGGAGGACAACTAAATGGGGCAAAATTATCAGCGACTGCAAAAGGTATTCACTATTTTCGGTATTCTCGTGTTTTGTTTTTCTTTGTGGGAATTTTTCCGTGGCGTCTATCCGCAAACACAAGGACTGATTTTCTTGGGTCAAGCCTTACTTGGGATTTTATTGATCTTTGTCCCAGAAATGAGTAAAAAGTTCTTAAAAATCCAGCTACCAAATGCCACCGTCTACTTTTATTGGTTTTTCTTGCTGATCTCCGTATTCATGGGGACGATCTTACATTTGATCGAAACCATTGCTTTCTGGGATAAAATTCTGCATGCGGTGAGTCCTATGGTCTTGACGGCTGTAGGCTATGGATTGATCTGTCTCTTACTAAAAGAAGTGCCCGTTTCAAAAGTTTCGCCTTGGTTATTTTTACTGATGGGCTTTGCTTTTGCTGGCTTGTGTGGTGTTTTCTGGGAGTTTTGGGAATTCATCTGCGACTCTGTTGGTGGAATGAATCTCCAACGTTATGCAACCTTAGATGGCACCCCGTTTATTGGTCGTGAAGCATTGATGGATACGATGGGTGATTTACTAACCAACACGATTGGTGCTGCTTTGATGGGCGTGATCGCGTATGTTCAAGGACGAGGCAAACCTGATTACTTTGAAAGTTATCGGATTAAAAAATTATCATAACCAACCTTTAAAAGCTTGTTGAAACCATCGTTTTTCAACAAGCTTTTTTCTTTTGTTCTTTTATTGATAAAGAAAAATTTATAAAAATACTTAAATAACACATCTTATTTTTATGGATTCGCTGTCTAACAAGGTTCGACCTTCCTTACACTTCCCTATAAAACGGTTACAACTACAAGAAAATTCCCTCGTTTAATCATTTTTATTTCCCCAAAAAACCATGGTCTGTTATAATTACATTATTCATTTGACATTGCGTCAGTAAAGGAGAGGCTTATGGTTCTAACAGTGTTTTTTATTTTATGCTGCTTGATTTTTTCATCGATCACCTATGCGTTCTCTAAAGATGCCCGAAAATTTGTCCAACCTTTATCAATCAAAATTATTTTTATCGCATCAGCTATTATTGCGGTTTGGACGATGTTCTTTTCAATGGTTGCATTTGTCGCTTGGGTCATCTAAAAAAACATTCTTGCCAGTTGCGGCGTTTTCGCTGCATTGGCAAGAATGTTTTTTTGTGATTAGAAAAGTTTGATTTGATTCAAAGGCCAAAAACGCAGCAGCACTTTCCCTTCCATTTGATCTTCTGTTACAACCCCGAAACTGCGACTGTCCCGAGAGATCAAACGATTGTCTCCCATCACAAAATAGCTGCCTTCAGGAACCGTTACCGTGAAATCATCGGTAAAGTGTTCGGCACCAGCGGCGATTTGCTGAAACATTTCGCGATAAGAATATTCGTCTTGTAATTGATCGTCCGCAAATTTCTCTTTAAAATCATCTAAATAGGGTTCTTCGTATACTTCTCCATTGATTGTTAGGACATCATCTTTCATTTCAATGGTATCACCGGGTAAACCAATCAGCCGCTTGACAGCGATTTTGCTTGGATCATCTGGTTCAACACATATCACGATGTCTTGGCGGTCATATGAAGAAATTTTTGATGCAATCAAACGCTGCTTATCGGCCAAAGTTGGATCCATAGAATGGCCACTGACTTGAACTGGCGTCAGGACAAACAAACGGATGAGAACCACGGCGACGATAAAGAAAAGCAGTAACCAATTCTCTTTTAGGATTTTTACCATAGCTGCTCTTTCGCTCCTTTACTGCATCTTTTGTCATTATCAAAGCTCGTTTCTGGCATTCTGACAAAAGATATCTTCCTCAATCTTACGTGGAATTTTTACATTGAGCAAGAGAAATCATCGATTTTTAAAAAAATATGACATTTCTAGTGGCCATAAAGAACCTTTTACGTTCGATCACGACTCAAGAAAGCAAACACATCTTTTCGACTTAGACTCCCTACGAGTTTCTGCTCTTCTTCAATCACTACCGTGTCATGAGTTGCAAATAAGGTATACAACTCATTTAAAGTAGTAGATGCAGCGATTTGAGGAGCCACTGGGTTGACTTCATCGCTGAAAAAGTTCATCCGCATCAAATCCCCTGCAGTGACCAGTTTTGCTTCGTCTTCACCGGTCTCTTCAAAAAAACTTTTCACAAAAGCAGTTTTTGGTTGCGAGACAATCACTTCCGGTGTATCACATTGGACGATCTTCCCTTGATTCATGACAGCAATGCGCGTACCTAGTTTTACCGCTTCTTTCATGTTATGCGTGACAAAAATAATCGTCGTCCCAAGCTCTTGGTGCAAATCGAGGACTAACTCCTGTAAGGAATTTCGAGAAATTGGATCAAGAGCACTAAAGGGCTCGTCCATCAGAATAATTTCTGGGTTAGCAGCTAACGCTCTTAAAATCCCGATCCGCTGCTGTTCTCCTCCTGACAACTCTTTAGGCATTCGATGGCGGTATTGCTCTGGGTCAAGTTTGACCTGTGTCAGCAAACGATCCACGGCTTCTGAGCGATCTTTTTTCGACCACCCTAACATCTCTGGGATTACTTCAATATTTTGCTTCACATCCATTGTCGGAAACAGGGCGATTTGTTGGAGAACATACCCCATTTGCCAACGCATTTTTTGGATATTGTATTCTTTGATTCGTTTTTCTTTGAAGTAAATATCGCCATCCGTTGGTTCTGACAACGCGTTGATCATCTTCAAAGTCGTCGTTTTCCCACTCCCAGAAGGACCGACCAAAACAAAGATTTCCCCTTTATTGATGCTCAGATCTAATTGATCGATCACTATTTTTTGATCAAACTTTTTACTGACGTTTTTAAATTCAATAATTGGTGTCATTCTTGTCCCTCCTTAATTAATCCTTCATCTATCAGGAAGGTACGCGCGACTTCTGCTGGATTTTTTCCTTCGACATTGACCTGATAATTCATTTCACTCATTTGTTCTTCGGTGATTTTACCTGCCAACTTTTCCAATGCACGGACGACTTCTGGATGTTCCTTGGCAAAGGCTTCTTTCATCAAAGGCGCTCCTTGATAAGGTGGAAATAGTTCTTGATCGTCTTCTAGAATAACTAAGCCATATTGACGCAATTCACTGTCCGTGGAATAGGCATCCAGTAGATTGATGTCGCCATTATTGATGGCTTGATAACGCAATGCTGGTTCCATACTTTGGACACTTGGAAAATCTAGCCCATAGAGTTCTTGGATGCCCGCATAACCGTCCGTCCGATCAATGAATTCGAGGGTAAAGCCGGCTTTGATTTGATTTTCGATTTTCTTCAAATCAGAGATCGTGGTTAGTCCATTTTCCTCAGCAAATTCTTTTTTCACAGCCAACGCATAGGTATTTTGATACGCCATCGGCTGAAGCAAGGTCATCTCAAACTGATCCTTTAACAGATTGACTGCTTCGGTATAGGTTTCGTCAGAGTCAAGTTTTTGACTAGCGGTTTTTTCCGGTACATCCACTAAACTCTCCAACACAGTTCCAGTAAATTCTGGATAAATGTCGACTTGGTCATTGTCTAAAGCACTGAATAAGAAAGAAGTTTTCCCAAAGTTAGGTTCCAATTCAACCTGTGCATCAGGATCTTCTTGCTCAATCAATTCTTTGTACATGTTGATCAAGATATCAGGTTCAGACCCTAACTTCCCAGCGATAGTAATGGTTTTCGGCGCGAAAAATCCGCTCTGTGAAAAAGAAACGCCGCCAATCAGCAAGATGATCGCTGCCAGCGTAATCAAGGTATAGCGCGGTTTCAGGTGTTGTAGATAACGGATCAACGTACTGAAAATAATAGCCAGTAAAGCAGACCCGATCGCGCCGATCAACGTTAATTCAGGGGCATTCCGATCGATCCCCAACAAAATAAAGGAACCTAGCCCACCAGCGCCAATCAGAGCGGCTAAAGTCGCTGTTCCGATGATCAAGACCAACGCCGTGCGAATCCCCGAAATAATGACAGGCAAGGCAATCGGCAATTCGACTTTGATCAATCGGCGCATCCGAGACATACCAAATGCCGCCGCAGCTTCTTCGATTGATGGATCGATCTCCGAAAGGCCAATATAGGTATTTTGAAAGATCGGCAATAACGCATAAATAACTAGTGCGATCAACGCAGGCGGCGTTCCGATCCCCACAAATGGAATCAATAAACCTAACAGTGCCAGTGATGGAATCGTTTGTAGCACACTCGTTATTTGTAGGCCGACTTCCGCTGCCCGTTTATGATTAACCAGCCAAATGGCTAACGGGACAGCAATAACGATCGCCACCAGCAGCGCAATGATTGACAATGACAAATGCTCAAAGACAGCTGTCAGCAATTCCCCTTTTCGCTCATTCAACGTTTCAAAAAAAGTATTCATCTTTTCATTCCTCTCCTACTCCATAAGAACAGTATAATCGAAGTGCGAATTTCCTCCAAACAACAAGCAAGGGGAACTTTTTTGTCTTATGTTGAGCGGCAAAAAAACGACGGCTGCCAATGAAACGGCAACCATCGTTTTGCATTTATCCATTTTTTATCTTTTTATTACTCGGTAATTGGCGTATTTTCAAAAACCAGCTGTTCGTTCAATAATTCAATCGTGACTTGGGTCTTTGGTAAGACTCTGCCAGCAACGATTTCTTTTGCCAATGGGGTTTCGACTTCTCTCGTGATAAACCGACGGAGAGGTCGCGCACCATATGCTGGCTCATAAGCATTTTCAGCGATCCAGCGTTTGGCTTCTTCAGTGATCGTCAACAGTATATCTTGGACTTCCAGTCGTTGTGACAGCTGTGCGATGATCTTGTCGACGATGCCTGTCACATCGTTTAGACTAAGCGGTGTGAACAAAATCGTGTCGTCGATCCGATTTAAGAATTCTGGTTTAAAATGCCCTCTCAAGAGATTACGGACATTTTCAGCAACGTTTTCTGGGATCGTCCCTTCTGCGGTCACGCCATCTAGCAAGACTTGAGAGCCGATATTGCTAGTCATGATCAAGACTGTATTTTTGAAATCAACGACTCGCCCTTTTGAATCTGTCAAACGGCCATCATCAAGCACTTGTAATAAGATATTGAAAACATCAGGATGGGCTTTTTCGATCTCATCCAATAAGACGATCGTGTATGGATTGCGTCGAACAGCTTCAGTTAATTGTCCACCTTCTTCAAACCCTACATAGCCTGGAGGGGCACCGACTAAGCGAGACACCGAATGTTTTTCCATGTATTCGCTCATATCGATCCGAACCATATGCTCTTCTGAATCAAAGAGATTGACCGCCAACGCTTTCGCTAATTCGGTCTTACCGACGCCGGTCGGACCTAAGAACAAGAAGGAACCTAATGGTCGATTTGGATCTTGCAGGCCAGCTCGTGAACGAATGACGGCATCACTGACGGCATCGACGGCTTCGTCTTGTCCGATCACTCGTTGATGCAAGGTCTCATTTAATTTCAACAGTTTTTCCCGTTCGCCTTCCACTAATTTCGCAACAGGAATCCCTGTCAAACGTCCAACGACTAGGGCAATCTCATTTTCGGTCACTGATTCTTGGACCATCCGAATGCCTTCATCTTGATTTTTTTCTTCCAGTTCAGCTAGTTCTTTTTCCAGTTGTGGAATCGTCCCATGACGAAGAACAGCTGCCCGTTCCAAATCATAGTTATTTTCAGCATCTTCCAACTCATGCTTGGCTTTATCGATCTCTGCCCGTTTGTTGGAAACTGCATTGACTTCTTCTTTTTCCGTTTCCCACTGCATTTTCATGGTATTGACTTCTTCACGCAATTCCGCCAATTCTTCTTGTAAAATGCCTAAGCGTTTTTTCGATGCATCATCGGATTCCTTTTTCAATGCGGCTTCTTCGATCTCAAGTTGCATCAAACGACGGGTAACTTGGTCGAGCTCAGTAGGCATCGAATTCATTTCCACCCGAATCGTGGCACTTGCTTCATCGATCAAATCGATGGCTTTGTCTGGTAAAAAGCGGTCCGTGATATAACGGTCAGATAAGGTAGCCGCTGCAACAAGCGCGTTGTCATGGATGTTGACGCCATGATGGATCTCGAACCGTTCTTTCAACCCACGTAAAATTGAGATCGTATCTTGAACGGTTGGTTCCTGTACCAGCACTTTTTGGAAACGACGTTCCAAAGCTTTATCCTTTTCCATGTATTGACGGTATTCATCAAGGGTGGTTGCGCCAATCGTATGCAATTCTCCCCGTGCCAGCATTGGTTTCAGTAAGTTTCCAGCATCCATGCTGCCTTCCGTCTTACCAGCACCTACAATATTGTGGATCTCATCAATAAAGAGAATGATGCGTCCATCGGCTTTTTTCACTTCTTGTAAGACAGCTTTCAAACGCTCTTCAAATTCACCTCTGAATTTAGCACCTGCGATCAAGGCACCCATATCCAGAGAAAAGATCGTTTTGTCTTTTAGGTTTTCTGGGACGTCTTTTCGCACGATCCGTTGTGCCAATCCTTCAACGATGGCTGTTTTACCAACTCCTGGTTCACCAATCAAAACGGGATTGTTTTTTGTCTTCCGAGAAAGGATGCGAATCACATCGCGAATTTCTTCGTCTCGTCCGATAATTGGGTCCATTTTTCCGCTGCGGACTTGTTGCACCAGGTCAACGCCGTATTTTTCTAAAGCTTTGTATTGTTCTTCTTGATTTTGTGAGGTCACACGATCCCCTCCTCTTAATGTTTCGATCGTTTGCTTGATTTCTTTCGCGCTGATTCCTTGTTTCTTTAAATACACCGTCAATGGATGATTTTTCAATTTCATCAACGCATAAAGGACGATTTCTGTGGAAAGATACTCGTCTTGAAATTCATTTTTTAATTGATCTGCCTCAGACAAAAGATGAAACAGATTTTGACTCATGGATTGACCATAACGAACATTTCCTCCTTCAACCGAAGGCAGTTCATCTAATAGTCGGTCGACTTCCTTTTCAAAAGCATCGACATCGAGACCTGTGTCCGTGTAAAAATTGCGGCCGAATTGATTGGCTTGCAATAAAATCTTCCATAAATGCGGAATATCAATTTCTTGATGGTGACGGGTCATGGCAATCTGCTGGGCTTCAGCGATAGCACTTTGTAATGTAGTCGTCATTTTTTCTGGGTTCATACTTTTCCCTCCCAAAATGGTAGTCAGAAAAAAGTACGCTGCAAGCAGTATCCTTTTTTCTACTCTTCTATTATACAACGTTGGTCAGTAATGGTCAAAAGTTTTCCCTCGAACATCAAGATTTTTTTCAGTATTCTTTCATGAAAATTGACAGATGGGAAGCAGCAATGGTATGCTAGGTCCTGATTGGTCAGGAACAATCGATTTTCCTGATCGTTTTGATCGCTTTTTGGCGATTTTTATTCAGTAAGATTATCTACTTAGCTGTAACGTCTACTGTTTACAGCTTTTTTATATGGAGGAAATGATGTTAACATTAACGAATATTAGCCAACAATTTGGCGACAAATTGCTTTACGAAGACGTTTCCGTTCAAATCAACCGTGGTGAAAAAGTCGGTTTGATTGGACGGAACGGCGCTGGCAAAAGTACTTTAATCAAAATCATTACAGGAGAAATTCTCCCCGATGATGGCTTCGTCCAATTTCCGAAAAATTTGAAAATGGGCTATTTGGATCAATACGTCAATGTTGATGAAACGCAATCGATCCGTGATTTTTTGCGCTCTGCCTTTGCAGAAGACTTCGAAAAAGAGCAACAGATTGCCGATCTTTATACTTCTTATGGCGAAAGCCTCGACGATAAGCTTTTAGAAAAAGCGGGCGAATTGCAAAATCAATTGGATCAAGGAAATTTCTACCAAATGGATACATTGATCGATGATCTAGCAGAAGGGTTAGGTATTTCGGTTCTCGGAATGGATACCCCCCTCGCTTCTTTAAGTGGTGGTCAACGCTCAAAACTGATCTTGGCAAAAATGCTGCTAGAAAAACCCGACATGCTGATTTTAGATGAACCGACCAACCACTTAGATGATGAGCACATCAAATGGCTAGTTGAGTTTTTACAGGACTTTACCGGTACCTATTTAGTCGTTTCTCATGATCGTCAATTCCTTAACGAAATCACGACCCATATCATTGATATCGAATTTGGCAAGCTTTCTAAGTATACGGGGAATTTAGACAAAGCATTAAAACTAAAAACGCTGCAAAATGAAAGCTATATGAAGCAATACGAAGCACAACAAGAGCATATCAAGAAAACCGAAAGCTATATTCGTAAATACAAAGCTGGTTCTCGTTCAACGATGGCAAAGAGTCGTGAAAAGCAGTTGGCAAAAATTGATCGTTTGACCCCACCGCAAGATGTCCCTAAACCCCATTTAGGATTTGATTTGGCACCAATCGTTACCACCTTGGCCTTGGAAACCACCAATCTAGTCATTGGATACGACCAAAAGCCCTTACTCTCCCCGATCAACCTAACGATCCGCTATGGCGAAAAAATTGCTATACGGGGATTTAATGGGATCGGTAAATCAACATTGATCAAAACGATTCTTGGTGTGATCCCAGCAATTGAAGGGGTCGTTTCTTACCCACAGCATACAAAATTCAATTACTTTTCTCAAGACCTTGACTGGGAATATCCATTGCAGACCCCTCTTCAATACCTTGAGGATCTTTTTCCGAAGGCCACCAACAAAGAATTGCGACGGCAACTTTCTCGGGCAGGTTTACCTAGCCAATTAGCCCAGGAAGAATTGAAGCTATTAAGTGGTGGTGAACAGACAAAAGTCAAACTAGCCGAAATGATGTTGATCAAAAGTAACTTCTTGATTCTTGATGAACCGACCAACCATATCGATCAAGATACGAAAAACAATTTGGAAGAAACCCTAGCGGCCTTTCCTGGAACAGTTTTGATCGTTTCCCATGAAGGCGAGTTTTATGAATCCTTTGTTGATCGGATCATTGATTTGAAAGACTAAAAAAACACGCTTATCCTCTATTCGAAGATAAGCGTGTTTTTAACTTTCCACTTTTTCTTTTCTTAATTCAGTCAACTCTTGGCTAATATCTTTGCGTTTTTCTTTCATTACATAAGCAAAACCAATTATGAAGGGCCAAATGAATGTTGCTAAACGGTACAGTAGCATGGAAGACGCAGCATCGACCGTGCCAACTAATGGACCAAAAAGCAGCATATAAATAAATTCAAATGATCCGATCCCTGCCGGTGTTGGAATCACCCCGGACAAGACGACGGCAAAACTGATGAAGGATAACGTCAACAAGAAATCGATCTCTGGATGCTGCACAACAAGAATCACATAAGGAATCACATACCAAGGCAGCATCTTCAAAAGATTCCACAAATAGATACGCAAGAAAGCGGTGCGGTCGGTAATGATCGCATTGACTGTTTCTCGTAAAGAATAAATTTGGGTGTTGCATTTGTCAACGATTCCTCTTAATGTCGCACTTTTGAACAGCTTATTGCTGACGATCACGAAAAAGACTTGAATGTTGATGCTGACCGAAAGTGCTAACAAAGCGGCAATGATCAAAAAAACGAGTACGATCCCCGCTAAAATTACCCAAATCATATTGGGTGCATTGTCATAGAATAGCGAAAATTGAATGATCAACCCAGCGATTGCATAAGTCAATATGGCGAACTTATACATCACCATGTGTAAGGTGGTGACCCCAACGCCCTGTGACAACTGCAAGCCATTTTTACGGTAAAAATTCACCTCTGAGATTAAGGTGCCTGCCCCAAACGTCACAATCCGATAAAAACCACTGTAACAGACGGTCAGAAACCCCGCCTTGGTTGTGAATTCCGGTTGGAAAGTCACGGCAATCTCTTTGACTGTTCGTCCTTCAATCACTAGGTACAATGTGCCAAGCCCCATAACCAGTAAGACGACGAGAAAGCTGGTCTCTCTTAGCCCCGCCAAAATATCCATCATCGAGTTACGGACAAAAAAATACATCACACCCAGAATCCCTACTAGTAAAAGTAAATTAAGGGCGAACTTCACTTTAGTTTTCATATTAACTCCTTGCTTGTTATACCGAATTTATGCAAAAAAGACCATCAGCAGGATAGCAAAAACGGTGCCAAAAGCAAAAAAGAGGTGAAACTTCTTCTTTCTTGTTTTGTGGCGAAATACGCGTTGCGCAATTAAACCGCCTAATCCTCCGCCAATCGCCCCCATAAAAAGGAGATTTGCTTCGGGAACCCGCCAACCTTGTTTCACTGCCTGATATTTATCATACCCCATCAGACAGAAAAGATAAAGATTGACTGCAATTAAATAAAACCACAATGGATTGTAAATCAGTGCATTCATCCATTTCCTCCATATGATTGATCGTAGGGATCATTATTTTGATTCTTGTGCTTCTTCAGGTACCAGCATCGTCAAACCATGTTTGATAACTTTCATCTCAATCGGTAGATCATCCGTTGGGTCGCCATCGGTTCGAGTATGAACCGTTTTTTCTTTGGCCTTTATTGAGACCTTTGCGGCAGTGAAATATTCAACACTTGGTACTTTGGCAATTCTACCACGAATAATTCTTGGTAAATACAAAATAAATCGTAAAATATTCAGTTTTGGCAAAAGAATGATATGAAACAATCCGTCATCAGGCTTTGCTTCTTCATCGAAGTTCTTAAACCCACCTGCTGAATTCGACATGACGATCGTCAGTAATTGAGTTTTCCCCTGCCATTTCCGTTCGTCAGCAATGACTTCTAATTTGTATTGTTTCTTTTTGATCAACAGATGAATGAACCGTTTCATAAACGCTAACGGCCCATATTGCTGTTTTTCTTCTTGGGAAGTGGCTGCGGCGGTATCTGCCAGAAGACCAATGGTCATGGTCGAGATCATGACTTGATCATTGACCGTCCCGTAGTCGATCGATCGCTCAACCCCCGTTAAGATCGTCTCGAAGGCCTCTTCGGGCTTCACCGGTATCCCCAACATTCTGGCAAAATTATTTACGGTTCCACCAGGAATGATGCCGACCTTCAACACATCTAACTTTTCTTTAAAGGTTTGCAATCCATGATGGATCGTCCCATCTCCACCAATGATCACAATCGTATCGACTGCGTGTTTTTCGGCAGCCTCTCGAACGTCTTTGGGATCGACGTCTGGATTTGAGGCCTGCAAGAACGCTTGATGCTCTTCGCCTTGTTCTTTCACATAGGCTTGGAATTTTTCTGCTGTTTCTTTTGCTTCACTTTTCCCCGCTGTATCATTGTATAAAACGAGAATTTTCATCCTATTCACATCCTAAAAAGGCCGGGTCTTACGCAAGACCTGCGTGAAGAGTTCCCAGCCCAAGAGTTTTTCATTTATTCCAACAAATCAAAAATCAACGTTTATGCTTGAGCATTCAGTTCGGCGATTTTTACAATCACATCGGTCGCTTTCATCATTGATTGTAGTGAGACGAACTCATAACGTCCGTGCATATTTTCTCCACCAGCAAAGATATTCGGTGTTGGAATCCCTAAATAGGAGATTTTCGAGCCATCGGTTCCACCACGAACAGGTTCTGTGATCGGAGTGATTCCCACTGCTTCCATCGCATCTTTTGCTAGATCAATGATACTCATATCTTTTTCGATGATTTCTTTCATGTTGTAGTATTGATCATATAGATGAACGTGTACTCTCGGTTCATCAAAGCGGGCATTCAAGCTTTCTTGAACCGCTAATAATTGTGCTTTTCTTTCTTCAAAACGGGTCCGGTCATGGTCTCGAATAATGTATGCCATTTTCGCTTCTTCTACTGAGCCGCTGAGACTCATCAAATGGAAGAACCCTTCTGTCCCTTCGGTTTTCTCAGGAACTTCATCAGCCGGTAGCGCATTTTGAAAATCGACTGCTAGTTGCAAAGCGTTGATCATGGTGTCTTTAGCAGTTCCAGGGTGGACATTTTTTCCTTGGATCGTAATTTCAGCTTGCGCCGCATTAAAGGTCTCGTATTGCAATTCTCCTACTGGACCGCCATCCATTGTATACGCAAAATCAACATTGAAATCTTCAACATCGAATTTATCTGCACCAACCCCAATTTCTTCATCAGGGCCAAATGCGACTTTGATTTCCCCATGTTTGATCGTTGGGTTTTTAAGTAAAATTTCCATGGCTGTCATGATTTCTGCAATACCTGACTTATCATCAGAACCTAATAAAGTAGTACCATCAGTAGTGATCAAGGTTTCCCCAGCATAATTTTTTAAATTCGGAAAATCTTTTGTGTTTAATGTGTATTTTCCTTCTTTATCTAATTTAATGGTTGATTCGCCATCGTAATTTTCGATGATCTGCGGATCAACATTCTCTGCATTAAAATCGGCGGTATCCATATGGGCGATAAAACCGATGGAGCGTACGTCATGATCCACGTTACTTGGTAATGTTGCGATCACAAAACCATTTGATTCATTGTAATGAACATCGCTTAATCCTAATTCTTCAAGTTCTTTTTGCAGTTCTTTGGCAAACGCGACCTGTGTTTGGGTAGAAGGTGTTGTCGTGCTTGTCGCATCAGAGCGAGTTTCTGTTTTTACATAATTCAAAAAGCGAGGCAATAAATTTTCGTACATAAAAGATTCTCCTATCTATAGTCAAATGGATTTGTTGAAGTGGTGGAAGGAACAAAGGTCACAGCCCAGTTCTCTTCTGCTTTCCACTGGTTGAATTTCTCAATAAACCGAGGAATACATTCCTTTTCGATATTGTGCCCTGGATCGATCCCAATCAACCCATTGGCTTGCATGTCATGGGCGAAATGGTAACTGATATCGCCAGTGATGTACACATCCGCTTGATGGCGTAAAGCATCCGAATAAAACGATTGGCCACTGCCGCCGCAAATGGCGATTCGCTGAATTTTTTCAGGTGCACCAGGAAAGCTGACGAGGCGTAAAGCAGTCAAACCAAAGCGCTCTTTGACACGTTCGACAAACTGATCAAGGGAAAGAGGCTCAGCGAGGTTGCCAACCCGTCCGATTCCATAGGTTTTCGGCAAATTGTCTAAGGCATACAGATCATAAGCTGGCTCTTCGTAAGGATGAGCAGCGATCATTGCCGAAAGCACCTTTTTCTCGATCGTTTCTGGAAAAATGACTTCGATCTTCGCTTCTTGCACCTGTTCTTCTTTTCCGATCTCACCAATGGCAGGATGTGCCGCTTGCTGTGGCGTAAAGCGACCGGTGCCAATCAAGGAATAGCTGGTATTTTGGTAATTGCCTTGCTGACCAGCACCTGCTTTACCTAATGCCTTTCGTAACGCTGGTGCCGATTCAACAGGGGTAAAAACAGCTAGCTTCTTCATTTTTACTTGATGGGTTTGCTTCAAATACGTGTCGGGTTCAACTTCTAATAGTTCACAAAACCAATCGTTCAAACCATCTTCAATAATATCCATATTGGTGTGGGCGGCGTAAACGGCAATATCATGCTTGACGAGATCCATTAGCATCTTTTGTTGTGGATCATCTGTCAGCAAGCGGTTCAAAGGCCGAAAGATCGGTGGGTGTTTGGCAATGATCAAGTCGATCTTTTTCTCGATGGCTTCTGCAACCACTTCTGGACGTACATCAAGAGTCATCATGACTCGCTCGAGCGGTTTGTTTAATGTGCCAACATGTAGACCAACAGGATCGCCTTCTTCTGCCAACCACAAAGGGCAGTATGCTTCAAAGCGTTTGATAAATTCTTGACCAGAAATCATGCCAACACCTCCTTGATCCATTCGATCTGATCCTTTAATTCATTGATTTTTTCAGCAGGTGGTTCTTTGGCTTTCTCTAACTCTTTAATGACGCGTTGTCGTTGCTTTAATTCATGTTGCCATTTTTTAAGGAAAACTGGATTTTTTTCTTTTAATAAAAAAGGACCAAAAAATAATTGCTGGGACGTATACGTCGTTTTTCCAGTTTCCGCAACGATAATTTCATAGTTTTTGTCGTTTTCTTCTAAAAGTACTTCATGAATGATTATAAAGTTGTTGCTAACGAGCCATTCTCGCAAAGTCCGTTCCCCAACATTCGGTTGTAAGACCAAGCGTTTGACTCCCGCTAAGCGATTTTTCCGGCTACCTTCTTCTAAAATCGAACGTATCAGTGTGCCGCCCATTCCAGCAATGACAACGGTGTCGATGTTGTCTTCAGGTTGAATCGCGTCCAGTCCATCTGCCAAGCGAACCACGATTTTATCAGCTAACCCGTTCTTACGCACTTGTTTGCTGGCAGAATCATAAGGTCCTTGAACAACTTCTCCAGCTACAGCATAAGAGATTTTGTTCTGCAGCATCAATGCTACAGGCAAGTAAGCATGGTCGGAACCGATGTCGGCGAAACGTGCTTGGTCGGGAATTTGTTCGCCCACGCAAGCCAAACGATCCGATAATGCATGTTCGTTCATATTGTCACTCCTTCTTTTGTAGTATAACACGCTTTCCATAAATAGAAAAAAATGTGCGTCTTGACTGTGGTGCCATTGCCAAGGCGCACATTGCATTAATCGTTCACTAATTCAACCTTTTGAATCGAGTTACCGGGAATTTGCGGTGGGATCGACATCGTCATGATCGGTATGCCTTGCAACGTCACCTGGACGGTAGCACCTTCCGTCAATTCCTCCAGATCTCCTGAATAAGCCTCGACTGGGACATGTAGGATGACCCCATCATTTTGAAAACTTTGGACGACTTGATCGTCATCTTCCACTGCCGCCACCTCTTTCAAAAAGAGTGAAAAGGTATCATCCGATCCTGCTATCGCATCTTCTTGGATAACACCAGTAAAAATTGCGGCTGTTTCCGTTTCTGATGTACTATTTGATACGGAACTGGTCTGCTCGCTAGTTTCAGAAGTTCCAGTCTCCCCATTTGCAGCGCTGTTTCCCTGATTGCCGCAAGCTGTTAAAAGCAGCATTGCTGCAAAGGATAATCCTATTATTACCTGTTTTGTCATCATCTTCTTCCTCCAGTAATAGTCAGTTATTGGCCATCATTTCGTCGGTTTTTACCAGTCATTTGAATTTCTTGTGTCAAATAACGGATACGTTCCATAATGCGCTTGGCTTTTAATGGTTCGGATTCACCTCGTTGCGTCACCGAAAGATGCTGTTCCAACTCATGCATAGTAAAATTCGAAGTAAAGAAGGTCGGCAGTTGTTCTTGCATGCGGTATTGCAATATGACACCGAAGACTTCGTCGCGAATCCAGCTGCTCATCGCATCAGCACCGATATCGTCCATCATTAAGATTGGGGCTTTTTTCACTGCGTTCAGCTTATCCCCCACCTGATCTTTGCCGATTGCTTGCTTCATCTCTACTGCAAATGTCGGGAAGTGAACCAATGTCGTCGTGTAGCCTGCCTCCGCTAAATCTCTGGCGATCGCGCCAAGCAGATAGGTTTTTCCGATCCCAAAACTTCCCACAAAGTAAAGTCCTTTATGAAATTCTTGCGGATTCGCTGTCAACTCACTAATAAAATCAACGGCGGCTGCGATAGCCTCCATGCGTCCAGGCGTTTGCTGATAATCTGCAAAGCTCGCTTCTTGAATATCTTTAGGCATATCCATCGCTTTGATGCGACTGCGAATTTCTTCTTGTTTTTGATATGCCAGTAGTTCTTTCGTTGGTACATAGGTGACGTCAATAAAATGAAAATTTAATGCTAAGCGCGGCTCATAGCCCGGTGCGATCATGGATGGATCATTGATGCGGAATTTCCGCTTTTCTTGGACGAACTCATACAGTTTCGCATAGCTTTTTTGAATATCTGCTTCGGTCAATACCTCTTCATTTTCGGCAATAAACGCTTTGACATCAGGATCTTGTAAAACCTCTGCCATCATTGCTGAAAACTGATCACGGTAATTGCGTTTATCCAATAGTTTTCCTAAGTTTTTCCCTACATCTTCCATTACTTGTCACCAGCTTTCTTATGCAAGTAGTTTTGCAGTTTTTTATCTAATTCTGCTTGTCGCTCTGGTGTTAAGGCTGTCTCTTCCACTGGTTTTTCAGCCCAAGAAGGCAGCTTTTCTTCGCGAATGATTTTTTTGCCACTAGTTTGTGGTCGGCTGCGTTTTTCCTTGGCACTTCGAACAAGGCTCCGAACATGTTTGATGGCATCTTCTGCCGTGCCGATTTTTAATTCTGACCATTGGGCGGCGATATTGTTCACATAATTCCCTGACAAAGCGGCATTGTTTTGGACCACCAAGACATAATGAACCAGAACATTGATCACACTATTAGGCAATGGTGACCGTTCGACAAGGCTCTTGATCAGCCATTGTTCTGAATCCGTCATGAAACTGTTTTTCTCCGCTTTGATCGCCTTTAGAAAAGCGATCGGTGCATTGTTCTCACTTTCTTGAATCAATAATACATCATTTTCTGAAAAACCATTCTGTTTTAAGGTATTGAAGCGGCGCAACTGACTTTCCGCTTGGGGATCTTCTCTTTTTGATGTTTTCGTGAATGTTTGTCGTGATTTCTTCATGATGGCTTGTTCCAGCTTTTTCTGGTCGACCTCGCCTGTTGTCAAAGAAACATTGTCCGCCATCAAATCCAACAATTCCAACACATCATAGCCATATAAGGAATAATATAGAACTAACTTTTGTCGAAAACTTGGCGTGAAATTAGCGGCACGGATATACCGACGCTGCGCTTCATATAAAAGAAAGTCCCAATCCAACTGCTTTTCGTCAAGCACCAAGTTCGCATTGGTTTCTTGAAAAGAATCACTGACTGCCTGTAACGTTTCTTCATGGGAAGCAAAACGTGCGGTATTTAACCCATAGGCGGCTGAGAAGGATTGAGTCACTTCCTGATAATCGGTCAAGGAACACTGCTTTGGCTGATACAGCTTGACCAGCTGATTAAATTTACGCTCTCCGACTCTTTCCAACAACAGATAGGCATACAATTCATCTTGAAAAAACGCTGCTGGATGGACCGGTTCTTGCAACCAATACAGATAGGAGGATCCGTTTTGCAAATCTGCTTTTTCATATGATTTCAGCAAGCCGATACCTTCTAGGTTTTGCTTGGCTTTTATGAAGCGAGGCATTCCGACATTCATGGCATTCAAGATATCTAGATGCACGGTCGTCATCGACTCCTCGCCAGAAATGCTTTGGGCTTGGACATCGCTTGCTAGTGTCAAATACAACGCTAAAGCATCACTTTCAATAATTGGTTGATACAAATAAATGAGGGCGTCTTTCCCTTCCGTTGTAAGTGGACGGCTTTTGAACACTTTGTACGATTGATTCGGTAAACTATTGCCCACTTGTTGTCCCCCTCTATTCTTGTGGTTCTTTCGCTTTTTCGACGATGTCTTGTAGTTCTTTTAAGAAAACTGACATGTCTTTAAACTGGCGGTATACACTGGCAAAACGGATATAAGCGATCTCGTCTAAATCAACTAGATCTTCCATCACATACTCACCAATTTGTGTCGTAGATATTTCATTTTCACCAAGAGCACGGACACGACTTTCCACATGATCGACGATTGTTTCCATCTGATCCATTGTCACTGGTCGTTTTTCAGCAGAACGAATCAAGCCCCGTAAAATTTTTTCTCGGTTGAATTCTTCACGGGCACCATTTTTCTTGATCACAAGCAACGGTGCCTCTTCAATACGTTCAAATGTTGTAAAGCGATAGCCGCAATTTTCGCACTCACGACGACGGCGAATCACACGTCCATCATCGGCTTGTCGACTATCAACTACCCTCGAATTGTTATGATGACATTTTGGACATTGCATAGTTCCACCTCATTTTCTCTCTTATGCGCTTACGTTTTCACGTAAAGTCATCGGTTTCTATGATTAATTATAACATGAAATCCATTGGTACAATAGCCAAAGTGGTTTATTCTGTTCATTTAATACAAAATTTAAATAATGCTATAACTGTTGTTTTTTTCAATGAGAAAAAACGGCAGAAAGATTTCTGCCGTTTCATTTCGTTATTTATCTTTCATTTGCAGCAAAGAAACAAAATCATGCAAATTTGCTGGCTGTTCCAACTGCTGATTGCACCTTTGGCTATCACGGCAAATATAATTCCCGCGTTTCGTATATGTTCCATCGCCGTTGCTCTTGGTCAAAGAAAGAAACATCGACACATTTCCTTCATGCTGGCACAAGGGACAGATCCCTTTTTTGACCTCGGTTGACACATGACCGTGAAGTCCTGTAAATCCCTGCTCAGTGGCTATGATCATAAACTTGCTTTGACTACCGATATCATCCCAAGCAAGATAAGTGGTCTCTTTTAAATCAACGGAAGCAAAATCAGGTATTTTCAGTTTTTTTACTTTCCGAAACATTTTTTCAATTTGTTTTGTTGTCGGCACCTGAAAGGGTCGGACGTACTCTTTGAGTTCTGTTAACAGCTCATTGCTGCGACTGATCGTCATCCCCTGTTGAAAGAAAGCAGTTAAAATTTCACGTGGTGCTGTTTCTTCTTCAGGAAAAAAATGTTCTATGGCGTCTTTGGTCATCGTTTCAACCGTTTTGATCGTTCGAGGATCATTCACCGATTGATAGGTTCGAACTAATTGGTATACTTGATGTTTAATTGAATGAAATTGGTAAGGTTCGATCATAAAAAAGCCTTCTTTCTAATTTTCCGTTTCCTATTGCGGCTGTTCTACTTTCTTGACAGTCGTACACAATGCATAAATAAGCATTTGATGACCACCTCCCAATTTCTTTGCTTCTCTCTATGCGATCTTAATGGATTATAATGAGATGTTGAGCAATTGTCAACTGAGCAGTAGTCTCTTGACTCTTCATCCACTCTGGTTAACAAAAAAATGCCTCGTCTAGAAGACGAAGGCATCCGTGTTCAGTTATAATTTATCTTCAATTCCAGTATAATGCTTCAGCTGGTCTGCATCTCGACGATCGGCAGAAGAAATTTTATTGGCATCAGGATTTTCAGCTCGCAACAATTCTTCACTGCTGACATTTTCTGGGGTAGTTCGATCATTGCGGGCATCGCGCTCGTCATTTTGATCTTCTAATTCATTGACTCTTTTTTGATCGTGCTCTTTCTTGATCTGACCTTCGTGTGCTTGTTCTTTCCCAGAATGGGCAAGTTCTTCATTATTGGTCCACTCACCGATTTTTTCTTTAGCCTTGCCAACGATCACATCTTTTTCGTCTTTAAAAGTACCCATAGTTATCATCCCTCCTGTATAGTTTCATCATAACAAGCATTCTGAATTCTGACAAAAGATATGAATGCGATACCAAACAGTCAGCAAAATGTTTTTCTTTATGCTATAATATGAGCGATTATTTTCTGAATATTCTTACAACTGGAGGTGAAGAACCTGTTTAAGGTTCGACAATAGATGACAATCCTCGATTTCCAACAGGTTTCATTCGTTCGCGACAAGAACTATTTATTAAAAGCGATCAATTGGCAAGTGAAAAAAAATGAGCATTGGGTGATTTTAGGTCTGAATGGTGCTGGCAAAAGTTTATTACTCCAAATGATCACGGGAAGTTTATGGCCTTCTTCTGGTCAACGAACGGTCTTAGGTGAGCGTTACGGAAAAACGTCTGTGCCCGATCTTCAACGGCGCATTGGTTGGGTCAGTTCAGCGCTGCAAAGCAAGTTTTATGGTCGCGATCTTGCCGAAGAGATCGTTCTTTCGGGGCTTTATTCCAGTATTGGTCTTTATGAGTCCTATGAAGAAGAGCAGCTGATCCAAGCAAAAGCGCTTTTGACTGACTTAGGTTTGTCGCATTTGATCAATCGTTCCTATCACGTCCTTTCTCAAGGGGAAAAACAATTTGTCATGATCGCACGGGCCATGATGGCACAACCAGAGATCCTGATTTTGGACGAACCTTGTACGGGCCTTGATCTATTTGCGCGAGAAGAACTGCTAACCCGTCTGGAGGCTTTTTCACAACTGCCGAATACGCCGACTCTTCTTTACGTTACCCATCATACAGAAGAGCTACTACCGATTTTCACTCATTTGCTGATGTTAAAAAACGGCAAAGTCCACGCCGCTGGTCAACGAGAGACGATTTTTACTGAGGAGGTTCTCACCTCTTTTTATGATCAGCCGATCGTTCTTCACCCCTTTTCCAGCAATCGCGTGATCGTGACCCCAAAATAAATCAGGGCTGGTACTTTGATATTTAACCATTCATAAACGATCGTCTTACTTTCCAAACCAAACAGTTTCCGACATGTTTCAGCGCCAGTTGTTTTTTGGAAATGATAGGGCTAGGTTTGCTATTGAAAGATAAAATAGCAGGTTCCCTTTAGTGAAAGGGAACCTGCTGCTTTACCTATTTATTTATAGATGCGAGCCAATCATCGATCTGCTGATTGAGTTGGGCGATCGTTCCTTGATTATCAAAGACAATATCGGCCCGTTGTTTCTTTTTCTCAATTGAAAGCTGACTGTCGATTCGTTGTTGCGCGTCTTGCTCATTCAATTGATTACGTGCCATCAACCGCTCTTTTTGAATCGCTTCTGGCACATAAACGACTGCGGTTTGATCCATGTATTGGTCGTAGTCGGCTTCATAAAGCAAAGGAATGTCAACGATCAACAAGGGCACTTCCTGTTTTTTTTCTTCGATCTGAGACAAAATCTCTTGTCGAATAAAAGGAGATAACGTCTGATTCAGCATGCGGCGTTTTTCTGGATCGTTAAAAATCAAAGCACCGAGGGTTTGTCGATCTAGGTGCCCATCATCGGTCAAAATCTGCGGACCAAAGGCTTGCGTCACCGCCTGCAAGCCCTCCGTATTCGGTTCAACGACTTCTCTTGCGATGATATCGGCATCAATAATCGGTAAACCCAGTGATCGAAAATGCGCGACTGCAGTACTTTTTCCAGTGGCAATTCCCCCAGTGACGCCTAAAACAAAACTCATTTGTTGGACCTCACATGCAGTTTTTGACACTGAGGACAAAAATGCGTCCCCCGTTGGGCAACTTTGATCTTGACGATTGGTGTGCCACATCGGCCACAAGGATTGCCTGTCTGGCCATAGACATTTAATGACATTTGGAATTTCCCGGCTTCTCCTAGTGCATTGAGATAGGTCCGAATGGTAGTTCCGCCTGCTTCAACAGCTCGCTCTAAGACATCGATGATTGCTTCATGCAGCACATCTACTTCAGTTGGCATTAATGAATCCGCTGGTTGCTCTGGATGGATTTTTGCTTGCCACAGCGCCTCATCTACATAAATATTGCCCAAACCAGTAACGAGCTTTTGGTCAAGCAATAACGGTTTGATGGCTTTTTTCGAACGCTTCAATCCTTGTTCAAATGCTTCTAATAAAAACAATTCAGGCTTAGGTTCAGGACCTAATTGCATGATCCCTTTATAGGCTGCGCTTTGGTCTTTATCCACTAAGGTCATACGACCAAATTTTCTTACATCATGGTAATTTAACTGACTGCCATCTGTAAAATGGAAAATGACATGTGTATGTTTATCGACAATCGGGTCTGACTCAAAATACTCGTACTTGCCTTCCATTCGTAGATGAGAGATCAGATCATAATCTGTCAATTTAAAAATCAAAAATTTTCCACGTCGTTCAAATTTTTCAAAACGTTGCCCTTTCAACAGTGCCGAAAAGATCGGCACTTCAGGACTTTCGATGATTCGCGGCCAAAGGATCTCGACCGATTCGATCGTTTTATTTAAAACAAGTTTTTCAAGTCCTTTGCGGACCGTTTCAACTTCTGGTAATTCCGGCACCTCTGTTCACCTCATTTATTTTGCATCGTACCATGTTTTGCCCCAATTGCTGTCTGTCAGTAAAGGGACATGCAATGCAACGGCTTGCTCCATCACTTCTTTCACTAAAGCGTCAAGACGAGGCAATTCAGATTCAGGTACTTCAAAGACTAGTTCATCGTGTACTTGCAGCAGCATCGTTGCTGCTAATTTTTCTTCTTTCAAACGTTTCGCCAGATCGATCATGGCAATTTTTAAGATATCCGCCGCACTTCCTTGAATCGGTGTATTGATGGCGGTTCTTTCAGCAAAAGTTCGAATATTGAAATTGCGAGAATTAATATCAGGTAAGTAACGACGGCGATGATACAAGGTTTCAACGTACCCTTTGTCCTTCGCCTCACGAACCACATCCTCCATATACGTTTTCACACCAGGATATTTTTCAAAATACGTATCGATGTATTGTTGGGCGGCTTTTCTGGTGATTCCTAGATTCTGTGATAATCCATAATCAGAAATACCATAAACGATACCGAAGTTGACCGCTTTGGCTTGACGACGCATATTTGGTGTCACATCTTCTGCTTTTTCGATACCAAAGACTCGCATCGCTGTGCTTGAATGGATATCTTGACCTTCGATAAAGGCTTCTTTCAAATGGGTATCATCTGAAATATGTGCCAACACCCGCAATTCGATTTGAGAGTAGTCAGAAGAATAGATAACCCAATCAGCTTCTCGTGGCACAAAGGCTTCGCGGATCTTTCGACCTTCTTCTAAACGAATCGGAATGTTTTGTAAGTTTGGATCGACAGAACTTAAACGACCAGTTTGGGTCAAGGTTTGTACATATCGCGTATGGACTTTGCCATCTCCTTGGATCACTTTTAATAAGCCTTCTACATAGGTTGATTGGATCTTAGCGATTTGACGATAAGTCAAAATGTCTTCAACGATTGGTGCTTGCTCTTTTAGTTGTTCTAACACATCGACTGCGGTCGAATAGCCAGTTTTGGTTTTTTTGATAACTGGTAAGCCCATTTTTTCAAATAAAATCACACCCAGTTGTTTCGGCGAGTTTAAGTTGAAGGTTTCTCCAGCTTCGGCGTAGATTTTTTCTTCAATTTCATGCAACCGTTGTGCAAATTCGCCCTTCATCTGATGCAAGCGAGACGCATCAACTTTGATGCCGGTAATCTCCATCTCAGCTAAAATCATTGATAAAGGCAGTTCCATTTCTTCAAAGAGCGCTGTTTGATTTTTTGCTGCCAATTCTTCCGTAAGTTTTGGTGTTAGGTTTGTAATCGCCGCTACTTTACGGGCTAAATGAGCAAAGAAGTCTTCCTCATCCGCCGGCAGCCCTTTTTTCGCTCCTTTTCCATAAATCGCTTCATCCGATTGGATCGCATCATAGCCATAGTGAGCAGCAACACCTGCGATGTCATTATTCGTATCATTCGTGTCTAAAAGATAAGCTGCCAATAAAACATCAAAAGCGATTCCCTTTGGTGCTGTCGTGTACCGGTTTAACGCCACGTACGTGCGTTTGGCATCATAGACGAATTTTTTACGTTTCTCGTCTTTTAACCAATCGGTAAAGGCTGGACTTTCAAACAATTCTTCACGATTGCTGACATAAATTTTTTCTTGATTGCCCCAAGCAACACCGACAATGTCTTCCAAATGATAGTTATCCCCCATCATCTCGACATACAATGCTGTGTCTCCCTGGAACATATCTTCCGTTACTTCTTCAACGACCGAAAACAAAATGTCTTCCATCTCAACTGGTTCAGCTGTAATTTGCAGCTTATCTAAGAAGCTATTAAAGTTCATTTCTTGGTAGAATGGCACCAATTTCTCTAAATCTTTGCCTTCATATTTCAGTTTGTCGACATCGACCTCAATGGGCGCATCCACATCGATGGTTGCTAATTGTTTTGAAAGAAAGGCGATCTCACGGTCATTGATCAAGTTTTCTTTCATCTTGCTTTTTTTCATTTCATCGATGTGTTCATAGATTCCCTCAACGGAGCCATATTCCTTTAAAAGCTTAATGGCTGTCTTCTCACCAATTTTGGTGACGCCGGGAATATTATCGGAAGCATCGCCAGCTAGTCCTTTCATGTCGATGATTTGTAAGGGTGTTAGGCCGTCATATTTTTCAGCCACATGAGCGGGCGTATAACTTTCAATTTCGCTAACGCCTTTGACCGTAATGTCAACTTTCACGTGCTCCGTTGCCAGCTGGGTCAAATCGCGATCGCCAGATAAAACGACGACATCAAATAGCTCTTTATCGACTTTATTTGCCAATGTGCCAATGATATCATCGGCTTCATAGTTATCTAATTCGTAGTATTGAACACCTAACGCGT
Organism: Enterococcus sp. DIV2379; assembly: GCF_050542965.1. NCBI lineage: Bacteria > Bacillati > Bacillota > Bacilli > Lactobacillales > Enterococcaceae > Enterococcus > Enterococcus sp. DIV2379. The sequence continues at coordinate 1,876,834 of NZ_CP172938.1, forward strand.
TGATCAATTCGCGAATGTAAGGCATTTGTTCTTTAAATTCCCCAGGGGTTTTTGAACGCCCACCTTTATAATCTTCATACATCGCTGTCCTGAAGGTGGTTTTTCCAGCATCAAAAGCCACTAAAACATGTGTTGGCTGTTCTTTTGCCATCACATTTTCAAACATAGTATGAAACGCATAGATGGCATTTGTGTGCAGCCCGTTGGCATTTTTAAACCGTTCTAATGAATTATGCAACGCAAAAAACGCGCGAAAAGCCACACTATTCCCATCAACGAGTAGTAATTTATTTTTTGGCATTTGATTACTCCTTTTCTCAAAAAGTTCCTCTTTATTCTATCAAAGAACGGGCACAAAAGCGATGAATTGCTTTGTTTTCTCTCTCATTTTATACAAAAAAAAAAGGCGAGTTTCCTCGCACTTTTTTTAGTTGTTTTTGCCAAAGATTCGCAATAACGCTAGGAATAAGTTGATGAAGTCTAAATACAGTTGTAATGCCATGAAAACGGCCACTCCTGTATTTGCGCCACCATTCGTTGCGAAGTATACATTGCGGATTTGCTGATTGTCATAAGCGGTGATTCCCATAAAGACAAAGACGGTCACGATCGATAAGAAAAAGTCAACCGGTTGACTGCGTAAAATAAATACATTCAAGAGCGTTGAGATGATGATCCCGATCAACAGACCATAGCCGATACGACCAACCACACTTAGATCACGTTTGGTCATGATCCCAAATGCTGACATGACACCAAAAGTGACGGCTGCTGAAACAAATGCCCCCACGATCGATCCAAAGTCATAGATCATCAATGTCACAGACAAGGTCAATCCATTCAAGAGCGAATAGACTAAAAAGCCAGCAACGGTCAAGGACGGATTTTTCTGCGCCTTCACACCTAATACAATGACTAAAATGATCTGTAAGATCCAAAGACCGGTAAATCCTAGCGGAAAATTGTTGATAAATTGCAGGGTTTGCGCTTTGAAGACTTCCCCAAAAATATAGGCCGAGATCGCACTGATCGCAAGCCCAACGCCGAAGAATAAATACACTTTTGAATAAAAGCGATTTAAGCCTTGAGCTTGGACGGTTTCATTGTTTAAATTATTCATCTTGTTGTTCCTCCTCATTTACTGCTACTGCTTTTGGCGGCTGGACCATGACCACAGCATCTAAAATACGATGATCTTCTGTGTTGATCGCTTCAACCGAAATAGTTACCACGTCTTTCATTTTATCCACTTTGATCACTTCGAATTCAAAGGTCAATGTTTCATAATGATATACAGGTTCAATAAAGTTCACCGAAAAATTGACTACATGAGAGCCAGGACCAGGCAAATGTTTCGATACGGCACTGGTGATGATCCCCATCAACATGATGGATGGTACGATGGGACGCTGATACTCAGTATTTTGCGTGTAGTCATGTTGAATATACAAAGGGTTTGCATCATTAGTAAGTCCTAAATATAACAACAGTTGATTGTCTTCGATCGATTCTGTTAAGGATAACGAATCGCCTTCCTCGATATCTTCAATACTTTTCCCTATTTTTCGCGGTTTTCCTATATTCAAAATTTAATTCCTCCAAAAAGAATAGTTTCATCTGAGTATATTCTATCAGATGCCGACAAAAGTGCAAGTTCGCGGTGCTGCTTTTGCAAAAACTTCAGATGTAAAAAACTCTTGCAGCAAACACGCCACAAGAGTCTTTGATTACAATACGTTACGAGTTGTATTGCTTAGTAGTTTTTCATAGGCTGTTTCAAATTTTTGCACATCGCCTGCTCCCATAAAAATCACGACAGCATTTTGATGATCTAGTAGCGGAGAAACGTTCTCTTCTTTGATCACAGTTCCGCCTCTTTGAATTTTATTGCCCAGATCTTCAATTTTAACATCCCCTCGGGATTCACGAGCAGATCCAAAAATATCACATAGATACACATGGTCTGCAAGATCTAACGCTTCCGCAAATTCATCCATTAAAGCGATCGTACGGGTAAAGGTATGTGGTTGGAAAACAGCAATAATCTCTTTATCCGGATATTTTTGACGAGCGCCATCAATCGTTGCTTTGATTTCTGCAGGATGATGGGCGTAATCGTCTACGATCGTCATATCCGCTACGATTTTTTCGCTGAAGCGACGTTTCACTCCAGGGAATGAGAGCATCTCAGCGGCAACTTCTTTCATGTCCAATCCTTCTTTGTAAGCCACAGCGATCACACTGAGTGCGTTATTGATGTTGTGTTGACCAAACGCTGGCAACACAAAATGGCCAATATTTTCACCATGGATAAAGACGTCGAACTCTGAACCTTGGGTGGTGCGTTCAATGTTTTTTGCTTGAACATCGTCGTTATCGTTGACTCCGTAATAGTAGATTGGGACATCTGCTTCAAGTTTACGCAGGTACTCGTCATCACCAAAAGCAAAAATGCCTTTTTTTACTTGACTTGCCATCGATTGAAAGGCTGAGAAGACATCGTCAATCGAGTGGAAATAGTCCGGATGATCAAAATCGATGTTGGTCATAATTGCATAGTCCGGTGAATAAGCTAAGAAATGACGGCGGTATTCACAGGCTTCAAATGAGAAGAATTCCGCATCAGGTTCCCCATGACCGGTACCATCGCCAATCAAGAAACTTGTTGGCCGGATGCCGCTTAAGACATGAGAAAGTAATCCTGTCGTACTGGTTTTTCCGTGAGAACCAGTCACAGCAATACTCGTATAGGGCTGAATGAATTGGCCAATAAAGTCATGATAACGAGTGACTTCTAAACCAAGTTCTTTGGCCCGTATGATTTCTTCGTGGGTGTCAGGGAAAGCATTCCCTTGGATAATGACCATTTCTGGTTGAATGTTTGCTTTATCGAAAGGCAACAATTTGATTGCTGCTTTTTCTAGATCACGTTGAGTGAAGAAATATTCTTCCACATCAGAGCCTTGTACTTGGTAGCCTTTTTCGTGCAGAATCAAAGCCAATGAACTCATACCGGAACCTTTGATTCCAACAAAATGATGTATTTTGTTTTGTTTTTCCATTATTATAATCCTCTTTTCTCAAATCCGCGTCGTAAAAAAACGCGTGTATTGACAAATATCAGGTTGTCACACGACCTACATTATCATACAAAATGAAAAAAATAGCAACGAGTTTTATTTTTCGACTTGACTTTTCTCATCATTTCCTATTTCTAGCAAACGTCCACGACATTTTCCACAATCATATTTTTTGATATCCACACGCCGCTGCCGCCGAATCTCGCAGCCGCAATTTTGACATCGATAGCGATGTTTAGCTGTCCTTTTGGCAGGAGGTGCATACCGCAGGCCTCCCGTTTTTGCCAGCAATGCTTTAAAAGCAGGATCTTGGTGACGATGACCAAGACCTGCTAAATGCAAATGATAGTGACATAATTCATGCTTGATAATGCCGATAAAAACCTCCATCCCGTGTTCAGTAAGCATCACTGGATTGAAATCCAAGTGGTGATCACTTAGATGGTAACGGCCACCGGTTGTTTTTAAGCGAGAATTAAATACCGCTCGATGCGTAAATGGTTTATTGAAAACAGACAGCGAAAGCTCTTCCACCAAACGCTGCAATTCTTGTTGGGTCATTTAGCATTTCCTGGATCGACCATTGTTAAACTGATACGGCCTTTTTTGACATCTACTTGCTCGATCCAAACGGTTACGACGTCACCAACGGAAACAACGTCTTTCGGATGTTTTACAAACGAACGGCTCAGCTTCGACAAATGAACCAGTCCATCTTGTTTGACACCGATATCGACGAAAGCACCAAAGTCGATCACATTTCGAACAGTTCCTTTCAGTTCCATTCCCGGTTTTAGATCCTCCATACTCAACACATCTTTGCGCAATAATGGGGCTGGCATTTCATCCCGCATATCACGTCCTGGCTGCATTAACGCTTTTAAGATATCTGTGATGGTTTCTTTCCCGACAGACAATTTAGCAGAAAGTTCTGCTGGACGCATTTGCGCCAACTTCACTTTATTTTCTTCCGATTGTTCTTTCCCAAGCCCCGCTAGAGAAATATCCGCGAGCGCCAAAATTTCTTTGGCAGTGTCATAACTTTCTGGATGAATCCCGGTATTGTCCAAAATGACTTTTCCGCCAGGAATCCGCATAAAACCGATCGCCTGTTCATAGGCCTTTGGCCCTAAGCGAGGGACTTTTTTCAGTTGATTGCGCTGCGTAAATACCCCCTTTTCTTCTCGATAAGTCACAATATTTTGAGCGGTCGTTTTATTTAGACCAGCCACGTGCTGTAAGAGTGCCGCACTTGCGGTATTGACATCAACGCCTACTTGGTTGACGACTGTTTCAACGACAAAATCCAATTGTTCGGCTAAGCGTTTTTGTGAGACGTCATGCTGATATTGCCCGACGCCCACCGATTGTGGATCAATTTTGACTAATTCTGCCAGCGGATCTTGCAGACGGCGACCAATACTGATGGCACTGCGTTCTTCCACTTGCAGATCAGGGAATTCTTGCCGGGCGATCGGACTGGCCGAATAAACAGAAGCGCCTGCCTCATTCACGATCACATAATATACCTCTTGATCGATCAATTTTAATTGTTCAGCGACGAATTGCTCTGACTCTCGACTCGCCGTCCCATTACCGATTGCGACCATTTCAACTTTATAGGTTTGCAATAAGCGACGAAACGCTGGTCCAGCCGCTTCTCGTTTATTCATCGGCGCCGGTTTATGGGGATAGATCACTTCGATCGCTAATACTTTTCCTGTCTCATCAACGACGGCCAATTTACAGCCCGTTCGATACGCTGGATCAAACCCTAAAACGACTTTCCCCTTCAACGGAGGCTGCAGCAGCAGATTGCGAAGATTTTCTCCAAAAATCGCAATTGCTTGTTCGTCGGCTTTTTCTGTCAACTCATTGCGGATCTCTCGTTCGATCGCTGGTAAGATAAAACGTTTCAAGGCGTCAGCAGCAGCAGTTTGGACAAAACTGGCTGCGGGTGAATCACTATTTGTGATCAATTTCCGACGTAGGTACTCCATGATTTTTTCTTCATCTGCCACAAGCGTTACCTTCAAAATGTCTTCTTTTTCTCCACGATTGGTGGCTAAAACCCGGTGGGAAACCATCTTATTGATAGGATGTTGGAAATCGTAATACATTTCATAAACGCCTTTTTCATCTTTTTCAGCATTTTTGACCGTGCTCTTATACAGTCCTTTGTTAGAATAATAGCTCCGAATCCAACTTCGAAATTCTGCAGTATCACCAACGCCTTCTGCAATGATCTCATGGGCGCCAGCCAAGACATCTTCTACAGTAGGAACAGCATCACTCATAAATTCGGTCGCTTTTTCTTGTACGTCACCTATTTTTGAGAAGCTTAACAGCCACTGAGCAAATGGTTCCAAGCCATTTTCTTTGGCGATCGTCGCTTTGGTGCGTCGTTTTTGTTTATAAGGACGATACAGGTCTTCGACGGCCTGCATTTTTGTCGCAGCTAAAATCGCCTGTGATAGTTCAGGCGTTAGCTTTTCTTGTTCTTCTATCAAGCGCAAAACTTCTTGCTTGCGTTTCTCTAGGTTTTCTAAGTACTGATACCGCTCTTCGATTTCTCGAATCTGAACTTCGTCAAGTCCATTCGTCATTTCTTTACGATAGCGGGCAATAAACGGAACGGTATTTCCTTCTTGCAACAACTGTAACACCGTACTGATTTGTTTTTGGGTAAAAGAGGTTAGTTCTTGTTTCACTAAATCAAGTACCTCTTGATTCATTTCTGCCATTCGTTCTCACCTTTCCTTTGTTGCTTTTGCTATTTTAACATAAAAAAGTCAGCCATTGAGGAAACAAGAAGGCACGAAAGGAACATTGCTTCGGGGCTCTTGTAATGGCTGCTTTTCTCTTTTTAGAAAAGACTTTTAAAAGTCTGGTTGCCAAGGTCCTGCTAAATTTTGATATTCGATATCTTGAAGGACCCCTTTGTCATCAAAAATCACGCCATGCACCGATCCACCAAATACTGCCCCGCCATCGATGCCGATCTTGTCGTCTTGTTGCCAAAGATCTGTTGTCTGCATATCTCCATGCAGCATGGGCGTGATGGTATGGCCAAAAACGATCGTTTTTCCTGTACGGTTTTTCCCTTTATGAAAAGGTTCGCGAATCCAGATAAAATCGTGGTCGGTGGTCTTCCGCCAATCTTTTTTACTTAAATCCACGCCCGCATGGACAAAGAGGTACTTTCCCCACTCGTAATAAAGTGGTCGCTCCATTAAAAACTCTATTAAGTCTCCATACCTACTTCGAATCATTAAGGCGATTTCCGTCGGCGAATACTCCTCAGTGGCGCCTATATGCAAAAGACTTTCAATCGTTTCTTTGCCACCATTGCGTACGTAGGCGGCGAACCAATCCTCAGGGGCATTTAGAAATTGCAGAAAATACTCTTCGTGATTGCCACGTAAATAAATCGCTTGATGTTCTTCGACTAATTTCTTTCCAAGCAATAAACACTCTTTGGACATTGGCCCTCGGTCATTTAAATCACCAATCAAAAGCAACTGATGGATTTTCGGATCATATTCCGCAAGAAGACTTTTAAAAAGATCGGCCATTCCATGAATATCACTGATTGCATAAAGATAGTTTTGCATAGTCATTCCCTCCTTAAAGGCAATTGAGTCTCTTATTATCAATTTTAGCCCTTTGGCTGCAAAATGTCTTGCATTAAAACAAAAAACAATCATTCGCCTTGAACGGTTCGACAGCATAGAGTCGGGTTCATAAAGACGAATGATTGGTTACGATCGGCAAAACCTATTTTCCTGATACAGCAAAATAATTGCCATCTGGATCGGCAAAATTGAAAACCAGTTGTTCTTCCATCTGAATCAATTCACCCACTTCTGCTTCCATCTCTAAAAGTTTTTTATAGAGAGCTGTAATGTCCTCAGCAAAAAACATGATCGATGGAGAATTCAATGCGACTTCAGGTGAGTGCGTTTCGATGAACTCACGGTCATATAAGACAAAATGAGCCTCTGCCTCTTTTGAAGGAGCGATTTCGACGACGGATGTTCCATCGATCGTTTGCTGTTCAATGATCACAAAGCCTAATTCTTGCCAAAACTCGACAGCTTTCGTCACATCATCAACGTAGAGCATCACTTGCATTTGGTTGGAAAACAATGGAAATCCCTCCTATTTCAACTTATTTTTCTTCTTCGGTCGATTCTTGTGTGGGGTTCGAGTTGGTATTGAAGTTCAGTTGGAGTCCTGGTTTATCGGTCACGATTTCTGTCACCTCATACGTCAAGCGTTTAACGATATCAAACAATGGCTCAACCAAACGATCAGTTTCAGCTTTTGTTAGATCTTCTCCAGAATTGACTTTACGATTCAAAATATGATTGACCTGTCCGACACGTCCTGACAAAACATAATCAGGGAACACTAATTGAAATTCTAGCCGGGCGCCAATAATACTGTTTTTTTCCATATATTCTTCATCTTTGACTTTTAACGGCGCAAAGCCGACATTCAATTTGGTTTCCATTTCTTTGTCTTTCGGTTTCATATCGAAATGATATGCTTCAACGATCGGTTGTTGTCTTTTTAATTCCACTAGATTCACACTCCTTATCTAAAAGTATAGCATAACCTTTTCTTTGAGCCTACTGTATTCTTTAGACAATAAAAAAAAACGGCGAGTGCCGTTTTAATTTGCTTCTTTTAGTGTTGCTAGATAATCCAAGGCATCTTGGACATTGGCGATCGGAACGATTTTCATATCCGTGTCTAACTTTTTCGCTGCTGCTACTGCCTCTTCATAATTTGTTTTGATGGAAGGATCTATTTCACGCTCTTCGTCAGTGATTTCATCATCTGGGGCAAAGAAGATTTCTGCACCACTTTCACTGGCACTCGCTACTTTTTTATCGATCCCACCGATTCGACCAACGGTTCCGTCAGCTGAGATCGTTCCTGTCCCAGCTATGTTGTGACCTTTACGTAGGTTATCTCCGGTCAACTGTTCATAGATTTCAAGGGTGAACATCAAACCAGCGGAAGGTCCTCCGATATTGCCAGAATCGATCACGATCTCTTCATCAGAAGTGATCTCTGTATGATCGACGAGGGAGATGCCGATACCGGCTTTTTGATTGCTCTCCAGTTCAATTAGTTTGCCCGTTGCTTCTTTTTCTTCGCCATCTTGCAAGTAAGTCACGGTGATTTCATCACCAATGGTTTGACTTTGGACGTAGTCGATAAAATCTTGACTGCTTTTAAATTCTTTACCATTGACTGCGGTGACGGTATCTCCAACGGATATTTTCCCAGCAAAGCTGGAATTTGGATCGATCCCCATGACATAGACCCCTTTATAGGTCATTTCATAAGGTAAGTCTGCCAGCTTTAATGCTTGCTCAATCGCACTATTTTGCGAGGATTCCATATAGTAGCGTTGAATGCGGTTGTACTCCTCATCTGTCGCACCGCCTAAAAGTTCTTCCTCACTGATCAAGTCTTGGAATTCATTGAATTTCGTTCCAATCGCTGTGAACACGGTAGCTTGTCGAATCCCAACACTGGTCAAAGAAAAGGAGCCGGCTGATGTGTCTTCTTTTTGATTGACGGTAATCAGCTCTTTTAAATCGATCGTTGCTCCTGGTTGCTCGATATAATAGGGAATCGGCAAAAAGGCACAAGCGGCGATGATCAGCGCTAAAACAAACAAGAGAACATATTTGATCGTTGATTTAAGATTCATTGGTATCACGCTTCTTTACTATAGCATCGTAGATATTTTGAGGTAAATATTCGGCAACATCGCCGTCAAAGGTCAAGATTTCTTTCAACAAACTGGAACTGATGAAACTGTGCTTTGCGTCTGCTAAAAGAAAAACGGTCTCTAATGAGGGTTCTAGGTGATGGTTCATTTCCATAATGTCCCGCTCATATTCATAGTCTTTCACACTGCGAATGCCTCTAAGCAGAAACTGGGCACCTAATTTTTTCGCAATCTTGACTGTTAGCTCTGTTTCTTGTGCCAGAATTTTGACGTTAGGAATATGGGCGAGGGCTTCTTCGATCAAATGAACTTTTTCTTCACTAGTAAAAAAACTTTTTTTATTGGTGTTTGTAAAAACGCCGACGATCAATTCATCGAAAAGCGTGGCTCCTCGCTCGATCAGATCAACATGACCGGATGTCAATGGGTCAAAACTCCCTGGAAATAAAGCAATCTTTTTCACGTTATCCCTCATTTCTATAGATCGTCACTGCCGATATGCCATAGGTTTGGGCACGGACCAAATGCAACGAGCCGATTTGTTCTGGTAAGTTGATGGACTTGTCTGTTTCGCAAACTACGTATGCAGACGGGCGAATCAATTCATCCTTCAGCATAGATTCTAACTGATGCACAATCTCTTGCTTTGCGTAAGGTGGATCTAAAAAAAGATAGTCAAAACTTTGTCCCTCAGCTGCAAACTGCCGTAAAGCTTGATTCGCATCCATTTTTAGCACCGTGAACTTTTCGGGTTCTTTGGTTATAGCAATATTTTCGCGGATCACTTTGGTTGCTGGAAAACTACGGTCGACACAAACCGCATGATTGGCACCACGAGAGATCGCTTCGATAGCCAAGCCCCCGCTTCCGCTGAATAAATCCAGTACAACTCCTCCATCTAAATATTGCCCTAACATGTTAAAAATCGCCCCTTTTACTTTGTCTGTCGTGGGGCGAGTGTTGTCTCCAGCGAGACTTTTTAATCTGCGGCCACCATATTCTCCGGCTACTACACGCATGCTTTTTTCCCTCCAAGATCTTCGTAAATACAAATATAGCACTGTTTCTATAAATAGCAATAAAAAAATGGCGGTGACTCAAGGCACCCCCACTTTTTTATTACACGTTTTCTGCCAATCGAATCATCGTATTTTTTTCTTCGATATCAAACCCTTCATCTTTCACTGGATAGGCTGCTGACGTACCAATTTTTTCAGCAAAATCCATTTCGACATCTGGTCGATAGGAAGCTTCAACTTGTCGAACAAAGTGAAACTGCTCGATTTTTGTTTTTTTGCTTTCGTATTCTTCTTCGTTCAAATACATGACCACGTATTTCATCTTGCGTGACACATAATGAACAAAACCAAAACGGCGCAAATTCTTTAGTTGACGTAGGCTGTAAACCCATACGATCAATCCTCGACGCTTTTGCATCGTAAAAGGCTCTTTATCCTCGTGCATGACAATTTCCTCCACAACTTGATTTTGATTGAAAAAAGGGACTCCCAGCGTCCACTTTGACAGAGGGAGAAAAACAAGTAGAGATCGCCACAGTCAGTTCATCCAGCAAACGCTGCAGTTGTGTTTCACTCCAGCGATACTCACTTACTTGTTCATTAAGATCCAACTGCCGCTTGGCTGTGCGCAACGCCCGTTTTTTTTCTTTGAAATCAGGCGCATACTCACCGTAAACTTCAATTCTTTCAAAATCTAGTTTTTTTTCTAAAAACGATCGCATCAATGTCTGAACATCAGGGTCTTGATGCATGACCTGTTTCGCTTTTTGATAGGTTTTACACGTTTCACTTGCTTTGATTGCCTTCACAAGTGCTTCGATTTGATCTTCAATCTCAAAAAAGGCTTCATCGTAAATCATCTGACGTACTATCCTCGGTCCCTTCCACATCTTCTTGCACTAAGACTACCATATTTGCTTCAGAAAAAGCAATTCCTATCTTTTCTGATTGTTCATGGGTCAGGCGCTCAGTAAATCTTGGATTACTGAACCAAGATAAAATTGTAAAAGTTGGATCATAAACAGGCGCTTCGAAGATTGAAGCAGATGCTTCCAATTCCTTTTCCGCTAACAACTCTCGCCATTCGTCATTCGATAAGACAAAATTACTTGTCTTTTCCGAAGAAAGTGCTCGTTGATAAGAATGGATTCGTTGAGAAGTCAAATAGTCTGATAGGTTATTCGTCAAATTAAATAAAAGTCCAGCTGCTTCTTGATGTGTTTGGGTATCCTGTGAGAAGCTATCTAAGCCGATTTGCTGGCGAATTTTATCGATGATAACAAACGCCAGGGTCTCTTTTTCAAGGTTGGCTTGGGCTTGGTCAATTGTTTGCGAAACTTGAAACAGCGGTCGCTGCCCTTCCGTCAAAGGATAAGGTGCCAGTTTAAGTAATGTGGTCTGATCCAAGTAAGTGACGGCTTGCAGTTGGGCAGTCTCCTGATCAAAGAACAAAACAGCAAATGTCCCGTTGTCAAAAGCCACTAATGGACGGTAGTTCATATCTTCTTCCATCAATTCGAAACTGATCGCACGATCATTTTGTGTCAAGGTAAAGTTAGGATAGATCATGGTCAACTCCGTCAAGTCAGTCAAGGTCATGCCCATCGTAAAAGGTGCCAGGGAAGAGCCCCCGGCGCCGATTACTTTGATTGCTTGCACACTTTCACCATCGGTATTGATCTCAACATACTGTTGATCGTCTAATTGATTGTAGACCCGAATTTCAAACTCGTAACCTGAGCGATACGTTTGAACTGGAAGACCATAGACTTCTTCGAAATCCGAAACAGGTTCCCCGATCAATTCAGCTAATCCTTGAGCTGCGATTGGTTCGTAATTCATGTTTGTTGGTGCTTTGATTGGGTTTTCGATCGTCACTCTTGAATCTGAAGCGTTTTGCATGAATACTGGCTGCAAATACACGATTATTAGGGCTAGGACAAATAAGCCGCAAAACAATAATCCTCTTCGCTTCATCTGTGGATCGACTCCTTACTTCTCTTTGACTTCAATCAAAAGATCTCCTGACTGAATTGGTTCCCCATCGGTTACATACACATGTTCAACTACGCCTGAGAAGCGGGCCTCAACCGAAGTTTCCATTTTCATCGCTTCCGTGACCATCAAGGTTTGTCCGCGTGCCACCCGGTCGCCTTTTTTGACTAATACTTCTAAAACTGAGCCACTCATCGAAGCACCGATCTGTTCTTTGTTCGTTGGCTCTGCTTTACGTTTCGTTTGAACAGAGCTGATGATTGAGTTGTCCTTAACGACGATTTCTCGGCGTTGTCCGTTCAAGTTAAAGAAGAGTGTTCGGTTGCCTTCAATATCTGGCTCACCGATCTCATCTAGACGAATGATCAAGATTTTGCCTTTTTCTAATTCAACATTGATCGTTTCACCTAAGCGCATGCCGTTAAAGAAAGTTGGAGTATCAAGAACTTTCACATCTGCAAACTGTTCATAAGCTTTTCGATAATCAAGGAAGACTTGCGGATACATCAAGTAGCTCAAGACTTCTTCATGTTTTGGTTCATAGCCGATTTTCTCCGCTAGTTCTTGCTTCACATCAGCAAAATCAACTGGCTTCGCGAATGTTCCAGGACGTTCGGTAAAGGCTGGGCGTCCTTTCAAGATAATGCGCTGTAATTCTTTCGGGAAGCCACCAACTGGCTGACCTAACTCACCTTGGAAGAATGTGATTACTGACTCAGGGAAGCTTAATGTATCGCCTTTTTCAAAAACATCTTTCTCAGACAAGCCATTTTGAACCATAAAGAGTGCCATGTCCCCAACGACTTTCGAAGAAGGCGTCACTTTCACGATGTCTCCAAACATCATATTGACTTCATGATACATTTCTTTGATTTCATCCCATTTTTCGCCTAAACCAACGGCTTTGGCTTGCTGCTGGAGATTGGTATATTGTCCCCCCGGCATTTCATGCTTGTACACTTCCGTTTGAGGTGCGTTCAAGCCATTTTCAAAGGAATGGTAGTACATGCGGACATCTTCCCAGTAGTGGTTCAACTGTTGGATATTGTCTACATTGATTTCTGGGCAGCGTTCGCCGTTCAATAGTGCATAATACAAACTACTCATACTTGGTTGACTCGTTGCGCCACTGACCGCTGACATAGCGACATCCACGATGTCAACACCGGCTTTAGTAGCTGCTGAGTAAGTAATGATCCCATTTCCACTCGTATCATGGGTATGCAGATGAATCGGCACATCGATCGTATCCTTTAGCTCACTGATCAAACGATAAGCCGCTTGCGGTTTTAATAATCCAGCCATATCCTTGATAGCAATGATATGGGCACCAAGGTTTTGCAATTCTTTCGCCATATCTTTGTAGTATTGTACTGAATATTTTTGACGGGTCGGATCATTGATATCCCCGGTATAACAAATCGTTGCTTCTGCAATTTTTCCTGTATCGCGAACGGCTTGAATACTTTTCTCCATTTGTGGAACCCAGTTTAAACTATCAAAGATTCGGAACACATCAATTCCTTGCGCTGCAGATTCTTTGATGAATTCTTCCAATACATTGTCTGGATAATTGGAATATCCCACAGCATTGGAGCCTCTAAACAACATTTGCAACAAGGTATTCGGCATTTTTTTCCGGAACATCCGCAATCTTTCCCATGGATCTTCTGTTAAGAAACGGTAGGCAACGTCGAACGTTGCTCCACCCCACATTTCACTTGAGAACAATTGTGGCAGGCCAGCTTCCGTCATCGCGGCAATTTTCTTAAAGTCATGGGTTCTTACACGAGTTGCCAACAAACTTTGATGGGCATCTCGGAAGGTTGTATCCGTCAGTAAGACATTGTTTTGTTGACCGATCCATTCAACGACACCCTCGGCACCTTTCGTATCTAAAATATTTTTGGCGCTGACAAAATCAGGCGTTGCTTGGATGTGTTGTGGCATCCGTGGCTCATTATAAAATGGTTTCTTTTGTTTTTCGATCCCCGGAAATCCATTGATGGTAATTTCCCCGATATACTTCATGGTTTTGTTTCCACGATCACGAATCCGAGGGAAATTGAATAGTTCCGGCGTATTGTCGATAAAGGTGGTTTTGGCTTCACCCGAACGAAAGGCTGGATGAGAAACGACATTTCGCATGAAGAGAATGTTTGTTTTTACCCCACGTACACGAAATTCTTTCAAACAGCGCATCATTTTCTGAATCGCTTGATCAAAGGTTGCCGCATGTGTACAGACTTTTACAAGCAGTGAGTCGAAATACGGGGTTACCACCGCACCTGCGTAAGCATTTCCGACATCCAAACGAACCCCAAATCCACCTGGAGAACGGTAGGTATCAATCTTACCAGTATCTGGCATAAAATTATTCGCTGGATCTTCCGTTGTCACGCGACATTGAATCGCAACCCCTTCGAAGCGAATATCTTTTTGTTCAGGAATCCCAATTTCTTTATGCAGATCCTTGCCTTGTGCAATTAGTATTTGTGTCGTCACGATATCTAAATTGGTGATCATTTCAGTGATTGTATGTTCCACTTGGACCCGAGGGTTTACTTCGATGAAGTAAAATTTATCGCCTTCAACTAAAAATTCCACTGTTCCGGCATTGATATAGCCAACATGCTTCATCAATTGAACGGCAGCTTGACAAATTTTTTCCCGTTGTTCAGTCGTCATTGACACACAAGGTGCCACTTCGACTACTTTTTGGTGACGGCGCTGAACAGAGCAGTCACGTTCAAATAGATGGACGACATTTCCGTGCGTATCCCCTAGAATTTGGACTTCAATATGTTTTGGATTACTAATATATTTTTCAACGTAAACTTCGTCACTACCAAATGCCGCTTTCGCTTCACTTTTGGCACGTTCGTAGCCATCACGTGCTTCTTTTTCATCATGAGCGACACGCATGCCTCGACCACCGCCGCCAAGAGCTGCTTTGATCATGATTGGATAGTCATGTTCGTCAGCGAATGCTAAAACGTCGTCAATCGATGCCACTGGACCGTCAGATCCGGGAATGGATTGAATCCCCGCCTCGATCGCTGCTGCTTTTGCTTTGATCTTGTCGCCAAAAATATCTAAGTGGTGAGTGGATGGTCCGATGAAAATCAAACCTTCTTCTTCACAGCGCTGAGCAAAGCCCAGGTTTTCTGATAAAAAACCATACCCTGGATGAATCCCTTCAGCCCCGGCTTTTTTCGCTGTGCGAATAATATCTTCAATGTCTAAATACGCATCAATCGGCCGTTTGCCTTTCCCCACTAAATACGCTTCGTCTGCTTTAAAACGATGGACGGAGTATTCATCCTCCGCAGCATAAATACCGACTGTTTTGATTCCTAACTCCGCACATGCGCGGAAGACACGAATCGCGATTTCTCCACGATTGGCAACAAGAATTTTCTTCATCTAATCCACTCCATTCAATTGATCAATAATTCAAATAATATTGTTTCCTCTTTTCTTCGGCACTGATATTTAATACAAAACCAATACAAATCGACAGCATCAGCAAACTTGACCCACCCTGACTTAAAAACGGAAAAGTGATTCCCGTCAATGGGATCAAACCAGTGATCCCCCCTAAGTTGATGAAAATCTGAGACATAAATAATGTCCCTATGCCGATACACATCATGGAATTAAAGGGATCTCTTGAACGGATACCGACAAGAAAGATCCGTCCCACCATATAGAACAAAACGCCTAAAATGATGATCGATGGGATCAAGCCTAATTCTTCCATAACGATCGAAAATATATAATCGGTGTGCGCTTCGTTTAAGAAGCCACGTTTTTGGATACTATTTCCAAGCCCGCGCCCGAAAAGTCCACCGTTGAACATTGCGTAATACCCATTGACCATTTGATGACCTGTATTGTATTCATCAGCAAACGGGTTCAAAAAGGATGAAAAGCGACTATAAACATAAGCTGGTAAAAGCTTACCGCCAGTTAGATTCACAAATAGGACAATCAACATACTCCCAACGATACCTGCCAACCCCAATATCAAAGTGTACAAGTAATTCAATCCACTAGATAATAAAACGACAAAAGCCAGTAGCATGACGATCACAGCATTCCCTAAGTCGGGATAAAAGGCCATGATCCCGGTGTAGACGAAAACGATTCCGATTGGACGCCAAACCGTTTTCCAAAATTCTTGTTGGATACCTTTTTGACGATAAGATAGCGTCACCGATAAAAACCAAATCACAATAAACTTTAAATACTCTGCTGGCTGAATGGAAAAGCCAGCAATCGATAACCAACCGAGTGCCCCATTTCTTCTTGGGAAAAAGAAGGCAGCGATCAATAAAAACAAGATGACGATCATGGCGATCTGGACAAATTTTTTGTTCCGAAAAACATCCGTTTTCATTTTATACATGACAGTGATCGCTATTAGGCTCACCAACCAAAATAATGTTTGATTGATGACGTAAGAAGCAGCTGTGGTCGGTTGTGTGGCGGTCATCGCAACGTAAGATGTGGAACTATAAACCATCATCAAGCCCGTGACACACATAACAATATATGGTAATAAAATACTATAATCTAATAAATGTCTTTTCTTTACTTTCTCTGGCAAGTTTATGCCTCCTTGCCGATGTCAGGTGTCCGCTGGTCCTCGTAGACCTCGCTATACAATTGGTTCAAATCTTTTTCAAGATCCGCCATCAATTGCTGCCCTGTTTGATTATCAACGATCCCCAAGCGGATCGCAAATGCCACTTGTCGTGATAGACCATACATCTGGGTATCAACCACTTCTTCAAATGCTTTGCATTGTGCGATACATAAACTATTTTCTTGGTTTCGGATCAGCTTTTTGATTCGTTCTGCGTCATCTCTCAGCAGATCAAGCGCTTTTGTAGAATCGATTTGCTCCATTCCGGTCCCCCCATTTCTTCGTTTCACCATTATAGCATATTCTTATTCGCTTTTGCATCCATAGATTGGATAGAAATACGGAAATAACGAACTTTAATGAGCATATATTCGAAAAGTTCGCTTTTTGACGATTATCATTCGTGTTTTGAAAATTTTATTCGTTTTATTTATATGATCAGCGCCCGATCTCGTGAAACAAAGACAAATCGTGAAACACTTTGTAAAAAACGTCCTTTACTAAAATTTAAGAAAAGCTATTCTATCAAGTATTCGAAAAAAAATCGGTGCCTGCTTTTCCACAATTTCGTTTTAAAAAAAGAACAGGTCCAAAAGTCCCTGTTCTTTCAACTCGCATGAAAAGAAAAATCGTTTACTTTGTTTCGTCGCCGATCTTGCCATCCCCATTGATGTCCTCATCGGAAAGACGTTCGACTTCTTTAATAAACCCTTCGCTCATCTCTTGATAATTTTGCTCACCAACGACCGCATCGTCAGGGATTTGATCGACATTTGCAAAAAACTCAATATGATTGTGTAGGTTCTCAAAGCGCATAGGAGCATCTCCGCCGTATTCGCCATCAAGGTTGATCATTAAACGATTGACCTGTTCTGGTGCGTCTACTTCAAGAAAAGATGTTTTCGTATAAATCAGACGACGATCGTTGATGTGTTTTCCACCATTCATCATTAAAGCAACTAAGTGGACGATCTCAAAAATATTGGCCGTTTTGACAATGATCAACGAAAATTTCCCATCGTCAAGCTTTGCATCAGGCGCAATCTGTTCAAAGCCCCCCACTGAATTCGTCAGCCCTAAAAAGAACATCGACGCTCCGCCAATGTATTCTCCGTCTTCATACTTTAGATGCATTTTGATTGGTTTGACACGAGGGAGTAATTCCGCTCCTTTTGCTAGATAAGCTAAGTAGCCAAAAACACTTTTCAGTTCAGAAGGAACATCGTAGGTCAATTCCGTTAAGTGCCCACCAGCAGCAATGTTGATAAAATACATGTTGGGTGTTTTTCCGACATCCATTTTCACTGTCTGCTGCTTCAAAATAACTTCCGCAGCTGCTTTGATATCCGTACGGGGAATCTTTAGTGCTCGTGCGTAGTCATTGGTCGTGCCTCCAGGAATGATCGCCATTTTTGGTCGCTTTTCTATAGGAGCGATCCCATTGACGACTTCATTGATCGTGCCATCACCACCGGCAGCTACCACCAAATCAAAACCAGCTTCGCCAGCTCTTCTTGCTTCATCACGGGCGGAAAATGGTGCAGCGGTGGTGGCAAACGCACTCGCCTCATAACCGCCTCTTTCCAAAACATCTAAAATATCTGCTAAATTTTTTCGAATCAATTCTTTCCCAGATGTCGGGTTATAGATTACTCTTGCTCTTTTCATCGCTTGCCTCTTATCGCTTTGCTAGTTCTTCTTGCAACAGCTTGTTCACAACGCCTGGATTCGCTTGTCCTTTGGTTGCTTTCATGATTTGACCAACTAAGAAACCAACTGCGCGGTCTTTTCCGTTTTTAAAGTCATCGACGGATTGTTGGTTGTTATCTAGTACTTCATTGATCATTGGTAGTAATTGCGCAGGATCTGATAATTGGATCAATCCTTTGGCTTTTACGACTTCTTCAGCGTCGCCGCCGTTTGTGATCAATTCTTTGAAGACTTTTTTCGCAATCTTCGAGCTGATCGTGCCATCGGCGATCAAACGAATCATTCCCGCTAAATTGTCTGGGGTTAATTTCGTTTCTGGCAGTTCCAATTTTTCACTGTTCAGATACGCTGAAACTTCCCCCATCAACCAGTTAGAAGCTTGTTTGGGATCAGCACCGGCATCAATGGTTTTTTCAAAGAAATCGGACATTTCTTTTGATAAAGTCAAGACCATTGCATCGTATTCTGGCAAGCCCAATTCAGAGATGTAACGGGCACGACGTTTTTGCGGCATTTCTGGCAAGCTTTGACGTACCCGTTCGATCCATTCATCATCGATCACAAATCGTGGGATATCTGGTTCTGGGAAGTAACGATAATCAGAAGAACCTTCTTTGACACGCATCAATAAAGTTTTGCTGGTTGCTTCATCAAAACGACGAGTTTCTTGTTGGATCTCGCCTCCAGAAAGCAATACTTTGGCTTGGCGTTTTTCTTCAAATGCTAAACCTTTTTTCACGAAGGACATAGAGTTTAAGTTTTTCAGTTCTGTTTTTGTTCCGAATTGTTCTTGGCCGTAAGGTCGCAACGAAATATTCGCATCGCAACGCATAGATCCTTCTTCCATCTTCACATCGGATACTTCTGTAAACAAGATGATTGAACGCAATGCTTCTAGATACGCATATGCTTCTTCTGGTGAACGCATATCCGCTTCGGAAACGATCTCGATCAAAGGGGTTCCTTGACGATTTAGATCAACATAAGAATAACCGCCTTTGCCGTGCATGTTTTTCCCGGCATCTTCTTCCAAATGAACTCGCTCAATGCGGATTTTTTTCTTTTTACCTTCCACTTCGATTTCAATCCACCCATCATGACCGATCGGTTGATCGAATTGTGAAATTTGATAGGCTTTTGGATTATCAGGATAGAAATAGTTTTTGCGGTCGAAATGTGTTTCTTTTGAGATTTCACAATTCAACGCAAGCGCAGCTTTCATCCCAAATTCGATAGCCGCTTTGTTCATTACTGGTAAAACACCTGGATAGCCCCAGTCGATCACATTCGTGTTGCTATTTGGTTCAGCGCCAAAGTGAGCAGGTGCTGGAGAAAAAATCTTTGATTCTGTTTTTAATTCTACGTGGACTTCAAGCCCAATGACTGTTTCGAAGTTCATGCCTTATCCCCTCCTAAAATCACTGGTTTTTTCGTGTGGAAATCAGTTGCTTGTTCAAAGGCATAAGCCGCTTTATACATGGTTGCTTCATCAAAATGTTTCCCAATGATCTGCAAGCCGACAGGCAGTCCTTCAGAAAAACCTGCTGGAATCGACATCCCTGGCAGTCCTGCTAAGTTCACAGGAATGGTTAAAATATCATTCAAGTACATAGTGATCGGATCATTGATATTTTCTCCAATACCAAATGCTACCGTTGGGGAAGCTGGGCCAATGATCAAGTCGTATTGGCTGAAGACCTTATCGAAATCTTGTTTGATCAACGTTCGTACTTGCCCGGCTTTTTTGAAGTAGGCATCGTAGTAGCCAGCACTTAGTGAAAACGTACCTAACATGATCCGACGTTTTACTTCTTCCCCGAATCCTTCACTGCGCGAATTAACATAGACATCTTCTAAATTGCTGACATTTTCTGAACGGAAACCGTAACGGATGCCGTCAAAACGTTGCAAATTAGAACTTGCTTCTGAAGAAGCGATGATATAGTAAACAGCTACCCCATACTTTGAATGTGGCAAGCTGACTTCTTCCACGGTCGCTCCTAACGCACGGAAAGTGTCTGCAGCTTTTAAGATCGCTTCTCGGACGCCCGCTTGAATTCCTTCGCCTAAGTATTCTTTTGGCAAAGCAACTTTCATGCCTTTGATATCACCAGTCAAACCTGCTGTAAAATCAGGAACAGCTGCCCCGGCTGACGTACTATCTTTTGCATCAAACCCACTGATGGCATTTAATGCGATGGCATTGTCTTTCACACCACGGGTCATTGGACCAATTTGATCTAACGAAGATGCAAACGCGATCAAACCAAAACGAGAAACCCGTCCGTATGTTGGCTTCAACCCGACGATTCCATTGAAAGCTGCTGGTTGGCGAATCGAACCACCCGTATCGCTACCTAATGATAAGGGGATTTGTCCCGCTGCAACGGCAGCCGCCGAGCCACCTGATGAACCACCAGGTACTTTTGTCTCGTCCCAAGCGTTTTTTGTTTTCTTAAAGAACGACGTTTCCGTACTCGCCCCCATCGCAAATTCATCCATGTTTAACTTACCTAATGGAATCATGTCTGCTTGGTAAACTTTGTCCATGACGGTTGCATCGTAGATTGGGTCAAAGTTGCCTAAAATTTTAGAAGCAGCTGTTGTGCGTAGATCTTTGGTAACAATGTTATCTTTGATCCCAATGGGAATCCCTGCCAACACATTGCTTTCAGTGATACCTTTTTGATCGATAGCTTGCGCTAACGCATGGGCTTTTTCTTCGTTCAATGCAAGAAACGCATCGACTTTTGGCTCTGTTTCTTTAATGCGAGCAAAGGTTTCCCTCGTTAGATCTGTCGCAGTAATTTCCTTTGACACTAATAAACTATGCAATTCTTCTAAGCTTTTATTATATAGTTCAGTCATTATGCACCCGCCTCCCCATTGTCAATGATTGCAGGCACTTTAATAAAGCCTTCTTCGGATTCTGGAACATTTTTCATTAATTCATCACGGTCCCAGCCACCTGTCGTTACATCTTCACGCATCACATTGATCGTTTCTGCGACATTCGATGTAAAGGGTACTCCTGTAGTATCCACTTCTTCAAGTGTTTCTACCATATCAATAATTTTTCCTAGCTGAGAGGTAAACTCATGTAATTCATCATCTGAGAATGAAAGTTTTGCTAGTTTGGCAACGTGTTTGACTTGTTCTTCGCTGATCGCCATAAAATCCTCCTCTTTCTCGCATCCGTAATCTACGTTTACGTTTTTCCAATGTATTGTATCATTTTTTTAACAAATCATGAAATAGAATTTGAAAATTATCAAATATAATTGCAAATAAAAGCAGAAATCATTTCTTTCCTCGGATTGCAGGGAAGAAATGATTTCAATTAGACAAGAAGAAACAACTGCTTCTCGTCTGTGACAATACTTAACAGTTATTGATCTGCCGAATGACTGCCTTCGATCGCAGCCACCATTTGAGCTTCATCCCAAACGGTAACGCCTAGGGACTGTGCTTTGGTCAGTTTACTGCCAGCCTCTTCCCCGGCAACAACGATATCAGTCTTTTTCGACACACTGCCTGTTACCTTCCCACCGAGATTTTCAATTCGTTCCTTGGCTTCTTCGCGGGTGAAATGACTCAATTTTCCTGTCAAAACAACTGTTTTCTCTTTAAATGGCGACTCCACTTCTTCCAATTGATCCGTTCTCAGCCCTAAATAAGCAAAGTTAACACCCGCTTTTTCAAGTTCATCTAAAAGGTCGTGAACTTCTTGATTGTCAAAATACGTAACGACACTTTCCGCAATTGTAGCACCAATGGTTTCCAACGAAATGATCTCTTCTTCTTTGGCTTTGCTAAGGGTTCGAAGGTCACCAAAATGTTCCGCTAAAATCCGAGCCGCTTTGGCACCAACATGACGGATGCCTAGCCCGAAAATCAAGCGCTCAACTGAATTTTCTTTGCTTTGATGGATGGCACGCAAAAGGTTATTAGCTGATTTCTCTTTGATTTTATCGAGGGTCAGCAATTGTTCTTCTGTTAAAAAGTACAAGTCGGCCACATCTTTAACTAAGGATTTATCGAACATTTGCTCTAAAACACGTGGCCCTAAACCATCAATATTCATAGCATTTCGGGAAACAAAGTGGCTTAACCCCTCTTTGATCTGCGCCGGACACTTCGGATTGATACAACGCAAGGCAACTTCTTCATCTAAATGGATCAGCTCACTCCCGCATTCGGGACAATGTGTAGGCGATTCAAAGGGTTCACTTGTTTCCGTGCGTTTTTCTTCCAAGACTTTCGCAACCTCTGGAATAATGTCCCCCGCCTTATAGATGATGACCGAATCGCCAATGCGAATGTCCTTCATTTTAATGAAATCTACATTATGCAAACTGGCGCGGCTGACCGTCGTTCCGGCAACCCGGACAGGGGTCATAACAGCGGTCGGTGTCACAACACCCGTTCGTCCCACGGTCCATTCGATCGTTTCGATCACTGTTTCCGCTTCTTCCGGTGGAAATTTATATGCCGCCGCCCATCGGGGTGCTTTTACGGTAAAGCCTAGCGCATCTTGGTCTTTAAAATTATTGACTTTGATGACAACACCATCAATCTCGTAAGGAAGCTCACTGCGCTTGTCATGAAACTCTTCGATATATGCCCACACCTCATCGATGGTGTGGCAAACTCTGCGTTCGTGATTTGTACGAAAGCCTAATTGATCTAATTCATTCAATGCCGAAAATTGATCATTGGCTTCAATCGGACCAAAATCAGCCAGTGTGTACAAGAAGGTGCTTAAGTTTCTTTGGGCTGCGATCCGTGTGTCTAATTGTCGCAAGCTTCCAGCAGCTGCGTTTCTCGGATTGGCAAAAACCTCCACCCCTTCTTCTTCTCGCTGTTGATTCAATTTCAAAAACGAAGCCTTTGGCATATAGCATTCGCCACGAACTTCCAACGAGATCGGTTCTTTTAATTTCAGTGGGATCGATTTGACAGTCTTTAGGTTTTCTGTAATGTTTTCACCTACCGTACCATCTCCTCGAGTCGCTCCCCGAACAAAGCGCCCTTCTTCATATTTCAAGGAAATTGACAATCCATCGATCTTTAACTCGCAGACATAATCTACCGCTTTCCCCAATGCTTTTTGAACACGAGCATCAAAAGCCACGATTCCTTCTTTGTCAAAGACATCGTTCAGGCTATAAAGTGGGATATCATGGGTGACTTTTTCAAAGCCAGGTAAAATGATGCCGCCTACTCGTTGGGTGGGCGAGTCTTCGGTTATTAGCTGCGGATAATTGGTTTCAATTTCAACCAGTTCTGCATACAGCTGATCATAGAGATAATCTTCAACAGAAGGTTGATCTTTTACATAGTATTCGTACGCGTACTGATTTAATTGCGTACGCAGCTCTTCTGCTCGTGATTGGATTTCTTTTGAAGGGACATCCATCCTAATATCCTCCTTATTTTTCAACTTTTTCAATCGGCGCAAAGGCCGCCAACAATCGTTTGACGCCTTGTTGTGGGAACGCCACATCTAATTCGATGTCTTGCGCGCTGCCAGTCGTCCGAACGACCGTACCGATTCCCCATTTTTTATGTTGAACTTTCTCGCCTACTTGCCATGTATTACCAGCTGCAGAGGTCTGTTGCTTAGAAGCGACGGTCGTTTGACGCGGCTGTGTATAGCTCGGTTTAAAGACTTTTGGTTGAAACGGTGCAGCAGCTTTCGGTTGTGAACGCTCGCCTAATGATTGCAGCAGATCTTGTTCAATCTCCTCGATAAACCGTGACGGACGATTGTATTGGGTACGACCGTATAATGTTCTGGAAAAAGCGTTGGTCATAAAGAGCTCTTCCTCAGCACGAGTGATTCCCACATAAGCAAGGCGCCGTTCTTCTTCGAGTTCGCTTTCTTCCATTAAAGCCCGAGAAAGCGGGAAGATATTTTCTTCCAAACCAATCAAGAATACCACTGGAAACTCCAGTCCTTTTGCAGCATGCAAGGTCATCAAAGTCACTTGACTACTTTCTTCTTCATAACTATCGACGTCTGACAATAAAGCTAAGTCATTTAAGAAAACACTCAACTTCTCATCTGGTGCATCTGCATCGTCTTCGTTTTGCGCCTCAAATCGTTTATCGAATTCTTGGGTAACCGATAAAAATTCTTCCAGGTTTTCAAGTCTAGCTTGTGCTTCTAAATTATTCTGGTTGACTAACTCTTGACGATAACCCGTCTTTTCTAATATTTCTTTCGTCAGTTCAGTTACTGAGAGGTAAGGAACCATTTGGGCGAAGCCATCCATCATCATCCCAAAGCTTCCTAATTCTTTGCCGGCCTTTCCAGAAATATTCGCCAACTCGACGTTCATGGCTGCTTCTAGCAATGACCACTCATGAAGATTCGCAAAATCTCGTAGTTTTTCGACGGATGTCGCACCGATCCCACGTTTTGGTACATTGATGATTCGTTCCAAGCTGATGGAATCACGAGGATTGGCGATCGCCGATAAATAAGCCAAAATATCACGGATTTCTTTGCGGTCATAGAACTTTCTGCCGCCGACCATCGTATAAGGAACGTTGGCTTTTAAAAGCATTTCTTCAATGATCCGTGACTGGGCGTTGGTCCGATACAAAATCGCAAAATCACCGAATTTACGGTTCTTTTCTGCAATTTGTTTCTGCATTTCACTGACGATAAATCGCGCCTCATCTCGTTCACTATCCCCGCGATAATAAGTGATTTTTTCCCCATCACGATTTTCTGTCCACAGATTTTTGTCTGGGCGGTTGCGGTTATTTTTGATTACTTGGTTTGCCGCATTTAAAATCGTTTGCGTTGAACGATAGTTTTGCTCTAACAATATCGTTGCGGCATCCGGATAGTCTTTTTCAAAGTCTAAAATATTTTGCATGTTGGCGCCACGCCAACCGTAAATACTTTGGTCCGCATCCCCAACGACACAAAGATTTCGAAAACGAGCGGCCAATAAATTGACTAGCGTGTATTGGGCATGGTTGGTATCTTGGTATTCATCGACATGGATATAGTGGAATTTCCGTTG
This sequence comes from Enterococcus sp. DIV2379, assembly GCF_050542965.1. Taxonomy (NCBI): domain Bacteria; kingdom Bacillati; phylum Bacillota; class Bacilli; order Lactobacillales; family Enterococcaceae; genus Enterococcus; species Enterococcus sp. DIV2379. The sequence goes on from NZ_CP172938.1 coordinate 1,902,081, forward strand.
ATAAAATTGCAGCGCATCTTCATTGTCTTGGAAGAGGCGGATCGTATTCATGATTAAATCATCGAAGTCCATGCATTGATTATTACGCAGCTCTTTTTGATATTTTTCATAACAACGACCTACGATTTGCTCAAAGAGACTACCTTCCATGGCTTGGTAAGCTTCAGGTGTCAACAGCTCATTCTTTGCATGAGAGATCGTTCCCAAAATAGAACGAGGATCATATTTTTTGGGATCGATATTCAATTCTTTTAATACTCGTTTCATCAGCGTATTTTGCTCAGAAGAATCAATGATAGTAAAATTCTTCGAATACCCGATTCGATCAACATCCCTGCGCAAAATTCTGACACACATCGAGTGGAAGGTTGAAACCCAAACGTCTTCACCACCCGATCCTAATAGTTGACTGACCCGTTCTTTCATTTCACGTGCCGCTTTATTCGTAAATGTGATGGCTAAAATATTCCATGGATTTACATTTTTTTCTTCTATTAAATAGGCGATTCGGTGGGTTAGGACACGGGTCTTCCCGCTTCCTGCCCCTGCCATCAGCAGCAACGGCCCTTCCGTATGCATAACGGCTTCTTTTTGCCGTGGATTCATGCGTTTAAGTAATTCACTTTTGGATGACATGCTTTTAAACATCCTTTCTTTCTCAATCTTCTCAATTATAGCATTATCCGTGAATGGGGAAAACCGAACGCTTTGAAAACTTTTAATTAAAAGCGCTTTGATTTTAGTACTCACGATGCCATCAGTTTTGAAAGAAAAAAGTCAGTCCGTTGTTTGTTTACATAATAAAAAGGCTGTAAACTTACCAGCCTCTTATTATGACTATTGAAAGAGATCAGCTAAAGTATTTCTCTACTAGCTTTTCATTCACATAAATTGACACTTGCCCATCATTGACCGGGAAAACACCTTTTCCGGTATCATCTAAAACAACTTTCGCTTCATTATTTCTCAATATATCCACGAAGGTCTCTCCACCATGGATCGCGCTGATGGTCATTTCTTTTTCCGCACCTTGAGCATTGGTCATCACGACCGCCAATCCAGAAAGTTCGTGTTCATAATCCCCCGTTAATACCCAACCAATACAATTAGAATCATCAAAATAGTCCACTTGATTCCCAAATGCAAGCTTCTCTCGAAGTTTTAACATATGGATCAAAGCATCACCAACAGGAGCGATTTCTTGCGCTGGGATTCCGAATAAGTCACCCCAGAAAACAACCGGTACACCCGCTTTTCGTAAAAGGATCAATGAATAAGCATGGACTTTAAACCAACCGTCTATCCAAGATTGTAAACTTTGACCAACCTGTGTATCATGATTGTCCACAAAAGTCACGGCATAATCTTCGCGCGCGGCAGTCAGTGTACCGGCAAAAATTTGACTCATATCATATTCGCCATTTGAGTGAGATGCTTCATATAAATTATAGTGCAAAGGCACATCGAATAAATAAATCAGATTTCCTGAAGAATCTAAATACTCTTCTAATTTTGGCAGATCCCCTGACCAATATTCTCCCACAACGAATAGCGGTTTGCCTTTTTCTTCCCGACGGTTCAAGATCCAGTCCGCATAATAATTGAACTCAATGTGTTTGACCGCATCTAAGCGATAGCCATCAACACCAGTCAGCTCTTGGTACCATTGCCCCCATTTATTGAGCTGTTCCACCGTCTCAGGGTTTTCCATGTCCAGATCACAACCCATTAAGTAGTCATAATTGCCCATCTCATCATCCACTTGGCTTTCCCAGCCCTTATCAGCGAAGTTAAAAATCCCGTGGTCTTTGTTACGGTCATCATAATCAACACCAGAAAAATTATGCCACGTCCAAACGTAATCATTGTACGTCCCTTGACGTCCTGGGAATGTGAACTTGGTCCAGGCTTCGATTTCTTCCTCATCACTGATCGGTTCATTACGGTTTTCGGTATTGTATTTAACCGCTGGAACGACTTCTTTTTCATCGGCACCAATCAAGTGATTGAAAACGATGTCGGCATAAACCTCTATTCCTTGTTCTTGCAGTGCTTTGATGGCTTCTAAGTATTCATCCTTTGTCCCATATTTTGTTGGCACCGACCCCTTTTGATCGAATTCGCCTAGATCATAATAATCATAGACACCATATCCAACGTCTTCGGACCCAGCTGTCCCTTTATAGGCAGGCGGCAGCCAAATTGCGGTAAATCCATACTCTTTGATTTCTTTACTCATTTCTTTCAATTTGTTCCAGTGTTGGCTATCTGCCGGCAGGTCCCATTCGAACCCTTGTAAAATGACTTTGTTATTCATTTATTTATCCCCCCTTAATTCAATTAAGCCAAATAATAGTAAAAATTGTCAAATATAAGGACAGCAATCTCAGGAAAATGAAGGTTAGCATGACCGTTTGTGACCGATTTCTATTATTCGCGCTTTCATTTTGAATGTTTTTTACAGTTTATGATTGATTTTGAATGAATCATATGTTACTATGGCAGGTGAAGAGGTGATGTAAATGCTTACAGAGGAGCGGCATCAAGCGATTTTGGCACGATTAGAGCAAGAGGAGATCGTCAAAGTCAGTGAACTGATCCAACTGCTGGATGCTTCAGAATCAACGATCCGCAGAGATCTCCAAGAACTGGAAGATAAAGGGTTTCTAGTTAGAATTCACGGCGGGGCCAAAAAAAGCCAGCAATTAGGTTTTGAACCCAACATGTCTGAAAAAAAAGCGAAATTTCAAACAGAAAAACAAAAAATTGCTCGCGCAGCCGCACAAACGATCAAAAATGGTGAAGTCATTTATCTAGACGCAGGAACAACGACCCTTGAAATGATTCCTTTCTTATCATCCATCACAGCGCTGAAAGTTGTCACGAACTCCGTCAAGCACGCTTCCCTACTGATTGATCACGGGATCGACACCATGATTTTAGGGGGAACCATTAAGATAGCTACGAACGCTGTTTTAGGAATCAATGCCGGTGAACAGTTGCGTAAATTGCGCTTTAACCGCTGTTTTATGGGCATGAACGGTGCTCATTCGGAAGCTGGTTTCACCACACCCGATCCTGAAGAAGCCCTGATCAAGCAGATTGCACTAGAGCACAGTCAACAAGCCTATGTCTTGCTAGACCATTCCAAGTTTCAGCAAACAACTTTTGCTCAAGTTGCTTTTATTGAAGGTGCAACGATCATCACCGATTATTGCCCAAAAAACTATTTAGCGAAATTCAGAGCAAAAACAACCATTATGGAGGTAATACAATGATTTACACAGTAACACTCAATCCATCGATCGACTTTATCGTCCACGTCGATCATTTGGAGATCGGTACCCTTAATCGAATGAAACAAGACTTTAAACTACCTGGTGGCAAAGGAATCAATGTCTCACGGATTTTGAAGCGAATTGGCATCTCCTCGACTACCCTTGGTTTTGTTGGCGGATTTACTGGTCGTTTTATTGAAGAGTGGCTGACCAAAGAGGAAATCAACAGCAATTTTACGCAAGTCGCTGCCGATACCCGGATCAATATCAAATTAAAATCCGGCGAAGAAACAGAAATCAACGGCCTTGGTCCAGTCATTCAAGAGCAAGAAATCGCTGAATTGAAACACCAATTAGCCGCTCTTTCTGCCGAAGACATCGTCATCCTATCAGGAAGTAAACCAGCTGGTCTTCCAGCCGACTTTTATAAAGAATTGATCAAAATCGTTAAAGAAGCTGGTGCAGAATTTGTCATTGATACGACTGGTGCGGAACTATTTGATGCCTTATCCGATCAGCCTTTGCTGATCAAACCAAATAATCATGAATTAGCGGAACTTTATGAGACTTCTTTTTCAACGATCGAAGATATCTTGCCTTATGGCCAAAGAATGCTAAAGGATGGCGCTAAAAATGTCATCGTCTCTCTAGGTGGTGATGGTGCCCTGCTCTTTACTGGCAATGAGATCTATCGCTCCAATGTGTTGAAACGACCTTTGAAAAATTCAGTTGGCGCTGGAGATTCCATGATTGCTGGATTCATTGGGCGTTACGCAAAGACCAAAGATGTGGTTGAAGCATTCAAATGGGGGGTCGCTTGTGGCAGTGCCACTGCGTTCTCAGATGATTTAGCTGAGGCGTCATTTATCGAAGAATTACTACCGGAAGTCATTATTAAACAAGTGAATCTATAGGAGGATGGAAAAATGAAAATCAATGAGTTGATGCTGAAAGATGCCATGATCATGGACTTGCAAGCAACAGACAAAAAAGGTGCCATTGATGAAATGGTAGCAAAATTATATGCTGTCGGACGGATTTCAGATGTCGAAATCTACAAAGAAGGAATTCTTGCCCGAGAAGCCCAAACCTCAACAGGGTTAGGTGACGGCATCGCAATGCCCCATGCCAAAAACAGTGCAGTCAAAGAAGCGACGGTTTTATTCGCAAAGAGTAATGCGGGTGTCGACTATGAGGCGTTAGATGGACAACCAACGTACCTCTTCTTTATGATCGCAGCACCAGAAGGAGCAAATGATACTCATTTACAAGCGTTAGCAGCTCTATCTCGCTTATTGATCGATCCAGATTTCGTTGCTAAACTAAAAACAGCGACAACTGCTGATCAAGTACAACAACTTTTCTCAGAAGCTGAGGCACAGCAAGAAGCCGATGCTTTAGCAGAAGAAGCGGCAAACCAAGAAGCAGCACCTGCTAGCGAACGTCCCTATATCGTCGCAGTTACAGCTTGCCCGACAGGGATCGCCCACACCTACATGGCAGAAGATGCTTTGAAAAAGAAAGCCAAAGAACTTGGTGTTGACATCAAAGTCGAAACAAATGGTTCAGAAGGAATCAAAAATCGTTTAACAGAAGCTGATATCGCCCGAGCTGCTGGTGTGATCGTAGCTGCCGATAAAAAAGTTGAAATGGATCGCTTTGACGGCAAACATTTAGTAAACCGTCCTGTGAGCGATGGTATCCGTAAAACCGAGCAATTAATCAATGAAGCATTGAGCGGAACTGCTCCTGTTTTTCACGGTAGTGGCCAAGCTTCTGATAAAGAGGACGCTTCTGCTGATGGTTCAGTCGGTCAACGAATCTATAAAGATTTGATGAATGGTGTTTCTCACATGTTACCATTTGTTATTGCCGGTGGAATCATGATCGCTATTTCCTTCATGGTGGACCAGTTCATGGGTGTCCCTCAAGATGCCTTGAGTCAATTAGGAAACTACAACCAAGCCGCTTCTTGGTTCAATCAAATCGGTAGCGCGGCATTTGGTTTTATGTTACCTGTCTTAGCTGGTTTCATCGCTTCAAGTATCAGTGACCGACCTGGATTGATCGTCGGTTTCGCAGCAGGTGCCCTAGCAAATACGGGTGGTGCTGGATTCTTAGGAGCATTGATTGGCGGTTTCTTAGCTGGTTATGTCATCAAGTTCTTGCGTTCATTATTCAAAGGTTTACCAAAATCATTAGAAGGAATCAAAACGATCCTTTTCTACCCTGTTTTCGGCCTATTGATCACTGGCTTCTTGATGTTACTGATCAACGTGCCAATGAAAGCCATCAATGACGGTTTGAATAGCTTCTTGACTGGCTTAAGTGGTACCAACGCCGCTTTACTTGGTGCTTTGTTAGCAGCAATGATGGCAGCCGATCTAGGTGGCCCAATCAACAAAGCCGCTTATGTTTTCGGTACTGCAACATTGGCAACGACCGTTGCTGAAGGTGGTAGCGTCGTGATGGCATCTGTAATGGCGGGCGGAATGGTTCCTCCATTGGCAATCTTTGTCGCAACGTTATTGTTTAAAAATAAATTCACCAAAGACCAAAAAGAAGCTGGTTTAACAAACATCGTCATGGGGCTATCCTTCGTCACAGAAGGTGCGATCCCATTTGCAGCAGCAGATCCATTGCGGGCGATCCCAAGCTTTATCGTTGGTTCTGCACTGACTGGTGCGCTTGTCGGTGCCTTTGATATCCAATTAATGGCACCACATGGTGGGATCTTCGTTGTTCTATTATTATCTAAACCAATTTTGTTCTTGCTATTCATCTTAATCGGTGCGATCGTTTCTGGCGTTGTATTCGGTTTGTTGAAAAAAGCGCCTGAACAAGCTGCCTAATTGAAAAGACCCGCAAGATCCTCGTGATCTTGCGGGTCTTTTTCATTCTTGATTGGTAAAGAGCTGCTGTTCGACTAGCTTTTGGGTATTCATAAAATACACTCGAAGTTTCTTGCCATTCTTTTTTAGATTGACCCACGTATATTTGCGCGTGCGGTGCAAATACCCAAAATGAACATCCGGCATCGCTGCTTTCAATCCGTCTATCGGCAGCTCCTTCAAGGCTGTTTCTGGTAAATAAAATTGTAAGCAAGCTGTGTAGTCTTTAAAGCGATCCTCTGAGTAATCAATTTCGAGGTGATTCCGAATATAAAAGGCATATGCCTCGACCCCATCATCTACAGTCAATTCCGGTTTTAATACAATATAATCCATCATGCGCAACCGATCTTGGTCGATCCAAGGAAAATACGCTTGTGCATTCAAGTAACCTTTCACCCGTCGCTCCTGGTACTCTTCGTTCACCAAATCGAAGCTTCGAGTGACGAAATGTGTCGCGTTACGCTTAGTCGTCGGCTGCAGCCGATCATTTTGGTACTGGATGGTTTGGATCAATTGGTCGCCAAAGGCGTACTCAATATATGGTTCCCTCAAAATACCGACGCCATTATCCCATGTCAATTGATCGATCCCAGTTTGATCGCGAAACAAACGCTGGTATGAAAGATTCAACTCGTGATCCCACTGAAACGGATCGCGATACAATTCCACCATCACGATTCCCTGATCTCTAACTTGGACCTGCTCGACTTGTTGCGCATCCGTAATGATCACCTGAGGAATAATACGAGCATAGAATACCGAAAAGTACATTCGCCAACAAGAGGTCAGTGTGTAGCCATTGTAAAAAACATCGTACCCAGCAAATTGATTGCAATCAATAACGATCTCTTGTTCAAAATTTTTCCGCTTCGGTAACGCGTTGATTTCAGCAATCGATTGAAAATTTTGTCTTTTCTCGATTCGCTCGACGTTATGCATCAGGTACTCATCATATGAACGCAAATAGCCAAACATTCCATCTCTTTGCATCGTTTCATCGAAGTAACTTAAAATCACTGTTTTCTGTGTGGAAAATACGTCTTTCGTAAACAGGTGCCGTTGTAAAACAGCCTCTTGAATGATATGGATACTGGACTCATTTTGGCCGTCCGTCACAATCAATTCAGTATTGATTTCTTCAGGGGCGCTATGCAGCAGTTGACTGACCTCATCAAAATCATAAGGTTTCTTTTCTTGCTGATTGTAATAGTATTCCGTCGGCTGATAGCTAAGACGAACCAAAGCGAACCAATTTTCAATCAACAAACGCAACTGTGATGCTTCCATTTGTGTCGATTGTAGAAAGCCGTAAATTTTTTCAGTTTTGATCATCGCTATCCCTCTTTTCTATCCCCTTTCTTTAATTATAGTAAAGGGAGAAACGATTGAACACTATTTCGCTTTTTTTTGGTGAAATCTACGACCGTTCGTGGTAAACTAAAGGCGCTTGGAGGTGAACCTTATGGGCTTAAAATTCCAACGAGAAGACTCGCTAGATAAAATGTTTGATGATTTTGCCTTTCTTCCCGATAACGATAAGGACAATAAAAAGCAACAAAACGATATTGAACGTTTCTTAAAAAACGAACCTGATGATGAGAATAAAAAACAACCAAAAGATAGTAAGAAAGCAGACTAATAAAAAAGGCAAAGGACGCTTCCGTCCCTTGCCTTTTTACTTATGCGAATAGAAAATGAGCCACTGAGTCTACTTAAATGCAGCAATCAGAATTGGCATCTAATGGTTTCCTTATAGCTCTTCATACATCATGCTTTGACGTAAGCGCACCAAGCCAATGGTCAACAAGCAGAGAATAAGGAAGACGGCTGCTAAGATCGTCATCACGAAGATCACCACAAAAATCGGTGAATTTGTAAAATGAATCATTGGTTCAAAGATAGTGGTCTTGATCAAGTCAGGGATCTCCGAAGCTAAGAGTTGTTGAATGGCTTGGTTAAAATCCTCTGTGGTTGAATTTGATGGCAAAACAGCCATAAAACTCCCCACGCCGTAATTGGCAACCCCAATCCACGCAATTGCGACATTTGCTAAAGCGAGCCAGCCAATGCCAAGATTACCGACAACAATCGAGCCGACAGCAAGATTGCCAATCCCAACTAAAAAGCCAAAACAGAGGTTCCCTATTGCAATAACACCGGTGCTGACTGTCCCAATCCCCAGCATTCCGAAGGACAATAAGCCAATCGATAAAAAACCTAAGCTGACAATTCCCAAAGCAATAACCCCTTTGGCTTTGACACCAAGACTAAACCAGCCGCTGGCAGTTGGTACCTCTTTCATCAGAACAAAAAACTCTCGAACGCTCGTCACTTGATTCAGTAATAAGAATAAATTGGGAATCAAAATGTGCATTAACGGAAGCCGTAGAACCCTCCGTTCACTTTTGTATTCATAATAGTAGGTTTCTTTCTTTTCTTTTAATAGCTCTTCCACTGGAGTGCCTAATAAATCGGCGAGACGAACCAATGTCTCGATGTCTGGCAACCCATTTCCTCGTTCCCATTTTGAAATGGCCTTATCAGAAACAAATAACCTCGCAGCTAATTCCTTCTGGGTTAAGTTATGTCTTGATCGATAGTCTTTTAATTTTTTACTTAATGTTTCATGCATTCGACCACACCTCCTTGTTACAAGTTTAACAAATATTAAGGAGATTTTCGCTGAAATTGGGCAAATTTGGCACTCTACGCTCCGTAGAATAGCCTAAATCCCCAATTTTTACTTTTAAAAAGCAAAAAAACGAAGGGAGCGACTTGCTCGCTTCGTTTCTTTATTAATGACTTTAGTCAGTTTCGTTCGCGTAGCGTACGAAACAAAAAAACCGCGCGTTTCTACGCGTGGACGAAATAGCTTTAGCGATAAAAAACTCCTTTCGATATACTAATAGTGGCTACCAACCGCATATCAGATCGAAAGGAGTTTTTTTATGTCTAACGACGATAAAAGTTTAGCACATACCAGATGGAATTGTAAGTATCACATAGTCTTCACCCCGAAGTATCGACGAAAAGTGATTTATGGAAAGTTAAGAGTAAGTATTGGTCAGATATTAAGAAAATTGTGTGAGATGAAGGATGTTGAAATCATTGAAGCTCATGCCATGCCTGACCATATTCATATGTTAGTAAGAATACCACCAAAGATTAGTATTTCTAGTTTTATGGGCTACTTAAAAGGACGAAGTGCAACCTTAATCCATGAAAAACATGCGAATTTGAAATATAAGTATGGGAATAAAAGCTTTTGGTCCAAAGGATACTACGTGAGTACGGTTGGGTTAAATCAAAAAACAATCGAAAAATATATTCGAGAACAAGAAGCAGATGATCGAATAAGAGATAGTATAAGTAAACAAGAGTATGTAGATCCATTTAAATAGTTAAAGAGAGATAGGGCTATGAGCGGTTGGTGGTCATTTAAAAAGCCCCTTTTAAGGGGCTAGCGAGTGGTGAGCCCTTCTAGGGCTGTTAAAAAGCCACCCGTTTCACGGGTGGATATTTACTCAAAATTATTTGATTGCTGCTTCGATGGCTTTCCATGCTTCTTCTTTTCCTTGTTTGGTAATGGAAGAAAAAAGAATGAACGTATCAGCTGGATCAAAGGACAACGCTTTTTTGATCATACTTTCATGCTTATTCCATTTCCCACGAGGGATTTTGTCTGCTTTGGTGGCAACAACGATCACAGGGATCTCATAATACTTTAAAAATTCATACATTTGAACATCTTCTTGGGAAGGTGCATGGCGCAAATCTACCAAAGATACTACTGCTCGCAGCTGCTCTCTTTGTTCGAGGTACGTTTCAATCATTTTTCCCCATTTTGCTCGCTCGGTTTTTGATACTTTTGCATAGCCATAGCCAGGGACATCGACAAAATGCAGCGTATTTTCAATCAAATAAAAATTCAATGTTTGGGTTTTCCCCGGTTTTGACGAGGTTCGGGCTAAGTTTTTACGGTTAATCAATGTATTGATAAAGGAAGATTTACCGACATTGGAGCGCCCTGCTAAGGCAATCTCCGGTAAGGGTGTATCTGGGTATTGTGCTGGTGAAACAGCACTAATGACGATCTCAGCTTCATGTACTTTCATTGGATCGCTCCTTTTCATTTTTTTCAAAAAGAAAGCCGGATAGCAATGAAACTATCCGACTTGGTCTCGATTAGACTGCTTTTTTTGTCTCTTCATTGTAAATGATTTTTGGTTCGCCAAGTCCTTTCGCAGCTTCTTCCGTAATAGTGACTTTTTGAATCGACTCATCAGAAGGAACATTGAACATGACTTCCATCATGATATTTTCGATGATCGAACGTAATCCACGAGCACCGGTGTTTCGCTCAATTGCTTGCGCAGCAATCGCACGTAAAGCCTCTGGCTCAAATTCGAGTTCTGTGTCATCTAATGCCATCAATTTTTGATATTGTTTGACAAGGGCATTTTTTGGTTCAGTCAAAATATGCACTAAATCATCTACCGTCAATTTCTCTAAAGCAGCCATCACTGGCAAACGGCCGATAAATTCAGGGATCAAACCGAATTTAAGCAAATCTTCAGGAATGATCTGTTGCATCACGCTCTCGCCTTCTTCAAGACGTTTGTTGTTTGTACCAAACCCAATGGTTTTTTCACCTAAGCGGTTTTTAACAATTGTTTCGATCCCGTCAAACGCCCCACCAACGATAAAGAGAATATTGGTCGTATCGATTTGGATCATCTCTTGATGCGGATGTTTCCGTCCCCCTTGAGGCGGCACACTAGCAGTGGTTCCTTCTAGGATTTTCAGCAAAGCTTGCTGAACACCTTCACCGGAGACATCACGAGTAATCGATACATTTTCACTCTTACGGGCGATTTTATCGATCTCATCAATATAGATAATCCCTTTTTCAGCCATTTCTACATTATAATCAGCAGCTTGTAAAAGCTTCAAAAGAATATTTTCCACATCTTCACCGACATAGCCGGCTTCTGTTAAACTGGTTGCATCAGCGATTGCAAAAGGCACATTCAGTGAACGTGCTAGCGTTTGTGCCAAAAATGTTTTACCTGAACCTGTTGGTCCGATCAAGCAAATATTGCTTTTCTGTAACTCCACATCTTCAGCTGTCGTTTCTACATTGACGCGTTTGTAGTGATTATAAACCGCTACAGCCAATGTTCGTTTGGCACGATCTTGTCCAATCACATATTCATTGAGGACATTCAATAGTTCTTGCGGTTTCGGCACTTCGGTAAACTCCCGAACTGCTTCTTCGTAAAACTCTTCATCAATGATTTCTTTGCACAAATCAATGCACTCATTACAGATATAGACCCCAGGCCCTGCAACGATCTTTTTCACCTCTTCTTGCGTTTTTCCGCAAAAAGAACAACGAACAGCTTCATTACCGTTTGTATTATCGTACATACTGTTCACCCCTTGAAAATTTTCCAACCTATTTAAAGGAGTGGAATTTGGTTTACTAACTTTGCAGTCTTAAACAATCATATCATAACTTTTTTGAAAGAAAAAGTCATTTTTACTTTGCCTAACGTTTTCTTATCATTTGTTAGTAATTCCGAAATACCCCCTATTTACTCCCATGAAAAAACGGCCAACACCACTAGATGTTCGCCGTTTTTAGAGTTTTGCCTACGCTTCTTTTGCAGTACCTGTTACAAGTTCAACTGCTTTTTTCATTGTAATATCATGTTTCAACATGTCTTCTGTTAAGACGCGTTTGATTTGATCTACTGGCATATTGTAAGCTTCAGAAAGTTCTTTGATTTCTTTTTCGATATCTTCTTCTGTTGCTTCCAAACCTTCTTCTTTAGCGATTGCTTCAATGACAAGGTTTGTTTTCACGCGTGTTTCTGCTTCGCCTTCAAATTGTGTGTGAAGATCTGCTTCAGTTGAACCAGTTAATTGATAATACATTTCTGGTGAGATTCCTTGACGTTGCATATTGTTCAAGAACTCATCCATTGAACGGTGTACTTCATCATGTACCATTGAATGTGGTAATTCAACGATTTCTGCGTTTTCAACTGCTTGACGGATCGCAGCTTCATCTTTTGCATCTTCTGCTGCTTTTTCTTTTGTTTCAGTCAATTCAGCACGATATTTTTCTTTTAATTCAGCTAATGATTCAACGCTGTCATCAACGTCTTTTGCGAATTCATCATCTAATTCAGGAAGTTCTTTTGCTTTTACTTCGTGAACCGTTACTTTGAAGACTGCTTCTTTACCAGCTAAATCTTCTGCTTGATAATCTTCTGGGAAAGTCACGGTAACGTCTTTGCTATCGCCAGCTTTTGTTCCTACTAATTGTTCTTCAAAACCAGGGATGAATGAGTTTGAGCCAAGTTCAAGTGAGTAGTTTTCACCTTTGCCGCCTTCAAATGTTTCTTCTCCTAAGAAGCCTTCAAAGTCGATAACGACTGTGTCGCCATTTTCAGCTGCTTCGTCTTCTTTGATAACTAATTCAGCTTGTGCTTCTTGTTCGCGTTTGATGCGTGCATCAACGTCTTCTTCTGTTACTTCACGGTCTTGTTTTTCAACAGTTAAATCTTTGTAATCACCAAGTTTTACTTCAGGTTTTACAGTAACTTCTGCTTTGATTACCCAGTCTTGACCTTTTTCCATGCTGTCAACGTCGATTTTTGGTTGCGAAACAGGATCGATCCCTGCTTCTTTTACAGCAGCTTCATAAGCTTCTGGAAGAACAGCGTTCAATGCATCTTCATACAACGCTTCTTCGCCGTACATACGGTTAAATACTTGGCGTGAAACTTTCCCTTTACGGAAGCCAGGTACGTTAAGATTGCCTTTCACTTTATTGAATGCAGTCGTCAAGCCTTTTTGGATTTCCGCTTGAGCGATCGTAAATGTCAAAACACCATCATTGGTGCCTGTTTTTTCCCATTTTGCAGTCATTTATTTCCCTCCGAATATTAATTGATTTACATATGAAATAGCTTCATGCATACCTTTAAATAGTACACTAACGTTGTTTAATTGTAAACATTTTACCATGAAAGTTGCGAATTTTTCTTTCAGCGAATGCTCAAACGTAGGATATTGCGCAAGTGTCGTTTGCGTTCTTCTATTTCATTGTCTGCTTTTGGCTGTTCTTTTTCTTCAAATAACCCGCGATAATCTTCAATGTAGCTTGCCACCCATGCGTTTGCCTCTTCTTTTGCCGGTAAAAACGGGTAACTTATCGTTAAATGATCATCGATTTCTGCTGAGACACTTTCCGCTAAAATCGGGTCCTCTTGGGCGATCGTTTCTTCGATCGCTTTATGGATCGCTTTAACAGCGTCATCCTCCTGTAAAAGTTTTAATTCTTTCGGAACGATTTGCTGCATATTCCCAAGGTAATCGATTAGGTCAAAAGGTTCGTCCACTTCAAGACGCACGAGCTCATCCACTAATTTAGGTAGCAAATACGGATTTTTGATGGAAGCCAACGTGTCATGCATCAGCGAGATAAATTGTGATTTGGTAATTGCTTGGGTAAAAACGTGCCACTCTGTTGCACTCACCGGTTGATTGGCTTCATCTAATGCGCGTAAATGCTTGCGTTTCCCATGAAAATCTTCCAATCCTAAAATTTGTTGTACTTCTTCTACTTTAGCTAGTTCACTAGCCAACTGTTCCTGATAGCGTTTTGGAATTTTTGTTTTCTGACCTAATGTAAGCCAGCGCCGAGTTTTTAAGTATTGACCATCCAAGATCAGCAGATGACCAATTTGTAAAAAACCATCAGTTTGTTTCAAATAATCATCTAGATAGTCTTCCGCAAGATCTAACGCTTTGGCAAAATCATTCAGCTGTTGCAAGCATTCCACGAGCCATTGATTGATCTCAAAACTGGCGTTTTTTTGATAAAGTTCATTGTACAAACGATAAGCCTGCAAAAACTCTTTTGACTGGTAGGCTTTTTCTGCCGCCAGACGAAGCCGCTCATTTGGTCCTGGGAAATCAATCGTCTCACCCATTCACGATCCCTCCTTTACTAATTGCTTGATCTGCTAGTTAGTTTTGTGCACCAATCATTACGTGATTGGCATCCACCTGTTTATTAAAGGCCTTGATCAAATTGATGGTTACCACACTTGTTTCTGCAAAATAATCCGCAGCCTGCTGCTTATTTTTATTAAAGACGATTGGTAAATAACCGAGATAAAAGAAAACATTGAATTGCAGCACATAGCGCCCGCAAAGTTCGCGAATCAAGACCGTTTGCCAACTGAGTTCTTCTTCTACAAAAGAAATAACTCGGATGCCAAAGAGCATTTTCCCAATTGTTTGGCCATGATTCAGCTTCGTCATCAGAACAAAATAGCCCAGATAGATCGCTAAGGCACAGATGTTGTAAAGACCAAACCGCTGATTGGTTGCCGTTAGATTCGCTAGATTATAGATACTGCCAATCGTTATTTGCGTGATTGCCCGGATCACTAGAAGATCCACTAAAAAAGCAAACAAACGAATCCAAAAACCGGCAAAAAAGTAGCTAGGAAAGTCATTAAAGAACCGTTTGTCTTCGGTCTGTTTTTCAGGTTCTTCAAAATGCTGCCACGCTTTTTGTCTTTCTTCGATCTCACTTTGGTTATACTCTTCTTCTTGAAAAGACGTCAAGACTTGTTGATAAAAATCATCGGGATGGTTTACTTGTGCGTTCTTCATCGCTTTGCTGGCGTTTACTGGTTCGGCTGTTTCTGAAACCTGCGCTTCAGTTCGTACATCCGTATGACCGGTTGACGGTGTGGAGGTTTCGCGCTGTTCCCTTTGATCGATTGATGTACTTGTGTGATTGTCATCTGTTGACGATGCGGCAGCGGAATACTTGTTTTTATCTGTCATAGTTATTCACCTCCATAGTAATAAAGAGGTTTAGGGGCATCGCTTGTTCCTAGGCTTTCCATCAATTGGATCACTCGTTCTGTATTTGATTCTTTTAGTCCTTGCAGTTCGGCTAAACTTGAACCTAACCAAGTAGAAGCAAATCCAGTAGATGAAACGTCATAGCTGAAAATCTCTGCATCTTCCAAGCCTAGATCTGCTTGCATTGCTGCTAATGTATCTTCAGGAAAACCGATTTCATCCACTAAGCCAACAGACACTGCTTGCTGACCATCATAGATGCGGCCATCAGCGATCTTTCTAACGGCTTCTTCTGTCATGCCGCGTCCTTCAGCCACAATTTTAACGAACCGACCATACGCATTGTCGACATAGGTCTGCAAGACTTCTTTATCGGCTTCTGTTGGCTCTCTCGTTGCTGAACCTACATCTTTTAGTGCACCACTTTTATACGTATTGTCTTCGATCCCTAGCTTTTCGAATAAGCCGGCATAGTTGAGCCCCGACATGATCACTCCGATCGAACCGGTAATCGTTTCATCCGTTGCGAAAATTTTATCAGCACCTGCCGAAATATAATAACCGCCACTGGCTGCCATGTTTTTCATACTGACATACATCGGAATCCCTAACTCTTTGATTTTTGCTAATTCACGAGCAATCTCGGCACTTTCATAGACGCCGCCTCCTGGGGTATTGACTTCCATCAAGATGCCCCCAATAGTTGGATCTTCTTGGATCATCCGTAGTTCTTCTAAAAATCGCTGATGATCATAAGATTCTGTTGTGAATAAGCCGCCACTGGAGCTGCTGGCGATCGTTCCTTCTAAAGATAAGCGAACAATGCGATTGTCTTGATCTCCGGCAACTAACGTTGTCTCTTCGATCGCATTACTTCCGTAGAACAAAGCATTTAAACCTTGCAGCGTTTGAGTTTCCTCTTGCTCTGGACGATTTGTGATTACTGAAAAAACCCCCGAGCAGATAAATAACCCTGCTGCGATCGCCGCTGCGATCCATCTTCTTTTATTCATTTTCCCACCTAACTTTTCACCTTTCCCATAATTTAGTATAGATTTTTGATGACGATCACTGCTTCTTCGTCTCCAACCGCATCAAATTTCTCGCTTTTTTCAGCTAAGACGTAGCCGCCAAAAAATTCCTTTGTTAGTTCATCCTGGACTTTGAATGTTTGCGCGGTTTCCACGGTGACTGATCCGGGTAAAATTTCTTGCAAGCTGTCCCAGCCCGTATCCAACATGACCTTTGTTTCATCTGTGACATTAGGATCTTTTTCTATCGCAGCTACTATTTTCTTTAGCTCTGAAAAAGTCATACAATTTACAAATTCTGGCATTTCATTCCCTCACTTTCTTACTTTTTTATTGTAGCGAACTTAAAAAAAAAAGCATAGCTTTATGAGGAAATTTCTTGGGAATCTTATTCGACAAAGCTATGTCAGCTATTTTGATTCCCTTTAGACTGGTTCAAATCAACCTTACCAATAACTATACCAATTATTTTCATATAACTTACAGTTGACAGAAACAGGAATAAATATTATGATATTGCTTGTATTTCTATAAAATATTTCACAAGGAGGATAGATAGACCAATATGGATAGCGCCTGATCTGGAAACAGATGACGAGGAAAGAGTTTATCGAAACATTCGGCGGATGACTCTAGGGACTGCACTCTACAGGCAAGAACAAATCTCATCGTAAGATGATGACAAAGACTTGCTGCGCAGATAGAAATACATAATGCCAAACTAAATTTTTTGAAAGTAGGATTATCATTATGTGTGGAATTGTAGGAATCGTAGGAAAATCAAATGCAGAACGAATTATTTTAAACGGATTGGAACGCTTAGAGTATCGGGGCTATGACTCAGCAGGCCTTTATGTCGCTGATCGGACTTCGGATCATTTAGTGAAAGCCCAAGGAAGAATCAAAAACTTGGAAGAAAAAGTGACTTCTGAAGTAACAGGAACGATCGGTATCGGACATACCCGTTGGGCGACCCATGGCAAGCCATCAGAAATGAATGCTCATCCTCACACTTCGGCAAACCAAGCACTCGTTTTGGTTCATAATGGTGTGATCGAAAACTTTGAAGAGCTTCATCAAGAATATTTAAGCAACCACCAGTTTGAAGGTCAAACAGATACCGAAATCGTTGTTCATTTGATTGAAGTGTTGAAAGAGCAAGACAACAGCACGACCAAAGCGGCCTTTAAAAAAGCTTTGTCCTTGATTCGCGGCTCTTATGCCTTTGCTTTAGTAGAAAAAAAAGATCCAGAAACCATTTATGTTGCTAAAAATAAAAGTCCCTTATTGATCGGTTTGGGAGATGGATTTAATGTCATTTGCAGCGATGCCTTAGCAATGCTCGATCAAACGACTCATTTTGTTGAGATAGAAGATGGCGAAATGGTGACCGTAACAGCCGATGCGATCGAAATCGAAGATCCAAAAGGAAACCTTGTGTACCGTGAATCTTATGAAGCACAACTAGATCTGACTGACATCGAAAAAGGAACGTACCCTTACTACATGTTAAAAGAAATCGATGATCAACCAACCGTGATGCGCCGCTTGATCCAAGAATATCAAGGAGAATCCGGTGAAGTAGTAATCGATCCAGCGTTAAAAAACGAACTTTTAGCTAGCGATCGAATCTACATCATCGCATGTGGTACCAGTAATCATGCTGGTTGGGCAGCAAAATCCATTTTAGAAAAGCTAACACAGATCCCTGTTGAGGTTCACTTATCTAGTGAGTTTGGCTACAACATGCCATTGTTGTCAGCAAAACCCTTCTTCTTGTTCTTATCACAAAGTGGTGAAACGGCAGATAGCCGTCAAGTATTAGTGACGATCAACCAGTTAGGTCTTCCTAGTCTCACGATTACCAATGTTGCTGGTTCTACTCTTTCTCGAGAAGCGAACCATACCTTATTGCTTCATGCTGGTCCAGAAATCGCCGTTGCCTCTACAAAAGCATATACCGGACAGATCGCTGTCATGACCTTATTAGCAAAAGCCATTGGTGATGAAAAAGCTGTCCCTGAAGCATTGGATTTTGACGTGTTCCATGAACTAAGCATCGTTGCTTCTGCAATGGAGGCTTTAGTGGATGAAAAAGCTGTTATCAGTCAATTTGCTGAAGATTTTCTTTCCGAAACCCGTAATGCATTTTACATTGGTCGTGGGAATGATTACTATGTATCAATGGAAGCGGCATTGAAATTAAAAGAAATTTCTTATATCCAAGCGGAAGGCTTTGCGGCTGGTGAATTAAAACACGGCACCATCGCGTTGATCGAAGAAGGTACACCAGTGATCGGTGTGATCACGGAAGAAGTGACTGGCTCTCATACGCGAGGCAATTTGAAAGAAGTCGAATCTCGTGGGGCTCACACCCTTGTGATCGTTAGTCAAGAGTTAGCAAAAGCGACTGATCAAATCATTTTGCCAAATGTTCATCCATTGGTAACCAGCTTAGTGGCAGTCGTTCCAACACAGCTGCTGGCTTACTTTGCCACTTTACAACGCGGATTCGATGTTGATAAACCAAGAAACTTAGCAAAATCCGTTACCGTTGAATAGTTTTTTAAAAAACTGAAACCGAATTGGTTATCTTCTGTTTAATAAAAAGAACTCCTCGTTCGATGACTCGATCGTTCATAGGGGTTCTTTTTTCTTGTTTTATGCACAACAAATCCGAAAAGACTTTTAAAAGCAACTATACTTCGCAAGGCTTGCCCACGGCGTGTTCCCTTTTAAGCGTTGTCGACAAATTCGTTGACAAGTTTCTCTAGTTCGCAAGTTGGCTTCTTGCTGGTAAGTAGACAAAAAAGACGACCAAAGAATATCTTTGATCGTCTTACTTCTTCATTTATTCCGCACCGATTTCTTCTCGAACGACCGCTGCGATTTTTTCAACATAGTAATCGACTTTTTCAATGGTTGGTGCTTCTGCCATCACCCGAAGCAATGGTTCTGTTCCTGAAGGACGAACCAAGATACGGCCTTCGCCGTTCATTTCTGCTTCTGTCTCTTCCACGATTTTACGGATAGATGGAACATCCATCGCACCATTTTTATCTGTCACTCGAATGTTGACAAGTTTTTGTGGATAGATCGTTACCTCTCCTGCTAATTCCGACAGTTTCTTGCCCGTTTGTTTCATGATATTCAATAGTTGAATTCCTGATAGTAAACCGTCACCTGTCGTATTGAAATCCAAGAAAATCATATGCCCTGATTGCTCGCCACCGAAATTATAATCGTTTTTACGCATTTCTTCTACGACATAACGGTCACCGACTTGTGTGATCACATCTTTCAGACCAATTGCTTCCACTGCTTTGTGGAACCCTAAATTGCTCATGACTGTTGTAACGATCGTTCCTTGGTTCAAGCGTTTTTGTTCTGCTAAATATTTTGCACAGATATACATGATCTTATCGCCATCAACGATATTTCCTAGTTCATCAACTGCGATGACCCGATCGCCATCTCCATCAAATGCAAGACCAGCATCGGCCCCTTTTTCAACGACGAATTCGGCTAATGTTTCGGGGTGAGTCGAACCAACACCATCATTGATGTTCAACCCATCTGGGGAAGTTCCCATTGTGAAGAATTCTGTTTCTAGATCGGCAAACAAACGATTAACGCTTGTAGCTGTTGCGCCATTTGCTGCATCGACACAAACCGTGATCCCTTCTAAATCGTCAGGAATCGTTTGACGTAGAAATTGAGAGTATTTCAATAACCCTTCTGGGAACTCATCCACCGTTCCTAAGCCATCGGCAGAAGGTCGAGGAAGTGTATCTTCCGGCGCATCAAGCAATGCTTCAATTTCAGCTTCTTGTTCATCGACTAATTTAAAGCCATCATTTCCGAAGAACTTGATCCCATTGTCTTGTGCAGGATTGTGAGAGGCAGAGATCATCACACCTGCGCTTGCTTTTTGTACTTTCGTCAAGTATGCCACTCCTGGTGTGGAAATAACGCCTAATTGAAATACCTCGATCCCAACGGATAACAAACCAGCAATCAATGCGCTTTCTAGCATTTGTCCAGAAATTCGTGTGTCTCGCCCAACCAATACGCGAGGACGACGGTCCCCGGTTTCATGTTGACTTAGTACATAGCCGCCGTAACGCCCCAATTTAAATGCTAACTCAGGTGTCAATTCCTTGTTAGCTTCTCCTCTAACACCATCAGTACCAAAATATTTTCCCATTTTAATAACCTCTCTTATTCATTCTCTACAGTCAAACGACTAAGAACTACTTGTCGTCGTGCTGCTTGCGGAATTCTCTGTTTGTTCGTTCGTCGTGTCGTCTGTTGAAGAGTTGTCTTGAGAATTCTCACTATTCACTGCTTCATTGCTATCATTGTTTGATTGATTCTCCGTAGTAGCTTCTGCAACCGGTGTGATTTGGATCGTCACGACCGTTGGATTGATTGTTGTCCCCTCAGGCACTGGAATGGTTACTGTCCGTTCCGTCGTTGTCGTGATCTCACTAACGTCCACCGGCACACCGATCTGTTGGGTTTCATCCAAGATACTTTGTGGTCCTGTCAGAACGGCACTGATACTGCTCATGCGATAAATGTAATGGGAGATCCCGTCTGGAGTTGTCCCTTGTTGTGTAACAAACAATTCAATTTCTTTGCTTGGAGCCTCCATCACCAATGCAACATCTACCGAATCAGGATCCGCGATGATCGCTAATGGATTGTTGTCGCTATCCCAGGCTTCGATGGTTCCATTGGCAGTGATCGAATCCCCAGTGATATCATCTGGATTTACGATTGCTACCACTCGGTCGATTTCAGCTAATGTTTGATCGCCAGTTGTGATTTCTACTTTCTGCGGATCGACACTCATTGAATCGACGCCGTAACCACTCGTTGCTCCGTCAGTGGAGATGACGGGTTCAACGGTAAACGTTTGGGTCACTTTTTTCTCGATCGTCACAGTGACTGTTTTTGGTTCGATTTCAGCTGTGACGCTTGAACTAAGATTTTTTACTTCTAAAGGGACCTCATGGGTTCCTTCATCGAGCCCAGTCAAATCAGCTACGACTCGAAAGCTCCGTGTTTCCTCACTACGTTCTGCATTCAATTGTACACGATTTCGACTAGATAAAGTCACATCCACTGTTGTTTCAAATCCTTGGATGAAGTATTCATCCGTGTCGTAGGTGGTCTGAATCGGTACATTTTCGATCTCTTCCTCATAAGGATTTGATGTTCCCGCAAGATTGACTTGCAGACTTGATCCGCTGGCGATGAAAAACAAAACCAGACTAAAGAACAGCGCTAGTATACCATAAAATACGTTTTGACGACGCTCTTTCTTGATCATTTTCTTCCTCCTTTGTTGACCCCTTCAAAGAAAGATTGCAGCAAGTTGCGTTTGCCAGGTTTTTCTTCCGGAACTAATTCGCGATTCAACACGTCGAGATACTCTTGGCGCGAAAGTTCAGTCAACATGCGATTATTTAGCGTAATACTAACGTCGCCGGTTTCTTCTGAGACGATAATGGTCAATGCGTCACTGACTTCTGATATCCCAACAGCTGCTCTATGACGTGTCCCGAATTCTTTCGGAATCAGTGGACTTTCTGACAATGGCAAGTAGGCACTAGCAACAGCGATCTTATCATCTCTTAAAATGACTGCACCATCATGCAGCGGTGTATTAGGAATAAAAATATTGATCAGTAGTTCGCCCGTCACATCCGCATCTAAGGGAATCCCAGTTTCGATGTATTCTTCTAAACCAGTCGTCCGCTCGATCGTGATCAATGCACCGATCTTTCGTTTTGCCATATATTGAACAGCTTTGTCCAGTGCTTGGACCAAAACTTCATCCCGCCGTTTTTCGTTTTTAGAAGTCTTGAAGAAAGAGCTGCGTCCAAGATGCTCTAGCCCCCGTCGAATTTCTGGTTGGAAAATAACAATTGCGGCGATCACCCCATAAGTAATGACTTGATCCATCAACCAAGATAGCGTCTTTAATCCTACGATACCAGCCAAAAACCTTAGAACAATGAACAGTCCGACTCCTTTGAACAACTGGATCGCTTTTGTCCCTCGCACAAGCTGGATAAGCTTATAAACCAAGTACCAAACAACGATCACATCTAAAACATTTACTAAAAAAGACCAAGAAAATATATCAAATGAGAGCAATTCTCTCCAATAATCTAAATTAAAAAAATCCCTGAAATTTATCAACATAAACAGCCTTCCTTTATTCTTAAGACTTCAGATAATAGTATAACATAGGACCTCTTCAAAGATTTGAAAAAAAACAAATTTATGAAAAAGTTTTGAAAAAATAAACAGCTCTTTTATTTAGTTTACCATTATCATGAAATCATTGTTTGTCAAAGGTCTTAGAAGATTTCATCTAAAAGAGCTTCTTGCACGCATTTCATAGGAAAAACAACAAACGACCCTGAAAAAACGTGATAAAGCGTTTTTCCAGGATCGTTCCTCAGCTAGCGATTATTCTTGCTGACGACGTTTTGCGCGCGCTGCACGCCGTGCTGCTCTTTCAGCGAGCTGTTCTTCGCTTAACGGCTGTTTTTCTCTTCGCACACGCTCCGTTTTTACTGCCATTGGTTGTTCTGTATCAGTACTTACATTTTTTTCAAGCTTTGCTCGAATTTTTTCTTCTTGACCTGCTAAGCGGGCATAGTTATAGAAACGAATTTTCGCATCTGAAACGGTTTTTTCAAACAAGGCTTGCGCCGCATTGGGATTGGCAGACTGCAAGGAAGCAAATCGGACTTGGGTCTGCATAAAGGCAGGCATTTGATCAAATGCTGGCTTTTTGAAATCGAGCGTCATTGGCTGTTTCCCATTTTCTGCCAACAGCGGGTTATAGCGGTAGAGACTCCAATACCCTGATGCAACTGCTTCTTGCGCTTCTTTCAAGGATTGACGCATTCCGCCAGCAAGACCGTGAGTGATACATGGCGTATAGGCAATGATGATTGACGGTCCCGGGAACCGCTCGGCTTCTTCAAAGGCTTTGATCGTTTGCATTTGATTAGCACCAGATGCGATTTGTGCGACGTAGACATGTCCGTAGGTCATCGCCATCATTCCTAAATCTTTTTTGGAAACAAACTTGCCACTAGCAGCGAATTTAGCAATAGCCGAAGTTGGTGTCGCTTTGGAGACTTGCCCCCCCGTATTGGAATAAACTTCATTATCTAACACAAGAATATTGACATCTGCACCAGAAGCGAGAACATGATCGATACCGCCAAACCCAATATCATATGCCCAGCCATCGCCACCTATCATCCATTGGCTTGGCTTAACAAACAAATCTTTTTCCTGCAGGATTTTGTTCAGCTGAGGTGTCGTGGAAGCCTCAGCTTCTAAGGCGGCGATCAATTTTGCTGCTCGCTGCTGTGTCCCAGCACTTTCTTCTCGATGAAGGTCCCAATCATCAATCAAAGCCTGCAATTCTTCTGATACAGCGGCTTTCAATGACTGCAACTGGGCTGCTAATTTCTCCCGTCGGGTTTGGTTGGCTAAGAACATGCCATAGCCATATTCGGCATTGTCTTCAAACAGCGAGTTTGACCAAGCTGGACCCTGTCCTAAGTGATTGGTTGTATAAGGGGATACTGGTGAGGTTCCACCCCAAATCGAAGAGCAACCGGTCGCATTGGCGATCATCATGCGATCACCAAACATTTGGGTCAGAAGTTTGACATAAGGGGTTTCCCCACAGCCCGCACAAGCACCAGAGAACTCCAATAAGGGCTTATTGAATTGGGAGCCCAAAACAGTTCCTGGTTTTGCTGGATTTTCCTTTTGGCGTAAAGTCATCGCAAAAGCCCAATTTAAAGCTTGCTCTTTTTGTTCTTCGTAAGGACGCATCGTCAAGGCTTTCCCTTTGGCGGGACATGCCTCCACACAAAGGCCGCAACCTGTACAATCTTCAACGGAAACTTGAATTCGATATTTTTGGCCGTTCGCTCCTCGCATCTCTCTGACGATAAAGCCTTCCGGTGCTTCGGTTAATTCATCTTCATCTGCCAAAAACGGGCGGATCGCCGCATGAGGACAGACGAAGGCACACTCATTGCACATGGTACAGCGATCTGATAGCCACTCGGGCACTTCAACAGCGATGCCCCGCTTCTCAACCGCTGTTGTCCCGACAGGGATCACCCCTTCAGTCATTTGGTTCCTTACGAGGGTGCCGACGGATAGTTGATTGCCTTCTTGACGGTTGATGGGTTCCACAATTTCCCGCACAAATTGTGTCATAGCAGTGGATGTCCTTTCCGGCACTTCGATTGTTGCCCACTCGCTTGGAACAGGGATTTCTTGTAATAATTCGATGGTGCGATCAATGGCTGCTTGGTTCTTTTCAACGATCGCCATCGATTTGTGCCGATAACTTTTCAGCGCCTCTTCTTTTAAAATCGGCAAGATTTCCTCGGTCGGAATGATGTTTGCCAAGTAAAAGAAGGCTGTTTCCATCGCGGTATTGATCCGCCCACCTAAGCCAACTTCCATTGCCAACTGCATGGCGTTGATGGTATAAAAACGGATCTCGTTTTCAGCAAGATAACGTTTCATCTTCTTCGGTAGATTATTTAAAATTTGCTCTTGTGACCAGGTCGTATTTAATAAAAAGGTTCCGCCTTTTTTGAGTCCTTTCAGCAAATCATACGTATGCAAATACGCAGGCGTATGACATGCAACGAAATCCGCGTGTTCGATCAGATAGGTAGAACGAATGGGGGTATCCCCAAATCGCAGATGGGAAACCGTTAGACCACCAGATTTTTTCGAATCATAGTGGAAATAGCCTTGCACATATTTTTCGGTATGATCACCGATGATTTTGATTGCTGACTTATTCGCCCCAACGGTCCCATCAGAGCCGAATCCCCAGAATTTCGCTTGGAAGGTGGATGGATCAGTTAGATCTAGCGTGCCTTTTGAGGGCAACGACAATTGCGTCACATCATCCGTGATCCCAATGGTGAAGCGTTTCTTTTGGCTCGCTTTTGGCTTAATCAATTCGTCATAAACGGCAACGATTTGATCAGGCGTTACATCTTTTGACCCAAGACCATAGCGTCCACCAATGATCGTCGGCCGAATCGCTGCATCATACATGGCACTTTGCACATCCAAAAGCAAAGACTCTCCGTTGGCACCAGGTTCTTTGCTGCGATCCAATACAGCGATACTTTTGACGGTAGCAGGCAGTTTTTCTAAGAAAACTTCTAATGGGAATGGTCGATACAGATGGATCGACAAGACTCCCACCTTGCGTCCAGAAGCGCACAAATGATCCACCGTTTGCTGGATCGTTTGCGTCGAGGACCCCATCGAAACGATAACTTCTTCGGCGTCCGCAGCACCATAATAATCCACTAAATCATAGTTGGTTCCTCTTAAAGCATTGATTTTCTTCATGTAAAAACGAACGATCTCAGGCAATGTTTGATAGTGCTGATTGATCGTTTCCCGCTGTTGAAAATGGATATCAGGATTTTGATTCGTCCCACTCGTTGTTGGGTGATTCGGATTCATCGCTTTTTGACGAAAAGCAGCCAACTTTTCATGATTAACCAGTTGTGCGAGTTCTTCATAGTCCAGCACCTCGATTTTTTGAATCTCGTGACTGGTTCGGAAACCATCAAAAAAGTTTAAAAATGGAATGTTGGCTTCAATTGCTGCTAAATGAGCGACTGGCGCTAAATCCATTACTTCTTGAACACTGCTTTCCGCTAGCATAGCAAAGCCTGTTTGTCGAGTGGCCATTACGTCGGTATGATCTCCGAAAATATTCAATGCATTGGTTGTTACTGCTCGGCTGGCGACATGAAAGACGCCTGGCAGCATTTCCCCAGCAATCTTGTACATATTTGGTACCATTAACAAAAGTCCCTGAGATGCCGTATAGGTCGTCGTTAAGGCGCCGGTTTTTAATGA
The DNA here is from genome assembly GCF_050542965.1 of Enterococcus sp. DIV2379. NCBI lineage: Bacteria > Bacillati > Bacillota > Bacilli > Lactobacillales > Enterococcaceae > Enterococcus > Enterococcus sp. DIV2379. Next base: position 1,928,133 of record NZ_CP172938.1, read on the forward strand.
GCCGTGAACCACACCCGCCGCCCCTGCTTCAGATTGCATTTCAACCACTTTCACCGGCTGCCCAAAAAGATTATGCTTTCCCTGAGCAGACCACTGATCCACTAATTCAGCCATGGTTGAACTAGGGGTTATCGGATAGATCGCCGCAAGTTCCGTAAAGGCATAGGAAATATAGGCAGCTGCCGTATTGCCATCCATTGTTTTTCTTTTTCTCATCTATATAACTTCCTTTAATCATCATTTTGCACAATAAAACACAATTCATTATAGCTGAAAATCAAGGAATATAAAAGCACCGGCTGGGTAATTTTCTTTATTTCGTGAAACGAAATACATAGTATTTAGCTAATTTCCCTCCTCATTTCACAGACTCGAATCAAAAGACCTGAGGCTTTTCTTTCAGTAGAAACTTCGGTAAACTAAAAGAAAAAGGAGGAATCTTAATGGATATTTCAATCATCAAAGCACAAGAAACAAATGCGGTAACAGGGATACATATCGGAGACCCTTCCGCTAAACCGATCGTCGAATTTATGAATTTGCGTTGTCCTTATTGTCGGCAATGGTTTGAGGAATCGTTACCGACCTTAAGTGAAGCTGTCACAGCTGGGAAACTACGCCGTGTCATCAAATTATTCGACAAAGAAAAAGAATCATTGCAACGAGGCAATGTGATGCATCGGTTTGTTTCCAGTACAGATCCTCAGGCAACGATCGCTGAGATTACAAAAATTTATCAAACACAAGACGAATGGGGTCATTTATCTTTAAATGAAGTGGCAGAATATGCGAAAAATACCTTAGGGCTATCTGAACAAAATCATCCTGCGATCGCCGGAGAAATTGTGGAAGAAGCGAAAAACGCCAACATTCAATTTGTGCCAACGATTATCTTAGATGGGCACATTTTTGATGAATCGATCACTGCTGAGGAATTAACTGCATTGATCAATGAGTAACCACAAATAAAAGAGCAGGAGCAGATTTGACGCGAACATCCACGTCAAATCTGCTCCTGCTCTTTTGATTCATTTTTATTCCATTCGACTAGCTGACTTGTTCACGAAGATGATCGGCAAATTCGTTGATTTTTCGAATGCGATGATTGATCCCTGATTTCGAGATCGCTCCTGATGGAATCATTTCTCCTAGCTCTTTCAAGCTGACCTCGGGATGTTCCAAACGTAATTCGGCGATTTCTTGCAGCTTTTCAGGTAGAGCTTGCAAGCCAACTCGATCTTGAATAAACTCGATATTGTCGATCTGCTTCGAAGCAGCATCGATCGTTTTGTTCATATTGGCGGTTTCACAATTCACCAAACGGTTGACTGAGTTACGCATGTCTCGCACGATCCGCACGTCCTCGAATTTCAACATGGAATTGGTGGCACCGATCAGTGTCAAAAAATCAGCGATTTTCTCAGCGCCTTTCAAGTAAGAAATATACCCATTTCTACGTTCTAATGCACGGGCATTCAAACCATATGCGTTTAGCATATCGCAAATATCTTGGTTATGCTCCTCGTAGATGGAATAAATCTCTAAGTGATAGCGGCTGGTTTCTGGATTGTTGATCGATCCTGATGCCATGAAAGCCCCTCGTAAATAGGAACGCATTTTTTGAGTATTGCCCATGATCTCATCAGAAACATGGCTTTGAAACATCAGCCCATCCATGATATCTAAGTCCAAAAGCACGCGCTTTGTCTCTTGCTTCAAACGAACGATGTAGACGTTGTTCTTTTTTAATTTCATTTTGCGACGGACCAGCAACTCGCTGCGCACGTCGTAATGATCTTTTAGTAAAGAGTAGATGCGTCTGGCAATCGCCGCGTTTTCTGTTTGAACGTTTAAAACAAATTGCTGGTTGTTGATACTTAATGACCCATTCATCCGAATCAAAGCTGCCAGTTCTGCCTTGGCATGTTCGCGATGAACTTCTAATGCAGTCAATTCTTTTTTTACTTCTGCTGCAAAGGACATTAAAAAATCCCTCCTTTCTTAGATTTTGGCCCCGTAAACGATACGTAGAAGTTCTTCAATCACTTTATCTCCGTCATGAAAAACTCCGCCATCTCTAAGCTCCAGAAAGTCAGCTGAAATGACACGGCTGGCTTCTTCTCGCAGTCCTTGGAAATCGTGTTTCACTTGTACAAGATATTCATCATAAATCTCTGGGTCCATATATCCTTCTGGAACTTTCTCGGTGTTGACTAACACCGTATCAATAAAGGGTTTGCCTAAATGCTTATGCAAGACTCGCACATGGTCGGCATCACTAAAGTGTTCGGTTTCACCTTTTTGGGTCATGATATTACAAATATAAACCGTTTCAGCTTGTGTTTCCAACATTGCTTGGCCGATCTCGCTGATCATGAGATTTGGCAAAATACTAGTAAAGAGACTACCAGGACCCAAGACGATCATATCTGCCTCCATAATTGAAGAAACAACTTTACGAGCTGCTTTCGGCTCATCATTATTTTCTTGATTACGAACAAAGACCCGTTCGATCGTTTTGCGATCAACCGCGATTTTGGACTCTCCTACCGCTTCGGTGCCGTCTTTAAAAACAGCGTGCAACACCAATGGCAGATCTGAGGAAGGATATACTCGTCCATCGATATGCATGATTTTCGACAAAATTTGAATGGCTTCATAGGTACTGCTACGCATTTCAGCAATCGCCGCAATAATCAAGTTCCCAAGGGCATGATTGGCTAAAAATTTGTCTTCCGCTTTAAAACGGTATTGAAAAATATCATTATATAATTGCGGCATATCAGATAGAGCCGCCAGAACATTGCGCAGATCCCCCGGTGGTGAAATAGAGGAAACCAAATTGCGGATCTCGCCGCTGCTACCGCCATCATCAGCGACCGTAACGATCGCTGTGATGTCGACACCTTGATTCCGCAAGCTCTTCAGGATGACTGGTAACCCAGTTCCGCCACCTACCACAACGATCTTCGGCTTTCTGATCCGGTACGTTTTCATTTTCATGAACGATTCACCGTCTCTTTGCGCTTATCTTTGTCGCGATGAGTAATATTGACGCGATAGTCTTCTGCCAAAACCGCACCGATGCGCTCCGATAATGCAACCGAACGGTGTTGACCCCCAGTACAGCCGATAGCCACCGTCAAGCTGCTTTTGCCTTCCTTGACATAGCCTGGCATGATCGTTTGCAACAGTGTACTAAATTGCTGATAGAATTCTTCCGTTTCTGGAAAAGACATGACGTAATCATACACGGGTTCATCTTTACCCGTTAAAGGACGCAACTCTGGAATGTAATGGGGATTCGGTAAGAAACGAACATCCATCACGATATCAGCATCGATCGGCAAGCCATACTTGAAGCCAAACGAAAGTATTTCAATACGAAACCCTGTCTCATGAGAAGCACGAAATTCTTGATTGATTTTTTCTCTCAGTTGCCGTGGGGTCAACAACGTTGTGTCGATAACAATACTGGCACGCGTCTTCAAATCGTTTAAGATCGCTCGCTCTTTGCGAATGCCTTCCGTAACTAAGCCATCCATCGCTAATGGATGTGCTCTTCTCGTTTCTTTGTATCTTGACACCAATTCATTGTCCGATGCATCTAAAAAGAGCATCCGTGTGTCGATAAAATTCGTGTTTTCAATATCGATCAGCATACTTTGGATTTCTTCAAAAAACGATCTTGAACGCAGATCGACAACTAAGGCAATTTTTGTCACTTTTCCTGATTCTTTGATCAGTTCCCAAAATTTAGGGATCAAGCTTGGGGGCATATTGTCGATACAAAAGTACCCCATATCTTCAAAACTCTGGATCGCGACCGTTTTGCCGGCTCCGCTCATCCCAGTAATAATGACCAATTCTAAATGATCCACTTCAGTCATAGGTAAAACTCCTTTCTGAAACAACTCTATTATATCATGCCGGGCGTATCATTGGAACACCGGCATAAAAAAAGACGTTAGCTCAAAAAATGCCGCTAACGTCGCTATCAGCTTTAGATTGCTTGGCGATTTGCCAATGCTTTTTCGATCGTCCGATCAACTAAAATGGATTGGGCATCGACGACTGGATACGGATTATCAGTCACAAATTCATCCATCAAGGACAACTCAGTACATCCAAGCACTACGCTTTCACAGCCGATACGTTCGGTGACTTCTTCCAGTATCTCAAAGTAAAGTTCTTGATCCAAATGATCATTTTCTTTGATTCGATCATAGATCAATGTATTGACCTTTTTTTGGATCGTCGGCTCTGGAAGATAGACGTCAAGTCCGAACTTCCGCAATTCTTTCTCATAGATGCCGGCTTTGACACTGCCTTCTGTCCCAAGAAAGGCCACTTTTCCAGTGACGCCTTTTTCAAAAACGACTTTCGCAGCCTCACGAGGCATATGCAAAATCTCGATCTCAGTGGCAGCTTGCAGCTCATCAAAAAAATAATGGGCGGTGTTACAAGTCAACACAATAAAATTTGGCTTTAACAAATTTTGTTTTTCGATGTCGTCCATTAAATATGGAACAGGGTTTTCTAACGTGTTGTCTAAAATATATGCCGTCCGATCCGGTACTGTCGCATGATTGAATAAAACATAGTTCAAGTAATCTTGGTCTTTATGGGTCTGTGTCCGTCGGTTTAAAATGCGGACGAAACTTTCCGTCGCTAACGTTCCCATGCCGCCTAAAATACTAAAAAAATTCTCCATCTTCTAGCCTTCTTTCGTATGGAAATACGTTTTGAATCGTTTGTTGTACAGATGGAACATTCTCTTTAATAGAATCCAACGCTTCAGCGATAAGTCTTCTTTATAAAAGACGGTCGTTCCCCAGCGATTTTCTGCTAATAATTTTTTTGCTCGTTCTTTCGCAGGATTTTCTTTTGCATAAGTCAAGAAGATGTTTTTTGGTACCCCTAGCCATAATTTCGCTTCTGGCGCGTCAGCTTTGCCATAAACCGTTTCTGTATAAGGTTTTTCGAAGACTAAATCTTCAGTGATAAACTTTGCCAAATTCAATCCGCTTAAGGTAATAAAGAAACTGCTTCTTCCTTGACGCAAGTTGATTTCAAATAGTTTATATTGCCCGTCTCGCGCATCATATTTCAAGTCAAAATTGGCAAATCCAACATACTCGATCTCTTTTAAAAACTTACGGATCATTTGATAAATTTGATCATTTTCGTCTGGAATAATCACTACGTAATTCCCAACAGCTCCAGGGGTTGGGTCTTCTAGTAAAGGATGACCTAAGCCCATCACGCGAACTTCGTGATTCTCATCAACATAGGCATTTAAAACCCGCATGTTGCTGTCATCACCGGGAATAAAATCTTGGACGATCATTTCATATTGATAACCCGCTTGATAAATGCGAGAAACGATTTCTTCAAATTCTATTCGATTATCAATAATAAAGGCTTTTTTGCGTCCTTCAAAATCAACTGACAACCATGCTACACTATTTGCCGGTTTCAATGCCACAGGAAAATCAAAAGGCAGCTCTCCTTTGAACGTTCCTTCCGTCAACAGTTCAGGCGTTAAAATGAAGGTCTTAGGATAAGGCAAGCCATATTCCTCGCAGACTTCGTAAAAGCTGACTTTGTTGATCAACCGTTTTAGTAAAGAATAATCGTTAGCGATAAAGGTATAATAGGGCGCCAATTCTTCTTTATGCTTCGCCAACAGTTCCGCATAACCATCGCCGCAAGGAATCAACAAATATTTCATTGCAGGATCATTGTAAGTATTTTTTCCTAACTTGATCAACGTCTCAGTGAATCCGGGATCATGGTCAAAACCTTCCACTTGATTGATTTTTACAATTTTACTAAAGCGGGTTGGTGCAAGTTCGGCGCCTGCATAGGCAACTGATTGAATACCATATGCTTCGTGGAACGCTCTGGCCATACCATAAACATTCATATCGCTTCCTAATAATATGGGAAGAAAATTTTCCTGACTCATCAAAAATCACTCTCTCTTTTGAATACGAAAAACGACCTCTCTCGTTTCGTTTGATTACAATAGCATTATAATACCACAAAGAAAAAAGCAATCAAAGTATCTATCTTTGATTGCTTTCTCCCACTTTGAACGGATAGAACTTATAGGCAGTTTATTCAATGCGAATATACGTATACCTATTGCTATTCTATCAAATAAAATTTTGATTTCAAGCCCTTATCATGAAATTTGCAGATATTTCACGCTTCCTTAAACTTTAGCGAAACCTATTGACAGACAAGTGAAAAAGTGAGTGCTTTTTCATCTGCTTAAAGGACTTTTTTCAAATAATGACCGGTGTAGCTGTCTGAAACCGCAGCAATTTCTTCTGGTGTACCAGTTGCAATGATCGTGCCGCCGCCTTCGCCACCTTCTGGACCTAGGTCAATCACATGGTCCGCTGATTTGATGACATCCAAGTTGTGTTCGATCACTAAAACGGTGTTGCCAGCGTCGACAAATCGTTCCAAAACTTTCAACAAACGGGCAATATCATCCGTATGCAGACCAGTCGTCGGTTCATCTAAGATATAAAAACTCTTGCCATTGGAATTTTTGTGCAGTTCACTGGCAAGCTTCATCCGTTGCGCTTCCCCACCAGACAAAGTAGTCGCTGGTTGTCCCATAGTGACATAACCTAAACCGACATCGACGATCGTTTGCAATTTTCGATGGATTTTGGGAATATGTTGGAAAAATTTCACTGCATCTTCCACGGTCATATCTAAGATTTCCGAAATGTTTTTTCCTTTGTAATGAACTTCTAACGTTTCTGAGTTATAACGTTTGCCATGACAAACCTCACAAGGTACGTAGACATCAGGTAAGAAGTGCATCTCGATCTTGATGATTCCGTCCCCTTTACATGCTTCACAGCGTCCACCTTTTACATTAAAACTAAAGCGGCCTTTTTTATAACCACGGACTTTCGCCTCATTGGTTTTAGCAAATAAATCACGAATGTCATCAAAGACACTGGTATACGTTGCCGGATTGCTTCGAGGTGTCCGACCAATCGGGCTCTGATCGATATCGATCAATTTCTCAATAGCTTCATAACCAGTAATGGTTTTAAAGCGGCCAGGTTTGTTCGAATTCCGATTGATTTTTTGCGCCAAGGCTTTTTTCAAAATTTCATTGACTAATGTTGATTTACCAGAGCCAGAGACCCCTGTAACTGCGACGAACTTTCCTAATGGAAAATCGACCGAAATGTTTTTCAAGTTATTCTCGGAGGCACCGGTCACACGAATCTTTTCACCATTGCCTTTGCGGCGTTCCGTCGGTGTTGGGATTTCTCGTTTTCCAGATAAGTATTGACCTGTTAAAGAAGACTCATTGGCAGCGACTTCATCGGGAGTGCCTGCAGCGACGATCTCGCCACCTGCATGTCCTGCACCCGGACCGACATCGATCAAGTAGTCTGCTGCCCGCATCGTGTCTTCGTCATGCTCAACGACAATCAGGGTATTCCCGAGATCACGCATTTTCCGCAATGAATCTAGCAAGCGATCATTGTCTCGTTGGTGAAGACCGATCGATGGCTCATCAAGAATGTAAAGCACCCCAGACAGATTGGAGCCGATTTGTGTTGCCAAGCGAATTCGTTGCGCTTCCCCACCAGAGAGTGTGCCTGACGCACGACTCAAGGTCAAATAGTCCAATCCGACATTTTTTAAGAAGCTTAAACGATCATCGACTTCTTTCACGATCGGACGTGCAATCATTTGCTCTTGTTCCGTTAGTTTCAATTCTTCGACAAAGTTCAAGGCATTGTTGATCGCCATCTCACTCATTTCACCAATATGCTTCCCATTGACTTGCACGCACAGCGCTTGAGGGTTCAAGCGATAGCCATGACAGGTTTTACAAGTCAACTCTGTCATGTACAAACGCATTTGATCACGGGTAAAATCAGAGTTGGTTTCATGATAACGGCGTTTGATATTTGGTAAGATCCCTTCAAAAGCGACCTCAACATCACGCACCCCACCAAAATCATTCTCATAATGGAAATGGAACATCTCCCCATTCGAACCATTCAAGATAATATCTCTGTGTTCTTCTGGCAATTCTTCAAATGGTGTGTCCATATCGATATTGAATTCTTGACAGGCTTGTTCCAGCATTTGCGGATAATATTGTGAACTGATTGGATTCCATGGCAATAGTGCGCCTTCACGCAACGTTTTGCTTTGATCGGGAATCACTAAGTCGACATCGACTTCTAGCTTCACGCCAAGACCATCACAGTCTGGACAAGCACCAAAAGGCGCGTTGAATGAAAAGAGGCGTGGTTCTAATTCTCCAACCGTAAAACCGCAATAAGGACAAGAATAATGTTCACTGAAGAGCATTTCTTTTTGGCCGATCACATCGACTACCGCATAGCCGTCCGCTAACCGTAATGCCGCTTCAAAAGAATCAAACAGGCGTGAACGTATGCCTTCCTTCACAACAATCCGGTCGATGATGATGGCAATATCGTGCTTTTTATTTTTTTCTAATTCAGGCGCTTCAGAAACATCATAGACTTCACCGTCTACGCGCATCCTTACATAGCCTTCTCTTTGGATACGTTCGAAGACTTTTTTGTGCTGCCCTTTCTTTTGGTAAACGATCGGTGCCAACAATTGGATCTTGGTGCGTTCTGGTAATGCCAAAACTTCATCCACCATCTGCTCAACCGACTGACTAGTGATCTCGATGTGATCATTTGGACAAATCGGGTGACCGATTCTAGCGTAAAGAAGCCGCAGATAATCATTGATTTCAGTAACCGTCCCTACTGTTGATCGCGGGTTCTTGCTGGTGGTTTTTTGATCGATAGAAATCGCTGGACTAAGTCCATCAATGCTATCTACGTCTGGTTTATCCATTTGACCTAAAAACTGACGGGCATACGCCGATAGACTTTCTACATATCGGCGTTGTCCTTCGGCATACAACGTATCAAAAGCTAAGGAACTTTTCCCTGAACCCGAAAGACCAGTAACAACAACGAGTTGGTCTCTGGGAATCGTCACATCGATATTTTTTAAATTATGGGCCCGTGCCCCATGGATCACGATTTTATCATTTGCCATAGTGTTTCTCCTTCTAATCAGCAGCTTTTAGCTCAAGAATAGTATCTCTTAAGGTAGCAGCCGTTTCAAAATCCAATGCTTTCGCAGCATCTTTCATCTCTTTTTCTAGCTTCAACAACAAGGTTGCTTTTTCCTCACGACTCAGTTCTTCATAAGAAGTCGTGGTGTATTCACCGGTCTCTTCTGCCACTTTTGTGATCGCGATCAGATCGCGAATTTCTTTAATAATGGTTTTCGGTACGATCCCATGTTCTTCGTTGTAGGCTTCTTGGATACTTCGGCGTCGCGCCGTTTCATCGATCGCTCGCTGCATCGAATCAGTCATTTTATCAGCGTACATGATTACTTTTCCTTCAGAGTTTCGAGCTGCCCGTCCAATGGTTTGGACTAATGAGCGTTCGCTGCGCAGGAAGCCTTCCTTATCGGCATCAAGAATCGCAACCAGAGAAACTTCCGGCACGTCTAACCCTTCTCGCAGTAAGTTGATTCCGACCAGTACATCAAATTCACCGAGGCGCAGGTCTCGAATGATCTCTGTTCGTTCCAATGTTTTGATGTCACTGTGCAAGTATTTGACTTTGATCCCTAATTCTTTGAAGTAATCCGTCAAATCTTCAGACATTTTTTTCGTCAAGGTCGTCACAAAGACCCGTTCATTTCGCTCGACGCGCTCATTGATTTCTCCCACGAGGTCGTCAATTTGACCCATGATCGGTCGTACTTCGATCACCGGATCTAACAGACCAGTTGGTCGAATGATTTGTTGAACGACGGTATCGGTTTGATCGTATTCATAGGGGCCAGGTGTTGCTGACACATAGACGATTTGATTGACATGTTTCTCAAATTCTTCCAAGCGTAACGGACGGTTGTCCAGTGCAGAAGGCAAACGGAAGCCATAATCCACTAACATTTGTTTTCTAGCACGGTCACCATTATACATCCCACGAACTTGGGGCATCGTTACGTGTGATTCGTCGATTACTAATAGAAAATCATCTGGGAAGAAATCCAATAACGTATAAGGCGGTTCGCCTTCTTTTCGTCCATCCATGTGGCGAGAGTAGTTTTCGATTCCTGAGGTATACCCCATTTCTCGCATCATCTCAATATCATAGTTGGTTCGCTGCTCTAAACGCTGTGCTTCCAGCAGCTTATTTTCTGCTCGCAAAACTTTCAGTCGTTCATCGAGTTCACTTTGGATTGAAGCGATCGCATGTTCCATATGGTCTTCATTGGTCACAAAGTGGGTTGCCGGAAAGATCGACACATGTTCGGTGTCACTCATGATCTCGCCCGTCAAGGCATCAACTTCACGAATCCGATCGATTTCATCGCCAAAAAACTCAATGCGCAACGCTCGCTCATCACGAGAAGCTGGGAAAATCTCCACAACATCGCCGCGCACGCGAAAACGCCCCCGTTGAAAATCGATGTCGTTTCGTTCAAATTGGATCTCGATCAATTCTTTTAATAGTTGATCCCGAGACTTTTCCATCCCTACTCGTAAAGAAACAACTTGTCTTGCATACTCGATCGGCGAACCTAAACCGAAAATACAAGAGACAGAAGCTACAACAATCACATCGTTTCTCTCTAATAAAGAACTTGTCGCCGAGTGACGGAGCTTATCGATTTCATCGTTGACACTGGAGTCTTTTTCGATGTATGTATCACTGGAAGGAACATACGCTTCTGGTTGATAGTAATCATAGTAACTGACAAAATACTCGACTGCATTATTTGGAAAGAAATCCTTAAACTCGCCATATAATTGTCCAGCCAATGTTTTATTATGGGCAATGATCAATGTCGGTTTATTGACTTCCTTGATTAGATTAGAAATCGTATAAGTCTTACCGGTCCCAGTGGCTCCCAACAAAATCTGTGCTTTTTTTCCACCGACCACCCCGTCAACCAATTGATGGATCGCTTCTGGTTGATCCCCAGCTGGTTGATATTTTGATACTAAGTCAAATTCATGGGAAGTTGTTCTTTCGATCATCTTCATTCCCCCTCGATTATTCTAAACGACAACAAAAAAAGAAAAACTCGCTGCCGCTTTTCCATAAATAAGTATATCATAGCGAACATACTTTCGCCATCATTTGCTATGAAAGTTTCATGCGATTAAGCATAACTTAACATGTTTGATTTTCTAACATCTAATGTGAGGTTTAAATGATTTTGTCATATTTTTAAAGAGAAAGACTTGTGTGTTGAAGAAAAAATCCATATAATCTATAAATACGTTATATCTAAAGGGGGAATTTTCTTGAAAAGAAAACACATGTCCTTCGCTTTAATCGCGCTGATTATCAGCATTTTTACGCTCTCAGTAAAGTCAGCAAGTGCGGAGGAAACTACGTATAAGATAGGAACAGATTTAACATTTGCTCCTTTCGAATTCCAAAATGAAAATAATGAATACGTTGGGATCGATATAGATTTATTAAATGCGATCGCAGAAGATCAAGGTTTTGCAGTTGATTTACGTCCTTTAGGTTTTGACGCCTCCATTCAAGGCGTGCAATCAAATCAGTTAGATGGCATGATCGCTGGGATGAGTATCACAGATGAACGTAAAGAAACCTTTGATTTCTCTGATCCTTATTTCGATAGTGGGATTCAAATGGCAGTAGCTGCTGACAATGACAGTATTACTAGCTACGAGGATCTTGAAGGCGAAACGGTCGGTGCAAAGGTTGGTACCGAAAGTGCCCGCTTTCTAGAAAGCAATAAAGACCAATATGGCTACGACATCAAATTATATGATGACGCTACTGGACTATATGGCGCTGTACGCAATGGTACTGTGACAGCCGCTTTTGATGATTATCCAGTGCTTGGCTATGCTATCAACAATGGCGAACCAATGAAGCTTGTCGGCGAACCTGAAAAAGGCGCTTCTTACGGATTTGCCGTCAGAAAAGGCCAAAATCAAGAACTCCTTGAAAAATTCAACGCTGGTTTAGCCAATATGAAAGCTTCCGGCAAATACGACGAAATCGTCAATACTTACATCACAACGTCTGATACAGATGCAGGCACTAGTGAAATGGTGAAAGTCGAACCAAAGAAAGATGTTTACCGAATTGCCAGTGACTCAGCCTTCGCTCCATTTGAATTCCAAAATGAAGACAATGAGTACGTAGGGATCGATGTTGATTTAATGAACCGGGCGGCAGAATTGCAAGGGTTCAACATCGAATTCAATTTCATCGGTTTTTCCGGAGCTTTGCAAGCGTTGGATGGTAACCAAGCAGATGGGATGATCGCTGGGATGACAATCACTGATGAGCGTCGTCAATCCTATGACTTTTCTGATTCTTACTTTGAAAGTGGTATTCAGATTGCTGTAAAAGAAGGCAATGATTCCATCAAATCCTATGAAGATTTAGATGGAAAAACCGTCGGTGCAAAAGTTGGGACAGAAAGTGCAGACTTCTTGATCGCCAACGAAGAGAAATATGGCTATTCGATCAAATATTATGATGCTGCCGATCAATTATATGCGGCTGTTAACGGCGGACAAATTGATGCCATGATGGATGATTATCCAGTGATTGGTTATGCCATCAGCCAAGGACAAAAACTAGTGACACCGATTGAAAAAGAATCTGGTGGTCAGTACGGTTTTGCGGTGAAAAAAGGCCAAAATCCTGAACTGATCCAAATGTTCAATGAAGCATTGAAAGAAATGAAACGGACTGGGGAGTACGATCAAATCATCAATAAATACATTGAAGATGGCTCTGCCACAGAAAAACGAGTGGATGAATCAACGATCACTGGTTTGATCAGCAACAACTATAACGTCTTGTTAAAAGGATTATGGAATACCCTTTTACTAGCATTGATTTCTTTTGCCTTAGCATTAGTGATCGGAATCATTTTTGGACTATTTAGTGTTGCTCCAATCAAAGCATTGCGGGTTTTTGCAGGGATCTATGTTGACATCATTCGTGGTATTCCTATGATGGTATTGGCTTTCTTCATCTTCTTCGGCCTCTCCGATGCGATTGGTATCACGATTCCGGACTTTGCTGCTGGGGTCATTACATTGACCTTAAATGCCAGTGCCTATATCGCTGAGATCGTCCGTGGTGGGATCAACGCGGTGCCAAAAGGTCAGATGGAAGCCTCTCGTAGTTTGGGGATGACCTACACTCGGACAATGCAGAAAATCATTTTACCGCAAGCGATCAAAATCATGATTCCATCTTTCGTTAACCAATTCGTTATCTCGTTGAAAGATACAACGATCATCTCGGTTATTGGAGTCGTAGAATTATTGCAAACTGGGAAAATCATCGTTGCACGAACCACACAAAGTACCTATGTCTACTTGATCATCGCGATTATTTACTTAGTCGTGATCACAGCTTTAACGAAACTTGCAAAAGTTTTAGAAAAGAAGGTGAAATAGCATGAAAGAAAAAATCTTAGTTGAAAATCTTGTAAAAAAATACGGCGACAATACCGTATTGAACAATATCAATGTTTCAATCGCTGAAGGAGAAGTCGTTTGTGTGATCGGCCCTTCAGGATCTGGGAAATCGACGTTCTTACGCTGTTTGAACCGCTTAGAAGAACCAACCAGCGGCGATATTATCGTTGACGGCGCACATCTGATGGATAAAAACACCAATATCAATGCTGTTCGTCAACATATCGGCATGGTGTTTCAGCATTTCAATCTCTTCCCTCACTTGTCGGTTTTAGAAAATATTATTTTAGCTCCAATGGATCTAAAAAATGCTTCTCGGCAAGAAGCGGAACAAAACGCGATTCGTTTATTAGAGACGGTAGGTCTGGCAGATAAAAAAGACATGTACCCGGACAATCTGTCTGGAGGACAAAAACAACGGGTGGCAATCGCTAGAGCCTTAGCAATGAATCCCGATGTGATGTTGTTCGATGAACCAACCTCCGCCCTCGATCCAGAAATGGTTGGAGATGTACTCAATGTTATGAAGGATTTGGCAAAACAAGGAATGACCATGGTAATCGTTACTCATGAGATGGGCTTTGCCAAAGAAGTAGCAAACCGTGTGATGTTTATTGATGGCGGTAATTTCTTGGAAGACGGTACACCTGAGCAAATCTTTTCCAACCCTAAGCACGATCGTACGAAAGATTTCTTAGACAAAGTATTGAATATCTAAAAAAATCCTCTGCAACAGCTCTTTTCTCGGACTGTTGCAGAGGTCTTTTTTTTTATTGATTTTTTCGTTTGGTTTCTTCTGAAATCCGCTTTTGATTTTCACCTAAAAATACTTTTGTATCGATAGGGTTGGCTTTGTTCGCCCCTCCGACGCCAGTATCAACCATCTTTCCCCAACCCTTCAATGGCTCTTTCCCTGCTGCACGAAGTTGCGCATTTTTTAAACGTAACGCTTGTTTTTTCGCTTCTTTTTTCGCTTGATGTTTTGCTTGCCACTGCTTTAAGATGCTCATCTTCATTCCCTCCTCTCCTTGTTATGAATCCTTACATAAATTCTTAGCAACCGGTATGCTGGTTCCTGTTGATCTGGTAAGAGTATACAGGGTTCACCTTTAAAATAGCAAGTTTTTATTGAGTAGTTAAATCTATTATAACATTTCCTTTTCACCATCGTAAGCTGCAGATACTAATTTTACTAAAACCATGAAAGGACATTTGAAATCAAGTAGCCAGATCAGAAGCAACATGTTACACTTATTAAACAACACTCCCTCCAAACCAAAATAGGTATACAAACATTTTTCTTTTTTATTTTATAGCAAATGACGGGGTTTTCCTAATAAAAAACCAACATTAAAATAACAAAGGAAGGCCAAGAAAATCATTTTGGAGGAACCTATCTTATGAAAACCATCATTTTATTTTTCCCACTAATGATACTCTCCCTCTTTCTCACTGGCTGTACCTTGATTGACGAAATCATGGATGACAACACCAAAAGCAGTTTTTCACCAGAAGCAACGTCGTCTTCTCAAACTTTGTCAGCTTATTCAGAAACCAGAGCTTCTTCTTCCAGAACTGAGAACCATGCATCAGAACCCGCATCAGAAACAACTCCTTCTTCTGATGACGTTGTACAAGCTCAGAGCAGTACCGAAACAGCTGCCCCTCAATTTTCGTATTGTGAACAATTGCAGATCGGGCTGCCGCGACGGTGGAATCGAACAGTCAACAAAGACTTGCTCCATCAACTGCAAATAGGAATGTCTTGCGATCAAGTTCTTGAAACCATGGGTGGCCTTCCTTCTTGGCGACTAGCAGTCGTAGGTGTGGAATCCAATGCCTGGATCAATTCCGATGGTGAAGCAATCATTGTCACTCTTATTAACCGAACCGTTTCTGATGTGGCCTGGCATGATCAGTTTTCTGAATCAGAAATTGAGTAATCCATTAAGCGATCTCACGTGACTGATATTGGTAAAACGCAGGATGAAATTCAATCACCACTTTTATCAGAAGTCATCTAAAAAACTTGGGAGTTGAAGGATCAAATGAAACTGAGTCGACTTAGAAAAAAAATCCGGGAGCATAGCAGAAGAAGCCTTTTGCTTTCTTTGGGTATCAGTTGTTTTTTGCTTGGCGCTGCCCTCTTCTACAGCGAAAACCAGCCGGCAGCTGCCTACGAGCAGTTTTTAGAGATCGATTACTTAACTGCTTTACTGGAAGAAAGACCTTCCCCTGAGTCCATCAGCGATCTTGGCCTCGATCTCATCAAACGTAGTGATCGGGTAAACCAAGAGCGCAGTGCCATCAACCGAAAGCGGCGCCGCGAAAATGTGATCGTCACAGAAGAGACTAGAAAAGTTTTTTCTCCCGATCAAGGAGCAATGGTTGATGAAGTAAGAAAAGTAACCACTCGCTTACCTGATTCAGCCATTGATTTGTTATCAATGATGGTTGATAGCAGCGCTCTCGAGACAAAAAGAGTGCCTTTAGGTTCACGGGACAAACTGTCCAAAATCAGATTTGATTTTGACTTTGATGATTCTGGTAATGAAAGATTAGCGAAAATCACATTGGTTGATGTCCCAGAATTTTTCGGTATTGATTTCTCACAATTCGAGAAAGAGGCTGATGTTGAGGAGATCAAAGAGACATTGATCGTACAGTATGGTTTAGATGCTCACATCAGGGACGTTAGCGCCATTCGGAGACTTTTCTTTGTTCATGAAGGATTTGAGTTTTACATTAGTCATACCTACAATCCGAATGGAGTCGGCATCACCGTCCAAGCGGTAGAACCATAAACGAAAAATAGTTAATCCCCCTCTCTTTGCGGGATTAACAAAAAAAGCGTCCGCGAATACAAACGCAGGCACCTTTTTTCTACTTCTATTTTGTTTAGGCAAAAACGGTCGACCAATTGTCACGTTCATCAAGAAATTCTTGCGCTAATTTTTGCGCACCTTCTAAGGTATGGTTCGCCGCCCAACCGCATTGCACTTCATTGCTGGCAGGTACTTCAGTTGCTTGCAAAACATCCTTCATGGTTTTTTCTAGGACTGTCAAAATCTCTTCATAATCGTCATGATTCAAGACAGTCAGATAGAAGCCGGTTTGGCATCCCATGGGTGACCAATCCACGATATAATCTGCATGATTACGAATCAACTCTGCCGTCAAATGTTCTAAAGAATGCAGACTTGCCATATCCATATGTGCTTGGTTCGGCTGCTTCAAACGAACATCATATTTGATGATGGTATCATTTGTTCCTTGTTTTTTATCGGCAACCCGTACATAAGGTGCTTTGACTTTCGTATGATCCAAATTAAAGCTTTCAACATTCATTTTCATTGTACTTCTCTCCTACTCTTTTTGTGCTTCCACAAGCCAAACATACTCATTGATTTGCTTAAAACGACTGGTAAACCCATGTTGGCGAAAATATCGTTCGATATCCGCAGTAACTGGATAGTACTCCCGTTGCAGATCAGCGGCTAGTCGCTGGTGTCCAGCTTGCCGCGCTTCATCGATTAGCTCCATTTTTCGGGCTAGGGAAAGAAACATCGTATCCCCAAAAAGCACTTTCCCGCCTTTTGGCAGCATCGCCGCATATTTGCCGATTGCCCGTTGTTTTTCGTCCTCCGTAAGATGATGAAAAACATAGGTAGAAACGATCGTATCGATTACATCCGTGATTTCAGGAAAAACCTCCATATCACCATCTACAAAAGTCACTTTAGAAAGACTGGGTTTTGACTTGGCGATCCGCCGCATCTCTGGCGATGGCTCGATTGCCAGCACGTTTTTTCCTTGAGTAAGTAGAGCTTGTGTTAGATTTCCAGTTCCACTACCAAATTCTACCACAGACCGCCCTGCCTTTTCAGCAATTTCAGCTAGTAACTGTTCATATTTGAAAAAAACCGCTCGATATTCTTCATCCTTACCTGCAACTGTTTCATCGTACTCAGCTGCCCAGTCAGAAAAAATTGGAATAAACTCTCTGCCCATCACTAGCTACCTGCCTTTTCAAACGCTTGTTCTAAATCCGCCAGAAGATCCTCACTGTCTTCGATGCCAACCGACAACCGAATCAGGCCATCTTTGATCCCTGATTGCTGGAGGATTTCTTTAGGGATCGAGGCATGGGTCATCACGGCTGGCACTTCTACCAAGCTTTCCACGCCACCTAAGCTTTCTGCTAAAGTAAAAATCTTTAATGATTCAACAAATTCTGCTGTTTTCGATTCATCGTTTAGTTCAAAAGATATCATACCGCTATACCCAGACATCTGTGATTTGGCGATCTCATGACCTTCATGGTCAATCAATCCTGGATAATAGACCTTTGCAACAGCTTGATGTGCTTGTAAGTAGTGGGCAATTTTCATCGCATTGTTTTGATGTGCTTTCATCCGCAAAGCAAGTGTTTTGATGCTTCGTTGGATCAACCAGCTATCATGAGGCCCCAATACACCGCCAATAGCGTTTTGTAAAAAGGCAATTCTTTCGGCGATTAGCGGCTCTTTGGCAACCGCTAATCCAGCTACTACATCACTGTGTCCACCGAGATACTTGGTAGCACTGTGAATCACAATATCTGCGCCTAATTGTAGCGGCTTTTGAAAATATGGCGTCGCAAAGGTATTATCCACGATCGTCAAGAGATCGTGCTGGGCAGCTAGTCTCGCAACCGATTTGATATCCGTGATTTTTAACAGCGGATTCGTCGGTGTTTCCAGAAAAATCGCTTTGGTCTCCGGAAGAATTGCTGTTTCAATAGCAACTAAATCATCGGTTTTGACAAGTGAATAAGTCAACCCGCTTTTTTCTAATACTTGATGAAGCAAACGAAATGTCCCACCATAAACGTCATCTCCTAAAATGACATGATCTCCTGTCTGAAAAAGCGTGAAGATCGCATGGGTGGCTGCTAATCCAGAGGCAAAAGCAAACCCTTGAGCGCCTTCTTCAAGATCTGCAATCAATTCTTCTAAGGCAAAACGAGTTGGGTTGCCTGAACGACTGTATTCATATTGCTTTGGCTGACCAAGAGCATTTTGCCGATAGGTAGATGTTTGGTAGATTGGCACACTGACTGCACCGGTGAGTTCGTCTTCGCTGATACCGCCGTGAATTACTTTTGTATTAAAATGCATTGTTTGTTCCTCCTATGAATGGTGTGATTGCTGATTGGCCAGCATAAATCTTTTTTGATAGATAGCGGTCGCCACCATCGGGAAAGACTGTGGCGATCGAGCTTCCGGTTGGTAATTCGAGGCTTTCTTTTACTGCTGCTGCCATCACGGCTCCACTTGAACTTCCAACAAGCAGACCATAGTTTCTTGCCAAGTAACGAGTAAAGGCAAAGCCTTCGGCATCACTTATCGTATAAATGTTATCAATAAGCAAATCGTCAAAAAATTGTGGAATGAACTCAACACCGATCCCTTCAATCTCGTGGCCATGGGCAGGACCGCCGTTCAAGATTGATCCTTCCGGTTCAACAACAGCAAGACGAGTGCTTGATTTTTGCTTCTTTAAGTACGTCGCGACACCCGCAAAAGTACCACCACTGCCAGCGCCTGCAACAAAGCTGTCAATTTTTCCATGTAATTCCTGATAGATCTCAGGCCCCAATGTTGCTTGATAGGCTGCAGGATTGTTCTGATTATGAAACTGCAATGGCATAAAACTATTCGGCTGTCCTTTTGCTAATTCCTTTGCTTTTTCGATTGCCCCTTGAATGCCAGCTTCCGTTGGTGTATGAACGATAGTTGCGCCTAATGCCTCAATCAATTGCTGCTTTTCAATGCTGAATTTCTCTGGAATAACAAAAATCATTTTTAGTCCATGCTCGATCCCGGCAATAGCTAAGCCAATCCCGGTATTTCCGGCTGTCGGTTCAATTACTGTTGTCTCATGATTGATTGTACGCTCACGAAATGCCTCATCGATCAAGTACTTTCCTAAGCGGTCCTTAATGCTGCCACCAGGATTTAAATATTCAAGTTTCGCATAGATTTTACTTCCCTTTTTTCCGCCTAAAGCTGCGGCATCAAATTCAAAGAGCGGGGTATGCCCTATCAATTCTTTTACATTTTTAACGATCATCGTTTGACTCCTTATTCAGATTTTTAGGCAAAACTTGTAAGCTTCATATACCTATTTTGGCTTGCAATCATCAGCCGTCGCCATTGAAAGCGGTAAAAAAAAGCAAACAAAAAGGGGTACTGACTATTACATCAGTACCCAAAAAAAATGTCGTCTTATCCGGATAGAAGCGAATCACTAAAAAAATCAGCGATCTGCTGCGACAAAGGAACTAATAATAGGCATGACAAATGGGTATGCTGCTTTTTGCACCATACAACAACAACAGGTAGTTTGTGTGTTGAAGTTCGTCATGTCTTGTTCCCTCCTTTAATTTGCTTGTTATCAAAATAGCACGACTCTTTTTTTTTGTCAAATATTTTTTTTAATCAACAAGTATCGATCAATGAACGTTTATAAAATAACATTAAAGAGGATAATAAGCAGTCACATAGGCATCCACGGCTTTGATCGCGGCTACAACATCTTCTGCGGATACCGTGAACGGCATATTGTGAATCGTCTCCCCTTCGATGGTTGCTTGTTTACCGACTTTCATAAGCTCTGCATCGCTAACATCAGAAAGATGCATTTCAGCTAATGTCGTTGGTAATTCCAACGCCTGATACAACTCAATATATTGGTCAATTTCATCAGGATCCGCGTTTTCCAGCATCAATTGTGTAAGTGTCCCGTAAGCAACTTTCTCCCCATGAGTCAAATCATGGACGTCTCCTTCAAGGGCTGTCAAGCCATTATGGATCGCATGAGCTGCTGCCAAACCAGCACTTTCAAAGCCTAAACCACTTAACAGAGTGTTGGCTTCCACGATTTGTTCAAAAGCTTCGGTAACGACTTGTTTTTTATTTGCTTGATAGGCTTTCAGTGCATTCTCAAAAAGAATCTCTTCGCATTTTTCAGCGATTGCCATGCCGGCAATTGGTTGAATACCACCCACCATATTCTTACTATGGCTTCGGGCAACGGCGCGTGCTTCGACATAGGTTGCTAGTGCATCCGCAATACCCGCTGCAAGTAATTTGGCAGGCGCTTTCGCAATAACGGCTGTATCCACTAAGACAAGTTCAGGGTTTTTGTTGTAAAAACGATATTTTTCAAAGCGACCTTCATCTGTATAAATAACAGAAAGTGCCGAAGTTGGTGCATCAGTAGAAGCGATCGTTGGCAAAACAGCAATCGGTATGTTTAATTCATCCGCAACAGCTTTCCCAGTATCGATGGCTTTCCCGCCACCTAATGCAGCAATTACTTCAATGGATTCGCTTTTGGCTTTAGAGACGATACGATCGATTTCATTTGCAGAAGCTTCTCCACCAAAAATTTCTTTTACCGGACCTAAATCAGCCGCTTTGAGATTTTCAAATAAATCTTCCCCGGCAATTTTCCAAACTGTTTCATCGGTCAAAAGCAGCACTTTCTTTCCTAGATCTTTAATGTGAGATAAACCATCCTTCAATACTCCTTTTCCTTGAACGTATCGTGACGGACTCGCAAATATTCTTTCCATTGTATCTCCTCCTTCAATTGGTCTACTTTTATTGTGACACACTAAGCAAGCGATTTCAAAGGAAAAGAAAAAAAGATGGCCAAGAAGATTCGATTCTCGCACATACTGCACATTTATAGCCATACAAACACTCATGCCCTTATAAAACTGATGGTTTTATAAGGGCATGAATTGGATTATTTACTTGTTATTTCTTTTTCCCACCAAAAGCATCTTTCATTTTATCAAAAAACCCTTCTGGTTGTTGTTCGGTGGTTTCATGACCACTAGCTTTTGCATAAGCCCGCAATGCTTCTTTTTGTTCCTCATTTAAGTTCTTAGGTGTGATCAGCTTCACTTTGACTTGTTGATCGCCATTGCCTCCTCCCCGTAAGCGAGGTGCTCCTTTACCGCGTAAGCGGAAGTTCGTACCTGTTTGGGTCCCAGCTGGGATTTTTAACTTCACATTCCCGTGAACGGTTGGCACATTGACCTCATCTCCTAAAGCTGCTTGGACAAAGTTCAACGGCAACTCGTAATAAATCTCTGAACCGTCACGATCAAAAATATCACTTTCTTCCACACGGAAAACAACGTATAGGTCCCCATAAGGACCACCATTGGTTCCAGCTTCCCCTTGGCCAGATAAACGCATTTGTTGTCCATCTTCGACACCTGCAGGCACGTTGACTTTTACATTATGTTTTTTCTTTTCATGGCCAGTACCATGACAGGTTGTACATGGTTCTTTGATTTCTTTCCCAGTTCCATGACAAACATCACAGGTTTGACGGCTCATTACACGACCAAGCGGTGTTTGACGTTCAACATTGATAGTACCTGCACCATGACATTTATGACAGGTTTCTGGTGAAGTACCTGGTTTTGCCCCGTTCCCGCCGCAGGTATGACAGGTTTCTTCACGATTGTATTGAACAGTTTTTTCCACTCCGAAAATCGCTTCTTCAAAGGAAAGATCAACCGCATATTGCAAGTCTGCTCCTTGTCGAGGTGCATTAGGATTGGCTGCTCTGCCGCCTCCACCACCAAAAAACGATTCGAAAATGTCTTCAAATCCACCAAAACCGCCACCGGAGAATCCGCCACTGTTAAAGCCGCCGAATCCACCGCCATAACCGCCTCCGTAGTTCGGATCGGTACCAGCATGACCATACTGGTCATAAGCAGCTCTTTTTTGGGAATCACTTAATATTTCATAGGCCTCAGAAATCTCTTTAAACTTTGCTTCTGCATCAGGTTCTTTATTGATGTCTGGATGATATTGTTTTGAAAGCTTACGATAAGCTTTTTTGATTTCGTCATCCGAAGCCCCTTTTTGTAGACCTAAGACCTCATAATAATCTCTTTTGTCTGCCATTGGCTTCCCTCCACTCTATTCTTGCGTCTCTCGTATTTTAGCATATAATTCGCTCTAGAAAAATACGTTTCGCAAATTCATAAGAAAAAGCCAAAGCGGTGACTTTGGCTTTTTCACAAACAGCGATTATTTATCGTCACCGTCTACTTCTTCAAAGTCGGCGTCAACCACATCGTCTGCGCCGCCTTGTGCAGCTTCTGGATTTTCTTGTGCTTGTTGTTGTGCTGCTTGTTCGTATAATTTAACGGTTAAGTTTTGTACGATTTCATTCAAAGCATCACGTTTCGTTTTCATTTCTTCTAAGTTGTTTGCTTCAACCGCAGCTTTCAACTCATCACGAGCTTCTTCCGCTTTTTTGACTTCGTCTGCATCCACTTTGCCTTCAAGCTCTTTCAATGTTTTATCAACAGTGAACAACAATGCATCGACGTCATTGCGTAGATCAACTTCTTCTTTGCGCTGTTTGTCGGCTTCAGCATTTGCTTCAGCATCTTTTACCATGCGTTCGATTTCTTCATCTGATAAACCTGAAGATGATTTGATCGTGATTTTTTGTTCTTTTTGTGTACCTAAATCTTTTGCAGAAACATTAACGATCCCATTTTTATCGATATCAAATGTTACTTCGATTTGAGGGATGCCACGAGGTGCTGGTGGAATATCCGTCAATTGGAATCTTCCTAATGTTTTGTTATCAGCAGCCATTGGACGTTCCCCTTGCAAGACATGGATATCAACGGCTGGTTGATTGTCTGCTGCAGTTGAGAAGACTTGTGATTTACTTGTAGGGATCGTTGTGTTACGATCGATCAGTTTTGTGAAGACAGCACCCATCGTTTCGATACCTAATGATAATGGTGTAACGTCTAGTAAGACAACATCTTTCACATCCCCAGTGATCACGCCACCTTGGATCGCAGCCCCCATCGCTACCACTTCATCTGGGTTTACTGATTTGTTTGGTTCTTTATTGGTTTCTTTACGTACAGCATCAACTACTGCCGGAATACGAGTTGAACCACCAACTAAGATCACTTCGTCGATTTCTGATTGTGATAGACCAGCATCTTTCAAAGCTTGACGTACTGGAATTTTTGTACGTTCTACTAAGTCTGCTGTTAATTCATCAAATTTCGCACGAGTCAAGGTCATTTCCAAGTGCAATGGACCAGCATCGCCAGCTGTGATAAACGGTAGGCTGATTTGTGTACTTGTTACACCTGACAAGTCTTTTTTCGCTTTTTCAGCAGCATCTTTCAAACGTTGCAAAGCCATTTTGTCTTTTCCAAGATCAATGCCGTTTTCTTTTTTGAATTCTGCTACCATGTGATCGATGATTTTGTTATCAAAGTCATCCCCACCTAGGTTGTTGTCCCCAGCAGTTGATAATACGTCAAAGACGCCATCACCTAATTCAAGGATCGATACGTCGAAAGTACCGCCACCTAAGTCAAAGACCAAGATTTTTTCATCTTTATCTGTTTTATCTAACCCATAAGCTAAAGCTGCGGCAGTTGGTTCATTGACGATCCGTTCTACTTCAAGACCGGCAATTTTACCAGCATCTTTGGTTGCTTGACGTTGTGCATCGTTGAAGTATGCAGGAACAGTGATGACTGCTTTTTCAACTTTTTCCCCTAAATAGTCTTCAGCAAATCCTTTGATGTATTGAAGAACCATTGCGGAAACTTCTTGTGGTGTATACGATTTGCCTTCAACTTCTACTTTGTATCCAGCTTCACCCATATGGCGTTTAATAGAAGAAATCGTATTAGGATTTGTCACTGCTTGGCGTTTTGCAACTTCCCCTACTTGGATCTCACCATTTTTGAATGAGACAACAGAAGGTGTGGTACGGTTTCCTTCTGGATTCGTAATGATTTTTGCTTCGCCGCCTTCAAGGACAGCAACAGCTGAGTTTGTTGTTCCTAAGTCGATACCGATAATTTTACTCATAAGTAATACACTCCCTTTTTTAATTTAAACATCTACTTATAGATAGAAAGAACTATTGTGCAACGATGACCATGCTTGCACGCAAGACACGATCATGCAATTTATACCCTTTTTGCAAGACAGTAACGATTGTGTCTGCCGGTGTTTCATCAGAGGCAGGTACAGTCTGCACCGCTTGATGCAAGTTCGGATCGAACATTGCACCTTCAGCAGGAATCTCTTCGATTCCCTCTTCTTTTAAGGCTTGACGCAGACTTTCAAGAACCATTTCAACGCCTTTTTTCAAATTCGCCGCTTGGTCTTGATCGACATCTGCTGCCAT
The DNA here is from genome assembly GCF_050542965.1 of Enterococcus sp. DIV2379. Lineage (NCBI taxonomy): Bacteria > Bacillati > Bacillota > Bacilli > Lactobacillales > Enterococcaceae > Enterococcus > Enterococcus sp. DIV2379. The sequence continues at coordinate 1,952,935 of NZ_CP172938.1, forward strand.
CGCTCGTTCCAAATTGTCGATTGCTGGCAACAGTTTTTTGCCAAGATCTTGCGAGCGGTATTTTTGTAAAAGTTCCCGCTCGTTGCGGTTACGTGAAGTGATATTTGCGATCTCTGCACGAGCACGCAGGAATTGATCTTCCAATTCATTATTCTTTTCTTGCAAAAGTTCCAATTCGCTTTTTTCCACTGTTTCTTCCTCTGGTTGAGGAGTCTGTGCTTCAGTTTCAGTTGATTCATTTGAAGATTCAGTTGTTTCTGCGGTTTCTTCAGCAGTTTTATCTAATTCTTCATCTAAACGCTCTTCTTTTTCCGTCACGTTTCAACCATCCCTTCTACGATTTGTTTCATTGCCGCTTATTCATTGGCAGCGTCTAATGCGCGATAATAATCGGCCAATTTTTTTGCTAACTCGCCTCGAAAAACTTCCATCAAACCAAACATCCGTGAATACGGCATACTTGATGGACCTAATAAAGCGATCGTTCCTTGTCCATGACCTTCGATTTCATAGCTAGCTTGGATCAGACTCATATTTTGTAACAAGTCATTGCCAAGCTCAGAGCCGATTCTGATTTGAATCGCAGAATCTCTTGGCGCCAGCAGCTGTGTCAGCTGATCTGCATTTTTCATAAATGAATACATCGATTTGAACTGACTAACATCTTGCGTCGGTTCAAAATCCAGAAGATTCATTCGCCCGCCGACGAAGATTTTTTCTTCAAAAATGTGGCTCAGCATCGTATCAAAGAGATCAACGATTCCGTCAGTCGTTTGAAAATACTTATGCAGAATCATAGGAATCTCTGTTCTTAAACGATGGTAGACCGTCATTAGAGGCTCACCGATCAATTTGTCGTTGATGATCCTTACCATTTTTTCCAAATCTTCGCTGCTCATCGATTCAGGAAGAGTAAAGACTTGATTTTCGACATTCCCTTTATCCGTCACGATGATCGCGATGATCTGTCGTGCATTCAATGGGACGATTCGAAAACCGGTCAATTTCCTTTCCTTCATATCTGGCCCGAGAGACAACGCTGTATAGCTAGTCAAGTTGGACAAGATCGTGGCAGACTGCTGGATGATTTCATTGATTTCATGAAAATCTTTTCCAAAAGAATGACGAATGGTTTGAATTTCGTTTTGGTCAACTTCCGATGGCTTCAATAAGTGATCAACGTAATAGCGATACCCTTTTATTGACGGCACACGCCCTGAAGATGAATGTGTCTTTAACAGAAGTCCAGCTTCTTCCAGCGCCTTCATCTCATTACGAATGGTGGCAGAGCTAGCTTCAACCCCATCTTCCATCAATCGCTTCGAGCCCGTGGGCTGACCAGTATTCGTATAATTTTGGATGATGAGGTGTAAAATCATTTGTTGTCTAGGTGTCAACATTTTATCCACTCCTCCGTTAGCACTCATTCCTATTAAGTGCTAACACGATTATAAATATACCATATTTGCTAGGAATGTCAAGTATTTGCATCACTTTTTTAGCACTCTTTCTAAGAGAGTGCTAAAAAAGAAATCAAAAAAAGAAGCAGCACGAAATGGCTACTTCTCTTACTCGTTCTTTCTTATTTTTCTCCATCCAAGAGAAATGCTTCAAACACTTCGTTGCCAATAAACATCCCAGCTTTCGTTAAAAAGACACGGTCACCTTGACTAGCCAACCAGCCTTTTTGAATCAACTGTTCGCTCGTTGAACCATAGATTTCCTGAAAAGACTTCCCGAATTTTTCTGCAAACTGTATTTTTGAAATGCCGACCTTTTTACGAAGGCCTAAAAACAGTTCCTCTTCCATTTGATTGCTGGTTGTCAATTCTTCGATTTCGTGGATTGGCAACTGATTTTCCTGTAATGGTTTCAAATAATGCTGGATTGGACCTTTGTTCTTGTAGCGAGTCTGTCCAAGATACCCGCTGGCGCCTGCCCCAAAGCCAAAATAATGTTCATTGTTCCAATACACTAGATTATGCAAGGACTCATACCCTGGTCGTGCAAAATTACTGATTTCATATTGGTTCAATCCAGCTTTTGTCATCGCGGCGATCGCCTCATCAAACATCTGCGTTTCAGCTTCTTGAGAAGGCAGTGCCATTCTCCCTTGGCGAACCCAGTTCATAAACATGGTTTTGTTTTCTAAAATCAAAGAATACATCGCATAGTGAGGCAACCCGAGATCAATCGCTCGCGTCAGTGTATCACGGAAGCTTTCTATGCTTTGTCCCGGAAGTGCATAAATCAAATCGATCGTCACATTCTGAAAATCATGTTTTTCCAGCAGCTGAATAGTTGAATAAACATCTTCAGCGGTATGCTTGCGGCCAATTTTTTTAAGCAAGCGATTATCAAAGGTCTGGACCCCCATCGACAAGCGATTGACTTGATGGTTTTTCAAAACCAGCATTTTTTCTTCACTCAAATCACCAGGATTTGCTTCCACTGTAAACTCTTTGGCTGTGTGTGTTGGCAGCAATTCATGCACACCTGACAGCAATCGATCCAGTTGGTTCGCCGAAAGCGACGTTGGCGTCCCGCCGCCGATATAAATCGTTTTCGCCTCATTGAGAGGCTGACGCAAGAGGGTCAGCTCAATTTCTTTTAGTAACGCTTCGATGTACTCATCCACTGGCTGCCCTTCTAAAAACACTTTGTTGAAGTCACAGTAGTAGCAGATATGTTCACAGAAAGGTATATGTATATACGCAGAAATATTTTGCGCGCTTTTTGTAGATGGATCGTTTATTGTTTGACCTTCAGGCATTCCTAAGTAATTCTCCTCTACCTTCTTTTTTGCTCCCACCGCTGAGAGCACCGGCACTCATTGTAGCATAGTTCTTAGAATTCTCCTATCACTTGGACTATTTTTAAGCAAGAAAAAACACCACTTCCAAGAAGTGATGTCTTCAAATATTCATAGAAAAAATAAAGAGCACTACTCTTATTAAGTACGGTAAAATACCGCTTTTGTTCTTATCCCGCCCAGAAAAAAATCTGTTTGTTACAAGAACTAACACTTCCCCCAAACTGTTAGCGCCACAATAGATAAGCTGTTGTTGACGGCTTACTTAACAAGAGCAGGACTCTTATTCATGAAAGACAATTGCTTGTCTTATCTGACTTAAGTATACCTTTTTAAAAAAATTAAGTCCTATCATCTTTTTCACCAGTCTATGAAAACGATGAGAATCTTCACCTTGGTAACAGTTATAAAATGTGCAGCAAAATATCGATCAGATAGCGGATCAACCGATATGCAATAAATAAGAAGAAAATATTTCCCAGCAAGAATTGAAAGACATTGCCAATCGATCCCTTAAAGGAGCGAAAACTGAAATAACGCGACCAACGATTGAACCCGTTTTGGCGGTTTCGTTTCAAACGATACGCTTCATCATACTTCATCTCCAAGAGGTCATAATAAAAAATCATCAAGGGTTGTTGCACAAAGAAAACTTTTTTATAGCCTGCCATCAACGTGTACTGCTTATTATTGGAAGGAAAGTTGCGATTGCCGTTTTTCTTCACGCGCATCGTTGTTCCATCATTCATTTGGAACGCATAATGATCCTCAAATTCTGTCAGTTGATGAATTTGCGGCACCTGATTTTCTTCTTCGAAAGCAAGTACGACCTCACTCGCTCGCTGATAAAGTGAAACCAACCACGCCATTATGCCTAGCAATATAACTAGCAAAATGATATTTAAAAGCAAACTTTCTTGTAACAAAAGTAAATAACCTAAGATAATCAAAATCGCCACACCAAGGGCAATCATTCTTCTACGGAAATAACTGCGATACATCAATTCAAAAGAGCGCCGATAATAGGCAAAATCTTCTTTAACAAAATCCATTTTTTCCACATCTTTCTGTGTTTAGGTTGCTGATAATGTATCAAAGATCCTTTTGAAAGTCAATTTCCCTCAAAAGTTTCAGCGTCTGATTTGTTTCAAACAAGAAAACGTTTTATAATGGAAGATGTAACAAAAAAAAGCGATGAAAGTAGGTTGAGATACGTGATATTACAAGAAACATTTACCTTGCAGAACAAACTGGCAATTCCTAAGATTGGCCTTGGAACCTGGCAATCTTCTCCAGAAGATGCTTACAACGCAACAAAATTTGCCATTCAAAATGGTTATCGACATGTCGATACAGCGGCAGCTTACAAAAACGAAGAAGCGGTTGGGAAAGCTGTGCGCGATTCAGGCGTTGCCCGCGATGAAATTTTTGTTACCACGAAAGTACCTGCTGAGTTAAAGACCTACCAAGAAGCGGTTGATAGCATTGATGCTTCTCTAAAAAAACTTGACTTAGGGTATATCGATTTGATTTTGATCCATGCCCCTCGTCCTTGGAAAATCATGGGAAACAATCCAGAAAACAAAGATTTTTATCTTGAAAACATCGATGTTTGGAAAGCATTAGAAGAAGCCTACTTAAGTGGAAAAATAAAATCGATTGGTGTTTCCAACTTCGATCAAAAAGATTTGCAAAATATTTTTGATCATTGCGATGTGAAACCGATGGTCAACCAGTTTATTTACCATATTGGCCGCACAAATGAAGAACTATTGACATTTTGCAAAGCGCACGAAATTTTAGTGGAAGGCTATTCACCAATCGCTACTGGTCGTTTACTCGATAACGATGCAGTGAAGACGATTGCTGAAGCCTATGGAAAATCTATTCCACAACTTTCAATTCGTTACTTGCTACAAAAAGACATTCTGCCATTGCCAAAATCCGTTCATGAAGAATACATTGCTGACAATGCCAAAGTTGACTTTGAAATTTCTGAAGAAGACATGAAGAAATTGGATGAGTTGCAAGCTTAAGAATACTTGCGTTTAATTGAAAAAAGCAGTCCGATCAAGTCCAGTAAATGCTGGTCATGGATCGGGCTGCTTATTTTCTTCTACAACTCTGTTTAGAAAAACAACCGTTTCTTAGTCTGTTAAAACTGAATTCTTCTTATGTTAGTTGTTCAAAGGTACCCCACACTTTTACTTCTTGTTCTTCTACCATTGTTCTGCCTTTTGCTAGAACCGTTTCTACTGCTAATGAGTCTTTGTTCAGCAAGCAAATATCAGCATCCATCCCTGCTGCAAGACGTCCCTTTTGATCAAGCTTCAATACTTTCGCTGGATTGGAAGTGATTGCTCGAATGGCGATCTCCAATGGAATCTGCTCTTTTTGGACTGCTTCTTTAATGCCTACCATCAGCGCTCGCGAACTGCCGACACCCAGACCTATGAATTGATTGTTTTCATCAAAGTACGGGAGGCTGCCTTGCCCATCAGAGGTCATGGTAAATTGATCCAGCCCGATCCCTTCTGCTAACAAACGTTTCAATCCTTTACTGAAGCGAACCTCATCGTCTTCTTTTTCCCAGAAATCAGGATCTTCACTCGCCGTAAAATCGATCGTTCCACCCATTTTTGCAAAAGCAATACTTGCTTCGAAAAGCTCGCTGGTCCGATTGGCATGTGTCGGTAAAAATTGGCTGATTGGAATCTCTGTCTCTTCGATGGTTCGTAAAAGCAGCTCATATTTTTTCTTTCCTCCACCTAAGTGGACGTTTACGATGCCTGCTTTTCCAGAAAGCATCCCACCGACACGAGCATCCGCCACCGCGCGGGTAAATTCTTCGAAACTTGGTTGTGAAGAACGATGGTCAGAAACGGCAATTTCACCGATACCAATAATTTTATCGATAGTCAAAAAATCTTGGATGATGGAATCCGTGATGGGCGTCAAAGGCAATCGATACGAACCGTCATAAAGATAAGTCGTGATGCCTTCCGCCTCTAGTCCACGCGCCTTACTGATCAAGGCAGTCATATCTCTGCCTACTCCGTCAGTACCTAAACAGCCAACCACTGTCGTTACTCCTGCAGAGGTCAATTGACTCAACTTCACTTCTGGTGTCCGGTTTTGAAAGCCGCCTTCCCCGCCACCTCCTAAGATATGAAAGTGGCAGTCAATAAAGCCGGGCACAGCGAGTAACCCTGTGCCATCGATTTCTTCAAGAGGAACACCTGAGAATCCTCCTTCAATCGAATCTTGAATAGCAATGATCTTGTCTTCATTTAATAAAATATCTTTTTTTCCTAAATAGTCAGGAGCGTAAACCTCTGCTTGTCGTATCACCTTCATAAGTGCTTCCTCCTTGTGCCTGATTGCTTCTTATTGCAAGCCGATTGCGACCGCAATAAAGATAAAAATCGTTCCTAATACAAATAAGAAACCTTGCATTTTGATCTGGAATTTCGCCCATTTCACCCATTCGATTCTTGCGACACCTAAGACACCGATCAGACTTGCCGATACTGGAGTGAAGGCATCCATAAAGCCCGAGCCTAATTGATAAGCCAAGACAGCGATCTGTCTAGAGACACCTAAAAGATCGGCTAATGGCGCCATGATCGGCATGGTTAATGCAGCTTGACCTGAATTTGAAGTCACGATCAAATTGAAGAAGCTTTGGAAAATGTACATGAACCAGGCACCAATAAAAGCTGGAACATTGCTTAACAATCCGCCGATGCTGTGCAAAATCGTATTCAACGCTGACGGCACATTGGCATCAGAACCGCCGAGAACCAGAAGAATCCCTTTGGCCATCCCTACAACGATTGCAGTTCCTGCCAATTCTGAGGCACCAGATTGAAAGGCACTCGCCACATCATTCAAGCCCATATTTTCTAATTTGAAAAGAACCGCTATGATTCCTGCCCCTAAGCCCATAACAAAGAATTGAGAAGCAATCTCGGGAATATAGTAGCCTTTCTGCGTCACACCCCATACGATCCAGATCAAAACCGCCAGCATTTCAACCAAGATCAATTTATGACCTAATAAAAATGGTTTTTGCTCACTGGAGGTTTTTTCAAGATGATTTCTAAAATACGCATCCGATTGATACGTTAGCGATTTCTCAGGATTCTTGCGAATTCTTTCGGCATAGATCATGAGGTACCCTGCGGATAGTGCGGTAACCACGACCCACATGATGATTCGGAACGTTGCGCCTGAAAGAACGGGAATACCTGCGATCCCTTGAGCAACTGCCACACTAAATGGACTCATCCACGAGGTGGCATTTCCAATCTGGGAGGCGACATAGGTGACGGTGACCGCCACGATCGAATCATACCCCAATGCGATCACGAAAGGCACCATGACCATCGAAAACGGAATGACTTCTTCTGCCATCCCAAAGGTAGCGCCCCCAAATGAAAAAGCAAAGAACAACAGCGGCAATGCCAAGCGTTCTAATCCACGAGTTTTGCTGATAAATGCAAAGATCCCCGCATCAATCGCTCCGGTCTGCATGATAATACCAAACGCACCACCGACCACTAGGATCAGTGCTGCGATCCCAACTGCTGAGCCGTATTTATCACCAGAAGCCAATCCTTCAAAAACAAAATTTAAGAAGCCGAAACCGTTAAAGTCATCAGTTCCCCAAACCTTGGCTGTTTTGTGCAGTTTTTCAGAAGTATCATAAATTTTTTCGCCGTAAAGACTGTAAAGGGTGTCATCGGTTAGTCCCACCTCGTCTAATTGACTCTGGGACAACTCTTTAGGCCCTTCAGCTAAAACAGCTGCTAAAGCCTCAGGATCGACATCTAATTCTTCCAACTCTTGTGGATCCTCTTCCAATTGATTCAACTGTTGATAGACGTATTCGTTATCTAACGGGTAGGCATAACGAAACGAATCTTGCATCAAGACCGTTCTGGTACTTATTTCCCCATTTGCATCGGTATACTCGATTTCTTGTGTACTGAATTTCCCGGCGGGAACTAAGAAAGTCAGCAACCACGCCAACAATACGACCCCAAAGATGATGACATACGTATGAGGCGTTTTCATTTTAGTTAAATCTTTCTTTTCTTTCCCCTTTTTCGCTTTTTTTCCAATTGTCACTTTTTCTCTCCCTTTCCCTTTGCAGCGTTCTGCATAAATTATCATTTTTGCCTATTTTTTAGTATATCGAAAAAACGTTTTTTCCTCATGGGGAAAGCATTAGAATTCAAATAAACTACGTTATAAAAAGAAAGAAAAAGAAAAAGTGAAAAGAAGCCAGAAACGCTTCTTTTCACTACGAATGCTTAGTTTTCTTCAGAAAGCCCATCAAAATAAGTTTCAGTGTCTCGTTCATCTTGCTTTAATTGTTCGATCAACGCTTGTGCGCCATTGAAAGCGACTTGATCACGTAAGAAATGATGCCAGCGGATCGCCACGGTTTCACCATAGATATCTTGGTGAAAATCGAGAATATAGATTTCAACTGTTAACTGGCGCCCCTGACCAAACGTATCATTGTGACCAATCGATCCCATCGATGGATACCACTTGTCACCGACTTTGATTTCCGTCACATAGACGCCTTCTTTTGGCAACCGAACGGTGCTCTTTACTTTGATATTCGCGGTTGGAAACCCAAGTTCTCGTCCTCTAGCATCACCGTGAACGACGGTTCCTTCAAATTCATAAATATACCCTAACAAGCGATTGACTTGTGCCATATCGCCATTTTGTAGGGCAGAGCGAATGCGTGTGGAGCTAACCTTTTCTTCATCAAACGATTCTTGCGCGACAGTCACAACTTCAAAACGATTTTCTGCATATGTTGGTAACAGCGCCATGTTGGCTATCTCTTTCTTGCCGTAGGTATAGTCGAATCCAGCAACAACAACTTTTGCATGCAGACCGATCATGTATTCATCCACAAACACCTGTGGTGCCAGATTTGCAAAAGCAGAAGTAAACTCAATGATATAAAGAATATCTACTCCAAGCTTTTCCATATGCGCTTCCTTTTGAGCCAAGCTGGTCAGGTATTGCATTTTTTCAGGATCGACTTTTTGAAAAACGATCGAGGGATGTTGATTAAAGGTCATTAATGCCAATTTTAACCCTTTTTCTTCTGCGATCTTTCGTCCTGTTTCAATGACTTTCTGATGACCTAGATGTACGCCATCGAAAAAGCCTAACACTAAGACGATCTCCTCATCAGGAATCGTTTCGTGATCATAAGGGTGTCTCATTTCAATGATTTCCATGTTCATTCTCCTATTTCTGTACGGATGACTTTTACCGGTTTCATCATATCTTGGTATTTGTCATGAGCTTTATAGATACTGATCAATTGTTCTCGATAAAAAATCGCCACTAATTCCTCTGGGCGCTCTTGTAATCCAAACACGCTGAAAGGCAAGCGCATGCCATTTTTTACTTTCTGCCAGAGGTCCGCATCGATCGTCACTTGAACAAACTCCGATACCCCATATTCCACCGGTAGCAGTAGTTCCGAAACACGTTGTTCATCGAGTGCCTTTTGCACCTCTGCAATCGTGTAAGATTGTTCTTTAGAAAAACCACCGCTTTTTAAGCGAGTCAAATCAGACATATGCGCGGGTACACCCAGCAATTTCCCTGTGTCGACCGCTAACGTGCGAACATAAGTCCCTTTTCCACAAGAAACTTCAAAACGCCAGCTTTGCGTATTGTCCTCATGAAAAACCGGCTCTGAAATTCGTTTGAGGGAATAAATTTCTGCTTTGCGCTGTGGTCGCTCGACAGTTTCATTGTTGCGAGCATATTCGTAAAGTCGTTTGCCATTGACTTTGACCGCCGAATACATCGGCGGGATCTGGGTAATCGTCCCCGTCAACTCTTTCATTGCCTGATCGATTTCTGTCTTCGTAAACGGACGAGTTAGTGCTTGTTGTTCAACGATATCCCCCGATCGATCTTCTGTAGTGGTACTGAAGCCCAAGGTGATTTCCCCGGTGTAGACTTTTCCAGAATCAACCAAGTATTCGACGATCTTCGTTCCTTTTCCGATACAAATGGGCAAGACACCATCCACGTCAGGATCTAGTGTGCCGCTGTGTCCGATTTTTTTTGTCTTTAATATTTTTCGTAATTTAAACACGCAGTCGTGACTTGTTTGTCCACGCTCTTTCCATAATGGTAAAATCCCGTCCATCGTATTCCTCCATTTCACTTCAACTTGCTTATTATAACATATAAAAAAAATTCATTGCACGACAAAATCCTTTTCGCTCCTTCTCATTACATGATAAACTAAGCATATAAGGAGGTCCTAAAATGGTTGTTTTAACGATAGGGTCATTTATTGGATTTGCCATCTTTTTGATCATGATTCAGCTCGGCACGATGCAGCGTTGGGAAGAAGCGTTTGCTTTGCAGATCATCCAAAGCCGTACGCCTTCTTTGACGCGCATGATGCACTTTTTTACCAATTTAGGAAAAGCCTTTCCGACAGTTGCGATCGCTTTACTATTGTTTGTCTTTCCATCATCGCGGGCGGATCTTGCACCAAAAACAGCAGTCAGTATCTTCATAGTATCAGCAGCTGCTTACCTGATCAAACGGATCGTCCGACGAGATCGTCCGATCGATCATCGTTTAGTTGAAGAAAAAGATCACAGCTTTCCTAGTGCCCATGCTGCCACATCCGCTGCCATGTACGGAACGATCGCCTTGAATCTTGGACAATTGGTTCCCTCAGCAGTCCTTCCGATGACTCTGCTGGCAGTTTTGTTAAGCTTTATGATCGGCTTTAGCAGAGTCTACTTAGGGATCCATTTTTTAACAGATGTGATCGGAGGCTGGCTCTTGGGGACAGGTGTTGCTGGACTGGTAACTTTACTGATGAATACCTGATGCTCTTTTCAAATAAAAAAGAACAGCTTCGATTGGAAGCTGCTCTTTTTTTTATTCTTCTGAGTGCAATGCGCGAATCATATCATCAATTTTATTCCCGTATTGTACTGATTCATCCAATTCGAATTGGATTTCTGGAACTTTATAGAGCGTTAACGCTTGACCTAATTCACGACGAACCAAGCCAGTTGCTTTTTCCAGTCCTGCTTGGGCTTTTTGCTTATCTGAAGCTAAGTCCGTTAGGGTGCTGTAAAAGATCGTTGCTTGCTGTAAATCTCCAGTTACTCGTACATCTGTGATCGTCACATCTTGCACGCGAGGATCACGAACTTTTTTACGAAGAATTTGATTGACTTCTTTTAAGATTTCTTGTGCCACTCGGCGATCTCGATAGTTAGCCATTCAAAAAGCCTCCTTGTATAGTTGTCATTCCGTTATTTTGTCGGTACTTCTTCCATGACATAGCCTTCGATCACGTCATCAACTTTAAGATCGTTGAATTTCTCGATCATCGCGCCACATTCAAACCCTAGTTTCACTTCTTTGACATCATCTTTGAAGCGTTTCAAGCTGGCAAGTTTGCCTTCATAGATAACGATGCCGTCACGGATCACGCGGACGCCACTGTCACGGCGAATACTGCCTTCCGTTACGTAGCAACCTGCGATCGTGCCCACTTTAGATACTTTGTATGTTTCACGAACGATCATTTGACCAGTGATTTTTTCTTCGAATTCAGGATCAAGCATCCCTTTCATCGCAGTTTCGATTTCTTCGATCGCTTTGTAGATGATGCGATGCAAACGAATATCGACTTTTTCCGCTTCCGCTTGCTGTTTGGCTTGCGGTGTTGGACGGACGTTGAATCCGATGATGATGGCATTACTTGCTGCTGCTAGCGTTACATCACTTTCATTGATTGCACCAACAGCTGAATGGACGATGTTCACTCGCACACCTTCAACATCGATTTTCTTCAATGAAGCAGCTAATGCTTCAGCTGAACCTTGTACGTCTGCTTTGATGATGACATTTACTTCTTTCAGTTCGCCTTCTTTTAGACTTTCAAACAAGTTATCCAATGTCACACGACTGCTTGATGCGCGTTGCTCCATCAAAGCACGTTTTGCACGTTCTTCACCCGCTGCTCGAGCTGTTTTCTCGTCTTCAAAAGTAACGAAACGATCACCTGCTTGAGGCACATCATTCAATCCTGTGATTTCGACTGGTGTAGCAGGTCCAGCTGCTTTATCACGACGACCTAAATCATTCGTCATTACGCGAACACGACCGAAAGTATTCCCTACAACAATTGGATCACCTACATGAAGAGTCCCTTGTTGAACCAATAGTGTTGCTACAGGACCTTTTCCTTTATCAAGGCGCGCTTCAATGACTGTACCGATCGCCCGTTGGGTAGGATCAGCTTTCAAATCTTCGACTTCTGCTACTAAGAGGATCATTTCAAGCAATTCTTCAATGTTTTGCCCAAATTTCGCTGAGATTTCAACGAAGATCGTATCGCCACCCCAAGCTTCTGGGATCAACTCATGTTCACTTAATTCTTGCATCACATGTTGTGGGTTAGCACCTGGTTTATCGATTTTGTTTACTGCAACGATGATCGGCACTTTTGCTGCTTTCGCATGGTTGATCGCTTCCACTGTTTGTGGCATCACTCCATCATCAGCTGCGACAACAAGAATCGTGATATCGGTGATACTTGCTCCCCGTGCACGCATACTAGTGAAGGCCGCGTGTCCAGGAGTATCTAAGAAAGTAATTGGTTTGCCATTGATGTCGATTTGGTAAGCGCCAATATGCTGCGTAATTCCCCCAGCTTCACCACTTGTTACGCGTGAATGACGTAAAGTATCAAGCAATGTTGTTTTCCCGTGGTCAACGTGACCCATGATCGTCACAACAGGTGGTCGTGATACTAAATTCTCTTCAATTTGTTCTTCTGCTTCGAAGAATTTATCGATGTCTGCGATATCCACTTGAACTTTTTCTTGTGGTTCGATTCCGTAATCGGTAGCAAGCAGTTCAATCGTATCTTTATCTAAAGGTTGGTTTTGATTGACCATAACCCCCATCATAAAGAGTTTCTTGATGATCTCTGCTGGTTCACGGTAGATTTTTTTCGCGATATCCGCTACGTTCATGCCTTCTGAATATTCCAATACTTCTGGTAGCTCACGGAATTTACGTGCTGGAACTGGCGGTTTCTTTTCCGTCTGCTGACGGCCTTTTTTGCCTTTTTTATTGAATTTGTTGCGATTGTTATTGTTGAAATTATTGTTGCGTCCACCGTAGTTTGACTTGCCGCGGTTTTGATTTCCTCCACGAGAATCATTCGATCCTTGCGGACGGTTATTGTTACGGTCTGCCCCTTGCGTATTTCCTGCAGATTGAGCGGCCGGACGGTTTTGTTGCCCTTGGTTATTTGGACGGTTTTGCTGTCCTTGGTTTGTTGGGCGATTTTGTTGCCCTTGATTATTCGGACGGTTTTGTTGTCCTTGGTTTGTTGGGCGATTCTGTTGCCCTTGATTGTTCGGACGATTTTGTTGTCCTTGGTTGTTTGGACGGTTTTGCTGTCCTTGATTGTTCGGACGATTTTGTTGCCCTTGATTATTCGGACGGTTTTGCTGTCCTTGGTTTGTTGGGCGATTTTGTTGCCCTTGATTATTCGGACGGTTTTGTTGTCCTTGGTTTGTTGGGCGGTTTTGTTGCCCTTGATTGTTACGATTCTCTTGGTTATTCACTCGATTATGACTTCCTTGGTTATTTGGTCTGTTACTTCCTTGACTGTTCGTGCGATCTACTTGTCCTTGACCAGCAGGACGGTTATTGCTTTGCGTAGTTCGCTGTTGACTTTGATTGTTATGACGGTTTTGGAAGTTAGGATTATTTCTTTGCGTTTTAAATTTCTTTTGTTCTTGTTTTTCCGGCTGGTTGGCTGGTTTCTGATTTGCGGGATTTGAGTTTGCAGATGTTTTACCATTTGGATTGCCGCCTAATGACTGCTGCAATTTTTGCGCCTCTCCATCTGAGATCGCGCCCATATGATTTTTGACATCAAAGCCTAAAGATTGTGCTTTTTCAACAACCTCTTTGCTCGACTTATTCCATTCTTTTGCAAGTTCATAAATTCTTTTTTTTCCCATGCAATCACCTTCCTAACCTAATATTAATTCCTGCACCTTCCTTGCAAATCCTTGATCTAAGATGCCAATGACCATTCTTGGTTTCCCAATGGCCGCACTGATTTCATCAGCAGAAAATGCATCTAGGAGCGGAATTTCGTAATAAGAACTTTTGTCCTTAATTTTCTTTTGTGTATTTTTACCAGCATCACTGGCGATAATGACTAAAGCAGTTTTCTCATTGCGAATCTCTTTTAAAGTCATTTCTTCACCAGTTACTAATTTCCCAGCACGCATGGCTAGTCCTAACATATTTAATGCTTTGGTTTTATTCATTTGCAAATAACTCTTTTCGCGCTTTTTGGTGCGTTACATAGTCCAATAGTTCTTGGTAAAATTCATCTGTCAATTTCGTTTCCAGCACTCGATCCAAGATACGCTTATCCCATGCTTTCTGGGCTTCAGCCGGTTCGATCGCTATATAAGCTCCCCGACCTGGCATTTTTCCTGTCGGATCGATGGAAACAACGCCTTCTTTTGAACGAGTGATACGAAGCATTTCTTTCTTAGGTAGCATTTCGCCTGAAATCACTGATTTTCGTAAAGGAATTTTTCGTTTTTTCATCACGATCTCACCTCAACTATTTTTCGTCAAACTCAACATTTTCATAATCATCCGCAGTCATGTCTGATGGAAGGATCGCTTCATCAACTGTTTCTGCAGATTCTGTTGCTTCTGTACTGATTTCTTCAGCAGCTTCTGAAGCATTGGCATCATACTCATCGATATAGTCGCCTTCATCCAGCTTCGCATAAAATTCTTCCATGTCTGTTTCTGATTTGATATCGATTTTGAAGCCAGTCAATTTGGCTGCTAGGCGAGCATTTTGTCCGCGTTTACCGATCGCTAATGATAGTTGGTAATCAGGCACGACAACAGTACAAGCCTTCGGATTATCAACATCAAAAATAACGTCGCTGACTTCTGCTGGATTCAACGCATTGGCGATGAAGATCGCTGGATCTTCATTCCATTCCACGATATCCATGTTTTCGCCTTTTAGTTCATTAACGATCGCTTGAACCCGTTGACCTTTAGGGCCAACACAAGTGCCGACTGGATCGACGTTGGCATCAAAGGAACGAACAGCAACTTTGGCACGATCCCCTGCTTCACGAGCAATACTTACGATCTCTACAGTACCATCATATACTTCTGGCACTTCTTGTTCAAATAATCGGCGCAGCAAATCTGGATGGCTGCGGCTAACGAATACTTGAGGTCCTTTTGAAGTATTTTCAACACGAGAAACGAATACTTTGATCCGATCATGGGGTTGATAAAACTCATTTGGCATTTGGTCTTGTTTTGAAAGCACGGCTTCAATTTTGCCTAAGTTTACATAGATATAACGATTGTCTTGGCGTTCAACGATTCCTTGCAAAATGTCTTTTTCGTACGCACTAAATTCGTTATAGATAATGTTTCTTTCCGCTTCACGGACCCGTTGCAAAATGACTTGTTTTGCCGTTTGCGCCGCAATACGACCAAAGTCTTTAGGCGTTACTTCAAAGCGGATTTTGTCGCCGATTTCATAAGCGGGGTTGATTGTCATCGCTTCTTTTAATGAAACCTCTAGTTGCGAGTCCATGACTTCTTCTGTCACTTCTTTGACTGCATAGACGTGGATATTGCCTTTTTTCTGATCAAATTCTACTTCCACATTTTGTGCTTGCCCGTAATGACGTTTGTACGCTGAAACCAATGCCGCTTCCAAGGCATCGATGACAATCTCTTTTGAAATGCCTTTCTCTGCTTCTAATGCATCCAATGCATTCAACATTTCTTTACTCATGATTCTTTCATTCCTCCGTGTTTAAAATTGAATGGCTAAACGAGCTTTGGCAATATTTTTCCGGTCGATCGTTCGTTCTTTTTCTCTGGTTTTGATTCGGGTCTTCATAACTAGCTGATTTTCGTCGAATGACTGTAAAAAGCCTTCGAACTGTTTTTCTCCATCAATCGGTTGATATAAAGAAACATGAATGTACTCGCCGACTGCCCGTTGATAATCTGCTTCTTTCTTCAATGGACGCTCGGCGCCAGGGGAAGAAACTTCCAAGAAATAGGCCTGTGGAATAGGATCAGGTTCGCATTGGTCTAATTGTTCACTAAGTTGTTCACTGACAAAGGCACATTCCTCGATATCGATTCCGCCTTCTTTATCAATGAACACACGAAGAAACCAATTTTTCCCTTCCTTCACGAATTCTACTTCAACTAATTCAAATTTTTGCGCATCCAGAATAGGGGTCACTATATCTGTAACAGTTTCCACTACCGTACTCACAACATCGCCTCCTTTATTTCTCAACGAAACGAACTTCATTCCATTAAAAAGAGTGAGCGAAAAAACCGCTCACTCACTCTAAGTATCATTACATTGTAAATATAACACAATTTTCATAAAGATTCAACTACTGTCGCATGTTCCCTTCGCTTTCAGAAAAAAACAAAGTATTTTCTTAAAGATTTTTAATGCTTGGGTGAATGGCTGTTAGTGAATCACTTGACCAATCCGACGTAGTAGTTGTGGGAAAATGCTCTCTGGATCAAAGTCCATTGGCGCGTCATGTGGGAAATGAAGCCAGAGCCGACCACCATAAACCACTAGTACCAAAAGTGTCAATGTCACCCACAGATTGTGACTGTAGTAAAGTTTGCTGATTTTCGGATTTTTTTTGAATAAAACAATTCCGAATACGATCGGCACTAACCAAAACAAGGGATGAAAATGCAGCGCACCTTCAAGATCACCCTGAAATAAGTGCAAATAGGCGCGCGTCATGCCACAACCTGGACAAGGAAACCCCGTTAACCATTTAAACGGACAAATCAATAATCTACCCAATCATCTGAATCAGACGAATCGTTTGTATTGTTAGATGAGGTCATGGCATTTTGATCAGCCGCTTCCCACATTTGGTTCATATCACCTTGTAAAATCGCCATGTTGATGAAATCAAAAGCAAACAGGCTCAAGACGACAAAAAGAATTTTGTTGTCACTCAGACGAGGCATATTCGCTCGTTGTTGTGCACTCATAAAGATATCCGCAATTCGGTACCACCAATAAATTTGATACAATCCACAAGTAAGGATCGTGAGTAAAATCGACGTTTCTGGCGAAAGACGATTATCCCCGCTGTATTCTGCCAGCTCTTTGGTTGTTTGGTACATCCAAAAGAATGTATAAATGCCACAAGTAATAAATGTTAATAAAATGACCGATACAACCGATTTCTTTCTAACTCCGTAATTATAATTCATCACAAACTCCTTCTAGTTTATTCCTTTTTATCACTTACTAATTATACACGATTTTATTCACAAAAACAAAAAAAATCTAATTATTTTATTTTATATAGATTAAAAAAGGTAAATAGCACCTGCTGAAAGCAGGTGCCTATACTATAAAATCATTCGTTTTCTTTGAACCAAAAGCTATGCTCGACTATAATTTTTCACTTCAGCAGCCATTGCATCAACAAACAGATTCAATTCTTCGACTTGGGTCTCCTTGCTGCCGTAGCGACGGATATTGACTGTCGCATCATTGACTTCTTGATCCCCAACAACAATTTGGTAAGGAATTTTTTGGGTTTGTGATGCACGGATCTTATACCCCATTTTTTCGTTGCGGTCATCCACTTCCACTCGCAGTCCTTGCGCTTGCAGGCGTTCTTTGATTTCGTAAGCATAGTCGCTGTGGGCTTCGACTGAGACCGGAATGATCGATGCTTGGATTGGTGCCAACCAAGTCGGGAATGCCCCTTTATAGACTTCTGTCAGGTAAGCCACAAAACGTTCCATCGTTGAAACGATTCCGCGGTGGATCACCACTGGACGGTGATTGTTTTCGCCATCTTCACCAACATATGTTAGATCAAACCGTTCAGGCAATAAGAAATCCAATTGGATCGTTGACAAGGTTTCTTCCATACCTAAAGCTGTTTTCACTTGGACATCTAGTTTAGGTCCGTAGAAAGCTGCTTCACCGTCAGCTTCAAAATAATCCAATTCTAATTCATCCATGGCCGCTTTTAGCATTGTTTGCGCATTTTCCCACATCGCATCGTCATCAAAATATTTGTCTTTGTTTTGTGGATCGCGATAACTTAAACGGAAACGATAGTCAGTAATATTAAAGTCTTCGTAAACGCCCACCATAAGATCCAGTGTCCGTTTGAATTCTTCTTTGATTTGATCAGGACGAACAAATGTATGACCATCATTTAAGGTCATTTCCCGAACCCGTTGCAACCCTGATAGTGCCCCTGATTTTTCATAGCGGTGCATCATTCCTAATTCAGCGATCCGAATTGGTAGTTCACGATACGAATGGATGTCATTTTTGTAAACCATCATGTGATGCGGGCAATTCATTGGTCGTAGAACCAGCATTTCGCCATCCCCCATATCCATTGGTGGGAACATGTCCTCGTGGTAATGATCCCAGTGCCCTGATGTTTTGTATAAATCCACGTTTGCCATGATTGGTGTGTATACGTGTTGGTACCCAAGGCTAACTTCTTTATCCACGATATAACGCTCGATCGTACGACGGATCGTTGCTCCTTTTGGCAACCAGAAAGGCAAACCCGCGCCGACTTCAGGGGACAACATAAACAATTCTAATTCTTTCCCTAATTTACGATGATCGCGTTCTTTTGCTTCTTCTCGTAAACGAATAAATTCCTTCAAGTCTTTCTTATCGAAAAAGGCTGTTCCATATACCCTTTGCATCATTTGATTATCAGAACTTCCACGCCAATAGGCTCCGGCTACTGATAACAATTTGTACACTTGGATACGACCTGTCGATGGGACATGAGGGCCGCGGCATAAGTCAACAAATTCTCCTTGCTGATAGGCAGTAATCGTTTCGTCATCTGGTAATTCTGTGATCAACTCAACTTTGTATGGATCTTCAGCAAAAAGAGCCAAAGCTTCCTCTTTTGTTAATACACGTCGTTCAATTGGCAGATTTTCTTTAATGATTTTCATCATTTCTGCTTCGATTGCTGGTAGATCTTCCGCAGTTACTGGGTTTTCCCCATTGTCTGTGTCATAGTAAAAACCAGAATCAATTGCAGGTCCTACTCCAAAATGGATCGATGGATAGAGTCTGCGCATGGCTTGAGCCATTAAATGAGCTGTCGAATGACGAAGTAAACCTAAGGCGTCTTCATGATCGGGTGTCACGATCTCAATCGTTGCATCTTCTTCGATCGGACGTGAAAGATCGATCAGTTGTCCATTGACTTTTCCAGCTAAGGCTTTTTTTGCAAGACTTTTCGAGATACTTTCAGCAATCTCTTTAGTTGTTACCCCAACAGCAAATTCTTTTTTTGCGCCATCAGGAAATGTAATAAATAATGACATATGAATGTCCTCCTTTGAATGATTTCAATCAATAAAAAAGTCCTAGTATCGGTTACGATACTAGGACGATCACTCGTGGTTCCACCTATTGTTCGAAAACAGAAAAAGTCTGTTTTCCTCTTCATGAGATAACGGTTCAACCGCCTCCGTTTCGACAGAGGTCTAAAAAAGTGGTCATCCTTTGGTTTTCTTCCAGGAAATTTTCAACCAAGATTTCCCTCTCTTATCGAAGACTCTCAAACTCAGGTGTCTTTTTTATTGATCGATTATGGCTCAATTAAACCACTACCTACAAGAAAAAGCAAGAGAATTATTTCCAATCGCCATTCACAGCATAAGTTCCTTGCTTCATTTCATTGATGATGACATGGATATGCTCCTTAGGGGCACCCGTATTTTTATGGACCGCCTCAGTGATTTCTTTCATCATATTCGTCAGTTGTTCTTGCGAACGCCCTTCAACTAGTTCGACATGAATAAATGGCATACGATTTCCTCCTTTGTTTGCTTTTGATTATACACCTTTTTCAAAAAGACAAAAGCTATTCCCATGATTTCCAAAGAAAAACGTGTCTTTATTCCTCCTGATACACGACAGAAAACTTTTCACAAACGCATAGCATTTGATCGTGAAAAGACAACCCCGCTGAGGCATAAGCTCGTCGAAAAAAAGCTTCATGAACACGGCGCCAATAAGCCAAAGTGCGATCTCCTTCCCCTTCTAAAAAGGCAAACGCTGCTGTCACTTCATCAAATGGCACGATCGACACTGACTCTAAATAAAGAACAGCTCTTGGTACATCCGAACCATCTAAAAGGACACTATACGTTTCTGATTGTGGCAATGCTTCTTGCTCGATTTCATAGAGCGCAGCGGCGGAGGTCGTCGCTGTCTTTTTGCCAGCTAAAACAAGTGCTGCCAGTTCATCCGCCATTTCTGAAGTATCACCAAAGGACCAAGCATCTTCATAGGTCAGAGAAGATTGATTTCTTGGATTTGCTTTTAAAAACCGCTGCCAAAACGCTTGAATCTGACTGTCTTTTATTTTTGGTTCTCTGGTCTCATCTGCCAATTTTTTTCACTCCAATACTTCGTATATGTTTGGACATTCTCAGCTTCTTGCCAATCATAGGCCAACCCTAATTTCTCGCTGATTTTCTTTGCTTGCTTATCAAATCGTTTTTGCATCTTCAAAAGGGACTGACCGCAAGCAGTGATCGTGGAAAAATCAAGCAATGAGGTCAATTCCCGCCACTCCTTTTCCGTTAGAAACGACTGCAGGTATTTATGATTTTTCCCAGTACTCACCTGAAATTGCTGAGCATGGGCAACAAACAAATCTTCAATCCATAACAACTCTTGCCAACAAATGGTATATAAATGATCCGCAGCATAAATCAGCTGCTTTCGAAGCAGCCCTTTCACAACATACGTGCTTACCCACCAAAATTCATTGCAGTGTTCTTGAAAAGCGGCTTGGGTCGGGCGCTTGATCCAGTAATGCGAATGATTTGCTTGATTAGCAAAACTTAGTAATTGGTCTGGATCAAGCAGCGGCTGCAAGCCTGGTTCTTTAGCAAGACGATCGACCAGTGCAAGAGGACAAAGCATGAGATCGATTCGTGCTCCGTCTTGAAAATGCATTAAGTAGGTAAAACAACCACCCAAGCTGGGTGGATAAATCGTGCTAGCTTCCGGTGTTTGCCTGATCATGATTGATCCAAAGGCTTCTAACCATGAAGAATCATCGACCAAAGGCTGAATATCCTCCATCACGAAGACCACGTCAAAATCCTGCAAAATATCTTTTGGCGCCTGTGGATCGGTCCGTGAACCAGATAAACCGATGGCACGTGCCCCAACACGTTTCCCAACAGACAGGATCAATTGGCGCAATTCTGCTTCTTCTCTCACCTTTTCCACCTCTATTTCGTTTCGTTTTTGAACACCTAAGCTCTTTTTATAAATATTAGCATAGTTTCTTTTTTTCCACGACATTCACAGGGAAAATATGCTATAATTTTATGTCGCAATTTTTTTAAGGAGGATCCTTCGTGAACGAACGTCAAAAAGAACAACAACATGTCAATGAAACCATTGCTCTGATCCACAGAGAACAAGCGATCCTTTCGCAGCAAAAACAAGAATTAGCCGCTAAAATGGATGATCAATTAAAAGAAATCGCCGATAAGAAAATTCGCGGAGGCGACAGTGAAGCCTTTTATGAATCAGTTATCGAGTACCAGCAGCATGAACAAGAACTGCTGATCAAGTATCAAACCGCAGAATCACAAGAAAAACGCGTCAAAACCCTAACAACGATGGCAGGCAATCCCTACTTTGCTCGAATCGATTTCAAAGAAGAGCAAGAAACCGAGACCCTCTATTTAGGGATCGCTTCTTTACGAGACAAAGAGGAAGAAACGATCGTCATTGACTGGCGCGCACCGATCGCTAATCTTTACTATGAAGGAGAACTTGGTGAAACATTCTACGAAACAGACACCGACCGTTTTACGGTAGAGCTGCTCTTAAAACGCCAGTTTAAAATTCAAAATGGTGAGATCTTATCGATGGTCGATACTTCGGAGATCATCAATGACGAATTTTTATTGGAAATCTTGGATGAGGCCTCTTCTTCTCAAATGCGTAACATCGTTTCAACGATCCAAAAAGCACAGAACCAAATTATTCGTGATACCACCAATAAATTTTTACTGATCGAAGGGATTGCTGGAAGTGGGAAAACCTCTGCTTTATTGCAACGGGTCGCCTTTTTACTTTACCGTAATCGCAAATGGCTGGACGAAAAACAAGTCTTGCTGTTTTCACCCAATCATTTGTTTTCTGACTATATATCCATGGTCCTGCCTTCATTAGGGGAAAGTGAAGTGCCCACAAGAACCTTCCACCACTTTATCCAATTGATTCTGACTGGCTATGAAGTAACAAAAGAAACCCAACAAGAAGAGAACTTTTTAAGCGGCGACGATGATGCCATTGAAAAAATCAAAAGTAGTCTTTTCTTGGTGGAAAAAATCAACCGTTATGTCCGTTCGATTGCACCGATCGGCCCCTTGTTCCGTGATCTAAAAATCCAAGGGCAAACCTATTTGACAAAAGAACAGATTCGCCGCTGGTACCAAGAAACCAATCATGAATTGCCGATTTACCAAAGAACCCAACTGCTTCAAACAAAATTATTAAAAAAAATCGGCGGCTTGGAAAAAGATGAAGCCAAAAAAGACTGGGTCAAAGAAGCGACCGAAGAGCAATTGCAACAAGTATTTACCAACGATCCTCATCAAGAATACAGCGAAGAAAACGAACGCCGTTTGCGGAAGAAACTCAGACAGCAGATCGTCCGTAAGAAGTTCCGTTCCTTGACGCGGGGAGTGAAAAACTTTCAGTTTATCAACCAAGCCAAGCAATACTTACACTTTTTACAATCGGTTGAGTCTGCTGCAGTCAAAGAAACTGGCATCGAGGCTGCGGCTTGGCAGCAAAGTATTGCCAACATTCGCCAAGGAATGCGCCAAAGACAAATCAAACAAGAAGACGCCGTTTTGTTTTTCTTACTGATCAAACAGCTTTATCCTGTTCACGTCGAAGAAAAAGCTCGGTTTATCTTTATCGATGAAATGCAGGATTTTCCACCAGCACAAGTGGCTCTGCTGCGTCAGCTTTATCCAAAGGCTGGTATCACCCTGTGCGGCGATTTGAACCAAAAAGTTTATGGCAATGAAACGATCGTCGGAGCATTAGCAGAATTATTCCCCCACGAAAGCGTGAAACGTTATCAATTGAAAACCAGCTATCGTTCGACTAAGGAAATCACAGATTTCGCCAATCAATTTTTAGTTGGCAGTGATCAAGTGGAATTGACGGCTCGTAAAGGTGCGGTACCAACAATTGTTAAAGGAACTGAATCTGAAAATCTGGCTTTCCTAGAAACCAGTATTCGAAAGGCAGCGGAGAATCAGCGTTGGCGCACCGCGATCATTTGTAAAACCGCAAAGGATTGCCAGCAGTTATATGCCCAGCTGACAGAAACAATGCAGGAACAAGTGCAGCTGATCACCTCTGAAGAAGACTTCATGAAACGCAATGTCATGATCTTCCCGGCCTTTTTAGCAAAAGGGCTAGAGTTTGACCAAGTATTTGTCTGGACACCAGGTGCCACTTTCGCGACTGAACAAGACCAATTGATTTTTTATACAATGGCGACACGGGCGATGCATCAGTTGACCGTCCTTACCCAAGAAGAATTGCCGCTTCTAGTGAAAGCTGATCCTGCCACTTATCAGTTTCAAGAAGCATCACGGATTGACGAATAACCTAACAAAAAAACATCACAATCGACTGATTCTCAAATGAAACCAGCCGATTGTGATGTTTTTTAGCCTTTTAATTCGCCAATAAATAAGCGGGTTTCTGGATAACGCATCCCAACGATTGTTAAAATCATCTGCAGCTCAGAAACGTGTTCCGGATCTTCTGGAACAAATAATTTTGTATGACGTCCGATACTGCCATTATCGATCAAACGATGGGTACGATTCCATTGACTAAATTCCTCGATCGTTGTAAAGCGACTAAGAGGAAAACCAGCACCGTCGAGAATTTCCGTCAATCGAAAAAGCACATAAGAACTATCGATCACCAATTCTTTTCTGTGAGGTAAAGCACGCGTTCGCTTATAATCAATAATTGCTTTTTCTGGTCGGTGTTCCAAAAGCCAATCCAACAGCATGAAGAACCCTTCCATTCGATAATCATCGATAAAGAGCCGTTCAGAGTATTCCGACATGCGAAAGACCAAAGGAATCAAGAATCGCTCTTTATAAATTAACAAGGGTGCGCGATCAACGACGACATTTAAATAACGATTCAAATAAGAAGAACCACGATAATCGCCTAGACGATACCCTTCCACCCCATACTTTTGATATTTCCGACAAAGAGCCGAGCAGTCAGAAATCGATACAGACACTTCTGCTAGCTTTTCAAAACCACTTAAGATTCGATTAAATGGCTCTAAAACGATTTTTTCTTCCATGTCTGCCCCCCTAACGAGTTGTTTGCTTATGTAGTAAATCATAACATATAAAATGTCTGGAAACCAACTGAAAAGACGATGAATATTGAAGAATTTTCAAGAGAAGTGCTTCTCGCTCTCTTGTTTTTTTCACTTGACTAAACAACGGAAGGTTGATGAAAAAAACACCAAAAACTGGCAGCCAGATCACCTCTAGGCTGCCAGTATGTCTTATTCTTCAGCGTCTGCCACATTGTGATAGACATTTTGAACATCTTCAAGATCTTCTAATACATCGATCATTTTTTCGAATTTTTCTAGATCATCGCCAGTTAAGGTTACTTCATTTTGAGGAATCATTTGCATTTCAGCAATTGAAAATTCGGTGATTCCTTTTTCTTTCAAGGCTTCCTGAATGGCATGGAAGTCACTTGGTTCACCGTGAACGATAATTTGTCCATCTTCTTCAACAACATCACGAACATCGATCTCTTTGTCCATCAAGTATTCTAAGATTTCATCGGCATCGTCACCAGCAAAGCCAAATAATGCTGTGTTATCAAACATATAAGCAACTGCCCCAGAAACACCCATATTCCCGCCGTTTTTACCAAAAGCGGCCCGAACATCGGCTGCGGTACGGTTGACGTTGTTTGTCAAAGTATCGACGATCACCATTGATCCATTTGGTCCAAATCCTTCATATCGAAGTTCTGAGTATTGTTCATCGCCAGAACCTTTGGCTTTTTCAATCGCACGGTCAATAATGTGTTTTGGCACATTGTAGGTTTTCGCACGTTCGATAACAAAGCGTAATTTTTGGTTCGCGTGAGGATCAGGATCACCCGATTTTGCTGCTGCGTAGATTTCGATTCCAAATTTTGCATAAACTCGGCTATTGTTTGCATCTTTAGCAGTTTTTTTCGCTACGATATTTGCCCATTTACGACCCATGATTTCACTTCGCTTTCTTGTTTTTAAAAATCCTTATTCATTATACTTGTCAAATGGCGTTCTGTGAAGCAATTTTCACTTATTTATCAATAAAAAGCGGAATTCTTCGAAAATTTTGTTCTGAGATTTGAGCATTCCCTTGCTGATAAATCTGGTCGATCCGCAATGACAAGCCGTAGCGCTGTGCTTCTTTCTTACCGAATTTAGCGATCAGCGGCAGGGTCAGCTCTTTTTTGACTTCTTTTAAATAGTGCTGCCCTTGCTTTGTATAGCCTAAGACTCGAATAAAGGGATGTGCTTGGGCTTCCTTCATTTCAGCTTTTGTCACTTGGAACAATACATAACAAGCAAGACGCTGCAGTCTCGTTTGGGTATAGCGTTTTGTCTTTAACAACTTGATAAAATCTGCAAACGAATCCGCCGCAGTCACATATTGTTTTAGTCGATATTCTAGTCCTTCTTCCATCTGGTAAATAGCAGCTAATTTTTCGAGGGGGGCAGAAATGATCTGGTATTGAAGATACGGCCAAAAGGCTTCCCAGTCGACTGTTGTTTGCGAAAGAAATTTTTGTGTTGCTTCAGGAACAAAATCCACAACAGCTTCACCTTGTTTGAGTCCTTGACGAATGGCTGTGGCACTAGCGATCGTTGGATGCTTAAATTGTTCTGAATGATAAGAGGCCGCAATTCGTTGAATGGGAACAAGCCTCATTGGTTTTTCATAACACAACACTTCCCGTGCATACGCCATACCCAACAGATGATTCGGCTGGTCTTTTTCTGCATGGTACTCAGGATAAAGCTCACTGAGGACCATACTCATTTTTTGACTATAGGTAGCATTTTGCCTAGCTATGCGTTGAAATGCGTCATCGATCATCCGCTGATTTTCTTTTTCAAACTGAGCGAACTTTGCATAGTCAAAGGGTTGTTTCGCATCTGTACCAAAACACAAAGAATCACATTGCAGATTTTGTAAGATCCTAATCGCTCCCGCTGCAAAAAAATCAGCAGACTGGACGGCCCAAGCGGATGGCAGTTCAACGACCAAATCGACGCCATTTTGCAATGCCGCTTGGGCTCGTTGCCATTTATCGATGATCGCCGGTTCACCACGCTGTAAAAAATTTCCACTCATCACGGCTACAATGACATCGGCGTTGGTTTCTTGCCTGGCTTTGTCCACGTGGTATTGATGGCCATGGTGAAAAGGATTATATTCTACGACTAGTCCGCAAGCCTTCATCGACATCCCTCCTGTTTTACATAACGGTTACTTATGGCAGACAAAAAACCAGCGACGACTTTTTTCATTTGGTTTTGTATCGATAAAATCAGCGTAGCATTCAACATTAGCAAAACCAGCATTTTCTAACATTCTTAAATAGCTTTCGAGAGGATAGGTTCTTTCTTGATGAAGCTCATCTAAGCGTTCAAACAACCCATTCTCTTGTGCAACAAAAAAGGTCAAGAAATGTTCAATGCTATGGTCTTTTTCTCCTTGATAGCTTTCCCAAAGAAAGGCAAATTCATCCGTCTGGTAATGGTAGCTATAATCAGGAAACACTTCATTGATTTGATATAAGGAATGCACATCAAATAAAAAGACGCCATCTTCTTCTAAACAACTGTAAACACCATCAAAAACTTGCTGCACACTCTGCTCGTCTTCCATGTAGCAAAGGGAGTCAGAATAGCAAGTAATAGCTTGATAGGTGCCAATATCTACGAGATCCAGCATGTCACCCGCAACAAATTGCACAGCCGCCTCTTCTTTTTCAGCCCGTTGACTAGCGATCATCAGCATCTCTTCTGAAAGATCTAACCCAGTCACATCAAACCCAGCCTTGGCAAATTCAACGGCTAACGCACCGGTTCCACAAGCCAATTCTAACAGCTGTTTTCTTTTTCCTAAATGACGACAAGAAAAATCCAGCCACTTTTTATAGAGACTGGAATCCATTACTTCGTCATAGACAAATGCGAAGGTTTCGTAAGCCATTACGCCACGACCCATTCATTAAGATCCACAAGCGGCGCATCAGACCATAATTTTTCTAGGTTGTAAAAAGCACGTTCTGAGGCACTGAATACGTGAACGATTACGTCACCTAAGTCGATCAAGACCCATTTTCCACCATCTTTTCCTTCGACACGGCGAACAGATACTTGACTTTCTTCTTCTTTATCGATGACTTCATCAATGATCGCATTGATTTGACGTTCACTATTTCCTGAACAGATCACAAAGTAATCTGCTAGCAAAGAGATTTCCCGCACATCTAATGCCATAATATCTTCGGCATGTTTTGAATCGGCGGCTTTTACAGCAATTTCTAATATTTTCTGACTATCTATGGTAATTCCCTCCTATATTTGGCTACCCAAAAATTGTAGGTTTCGATCGTTTTTGGGTAGATAACTGCTTCTGTTTCGATCAAATGAAGCAAGGTATGTTTCGTTTCGTAAGCAACAGCGGCATCTAAGTCGATCATTGCGATTTCCCTAGCCTCAACGACTCCAGGAAACGTACGCCCGGGTTCGATATAATCTGCTACATAGATGATTTTATCTAGTAGGCTCATCTTGGCAGCTCCGGTTGTGTGCAAACGGATCGCTTGTAAGATTTCTTCGTCATCGATTTCTAATTCTCGTTGAACGAAATCAGCACCGACGAGTCCATGCCAGATAGCATTGTTCCAGTTCAAGAGATCCAATTCAAATCCGTCTCTACGAATGACTAATTGAAATTCTTCATCGCTGCGTTCCTTCGCATAATCATGCGTCAAAGCAGCGATGCTGGCTTTGACCGGTGAAGCACCATATTTTTCCGCAAGGGCAACGGCCGTTTTTTCGACACCCAACACATGCTCAAAGCGCTTTTGACTCATCTGCATTTGGACCTTTTGCATCAAAAGTTCCCGTTCTGCTTGTGTGTAGTGTTCACTCTTCATCCAAGTACAACCCCTTTTCTTGAATATAGTGTAACACATTATCTGGCAATAAGTAGCGAACCGAACAACCTTGTTGCACTTTTTTACGAATTGTTGTTGAGCTGACATCCATTAGAGGAATATCGATCCAAATAATCGGGTATGGGCTATCGATTGGCACTTCCGGGCGGCGAACCCCCACAAAAGTTACCAATTCCATCAGCTCATCGATTTGATGCCATTTTGGTAAATAGTTCACCATATCCCCGCCAATGATAAAATAATAATTAGTATCTGGATTCTTAGCTGTCAATTCCCGCATCGTATCAACCGTATAACTCTTACCTTTTCGTTCCAACTCAATGGTCTCTACAGCAAATCGCGGATTATCGGCGATCGCCAACTTCAACATCGCTAAACGATGCTCAGCGGGGATTGTCTTTTTCTCATCAACATGAGGCGGTAAATACTCAGGCATGAAATAAACTTTATCCAGCCCTAATGCTTGCCCTACTTGCTCACCCATGACCAGATGTGCGTAGTGTACTGGATTAAAATTTCCACCAAGAATGCCCACTTGCTTTTTCGGTACAAGTTCTTGTGTTTGTGTCTCTAAAACCGTTTGTACCTTTCCAAATGTTTGTCCTTGCATGCCTTCTCCCTCCTAAATTGAACGAACTTTGCTTGAAATCGTTTGGTATTTTTCTTTACTAGACGGTTTGAATAAAACGATCACTCGTCCGATGATCTGGACCACTTCACAGCCAACTTTCTCACGGATCGTTTCAGCTGCTTCGTCAGCAACCTCATCGGTATTTTGGAGTAATGAGACTTTGATCAATTCTCGTTTTTCTAGTGCTTCTTCAATTTGCGCCATCATCGCGTCATTCAAGCCGCCTTTGCCGATTTGAAAAACCGGGTTTAGATGGTGCGCTTCACTTCGTAAAAATCTTTTTTGTTTTCCTCGTAAGTCCATATTCTTCCTTCTTCCTTATACTAATGCTTTACGTCTAAGCACATCGACACCCTTTGGCGCCCACCCGGCGATGACACATGGTTTGGTGATCGTGATCCAGCCAAGTCCAGCAAAAACGATATCGGTTTTTTCTTTGATTGAAAATTCGAAACGGACGAGTTCAGGAAAATCCGCCACTTCATCGGCTCGTGGCGGCTGCAGCAGCCCACCAACATGTTTCTCATAAAATTCATCGGCTTTACTTAATTTGGTCCGATGGATCGCCACATCATTCGCTACATAGGCAACAAACGAACTTCGTTCTCCTTGTATGAAATCAAAACGGGCAAGTCCCCCTAAGAACAAGGTTTGTTCAGGGTTCAATTGATACACTTTCGGTTTAATTTCTTTGGCTGGTGCCACGATTTTCAGATCTTTTTTACCTAAATAGTGTGCCATTTGATGACGATGAATGATTCCTGGTGTGTCGATCAAAAAGTGCCCGTCGTCCAATGGAATCTCAATTTTATCCAATGTAGTTCCAGGGAATCGCGAAGTGGTGATCAGCTCGTTGATCCCTGCTGTTTGTTTGATGATTTGATTGATCAATGTTGATTTTCCAACATTCGTCACACCAACCACATACACATCACGACCTTCACGATACGTTTCGATCGCTTGTAGCAACGCTTGGGTTTCACCCGGTTTCTTGGCACTCGTCAACAATACATCGACGGGTCTTAAACCGACTTCGTGAGCCCGTTCCTTCATCCATTGGGTCATTTTCGATTTTTTCAAAGATTTCGGTAAAATATCCACCTTGTTGCCCACTAATAAAACAGGATTATCACCAACAAAGCGGTGCAGTCCTGGGATCAATGAACCATTAAAGTCAAAAATATCGACGACATTAACGATCAAGGCGTCTTTTTCCCCGATTTCATTCAGCAAACGTAGGAAATCATCGTCTGTCAGCGCGACATCTTGAATCTCATTATAATGGCGCAAGCGGAAGCAGCGTTGACAATAGACTTCTCCTGATTCAAGTCCTTTTTCTAATGCAGATTGCGGGGTGTACCCCAATTCGTTAGGATTTGTTGTTTGAATCAATGCCCCGCAGCCGATACAGTGAATTTGTTCGATTCCTTCTGTCATATTAAATTCCTCCACGCCATTTTAACTCTGGGTTGTGTTTCAATAAATAGTTCATGATTTTTCTTTCTGCTGCTCGATTAAACTGGGTTTTCCAAGAATCCGTTGGGATCACTGGTTTCACTAGAATGCTGCGAACACCAGCACGATTGGCACCTCGTACATCCGTCATAATCTGATCGCCGATCATGACAACCTCTTCTTTTTTCAAGCCTAATTGCTGATACCCTTGTTTGATCCCTCTTGAAAAAGGTTTTAATGCGCGGTGTACGTACTTTAAACCAAAAGGCGCAACAGCCCGTGCCACGCGTTCACTATTGTTGTTAGAAACGACAATCACCGGTATGCCAGCGTTTTTCATTTCCAATAACCAGTTTTTTAATTCTTCGGTTCCATCAGGATTATTCCAAGCAATCAAGGTATTATCAAGATCGGTCAAAATCCCTTTGATCCCCTGTGCCTTTAGTTGGCTAGGGGTGATTTTATAAATCGCATCGACCATCCAAGTCGGTTTATAATTTGAAAACATAGAATCTCCTTTACTATCTGATTTCTTCGCATGTTAAAAGTCGGCGACTAGTCATCGATCCACATAGTCGATCTTTAAAAAGAAACCGTACTAGCTGTTGACAAGCAAGCAGGCAGTTTCTAAAAGGATCAGACCTCTTCAACCTGTAATTATACAATAGAATCTTTTTGAATACTAGCAAGTGCGCTAGTTTCTGCAGGTTTCTTGTAAAAGAACTGAAAAACGAAGGTGTCGAAACAACAGTTTGTTCCATCACTTCTTTAAAGTAGTCTTTTTTTCCGTCAAAAAAGCATCCTTTTACTGAAAGGATGCTTAGAAAAAGTCCAAAATTGTCATTTGCAACTGCGAGCTTCTC
Source organism: Enterococcus sp. DIV2379 (assembly GCF_050542965.1). NCBI lineage: Bacteria > Bacillati > Bacillota > Bacilli > Lactobacillales > Enterococcaceae > Enterococcus > Enterococcus sp. DIV2379. Next base: position 1,984,158 of record NZ_CP172938.1, read on the forward strand.
GCATTTTACAATACTTTACTTAAAAAATCAATGGTTCTCGGGTTTTTCGGATGATCAAAGAGCTGTTCTGGCGTTCCTTCCTCCATAATGATTCCCTGATCCATAAATAAAATCCGATCCGCGACTTCCTTCGCAAAGCCCATTTCATGAGTGACGATGACCATCGTCATTCCTTGCTGAGCCAAACGCTGCATAACGGACAATACTTCGCCAACCATTTCAGGGTCTAACGCAGAAGTCGGTTCATCAAAGAGCATCACATCCGGTTCCATCGCCAAGGCACGTGCAATAGCGATCCGTTGCATTTGTCCACCAGATAGACTTTGTGGATAGGAGTTTGCCTTATCAGGCAGACCTACATCATTCAATAGTTGCTTTGCTAGTGTTTCAGCAGCTGGTTTTGCTACCTTTTTGACTTTCGTCGGGGACAAAGTAATGTTTTCTAAAACCGTCATATTCGGAAAAAGATTGAAATTTTGAAAAACCATGCCCATTTTTTCCCGCATTTTATACAAATCATTCTTTGGATCGGTAATATCGGTTCCTTCAAAAAAGATTTTTCCGCTTGTCGGTACTTCTAGTAAGTTTAAACAGCGTAAGAACGTGCTTTTTCCTGAACCAGATGGTCCAATCACCACAACGACTTCTCCTTGCTCGATCGTCGTTGTGATCCCTTTTAGCACTTGATTGCTGCCAAAGGTTTTGTGTAACTCTTGAATATCTAACATCATAGCTTGTCTTCTCCTTTTAACGACGATAGCCTTTTCCTAGTTTCTTTTCCCATAAACTCAATAGTCGCGAAGTCGTAAACGTCAAGATGAAATAAATGACCGCCGCCACATAGAAAGGCGTTAATGGTTGGAAAGAACTGGTGACAACGATCTGCGCACTGTTCATCAGCTCGTAGATGCCGATCGTTGAAAGCAAAGAGGAATCCTTGATCAAAACGATAAATTCATTGCCTAGTGGCGGCAAGATGTTGCGTAGTGCTTGTGGCAATACGACATAACGCATCGTTTGAAAAGGCCGCAGCCCTAAAGAACCAGCCGCTTCTGTTTGACCGTAATCAACGGCATTGATTCCCCCTCGGACGATCTCAGCAACATATGCCCCAGAATTAAGCGAGAGCGCAATGATTCCAGGAAATAACCGCCCAAAATCAAGACTCAACACACCGATCGAGACTGTCGGCAAGGCAAACATGCCTTGCAAAAGACCAAAAGCGATCAATATCTGCACCAACATTGGTGTGCCGCGGATGACTTCAATATACGCATTAGCAAACCAGCGCAAAGGCGTCACTTTTGATAATTTCATTAGGGCAAAAATCACCCCTAGAATCGTTCCAAAGATCACGGTGATGATAGAGATCACGATGGTGATCACCACACCAGAAAGAAAATAAGGGTAATATATCGCTAAAAAGGATAAATCCATAATTGTGTCTACTCCGTTCTATCTATTGCGCCGCATTTTCGTTGGCTAGATCTGTGTTCTTTTGTACATACTCATCGATTGTACCATCTTCAATCAATTCTTTCAAAATACTGTTTAGCTCTTCTTGTAGTTCGGTACTCCCTTTAGGTAAAGCAATTGCATAAGAATCGCCTTCAGACGCTTCTAATGCTACATCAGTGATCACGAGGTCATCATTTTGTGCAACATACGATTCAGCCACCGCACTTTCAAGCACCAAACCGTCGATCGATCCTTGTTTCAATTCATTGACTAGATTCGGAACTTTGGCGATGGAAACCAATTGCGAATCCGCTAATTGGTCTTGAACGATCATTTCTTGGATCGAGCCTTTTTGAGCGCCCACCTTTTTGCCAGACAAGCTTTCGATTGAATCAAATGCCGACTCATTGTTTTTATTAACAACTACTTTTTGTTCTGGTGTAAAATAGTTATCGGTGAAATCAAAAGTCTGTTTACGTTCGTCAGTTGCTGAGATGCCTGAAACAGCGATATCGGCTTTTCCTTGTTGCAAAGCAGTCAAGACAGCATTGAAATCAAGGTCCAAAATATTCACTTCGACACCAAGACGATCAGCGATCTCATTGACCATATCGATATCTGCGCCCACGATCGTATCTTTGCCATCAATCAAGGCATGAAATTCAAAGGGGGCAAAGTCAGCAGAAGTTGCCACATTTAACACACCGGCTGCTTTGATGGCTTCCAATTGGTTATCCGCCGAACCGCTGGCACTAGAACTGCCAGTACTCGATGAGCCGCCATTTCCACAAGCTCCTAAAACCAAAATCCCCGTCAATACAACAAGTGCTCCAAATAATTTTTTCATTAAAAACGCTCCTCTTCAAAACAAATATTTATGCAATATAATCTTCTTATATTCAGAATATATACATAATAGCACAGAATAATTAAATTTTAAACTAAAAACTTCGTCATTTGCACGATTTATTCAATAACACTTTTAATAAAAAAATACTAGGATACCCTCTCTCTAATCAGAGTGGATATCCTAGTTGTTAAAATCGGCGAAAACGCTGATACCTTGCCTCAAGCAATTCTTCTGTTTGCAACGTAGAAAGTTCAGCGAGTTTCGTTGAAATTGCCGCTTTCATCTGTTCCATCAATTGCTCTTTCGGTAAAAAGGCCTCTTCATGGGTTTCAGCAATCACTTTTTCAATAACGCCTAATTCAAATAGTTCTTGGGCAGTGATCTTCATTAAACCAGCAGCTTCTTTGGCCCGGCTACCATCTTTCCATAGGATCGAAGCAAAGCCTTCGGGAGATAAAATGGCATAGATCGAATGTTCCATCATCCAAACCTCATCGCCTAATGCCAGTGCTAAGGCACCGCCGCTGCCGCCTTCACCAATGATGATTGCCAAGATCGGCACCGTTAAATCGGACATTTCCATCAAGTTACGGGCAATCGCTTCACCTTCTCCCCGTTCTTCCGCGCCAATACCACAAAACGCCCCTGCTGTATTGATCAATGTGACCACAGGTCGCTGAAATTTTTCTGCTTGCTTCATTAGGCGTAACGCTTTTCGATAGCCTTCAGGATGTGGTGAGCCAAAGTTTCTGCGTAAATTTTCAGGTAGATTACGGCCTTTTTGAATACCGATCACGGTCACTGGCTTGCCATCTAAACAAGCTATCCCGCCAACAACGGCTTCATCTTCGCCAAACAGACGGTCTCCATGAAACTCTTCAAACTCAGAAAAAATGCCTTCAAAGTAATCCAGTGCCGTCAAGCGGTCTTTGCTGCGAGCGAGTTCAACGATTTCGTGGGCTGCTCTAGTCATTGCGATTCCATCCTTTCCGCGTATGCAAAGAAATCAAATGGTAGATTTTCTCCCGCAAGTTCGTCCGTGGAACGATTTGATCGACAAAGCCATGATCTAACAGGAACTCTGCCTTTTGAAAATCTTCAGGTAGTTCCTGACGAATGGTTTGTTCAATCACACGTCGTCCAGCAAAACCGATCAATGCTTGCGGTTCTGCCAGGATGATATCCCCTTCCATCGCAAAACTAGCGGTAACGCCACCGGTGGTCGGGTCCGTTAAAACCGTTAGATAAAACAAGCCAGCTTTACTGTGGCGTTTTACCGCCGCAGAGATTTTTGCCATTTGCATCAGTGACAAAATCCCTTCTTGCATCCGAGCCCCACCCGAAGCGGTAAAAAGAACAACTGGTAGCTGTTTTTCGATCGCACGTTCAAACAAACGGGTGATTTTCTCCCCCACGACCGTTCCCATACTGCCCATGATGAAATTCGCATCCATGACACCGATTGCTAACGGCAATCCTCGAACTTTGGCTTCTCCCGTTAGAACAGCCTCATGCAAACCAGTTTTTTCTTGCATTTGTGCGACTTTATCCAGGTACCCTGGGAAATCAAGGGGATCTTTTGTGGTAACATCTGTGTCCCATTCTTCAAAACTTTTTTCATCAATCGTGATAGCGATCCGTTCCCAGGCGCTGATCCGGAAATTATACCCGCAGTGGGGACAGACTTTTTCTGCCCCCATCTCCTTCGTATAAAGCGTTCGTTTGCAACTAGGACATTTCGCCCAAAGATTATCTGGGACGACTGGTTCGTTCGTTGGCAGCTGACCTCGATTAGGATTGATGCGAATGTAGTTTTTTTTCTTAAATAAAGCCACTCAACTTCCCTCCTATTGTTCAGGTGTCCAATTTGGCAAAAATTCCTCTTGTAAAAAGGCGGTTGTATAGTCTCCCGCAATCACTTTCGGGTGACTGATCAAGTCCATTTGGAATTCTGCATTCGTAATGACACCATCGGTCACTAATTCAGCTAATGCCCGCTGCATTTTCATCAATGCTTCAAAACGGTTCTCGCCGTGAACGATCACTTTAGCGATCATGGAATCATAATAAGGCGGGATCGTATAGCCGGAATACATGGCACTGTCTACCCGTACACCCAAGCCTCCACCAGGCAGAAATAAATTGTTGATCTTTCCTGGTGACGGTGCAAAATTGAAGGCTGGATTTTCTGCATTGATCCGACATTCGATTGCCGCACCTGTCATCTTGATGTCTGTTTGTGTCAAGCCTAGCGGTTCACCACTAGCAACTTCGAGTTGTTTTTTGACTAGATCAATGTTCGTCACCATTTCAGTGATGGGGTGTTCCACTTGGATTCGAGTGTTCATTTCCATGAAATAAAACGCCCCAGTGTCTGCCATTAAAAACTCGATCGTGCCGGCATTGCGATACCCTACCGCTTGTGCGGCACGTACCGCTGCTTCTCCTAGCTCTGCTCGTTTGCTTTCAGAAATCACCACAGAAGGAGATTCTTCCAACACTTTTTGGTTGTTGCGTTGCAGCGAGCAATCGCGTTCACCAAGGTGGATAATATTACCAAAAGAATCACCTAACACTTGCACTTCTATGTGTCGAGCAGGGTAAATGATTTTTTCAATGTACATTTCATCGTTGCCAAATGCCGCTTTCGCCTCTTGCTGTGCCGAAGCAAAATGATGTGGTAACGCTTCTTTATCGGCGACTTTCCGTATCCCTTTACCGCCACCGCCGGCTGCTGCTTTGAGCATGACCGGGTAACCAATCTCTTCAGCGATCGTTAAAGCTTCTTCCACATCAGAAATCGCGCCTTTGCTTCCGGGAATGACCGGTACTTCTGCTTCGATCATCAAGCGTCTTGCATTGATTTTGTTTCCCATTGCATCGATAGTCTCACTCTTTGGCCCAATAAAGACGATATTGCATTCCTCGCACATCGCAGCAAAACGGCTATTCTCTGAAAGAAAGCCAAAGCCGGGATGGATCGCCTCAGCCTTTGTGACGATCGCAGCGCTTAGGATCTGCTGTACATTCAAATAAGAGTCAGCTGCTTTGGCAGGTCCGATACAAATCGCTTCATCGGCAAGCTCTGTGTGCAACGCTTCTTTATCTGCTTCTGAATAAACGGCGACCGTTTGAATACCTAATTCGCGACAAGCGCGAATGATACGTACGGCGATTTCGCCACGGTTTGCGATCAATACTTTAGAAAACATGTCTCACCTATCCAATCATGAAAGTCAATTCTGCTTCCGCCACTTTTTTCCCATCAACATAGGCAATTCCTTTGCCGATGCCGGCTGCAGATTTTACTTTGATTATTTCTACTTCTAAGATCAAGGTATCGCCTGGTGTTACTTTTTTTCTGAATTTTGCTTTGTCTAAACCGCCAAAGTAGGCAGTTTTCCCACGAAAGTCTTCCAATGACAATAATGCCACAGCACCTGCTTGCGCCATTGCTTCCACGATCAATACTCCAGGCATCACTGGTTCATGGGGAAAATGGCCTTGGAAAAACGGCTCATTAATGGTAACGTTTTTCTTCGCAATGACCCGTTTGCCTTCTTCTAACTCCTCAACGCGATCCACTAAAAGCATCGGATAACGATGAGGGATGATTTCTTTGATTTCTTGAATCGTTAATGCGCTCATTGCTTTACCCTTCTTTCACACGGAATAATGGTTGATTGAATTCAACGATTTGTTCGCTTTCAACCAAGACTTCAACCAATTCGCCATCGACGTCGCTGACGATTTCATTCATGACTTTCATCGCTTCAACGATACAAAGAATATCGCCTTTTTTCACGTGATCGCCGATTTGCTTAAAGTTATCTTTGTCAGGACTTGGTTTCAAATAAACGACACCCACTAATGGAGAGACAACTTCTTTGCCCTCTAAAACAGGTTTTGCCGTTTCTACTGTGTCCGGTGTTGCTGAGACAGCAGGCGTTGGTGCAACAGGAGTTGACGCAGCATTCGCTGCAGGAGCAGGCGCAGGTGCAGAGGATGCACTTTGTAGCCCACTTGTCGTATTTTTATTAAAATAAAGTTCAAATGTCTCTTTTTTTAATTGAAGCTCAGTTAACGTCGATTGATCGAATTGGCTGAGCAGCTCTTTTACCTCATGTGTTTCCAATTACGCTTCCTCCCAACGTTTCAACAAGATCACTGCATTATGACCGCCAAACCCAAGTGAATTACTCATGGCATAGGTCAATTCTGCTGGTTGGCTTTGATTGATAACAACGTTCAAGTCGATCTCAGGATCTTGTTCTGTCACGTTGATGGTTGGTGGAATAAATTGATGTTGTAATGCTAATAGTGAAGCAATGGCTTCGATTCCGCCAGCCGCCCCAAGCAAATGACCAGTCATTGACTTTGTACTGCTAACATATGGTTTTTTATAGTCTTCGCCCAATCCGTATTGGATCGATGTCGCTTCTGCACTGTCATTGGCGGGCGTGCTTGTACCGTGGGCATTGATGTAGCCAACTTCAGCCGGGGTGATCGATGCTTCTTGCATCGCCAATTTCATTGCTTTTCCGGCACCTGATCCATCAGGATTTGGCGCAGTCATATGGTAGGCATCACAGTTCGCACCGTACCCTACGACTTCACCTAAAATCGTTGCCCCACGTTTTTGCGCATGCGCCAATGATTCTAAAATGAAGACGCCAGCGCCTTCACCCATGACAAACCCACTACGATTTTTATCAAACGGAACGGAAGCTTTGTCAGGGTCTGATTCAGTGGTTAACGCCGTCAGAGACGCAAAACCAGCGATACCGATTTCACAGATCGTCGCTTCTGAACCACCAGCGATCATGACATCTGCGTAGCCATGCTTGATGTTCCGAAAAGCTTCACCGATTGAATGGGTACCAGAAGCACAGGCGGAAACAGTCGTCGTACAAATGCCTTTCGCACCTACCCGTAACGCAATGTTGCCGGCAACCATATTTACGATCGACATCGGTACGAACATTGGTGATACCCGATTTGCTCCTTTGTCATGCATTCGAATCACTTGGTCTTGAATCGTTGGCAAGCCGCCGATCCCCGAACCAACCATCACGCCAAAACGATCCACATCAATGGTTTCTGTATCTAACTTCGCCATTTCCATCGCTTCTAAGGCCGCATAAATTCCATAAATGGAAAAAAGATCCATCCGCTTCGTATCTTTTTTAACGAAGTACTTTTCTAACGGAAAATCTTTGACTTCAGCGGCAACTGAGATCCCTGTTGCTTCTGCGTCAAATTTTGTAATCGGGCCGATGCCGTTGGTCCCGTTTTGTAAACTTGCTAAAAAAGTTTCTGGGTCATTTCCGATTGGAGAAGTGACGCCGTATCCTGTAACTACTACTCGATTCATCTTTTCTTCCTCCTACCCTTGCATTGCCATCCCGCCGTCTACACTGATCACCTGACCAGTGATGTAGGGGCTTTTTGCTAAAAAGACTGCTGTTTGCGCAACATCCTGTGTGGAACCAAAACGCTGTAATGGAATATTTGCCAATGATTGTTCTTTGACTTTATCCGACAGCACTTCAGTCATCTCTGTTTCGATAAATCCTGGGGCGATCGCATTGCAGGTGATCCCCCGAGCGGCACCTTCACGAGCGGCAGATTTCGTAAAACCGATCACGCCAGCTTTACTTGCCGCATAGTTGGCTTGCCCGATATTTCCCGTCAAGCCGACCACACTCGTCAAATTGATGATGCGGCCTTCTCGCAACTTCATCATTTTTTTCAACGCGTGCTGCGTCATATTGAAGGTACCAGTCAAATTGATTTTGATCACTGAATCAAAATCTTCGGGTTTCATTCTCAACAATAATTTGTCATTCGTGATTCCGGCATTATTGACTAAAATGTGGATCGGTCCGACTGCCGCTTCTGCTTCCAAAAGCATGGCTGCCGCTTGATCAAAATCAGAAATGTCCCCATTGATCGCTACACATTTCACGCCGTAGCTGGTGATGCGATCGATCAGTGACTGGGGAATTTCTTTTCGTCCATTTAAAACGATATTCGCTCCTTCTTTGGCAAAGGCTTCCGCGATGGTAAAACCGATCCCTCGCGAGCTACCAGTTACAAAGACGTTTCTATTTTGCAGATCCATAAATTCCTCCTAGTTGAATCGGGCTAGTGTATCTGCCAACGTTTGGCTATCTTCTACACGCGCAGTCTGGATTTCTTTGTCTATTTTCTTCATAAAACCGCTCAATACTTTTCCTGGTCCGATCTCGATGACTTGTTGGATGCCAAGCTGCTTCAGTGTCGCAATGCTTTCGTAAAAACGCACTGGCGATTTCACTTGCAGCGTCAACAGTTCCTTGATTTGGTCTTGCTGCATCGGCTGCGCGGTCGTATTGCTGATGACAGGTACTTGCAACTCATCAAAGGTAATTTGAGCTAATTCCTGTGCTAATTGCTGCGATGCCGGTTCCAACAAAGCAGTATGGAAAGGACCGCTGACATTTAAAGGAATCACCCGTTTGGTTCCAGCAGCTTGTAACAATTCCACCGCTTTATCCACTGCCGGCGCTTCACCGCCAATGACGATCTGCTGCGGCGTATTGTAATTCGCTGGTGTCACGATCCCCACTTGACTTGCTTCTTTACAGATTTCTTCAATCGTTTCAGCGGGTGTGTTCATCACAGCAACCATTTTCCCAACACCTGCAGGCGCCGCACTTGCCATATACCGACCGCGCTTTTGCACCAATGCGACTGCGGTCTTGAAATCAAGCGCGCCACTAGCGACTAAGGCTGTATATTCACCTAAACTTAAGCCAGCAACAGCATCTGCTTCGATTCCTTGCGCATCCAAAAGTCGCCAAAAAGCTGTGCTTACTGTTAAAATGGCAGGCTGTGTATATTCCGTCTGGTTTAAACGTTCGTTTTCAGTAAAGCATAACTCGGCCATATCATATCCTAGAATAGTGCTGGATTGTTCAAACGTCTCACGAACGATTGCTTCTTGGTGATAGAGCTCTTCCCCCATTTTGGGGTACTGTGCACCTTGACCGCTAAATAAAAAGGCTGTCTTCATCTTGCACTCCTTCATTACTTTGTTCGTTGTTGTTGGAGAACATGGATTCTTGCAGTTCGTCTATGAATCAGCAAAAACACGTTCTTAAAAAGGAAAGGCTAGGCTGTCTGCCTAGCCTTTGTTTTATGCTTGTTGTTTTTCTACATATTTAACTAGATCTTCAACGGTTGTGATACCATCTTCTGTTTCGATCTTCACATCGAATTCATCTTCGATCTCGTTAATGATTTGGAAAAGATCCAAGCTGTCTGCTTCTAAATCTTCTTGGATGTTCGTGTTCAATTTGATTTCTTCTTTTTCTTTTCCTAATTCTTCTGCTACGATTTCTTGAATTTTTTCGAATACCATGTGTATATTCCTCCAATGTGTTTTTCAATAGTAATTTTGTTTCGTGAACAAGTTATAAGGTGGCTAACATAGTTCCCCATGTCAATCCGCCGCCAAAACCTGAGAACACCACTTTTTGACCACTGCCAAGGGACAGTGTACCTCGTTTGATTTCTTCATCTAGCAATAACGGAATCGAGGCTGCCGAAGTATTGCCATAATCTTGCATATTTTGCAAAAATTTCTCACGGGGTTGCTTCAGCTTGCGAGCAACTTTGTCTAAAATGCGTGAATTTGCTTGGTGAAGCAAAAAATAATCAATTGCTTCATCTTGTATCAGATCATTGATCGAGGCGACCACATCACGCGTCGCAAAATCAAAGATTTCTCGTCCAATCATTTGCATACAAGCACTATACGCCGGAGCGTTTTGTGAAAAAGGATTCTCATTCGTGCGAAAACCAGATGTTAAGGACATGCCTCGCGTCCCATCTGCTTTTAAAGACTCTTTGAGCAAATGCTGCTCTGAAGATGCTTCCAACAATAGACCGCCGGCACCATCTCCGAATAAAACAGCCGTCGAACGGTCGTTCCAATCCAAGACTTTTGAAAGTACTTCTCCACCGATGACCAATCCTTTTTTAGCGCCCGTTCGAATCAGTTTTTCAGCCATAGACAATGCATACACGAAACCAGCACATGCTGCACTGATATCAAAAGCAAAGGCATTGACTGCCCCAATCGCCCCTTGGACTTGGCAAGCAACCGCCGGTGTATTGAAATCCGGTGTGATCGTCGCTACCAAGATAAAATCCAGACTTTCTGCTGAAAGCTGAGCATCTTGCAAGAGCGTTTGAGCGACGCGAATACAAAGGTCTGAAGTGTTTTCGCCGACAGCGACTCTTCTTCGTTTGATTCCCGTGCGAGAATGAATCCATTCATCTGAAGTATCCATCAAATTTGATAGATCATCATTTGTTACGATTTTTTCTGGAACATAACTTGCAGTCGCGGTAATTTTTCCAAACATATTCATCCATTATTCTCACTTACTAATCTTGTAAAAAGTCATGCAGATTTTTCAGTGCTTTCAACAGTGCCTGTTCCTCTTCAGGAGACATCTGACTCAAGACACCCTTCACCATCTCACGATGAAAATGCTGATGAACACGATAAAGGAGTTTTCCTTTTTTCGTCAAACCTAGTTTGACGACTCGCCGATCATCTTCACTGCGAATCCGTTCTACATATTCTTTTTTCACCAAACGATTGATCGCGATGGTCAAAGTCCCAACAGTGATCGAAAGCTCTTTGGCAACTTCAGTCGTGGTCTTTTTTTTGTACATCCCGATGGCTTCGATGGTATGCATTTCGGTAATTGAAAGGTCTTTGAATTGAGATTTTTTCAATTCAGATTCTTCAATCACTAAGATGTCATTAAAGACGCTGACTAAGTAGTCATTAACTGTTTCTAAATTGGGTTCCATAACCTTCACCATCCGAATACTTTGATAATCAAATCATTTGATAGTCAAACTATATCGGAAGTTATTGAGAAATGCAAGAATTTTTTCGAACTTTTTTTATTTTTAAGCGCATTTTTATTTAAGAATTGATTTTCTAAGATTTTAAAAGCTGCGAGTTGACAAAATAATCCGTTTCCGTTATAGAGAAATTTCCTTTGAATGTCAAAGTTTATCATTGCGTTGCTTCCACTCTATTTCTAATTTTTTCTTGTCAATGGCCAGCAAACGTTGCTCTCTTAAGCTTCATCTGCTACTCTTTGAAGGAAGGAGAGGAAAGATCGATGAATCCGAACAAAGAGTTTCTAAAAAACAAAGCAAATGCACTCCCTGAAAGGCCTGGCGTTTATCTAATGAAAGATCAACACAACGAAGTCTTGTATGTGGGAAAAGCCAAATCATTGAAGCAGCGTGTCGTTTCCTACTTCCGAAAAAACCAGCAGCATGCCAATAAGGTGCTTCGACTTGTTTATAATGTCGTTGATTTTGAAACGATCGAAACAGATACAGAATTGGATGCACTATTACTTGAATGTCGTTTGATCCAAGCTTTTCATCCTATCTACAACCGACAAATGAACCATTCAGCGAACTATTGCTTTGTTGATTTGACGAATCATAGCTTCACGATCACTCAAACACCACAAATTGGCAGTTATGGCCCCTTTCGGCAAACAAAAAAATTGCCTGTGTTGTTTCAATTATTGTCAGAAACGTTTCAATTGCCGACTGTCAACGAACTGACGCTATTAACCTTACGTAAACAACTCCCTCAAATGGAGGCGTATCCCTTGGAAGAGAAGTGGCGAGAGATCGGCTGTTTTTTTGCAGGAAAGAAGACAGACTGTTTTTCACTCCTTAAAAAACGCTTGGCATACCTGATTGATCACTTATTGTTTGAACAAGCTAGTGTACTGCAGCGAGAGATCCATTTAGCAGAAAGCTTTTACCAAGAAATCGTGAGGGTCAATCAGTTCATTCAAGAACCGGAAGTGATTTTTTCGATTCCCCTTGACTTAGAGGAGCCAGTATCACAGACGACTCAACTCAAATACTATCAAGTCAGCTTTGGTAAGTTGATCCAAACAAACATTCTTTCTCCCGAAGAAACATTCCAGCCACTTCCGCCATCAAGCGCTGCGCTGCCTTTAGCCCCGGAAGATCTCGATCCATTAGGGATCATCCTTAATCACCTGTACCGCCAAGAAAAAGCAGCAGATAAATAAAAAACAGCAAGCCCAAGTAGGCTTGCTGTATAGAAATGAGAAAGCGACGACGAACGTCCCACTCATTCTTATTGGATCAAATCATAGATTTCCATGGCTACAATATCAACATTATCAAATTGATAAGATTGACTTGATTCTGCTTCCGTTAATTCAAACGTTTCTGTCGAATTGTCATAAGTAACGGTACATTTTTCGACGCCTTCTTTTTCAAAACGACGTACTTGAACTTCATTGTCTTGCGCTTCGACCATCGCTTCTAAACGTTTGATGATAGCGACTAATTGCGAACTTTTCATTCGTAAGCCTCCTTTTTCTGTCCGTTATATTGTATCAAAACATCCTCTATCTTGCATTGATTTTTCGTATTTTTTTTGTCATTTTAAGATTTTTTTCCATCTTGCCACCAAAGTTTAATCAGCGCCTGCGTTCCGTCATTTTCATAGCCTTTTTCAGCCAACTGATCATACAATTTTTTAGCTAAAGTGGTGCTCGGCAAATCCAATCCCATCTTCTTAGCCTCATCCAAAGCGATCCCCAAATCTTTGATGAAATGTTTGACAAAAAAGCCTGGTGAATAATCCTCTTTTAGGATACGAGGACTGTAATTCGTCATGGACCAATTGGCTGCCCCACCGCCAGAAAGCGTGTCAATCACTCGTGGTAAATCAAGACCGGCTTGGTTCGCATAGACCAGCATTTCTGTCATCCCCGTCATGGTTCCGGCAATCATGATCTGATTGGCCATTTTCGTATGCTGCCCCTTTCCTGCCCCTCCTTGAAGTTGAAACGTCTTTCCTAATACTTCAAAAAGTGGTTTTACTTGTTGGTAAGCTTCTTCATCGCCACCAACCATAATCGTTAGCGTGGCATTTTTGGCACCAAGGTCACCACCAGAAACTGGCGCATCGATACTCGCAGCACCTTTTTCCTTCGCTGTCTGATAGATTCGTTCTGCCAAATCAGGTGTACTGGTGGTAAAATCCACCAATGTTTTGCCCGTCACAGCCGTTTGAAAAATCCCTTGAGGCCCATAGTAAACTTCTTCAACGTCGGATGGATACCCAACCATTGTAAAGATGATTTCACTTTCTGATGCAACTTCTGTTGGGGTGTCACACCAAATTGCTCCATTCGCAACGAGTTCATCTGTTTTTGCTTTCGTCCGATTGTAAACATTCACTGTATGTCCTGCAGCTAAGAGATGACCAACCATCGCTTGACCCATGACACCAGTACCGATAAATCCTAATTTCATGCAGATCCCTCCAAAATAAAAAAGTTCATGTCTTTAGTATACGCTAAAAACATGAACTTGCGAAAATTTTCTGTTTAATCGATCGTTCGGCGAAAAGCCTTTAATTTGACTTTGAATTTTTCTAACGTCTGCTCGGTTTCTTTCTCGATGCGTTCGGTTTCATAATAGGCAACCATATCATGGTAAAAAGACAGCATCGACTCACCAAAGCGTAAAGCCGAGATCTCGTACATCTTCCTAGAAAGAACTTCGGGATCAGCAGGAATCTTTTGTTCATAATAATCAATAAATGCTTTTGCGAAATCCCGATCACTCTCATAGGTGACGCCTAACGATGGATCATCGATCAAGGTGTTTAAGTAATCATTGCCTTCAACGACTAATGGGGTCCCAGCAGCCATTGCTTCCGTGTATGTCAGTCCTTGTGTTTCTGAAGTGGAGGCACTGACGAAGTAATCGGCAGCGTGGTAATAGATCGCCACTTTATCATTCGCCACTTCGCCGACAAATTGAACATGGTCAGTTAGCGCCATATCCACCACTTTTTCTTCTAATTTTTCTTTATGCGGACCTTTCCCAACGATCACTAATTGCGCATCAGGAATCTTGGTTAGAATTTCCGGCATCCCATCGATGATCGCTTGGATATTCTTTTCATAAGAAATACGACTGAGGGAAAGCAGCATGGGTTGATCCTCAGTGATACCTAATTTCTCCCGCAATTCTTTTTTCATTTCAGATGTAATGTCCGGTCGACGAAACTTCTCGACTTCGATCCCTGTGGGGATAATCCGCATCGGTGAAACAACACCATACCCCCTCAGCGTATCGATGACTCGTTCACTTGGACAAACAACACCTGTCGAGTGGTTGGCAAATAGCCGCGAAAGATATTTCACGTGAGACGGCCGTAAGACCTTCCCATTGGCGATGTAGTGCAAGTAGTCTTCATACATCGTATGGTAGGTATGGATCACAGGAATTTGCAATTTGCGCCCCACCATTTTCCCTAACATCCCAGAGCCAAACTCGGTATGGGTATGGATCAATTCCAACTCTAACTCTTTGGCGATCAAATAGGCATACAACATGCCGCGCACTACGATTCGCCGATCTTTGAAGGACACAAACGGGACACTTGGCATGCGAATGATATCTTCTTCGTCCAGATCAGCATTGGGATCGGTCGTAGTAAAGATATACACTTTATGGCCTTTTTTCTCAAGCTCTTCTTTCAATGTCTTGATCGATGTCGCCACACCACTTACCTGGGGGAAGTAGGTGTCTGTAAAAAATCCGATTTTCAAAACGGTACCTCCAAACTTTACATTAGTTTCTTTATTCCGTATTCATCACTTTTGTATAAACTTCTTTTAGCTCATATCCGATTTCATCAATACTCTTTTGCTTGGCCGTTTCATAACCCGCTTCACTTAACTGTGGCAACGTGCCATCTACGATTCCTTTGATTTTCTCGATAAACCCTTGATTGGTTTTCTCCATGTATGCATTGTGCCCATTGCTTAGCCACCCTTTATATACTGGAATATCCCGAACAAGCACATTTTGGTGGCTGGCTAACGCCTCAAGGACCACGATCCCTTCTGTTTCTTCATAGGAAGGAAAGAAAAACAGATCAGCCGCTGAATATGCCCCTTCGATGATGTCTCCTTTGATATAGCCGGGAAACAGCACATTTTCTGGATGGTCTTCATTGACAAGGTCGCGGATCTGCTTAGGAATCGTCATCATTGGTGTATGACCAAACCAGATAAACGTATATTCAGGCAATTGTCTAGCTATTTCTACAAAATCAAGAATGCCTTTTCGTTCAAAAAACAAACCGACCGATATAATGACTTTTTGATCAGGTAAAAGCTGAAAATACTCACGAAAGGCTTTTTCTTTCTCATGATCCGGCTGATATTTGTCAAGATCGATCCCGTTTGAGATCGCTTCTATCGGCACTTGGATACCATACCCTTCCAAAAGTTCTTTCGAATAAGGGGTCGGGGTGATCAATTGATCGGCTCTGGAATAAAGATTGATCAAATATTTTTTATATAATGGCGAAAGCTGATTTGAACCGATAAATGAATTCCGAAAATCCTCTTCTGTAGAATGGGCATGGTAAATCACTTTTTTTCCTTGTCTTTTGGCTTTATTGACCATATGCATACTATTGATTCCATACGTGTTGATGTGAAGAATGTCATAATCCTCATCATTTTTATCAAGAGTAAAAGGAATCCCGACAGATGTCAGCGCTCGTTGCTGATGGGCCAATGCGCGACCGATACCTGATTTAGCTAATAATTTTTCTCCTTCAAAATAAAGAAGTACTTTCAAAGATGATTCCTCCTTGGAAATGCTTATATCTGATATTAGTATACCATAGGCGATCGCAGAGATACTCCTACCATGGTCCTAGATTTTGTTCCCCATTTAACCATGATACGGGAAAAACTCAGGGAATCATAGCTTAATTCCAAGATATGACAAAACTGTTCGTTTTCTGAAAAAAGTAGTAAGTTGTTGCAAGTCAAATCAAACAAAATGTCTTCTTAAAACAAAAAAAGGCAACAAGCAAAAATTGCTTGTTGCCTAGAAATGATTATTTTACATACTGTTCGATTAACTCTACAACTTCTTCCATTGTATCGCAATCTTCTAATGCACGTTTTGCTAATTCTTGCATGTCAGTGGTTGACAAACGTTTCATTAAGCTACGTGTTTTCAGAACAGATGTTGCACTCATTGAGAACTCATCTAAGCCCATACCTACAAGAAGTGGCACAGCAGTTTGATCGCCGGCCATTTCTCCACACATACCAGCCCATTTGCCTTCAGCATGCGCTGAATCGATCACGTTTTTGATCAAGCGTAAGATGGATGGGTTGTATGGTTGGTACAAGTAAGACACGCGTTCATTCATGCGGTCTGCAGCCATTGTGTATTGGATCAAGTCATTGGTACCAATACTGAAGAAGTCAACTTCCTTCGCAAACTTGTCTGCTAAGACAGCTGCTGCTGGAATTTCGATCATGATTCCGACTTGGATCTCGTTAGAAATCTCAACGCCTTCGTCAATCAATTTTTGACGCTCTTCTTCATACATTTTCTTCGCTGTACGGAACTCTTTCAATGTTGCCACCATTGGGAACATAATACGTAAGTTACCATGAGCAGAAGCACGTAACAACGCACGAAGTTGGGTACGGAACATGTCGTCCCCAAGTTCAGACAAGCTGATACGCAATGCACGATAGCCTAAGAAAGGATTCATTTCATGAGGCAATTTTAAGTAAGGAAGTTCTTTATCGCCACCGATATCCATTGTGCGGACAACCACTGGTTTTCCAGCCATTCCTTCTAGAACTGCTTTATACGCTTTATATTGGTCTTCTTCTGTTGGGAAATCAGGAGAATCCATGTACAAGAATTCAGTACGGTATAAACCGACTGCTTCTGCACCATTGTTGTGGACACCTTCTAAATCTTTTGGTGTACCAATGTTCGCAGCTAATTCAAAGTGCTTACCATCAGCCGTAACTGTTTCAGCATCTTTTAATTTTTCCCACTCTGCTTTTTGATCTGCGTAGGCTTTCCCAGCTTCAACAAATTCAGCCGCTTGGTCATCTGTCGGGTTGACGATAACGTCACCGATAATGCCGTTAACAGCTAAGATGTCGCCCGCTTTCACTTTTGCAGTGATCTCCATCGTTCCAACGATTGCTGGGATTTCAAGAGAACGTGCCATGATTGCGGAATGAGAAGTACGTCCACCGATATCTGTTACAAAAGCTTTAACAAAGTTGCGGTCTAATTGTGCGGTATCACTTGGTGTCAAGTCATGCGCAACAACGACTACTTCTTCGTTGATCATTGAAGGATTAGGCAAAGTCACATTCAACAAATGCGCCAAGATACGTTTAGCAACATCTTTGATGTCAGCTGCCCGTTCTTGCATGTAAGCATTGTCATCCATTGCTTCAAACATACCAATATACATGTCAGTAACTTCTTTCAATGCAGCTTCTGCATTGACTTTGTTATCTGTCACGTTTTGTTTGATTTGACCGATCATCTCAGGATCTGAAAGAACCATTAAATGAGCATCAAATACTTGTGCTTCTGCTTCACCTAAAGTTTGCGCTGCTTTGTCGCGGATTTGTTGTAATTCCGCTGTTGACTTCGCTAACGCATCATCTAAGCGTGCTTCCTCTGCTGCAGTATCTTCAACTGATACTTTTGAAAAAGATAAATCAGGTTGTACTAACAGGTAGGCTTTCGCAACGGCTACACCATCACTAGCAGCAATTCCTTTTAGCATCTCAACCATTATTCAGACAAACCTTCTTTTTTCATTGTTTCTACGATTGCAGCGATTGCATCTGCTTCGTCAGCACCTTCAGCAGTGATAGTTACATCAGAACCTTGGCCAACACCTAATGACATTACGCCCATGATTGATTTAAGGTTTACTGATTTACCTTTGTACTCTAAGTTGATATCAGAGTTGAATTTGCTTGCTGTTTGAACCAATAATGTAGCTGGACGTGCGTGAATCCCTGTCTCAGCAACTACGTGAAAATCTTTCTTTTCCATATTGATCAATCTCCTTTATGATACGTTTTTTTGTGTGAAGGCAAAATTTCCATGCATGCAATGATACCCGAAAAAAATCGCCCTTTCAACTGTTAAGATTACCATTTTTTTCCTCGATAGACAACCGTTTTCTCTTAAATAAACGATTGAAATAAATGTCCTATTTATTTTCTTGCACGTAACGGTAGATGATCTTCCCATTTAACCCCGCTTCTCCGACAAAAGAAGACCGGTCTTCCAACTGGAGCCAGACATCTCTAAACGCCAGAAATTCCGGCTGTTGGACAATCAATTCTTGGATCTCTCCATTACGTAAACGTACTACTTCTGCAGCAAAATCTCTGTTCTCCAACGTCTATTCTCACCTCTTTCTTTCTATTATATAGGAATTACTTTTTATTTAAAAGACCGCTTCTATAAGTGAAATCGAAGGGAAAATTTTTAAAGGTAAAATTCTTGCAGTCTGACAAAAAGTTAGTATAATAGAATTATGGTCAGTAAAGGTCAATAACACATTACCTTGAAGGTGACCGTTACTTTGCCCACAGCCCCTTTTCTTTTACAAGCAATCAAATGCGCCGTAAAATAGGGTTGTTGGAACAAATATGAAAGGTCGTGAATCTATGCTTTGTCAAAATTGCGGCAAAAATGAAGCTTCAATTCATTTATATGCCAATGTCAATGGTCAAAGAAAACAACTCGATTATTGTCAAAGTTGTTACCAAAAAATAAAAGCACAATCTGGGAATGCTGCAGCTGCAATGGCGCAAGATCCTTTTGGATTTGGCAATCTTGATGATTTATTCCGTCAAATGTCTCGTCAAATGCAGCAAGGAAATCCCCCTTATGAACAAACCCCACCGACACAAACTGGCGGTAACGGTTTTGTTGGCGGGCAACCACCACGCAATAACCAAGCGCCTGCGGGTCTGCTGGGAGAATATGGCATCAATATCACTCAAATGGCTCGTGATGGTGAAGTCGATCCAGTGGTCGGTCGTGATTCAGAAATCAAACGCGTGATCGAGATCCTTAATCGCCGAACCAAGAATAATCCTGTATTGATTGGTGAACCTGGGGTTGGGAAAACTGCCGTTGTTGAAGGGTTAGCCCAAAAAATCGTTGATGGTGATGTGCCACAAAAATTGATGGAAAAAGAAGTTATTCGTTTGGACGTTGCGTCGCTTGTTCAAGGCACAGGTATTCGTGGCCAATTTGAAGAACGCATCCAAAAATTGATCGAAGAAATCAAGCAAGCGGAAAATGTGATCTTGTTTATCGATGAAGTCCATGAAATCGTTGGCGCTGGTGCAGCCGGCGACGGAAATATGGATGCTGGAAACATCTTAAAACCAGCTCTTGCCCGTGGAGAACTACAAATGGTCGGAGCAACGACGTTAAATGAATACCGCATTATCGAAAAAGACGCCGCTTTAGAACGGCGTTTGCAACCAGTACGTGTGGATGAACCTTCTGTGGAAGAAACCATTCGTATTTTAAAAGGCCTACAACCGCGTTATGAAGATTACCATCATGTGAAATATACGGATGAAGCGATCGCAGCTGCCGCTACCCTTTCTAACCGTTACATTCAAGATCGATTCTTGCCTGATAAAGCGATCGATCTGCTAGATGAAACAGGTTCGAAGAAAAACTTGACGATCCAAATCGTTGATCCAAAAACGATCGAAAAGAAATTACAAGAAGCGGAAGAACAAAAACAAGCTGCCTCTCGAGAAGAAGATTTTGAAAAAGCTGCTTACTATCGCGATCAAATCAACAAGCTTCAAAAAATGAAAGAACGTCAAATCAGCGAAGAAGAAACGCCTGTCATCACCGAAAAAGACATGGAACAAATCGTTGAAGAACGGACAAATATCCCTGTTGGGGAATTAAAAGAAAAAGAACAAACCCAGTTGAGGAATCTTGCGGATGACTTGAAAGCTAAAGTTATTGGTCAAGACGAAGCAATCGACAAAGTTGCAAAAGCGATCCGCAGAAATCGGGTCGGTTTAGGCAAACAAAACCGTCCGATCGGCTCTTTCCTATTCGTCGGTCCAACCGGTGTCGGGAAAACCGAATTAGCAAAACAATTAGCTTATGAAATGTTTGGTTCTGAAGAATCAATGATTCGTTTCGACATGTCAGAATACATGGAGAAACACAGTGTATCCAAATTGATTGGTTCTCCTCCAGGCTATGTTGGCTATGAAGAAGCAGGTCAATTGACTGAAAAAGTTCGTCGGAATCCTTACAGCTTGATTCTATTAGATGAAGTAGAAAAAGCCCATCCTGATGTATTGCATATGTTCTTGCAAATTCTCGATGATGGTCGCTTGACCGATGCTCAAGGACGTACCGTCAGCTTTAAGGACACCTTGATCATCATGACAAGTAATGCCGGAACCGGCAAAGTTGAAGCTAACGTTGGCTTCGGTGCGGCGCGTGAAGGTATCACTCGTTCCGTTTTGAATCAATTGAATAATTACTTTACACCAGAGTTTCTCAACCGCTTTGACGGCATCATCGAATTTAAAGCTTTAAGCAAGGAAAACTTGTTATCGATCGTGTCTCTCATGCTGCATGAAGTCAATCAAACCCTTAGCCAACAAAAACTGCATATCGACGTTCCACAAGACGTGCAAGAAAAATTGGTGGATCTTGGTTACAGTGCAACGATGGGGGCTCGCCCATTGCGTAGAACCATCCAAGATCAAATCGAAGACGGCATTGCAGAATTTTATCTTGAGCATCCACAAGTACATCAACTAAAAGCACAATTAGAAGATGCAGATAAAATCATTGTGACCTCCGCTGAGTCCCCTGCACCTCTTGAAGAAGCCAATCCGGCTTCTGAAGAAGAAGCATCGGAAACAAACGAGTAACAAGCTGCCAAAACGTGTAACGAAACGTTTCCTTTGCCAGACAACCATGTTTTGCCAAAAAATTGGGTAATTCCGAGTTGTCTGGCTTTTCTTTTGAAAAAAAACGCCCTATAATGTTATTAATAAATACATAGAATGTGAGGTGAGTCTGGTGAAATTAATCAATGTTACGAACAGCCATTCTCGACTAGTATTGAATCAACTTGAAAATACCGACGCGGAACTTGTAAAGGTTTACACAGCCGGAGATACAACCGTGATCTTTACCTCAGCGCCGAACCACAATGAAATTTTGCTGATCAATAAAAAAAGAACTATTCGCCCGACGGAAGTTGAAGAAATCAAAAATTACTTCTTGAAAAAATTACCTGATGGCTCTTATGATCCTGCAACGATCTCTGTGATCCAAATGCCCGAAGTGGTGGAAATCTCCATCAAAAAAACATTATCCTCATCACGTTAGCTTTGCCTGATCACGGGTTTAAAAAATATCTATAAAAGGTGACTGTCGCAGCCCTCTTTTATAGATATCTTTTTTTGTCTTCTCTCTTCCTTCTATTGGTTAGTACTTCGACCAACGATACCTGATGTTCAAGTAAAAAAAGAGAGCCATACGCTCTCTTTTCAAGTATATTTATTAGAAATCATCGACTGGATCATCACATTTAGATTGTGCCAATCCTTGGTACTATGAACATTGCCAAAAAATGTGAATTTCTGCGACTCATTATGGATTAGCACGCCATCAGAAACCAATATATCTGAGTCTCCTAAATTCGAACTAAAGTGAATCACATTTTCATTGTAAATTTTCAACAGTTTGTTTTTAATGACCGGAATATATTCTGGATGGTTCAAAAGAGAAATACCAATGCGAATCGGTTCCTCTTCCTGGATAGGTAAATAAGACGCTGTGATCTGAGCGATTTTCCTTAAGAAGAGGGCTTCTTTTTCTATTACAAACGAATGGCGCTGCAAGGCAGCTGCAATCAGCTCTTCCACCTCTAATACTCGTTCGTTCGTAGAGGACAAATCTTCAGTAGACACAAAACTATCCAAAAAGAGATGAAGACAGCCCCATGTATTCATCACTAATTCATAGGTAATGAATTCTTCGATCTCTTTAGAAAGATTATACTTTTGCGACAAGACAGCTACAACATCGGCAGAAAATTCGACCAGCGGATTTCCTAAAAGATTTCTCAGCTTTTGGCCCAAAAGTAGTTTTTCTTGATCCGAGATCGTTTCAGGTATGAAAAGAAAAACCCAGAAATGATAAAAAATCTGTTCTTTCTCAATATCTTGCTGACTTCTGATCGGCAGCAGCTTGATCACTTGCTTTTCCCCATCTAGTTGCTTGATTTGCTCATAAATAGTGATGGAAGCATCGTCTAACTCGTTGACAATATAGCCTCTCAACACCGCATTTTCAATGATTGAAAACATAATGTCGTGCTTCACTTTCGTGGTTTTTAACGGCTCATATTCTTTAGCTGCTAATTCAACGCTGGCACGGGTTCGCTGATTGATGTATACATTACAAGCCATGATCTCAACTAAATAATGGTACATCCTCACACACGGCTCTGCCCCTGTCAAATCAATGGAATCTGTATTGTTATTGATAGTAATCGGAACATTTTGGATAACCAGCATTTTCTTAAGATAGCTGATCAATTTATAACAATAAGAAATACTAAAAATCAATTCTTCCGAGATGTCCACCATACGGGTCTTTCTTTTTCTTAACAAATAGGATAATAGACGATAATAAGGAGATTCTAAGAAATATTTTTTCTTTAGATTCACAAAAATATGCAGGCTTTGTTCTTCATTTAATTCTCGTGACAAATAAACAGTTCTCTTTTTCAGCAAAAAAATTGACTCGTCAAAAGTCGTAAACTCTCTCATATCTTCGGCGATTTCATTGATCAATATTTTCACCTGATACAAAGATTTGTTTGTCGTTTCACATATTTTATCGAGAGACAGCTGCTTCTCCAAAATGATATTTCTAACAACAGTTAATTTATCGACCTGTTTTTTGGTTAAATAAAACCTATACAATTTTTCTATATACTCCAAAATTTTTTACCCGCCTTATTTAAAAAGTATCCCAGTATCCAATTATAGTAAAATAAACTTAAATTCAAGCCTCTTTTTTCATTAAACGGACAATTTTAATAAAAACTTCAGAAAAATCCCCTCTTCTTTAAAACAGTACGGGTGAGAAAAACTTGTGAAACGATTCTTATTTTTTGTAACATAAAAGTGTTGGAAACCATGAAAAAGAACCTGTGAATTAGCTGTTTCCATAAACTTAGAAAAAATTCGTATTCTTTCATTGATTGGTAAGTGACTTGGAGAGTAAAATCATTTTCTAGCTGGACAAACTTCTTTGAGGAATCAAGTTCATTTCAAAGAGCTTGTAATAAAATATCTTCTCTTTTTAGCCAGCAATCTTTGTATTCATAAATGTTGATGATCGACAATTCATCACTCATTTGATTGATTGACCGCATGATTTCTTCATCATCCGAATCAACATTGCCAATGACATGCAAATCATAATGAACACCAGATTTATCCACGCACTCAACGATATAGCTGATCACATCTCCCCAAAAATGTTCCAATCGATGAGTGCCGCCTGCTTTTTCTAACCTTGAACGTTCAGCGATACACAAAACGTTTTTCGAAGAGTATTGCAAGATGTTGATTTCCCCTAATGATTGTGCTAAGTAGTCAAGAACCGATTGGCGATCATCTTCTTGATCCACAATTAAATTTCTCTCTAAAATCGTATTCGTCTTGTTGCTGAAAAAGCGCACAGTCAACATGGTAGCATTCTTTTGTCGACTGAAATTTATTCTGGTTTGCAGCATTTTGATTCACTCCTTAAAAGAACTTTGATCCTCTGCTATTAAGGATATAGTAAGAACCAGCCGATTTTTATCGTCTTTTTTTCAAAAAAACTACAAATAAAATAATCATTGTTCCTCATTTTTCTTTCTACTGACTTAAAGACCTGTTAATTAGAAACGAGTAGCAACTTCATAAAAATAAAAGAGACAAAAAAACTCTAAGGTTTCTTCAAAGAGTCTTATTGTATATTCTCCTAATATTATGAATCCTACTAAAATCTAGTATTGATGAGATAGTGATTCTAAACAGCTAATTTTTTTGAAATATTTTTAAAATGAAACAAGTACGGATTTATAATTTTAAGCTTGAAGCAACCTTTAATATCTCTGTCCCGTTAAGGTAGAAGATTTGTAGGTACAGATTACAAATTGAATAAAAACATTAATTGATAATTTTCAAATCTATGACTTTGATTGCCTATTCAATAGAAATGCATAAATAGAACAATACGTTCAATCCCCACCTATGCAATAGTTCATACTCGTAAAACTACTTCTATAAATAGTATCTTAAAAATGATAGAAGATTGTATTCTACTGAATTGCAGATGTTCACGAAAGAAATAACAGATATGAATCTTCAGAACTGATTCCCCTGACAGCGACTGATTCAGAGCAAATTCTCAGAGACTGCGAATAACAATATAATTACTTTGCTAGGTCGAATCCTAGTTGGAACGACAATTCTTTCAACTCTGAGAAGATCTTGACTTAAAATATTAGCCAAATTGTAAAATTGCAACAAAATTATTTTCATATAAATCATTACCGCACGGACAATTGCTACACAGAAAAATATGTGGACTTGATAATCAACATCACTTGACTACTAGAAAATTTGATTAAATTATTTTATAAAAAATCAGATTAATAAAATACTTTCTACTTTTTCATTAAAAATAGCGCAAAAACGGATAATAACTTAATACATCATCATTGTATACTTTATTTAAGCAGTAAATCATCTGCAAAAATTAAAGTGAGGTTTTATTATGAAAAAAGTTATTTTGGGTACTACATTGGCAACATCTTTACTACTAGTAGGAGGAATCACTGCGTCAGCAGATGTTGCTATGCCAGAGGTTCCCTCTGTTCCATTTGCTGTTACTATAACAGAAGGAACATCTAGTTTTGCATTTAATGATATGAATTTAAACGAAACGTTCGAAATAAGTCCAGCATTATTTGTCAACGGAACAATGACAGGAACTATTGAAAACGTTGGCGGAACATTAACAAACTTAACTCGTTCAGTTAATAAAGTTACAATTACAGTTTCTTCTGATTCTGAAGGAATCGTTATCACCGAAAATGGTGATGTTGCCGTTGAAGCAGAAGCTATTTCCCAATCAGTAGCTACCAGCGTAGATACAACTTTCACATTCAATCGTCAAACTGCTTTGCTAGATGGCACACCCACTATCACAGTTACTGCATCAGATACTACTGACTTAGACAATGGCCAAGACCTTTAATTCTTAAAAAGGATAACATATGGATAAAATATCAAAACACAGAGACTCCTTTCTAAGAGTTTCTGTGTTCTTCCTCATATTGACAATAATCGCAAATATAAATATAAGTATTGCAACAGCGAATGAGACAACGAATACTTTAAAACTATCGCTTAGCAATACCGAATATGAGACATCAAGAAATACTATTACTCTTCCTTCTGATATTGATAAAAAGTATACATTTGAAATTAAATTGGAAAACATCGGAGCTGGTGATTCATCAATAGTGGTCACTCCCTTTGCTTCAACTGCTATTTCAAGAGAATCCTCTATTTTGTACACTTCGAATACAGAGAACCTTCTCGATGATAAATACGACTTTTCAAATTATGTTACTATCGCTTCAGAAGCTATAGACGAAGAGAATCAAATAGAAATTGCTCCTAATGAATCTGTTGGTGTCAGCATTACCATAAATGTTCCAGACGACATAGAGCTTGAAGGTACTGTAATGGGTGGAATTAATTTTAAGCAAATATTAGGTGTTCAAACAGCTGAAGATTCTATTAGTATTGCGTCTGCCTACGAGTCTATCATTTTTATCAACTTAATTTTTAGCAAATATGAGGATATTCAAGATATTATTTATCAAGATTTCTCATTTGTTGCTCTTCAGGACACGATAAACCTACAATTTTATGCCCTCAACTATAATCCTATTTTAGGCAACTTAAACAATGCGCTCTACGAACTAATAAACCCAAATGGAGAAACAATTGCCTCTGGAGAGTTAGCAAATTCCGTTCTTTTAACGCCGTTAACCAAATCAAGAATGCAGATTCCTTTAATAGACGATAGTGAGCTTATTGAAGGCGAATACCGTTTAACAATAGAAACAACTAGAAAAGCGATCACCACTACTTTTTCTTATGAGAAAGAGGACTTGGATAACTTCAAAAAAGAGAACCGTCCAACGAACGCTGCCAACGTTCAGACAAATAATCAAATCCTTATCTGGATCATCTTTGTTCTCATTGCAGCGCTAGCAACTGCAGTCATCTACATTTTAAAATCAAAAAGAAAAAGAGAGGGCTAGTTCCTCTCTTTTGCTCTGCTTCTACTTATTCCATTGGTCATCAATTATTGAGAGATTCCTTTTTAAAGAAATGTTGCGTATCTTCTCTCCATGGTTTCCTCTTTAGGAAGAAATAGAAGAAGTGAGACAAGAAAAACTGCTCATATCAAATAAGCGGTTTTTCCTAATATAAATCTAAACATATTTTTTTCAATGATCATTTCTTTTGAAAAAAATGTTGCTGTCTCACATTGGCTTTTCTTCCCTAAAAAAAACTCAGTACCAGCCTCATCCTCAACATCACTGATTGAATCTTCTAGTTTGGTAGAATCCTTATCAAGCGAGTCTTCTTCCAAGTTTGCTTGCTCGTCGTAAATAGATTCTGCTTCTTCCTTTTGGCTCTCAGAATCATCTTCGATGCCATTGTCTTCTTGCTTTTCATCGTCTTGGTCTTCAGTCATTAAATTCTCATCCGACATCTCTTCTTTTTCCTCATCCGTCTGATTCATTTTTATATCTTTCGTAAAGGTCTCTGAATCATCAATTGCTGTAAAAGTGACTGATAGGTAGTACTCAGAGTTGGAATCAAGATATTCCTTTATGTTCAATGTTGCAGCTACGTTAAGAATCATTGATGCTTCATCAGTATCCTCAATCTGAATGATTTTCTCTTCCGAACCGTTCACGCTGTTTAGTTCTGCTGAAAATGCCTTCCCGACAGCTGTGATCTCTACGCCAAAAGCACCTTCACTGCCGTTGCTATCGACGGTCAGCTGAAGATCTTGTGTGGTTTTCAACAAATAATAGTGTTCGTCCTTAAAGTCAATCGTGTTCAAATCAAAAATCAACGTTTCGGAAACCTCATCAGCCGCAGCCTCTACTGTTGGAAAGAAAAATATCGCCGAAAATATAAATAACAAACTTTTTAGCACTACATGGTCCCCTTTCTTCTTTCAGAAATCACTTTTATTTAACAAATAATCATTCGCTTTAGCAAAATCGATCTATAGATAACTAGTAGACTAGCAATGAGACTAATTCATTTTGGAGTTATGAAGCCATGGTTCACCAACTGAAAACTTAAGCCATCTGTTAGAAGTGCTTCAAATGAAGTTTTAAGGGCTATAACCGAATCATGCTCAGATAAAGAAAGTTTAGTCTTCACTAGTAGCATCTGACAAAAAGAACTTGTCCCTCGATCAAATGATTAAATGACCTCTATCACTGGCAATCTATTCTCTGCTTTCCCTCTACTTTCAAACAAGTGAAAATTTCCTGAATCACCAAATGTGCCTATGATATTTTTCTATTCATTTCAAGTGCACTTCCTTGCGGTCATCTTTAATACTACGCTCTTTTTCCAACTCTTTTTATCTTCTTTTAAAAGAATGTTTATAAATTAGGATAATTGTCTGATCATTGGACCATTGCCCCAATCACACAGCCTTCTTTCTGTATCAAAAGCACGTTTTCAGCAAAAAAAAGCCCCTTCTTATCCATTTTGATAAGAAAGGACTTTCTACGATCGTTCAATTCAAAAAGATCAGCCTTACGTACAGAGTTGCGCATACCTAGACAGGCTCGCGGGAAACGGCTCTTACATCAAACTCTTCAATTCGACATCTGGGTACTTATCTGCGAACCAACGCATCGCAAATTGATTCTCAAACAAGAACAATGGCTGGTCGAAACGGTCTTTCGCTAAAATGTTACGACTGGAGCTCATACGCTCATCCAAGTCTTTCGGATCGATCCAACGGGCGATCTTGTGGCCCATTGGGGTCATGATGACTTCCGCATTGTACTCATTCATCATGCGATATTGGAAAACTTCAAATTGCAGTTGCCCGACAGCACCGATGATATACTCATCACTAAGATACGTCTTGTACAACTGGATAGCCCCTTCTTGGACCAACTGATAGATTCCTTTATGGAAAGATTTTTGCTTCATCACATTTTTCGCAGTAACTTTCATAAAGAGTTCCGGAGTAAACGATGGCAGCTCTTCGTAAGCAACTTTTAGTCTTCCTTCATAGATCGTGTCACCGATTTGATAATTCCCCGTGTCATAGACACCAATAATATCTCCGGCGACAGCTTCTTCAATATTTTCACGGGTATCAGCCATAAATTGAGTCACATTGCTGAGTTTCATTTTTTTGCCAGTACGTTCTAAAGTAACGTCCATGCCTCGTTCAAAGGTTCCTGAACAAATGCGGACAAAGGCGATCCGGTCACGATGGGCAGGATTCATGTTTGCTTGGATCTTGAATACAAACCCAGACATTTCTGGTTCATAAGGACTGACTTCCTCACCAGCTAGTGTTTTATGTCCGTAAGGTGCTGGTGCAAAAGTCAAGAAGGTTTCTAAAAAGGTCTGTACGCCAAAATTTGTGAGAGCAGAACCAAAGAATACAGGGGTTTGATCGCCCCGAGCGATTTTTTCTGTATCAAAGGCGTCGCCAGCTTCTTGCAGCAATTCCACTTCTTCTAAAACTTGTTGGAACAGCCCATCTTCGGCAAATGGATGATCTGCTGGGAATTGACCATTTTCATCTAGGGCAACTAAACGTTCCCCACCGTGATTGTCAGGACGGTAAAATTCGACCCGTTGGTTGTGGATATCATACAGTCCTTCCAAGCCTTTCCCCATGCCGATCGGCCAATTCATTGGAAATGATTCGATCTCTAAAAGATCTTCTAGTTCTTCTAATAATTCTAATGGTTCGCGGCCATCACGGTCGAGTTTATTGATAAAAGTAAAAATCGGAATACCACGTTTTTTAACGACCTGGAAGAGTTTTTTCGTTTGTGCTTCGATCCCTTTTGCGCTATCGATCACCATGACAGCACTATCCACCGCCATCAAGGTACGGTAGGTATCTTCAGAAAAGTCCTCATGCCCAGGGGTATCTAAAATATTGACCCGTTTGCCTTGGTAATCAAACTGCATAACGGAACTGGTAACGGAGATCCCCCGTTGTTTTTCGATTTCCATCCAGTCGGACTTTGCGAAATTACCAGTCTTTTTCCCTTTGACCGTACCAGCTTGGCGAATCGCGCCACCGAATAATAATAATTGTTCTGTAATGGTTGTTTTCCCCGCATCCGGATGGGAAATAATCGCAAAGGTACGGCGACTATCGACTTGTTGTTTTAATTTTGGATTATCCATTGATTCTATTGCTCCATTTCTTGTATTTACAATGCGAACAGTGTCTATTTTAGACTGTCGCTAGTTTTCTGACCAAATCAGTATATCATGGATAAGGGTGATAAAAAAGCAAAAAAAGACAAGAAACCCCTTTGACTACTCTCTTTTAGAGAGTTAGGCAAAGGGCGCTCCTTCCATTTTGATAGAAATAAATTAAAATGCTGGCAATAAGGTATCGCTATGCTCGTTTTCTAAAAACTCACGAACTTTATCGCTAGTCATGGCACGGCGCAATACAGCGATTTTTTCAGAATCTTGATTGTCTTCTCGAGCAACCAATGAGATAGCAAAGCGATCATCGATGGTCTTTTCTAAGAAAAGGGCATCTGCTGGTTTCAAACCGATTTTCGCGATATAGGTTGGGTAATTGTATACCAAAGATACGTTTGGTTCATCATAGGCTTCCGCAAGATTCAGTAAATCGACAGATAACCACTCAAAATTTTTCGGATTTTCGGTAACATCTTTAAGTGTTCCATTGACACCAACGCCTTCTTTAAGGGTGATCAATCCTTCTTCTGCTAAAATCGCTAACGCTCGACCTTCATTGGACACATCATTTGGCAATGCGACTTTCGTTCCTTCTGGAATATCATTGATATTCGTATACTCTTTGGAATAAAAACCGACTTTTGCGTTGTAGATTTTATCTAGTGCCACTAGGTTTGCATCTTTTTCTTCATTATACATTTGCATATATGGTTCATGTTGCGCAAAGTTAGCATCGACCTCGTCATTATTCAGCAACTCATTGTACTGGATATTGTCATTGACTTGGACCAATTGGATTTCCCAGCCATCTTCCACTGCTTCAGCTGCAACCTTTACGACATCGGTCATTGGCGTCGTTTGCGAAGCGACCTTGATGATTTTCTCTTCGCTCGCTTCATCAGAACCTGTACCGCAAGCCCCCAATACACCTAATGCCAATACACTCAATCCTAAAACAAATCCTTTTTTCACTTTCATTCCTCCTATTTTCGTTTATCAAGTTTTCTTGCTGCTTGATTGCCAATCCCTTGCAGGATAAAGACCAAAAGAATCATGATGATAATTGCAAAATACATCACGCCATACTCATAACGCTGGTACCCATAACGGATCGCAAAATCGCCGATACCGCCGCCACCAACGATCCCCATCACCGTCGAATAAGAAACCATGCTGACTGCTGTCGTCGTTAAAGATAAAATCAAGCCGCTTCTAGCTTCCACTAGTAAAAACGACCAAACATACTGCCATTGACTGACACCAAGAGATTTCGCCAAATAAGAAACTTCTTCTGGAACATCCAACAGCACTTGCTCCGTCAAACGAGCAAAAATACTCATAGCAACGATGCTCAAAGGAAAACTGGCGGGAATCGGTCCAAATGAGCTGCCTAAAAGCATCCGCGTCAACGGGATCAACGCTACAACAAATAATAAAAAAGGAAACGAGCGGATGATCGTCACAATGAGATTCAAACACTCATAAAGAAATGAGATTTTTTTCCCTCGGCTGCGACTGAGAAAAAGCCAGACACCTAACGGTAGACCTAAGACAATGGCTGCGAGCATCGAAATGCCCATCATGATCGCTGTTTCTTTCAAAGATTGCAGCAATTCAGGCAGATAATACAAAATACTCTCACTGATCGTCATGCAGCAGACTCCTCTCCACTTTGCTCACATAAGAGCTTTCAATGCGGACGATTGGTTGTGGCTGATTGGCAAACTCCGCCTCAAAGACGGCGTCCTCCAATACAAACACACGTTGACAAATTTGTCGGACGGCCGATAGCTCATGACTGACAAAGACGACAGCTGGTTGAAACGTCTGTTGAACTTTTTGCAGCAAAGCAAGAACATCGGCTTTCGTATCTTCGTCCAGCGCACTAGTGGGCTCGTCACACAGCAAGATTTTTGGCTCACGGATCAAAGCCCGTGCAATAGCCACTCGTTGTTTCTCTCCGCCGCTTAACTTGGCCGGATAGATGTGGGCCTTATCTTCCATGCCAACAAACGAAAGCATCTCAAGTACCATATCTGCTGACTTTCCCATTAACTTCAAGGGCAAATAGACATTTTCGAAAACGGTTCGATTGTGTAACAGATTGTAATTTTGAAAAATCATGCCGATTTCTTGTTGTGCACGTAGCAGATGCTTTTTATTCGATGTATCGATTTTTTTGCCATCAAAAAGTAATTCCCCGCTGTCTGGGGTTTCAATCAAGTTTAAAAGCCGCAACAACGTCGATTTTCCTGATCCGCTTTTGCCGACGACCCCAACGATTTCTCCTGCCTGAACAGAAAAAGACAAACCATCGAGAACCTTTCGATCGTAACGCTTTGTGAGATTGATCGCTTCTAACATCTTTTTCCTCCTAATCAAACAGCAATGCTAAAAATTCAGAAGCGGTCATCTGATGGATAAACTGATCGATGGCGATTCCCTCTAGCAAGCGGCTAATGGTGCTTTTTTCAAAATCAATACCTTGCAACATCGCTTCAAGTTCACTGATCTCTTTTTGTCCAAAAAAATCACCGGTAATTTGAATCGCTGCAATCTTGCCTTTGTTGACAGTAAAATCGACTTCAACAATCCCAACCTGCTCAAACCGCTTTCTTTTTTGCCATTCGAAAGCAGGCGCTTCATTAAAAATCCACTCATTATTGGCATATCGTTCTTCAAACAGTGTTTGGATCGCTTGTCGATCGGTTTCCGTTAAGACGATCTCTTGCTCACTGATTTCATCAATCGATTCTACTTCATAGATTCGGCAAAGCAGTGTATCTCGAAATTCCTTGGTATCCATTGATTGGTATTGCTCTGCCAAAAAGGGCTTGATATTCGTCACACTTTTCCGAACTGATTTCGTGGCTTTAGAAGCAATTTTTTCTTGGGCAACATGTAGAACTTTCGTCAATTCTTCTAGATCCACATCATACATCAATGTGCCATGGGAATACGTCCGGCCTTTTTTTGTATACATCGCATTGCCAGAAAACTTTTTCCCATCAATGAACAGATCATTACGGCCATGTACTTCAACATCCTTGGCTCCCATTGCCGCTAAGCCTTTCATGATAGGTTGTGTTGCACTTTGATAGTCACCAAAGCTCGTGGCATCTTTTTTGGTGACAAAACTAAAACTCATATTGCCTAGATCGTCATAAACCGCTCCACCACCAGACGTTCTGCGAGTCAAAACGATCTTACGGCTTCTTAGATAGTCAAAATCAATCTCTTGATACGCATTTTGATTTCTGCCGATTATAACACATGGTTTTTGTATGTATAACAGAAGACAAGGCTCCGAAACATCTACGTTATTCATCAAATACTCTTCAGTCGCCAAATTGTAACGGATATCTTCACTAAGCATACGGTAAAATTTCATTTCAAGCCCCTCATTCTCATTATATTTCTATGGATATTCTCGCTTTTCTTACGGAAAATTGCAATCAAACTGCTTAACGATAAGATACACGTGTTTTTTTATCTGTTTTTAAACTGTATTATTCAATAAATTTATCGTAACCGTTTCTTCCATACAAATCAAGGGGAATACGTAAAAAAACGAACAAAAAAGACCAAAGCAACTGCCTTGGTCTTTCTCATTTCATTTATACGGAACTTTAACGGCGAGGCTCATCTTCCTCAAAATCTTTACGGAAATAGCGCCGCTCTTCCTCTGGTTCCACTTCCCCTTCTTCCGGGTCGTGGAAAATCACCCGGATCTTCAAGACGCGTGATCCTTCCATTTCTTCAGAGATCAGCTTCACATTGTCCACTTCGAAGGATAGTTTTTCTCCTTCATCGGGGATTAATCCTAAAGCAGTGATCAAATATCCTGCCATCGTATCCACATCACTCATATGCAAGCTCATGTTGAAGGCTTCATTAAAATCATCGATCAACATGCGTCCTTGGATGACATATTCTTTATCAGAGATTTTTTCATAAAGCTCTTCGACTTCATCTGATTCATCATCGATCTCGCCGACGATTTCTTCTAGCAAGTCTTCTAGTGTAACCAATCCAACGACGCCGCCATATTCATCAAGCAAAATCGCCATTTGGTTTTGGGTTTTCTTTAATTCATAAAGCAAATCATCGATAAAGACCGTTTCTGGCACAAACAATGGTTCCTGCAGGATTTGTTTGATGTCCATCATATCAAAGCCGTATTTGTACGCACATTTCAAAAGATTTTTGGTATGTAGAATCCCTACGACTTTGTCTTTATCTTCATTATATACAGGAATACGAGAATAATTTTCTGCTAAAATTTCAGTCAAAATTTCTTCTACTGAGTCATTGATGTCCACCATAAAGGCTGAGGTTCTAGGAACCATGACTTCCCGGGCGACTTTCGTGTCTAATGAAAAGATCCCTTGCAGCATCTCTAATTCATCTTCTTCAAAGACCCCTTCTGTTTCCAACATATACCGCATTTCATCACGGGTCATCTTCGTGTCTTCATCGTCAAATTCCATTGGAGTGATGCGCGCCAATAAACTTGTCGAAGCAGATAAGAACCAGACGAAAGGTTTTGCAATAATCCCGATCGTTCGAATGACACCAGAAGTGAACTGGGCAACTTCTTCTGATTTGTTCATGGCGATCCGTTTTGGATACAACTCACCGAAAACGATCGACACATACGTCAAGATCGCTAAAACAATAATGTTCGCTAAGCTTTTAGCCGCCGTCCCTC
The DNA here is from genome assembly GCF_050542965.1 of Enterococcus sp. DIV2379. NCBI lineage: Bacteria > Bacillati > Bacillota > Bacilli > Lactobacillales > Enterococcaceae > Enterococcus > Enterococcus sp. DIV2379. The sequence goes on from NZ_CP172938.1 coordinate 2,018,725, forward strand.
CACCTAATAAAGGTGCCAAACGGGTCGACAAGGTATCTGCCAGAGATGCCCCAGATAAAATATTCACCAAGGTAATCCCAACTTGGATCGTTGACAAGAAATTTGTTGGATTATCAATGATTTTCAATAATTTTTGTGATTTGACATTTCCTTCTTCCGCTTTTTGCTCCACACGGTTTTTGTTAACTGAGACAACTGCGATCTCAGAGGCCGCTAGAAAAGCGTTGATCAATGTCAAAACGATCAATAATAAAATTTGCGCTAGAAGCGACTGACTCTCGGGGTCAGCATTCATAATAGCATTCTCTCCTTATTTTTTCATTTTCTAAAAAAAATCGTGGGCTTAGCCCACGATAAAATCCTATCACAAAGTTTTTTTCTTTGCAATAAAAAACACCAGTCATTGATTATTCGATCAACCGTTCCTGATTTTTCTTAATTTTGTCGTCTTTGATCAGGCGAACAATAAAGACGACGATCGTTCGGCAAATCGCATAAAATGGCACACCTAGGAAAATCCCCAGCAAGCCAGCTAGATTTCCAGCAACTAATAAGACCAAAATGATCGTTAACGGATGGATCGCCAATGATTTTCCGATTACATTCGGGTAAATAACATTTCCGTCTAATTGTTGGACGACCAGAACCACGATACAGCATAATAATGCGCGAAATGGTTCATCAAAGACCGTCACTAACACCGCCGGAATCAAACCAAGATATGGACCTAAATAAGGGATCAAGTTTGTGACGCCTGCAATTACCCCAAAAAGAAAGGCATAGTTAACGCCGATCATCCAGTAACCAATAAACGTGAAGGTAGCGACAAAAATACATTCGATCGCTTGCCCACTAATGTAATTGGATAATGTCTTGTTTAAGTCACCTAGCAACCCAACAATCTGATCTCGTCTTCTTTCTGGAAAGACAGTTTTCAGATTAGGAACTAGCTTTTCTCCATCCTTCAACATGTAAAAAAGGATGAATGGGACTGTAACGATGATCATCGTCGCGGAAGCAATCGTACTGACGATCGATCCTAAGCTAGTGGATAACCCACTAAGAAACTGCTGCAGCAAAGAACCATAAGAAAGATTTAGGTTTTCTAACTGCTGCGCGATATCGATTTGTTTGAAAAATGGATCATCTGCGATTCTTGAGATCCAGCTTTCCATATTTTTGGCAAATGTTGGAATATTTTCCGCCAATGAAGTAATCTGACTCACCAGATTAGGAATAACGCTGACGAAAATCAAGATGATTGCTGCTACTAATAACAATAGAACCAATATGACAGCAAACAGTCGTTTTATTTTTGTCGTTTTCATCAAAAATAGGACGATTGGATTTAGCAGATAATACAGAAAGCCAGCAATCAATACTGGTGCAAATAAAGTAGAAAAAAACGTGCCGATCGGTGCAAATAGAAAATTGACTTTACTTAACACAAACACGAGTGTCACTAAAACCAATGCCTCCAATGACCAAAAGAACAGTTTTGATTGTTTGAATTTGTCGAACAAAAGATTCCCTCCCTTTTTTATAACATTATAGTTGATTTTGTAAAAAAAAGCTTGCGACTTTAGCCGCAAAAAAAAGAAATTTGTAAAAAAAGTGGTATACTAATAAAAATAACGGAGAAATCATAGCTGAGGTGAGTTTTTTATGCATGTCGCACAAACAAAAGATACGCTAAGTGAGATCTATTTGGCGTCATTGAAAATACGAAATCAAGTGTTCGTGAAAGAGCAAGGGGTTCCATTAGCATTAGAAGTAGATGAAAATGAGGCATTGGCTGTTCATTTCGTCTTATATGACGATGACAATGAAGCAGTCGCAACCTTACGTTTTTTACCGATCTCTGATCATGAGGTGAAGTTGCAGCGAATGGCGGTCCCCGCTGCTCATCGAGGTTCAGGTTATGGCAGACAACTGATCGAAGGTGCGGAAGCCTTCATTCAAAAACAAGGAATCAAAAAAGTCACTTTAGGGGCACAAATAACCGCCAAAGAGTTTTACTTGAAGTTAGGCTATCAGCCTGAAGGCGATGTCTTTTTAGACGCGGATATGCCCCATATCAAAATGAGCAAAACCTTTAACGAGAAGTGATTCCTTAAAACAGCGACCACAAAACAGATCCTTCCTCTGTTTTGTAGTCGCCGTTTTTTATTTCTCTGCTTCAATGATCTCTTCAATCGCTGCCAGCAACGCTTGCGCCACCCTTTGATCATACCCTTCACTTGTAATCATTGCCAAATCATTGTCACTGTTCAAATAGCCTAACTCCAATAATACTGCTGGAAGATATTGTTCTCGCAACACATAATAGTTACCAAAACGAGTGCCGTTGGAACTCAATGCCACCGAAGAACTCAAATTGGCAGTGATCGTTTCTGCCATCTCTTTTGCCCCAGTATAGTAATAGTAAGTTGTCAGTCCTTGAATACTGTTTGGTATTTCTGAATTATCGTAATGAATACTGATAAATAAATCTGGTTCTTCTGAAAGCGAAGCAGCGGTGATATCAGACAGCGAGAGATAACGATCTTCAGTGCGTGTATAACTGACTTGAATACCTGCTTCTGTCAACACTTCGCCGATCGTTTGGACCGTTGCTAGCGTCAAGTCTTTTTCCATGATCGTTTGATCCGTTGACAGTGCCCCAGAATCTTCGCCGCCGTGACCTGCGTCAAGGACGACTTTGAAGTTCGATAGATCTTTTGGGATTGCCGAAAGCGCGACTTCTTGAATCGATGCTGATTGCTTTTCAATATAACCAGTTACCCCATCGTCTGTTTGAATTTCAACCATGTCTTCTGTTTGACTGATGAAGGTTGCCCAACTTCCCCGATGGATTTTCCCAATGACTGTCTCTTGACTTGTTGACTGATAAATCGGTACATAATCGTTCTCACTTTCAATCACTGCATCGTATTCTGAGGGATCTACATAAATTTGAACCATACTGGCAGTCTGAGCGGTCTCTTCAGTTTGAGCGTTAAGCTCAGTTTGAGAAGTACTTTCTTGACTCTCCTCACGAGCGGATTGGTCGTTTCTCAACACAGCAAACCCCGCTGCAAAAAGCAGAATCATGGTGGTCCCGATAACAAGCTTCCCTTTTTTCTTCATGTGCTTCCCCCACTAATTTTCTTGGTCTCTCTATCATGGGACTGTCAGCTTAAACAGAACTTAAAACCTGCTGATTGAAGCATTCCATTAGAAACACAAAAAAACTTCAACCAACTTGGTTGAAGTTTCTTGGGAAAAATGAGCGATCCGACCCATTTCACTTATTTTTGAGACAACTGCTTGTAGCGATCATACCAAATGTCCACATACCCTTGCGAAAAGGGTCCTTTGCCATTATTGATCCAATCTACTAAAATTTTGACATTTTCTTTCAAGATAAAATCAATGTCTTGCGGATATTGCATAATCTTACTGTGCAATTCATACTCATCCACATCTAGTAAACGTTTCTCGCCATCAGGAAATACTTTGATATCAAGGTCATAATCGATATATTTCAATGCCTCTTCATCAAGTAAATACGGTGAAGCAAGATTACAATAATAGGAAACCCCCTTTTCTCGAATCATTGCAATAACATTAAACCAGTATTTTTTATGAAAATATACAATTGCTGGTTCACGGGTAACCCAGCGTCTTCCATCTGATTCGGTCACTAATGTATGATCGTTGACCCCTATCACTGAGAATTCACTGGTCTTTAAGACCATCGTATCCCGCCACGTTCGATGCAAATTGCCGTCATGTTTGTAGCTTTGAATGCTGACAAACTCTCCTTCTTTTGGAACTCGCATAGCAACCCTTCCCTCAGCAAGAAAACTTGCGTTTTGTTTGGGTGTTCATTACACCGACATCGTTAATATTATAGCAATAAAAGAAAGCTTTGCCTAGAAATCTTTATCGAGTTTCTGATATTTCTTTAATTGATCCACCAATTTCTGCTGGGGTTTTGGGAAAACATAGTTTTGAAAGGATTCTTTTGCTGCCCATTCGCTGTCTTGTAACGTGAGCTCTCCACGTTTTCTGCCGTAAAATAAAAGGACGTGCCATTTCAAATGACTAAAGATATGAGTGATTTCGCCAAAATGTCGTTTTTGCCAAACGACAGGTAGATCAGGAAAAATCTCGAGCGCATCATCTTCGGCAATCAAATCCAACTGCAGCTGCTCCTCTTTTGCCCATGTTCGCTGCAGAGCCTCGTACTGTTCTTTCGTCACTTCTACCAAAGGAAAATGCCACATAGAAGCCAATAAGCCTGTTTCAGGTCGCTGCACGAGTAAAAACGAGCCTTGATCTTCGATGGCGCCTGCGATGTAATAGACATCTTTTGGCTTTGCTTTTTTCGATTTCACTGGAAAGTCTGTTTGTCGATTCTCCGCATAAGCAAGACAATACTGACTGATGGGACACTCTTCACATTTCGGTGTGGTGGGTGTACAGATTCGTGAGCCAAGATCCATCAAGGCTTGATTAAACTCGCCGGGTTCATCGGGAGAAATGATCGTTCTCATCGCCTCGTCGAATGGTCTTCGGCTGCTGGCTTTCGCAATATCTGCTTCGATACAAAATAACCGACTGACGACCCGCATCACATTTCCATCGATTGCCGGTTCTGGCAAGCCAAAAGCTATACTGCCAATGGCTCCAGCTGTGTAGGGACCAATTCCTTTTAATGAGCGAATCTCTTCAATTGATTGGGGCATTTCTCCGTCGAATTCGGCAACGATTTGCTGGGCGGCAGCCTTAAGGTTACGGGCACGAGAGTAATAACCTAAACCTTCCCAAACCTTTAAAAGCTTTTGTTCTTCGGCTGCTGCCAAGTCTTGGATCGTCGGGAATTGTTCCATAAAACGATAGAAATAGCCAATCACTGTCTCCACTCGTGTTTGTTGAAGCATGATCTCTGAGATCCAGATTGCGTACGGATCGTTGGTCGCCCGCCAAGGCAGATTGCGTTTTTCTTTATGATACCAAGTTAAAAATGTTTCTTGGAACGTCTTGATTTTTTCTACATCCCAAGTTTCCCATTGCTTACTCATCCATTACTTCCTCATCTAAGAATCGTTGTATATCATCGATGGCAAACCCTTTTTGATAAAGGCCTTGCTTGATTTTCATTTTTCGTTTCATCAACGGTAACCGCTGATGCCGCCGCATAAGGCGAGCACCTTCTCTTTGGAGCGCTTCATTTTCTTGGTCCTCATCTTTTTCCATTGGTAATTCATCCAAAATCATTTGAATGACTCCTTGATGAAAACCTTTTTGCATCAAATGCATTTTTATCTTTTGGATCATTTCCTTATGGCTTTTGTTGTGAAAACGACGCATCGCTTTTTCAGCCGTATGATAACCGACTTCAAACTGCATTTCCTCGGTATACAAAGGCAATACTTCCTGAATCACGGAATCTTTTAATCCTTTTTTTCTCAATTGCTGACTGATGACCACGGGTCCTTTATCGCTCATGCGGACTTGGGTGCGAATGTAGCTCTCTCCGTAGTTTTTGTCATCGATCAGATTCAGCTCTTTCAGCCGTTCAACGACTAAGTCTCGGTCTTGTTTTTCGATTTCTTTGTCTTTCAAATAGGTACGGACTTCCATTTCAGAACGCAGCTGATAGCTGATATAGTTCATGGCTTGCTGCAAGCCTAAATCAAACCCCGCACTTTTTTTGATTTCTTTTAATTCTTCTTCACTCAGTTCCTTGCCTTTTAATAGCCGAAAACGGACCAAAAGATCTTCTGAGACCCGCAGCGTTTCACCTTCTGATGTCGCCACTTCATAAAATGGTCCTTTCCCTTTGTTGATACGAATAATTGTATTCATCTTCTTCACCTCGCGAACGTACATTCTATTTTACCACAACTACGATAAAATTCCTTCTAATCAAGCTGAAAAAATGTGGTAAAATGAACTGACTATTTTATTTAAGGAGTTCACATGGCAAATACACAAGTCCAGCTTGGACAAAAACTACAACTAACGATCAAACGCTTGGGGATCAACGGAGAAGGCATCGGGTATTACAAAAAGCTGATCATCTTTGTTCCCCGTGTTCTGCCGGGGGAACAGGTCATTGCCGAAGTCACCAAAGCCTCTCCCCGCTTTGCTGAAGCCAAGATGACCAAAATCATCAAGCCAAGCAGCGATCGCATCCAACCACCGTGCAAGTTTTATGACCGGTGCGGCGGCTGCCAATTGCAGCACTTAGTCTACGACAAGCAATTAGACTTCAAAAAAGACCTATTGAAACAAGCACTTGAAAAATTTAAGCCAAAAGGCTACCAACAGTTTGAACTAAGGGATACTTTAGGCATGGATGTTCCTTGGCATTACCGCAACAAAGCGCAATTTCAATTGCGTTACAACAGTCAAACCAAACGAATCGAAGCGGGTTTATACGAAATGGAGTCCCATCGCTTAGTCGCCATTGATGATTGCCTCGTACAAGAACAAGATACACAAAAAGTGATTAACGGCATCGTCCAGTTATTGAACAAATACCAGATCCCGATTTACGATGAACGAAAAAATAGCGGGATTTTACGAACATTGATGGTTCGCATCGGGATCGCCACTGGCGAAGTCCAAGTTGTTTTCATTACCAATTCTGTCAAACTGCCGCAAAAAAATGCGCTGATTCGCGAGATCAATCAGCGCTTGCCGCAAGTCGTTTCCATCATGCAAAATGTGCAAAACAAAAAAACGTCCGTCGTCATGGGAGAGGAAACGATTCATCTTTGGGGCAAAGAAGCAATCGAAGAACGGTTGAATGAACTGACATTCGATTTGTCCGCCCGCGCATTCTTCCAGCTGAATCCACAGCAAACCAGCGTCTTGTATCAAGAAGGGTTAAAAGCCCTTGACTTGAGCAAAAATGAAACAGTTGTTGATGCTTACTGTGGTGTGGGGACGATTGGGTTGAGTGTGGCACCTTATGCCAAAGAAGTCCGCGGCATGGACATTATTCCTCAAGCAATCGAAAATGCCCAAGAAAATGCCCACCGTATTGGTGCCCAAAATACCCATTATGAAACGGGAACTGCGGAGGAGCTATTACCAAAATGGTTCAATGAAGGCTTCAAACCTGATAGCATCATTGTTGATCCGCCAAGGACAGGCTTGGATGAACGATTATTGCAAGCTTTGCTGAAACAACCACCGAAGAAGATGGTCTATATATCTTGTAATGTTTCTACTTTAGCAAGAGACTTAGTCCAATTAGCCAAAGTGTTTCACGTAGAATATCTGCAATCAGTAGATATGTTTCCACAAACCGCACGCTGCGAAGTGGTGGTAAAATTGACCCGCAAATAAACATTCGCCTGACAAATCATTTTGTGATCTGTCAGGCTATTTTATTGCACCTATCGTTTCAGCGTATTTTCAATGGAAAAATGAATCGGTCTGTATGATGAGAATCTTTGTATCATTATAAGCATCATCAAATCCCCAATCATTAAAGCCGAAGAATCGTTCGATCCCTTGAAAAGTAATGGGTCAAAATGTTTTTTATTATATAATATTTAACACTGCAAGAAAGCAATTCTAAGTACAAAAAAAATCGAGAAACATAGAAAAAAAGCCAGAACTGATTCTTTCAGTTCCAGCTTATTTTATTTAGAAATGTGCAACTGCAAGCTTCTTTTATTTTGTAATCAAAGCATCTAAACTAGCCACTGCCAGACTCATCTTCGCGATTTTATCCAACAAGGCAAAACGGTTGCGGCGAATCTGTTCATCTTCCACCATGACCATTGTTTGATCAAAATAAGCTTCAATCAATGGGCGCAGTGCCACTAAGCTTTGGTAGTTTTCTTCCATCGTTTGATGTGGGAACTTGTTCTCTACTGTTAAGACCGCTTCATACAAGGCAGTTTCAGAGTCGTTTTCAAACAAGGCAGGATCAATTGCTGCTTGTTCCAATTCGGCTTTTTTCGCTAAATTGATTACTCGGGTCAAGGCTTCCATCGATGGTTTAAAGTCGGTGTCTTGCAGATGTTCTCTTAACATCTGAGCCGTTTCAAATAGCGTGCTGATATCTGCTTGGCGTGCGCCTAAAACAGCTTCAATGACATCATGACGCGTATTTTTGCTGAGTAAGAATTGACGCAGACGGCCTTTCACAAAATCGGTCACTTGTTCTTGACCTGCGGCAAGTTGAATACCAAAAATTTCCGGTTGGGCATTAATAGCTTCACGAATCTCTTCTTGTAACTGAGCAAATGGGAAATACCAGCGTTTTTCAGCTAGGATGCGGATAATTCCGTACGTTTGCCGGCGGAGTGCGTAAGGATCGTTTGAACCACTTGGAACCATATCGACAGCGAAGAACGCAAGCAAGCTGTCCAATTTATCCGCAATGGCTAAAACAGCCCCGATTTTCGATTGCGGCAGTTCACCTTCTGCTGAGATCGGCATGTAGTGTTCACGAATCGCTTGGGCAACTGTTGGTTTTTCTCCTTGGATCAAGGCATACTTTTCCCCCATGATTCCTTGCAATTCAGGGAATTCTCCCACCATATTTGTCACTAAATCAAATTTATAGATTTGAGCTGCCCGTTGGAGATCAGTCAGTTCTTCTTGTGTTAAACCAACAGTATTCCCGATGATTTGTGCAGCTAATCCAACACGCTGCATTTTTTCATACAAACTGCCAATTTTTTCGTGGAAGGTGACTTGCTTAAGCTTTTCCACGCAATGGTCGATGGTCAATTTTTTGTCCTCATTATAGAAAAACTCAGCATCTTCTAGACGGGCGGTCAGTACTTTTTGGTTTCCTTTGATGACATTATCAATTTTCACGGCATCCCCGTTGCGGGCAGAGATGAAATGCGGCAGCAATTCTCCATCAAGGGTGCGGACATCGAAGTAGCGTTGATGTTCTTTCATAGAAGTAACTAACACTTCTTCAGGTACAGAAAGATATTTTTCTTCAAAGTCCCCTACAAAAGCTGTTGGGTATTCAACCAGATTTGTCACTTCTTCGAGTAGGTCTTCATCTAAATCGATCCGCCAGTTGTTTTCTTGAGCGATCGCATTGATTTGTGAGGTGATCATTTGTTGACGTTCGCTTGGATCAGCAATGACAAACTGATGCTTCATTTTCTCCAAATAGTCGTCCGCATGATCAAACGTGACTGCCTCACCTAAGAAACGATGACCTTTTGACTCGCGTCCGGTAACAATATCAAGGATTTGGAAAGGAATGACTTGCTCACCAAAGAGTGCGACGATCCAATGAATTGGTCGGATATATTCAAAATCGTAGTCTGCCCAGTGCATCGTTACTGGGAACGTCAAACTCGTGATTACTTCCTGCAATCCTTTCAATACCTCAACGGTTGGTTGACCTTGGGTATGTTTCGTTACATAGACATACTCAACACCTTTTAATTCACGGAAGGTGATGTCATCGGTTGTCAATCCTTGTCCACGAACAAACCCTTGAGCTGCTTTCGACCAATTGCCTGCATCATCTAACGCGATTTTTTTCGCTGGTCCCTTGACCTCTTCTTGCGTATCCGCTTGTTTTTCAGGAAGACCGGTGACATAGACAGCCAAGCGGCGAGGTGTGGAATAGGCTTCGATCGTTGTATAAGGCAATGCATGAGCATCTAAGAAAGCTGCCGTTTTTTCTTGTAATTGTTTCATACTTGGGGTTACGACATGCGCAGGTAATTCCTCTAAGCCGATTTCTAATAATAGGTTTTGTGCCATCTTATTTTCCCTCCTCAATCAGTTTTTGCGCCACTTCTGGATCAAGCAATGGATAACCGAGGTTTTCCCGTTCTGCTACAAATAGTTTTGCTACTTGACGTGCCATGTTACGGATACGTGCGAGGTACCCAGCACGTTCAGTGACGGAGACTGCACCACGTGCATCCAACAAATTGAAGGTATGGCTGCATTTTAAGATATAGTCGTAAGCTGGATGAACTAAGCGTTCATCGATACAGCGTTTTGCTTCTTTTTCAAAACGATCGAAGTTCCCTAAAAGCAAGTCTTGGTCACTGACTTCAAAGGAGTATTTTGAATGTTCATACTCAGGTTGGCGGAAAATCTCACCATATTTGACACCTGCAGACCATTCAAGATCGTAGACACTTTCAACTTCTTGAATATAAGATGCTAGACGTTCTAAGCCGTAAGTGATCTCTGATGTCACTGGCTTACACGCTAAGCCACCAACTTGTTGGAAGTAAGTAAACTGGGTGATCTCCATCCCATCTAACCAAACTTCCCAACCAAGACCTGCACAACCCATTGAGGGGTTTTCCCAGTTATCTTCGACGAAACGAATATCATGTTCTAATGGATCGATCCCTAAAAGACGCAAGCTTTCTAAATAAAGCTCTTGGATATTTTCAGGAGAGGGCTTCATCACGACTTGGAACTGGTGGTGCTGATACAAACGATTTGGGTTTTCCCCGTAGCGGCCATCAGCTGGACGGCGAGAAGGTTCTACGTAAGCGGCGTTCCATGGTTCTGGACCGATTGCACGTAAAAATGTGTATGGGCTCATGGTTCCAGCCCCTTTTTCTGTATCATAGGCCTGCATCAGCATACAGCCGTTTTCAGACCAGAATTTTTGCAAAGTCAAAATCATCTCTTGCACAGTTAGTTTACTCATCTTTTTCTTCCTTTCTTATAACGCATTGACGACAGGATAAAACTCGACAACTGATCCGGGGATCAATTTTACTTCGACCACGGCATCTGCTTCTAAAATATCAGATAAGTCGTAAAGCATTTGGTCTGGACTCGTTGTAAATTCATGTAAAAGCTGTTCATCCTTTAAAAGGCGAACCTGCAGTGGAATACTTGCTAATACTTTGAGCTTTTTTTCGGTAAACGCACTTGCTGGAATCGTCATATCAAATAACATAATAAACCTCCTTTATTTTTGGCTATTCTTAGTGTGAAACATAAAAAAGTCCCTATATCTATACAAAGTGTATAGATATAGGGACGATACATTCGCGGTTCCACCCTACTTCCGACAAGTCGGCAGCTTCATTGATCATGCTCACGGACGCCTGCGAAATAAGGTTCCAACTTGGCTTTCACTCTCCCAAGTTCGCTTCATGGAATGGACTTCTTTCTTTCTTCCGATCATTGCACGGATTCGATTACCCTTATGATAGTAGCTGATGCTAGGGTTTGTCAATGATTAATTTGAACTTTTATCCTTCTGGACCTAAATCCGCCTGATCATGAAAGACGATCTCATCAGCGATTTTCCCATCACTTTCAAAAACAATGATCTCATTCATTCCAGTTTTTAAAAATGGCGCCGGGACGTACAAGCGCTGCTGCGGTCCTTTTTCCCAGAAACGGCCGATCATATGACCATTGACTTGGACAAACCCTTTGCCCCAGCCCGGCAATTCGATAAAGGTATCTGCACATTCATCAAAAACACATTCAAAGCGTGAGAAACTTGGTTGGCCTTTTTGCCATTTCCCTTGGAAATCAATGGCATGCAAATTATCCATCGGCAAGGGATAGATTTCCCAGTTGCTTTGGAATGCGCCATTGATGATCACACCGTCTTTAATGCCTTTGTGCTGATGGTTCATTTTAACGGAATAATTAACCCGCCCCATATTCTCCACCAAGATCCCCAACTCGTTTTCTGATTCTGATAGATCGAAACTGTAGGATTGACCGATTTCTCGATCGTAATCGATGCGCAAAAGTTCCTGGTTGATAAACGTATGGGCACGATCCATCGTATTGATCAGACGGTAGTCGGCAATCTTCCGTGCAGGCCCAATCAGTGAGCGATAGTAGATATAACCTGTCGCTTGATTGCAGGCTTCCATCGATAAAGGGTAATTCCTTATGATCGGTTGACTGATCGTGTCGATCGTCGAAAACAAGGAGACTCGTTCTTTCACTGAGAATGTTCCATAAGCTTTTCGCTCAAGTTTCATACTCAAGGGAAACTCAGGAATTTCCGCATAGTCAGCGATCACTTTTTTGAAGGCTTGGTATTTGGCAGTAGGTTCTCCCCATTCTGTCAACAAGGCATCATAATCATAGCTAGTGACATCCGGCGCTAAGCGCTCGTAATAGTTTGACCCGTTCATAAAGCCAAAATTGGTCCCGCCATGGAACATATAAATATTGACAGAACCTTCTGCCAAGCAATCCTGAAGTTCCTTTACTGCATCAGCCGTTGATGTTGTATGATGATGGTCATCACCCCAAGCATCAAACCAGCCGATCCAAAATTCCATGACCATCAGTGGCCGTTTTTCTCCGTGAACTCTTCGAAGTTTTTCAAAGTTTTCCTTGATGTTGGAGCCGCAGTTGATCGTAGGCAATGCCAAGTCTTTGATAGTGCCGTTTTCTAACATATCGTGCCAAGGTCCGTCAGAGGTCACTAACGGCGTTTCTACACCCTGTTGCCGCATCGCAGCCACCATTTTCCGCAAATACTCTTTATCATTGGCGTAGCTGCCGTATTCATTTTCTACTTGCATCATTAAAATCGGACCGCCTTGGGTGATCTGCAGATCCCGCACTTGTGGAAACAAATGGGCGAAATAACGAGTGATTTTTTCCATAAATGGTGGATAATCAAACCGAAGCTTCATCATGGGATCTTGCAAAAGCCAATAAGGCAGTCCCCCAAATTCCCATTCTGCACAAATATAAGGTGCTGGTCGCAAAATGACATAAAGCCCTACTTCTTGTGCCGTTTGGATAAATCGCCGCAAATCAAGGATCCCCTCAAATTGATAGACGCCTTCCTGTGCTTCATGGAGATTCCACGGAACATAGGTTTCCACAGTATTACAACCCATCAAGCGTAGTTTCTCTAATCGATCTTGCCAATATTCAGGAACGACCCGAAAATAATGGATCGCTCCAGAGATCACTTTGAACGGCTTTTTGTCTAGATAAAAGTCATCTTCGATAGCAAAAAGTCGCATCAGTTACGCTCCTCTTTGACGATATAGGTGGTGTATTGTGTCAGCATCATTTCTGAAGAAAGAACCTCACCCGTCAGAAGATCCGTCTTTCCAACAAACATTGCTGGCAACGGTTGTGCTTCTTCGTGGAAATTGATGATAACGAAGAATTTCGCCTCTGCATTTTCACGACAGGCAACTTCTAGTTTTGTTGCTTCCTCGATCACTGGGGTGATATCGTTTTCTTCGACAATCGTTTTGAAAAGCTGATCTTGCAGCTGATCTTCCAACTGTCCACCAAAGTAATAGACGGTGCCATCGCCAAACATATTTTTCGTCACTGCCGGCATTCCTGCATAGAAATTGCTTGTGTAATGCGCTAGCGCTTCGGCGGTTTCTAAATGGATCAAATCGCTGACTAAATTACTGGTTCCTGTCAGTTCTTCATTGACTAAGGAAACGCCGTTTGATTGTTCTGGGGCTAATGCATCGATTTCTTCCACCCAGATGCCAGCTAACTCCCGCAATGGCCCAGGATAGCCCCCTAAGTGAACGTTGTCAGATTGATCAACGATACCGCTCATATACGTGGTAAGTAAAGAACCACCTTGTTTGACGAAATCAGTGAGCCGCTCTTGCATTCCTTCTTTGATCATGTAGAGAACAGGTGCTGCGACTAATTTGTATTTTGATAAGTCAGCATCCACGGGAACCAAGTCGACGGCAATATTTTGTTCATGAAAATAACGATAGTAGCGATGGATCTGTTCTACATACTTCAGATCAACGGTCGGACCACTCGTATATTCTAATGCCCAATAATTGTCCCAATCGAAAATCACGGCAACCTGTGATTGAGTTTGCGTCCCAATAATGTCTGAAAGCTGCGCTAATTCAGCACCAAGAGCTGCCGTTTCTCGGAAAACTCGCGTGTCTTCATGACCGACATGTTCGATAACAGCTCCATGGAATTTCTCACAAGCACCGATGGAACGTCGCAATTGGAAATATTGGATCGTGTCCGCCCCATGAGCGATCGTTTGGTAGCTTTGCGCCCGCATTTGTCCCGGTTTTTTTAATGAGTTATAGGGTTGCCAGTTTTGTTGAGAGGGTGTTTGTTCCATCAGCATAAAGGGCTGTTGTTTCAAGCCGCGCATTAGATCATGTGTCATGGCTACTAAACTCCATGGCGTATTATACGCTGGATAATTATCCCACGAAATAAGGTCCATTTCCTTCGCCCACTTGAAATAATCCAGTCCTTTAAAGGTTCCCATCAAATTCGTTGTAATCGGTGTCGTGGGATCGATTTTCCGAATAGCGTCCCGCTCCATCATATAGTTTTTTAAAAGGCTATCCGAGTTGAAGCGTCGGTAGTCAATAGAAATTCCTGCAAATGCCGTCTTGTCATAGCCGATTCCTTCTGACAGCGCATTTGGCAGAACGATTTCATCCCATTCATATACAGTATGACCCCAAAATTCCATATTCCAGGCTTTATTCAGTGCTTCGATCGTTTGATATTTATCCTTTAGCCAAACACGAAACGCTTTTTCACAGTTGTCGCAATAACATTCGCCGCCGTATTCATTATTGATGTGCCAACAAGTCACTTGTGGATTTTCGCCGTAACGTTCGGCTAATTTCGTTGCCAGACGTTCTGCGTATTTTTGATAAACCAAACTATTGGGACAGGCATTATGCCGTTGCCCAAACTTATGATGGCGTCCATCATAATCGGTGCGAGCGACTTCCGGATACTTCTTAAACATCCAAGCTGGCAAAGCGGCTGTGGAAGTGGCTAAGACGATGTCGAAGCCCTCCGTACTTAATTTTTCGATGATTTGATCCAATTCCTCAAAATCATAACAATTTTCAGAGGGTTGGATCTTTGCCCATGAAAAAACATTGACGGTCGCGCTATTGATACTTGCTTTTTTAAAGATCCGAATGTCTTCTTCCCAAATCTCTTTCGGCCACTGATTTGGATTATAATCGCCGCCGAATAGAATTCGATCAAAAAATTTTGTCATATAAGTGAACGCTCCTTTAAAATAAAATGATTTCTACTCTCTTATTGTAAGGCTTTTCATTTTGTTGTAGTATAATACATGAAACACTATTTTATAACTTTTCGAAACATGGAGGTTGAACATGCCTATTTATTTTTATCAAACAAACCAGCAGTTGCCTTTGTCGCTTGAAAGTATCGGAAACGATTGGCCACAAGATGACGTTGTTCGTCTCGATGGCTACCCTTACTTTCATTGGCTGCAGACAGAACAAGGAGAAGGTCGCGTCACCTTTGGTCAAGAATCCTTTATTTTACGTCCCAGTGAAGGCATCTTGATTTTCCCTTTCACTCCTCATCGCTACTATCCCTTATCAGATTGGAAAACCTCCTTCGCTACCTTTCAAGGACCTTTGGCAGCTGAGATATTAAAACAATTTACAAGTCAACCTTATCTTTTAGTTGAAGAGTCTAAAACTTTTTCCTATATGACTTGGATCAAACAACGCATTAAAGAAGACCAAAAAATAAGCTGGGATCCGTTACGGGCTTCTAGTGAGTGTTATCGTTTTTTGCTGGCGATCATGCAAGAGCGCTCTGGGAATCCAACCGAAAAACACCCCTTGTTTCAACAATATCTGGTCCCTGTTATACAAGAAATCGAAACCAATTATGATCAGGCGATCACGATCAAAAAATTGGCTGGTTTAGTCTATGTTTCGCCTCAATATCTCTCTCGGTTGTTCCAGCGTTTTTTAGGACAATCCACCGCCCAATACTTATTAAACTATCGCATGACCCGTGCCAAAGAGCTTTTGGTGGCACAGCCGGATCTGCCCATTCAGCAAGCCGCTTTTGCTGTAGGGTTTCAGGATGCGAGTCACTTTACCGCATTATTCAAAAAAAGAGTCGGCTTAACTCCATTGAAGTTTCGCCAACTCTATCATTGATTTTTCGGTTTTAAGACGTCTTGCCATTGCCCCATCTGATCGATAAACTTCTTACTTTTTAAATGAATGCCCACATATTCATCATACAATAGATCGATCACTTGTCGAATCGCTGCTTTCGTTTCTGGCTTTAATTTGATCGAAGCAATCTGCTCGTAGGATATTTGCGAAAATAAGCGAATAAAATGGATCGCACGAGAATCCGCATGATAGCGACGTTCGTCCATCCCCCAGTGTTGTTCGCATAAAATACCGCTATACTTTGAGGAATAGTCAAACCGACCGTCGGTTTTTCCGCAGATGGCACAATGGGTCCAATTCGGAGTGATCCCGAAACGGTGCAAAATCTGGATCTCAAAGATATTGGTGATGATCTCTGCGTCGTTCCCTTGATCCATTAAGTGCAATGCCTCATGTAAAAATTGGTATAGATGTGGGTCATAGACCCGATCATCGATAGCAGAATCAGCCAAATTCAACAAGTAGGTCGCATAACCAGCAATAAAAATATCACTTTGGATCGTACGAAAAGGATGGATGTCTTTGGCATTGTTTAAAAAGGACAAGCCTTCCGTTTTGATGGTTCCCATGTAGGTGGCTTCAGTATAGGAGAGCAACGCTGGTGCCAAGGGGTTATTTTTCCGATGAGCACCCTTGACATAAAACATTTGCTTCCCGGCAGATTCCGTAAAGATTTTGACTAGCTTGTCTTTTTCTTTATGGTCCTTTGAAAAAAGCAAAATTCCTTTTGTTTCAACAAGATTCATCGTCGCACCTCATTTCTTGAAAAAAACTGATCCAGTTCGCTAACTGCATCAGTTTTTCCTCTTTAAAGCAGACCGTGATGGATCTGCCTTTCCTTAATACTCATCTTTACGATAGCCGTAATCCGTTAAGAAGGTTTGCTTGTCGCGCCAATCTTTTTGAACTTTCACCCATAATTCCAAGAAGACTTTGTCATCTAGTAAGTGTTCAATATCTAGACGGGCTTTCGTCCCGATCTGCTTCAGCATTTTACCGCCTTTACCGATGATAATGCCTTTTTGGCTGTCACGTTCGACAATGATCGTCGCTTGAATATGCACCTTATCATTATGATCTCGTTTCATGGAGTCAACGACGACCGCTACCGAGTGAGGCACTTCATCTCTGGTCAGCAGCAAGACTTTTTCCCGTACCAACTCGGAAACGATAAAGTATTCCGGATGGTCAGTGATTTGATCTTCTGGGAAATACTGAGGACCTTCAGGCATTTCATCGACCAATAGTTTCATTAGCGTTTCGAAATTATTGCCTTCCGTTGCAGAAATCGGTACGATCTCGGCAAAGTCCATTTGTGAGGAGTAATCTTCAATGATTGCCAATAAAGCATCCGGATGGACTTTATCAATTTTATTGATCACTAGGAAAACCGGCGTCTGGCTTTGACGCAACCGTTCGATGATAAAATCATCACCCTTGCCGCGCTTTTGATCGGCACTGATCATAAATAGTGTCACGTCAACTTCACGAAGTGCGCTATAGGCGGTTTCCACCATAAAATCGCCTAGACGGTGTTTGGGTTTATGGATCCCTGGTGTATCGATAAAGATCAGCTGTGCGTCATCTGTCGTATAGACCCCTTGGATTTTATTACGAGTCGTTTGCGCCTTGTCACTCATGATAGCGATTTTTTGTCCTACAACTCGATTTAGTAGTGTGGATTTCCCAACATTTGGCCGTCCGACGATCGCAACGAAGCCTGATTTGTGTGTTGTCATTGTTGTTCCCCTTTATCTTGTGGTTTTAGTGCGTATCAGAAGAGCTGCAGTAATTTTGGCAAGAAGATGATCGCTGCGACCACTAATGCAAAAACTGCGGTCATCAGCACAGCACCAGCTGCCATATCTTTGATTTTTTTCCCGATTGGATGGAAATGAAAGTCCGTAAACATGTCAACGACATTCTCAAAGACTGTATTGATGATCTCCACGATCCAGACCAAGAAAACGGCTAACAGCAGCCAAAGCCATTCCATTTGATTCAAACGGAAAATAAAACCTGCAATGATCGCAACGATGCCTAACCCAACATGTTTACGCATATTACGTTCCTCTTTAAAGACGGTTTTTATACCGGTGAAAGCAAATTCGATTGACGAGATAAACTGTTTATTTTTCCCAATATTCTTATCTTTTGAGTCCATAGGCATCCAGTATTTCCTTTTGCAATCCAAACATTTCCTTTTCATCTTCTGGTGTCATATGATCATAGCCGTTGATATGCAAGAAACCATGCAGCGCCAAGAAACCAAGTTCCCGATCATAGGTATGCCCATATTCAGCAGCTTGTTCCTTTGCCCGTTCAATGGAGATCATAATGTCTCCTAGATCACGAGGCATCTCTTCAAGGGCTTCGTCAAAAATAATCGGCATCTCCTCCGCCGTTTCTTCTTCGAAGGCAAAACTGATGACATCTGTCGGCATATCTTTGCCGCGATACTCCCGATTGATTTCTTGGATGGCTGCATTGTCCATAAACGTGACGGACATTTCCGTATCCTCTGGAAGGTCTAAATGTCCTGCAGCAAATTGCAGAAGTCCTTCGATCTCTTTGATCTTCGTTTCCCCCACTGAATTTGTCTCATCTAAAAAGGTAATCTCCATTAGCGCTCTCTTCTTTCTTGTTCTTCTTTCATTTTCTCTGCTTCCGATTTCATTTTTGGGTATTTGATCCGTGAATGGAAGGTACTGCATAGTCCGTTGACCAGTGATTTTTCAATCATCCGGATTTCTTTCAACGTTAGTCCCGTTTCATCTAATTGACCGTCTAAGATCCGATCATTGATGAGATTCGCAACAAATTCTTGAATTTTTTGATTGGTCGGATTTTCCATCGCTCGAACAGCTGCTTCACAACTGTCAGCGATACTCACGACACCCGCTTCTCGTGTCTGCGGTTTTGGCCCAGGATAACGGAAATCTTCTTCCGTCACCTCGGGATTACGCTCTTGAGCTTTTACATAGAAATAACGCATCAGAGTTGTGCCATGGTGTTGACGGCAAATATCGATCACCATTCGCGGCATTTTGGCTTCTTCGAGAATTTCCGCTCCGTCGATCACGTGACCGAAGATGATTTGTTTACTGTCTTCCGGCAGCAAAAAATTATGCGGGTTTTCGGCACCAGCAGGTAAATTTTCTACGAAGAAATTGGCATGTTTGACTTTGCCAATATCATGGTAATAACAAGCCACGCGGGTCAGTAAGCTTTGCCCACCGATCTCGGCGACGGCATTGGCGCTAAGATTAGCAACCATCATACTGTGATGATAGGTCCCTGGTGCTTCTTCCAGCAACTGCTTCAATAACGGGTGGTTCGGGTTACTCAATTCATTCAACACGATCATACTTTCATCCGTTACCAATAATTCGATATATGGATGCAGCCCCATCGTCAGCAAATAGCTAAGAAGCGAGCCGGCCAATCCACAGACGAGTGTTGTCCACGTATTGCCGCGGGCCAAATCCATTCCTTGGAAAATGACCAACATGATGCTTAAGAGTAATGGGAAAACGATCACCCACATGACTGCGATTTTCCCTTGACTGGCGATACGTGCTCGTTTGATCATCGTCCCCATCAACCCAGAGAAGAGATAGGTCACTAAAACAGTCGTCAACAAGTTGGTCCCACTGGAATCAAAGTAAATGAAGAGTGCACTGACCACTTGGAAAATCGCGGCTAATATCCCTAAACGTCTGCTGGAGAAAATGCTTAGAATCAGCGGTGTAAAGGCTGCTGGGAAAAAGAGCGGAATAAAGGTCACTAATTCTGATTGGAACAGTTGGAAAAATTTCATGATCAAGATACTGAATGCCATCGCCAAAATATAAAAAGTGACGGCGTTCATTCGCTTTTCAACATCTTTTGTCTGTCTTGTATAATAAAACAGCATAAGCATTTGTAAGCAGGTCGCTAAAACTAAAGCGATTAATGGAAAAACTGAGAAGGTCTGATTGGTCATTCCTAAAAGCTGCAGCTTTTCCAATGCGTTGGCATCGATCTGTGATCCTTCACGAACAATGATCTCTCCTTGATAGATCATTACCGGTGGAACAGCATCCATGGCGGTTTGTCTCGCTTCTTCCGTCCGCTTTTCATTGGGAATATCATTGACGACGATTCCTTGATTGACAATGAAGCGTAAAACGGACGCCATATCCGAAGTAACATCTAGAAATTGGATCTTGTCTTCCGCCTCTGAGCGGAAAGTACTGAGTTCTGTTTGACGGATCTGTTTGGCCATTTGCTCGTCTACTAGCTGCAACGCATAGGTTCGTACCGTATTCAATTCATCGGTACTTAATGAAAACAATGTCGACAAAAAATTATTCGTCAATGACTGATAGAAATCAAGTTCATCATCACTCATTTTTTCAAACTCTTTTTTCAAGGCTGCGATGTATTCATCCGTACTCGGTTTAGGGATATTTTCATCCTCATCCGCCTCAGCAACTTCTTTTGCATGTGCCTCATCCGTTGATTTTTTGACTGAATCAACTAAGTCAAAAAGGTGGTCGATGCGATCGTGCTGTGTCTGCGCTAGAGTATCCTGATAGGTGTACTCTGGCGGAACCGCTTCTGCTGCCAATTTGCGTTTTTGTTCCGTTGCAGTAGTGTTTTCGATCGTTTTATTGGCACGAATGTTTTCTTCCGCCACCTGGCCTTCGCTATAATCGACATTATTCTGTTTGACACTGGTGTACATGATACCAATCGAAAAAAGAAAGAAGAGAAACATCAAAACTGGTAAATAAAACTTCCCGAGTCTTTCTCTAAGTTTCCGTAGTGGTTGAATGATCATAGTTCTCCTCCTGAAAGACGATCAGCGCTTGTCTTTAAGATCTGCTTCTTCATAAGCTCGAATGATATCGGCCACAACTGGGTGCCGCACCACATCTCCTGCTTCAAAATTAGCAAAAGCAATTTTAGGGATCTCCTGCAACGTTCGCTCCGCATGGATCAAACCGCTTAAAGTCCCTTTTGGCAAGTCGATCTGACTCGTATCGCCATTGACGATCATTTTGGAGTTGAATCCTAAACGCGTCAGAAACATTTTCATTTGAGCGATCGTCGTATTTTGCGCTTCATCTAAAATGACAAAGGCATCTTCTAGCGTACGTCCACGCATATATGCCAATGGTGCGATCTCAATGACGCCTCGTTCCATCAGACGGTTCGTATGATCCATCCCAAAAATTTGATACAACGCATCATAAACGGGGCGTAAGTAAGGATCGACTTTTTCTTTCAAATCGCCTGGCAGAAAGCCAAGGTTCTCTCCTGCTTCAACCGCGGGCCGTGTCAAAATAATCTTTTGCACTTGACCTTTCTTTAAAGCAGCGATCGCCATTACGACGGCCAGAAAGGTTTTTCCGGTTCCGGCTGGTCCGACCCCAAAGACCACATCATGTTTACGGACAGCTTCGATATATTTCTTTTGACCGGCATTTTTTGCCCGAATCGGTTTCCCATTACGGTCCTTGATGATTTCTTCTTCATACATATCTTTGAAATAATCAAGACTGCCTTTGTTTACCATGTTCAAAGCTGTGATCACATCAGGAGTACTGATATTGATGCCTCGTTTGATCAACTCTTGCAACGCTCGGATCACGGATTGTGCTTTTTCTGTAGCTTCCGCTTCGCCGACGATTTGGATCAGCTCCCCACGAGTGTGAATGACCGTCCCCGTCGAGTCTTCAATGATTTTAATGTTCTTATCGTGAGCACCTAAGAGTAAACGAACGTCATCGTTCTCACTAAGTGTTATCTCGATCGTCATAGTTTTGTCTGTCAAATATGTTACAGCTCCTTTTTTGGCGTTCTTATTAATAATAACATAAGATGCAAAAAAGAAAAATTACTTATAAAGTCCAAGGGTAGTTTCCTTTTTGTCCTTATGCTTTTTTTAAGTTTTTGAAATCAGAAAAAAAGCCGCGAGCATGTCATCCATACTCGCGGCGTGAGCTTACATTTGATCCAATAATTCTTTAACGATCGCATTGACTTGATTGCCGTCTGCTTTGCCTTTGACTTGCGGCATTACAGCACCCATCACTTTTCCAAATTCTTTGGAAGAAGAAGCACCAGTCTTTTCAATCGCTCCAGCAACGATTTGGCGGATTTCCGCTTCATCAAGTTGTGCTGGCAAATATTTTTCAACAACTGCAATTTCAACTTTGACTTTCTCAGCTAGATCATTTCGGTCAGCTTTCTCAAACTCATGTAAAGAGTCCCGACGTTGCTTCATCTCACGAGATAAAACGGTCAACTCTTCTTCTTCATTCAAGTCAGAACCTTTTTTGATCTGCTCATTTTGAATTGATGCTTTCAACATGCGGATCACCTGCAAGGTTTCCTTGTCTTTGGCTTTCATCGCTGTCTTCATGTCATCATTCAGTGTACTTAGTAGTGTCACACTACCAGCTCCAATTCTCAAAACAGTAGAAAATTAGAATTTTTTGCGTTTTCTAGCTGCTTCAGATTTTTTCTTACGCTTTACGCTAGGTTTTTCGTAAAATTCACGTTTACGAGATTCCTGTAAAGTACCCGCTTTTGACACGGAACGTTTGAAGCGACGAAGAGCATCGTCAAGTGATTCGTTTTTGCGAACGACTGTTTTTGACATGTAAATTCCCTCCCTCCGAGCTTAAAAAGTAACCGTAGTTGTTATTGAAATAAAATCCCAAAAAACACGACTGTCCTTTAAAAATTATAGCTAACCCCTGAAAAAGTGTCAAGGCATTCTGTTAAAAAAGTCTTCGATACTGTCAAGTTTGTTTGGGTTTTCATTGACATTCTTCACAACGACCCAAAATCTCGAAGCGATGACCCTCGATCAAACAACCGGGAAGCTGTTCTTGAAAGAAGTCCATTGGGCAAATATGCAGTTCTTTTGTTTTGCCACAAACCGTGCAAATAAAGTGATGGTGATGATGGTCTTCTAATTCTGCACAACAGTTATAGCGAAACTTCATCTCACCGTTCAGTTCTGTTTCTTCTAAAATACCGATCTCAGAAAAATCGTGCAAATTCCGGTAGATCGTATCATAACTCAAGCCAGGGTACTTTTCCGACATGTATTCGTGAATTTCTTTTGCCGGTAAATAGCGATTGCGTTTCACTAAATAGGTAATGATCGCTTCTCTTTTTTTCGTATTTTTAAAGCCATTTTCTTTCAACGTTGTCATGGCATGCTCTATGAGCGTTTGATTTTTCATCGTAGACCCTCCTGATAAATCAAAATCATTCCGATTCTATCAATCTTAAGTATGGTATAATGAAATCAATAAAAAAGCAAGAGAGGATTTTTCTTATGAAGCCAAATGAACCAGAACAACTAGACTTGCAAGAAAAATTGCAAACCAGTGCTGCAGTGACGATGTTCGTTTTGTCGGACTCTGCCGGTGAAACAGCATCGAAGCTTGCCCAAGCGACAATGGCACAGTACCCCAGCGTCGAATTTAACCTTTTTAGACGCACATTTATCCACACGAAAGAGCACTTGATCAAAGCATTATCAGATGCTAAGAAACACAATGCCATTATTCTTCACACTTTGATCAAAGAAGAACTCGTGGATTTGACGAATCATTTTTGTGAAGAAGCGGATCTCTATCATTTCGACGTATTAACACCGCCTGTCAGTGAAGTGGCACGCCGCACTGGAGTAGCACCTTCACGAGAGCCAGGGGCTTTGCACCACCTGAACGAAAATTATTTCAAACGCATCAAAGCCATGGAATTTGCGGTCATGTACGATGACGGAAAAGACCCTCGTGGCTTCTTGGAAGCAGATGTCGTGTTACTAGGGGTTTCTCGAACCTCAAAAACACCGTTGAGTCTATTTTTAGCGAACAAAAACTTAAAAGTCGCTAATTTGCCTTTGGTTCCACAAGCCCACATCCCGAAACAGCTCTGGGAAATCGATCCGAAAAAAATCGTCGGGTTAACAAACGATCCGAATGTGTTAAACAGTATCCGCAAAGAACGGATGCGTTCTTACGGCCTGAACCCTGACTCTGCATATTCCGATATTGAAAAAATCAAAGCAGAGCTGACGTTTGCTAATGATCTTTATGAGAAATTAGGTTGTGTCGTGATCAATGTCGCTTCCCTTTCCATCGAAGAAACCGCCTCAATGATTTTAAATGCATTAAACTTAGAAGACCATAGCTATTACACTTCAGAGACAAAAGACTGATAACGATAACGCAATAAAAAAAGATGAACAGACTGCCGTCTGCTCATCTTTTTTAGAATATCTATCATTTCAAAGTTTTTTAAAAAACTTGCAGCCCTTCACGATCGATTTGTAATTGTTCGATATACGCATTGCTCTCCAAGGCATGTAAAAGTTTTGAGATTCGTTCTGCCCGTTCCTCTGGGACGATCGCTAAGACCGTTGGTCCAGCGCCGCTTAAGAAACAGCCATAGCCGCCTTCTTCTTCGCAAATCTGGCGAATGGTCGACAAGTGTGGCACAAGCTTTTCCCGATAGGCTTCATGAAAGCGATCCTGCTGCATCAATTTCCCTGCAAGAGGCAGATTGCCATTGATGACCGCTGCGATCATCACGTTGGCGATCGCACTGGCCTCAACTGCTTGCTCGTGAGAAAGTGTTTGCGGCAAGACTTGACGACTTTCTTCAGTCAAAAGTTCTTCATGAGGAATATAGGCAATGATCTCGCACTCTGGAAAATGATGCTTTACTAAATACGTATGCTTGTGCTGATGGTCATAAGCAGCAACTGCAAAATCTCCATAGATCGCTGGTCCAACATTGTCAGGATGCCCTTCAATGGCAGTTGCGATCTCAAGCTTTTGTGCTGCACTCAGATTCATGTGGGCCATTCGGTTGGCTAGTTCAATACCAGCGACGATCACCGAGGAACTACTGCCTAAGCCTCGTGCCAAAGGAATATCCGAACTCATACGGATCTTCAGGGGTTTCATGTCTGGTGCTAATTTTAGTGCCACACGCAAAAGTAAGTTAGTTTCATCGTTTGGGATCTCTGAGCCTAGCTCATGGATGATTTCCCATGTATCGTTTTCTTTTAAAACTTCGATGAACAAATACTTTGACAGGGCAATCCCGCAGGAATCAAAGCCAGGCCCTAAATTCGCACTGGTTGCAGGAACGCGGATCTTCATAGATTGGCAACTCCTTCACGAAGATGCTGACGCATTTCTTCTAAATCACTCATTTTATTGATGGTTACTTCCGTTGCTTTAATTGCTGTATCAGGATCTTTCAGCCCGTTTCCAGTAAAGACAGCAACGACAGTTTCACCTGATTTGATTTTTCCTGCTTTCACGTGCTGGATGACACCAGCAAGCGAGGCAGCAGAGCCTGGTTCAATAAACACACCATCTTGCGCAGCAATTTTACGATACGCATTCAAAATTTCCTCATCGGTTACTGCATCGATGTATCCTTTTGATTCATCACGAGCGGCTTCTGCCAACTGCCAGCTGGCTGGATTGCCGATACGAATCGCTGTAGCGATGGTTTCCGGCTGTTCAATGACTTCCCCACGAACGATGGCAGCCGCACCTTCTGCCTCAAACCCATGCATTCTTGGCAACGTGGTGCCTTTTTTCTCATGCCATTCTTTGAATCCTTTCCAATAAGCCGAGATATTCCCAGCATTACCAACTGGAATTGCAAGAACATCAGGCGCCTGTCCTAGCTGTTCGCATACTTCAAAGGCAGCTGTTTTTTGTCCTTCTAAACGATAAGGATTGACAGAGTTCACTAATGCCACAGCTTCTGTTTTCGCAATATCCCGGACTGCTTTTAACGCTTCATCAAAGTTTCCTGGAATCGAAATGATGTCCGCTCCATAAACGATCGCTTGCGCCAGTTTCCCCATAGCGATCTTGCCCTCTGGAATGACGACATAAGCTTTGATTCCTGCTCTGGTCGCATAAGCGGCTGCGGCTGCACTAGTATTTCCTGTCGAGGCACAAACGATCGCTTTCGCGCCTTCTTCCACCGCTTTTGCCACCGCCATCACCATGCCGCGGTCTTTAAATGAGCCTGTCGGATTCAGGCCTTCGTATTTTCCATACAATTGGATCCCTAATTCATTTGAAAGACTTGGTAATGGAATCAGAGGTGTATTTCCTTCAGCCAGCGACAATGCTGGGGTATTTTCATTAACTGGGAGATATTCTTTGTATTGATGCAATAATCCTTGATACATGTTTATTCCTCCATCACTTTCATTATTTGCACGTTTTGCGTATTCGCGTATGCCTTGAGTGCTACTGTTAGTTCCTTTTCACTGATTGGCTTCGTGATTCCAGCTATTCGTTGGCTTGCTTCATCAAATGCTGTGTGCTTTGATTCAAACCATTCTGGGAAAGAAGCTGCATTAAGGTCTTTACTTGAAAAGGAAACATAGTGTTGCACAGGAACTTCTTGTACCGAAGCCAATGCTGTTTCTTTTTCAAAGGTTAACAAAGGTTCAACGATCCCGAATGTTTTGTTTTTAGCCAATACCGTCAAATCGGCAACCACACTAGTGGCTGTCGGACGCGATCCAGCCCCTGGTCCATAAACCATCGACTGATCAATTCCGTCGCTTTTGATAAAAATACCATTGAACTCATTTTGGATCGTCGCCAAGGCGTGGTTTTTTGGCACTAACACCGGCCCAACCGATACAGTAAGGGAACCGTCATCAGTCTTTTGAGCTGCGCCAATCAATTTCACTTCATAGCCAAAAGCTTGTGCCTGCTTAATATCTTCTACAGCTAATCCGCGAATACCTTTTGTTGCAACATCAGCAACGTCGATTGTTTTCCCAAAAGCAAATTTGGTCAGGATCACCATTTTATAAGCCGCATCGATACCGTCAACATCATTGGTAGGATCTGATTCGGCAAAGCCTTTTGCTTGAGCTTGCGACAACGCATCTTCATAGGTCAGGCCATCTTCCGTCATTTTCGTCAACATGTAATTGGTCGTCCCATTGACGATACCAAAAATTCCTGTGATGGTATCAGGTAGATAGTGGGTGCTCAATGTGCGCAAAATCGGAATTCCTCCCCCCACACTGGCTTCATAATAAAGAGAAACACCGGCTTTTTCAGCAATTGCCAGCAGTTCAGGTCCATGGGTGGCAATCAAATCTTTATTTGCCGTCACAACATGCTTTTTATTTTCTAAAGCAGCTGAAATAAACGCTTTTGCCGGATCGATCTTCCCGATCAATTCCACAATTACGTCGATGGTCTCATCTTCAAACAACTCATTTGCCTCATTCGTCAAAGCAAACCCATACTTAGCTGCTAACGCAGACTTATCCTCATAAGGCGAAGCTAATGCTTTCGTGATTTGCACACTGACTCCTGTGCGTGCCAGAATGGCTTCTTTTTGCTCTGCCAACACTTGGCATACCCCGCTGCCAACAACACCCATTCCTAATAATCCAATGTTCAATTGCTTACCCATAATGCCCCCTAACTGAAAACGTTATTAAAAACCGTTCATCTAATTTTAATATTTCCACTAGCATACCAAAAACAATAAGAAAAAACTAGGACTTTTGAGAAATTCTCGCCCTAGTTTTAACGGTGATGGATATGTTCGAATGTTTTTTGCAAAATATCCACAACATGTTTGTCATCAAGACTATAAAGGATGGTTTTTCCTTGTCTTTCCGACTTTACGATCCGATTATCTTTCAATAGTTTCAACTGATGAGAGACTGCTGATTGTTCCATATGTACTTGTTCCGCGATTGAAGTGACATTGCGTTCACCCTCTTGAAGGGACAACAAAATTTTTAATCTGGTCGGATCACTAAGCATCTTAAAAATCTGCGTTACTTGCTGAATTTCCTCTAATTTAGGCGGAGTCATCGCGCCACATCCTCTCTTATTTCCTTTTGCATTTTAGCCCTTGATAGACGGCTTGTCAATCAGCGGCCGCCAAACAAGGAGAAGTAATTAAATAAAAGACAAGAATAGATCCAAGTGTCAGAAAATTCCCTTTAGAAGCTTAGGTCCCTCAACAACTGTTCGTTGAGGGAAACAAATGCTTCTTTTTCTACCACTCGGATCATTCAGTCAAATTGCAATTTTTTGATTATGAAGGCAGCAGATGACTTTATTCACCTGTGATTTCTTCAATCGCTGCTTGCAGATCAGCAATTTTTTGTTCTGCTGCTTCTGCCGTTTCGCCTTTTACACCAATATAAAACTTGATTTTCGGTTCGGTCCCAGAAGGACGAACCGCAATCCAGCTTTCATCTTCCAAGGTGTATTTCAAAACATCAGAAGGCGGTGTGGTCATTTTTTGTTGGTGACCATCTAAGCCCACACGAGTCAACAGTTTAAAGTCTTCTGTTTGTACGACAGGGGTTCCTGCGAAGACAGAAGGTGCTTTTTCACGGAAAGTCTTCATCAAGGCAGCAATCTTAGTTGCCCCTTCCATGCCGCTCATCGTTACAGAAATCGTTTTTTCTGCATAATAACCGTACTCTTCAAAAATATCTTGCAGACCGTCATACAATGTTTTGTTTGATTGTTTGTAAAAAGCAGCCACTTCTGCTAATAAAACGAGCGCTTGGATCGCGTCCTTGTCCCGTACGAATGGTTTTACTAAGTAGCCATAGCTTTCTTCAAAGCCAAACATAAAGGTTTGAGAATGGTCTTTTTCAAATTGTTGGATTTTTTCGGCAATAAATTTAAAGCCGGTCAATACATTGATCATATCCACATCGTAGGATTTAGCGATCGCTGTTGGCAATTCACTAGAAACGATCGATTTTAAGACTGCTGCATTTTCTGGCAATGTCCCAGCTGTTTTATGGGCTTCTAAAATGTAACGGATCATCAATGCGCCTAACTGATTACCTGTCAACACTTGGTAGTTGCCATCTGGCATTCTTACTGCAGCTCCTAAGCGATCGGCATCTGGATCTGTTGCGATCAACAGGTCAGCACCTTCTTTTTCTCCTAAAGCAATCGCATATTCAAAGGCAGAGTGCTCTTCTGGATTCGGTGATTTTACTGTACTGAAATTTGGATCAGCAACCGCTTGAGAAGGTTCAATAATGAATTGTTGGAAACCAGCTTGTTTCAACGATTTCTCCCCAAGCATCCGCCCTGTTCCGTGAAGTGGTGTATAGACAAGTTTCAAATCTTTGCCCACCGTATCGATCAATTCTTGATCGATCGTGACTTCTTTGATCTCTTTCAGATAGGCAGTATCGATTTCTTCGCCAATAATAGAGATCAAGCCGCTGTTTTTGGCTTCTTCTTCACTTAAAACAGGGATCTCTAACGGATTTTCAATTTCCCGAACGAATTTTGTCAATGCATCCGCATCTGCTGGTGGCATTTGTCCACCATCTTCCCCATATACTTTGTAGCCATTGTATTCGGCTGGATTGTGAGAAGCTGTGATCATGATTCCAGTAAAGGTTTTTAAGTAACGCACAGCAAAAGATAATTCTGGCGTCGGACGTAAGCTTTCAAAGACGAAGGCTGGAATATCGTGTTTTGCCAATGTTTTTGCCGCTTCCATCGCGAACTCAGGTGAAAAATGACGGGAATCATAGGCGATCGCTACGCCACGACGTCTTGTTTCAGGATCTTGTGTATCCATAAAGCGAGCCAATCCTTCGGTTGCTTGACGAATCGTATAAATATTCATCCGATTGATACCAGGTCCTAAAATTCCTCGCATACCGGCAGTTCCAAATTCCAAAGGCATATAAAAAGCGTCTTCTAACATCGCAGGATCTGCTTCTAATGCGGTCAATTGTTCTTTTAATTGTGGATCTAAGTGTTCACTGTTTTTCCATTGATTAAATGTTTGTTCCCATGCCATAAAATAACCTCTCCTTTTTCCGTTAAAATGCTCTAAAATTAGTATAACACTACTTACAGATTTCTCAAAGAATAACCAAACGAAAAATAAAAACAGCTGCTATCAAAAGTGATTGACACTTTAAAAATAACAGCTGATTCCATTAAACTATTTCGTTAATTGAGCATCCTTTTGTGTTTCAATAAAATCAAACACTTGTTGACCAGCAATACTGCCATCGCCGACTGCCGTCGTGATTTGACGCAAGCCTTTTTCACGAACATCGCCAACCGCGTAAACACCAGGAATTGAAGTTTCCATCTGCTCATTGGTTAAAATCCAGCCAGCATCATTCGTGATACCGCTGGCTTTGAATGGTTCTGTCAACGGATCTAAACCAACATAGATAAAGACACCGCCAGCAGCTTCTTCTGTCACTTCATCCGTTTTTACGTTTCTGATTTGCACGCCAGTCACGACCATCTCATTGCCTTTGATTTCTTCAACAACAGAATCCCAAATAAAAGAGATTTTCTCGTTGGCAAATGCGCGATCTTGAATGATTTTTTGTGCTCGTAATTCGTCACGACGGTGAACGATCGTTACTTCGGAAGCAAATTGTGTTAAGTAGATAGCTTCTTCGACTGCCGAGTCGCCTCCGCCAACAACAATCAAGCGTTTGTTACGGAAAAAGGCACCGTCACAAACCGCACAGTATGAAACACCGCGTCCCGCGAATTCTTCTTCGCCTTTGACGCCTAACTTTCTATGTACGCATCCTGTGGCAATGATGATTGTTTTCCCTTGATAGGTTTTGTCTTCGGTGGCAACTTCTTTGAATTCACCTTGATCCGTGATGCTCTGAACGATCCCATAGGCATTTTCAACACCAAATTTAATGGCACCTTCATACATTTTAAATGCTAATTCAGGGCCTAAGATTGATTCGTATCCTGGGTAGTTTTCAACTTCAGCCGTATTGTTCATTTGACCGCCAGGTGCGCCTCGTTCAATCATTAGTACTGATAAATTCGATCTTGACGCATAAAGCGCTGCTGTCATCCCCGCAGGGCCTGCGCCGATGATAATTACATCATACATATATTTCCCTCCAATTTGGACTACCCATACTTTACTTTCAAAAGCAAATTCTTTCAACTCATCTGCTTACAAAAAATAATAAGATATTCCTGCTTTTACTTTTGAAAATTACATTGACTTTCTTTTCAATTTTTGTAAAATTTTCACGATACGTCTATTATATAGAAAATAAGGAGTCCTTACAATTGAATAAGAAAAAACTTTTAGGAAAATCAGACCGTGAACTGCTTTTCCTCAGCTGGCCGATTTTTGTTGAGCTATTTTTGCGGGTCGTTATTGGGAATGTCAACGTTTGGATGATTTCTCATTACTCCGAGCCAGCAGTAGCGGCCGTCAGTGCTGCCAATCAACTATTGAATTTAACGGTCTTTATTTACGGTTTCATCACCGTGGGTACTCAGATCATTATCGCACAATTGATTGGTGCGAAAAAACGCGACCAGATACCGAAAGTCATCAATACCGCTCTTTTTGGCTCATTGTTCATCGGGATTTTGATCAGCTTAATGTTCCTTTTCGGCTCAACCTATCTCCTTCGTTTCATGGGATTGGATGCTGAATTAGTTGCTTTAGGTCATGGATACTTACAAGTGTATGGGGGAAGTCTGTTCCTTTCATCGATCACGGCGGTCATAATTGCTGTCATGCGTAGCCACAGTTTCACAAAACCTGCGTTATTGGTGCCGATGTTTGCTAGTATCCTAGCCGTCATTGGGAATTACTTTGTCTTATATAGCCCCTTTGGTTTACCGAATTTTGGTGTGACCGGATTGGCATTTTCTAGCGTCTTTGGTAATTCGATTGGTTTAATAATTGCCGCAATGTTGCTGAAGAAGCATGTGAATTTTTCTGTTTTATCTGCCCGTTTCTCGAATGTCTCTTGGGGTGTGATGAAAAACATTTTGACTTACGGATTGCCTTCTTCTGGCGAGTCTCTTTCCTATCAAGGAGCGCAAGTCGTAGTGACGATGATCGTGGCTCAACTTGGTGCCAGCGTCTTGATTGCAAAATCTTACGTAACAGCTATCACCCAATTTGTTTATTTGATTGCCTCCGCATTGAGTCAAGGGAATCAAATCATGATTGGCCGCAATGTCGGTGCTGGAGAATACGATCGCGCGCATCAGCGAGGCATGCGCACGATGGTGATCGGGATCATTGCCTCGGTAACGATCTGTTTATTGACTTACTTGTTTATTGAGCCAATCATGGGAATCTTTACCACCAACGCGGAAGTGATCGAGATTGCCAAAGGTGTCTTTTTGGTAGAGATCGTTTTAGAAACGGCGCGTGCAGTCAATATGATCCTTGTGGGTTCCTTAAATGCAAGTGGCGATGTGAAGTTCCCATTGATCTGTAGTCTAGTTGTTCTATGGGTCATCAGCTTACCGTTTTCCTATTCACTGGCGATCGTCTTTAAATTCGGCTTGATCGGCGTTTGGATCGCTTATGCCATTGACGAAGCATTGCGCAGCGTCTTAATGATTTATCGTTGGCACTCCGGTGTATGGAAAACTAAATCTGTCGTTCATCCACAAGAAACAGAACCCGAAGTATTGCCAGAAGCATAATTAAAGTCCAGCGGTCTCGGTGACTGCTGGACTTTTTTGTTTTCCATAAAAAATAAAATGCGCCAAGAAGTTTGCTTGGTTTTTTTGAAGACTTTGCTCTATACTTGTCTCAGAAG
This sequence comes from Enterococcus sp. DIV2379, assembly GCF_050542965.1. Taxonomy (NCBI): domain Bacteria; kingdom Bacillati; phylum Bacillota; class Bacilli; order Lactobacillales; family Enterococcaceae; genus Enterococcus; species Enterococcus sp. DIV2379. The sequence continues at coordinate 2,051,296 of NZ_CP172938.1, forward strand.
CTATCGACTACGATTTACATTAAAAGGAGCGTTTGCTATGTCAATCTTTGACTACCAAGCAACATTGGAAAATGGCGAAACTTATTCGCTAGCAAAATACGAAGGTCAACCGCTAGTGATCGTCAATACAGCTACGAAGTGTGGTTTGAGCCCGCAGTTCAAAGAATTACAAGGTCTTTATGAAACTTATAAAGACCAAGGATTGGTCGTTTTAGGGTTTCCTTCTGATCAGTTCAAACAAGAAGTCGGGTCAGCCGAAGAAGCCGCAGCCGCTTGCCGAACCACCTATGGTGTCGACTTTCCGATGCACAAGTTAACAGTGATCAATGGAAAAGACGCGGATCCCTTGTTTCGCTATTTGGAAGAAGAAGCACCTGGCACGCTAGGAAAAGCCATTAAATGGAATTTCACGAAATTCTTGGTGGATCGCCAAGGTAAAGTCGTTGAGCGTTTCGCTCCCCAGACAAATCCTCAAAAAATGATTCCAGAAATTGAAAAAGTTCTTTAAAAAACAGAGAAAGGCGATTTTGAGGACAAAACATGTCATCCTTAAGGTCACCTTTTTGTGATTGCTACAACATAAACATTATACAACAATCACATTGGCGCTTGTCAAAATATCTGAATGTCTATTTCTTCTTAAAGAAACCATTCGTTACAAAGATTTCAAAAAGACTTTAAAAAAACTGCAGTTGATCCCCTTTGATTTCTCAACGAGATCAACTGCAGCTTCTTTTGATTAGTTATTCGATAAATCTTCACCATTTGAAGCAATCACTTGTTTGTACCAATCAAATGATTTTTTCTTTGTTCGTTTCAAGGTGCCGTTTCCTTCATTGTCACGGTCCACATAAATGAAACCATAGCGTTTTTTCATTTCACCTGTTCCAGCTGAAACTAAATCGATACAACCCCAAGTCGTGTAACCCAATAAGTCGACACCATCTTGTTCAACCGCATCTTTCATTGCTTGGATATGCTCTGCCAAATATTGGATGCGGTAATCATCTTCCACATAGCCATCTGCATCTGGTGTATCCACAGCGCCTAGACCATTTTCAACGATAAACAATGGTTTTTGGTAACGGTCATAAATGTCATTCATTGTAATCCGCAAACCAAGTGGATCAATTTGCCAACCCCACTCACTTGCTTCCAAGTATGGGTTTTTCACAGAGGCAAAAATATTGCCAGCCGTTTGTTCTAACAATTCAGCGTCCGTTGTTGATACGCGTGAAGAATAGTAAGAGAAAGAAATAAAGTCTACGGTGTGAGCTTTCAACAGCTCAAGGTCGCCTTCTTCCATTTTGATTTCGATCCCATTGCGTTCCATTTCTTTCAGCGCATATTGTGGATATTCCCCACGTGATTGAACATCAATAAAGAAATAGTTTTCGCGATCTGCTTTGCGTGATTCCCAGACATCTTCTGGTTTGCTTGTATATGGATAGTACGCGCCAGCAGCCAGCATACAACCTACTTTGTTTTCAGGATCAACTTCGTGAGCGATTTTCGTTGCGATTGCGGATGCCAACAACTCGTGGTGAGCCGCTTGATATTTCACTTGCTCAACGTTATCGCCTTCTTCAAAATAAAGTCCCGCTCCCATAAATGGCGCATGTAGAATCATGTTGATTTCGTTGAAGGTCAACCAGTATTTTACTAATCCTTTGTAGCGGTTGAAAATCACGTTACACAAGTTTTCATAGAATCCGACTAATTCACGAGAACGCCATGCTCCGTATTTTTCAACTAAATGCATTGGGCAATCAAAGTGAGTGATCGTTACTAATGGTTCGATCCCATATTTGTGGCATTCTTTGAAAAGATCTTCATAGAACTTCAAGCCGTCTTCATTTGGTTCTGTTTCATCCCCTTTAGGGAAAATCCGACTCCAAGCGATCGACAAACGGTAGGTTTTAAAGCCCATTTCGCCAAATAGCGCGATGTCTTCTTTGTAGCGATGATACATATCGATCGCTTCTTTTGCTGGGTAGAAATGTTCGTCATCAAAATCGAACATTTTCATTTGACCAGTAATGACTGGAAAACGATCTTTGCCGATCGGTACCACGTCAACGTTTGCCAAGCCGCGTCCGCCTTCTTGGTAGCCTCCTTCACATTGATTGGCAGCTGTTGCGCCGCCCCATAAAAAGTCTTTTCTAAATGCCATGTTTCTTTCCTACTTTCTCTTTATTTAACTAGTTCGCGATCAAGTTCGCGGGCTACTTCATCTTGTACTTCTACGCCTTCTTTTTCAAGACGTGCGATCGTTTCCTTAAATTTAGGCAAGTGATCTTTGTGGGCAATAAACAGTTCGTCCATGACACGTTTTGCCGTATCACCTGATGGAACCAATGGGTTGATGGTGAAGGCTTGTAATGCGATATTGTAATCCCCCGTCACAGCTGCTTCGATCGTTAATAATTCCATTGCTTTCATTACCTGTAACCAACCTTTTTCAGCTGTCGGTAACTCACCAAAGGCAACATTTCTAGCCCCTTGTCCGCCAACGTAAGCTGTTACTTCGACTACGCAATCGGCAGGAAGATCTGGAACGGCGCCTTCATTTTTGGTTGAAACGACGATTTGGGTATTTTTATTGGCATAAATGGAAGCAATCGTTTCACACGCTGCATCTGAGTAGTAAGCACCACCACGTTTTTGCAGCTGTTCTGGTTTATGATCCAATTCAGGATCTTTGTACAACTCAAACAATTCGGCTTCGGTTTGTTTCACTTGCTGTGCGCGTGTACCGACAGTCTTGTACTCTTCGATCGCATGATTCAACATTTCTTCTTGACGATAGTAATAACGGTGATACCCGCAAGGAATCATCTTCATTTGTTCCAGCTGTTCTTTGTAAAATGGTACATCAAAGATATTCTTCGGTAAGCCATTGTCTTCTTCATACATTTTATCAATAATGTCCATCGTTACATCGTTGCCGTGTGAATCAGCAACTTTGTGCCAATGGAAGTGATTCAATCCTGCAAATTTGTAGATCAATTCGTCCGGTTCTTTACCGATCAAGGCTGGCTCAATCATGGTTGCCATGACTGGCACATTACACAACCCGATCACTTTGTCCCATTTTCCGTAACGCACGATTGCTTCAGTCACCATACCGCTTGGATTCGCAAAGTTGATCAACCAGGCATCGGGACACAAGCGTTTCATATCTTCAACGATTTCAAGAATGATTGGAACCGTACGAAACGCTTTGAACATACCACCAGGGCCGTTGGTTTCTTGACCAATCATGCCGTAATAGGCAGGAATTCGTTCATCTTTGATACGGGCATTCAGCAATCCTACTCGGAATTGAGTCGTAACGAAATCAGCATCTTTTAACGCTTCTTCTCGATCCAATGTCATGTGGATTTTTACATCGTAGGGTGACGCATCCCACATCCGTTGTGCCATCGCACCAACGATTGCTAATTTTTCTTTTCCTGCTTCGATATCTACTAGCCAAATCTCACGAATCGGCAATTCTTCATAGCGTTTGATAAAGCCTTCCATTAACTCCGGGGTATAGCTGCTGCCGCCACCAATGGTTGCAATTTTAATTCCTTTTGTCATTGTATTGCTCCTTTGCTATTTTATTTACATTCTTATTATCATTCATAAAAACATTTGAATCAATGTAAATAGCATATTTAGAAAAAGCGTTTGCAAATCTCGCTTCTTCTTGCAGATGTTTTGTAAAAAAGATTTACAAAGAGCATCAAATAAGGAATAATTAGGATGTAAACGATTCGCTAGGTACTGAATAAAAACGAATTTTTGTAAAAACCATTTACAAATAATCATAAAAAAATGTAAAAAGGAGCATATATACCATGTTGTTACAAGAAAAAATGCGCCAAATCAAACTAGCACCAGCGGAACGATCGTTGATCGATTATTTATTAGCCAACCCGACTGCGATGGCGGATCAAACCATTAAGGAATTGTCAGAAAAGACCTACGTTCATCCTTCTACTTTTATTCGGATTGCCAAAAAATTAGGCTTCAATGGTTGGCTCGACTTAAAAACGGCCTTTGTGGAAGAGCAAACTTATATGAGCAGCCATTTTACTGATGTAGATGCGAACTTCCCTTTTTCCTCCCATGACGGCATTATGACCATCGCCAAAAAGTTGGCAAAGCTTGAACAAACAACGATTGAAGATACGCTTTCCTTGATCCATCATGATGAATTACAAAAAGCGAAACAATCGTTGCTCAACGCCAACCATATCAAGATCTTCGCCAGTAATGCCAATACCTTGATTTCTCAAGACTTTGTTTTGAAGATGCGGCGTTTAGGAAAAAACATTCACGTCTGCGACACCTTCGGCGAGAGTGCTTACGAGGCATCTAACTGTACCTCCGATACGACCGCGATCTTGATTTCTTACACCGGTGAAAACAAAATGGTCAAAGAAATCGGTAAGATCCTTGCCGAGCGGCAGGTTTCCATCATTGGCATGACGAGTATCGGGGAGAACTCCTTGGCGAAATTAAGTAATTGTGTTTTGAATATCACGACAAGAGAACGGCTCTACTCAAAGATCGCCAACTTTACGATCAATACGTCCGTTTGCTACTTGCTGGATTTGTTGTACGCAGTCGTCTTTTCGGAGCATTATGAAAAAAACTTGCAGCATTTGATCGATATTGGCATGGCTTATGACAAGCGCCCTACATCATCGACGATAATCGCTGAGCCAACCTACGATAAAAATCTTCATTATAAAGACTCACTTTTTCCCAATTAAATGACTGACAAAAAGCGATCGCTTCACATGGGCGATCGCTTTTAACCTTACGTAGAACTTGTTAGAAAGTTTTTGGCTAAACTAAAGCCGTGATCAAATCATCGGAACAGCCTACCTCACGTTTGTCTGACTCGATGATATCCAAATAATCGGCGGAGTTGGTGACTAACACTGGGGTCTCAATATTAAATCCAGCTTTGATCAATGCATCCTTATCAAAGGTGATCAATTTTTGTCCGCGAGTCACCGTGTCTCCTTGCTTCACATGGGCTTCAAAGTATTCACCGTTTAATTGAACAGTATCTAAACCAATATGGATCAAAAGCTCTAAGCCGTTCTCAGAGATCAACCCAATGGCATGTTTGGTTGGGAACAAGGTCATTACTGTTCCGTCAAAAGGAGCCACAACTTCGCCTTTTGAGGGATGGATCAAGATGCCTTTTCCTAGAATCCCTTGTGCGAAGGCTTCATCTTTTGCACTGCTTAGTGGTGCGATCGTTCCTTCAACAGGGGAAGTGATTACTTCTTTCCGAACAGTCATCGCTGGTTGTCCTTCTGCGATTTCTTCTTCCACCGCATCATCTTTCCAGAAAGCCATCGTCAAACCAAAACCAATCGCTGCAGCGATCAAGATCCCGATGACCGAGAACCACATGCCACTGGCATCGCCTTCTGGAGTGATATAGTTAAAGATTCCAAAGACGCCTAAACCACCAGAGGTATAGCTCGTTGTGCCATTGATCATTAAGAAGGCACCTGCGACCGCCCCACCAATCATTGAGAAGAAAAACGGCATTTTTTTCGGTAACGTGATCCCATAAATTGCTGGTTCTGTTACACCGAAAAGTCCTGAGATAATGGCTGGTGGACATAGAGCTTTTAGTTTTTTGTCTTTAAGTTTAAAGTACATAGCCATCACTACCGCTGTTTGGGCAAAGCTGGCACCAAATGATGCTACCAAAATTTGACTGTAGCCGAGCTGTGTCACTTGCATAATGTGTAGTGGCACAACTGACCAATGCAAGCCGAAAATAACCAAGACTTGCCAGAAGAAGCCTAATAACAAACCATAAATCGCTGGAGAGAAGTCCATCAATGCTTCAAATCCTGAGCTTAAAAGATCCGTCAACATACTGATCACAGGTCCAATCACCAAAAAGCCAATTGGCAATGCAATCAATAAAACCAAGAAAGGCACTAAAAATGTTTGGACAACAGACGGAATGATTTTCTTCGCCAATTTTTGAACTTGTGCAGCGAATGCGATGATAAAGATTACTGGAACCACACTACTAGTATATGTCGCACCAACCCACGGAATCCCTAAGAAGGTTTCATACGCTGGCAAGCCTAATAAGCTATAAGGTGCAGCAGCTCCCTCGCCAGCTCCGGCAACAAATGCCGCTTGCAAGGCTGATCCTTGAATCGTCGGATAGCAAAGCGCCGACCCGATCACGATTCCCACCATTGGATTTAAGCGGAATTTTTTTGCTGACGTATACCCTAAAATCACCGGCATAAACATGAAGATCGAATCACCGATCGCATTGAACATCACATAGGTACCAGTCGTTGTTGTATAATCGATCAAACCTGTTGTACCAATAAAAAGCAACAGTGCGTTTAGTCCTTTGATCATCCCAGCCGCACACAAAGCACCTAAGAAGGGTTGGAAGCAGCCGCTCAAAATATCGATCAAACGATCAAACAAGTTGCCACCTGAGGCTGTTTCTTCAGCATCACCACTGATTCCTGCAACATCGATCACTTCTGCATAGACATCTGGCACATGGTTTCCGATAACCACCTGGTATTGACCGCCACTCTTCATGACCGTCACGACACCTTCCATATTCTTTAAGACTTCATCATTTGCGACGCCTTCATCCTTTAATTTAAAACGCAGGCGTGTGATACAATGCGTCAAGCTATTGATGTTCTCTTTCCCACCGACATTTGCGACAATTTTTTCTGCTAATTCACGATATTTACCCATTTTTGATTCCTCCAATTTTTTTGTATTGAAGGTTTAGCCAACTGAATGTCACTATCCAAAATGTTTCGTCTTTGATATGCTACTTCTTAACTAGCGGTCCTAAAAATACGTTTTAATAAAAATCATTGCCAAAAAATTATTCTTTCTTCTATATCTTGCACTGAGTAAAACTCCTTCTCCTTTCTTCTTTATTTCAATCAACGATTTTTTTGCACAAGTCTGGCAATATGAATCGTTAAATACAAACTTTCGTCACTGGACATTTGATACTGATACTGATTTTCTAATAGTTCAGCGATTTTTTGTACGCATTGATACGCATTTCGGTACTTCACTTTGACCATAGCCAAAAGATCTTCATCGGTTTCATCCGTATGAGGGGTATGGTTTTGCATTCTTGAGACAAAAAATTTCAAATGCGTAGTGAAGCGATAAAAATAAACGGACTCTTCATCAAAGGTGGTTTTGAAAAAATATTTAACAATGTTAATGATGTCTTGCATCGTTTGGGTTAGCTCAGCAATATTGCCTTGGTCACCATTTTCGGTTTGCGCATTGACCAGATGCAGAGCAATAAAGCCAGCTTCATCATCTGGCAGCTGAATCCCGTAATGTTCTTTGATTTTTTCTACTGTTTTGCAGCCTATTTGGTACTCATCGGGGAAAAAACGCTTGATATCCCACAATAAGACATTTTTGACCGTCATTCCTTTTTTCGATCGTTCAATGGCACAGTGCATATGATCTGTCAGCGAGATGTAGATGGAATCATTGATGGGGGATGACAATTCTCGCCGAGCATACTCAATGATCTCATTGGATAATTCAAGATATTCCAGTGGTAAGTCAGCAAGCAGCTCTTGAAATTGAGATAAGATCGTCTGATTTTCTAAGCGATATACTTTATCGACCGTTTCTGAAGAAATGTCATCTCCCACTTTTTTCTTAAAGGCAATCCCCCGCCCCATAACAATAATCTCGTTTTGACTTTGATCGGTAGTGATCACAACATTATTGTTTAACACTTTACTGATTTTCATGTCCTACCCCCACTTACTTTATCATTGCGGATATGGTTCATTGCTTGTCTTTATTGTTTAGCCAACAGTCAACACAGAAAAAACCTCATGAAAGCAGCGCAAATACCGCAGCTTCATCAGGTTTAGCTTGTTAAAAATCAACAATCACTATCCATTAGAACCAGTTCTATTATCTTTATCATAGCAAAGGTAGAAAGCGCTGTCAATCGTTGTTCGTTATTTTTACTGACACCTAATACGAATCTATTGATCGTTTGTTGAAAACACGAGGGATCAATTTTTATTCGTTCTTATCTTAGATAAAGACAAAACCTTAACGAACGATAAAAAACCGCTCCCCAAAGACTTGACTGATCAGTCTAATGATGGGGAGTCGGCTATTATGTCATTTGCTTCTTGTTTTTTCAAAAAAAGCTAATCATCTTGTTTACGATAATTTTTTTTGATGTAAGGCTGGTTTTCTTGGTTCATACGGATAACGATTTTATCAAAACTATTGTCACTCACTTGTGTCGAACCACTCATTTTGATTTTTGGCTGTACTTCGATCACTTTTGGTTTATACTGCATTTTCCCTTTTGAGATCCGCTTGACTAAAAGTTCAGCAGCTTGCGAACCAATTTCATACGACGGTTTTTCAATCACAGACATTTCATGATGATAAAGTTTGTTCCAGCCTAAATCATCATAGCCCCCGATCGCAACGTCTTCTGGAATCCGCAAGCCCAAGCTATAGATCACATGGATCAATGCAAACATCAACTCACTGTTTTCAGCTAATATTGCTAAACGATAGCCTTGATTTTTTTTCAACAATTCGTTTAGTGATTCCTTACACGCGTCAAATGCCACTTGTGTTTCTTCGATCTCAAATGCTAGTTGCTCAGGATTTCTGACTGCGATTTTAGAACTTTCCAGAAAAAGAGCAAGTTTTTTCTTCCGACTAGGCGTTGTGAGCGGTGGTGTAAAGTAAGCGACTCGATCAAAGCCTTCTGAATAAATACGTTGAATCATCTCGGCCGTCGCTTTTTCATTATCAACGATGACTGTATCAATCATCAATTCTTCGATCGTGCAATCAGCCAGCACGATTTTGACCTTTTGCTCAGTCAAGCTTTTCACGAATGCTTCGTCCTGATTCGACGATAGAATAAGCCCTTCCACTTGACGGTCGATCAACGCTTGGATTTGATCCTGCTGAGAAATATTTTTTTGATCGGTTTCAACAAGAATCACCTGAAAAGATTTTCGTATACAATAATCATTGACGCCTCGAACTAAAGCTGCTACTTCCGGGATCATGATATTGCTGACAACGATGCCGATCAATCCCGTTTTATTGTTTTTCAACCCCTGTGCTAGCGCATTTGGACGGTATTCAAGCTCTGCGATCACTTCTTCGATGCGCTTTTTTGTCTCTGCTGACATAAATTCATATTTGCCATTCAAATATCTAGAAACGGTGGTTTTTGAAACATTTGCTTTTTCTGACACCATCTTAATGGTGATTTTCTCATTTGCCATTCAATCCACGCCTTGCTTTTTGCTGTTGGTCAATTATATCATGGAACCCTTGAAAAATGAACAAGGACCGATTTCGTTCGACACGGACTGTCCTATCTCAATAGTGACAGATCGTAAAGAAGCCGCTAAGTGAGCTATTTTCAAAGAACTAGCCCATTGCTTCAATGTGGCGCATTTCTTGCTGCACGACTTCATATATACTTTTTGAAAAGTCCACTTCCAACGGATAGGAAAGCAAAATATCTAATATTTGAGGCACAAAGTCTGCCTCACACAGTTCTTTTGCAAAAGCCATCGCAGCAATTTCCGAAGCACAACCAACCGTTGACCGGTGCTCGTAGGAAAAAAAGCGCCACAGTGGGATCGTTTTGGTGATATGGTACATCGTGGCACCATGTTGCTCTTCTAAATAGTGAAAAATTTCATGGGCGATCAAGATCCCTCGGACAACTTCTGGTTTAGGCAATATTTGCGAAGATTGAGTCAGCACAGTGTAGGCAGCAATGGGTTCAGTGATCAATTCAATGGAGCGCTCCATGACAAACTGCGCAAAGACCATGCGAAACTTCGTCGGTTTTCCAGATCTTTCCGTAATTGATAAACCAAGCTTATTCGCCAAGTACCAGGCACGATCTGCCTTTTCCTGTTTTTTCAAATCAAACTGGTCGAGCATTTTTTGCGCCCATGTTCTACCACATAAGATGGCTTCTTCAATGATTTCGTTTTTTTCCTCTTCCCTCACTTTATTACGTAGCATCTCGCGGGTAAACTCAAATACTCCCCAACTGAATTCGCTGATGGGCATGAGCTGTTCATACCACTTTTCTAATAATGCCAGATCAACCGTATTTTGCTGTTTTAAGAAAAACCTCTGCTTGATCATAGGGAGTTCGCCGCCAGAATCATCACTTCTTCATTAGAATCTAAAGTCGACATTTCGATATCGATCAACAACATCAATGCCTCCAAATCGTTTACTGAAAAATCCATCACCCGAGGTCCGGCACAAATATAGAAATCTGGACGCAAAATCACTTCTGTCTGATAGATCGCCAAATCATCCCATAGTTGCTCGACTGCTTGCACATAATTCTCCGCGGTGGTTTTGATGACCTTCCCTGAAGCTCGTTGTACTTTAATAAAGCCTTTTTTATCAAGGATTCGAATTGCCGGATTGTCTCCTGTAGAAACACGGGTTCCAAACACATAAAAATGCGAGCTTTTCTCTAAAAGATCAATTTCGTTAGTAGGTAGCCCTAAATCGCCCGCTGCTAATTCTTGGGCTTCCTCGACGGTTGCCTCTGCTAAAAGATCCGTCGTCTTGACTTCGGTGGAACCAGTTGCAATGGCTGTGACTTTAGACGTTTGAGGATCGATTTCGATAAAGACTTCCACACTTTCTGGGGTAGCCCCACTCTCAATGGCTTTATTGATAGCCTCTGTTTTGATTGATCGCAAGTCTTCTTTCGAAGGTGAAGGAATAATCCGTTCAACGACATCTCGTACCATCGCTAGGGCGACGCCAATAGAGGAAATCACTTCAGCATTCTCCGGAATCGAATATTTTACGCCCATTTTTTCTGACAAGTAGATAATTAATGACGAAGCGCCGCCGCCAACTCCTACTAATGAAATCTGGCTTTTTTCTAGTTTGTATTTTTCTGCTAAAGCCAAAATGACTGGCTCTAATTTTGCGTAAGAACGCTCCATGATTTGAGTCGCGATATCTTCGATCGTCGTGCCACAATAATCCGCTAATACGCCCATCGCTTTTCGAGCCGCTTCGATATTCCCATAAGAGAAATGTTCCGGTTTGATCAAGCCCAACACGTTTGCTGCACATGAGTTGGTGATGGTTACCCGATCACCATTATCAAATTTGATTGCAACATAATCTGCAGGATCGCCTTCTTTCGGACTAAAGAATTCCACCGTTCCTCCTGTCCAGTTGATTGGATCAGAGTAAACTGCGTAGTCAAGACCGGCAATATGTGCAGAACGAGGTCCTACATCTACCACTCCATTAGCAGTTGCGCGAATCATGGACCCCCCTGCACAGCCCGTGATTCGTACATCCAAACTGGAAATGTATGTTTCATGTCCGCCAACGACAGAATAGTCGATCGCTGGCCGTCCGTTTTTAATGACACCGATATTGGTGGTTGTGCCGCCTACTTCAAAATACACGCCATTTGATGCTCGTAAATACATCAGTGAACCCATTACTGAAGCTGCCGGACCCGAGAGCATGGTCAGAACTGGCCGCTTTTTCATCTCAGCAATCTCCATAACCCCACCATCGCCTCTCATGATCATTAAGGGTACATCTACACCAGACTCCTTCACAGAGACTTCCGTGGAATTTGCGACAGATAACATTTTAGGTAAAATACTTGCATTGATAGTGGCAGTTCGTGTCCTTCTGGTCAATCCGTAAAGTTTCGTGATATCTGAAGCAACAGTACATGGAATTCCTTTTTCTGTACAAACTTCCATCACTAGATTCTCAGCATCATTATTATCTACACCAAAAGCCATACTAGCGACGATCACTTCTGATCCTTGCCTCACTAGATCATCGATCATTTCTTCAACACTCGCTTTATTCATTCCTTTGAGTTTTGAGAAGGCATTGATGATCTTAATGGATCGCTGATTCCCTAGAACGATATCGGCAATTTTTAATTGACGCTTTGCCAGAAATCCTTCGAAACCACCACGAGCCATACCGAAAACACCAATGTCAGCCACATCCCCTTCAATCAAAGCGTTCGTGGCTTGGGTGGTTGAATGAGCAACAAAAATCACACTTTTTGGGTCAATATCATTTTCTTTCATACAATTTTGAAAACTCTCGACAACGCCAGCAGCTACCCCCCGTTCATGATCATGAGTGGTCTTCACGCTGGATTTTCCTATGATCTCGTGAGTCAGATTATCGATAGCGACAGCTTTTGTATGGGTACCGCCTACATCGATCCCCATTCTAACTTTTCTTAATTCACTCATTTCCACTTTCCTCCTACATCCATAGTTGCATGATTTATTGATTAGCTACGTTCTTTCATCGACTAGTTATTCAAACCGAACAAAATGAGCGCAATGATACACAGGATCGCACTAGAAAGCCACCCAGCTGGTATCGAAAACTTCATGAAATCTTTAGAACCAACTTTATGATGTCCTAGACCCCATGCTACCCATGACTGAGTAATATCCAAATGCTGAGGAGCGATCGTGACCACAGCGAAAAGTGGAAAAATGAATGCCAGATCCCAATTTGTGGCAGCTAAGATCACTGCCGCTACTGCGCCTCCTGATCCGACTAAGTTCAAAGGACCGCGGAAGAAACCAAGGGGCGCTAAGATGGCAAATAAGATCGCAAGAGCCACGGTACTATGAGGAACTAGACCGCCAACGATTGGTTCAAAGAAAGGAACCGCTAGACTTGCAGCTGAATTAAACATAGCCAGTACTAATAAGAAACCTACCAGGGGCGCAACATCGACAGCACCATCTGCAAATTGTTTAGCTAACATGCGGCAAATATTCACGAAACCACCTTTTAATTTTCCGCAAGTCAGTAAGGCGTACAAAGCTGCGAGAATAAATGCTGGAATAATAGGAAATTCAGCAAACACAACGAGTAAGACTGGTGCGATCACAGCTACCCAAGAATACCAAGGAGCATCGCCTGAAGTTGCGCCAGGTGTGGAAGCCCACGCTTTGACTTTTGATGATTTCGCACGACTTAAAGCAATATTGGCAAAAACCAATGTCACAAGTAAGGAAACGACTAGTGCAATCATGCCGAATGTGAAATAGTCGGAAAACCCATATTCCATCATGGATTGACTTCCGTCAGGTTGTAATGCCGCTAAAATACCTTGGTATTGCACAAAATTTGTTACATTGGCAAAAATTCCCGCCATGATGGAACCCATAAAAGCGAATAAAGCAATCGCTGTTGGAATACCCAACGCTTGCAAAATTGGCATAACGATCACTGCGATAGAGATTACAGGACCAATGCCCGTCATGGAAGTGAAACATAAAGCAGTAACAGTACATAAAAGGGTCATGGTGATCCGTGGTTTATCCCCACCAAGCTCAACAACCTTGCGAATCAGCGTTGCTGCGATCCCTGTATCCATCAAAATCCGACCAAAGAAGGAACCGAAGAAAATATTGACCAGAATAGAACTAGCAAAACCGGCGGGTCCTGTTTGATAAATATTTGTGATCGTATCGACAAAATTCAAAGCTGTTAAATCCGGACTCAACGCATTGCCAATAAAAGCTAAAACAGTCCAAAGTGTTGCCATAACGAAGAAACCCACCATCAGGTTGAACCCTTTGACGCAGTACCAAACCATTCCTAAGAAAGAAACGATCATTAAAATACCAATTATAATTTCTACCATAAATTTTCCCTCATCTTTCCATTTGAACTTTTTTTGTTCATACATCGTGTTGCAAGTTTCTACGTTTGCTACTTCCCCTATTCTCGCTGAATGCGACCTTTATCATGAAATAATCGGCTAGACTTGTGACCATTTCCCACGTTTGCTTCCCTCCTCTTTTTTGTTAACCGTTTTAGTTAACCGGTTAACAAAAATTTTAAAAAAATAAAACAACGAATAATATCTCGTGTTTATCCACTATCTTTAAGCCTCCACTCGATTCTCCTTCGATCCCTTCTCGATGGGGAGCTGCCACTATTCAAATCAACCTCCATATTCCACTCTCGTCGGTTGGGCTCTTCGTAAAAGATAGGCTCAGGATGCTTGCCTTTTGCTTAGAGCCGCTTCCCTCCTGTTTCTCCTCTATGATTCGATCCTCTTGTTTGCACAACATTTCACATAAGGCTCCTCTGACGCTCGCCTGACCGAGCGTAATTACTAGTCTAAACCGAAAAGGATCATAACCGATTAATCATTTGTTTGACTAGGTGCTAGTTGTTTTAATGTCTACATGATAGCAAAGGGTGAAAACGCTGTCAATCACAAATAGAAATTTTTTGCTTCATTTGTTCAATTTATACAAAATAGACCTTAAAATACCTACGTGGTATTTTAAGGTCTATTGGCCGTTTAAACTTCACTTGCCTGCAAACGGTACATATCGGCATACAACCCTTTTTGAGCCAAAAGTTCTTCATGGGTGCCTCGTTCGACGATCGAGCCTTTATCAAGCACCAAAATCAACTCAGCATCGCGAATGGTAGACAATCGATGGGCGATCGCGATCGTGGTTCGCCCTTGACGCATATTTGCTAAGCCTTCTTGGATCAGTCCTTCTGTTTCAGTATCGATATTGGCAGTCGCCTCATCCAAGACCAGCACTTTCGGATCGGTCACCATCGTTCGGGCAAAGGAAATCAATTGCCGCTGCCCGCTTGAATAACTGGCACCCCGTTCAATCACTTTGGCGTGGTATTTACCAGGTAGTTTTTGAATAAAGGCATCTGCTTGAACAAATTTTGCTGCTGCTTCGATCTGTTCTTCACGAATGTCCTGATTCAATAAGCGGATATTGTCAGCGATGTCCCCATAAAACATGAAAGCATCTTGCAATACGAGTCCAACTTTTTTCCGAAGCTCTTCCATCGTGAAGTCGCGGATATCTTGATCATCGATCAAAATTTGCCCTTCCCCAAATTCGTAAAAACGCATCAACACATTGATGATCGAGCTCTTGCCACTTCCTGTGTGACCGACTAAAGCTACGGTCTCACCTGGATAGGCGATGAAAGAAATATGATTCAATACGTTGTTTTTTCCATCATAGGAAAAACTGACATCGCGAAATTCAATTTTTCCTTTGGTGATGGTTTGACTGGCATCGGAGTTTTGCTGCGGCGTATATTCTTCGTTATCCATAATCTTCAAAATCCGGCTGCCGGCTACCATCCCATCAGTAAAGACGCTGAGAAAATCCATCATCTGTGTCATTGGATTAAAGAATCCTTGAATATAGGTCGTAAAGGCGAAAATTAACCCAACTTCAATCGGCGATTCTAAAGCATCAAACCCAAAGAGCGTCAATGACAAGGCGATCGCTAAGGCATACAACAAACTAATGATTGGTGATAGTAGCAGCGCATTCGTGCGGATCATAGCGTATCTGGTTTTCAAATAATCATCGTTGGTCGCTTCGAATTCTTCATTCAGCCGCGCCTCTTGACGGAATTGCTGAATGATCTGCATACCAGAAATCGATTCATTCAATTTCGTATTCAGCTGACTCAGTTTTTCCCGCATTTGACGATAGATACGAGAGCTGAATTTTTGATAATACCAGATGACTACCATTAGGATTGGCAGAAAAATCAAGTTTAGTAAGGCAATTTTGACGTTGATGCGGAACATGGCGGCAAAAGAAGAAACCACCGCAAAAATTCCTGTCAATACCATCAAGAAGACATACCAAAATTCATACAATGTTTCTGTGTCGTTGCTGACCCGTGAAACGATCGAACCCGCTGGCGTCTGATCGAAATAGCGCATCCCAAGACTATGCAATTTTTCAAATAATTTTGCTCGAATATATTGATAGGTTTTTAAAGAACCCATTGAATAAAGGAACCATTGGAAAAACCAAATCACGGCTTTTACCAACACCCCAAAGAAATACAACGCAGCAAAGAAATAAATGACTTGCTGGGTCGCCGTCTGATTGGTCAAATAATTATCCATAAAGGTTTGAATGATCAAAGGCAACAAGATATTGATGATTGATAGCACAAAAGCAAAAAAGATCGCTGCATAGAAGGTTTTTCGAAACGGTTTGGCAAAAAGAAACATTCGTTTGATGATGTTTTTTTGTTCTTTAAAGGGAATCGATTTGCTCCATTCTGATTCTTGCATTAGGCTTCACTCCCTTCGATTTTGGCTTCTAGTTGCTGCTTGTCCCACATTTTTTTATACCAGCCATATGCAGCCAATAATTGTTCATGGGTCCCACGTTCACTGATTTTCCCATTGTCGATCACGAGAATTTCTTCTGCATGCTTGACACTGCTTAGGCGGTGGGTAGCAATGATCGTTGTCTTATTCTGACGGAATGTCAGTAATTGTTGTAAAATAGCTTCTTCCGTTTTGGCATCTACTGCTGAAAGGGCGTCATCTAAAATCAATAATTCTGGGTCAGTGATCAAGGCACGGGCAATGGATAAACGCTGTTTTTGTCCGCCGGAAAGAGAAACACCACGTTCCCCCACCATCGTTTCGTACCCTTCAGGAAACTGACTGATATCCTCGTGGATCACTGCTAATCTAGCAGCCGCTTCCACTTCTGCTTGAGAAGCTCGTGGTTGCGCAAAGCGGATATTGTCTCGAATCGTCATGGAAAACAAAAAATGATCTTGCGGAACATAGCCAATCGAACCCAAAAGAGCATTCAAGGAGTATTGCTTGCTATCGATGCCCCCGAAGGTGATCGCTCCATCAAATGAATCATACTCTCGCAACAAGAGCTTCATCAAAGAGGTTTTTCCTGCACCAGTTTTCCCGACGACACCTAGTGTTTGCCCGGCAGGCAAAGTAAAGTGGATGTCTTGCAGGGCAAAATCATCTCCTTGATAGTGAAACTCATTGATTTGAACGTTCACCGTTCCTTGGGCTGGGGTATCGACCGCATCTTTGGCTTCAATGATATGGGTCTTTGCCGCCAATAATTCGGCAACCCGATCATAACTTGCATTGCCTCGTTCCAGCACATTGAACAGGCGTCCGATGGCAAACATTGGCCAAACTAACATACCGATATAACTGATGAAAGATACCAATTGACCGATCGAGATGGTACCGTCCATGACATAATTGCCGCCAACGATGATCGTCAGCACATAGGAGATTCCAATGATGATCGTAATAAACGGATCAAATAAGGCATCCAGAAAATTGACTTTGCGGTTTTTGATGATGGCATGGTCGATTTTGGTTTGAAAATCAGCGATGTCCTCTTTTTCCTGTCCAAAGGTTTTGATGACTTTCATCCCAGTAATACTTTCTTGGGCTTTGTCGTTGATGGAAGAAAATGCTTCTTGCGAGTCACGAAACGCATCATGCAATTTGCTACCAAGAACCCGTGCCATGACTGCTAAGAAAGGCAGCGGCAATAGAGCAATGATCGTTAACCGCCAATCGATAAAGAGAACCATCGCAATGATGGTAGCTCCACCAGAGATGAAGGAATCAGCAAAGGTCAAGATCCCCGCCCCTGCCACATTCTGGATGGCATTCAAGTCATTGGTGGCATGGGCCATCAAATCACCTGTCCGATGCTTTTGATAAAACAACTGATCCATCCTTGTAAAATGTGCAAATAACTGTCTGCGTAACGTTTTTTCTAGCCGAGCGGCACTGCCCCAGATATGCGTTCGCCAGACAAAACGAAACACATATTGAGCGATAGCTGAAGCAATCAAGATCATGACCCAAAAAAAGATCGTCTGCATCGAGATCTCTTTTTCCGCAATTTCATCGATGATGATCCCGATAACTTTGGGAGGGGCCAACTGTACCAAGGCGACTAGGACTAAAGAGCCTACGCCTAACAAATAATGTTTCTTTTCTTGTTTAAAAAACCAACCTAACTTCCTAAATATTGACATAACACTCTCCATTTCTTTGTGACCTGTTGCCTAAATTTTGCGATTTTTCCGAATATTTATTAGATTCAGATTCGATTGCTACCCCGCTATTCACAGAACGTAAATAGAAAAAGCAGCCTGGGGACATTCTATTAGTTTCTGCATTTTGCCGCAATAAAAAGCGAGCTGATAAAATCAGCCCGCTTCTTAGAAAAAAACCTACTTTTGGTTTTTCATTTGCTGCATCATCTGACGAATCTTTTTCTCAGAAGGTTTTTGACCCATTGACATCATCATCGAGCGAAGCATATCCTCATTAACGGGAGGATTTTTCTTTAGATAATCTTGCATATATTTACGCGCCAAAAAGAAGCCGCCGACAGCGCCTAGTAATGCTGCAACAACAGCGATCACGATTACGATTCCTACACTAACCATTTGAAAACTCTCCTTTCTCTTGTACTCTCAATGAATCATTTTACTAGAAAAAAACACAAAAAGAAAGAGTGAAAGCTGGATTTATCCAAAAACTTTCACTCGTTTCCTCAACTTAATGCGACATCTCTTTTATTGAATAACCAATTTGTTAAAAGGTAGATTAAAACACTATAAACAAGGATCCCGATCGCCATTTCCCAATAGCCCAATCCCGGATCAAAGCCAGTCATCTGCATGTCAGGACTATTTAATAAACTCGGTATCTGCTCTTTGATATTCATAAAATTAAACGGGTTCCACTTCAGCCATGGGTATTTTTCTTGAGCAAAAAGCATGATCGAGTTGATGATGCTGCTTCCAAACAACATACCCAAGCCTAAGCCAACCGCCAGGCTTTGAGAGCGAATGACGGCTGAGATAAAGATGGTCAATGCAATATAAAAGACAATCAATAGCAAGTTGGTTCCCGCAAAAACAAGGGCAACGAAAATCGCCGCTAGCCCGTTGTAGCCAGTAGCAGCAAAAGGTGATTCAGCTGCTAAAAATAAATTGGCGGCTGCTAAACTACTGATTAGTAAAACAGCAGTCCAAAAAAGCGCAAATAAAAACGTGTTGATGGCTTTTGCTGCTAAGATTTGGCTTCTGGAAAAAGGCCGAATCAATAAGAACTTGATTGTTCCACGACTGAACTCTTCCGCCACTGAAGAAGCTGCCACAATCACCACAAATAAGTTTAAAAAGGAAGTCATGTCGCTCAAAGAAGCGAATAAATCATTGGCACCAATCTCGGGACTACCTAAGCGAACCACATAGGTCAACCCAAAAGTCATTAGAACCAATAAAAGCAGCATGATCCAAGTAGAACGTTTTTTGGTTAATTTGATCCATTCATTTTTAATCAATGTCAGCATGCTTACAAACCTCCTTCTTCGGTCCAAGCCAAGAATGTATCTTCTAGAGAAGATTGCTTTGTCCGTAGTTCTTTCAAGCCGATCCCAGCCGTCACGATCGCTGCAGCGATTGCCGAACGCTGATCTGTTGCTAGAGTGACTTGCAATTCATCTGCAACCTGCAAGACCTCGACCTCAAAGGAAGCTTTTAACAGTGCTTCTGTTTCCGCATTATCATCTGTTTTAATAATCAGTACATTTTTCTCTGCTTTCAACTCTGCCATTGCTACTTGATGAGTGACTTTTCCTTTTTGCACCACGATCAAATGATCGGCAATTTGTTCGATATCGCTTAATTGATGACTGGAAACTAAGACAGAAACTCCTTTTTCTCTCAAAGAAAGAATCATTTCTCGAAACTCCCGCATGCCTTTAGGATCCAGGCCATTCATCGGTTCATCTAAAACTAATAAGTCTGGTTGATGGACCAATGCCTGGGCAACACCTAAACGCTGACGCATCCCTAATGAATAGGTTTTAACTTTTTGATGGATATGTCCTTCTAAATGTACCTGACGAATAAGTGCTTCTAATTCTGCTGTCGTACTTTTTTTCTTCGCCATGCGCTGATATTGCATCAAATTCTCATAACCGGTCATATAATTATAAAACTCAGGATTCTCAACGATCGCTCCGACTGAGGCAATCGCGGTTTTAAAAGAAGAATCCAGTAAATTTCCCATAATGGCAATCGATCCTGTGTTGTGCTTCATCAAGCCAACGATCATCCGAATGATCGTCGTCTTCCCAGCCCCATTAGGCCCTAATAAACCAACGACTTGTCCTTGGTCCACCACAAAGGAAACATCATCAATGATTCGTTTGGTTCCAATCAATTTGGAAACATTTTGCAGTGCTAATACTTCTGTCAAAGTTACCCCTTCTTCCTAACACCATTTCTGCAACGATTTTAAATAAAAAACGTTATGATAATATGTATACCATGCCATCTCTGTAAAAAAAAGTCAAGAAGCGAAAAAGGAACGACGATGTTCCTGTTTTTGCTTCTTGACCTCTTCGTTTAACACTGTTACTTTTAACGTTTGACCTATTGCTACTGGTCAAAAGCTTGGCAAAATTATAAGTTCTATCTGATCGATCTTATAGCGGGATCACTCCGTTTGGGTGAATGCCAGCTGGGCAAACGCTGCCTTGTTCTTGGCACTTCTGATCTGTTTGATCACTTGCTTTAGCTGTTTCCACTCCTTTGCGCTTGGGTGACCATTCCAATAAAAGAGGTACGGCTGTTCTTCCTCAGAAAATTCCTGATGGATCGGATAATCGCTGATCACCAAATCTGGCTTTTGAGACAGCGAATAATGGGCCATCGCTCGATGCGTGGCATTCATTAAGCGGTTCTTGATCCAAAGCTCTTGCGTTTTTCCGTATTTCGAATGGATCGAGAACGTGACCGGCTGTTCATATTTTATAAAAATAACTCTCAGTAACATACAGTATTGGAAAATCAAGCGATCATTCATTTGCAGTAATCTACGCAACGCTGGTAAAGAAACAGTCGCTTCCAAAAAAAACCGTTTCATGGTTGGATAGAGCACCGGAAAAGCGCCTTGCAGGTCTTGCTCGTCGGTTGTTTTGCCAAAACTATCGCTTTTTTGTCGCGTACCAAAACAGCCAGAGGTGGAATGGATCATTACCAGATTAACCAGTAAATAGTTTTTTTCGGCTTCTGTAAACGTCAACCGAAAATACACGGCTAGTTTTTCAACGAGCTGCGCTTCTTGCTGGTACGTTGGCTGAGTCAGCCACGAGATGTTAGCAGCATCGAGATCCTCCTCAAGATAGGTGTTCATTACGCCAAACATATAATACAAGAAGCTGCGTTCATCCTCCGAAATATCAGAAAACGACAGATGATTCCTGTTAAACAATGGTTTCAAAAAGACCTGATCAAACTGATTTTTTTCAATTAATGGGTGCTCAAACGTCAGTACTTCTTTTGGTAAAAACGAAAGCGGATGCTTTTGATGGATTCTTTGCACGGAGATAGCGAATAGATGAAGAAATTTCTCGATATCGATTTTTCTCATATAAGAAGCATGGGTTTCAAACAACGCTACAGCCTGCTCTTTCTCCTTGAGCGATGCCAAGACTCGTGAGTCCTTCTCATCAAAAATTTGCCAATAGGTAAGATGATAAAAATAGCGGATCGCATATTCAGCACCTGCTAAAGGATCACCTTTTTTTAAACTATAGGACAAATGATAGTTCGCCAAAACATGATTTAACTCCTGCAATTTTCGTTGAATCGTGCGGGGACTGCTAAAGGTTTTTTGACTGAGTTGTTCAAGGGAATGATAGTCCCCCTGAAAGAGTGCATCCAGCAAGATAAATCCAACGGTTCCCCGCAACAATACACTATAGGCTTGACTCAATAGGAATCGTGGAGAAAAAGCAATGGACACTTCTTTCTCCAGCCGATCATAGGTCAAAGTAAACTGAGGATAGCGTGCACGAAACACCTCTACTTGCTGAACGATCGACTGCATTTTGTTGGTTTTCCTATCGAAAACACTTGAGAGCTCTTTCATTGTATAGTCTTTCTTGTTCGTTTCGTAACAATAACTTAGAAACGCATAAATTTGTTTTTCTGTCGTATCCAAAAGTGCCTGTAACATGAAATTTCCCTCGCTTGTATAATCAGCAAACGCTGTTTTTACCTTAAATTTGTCATCTTACAAAATTGTAAGCTGTGAATGTTTGGTGATCGTACCACTGTGCCCTCTTTTCTGTCAAATTACTTTTAACAAATTTTCCTTTTGTTATCTGTATATTTTCATAAAAAAAGTCTGACGCCTCAAAACGATCGTCAGACATTTTGTTAAAAACGGTAAAACAAAACGTGATTGTGCTTTCTGGGGAAGAAAATTCCAATCGTGGGTTATCAAGTCTCTCATTTTCCTTGGCTTTTTTCTTTACTGCCTCTCATCAGAAAATAACTTTCGATTCAGCCAGTAAAGGAAGACAGCAAGGATAACCACGCCTAGACCAAAGAGGATATAGTGAATACTCGTATTTTTGCTGCCGGTTTTCGGTAGTACGGCTCCATTGACCTCCTTAGCACTGCTTGTCTTCGTACGTTGTTCCTGTTCCTTTTTCACTGAAGACGATGCTTTAGCGAGTTGTTTGCCTGCGGGATCATTGGAGGAAACACTTAGCTTGCTTGACTGACTTTGGTTCGGCGCTAATTTGTTTGGTTTCGTTTCTGAATCTGAAAGCTCCTCAGATGCAGCTTCACTAACGGTCGTTGTTCCTGTTGTTGCGGTGGTTTCTCGACTCCTAGTTATCTGACTTGATTCGCTCTCACTGACTGGTTGAGTGTTCAAACTTTCTGACTCACTTGAATTGTGACTACTTTCTATACTTTGAGAATCCCGACTTGTGTTTTCCGTAGTAGAAGTCCTTGGATCCGTGGATTGAGAGTCGCTAAATTTCGGTTCGATACTACTAAAGGAAGAGCCCGTTTCTTCAGTCACCTTAGAGCTTGCGCTTATCTCAGAGTTCGTGGTCTCGCTAGAGCTCGGGGGCGTTATTACTTGCCATTGACTGGGCTTCAAGTTCTCAGTTATCGTTGTTTCACCATCATATATGACAACTAAATCAACTTTATCCATACTTTTTATCTCATCAATAACCATCTCAGCATGAATTCTTAAGTAGTTTTCAACACCTGAAAACCAATCGACATTCGTTAAAACTGTTTCGCCGATCACTTTTTCGCTGTGACCGTTCCCATCCCAACCATAAGTTAGTAGGACACGAACCTTTTGTGAAGTCAGCGTTTTGTTCGGCCGTACCGGGATCGTAATGACTTTCAAGGCTTCATCATAGATCACTCGGTTCGTTTGAACAGAAAACGATAAATTCCCTCCGGCTCGTTCTTTTGCTGAAGTATGATCGAAACCAAACACCAGCAGCAATAATCCCGCTAACCGCAAAATCAACACGATTCCAACCAGCTTTCTCATTTCCTCACTTCCTAAATGAATATTTCAAGATAACTTGATAAGGAAATTATAATAAATTCTCAGAGAAAACATGCGCCGAAAAAAAAAGGAAAGTGGCCATAAAATGGCATCTTCCCTTTGCTATAAAGCATCTGAATTTATTTATAATCTTCCACGGAATCAAATTGGGCGTGCTTATTTACACATTTTACGATTGTTCTACTTCCATTTAATCGAAACCACTATTCAAGAAAACCTTTGTTCGATAGATAGTAATAAATTATAAACCGCACCAAGGAGGTTCGCTTCGTTCCCGTAAAGACAAGCTTCGATGCTAATTTCTTTAAAATTCATTTCCAAAAGTGGTAACTGTTTTCGAACTGAACGGTACTGGTATTTTATTTCTTGTATTAAAATCGGTTGGGCACTAATGCCTCCACCAATCACTAGTTTGTCAAGATCAAGTGTCACCTGCAAATTAATAATCATCCGTGCAATCAGCTGACAATAGTCCACAAACAATTTCTTTAACGCCACATTCTCACCTTTGACTAGTTCATCAAAAACACTTTTCCCATCATACTGATCTTCCATATTTAAAAGTGCTGCCCCACTTTGCACGAAGCCTACAGCGGAACCTTTCACTCCAATTAGTTGTTCCAAAGATAGTTCTCCAGTCATATTTGCTAAAAAGCTTATCTCACCAGCCTGAAAATTGCTTCCTTGATAAAGCTTGTTGTCGAGAATAAAACCACAACCAATGCCTGTACCCAAGACAATCGCTGCCCCGTTTGAACAGTCTTTTAGATTTCCAATCCACCATTCTGCTAACGCGGCAGCTTTTCCATCATTTGACAAAGCACAAGTAAATCCGTGTGTTTCTTCGATATATTTTTTTAGTGGGTATTCATGAAGATACGTTAGTGCTCCCCCGAAATACACGACTCCTTTTTTGGTATCAATTTTACCTGGTAGACTTATGCCTACCCCCTTGATTTGGTCATGATAGCTTTGAATAATAGAAGAAATCGTTTCGAGGAAATCGGTCAGATCATTCGGGGTTACACGTTGGTTTTTCTCCACGATGCTTCCTGTGTAGTCGATCAATGCAAATTTGATTGCTGAACCACCAACATCAATTCCTAAATAATTCATCTATCCACTCCTGCTCTTTAATCGAACTGGTTTTTAAATTACATAACTAATAGTTCAGTTTGTTAGTTTTCTGACACTCTCAATTGTTTACTGAAGAAGAATGTGATCAAAGCAAAGCCCGTAAAGACATAGCCTGACGAAAGCATACTGAATGCTGCTGACTGATTAGTAAAAAAGTTGCTGATAGCAGACATAATATACGGGGAAAAGAAAACACCCAAATTAACGCCTACCATGCCAATTGATACTGCTAAATTTGCCGCATTTCTCGGTGCTTTTTGCATTAGTATCCCAAAAGAATAGGGGGTATATAATGCTGCTCCCGCACTTGCTAAAAAGATTGCTACAGTCAATGAGAACATGCTCGAACTGTTCGAGATTAAAAAGAATGAGATCCCCAAAATAAGATAACTAATAGGCATTGTGTAATGTTTCGTATACTTTACAATGTTTCCATACAAAAAATTACAAATAAATGCGACGATCGTCGCCAATGATAGAGCAGTGCCTAAAAACTCGGCATTCGAAAAATTTGCTTCTAAAACAAACGTTGTTGCTTTCGTGTATAAATTCATAACAAATGCAAAGGTGAAAAAGAAGCCTAGCGTCGATAGAATGGTAAAAGGATTTATTTTGATCGTTCTCTTATCTTTCTCATCGCCTTCAGTCTTCGTGTGAATTGTTGGAATAAAGAAAAGAAACAAAACAACTGGTACCAAGGCTAAACCATAAACGATGTATGCATACTGCCAACTAATCACAGCCAACTGACTTGCTAAAAAGGTCATAATCATCTGACCTAAACTCTGAAAAGCAGTTTGGTAGCCTAGCATTTTATTACGAAGCTCCCCTTCATAAAAATAATCAATCAGACTCACAGCCAATGAATTATACATTCCTAACCCCGCACCAAGCGCTAAACGCGACAGATAAACAATTGTATAATTTTCTGTAATCATGGGAACCATTCCACTGATCCCAGCAATCGTCAATCCTAATAATACAACCGTCTTTGTCCCTAAACTTCTAACTAGAAATGTGCTTAGTAAAACAAAGATCATGATGGTAATATTTGGTGCAGTTACTAAGGATTCAACGGCAGTCGCCGAATGATCAACAAAGGTTTCTTTCATTTTAGAGACCGCTATGGCAATTGTTCCGCCCGATTGCAGCATCAATGAAATTGAGAGAAGTGCTAGCTTAAAGCTGGCACTTCTCGGTCTTGTTTTCTCCATAAAAACACTCCTTTTTTTGATTGCTTTCATTACTTTTGAATGAATATTTTGACGTCCCAAGGTTTTAGCTCAACACTCGTTCCGGCAATCGTTGTCTTATTTTCAAAAAGGTCAAAATATTCTTTGGTGAGACAAATTTTTTGAGGATCATTACAATAATTAAAGTAGAAAGATACTTTTTGTCCCTGTTCATTTAAACAATTTTTGATAATTACAGGGAAAGCTTCTGAGGGTCTTTCAATTTGAGCATGGGTCAATATTTCAATGAATAATTTACGAATCACTTCATTTGAAGCAAAGCACCCAATATATGTTGCTGTGCCTTTTCCATAATGATTTTTTGTGATGGCTGCATATTTTCCCCAGTGCTGATGATTGTATGAAGCGATCGTCTCTGCAGTAGTTGGGACCAACAGTTCCATCCATTCAGAAATATCATACGTTGTTGCTTCGTCATCCGCGAATGACAGAGTCACATTCTTTGGCTTAACAAATTGCTGATAGTGGACCCCACAAACTTCCGAGATATAACCTGGCTGAGCGGTGGTCCGAACTTTCACATGCTCATCCGTAAAGCCAGACTTAAAGGTGTAAAGAATATGTCCTCCATTTTCCACAAATTGATTTAACTGTGCCAGTTCTGTGTCAGAAGCAGTGTATAAAGCTGGGACGATCAGCAACTTGTAACGGTTGATTCGTTCATCACCAACACTTATTGCATCAGCACCAACATTCAAATTATAAAGTTCGTCATATAGTTGACGAAAAATATCATTGTAGCCATGCGCACCGTTATTATATAATTCATGACCAGAAAACGGGAACCAGTCATTTATGGCTGTCAAGCTCTCATTGCTGACAACAAAGGCAACTTGATTTTTCTGTTGTAACCCATAAAGTTCTTTTTGGTATTTTTTCAACTCTGAGCCAATAATTTTCGCTTCGTTATAAACTGGATTTGGTTGCAGATCATGGCTTAACAAACCTTTCCAATAGGTTTCAGCGGAATTATGAATCGAATGCCAGTGCCAATAACAGATCATTGATGCACCTGAAGCAATATGGCTGAACGCTTGCACTCGCAACTGATTTTCATAAGGAACCCATTCCTTAAAGGCCTGTGCTTCTGTTTCAACAACAAAATAATTTTGATCTTTTGTTGTCCTAGCAACATCCCCCGCAAATGAAATTTCTCTGCCCGTGAGTTCATCCTGTGAAGGATGGTAAACATCAATTCCAGTAATATCGAGAGGTTTTGCAGCTTCAAAATGATTGACGTCTGGTTGAATGCCGAAAGAATAGCCACGCCATTCAAAATCAAAGTTGTGCATGACAAAATGATGATCTTTCTTATATTCATTGACGATCGAAACTTGCCATGCTAAAAAGTCAGTGACAAGTTTTCTTTGGAATTTTGAAAACTCACTGCCTAAGCTCCCATTGATCGTACCATTAACAGATGGAAAATCTTCCCAAGCATTGATGCGATTGCTCCAATAAGACAAACCAAAGGCTTGATTCATTGCTTCCAAATCATAACTGAACATTTCTTTTAAATATTTTTGAAATTGAATCTGGACATTTTCTCCTGCAGTTCCATAATGTTTCGTTTCATTATCTACCTGAAAACCAATCACCGCTGGATGATCAATTACTTCCTCAATCAGCTTTCGTATAATTCGTTCACTGTAATAAAGAAATTGAGGATTTGTTATATCCATAATTTGTCGCGCGCCGTACGTTTTCTTTCCTTCTTTCGTAGTAACCAATACCTCCGGATATTTTTTACTAGCCAAGTCGGTACAGCATACGTCGGTGTTCCTACGATTACATCAATTCCGGCTGCATGCATTGCATCTAAAACACGATGGACCGACTGGAAATCGAAAACTCCTTCTTGTGGTTCATGGGTACTCCAAGTACTTTCCGCAATGCGCACAACATTAATATTCGCGTCTTTCATCATTTCAATATCTTTTTGCAACCGATCGTAGGGCATATACTCATCATAATAAGCAACGCCGTAGTGAATCTTACTCATAAATCTTCCCCTCTCTTTGAAACCGCTTTATATTTGTGTTTACATTCTATAAAACATTTGCTAATCTGTATATGGACAAATATTTAAAGAATTTGTACATTTTTCAGGTGGTGGATCTATGAGTATATTAAAAGATGCTAAGCGATTACCAGCAATTGATTGGAAATTATCGTTCTTCGGGGGGCATACACAAGAAGTCGATGAGGGATGGTCTGTAGCTGAGGACAAGCACTTGGCTTTTGAATTGATCTATGTCATTCAAGGAAGTGAAGATGTTATTATAGATAAGACTTGTTACCACTTAGAAACAAGTGACATGGTCATTATTCCCCCAAACAGCCTTCACAAAATCCAGGCCGGTCCTAAGCTTCATTATTTTTGCACGCATTTTGATATTGACGACCCAGATTTCGTCTCTGATATGATCAATTACAGCGATATTAAGATTACACCACAAAGTAGTTTTTTTATAGAAATTAAAGAAGTAATCCAACGTTGGATACAATTGATCAATAACCCCACTATCAAAGAATTCGAGAAGAAAATGCACATTCAAATTTTATTATCCCAATTTCTGCTTATATTAAATCATGAGATTGAGAAAAAAAAGCAACAGCAGCTCTTCCAAGAAAACAGCAACTTAACGATTCACTACGCAAAAACTATTTCAAAAAAAATTCAGTTAGAGTTACAGAAAATTTGGAAAGATCCTCAAAAACAGCGCTGTTTGTCTGATGTATCAATCAAGGAGCTGATTGAAGAGATTGGTATCCAAGCATCTTATGGTAGTACACTCTTTAAAAGAGTGTATGGTCTTTCTCCAAAAAAATATGAATCATCCTTAATTTTAAAAGAAGCAAAAAATTTGCTTAAGATCCACTCCCTTTCGATTGATGAAATCAGTGAACAACTGCGTTTTAACTCCCTAGCAAGTTTCAGCAAACAATTTAAGCGGTGGGTCAACATGTCTCCGCAACAATACTGGAATAAGTACTACAAATCACTGAAAGAAAATGATTAGTCAAAAAAGTCGCTGAAAACAAGAGTGTTTTCAGCGGCTTTTTTTCCTTCAATTACTATTTTAATTTATTTCGATTTAACATTAACTAGTAGTAACTGAGGATTATTTTACTTTTTTATCCCAATGGATGGAGACCGCCACTTAATCACGATGACTAACCCTATTAACAATATACCCAATGCAGTCATCCAATTATTGGCAACATCATTTGTTTGGGGCAAGTATTGCTTTCTATTCGAATTTTTTCCTTTGGATGTTTCTGTTTCTTGACTATTTTTGCTGGACGAATAAAGCGGCACGCCCCCTCCACTACTGTTCGAAGTTTGTTCAAAAATACCACTCATACTACTAGTACTACTTCCACTACTTGGTTCGGTTGTACTACTGGTGCTGCTTTCACTACTTGGTTCCGTGATACTACTTGTACTGCTTTCACTACTTTGTTCCGTAGTACTACTAGTGCTGCTGGTGCTACTTGGTTGCGTGCTACTACTGGTGCTGCTCTCACTACTTGGTTCCGTGCTACTGCTAGTGCTACTTTCACTACTTGGTTCCGTAGTACTACTAGTGCTGCTTTCACTACTTGGTTCCGTGCTACTACTTGTACTGCTTTCGCTACTTGGTTCCGTGCTGCTACTGGTGCTGCTTTCACTACTTGGTTCCGTGCTACTACTTGTACTGCTTTCGCTACTTGGTTCCGTGCTGCTACTGGTGCTGCTTTCACTACTTGGTTCCGTGCTACTACTTGTACTGCTTTCACTACTTGGTTCCGTGCTGCTGGACTCCCCTGGTTCACCGGTTCCGCCACCACCGCCACCATAGCGTGGCGTATAGCCAGTAATACTGCTTGTTCTTGGCACATCATTGACCACGGCATCAAGGATGCCCCGATTGGTATATTGTTCCAATGAACCATCCGTTTCTGTTTTGTAGGTAATGTAGATCCGTTCCTCCGTATCCCGCAAAGGAATTTCAAAGGAGCCATCACTATTTAAAACGATCGGTACTTGCTCAACATACGTTGGGTTGGAAACGCTGGGGCCGTAAACCACTCGGGCAGTCGTACTGATGAGTGTCTGATGGGGACCTAAAATATCAATAAACGTTCCATCTTTGATCGTCACTTGATTTGTATCAAACGAGTTGATGTACACACGCCAATCAATAATCCGTTTGGGTTCTTGCGTACCTAAATACAGTCCTTGTTTGGTGAGTAAGGCTCCCTCCCCTGTATCATCCACTGCTTGAATAAAAATAGGCACCGATTGCGTTCCATTTACTGTTTCGAAGTTGATGTTGTTGATTTGGTTCTCTGTCACTTCATCGCTGAACTTTGTCCAAAAATAAAAGTCCCCGTGTACATTGGTATTTTGTTCGACAAATTCCGTGAAAACAAAGGTCAGCTGATTGCCAACTTGGGTAACATTGACCACTAAGTTGTTATTTTCATCGTATAAAGCATACGTATTATTGACGCCTTCAATCTCAACTGGCAAGGTGACAGTCGCTTTGTCACCGGCTTTTAAATCTCCTAAATCCTCCAAACTCCAGGTCATATCTATTTTGAAGGAATCATCCTTTTCAATACTTGTGATGACCTCGTTGCGGCTATTAACGATCGATACATTTGTGATCAGGTTGGCACCCACATCGGTTTCCCCATAAACAATCCGGATACCAGCAAATAAAGGAATCAGCAACAGTAAGACTGCAAATGCTTTTCCAAGTCGTGTGATCATTGGTCTCCTCCCTCAAATAAGTGCTTCCCTAAATCCATCGACCGCAGCCTTCACTGTACTCGAAATGAATTTTGCATCTGACAGTTGTCGTGTTCTAAAAGTGTCTCTTCGTTTGTTTGACAAAATGAGCGTTACTTAATTTTATCTGCTTTTCAATGATTTGCACAATTAAAAGGCTTCATGGATAGAAATTTAGACAAACTAGCTAATAAAAAGCCAAATCCCAATCAGTACAAACTGAAAGAGATTTGGCTTGAAGAATAAATTACTCTGTAGGATCGGCGATCCTATCAATTTGCTGCAAGTACCGATACTGACAAACAAAGTAAAAAACGATTTGGAAAATCAAAAAGAGACTAACAATCACACCATAGTATTGCCATACAGGCAATTCTACTAAAATACGCAAAGCGGTCATTGCCACGACTGTTGGCAAGAAGTACATCACTTGCAGTTGGCGTCGCAGAACTTTGTGACGCTCCTTCGGCGACACACCTAAGATATGCAAGGAACGGTGGTACGCCCCATCTTTATCTAAATCTGCAAATAAACGGAAATAGATAATTGAAGCGGAGAAAATAAAGAAAACCGAACCCAGTAATACCGTGATCATTAAGATGATGCCATTTCCTTGACGATTTTCTTGGAAAACTTGGTATTTCGAGGTATAAGACGTACGCATCGGAATGTCTTTTGCTGCTTCTGCCCACTCTTCATCCGTATAGTCACCTTTGGCTTCAAACTCCTGACTGAGCTCTTCGTATTGCTGATCGATCAAGGCATTTTCTTTATCTAAATTCCCATTGAAATCAAATACCAATTCAGGTGTTTCAGCCCATTCTGGATAGTCTAACCAAATAAAACCAGATTCCATATCGTCGGCGGATTTTTGCAAGAGGGCTTGCCACTCCTCAAAGGTTTTATCTGTCACAACTGACAGTCCAAAGTAATTTAGAGAAAGCATTGAGGGACTGTGGACAATCGTAACATCTTTTTTTATACCGGTCTCTGATCCCAATTCGATTGGATAGATACTTGTACGTTCGTTCTCAGGGACTTCTAGAAGCTGTTTTCGACGTGAATAATTAGCACTAAGTGTCATTATTTGATTATCTGCAACAGAATCAGCTTCCTCACCAATTTGTTTCATCATTTTCTGATAGTCGCTTTCTCGCATAATTGAAAAGCCATTCGTCGTATAGAATGAATCATTCGTAACTGCAGATTCATCAAGATTCGCATATGCCCATAGTAAGGAAACACTATCCGTTACAGGCGCATACCCTTTTTCTTCTATAGCAGTTTTAATTTCGTTTACTTTTCCCTCGGTATGATTGAGGTCTTCTGGCCCAGACCACGGAAACACATAGGCTACACTGATTCCTTGGATCGAAGAAAAAGAAGAGCTGCCGATTGCCAACATCACGGAAATCCCAACGAATGCCACGGAGGTACTAATAGCGATCAGACTATACATCGCCGCATTGTCTCGCATGCGAAAGATCCATTCGCTGATAGTCAACATCCGAGTGCCCCGTAAGAAGGTCGACCGTTTCTTTAATCGTTTCAACAGAAATACGCTGAACTGATGGAATGACAAAATCGTGCCTGCAACAGTCAACAAGACTCCTAGCATAAGTGGCAGCATTGAGTACGTTTGGAAGCTAAAATAAAAGACCAATCCATAGCCAATTAGTAACAGCACAATTCCTGAAAAAGCCAATGCCCAATGACTTTTTGGCTCAGGACGCGGTTTTTCATTTTCCTTGATCAAGGAGATGATCTGCTCTCCTTGCAAAGCCCGAGTACTGAAAAAGGAGATCAAGAGAAAAATAAAAACATAAATCCCAAAGGTCAATCCTAAACCTTCCATAGGAACCATAAATTTCAGTCCTTCTGTTAGATACATGACATTTTGCGCAATCAGCAGCAATAATTTCGTCAATAAAATCCCTAACCCAATACCGGTCACTGTGGCACAGGTTCCTAAAAGGGCATTTTCGACAAACAAAATCTTTCGCAGATCTTTTTCTTCGATCCCCAAAATCAAGTAGATTGCCAGATCACGTTTGCGTCGTTTTAAAAAGACCACAAATGTATACCATAAAAACAACAGCGACAGTAAAGCGATCACCACAAGTGCGACGGATAGACCGACCTTCGCCAATTCTGAAAGTGTACCGCTATTGGACAAATTTTCTTCCAATTGCGGATGAAAGAGCAAAAGACTAAAGATATAAAACACCATCGCCGCAAAGGCGCTACTGACGAAGTAGGCCGCATAGGTTCGAAAATTCCCCCGCAGATTACGAATGATCAACTGTCTGAAATTCATGACGGCGACCTCCTAAATGTGCTAGGACTTCAAGAATTTTTTGATAAAATTGCTGTTGATCAGCCCCGCGATAGACTTCGTTATACAGCTTTCCATCTTTGATGAAAACGACCCGATCAGAAAAGCTGGCAGAATAAGGATCATGGGTGACCATCATGGTGGTGACCTTAAGTTGCTTGTTCATCTGACTTAGTATTTCCATGACATCTCGTGCTGCCTTTGAATCAAGATTGCCCGTCGGTTCATCTGCTAAAAGCAATTCCGGTTGATGGATCAAAGCTCTAGCAATCGCAACTCTCTGCTGCTCTCCACCGGAAAGCTGATAGATGCGTTTGTCTTTTTTCTCATAGATCCCAAGCTCACGTAATAGCTGTTCCGAACGTTCTTTCATCTCAAGAACCGGCACCCGATCCAATGTCAGTGGTAAAATCACATTCTCAAGCACGCTCAATGGCGAAAGTAAATTGTAGTTTTGAAAAACAAAACCTAGTTGCCGACGACGAAACTCCGCGAGTTTTTGCTTAGATAATTCTAGGGGCTGCTCGCCCTTGATGATCACCGAACCTGAAGTCGGTTTATCCAATGTTGCCACCAAATTCAGCATGGTGGTCTTGCCACTGCCAGATGGACCCATAATGCTGATAAATTCTCCTTCTGGCACTTTGAGATCGATTTGCTGTAAAACCTCAACAGACACTTCCCCTGTATAGGTTTTCGATACATTTTTCAATTCTAGTAAAGCCATCATCTTCACTCCTTTGCTACCAGTTTAGCAGGCGGCACCGCAATCAGTTATCGATTTCATGATAGAAAGCTTACAAAATTGTAAGAAAGCCTTCACCTCCGAAATGTTAGGGTAACCGTCGTGCCTTGATTCTCCATAGAGGCAAGCGACACATCGATATCTAATTGCGTACTGATCGTTTCAACTAAATAAAGACCGATCCCAGTTGCCTCTCCTGTTTGCCGCCCATTCTGCCCTGTATAAAAGGGGCGAAAAACCCGCGGGAGATCCGCTGCTGCAATCCCGCATCCTTCATCTGCGATCGTCAAGCTTCTAGAAAACGGATCAATTTCAAAATAGACTTTGCTCTCTGCTGTTGAGTACTTAATGGCGTTGCTAATGAGTTGAAAGAGCAGAATACCTAGCCATTTTTTGTCTGTTGTCACCGTGATATCTGCTTCACTCATCAGCTTCGGATAGACTTCACTGCGAATAAAATTCCGCTTCTGGTCACCGATACTGTGTTTTAACAATTCCAACAGTGAGGCTGACTCGATAACGAAGTCCTCCGTGAAATCTTCCAAGCGCACAAAATTCAGCGCAGTCACTAAGCCACTTTTTAAGCGATCTGTTTCAGCCAAAAGATCATAGCTATCGACTTCTTCACTTTCAGCCATTAGCGCCAAAACTGAGACAGGTGTTTTCATTTGATGAACCCAGATATTCATGAAACGAATATGATTTTGATGGTGCTGATCTAATTCTGTCAGCCGCTCTTGCTCATGCTGCTCTTGTGCATCGAACTGCTTGCGCCATTGCCTGGAAAGGTAGCCATTGCTTCGGTGTGTCGCTCTTCCATGCTTGATATAATGATAAAACGCAGTATTGGAAAGGTAATCTGCCAAATAAACAAGAACAATGAATAGCCCGAATAGAAGCAGACCATAACCAATCACGAGGTTATTTCGATAGCCATCCAACCAAATCACTAAAACGAACAATGAAATGGCTAGGAAGGTAACGAGTAGTTTAGTTAAATGAACACTTACATATGCTCTCATTCTTCTGTACCTACTACCGATAAGGCGTAACCCTTGCCGCGAATCGTTTGGATCGGATCATTGATGCCCATTGCCGCCAATTTTTTTCGCAAACGGCCAACATTGACAGAAAGCGTATTGTCATCAACGAAACGCTCATCATCCCATAATAGATTTAAAATCCGTTCCCGTTTGACCATTTCTGGGTGCGCTGACATTAAAAGGGTCAATAATTCTCCTTCTCGAACAGTCAGCCATTCACTGGCTTCACGATAGACCATCTTCAACGCTTCCGGATAATAGGTCAATTCGCCAGCTTTCAAGCTTCTCGCCCGATCAGACTGTGCATAATTCCCATAGACTCTGCGAATATGGCTCTTCACTTTAGCCAGCAGCAAGTCATAAGAAAAAGGTTTGACCAGATAATCATCAGCACCGTATTCTAATGCCATCACTTGGTCCATATTGCCGTCACGTGCGGAGATGAAGAGAATTGGAACCAATGAATGTTCCCTGATTTTTTGGCACCAATAAAACCCATCATAATAAGGCAGATTGACATCTAACAAAACCAAATCAGGTTGGATCATCAAGAATTCAGCTAAAACCGCAGCGAAATTTTCCGGAACAAAGGTTTGATACGCATAGCGGGATAATTGATTTTCCATCATTTTGACTAACGATTTGTCATCTTCGACCACGAATATTTTCATAGAACCCCTCCTGTTTTCTCTAAAGTTTACCAAAACTACGTGAAAAATACTGCAAAATTCCAGCTTTTTT
The DNA here is from genome assembly GCF_050542965.1 of Enterococcus sp. DIV2379. Lineage (NCBI taxonomy): Bacteria > Bacillati > Bacillota > Bacilli > Lactobacillales > Enterococcaceae > Enterococcus > Enterococcus sp. DIV2379. The sequence continues at coordinate 2,086,644 of NZ_CP172938.1, forward strand.
AAAAAAAGTACACTTATTTATTGTAAGCAAAATTATTTTATAGTATACTACGTTTTGTGATTAAAACTTACTTAAAGTAAAGGTGGAAAAAAATGAAAAATATTTTAGTTGTTAAAGCCAATAACCGTCCTGATGGAGTATCTGCAAAAATGTTTGATACGTTCGTTGAAAATCTTGATACGAACAATGTGGACGTTGTAACCTTTGATGTGTACGCACAACCAATGCCTTATATCGGTCAAACGTTATTTGAAGCATTTGGCAAACTTTCACAAGAACAAGAATTAAACCAAGAAGAACAAGAATTGATGACTGTCCGTCAAGATGTGATGAACAAATTCGCAGCAGCAGATACCATCGTTTTCGCTTTCCCAATGTGGAACCTAACGATCCCAGCAGCTTTGCACACATTCATCGACTATATCTTCCAAGCTGGCTTTACTTTCTCTTATAACGAAGATGGTTCAATGAACCAATTGTTGAAAGACAAAGAAATCGTTCTACTGAATGCCCGTGGTGGTGTTTACTCAGGCGAAATGAGCGCAATGGAAAACGCTGTAACCTTTATGGAAAAAGTTTTCGGTGGTATGTTCGGCATGAACATCACAGAAGAAGTAATCATCGAAGGTCACAATGCAGATCCTTCTAAAACAGCAGAAATCATTGCTGAAGGTTTAGAACGCGTAGCAGCAGCTGCGAAAAAATTCTAATCATTGCTATCGATCAACTCCTCAACAAAGCACTATTGCTGGTTGAGGAGTTTTTTTATCTAAACATGTTGATCGTCCATTGGATCGATAAAACAAAGATGCCCCTTAGAACAGAGCGGTCTAAGGGGCTAAATCTCTTTTTATTTTGATGCTTTCCAATCAAAAGGCAACAGCTCTTCTATCGTCATGATTTTTCCTGCTGCGATCATGACCTGCGTGTTGTGGTTGGCAGGATCCAGCTGGCTGATGAATTCACGGCAACGACCACAAGGTGGGATCGGCTCACCTGCCGAATTGATTGCAACCATCTGTAACACCCGCTGCTGCCCATCGGTGATCATTTGCGCAGCCGCAGCTTGTTCGGCGCAAAAACCCATGGAACAGCTGGTATCGATACAGATCCCTGTATAAATCTGTCCATCTGCAGTAGCCAGAGCTGCCGCGACACTCCCTGCTTCTGCAAATTGAGAGAGCTGTCTGAATCCCAGTTTTTGTTTCGCGGCATCGATCAGCAACTGAAAGTCCATTTTTCTTCCTCCAAAATAAGCTGGTTCATAGTTAAATGAACCGTTTAAGCACCCGCCATGATTTTTGTTAATAGCTCAGGATCAAAGTTCTTTTCCCGCAGCATCGCGATTTCATAGCCATAAGGAGCTTTTTTGTTCTTTTTGTCTTCGCCGACATACGGTGTTTCCAAAATTTTCGGTAACGCTGATAATTGCTCATGATGAACGATCTTATTCAAGGCTTCAAAGCCGATCGTGCCAAAACCAATGTTCGCATGTCGGTCTTTGTGGCTGCCCTGTGGATTTTTTGAATCATTGACATGGATGACCTTCAAGCGATCCAATCCGATGATTTTGTCAAACTCGTTTAAGACGCCGTCAAAGTCTTCTTTGACATTGTAGCCGGCATCATTCGTGTGACAAGTATCTAGTGTAACGGATAATTTTTCATTTAAGGTAACGCCATCGATAATTGCTGCCAATTCTTCAAAGCTGCGACCAATCTCGGTGCCTTTACCTGCCATTGTTTCTAATGCGATCTGGGCGGTTTGATTTTTTTCAAGGACCTCGTTCAAGCCTTTAATGATCTGCTTGATCCCAGCTTCGGGTCCTGCACCGACATGGGCACCGGGGTGCAACGTGATTTGAGTTGCACCTAAAGCTTGGGCTCGTTGGATTTCTTCTTGTAAGAACGAAACGGCAAAGCCAAAGTTTTCTGGTTTGATGGTATTACCTAAATTAATGATGTAAGGGGCATGGACAACGATATTCGAAATTCCCTTTTCCGTCATAAAATCTTGTCCAGCTGCGATCTGCATCTCTTCGATCGGTTTGCGCCGCGTGTTTTGCGGAGCTCCGGTATAGATCATAAACGTAGTAGCTTGATAGCTAGCCGCCTCTTCTGCTGCTCCTAAAAGCATTTTTTTGCCGCTCATTGAAACGTGTGAACCAATCAACATTTTTCTTTTCCTCCTAAATCTAGTCTTCTCTATTATCGATAAAAGCACCTTGTAAAGCGATTATTTTGCTCATTGCCGTATTTTTTTATCAAGCGAGTCCAAATAACATCAGGACACCCGTCATTAGCGGCATACTTATCAAAAAGCTAATGGAAGAAACAAATCCCACCGCCTCTTCCTCCATCCCAGCAATCACGGAATTAATGACCCCAAATAAAGGGATCGGAGCAAACACTAACAAACAAAGTACTGGTTTTAATAAAACTGGGATCGGTAAAACATAGAAAGCCGCGAACAGCACGAAAGCCAGTCCGTAGCGTAAGCTTAAAATTTTGATTACCGTTGGCGTAGTGTGCTTCGGTAAGCGGAAATCCAAAAATAAGCCAATCATAAACATGGACAGAAACGTATTTGCGATCCCGATTGGCTGAACGAGCGCCAAGGCTGACTCGGGAATCCTCCAATCCGCACTGCGGATAATCAGCATCACTAGATAAATGGTAAATGTTGGCGAGCGCAGGAGATTCAAAAAGATTTTTCCTGGTTCAAACGTCGTCCGCTTTCCAATCAAGAACTCGATGAAAATCGTCGTTCCCCCTGCCAACATGATACTGTTCCCCATATCAAACAGCGAAATCAGTGGAATCCCTAAAGGATAAAAACTTTGGGCAAAAGGAATTGCAAAATTGCCGATATTAAAGCCTGACCCGCAGTACATAGCAAACTGTTGCAGCGTGTTCGATTCTTTTTTGGTCAAGAAAAATGCGAAGAGGATCTGGACGATCGTAATGATCAAAGCGATCACAATCAAACTAAGCGCACTGACTTGTACTTGCATTGAAGCTAAATTCAAAATGATTGCTGCCGGTAACGTCACATTCAAAATAATTTTGGATAAGATCGAGCCATCCGCTTTTGAAAGGACATTTAGCCGTTTAAGAAAATACCCTAAGAAGATCATGGCAAATAAGCCGGCGGCATTCAACACTATATTTCCCATTCCAACAAAGACCCTTCCTCTACAAAAATTTGAAAAAAAGCGAACCAACAGGTCGGTTCGCTTTTTGCGATTAAAATGTTAATAAGAAATATTTTTTCTTGCCACGACGAATCACGACGTATTTTCCACCGATCCGATCACTTGCTTGGATCTCGTACGTTAGGGCTTGGACGCGTTCCCCATTGATGTAGATGGCCCCATTTTGTACGTCTTCTCTTGCTTGACGTTTTGATGGTTCGATTTTAGCAGTCGTCAACACTTCAACGATGTTCAAAGAATCATCCGCTGTTACCTGATGACTAGGAACCCCTTTAAAGCCTTGTTCGATCTCTTCAGCGTTCAATTCTTTGATATTGCCGCTGAATAAACTTGCTGAGATGCGTACGGCTTGTTCATAAGCCTCTGCCCCATGAACCAAAGTAGTGACTTCTTTTGCCAAAGCTTTTTGTGCTGCTCGAGATTCTGGTGCAGCGTTAAATTCAGCTTCGATCGCAGCGATTTCTTCTAATGATAAGAAGGTGAAATATTTCAAGAATTTGACTGCATCACGATCATCCGTATTGATCCAGAATTGGTAGAACTCGTAAGGCGTTGTTTTCTTGGCATCTAGCCAAACCGCATTGCCTTCTGTTTTCCCAAATTTCGTTCCATCTGCTTTTGTGATCAATGGCATAGTCAAACCGAACCCTTGGACTTCACGCTCACGACGCAATAATTCGATTCCAGAGGTGATATTCCCCCATTGATCGCTACCACCTAATTGCAACAAGCAACCGTGGTTGTCGTAAAGGTTCAAAAAGTCATAGGCTTGTAAAAGCTGGTATGCAAATTCGGTGTAGGAAATTCCTGTTTCGATCCGACGTTTGACACTTTCTTTGCTCATCATGTAGTTGATGGTAAAGTTTTTCCCCGTGTCCCGTAAGAAATCGATCAGTTTCAATTCCCCTAACCATTCATAGTTATTGGCAATGATGGCAGGATTTTCTTGGTCATCAAAATCAATAAAGCGAGATAATTGGCTTTTGATACTTTGTGACCATTCCAAAACGGTATCTAATGTGTTTAATTGACGTTCTTGATCTTTAAAGGATGGGTCACCGATCATTCCTGTACCGCCACCAACTAATGCGATCGGCACATGTCCGTTTTGTTGGAAACGGCGCAACATCAAAATAGGCAATAAATGACCAATATGCAGGCTATCTGCGGTAGGATCAAAGCCGATATATAGTTTCACAGACTCTTCATTTAATTGTTTGGTCAAGGCTGCTTCGTCTGTGGTCTGATGAACTAATCCGCGTTGCTTTAGTTCTTCAAAAAAGTCTGTACTCATTCTTTCTCCTCCTAATAATTGCTTCATTGTTCATCTTAACTGAAAAAGAGGGCAATGAAAAGTCTTTCTCTCAAAGTCCTTTACCAAAAAAGAAACTTTTAGGCAAATCTGTTCGTTTTCCCTTATTATCGCTGGTTCAATACAAATACCAACTGGCATTTTCTCGCACACTTCTTTCGATAACAGATAGGGTGCTACCCAAGCGCCTTGTTTTTTGCTATAATTACACGGAATCTATTCTAATTTATTGAGGTGACTCTTTTTGTCCCAGAAAACGAAAAATCAAAAGAATACAGAAAACAAAAATAGAGGCTGGTTCTATTTCAATATCAGTCTTAGGGTTTTACATGCCTTGTTCTTAGTGGCTATTTCTTTACTGGTGCTAGGCGGTTCTTTAGCTTTAGGGATCGGTGCCGGCTACTTTGCTTTTCTTGTGGAAGATACCGCAGCTCCTTCTAAAGATGAGTTGCAGAAAGAACTGACCGACATCACAGAGACTTCTCAACTCGCATACGCTGATGGTAGTAAAATCGCAACGATTCGCTCAGATCTGATGCGAACGTCGGTTAATTCCGATCAAATTTCAGACTACTTGAAAAAAGCGATCATCGCAACAGAGGACGAATATTTTAATATTCATAATGGCGTCGTACCAAAAGCAGTCGTGCGGGCGTTATTATCCGAAGCGACAGGCTTTGGCGGCAGCGGGGGTTCCACTTTGACCCAGCAGCTGGTGAAACAACAAATCCTTTCCAGTGAAACGACCTTCAAACGCAAAGCCAATGAGATTTTATTAGCCATGGAAGTGGAGAAATTTTTCGATAAAGATGAGATCGTCACCATGTATCTAAACATCTCCCCTTTTGGCCGGAACAATAAAGGGCAAAATATCGCAGGTGTGCAAGAAGCGGCGCAAGGAATTTTTGGCGTTAACGCAGCTGACCTGTCTTTACCGCAAGCAGCCTTTATTGCGGGTCTGCCACAAAGCCCGATCGTCTACAGCCCTTATACAAATACGGGCGAGATCAAGGAAAACTTGACCGCTGGCTTAGAGCGGAAAGACTTCGTGCTCTTCAGTATGTATCGTAACCACGATATTACGAAAGAAGAATACGAAGAGGCGCTTAATTATGACTTGAAGCAAGACTTCAAAAAACAAGAAGCCATTGAACAAACGGATCAAAGCTTCCTTTATTACACTGTGTTAAATGAAGCAAAAGACATAATTGCCAAACAGCTGGCAGATGAAGATGATGTCAGTGACGAAGAATATGCCAAAGACGAAACCTACCAAAAATACTTCGAATTGGCGCAGCAAAAACTGGTTAATGGTGGCTATACCGTCACATCAACGATCGATAAAGATATTTATAATGCAATGCAAGATGCCGTCGATAAATACGGCTATATGTTAGACAACTGGGGCGACTCCACCATCGAAGTCGGCAACGTCATGATGGACAATGCCACCGGGAAAGTATTAGGCTTTATTGGTGGTCGTAACTATGCTGACAATCAATTCAACCATGCCTTTGATGCTAAACGCCAAGCAGGTTCAAGTATCAAACCAATGCTGGTTTACGGACCGGCGATCGAAAGTGGCTTGATGGGCTCTGAATCAATGGTTTCTGATTATGCCGCAAAATGGCGGACAGGAGAAAACGCCGGTGAGCCGATCGTCAATGCCACAAACCGTGGAACCAATACTTTTATGTCGATTCGCGAATCATTGGAAGTTTCCAGTAATATCGCAGCGACAAATATTTTCCAAGATCTGTGGGAAAAAGAAGGCGATCATTTTTATGCCTATTCAAATTATTTGAGCAAAATGGGCTATCCTGAAGATAACAGCTGGGCATATGAATCAGCGCCATTAGGGGTTACCGATGTCACAGTGTTGAATCAAACAAATGGCTTCCAAACATTTGCCAATAACGGTGTCTATCAGCAAGGCTACATCATCGAATCAATCAAGGATAATGAAGGCGAAGTGCTTTATCAGCATGAAGCCAAACCGGTCCAAGTCTTTTCTGAAGCGACAGCTTCCATTATGACCGACATGATGCGTAGTGTTATCGATGAGCAAAAAACCAGTTCCTTTAAATCGGTTATCAGCGGATTAGATTGGAACCTCGGGAATGCCGATTGGGTCGGTAAAACTGGGTCTACCAATAATTGGTCTGACTCTTGGCTAGTCGTTTCCACCCCATCGATCACAATCAGCAGCTGGTCAGGGCGGGATGACAATAAAGCTACCGATAGTGCAGCAGGAACTCGGACAGCCAATTACATGGCTTACTTGATCAATCGTATCTATCAAACAAACCAAGAAGTCTTTGGTGTAAATCAGAAGTTTGAACTTTCTAGTGATGTCAAAAAAGCTCAAGTTTCCAAGTTTACTGGTACCCAACCAGGAGGAACCGTGCGAGTCGATAATCGAACCTATACGAATCCAAGTAGTACCGTTACTTCTTATTGGGCAACTGGCGGACCAGATACGGTCGATTTCAAATTTGGACTCGGTGGTTCAGATGCAAACTATGCTGACTATTGGAAAAAAGCATCTTCTAGCCGTTCAACAAATCGTTCGTCGAATACATCATCGAATAACGCATCCAACAATGTTACACCTACTGCAAATGATGACGACGAGGACGAGCAAGAAAATAACCAACCTAATACAAATGATGATGATGACTGATCAGCCTTGTGCTGATCAGTTTTTTTATACAAAAAAAGTGTGGGTAGAAAATCCATAGATTTTCTACCCACACGAACGATCGTTGAAGCAAAAAGTGGAACAACAAAGCGTTGCTCCACTAGTCTTTTTATTAAATCGCTGCTTATTTCGTAGAGCTTTTTTCTGAAATACCGTAAGGCAAGACGATCGTTTTTTGTTCTACATCTTCTTTGTTCATCATTTTAGTTAATAGACGCATCGCAACGGCACCCATATCATACAATGGTTGCGTCACACTTGATAAGCGTGGACGAGCTGCTTCAGCCAATAATGAGTTGTTGCTGGTGATGATCTCGAAATCCTCAGGAACTTTAACGCCTTTGTCTAACAAACCATCTAAGACGCCGATGGCTAACTCATCGTCTGTAACATAAGCTGCTGTTGCACCACTGTTGATGATGCGATCAACTAATGCTAAGCCTTCTTTAAAGCTGTATGGTGATTCAAAGATCAACCCTTCAGAATAGTCAAGGTTGTTTTCTTTCAAGGCTTCTTTATAGCCTTTCAAGCGGTTTTGGCCATTGATTGGATCGATCAAAGCACCGCTGACAAAAGCGATTTTTTGATTGTTTTTCGCCAATAATGAAACAGCATCTTTGGCAGCTGCTGTGTAATCGATATTGACACTTCCTACTTGTTCATCAGGATCGATCGAACCAGCTAAAACGACTGGTGTTTTTGAGCGAGAGAATTCCCCGCGAATTTCATCCGTGATGCGATGACCCATGAAGATAACGCCGTCCACTTGTTTTGCTAACAAGTTGTTCAATACGTTGACTTCTTTCATCGTATCGCCATCAGAGTTGGCTAAGATGATATTGTATTTATACATGGTCGCTACATCATCGATCCCACGAGCAAGTGATGAGAAGAACATATTGCTGACATCAGGAATGATAACACCAACAGTTGTGGTCTTTTTACTTGCCAACCCTCGAGCAACTGCGTTTGGACGATAATCCAAGCGGTCGATCACTTCCAGCACTTTCTTACGAGTTGCTGGTTTTACATTTGGATTTCCGTTGACTACCCGCGAAACAGTTGCCATCGATACATTCGCTTCCCGTGCAACATCATAAATCGTAATTGTTTGTTTTTCCATGATATATCTCCCTTATTCTATTTTCAGAAAATCTTATTTACATTTCTTTGTTAGGATAGCAAATTTTTTCTGGATTTGCAACCGTTTTAATTTTGTTTTCATGAAAACTTAGCAATTTCCTACTTTCCCCTCCCCTATTCTCTTCGAAAGCATGATAAAATAGAAAAAGAATACTTGAAAGAAGGTTTTATCAAATGAATGATAAAAAAATCAATGAGTTAAATGCCTGGTTGAAAACCAATGGCGCCGATGTTACCTATATTTCTAATCCAGCAACGATCGCTTATTTTTCTGGTTTTAAAAGTGAACCTCATGAACGGGTCCTTGCTTTGTTCGTCGCACCTGGAAAAGATCCCTTTCTTTTCACACCAGCTCTGGAAGTAGAAGAAGCAAAAAATAGCGGCTGGCCCTTTGACATTATCGGTTATCTCGATAGTGAAGACCCTTGGGCGAAAATCTGCCAAGAATTGACCTCTCGTTACGAGGTTTCTTCCTTGGCATTAGAAAAAAATGACCTTTCCGTCGAGCGCTATGAAGCATTGAAACGGTTCTTGCCAAAAACCGATTTTTCTTTAGATGTGACCCCGGTGATTCAAAAAATGCAATTAACAAAAACCGCGTCTGAGATTGACACCTTACTAGAAGCTGGCAACTGGGCAGATGTTGCTTTTGAGGTTGGGTTTGCTGCCATCAAAGAAGGCGTTAGCGAAATGGAAATCGTGGCAGAAATTGAGTACGAGTTGAAAAAACGTGGGGTTTCCCATATGTCCTTCGATACGACCGTATTAGCTGGTGCCAATGCAGCAAGTCCTCATGGCGTACCTGGGGATCGCAAAGTGACTGCTAATGAACTCGTCTTATTTGATTTAGGAGTCATCTGGAAAGGGTATTGCAGCGATGCAACCAGAACGGTTGCCTATAAAGAACCGACTGCATTACAAAGAAAAATTTATGACATCGTTCTTGAAGCAGAACTAGCGGCTCAAGCAGCGGTCAAACCTGGGATCACCGCTGGAGAATTAGACAAGATCGCTCGTGATGTGATTACGGGTTATGGCTATGGCGACTACTTCAACCATCGTTTAGGTCATGGCATCGGGACCACGGTTCATGAGTTCCCCTCTTTGATCACTGGCAATGATTTAGTGATTGAAGAAGGCATGTGCTTCTCTATCGAACCAGGGATTTATTTGCCAGATCAAGTCGGTGTTCGTATTGAAGATTGCATCTATGTCACTGCAGATGGCTGTGTACCATTTACCAAAACAAAAAAAGAATTGTTGATTTTATCTTGATTCTTTTAATGAAACGGCGCAATATGTTGTAATTACATGAAAAGGAGTGTTCTTATGAGTAAAAAAGTGTTAGTTTTAGGCGGCACGCGTTTTTTCGGTAAATATTTGGTCCAATCTTTAGTGGATCAAGGCTGTGATGTCACGATCGCTACCAGAGGGAAGACGACTGATTCTTTTGGCGATCAAGTCAACCGACTTGTCTTTGATCGCACGGATGAAGAAAGTATCAAAACGACGTTGACACAAGAAACCTATGATGTTATTTACGACAATATTGCTTATACTTCCAACGACATTGAGATTCTACTGCGTCATGTCACACCCAAACGCTACATTGTCACTAGTTCGATGTCTGCCTATCATGAACTGCACTTCGATTTGAAAGAAACGGATTTTGACCCTGCCAAAGAAGCGGTCAAAATTGTCTGCTCTGAGGAAGTCAATTATGCTGAAGGCAAACGAACCGTTGAAGAGATTCTTACCCAAAACTACAGTCAGATTCCGTCCGTTTTTGTCCGCTTTCCTTACGTGATCGGTGCAGATGATTATACAAAACGTTTTGCCTTTTACATCGACCATCTGATAAAGCAAAAGCCAATGGCTGTCGATAATCTAACGCATCAAATGGGCTTTGTGGATGCCCAAGAAGCTGGCCAATTTTTAGCGTTTTTAGGTACCAGCTCTTTCACAGGACCCATCAACGGTGCGTCAAAAGGCACGATTTCTTTAGAAGAAGTGCTGCAATACGTAACGGAAAAAACCGGTCTTTCCCCTCTCTTTTCAGAAACAGGTGATCAAGGCCCTTACAATGGTACACCTGTTTATTCGATCAACGTTGCTCTCGCTGAGGGAATTGGGTTTCCATTCAGTCAACTGCGGGATTGGATCTATCAACTTTGCGATTGGGAAATCACCCAAGCATCAAACGAATAGCTACTGAAGTCACAAAAAACGTTCGCCGATTTAACTGGCGAACGTTTTTATCTTTTAAAGTAATCAAATTTTGTATCCTTGCTTATGCTTCAGGATTGTTTTTTTCTAATGTATCTTTTAATTCTTCTTTTGCATCTTCCAAGTCAGCTTTAGCTTCTTTTGTTTCTGCTTTCGCTGTTTTTTTGGCATCATCCGCTGCTTTTCCAGCTTCTTTTTTCAAATCAGCTGCGGCTGCTTGACCGTCTTTTTTGGCTTCTTCAACTACAGGTTTTGCTTCTTGTGCCCCTTCTTTGACGGTTTGTTTCATATCCGCTGCAGAAGATTTTGCATCAATGATGATATCTTGGACTGTATCATCTGCATCTTCTTTGGCATCTTTCGCTGTTTCTTTCACATCGCTTGCTGATTTTTTGAAGCGTTCTGATAGATCACCTGCTTGTTTCTTTAACTCTTCAACGGTTTCTTCTGATGAACCAGCTGCTGTTTCTTTTAAGTCATCGACTTTCGCTGTTAAAGAACCGGTAAAGTCAGATGCTTGCTCGCTTAATTTTGCTGCTTTATCTTTAGCGATATCGACAAGATCCGTACTTCTTTCTTTGGCTAAATCACCATAATCAGATGCTTTATCTAATAAATCGTCTGCTTGTTTTGCTAATTTATTTCTTAATGTTTTACCAGATTCTGGCGCCAACAAAAGTGCTGCTGCTGCTGCCGCTGTTCCTCCGATGATTGCTCCTAATAAAAATCCGCCTTTTTTACTCATTGAAAGTCCTCCTTTTATTTTTGGTTATTTTTGTCTTTGAAAAATTTCATGGCTGTTTGACCGACTTTTCCAGCTACCGTTGCTTTGGCAGTGGTCCGGCCAAGACTACCCACGCGCGTAATTAAATTTTTTCCAGAAACATTTAGTTCTGAAACACTGGTACTTAGATCTGCAACTGCTGTGAACAAAGGATCGATGGTTGCGACTTTTCCGTTCACATCTTGTAAAAGCTCATTCGTTTTTACCAAAAGACCTTCAACCTCTTTTGAAAGAATATCAACGTCTTTGGTAATGACACGGATGGTTGTGTTTGCTTCTTCGACCGTTTTGTCTACTTTGGTCATTGTCTTGCTGACTTGCATCAACAAACGAACGACGAAAATGACCAATACGACAAATGCGATCGCAGCAATCAATGCAGCTAGTTCTCCTCCTGACATAGAATGGCTCCTTTCCCCATTTACTTATATTAAGAATAGCATTTCACTGCACTTTCTACAAATAAAAGACTGCATTTTTAAGAAAATTATCCGCTTTCAACAGGAAATAATAAAAAAACAAAGCAATTTCATCAGAAATTGCCTTGTTTAGGAGTTTTTGTTATTTTTTTGACTCTTTCGGTGCTTCTTTGACTTCTTTTTGAGCCGGAGCTAGTTCTTTTCCTAACTCGATCAAATACTCTTTCAAGTTGTCCTTGACTTCAGGGTGTACTAAACCATACTCAATACTTGTTTTTAAGAAACCAAATTTGTCTCCTACATCGTAACGCTTGCCGGTAAATTGATGAGCAAACACGCGTTGGGTTTTGTTTAATGTGTCGATGGCATCCGTCAATTGGATCTCGCCGCCAGCACCAGGTTCCTGATTGGCTAAAATATCAAAAATTTCAGGGGTCAGCAAGTAGCGACCAATAATTGCTAAATCACTTGGCGCATTTTCTGGCGCTGGTTTTTCAACAAAGTTTTTGACATTGAACAAACCTTTTTCAACTTCCATACCAGGATCAATGATTCCGTATTTTGATGTATCTTCATGAGGAACATCCATGACAGCGATCGTTGATGCATGCGTTTTTTCATAATTATCGATCAGCTGTTTCGTCAATGGCACTTGATCTTCCATCAAGTCATCACCTAGCATGACTACAAACGGTTCATTTCCGACAAATGCCCGAGCCTGTAATACGGCATGGCCTAATCCTTTCGGATGAGATTGGCGAATGAAATGCAGATTTACGTCAGTTGTTTCTTCCACTAATTTCAAAAGCTCTGTCTTGCCTTTTTCTTTTAGATTCATCTCTAATTCTAAATTGGCATCGAAATGGTCTTCGATCGGACGCTTTGCTTTTCCTGTTACGATCAAAATATCTTCGATCCCTGATTGTAAAGCTTCTTCCACGATAAATTGGATCGTTGGTTTGTCAACGATCGGCAACATTTCCTTTGCCATTGCCTTTGTAGCTGGTAAAAATCGGGTACCTAGACCGGCTGCTGGGATAACTGCTTTTTTGACATTCATGTGACTCGCTCCTTTAATCATAATGATTGATCTACCGTAAATTCGTTTTCTTCTTTGCCGTCTCGCAGCATAATATCTTTAGCTGCTTGCTTGATGTCTTTGCCTTCATACAAGACCGAATAAATCGTTTCTGTGATTGGCATTTCCACTGACAAAGCTTCTGCTAATTCGCGGGCAGCTTTGGTGGTTGAAACTCCTTCAACGATCATGCCCATATTGTCTAACACTTCGTCTAAGCTATGGCCTTTTCCTAATAGGTTTCCGGCACGCCAATTCCGCGAATGGACACTGGTACACGTGACGATCAAATCGCCAACACCACTCAATCCGATAAAGGTTAATGGATTTGCACCCATTGCCACACCGAGACGACTGATTTCTGCTAACCCACGGGTCATGATCGCAGCCTTCGCATCATCCCCAAAGCCCAGTCCAGCAATCGCTCCGGCACCAATAGCGATGATGTTTTTCAGCGCGGCGCCAGTTTCGACACCGATCACATCGTTATTGGTGTAGATTCTAAAGTAATCATTCATAAATAGCTCTTGTACATATTTAGCAGCCGATTCATTTTCTGAAGCTGCCGTGATCGTGGTAATATCATGGACAGCGACTTCTTCGGCATGTGATGGTCCTGACAGGACAACGATTTCTTGCCGTTTATCTGCTGGGATCTCTTCGGCAAGTACTTCTGAGATTCGTTTATGACTGCCTTGTTCTAATCCTTTTGAGGCATGGATGATGACTGGTTTACCGGTTGTCTTCTTAGTGAATTCTTGTGCCACGGCACGAATCGCTTTGGTTGGTACTACAAACAAGACAGCATCTGCCCCTTGGATCGCCTCTTCTAGATTTTTGCAGCCTAAAATATTTTCAGGTAATTTCAAATCAGGCAAATAATGCCGATTGGTATGATACGTATTGATTTCATCGATTTGGGCGGGATTGTTGCCCCAAATAGTCACTTCATGTCCGTTTTCAGACAAGACTTGTGCCAAAGCAGTCCCCCATGATCCGGGACCTAAAACGGCGATTTTCTGTTTCACTATGGAAACCTCCTCTATCCTTTTCGCAAATTCATGCACTTTATCATTTTACCATAATTTCGATAAAATAACTGTTTAGATAATCGTTTGGTTTTTGCCAAAGCTGCGATTGTAGTCTTTTAAAGTTTGGTTTTTCCGACGCCAGATCAATAGCCCAATCGCTCCAAAGAATAATAAAGCGGAAAGTGCTTGTGACACACGGATATCCCCAAATAAGTATAAACTATCGGTGCGCATTCCTTCAATAAAGAAGCGTCCGAACCCATACCAAATTAAGTAGCTCAAGAAAACTTCGCCTTCTTTTAATAACCCAGTTTTCTTGCGCAAGAAAATCAAAACGATAAATCCGATCACATTCCAAACCGATTCATAAAGAAACGTCGGCTGCCGATACGCTTCGTCGATATACATATTATCGATAATAAATTTCGGTATATACAAACTTTCTAAGAAGGAGCGGCTGACTTCGGCTCCAAATGCTTCATGATTCATGAAGTTGCCCCAACGCCCGATGCCTTGTGCCAATAGGACACTTGGTGCAGCGATATCTAAAAAGGTCCAGGGAGAAATAAAATTTCGTTGGCAGAAAAAGTACAGCCAAATCCCCCCGGCAATCAATGCACCGTAGATAGCGATCCCACCAGACCGAATATTGAAAATTTGACTCGGGTCATCAATGTAGTATTGCAAGTCAAATAGAATATAATAAAGCCGCGCACCAATGATCGATACTGGCAATCCAATCAACATAAAATCAGTCACATCATCTGGCTTGAGCCCGACACGAACCGCCTCTCTCGTACTTAACCACATAGCAATGATCACGCCTGATACGATAATGATCGCATACCAATAAATCGGCAAACCAAATAATTCAAATGCGACTCGATTTACTAAACCTAACATCTATCTTATCCTCTCTAGTTTCCAGAATTTTCTTCGATCAATTGCGTCAATCGATTTTCAAAGGTCTTCGTTGCATCATAACCCATCGTTTTCGCCCGGAAATTCATGGCAGCAACTTCGATAATGATCGCAACATTTCGACCAGTTTTCACGGGGATTTTGATTTGTGGTACATCAACGCCACCAATTTCAACCGTCGTATCATCGGTTCCTAGTCGATCATACTTTTTGTCTTTCGCCCAAGCTTCTAAATACACCGCTACTTGAACCTGCATATACCCTCGTACGGCACTGGCACCAAAAAGATTCATGACATCGATGATCCCGATTCCCCGGATCTCGATCAAGTGTTGCAAGATTTTCGGCGGTTCCCCCACCAAAGTCAACTCATCTTGCTTATACACATCCACACGGTCATCAGCGATCAACCGATGCCCACGTTTGATCAACTCTAATGCTGTTTCGCTTTTACCAATTCCGCTATCGCCTTGGATCAAAACGCCCAAGCCATAGACATCCACTAATACCCCATGGACACTGGTTCTTGTTGCTAAACGCCCATCGAGAAAACTAGAAAGCTCTCCTTGCAGACGTGACGTTGAGATGGGCGAACGTAGAATCGTAATCTCATGTTCTTTGCAGGCTTGAATCATTTCTGCTGGTACTTCCAAGCCGCGAGAAACAATAAATCCCGGTGTATCATCGGCACACATTTTGCGCATCACCATCAAGCGTTCTTCTGGCATCATTCGTTCCGCAAAGGTGATCTCTTTGCTGCCGAATAATTGCAGACGATCATGGGAATAGTAATTAAAATAACCCGTCAATTCCAAACCAGGTCGGGAAATATCGCCGGTAATGATTTCTCTTTCTAAACTGTTTTCAGTTCCTTCAACTATCTCTAAATTTAAAGCCTCCGCCAGCTCGCTGACTTTGACGGTTTCTGCCATAGGTTTCCCCTCTTTTCTCAATGATTCTTGCCGCTGCTTCTTGTAAACGACACTCTGGTTCTATTTTATCATTCTATCAGTAAAGTTACTACCTTCGCCAATAGAAGTCCTCATTCTTTTTCGTTTGTGTTATTATTTTACTAAGGAGGGATTTTTAATGAAATTTTCAGCATACACGTATCAACGCCCTGATTTTCCAGTCTATCAAGAAACATTCAAAAAAGCATTAGCAAACCTTCAGTCAGCCGATACCTTCTCGGAGGCGAAGCAAGCTCTTGATGCTTTGAACGAACTAAGAGGAACGATCGATACCGCAATGAACTTGGCTTCGATCCGTTATTCGATCGATACCAACGATGCCTTTTATGAAACAGAAGATACCTTCTGGAATGAATACCAGCCTCATTTTGAAGCTCTGGATTTTCAATTCTATCAAGCACTCTTGGCTTCACCGGTCTTAGATGAATTAAAAGCCGAATATCCAGAAACACTTTTCTTGTTTGCCGAAAGCCGCGTGAAGCTTTTTGATGATGCCTTGATCGAATTGTTTCAAAAAGAAAACCAATTGGCTTCCGATTACAGCAAATTGGTCGCTTCTGCCCAAATCGACTTCCAAGGAGAAACCTATACCCTCGCACAACTGCGACCATTTACCGAAAATAAAGATCGCAGCGTTCGTAAAGAAGCATTTGAAAAACAAACGGCTTTCTTCACGGAAAATGAAGAACGTTTTGACCAAATTTATGACGAGATGGTCAAGGTTCGTACTAAGATCGCCCACAAGCTCGGCTTTGAAAATTATGTTGCCTTTGCGGATACCCAAATGAATCGTTGGGACTATGATCGTTCAATGATCGAGACCTATCGTCGGGAAATTTTAGAAAAAGTCGTCCCAATTACCCAAAAGCTGTACCAAAGACAGGCGCAGCGTAATCAATTGACTCAGGCAACCTTTACCGACTTGCCACTTGTTTATCCTAGTGGTAACGCAGAGCCTAAAGGAACTCCTGAAGAACTAGTAGAAAAAGCCCGTGTGATGTATCAGGAACTATCCCCTGAAACTGGCGAATTTTTTGATTTTATGGTCGAGCATGACCTACTTGATCTACTAAGCAAAAAAGGCAAACAATCTGGCGGCTACTGTACCTTTATCCAAGACTATCAAGCGCCATTTATCTTTGCCAACTTTAACGGTACTTCGGGCGATGTCGATGTTTTGACCCACGAAGCTGGCCACGCCTTTCAAGCCTTTCGCTCTCGTTGGATCAAAGAACCGGAAATTCTCTTTCCCAATTATGAATCTTGCGAGATCCATTCAATGTCGATGGAGTTTATCGCCTGGCCATGGATGGATGCCTTTTTCGAAGAAGAAACAGAAAAATACAAATTTGCGCATCTTGCTAGCAGCCTGCAATTTCTGCCTTATGGCGTTTTAGTGGATCACTTCCAACAAGAGGTTTATGAGCATCCTGAGTGGTCACCAGCACAGCGCAAAGCCCGTTGGCGGGAATTAGAGCGCCAATACTGTCCAGAACGGGATTATTCAGAGTATCCAGACCTTGATCGTGGCTTGTATTGGTTCAGACAGGGGCATATTTTTGAATCACCTTTCTACTATATCGATTACACATTGGCACAAGTGTGTGCGTTCCAATTTTGGTATCGATTCATCGTGGCAAAAGACGAAACCGCTTGGCAAGATTATTTGGCCATTTGCGAAGTCGGCGGCACGAAAACATTTCTTGAGATCCTGGCTCTGGCTCATCTACGTTCACCTTTTGAAAAAGGAGCGCTTGATGAAACGTTACAGGCAGTAGATACGTATCTGTCAGCCATCAAAGAAGAACAGTTAAACTAAAAAAAGACGTTTCCGTTTCTCCACTAGCTTCGTAGCTAGTAGGAGAAAACGTGAAACGTCTTTTTAACGTGAATATTTTTCGATATGGTGTTCGGTCACGATCATATTGATCACTGACATGATCAGTGCCACTAATAAAGCAGCCCCAAACGAGGAAAAGCCGAAGTTGGCTGACCCAACAAAATACGAAGTCAAATTCAGCATGAGCGCATTGATCACAAAGGTGAAAAACCCAAGCGTCAGTAAAGTCAATGGAAATGAAATGACGATCAGAATTGGTTTAATCAAAGCATTCAGGATCGACAGTACAAAACTGGCGATCACTGCAGTCATAATACTTTGAACGTGGATCATATTTGGTAATAGAACCGCCAATGTGACAAACGTCAGTGTATTCATGATAAGCCGTTGAAAATAAGACACTAGAAGTCACTCCAGTCCTCATCCTCTACCTTTTCCGCTTCTTTACGGGGACGATTTGCTTCATTGTATTTGTTTTGTTTGTAATATCGATTGTCATGACCATATCCTGAGGTGCTCTTGCGTCCTGAAGGAATCAAGACCGCCATGATGATATATAAAGTGATTCCAGGAAACGCAGCAGTCACTAAAGATAGAAAGACATAGATCACGCGAACGATAGTTGGATCAATTCGTAAGTATTCTGCCAGACCCCCTAGAGTCCCTGTAATGACAACGTTATTGGCTGATTTTGTTAATTTTTTGTTCATTTATCTACACCTTCCTTCTTTTCTTTAATGAGTGTATACTCAACTATTCTTATTTATCTGTATCTTTGATAAAGACATTTCCTGTTGTTGTGGATAGATCGATTTGTGCGACTTTATCGGCAACCCGACGGAATTGCAATAGTTGGTTTAGGCGTTCTTTTTTCTCCCGTACAACTTCCATCTCACTTAAGCGATTGTTAATGCTACCTAAACTTGTTTTGGCGATCCCTTCAAAACCGATCCCTGCAGGTAATGCTACTTTAACATTGCCATTTACAGAGCTGGCGTTTAATTTTTGGACCGTTTCTTCTTTGTAGGTCACACGGATATTGCCGTTTACTAAAGAAATACCGGTGTTTTGTGGTGTGGCTGTCAACGTCACGTCGCCATTCACTGTTTCGATGATGGCATCTAAAATCTCACCCTCTTGAACAGTGATCGTTCCATTCACGCCTTCAATCTCTAACATCGATGCGTTTACTTTGCGGAAATCGATATTGCCATTTGTTGATTTTGTATAAACATCTTTTGCATCCAATTCATTGAATGTAACATTTCCGTTCAATAGTTTTACTGCCACATGATCATAGGTACGTTTTGGTAAATAGAAAACCAGATCGGCACGAATGCGTTTGTTTGGAATTTGGAAGGAGATGCGTTCATCATCGACATTGATTTGGCTTCTTGCTTCAAAAGCATCGAAAGGCTCCGCCGCATCCATTTTACCATATAGTTTGATTTTGGCATCTACTTTGACACCTGGTTCATCCCATAATTGGAAGGAAACATTGCCGTTGGCTAACTTCACATCGATCAATGTCGCTGCCGTTTCGTCATAGCTGAATGTGTGTTCAAATTTCGTCGCTGCAACACCGGGAACTTTCAAGTTGATATCTTTCCATTCCATGTTGTCGTTAACAGAATCCGTTACTGCTCGAACCGTTTTCTTCAAGAAGTGTCCGAAGTGGGTGCTGGCATCGACCATTTTTTCACTTACTTGATTGATAGTATCGGTCGCTTGCTCTTTCCAATCTTCTGGAATATCTAATTTTTGAGAGATTTTCTCTTTCGTTTGAGACCATTGGTCTTTGCGAATATTTTTTAGTTTTGCTTCCAATTCTGCTTTTTCTTCGGTTAAGCCATCTAACGTTTCTTCTAAGCCAGTAATGGTCGCTTCTGTTTCATGACGTGTTGCCAATTCCTCTTCTGACAATTGATCCAATTCTTCTTTGGTATTCAATTGCATCAGAGTTTCTTGCGCTTCTTTTAATTCTTCTTTGACGCCAAGAATTTCAGCATTGATTTCGTCCAACTCAGCAGATGCTTGGTTGGCTTCCGTTGCTAAGCCATCAAGAATCTTTTCAAGATTTTCTTTGTCTTGCGCTTCGTTTTGACGAAGTTTTTCTTCGCCGTCAAACGTGAACATCTCATCGTCATTTTCAGTATCATCAAATGGGCTTGTCGCATTCTTATCCGCGGTTACCTCAGCAGCAGCTTTGTTAATTTGTTTTTCGTCTTTGGCTTTTGCCATACCTTCTAGTAAATCTAAGGCTTCTTCTGTAGAAAGCACACCTTTTTTTACTAGATCCAATATACGTTCTCTTTCGTTCATGGAAATTGCCTCCTTCAGCAAATGTGTGATTGCAAGTTTAGCTTACGAACCTATTATGCCTTGTTTTTGCAAAAGTGTCATAGGTCTTAAGTACCAAGTTTTTCTCAATCTGCAGATTGGCAAGCAGAACCGGCACTTTTCTTCATTACTTTAGGCACAAAACGATCTTCCTTATCTTAACAGTACCACGAAAAACCATTGGAAACAAAAGTTTCAGCTAATAGCAGCCTTGAGGAATAGGCCTGCTAGAGTAAATGATCTATTGTTCATTTCACTGCGTCGGGGATGAAAAGAGCAGAAGGTTCAACTTGAAAAATTCGGGTACGATAGAATCGATTTCCATTGTCCATCTTTAGGGAAGCCATTTTATAATTTGTCTATCTTGTTCACGTCATCTATTTCAGTGATTCTTCCAAATCAAAAAGACCGCCGAGAGAAGTTACTCCTTAAAGGTCAACTTCTTTCGGCGGTCTGTCCCATCTCTTTTAAAAGAGATAAGTGATCAAGAACCTAAGCTGGTTTCTTAAATCATTTCCGTACGGTTTGTATTCAATTCACTGATTTTCCCAGTAGCAAGATACACGATCCATTCACAAATATTCGTTACGTAGTCACCGATACGTTCTAAGTACTGTGCAACAGATAAATAATCGGTTCCACTAACAACGGTTTCCGGATTTTCTTTCATACTCTCGATCGTTTTGTAATAGATGTCTTTGTAATACTCATTGACCCGATCATCCATTTGGGCAATCATACGGGCATCTTCTTGGTCAGTTTTTACATAGGCAACTAAAACATTATCGACCATTTTCTTCACATAATCCGACATATCAGAAATTTCTTTTTCGATTTCGGCGATCCGTGTTTCACCTTTGACCCGAATCGTTGACTTCGCGATCGATACTGCATGGTCTCCCATTCGTTCCAAGTCAGAGCTGGCTTTCATTACAGTAATGATCATTCGTAGATCGGTGGTTACTGGTTGCTGCAAAGCAATCATTTCAAAGCTCTTTTTCTCCAAACGAACTTCCATATTGTTGATCGCCAAATCATTTTCAATCACTTCTTGAGCAATTGCTTTATCATGTCTGACATATGCTCGTACGGATTTGTGGATCGCGCTGCTGACTAGCATCCCCATCTCATAAAATTGATTGTGTAGATTTAATAATTCTTCTTCAAACTGTGTACGCAACATCCCTTTTCCTCCTAACCAAATCTTCCTGAGATATAATCTTCTGTTTCTTTTTTGCTTGGACTTAGGAACACTTTTTTCGTGTCATTAAACTCGATCAAGTTGCCGTCCAAAAAGAACGCGGTTTTATCTGAGATTCTTGAAGCTTGTGACATGTTGTGAGTCACGATGATCATGGTATAGCGTTCTTTCAGTGCCAAAAGGGTATTCTCGATTTTCCCAGATGAAATTGGGTCTAACGCACTGGTTGGTTCATCCAGCAAAATGATTTCTGGATCGACAGCCAATACCCGAGCGATGCATACCCGCTGCTGTTGTCCACCGGATAAAGATAGCGCACTTTGGTGAAGCTTATCTTTGACATCTTCCCAGACAGACGCTGCTTTCAAGCTTTCCTCTACCGTCTTATCAAGAATCGCCTTGTCCGTGACTCCTTTTAATTTTAACCCATAAATCACATTTTCGTAAATTGAAAAGGGAAATGGATTCGGTTGCTGAAAAACCATTCCGATTTCTTTACGCAAATCAACGATGTCTTGCTTCGGACTATAAATGTCTTTCCCTTTATAGACAACACTTCCTGTAATTGTCACACCAGGGATCAAATCATTCATTCGATTAAGAGAACGCAAGTAGGTCGATTTCCCACAACCTGAAGGACCGATCATCGCAGTGATCTCGCCTTTTTTGATGGAAAGGTCGATTCCTTTTAATGCTTCTTTTTTTCCGTAGTATAAATGCAGATCTTTCGATGTAATAATTTCTTCTGCCATTGTTTTGCCTCCGTTTACTGATCGAATCGGCTCAGCCAAAATGACCGGATACGTAATCTTCTGTTGCTTTAATTTTTGGACGAGTAAATATCTTACGGGTCTCATCGTACTCGATCGCATTTCCTAAGTAGAAAAAGGCGGTATAATCGCTGATCCGAGCAGCTTGCTGCATGTTGTGGGTCACGATGATGATTGAATAGTCGTTTTTCAAGTTGATAAGAGTTTCTTCCACTGTCCCGGTTGAGATGGGGTCAAGGGCACTAGCTGGTTCATCTAGAAGCAAAATATCTGGTTTCATCGCAATTGCTCGAGCGATACACAGACGTTGCTGCTGTCCACCGGACAATGCCAAAGCACTTTTGTCTAAGCTGTCCTTTACTTGATCCCAAAGTGCGGCTTGTTTCAAGCTGGTTTCGACTGCTTCATCCAATTTCTTTTTGTTTCTTTCTCCATGACGTCGCAAAGCAAAGGCGATGTTGTCATAGATCGATTTACTGAAAGGGTTTGGTCGTTGGAAAACCATGCCGATCCGCTTACGCATTTCGAAGACATCGACTTCTTTCGTGTTCACGTCGACCCCTTTGTACATGATGTTTCCTGTGACTCTCGTATTTGCGATTCCGTCATT
This sequence comes from Enterococcus sp. DIV2379, assembly GCF_050542965.1. Classification (NCBI taxonomy): domain Bacteria; kingdom Bacillati; phylum Bacillota; class Bacilli; order Lactobacillales; family Enterococcaceae; genus Enterococcus; species Enterococcus sp. DIV2379. The sequence goes on from NZ_CP172938.1 coordinate 2,109,205, forward strand.
CATTCGATTCAAGGAACGCAGATACGTTGATTTTCCGCAACCAGAGGGACCGATCAATGCGGTGATTTTATTCTTTTCAAATTGTAGATCAATGCCTTTGATGGCTTCATTTGATCCATACCATACATGCAAGTCAGTGGTATAAAGCGCCACATCTTCTGGTTTATCGAAGGTAATGATATTTCGATCATCCCAATTGTAATCGTTCATACTGTCATTCTCCTTATGCTGACGTCATTTTCTTGTACAACCGTTTGCCAGCTGCACGGGCGCCAAAGTTAAATAGCAAGACGGCAATGATCAATACTGCCGAAGCTCCAGCTGAAACTTGTGCGCCATCAGGCATCGTGCCCTCTGTATTGATTTTCCAAATATGGACTGCCAGCGTCTCCGCTTGTCGGAAAAGACCGATCGGGCTGGAAACACTCAATGGATTCCAGTTTGTAAAATCAAGGGCCGGTGCACTTTGTCCTGCAGTATAGATCAGCGCTGCCGCTTCACCAAAAATCCGACCAGAACTTAGAATGACCCCAGTCAAAATCCCTGGTGTTGCTTCTGGAACAATGATGCGTGTGACCGTTTCCCAACGTGACAACCCAAGAGACAAGCCTGCTTCACGTTGCGTGTAATGAATCGCTTGAAGTGATTCTTCTACATTTCTCGTCAATAGTGGCAAATTGAAGAAGGTCAATGCCAAGGCACCAGAAATAATTGAAAAGCCATAACCAAACTGAATAACAAAGACTAAGAAACCAAAGAGACCGACAACCACTGAAGGCAGTGAGCTCAAAATCTCGATCGATGTCCGAATGATATCCGTTAACCAGTTTTTCTTTGCATACTCTGATAAGTAGATCCCCGCTCCTAAAGAAATCGGGAAGCTAATGATCATTGTTACTAAAAGCAAGTAAAGGGAATTGAACAATTGGATGCCGATCCCGCCGCCTTCTTGATACGCTTTTGAAGAAGAGGTCAGAAATTCCCAGCTAATGTGAGGAACCCCCCGAACCAAAATGTACAGTAATAAGGAAGCCAAAATCAAAACAATGATTCCAGCAACGGCATACAAGACGCCGGTAGCAATTTTATCTGAACGTTTTGCATTCATTATTTCAAGGCTCCTTTCTTCCCAATAAAGCGAATAACAATGTTAAATAGTAAGGACATCAATAACAAGATCAAGGCTAATGACCATAAAACATTATTTTGGACTGTCCCCATGATCGTATTTCCGATACCCATCGTTAGGATAGAAGTCAATGTTGAAGCTGGTGTCACTAAGCTAGTTGGCATCAATGCCGCATTACCAATAACCATTTGAATTGCCAATGCTTCACCAAACGCCCGCGCCATTCCAAAAACAACCGCTGTTAAAATACCAGGAACAGCTGCTCGTAAAACAACTTTGTAAATCGTTTGCCAGCGAGTCGCACCTAAAGCTAACGAAGCTTCACGATAATGCCGTGGAACTGCCCGCAAAGCGTCGACAGTCATCGTAGTCACTGTCGGTAAGATCATGATAAACAGGACAAACGTCCCTGCCAAGATCCCAAAACCAGTACCGCCAAAAACGGAGCGGACTGCTGGTACAACGACAGACAAACCGATGAATCCATAAACAACTGAAGGGATACCGACTAAAAGTTCGATGACCGGCTGCAAGATCTTCTCTCCATTACGAGGTGAGATTTCTACCATAAAGACGGCTGCACCGATGGCAAAAGGTGTTGCCACGATCGCTGATAAGAACGTTACGAAGAACGATCCTAGAATCATCGGCAAGGCACCAACTAACGGTTGTCCATCAGGTCCCACAGCACTCGGATTCCATTGGGTACCAAACAAAAAGTCAAACACATTGACTTTGTCTACAAAGAATGTCGCTAATCCTCGGCTAGCAACGAAATAAAAAATGGAGATCACAACCAAAACAATCAACGCGATACAAAGAAAACTGATTAGTTTTCCTCTTTGTTCCATTCTTGCGCGCTTAGATTTTTTTGTTAACACTTCTTTTACATTTTCCACGAGGGTTCCTCCTCAAAAATCAAACTAAACTCATAACCATTAGTTTATCGGTTCAACATCAATTTCTGTTAAAGCTTGTGTAAATTTTGTGTAAAGATTATTCAACAATGTTGCCTTCCCAGTCTCTTTCCACCTGCATGATGGAAATTGGAATATAGCCTAGATCCCCAACGATATGCTCTTGGACTTCGTCAGAAAGCATATATTCTAAAAACTCAGCAGTTAATCCGGTTGGTTCTCCTTTTGTATACATATGCTCATACGCCCAAACTTTCCAATCATTCGTCGTCACATTTTCAATCGTAGGTTCAACGCCATCAATTGAAAGGACATTGACTTCATCAGTCACATAAGAAAATGCAACGTAGCTAATAGCCCCTGGTGTATCAGAAACGATCGAGCGTACCATCCCACTAGAATCTTGCTCTTGAGAAGGAATAGCGGTTTCGCCATCCATGATCCATTTTTCAAACGTGCTTCTCGTACCACTACCTGTCGCCCGGTTCAATAAAACGATCGGCAGATCATTTCCACCGACTTCGCTCCAATTGGTGATCTTTCCTAAGAAGATATTTTTTAGATCTTCTGTGGAAATGTCTGTGATACCAACTCCTTTGTTAACGATTGGTGTGATTCCCACCGTTGCCACCCGATGATCAACAAGGGCATCAGCATCGATTCCTGGCTTTTCTTCCGCAAACAAATCAGAATTTCCGATATCGACTGCACCGGCTTGGACTTGACTTAGTCCGGTTCCGCTTCCGCCTCCTTGGACATTGATGAACCGTCCTGGATTTGAGTTTTGAAATTCTTCTGCAACTGTTTCTACTAGCGGCTGCAAAGCAGAGGAACCGACTGCGGTGATCGATTCTCCTCTATCTGCCCAGCTTGCACATCCTGAGAGTAAAATAACCAATCCGATAATAGGACTTAGAAGTTTAAATTTTTTCATCATAACGCTCCTTGTACTTTCGTAAGTCATTGATCTTAAAAATCAATTATTTTCATTTTACCATTAGTTGAATTTAATGAAAATTATTATTTGCTTTTTTTTCTGGAACAGCGTCCGTTCGTTTATTTAAAACGCTTTTTTTCTTTTTCAAAATAACTGTTTCGTAAAAAAAATGACAGAATTTCTTAATTAAATTACGTGCATCCAGAAGGTATGCTATGCTATACTGTGAGAGGAAACGTATTTTAAAAGAACATAATTATTAATCTTGCTTCCCCAATCAAGTACAATATGTTGTTATGTTCAGCGTTTTCACGATTTCATCAACATTTCCCCAAAATGTCTGTTGAATCGAAACGGCAGAAAGAAGCATTTCTATGCATCTTCTGCCGTCTTTTTTTACTCTAATTCACTTAGCCACGCAGCCATCTGCACAACGATGGCTTTTTGCTGCGCTTCATTTGATAAATCAGCGGCGGCTTCTCCTTTTTGTAACCCATAGGTACCAAAGCCAGCATGATTGCCGCCTTCGATCGTTTGGAACGTGGTAGATTCTGGAAGGAAGCTGCGGGCAGCTTGCCAATTTTCTTGATTGACCACCTGATCTTGACTCCCTGTCAACGATAGCACAGAAATCGACTGATCAGCCAAAGACCCTTTTTCATCGGGATAGCTTGCGAAGAAAAAGACCCCTTTTAAATCCTTGTCGTTTGCAGCCAATTGATTCGCTGCAAAACGGCTCGCCATTACCCCACCTAATGAATGACCACCAATGACATAGGAGTTATGGGGAATTTCTTTCAAGACCTCTTCTGCACGATTGCCTGATAAAACAGCCATGTTAAAGGGCATTTTAACGATCGCGACAGGATAGCCTTTTTCCGCTAAACCTGCTGCCCATACACTATAGCTTTCCGCATCGACAAGGGCGCCGGGATAGAAAATAACCAATGGCTTTTCTTCATCTCCAACAAAATAAAGGGCATTCCCCTCATCTTCTGCCTCTTTCGCAGCTGTGACTGCAGCATCAACTGCTGGGTAGTGTAGTTGTTGCCAACCGATCCAACCGGCAATAGTTAAAATAACAACGGTGACCAATACACCAATCAAAACTTTTGTTCTTTTTCTCATCATATCCTCCTGCAAAAAAGAAGATCAGGAAAGGATGGCAGACGAAACTTGCTGGTCCATCATCTCCTGAATCTTTCTACGAATGTTTCCCAATTTTTATCGGTGTGCAAGTGCCAATAGTTCTCGTGCATGTTCGATCGTTAAATCGGTGATTTCTGCACCTGAGAGCATACGGGCGATCTCTGCCACCCGTTCTTCTTTAGATAGTTTACGGACGTGGGTTTCTGTCCGTCCTTCTTGGATTGCTTTTTCAATAAAATATTGATTATCCGCTACAGCAGCTACTTGCGGCAAGTGAGTGATACACAAAACTTGCGAATTGGCTGCGATCTTGGCGATTTTTTCAGCAATTGCTTGGGCTACTCGGCCACTAACCCCAGTATCAACTTCGTCAAAAACAATACTGGTGATTCCTTGTTTCCGAGAGAAAATTGATTTGAGGGCCAGTAAGATCCGTGAAAGTTCTCCCCCAGAAGCAACCCGCACCAACGGCTTCATGCCTTCACCAGGATTTGTGGTCAAATAAAATTCTACGGTGTCAAATCCGCTGCTACTCAATTGTTTTGAGCCAGGTGCAAACCGTACTTCAAATTGTGCGTGCTCCATATACAGCTCTTTTAACTCTTGAACGATTTCTTTTTCTAAACGATGAGCCAGTTCACGTCGTTTGACGTGCAAGGCTTCCGCCAGCTGCCAAACTGCTTCAGCTTTTTGGGCAAGCTCTTCTTCTAATTGCTCCAACTGACCTTCTGTATAGGCAGACTCGCTGATTTCTTTACTGATCTCATCATAGTAAGCAAGAATCACAGGAATCGACTCCCCGTATTTGCGCTTCAATTGACGAATCGTTTCCAGCCGCGAAATGACTTCTTCCAGTCGGCCTTCATCTAATTCAAGATTGTCGACTTGCCGCGAAATATCAGTAGCTGCATCTTGCAACAAGTAATACGCACTTTGGATCACTTCACTGATTTTTTCGTAAGCCGGATCAAGATGGGCGATTGACTGGATCTCGGATAAAGCTACACTGACCCCATCTAGGCTATTGACTTCTTCGGCAGATAAGGCACCATAGCTTTGCCCTAGAGCATCCACGATTTTTTGATAATTGGTCAGTTTTTCTCGTTCATCGATCAGCAGTTCTTCTTCATTTTCCATCAATTCTGCTTGGGCGATTTCTTCTTGTTGAAAACGCAACATGTCCATTCGCTGGACATATAGCTGTTCATTTTCTTGAATGGTCCTGACGTGTTTTTCTAAAGAGCGATAGCTTTGATAGGCTTGACGGTAATCCGCAAGCTCCGCTTTAAAGCTATCATCCCCAAACCCATCCATCAAGGTCAAATGTTTTTCTGGCTGCAGCAGCTCTTGATGCTCATTTTGTCCTTGGATATCGACCAAGAATAAACCGATTTGACGCAAAACCGACAAGGTAACGGTTCGACCATTGACACGACAAATATTTTTCCCCGATTGAGAGATATCTCGTTGTACGATCAAAACTTCTTCTTCATCAATACCTAAATCTGCGGTCAAGTCTTTGAACTCCTGCTGATTCGGCCATTCGAAGATCCCTTCTAAACGGCATTTCTCTGCTCCTTGACGCAAATAGTCGCTGGAACCTCTACCGCCTGCTAGCAAACCCATCGCATCGATAATAATTGATTTCCCGGCACCTGTCTCACCTGTCAGTGCCGTCATTCCCTCATGGAAAGATAAGTGCAAGTTGGAAATAATCGCAAAATTTTGGATCGACAATTCTAAAAGCATCCCTTGCCTCCTCTTCTAAACGTAACGTTGGAAATCCCTGAATAGGTTCTCGGTATCTGCTTCTGTTCTAGTGATCATCAAGACGTTGTCATCATCGTTTAACGTGCCAAATAATTCCTTGGCATAACGTTTATCGATTAAATTCGCCAAAGCCGAGGCATTACCTGGCAGTGTGCGCAGGATCACAAATTTGTCCATTCGATCGACAGAAACAAAAGCCGTTTTTAGGATTTTATCTAGTTTACCACTCACGTCTTCCGTTGTCTCTTGTGGGATACTGTAGCGATAGCCACCTTTTTGGGAAGGAACTTTTACTAACTTCAATTCCTTGATATCTCTTGATATTGTTGCTTGTGTGACTGAGACGCCGCGATCTTTTAACAACTCGACAAAATCTTCTTGTTTCTGAATATCTTGTTCACTTAACAATCGTGTAATCAAGCGATGCCGTTCTTTTTTTCTCATCTCTTGTTCCTCCTGAATGAATTCCTACTAATTTTATCCTATTTTGCGCAAGAAAGAAAGAGAGCCGACAAGTAAAATGTCCACTCTCTTCCATTCTTTATTTTGGTTGATGAAAGGTCTCATGTGCTGATGCAACAACTTTCGGGATATCGATCCCTGCTGCGGTACCTTCTTGCAGGCTTTTCTTTAAATGTACGATAAACTCGATATTCCCTTCGCCACCAGTGATTGGTGAAAAACTTAGGTTTAAGACATCGAAGTTTGTTTTCTTAGCAAATGCTAGTACTTCCTCCAACACTCGTTCATGGGTTTTGGGATCACGAACGATCCCATTTTTCCCGACTGCTTCTTTGCCCGCTTCAAATTGCGGTTTAATCAGCGCCATCACTTCGCCATCCGCTACCAAAATATCATATAGCGGGGGTAAAATCAGTTTAAGTGAAATAAAAGAAACATCGATCGTAGCGGCATCTGGAAGACCGTCTAAAAAATCAGTTGGTTTTGCATAACGGAAGTTGACCCGCTCCATTACGATCACTCGCTCATCTTGCCGCAGCTTCCAGGCTAACTGATTGTAACCGACATCCAATGCATAGCTTTTTTTGGCACCATTTTGCAATGCCGCATCAGTAAAACCACCGGTGGATGCGCCGATGTCTAACATGATTTTATCGGTTACGTCAAAATCAAAGACTTTGAGTGCTTTTTCTAACTTGAGACCACCACGAGAAACATAAGGCAGCTTTTTGCCTTTGATCTGCAGCAGTGTATCTGCGGCAATTTTTTCTCCCGGCTTATCTAGGCGCTCATTATTTTTTTCTTTGTACACCAATCCAGCCATCACTCCCCGTTTGGCTTGCTCGCGGGTCTCAAACAGGCCTTGCTGGACAGCTAAAACATCTACTCGTTCTTTCTTCATGCGTTCCCTCGAATCTCAAATCGTTCCACAAATGCCAACAAAACATCCGGCGTAAATTGACCGTATTGACTTAATTGCGCCAGAATTTCTTTGGCCTTGCCTAATTCTTCTGTCAAGGCTTGCTGCGCGCCTGCTAAGCCAAGTAAAGCAGGATAGGTACTTTTCGCCAACTCGTCATCTCGGCGGACAACTTTGCCTAGCTCTTCGGTCGTACTAGTGGCATCTAACAGATCGTCGCGAATTTGAAAGGCTAACCCAATATGCTGGGCAAAGCGATCCAATTCATGCAGAACCTCTTCCGTCTGGTCGGCTAAGACACCACCAGCAATCACCGCAAAGCGGATCAATTCTCCAGTTTTCCGTTCATGAATGGACATCAGTTCCTCAAGACTAAGGGCTTGGTTTTCTCCTTGAATATCAGCTGCTTGGCCGGCGACCATGCCTTGTGTTCCCGCCGCTTTACTCAATTGCTGCAGCAGCAAGACTTTTTGATTGGCTTCGATCTCCGCCATAGCGACTAATTGAAATGCAGCCGTCAAAAGACCATCTCCAGCTAAAATCGCTAAAGCTTCACCAAAAACCTTATGGTTGGTAGGTTTGCCTCGACGCAGATCATCGTTGTCCATTGCTGGCAGATCATCATGGATCAGCGAATACGTATGCACCATTTCTAGGGCTGCCGCACACTGGTACACCGCGGTATTGACGGGTTTGTGAAAAGCGGCGACTGTTGCTGCCAATAAAAGCGGGCGAATACGTTTGCCGCCAGCTTGGATCGAATACTGCATGCTTTTAAACAATCGTTGATCAGAGGTGTGTTCTTTGACAAAGCGCTCCATGACTTCTTCAATCAATGGGGCGTGTTCTTTTGTGAATTCTGTTAAAGCACTCATTGGTTTTCCTCTTCAAAAGGCACTTCTTCGTTAGATTCTGTCATCATTTTTGTTAAGGACTTTTCTGCTTTACTCAAAGTGTCCTTGCATTGCTTACTCAAAAACATCCCTTTTTGAAAAGCATCTAGTGCCTCTTCTAAGGGAACATCCCCTTGTTCCAAACGGGTTACAATTTGTTCTAATTCTTGTAATGATTCTTCAAATGTTGGATTTGCCATGATTAACTCCTTCTGTACTAATAACTTCGACAAGTGCTTGGCCATCTTGGTAATGGATCGTCAGCTGGTCTTCTGGCTCGATCGTATCAATCGATTTGATCACCTGCTCATTTTTCGTGGTATAGCTGTAGCCCCGACCCATGATTTTCAGTGGGCTTAGCAAATCAAGAGATTGGACTGCATTTGCAAATTGATTTTCTTTTGCTGCATAAATATCTTTCATGGCTTTCATTAAGCGTTGGGAAAGATAACTGACCTCTTGGTTACTAGCTTGCAATCGCGCTTTTGGTTGTTGTTGTGCTAACCGTGAAATCAATTGCTGTGCATGGCGATCCTTGTCATAAAGCAAGGTTTGCAGACCTTGCTGCATCCGCTGCTGCAACTGATCGAGTTTGATGGACTGTGCCTCATACAAGCGCTCTGGTTGTCGAAAAACATATGATCCAATCACTCGCTGATAGCGTTCTTGTTTGTACTGGATCTGGTGCATAAAAGCTTGCTCTAATCGGGCTTGTCTTTCTTCGATCCGCAAAATCTCTTCTGATAGGACGGGCACTGCTAATTCGGCAGCTGCGGTCGGAGTTGCCGCCCGCACATCCGCCACTAAATCGGCAATCGTCGTATCGGTTTCATGCCCCACTGAAGAAATAACGGGGGTTTTTGCGTCAAAAATGGCTCTTGCCACTCGTTCTTCATTGAAAGGCCAGAGGTCCTCAATCGACCCACCCCCACGTCCGATGATCATAGTATCAAAGGTACCATCGGCTTCGACTCGTTGGATATTTTTCACCACATCATCCGCGGCTTTGTTGCCTTGTACCACGGTTGGATACAAAACGATCTGAGCAATGGGATAACGCCGCTGGGTCGTCGTGATGATATCTCTGATCACCGCCCCACTAGGACTGGTCAAGACTGCGATGCGTTTCGGGTATTTCGGCAACGACTGCTTCGGTGCAGAAAATAATCCTTCCGCTGCCAATTTCTGCTTTAATTGTTCATAGGCTTGATAAAGGGCACCGACACCATCTGGTTCCATGTGATCGATCACCATTTGGTAATTTCCGCTTGCCTCATACAAGGTGATACGTCCAACCGCCATGACTTTCATGCCCTCTTCTGGTTGAAAGCGCAGCTTGTCAAAAGCGCCCTTGAACATGACGGTCGAAATTTTTGCACCATCATCCTTTAAACTAAAGTATTGGTGATTGGGGCGACGACGAAAATTAGAGATTTCCCCCGTCAAATAAACCCGTTCTAAATACGGATCGACGTCAAACTTACGCTTGATATATTTTGTTAATGCGGTCACCGTTAAATATTCTTGCGCCATTTAGTTTTTCATTGTCTCCTTTGCTGCCTCGATCGTTTGGGCCATCAACATCGTGATCGTCATTGGTCCTACACCTCTAGGTACCGGGGTGATATAGCTAGCGATCGGTTCGACTTCATCAAATTTCACATCGCCGATCAACTTGCCATTGGCATCCCGATTCATTCCTACATCGATCACCACGGCCCCTTCTTTTACGAAGTCTTTTGTGACAAAATGACCGCGGCCGATCGCCACGACTAAAATGTCCGCTTGCTTCGCTAACTCAGGCAGATTTTTGGTTTTTGAATGAGCAATAGTCACGGTGGCATTTGCCCCTAAGAGCAAGTGCGCCATCGGTTTTCCGACAATGTTGCTGCGGCCGATAACTAAAGCATTTTTCCCTTCCAATTCGATCCCATATGCAGCAAACATTTTCATGATGCCATAAGGGGTACAAGGAATTCGGTCAGGTACACCGGCAAATAATTTTCCTAAATTGATTGGATGAAAACCGTCGACATCTTTTTCCGGTTTGATGGCTAACAGCACTTTTTCTTCATTGATATGTTTTGGCAAAGGAAGTTGAACCAAAATGCCGTGAAAGGCATCATCGTTATTGAACTGTTCGATTTCTGCTAATAATTCTGCCTCAGTAATGGATTCAGGATAGCGGGCAACACGGGAATTGATGCCGATTTTCGCCGCAGCTAGTTCTTTATTTTTCACATAAGTCTGGCTTGCTTTGTCTTCTCCAACAAGTAAAACAACTAATCCCGGTGTCACACCCTGCTCTTTTAGTGTTTCTGTCTCTGAAAGAAACGCTGCTTGCATTTTTTCAGCCAATTCTTTTCCATTGATCAATGTACCCATTCTGACAACTCCTCCAACCTGATTATACTGACTTATTTTGTAAAAAGAAACGCACCAATCGTTTGTCGATCTGCTTCTTCATGTTTTCTATCATAGCATTTTCTGAAAAGAAAAACACCGTCTAACGCTCCCTTTTTTCGGAAAAAACGAGGGCAAACCGACAAAGTGTATGCAAAAAAACCGAACGATCAAGCAGGACCGTCAAAACAAGGCGGTTGCTCACAAATCGTTCGGTTTCTGCCTCGATCGAAAAAAGGCTGTTTTCTTTTGATCGATAGTGTTAAGGCTAAAAATTACTCACTTACTTGGTTGTTTTTTGTTTCTAGCTCTTGATTGACAGTCGATAAAATACCGTTGACAAACTTTCTTGACTGATCGTCACTAAAGGTTTTCGCTAATTCGATCGCTTCATTCAAAGCCACACGATTCGGCACATTATCCACATAGATCATTTCATACAAAGCGATTCGTAAAATCGTCACGTCCATTTTTGATAAACGCTGGATTTTCCAACCGGCTTTTAGATGACTTTGAATGACTTCATCCAAGGCTTCTTTATAATGACAGACACCTGCCACTAATTGATCTAAATAAACAGGGACAAAATGCTCTTGTTCTTCATCAATCAATTCATGGTGTTCCAACTCGATGGCATGCATGATGGCATCTTGTTTCGTTAAATCTTTGTTAAAGTCTAGTGGAAATAAAGCTTGTAACGCCATTTTCCGTATTTCATGCCGTGATAATTCTTTACTCATTTTCTTCCTCGTCGTTTCCAAATAATTCTTCGATGTCTGGTAAATCTACTTTTTCTGGCACGACTGCCACAACATGAACATTTACTTCAGCCAGTTGCACATCTGTCATAAATAAGACTTGCTGTTTGACCCGTTCTTGGATCTCCATTGCCACTTTAGGCACTGACATCCCATAAGTGATATAGCAGTAGATATCCACTTTGATCCCTGTTTCATCGATCGTTAAGTAGACTCCTTTGCCATGAGCTGCGCGGCCTAGTAATTCAGTGACACTGTTTGCCAGTGTTCCTCGCATCCCATAGACGCCTTCCACTTTAGAAGCAGCGATCCCAATAATGATCTCGATCACTTCTGGCGCGATGACGATTTCGCCTAATTCAGGACTTGCATTTAATACAAGGTTTTTATCTTCATTCATACGTTTTTGCCTCCATTCTAAACAGCTGTACCGTATTGTTTGTAAAAAAATCGCTCGTTTTTTCCGTTTGAAGCAAGCCAGCGCTTGATTCAATCAATAACATCCATGGCACAGTGTTTCTTCTCGCTCTAAGTTTATCATTTTCTGCACTGAGAATCTATAATAACCCACTATTCTCAATGAATTTTCTGAAAAACAAGGTCGATGAATCAGAGAATGATCAATTCTTTCGGTGAATGTGTCAACACTTTATTACCAGTTTCAGTGATCAAAAGATCATCCTCGATACGAACGCCGCCAATTCCTGGAAGATAGATGCCTGGTTCATCTGTAATGACGTTTCCGACAACAAATGCTTTATCAGCACGGAAGGAGACATTTGGTCCTTCGTGGATTTCTAAACCAATCCCATGGCCTGTTGAATGACCAAAAGCATCCCCGTAGCCAAAGGAAGCTATGTGATCCCGGGCGATCGCATCTAGTTCAATTCCGGTCATTCCAGGTTTTGCTGCTGCCAAGACTTTTTCTTGTGCTTCTAGCACGATTTGATAGATTTCTTTCAATTTATCGCCAGGATCCCCCACAGCAAAAGTTCTGGTCATATCAGACACATAGCCTTGATAGTAACAGCCAAAGTCTAACGTGATCAGATCGCCTTGTTCAATCACTTTTTCACTGGCAACCCCATGGGGCATTGCTGAACGAAGACCACTGGCCACGATCGTTTCAAAAGATACGCTTGTGGCACCTAATGAACGCATAAAGAAATCTAACTGATTCGCCACTTCGATTTCGGTCATCCCTGGGCGGATCATTTTCAAAATATGTTCGAACCCTTGATCGGCGATATGGCAGGCTTGTTGGATCAATGCGATCTCTTCCTCATCTTTGACTTCCCGCAATGCCTCGATCATACCAGATACAGGAGCTAATGAGGATTCCTCAATCAAGTCTTCTAAGACGGAGTATTCAGCAAAGCTGACGAAACTTTCTTCAAATGCTAAGACATTGATTTCTTCCTTTTGGCAGATAGTTGCAACTTCTTCAAAAATCGGTCCACTATTTTTTACGATCTCAAATCCTTGGGCTTGGGCAGCTGCTTGCTCTGTATATCGGAAATCTGTTACAAAAAAAGCTTTGTCCAACGTAATGACTGCTAAACCAGTTGTACCAGTAAAGTTTGTCAAGTAACGCAAATTGTATGGGCTGGTGATCAAGAACCCATCAATCGAATCTTTTCTCATTGCTTCACGTAATTTTTCAACTCTTAACATGTATCGTTCCCTACTTTCTTGTTCTATACGATAGTATTATAACAAACTTCCAGAAAAAGCGGAAAGTAAGCGAAAAGTTTTCTAAAAAATCAAACAATACGAACCTAAAGAATGGTGTTTTAAAAAGACTCTAGTTGGCTCTCTCGTTGTTCTTTTCTAGATAACTTTAATCCACAAAAAAAGCAACCCAATCAACGGATTGCTTCTTTGATAATTATCTTTTACGTCCCAAAAAGAATGATACGACAGCCACGAAAATGACTGCCCCAATGATTGCTGGCACGATTGCCATTCCTGCCACTTGCGGTCCCCAAGTGCCGAATAAGCCTTGTCCGATTGATGCGCCCACAAGTCCTGCCACGATATCAAAAATGCAACCGCGTTTTTCTCCTGCGATGGCGCCACCGATTGAACCGATGACCGCTCCCACGATCAATGTCCATAAAAAGTGCATAATAACCCCTCCTAAACTTTCTTATAAAAAGGGTAACATATTGAGAATCAATTGGAAAAACATATGCTCTCTTGTTATTTTCTACGGGTAATTGCCCGTTTCAAGATATCGAAAAAGCCAAGAGAATGGACCATATGATCTGGGTCAACGTATTCGCGAATTGCCCGCAGAACTTTTTTTGGTTCTTTTGATGAGAAGGTATATGTCCCATTCTTTTTGGTCCGAATCGCATACCGTGGGATCCAGCGTCCTTTGAACAAGACCGAAGCGATCACATAGTCGACATCTTCCCAAGGAATTTGAATAAACTTGCGTTTGTCACGATCATTATAAAACTCAAAGGCATTATCGCCGATCATTATTTTGCCGTATTCATTGATACCTAAAAAAGACGTAGCATCGATCGTCAAATCAACTTTTGTATTAAGGGATTGTACCATTTGCGCTTACTCCATTCTATATCGTCTTATCGTTACCTATTATACGTGTTTGCGGCATGTTTGGCGAATAAATAAAAAGATGCTTGGGTCTCCCCAAGCACCTATCATTGAAAAGATTATAACAATCCGATCAAGTGTCCACCGATACCGACTAAGAATAGACCGATAATAATGACGATTGGAGAAACTTTTTTCTTCAATAACCACATACATAACAAAGTAAGCAATAGTGCAGCTAAACCAGGAATCAATTGATCCAAGTTGTTTTGCAATGTTGTTACTTTTGTATCAGTCAATGCACGGCCTTCAGCTACTTGTTGGAAGGCTTGTTGCAAACCAGCTGAACCAGAAGGCAAGTTCGCCCAGTCGACATAAGCACCTTCATCAAGCGGTACGCTTGAGACAACTGGTGCAAAGGAAATCGATACCCAACGTTGAACAAGTGACCCTAATACGAACATCCCTAAAATAGAAGCACCTTTTGTTACATCTTGTAGCAAACCACCTGAAAGGTCATCTGTGATTTTAGAACCAGCACGGTAGCCGAATTCTTGTGTGTACCACATAAATGCCCAACGGATGATGTTCCAAGCAACGAAGAAGATGATTGGGCCTAAGATGTTTCCGCCTAAAGCAAGAGAAGCACCTAATGCACCTAACATCGGACGTACAGTAAACCAGAACACAGGGTCACCGACACCGGCTAAAGGACCCATCATCCCAACTTTTACCCCTTGGATCGCTACGTCATCGACAGGCGCGCCATTGGCACGTTCTTCTTCTAACGCTAAAGTTACACCTAAGATTGGTGATGCGATATATGGGTGAGTATTAAAGAATTCTAAGTGACGCTTCAAAGCAGCGGCACGGTCTTCTTTTGTTTTGTATAATTTTTTGATTGCTGGAATCATTGAAAATGCCCAACCACCATTTTGCATACGTTCATAGTTCCATGAACCTTGAATGAAGGTAGAGCGCCATGCTACGGCTAAACGATCTTTTTTATTTAATTGAATTTTTTCTGCCATTTTTTTCTCCTCCTTCGATTCTAATAGTCATTCAAGATATCGCCTAGAGGGTCGCCAGTGTTGCTGCCGCCGCCTCCATTTGATGATCCGCCCATTTTAGTTAGGTTCAAGTAGATCAATGCGATTGCTACTGCCAAGGCACCGATAGCGATCAATGTCAATTGAGAGATAGCTGCGATTACGAAACCGATAATAAAGAATGGCCAGACTTCGCGAGTTGCCATCATGTTGATAACCATTGCGTAACCAACGGCAACAACCATACCACCACCGATAGCCATACCATCAGTTAACCATGCAGGCATTGATTCTAAGAAGTTTTGAACAGTTGCAGCAGGGATAGCCAACAATGCAGCTGCAGGAATCGCAATACGAACCCCTTGCATACATACAGCGATCACGTGCCACATTTCGATTTTACGAATGTTGCCTTCTTCAGCAGCAGCATCCATAAAGTGAACGATTGGCACAGCCAATGTACGAACGATCATTGTCAAGAACAACCCAGCAACAGCTAGAGGGATCGCAACGGCAATCGCTGTATCAACACCAGCAGTTCCTTGTCCACCTAAAACTAAAATAATTGCAGATGCGACAGACGCCAATGCAGCATCAGGTGCAACAGCGGCACCGATATTTGCCCATCCAAGTGCGATCATTTGTAATGATCCGCCCAAAATGATACATGCTTCCAAATTACCGGTCACTAAACCGATCAAAGTACACGCGATTAGCGGTTGATGGAATTGGAATTCATCCAAGATCCCTTCCATACCAGCTAAAAAGGCAACGAGTACTACTAATACCATAGATATAATAGTCATGATAGACCTCCTATTTAGTTGAATACGTTTCTATTTATTTGCCAATTCATTTTTGGCTTTGCGTAAGATTTCGTCCATGTTGTCTCGAGAGTCATTTGGTACTTTACGCACATCGAATTTGATGCCGCGTTCTTTCAGATCTTCAAATGTATTCACATCATCTGTACCCATCGACAATACTTTACTTACAACAACTTTCCCAACAGAGTGAGCCATTGAACCAACGTTCACTTCAGTAATATCAACGCCACCTTCAACAGCACGTAATACATCTTGTGGGTTTTCAAATAATAGTAAAGCTTTCGTATTCCCGAAACGAGGGTCTTTAGAAACTTCAATCATTTTGTCCACTGGAATGACGTTCGCTTTTACTCCTGGAGGAGCTGCTTGTTCGATCAGTTTTTTACGCAAGTCATCTTTTGCCACCGCGTCAGAAACAACGATGATCCGAGATGGATTCACTGATTTTGTCCAAGCTGTAGCAACTTGACCATGCAACAAACGTGAATCGACACGAGCAAGTACGATTTTGATTTTGCCATCGCCTAGAACAGTTCCCGGAGGAAGTGATCCTTTAGGTTGATCGTCTTGCACTGCTTTTGGTGCTGAAGCTTCTTCTGGTTCAAGTTCTTCTGGTTTGACCTTGACCCCTTCTTTAGCTGTTTCAACGATATGCGCAGCAATTTCATGCGCTGTATTCATTGAAAAACGTGAAGCATAGGCTTCGATCACCATTGGTAAATTCATACCAGCAACGATTGCCCATTTGTCTTTGTGATCTTCAAACAAGCTGTTCGCTTGGTTGAAAGGAGTACCACCCCAAAGATCAACTAAGAATAATACTTCTTCTTGATCGTCAAATGTAGCAATTGCTTCTTGCATTTTTGCCTTGATGTCATCTGGACCTTCACTTGGCATCAATGTAACAGCTTTAACATTTTCTTGTTCGCCGAAGATCATTGAACCAGATTGCAAAATGCCGTTAGCAAATTCTCCATGACTTGCTAGGATAATTCCTACCATCTTTTTACCTCCTATATCAAAATTGAAAAATGTGACACGAATACGAAAGAAAAAACAACATCGAAAAACTAAGGGTGACTACCTTCTTTTTCCAAAATATCCTTCAAAAAGATTTTACGATCAGCTGGAACTTTGCGTATCTCCACTTCAATGCCTTGGTTTTGCAAGTAAAGCAATGAAGCAAGATCTTGATCATTGACTGACACGAAATTAGTGATCATTCGTTTTCCCATTGAAAAACTCATACCGCCGATATTGACGGAACGAATGTCAATGCCTCCTTTAACCAGAGTCACGACATCTTGAGGGTTGGTAAATAATAACATGACTTTTTGCGTATTAAATAATGTGTTATGCGCCACCTCAAGCATTTTCGCTACTGTCACCACATTGGATTTGATTCCTGGTGGAGCAGCTTCTTTCAAGAGAAACTTTCGTAATTGGTCATTTGCGACTTCATCACTGACCACTATAATTCGATTGATACCAGTCATTTTCGACCAAGCTGTGGCGACCTGACCATGAATCAACCGATCGTCGATTCGGGCAAGACGTATATCCATTCCCATTGTGCAAGCCTCCTACATCCATCGATCCGCTTTTCATATTGAGGATCTGTTCTTTTTTCAATCACCTCCTGTATCCACTTATATAGAAGCAAGAAGCGTGCCAAGTTTTTCCGATACACTATTCTTGAAAAAACCTTAAGAATCAGCATTCAGATAATACACTAAAAAAGATACACTAAAAAATACTGTATCTTTTTTAGTGTATCTGTATTATTTGTAAGAATTAAAAATACATTTCTTTTTCGTGATGGTTTTTGATCAGCTCTAGCAGATAGTACTCTTCAGTCTTGGGCACTTCGATATTCATCAAGCGTGAAAACGATTGGACATGCACATGCAATTGGCCATAAAGCGGATTCTCCTCCATCGCTGCTAAATCAATTTCAGAAACAGTCAATGGCTGCCGCAGTAAGATCCGCTCCAGCATACCTGCGCCATGCATCACAAAATTGATCTGAAAGCCTTGCTGCGCCCCTACCAAATCCAAATCGTGAATGATCTCTTCGCCAAATTTCCACAACGGCTCTACTACTTTTTTCGCATTGACATAGGTAAAGTTTTCCTCTAAATACCGGATACAGATTTCTTTCGCCTGCCGATCATCTAGCTGTACTTCATCTTCAAAACTCAAATCATTCTCTAATAGGATATCATCCAACAGTAGATCAACATCTTGATCAATAAAACGTTCTAATGAAATAAACGGTGCGTCGATATGGGGATCGATGATCCCTGTTGCGGCAATCAGACGGTAGCGCTGTTGAATCTGATCCAAGTCCGTCCTCAGATCCGCCACCGATAACGTCACCACTTCGACATTTTGGTTTTGACGTTTTGACAATGAGCTTTGGATCAATTCTTTGATGCGCTGCGCCGTTCCCTTTCCCGAAGCACAGACCGCTAGAATCGCTTTAGGATGGTGGTTTTGTGTCACTGGTTCTTCCACAGTGACCGCTCCATACCCGCGGAACTTCCGTAATGAATCATAGAGCTGATCGAGGTCCGTGCCGATCACTGACGCTTTACGGACCGTCTCTAGGACGATGGAGGTGGTCACCATATCGACTGTTCGAACAGCCACACCCGTTTCTCGTTGGATTTCATTATTAAAGGTCGCTAAGGACCCCATATCGACTAAGAGGATCACCCCACTGCCATCATTGACTGCCCGTACACTATCCACGATTTTTTTCAACGCCACAGCCGGGGGCATATCTAATGGCATGTCCACCGCTGTCACTTGATCGACTTCCAGCAATTGTTTGACCACTTGTACCATGCTACTGGCTGTGCTGTTGCCGTGGGCTGCAACGACGACGCCGATTTTCCCAGAGGAATGAGAGGTTCTAAGAGAAACCAGAAGAACCGCTAAATAATAAGATTCGCTCTCAGGAATCGCCACTTGGAAACTATCACCAATAAAATCGCGGACTTCTTTGGCGACTTCAAACTCTTGAGGATAATCAGCTACCATCTGACGAATATTGTCATTGGTTTGTCGTTCTTCTCCCAAATGGATTTTTTTCAAAAACGAGCTGATGTGTAAGCTCATGGCATAGATGAAATTTTGCTGAAAATCATAATTTAAGCGTTGTCGAACCAGCTCATAGATTTGATTTGTTACACTGATCACTTTCTGATCGACAAATTCACTTAGTTTATTGACCGAGTTAAAGGAAAACCCATGATCTTTATAAAAAGACTTTAAGTGAACATTGATATCTGTTGAGATAAAATGATTGATCGCTTCTTGATCTAACCCATCTGCTTTTAGCAGAGCAGCCTTGTCGCCGATAATATCGTAAAGATTATAAGGCAATTCATAGGAATCTGATTGAATATTGTTTAAGTTTTGATTCGGTTGAATGCTGATCTTCGGTTCAAGGATCTTAGAAAGCTCTGCCAGCTCATTGCGGCGATTCCCCAAAACGATCAATCCTGAACGAATCCCTTCTGGCAAATCGATCAAATCGATTTCAATCTCATCTTGTTGCATATGATTCAAAAAGCCCCGTGCACAGACTAGCTGGACATTGGATTTCAATTGACCGATATTCCCAAAACTGACACTGCCGATCAACGCTTTGACCACATCTTCTGTCAAGGAGATCGTCCGCTGAATACGGGTCGCCTCTTGCCCGACTAATACCCGAACGAGATCGACTTTTTCTGATGCGGGTCGTTTCTCAAAAAAGGGCAGTTGAATATTGATGGGAATGCGTCGGGTAAAGGTATCTAATAGCGTTGAGTTGGGGTCTTCGGTAGTAGCACCAACGATTCGGACATTCGCTTGATGATTTTTGCCCGTCTCTCCTAGACGGCTAAAGGTACCATGATCCATAAAGTAAAAAATCATTTCTTGCCCTTCTGGCGGCAATCGATGGATCTCATCGAGAAACAACATACTCTCATCCGCTTGATCAATAATACCAATCTTCTCTTGATCGGCACCCGTAAATGCCCCTCGTACATAACCAAACAAATGGCTCATCAAAAGCTCTGGGTTATTTGCATAGTCCGCACAGTTAAAGACGATCAGTTCTTTGTCATCGGCAATTACTTGATTGCTTTTGGCAAACTGGAACATCGCATGGGCAAAGTACGTTTTCCCAGAACCAGTAGGCCCTGTGATCAAGCAGTTTAGCCCTTTCGGCGGATACAAGATCGCTGCTTTCGCCTGCTCAACAGCGTTTTTCATACTTCCGTTGGCACCGATGATCGTCGCAAAAATATCTCGGTCAGAGGGTTTTCCTTGTACTCGTTGAGGGAAGGCTTTTTCTCTTTGCGGGCGACTTTCTTTGTAGCTTGGGACATACTTTTCCTTACTGCTGGGATCGACCCCTGCCGCCCAATAACGAACAGGCCGCGAGTCGCTTTTTTCGACGCGCCCTTCTTTGACAAGCTTATTTAAATCCTTACTGGCATTACTGCGCTGAATGGCTAAATGATCGGCAACTTCTGAAGTAGACAACCCCTTCTTTTCCCCTAAGCCGCTCATCGTATTTTCGACGATATATTGATAAATCCGTTCGATTCGCTTGCCCAACAGCTTCGCCTCCTTGTTTTTTCCACTTGAATACTTTACTCATTTTTCTATAAAAAAGCAACTTTTTTTCCACACAGAAAAAGCAAAATACTTTGTTCGAAAGAATAATAGAACGTCCTTTCACATGCTACTCTCAGCATAAAGCATTTTGCCAAAAAAAGATATTCAAAAGTCAGGATGTGTTAGGCTTTTTCATTGGGAATGAACGTTGGCACCTGGTCTGGAAATCGTTGCAGTTCTTTTTGCATCCAAATCACATCGTGCCATTGATTGAACTTATAGCCGACATGCGCAAAATCAGCAACTTTCCGATACCCAAGCTTCTCATGAAAAGCCTCGCTTTGTTGATTGCCTCCTGTAATACACGCAGTCAGATTGACCACGTTTTGCACTTTTAATTTTTCTTCAAGCCCTTGATAAAGAGCGGTGCCGAGCCCTTTTGCTTTGGCATCCGGCGCTAAATAAACGGTTACTTCAACGGTCCAATCATACGCCGCCCGTTCTTTATAGGCTGACGCATAGGCATAACCGACAATTTCACCAGCCTCTTCTGCAACGAGATACGGGTAGCGTTTCAAGGTCTTGGCGATGCGTTCCGCGAATTCTTGAACCGATGGCACCTCCGTTTCAAAGGTAATCGGTGTATTTTCTACATAATAAGCATAGATTGCTGTCAAGGCTTGGGCATCTGCAATCGTGGCAGAACGTATCGTCATAGAACCCCTTCTTTCAGTAAATTTTTTCCCAGTATACTCTTTCTGAATAAAAAAAACAATCCGCTTTTGACGGATCGTTTCCTAGTTATGAATGATTTAGCGGGCTTTTTCAACTCCGCAATACACGGTGAGATGCTGGGGCAGCACTGTTACTGTGATTGGCAATTCCGGCCCTGGATCACCATCGACATTCGTTTCGATCGTTGCCCCATCCGCCAAACGAATCTTTGCTTTATCAAAAGTTTGATAACCAAGAACATCATTTGATTCCGTAACTCCTTTGAGAAGCTCAGGCACGCTTTTGACAGTTTCCCAAAGATTCGTATCCTTTAAGTAGATCAGATGTAATTTGCCGTCATCGGTACTCGCTTTAGGCAAAAGAGATTCGAAACCGCCGATCGTATTGGATGAACCGACGATCATCGTACTGCTTTCCACAGCGATCGTCGTTTTTTCGCCATTATTTTCGGCGGTCACTTCAAACGGATGACTTTCATTTTTCCGCACTTCCCGTAGACCAGAAACAAAATAGGCCATTTTTCCCAGCTTGGTTTTTTCTTCAACTTCCACATTGTTGATCGCCGCTGGAATCATACCAATCGCCACTACATTGGTAAAATAGTCTTGATTAACCTGCCCAATATCGATTTTGCGGGTGTGATCCACTGCAAATGATTCGATGGCTTCCTTGGGATCTAGTGGAATCGCTAATGCTCTGGCTAAATCATTTACTGTGCCCAGCGGGAAGAAACCGAAATTTGGTCGTTTGTCATGAGGGGCTAAGCCATTGACCGCTTCATTGACGGTACCATCACCGCCCATTGCGAAGACACTGTCAAATTCTGCTGCTGCCTCAGAGGCAAAACGTGTAGCATCTCCTTCTTTTTCGGTATGTTTGACAACGACTTCTGAAAAAGCTTCCCGCAGCTTTTCTTCTGCCATCTCCTCAAATTCTTTCGCTTGTTCACCACCAGAACTTGGATTGACGATCAATAATGCTTTCATAAAACAGCCTCCTTGTTTGGATTCATTTTCTATGAATCCAGTATAACAAGTTTCACGAAACCTGTCTTAAACGACATCCGCCTATCCGCTGCAAAAAAACACAGCCTATGCAGACTGTGTTTTTTCGAGTACGCACCTCATTTTATTAAACCAATCGTTTACGCAAGCGCCCAGAAATAAAATCAATGATCGTGACCGTCACAACGATCCCTAATAAAATGATTCCTACACGGCTCCATGATCGCGCATTGATGGCAAAGATCATCGGCGTACCGATCCCACCTGCCCCTACGATCCCTAAGATCGAAGCTGAACGGACAGCCAGTTCAAAACGATACAAGGTAAAAGAAAGAAATTCTGGAATCAATTGTGGCAATGTCGCAAAGCCTAACACATCCCAACGATTTCCTCCCGCACTAACGACCGATTCTGAAGGACCGTGATCCATGTTCTCGATCGCTTCGCTATAGAGTTTCGCCAACATCCCAATGGAATGGACACTAACTGCCAAAACACCAGCAAAGGATCCGGGACCCACTGTTTTGATGAACATGATCGCTAAGACGATTTCTGGAAACGTTCGAATCGCCGTCAGCACGATTTTACCGAAACCTGATAGCCAGCGAGGGCTGTTTTTGCTGCGCGCCGCCCAAAAGGCAAAAGGAATACTTAATATTGAGGATAAAAACGTACCCACAAAGGCGATCGCAACGGTTTCGATCATCAAACTGATCAAATCTTCGCCATCACCGGTATAAACATAGCCCCAATCAGGATGGATCAGGCCATAAAAGATTGAGCCGACAATTTGACCGACATTTTCTTTAACGCCGGCAAAAGGTACACCAGCGAAAGCCCAAATATAAAGGAGGATAACGACTACTGCGATCAGCCAATTCCGTATTTTTTTCTTTTTCGGTTCTGCTGGCAACATCATAACAATCGCTCCCTTAATCTATTACTGATGGTATCAATCACCAAAACAACTGCAAAAATCACTAAGACGATAATCGACGTCTGGTCATATCGAAATTGGCTTAAAGATCGTTGTAAGAAAACACCGATTCCGCCTGCGCCGATATACCCAAGAATCGTCGATGCCCGCACATTGATCTCAAAGGCATAAAGCAAGTAACTAAGAAAATGGCTCATGACTTGCGGTACGACTGCATAGCGGATGATGTCAAACTTCGATCCTCCAGAAGCCGTGATTGCTTCGATTGGACCTTCATCAATCGTTTCAATCGATTCATAAAACAATTTGGTGATCATCCCAAAAGAAAACACAGAGATGGAGATCACCCCGGCAACGGGACCGATTCCGACAATGGCAACAAATAAAGCCGCCAGCATCAAATCAGGTACCGTCCGAATGATATTCAAAACAAAACGGAAACAACCGCTGATCCAATGATTCGTCATGATATTTCGTGCTGCTAAAAGTGAAAACGGAAAAGCCGCCAGTGCACCAAAGGTCGTGCCGATGATCGCCATTTGGATCGTTTGTAAAATCGGCTCTACAATGATTTTGGCATATGCCCAATCAGGATGAGCCATCTTTTGTAAAATGACATTCATTTGACTGCTATTGCTAAAGAACCGTGCCAAATCAACGCCTGAAATAGAGCCGCTAACGAACAATACCACTAAAAAAATGACGAGCCAAAGAACATTTTTCCATAGTCCGCTGCGTTTCGGCAACGTATTTGTCGTCATTGTCCTGCCCCTTCCTGCTCTTCTATGATCTCGCTGCCATAAATCTGTTTCAATCGCTGATCGGTCGCTTCACTGACAGGGCCATCAAAAACCAAGCCTCCGTCTCGCAACCCGATGATCCGCGTGCCGTACTCTCTTGCCAATTGGACAGAATGCAAATTGACTACGATGGTAATCCCCAGATCTTGATTGATCCGTTTTAAGTCATTCATGACTTTTTCAGTGGTTAAAGGATCTAAGGAAGCAACCGGTTCATCCGCTAAAATAATCTTCGGCTCTTGCGTCAAAGCACGGGCAATCGAAACCCGCTGCTGCTGACCGCCAGACAATTCATCGGCTCGAGTATAGACTTTTTCTGCTAAATTGACCCGCTGCAGCGATTGATAAGCCAGCTCTTTATCCGCTTGCGGGAACAAACCAAGCAACATTTTGATCGTTGGGTGATAAGCTACTCGCCCAGTTAAGACATTTC
Organism: Enterococcus sp. DIV2379; assembly: GCF_050542965.1. Taxonomy (NCBI): domain Bacteria; kingdom Bacillati; phylum Bacillota; class Bacilli; order Lactobacillales; family Enterococcaceae; genus Enterococcus; species Enterococcus sp. DIV2379. The sequence goes on from NZ_CP172938.1 coordinate 2,133,509, forward strand.
GCAAGACACTCGAACGTTTCACCAAATTAAAGCTTTGGAAAATCATGCCAATGTCTCGACGAATCAAGCGTAGCTCTCTTCCTTTTGCTTTTGTGATCGACTTGCTATCGATTAAAATCTCGCCACTCGTGATCTCGTGCAGTCGATTGATGGAGCGCAGCATCGTTGATTTTCCTGCTCCTGATAAACCCACTACGATGACAAATTCCCCTTTTTTGATATCGATGTTTAAGTCCTTCAAACCTAATACCCCATTTGGGTATTGCTTGGTCACATTCTGAAATGAAATAATCGTTTCGTTCTCTAGAGCCATGATTCTCCTACTTTCTTTCCATTAGGTAAAAATTGCTTTCCATTCGAAAAGGGTACCTCAACTACCGGTACCCTCCCGATCTATTCATCTATTAGTTATTGTCCGACTTGTTCCGCATACTCTCTTACGATGTCGAAATTGCTGTCTTGTGAAACAACGTATCCTTCATGAGAGTAAATATCAGAGATGATTTGTTTTCCTTCTTCATCTTTACCGATCGCGATAAAGGCATCTTGGATTTTTTTGTCCCACTCTTCACTCATGTCGCTGCGGACACTGATCGTATCGTTCGGGATCGGTTCGGTAAAGTACATTGGTTCTACCTCATCCATGATTTCTGGGTAATCATTTTTGACCGTGTTGCGGGCATCTTCAAAAACGAACGCTGCGTCAACGTCGCCATTCAAGACAGATAAGACCGCTTGGTCATGGCCTTTGACTTGAACAGTCGTCACATCCGTATTGATATCGATGCCTGCTTTTTTCATTTCTGCTACTGGCCAAACATAACCGGCAGAAGAAGTAACATCTTGCGTGGCAATCGTTTTGCCTTTTAAATCTTCCAACTCTTTGATATCGCTGCCGCTTTTTACGACGATCATTGAGCGATAGCTATCAACCAATTCATCCGTTGATTCCCCACCAGGCTGCTTGATGCCATAACGCTGTGCTTGTAATAGCACCTTAACATTGCTTTGTTCATTTGCTAAAACATAGGCATTCGGCGGTAAAAAGCCTACATCTACTTGTTTCGAAGCCATTGCTTCGACGATTGTATTGTAGTCAGTGGAAACACTCACAGTGACTGGAATCCCCAATTCATCACTTAATAATTGCTCAAGTGGTTTTGCTTTTGCTTCTAATGTTTCTGCTGCTTGTGATGGAACAAATTGAACGGTCAACTTTTCTGGTACATATCTTGCTTCTTCAGCCGCCGAGTCAGTACTTGCTCCACCTGAGCCACATGCCGCCAGCGTAACTGCTGCCACCAAACCTAAACCAAACATTGCCGTTTTCTTCCAAACTTTCATCACTTTTTCTCCTTTTCATTAAAAAAATCGAACTCACGGAATTCCGAACTTTCCTTTTTGATTATAAAAAACCAACGAATCAAAAACAATCTTTTTCGAATTACGAACGTTTTCTTTTTTGATAATGTTCGTGTTTCGACCAAAACCATTCGTGAGCACATTCTCAATAATCAACGTTTTTCGAAAGTTTCTTTCCATTTGTTCTACTTCCTCAGAGTATCAAATGAATATAAGGTTTGTGTTGTCAACGTGTAAAGATTCCGTTAATCGCAAAAGGAACTTTGTGAACAACAAAGCATGGACACACTCGTAATTCTTACCCCAAGTGCACAAAATTTCTTGAAAAATCTAGCCAGAAAATGACGGCACACTTTTTGGACCGGAAAAACACCAATAAAAAAAGCAGAGAATCCCCTTAAGAACCTCTGCTTTTGACCTCATTTTTTACTGTAGAAAGAGTCATTTACCCTTGATCCGTTGGCAGCTGCAACAAGAGTACATGCTCGTTATCAATCATTTCACCTGTCAAGACAAAGCCGTTTCGTTCGTAAAGCTTTGTTGCGATCTCGTTGCCATCTACAGCGGAGATCCTTAATTCTTGCGCTTGGATATGGGTTTTGAACCAATCTAACCCAGCAAGAAACGCCTGACTGCCTAACCCTTGATTTTGGAATTTTTCTGCGATCATAAACCGCTCGATCCACCACGAAGCTTTTGGATAATCCTCATCCGCTTCGTAAAAACTAAATAAGAGAAAGCCGACCATATCCTCACCATTGTAGAGGGCAAATGCCTGACGTGGTTCCTCATAGATCGCCTCTAACATTGAGTACCAATTGGGCGCAACAAAATCTTCTTGCTCCTTCGTTGTCTTCAAATTCATGCACGCACGATAGTTTTCCTTCGTGATTTCTTTTAATTGAATCATTGCTTCACTCCTTATCTAAGCCATTATAAATAACTATTTCGTTAAAACGGTTTCATTGGTGTATAAAAAAACACCCAGGTTACTTTTACGTAATCTGGATGTCATTTTCTTATGCTTCTTGCGCTACTGGATAAACAGATACTTGTTTTTTGTCGCGGCCTTTACGTTCGAAACGAACAACGCCGTCAACTTTTGCAAACAATGTATCATCTCCACCGATACCTACGTTTACCCCTGGGTAAATTTTAGTACCGCGTTGGCGATAAAGGATTGATCCGCCTGAAACGGTTTGACCGTCAGCACGTTTCGCACCTAAACGTTTTGATTGAGAGTCACGTCCGTTAGAAGTAGAACCCCCACCTTTTTTGTGAGCGAAGAATTGCAAATTCATTTTCATCAACATGAGATGCACCTCCTAGTTTTCTTTAGTAGTTTTGATTTGGATATAATCGTTGTACTCTTCTTGAACTGATTGCAAGCCGATCAACAAATTTTCTAAAAGAATTTGTGCGATATTCGACTGCTCTTGGGTCAAACGAGAAGGCAGCGTGACTAATAAGTACCCACCATTTTCGTTATCTGCTTCAACTTTTGGCGCAACGCCAGCCAAAGCATCGATCCCATTGACTGCACTGATCGCTAAAGCGGATGCTGCAGCACAGACGATGTCTTTGCCGTATTCTCCTGCTTGTGCGTGTCCAGCTAGTTCAAAAGAAACAATCCGACCAGAGTCATTTCGTTTGAATGTCCCTTTGATCATATTCGTTACCCTGCTTTTCGTAAGAATTAAGCGTTGATCGCGTCAATAACAACTTTTGTGTAAGGTTGACGGTGACCTTGTTTACGGTGTGAATGTTTTTTAGGTTTGTATTTGAAAGTTACGACTTTCTTTTGTTTGCCGTGTTTTTCAACAGTTCCTTCAACAGTTGCTCCTGCAACGATTGGGGCACCCACTTTTGTTGATTCGCCACCTACTAAGATAACTTCATCAAAAGTAACCTTTTGTCCAGCTTCAACGTCTAATTTTTCAACGTAGATTGCTTGACCCACTTCAACTTTTACTTGTTTCCCACCAGTTTTGATAATTGCGTACATGCTCTACAGCACCTCCTTATAATATACTTAGACTCGCCATCCCAAGTGACTTTCGTACTTACTACTTGTTCTGTGCGGTTGTAGCTGTGGAGTCCACAATTACAACAGATTAACTTTATCAAAATGTTTTCCTAAAGTCAATCACTAATTAAGGAAAAGACAGAATTCTTTTGCTACTAGTCATTTCCTTTTGTGCATTTTTTATTTTCTATTACTATAGAAGAAAGAGCACAAGCGAAACAGAATGGGAGGAGTTTTCATGCAATACCCCAAAGAATTAGCCACTGCCGTTCAACAGGCATCCCGCAGTTATCCGTTGGAAGGATTTGTTCCAGGTCAAGGACCGCTGCAGCCCAAATTGATGATCGTTGGTGAAGCCCCTGGTCGAACCGAAATCGAGAATTTTATTCCTTTTAGCGGACAAGCAGGAAAAGAATTGATGAAATCGTTGGCTTTAGCCGGTTTGACCCGTGAGGATGTCTACATCACCAGCGCTGTCCGCAGCCGTCCATATTCCGTCAAAGAACGAATCAACAAGCGCAGCGGTGCCCATGAGATCGTCCATCCCAATCGGACACCTACCAAAAAGGAAGTCTTGCTACACGCACCACTGCTTGACTACGAGTTGTCCATCGGGAATCCGCCCGTCATTGCAACTGTTGGCAATATCGGACTACAGCGATTATTAGGCAACGCCTATTATATCAAAGACCACCATGGCGAAGTGATCCGTTCCAAAATTCAAGAAAGCAATCCGACAAAGGATGGCTATCAATGGTCGGAAAAAGAATATCTGATCGTGCCGATGTATCATCCCGCTGCGATCTTTTATAATCGGACGTTGACTCCGCAAATCGAAGCTGATTGGCGAGGGTTAAGAAACATTCTTTCACAAATACCAGCCGACGAATAACGACCAGTCCCCTAGCCCTACTGCCAATACGCTGGAATCGTCTGCTCATAGGCGGTGATTTTCGCCTCTTCCTGCAAGGTGATACTGATCTCATCGAGACCGTGGATCAATTTGTGTTTCCAGGTAGCATCGATTGCAAAGAAATGCTCCTCCCCGGCAACGATCACACATTGCCTCGGCAAGTCGATGCTGATTTTTTCAGAAGCAGGCAGCGAGGCGATCCTTTGGCGAACAGTCAAAGGCAGCTCGATGGGCAGCAGCCCGTTTTTGGTGGCATTCATATAGAAAATATCACCGAAGCTGCCAGCAATCACGGCTTTAAAGCCGTAATCCAACAGCGCCCATGCCGCATGCTCTCGAGAAGAGCCAGAACCAAAATTATCACCAGTGACGAGGACTTGAGCGGTCTGATATGCTGGATCATTCAAGATAAATGCTGGATTAGGCTTGCGTTGCGGCAAATAGCGCCAATCGTCAAATAAAAATTCGCCAAACCCCGTTTTTTCAACGCGCTTCAAATAATTTTTCGGTAGGATTTGATCGGTATCGATATTGTCATTCATCAAAGGCAGCGTCGTACCTTCAAATTGCGTAAAAGCTTCCATTAACCAACACCTCCAACCACTTCTCGTACATCGACAAAACGCCCATGAATCGCAGCTGCTGCCGCCATTGCTGGACTACAAAGGTGCGTCCGAGCGTTTTTCCCTTGCCGTCCAACAAAATTCCGGTTTGACGTGGAGGCACAGTGGACGCCTTCTGGTACTTTATCAGGATTCATTCCTAGGCACATGGAGCAGCCAGGCTCCCGCCATTCAAAACCAGCCTCAATAAAGACTTTGTCTAAACCGATAGCTTCCGCTGCTTTACGAACAGGGCGTGAACCAGGAACGATAATGCCAGTGACCCCTTCTTTGATGGTCTGACCTTTCAAAATCGCCGCTGCTTCTTGCAGATCAGATAAACGACCATTGGTACACGATCCGATAAAGATGTATTCGATGGGGATATCGGCAGCCGTCTGTCCGGGGTGCAGTGCCATATATTCATAGGCTTGCTGATCATTATGATCTCGCACTTCAGGAAACGTTTCGCTGACCGGTACTCCCATTTCTGGATTGGTGCCCCAAGTGATGTAAGGTTCTAAGGTTGCTGCGTCTAAGGTGATCAGGGCATCATAGTTGGCACCTTCATCGGTATACAGGGTTTCCCAATCCGTCACCGCACTGGCAAACGCTTGTGGCGCAAAGCGTCGATCCTTCACATAAGCAAAGGTCGTTTCATCAGGTGCGATCAAGCCCATTTTCGCCCCACCTTCGATCGACATATTGCAAATGGTCATGCGCTCTTCCATCGTCAGGTTGCGGATCGTTTCGCCAAAGAATTCTACGGCATAGCCACCACCAAAATCTGTGCCATGCGTCGCGATCAATGCCAAAATAATATCTTTGGCGTACACCCCCGGCTGCAGCTGACCGGTGATCTCAACTCCCATGCGTTTCGGTTTTGTCTGCCAAATCGTCTGTGTCGCAAAGACATGCTCCACTTCACTCGTACCGATCCCAAATGCGATCGCGCCGAAAGCACCATGGGTGGCAGTATGGGAATCACCGCAAACGATCGTTTTTCCTGGTTGGGTCAAGCCTACTTCTGGGCCAACCATATGGACAATTCCTTGGTTGGCAGAGCCATTGTCACACAATTCGATCCCAAAATCATGACAGTTTTTACGTAACGTATCCATTTGCTTTTTTGCAACCAGATCGGTGATGGTAAAAATATCTTTGGTAGGTACATTATGATCCATTGTTGCGAAGGTTTTTTCGGGACAGCGAACTGTCCGTCCCGCTTGCCGCAATCCTTCGAAGGCTTGCGGCGTCGTCACTTCATGGATCATATGCAGATCGACATAAAGCAGCTGCGCCTGCCCTTCTTCTCCTGTGATCACATGCCGATCCCATAGTTTATCAAACAGCGTTTTCCCCATAATTGCTCACTCCTAACTGTGCAATAACCGCTTCTGTAAAGGCAGTTGTCGTTGCCGTCCCACCTAAATCACGGGTCAAGATTCCCGCATTCATTACCTCATAACACGCACTTTCGATGGTATCTGCCAGCTGTTCCTCTTGAAAGGACTCTCTTAGCATCATCACGACAGACAAAATCATGGAAACCGGATTGGCACAATTTTGCCTAGCAATATCCGGTGCCGAGCCATGGATCGGTTCATATAAAGAAACCCCTTCTGCACCATGGCTTGCGCTTGGTAGCACCCCTAATGACCCCGGCAAAACCGAGGCTTCATCACTTAAAATGTCGCCAAAGAGATTTTCGGTCACGATTACATCAAATTCTTTGGGATTTTGGATGATTTTCATAGCGGCGGAATCAACATATTGATGAGTCAACTGACAATCCGGGAATTCCTGTGCCGTTTCTTCCGCTAATCGGCGCCAAAGCCGGCTAGTCGCCAACACATTTGCTTTATCGACAGAGAGAACCCGCTTCTTCCGCGTACGGGCGATCTCAAAGGCTTTACGCAAAATCCGTCGAATCTCTGCTTGGTGATAATGATTGATGTCGTAGGCTTCTTCAGGTTTTTCTGCTTTTTCGCCAAAATAGATACCGCCAGTCAACTCACGAACGATGACAAAATCTGTCCCTCGAAGGATCGTTTCTTTGATGGGAGACAAAGCAATCACCGCATCAACTACTTTGATGGGTCGAATGTTGGCGTATAGACCTAACGCTTGACGCAGATTCAAAAGTCCTTTCTCAGGTGTTGTCGGTGCGTTTTCCCAAGCTGGATCACCAATGGCTCCTAAAAGGACCGCATCCGACTGCTGGCAAGCTTGTAGTGTTTCTTGCGGCAATGGCTCTCCAGTAAGTGCCAGCGCCGCTCCACCAAATGGCCGCTGGTCAAAATGAAAGTGCTGGAGATGGTCAGGACAAGCCGCTTTCAATACCGCAAGGGCACTGTCCATAATTTCTGGTCCGATGCCATCTCCTGCTAAAACCACGATCTTTTTCAAACAAGGACACCTCGATTCTTTAGAGCTGCGCTAGCCTGTACATAGGCTTTGGCTGACGCCTGCAAGACATCAAAGTCTAAGCCGATCCCGCTGATTTTTTCATTGGTTTCCTGGCATTCAATGACCACGTGCACTTCCGCTTGCGCATCTTCCCCACTGGTCAAGGCAGTGATTTCATAATTCAACAACTTCGGCTGCTGCTGGAAAATCTGATCGATCGAGTTGTAGATAGCTTGGATACTGCCGGCACCGATGGCTGATGCCACTTGTTTTTCCTCGTCTTTGATGATAGAAACCACTGCTCCTTGATGGCCATTGGACACGTATTGTAGCTGAACGGCGTCCAACTCGCAGCCGCCTTCTTGGCTGCGGCCTTGATCGGCCACCAAAGCCAGCAAATCTTGTTCGGTCACTTGCTTCTTTTTATCTGCCAATTCTTTGAAGCGTTTAAACAATTCGTTGGTTTCTTCTTGGTCAAACTGGTAGCCCAGTTGCTGCATTTTATCGACAAACGCATGGCGGCCAGAAAGTTTGCCTAAAGGCAACGAGTTGGTTTCTACCCCCACCAACTGTGGGGTAATAATTTCGTAGGTCTCAGGATTTTTCAAGACGCCATCTTGATGAATCCCTGATTCATGGGCATAAGCATTGCCTCCGACGATCGCTTTGTTTTTCGGTACCGTGATTCCTGACAAACGTGCCACCAGATCGCTGGTTCGTTTTGTTTCGTTTAATTTGATGTTGGAGGTAGCCTGATAGAAATCATTGCGAATATGCAACGCCAAGGCCACTTCTTCTAATGCAGTATTGCCAGCTCGTTCGCCGATCCCGTTGATCGTTCCTTCCACCCGATCAGCACCATTTTCAATAGCCGCCAGCGCATTGGCTGTCGCCATTCCCAAGTCATCATGACAATGGGAAGAAAAAGTGATCTGCTGCTCGCTTTTGATATTGGCGATCAAATAGGCAAAAAGCGCACCATATTCTGTAGGATTGGTAAACCCTACTGTATCGGGCACATTGATGATCGTCGCGCCGGCATCAATCGCTGTTTGAACCGCCTCAAGCAAGAAGGCTTTATCGGTGCGGGTGGCATCTTCTGGCGAGAATTGAACTTTTTCAAAGCGTTCACGCGCATAAGCCACATGTTCTTTGATGGAAGCGAGTACTTCTGCTTTCGTCATATTCAGCTTGTACTGGCGATGCACCTTACTCGTTGCTAGAAAGACATGGATCTGTGGATCGACGGCTTGATAAAGAGCTTCATAGGCACGATCAATGTCTTTTTTCTGACAACGGGCAAGTCCTGCAACGGTCATTTTCGTCACCGCCCCAGCAATCGCTTTGACTGCTTGAAAATCTCCTTCTGATGCAATCGGAAAACCTGCTTCGATCGTATCGATGCCCCATTTTTCTAATTGCAGCGCCAGTTGAACCTTCTCTTTCGTATTAAAGTTGACTCCCGGGGTCTGTTCACCGTCTCGCAATGTCGTATCAAAAAACTGGATTTTTCTCATCACTATTTCCTCCTTAGCAGTGGTAGGAGCACGCTTGGCGCGACTTCATTCAAACACAATTGAAAAAATGGTATAAAAAAAGCACTCCATAAAGGGTTTCCTTCATGCAATGCGAATAGGACTCTTCAAATGATGCCTTAAAAAAGGCGGGTCATAGAAAAAGAGTCCTTACGATAATAATAATAAAAATGCAGCTGTTTGTTTCAATCGTTTATCCATCGTCGTCACCTATCACTTTTTTTATCTTGTTATGAAGATACCAAACAGCAGGTTCCTCTGTCAACACTTTTCCCTGAATTTTCTGAATATTTCGATAAAAAGTTCGTTTTTGCCCTGTTGATGGGTTGCTTTTCTTCTTGATGAAAATTTAAGCAGAACCTGACGAGATCTTCACAGGATTTTAACCAAACCTCCACATAACACCGTTATGATAGAAATATCCCAAAAATATTTTTCACCCCTTTATCCTGCCAGTCTTATGACTGGTTTTTTTGTTGTTCCAAAGACTCGAAAAGATTGAACTTAAGGTGAGTTATTCGTATAATAGGGGACAGCGATAAATTAGGAGGATGAAGATGCGCAACGAAATGATGCATCGTCCAGTAGTCAAACCAGAACTAGTGGCGTTTATGCGTGAAAAACAAAAACAATTACCCGGCGAACTTGGTGAAATCGAGCAAGCCGCTCATAAAAAAGAAGTGCCAATCATCCCACATGAAACAGTGGTCTTCTTGCAGTTTTTATTAGGACAACTCCAGCCAAAAGAAATCCTTGAGATCGGCACAGCGATCGGTTTTTCTTCAAGCTTGATGGCGCAATGTGTGAAAGATGGTCATGTCACAACGATCGATCGCTTTGACGTCATGATCCGCAAAGCCAAAGAAACTTACGCTCGCTTAGGAAATGAAGAAAAAATCACGCTATTAGAAGGACAAGCGGCAGACGTTCTACCTACATTGAGTGGCCCTTATGATTTTATCTTCATGGACAGCGCCAAATCAAAATACATTGAATTTTTACCAGAATGTCTGCGTCTATTACGCAAAGGCGGTGTGCTGATGGTGGATGACGTATTTCAAGCTGGAACGATTCTACAACCCATCGAAGAAATTCCTCGCAACCAGCGAGCAATCCATCGCAAATTGAATCTTTTCTTGGATACTGTGATGAACCATCCTCAGCTGACCTCCACGCTTGTCCCTTTGGGAGATGGCGTGATTCTCATTACGAAAGAAGCAGATAGCGTAATTCTTGAGGAACCTGAGAAAGGTTGAGTGCAGCTGCGCTTCCTTTTTTCAAAGAAAAAATAAGAAAAGGGCGAAAAGCGATTGACATTGCTGCGCCCTTTTTCTATAATGTTATTTGTTGCTGATTGATTTCAACAGCTTAGGCGAAGTGAGCATTCGCTGAAAATTATTTGTTCCAGTAGCTCAGCCGGATAGAGCATTCGCCTTCTAAGCGAACGGTCGGGGGTTCGAATCCCTCCTGGAACGTTATTTAACCGTCGAGAACCCTTGTTCTTGGCGGTTTTTGTTTGTTCTTGTGCCAAATTGATCTAATTTTTTTGCCATAGCAATTTGGTGACTAATCAACAGCCTGTTCCCTTCCTCATCACAAAGCAATCAAACGATCGCTTCCCATCCGCTTCAATCTTCAGCAAATTTCTTTCATCGGTATCATAATTTCAGTGTTTATTCTTATTATCAGTAATCCCCCCGTAAACTACTTGTTCTCTAGTTAAAGGATGCCTCATCATGTTACTATTGGTCACTGCTCTCACGGGTGAAGGCTGGGCTTATTTTAGCATAGCCTTAACGGTTTTTACTAAATGATTTAAGTAAATGAGAAAGCAAGAGGGATGCTGCGTTCTCATTTGCTTTTTTGATAGCTAAAATATTCACTGGTACCTATAAAATAATAGTTGACGAGAAAGGTTGGAATGCTCAAAGAAACGTTTTTGCTATAGTATGATTAAATACCGCACTCTTTGAGCACCCATGTTTTTTTCATTTCATCGGCTCTTCATGATTAATCGCTTACCCAATCCGTTTTCATATCCTCCTCCTGCAAAAATTATGCTATGCTTAACAAAAACAAAGAAAGCAGGTGTCCTATGGAGATAACGGTACATATTGCAAGCGGGTTTAGTAAAAATCAAACAGGTGGCAACAAGGCTGGAGTCGTCTTGTTGGAACAGCCTCTTACGCCACAACAAAAGTTAGCCGTCGCAAAAGAGTTAGGCTTTTCAGAAACAGCTTTTTTATCGAAATCCCCGCAGGCCGATTTCCGATTTGACTATTTTACGCCAAAAGAAGAAGTTGACTTATGCGGACATGCAACAATTGCCTCCTTTGCACTATTATCGTATCTAAACAAACTTTCCAAGCAACAGTATCGCATCGACACCAACGCCGGACGTTTGTCGATCACCATCAAAGACGGTGTCATTTTCATGGAACAGAACAAACCACTGTTTTCAGATGTACTTTCACTAGAACAATTAACTGACTGTTTTGATACCAATGCTATCAATGATCAAATTCCTATTCAAATCGTTTCTACTGGATTAAAGGATATCCTTATTCCAATCAAAACAACGGCCCAGTTGCAGCAAGTTACACCTAATTTTGAGGAAATAAAAAAAGTAAGTGCGCTTCAACAAGTAGTTGGCATGCACTTATATGCAATGGAAAAAGAACGAATCGTTTGCCGTAACTTTGCCCCATTGTTTGACATCAATGAAGAATCTGCCACAGGAACTTCCAATGCCGCTTTGGCTTGCTTCTTGTATCAAAAGTGTGCCCTCGAAAAAGAAGTGTATCGCTTTGAACAAGGCAGCAATTTAGGTGAACCTTCTGAAATCTTTGTCAAACTAGCTACGACTTCGCGAAAGGTAATCCAACATGTTTACGTTGGGGGCAGAGGGCATTTTTGCGAGACAGTAACCATCGACACGGATACACTGGCATAATCACGACAATTTGGGGCTGATCTTCAATCAGCCTTTTTTCTTTTCCTCTTCACACATCACGTTCTTTTTTCCATAGCAGCCCATCAGTACCTCGAATACTAGTTTTCTCATAAAAAAAGAACCCAATTCGGGTTCTTTCCTTCACATTGTTTTCTATGGCTTACCAACAAGTTTTGCTAACAGCTCACTGACTTTAGGCAGTGGCTCGTTTTGTAGCGCTGCTACGATTTTTGAACCGATCACTACCCCCTCACACACACTGGCAAAGCGCTGCACATCTGCGTGGGTCGAGACCCCGAAACCAGCTAATACTGGAATCGGACTTTTTTCCGAAATGGCTTGCAAATGCTGATCCAGCTGTTCGTTGTATTGGCGATCTTCTCCAGTGACACCGTTCACTGTCACAGCATAGACGAACCCTTCTGCTTCTTCGATCAGCGTCTGAATTCTGTCTGGAGGACTGGTCAAAGAGACCAGTGTGATCAGCGCGAGATCCGCCGCATCAAAAGTAGGGGTTACTAGTGATCGATGTTCAAAAGGTAAATCTGGAATAATCAACCCTTTCACATTTGTCGCTTTTAACTCATTTGCTAACTGTTCAATCCCATAATGAAAGAATGAATTGGCATACCCCATCAATACCAGTGGAACCTCGGAATGGATGGTTTGCAGCGCAGCAATGATCTTTTTTAAAGTGGTCCCATTGGCTAATGCCTGCATTCCAGCTGCTTGGATGACCGCTCCATCTGCGACTGGGTCTGAAAAGGGCACGCCGATTTCAATGGCGGCTGCGCCATGTGTCGTCAACAGTTCGATTTCTGCTGGCAGGCGTTCCAGTCCGTTGGCACCCGCCATAATATAAGGAACAAATAGTGGCTTGCCTTGTTTTTGGCGCTCCTTTAGTTTCATCGTCAATGTTTTGCTGGTCATTTCGCTGCTCCTTTCCGGTCTTTGATTTGTTGAACATCTTTGTCCCCTCGCCCAGACAAGCAGATCACTAAGCGTTCTTCGGGTGTCATGATTGGGGCTAGCTTTAGGGCATAGGCAACGGCATGAGCACTTTCCAAAGCAGGAATAATGCCTTCGATTTGAGACAAGAGATAAAAGGCGTCAACGGCTTCTTCATCAGTGACCGCGAAATACTCCGCTCGCTCAATCTCCTTCAAGTAAGAATGCTCGGGACCGACCCCTGGATAATCCAAACCAGCTGAAATCGAATAAGGTTCGATCACTTGCCCATCATCGTCTTGCAGCAGATGCATTTTTGTACCATGTAAAATACCGATACTGCCTTTCGTCAAGGTCGCCGCATGCTCAGTAGTATCCACACCTTTCCCAGCTGCTTCAACGCCAATCAAACGAACGGTCTGATCATCGATAAAAGGGTAAAACATTCCCATCGCATTGCTGCCGCCGCCAACACAAGCAACGACTGTCGTCGGTAGTCGACCTTCTTTTTCTAATAGTTGCCGTCGTGTCTCACTGCCAATCACACTTTGAAAATCTCGAACGATCTCTGGAAAAGGATGCGGACCGAGTACAGAACCCATCACGTAATGGGTGTCCTCGACGGTTGCGACCCAGTAGCGTAGCGCTTCATTGACAGCATCTTTCAACGTCTGATTGCCTGAAGTGACTGAAACCACTTTCGCTCCCAACAATTCCATTCGAAAGACGTTTAGTGCTTGCCGCTGAACATCTACCGCACCCATAAAAATCGTGCATTCCATACCGAACAACGCGGCCGCAGTCGCTGTGGCGACGCCATGCTGTCCAGCACCGGTCTCCGCTACCACTTTCTTTTTCCCCATCCGCTTTGCTAATAACACTTGCCCTAGCGCATTATTGATTTTATGGGCGCCCGTATGATTCAAATCTTCTCGCTTCAGATAAATTTTGGCACCGCCTAAGTGTTGTGACAAGCGCTGTGCATGATAAAGGGGGGTCTCTCTTCCTACATACTCTTGCAAATATTCCTGTAATTCTACTTGAAAACTTGCGTCCGCTTGTGCTTCACGATAGACAGTTTCCAATTGCTTGACTGCATACATCAATGTCTCTGGCACAAACTGGCCACCATAGGGACCATAAAATCCTGCTTCTGTGGGGTATTGGGTCATTTTATCTTCTCCTTTACTAAGTAAATAAATTGTTCGATTTTCCGACTGTCTTTCTTGCCCTGGGATTCCACGCCTGAAGAAACATCGACAGCATAGGGCCTAAAAAATTGGATCGCCTCTTCTACATTTTCCGCGTGCAAACCGCCAGCAATAAAAAAACGCTCAGACAACGGCAACGGTTTTCTCGCCGCTTTTTGCCAATCAAAGGATTGGCCGTTGCCGCCAGCATAAGGGTGATCTCTTACTGGAGCGTCCAATAACCCAAAATCTGCATCGCAGCTTAGGAAATCTTGTTCTAAAGTCTCAGCTTCTCCATCAAAGGCTTGGATCACTGCGATCTTTTGATGCGCAAAAATGCCTGTCTGGATGGCTGTTTGCAAAGATGGCAGAACCTTTCCATGGAGCTGAATCGCTGTCAGCTGGGCGGCTTGAATTGCCGCTTGCACTTCTTCAAAACTTGGAGAAACGAAAACCCCGACTTTCCCTACATTTTGGGGTACTTGCTCCGTTATCTTGCGGACTTGTGTCGGATCGATTCTCCGACGGCTTTCGGCAAAAACAAAGCCAAGGTAATCTGCTCCTGCACTGATGGCAGTTTCGACATGCAGCCGTTCGGTGAGTCCACAAATTTTCACTTTGGTCATCGGCGGCTCACCTGCAAATCTGCCGCTGTTTCAGCAATTCGATTGCTTCTCATCAACGTTTCTCCAACGAGGACTCCATGATAAAACGGTGCAAGCTGCAGCACATCGGAGGCAGTTCGAATACCAGATTCACTGATGTAAACCGCCTCTGACGGCTGAGGTGCTAAAGCAACACCGACATCCAAGGAAACGTCAAAGGTTTTTAGGTCACGATTGTTGACGCCGATGATTTTGGCCCCTAAGGCTTGGGCTTGTTGAAATTCAGCCGCATTATGAGTCTCAACGAGTACTTCCAACCCTAGTGCTATTGCCTCTTGATGAAGTATGGCTAAGCGTTCTGGTTTTAAAGCGGCCACGATCAATAAAACAATACTGGCACCCGCATTCTTGGCGCGAATCAATTGTTTTCTGTCGATAATAAAGTCTTTGCATAGTATAGGCACCGAAACGGCATTACTGACTGCTTCAAGATCTGCCAGCGAGCCTTTAAAAAACTGCTGGTCGGTCAAAACGGAAATCCCGCTGACACCCGCGGCTTCATAAGCTTCCGCTTGTGTGACTGGGTCGATTCCTTGGTTGATGTCTCCTTTTGAGGGTGAAGCACGCTTGATTTCAGCAATGAGGTGCATTTTTTGTGGTCGGTCCTTGACTTGCTGATAAAATGATGGACGTTTCGCTACGACCTTTTCGATTTCTTGTGGCATCGCGGCAACTTCTTCAACTTTTTTCTGGATGATCGTTTCTAAAAAATCCATGATTCTCCTCCTTACAGCTCTCGTAGTTAATGGCTATTTGACTGACGAATCAGCATCTGCAGTTTGTCGTAGGCCGCGCCCGAAGCGATACACGCTCGTGCCATCGCAAAGCCTTCCGCTAGGGTGGCGGCTTTGCCGTTGGTATAAAAGCCTAACCCTGCATTTAAGACCACTGTCTCTAGATAAACGGAAGGGTGATTTTTCAAAACTGCTGTTAAGATCGCGGCGTTTTGAGCCGCATCTCCGCCGACGATCGCCTCGATCGGTGCTGGCGTAAAGCCATACGCTTGCGGATCCAAAGAAAAATTCGTCACCTTTCCTTCGTGATAAAAACTGATCGCCGTTTCACCAGCCAAATTGGCTTCATCCATCCCATTACATCCATGGATCACCATTGCTCGTTGCCGACCAAGACTGCCTAACGCCTGAGCGGTGTCTACCAAGCTCTCGCCAGCGTAAGTACCGATCAGTTGCGTAGTCAACGGAACAGGATTGATCAAAGGGCCTAATAGATTAAAAATCGTTGGTGTCGCTAATTCTTGCCGTATTTTCATCACTGCTTTCATGCCCGGATGCAACGACGGGGCGAAGAGAAAAGCGATGCCGACTGTCGCTAATAGATCGGCGATTTTTTCTGGTGATGCTTGAATTGCCACCCCCAAGCATGCTAAGACATCGGCACTGCCTGAACGACTAGAGATACTGCGATTGCCGTGTTTTGCCATCGTGATTCCCCCAGCTGCTAAAACGAAGGCAGCCGTAGTGGAGACATTAAAACTATTGGCGTGGTCGCCACCAGTGCCGCAATTGTCCATGGTGTCTCCTCCTTCATAAGGAATGGTCACGGCATGCTCTAACATAATTTCTGCTAAAGCAGTCAATTCGGCAGCTGTGATGCCGTTGATCTTCATCGCAACTAATGCTGCGCCCAATTGACTTTCTGAAAACACCCCGCTTAAAATTCCTTGAGCAAAGTGACGCATCTCCTGATAACTTAAATGACGGCCATTAAATAATTGCTGAGTGATTTGTTGCGGCGGCTGCTTTTTTAGTGCTTGCATTAAAGATTCCTCCTTTTTTCATCTTGTGTTTTTTCTGTATTATCCGAGACGAGTTTAAGAAACTGTTCTATGAAAAATGCCCCCTCGTTTGTTCCCATTGATTCTGGATGGAATTGGAGTCCTACGATTGGTTTTTCGCGATGCTGAATCGCCATGATGATCCCTTCTGTTTCAGCCAACACCTCAAATTCCGCTGAAAGTGTCGCTGGCTCAATGACAAGCGAGTGATAGCGCATGACAGTCATGTCTCCTAGGTAGGTTTCGAATACGCCTTTTTTCTGATACGTAAGGGTCGATTGCTTGCCGTGCATAATAGCTGGTGCTTGGACCACTTTGGCACCAAACGCTTCACCAATGGCTTGATGACCTAAGCAGATGCCTAAAAGCGGCTTGCTATCATGGTATGTTTTGATCAAAGAAATCATGAATCCTGCCTCTTCGGGACGGCCTGGTCCCGGGGAAAAAATGATGCCATCTGCTTCTTTAGCAACAATGAAAAGCTCTGGATCGTCATTTCGCAAGACGATCGTATCCGCTGGACATTGCTGGACTAAGTTATACGTAAAGGAATCATAATTATCGACGAGTAAAATCATTGGCTGACACCTCCAATAGTGCTTTGGCTTTGTGTAATGTTTCTTGGTATTCAGATGAAGGATCAGAATCATAAACGATCCCCGCCCCTGCTTGGACATAAGCGATCTCGTCTTTCAATACCAATGTCCGAATCCCGATGGCAAAATCCGCTTGATCATTTCGTGAAAAATAACCAACTGCACCAGCATAGACCCCTCTTCGAACAGCTTCCCACTGATAGATGCGAGTCATGGCACGAATCTTTGGTGCCCCGCTGACCGTGCCTGCTGGCAGGGTTGCTTTCAAGGCATCCATTGCCGTCACACCTGCTCTGCGCTTGGCAGCCAC
The DNA here is from genome assembly GCF_050542965.1 of Enterococcus sp. DIV2379. Classification (NCBI taxonomy): domain Bacteria; kingdom Bacillati; phylum Bacillota; class Bacilli; order Lactobacillales; family Enterococcaceae; genus Enterococcus; species Enterococcus sp. DIV2379. The sequence continues at coordinate 2,150,813 of NZ_CP172938.1, forward strand.
TACCGAAACGATGTGCATGACATAGCGGTATTTCTCGATCACCATGTATAAAGGAACATGAACCGTCCCATGTTCAGCGATCCGCCCTAAATCATTGCGCCCAAGATCGATCAGCATCTGATGCTCTGCACGTTCTTTTTCATCTGCCAATAGTTCATTTGCCAAAGCTTCGTCTTCTGCTTTGGTTGCACCTCGTTTGCGGGTACCAGCGATCGGATTCGTGGTGATTTCGTCGCCTTGAACGCGAATCAGGCTTTCAGGTGAGCTACCAATCACTTTAAATCCGTGATCGAAATCAAGATAATAGAGATACGCGGAAGGATTTGTCACTCGTAGTTTGCGGTAATAGTCAAAGGGCTCTTGTTTAAATGACGCTTTCAGACGTTGCGAAGGAACGACTTGGAACATGTCTCCCGCCGTAATTCGGGCTTTCGCCTCTTGAACGATCGCTTCATAGGCATGTTGAGTAACATTGCTGGTAAAATGCAGTTTTTCATTTGACAATACACGGGTCTCAGCGGCGACTGGTGTCCTTAACTGCTGCTTCACTGCTTGCATTACCTGCTCCATCTCGACGGTTCCTCTTTGGCTATAGCCATTTTCAAGAATGATCGTTAAAGTTTCCGTCTGATGGTCCAAAACGAGAAAAGTTTCGAAAAGCCAAAAGGCCATATCAGGCACTTGCAATTCATCTGCGGGCAGTTGTCCGATGTCTTCATAGCAAGCGGCGATATCATAGCCCGCATACCCGATAGCCCCACTTTGCAGCGGTAGATTCGGTAAAGCGCTAATTTCCTTTTTGACTACATACCCTTCCATTTCTTTTAAAGGGTCCTGACACGGGTACTTGTTGACCGTTTTTTTCAAAAGATCCTCCACTTGAAAAACACCATCCTTAAAGGTCATTTTCTGAACGGGATCAAAGGTAAGGATCGAATAGCGTCCGGTATCTTCTTCTCTGGGAATACTTTCCAATAAACATTTATGCGCCCCTTGAATCCGTAAAAAAACTGAGACAGGTGTCAAACAATCGCTGTTGATTCGTTCCATTCGATACATAAGCTGCTCCTTTCTTTGTAAACAAAAAGCCCTCAAGCAAACGCCATAAAAACGTCTGCTTGAGGGCGAATGATCGCGGTACCACCTCAATTGAAGTTGCCCAAATAAACAACTTCTTCTCTATCAACCGTCTAACAACGGTCTTCCTCGATAACGGGAGTTCCCGCATTTTCCTACTGCCAAAAAAGGGTTCAAAAAATGATCGGCTAAGGCCATTTCCTTGATTTCTTGGTGCCGGACTCTCATCACCGCCGACTTTCTGTAACCAAAAAAGACTCAAGTACTTCTCTTAGTTTGATTTTACGTTTATTTTTTTATTGGTTGAAGGGCAAGAAAAACAAAAAAGCCCTCAGGCAAACAAACTTGTCTGCCTGAGGGCGATTACTCACGGTGCCACCTCAATTGGTTCTCTAGATCGTCTATCAACGATCGTTCTCTGTAACGGGAGTTCCCGGAAAAAGCCTACTGATTTCAGCCTTTCGACACAAAAGTCCATTTCTGAAGCGTCAATCTGCTGATTTGCACCACCATCAGCTCTCTGCAAGACGAACGTCCTCATACTTCTCTTTTGTTTAGTCTTAATGAGTTATTGGTAGCTATATTACGCGGCTTTTGTTGATCTGTCAACAGGAAAAAGCGAATTTTATTTTTTTGACTCCTTTTGACAAAACAAGAAAACATCCTGCAACGGTTTGTCTTAACCAAAATGACGACACATTCTTTAGGCCAAAAATGCCCTTCACTTCTTTCAGATTACTTAATTATAGTTGCTGATCCATTTAAATAATATTTGTTTTTTTATAACCCTTACGTGAAGATCAAGCTACGAAATATTCGCTATCTTTTACCAAAAAATCGACATTTACCCAAAATTTTCATGACATCATGAAAAAACAGAATTGTTATTCAAAATATTATTCTATATGATTGAACCGGATATAAGAAAGGGTGATTAAATGCACATAGACAAATTATATTTCTCCACCTTTATTTATAAAATGAGCTGCTTAGAATTTACTTACTCTCTCATTCAATCCAATGAGAAAAATGCCGATTTATCAGAGGAAGAACAAGCAGAAATTGAATGGATCATCGACTCTGCTCTCCATCGAAAACTCTACGCCTCTCGCAAAAAGAGTCTTTTTTCCTCAAAAATAAAATTATCGAAAGAAAGTTATTCTTTGTATTTGCGAATGAAGAAATACGAACATATGATAGACCTCTAACCGTTAAAACACATAAAAAACCTCATTCCTTTAGACAGTTACTCAGAAGGATACCCATTCCATCTTTTTTAATAGAAAAACATCATTCGGTGAATTGGAAATAGCAAAACTTGCCTTTTTCGTATAAAATCAAAAAGAACACGAAAGACTCAGAAAGGAAGTTTTTGTCATGGATGGGATGATGAAAAAAATCATTACCGAGAAGGATTTATTACGTCAGATCCTTCTCTTGGAACAACTGGCGAATCACAAAATGATCACTGCCAAGCAACTAGCAAAATTGATCGATACGACGGAACGAACGGTTTTTTCTGATATAACCTATATTCGTCAACAATTACCCGAAGGTTGGCAGATTGAAGCCGCCAGTAATGGCTTTGCTTTGACCCATGATGGGCCATTGTTGATGAGTCAGCTATGGGAAACGTTTTTCCCTCAATCGATCGGTGTTTCTTTAATGAAAGCATTGCTTTTTTCCAGCGAACTTAGCACGCAAGAAATTCTTGGCCAAGCGGGAACTTCCTATGAAACTTTGCGGCGGCATATTACAAAATTAAATAAAAGTTTGACGGATTTTTCCTTACGGATTCGCATCACAAATCGCGTGATCCGCTTTGAAGGAAGTGAGATCAATATTCGGGTCTTTTTCCATCGACTTTTACTGCCTTATACCCATAACAATTACTTTTTTGAGGAATATACAATTCATGAGTCCCACTATCAACATTTTTTACAGCGTCTGGGCAAAGATAAACTCCAAATCGACGTAGAACAAATCTTCGGTACTTGCTGGTTTTTTATCAATACAATCCGTATCAAGGCCAATTGCCGCATGGATTCCTTCGAATTTAATGGGGATGATCCCCTCTACGGTCTTTTCCAACAGCCATTAAGTTATCTCTACCAAAAAGAAGGCGTATATTTAGAATGCAGCGAACACTTCTTTAGCTTCTACTGTTTTTTAGAAAGCTGGAACTACAATAACGATTGGTCCCAAACGATTCAAGCGACTCTTGAAACGTATCAAACCATTCACGATAAAACGACCCATTTTGTCGAACAATTAGCCCGCTCGTTGCAGCTACCTCTCGCTAGCGGGACGCAGCTGATTGAGAATCTGTTGCTGCTCTTGATCAAAACGCAAGAGTCTGCCAAACTCTCAGAATGGTTTGGGTTAGAATTTCACGAGATCCAGCGCTTGAATCAGCCCTATTCGCTACCGATAGAAGCAACGATCCATGACTTTTTAGAAGAACAGACAAACAGTCAAAGGGAAACGAGTTTTCCTTTATGGTCAACCACCACCTTGTTGATCCAACAGGCTATTTTACAAATCAACCCTATCCGGGCAAAGGGATACTTTATCTTTCAAGGGGAGCCAGCATGGAAAGCTTACCTTATGCAAGAATTGAATGACTTTCTCGGAGCACGTATTCTACTATCGGCGATCGAACCAGGTCAACTAGATGGGCTATCGGCAACCGACGTTGATTTTGTTTTGTCAAATTTCCCATTAGATGATGCCCCTGTCCCAGTCTTTTATTTATCGATGGTACCGACCAAAAATGAGCTCAATCAAGTGACTGAGCTCATTCAAACCTATTATTTAAGTTATCACTAGAATCATCAAGCTGCCTTTATTGTTTCACTGGGGCAGCTTTTTGACGTCCTTGCAGCTTGTTTGTAATAAATTTCTCACCTTCGACGACTGTGAAAAGAAGTGCCCCGTTGGCTGCAATACTCAACTGCTGCATCAGCGTCAAAGAACCAATCCCTAAAAGCTGGTGTCCGATAGGTGTTAGGAAAATCGCTGCCTGCAATACAATCAGTAGTGCCAGGGAGACTAAGAGTGCTTTATTGGCAAAGAGTTGGCGATTCAACGCCGGCTTTACCAGCTCACGACAGTTCAGTAAGTAGACTGCTTGAGCAAAGACGATACTTTGCAGTAGCATGCTTTGTTGAAGGACCGTTCCTTCAAACTGAATCGCTAAGACGTAGGAAGGAATCATGATTAACAGCGAGACATAGAAGATGCGGAACAGACTGTACCAAGATAAGATACCTTCTTTGATTGGCCGTGGTGGTCGATTCATGACATCCGCACTTGCCTTCTCAAAACCGAGTGCGTAAGAAAGCGTGATGGTTGTCACCATATTTACCCATAAAATTTGTACAGGTGTCAGTGGCAGTGGTCGGTTCAACAAGAGTGCCGCAATAACGATCAATCCTTGTGCAACAGCCGTTGGTAAGAAGAAGTTGATGGTTTTCTTCAAATTATCGTAGATCCGTCGACCCACTCGGACGGCATTGGCGATCGTATGAAAATTATCGTCTGCCAAAACCATATCGGCTGCTTGCTTGGTTACTTCACTGCCTTTGATCCCCATAGCGATCCCAATGTCGGCTTTTTTCAGCGCTGGTGCATCGTTTACACCATCGCCGGTCATTCCGACAATCTCTTCATTCGCCTGCAAAGCACTAACGATCCGTAATTTATGCTCTGGGGTCGTTCGAGCAAAGATATCTGTCTTTTGGACTGCTTGCTGCAACTCCTCCTCAGACAGCAGATCGATTTCCAGCCCTTCCAACACGTGATTCGTGTGCTTCAATCCAATTTGCTTGCCGATAGCTTGAGCGGTCTTGCCATGATCTCCTGTGATCATTTTGACTTGGATGCCCGCTTGCAAGCACTCTTTTACTGCTTTGATGGCACTGTCTTTCGGAGGATCAATGATGCCAGCGATCCCAACAAAGGTTAAATTGATGAGTGCTTCGTGGGACAAGGACTCCTGTGCCGACAGCGTCAGATGCGCAAAGCCGATCAGTCGCTGCCCTTTCGCTGCTAATTTTGCACTTTCATCTAACCACCATTGCTTTTGATCTGAAGTCAGTTGGCTTTTCTCAAGCAACACTTCGGGCGCACCCTTGACAAACACTACCGAGTCATTCGGCTCTTCTTGATTTTGATGGCGTGTTGCCATGTACTTGTAAGAGGAACTAAAAGGAATTTTATCGACTGTTTTACGCAATGGTTGCTGCGCTAATTCTGCGTATTGTAACAAGGCTTTTTCGGTTGGGTTTCCAACGAGTTCAGCCGCCTTTTGTCCTTCGTCTTGCTTCAAATCTTGACAATTTGCCATGATATCAAGCACCGTTGCTTTATCCACGTTTGACTCAACTAAGACATCGACGACCGTCATTTCATTTTTGGTCAAGGTTCCTGTTTTGTCTGAACAAATCACCGTCATGGCACCTAGTGTCTCCACTGATGGCATCGTTTTGATGATTGCTTGCTCCTCAGACATTTCCTTGACACCCATCGATAAAATCATGGTCAGCACGGCTGGCAAGCCCTCTGGAATCATTGCTACAACTAATGCGATACCTGATGAGAACAAGAGATCAAGATCAAAGCCGTAGCGGAAGGTAGTAAAGAAGATCAAGAAAATCACTAATCCGATAATGCCTTTAAAGATTTGGTGATTCAATTGCTTCATTTTTTTGATCAACGGGGTTTCTTGCGCTTTCACAGACTGAATTGCTTGATTGATCTGGCCGATTTGTGTATCGTCTCCTGTTTCAACGACGATCCCGCTGGCAGTTCCGCTTTCTACATGGGTACCAGAAAACGCCATGTTCCGCTGGTCACCAATCGTACTTTCTTGAGTAATGGGTTCGGTCATTTTTTGAACTGGCTCAGATTCGCCGGTTAAGATAGACTCTTCAATCACAAGATCATGGGTTTCGATCAAGCGCATATCTGCTGGTACGACATCTCCTGGTCCTAAAACGACTAAATCTCCGTTTACTAAGGAAGAAACAGCAATTTTCTTCTTGCGGCCATGAACATAAATTGTTGCTTCTTGCCCCATGAATTGCTTCAACCCATCCAGTGACTCTTGGGCTTTACGCTCTTGCCAGTAGCCGACTAATCCATTGATGACGACGACCGCCATAATAATGCCGCTTTCGATATAATCACCCGAAACCCCTTTTAAGACGGCTGCGACGATTAAGACCAACATCAGTAAGTCTGTAAAATGCTTGCCGACTTTCTTCCATGTAGGGATCTGCGCAGCCTCAGTGATTTTATTTTCACCTTGCTTTGCTAAACGCTGGTTGCGTTCTTCGGAGGAAAGGCCCTGCCGTGTTGTTTGCAACGTATGTAATAGTTCTTCTGTTGTGTTTTTGTACCAATTCATATTTTTTTCCTCCTTGTTTATTTATTTGATCTGAACATAGTATAAGACATTAAAACCATAAAATTCTGGCGATAATTTCAGTGGAGCCTGAAAAAAATGAGTGTTTTTATTAAAGGGGAAGGGCGGCTTCGTCCCGTGGTTTCACAAAACCAACAGAAAACGTTTGTTGATTGTTTTTGCAGGTGTAATCAAGTAAACTAAGACACACCCAATCAATTGCTATCTGTCCCCATCATCCAAAGGTAAGATAGAAGAAAGGAGCCAAATTAATGGCAATCTATACCGATACAAAAATCACGCAGGGACCTTTTCTTTTCATTTCTGGTCAAACGCCGTCACAAGACGGAGCCACACCTGAGGACCCGCAAGAGCAAACAGCCATCGTTTTGAAGAAAATCGAAGAGCATTTATCAGCCAATCAACTGTCTTGGTCATCAGTGGTCAAAATGACCGTCTTTTTAACGGATGCTGCTTACTTAGCTGCTGTCCGTACGGCATTCACAACCATTTTGGCAGAAAACAAACCGGCCATGAGTCTCGTCATCGTTGCCGGCTTGGTTGCCCCTGAATTTAAAGTGGAGATTGAAGCACAAGCCACCTTGGCTTAAAAAGGCGCAACACCAAAAAACTTCGTACTGGCGATTGCCTTCCCTACGAAGTTTTTTGGTGTTTGCTTCTTATTTGGTTGGAAAATTAGTGCCTTCTGAAGGAACTGATCCGGTCTTTTTTTGCCACTGCTCCACAAAGCCGGCGATGGCTTGAGCAGTCTGTTGAGCATTAATCAAGGTTCGCTTTTTTTCCATCGCTTCTGCCAAGGAAACTGGTCCTTGTTGGATACTGAAGACTGTTGGAAGCAATTGCGACAGTTCGCCGAGACGTTCGGTTCGGGAGCCACAGATTGCAACAATTGGGAGTTGGCGTTTTTGAGCGAGCAAAGCGACACCATAGGGTACTTTCCCCCTAGCTGTTTGGCCATCGATACGACCTTCACCGGTGATCAATAAGTCTGCTCCTTTGATTTTTTCCTCAAATCCAATCAAGGAAGCAATCGTCGAAAATCCCGGAACCAACTGACCACCTGCCAAATAAACCGCACCACCAAGGCCCCCAGCTGCACCAGAACCAGGGACTTCCAAATCGATCCCCGTGGTCCGCTTGATGTGTTCAGCCAAACGCTTTGCTTGTTGATCCAACTGCTGGATCGTTTCTTTGGTTGCCCCTTTCTGTGAACCAAAAACTGACGCAAATCCTTGTTCACCTGAATAAGGATTTGTTACATCGGCTAAAGCAAACAGGTCAATTTGTGCAAGCAGAGGGTTCAACTGGCTGAGCTCCAGAGATTCTGCCTGCAGCAAAGGATTGTTTTCCATTCGCACGTTTCTTTGAATGGTTGCTCCTAACGCAAGTAAAAAGCCTACGCCCCCATCAGAAGTGCCGCTACCGCCAAGGGTCAGGTAAATTTTTTTCACTCCTTGTCTGCAAGCTGCTAAGACCATTTGGCCTAAACCAAAAGAAGAGCTATTGCGGGTGGTCTCGTCACTAGGTTCCACGAGTTGCAATCCGATCACTTCCGCAGATTCAATCAAAGCGATTTTTTCTTCATTGATTTTTGTGACCAACATACGGGCTTGCAACTTACCACCTAATGGGTCGGTCACTGGAACCGTTTCGTAATTGCCTCCAAACGCAGCAAAAACTGCTGCCATCGAGCCTTCTCCCCCATCAGCGATGGGAATACTACATTTTTCCCACTGGTCTGAAAACCCGCTTAAGACCGCTTGATTTAATTCTGCGGAAGTGGCGCTTCCTTTGAAGGAATCAATCGCTGCTATAATTTTCATCATTCTGCCTCTCCTTCTAGATCATCTCTTTGTCAGAGATGGGGGCACCTACGTTAATAATCAACCTATGGTTAATCAAATCAACCAAAAGTTAACTAGTAATCCATTGTAAGTTATCCCTTCTCCTCTTATGATAGAAGTATATCAAACAAACCTATCGGAGGTGTACTATGGACTTACCAATTGGCGAGGAAATCGCCCGGAGAAGAAAACACAGAGGCGTTACGCAGCAAGAATTAGCAGCATTTATGAACGTGTCAAAAGCATCCGTTTCAAAATGGGAAACGGGACAGACGTATCCAGATATCACTTCACTGCCCTTATTAGCGGCGTATTTTGATTGCAGCGTCGATGAATTATTGATTTTAGATTCGCAGCTATCACCTAAAGAGATCCAGCGAATCTACCAATTATTAAAAGACGCCTTCCAAACAAAAACACCAACGGAAGTTCTCGCTCTTGCTCAAAGTTTTACCAAACGGTATTACTCTTGTTATCCATTCTTATTACAAATGGGGTCCTTTTACTTGAATCATTGGGATCTGTTGCCGGATGTCCCCGTAGAAGGCGTCCCGAAAGGGCAAACTTACGAAGACGCTTTGATGGAAGCAAAGAAAAATACCTATTTGAAGGAAGCAGAAACCCTGTACCAACGGATCATGGACCAAGGAGACAGTGAGCTGGCACAACAAGCGAAACAGATCGATGCTTATTGTCTTCTGATGAGAAACAAGCCAGAAGAAGTCTTGGCGATCCTTGGCACGAAAACTCTCTCTTTTTTACCTAGCGAACCGTTGATTGCCGCAGCATTTCAGCAAAAAAATCAGTTGCAACAAGCTGAGATCGTTACGCAAAGTGCGATTTACCAGTACTTAATTATTTTTATGAGTTTGCTAACGAATTATTTAGCAATGCTCACACAAGACGAGGAGCAACTGGAAAAAAACTATGCACGTGGACTGGCACTCAGCGAGAGCTTCCAACTGGCCGAATTGCATCCCCTTTCTTTACTGAATTTTCTAGCCGCTGGGATGGTTTCGTTTGCTGCTTTAGGAAAAGAAAGCTTATTGTTACAAGCATTAACGCTGTATGTCAAAACATTAGAAGCTACTCCAGAGGAAATCGTTTTGAAAGGAGATGATTATTTCAACAGCATCGATGAGTGGATCAGTGAATTAGAATTAGGGAGTCAGATCCCGCGTAACTCAGGTAGTGTCAAAAAACAATTTCTTGCAATAGCACAGCTGACACCCTTGTTTGAACCGTATCAAGAAAAACCCTCATTTAAAGAGTTGTTTCAGCGCTTGAGCAATTTGGCTGAACAAGTATCTAATTCGCAAAGGAGTGACTCACATGAATAGTTTTTCACTAAACGTACCAGAAAATATATCTGATTATTTGCCCATACTGATCCCTCTGATTCTTTTGCAATTGATCTTGATCGTTTTGGCAGTTCGAGATATTTTAAAACAAGAACAATTTAAGTTCGGCTCTCGTATTCTTTGGCTCTTCATCGCCTGTTTTGTTAGCCTGATCGGTCCTATCCTTTATTTTGCTTTTGGAAAAGGGGATCAACAATGAAGATGATCGAGATCAATCACTTATCCAAACATTTTGGGCATAAACAAGTGCTACAAGACCTATCCTTTTCGGTCCCCAAAGGGAGTGTCGTGGGATTTGTAGGGGAAAACGGCGCCGGCAAAACAACCACCATGAAAGCGATTTTAGGGTTACTCCCTATTGATGAAGGCGAAATCACTGTCTGTGGCGAACCAGTACAATTTGGCTCAACCAAGACCAATCGCTGGATCGGCTATTTACCAGATGTGCCGCAGTTTTACTCTTTTATGACAGCTGTAGAATATTTGACTTTCTGCGGAAAAATTCAGCCAAATAAAGAATCTTTTCAGCCTCAGCGAGTGATGGAAGTCTTAGAGTTGGTAGGCCTGAAAGCTTCGAAACAAAAAATCGCTGGCTTTTCTCGCGGCATGAAGCAACGTCTAGGGTTAGCCCAAGCTCTGATCAACCGCCCCGCCATCTTGATTTGTGATGAACCAACATCCGCACTAGACCCTCTAGGACGCAAAGCATTTCTTGATGTATTGGAAAAAATCAAAGAAGAAACGACAGTGCTTTTTTCCTCTCATATTCTCGCAGATGTCGAACAGCTGTCAGATTATATTGCGATTTTGCACAAAGGTCAGATCCGTGCGTTCGAAACGATGGATTCCTTAAAAAACCGTTATCGAAAAACCGTCTTTGGGATTGTCTTTACCGACGAAGGTGACCATTTAAAATTTGCCAAAGTGTTAGCAATCCACGGCATATCGGCAAAAAGAAAGAACAATCAATTACTGATCGATGAACAAACTGGAACCAATATCGGTTCACAGCTGCTACAATTGCTGAACGAACAACACATTGTCCCAGAATCCTTTCAAAGAATCGAACCATCGTTAGAGTCGATTTATTTGGAGGTGATCAAATGAATGCGTTTCTTGTTTTCTTAAAGAAAGAGTTTCTCGGCGGTCTTCGCAGCAAAAAACTACTGATTTGCTTGATCCTGTTTGCCCTGATTGGTATGCTTTCTCCCTTTACTGCCAAAATCATGCCAGATCTGATGGCCAGTATGATGCCGGAATCGATTGAAATCACGATTGCTGATCCGACATCGATCGATGCGTGGCTTCAGTTTTACAGCAACATCGGCACGATTGGCCTGCTAGTATTTGTGATTCTTTTTACCGATACGCTCTCAGCCGAAATAAATCAGGGTACCTTTATTCAGCTGATCACCAGAGGCTTACCAAAAACCACGATCGTCATAGCAAAAGCTTGCTATTTAATGATTCTTTGGTCTTTGAGTTACCTCATAAGTGCCAGTGTCAGTGCTTTTTATACGAAGATTTATTTCGATGATTCCAGCGCTGCTCAAGTCCCTAGCGCTTTGGTCAGCTATTGGCTTTTCGGTTTACTAGCAATCAGCATCCTGCTGCTAGGTTCCAGCTTTGCTAAAAGTATCTATCAAGGTTTGTTGTTTATTGGCGTTTGTTATCTGATGGGCATGTTAGGCAACCTATGGAGTCAAGTAACAAACTGGAATCCATATTCCCTTTCCAGCCAATTTCCTAACTACTTAACCGACCAAATCAAACTAGGGGAACTGCTGCCAGCACTGTTGTTAACTTGCTTTTTGATCATCGCTTGTTTGACTGGTTCCATAGCTGTTCTAAGAAAAAGAAAATATTAAAAAACATCGGTGCAGATTTTTTGCACCGATGTTTTGCTTCTGAAATGTTACTCTATTTTGCTGTTCCTTGGACTTTCACAGATTTCTTGGCCTGCATTTTTTGTTCGATTCTCATGAAGAGCCGCATGAAGAAGGCAATCAAGTAGATTGAAAAGGCAGAAATAAGTGCTTCTTGCCAAGAAAAGATCAGAAGGTTCAATAAGATGATGATCAAATTGGTTAAGAAAACCCCACTAGATCTGCGAATGCCATAGTATTTTTCCAAAATTAGTGGCGGAATCGTCACGCCGCCATTAGACGCACCAATTTTGTAGAGCGAAAAGATGCCGAAGCTAAAGAAGAAACTACCTAAAATCAATGAGATGGAATAAAAGCGCAGCAGCATAATTTCTGGTAAAAGTGCTAGAAGAACGGGAAATGCCAAACTACCGATAACCGTATTGACAAAGACCTCTCGTTTCAAAAGTAAAAACGCAAGGGCCAGCATCAATAAATTTATACCCCAGACAACGATATGGCGATTGATCGACCAGCCAGTTTCGATGAGGTAGCCAATCGACCCGACGCCGGCAGAAGCAATGCTGTGAGGTAAAAGGAAGAAGTTTAATGCGATGCAGATCCATAGCACCCCAAGCAATAAAGCAAGATTTTTTTTGATAAGTGTTTCCATCAACGTTCTCCTTTCGATCTGGCAACTATTTTTATGTATAAAAGCTTCTGTCTATTCTATCAAAAAAATCGTAAAAGAAAGAACCAATTTTTTCATGAAAACATGAAAAAATTGATTCTGACCTTCAAGAAAGTATTCTGCTATTTTTTCATTCCTTTAAGATTGCTGTTAAGCTGCACAGCAATCACAAGCGGAAAGGATTTCTTCTACAACAGATTCCCGCCATGCTCTTCTATTCGCCATACGTTTCTTCTCTGACGGCAAATGAACAAAGTAAACCGACAATTCTGATCCTTTAATCAATTGATAGGACATCAAGCGATTTTTTTGCTGCAATAACAGCTGATGCTTTTTCGGGGAAAGGGAAAGATCAGTTGCGGACACCAATTGCTTTAATGCCTCTGGATGACAAAGGTTTCTTTCTGGTGCGACACTGATCAATTGGCTGACCTCTGCTAATTTCATCGCCTCGATCACCCGCAGCGTTGCCCGCGGATCATGGATATCCGTCAAAAAAACCGACTGGCAACCTTGCAATGCCCGAACGAGTCGTCCTAAATCGAGAAAGTCACCATCAATGATCGTCTCACGCGCAGCATCAATCTGTTGCAAACGCTCCGTTGCCTGGCGGGCATAGAGTACTAGGGAGAAATTGGTTCTTTCTAAAAGTGTTTGGCGTGTCAGCTGCCCAATCGTTCCAGCAGCACCTAAAATCGCAAGTCGTTTCATAAGCTTCCTTTCTATTGGATTCCATTGAGCAGAACGTTTCAATTTCCATAGTAGCGAATTCAGTCATTAAGACTTAGTGACCAAATTGGCTTTTCGTTGACGCAATCGTTCTTCTGTCGGCAGAACATGCTCGTCGTAATGTTCTAGTTTGTATTCTAAACGTTCAACAGCTTCCGTCATATCTGAGATTTTCTCCCTGAGTACCGCAATTTGTTCTGCTAAGAGCTGCTTGCGCTCAGGAACCGTCCCTCGCCCTTCTTCAAATAAAGCCAGGTAATGACTCAACCCATCAATCGATAGTCCAGCATTACGCATTTGCCTAGTAAAGGTGATCCATTTTAAGTCGTCATCATCAAATTCACGAACACCGTTTTTATTGCGTTTGACCGGCGGAATCAGCCCAATTTTTTCATAGTAACGGATGGTATCAGCTGAGACACCGCTCAGTTCACTGACTTTTTTGATATTCATGACTTCACTTCCTTGTTTTGCATTTTTTCCTAGATCGTTTTGTATGCTACGAGCCAGAAGCCCTTTTGTTACTCGTTATTCCGCTCCTACCACTGCATGAGGCAAGTAAGGCTCTTCCAAATAAGCAATCTCTTCGGCAGTCAGCTTTAGATCAAGGGCAGGTAAAGCATCCAATAAGTGGCTTTCTTTTGTTGCGCCAATAATTGGTGCGACCACTTGTTCTTTTTGCAATAACCAAGCCAAGGCGATTTGCGACCGTTTGCTTTGGTGATTGTCAGCGATCTTTGCGACTCGTGCCACGATCTCCCGGTCTTGTTCCATCGTTTTGTCGTACTTTTGATTGGCGGTTTTATCCGTTAAGTACCGTTTGGTCTCTGCACCCCAATCTCTTGTTAAACGTCCAGCAGCCAAAGGACTATATGGCGTCACGGCAATTTTTTGATCGGCACACAAGGGCATCATTTCTCGCTCTTCTTCTCGATAAAGCAAGTTTAAGTGATTTTGCATCGAAACAAATTTGGTCCAGCCATTTTTCTCTGCAACTGCTTGTGCTTTGGCAAATTGCCAAGCGTACATCGCGGATGCACCAATATAGCGCACTTTTCCAGAAACCACCAAATCATGTAAGGCCTTCATGGTTTCTTCAATTGGCGTGTGGTAATCCCAACGATGGATGATATACAAATCAATGTAGTCCATTTGTAGGCGTTTTAAGCTTTGTTCGACTTGATAAAAGATCGCTTTTCGAGACAGCCCTCCACTGTTTGGCCGTTGCTTCATTTTTGAATACAGTTTTGTGGCAACCACGATCTCATCCCGCGGAGCAAAATCATTCAATGCTCGACCGACGATTTCTTCGCTCGCTCCATAAGAATAGACATTTGCCGTATCAAAAAAGTTGATGCCTAGATCCAAGGCTTTTTTGATGACTTCGCGACTATCTGCTTCTTCTAACACCCACTCATGAAAGCCACTATTGGGATCGCCAAATCCCATTGTCCCTAAACATAATGGTGACACATCAAGTCCCGTATTGCCAAATTTTACATAGTTCATTTGCTCGTCCTCCTGTTTTTTAAGTTACACTAAGCATACAGGTTGAAGTGCACTCTAAGTCAAGCGAATCAGCAAACTTTTTTTCATTTTACTCGCAAATGACTCATAATGACATGCTTTTTGTCTTGCGTTTCATTTCGAATCAGCTTTTGGTACACTAAAGATAAGTATCGATACGCTATCTAGCTGAGAAAAAGGAGCGGAAGATTTTGACTTGTATTTTTTGTACTGCCTCAAAACATGCGATCATTGAAAACGAACGCTTTTATGCGATCTTTGATAAGTTTCCCGTCACCCCTGGACACCTGCTATTGATCCCCAAAGAACATCGAAGGGATTATTTTGCCCTCACCCAAGAGGAATTACAAGACTTGCAGGCTTTGTTGCAGGAAGGCAAAGCCTATTTGTTGGAAACCTATCGACCAGACGGCTTCAACATCGGCTTCAATTGCGGGGAGGCTGCCGGACAGACGGTCTTTCATTGCCATTGTCATTTGATCCCACGCTACCAAGGCGACGTGGAGGAACCAAAAGGCGGCGTTCGAGGCGTGATTCCTGACAAGCAAGCCTACTAAATACAAACAAGCCGTTTCTTCCAGCAAAGGGAAACGGCTTGTTTGTGTTTGTTAAAAATGAGGACGCTTAGGAATTGATCGCTGAATGGTTCATCAACCGATTGATATGAACGCCTAGATAGACGATTTCATTGACAGGGATCTTCGTTTGATATTCTTTATCGATATAGGCTTTGACTTTTGTCGCGATCTCCATAGCATTTGGATAAAGAGCCCACATTTGACGGTATAGTCCTTCGTCTTCTTCTTGCAGCAGACCATCCAAAAAGAACCGGTCAACGAAGAAACGCACGTGGGTGATAAAGCGATTATAATGGATCGAATTGGTGTTGACGTCTTGCTGGATCGAGTAGCGTACCATATTGACGATCAACCCGATCAATTTGGCTTTTTTCAACCCATCTTGATTTTCCTCGGTGTTCGACTGGGCATTGATCAAATGAAACGCGATATTGGAGGATTCTTCTTCCGGCAGATCAATTTGATACTTCTCTTTCAACAAGCGTAGTGCCTGTTCGGCGGCTCGAAATTCCTCCGTATAGTAATTCTTGATTTCCCAATAGAGTCGATTCGTCACACTCAAGCCTTTTTGCTGACGTTCCACAGCAAAGTGCAAGTGATCCGATAAGGTAAGGTAAATCGTTGAATTTAGCGGATAGGGCAGCATTTTTTGCGCCAGCTGAACGATTTCTTTGGTCATTTCAAAATAGTACAACGGAATCTCATCCACCAAATCGGCAAACTGACCCGATTTTTTTTCATCGATTGGCAGAAAAACTTGATCGATCTGGGTATCGGCTATGCTGTCGCCGACTTTCTTTCCATAGCCGATCCCCTTCCCAAGTGCAATCATTTCCTGGCCTTCCTTATCAACAAGTACGACACTTGAATTTAAGACTTTCTTGATGTAAATCATGCACTCTCGCTCCTCACTGTTTATTCTGCCAAACTTGCGCCATTGGTAGCGATCACTTCTTTGTACCAATCGAAGGAATCTTTTTTCAAACGGTCATAACTGCCGTTTCCTTCATCATCGGCATCCACATAAATGAAGCCGTAGCGTTTCGTCACTTGTGACGTCCCAGCACTGACCAGATCGATCGGTGCCCATGAAGTATAACCAATCAAATCGACTCCTTCATCGATGGCTTCCTTCATTTGTTTGAAGTGTGCCTTGAAATAATTGACCCGATACGGATCATGCACTTGACCGTCTTCAAGGACATCCACGGCACCCATACCATTTTCAACGATCATCAATGGCACTTGATACCGATCATACAATGAAAGCAAGGAGATTTTCAAGCCTTTAGGATCGATCTGCCAGCCCCATTCAGTTGACGGCAGCTTGGGATTTTTTACCCCTAAAACCGTATTGCCCGGTGTCCGTTCCGCATGTGGGTCGCCTGATTCAGCCATAGACATATAATAACTGAAAGAAAGAAAATCAACGGTGTGATCTTTTAAGATTTGGCGGTCTTCTGGTGCCATTTCAATCTTGATGCCCCGTTTTTCCAGATCTTTTTCAATCATTCGCGGATAAGCACCTTTGACTTGAACGTCCGCATAAAAATCATTTTCCAAGTTTTTCTTTAAAGTTAATTCAACATCCAATGGGTCACAAGTCAATGGATACGTCATCAACTTCGTGATCATACAGCCGACTTTGTTGTCGGGATTTATTTCATGGGCGATTTTTGTCACTAATGAGCTGGCCACAAATTGGTGATGGAGGGCTTGATATACGTCTTGCTCTTCCTTACCAGCTTCTGATTGCTCAGGAATGAGACCTGCTGTTGTAAAGGGATGACGATGGATACTGTCGATTTCGTTAAAGGTCAGCCAATACTCCACATACTCCCCAAATTCTTCAAAGCAGACAGTCGCAAAACGGACAAAGTCATCGATCACTTTACGTTCCACCCAGCCATTGTACTTCAAGCTCAGCGCTAACGGCATCTCATAGTGAGACAACGTTACGATCGGTTTGATTCCCAAACGCTGCATTTCTTGGAAGACATTGCGGTAAAAAGCGATCCCTTCTGGATTAGGTGTCGTTTCTTCCCCAGTTGGGAACAATCGGGTCCATGCAATCGATAAACGCAATACTTTAAAACCTATCTCCGCAAATAAAGCCAAATCTTCTGGATAGCGATGATAGAAGTCGATCCCTCGGCGTTTTGGATAGATGGTATCCGTTGAATCCGCCATTGCTTCTTTGACGGCTTCAACAGTCACGCTCATATGTGCTGCAAAGTTTTTCACGTCGACATGAGGTTTGTAAGTAGCCACATCCGC
This sequence comes from Enterococcus sp. DIV2379, assembly GCF_050542965.1. Lineage (NCBI taxonomy): Bacteria > Bacillati > Bacillota > Bacilli > Lactobacillales > Enterococcaceae > Enterococcus > Enterococcus sp. DIV2379. The sequence goes on from NZ_CP172938.1 coordinate 2,168,190, forward strand.
TACCGACAAGCCTTTGCCGCCAAGATTCCATCCCCCTTCTACTTGATTTGCGGCGATAGCGCCACCCCATAAGAAGTCCTTTGGAAAAGTTGTTTCAGTCATTTTTTCAATCCCCTTTTACATTGTTTTTGTTGCATTGCTCATTGGTTTAGACGATCGGTGCAATCGATAAAACACCTTGTTCGTTGCGCTCATCGGTTGATTCGATCGGTTTGACCGTAAAGTTCTCTTGATTGGTGACCACACAGATCACGATTGGATCAAACCCAGCTGCTTTGATGGCATCTAGATCAAATTGAATCAGTGGTTGCCCTTGTTTCACTTGATCCCCCGCTTTCACGTAAGGGGTAAAGTGTTTGCCTTCTAATTGAACGGTATCCAAGCCGATATGAAAGAGCAATTCTGCGCCATTACGAGTTTTTAACCCGATCGCATGGTTGGTTTCAAACAACATCGTGATTTCGCCATCTTCCGGTGCGATCAATTCGCCAGACGTCGGTATGATCCCGAAACCTTCTCCGATCATACCGCTTGAAAAGACTTCATCGTTGACTTCAGATAGGGCTACCACTTGGCCTTCTACTGGTTTACTCAATACTTCGGCTTTCGGATCGGCAACTGTCGTCTTATTTTCCACTGTTTTGTCTTTGAATAAGAAAAGGACAAGGACGAAGGAAACAGCAAAGGATACCCCTAACGTGACTAATGCCCACACAAGATTCATCGGGTTGGCTTCATCGACGAACATAGTGATACTTGCTAGACCGGGACCAACTAATGCGAAGGCCTTGATGGCAAATAACCCAGCCACTGCACCACCAACTAGGCTGGAAGCCATCACGCCGTAAAGCACTCGTTTGTGCAGGATCGTCACCCCATACAAAGCAGGCTCGGTTATGCCAAAAAGGGCGGAGATGCCTGCAGAAACAGCGGTTGAACGAAGTTTTTGGTCTTTGGTCCGAACACTCACCGCAAAACAAGCACCGGCTTCTGCGATGTTATGTGCCAATGAGGCAGGTAAGTATAACAGCTCTGCCCCCATCTCACTCATAGACGAAACAGCATAAGGAATCATAGCTTTGTGCATACCGGTAACCACCATCAATGGTAAAACAGCGGCTAAGATCCCTGTTGCCACCCAACCTAAATGGGCATACAGCCAAATGATCGCTGCTGAAAAAATCGTTCCGACTTCAAAGCCTAATGGGCCTAAAATCAATAAAGCAACTGGAACCGTAATAACTAAGCTCATCATTGGAACAAAGAAGATACGGATCGGTTTTGGTGAGATTCGGGTAAACAGTTTTTCAATTTGAGCGTAAAATAAAACCGTTAAAATGGCTGGAAATACTTGTGACGCATAGGCGATATTTTGTAAACCGAAGCCCATGAAAGCTGCGCCATCTGTCAATATTGTCGTTAGTTCAGGCAAAATCAAGGCACCGACAGCGGAAACCGCCACCAATTGGTTGACCTTTAATTTATTTGCCGTGGTGATCGCCACTAAAATCGGTAAGAAATACAATGGTGCGCCACCGATCAGATTCAAAATTTGATACGTCTGGCTCGTATTGTCCATCAATCCAGTGACAGAAGCAAGTAACAGTAAGGATTTCAAGACGCCCCCTCCAGCGACTGCTGGAATCAACGGTTGAAAAATCGAGATAATAAAATCAAGCAGGACCGCACCCCACGATTGTTTTTGTTTGCCTTCACTTCCTCCATCCGCTGTTAGCTCATGACCTAACACGTTCATAACCTCATCATACACTTCGACGACATCATTGCCGATGATGACTTGGCATTGGACATTTTGTCGCACCCCAATCACGCCATCGACTTTTTCCAAGGCATCTTTTTGTACGAGGCCATTGTCTTTTAAGGTAAAGCGCAAGCGTGTGGAGCAATGTTCCAAATGTGCGATATTTTCTTTTCCGCCAATCAACTCAACGATGGCAGTTGCCGTTTCTTTTACATTCATAATTTTCTTCTCCTTTAATTAGTTTTCCTTTGTTGGCCAAACAAAGAAAAAAGCAGACAACACCTACAAAAACATTGAACGGAATCCAACGATCCCTTCCATGTTTTTTATAGGTCCTGCCTGCATTACCAGTCACATGCCTGTTTTATTACTTGCATAATACCATGCTTCATTTGAAAACGCAACCACTGTTTTTTAAAAATTTTCCTCAAGTCTTTTTCTGAATCTGGAAGTTTGTTACACTTAGTGGATAATCAGTTGTTTCGTCTACCTTGGCTTGCACCAGAAGCAAGAAGAACACCGCTGGCTAAACGTATCATAAGAAAGGATGAATAAGGATGACGCCATTGAATCACTCACTGCATGTTGCCGTCCCCACAGCATTTGACCATGCAGAAAGACTTGACACGAAAAGGACGATCGCTCATATCTTGCAACTGCAAAAACAAGGGATCAAATCGGTTTTGGTGTGTGGCTCCACCGGTGAACAGCATTCATTGACTTTAACAGAAAAAAAACAGCTTCTACATGCCTTAGCGCAAGAAACCAGCTGGGCAGCCGATTTCGAAGTCCTCTTCGGTTTAGCTGGCATTGTATTTCATGAAACGCTCGCGTTGGCAGAAACAATCAGCAAAAATCCCCGAATCGATGGTGTGGTTTTAGGCTTTCCCCCTTATCTTTGCCTGACCCAAAAGGAAGCCGTCCTCTATGCTCAGGGATTGATCCATACTTGCGAAAAACCAGTTATTTTATACAACAATCCCCGCCGCACGGGCTTTGATTTATCTGCAGAAAGTCTCTTGACCTTGATCGCTGACCCTCGGGTGATCGGCTTAAAAGAAGCTGGCAGTAAGGAGCGAGTGCCTCAACTAAAAACAAAGACGGCTGCCGATTTTCGTTTTTATGCTGGTGGTGAAGCGGACTTGGCGGAAAAGGTCGCACTAGGGTTTAACGGGCTGTCATCAATGGCAGGAAACCTTTGTCCCGAGGAGATCCAGGTGATTTGGCAAGGGTTACTCAAAGGTGCTGCAACGATTTCTACGTCGAATGAATGGCAGAAAATGGAACAAGCAGCTGCCGGCGATCCAACAGATACCATCAGCTATCTTCCGTGGCTCAAGCAGCAAATCACCATTGATGGACAGCCCTTTGGCTTTTGTCGTCAGCCGCTAGGTCTAGAAACGAGTGATCGGTTTAGCACTGGCTCAATTCCTCCTCATCTAGCATAAGAAAGGCAGGAGAACCAGATAAATGAAGATTGATCCACAACTAAAGCACTATATTGAAAGCTCCATCATCCCACAATACAACCAATTGGATAGCAGTCACTCCCCAGCGCACGTCCACCAAGTGATCCAAAATAGTTTTGAGATTGCTGAAACATTGCCTGTTGACCTGAATATCGTCTATACGGTAGCTGCCTACCATGATATCGGCTTGCTCTATGGCCGCAAAAACCACGAAAGCAATTCCCGCAAGATCGTTGAACAAGATGCTGTGTTGCCACGCTTTTTCTCTCCTCCAGTCATTTCAATGATCGGCGAAGCAGTAGAAGACCATCGCGCCTCGCTGCCCTATGAGCCTCGCTCGCTTTATGGCAAAATTATTTCCGAAGCCGATCGTGACTTAGATTTTGAGCGAATCCTCAAGCGAACCTTGCTTTTTGCTTATGAGAAAAAGCAACTCACAGATCTAGAACAATTGCACCAAGAAGCGTATCAGTACATTTCAAAGAAATATGGTCCTCAAAGTGAGCTGAAGGTTTGTTTGGATTATCGCAAAAACCAAGACGGTTTGGCGATCATTTATCAAAAGTTAGCACAACCTGAAAGCTTTCGTCACTCCTTTGAAAAAATCGTGCCGTTAGTTATCGCTACAAGCAAAGAAACTGACGATTGACACTTTGATCCAGCACCAGACTTTAAATAGAAACCCTCTGATTTCAAAATACGCCAAGTGTTTGCGTGCGCTGAATCAGAGGGCTTTTATTGTTATTCTAGTTCTTTTTTCACGGAAGTCTCCCCTCTCCTTCATTGCTCAAACGATTCTATCGAAATAAAAGAGCAGTAATTGGTTTTCTTCAATCGACAGACGCCCTTCTAAATAACCTTCCTTTTTTCACCGAATTTACTCTTTGTAAGCAAGATAGTTTGCTGAAAATAAAAAAAATGGTATTTTTATTTTATCAAGTGATAAAATAATAGGAGGAATCGTTATGTTTTTGGCAATCAATGAAATACGCCATTCCAAATTGCGTTACGCCCTAGTCACAGGAGTCATGTTTTTAATCGCCTATCTGGTCTTTTTTTTAACTGGCTTAGCGTATGGGTTGGCTCAAGATAATCGGATGGCGGTCGACAAATGGGAGGCAGATCAAATTTTGTTGACTGAAGAAGCAAATGATAATTTAAACATGTCGATGCTTCCTCGCAGTCTTTATGACGAAGTCGATGCACCAGAAAAAGCTGTTTTGGCGCAAACCGCTGGGGTAGTGACTAAAGAAGACAACGGTGAAAAAGTCGATGTCACCTTTTTCGGCATTGATCCAGATCAATTTCTAGCACCAAATATTACCGATGGCGAGATGTTTGCGTCAGATGATGAAGCGGTCGCAGACAGCAGCATTGAGGAAGAATACGGGATTTCCATTGGTGACACCATCAAATTAGCCGGCAGTGACAAAAAATTGAAAATCGTCGGTTTTACAGATAACGCCCGCTTCAGTGTTGCTCCGGTCCTCTACACCTCGATCGGTGCCTATCAAGAAATTCGTTTTGAAAAAGAAGATGATTCAGAAAATGCCCGTATCAACGCGATCGTAACTCGTGGCAAAATCAAAGAAGTGCCAGATGATCTAGTCGCTACGGATATCAGCAAATTTATTAATGAATTGCCTGGTTACAACGCACAAGTGCTGACCTTTGGCTTTATGATCGGGTTCTTGATCGTGATCGCTGCCATCGTTATCGGTATTTTTATCTATGTGCTAACGATGCAAAAATCAGAAATTTTCGGTGTCATGAAAGCCCAAGGGATCTCTAGCCGCTACATTGCTTTTTCGGTGATTGCCCAAACGTTCTTATTGGCAACCTCGGGTGTTTTGATCGGTGGGTTGGCAACGATCGGTACCGCCCTCGTGTTACCTGCAGCAGTGCCATTCCAAATCAATCTATTATTCTTTGCTAGTATCAGTGTAATGATGATTCTGATCGCGATGCTAGGTGCTTTCTTCTCGGTGCGAACGATTGTAAAAATCGACCCATTGAAAGCAATCGGATAGGAGGAAAAAACATGAGTGCCATTGAATTCAAACAAGTCAAAAAATCATTTAAAGATGGGGACGCGACGATTGAAGCCTTGAAAGAAACCAACTTTTCGGTAGAAAAAGGCGAATTTGTCGCCATCATCGGTCCTTCCGGCTCTGGGAAAAGTACCTTTCTGACGATTGCCGGTGGTCTACAAGCTCCCTCTGAAGGCGAAGTATTTATCAATGACGAACCCTTTAGTAAACAAAAAGAAAAGCAAAGGGCAAAAACTCGTTTCAAAAAGATCGGCTTTATTTTACAAGCTTCCAACCTTGTCCCTTTTTTGACGGTCAAAAAGCAACTTCAATTGGTGGATAAGGTCAGCAAAGAACCCCAAGAGCAATCAGCTACTGAATTGTTTGAACAACTAGGGATTGAAAAGCTGCAGAACAAATACCCCGATGAACTATCTGGTGGTGAAAGGCAGCGTGTGGCTATTGCCCGAGCGCTCTATCATGATCCCACCATCATTTTGGCAGATGAACCAACGGCGAGTCTTGATTCAAAAAAAGCCGTCGAAGTCGTCAAAATCTTAGCAAAAGAAACCAAAGAAAAACAAAAAGCCACCATTATGGTGACCCATGATACCCGTTTGACAGATTATTGTGATCGGGTCCTCGTCATGAAGGATGGCGTTTTAGAAGAAAAAGAACACACGAAAAAAGAAGCCGAATCAAGTGATTCGCAGAAGGAGCAAGCATGAAAAAAATTATTGTTGTCGGTGCGGGCGTGTCAGGATTAGCTGCTGCTGTCCGTTTGCAAAAACTTGGCTATGACGTCACCCTCTACGAAAAAGAAGGTCAACCTGGGGGCAAAATGAATCAGATCAAGGAAAACGGCTTTACCTTTGATGTGGGACCCACCATCGTGATGATGCCTGAAATTTATCGTGAAGTGTTTGAATTTGCTGGCGTTGATCCGAATGACTATATTCCTATGGAGAAAGTCGATCCGATGCTGCAGCTGTATTTTGCTCAAGACGAACCGCTGACCTTCTCAAACGACTTAGTAGAATTGACCAAAACGCTAGAAGCGATCTCGGAAGAAGATGCTCAAGGCTATTTTGCCTTTTTAGCAGATATTTACAAACGCTATGTGATCGCCAAAGAGTCCTTCATCACCAAGTCGTTTCGGACATGGCGAGACTTTTACAATCCCAAATCATTATGGGCAGGGTTAAAGCTGCGAACGTTTAGTGACGCCTACTCTTCCATTTCTAAATTTGTCAAAGATGATCGCCTGCGAAAATCATTGGCGTTTCAAACCTTGTATATCGGTGTCTCCCCTTACCAAGGGCCGTCCCTTTATACCATCATCCCTATGATCGAGTTGATGTATGGGGTCTATTTCATCAAAGGCGGCATGTATACATTAGCCACTGGTATGGCACGTTTGTTCCAAGAATTAGGCGGAACGATCCATTACAATACCCCAATCGATGAATTATTGATCGAAAACAAGCAAACCAAAGGCGTTCGTGTCAATGGAGAAACGATCACCGCAGATGCCGTGATTTGTGCGGCTGATTTTCCTTATGCTATGGAAAGCTTGATTCCTGATGAATCAAAACGCGGCAAATACACCAATCAAAAAATCGCTTCGATGGATTACTCTTGTTCTTGTTTCTTGCTTTATTTAGGACTGGACAAAAAATATGAAGATAGCGCACTCCATAGCATTTATTTTGCCAATGATTTCAAACGCAATGTAGACGATCTTTTCGAGGCTGGCAAGCTGCCAGAAGATCCATCCTTCTACTTGTATCGTCCAACCCTGAAAGATGCTTCCTTAGCACCTGATGGTCAAGAAGGTCTTTATGTTTTAGTCCCAGTACCTGAATTATCTAAATTTGATCAATGGACGGATGAAACGATCCAAAGCTACCGCCAGCAGATCATTGGATTATTAAAAGAAAAAACGATCTTTACGGATATCGATGAACACATCGTGTATGAAAAAATGTATACGCCAGATACGTTCAATGATCGGTTCAATGCTTACAACGGTGCGACATTTGGCTTGAAACCAACCTTGGCGCAAAGCAATTACTATCGTCCCCATAATAAATTTGATTATGCAGAAGGCCTATACTTCTGCGGCAGCAGTACGCATCCGGGAGCGGGTGTGCCAATCGTGATGCAAAGTGCCAAGTTAGCTGTGGAGGAGTTGTTAAAAGATGACCGTTAAATCATTAAGCGTCTTTGATGAATACGACAACGATTTTTTATACTGTGAGGCCATCATAAAAAAGCATTCGAAAAACTTTCATACCGCCTTTTCTCAATTGCCAAAAGACAAAGCACGCGCCGTCTATGCCGTCTACGCCTTTTGTCGACGTGCCGATGATGCCGTCGATGAAAAGCAAGACCCATTGTTGATCGAAGCCATGAAAAAACGCTTGGAAAAAATACAAGAACTATTAACCGGCGATGCGATCGACTTGCCGCAAGCCATCAAGGAAGAAGATCCTGATGAAGCCATTTGGCGGGCATTGACCCTTTCTTTCCAACAGTTTGACCTACAGTTTCAGCCCTTTTTCGATCTATTGGTGGGACAAAAACAAGACCTTGACTTCCAGCAGCCCACCTCTGAAAAAGAGCTTTCCGACTATAGTTACTACGTAGCCGGCAGTGTGGGTCTGATGCTCTTGCCGATTCTCTCACAAACAGCCGCTGCGATTCAAGAGCCCGCCATAAAATTGGGTGAAGCGATGCAACGCACCAATATTTTACGTGATATTGGCGAGGATCTGCGAATGGGCCGCATCTATTTGCCACAAACGGTCTTGGCGCAATTCAACCTTTCGCGAGAGGCATTAGCAGCTGGCAATCAAAACCAGCAGTTTATCGAGATGTGGGAACACGAAGCGCAACTTGCTGAGACGCTTTATCAGGAATCTTTTGTCATGATGCCGCAAATCGATGAAGATTGCCGTGAAGCTCTATTAGCAGCTGCTTTGATCTATCGGGAAATCTTGACCGTGATCCGCAAAAACAACTATCAAGTATTTGCTGAAAAAACAGCGGTACCGAAACAACGGAAAATCCAACTTTTGTTTACCGCGAAAAAAATGCTTCGTCAGGAACGTTGGGAGGGCTGACTTTGAACTTGCGAGAAAAAATATTACGAGTCGCAGAAAACCTGTTTATGCAGCAGGGGTATCAAGCAACTTCTACTAGACAGATCGCAGAAGCCGTCGGCATCACCCAACCCAATCTTTATTATCACTTCAAAGGCAAAGAAGCCATCTATTATGAAGTGATGGTCTCTTTGGCACAAGAGGTTTCTGGAAAACTAAATCAGACTGTTGAAGATACTTCCTTGACGATCTCTGAAAAAATCTTAAACATGTTTCTTTTTTTAAGAAGTCGGCATCGCATCAATTTTTATATGATGATGCACGACATTCAGCATACCGTTTCTGAGGACACTTCAAAAAAACTGTACTTGCTTTGGCGGAAAAATTACAAAGAACCGTTTCTTGACTTGTTCCGTCGCAGTGATTCCAATCTTCGTTCGGATGTCGATCCAGAATTTGTTACCAGCCAGTTGTTAGTGCTGATGGCGGCTCACTTGGACTCACCGGGAAAAGAAGACAAAATGCCAGAAGCGATCGATTTGTTTTTATTCGGTGCACTAGGCAGTGGGCCAATTGCGAAATAGCGAGTCCAATTGGGTAATGCGCGAGAAAAATTATTAGACGAATTTCTGACAATCGCGTACACTGATCCTGTAAACTGGAACATAAAAGGATGGATGTACATGTCAAAAAATCGAATCGAAGCCTTTACGGATGCGGTCATTGCGATCGTAATGACCTTATTAGTACTGGAATTGCACCAGCCCGAAGGCGATACCTTTGCTTCTTTTTTAGGAGTGGAACAGCAATTTATTATTTATTTGATCAGCTTTGTGATGTTAGCGATCTACTGGAACAATCACCATCATCTATTTCAAGTAGTATCTAAAATTGACGGTTGGACCTTGTGGGCGAATCATTTATTGATCCTGGCACTAACCCTCTTTCCTTTTGTAACGTCATGGGTCAGTCGTTATCCAGTCGCTCTTGCCCCTCAGCTGCTATACGGGTCTGTCATTTTATTGACGGATTTCAGCTATTTCCTTGTAGGAAAGTCTTTGGTGCGTGCCAACCCTGACAATCAAGCCATCGTAGAACTGTTTCGCGGATACAAGAAACTCTACTTTACGTTGTTTATCAACGTGCTGGCATTGCTCCTCGGCTGGCTGGTCCATCCACTACTTATCATCACGCTGGATAGTCTCGTGCTATTGTTGTGGGTGATCCCTGAGAAAAAAGTAGAAACCTTTTTAAAACAATAAAAACACTTGCGGTCTTCTCCTAAAATCGATGGATGATTGCGCAAAAGCAGCCGATTGTTCTGCTTTTGCGCAGTTATCCATCAAGAGAAGGACGCAAGTGTTTTTTCTAGCGAATCAAGTCTTTTCCTGGTGCCTGTAAGACTTGTTCCACTTGTTCTTTGGTGGTTAATGGGACATCTCCCAGCATCGTATGAGCCAATACAGCATTCGTGATTGCAAAATCAGCGGTGCGTTGGAGCGACCATTTTTCGGCATAGCCTAATAATACACCAGCGGCATAGGCATCCCCTGCCCCGATCCGATCCAATACTTGCAGCAGCTGCGGTGCCGTTTCATAGGCATCCTGCGCCGTAATGATTCTTCCACTGATAAATTGCTTGTCTTCCACGGCTAGACGGCGTGTCCCGCAGAACCATTCTAGTTGATACTGGTCAATAAAGGATTGGATCAACGCAAGCTCGGCGCCTTCTGTTTCCTCTAAGGGATATGCCAGCAGCTCCTCCAAGTCACGGACAGAGCCGAAAACTAGATCAGAATAAGGTAGAATCGTTTCATACCGTTGTTTTAGTACCTCACGATTTAATTCTTCATTCAAGCTTGGGCGGAAGTTAAAATCAAAGCAGACGCGAATCTGCTTTACATGGGCCTGTTTCGCCAAAGCCAATGCAGTTTGCCAGGTTCTCTCAGTCAAACTAAGAGAGATCCCGCAAATATGAATGAGATCGACTGTTTCTAGAAATCCATCGATGGCATATTCTTCTGGACCTGAAACGCCAAAGGAACTATGATGGCGATTTTGATAAGTCACGTAAGTCGGACGAGCGCCGTAGCCGATTTCGGCGAAATAACTGCCGATATGGCTGTATTTTTTGCCAACAAATGCTGTTTGAATCCCATAAGAACGCAAGCTGGCTTTCGCCGTATCCCCTAAACGGTTGGCTGGCACTTGTGTCAGCATCGAGGTGGTCAAGCCGAAATGCGCCAAATTACCTAACAGATTGACCCCTGTTCCTGTAAAATCCATCCGCAAAGAGTGGGTCTGTTCCAGTGTTCGATATTCTGGTGGCGTCAATCGCATCATTACCTCACCGTAAGCACCGATCCGCATCATTGATCCCCCCCTATTTGGCTGCTGCCAACACCTTTTTCGTCATTTCTGCTAATGTCTGTACATCTTCAGGGCGTGTGTCCCCTGTTTCGCCATCGATGATCGAGCTGTAAATATGTGGAATGATTTTTTTTACTCCTGCATCAACAGCGATCTGCAAGATTTCTTCAAAGTTTTCTAAATCGATGCCGCCGGTCGGTTCCAAATAAAAATCATTCGCAGCACAAGCCTCTGCTACTGCTTGATACTCTGCTTTATGAGCCAACCCTTTCATTGGAAAATACTTGATAGAACTAGCGCCCATATCTTTTAATAAAGCGATCGCTGTTTCGACGGGGACTTCTGCAGCTAGAGTTTGTGAACTCAATGGTCCAGTAGCAATATTGACATAGCCGACTTTTCCCGTTGGTGAAACAAGGGCATTGACGATCGTTTCAGATTGTCCTAACAAAGCTCGTGAGGTCCCTGCCCCCGTGAACACTTGGTTAACATGCTGTGGTTGAAGAACAGCGGAAATTCGGGAGACCATTTCACTTTGATTGGGGTCGCCAGCACCAAGCCCTACAGAAAGGGCATTATTTGTTGCCGCTTGATAGTTCTTCATGTCAGCGATAGCCGCCTCATCACTATCATAGTTTTTTGATAAAACACCTAGGACGATGTTGCCCTCTGCTGCTTCGTAACAAGCTTTCGCATTTTCAATAGAGTTTGCTAACACATTCAGACAGACACGGTCAGCGAAATAATTGGGTGAAGTTTTCATTTTTGGGTTGCTCCTAACATAATTTCTTGTAAGCGATCGGTGATCACTGCCATTTCTTGTTCATTGAATGCTCGGATATCAAATTCAATAATGCCGTTATTGGCTTGGTATTCACGGGTATAAATCGCTGGCTCTCCCGCTTTTAGCGCGTCGATCACTGCTTTGGCACTTGGTTCTTTCACTTTAACACTCGCTCGATAAATGTCTCTGCCGGCGCTGTCTTGAACGATTTTTGCTTCGAAACCAGTGATTTCATTGATTGCCGCAATAAATGGTTGTAGGCGCTCTTGCATCGAAGCGCCAGATTCTGTTCCCTCCGTTAGATAATCCGTCACGGCTTGGGTAAATCCGAGAATATTGTCTTTACCGATTTTCATTGCTCGACCAATACCTTTGGATTGCAGGCGCACCCAAGAGACATAGGGCTGCTTGCCGATCACTAAGCCAGCACTTGGTCCTGACAGTGCTTTCGCACCTGAATAGATCACTAAATCAGCACCTGCTTGGGTATAGGCAAACAAATCTTCCTCAGCAGCCGCATCAACGATCAATGGAAGATCGTGTGCCTTGGCAACTTGGGCCGTTTCTGCTACCGTCAGCATACTTTTTTGAACGGTATGATGACTCTTTATGTAGAGGATCCCCGCCGTTTCGGGCGTAATCATCTGTTCAATGTGCTCGGGTGTGCACATATTGGCATAGCCTGCTTCTACGACTTTTCCGCCGCCTTGCGCCACCATCACTTCCACCGGTGTGCCATAATCTACGTTGTGGCCTTTGGGCAAAATGATCTCCCGCTTGCTGATTTTCTCACTATATGGGTGGTACAAATGATAGCTGTCTCCTTGACCGATGAGTGCCGCCACTGATTGGGCGATTCCCGCCGAAGCGGAAGAAACGATTTGCGCATCTTCCGTTTTCAACAATTTTGCTAAATAGGCACCGGTTTTTTCTGCTAGATCTGCCATTTCAAAGAAATACTCCCCGCCATAGCGCTGGGCTGCAAGCACGCCTTCGCTGACTTTCGAGACACCTAGAATCGTCATTTTGCCAGAAGCATTGATGACTTCTTTCAAGCCTAATTCTTCAATATTCAGTGTCAAAAAGTTCCCCTCCTATCACCGCTTTTTGCGGCACGATCTGTTGTGTCGTGATTCGGCGATTGCCGTTAGAATCCGTCAATTCCTTTTCGCCCTCTTCAAAGCGGAAAATCGTAAAATCAGCATCATATCCCAATGCGATCTCGCCTTTGTTCTGTAAATGAAATTGCTTCGCAGGGGCACTGGTCACCTTCTCGATGATCTCACGCCAATCATACCCTACGACCGCTAATTTTTCCATAGTCGTCGCTAAATCAAAAACAGGTCCATTGGTACGATTGCGGATGTAGATATCCGTACTAATGGAAGAAGCCTTTAGCTGATTGGCAAAGGCCGTCTCCGCCACGTCAAAATTGAAACTGTCTGTCCCATGACCAATATCGAAGACCAAGCCTTTTTCATAGGCAGCAAAGACGAAAGGCTTGATGGTTTGGTTCGTCTGATCCAAAATCCCATTGGCTTTGCCGTTAAAGCAATGGGTCACCACATCACCTGCTTCCAATTCAGCGAGAATCTCTGCTAAATTCGGTGGTGCTGAACCAATATGGACCATCAGAGGCAACGGTTGATTTTCAGCTTGGATCGCTTTGGCTAATTTCAACGGCGTGATGCCATTTTCGCCGATCACCGTTTTACTCATTCGGGCTTTGATCCCGACGATAAAGTCAGGAAACTTCTGCAACGCTTCTTTGACCAATTCTTTTTTGACTTTTGACAGATCCGCAAGTTCATCCTGCTCTACGATCCCCCATTTGGAAATATTGACTAAAGCAAAGACATTGGTTTTGGCTTCTTTGGCTAAATCATAAAACCGATGGATATTTTCGGCGCCAGTCGTCCCCGCATCGATAACGGTCGTGACGCCTTGTTTGACACCGATCTCGTCTGGATAATCATAATAGAGCGTCATTTCCTCGAAACAATGGACATGGTCATCGATCCAACCAGCTGACAAGAACTCCCCTTCTGCTAAGGTCAGCTCTTGTTTCGCCTGCTCCTTCAACATGGGTGCCAGAGCAGTGATTTTGCCGTCTTGAATCCCAATATCAAATACTTTTTCATCGATCGTGCGGGCTTGACGAATAATCAAATCAAACATTTCGTTACACCTTCCTCTCTGTGAAAGTGAATTTCGACCAAGGATGGATAAAGGGCAGCAGAACTAACTCTTGTTCGACGATCGAACCGATTTTATTTTTTCGTGGGTCTGAGTGAGGCTCTAGCACGACTTGCAGCTCGTTTTTGTACTTGCCAAAACGATCATTGCCGATCACAACATCCCCTCGTTGAAAGACTCCTTCGTGGTCATGGGCAGGATTGTCATGGTTCTTATACTTTTTACGAACTTCTGTGGAACGGATCATCCGGTCAGTGATGTCGCCTCGGCGGTAATGCTGCTCGTCAAGGGCAATTCGGCGTTCAACTTCATTGATTTCAGGCACAAATTCAATCGCAAATGCCGTCTGGTAGCGATCAATCGCTCCTAGTGCCGCCAATTCTGCTTCCGAAGCATAAGCATTGCCGATAATGACATCATCAATCAAGCCTGTGGCAAACAAATGCTTTGCGGCAGTTTCTACAGGCATTCTTCGGTGCATTTCTAAGGTCGGTAAGCCATCATTGATATCCCAAGGTCCGATCGTTCCCGTTTGAGAAGAGATAAATGCGGCGGTTCGAATGCCTTTTTCCTTGAAACGACGACTGCATTTTTCAAAGAAATCATAGGGTAAGGCAGTCCCTTCTTGTGGATAGAAATTGTGGCAGCCGTATAAGTAAGGAATGTTGGCTTGATAGGTCAAAATATTGTCTAAATACGCCACATCATTGCTCATATTCAATTCAACAGCTAAACCAAAGGGATTGTAGGTCAACATCGCTTCTTTGTTGCCGTCAAAACCTAAATCTAAACGAATCCCATCGGCACCTAGTTCATGAAAAAAGGTCAAGTCATCATAGGAGATGCCTAGTTCAGAAAAGATGGCTGGTGCCACGTCTAAAATCGTTTCATAGCCTAATCCTTTGGCAAAATCAATCAACGCTTTAAATTTTTTCTGCACGTTTTCTTTGCCGTCGCTCACTTCCAACATACTCATAAAAATGCGGCTAAAGCCATAATCATGGGCTAATTGCAGATAGGCTTTATCTGTTTCAAAATCACTGTGATCGGGATACACCGATACTCCTAGTTTTCTTTTCAACTTATCTCATCCTCATTTCTTCATAAAAAGCAGTAAAACGTGTCAGTAAAAGCGAACTGCAAACAATCGTCGCCGTCATCGTCAAAAATGGTCCCCACGGAAACTGACGGCTCAGTAGGATCGCTGCAGCAACGCCAAGAATCCCGAACAAAAGCATCCGCCAAAACGGCACTTCTTGAATTTTTTTCCCTTGTGCTGATTTTGTTAACCAAATTTGACAACCAAAAAATAAACAAATGGCATAAATCCCCATGTTTGCACCTCACTCTTTTTGTTTTGCTTAAGCGGCTGTTTCTTCTTCTTGCTCTCGGGCAATCTGCTGTTTCTCAAAGACTTTAAAGAATGGGTAATAGATTGCGAGTGTGATAAAGAAGTTGACGATCACTAAAATCGCTGCTGCGATACTCCAGTCCGTACTCATCCAGGCGGCGATTGGTGCTGGAATGGCAAACCCAAGTCTGGCAGCCATCATCGGTACAACACCGGTAATGGTAGCGAAGTAAGAAATCGTTGTCGTAATCAACGGTGCCACCAAGAAAGGAATACCTAAGATTGGGTTCATTACGATCGGTGCACCGAAAATCACTGGTTCATTGATATTGAATAGGCCTGGCAAGATGGACAAACGGCCCAATTGTTTCAAGTATTTTGATTTGGAGAAGAAGAACAAAACGACCAACGCTAAGGTCGTACCGGCTCCACCGATCCATACGAACCATTGTAAAAATTGTTCCGTAAAAATATTAGGCAATTCATGCGCATTGCCAGATGCTTGGAAGGCTTCCATATTTTCAGCGATGGAAATATCCCAGAAGGGACGAATGACAGGACCCATGATGGCTGGTCCATGAATTCCCAGTACCCAGAAGAAACAGATCAAGAAGACAGTCAGCAAACCACCAAACAAGCTATTACCAGCAAGCACGTCTTTTAACGGCATCAACAAGTTACTTAAAAAGCCATTGATGTCAAAGCCTAACATATGACGGATCACCCAGAACAAAATCAGGATCGCTCCTCCAGGAATCAACGCCATGAATGAATTCGTCACTTCTGGTGGCACGCCATCTGGCATTTTGATGGTAATGTTTTTTACGATAAAGAAACGATAGATTTCAACGGACAAGATTGCCGTGACGATCGCGCCAAACAAAGAGCCGGAGCCTAGGTTGGCCACATTGATATAACGTCCCGCATCAATGATACCTTCCACAGAATCAAAGACTCGCAACGGTGGTGCAGCGGTTACAAGAAAGGACATCGTTGCTAAAATACCCGCAGTCAATGAATCCAGCTTGTAGCTTTTGGCTAGCGATGAAGCAATCCCATACGTTGCATACAATGCCAATAACCCGACTGTATAACGAAAGGGAATATCCAAAACTTCCCGATACGGTTCGATCACGGCAGCGACTGATTCGATGGGAAAATTCAGTAAGATCGTGAAGAAAGACCCAACGATCGTTAATGGTAAAGTAGCGATGATCCCCTTACGAATCGCTACCATGTGCCGTTGCATCCCCACTTTATTTGCAATCGGCATCAATTTCTGTTCAATAAATTCTACAAACCCTTTCATAATTGCCTCCTTAGTTTATAACATTATAATGTTTATACAAGGATAATAGCACAGTGCTTCCTGGGAGTAAATATGTTTTTTACGAATAGACGAAACTATTTTAACAGCTCAAAAGAACATTTATTCATTGTAATTTTACACAGTAGCACGACTTAAAAATTTATATGTTGATAAGGAATTTTAGAATTAGCTAGATACAAAAAAACCTATTGGCAATGTTTCCCAATAGGCACGATATTAAAATCAAAAATAAGATTCTTGATTCATTTAATGTTTTTTGGTTTATCAAATGAATTTTCTACTTAATTATACTTTCTTCTCATAAATAAAATCATCCATAACAAATCCCGAACCAATCGTAACGGTGCGTTCAGAAACGCGTTCAAAGCCACGATGTTCATAAACAGCGATCGCTTGCTGATTTTGTTTGTTGACGTTTAAATGCAACGTTTTGCCTGAGGCGATTTCCTCATACCAATCAAAGACTTGGCTGGCATAGCCTTTGCCTCTTGTGGATAGGTGGAGATACAATTTACTTAAATAAATCTGCTGCGGCGTTTCTTCATACGCTGTATACCCCACTGCTTGGTCACCTTCCATTAGTAAAAGATAGACGGCTCCTTGCTGGACTTCGTTTTGAATCGCTGCTGGTGATTGATAATGAGCCAGCATATACGCGACTTGATCCGAACCAATGATTGATGTAAACACTTCTGGCCAGATTTCTTTGATCAAACGATCCAACGTTTGGAAGTCTTCTGGTGATTGAATGATTTTTTGTGTAATTGCCATAAGAATCCCTTCTCTCTGTTGCTGTGCGAAACAGAAACTCGCTTATAAATATCTCTATTATAAGGGAAGAACCAAAAAAAGAAAGGGCACGTTGAATAAAGATCCCTAAAAGTTTAAAAAGATGGTAAACTAGAAGTGAAAAAAAAGGTGACGAAAAGGAGGTAGCAACACGATGCAACTCTTACAACTACTTTTACTGGCAATCATTTTTGTTTCTTTCTTCATGGTGTTGATTGGATGGGTTTTATCGATGACCAATGGCTTGATCTTTTCTCGTTCTCCTCAGCAATTTAAAGCACACGCTCATGATTCTAACTATGAAAAAGAACGACAAGCAGGCAAGCGCTTGAAAGAGATTATATTTCGACGCATTATTCCATTAGGTATAGCCTCTTTGCTCGTCTATGGATTAACCGCACTATTAAACGTCCTTTAAAAGTTTTTAAAAAGACTTGAACAAATCGAAAAATAACCGGCATCTTTTCCTGTTGATCAATGCTCCTTCGCTTTCGCTGCGGGGAACATCAATGCATAAGATGCCGGTTTTTTTTATTTGCTTACTGCTGCTTTAGAGGCTTGAACTTTTTTCAGTAAAGCGAAGAGGACTTGGCTATCATCGATAGCCGCAATATATTGTTGGCAAATTGCCATCATTTCTGTTTCATCCATTTTATCTAAAGAAATAACTAATTCATTTTCTACTACCTGCTTATTATTCATAGGGCTCCCTACTTTCTTCCTTTGTTACCTCTAGTTTGCCATGAATGAGCAGGTTCCGTAAGAACTTTTCAGTTTACAAACAGGAAACGGGTGGTTTACATCCTTGTCCTACCAAGGTTTTGCCAGAAAATTTATTCGGTAGCTGGCTCAATGTGGATGTCAGTATCAAACACCTGAAAACGATCAGCTAAGAGATCTTCAATAGCATCTGCCACGTTATGACTCTTTTCAACCGTCAAAGATTTGTCCATCGTCACGACGACATCGAGAAAAACATTGGCACCATACATTCTTCCTCGAATCGATTTAACAGATTTCACTTCAGAAAAACCAGCGATTGCCGCTTCATACTCCACGACTAACGATTCATCAAACCCATCAGAAAGTGAAAAGGCACTCTCGCGAAAAATGTCAACGGCGGTTTTGATAATCAAAAGAGCTACCACGATCGCAGTCAAACTGTCTAACCAACCGATACCAAATGAGGCGGCAAAAATAGCGATCGCCGTTCCAATACTCGTCCACGCATCGCTGCGGTTGTCTTTAGCAGCTGCTAGCAAAGCGGAGCTTTTTACGCGAGCGGATAATCGCTTATTGTAGTAATACATACTATACATCAAAATAGCTGAAATGATACCGACGACTGCCGCGATCATATCGGGACTTTGCGTTTCACCGAGTAGAATCGTTTGAATGGAGGACCATAAAACCTGCAGACCGACCGCCAGCATAATCAAGGATGTTACGAGACTCGCCACATTTTCTGCTTTCCAATGACCATATTTATGGTCTTCATCTGCTGGCTTTTGAGCCAAACGCAAACCGATCAAAACAGCGATAGAAGCTACGATATCCGTCGCATTGTTTAATCCATCCGCCCATAATCCTTCAGAGTTTGCCAAACGACCAATAACTAGTTTGGCGATGGAAACAAAAATGTAGGCAACGATACTTAAGATAGCGCCTCTTTCTGCTTGTTTTAATTCTGCATATCTTGTTTGATTCATGTCATCCCCTCCAATTAGTCAACTTGAAAATAATAGCTGAAATTTTCATCAATTGCATCATTTATTTGAGAGATTTTATTTTTTAGGAGTGGCAAACATTCACTTCTAGTGAAACGAATTTCTGTTCTGAGGTTACCAAAAAAACAGGACTCCCAAGGGAATCCTGTTTTTTGCTTTTTTTCTTTCAAAAAGAATCGCTGCTACTCGTTCACCAGCAGCTGTCGATTTCTTTCACTGAATTTCTCATTATGGGAAGAAACCATCGCCTGTGGGACACTGGTCGGCTCTAAATAGTGTTTGATTTGGTTGACTGCTTGCGCAGCATCTTGAAAGGCGCCTGCCAAAAGATTCACTTTGCCTTTGAAGTAATGGATGTCACCAGCTGCAAACACACCGGGATGGCTGGTTTTTGTTGGAATCTCACAGTTCAAATAAAAATCTTCATGACGTGCGAGATCAAAGGAAACTTTATCTAACAAGGCACTGTCCCGGTCATAGCCATGTTGGATCAACAAATGATCGCATAAAAAATCGATCGTTTCTTGGTTAGCACTGTTTTTTAATCTTAGAACCATATTGAAGGTTTCGGCTTGATTCACCCCGTCAATCGTGTGATTCATCAGCACTTGAATCCCTTCTGCTTTCATCTTCTTTACTTGTGCTTCATGGGCCTTCAATTTCTCGCCCCGATAACAAAGCGAAACTTTTGCCCCATAAGACGCCGCTTCAATCGCATAATCAACTGCTGCATCCCCGCCGCCAGAGATCACAAGATGTTTGCCTTGGATCGCTTGCTGGTCAGGAAACTGATAGTGGATATAGTTGTCGACATTATTATGGATGAAACAAGGCAATTTTTGCGGAGAAACGACACCGCCGCCAATACAAACTAAAACGGTGCGTCCAACATGGGTCCTCCCTTGGTCATCCACTGCATAAAAAAGATCGTCTTCCTTGGTCAATTCGATGATTTTCGTTTTCAGATAGATCGTTGGATCAAACAACTTAGCCTGTTCAATCAAGTGTTCTTTGACTTTCTTCCCCTTGGTTGGCGGCAATGCACCCACATCCCAGACCATTTTTTCAGGATAAAAATTGATCTTCCCGCCTAATTCGGCTTGTGCTTCAAACAATACGACCGATAGATCACGTAATCCAGCATAAAAACTCGCATAGAGCCCCGTGGGCCCTCCTCCGATAATCAGAACATCTGCTATAGTGGTCATTGGCTAGCCTCCCTTTCATAAATGAAAATCATTCTCAATTAGTTAGTTCGATTATAGTCAACGAATACGTGTTTGTAAAGAATTTTCTGAAAACAAATTAATTAACTTAGTCGATTATTTTTATTTACATTGTAAAGAAAAAAGCCTTTTCCTAAATATCTGCTAAAAAAAAAATGAGTAGAATGTTATTTTTCCTCATTTTATCTAGTGATATGTTTGTGATAGCTACTGACTTCAAGGTATACTCTTAGAAAGTAGGTGAAAAAATGAAAGTTGAAAAATGTTACGCACCCTTACCGGATGGGTCTGTCCTCTATTATGAAAAAACCGGTTCAGGATGCCCTCTTTTTTTATTGCACGGAAATGGCGGTAGCAGTGCCTATTTCTCAAAGCAGGTCGATGCATTGCGACAAAAACATCAATTGTACTTAATCGATAGCCGTGGGCATGGCAAGTCCACTAACACACAGAAAAAGATCGATTTTTTTAAAATGGCAACGGATCTTTTAGCAATCATTCAGCAAGAAAATTTGTCTAAAATCGCCCTATTAGGATTTAGTGATGGGGCTAATCTAGCAATGGTCTTTTGTCATCTTTACCCTGAGTATGTTAGTTGTATGATTTTAAACTCGGGCAATACTGAGCCACGGGGAGTTAGACTCTTTTCTCGAATGGGGAGTGTCTTGCAATATCTGATCGTTTGGCTTTGTTCCCCATTCTCAAAAGGAATGCGGGGCTTTCTCCCTATTTTGGGATTGTTGTTTCGTCCAATCGGTTTATCTACAGCCGATTTGAATCACCTCAGTGTGCCGACATTGATTTTGGTCGGCAAACGTGATTCGATCAAGCTTTCCCATTCTTTTTATATTGCAAACAGTATCCCTCAGTCCAATTTTATCGTCGTCAAAGGACAAGGACATAGTTTTGCACGAAAGAATCCAGAGGTATTTAACACGAAAGTATTATCTTTTTTAGAAAAGGTCGGTGAATAACTATGAGAATCTTTACTTGGCTCCGCGACCACCGCTCACTGTTTAAAACACTCTTCTTGATTGCAGTAGCCGTGATCGTGTTGGGCGAACTGCTTTCATTAAGCAAGACGATCTCCATTGATCAATTAAAAGAGTTGTTTGCGCAACTGGCACTTTGGCGAGTGGCATTAATGGCTGTCATTGGGTTATTATGTGTCTTGCCAATGGTCTTATATGACATTGTCTTGAACCGCCTATTAGGGGACAAACCTGATCGCCGTTATTTGCTGGAAACCAGCTGGATCATCAACACTATGAACAACTTAATCGGCTTCGGCGGCTTCATCAGCATCGGATTACGCTCGGAATTTTACGGCAAAGGAAAAAAAGGCAAAGAAGTTGCCCAAGCAATTTCGAAGATTTTTATTTACCTGATGTCTGGTCTTTCGATTTTATCCCTTGCTGCACTAGCCTTCGTCTTATTTGGTCCAACGACAGATTATCTGCAACAGTATTGGATCTGGCTTTTAGGCGGTAGTCTTTATTTTCCAGTTGTCTATGCCCTTAGTTTTTCCAAAAAAAATGCTTACTTA
The DNA here is from genome assembly GCF_050542965.1 of Enterococcus sp. DIV2379. Classification (NCBI taxonomy): domain Bacteria; kingdom Bacillati; phylum Bacillota; class Bacilli; order Lactobacillales; family Enterococcaceae; genus Enterococcus; species Enterococcus sp. DIV2379. Next base: position 2,189,874 of record NZ_CP172938.1, read on the forward strand.
GGTGGACTGCAACGGCGTGATCGTCTGCAGTTGATCGCCGCTTCCTTATTAGAATGGCTAGGTGTTTTTGCAGCCTTCTTTACGACTGGTCTCTTGATGGGCATCTCGGTGGATGTGTTTCAATTGTTGCCACTTTTCATCGCTGCCTCCGTGATTGGGATCGTTTCGATGATTCCCGGAGAACTTGGAACCTTTGATGTAATGATGATCATGGGAATGGGCTCACTGCAGATTCCCCGTGAAAGTGTCATTGCTTGGCTGTTGCTTTTCCGCCTGTTTTATTACATCATTCCCTTTTTGATCGGTTTGCTTTTTTTCTCAAAAAATGTCGGCGTCTCCCTCAACCAGCGCTTTTCTGGTATTCCAAAAAGCTTGTTGTTGGAAGTGTTCCACAAGATCGAAGTGTTGCTGCTTTATTTGACGGGAACGATGTTGGTGCTCTCCGCCACGATTCCAGAAGCCTTTGATCAAATCAAATGGTTAGCCCACCTCAATCCGATTCGCTTGAATTTTGTGATGCAGTACCCGAGTATTTTTCTCGGTTACCTCTTTTTAATTGCCGGTCGAGGGATATCTGCCCGTGTCAGTCGCGCGTACGTGCCGACGCTTTTGTTGATTGCAGCAACAATCGGTTATGCTATTTTTGCTGGCTTCCGTTTTTCGACCATGCTGTTTCTTCTATTATTATTAGCAATCATGATTTTTTCAAAAAGCGAGTTGTTCCGTAAACAACTCGTCTTCTCGTGGGAATGGCTGACGATCGATGGTTTGTTAATTGGTTCGTTGACGATCCTCTATGTCATTATCGGGGTCTACAATATGCCTCATATCAATCGACATCCAACGCATCACCATTCGATGGATTTTTTGCTTTTCCCTTCTGAAAAATTATGGCTGCAAGGGTTCGTTGCGATTTTATTCGTCGCCATTGCGATGCTGCTGTTTGCCCGGTACTTGATGGGACCAAAACACCAATTAGGCGTCAGTGCTGCCACTGATAAAGTGAAACATGTTTTAAATACTTACGGTGGCAACAGCGACAGCCATCTGGTGTATCTAAAAGACAAGAAAGTATACGTGTATCCAGAAATTGGCGAGCCGACGGTCTTTTTTCAATTTACGACCTTTAATAACAAATGTTTAGTCATGGGGGATCCTTCTGGGAAGCAAGCAGACTTTCCACAGGCACTGGAAACTTTCTTAACAGAAATGGATCAATGGAATTATCTGCCGGTCTTTTATGAAAGTAGTGAAGAAATGGTGATGCTGCTGCATGAATTTGGGTATGACTTTATCAAATTCGGTGAGAAAGCTTATGTGGATCTACCTAGCTTCACCCTCTCAGGAAAGAAAATGAAGGGACAGCGGGCATTGAACAATAAGATCACTAAAGAAGGCTTTACTTTTGATGTGCTCACCCCACCCTTTTCAGCCGAAACATTTGCAACGCTTAAGGAAATTTCTGACAACTGGCTAGATGGACGGAAAGAAAAAGGGTTCTCCCTTGGGTTCTTTTCAGAATCCTATCTAAGCACCGCACCAATTGCTGTCGTCCGTAATCAGCAACAGGAGATCGTCGCATTCGCTTCCTTTATGCCCACCTATCAAACAGGCCTAGCATCCATTGATTTGATGCGCCACGATCCTGAAAAAGCGCCGAATGGAACGATGGATTTCTTGTTTATTCAGCTATTCGACTATTTTAAAGAACAAGGCTACCAAAAATTTGATTTAGGCATGGCACCATTAGCCAACGTTGGTACTTTCCGCAGCAGTTTCTTGCAAGAGCGGATCGCCTATCTCGTTTACACCTTTGGTTCTCGTTTCTATTCTTTTGAAGGGTTACGCGAATACAAACAGAAATATGCCGCTTCTTGGTCCCCTCGCTACATTTTATACTCTCGGGATAGTTGGATCGGGTATGTCATGATGGCCCTCTTGATCGTCGATAATCAATCGGCGGAAAAAACGAAGTAAAAAAGGTTCCCATACTCCTCTTTCTTCTCGGAGTATGGGAACCTTTTTCAATTGTTGTGCTTAACTTATTCAGCCGATTTAGATGGTGCATTTTCCCAAAGTTGTTTGACGACTGGAATATTTCCCAGTTCCGTCATATTTGATGGCAGAATGACCGTATTGGTATTGCTATTCACCACATCTCTGAAGGCTTCGATCCCTAGATATGATAGTGAGCGCTCGTCGAGCTGGCTTTCTTTGATTGCTTCATTGATGGCTAAAATCCGTTTGCGTTCAGCTTCAGTGATTTTCGCGATTCGTTCTGCTTCCGCCTCGGCATCAATCCGTACACGCTTTGCCCGCGCCTCGGCATCGATTTGAGTTTGTTCCGCTCGGGCTTCGGCGTCGATCGTCATTTGAGAAGCTTTGGCTTCTGCACTCAAGACTGAAGAAGATTTCTCACCTTGGGCTCTTGTGATCATCGATTCTTTGTCTCTAGAGGCAGTGATCAATTTGTTCATTGATTCAATGATTTCTTGCGAAACTTTGATTTCCCCAATGTTGATTCGGTCGATCGCTAACCCATAGCCTGCCGTGATATCTTTGATTGAAGTAAACAATGCTACGTTGATTTCTTCAGTCCCATTTAAAACTTCATTTAAATCCATTTTCCCGATGATTCCCCGCAAGTTCGATTGGGCATCTTGGATCATTGAAACAACGGAGTTTTCATTTTCGTAGACAAAGGCACGCACATCTGTGACATGGTATTTGATTGCTTCATCAATTTGAACGATTACATTATCTTTTGTGATTGCACTTTGGGGTTCGATCTCCAAAGGAATCTGTTTCAAGGACACTCTTTCTCTAACTGTATACAAAATCGGAACAAGAAAATGAAGCCCTGGTTCCAACGTTCGAACGTACTTCCCAAAACTTTCGACAACTTTGACTTCCCCTTGACGAACGATCACAGCAGTGCTTGCAATCAGCCAAATCAGAATCACTAATACTAAAATAACTAAAATAATTTGGATAATGATCATTGTAAAAACCCTCTTCCATTTTCAAATAATGTATTGTTTACACGGGTCAATAAGACACCGTTTTCAACCCCGATAATCTCTAACATGACATTTTCAGCAGGAATCCCTGCAATCACCCGATATTCTGTATAGGTGCCATAAAGCCGTATATAGCCTGAATAATGATCCGTCAACGATCGAAAATAGCGCCCTACCGCTCGTTTTTCCATATAATCTACGATGATTTTCACCCTCTTTGCCTTCATGCAGTAAATTTGAAGCTTCAAACTCATTTGTTAATCTATTACAAGTGTTACTAACTATGATAGCACGTTTCACCCAAGAGAACAGTAAACTTATGCTGATTCCGCTTTTTTTTAGAAAAAAAACATAGAACGAAAACCAATTCCTTGCATTTTTCAATTAAATTGTATACAATTTAATTGTACAAAATATAAAAATCAGGAGTGAAGAAATGATGAAAAAAATGTATTCGACTAAAATGATCAACACTGGTGGCCGTTCAGGAGAAGTACACAGTCCCGATCATTCATTTGAGCTAAACATCACTGCACCTGGCAAACGTGTCGAAAATGCTACCAATCCAGAACAACTTTTTGCGGCTGGTTTTAGTGCTTGCTTCAACAGTGCCCTTGAATTGGTGAAAAGCAGCAAAGGAATCGATGGTGCTTCTACGGTGAGCGCACAAGTGACCTTATACGCAGAAAGCGAATCCAGTTTTGTCTTGGGTGTTGAGATCGAAGGTCAAATCGAAGGATTGTCAACAGAAGAAACACAAGAATTGCTTGAGATCGCTCATACCGTATGTCCTTATTCAAAAGCCACAGCTGGCAACATTGAAGTGACTGTCAAAGCCGTTAGCGAGTAGACTTTCGTTGAAAAAACAGCTATGATAAGAGGCGGATATTAGAAAAAGGGGTGAAAACATGAATGTCTTAGCGTTAGAAAACCAATTGTGTTTTCCTCTATACGCCGCTTCAAAAGAAATTATCAAACAGTACAAAGACTTACTGGACCCGTTGAATTTGACCTATACCCAATATTTAGTGATGTTAGTGTTATGGGAAGATGAAGCGATCAGTGTCAAAGCATTGGGGAAGCAATTATGTCTCGATTCTGGCACACTGACACCGGTTTTAAAAAAGCTTGAAGCAAAAGGCTACCTAGTAAGAAATCGAAATCAAGACGATGAACGTTCTTTGAGGGTCACATTGACTGACTCAGGCAAAGCGCTTCATGAACAAGCGTTAGAGATCCCCTACAAAGTGACCGAATTCTTGCCTCTTGAACCGGAAGAACTGTCCGTGCTCCATCAATTGACGACAAAAATGGTACAAAGATTTCAAGAACAAGAAAAATGATCCGCTGTTTTCACAGCGGATCATTTTTTTATCATGCAAACGAGTATTCTTTAAGAAGCTTTATTTTTCAATTCACCAATCACATTTAGCAACTGGGTTAATTGTTCAGGATCTTCGATTTTTCTGATGGCGATTTTCACTAATTCAAAAATCTGGTCATCGGTTAGGCCTGTCTGTAATATCTCCAATTCACTTACAGCTGGCTGAAAGCGACGAGCCAAGACTGATCCGCTCATTTTGATACTTGCAATCTCCAGAACTCCTTTGTTTACTAACTTGCGAATCACGGACAGTGATGTGTTACGGTTTAAGCCGAAACGTTCACTAAATTCTGTACAGCACAGAGGTTCATCCACAGCCCAAAAACAAACTAAGACTTCCCACTCTTTTTTTGAAAAACTCAAGTAATCCATAATTGCTCCTTTCCATGCCGATGAGGCTGGTTCTTATTTTCTAAATTAAAACAATCGCAGCTATTTCAGTCAGCTGGCTTTCCTCTTCCTTTTTTCGATTGTTTTTTCTTTCACTAAAAGGATTATATACCAATAATAATCTATTTTATTCATAATTTCAAAATAATTTTTATTTTAATGATAAATAACATGTTTAATTATTCTTTTTCTTGATAAAAAAAAACGACTAGATCAGCTAGTCGTTTTCTTACTCTACTTGATATTCCTACGAGAAGTGTTTATTGAACACTGAAGATCAAACTCTCATGCTCTTGTTCTTTTAAGGAATAGCCACAAAATTCTTTATTCAAATTCGGAAAATCACGTTCGATCATCTGAATAATCTCGATTTCCGTCAACAGTTTGTCTTCTGACAATTGCAGCGAGTTCAACAAAACAAAGCGAGAATCATAGCCTAAAATTTCCGGCATCAACCGCCAAAAATTTGTGCTGTCAATTTGTTGGATCGTTTGTTCCATAGCAACAATCAAGTTTTGCACGTGTTCATAGACTTTAGGATAATCAGATTTTAGTAGATCCAACAGTGCTTGGTCTAGCACTTTATCTAAATAAGCCTTTGTATCGGTATAAATTATTGAAGAAATCACTTATTTCATCAATCCTTTCATTCAAATGCCATATTCGACATTGTCAAGGATGGCTCCTTGTTCTTATATATAGCATACTATCGGTGATTTTCGTTCTCAGATTAAGGATAGAATATAGAAAAAAAAGAGAAGCGTCTTTTCTTGTCCCCTAATCTTACTCCACAATAGCAAAATTTTGCTAAACTGATAAGCAAAGCGATTCAGCACCTATCGAAAATGAGAAAATTGTCAGATTTCCTTCCTTTTTTATCTATAGCGATTCCTACCCATCGGGCTCTGTAACTGCCAATAGCCTCGCAATTACACACTTCCACGCCTCTCCCCAATAAACGTAGGTTTTTTCTCATTTTAACAAACGTCTTACACAGCATAATTTCAGACAGAACCTTATACAACATGTATAATTAAATTATAGAAAGTCATCAAAATAAAACGAAACGAGGAGTGGATCACAGATGAAGAGTCATTGTAAATGTGGAAAAAAAATGAATGCCCATGAAAAAAGCTGTCCAGACTGCAACCACAAAAAACAGCAAACCTTAGAATCCTTGGAAAAATTCGTTAAATACGGCAGTTTTGCTTTAGCAGGCCTATCATTAGTTTTAAAAATTGCGAAAAGCCGCCAAAGTTAAAGGGACCGACATAAACTTTTAGACGAAAAAAACGCCTTCTAGGCGTTTTTTTTTTGCTATTCATTAATGATTGTACTCTCCAACAGCCAGTTGACTGTGCCTGTATAGGTACCTGGTAAAATCAAATCTAACTTGGGGACAAAGCGAAAGTAGCAATCATATTCCTGAAGATCCAAGGTTAAGTCCGTTGCTCCTGTTGGCTCCTGCTGGAAAATCACTTGTTCTTCAGAAGTGACAGAAGCCACCAGCTGATTGGTCACCGGATCATAGAGTACCAACTGAATTTCCTCTGCCAATAGTTGCTGCTCTTGCATAAAATCCTTTATCTGTCCACTTAACTGCCAGGTTCCTTCGCTGGTATTGCTGATAGACAAAAGGGCTTCTTGACCAAAAGCAATCGCTATATAAGCAAAGCCATCGTCTCTGATGGATCGTACCAGTTCATTCAAGGTCACTGTCGCTGTGATTGAAGCAGGCGCACGCTGAAATTCTACAATCCCACGAAAGTCAATCCCATAATAACGTGTCGCCGATCGATTGCCTTCTGTATCGATCACATAGGAAGCCAGATAATAGGTTGTGCCTGGTTCTAGTTCTTCGGTGTCTAACACCAATGTATCCGTTAGCGGCTCCGACAATGTTCCCCGTTCAACCAACGCTGCTTCAGAGAAATCGGTTTCGGTGATTGTCACATCCTCCGTAAAGAACTCCGTGACATATATTTTGGCTTGGGTCGAGTTTTGGTCATCAATCGTGATCGGTATATAGGAATTGCGCTTTTGCCGCACGATCTGCAGGTCTGCTTTTGCTTCTGCCAATGACGCCGAACCTGTTGTAAGCGTTGGTGGAAAGATTCCAGTCATTTGATAATAATGAATTTCTGGATCACCTGACGTCATACTGGAAACAAAAGCATTTCCATTAAAAACAGTTTGGACAGGGATGGCTATATCTAAATTCTGATTGAGCGGCGCTTCTGTGTAATTGACGGAAAAGTGAACGATGTATTCATTCCCTTTGACCATGTCAGGCAGTGTCGCAACCAATTGCCCATTTTCAATGACAAAAGGTAAGGCAGTTCCGCCTTCCGGCATGCCATTAACCATGATTTCACTGGCTTTTCCAAAATAAACCGCCTCGGGAACTAATGATAGTCCTTCTGGAAAAAGCGATGAGAGCAAGATTCCCGATTCCAAGTCAGCTAGATCACTGGTGCTTTTATAGGAGAGATAGGTCGCATAAGTAATGGTTTTGCTATTGTCGACAGTGGCTGGCTGGGAAAGTGTCGTACCAGTATCCAACAATAGTTTGACTGGGTCTTTTTCAAAAACACCGGTTCGCATCTCAAGTTCTACTAATCCTTCAACATCGACAAACGCCACTGCTTTTTCTTGAACATAGCCCCCGTTTGCACCAGTAAAACCAAAATAGACCGGTGCACTATTAGTCAGGTTCAAATTTGATTTGAAGGTGTCATCAACAGGTACCGTCACATCAACACCGAAATCTGGTACGGTGTAACGCAACGTTTGCGTTGGCTGATCAAAAACTACTGTAAAACTATGCCACACCCCATCGGAAATATCACTCACTGATACCGTATCACGATGATTTAAGACTTTATCGATAATCAGCCAGCCATCGGTGGTATATGCGTCATTTGAGCCGGGAAAATTCCATGCGATATGATGGCCGGAAGGAACATCGCGATCCATCATACCGTCCCCAGTCAAACCGGCATTATTATAGAACGTATCGAATTCAATCGCAAAACTTTGCGGGATTGCCCCCGTATTTAAAGGAGTCGTTCCTCCTGTATTTGACCAGACGCCAATCGTCGGTCCTGCTTGTTCTGCCAGCGCATTTAAGCCATTGCTTTGCATCACAAAAGCGAGCCCATCGCTGTCCGTTGCTGTATTATCGATACAAAATGCCATTTCTAACCGAAAAGAGCGAGTAAAAGAAACCGGCTTATTGAACCAGACACCACCACTGGAGTTGGTAGTAGCTCCATCATTAATCTGAACATAATTAACGCCCGGTTCCCCTTGTGGCGACCCCGCTTGTCCCACAGGAGTGATCAGAGAATCGTCAATCGCTAACGTAGGAAAATCTGGCGCAGATACCGCAGCATGGACGATTTCTTGTTTCCCACATAGCAGCAAAATGCTAAAAAAGAACACATAGCCCCATCGGATAATGCCAAACTTTTTCATCACTGTCCTCCGCTTTCTTCATTCTGATTCTTCTTGCACTGACAGCCTAACATCTGCTTCTGCTTTTTTACGTCTCCTATATAAAATGAACAAGAGAAGTAGGACAAACAGGAAGAGAAGTAGCCCTCCTGCATAGAGCCAGTACTGTTTTTGAAGATACGCTGCACCTAACGTTGTCTGACGGTTGATAAGGTTGGCTTGCTTGCGATCAACCACCACCGAATCCTCAAACACCCATGTTCCTTTAGGCGCATTCAACTCAATCCGTAATAGATAGGTCCCCGGTTCGAGAATGTTCTGATCAAAGGCACTAAACAGCTCCAAAACCGAATTCGGAGCTATTTGAAAATTCTCTGCAGAAAACCCACCGACCTTGTTGCCGCTATCTTGCTCACGTATCACTGTTCTGACAGTGATGTTGCCAAAGGCTGTGGGCTGATCATTGCGGATCCTACTTTTGAGAGCTGTAGAACCATATCTTTCCACCGCCTCAGAATTGACCAAAGACAACTGGGGGTCAGGCATGGTTGCTACATTCTGACGCAAGCGGACCCCTTGTTGAATTTTATAGTTGGCTTGCAGATTTGTTTGCTGACTTTCAGTTGTTTCCGCCGGTTCTTCTTCAAAGTCAAACACACCAAGTATTTCTCCTGCAAATTCTTTTGCCTTCATTGAAAGGGTAAAATGGACCTGACGACTTTCTCCAGGGTCAAGCTGGATCGTCTGTCTCGGATTTTCAATCAATTGACTAAACGAGATTCCTTGGTTCTCTTCGGCGGTCTGTTCTGCTTGGTACGCGATGATCCCAGTAGAGGCCGTATAACTATTTAGTGCTGCTGCTTTAATGGTCAACGGCTCTGAACTTGTATTATGAAGGGCAACGGTCAAATTCTGTTCGGTCTCATGATTTACCAGTAAGTCGAAATAACTGACGTCACTGACTTGATTTTGGGGAAGTTCTGGGGTTACAGTGAACCGTGTGGTCTGTGCATGACCGGTGACTTTCGTAAAGCAACACAAACTGATAAAGAAACTAATGAGTACGAAGCACTTGATTTGTTTTTTCATTGTCGCCCTTTCCTTGCTATTCTGCTTGATAGGTGTTTGATAATGTCCAAGTGATCGTTCCACTATAAGTGCCGCTGTTCACATTTTGTTTTGGTACGGTTAATGAAGCATTGGAAAAGTTAAAGTCATTGGTTGCTAAGCCGGTCGTCCCATTAGCAGAAGCGATCAATGTAGGTTCTGTTGCCCCTACCATCAATTCGGTGCCCGATACTAGCGTTGCATCGCCCGAAGCCGTTGAACCATTTAAAGTGACTTTGGCATTTGCTAGCTCGTTATCGCTGGCATTCGTCATTTTCGATAATTGCGCAGTCAACTGCCAGCCAGCTTGATTTGGTCCACGGTAATCCGTGATCGATGTCACTTCATCCGACGTTGTTTGAATCACTTGTTCATCGGTAGCGATATCTTGGATACTGCTTGTACCGAAGTTAAAATTGGTCACCTGATCCAGTGACAAGATTCCTTGTTCGATCGTTAGTGTTGCTTGACTCGTCATTGAAGCCGTTGGATTCGCTTCTGCTGCAGCTGCCGCAGTGGGCGCCATTCCTAAACCCATTCCGACCAAACCTAACATTCGTACCTTTTTGTTCATTTTCATCTCTTCCTTCACTTTTTTTAATGAGAAACCGAGGGTCATCGAAAAAACAGCCTTAAAAAATAATAATTTAATTGGTGTTTTTTCATTCTATTCTCATCTATCATAAGTATAATCCATCATGGTTATCATACGGTTCACAGATTTAGCGTAAAAAAACGCCAAAAAGGAGAATCCTTTATGTATCGAGAATTCATTTCTCCCGCAGAAGAAAAGAAATTAGAGATTTTCAAAGTTGTCTGCAATTCCAACGGAGTGACATTGGTCCAACTGTCAGAAGTTTTGAATATCCCGCAAAAAAGCCTGCAAAAATATATCTATTTTTTAAATGAAGATTTGCAGCTGCTCTCACCTCACCTGCTTCTATCAAAAAATCATTACAATCAGTATTTTCTTGATCGAACAGAGGATGATGAACCTTTTTATGCACAATTGATGTATCATTACTTGCTCAACTCCACACAATACAACCTGATTCATTACTTGATTGGGCGCCCGCAAATGACCTTGACTCAATTATGTTTGGATTTGCATGTCAGCCAATCGCATATGTATCGGTTGATCAAGAAAATCAACCAACTATTGGAAAAATTTCAAATCCGAATTCGAACAGACCTGAATAATCGCATCGTTCTTGCTGGAAAAGAGCTTGATATCCGTATTTTCACCTACAGTTTCTTGACCCAAAGTGCGCCTGCTGATTTGTGGCTTTTGCCGAGTGTTTCCCATAAAAATGTCGAAGAATTTACGGCATTCTTTGCTGTTTCTCACTTTGATCCGTTGACGAAAAATAAACTCGCTGCATTTTGGCAAGCAGTGGTCAGCCGAACGATCCAGAAAAAATATTTGCCGCCGATTCCTGAAAAATACATGGGATTGATGAATTTCTATTGTTTTTTACCAGAAGAAATTCTCGAATCACTTTTTTTGAGTGCCGATTATGCCTCAGAAAAGATGCTTCAGTCAGAGTATCTTTACTTGAATTTCTTTTTGCATGTCTTTTTGCCAGGGGTTGTTCCCCAAGAAAAGAATCAAACGATCATCCAAGAGATCAAACATTCTGATACTGATCTTGTGCGCTTTTTCACTGCAATGATCAAAGATTGGCACGATACCTTTGCTCCAAGTCAGGAAGCCGCCGAATTCGAAAAATTATTAAGCAGCTGTCTACTGGTCTTCAATCTATCGATCATTATCGGCATCGATCTTCTGGAAGTGTGGCAGCTAGAACACCAACTGTTGACCGAAAACACTCCTTCGAAAGACAAAACCTATGAAGCAATCTGCAAGCTTTTACTGACCCATGTTGAAAGGTATCCATTTGCTGACTTGGACAAAGAGTATTTTGAACAGACACAGTTGCCTTATCTTGCGCATCTCTTGTTTTTAGAAACACAGATGAATACGCCCCCGACCGTGTCGATCTATATTCAAACGACGATCCAATACCGCACGAAGCAAATGATCGAGACAAGGATCCGTTCGATTTATTCCAAAGCTTCAGTGACTTTTGTTAACCAGATGGAAGCAGCCGATCTATTGATCACCGATAGTTATGAAGAAGTGATGTTTTCCGAAAACTTAGTCTTACTGTCTAACCTGCAAGCCGAACAAGAGTGGGCAGCCGTTTTTGCAAAGATCAATCAACTGATGATGTCCAAGATGTTTGCCAAACAAGGAAAGTAAGCTGCCGATTCCATTTTCATCCCAAAAAAAAGCCCGAGCATCTTTGCTCGAGCTGTTTTCCTACAAATTTAGCCAGGGATTGTTAAGCGAAGAAGCTACCACCCGTTACACTGTACACTTGACCAGTTACATAGCTTGCTTCATCAGAGGCTAAGAAAACATAGACTGGTGCTAATTCGACTGGTTGTCCAGCACGTTTCATCAGTTCTTTTTGACCAAATTCTGGGATCGCAGATTGTGGCTGTCCACCCGAAATTTGAAGTGGTGTCCAGATTGGACCAGGAGCCACCGTATTGACCCGAATGCCTTTTTCACTTAATTGAGCAGCTAGCCCTTTACTAAAGGAAGTAATAGCACCTTTCGTGGCTGCATAGTCTAAAAGATGGGCACTAGGCTCCGCACTTTGGATCGAAGTGGTCGTGATGATGCTCCCACCAGCTGGCAGATAATCCAACGCTTCTTGGACTGTCCAATACATCGAGATGATATTCGTTGTAAAGGTATCTTGAATTTGTTGTGTAGTCAACTCTTTGATGTCCTTCACCGCTTGTTGCATCCCAGCATTTAGAACCAACGTATCTAACCCGCCTAATTCTTTGGCTGCTTCATGAACCAATTGACGAGCGAAAGTTTCATCTTTCAAGTCTCCTGGGATCAAAACTGCTTTGCGTCCAGCTTTTTCAATGACTGCTTTGACTTCTTGCGCGTCTTCTTCTTCAAAAGGAAGATAGTTGATTGCAACATCGGCGCCTTCTTTGGCAAAAGCAATCGCTGCTGCTCGACCAATACCAGAATCACCACCGGTCACTAATGCTTTGCGTCCAGCTAATTTGCCTGAACCTGCGTAGCTTTCTTCCCCGCAATCAGGTACTGGCTGCATCTTTCCTTGAATTGCCGGTGCTTCTTGCACCTGTTTTTCAAATTTGCCATCATAATACTTCGTTAACGGATTGTTGATTTTTTCTGACATGCTCGTTTCCTCCTTGATTATTTCTACTTCTATTTGTCATAGTTTGTTATGACCTTACTTAAAAGTGTAAAGGAAGATGGAGGGAATGAAAAACGAAACGCTCACCAGAAAAAAAGCATCTGTAAGAAAACAGATGCCTAGTAAAACGAAAAAGCTGCGTGAATCAGTAGTGAAAACGCCCACAGGTATCTCACTATTCTTCTGGAAAATCGTAGTGAAATTTCTGGGTGCAGTGTTTGATTTTGCTACTTTTCTAGCAGTTCGAGGAGGGCCCGATGAAAGGCCTCCATCTCCTCCGCGGTCTGTAGAAAAACATCGGGATGACTGTGATGGCTGTCGATCATCCAGTGTTTCGTGTCTGTAACTTTAAGAAAATCTGCTACTACGGCGTCGGTTTGCTGCGGTTGTGCAGCTTGAGCGGTCTTCAAGAGATAGAAATCTTCAATCCCCCGCTGTAGTTGTTTATACCTTAGGGACAACAATAAATGTCCGTGATTGCCAGGATAGACGAAACAAAGATCACCGATCGGTAGTGAGCTCGTATTGTACCGAATATCGGACCGAGCATGTTCTGGCCAGCAATTGTAGGCCCAACGCAGAAAGCCGTCTGTTTTGAACTGATACGATAAGATTCCTTGCATTCGCGTCTCTAACAGGGGACTATGCAAAAAGGTATTTGGTTTGTCGGGATAATTGCAGACATAGTACTGCATCTTGCCCGGATGGCTTTGTGCTAGTGTTTCGTAATGGTTGCAAGTACAGTAATAGGAAGTCACAGGATGATCGATCACTGGCAGCAGCTCAAATAACACGTCTTCTTTATCAAAAGCAGCTTTGATCTGGATCGACGGATCAATTTCTTTTAAAACAGCTAACGAGGCTCGGAAACTGTCGATTTGATGTTTCTTCGGTTCGTCAGAAACGATGCGAACCTTCTCCCACAGATTCTTTCCTTTAAAATAATCAAATACTTGGCGTAGATACTCCTGCAACTCAGCTTTTTGATGAATAAAGCCAAAGGCGCCTTTCCCCTCATCATAAAAGCGAATCACCAATTTTTCTGGATGGTCCAAGTTGACTAACGGAAAAAATAGCGGTTCCCAGACCCCTAATAAACCAAACACATCAATTTCATCTTTGATGCCCGCAGCAAAAAAACAATCAAGGTAACGTGTCAGCACAGAAAAATCGCAGGAAAGTTCTCCGTCTGGTGTCTTTTTGACCTTTACCATCGAATACTCATATAAATTGGCGGGATAATCTTTGACGATGTAATTGAACCAGCCCTTCCAAGGAATCTCTCCGGCGATCACTGTGATCGCTTTTTGTCCGATCACAGCGAGACTCTCAGCCATTTCCTTGATCAAGTCAAAGTGGGCATCGCTCCATAACGGAACGTCAAAGGTGCGAGCCAAATTGCTGGGCTGCTGCCACATATTTAAGTGGAACGTCTCTAAATAATCTTTTGGAAAAGTAAAAGCGTCCACTTCAATCATTAGGTTCTTTTCTAACAAGCACTCCTCTTGGCTAGTCAGATGTGCCCGATAGACCTTGATTTTCACAGGATAAGCTTGCGGTTTGATCGTCTCATCGATCTGCCACTCCAAATAAAGTGGTGCAAAGCGATCGCCAGGATAGGTTTTGGCAGTTCGTTCAAGTAATTTATCGGCGTACGCCAATTCCTGCTGACCGACATAATAGTCGACGAATTGCGCTTTGACCGGCAATTCGCTAAAAATCTCAACGCGTATCATGGGAATCTCGATTTCATCGGGGATCGAAAACTCGTCGCCAATAATATAATGATTGCGGTTGCCATCGTGCAGCAGCAACTGACAAGCAGCAGTACTGTTACGAACAGCTGATAACTGTTCAATCGCTTGTGGCTCTTGGGTGATCAATTCTGTTGAAGCCTTATAGCTTTCATGGACCAGGATTGCTTTCATTTTTACTCTTCCTTTCTAGGATCAATCAGCTGCAAAACAAGCGCTTGATAAGAAACATTCTCAAAAGCTTCTGGCATGATCGTTAGTAGTTGCTGCAAGCTGATGTTTTTTACGATTTTTAAGCGGCTTTTGTCTGCCCCTGATGGAAAAGCCTGCAACAGCAAGCGTTTGTTTTCACCTGACTCGAGTAATGCCCGAATTGGCCACTGCCCTAAATCAGGAAACAAAGCTGGCTGGGCAACTTTATCTGCCCAGTTCAACTCTAGCCATTCGACGCATTCATCAAACCAACGGGCAAAACGTGGATCAACTATTTCTTTACGATTACCGAAGCGTTCGGTCGCCAAAGAAAGACCGTGACGTCCTTTTTGGAAAATATGACTTTCAAAGGGAACCTCGTGATCTTCTAGGGCCTGCAGATACGCCAATGAATTTTCGATAGGAACGACATTGTCTTCAAAGGTTGAAAACAAAAAGGTGGGCGGCGTATCTTTTGTGACACATTCCTCTAATGAAGGGGCATCGATCTTCATCACAGTAGCAAATGAAGACAATATCGCTGGGTAGCCTAAAATACATAAGCTCGGTTTCATTGAGGAGAGTGTTGATAACGCCGCTGCCAAATGGCCGCCGGCAGAAAAGCCGATCACAGCGATTTTTTCGGCATCGATTCCCCATTCACTTGCAAGTTCTCGGATTTTAGTAATCGCTTTTTCTGCATCTGCTAAGGAATGGCTGAAACTGCGATGTGTCCCTACATGATAGCGTAAGACCCCGGCGTGAAAACCTTGGGCAGCAAAATTTAAAGCAATCGGCTCAGCTTCCCGCTCACTACAAAAGGAGTAGCCGCCACCGGGAATCACCAAGACAAACGGACGATCGCCCACCCGTTCATACTCGGCTTTTTCCTCATGCAGGTACACTGTCAAACCGGCTTGCGCTTCTGGATCAAATAGATATTCCTGAAAAAACATCGCTTACTCTCCTAACCCGTTTTTATCGATGACGTTTTGATACCAATAAAAACTATCTTTCTTGTATCGCGCCAAGTCCAACAGCTGCTCGTCCGTACGATTGACATAGATAAACCCGTAGCGTTTAGCGATGCCTTCATGAGTACTGACTAGGTCAATCGCACTCCATGGACAATAGCCGATCACATCGACGCCGTCTTCGATTGCGAGCGCCATTTGTTCGATGTGCTGTTGCAAGTAGTCGATCCGATAATCATCGTGGATTTTACCATCAGTTGTCAAAACATCCTTGGCACCAATGCCATTTTCCGTGATCAAAAGAGGCAGACGATAACGGGAATAGATTTCGTTCAACGTAAAACGAAAGCCCTCTGGATCAATCGGCCAGCCGAATTCAGTCATGGGCAAATGGGTGTTTTCTACTGCTTGGAAAAAGCCGGGAATCCCGAAACCAGACTGTTGATCGAGTTTTGTCTCTTTTTGAAAATAGCTGCTGACGGTCATCGTATTATAATAATTCAATGCGATGTAATCACATGTTCCAGCCGCCAAAATCTTTCGATCTGCTTCAGTGACTGTCGGTGCTGCACCAATCGTCTCTAACAAATGCCATGCGTTATGGTTGTATGTGCCGAAAACAGCCGCATCTAGGAATAACCAATTTCTCAGCGCACTCATAGAAAGAGCTGCCAGCTGATCGGCTGGTTTTTCAGAAGCTGGATAGACACTGGCGATATTCGGTGCTGGGCCAATCTTGCCGCTAAAATTACCGGCATGAAACTGTTGGGTCACCAATGCTTGTGCCACTAGCATATGATGATTTTCTTGAAATTTTTCTTTCATGGATTTTTGACTCGTCCCAATGACCAAACCAGCAAGTGCCATCACATTTTGCTCGTTGATGGTTTGCCATAGCGGGACTTGATGGCCAAAGTTTTCGAACAGTACTTGGCAGTAATCAGCAAATGCTTGGATCGTCTCTCGGTTTTCCCACCCGCCTTGCTTCGCGATCGTAACGGGCAGATCAAAATGGAATACGGTGACGATTGGTTGAATCTCGTTTTCTAGTAGCAGATCGATCAGGTTTTGATAAAACGCCAATCCTGCTGGGTTGATCTGACCATCGGGCATGACTCGACTCCATGATATAGAAAAACGATAGGCTTTTAACCCTAATTCTTTAAACAATTTCACATCTTCTTCATAGCGATGATAGTGATCTGATGCTACTTTAAAATCAGTGGTCCCTTGCGGAATCTCTTTGATGTCTTGCACTGAGGGACCTTTGCCGTCTTCTGCCCATGCGCCCTCTACTTGATAAGCACTAGTGGATGCTCCCCACAAAAATGCTTCCGGAAATTTACTCATCCCACGGTTCCTCCTTGGCTGCGCCGATCAAGTTGGCGTCCGCTTGAAAATAAGTGGCTTGGATCGCAACTGGCTGCAGCGTTTTCTCAATGATTGGTGCGGTTTTAAAAATAGCTTGATAGCTGCTAGATATGGCTTCGATCAAGCGTGGCTGACGGCTGATCCCGCCACCGATAACGATTTTCTCCAGAGCTAAAAGACACTGAAGATCGAAACACAAGACAGCGATTTCTTTGGTATAAGCTAAAAATAAAGCCTCTGCCTCAGGATCAGCAGTTTTCGTAAGGGTATCAAAGACCAAAGGACCATCAGGCGCGATAGCCATACTAGCAGCCAAACGCTCAATTAATCCGACAGCCGAAAGACCGATTCCCACAAAAGAGTCCGCGCCTCTCATTTGTCGGTCACGAATCATAAAACTGACTTCACCAGCTTGTCCATGATGCCCACGATAGAGTTTTCCATTGAGACAAAGACCAACTCCCACACCTGTTCCTAAAATGATTGCCGCACCATTTTGGATCCCTTGCAGATTGCCGGCTTTCATTTCCCCTAGCGCGGCGGCTTTTGCGTCGTTTTCGACAGTAACCTCTGTCACCATGCCATCGCTTAACTGGCAGATCAATTCTGGCAAATTTACCCCATCAAGGTATGGCAAGGCACCACCAAAGAAGACCGTCCCTGTTTCATTAACTGAACCAGGGACTGCGATAGCCACTTTCGTGAAAGAAACTTGACGGGCATAGCTTTGCAATAGCCCTTTGATAGCTTCTTTAAAGGGTTCAAAAGCTACAGGGGTTAAAATGGTGCGTCGTTTACTGACCTCGTCGTGTTCGACCCATCCCGTTTTGATGTGCGTCCCACCGATATCAATTCCTAAATAAACCAAATGTGCCACTTCCTTTGTTTACGCTTGAATTTCTTCCACGACTTTTTCTGTCATTTTTGCTGCTTCACTTGCTTGCTTTTTTTCAGCAGCCATTTCTAATTCGTACTCTTTTTTATCCGCAATTTTTAGAAACGGATACCACATAACAATACCGATCAGCATACAGATGATCATTAAGATCGTGTAGTTAAGTCCTCCTGAAAAGGGCATTTTGATAAAAGTCGGTGTGGTCCATGGCAATAGACTCATGGTTGGATTCAAGCTGATTGGGAGGATCGTTGTTGCCAATCCCCAGGTCACAAAGCCAGCGATCAATTGTGTAAAGACTTGCGGAATAAAGAACAACGGATTCAAAATAATCGGCATCCCGAACATGATTGGCTCTGTGATGTTAAAGATCGACGGGATAAACGACAATTTTCCTAATTGTTTCATTTTTGCCGATTTGCTGCGGATCATAAAGAAGGTCACAAAGCCCATGAAGCCAGCAGCATACATGCCCATATAAATCACTGAAGGAATCAGATACGGCAGCGCTTGTCCTTGTTGGTAAGCGGCAATATTCGAAACGACCATGGTCATACTAATCGCGCCGAGCGGTCCTTGTAAAACTGCGTTATGAATTCCGAAGAACCATAAAACGGCTAATACTTCCATAATGATGATGATCGATAGCGGGCTGGCAACTAAGGAGTTTAATGGTGCATTAATTACATCAATAAAGAATTGGAAAATCGAGCCGGATGAAGTAAACCCAAACAAGACGCGTATGACAAAGACGACGACAAAAATAATCGTGACCACAAACACTGGTGCTAAGGATTGGGTTACCATTGGGGGAACACTATCCGGTAGCTTGATCATAATATTTTTTCTTGATAAGAAAGCATAGAAACGTGTCACCAATAAAGCGGTCAGCATGCCGATAAACAGTCCTTGTCCGCCTAAGAAATCAAGCTTCAAAGCTCCAATCGTTTGTTCCACTGCTTGACCATCTTGCATGACAGTCGTTGCAACGGTTTGAGGCATCAACATAATGAAACTAGCTAAAGAAATAATCGCTGAATTGCGTTCATTGCTTCCTAATTGTTTTGCGTAAGAATACGCCAAACTGTATACCACATACAAGGCAAAAACGCCAGTTGCTCCGTTGGTGATCGCTTCAACATGCTGGAAGATGCCAATTTTCGTCAAATAGTCCGTCCAACCAGGAATCGGAAAATTTCCAATGATCGTGATAAACGCAATTCCTAAAGTGATGGGACTTGTTCGAATAAAACCCTCCATCAAAGCGGCCAATACTTTGTTTTGTTGTAATTTTTGTGACATTGGTAATAGTTTGCTACTTAAAAATGCTTCTAATTTTTCCATTCTTTCTCACTCCTTTAGTTTAGATCGTTACACTAAGCATCGTTTCTTTTTGATCGATCCGCATTAGGAATCGATAAGTACCTTTGGTTATGTGTTTCTTCCCTTGATTGTCATAGAAAACAAGTTCTGACAACGGCAGTGACAATCTGCGCTCTTTTTCTTCTTGGGGCGCGAATGAGATGAGGTCACTCGCAATTAATTGGCGACTTGGACGAACCATTGCCGCTGGACGCTGCATGAGATAAAGTTGGATGACGGTTTCTGCAGCTATTGCCGATTGGTTTTTCACTCGATAAGCCAAATGGATTGTCTCGCTAGATACTTCACTACCAAGCCATTCACCAGTAAACGAACTGTAACTAAGACCTGTTCCGAATGCGAATAAGGGTTCATTTGATTCATCTCGGTATTTTGACAAAAAGCGATCAGAATGCTCACTATCTGTCAAAGGTCTGCCCGTTGGCAGTTGGGCACTGTATAGTGGGATCTGTCCTTCACTCCGAGGAAAGGTCATCGCCAGTTTTGCTGTCGGAGAAGCCTGCCCACTCAGCAGATTGCCGATTCCGATCCCACCCATCGTTCCCGGATACCAAACCAGCAACAGACTATCAAATAATGCTTCCACTTGCGTTAAGACTAACGGTCTGCCAGTGTAAAGCACGCCAATCAAAGGCTTGCCAGTCTTTTTCAACGCTTGGATCAAACGAATTTGTTTCAATGGCAGCTGCAAATGAGCTTTTGATGCCCCTTCGCCGCTCTCCAAAAACTGCTCTCCAAAAGTCAAGACGATAACTTCGGCGGCTTCGGCGGCTTCCATGGCTTCCAAAAGCAACTGATCTTCTGGTTCGATCGGTCCATTCAGCTGTTCGATCCCGGCTTTTAAAGGACCAAATTGCTCATACGAGTCGAATAGATTGTATCCACGAGCAAAGATCAAGTTTTCGGGTGCGAAATGCTGCAGCAAACCGGTTTTTAAAGGAATCGTGTCTTGTGGCTTGCCGCTGACTGACGCCCAAAAACCTAAGGTCAACCGGCTTTCTCCATAAGGACCGATCACAGCGACGGTTTGGTCCTTTTTCAAAGGTAAGCTGCCCTCATTTTTTAAAAGCACACAGCTTTTTTCTACTAGCTTAACGGCTAGCTCTTTGGCTTCATCCGACAAAACTTCTCCCGTCTGTTGCGTTTTCAACCCTCGATAAGGGTCTTCAAACAGTCCTAGTTGATTTTTTAATACCAGAATACGCCAAACTGCTTCGTCTAATAAAGCCGCGAGTTCAGGTTGCTTGATCAGTTCTGGTAAGTAAGTTGCATAGACCGATGTCATCATATCAAAATCAACGCCCGCTTCCAAACCTTTCTGAGCGGCCTCCCGTTCATCTTTGACAAAACCGTGGGGGACCAATTCTTTGATGGCGGCATGATCGGAGACCAGTACCCCATCAAAACCGAAACGTTCGCGCAAAATCTCTCGGTTCAGCCAGCGGCTACCCGTTGCAGGTTCACCATTCAATAGGTTGAAGGCCGTCATCACTAGCAGTGCTTGGGCTTCGATCGCCGCTTGATAGGGTTGCAAATATTCATTGAATAAGCGCTGATTGGACATATCGACCGTATTGTATTCTCTGCCCGCTTCGGGTGCACCATAACCAGCAAAATGTTTGATGCAAGCAGCAACGTGATTTTCTGCCACTCCTTGATCAAGATTGCCTTGGTAGCCGGTCACAACGCTTTTAGCAAAACGTTTTGCCGTATACACATCCTCTCCTGGCGACTCCATCACTCTGCCCCAGCGAGGATCGCGAACAAGATCCAGCATGGGTGAAAAGATCACATGAAGGCCATTTTGGTAACATTCTTTGGCGGTCATCTCAGCGGCTTGCTCGATCAAATTAAAATCGTAGGAACCTGCTTGGGCAAGGGGAATCGGAAAAATGGTCCGAAACCCGTAGATGACGTCCGACATAAACAGCATAGGAATCTTGAGTCGGCTGTGTGCTAACGTTTCCCTCTGTAACTGAATCAATTTTTGGTAATCGTTCACATTATAAATCGAACCAATCTCGTGAATCTTCAAATTTGGTGGAAGCCCTAAATCGTGCATCGGGCCAGTAGTCATCACCTCATTTTCAATGACTAAACTGCCATTCAATTGAATCGTCTGAGCGATTTTTTCTTCTGGCGTCAATTGCTGAAACAATTCTTTCAATTTTTTACTATCCATGTTTGCTCCTTCCTGTAACCGTTTTATTTATCTGAATTATAGAAAGAATCCTTCCTTAGATATACTAAAAAACTAGTGTTTATAATAAATTGTTTATTGAATGCTAAAAAATTTACGTTATACTAAAAGAAAAAACAATGTTTGGACTTTGAGGTGTCTCATGAACAAAACAACACTTACGACCGCCATGGATCTGCTGTATCGCAAATATTTGATCCCGATGATTCTCTTGGATCAAGAAGGGACTCCGCTGTATCCCCCACTCACCTTAACAGCCAAGAATCCTCTGAAACACTATTTGGAAGAAACGAACGGCCCAGTTGCAAATCTCTATCATTTCGGCAAATATATGCTTGGTTGTTTTGCGTTTCAGTTAACTGGAAAAACCTGTTATATGGTCATCGGACCCTGTGGTGTGATTGGTACACCAGATACGTCTTACCTATTTCTTGAACATGAATACCACTACAATGTGCACTATTCCAAAGAAGACAAATACTCCTTTGAAGAATACATCCAGCTGCTTTATACGCTGTTTGCGGAGCAGCCGTTGGCAAAAGACCAAATCCATTGGCATTACCAAACTGAATCCCATGACCGATCCATGCAAACAGATCTTAGCTTGGAAACCAATCTTTATGAACGCCGTGTGCATGAAGCTACCTTTGATTCCTATCATTTTGAATTGCGCTATCTTGACTACATCAAACGAAACGAGCCGGAAAAAGTAGTTTGGGTATTTAACAAAATGAAAGAGACCTACAGTGTTTCCCTTTCCCCTCATGAACTTGAAGGCTTAAAACTAAAGTTTTCGGCCTTTGTCGCTGTCGTGACCCGCATGAGCATTGATGAAGGAGTACCAGTCAACCAAGCATTCGGCTTATCTGATTCCTTGATTCAAGGTCTGGTTTATATTCATTCTGCCGAGGAGTGCCTCCGCTATATCAAAGAAGCCACCTACCGCTTTATGGAGCTTTTACACAGCTACCCGCTGGCGCAAAAATCACTGCTGGTCAAGACGATCGTGAATCATGTTGATAGCCATCTTTACGAAAAAGTGACCATTGATGACCTCGCAGCCATCACTCAAAAACATAAGACCCATCTATGTAATCAGTTCAAAAAAGAAATGAACAAAACGATCCACAGTTACATTCAGGAACGAAAAATCAGCGAAGCCAAGCATCTATTGCTGTTCACAGATTTTTCCTACGAAAAAATCAGCACCCAGTTGGCATTCGCCAATCAAAGCCATTTTATCCGCAATTTCAAAGCAGTTACGGGGCAAACACCAAAAGAATTTAAAGAGAAACATTACGCTCATGCTTTAAGTTAAAGACACAATTTCCGAAAAAATGCTCAGAAACAATGGTTATTATTTTTAATAACAAACGTTGTAAGCTATCCTTTTACTCAAATCAATTTGAATGAGGAGAGATAAAATGATCCAACTTGCTCGCTTGATCTTTTGGGTACCAGTCATCTTTTTTTCGTTAGGATTGATCATCGTAACGAAACGATTGCCGCGTTTCACATGGGTTTCCTTATCCATCACGGTTTCTTTAGTGATCTTTGTTTGTAAGATTTTAGAGTATTCCTATACGATGCCTGACATGCAGCTAACTTTCTATTTTATGGGTTTCTTGATTTCGGCTAGTCTTCTTTGTTTTATTTTCTACTTGAGGATCAGAAAACGGTGAATGACAGTGGCGGGTTTTCCACGTAAATTAGTCAGGTCCCCAGTAACTAGGGACCAATAGCTTCATCAAATACACGGGTTTCTTCCTATCTTTTTAAAGAACTCCCCTCCCCTGAAAAGGGGCTTTTTTATTGCTAGTTCTGATTCTAACCTCAAGCTTACTGTGTTACTCTAGAAAGATTCGAATCAAAATACAAGGATGTGCCACTCGTTTTTCTCCCCCCTTCCTGCACACGATCGTTATTCCATGAGCTCCTTGCCTTTTTAACGAACTAAATATATAATGAATTTGCAAAATAATAACACGAAAGAACAAATCATCAATCCTCATAAAAGGAGCTTGCCCTATGAACTGGCTGACCTTTGTCGTCCAACCACTGACCCTGTTGTTTTTTCTTACAGTATTCTCTCTTGTCTATTTGATGCCCGAAGCCGTTGTGCCTAAGCCCAAAATGAAAAAATGGGCGTTGACTGTTTCATTGATCTTTCTAGCATGGCAGCTGCTAACCCCCTTTCTCTTCTTTTTTTACTGAGCACAACAAAAAAGCGGCTCTCTTTTTTGAGAGCCGCTTTGGTTTATTTTTTAATCCTGTAACAAACTACCGCCATTGGTAGCAATGACTTCTTTGTACCAGTAAAAACTATCTTTACGGGAACGGTCAAAGCTACCGTTTCCTTCATCATCCGCGTCTACATAGACAAAGCCGTAGCGTTTCGACATTTCTGACGTTGAAGCCGAAACTAAGTCGGTACAACCCCAAGGCGTATAGCCCATCAATTCCACACCATCTTCGATCGCTTCATACATTTGTTCGATATGCGCCTTCAAATAATCGATTCGATAGCTGTCATGGATCGAACCATCCTCTTCCACCGTATCCAAGGCACCTAAGCCGTTTTCAACGATAAACAATGGTACTTGGTAGCGGTCGTACAAGTTATTCAAAGTCACACGCAAGCCGATTGGATCGATTTGCCACCCCCAGTCAGAGGCTTCCAAGTATGGGTTTGATTCGCCTAAAGAAAAGTTGCCGGCCGTTGCTTCGCCGCCTTCTTCAGGATTGTGGCGGGCAATAGAACTCATGTAGTAAGAAAAGGACATGAAGTCGACAGGGTATTGCGCAAGAATGTCTAAATCGCCATCTTCGAAGGTCACTTCGATGCCGTTTTCTTTAAAGAAGCGCTTCGTATACGCTGGATACTTCCCACGAACTTGGACATCAGAGAAGAAGAGATTCTCGTGGTCACGCTTGATTTCTTCCATCACATCTGCTGGATTTGGTGTAGCTGGGTAGGCTTGCATCCGTGCCAACATCATCCCTACTTTGATATCAGGATTGATTTCGTGGGCAAATTTTGTTGCTAAACTAGAAGCCACAAATTGATGATGCACAGCTTGATACATGTCAGAAAGGTTTTGCGTGCCATCTTCGGATAACAAGGCACCGCCAACATAGCCAGAGATCCCCATGATATTGATTTCATTGAAGGTCAACCAATATTTGACTTTGTCTTTGTAGCGGGTCAACACAGTTTCTGCGTATTTGACGAACAAATCGATCACTTGGCGATTTTTCCAGCCGCCATAGTTTAACGCGATCCCGATAGGTGTTTCGTAGTGAGAGAGGGTCACTAAGGGTTCGATCCCGTATTTTGCACACTCATCAAACACGTTGTCATAAAATTGCAAGCCTTCTTCATTTGGCTGAACATCGTCACCATTTGGAAAAATTCTTGACCAAGCGATGGACAGACGGAACGTTTTAAAGCCCATCTCTGCGTACAAGGCGATATCTTCTTTGTAACGATGGTAGAAATCTGATCCCCAACGTTTTGGATACAAGCCTTCTTTGTCATTTAAGGCAAACAAGACTTTTTCCCGAGTCATTGGTGCAGCAAATTCTGCCATGTTTTTACGGTCTTCTGGTTTGACAGCGATCGCCGTATCGGATGTCGCTGGGCCACGTCCGCCTTCGTTCCATGCTCCTTCAAATTGGTTGGCTGCAGTGGCGCCGCCCCATAAAAAGCCTTTTGGAAATTGTTTTTCTGTCATGATTAGCCTACTTTCTTTTTCTTTATTGATCGACACAGCGGATCAGTAAGAAAGCATTCTTACTGATCCTACGACGTGCCGATAAACGCATTTATTTTACGACTTCGATCAAATTGTCGTTCGCTGTTACTTCTTTTGACTGTGTCGTTTGGATGTCACTGTAGTCGTTAGAGTTTGTGACGATGACTGGTGTCAGTAAGGAATAGCCTTCCGCACGAATCGCTTCAGTATCAAAAGAGATCAATTTTTGACCGGCTTTGACTTTGTCTCCTTGGTTGATGTAGGCAGTAAAGTGATTGCCTTCAAGTTCCACCGTATTCATGCCGATGTGGATCAATAATTCTGTCCCATCCTCAGTGACTAAGCCGATGGCATGTTTTGTTGGAAACAAGATTTTGACTTCTGCATCTGCTGGAGCAGTGATTTCACCGATCGCTGGTTCAACGGCGATCCCTTTTCCCATAGCACCTGAAGAAAAGACTTTGTCTTCCACATCTGCTAAAGCAACCACTTGACCGGTTACTGGGCTTTTGACTGTTTCATCTTTGACGCTGGCAGAAACGGTTTTCGCTTCTGGTGCTGGTGCTGCTGGTGTTGCTTGACCGTCGACTGGTGAATCAACAGTTGTATACAAAGTTGGTACTTTCAATAACATCATGATGATAAATGACGCTACGATTGCAATAACTGTACCGATGGCTAAGTGGATCACGCTATGGAAGCTGCCTGTTGCTGGATCGATATATGCAGGGTACAAGAAGATACCCATACCGCCCATTGCGTAACCAGTAACGTTAAAGATTGACAAGTAGATACCAACGAAACCTGAAACTAAACAAGAAACGATAAATGGTGTTTTCATTGGCAAAGTATAACCGTAGATCGCAGGTTCAGTCACACCGAAGATCGATGAGATCAATGCTGGCATTGCGCCTTGTTTGACTTTTGGTTCTTTCGTTTTCAACCAAATCGCTGCTAGCACACCCGTTTGCGTGAAACATGGTAGCACTGCGGCGGTCAAAATAATCGAAGAGCCGTTTTGCGCCATATCCATGATCGCCAATGGCACAAGACCCCAGTGAAGACCAAACATTACCAATACTTGCCATAATGCCCCTAAAGCAAATCCATAAATGATTGGGCTGAAATCATAAACCGCTTGGAAAGCAATACCGATCCAGCTAGATGCTGTATTTGCGACTGGACCTACCACAAAGAAGGTCAACGGCACAGTGATCAAAATCGTTACAAAAGGAACCACAAACATTTTGACTACATCAGGTGTAACTTTGCGCATAAACTGTTCAATTTTCGAAGCGACAAAAATCGCTAAAATAACCGGCAGTACGCTATTAAAGTAGCCACCTGCTGGTAAGGTCAAGGTTAGACCAAAGACTTTGCTCGCTTCAGCAACGCTTTCTGCTAAACCAGGATAGACCATCGCACCTGCAATCGCTAATGCTGTATAGGTATTCATCTTAAATTTCTTTGCAGCAGTTACGGCTAAGATCATAGGTAAGTATTGGAACAAACCATCGCCTAGGGTATTCATTACTACATAGATTCCATTGGTCGCTTCCATCCCAGTTGCTGCAAGTAGCGCCGTGATCCCTTTTAAAATACCGGCTGCCGCTAATGGACCTAAGAACGGTTGAAACAAACTTGAGATGACATCGATAAAGCGGTCAAACAAACTGCCTTTCTTTTCGTCGCCTTCGTCGATATCAAGACTGCCGCCATCGGCTAATCCGCCGACTTTCAGCACTTCATCGTAAACATCTGGCACATGATTACCGATAACCACTTGGTATTGTCCGCCTGCTTTGACAACGGTCACGACACCGTCACGTTTTTGCAAATAATCTGTGTCTGCTTTGCTTTCGTCTTTTAAGTGGAAACGTAAGCGAGTCACACAGTGTTTTACAGAAGAGACATTTTCTTTGCCGCCAACGTGGGCCAAAATGTCTTGTGCTAATTCAGTATATTTTGCCATTTTGATTTCTCCTTTTTAATAGATCATTTAATAAAAATAAAAAGACCGGCCATTTCTACAATAAACAAGCAGGAGTATCACCCATAAAAAACGAGACGGGTCTCCTCAACGAGTATTGTAAGAAAGTGCAGGTCTTGCCAGCCGAACTGTAACGAATCCATTTCCATTCTTAGGTTAATTTTGAGTGAGCGGCTAAGTTACCGATATGCAGAATCAAATACATCAATTCCATATCGTTGACATGCCAGCCCTTTTGTTCAAATAAGTATTCTTTGATCGAATCTGCGGTTTCTTTTTCTTTCGGATAGCTGCTGAAAGCCAAGGCAATCATCGGATTAGCCAATACTGGCTCTTCTTTTTCTTGACTTTGTCGAATTAAATAATAGCGAATGTGGGTCACAAACCGTTGGAAGTAGGAAGAATTCTCATCGTACTCGATGTTCATGCTATACTTAACGATCCGTAAAATATTGTTGGTCAACTCGGTGTGCTCATAGGCACTTTGATTGGCGCTTTTTTCAATTTGCGCATTGACGAAATGCAAAGTGATAAACGCAGCTTCTTCTTGCGAAAAATCGGGATACAGCTCTTTGCGGATCAACTCGACCGCTTGGACACTGACCGCATATTCCTTGGCATAGATTTTCTTGATTTCCCAATGCATGGGATTGGTCAAAACAATTTCTTGCTTTTGACGACTGATGGCAAACAAGATATGATCCATCAGTGTGAAATAAACGTTTGGATTGAAATCGGTTCCAACACTTTCCCGAAAAAGACGCACGATTTCATAAATGACGGCCATTTGTTTCTCGTCAGCCTTCGTCATGACTTTCGACATATGTTCCACTGTCAAGTCATCTTCTGGGTAGTATTTTTTTTCGATTCGCTCAGCCGGAATCAGGTCACCCGGTTTCGTTTGAAAGCCGATCCCTTTTCCCATTAGGATCACTTCAACTTCATCTTCTTTTGAAAGTACAACATTGTTGTTGATCCTCTTGATAATCTTCACGAACGATCCTCCTTGATCAGCATAGCGCATACACAGCTTTGCATCGTTTGACGTCTATGCAGAAGGTCTTGTATTTTTTTCTTTCTCTGACTTGCCATTAAGTGACGAGGTGAATGTCTGCTCCAGGCAGTACTGCAGGATATCGTCAAACCTAGCTGGCACTTCATTGCGTTTTACTTCTCCCCTCCTTTGATGATCAATGACTGGACCTTACCTTGGAACCGGTTCTTTTTTAGCGAATAGAAATAATGGAGCAAAAAAAGAAGACCAAAGCAAAAAAGTGTACAACCCAAGAAACTTTGGGTAATCAATGCACTTTTTTCCTCTGGTCTTGCCTGCCGAACAGTAACGAATCCAGTAATGAGAACACTCTCGTGTTCCGTTGAGATAATAGTACTCATTCTGAGAAAAAATGTCAACACTTTTTTTGCAAACGTTTTTCTTTTTTGGTTTTTGACTATTTTTCACTATCGTTCTCACTGAATTTCTTTTCTAGCTTTGGTCTTTTAGTTCACTTGAAATACAAGGTTTACTGTGTAGCACAATAAGACCACAAAAAACCGTAATCTTCGTGCATTACGGTCATAGCTGGAAGTATGATGCTTGAAAGACGATCAATCACAAAGAATCAGAAAATTGGGGAAGGTCTGGTGCATGACAGACATTCAACGGGACTGACCACCTTGCGCGATTCATGCGTTTCATGACTTCCACAAACGAAAAGGTCTCTTTGAGTGGGGGAATCAACCAAATAACCTTTCGATTCTTCAAGATCTTCTCTTTCCTGCTTAGAATGTTCGCAGTTCGCCGCGAAAAAAGCAGGACGTAAACTAAATTTCATTTATCAATCTGTCACTGATCCTTCAATGACAAGTATCTAAATGAAAGCCTGTACTAGTTTTTAAATGGGTTGATTTCCCAAGGACCAAATGGTTCAAATTCCATGAAAAACGACCTCCTTTATTATTTGCTATACCCTATTATATTTGATAACATGTTATTAAAATCACATTGTTCAGAAATGCGTCACAATTAAGGAGGTCCCCCATGAAACAGCAAGGCTCTTTAATCAAAAAACTGCGCACAGATCGCAAAATCTCGCAAGCCAAGCTTGCCGAAGGTATTTCCTCTCGCACCACCCTTTCTTCTTTCGAAAATCGCAAAACAAATCTCTCTTCACAAACCTTGTTTGACTACTTAGACAAAATGAATATCACGGTTCATGAGTTCAGTCTGTTGATCGACAGCGAAGCCACAGGACAGAAACGTCAGCTGGTGCAAGATTTCTATACCCGATACTATGATCGAACACTGACTATCGACTACTTGACTAGCCTTGAGGAACGCTACTTTGAGACACAAAATTTTTTTTATTATTCTTTGTATGTCCAAGGCCTGCTGCTGCTCAACCGTGAATCATTTCTGATGAATCGAGGAGCTTACACCCAAGAAGTTGAACTGGTAAAGCAATACTTGTTTGATATCGAAACCTGGGGGCGCTTTGAGTTGAACTTATTCTCAAATTTGTTATTTATTTTCGACCAAGAAACCATCAGTTACTATTTAGATCATGGGATCAAAAAAATTCTTCGCTATGCCAATGATCCCTTTTATGCAAATCTGTTAAGTGTTGTGATCTTAAATGGCTGCGCCTTTGCCAGTGAAAGTAAGGATTCCTATCTGCTTAACAAGTTTCTGCTTTTGTCTCATCCCTTGCCTAATACACCTCTGTATTTTTATTTGAAAATCCATCAAGTCTTGTATCAAGAAATTTACTCCTATTTGCAATCTTCTCAATTAAACAAAGAAGTGTTAAGAAACAGCTTAATCGTTATCGAACAAGCCGGTTACCAGAACCATAAAAATGACCTGCAAAACTTGATTCATACCGTGACGAATATCTCCATTTAACATTCTTCCCTTTGAATCATCCTATATACTTACAAGCATGATTTATCTTTTTCGTAAACGCCTGTCTGCTCATTGAAGGACAGGCGTTTTTCAGTCAAATGCTGGCCTAACTTGTACACAAAAAACCAGTTAGGTGCGTAGACCTAACTGGTTTTCGGGCTAAAATCTTAAAACGTATCTGGTTTATCCTGACCCAGATTTGATTTTGCACAACTCATCCCTCCGGTTAACTATAGAAGTAAACTGAGCTGGCTTTTCAGAAAACGACAAAAGCGTTGTTCTTTTTTGATTTCAGTGATTCAACAAATCGATTAGCGAGATTCTGAAGTCACTCCAACTCGTGCCCATGGATTATGATCTGGATCATATGCCCACGTAAAGTTTGCGACACGATCAGAGACCGGCAAAACTTGGTTACGGTACAATGTCGGAATAGCAAACGCTTCTTCAAATGCATATTCTTGCCATGCATCAAATGCTTCTTTACGTTTTTCTTCATCGAAGGAATCATTTGAATCGATGGCTGCTAACAATTCTGTATTGCGTTCAGACTCGTAACGGGTGTAGTTAAAGGCTGAATTTGGTCCCCATAAGCTAGTTGGTGATGGATCTGATCCAGTAGACCAAGCAGCTTGGAAAACATCGATATCTGGATCATCATTTTTCAACTTGTCATAGAATGCTTGGAAGTCGATCAAACGTCCTGTAGAGTATTGGACATCCAAACCGATTTCTTGCCATTGTTGGACATAGTAATCTGCCAGTGGTTGTGCCACTTCTCCACCTGACATTGAAGCAAAATTGATGGTTAATTTATTGCCATCTGGATCTTCCCGGAAGCCATCACCATCAACATCGATAAAGCCAGCATCATCTAGGAGTTGATTTGCTTTATCCATATCTAAGTGGTAACCTTCCACATCAGTGCTGTGCAAACTACCATAAACCGGTGGGATCAATGTTGTACCATTTGAACGCAAGCCATGGTAGAAACGCTCACCAATCGCATCATTATCGATAGCATAGCCCATTGCTTGACGCAATGCTTTGTTGGCCATTTTTGCGTTTGGATCAAAATCAACACTATTTGTTTCGTCATTCCATGTTCCTAAATTAAAACCAAGATAGGTGTAAGATTGTTCTGGTCGTCCTAACATTTGGTAGCCATCCATATCTTGATACGTATCGAACGTATCTGTTGGCATTTTCAATACTAAATCATATTGTTTTGCATTTAGTGCTTCATTGATCGATGCAGATGGAACATTACGCATCACAATTTTTTCTAATGTTGGTGTTCCCCCATAATAATGTTCATTCGGAACATACTCTACGGTTTCCCCAGGTACGATATTCGTCATCTTGTAAGGACCAAAACCAATTGGGTTTGTCCGTACAGGATCACTGGATGGCATATCTGCTACTTCAATACCTTCAAAGGTATGTTTTGGTAATGCCGCGTTCCAAATTGCTCCACCGGATTGCTGCATTCCAGGATGCATTTCCTTAAATTCGATCTCAACTACTTTATCGCTAACTGCTGTGATCCCAGAAATCGTATCTGCTTCACCGCTATGGTATTCTTCCATTCCAACAATATTAGTAAAGTCATTATTGTAGCGAACGCCATCATAGTCTTGATGACCAATGACTTCATAAGAAAAAATGACATCTTCGGCTGTAACATCTACCCCGTCCGACCATTTTAGTTCATCACGTAATGTGATCGTCGCTTTATTGTTTTCGACATCCAAGTCTAAGTCTGCAGGTCCACCATCAATAATCTTAAAATCCTCATCTTGTAAGAATAGATATTCATGACTTGGTAACATAAAGTCACGGTCATAGGCATCCTGATAGAACTCCCACTGGAATAATCCTTGGAACTGAGTGTCCATTACTACAGCAACGTCTAAAACTCCACCTTCAATCACTTCATCATCATTGACTACCGCTAGCGGTAATGTGCTGATATCTGATGCTGCAGCGTCTGATGACGACTCTCCTGTATCTGTCGAACCTGTTCCACCTCCGTTACTTTGTCCGCAAGCCCCTAAAACAAGCGCTGCCAATAAAGTAATCATGCCAAACTTCGTTTTCTTCATACTCTTCCTCCTTATTAAATCCCCTCATTTGTGATTCACTGATAAAAAAACCAAGCAAACAGTTTTTTTTATCTTAAAATGGCTTTTTTATTAGAAAATCTGAACGAGATTAACTAAATTATAACAATTTTCTCAAAACTCTTTCCGTCAATAATTTCATCAATCTATGAAATTATTGAAAATAAGACGAAAATCATTGATAAATCGCTATTGCTTTTTTTCAAATATCCTTAAGTTTTTCTTTTATGACGTTCCTTTTCTCTCATATTTTTCGAAAAACGCCTTGTGGAAACTGTCAAAAAAACCTTCTTAGACGAGAAAAGATGTGATACTATGAAAAAAAGGAGCGTTCAGTGAAACTATGTCAGACAAACGAATTTTCTTACAAACGAAATCGAAACCTTTTGCACCGATCTCACAGCTCTTAACTCAGCGGTTGCTTCTGGCTTACAGCTGTGTGTTGATTCTACTCGGCTTGTTCACCTCGCCGCCTCAGGCATTGTGGCAAGGATCGCTGGCTATTTTGAATGCCCCTAGCAATTTGATTTCTGATTATTTTGCAATCGGCAATCTCGGAAGCGCCTTTTTGAATAGCGGCTTATTGACTTTGATTAGTATCCTGCTTGCTAAAAAGCAAGGAACCATTATTAGTGGTCCGATGATCGCCGCTTTCTTTACCATATCCGGCTTTTCTTTTTTTGGAAAAAACATCTTTAACTCAATCCCCATTCCCTTGGGTGTCTATCTATACTCTTACATACAGCAAAGGCCCTCAACCCAGTACTCACTTGTCGCTTTATTTGGCAGTGCTGCCTCACCCGTCATTAGTTACTTAGCATTTGGCTTAGGCTTACCTTTGCCCCTAGGAATCGCGTTAGGTTATGGAATCGGCATTTTGATTGGCTTAACACTCCCCCCACTGGCAGCACAATTTTTACAATTCCATCAAGGATTTTCTTTGTACAATATTGGCTTTGCCACCGGTATTATCACTATGTTTTTCACTAGCTTTTTACGATTATTTGACATGGAAGTCTATTCGAACAAGCAATTGACGACTGACTATCACTATTATCTGACGGCTTTCTTGCTGATCCTTTGTTTTTTCTTGTTTTTTATTGGTTATTTTTTAAATAAACGATCGGTAAAAGGTTTAACGGATCTTTTTAAAACTTCTGGGAAACTGATGACCGATTATGTCACAATTTTTTCACTAGGAATCACCATGATGAACATGGCAATGATGGGGCTCTTGATGTTAGTCTTTATTTTCCTGCTGCAAGGCGAGCTTTCCGGTCCACTTTTAGGGGCTGTATTGACCGTGATTGGTTTCAGTGCCTTTGGAAACCATTGGAAAAATAGTTTGCCCGTGATGATTGGGGTGGTTTTAGCCACCAAAGTCGGTTTGACTTCTGATGTATCCACCTTCAGCTTATTACTAACAGCGATCTTTGGAACAAGTTTAGCTCCGATCAGTGGGTATTATGGTCCTGTAGCTGGTATCTTAGCAGGCATCGTCCATGCAGCACTGGTCACAAATATCACTTATTTACATGGAGGATTGAACTTATACAATAACGGTTTTTCCAGTGGATTTGTCGCGGCGGCAATGGTACCATTGTTAGATGAATACCAACAAATCAGAAGGCGGCGAAAAAAATGATTGAAAAAGAACGGGCACGACGAATCGTCGATGAAGTAGTCACCTACTTTTTGTCCCATGACTGTCAAAAGATAACGAGCGAGATGGCCTTTGAAGCAGAAGGTTTCAAAGCAGTCGTGCAGGGCCCTTTCCCTGAACAGCCCTCTGATCTAGAACATTTTATCAACATGCTCAATACACCAAGAGACAGTACCTTGGAAAACTATTACGTTGAACTGTTGGGCGGTCATCAAACGATCCATGAAGAAAAAGATTACTATTTATTGGGATTAATGATCGATGAAGCCGCCATTATGTATGATGAGGGACAACTAGTCGTTGAACTGTTTCGCAAAAAATATGACTGAAGAGTAACAAGCAAACGACGTTTCTGATTTGTGGATCACACAATTCAGAAACGTTTTTTTGTTCGTTCCTCGTGACAAAATTGAAAGTTTATTGATAGATTTTTCACACTCCTTTTCAGAAAACTAGCGTTATACTTTCATCATAATAAAAAACGAGGTGACCTATTTATGAAAAAATTTTTGATTGGACTAGCAGTTGTCGTGCTTGTGGGATTTGGTGCATTGCAAATTGCTGAATCAGTCATCATGGGAGGCGACAGCTATTATGTCCAAATCACGACAGATGGCGAAAAGACGACTTCTAAAGATGACAGTGGCAATGTCTATACTCAATACCACTATGAACTACCGGCTTATGACGAAAATGGCAAAAGCAAAACCCTTGATTTCAATGGTTTCCAAGAGCGGCCTTTGCGTAAAGAAGCCTATTTGAAACTTACTTGGAATGAGAAAAAAGGCGTGACCAGCTATGAAGAGGTCAAAGAAAAAGACATTCCCGCAAAAGCACTAACTCAATTAAAAGGAGCGTAACTTAATCATGGAAAAAATTATTCAAGCAAGTGAACTTACTAAAGTTTACGGAAAAGCCAACGAAAAACAAACCGAAGCCTTGAAAGGCATCAGCTTTGATATTGAAAAAGGTGAATTTATCGGAATCATGGGAGCTTCAGGCTCCGGTAAGTCTACCTTGTTGAACATTCTTTCAACCTTGGATCATCCAACCAAAGGTACGATCCGCATCAACAACAGCGACATCACCAAACTAAAAGGCGATGCCTTGGCAGATTTTCGCAGCCGTGAAATTGGCTTCATCTTCCAAGATTTCAATCTCCTAGAAAACTTAACAGCTTCTGAAAACATTGCGGTGCCCCTTTCTTTACAAGGGGTCAAACCAAAGATCATCCAACAACGGATCAAACGAGTCGCAGAACGTTTGTCTATCACGCATATCCTCGACAACTATCCGGCAGCAATCTCAGGTGGACAAAAACAACGGGTGGCAGCCGCTCGAGCCTTGATCACGGAACCAACGATTCTTTTTGCAGATGAACCGACAGGTGCCTTGGATTCAAAAAGTGCCAAAGACTTATTAAATATGATGGACGACTTGAATACCAATGACCAAGTATCGATTTTATTAGTCACTCATGATCCCCTTTCTGCCAGCTATTGCCAACGTATTTTATTTATCAAGGACGGGAAGATCCATCAAGAAGTGAAACGTGAGGATCAAAGCCGGGAAGAATTTTACCGCAAGATCCTTGTCATTCTAGGAAACTTGGAACAATAAGGAGGAAGAACACATGCTTTGGAAATTATCACTTACCGGAATCAAAGGCCGGTTGAAGGATTATATCGTCCTCTTTTCTGGTTTAGTCATGGCCTCAGCCATCTTCTATATGTTCGAATCAATGGCCAGCAATGAAGCCTTTTTAAAAAGCAACTCGATCATCAGTATGGTGGTCTTTATCTTTCGCTTTGGTTCTGTCTTATTGGGGATCATCACCTTTGCCTACATTTTATACGCCAATTCTTTCTTAATGGCGATGCGGCAAAAAGACTATGCCATGTTTATGATGCTAGGAGCCAAAGGACGTAAGATCGCCCAAATGATTTTCATTGAAACATTCTTGGTCGGGATCGCCGCCACTGCTGTTGGTTCATTACTAGGTATTGGATTAGCCAGTGGTGTCAATACCTTACTAGTGAACCAATTAAATTTACAGATCAGCCATTATGCGGCCTTTAATCTACAAGCATTAGTCGTGACACTTGCATTCTTCTCGATTCTCTTTTTGATCGCTGCTATCTTTAATGCACGGGCAATTGCCAAAAAATCAATTTTAGCCTTGTTACGAGAAACCAGCACACCGGCGCAAGTCAAGCAACGTCCTTTCATGCTCTTTTTGCAAACTGTCTTAGGGATTTGTTCTTTAGCAGTCGGTTATTATATGATGAGCGACTTGATGAAATTCCAATTGGTGGGGATCGGTGTTGCCCTAGTTACTATTATTTTAGGGACCTACCTCGTCTTTCGTTCCGTGATCATCACGATTTTATCTTTGCTGAAGAGGACCGATGCCATTGCTTTGAAAAGGTTAAACAATTTCACCTTGTCTCAGCTAAGCTTTCGGATTCGTGATTATACGCAGATGCTATCGATGGTAGCCATGCTCTTTGCTCTAGCATTAGGTGCTTTGACTGTTGGTCTGGGCTTCAAAAACGAGATCCCAATTATGGCAAAATCCGTTGCCCCTTATGACTTGTATTTGAATAATGCCCAAAATGCTTCTGACGAAAAAGTTGCAGCCTTAAAGCCGACTCTTGATGTCACATATAGTCTGAAGGAAACAGACGACACCCTTTATTACAATAAAGATCAATTCAACAAGAACAACTTGCTCAGCACCAGTACGAATCAGATGAGTATCGACGTTACCTACAACAAGCTGTCGGGAGACCAATTAGCCAAAGATATCACCGCGCAGGACCAATTGCGTAGCTACCTCTTGCCAGAACAACGAGGCAAAGAGATCCAAGTTGTCGATCAAGCCGCTTTTGACACAATCAATGCCCCTGAATCCAGCTTGCGAATGGTGCAAGTCAAAGACTTTCAAGCAAGTTACGATGCATTACATGAATTGGCGCAAACAAACCAAGAAACCAATACTACTGAAACTGCCGATACGAATTTTTCGCAACGGGTCTTCGTCTATGACACGTATAATGGTCTCTTCTCCGGTTTTGAATTTATGGGCTTTTTCTTGGGGATCGCCTTCTTGACGATGTTAGCAAGCTGCTTGATGTTTAAAATTCTTTCTGGGGCCAACAGCGACATTCAACGCTATACGATGTTGAAAAAAATCGGAACCCGGACTAGCTTATTGAAAGGATCGATCCGCAAAGAGATTGGTGTGCTCTTCCTAGTTCCTGGTATCTTAGGGATGATCCATGTCTTGTTCGGATTACAAATGTTCACAACATTGATGATCGATCCGTACCACGATCTATGGCTGCCCTTTGGCATCTTTATTGCTCTCTATGCCATTTATTACGTGGTGACCATCTGGTTATACACCAACATCGTTTTACGACCAAACAAAAAATAACTCGTACAGACTTTCTGAATTGCTCAACGCAAAGAGACCATCAATCCGCTTGATGGTCTCTTTCATTTCGTCGCTCTTCTATCGAAAAAAAACGCCGTTAGCTTTGAGGTTTAACGCCCATATGCATCGCGGCCGCACCTCCTGCATAGCTTTTGACTTGCAACACATCAAAGCCAGCTGCCTGAAACTCCCGTTTCAATGCCTCCTTGTCAGGAAAATCCCGCGCAGACTCCTGGAGCCAGGAATATTCTTGATAGCTTTTGGCGAACAATTTGCCAAATAACGGCATGACATGGTGAAAATAAAAAGTAAACAGTTGCCGCCAGCCGATCAGTGCGGGCTGTGATGTTTCGAGACAAACGATTTTCCCGCCTGGGCGCAGCACCCGATGGATTTCCGCCAAGACTTGTTGGCGATCCGCGACATTTCTCAACCCGAACCCGATCGTCACATAATCAAAGTGCGCGTCTGGAAAACTTAATGCCATCGCATTGCCGGTCTGCCACTGGATCTGCGTTTGTTGCTTTTTCTGTGCCTTTGCTTTGGCAACCGTTAACATTTCTTCGCTAAAATCAACGCCGGTCACTTGCCCCGTCGGACCGACCGCTTCATTTAAAGCAAACGCCCAATCCCCGGTACCGCAGCATAAATCTAATATCTCCGCACCCATTGGTACTGCCATTCGTTTCATGGTATCCTTGCGCCACCGTTTGTGCAGCTGAAAGGAGATAATACCGTTCATTCGATCATAACGGGAAGCGATCGATTCAAATACATCATGTACTTTGGTTTCTTTGGCTGTTGTTGCCATTGCGGCACGTCCTTTCTTTGTTCCCTTCGTTTTGCTGTTGCTTCACGTGCTTCTGCTTTTTAGTCTAGCACGAAAAAACCTGCGGAACAAAAACTCTGCTTTCTCCTTTTCCTCCAGTCATTTTCCCACCAAAAAACAGCCGTTCCTACATAGATCCCCGCATTGTTGACCGAGGCAATTCGGTCAGCAACAAGCGGATCCAGCAGTGAAAGACTGTTCTTCTAGCTTTTAAAGCAGGTTATTCAGGTTTAATCGATGAAGTCCCAGATATTGTTCCAATAAGAAACACGGTCTGCGCCATTTTCATCTTTGTAGCGCACAGAGATCAAATTACGGATGTCATGGACAGGAATATCAAGGGTGACAGAATCCGTGACGGGTCTTTGCTGCACGTTGTATGTTCGATAAAAGGTGCCATCCATATAGACGTCAAAGGTACTAAGATTGGAGTAAAAAATCTGCAGCTGATTGTTATGAACAGCAAGGTTGATCAACTCACCAGTGACAGCGCGTGTACCGGTCTGAAGCGTGAGACTGTCTTCCCCTATCAGGATGTTTTCCGTCTCTGGTTGATTCCCCGAAACTCTTCCGTTGATCGTTACCGGGGTCAGAACATTACCAGCAGCTGCCTGTTCATCCACTCGAGCAGTCAAGTTCCATTCCATGCGATCCCCCGGTGCGATTGGTCGTTCTAAGTGGATCGTGATACGATCGCCAGAAAGACTAGCCGAGGCTATATTGTCTTGGTACACGAGCGCATCGACATTTAAGAACGTCAATAAATTCGGCGAGATATCTAACGTCACGACAGCATTCTCAATATCGTCTTTCCCAGAATTTCGCGCATCGTTGCTTTCTACGATCGTCCGCAAGATCAATTGATTACCCACTGTGATAATCGGATTGCCTTCTTCATCACGATCAAAGCTTTGCGGTACTCGCAACGTAATCGATGGGTCAGAAGGTCGAATACTGGTGACTTCAAAGGAGAGCGCTGGTGGGAACCGTTCATCGCCAATGGCATCACGATACCCTAAATAGTCCTCGTAATCGCTGGCGGACGGATTCGTGCTCCCCAACTGACCATTGGGTTCCGTCGTGGTCGTATCTGGTAACGTTCCTACGAAATCGTCGTAACGATCATTTGCAAAATCTTTCGCGTAAAATTCGATATACACATCCTCTTCAGGATTAAGGCGACGTGGTAATTGATACTGCCAGGGCACGGAGTTGCCTTGTTCGGCATCAAGTGTAATGACATATGGGTCACCTGAAGCATCACGGATCAATCCTTGCGCGGTACTCGCATAAATGGCGACGCGCTCTTTTGGCTGGTCGTCTTGCGGAGAATGAAAATCCATGATCCCCGAAACTGTTGTCGTCCGTTCATTAAAGACCTGATCCTCTGCCACTTGCAGACCAGTCGGTGGTCGTACATCTACGACGACCGCATCAGGCAAAGCGGCAATACTCTCTTCTGTTGCATGAATGAAAATCGAATCGTCAACATCCTCCATCGTGGGGTATAATCCTCGGTGGGCACGCAGCACTTCAAAACGTTGACCTGTCTTGAAAAAGTCGTCCCGCGTCCATGCGATCACACCATTATGCACCTCCCCAAAAACATCGACAGTTGATTGGGAGGAAAGCCATTGCGTTTCAAGCTGGTTGCCTGCTTCGTCCTTCAAAGCAACTTCCACCCAGACTTCATCTTCCCAGGCATCGCGAATCGCCCCCGTGTATTCATACGGAACGACCGCTTTGGCATAAAAGGTTTTGTCGGCATTGGTCGGGGTCACTAAGTGCTGGATCATTGGCGGGTAATTATTAGCAGAAAATCGCGTGTAGGCATTTCCGCCCCTAAAAGTCGTACTGTTGAATTCATTTGAAAAAGGCTCTCCCGGCTGCGGACTAACGATTTGTGCAAAATTGACATTGCCTAGTTGATAGCTCAATGGATTCCAGAAATTGTCCGGATCACCATCTAGATTCACTCCGTTGCGTTTTTCCCAAACCGCTAGTCCAACACGATTAGACGTAAAGGTACTGTTGCGATTTGTGTTTGAGAATGCTTGTCCGCCATTCGGACGGTTATTTCGGAAGTCATAAAACAGTGGTTCGTCGATAGTGAAATTACTTACATTGGTGGAACTGATAATACCATTGTTGGCTCCACTTGTATGCCCCTCCATTCGAAAGGTAGCATCTTTGCCAGCTAGAAATTCGAACCCACCACTTTGTCCCCAAACTGCTGGTCCCCTGTGAGCATAAATATGAATTCGACTGTTTTCATCTTTTGCATTAAAGACCGAGGTTCCACTGCTATCAAGGGGAAACTGAATCCCTTGTCGACCTGCTCTATCTGCACCATTACTGGCAGTAATGGTGGAAGCGGCTGACGGATCAAATTCTCGTTCTTCATCATTGTACTGATCGAATACGGCAAAGCCTGTTTCATCAATATAGATGCCGTCATCTGCCGCAGTCCTGGTGCCGGCATGGTTAAAGATGTTCAATTGGCCAGCTGACTCCACATAGAACTCGTTGTTCCGCCCGTACATCCGCACTGCAGCCGCATTGCCATGGTATTTGACGATATTCATTCTCCCTTGGTCGGCAAGCACAAAGGTCTGTTCCCCTACTAAGCGAAACCGCATGACAGAAGCATAGTCATGATTTTGCCCATCGCCAAACAGATTGAACTGCGACCCTTCTCCCGTCACCGTCACATTGCCACCGAGTTTGGTGGTCGCTCCCGCTTTTGAAATTTGATTGACAAAAGAAGGGGTTCCTTGCGGTACACCATTCGTGGGACTGGGCGCTCTAGAATACGAGTTTACGACCGCCCCACCAGAAATAATCGTACGAGAAAACTTGTTATTCCCCTCATCCCGTTGTCCAATCAAGGAAATGATTGCACCGTCAGCTCCCGCTAAGTCCATTTGTGACGAGGCATTTAAAACCGTGCCTTCACCCTCGACTTCAAAAATCACCTCATTTGTGCGATTTTCCATATTCGCCCAAATTACTTGCCGCTGAACGCTGTAGAGGTCTACTTTAGAACCCTTATTGACTCGAAACGAGGTTGAAATGTTGTTGTTATTTGGATGAAGTCGAAAAATTGGCCGAGTATTTGAGATCTTGACATCCGCCTCATCCGTAATCAAGACACTTTTGACATTAAAGCTACCATTATCATTATTAGTACCGGCGGTTGGATTCTTGTGAGCCACCCAATGGAACGTTCCGCGAATCTCGAGATTTCCTTGCTGCAAATAAAGGAAATCATTGCCCGTACTTCCCTCTAGAACACCACTTTTTGCCTCGATATTTTCTACTTTGACCGTCCAAAAAGCTGAAGCTGCCAACGATTGTTGATAGATCAACGCGTTTAATCCTAGATTGTTCCCCTGAAAATCGATCGTAATATTTTTCAACTCAAAGACCGCTGGCTGATGATCATGGGTAGTCGTCAGTTCAAAGAAACGTCCAGTAGGATTCGTGCTATAGTTTGGTGTCCCGTTCGTGTTGAAACGCTTCGGTGTGGTTAAGGTAAAACCATTCCCATCGATGGACACCGACCGATTCAACGCAGTTAAACGATTGTTGGCCTCATTCGTATAATCAGCGGTAATGTCAGCGAGAAACACGATTTCAGAGATCGATGAATCACTAAAAGCAGCCCGCAGCGCTTGATAGTCCGAAACTTCGGCACGCTCTCCCTGTGTCGCCCGTTCTGAAAGCAGTTCGACTGCCGCTGACTCATTGGTTTCCTGCTGCTGAATGTCAAGCAAGGCTGCTTCTTCTACAGCCTTGTCGGCTTCCAATCGCAAGGTTTGTCGTTCCTCGAGAGAAGGCGGAGCGATTTTTTGCAGCGTCCGGTTTCCCCGCTTTAGAATAAATTCGATGGCGTCTTCTTCTCCTATAGAGACTGGTAATGCCAAGGACAACATTTCTTCCGTAGGCGCCACTTCGATCGCCACACCATAAACACCCTCTTGTTTAGCTGGATGCAAGGTCGCTTCTTCAAGCTCAAGCATTTCAAACATTTCTAATGACACCAGCGCTTCATGATTCGCCATCAAGAAAAGCGTCTCGCCCGCGGCTTGTTCCGATTCGATCGTCACTACATATTGTCCTGTTTCTGGGTCAAAGTGACCGGACACTTCATAAGAATTGCCACCATGGATAGCAAAGACCGCATACAAGACAGAAATAACGATAAAGCCCCCTAATGCAGCGGCAGCCAGTTTGATTTTCGAGACAGTCGCTAGAACAGTAAATGATTTCATCTAGGCACCCCTTTCCTTTGATTACTCCAACAGTTCTTGTCCCGTTTCAAAGCTCGATAGATAATACAGCTTGATAACGACACTTGCCGAAAACGCATCTGCTCCTGACGTATTGCTTCCTTGCCGATAT
The DNA here is from genome assembly GCF_050542965.1 of Enterococcus sp. DIV2379. Taxonomy (NCBI): domain Bacteria; kingdom Bacillati; phylum Bacillota; class Bacilli; order Lactobacillales; family Enterococcaceae; genus Enterococcus; species Enterococcus sp. DIV2379. Next base: position 2,232,359 of record NZ_CP172938.1, read on the forward strand.
TCGACTGATTCCACTTTTAAAAAGCGATTCAGGTTTTCCATCCGATCAATAAAACGCACGATTCCTTCATTCGTCTCACTCAGGAGGTCAAAGCCGATCCTTGTGACCCGAAATTGCGTAGCCAAAGGATTGTCACCAGTCTGATCTGCCATTTGTTCTGGTGTAGGGTAAAGCATCTCCTCATTAAAGGTCGATTGCAAAATCGTGATCGGCAATTCCGTTTCAAGGGCAGCGAGATCGGCAAAATAAGACTCGATCGCCATGCCATTGGGAATGATCGGCACCTCATTGACCGTCTCTGAGGAAAGAAGGTCTGGTTCCCCTTGCAGGTAGACCAACTGTTCTTGAATGTCGCGGATCTCAGCTTCGATCCCAGCTAATTCCTGAGCCAATTCGATCCCTTCGGCACGTTTGGGGTTCAGCAAAAATAGCCAAAATATGAGTACGGAGGTAGCGAGAACTAATGCAATCACCGCGGAGATGATGATGTGTTTTTTGGAGAAAAAGACTCTAGTCATCCGCTTCCACCTCGCTTTCTTCTTCACTGTCTTCACTGATTACTTGTGGTGCATCGATTCGTGAGAGGTAGACAGTGATGCGCCCATCTTGCGGCGTTGAACTATGAGAGAAGGATTGATAGGTCACATAATGTACCCAATCGATTGCTTCAAAAGCTGATTTAAGGCGAATCAGACTTTCATAAACATCCCCTTGGACCGCCAAGTTCACCGAAGGAAACAATGGCGTGCCGTCTTGGGCTGTTTCGGACGTTCCCCCATCGCTATTTAGCAGCAAATTATACGAATTGATGGTCACATCGATTCCTGATGCCACTTCCTCAAAGGTTTCCATAATAGGCGCTGTGAAATATTTCTCTTGCTTTTGCAGGGCAATGAATTCTTGTAGGTCTTGAGATTTTGACGCCAACATCTCTTCTAACTGGCGCTGAAAGACGATACGCTCTGCTTGACTAGACATGATATTGCTTTGATTATTGGTCACCAAACGTTGATAATACCAAAAGCCTAACCCACAAACCCCAACGACAACTAACGAAAAGAGAAGTGAAACCGAAAGAATGACTTCAAACGCCCGATTACGAATAAATTTATTAGGCAATAGATTGATGTTCATGGTTACACCTCTTTCGTCGCTAATCCCGCAGCCAAGACATAGCGGTCGGGAATTTTTTTCTTGCTGGTTTCACTTACTTTTGCAGAAATCGTTTTGACTGGCAAGGAAGATACGTCGTGAAAAATTTCTTGGACTTCTTTGCGCAGCATTGGATGACCGCCGACTAAGTAGATTTTTTTCAATTCACAATCAGGCGAGATTTCCTGATAATAGTAAGCAATCACCGAATTCAAGGTTTCTGCTAACCCTTCCAGAGCTTGGATCTCCGCACTTTCCCTAAAGTTCACTTGCACAGATTGAGCTTTTTCAATATATTTCCAGTTGGCTTGATTATAATCTTCATACTGCAGGTAAGTCGGCACCAATTCTTCAAAAAAGGTGATATTGGCGATGCCAGCATCTAACTCGACCAGCACGAAATTTTCACTCCAGTTGATCTGTCGCTGAAACATACGACTATACGCCAGAAAACTGCAATCGACGCCCATCAACTGATGGCCGCCTTTTTTCAATGTGTCGCCGAGTTGAATCAAAATCGGCTCTGATGTGACCACGACTGGCACATTGCCATTGATGGTAAACCGATTCCGCTGGATGACCACAGCTTGCGGTTCTGCTTTCTCTTCCTTCTTGCTGGCTTTTTTCTTTTGTGCTTTTGGTGCTTTTTCCTTGTTGCCTTTACCTAGGATCAGTAGATCAAAAATCGGGTTTTCAAAAGGCAAAGAGATGGACTCCCCCAATTCAAAATACAAGTACTCGCGAATCTCTTTTTCCGAGTTCATCTTACCGATTGGGATCTGTTTGATCAGCAGACGAGAATTTAGTGCCGTGATCACCACACTCATCGTGCGTAATCCCAAGCGTTTGGCAATCTCATTGAAGGCGGCTTCAAGACTATCAGGATTGCGCAGCTTATCATCTTTAAAAATCGTACCATTCACAACCAGCTCGCCGTATTTGAGACGGTCACCTTTTTTGGTACAGTAACGGATGCAGTTTTTTTGGATGTCGATCCCTACTAAGCGGGGAATTGTTTTTTTGCCAAACATACGAGGACCTGCTTTCTTCTTGTTGGTTTTATATGAAGGAACCAACGTTATTTCTATGTACAACGCTTGCTTAGCAAATCAAGCAAACGCCAAGGTCAGCAACCCAATTCAAAGGAACCAGCCGCTGCCAAGATAAACCATGCCGGTAGCAATGGCGATAAAGGGACCAAAAGCAATGTAGCGGCTTTTGACTTTGCCCCGTAGCATTTGGATCACGTAAAAGATCACTGCCAAGCAAGAAGCGACAAATAAAACCGTCAAGACTTGTACTGGGCCGATATACACGCCTAAGACGGCAAATAATTTGATATCGCCGCCACCCATGCCTTTTTTACTGAGCTCCGCTAAGAGATACAATGGCAAGAAGCCAGCAAAAAAGCCAACGAGCCAATACCACCAAAATTCATTTTGCGGTTGGATCAACCGTAAACCGATCCCTCCGGCGAAAAAAGGGACTAACACTTTATTGGGAATCAGCTGATAGAAGATGTCGCTGGCAGAAATAATGGCTAATAAGGCTAATAAACACCAAGCGGCGATCACTTCAGCAGTGCCCCAAAACAGCAAGGTCGTACCCGTAAATAGCATGCCGATCAACACTTCATAAAGAAAAGCAATCAGCGGGATCTTTTTTTGACACTTGCGGCACTTGCCTTTTAAAATAAGGTATGATAAAACTGGAATGAGGTCCCTTGCACCTAATGTCTGTTGGCAGTCATCACAGTGCGAGCGAGTCAGCAGGGATTCCTTTTTGGGAACCCGCCAACCAACCACTAGGAAAAAAGAACCTAGACACATTCCTATGATGAAAAGATATCCAATGATTAGGCCCATTGGGATCTGTTGCAAAATTTCGTTCATAAAAAACTCCTTTTTTCCTGGGGGTGGTAGTGCTTAAGTAATTTGGTTCATGGTTATGTTAAATGTTTTATGGTGTTGCGGAACCGAATAACTGAGCACGTGTTAAACTGCTCACCGCGTCTTGGTTTAACCCTGTCTGCGGAAGAGAAGGTTTTGTCCCAGCAGATAACGCCCCAGCTGGAAAACTCATTGTCAAAGTTCCTTCTGGTGTAATAGTGAAGGAAACATCATCCAAGTCATCGAACCCGCCACCATTATATAAACCAGCAATATTTACATCAGCAAGTGTGAAGGTATTATTATTTCCTCCACTAGCAAGACCATCAGATGTTGACTGGTGCAATACCGCCGCCGAATAAGCAGTCTGAACATCTGAAATCGCTGCATCTTCACGGGCGTTCTGAATAATATTTCCGATTGCAATTACCCCGATCCCTGATAGAATCGCAATGATCACAACAACAGCAAGTAACTCAACCAGCGACAAACCTGTCTCATCTTTCATTAATTTGTTAAAACGATTTTCTGTTTTGTCTTCTACTAAAATTGCACTAAGCATACTTTATTTACTCCTCCTACTTTTTCTAAAAATATATATCAAACAGAATGTCTAGGAACTCTGTTAATATCCAAATTGTTATCCTTGAATAGCACCAAAAAGATCAAACATCGGCACCATGATCGCCGCGACGATCAATCCAACAATGACACAAATAACTAATATCACTGTCGGTTCAAGGACTGTTTTGATTCGTTTACTGGATTCGTCCACTTCTTTTTGAAAGATAATACTTAGTCTTTTCAGCATATCTTCAAGGGAACCAGTACTTTCCCCGATTTCTACCATCTGAGTGACTAATAAAGGAACGTTAATGTTTCCACGAAAAACATCACTCATTTTGCCCCCTTCTTCTATTTGAAAGGCACAATTATCAATGATTCGCTTGATTGATTTATTGGACACGACATCCCGACTCATATTCAACGCTGTGACCATACCAACCGAACTACCAAGTAAAGTCGACAAAGTTGTCATAAACAGTGAATAATTATTTTTAATCGCTAATTCACCGAATAATGGTATTTTTAAAATGAAACGATGAACGGCAAAATCGATTTTTTCATTTCGACGGATGAGCCAAAAGCCGATCATAATGCCTACAATAAAGACTGCTAAAACCCATCCTCTAGTTTGAAGAAAGTCACTGATAGCCATGGTAATCACAGTAATTCTTGGTAAGTCTGTATCAAAACTTTCAAATACTTCGACAAACATCGGGACGATCATAACTAGTAAAATGATACCTACAACAAACGTCATCAAGATCAAAATGATTGGGTAAACCATCGCTGTTACAAGACCACTCCGATTTTCAGCACTTTTCTCATAGTAATCCGCCATATCCGTTAAGTTTTTTTCCAAAGATCCTGACATTTCCGAAACGGCGATAACGCTTGTCAACAGAACTGGAAAAGCATTTGGGTGGGCTTTATAGGCTTCTGAAAGCGGTCGGCCGCCGTCAATATCATCCCGAACTTCACCCAGAATCCTCTTGAAATTCGGTTTTTTTTGCTGCTCTTCCAGCATTCGTGAAGCATCAACAATCGTAATCCCCGAAGCGATCAATGTCGAAAACTGGCGTAAGTATGCAACTAATAATTTTAGAGATACTTTGTTGAACAATTGAATCTCTTTGTTCGCCAAGGTTTCTGGCTGTTCAATCAAACTGTTGACTTTGATGTGCTTTTGGCGGGCTTCAACGGAGGAACTGGCACGTAAGCTGCCAGAAAACGTTTCGCCTCGGACATTGGTGCCTTGATAGGCAAAGAGTGCCATCCGCTATTCGCCCCCTTCCTCCATTAAGTTATCTGCCACATCGGCATCGACCCGTTCCGCAGCAACCAGTTCTTCTAAAGAAGCGCTCATGGTATGCATGCCTTCGTTTTTCCCCATCTGCAGCATATTATGGATCTGGTGGGTTTTCCCTTGACGGATCAAGCTGGCGATCCCTCTGGTATTGAGCATCATCTCGGTTGCTGCTACCCGTCCATTGCCATCGATCGTTGGCAGCAAGCGCTGGGACAAGATCCCTAGTAAAGCGCCAGCAAGCTGTGTACGAATCTGAGTCTGCTGATCGGCAGGAAAGACATCGACGATCCGTTCAATAGTCGCTGGGGCACTTGACGTATGCAAGGTTCCTAATACCAAGTGTCCCGTTTCCACTGCCGTCAAGGCAATCGAGATCGTTTCAAAATCCCGCAGCTCCCCTACTAAAATGACATCTGGATCTTGCCGTAGGGCAGCTCGTAAGCCATTGCCAAAGGACATGGTGTCGCTGCCGACTTCCCGCTGGGCAACGATGCTTTTTTTGTGGTTATGGATGTACTCGATCGGGTCTTCCAACGTCAAAATATGCGTCTTTTTGGTGTCATTCAAATAGTCCAGCATCGCAGCCAGTGTCGTTGATTTCCCTGAGCCGGTCGGCCCTGTAACTAAGAACAAGCCTTGGCTTTTATGGATCAGAGTCCGCAAGACGGTCGGCATACCGAGTTTGCTTAACTTCGGGATCTCGATGGGGATCTGCCGCAAGGCGATCGAAACGGTATCTTTTTGACGGAAAATATTGACCCGAAAGCGGCAGATGTCGCCTAATTCGTAGGCCAAATCGGTTTCGCCTTTTTCCTTGAATTCCTCCCATTGCCGTTGGTTGCAAAGGATTTCGGCAATGGCTTCGATGTCCTTGGTGTCGATGGTCGGCACCCCTTCGATCGGTAGCAAGTCGCCGTGGCGACGAAAAATCGGTGGGACGCCTTCGACTAAATGGATATCCGATGCTTTTTGTTCGACGGCGATCATCAACCAATGATTGATCCGCTCTTTAGGTGACATGGCAGCAAATTGCGCCGCTTCGTTGCGATTGACGCCCTGTGTACTGTTGGCAGTCGTCGTTTTTGTCACTGCTTGCCGTTCTGCTTTTTGAATGATCTCCCGCGTCGAGACAGATCGGTCTTGATCGCTCTGGCGACTGTGGGCACGTTTTTTTTCTCTCAGTTCACGATTTTCCCGAATGCGGGTACGGGTCGGAGCTGTTTTTTCTCTCGTCGTCCTTTTGGTTGCTCGCTCTTGTGTTGCCACTCTCGTTTGATCCATTAAACCAGCCCCTTTCTATGTGCATTTTCTTCTAAAACAATGTATGTAGTTCTCCGGTGATCTCTGGATCACCGATAAATCAATCCGTGCCTCACTCTTCTGCAGCGACCACCTTCAAGACTTCTTCGATGGTGGAAAAGCCTTGTTGCACTTTGTCTAACCCATCATCCAACAAAAAGCGCATCTTTCGTTCCTGAACATAATCCATCAGCTGGTCGTTAGTCGCTTTGTTCGTGATCATACGACGCAGCTTGGCATCGATCGTCAACAGCTCTTGGACGGCCATTCGCCCTTTGAATCCCGTATTGCCACACTTTGGACAGCCCACAGGCTGTGCCAGTTCCGTAACCGTGATGCCATAGGATTCAAATAACTGCTTGTCCTTGTCGCTGGCTGGTCCTACTGTCTTACAAGAAGAACAAAGGGTTCGGACGAGCCGTTGAGCTAAGATGCCTTCTAACGCATTAGCGACCAGAAACGGTTCTACCCCCATGTCGACTAAGCGATTGATGGTGCTGACGGAATCATTGGTATGCAGGGTGGATAATACCAAGTGCCCGGTCATGGAAGCCCGAATCGCAATCTCCGCCGTTTCGCCATCTCGAATCTCTCCCACCATCACGACATTGGGGTCTTGTCGCAAGATCGACCGTAACCCAGCGGAAAAGGTCAAACCGACATTGCTGTTGACTGCCACTTGGTTGATACCTTGCAGCTGAAACTCTACTGGGTCTTCGACGGTGATAATATTGATCTCCGGCGTGTTCAACTCTTGCAGCGCCGCATACAAGGAAGATGATTTCCCTGATCCTGTCGGTCCTGTGACAAGAATGATTCCATGGGGTTTATGCAAAATCGCTTTAAAGGTCGCCAATACCTTCGGTTCAAAGCGAAACTCATCTAGGCGCCGAATGCCACTGGAGCGATCCAACACCCGAATCACGACTTTCTCCCCATGAATGACAGGCAAAACCGAGACCCGCAAATCAACCACGTTGCCCCCGTTACGAATCATTGCCCGACCATCTTGTGGCACACGTGTTTCGGTGATATCCAAGGAGGAAATGATTTTCAGTCGTGAAGTAACACCAGTCTGAATACTCTTAGGCAAGTTTTCATGGGTACGAAGCTCCCCATCGACCCGTAAGCGGACGACTAATCCTTTTTCTTGGGGATCGAAATGGATATCACTGGCGCCCCGATCCACCGCATCTTGCAGCAGGGTATTGACCAATTTGACAATCGGCGAATCATCTAATTTTGAGTCGCCTTCTGGGTCGATGGTTTCAACGAGAGAGTCGCTCAAGCCATCCAAACTGATCTCAGAAGGGTAATCGCGAACGATCAGTTGTTGGATATCGGCATTGTGGGCTTTTTGCGGACGAATCAATAACCCAGTGATCAAACGCATCTCATTGATCGCCGCATAATCCCCAGGGTTTGCCATCGCAACGGTCAAGCGGTTGCCTTTTTTTTCTAATGGAAAGACGCTGTGCTGTTTGGCAAACGAGCGGGGGATCAAGAACAAAACCTCTGAGCTGATCTCTAAGTCAAACAGGTTGCCTGTTTGTGTTTTCTCAGCAGTGGTTGAACTTGTGGTGTTCTCTGACTTTTTGAGAGGCCTTCTAGGTTTTCTACGTGGCGTTCTTTCACTTGATTGCGGCAACTGGCGCCCTCCTTTCAATAATCGAGTTTGTTGATATAGTCAAACATTCGTGTAACGGTTAAATATGCTTCATCATCAGACCACATGTTTCGATCCAAAAAACTTCTGAGGATCGTTACCTCCCTCGATTGCGCCTGACTTTCAAAGTCGCGGACGCGATAATTGACGCCTAATTGTTGCAGTTGATTTTCTAGTTCCACCTGGTCATCCATATAGTAAGGTACGAGAACGACCGTTCCTTCAAGACGACGGTTATGAGCCCCTGTTGCTAAAAAAGTCGGGTCAAATAATGCCAAATCTGGCAGTATTTCCATGACAAAGGTCGACTCTCTATCCACAGCTAAATGAAAGGGTTCAACGCCTGTATGACCCAAGATCAGCTGGGCACCATTTTTTAAGGTGATTTGATTCCAATACGCTGGATCTTCATAATAAGAATCAAAAACCGCGGAACTGCCGGCTTCTGCTAATGCCAATCTACGAGCAGTTTTCGGCGCATCGATAAATGAAAGCCCGTGAACCTCCATTATGGTATTGCTGCCATCCAATGTGATTCTTGACGGGTCATGGGGCACTGTGAATTGATTTTGATTCTGAAAATACGAGAAATCATCGATCGTTCCACCACTAGGCATCATCGTATTCGTCAGCATAAAATCACCATAAACAGTAATCCTTCGTTCCGTATCTTCGGTACTATGCACGATCGAGCCTTCCGTGACTGGTCCCGCATAAAAATTGCTGCTCGTCAGAACCATCGACGGCTTCATAAACGTCAAACTACCATCTGCCGCAGGGTTCTGTTTCGTGGCTTCTCGATGATAAAAATTAAAATAATTGCTATTTAATTCGCCTAACCCAGTGCCCGCATCCGGTGAATTTACGGAAACATTTAGATGGCCTTCAGCAAAGAGAACCCCTTCTTGCTCAACTCTCGAAGCCGAACTATTGGTGTTGTTGATCCATACGTTTCCAGCAAGGATATCCGTATATGCTTGTGATAGGACCAAGCGACTGCCAGCTCGACTGCCCAAATCGATATACATTCCTAAACCGGCTTGCAAGAAGATGTCTTTGATCACGTTCAACCCGTTACTAGGCTGTCCGCCATCATTCTGGATCGCAAGCAGACTTTTTGCCGAAAATTGCCCGCTTCCCTGTCCTTCCATCTGGACCCCATGATTAAAGAAAAAGGAACCATCGAAATGCAGCCAATTAAGAATCGGCTTTGTTCGAAAATCTAAAAATCTGCCGTCTTGAAAATCTTGCAGGACATTGTTGGCAAACCCGAATTGCAAGAAGTCATCCGATTCAAAAGCGAGATAATCAAACGATGGACGTACGCGTTGAAAATCGGCGACTTCAAACAATTTTCGAACCCAAGTATCGGCGGATACAGCTTGCCCTGCTGTAGAGGGTAAGTAATAGGGATAAAAAATGTTTCGCCAAATATCCAGCTGTGTTTGTCTTTGTTCGAGGTCTTCTTCTTCAAGCTGCATTTCATAGATATATTCGGCAGAAGCTGTATGTACTCGCGGTTGCCCTTCAGCCAATTGCGTCTGATCCGTGACTTGCGATTGAATTTGAATAATGATTTGAAGATTGGTTTTATCTGGCAGCATCGAGGCGGATTGGATCCATCCTTGCTCCCCACCAGATTTGGTCATTACATAAGGGGCGATCTCATTATATTCATAGTCAACGACAGAGGAGGTAAAAGAAAATTTATCATCGATGGTCTCATTCACATCGACTTCGTCCAGCACAAATCTCAATTCGTTATCTAGATGGTCTTGCCATTCATTATTATTAGAATAGAAGCCGCCATTCTGCATGGTTCGAGTGATGAAATCATCTATTCTCAGTTTTAGCTCCTGAGAAGCGAGTTGAAAGGAATATTCGTGTACATCTTCCACTCGACGGAAGCTATCTATCGTTCGAATTTGTGAATTGACATTTCGAGCAACAAGGAAGACCAAGCCAATCATCAAAGAGGAAAGAATGATCGCCGCGAGGGCATAAATCAGCGCAAAACCAGCTTCATTTTGTCTACCATCGTCCATTCCCGGGTACCCCCCCTCTTGCTTTCTCATTGTCACGATAATTGATCGTAAATTCTCGTTTATAGATAATCTGCTTGTGGTAATCAGTGACCAGCTCCTCCATCTGCCACCAGCCAGTCAAATCATCATAATAATCCGCAAAGTTGATCGTTTCCGTGTAAAATAAAACGAAAAACTTGGTCTGGATACTGAACGTATCGCGATAATTTGGCGTATAGTGATGGGTCAACGTCGCTTCATTCTCATTTTTTTGTTGAATGATCTTTAACTTAATCGTAGGATCTTTCGTATCATAGACTCTGGCACGAATATTGTTGGTATCTGTGATATCAGTCACAACCATTCGCGGACTGCCCTCTTCCGTAATCGTTGCCCCTAAGGTTCCTTCGGGCATTGTTTTGACAATATGTTCCTCGTGGAAAAGAAGACTATCATATTTTCCTAAATACCCCGCATGTTCATAGATACCATCAATTTTGGCGATTCGGTCTGCTTGCGCCAAGATTTCATTCGCTATCCCTTGAAAGGCAGCAATTCGACCTTGACGAACAGAGGCTTGGACGATCAAAAAGAGTGTCCCAGAAAAGAGTGCAATGATGATGCCGAATATGACCATCGCCCCTAACAATTCGACAAGCGTGATTCCTTGCTCATCCTGTAATCGATGCTTCATCTGCGCCCCTCCTTTGCAACTTCCGCAAGAACAGCCAGCCCTTTCAATAGTCTACTACCCAATGCAGATACGTTTCTGTCAAAAATGCGCCCGTTTGTTTATCGAAGACCTGAATAATAAGTCCGAGCCCGAGCTGACGACGGTCGTAACTGTCTTCTCGCAGTCCATGTCTGGGGTCTTCGCGAATGGAGACCTTGACCAAATAGTTGGTGGTTTCTTCATTCTCCGACAAGTACGTTCCCATATAGAGGCGATTTTCTTCCGAATTTACCAAGGGCTGCGGCAAATGAGCGCCAGAATGATCGTATACCACCTTGCGAATAAATCGGCCCCGATTGAGATCATCTACAGCAATCGGGATTTCTTCATACATCGGTTGCCCTTGCGCATTGTATTGAATCCCTGAATTATCGAGGACCAAATGGTGTCGGCGAACTTCTGAGGGATCATCTGGATCGACCATCATCCAAGAAGGTCTAGCCGTAAAGATCCCGATATTCAAATCCGCCAAGTCTTGAGTCTGTGCCCGGTATATTAGCCATTCCTTGACATCATCTCGTGCTGCGATGGCCTCTTCCATTCGGGTATTGTAGCTAAGGATCAGGTTGTTTTGGATGATCAGCATGGCGATCATGACCATTGCGATCCCGAGAATGACGATCGCTCCAAGGATCTCAACAAGGCTGAACCCTGATTCATCAAGTACTTTATGTGCTTGTCTGCCTTTTTTCAGTTTCATCACCTGCTTTTTGCCTAGCCCCCGATCAAGGAGAATCCTTTTCTTCTAGCTGGTTGATACTTGTATCTGGGTCAAGAAAAGATAATTTGCTAAGGGTAAACCCCCAGTGAATCAGTTTATTGAAATCAGGGTAGTCAGCTAATGGAATACTTTTTTTGGCTTTGCGTGTGATGCGGATTCGTTCCCTGATATAATGATACCTTTCTTCTTCAACCAGTCGCTGAATCTCGGCGATCCCTTTTTCAACATCAGGATCTTCGACATTCACTTGCATATATTGTTGGTAGAAATAATCCAAATACTTCCCGTATTGAAGAAAATAACGGTATTCAATTTCTTCAATGACCATTTTCACGTGAATCTCTCCTTGACTTATTTTCTAGCAACTTATTGAAGTGAGTGCAAATGCCGATAGATGATCGCAGTGGCACTCTCTGGCCGATCATTGTCTAACTGAAAGACCTCCCTTAATGATTGTCGATCAGAAGCCTGAATGACTTCGACTTTCGGTAAAAGTTCGTAGGCAAGATGGCTATCGTCTGCGACACTTGTATCGATCATCACTTGTTCGATCAGTGAACGGGTGACGCCATAACCGTCTTCACTTTGATAGGATCGGTCCAAAGGGAAACTATAATAAAACCAGCCATCATCGGGATTATAGATCCAAGTATTTCGATCGATCTGACGGTAATCGCTCAAAGAGCCGAATTCGATCATGATGGCTTCTGAGTCGATCTGGGCGGGACTTTCAGAGACAAAGCTGCTTAGCGTTTTCACCGATCGGGTCGGATACAAGCCAGCAGCATCGGGAAACGTACTGATCATCTCTGGCAATTGAAAGGCACTGCCTAACCCAGATTCTGTCGTCGTGTAATCAAATGACGACTGGTCAATCGTTCCCTGTTCTCCGAGATACGTGAATCCCGTAGGTTCCTCACTGGTGGAAAAGGGGCTGGCTAGCTGCGACTCCGCCCAGTTTCGAACAAAATAACAATACCCTTCAAGATAATAACTATAGGTCAAGTTGGTTGCTTCAAAGGTCCACTCAGCAACCGGATCAGCAGGATTGAGCAGCAGCAGTTCCCCACTCATTTTCTGCATGACCGGTTGTTGGTTTCGTCGAAAGGAATAGCTGAAGTGAGCTTCGACAAGGACCGGTTCTTGCCAGAGATCTGGTGGACCATCGATCAAGTCTGATGACGGTGGCTCCTCCATTTCTTCATTGCCTTCGGTGCGATCGTAGAAGTTCTCAGGATTTTCCTGTTCTTCAGCGTCTAATTCCCCCAATAACTCCTGCATCTCTTCACTATCGAAGGCATCCAAGGGAGGCGTGGGTGCCAACTCTTCGATCGTCTCATCGCTGATCCAAACCATCACTTGACCATCAAGAGCATTTCCAATGAGTTCTGGGATCTGCTGGGTCACGTTCTGATACCCTCTTGCTAAAATTTCGTTTTCATCAAAGCGAGACAGTACTGGTAATAAGTCTGGCGCATCACTCGCATCTGCCGCCTGCTCAAAAGCTGCTTCCTCACTGTCTGGCGCGATATAGCGCAGCACTTCTTCAAAGCTTGCTCGGACAAAGACTGGCACTTCACTAGCGTTCATTACCCGAACGGATCGTTGGATCGTCGTCCCTGTAAGGGTCATTCGTTCCTGCCATTCTTCCAAAATCTCGATTTTTTCGAACACTTCATTTTCATCCGCTAATCGACGAATATGAATAGACTGATTATTCTGCCAAATCAAGATGCTAAGCAACAAAAGAAAGAAAAGCAGACCCGCGATACTATTTCTTAACACTATTTTTTTTTGCACCCTTGTTTCCTCTTTTCTCAAGTAATGACGGCTCTCAAGTAAAGAGATAAATGCCTAATAGAATGAATAAGGCGATCAATGATACACAGAAGATGATGGATAATATCAAGTTTTGATCAATAAAACGAAACACATCTGCTACATGGTTGATACTCATTGAGACTTCTCCAACGAAACGGTCTGCTTCGATGGCTTCTTCCCCAAATGCCTGTCCATCACCAATGACGGATAAATGATAGCCCTGCTCTTCGTCAGCCTCGATCGATAGTACTCGGCGAGCAATATAGCCGGTTCCTGAGCCATTTGTAAAGACCGCGAGCCCGTTTGGCTGTACTTGAGTGAAGGCTTGTTCTCTTAAAATGATCAAATCTTGTGTGCGTAATGCGGAGCTGTCAAGATTCGCCATCCCATTATCTGATAAACGCACCACCCGATGATTAAAAACCGTCATTTCGTTTTGATCAGTCACATATAAGCCGATAAACGTAAATAGGACAGTCATGCTACAAACCAAGAAAATCAGATAGATGATTTTCAGTACGAGATTGCCAGATTTCTTTTTGGCTGTTGGTTTCTTCGTCGCGGCTTTGCCTTTTTGCGGGGGTCGTCGTTTCTGGGAAACTTCCGCTGGTTTTTTGCCTTGCTTGTGGGTCCCTTTTGATTTGGCATTAGGATGACTTGATTTTTTGATTTTCCCCTGCTCGTTGTGCTGACTTGGACGTGCTTGCTGCAGTGGACGCTTTTTCTTTTTGCGTGGTGCTTCACTGGTCGTACTGGCAGCTGCTCTTTCTTTTTGCTTGCTAGGATGCTGCTTTTCGGTCGGTAATTTGGGGCGATTCGCTGTACTAGCCGCTTTTTTTCGTTTCTTTTTCACAGGCGCCTGTCCTGTCGGTTCTTTTTGGGTCGGCTTTTTTGGTCGTTTCTTGCCACTAGAAGGGCTGGCTTGCTTTCCTTGCGCCTGAAACTTTTCGATTCGGGGATTTCTCGGTGTATCCTCTGATTGGTCTCGTTTTTTTTCACGTTTGGCAGGCTGTGGCGGACGTTTTTTTCTTCTAGGTGCTTGCGACTGATTACTCATTGGCATCTACCTCGCTGCCCGCTCGTTCCATCCCTCTTAATTGGTTTGCATAAGTATTGGCATTGGCATTTTCCTGCAAGCGATCCTTGACGGTCCGAATGGACGCTGGCAAATTCCCTGAGCCTCGACGATTTGCCGCGCTTCTTTGCAAATCTTCAAACAACGAACGGGTCGTCTCCGCTTCTTCCTTGCGGGCTGCTTCGATTGCTTGTGCACGTGTGCGTTCAATCTCTTCCAAAATCTCTTCGGTCGGCTCATTATCATAAATGGTTAGATCATAGGCCTCGATCAACGCATTCAGCTTTTGGTCATAATGGATGTCCGTAGCATAGCGCCCTGTCAACCACGCAGTTGCTTCCCGATAAGTTGGGGCATTTTCTTTCCAAACGGGGGCATAAAAGCGCGGGTTGCCAGTGATGCCTCCTCTTAGTAAGCGAGCGTAATCTTCGATGGATTCACGGTAACTTGGGTATTTACGGAAATTGGAAGAGATCGTATACCACGCACCACTTCCATCATCTTCTTGCGTATTGAAGGTCACTTTTTGCCCACGAAAGCTGCCCTTGATGCCAAAGAGATTGTGGTTCGGCGGACTGGATAAGGCACTATTTCCTGAGCCAGTCTCCAAGATGGCTTGTGCGATCATCACTGAGGCATAAAGATCATTGTTATAGGCAACATCCTGCGCGTCAGAACCAATCTCATTGATGAATTGTTGTGTCGTTAGATTACGTGAAACCGAAAACTGAAAGTTGCTTTCCCGCTCTTCTTCATCGATCGGCGATTCGGGTTCTTCAGTGATTGGATCGGGCTCTTTTTCTTTGTCCTGATTGGTTTGATTCCCATTTGATTGGTTGTTTCCGCTATTGTTGCTGCTGTTGGTATCGTTGGTTTCTTGCTCATTCGTTTCAGGTCCAGCAGGCTGATTCGGCTGTTGATCGCCTTCTGAAGGATCTGGCGTCGACGGAACGTTTTCGGCCTCTTGGTCTTCTGTTTCATCCGAGCCGCTCTTTATCTCTTCCTCGTCTGTCTGTCCCTCGTCTGCCGGTCGTTCCACATCATTTACGACTTGGACTTCCGTTCCTTTTTCGGCCTGCTCCGCTTCTTCTGGAAGGGTTTCTTTTGTTTGTTCTGGAGGAGTATCAAGTTGCTCCGTTATCCTGTCAGCTCCTTCGTAAGAGACCGGTCGGAGGGCATCCGTTATCGATTGCCCACGACTTTCTCGTTGTGCATCGATGGTTTCCATATAAGTAGATGGTTCTACACCTAAGATCGATCGAACCATGGCTTCAGAAATCGTTTGATTATTGATGATTCCGATAAATGCTCCGATCGCTAACAGACTTTTTACGTTTCTTCTGGGCTTTTTCATCTTCTTGATCCTCCTCCTTGGGGCTGTTCTTGCTGGTGCCTTTTTTTGGTCGTTCATGGTCTTTGCTTTCATTTTTCTCAAGCTGCACAAGCAGCAATTGATAATGAAAGGCATTGTTCCGCAAATACATCGTAAAACCTAGCAAAAGAGCGAGTAAAAACAAGTGACTGATAGTGACATATTCTCGAAAGGCAGAGAGATAAAAATAGGCGGTCAGCTGCAAAAATACCGCTAATGGGATCAAAGAAGCAATAAAGTAGATGCGGTATAAGAATAAGAATCGTTGTTTTTGCTTTTGGGTTCTCATAGACTGCTCCTAACGTCTGTATTGCCTTCGATCAATGCTTTTTTTTCTAATAGATAGCTTTCGCTTTGGAGAAGATCAAAGTAAGCGGCTTTTCGTAAAAGATTGTCATAGTCCATCTTCATAATGCGTGCGTAAGGTTTTCTAAACCATGGTCGCTCATACAATTTGACTCGTGATTCAATCACGCTGCATTCATAAAAAACCAAACTGATATCTTTAGCAGATAGGTTGTTGTCGACCACTTGCTGCACTTGCCCTCTCTCATAGGTCAATTCTTTTTCGTTCAAGGTCATTTTTTCGATCTTTTGTACGAGATTGTTATTGATGCGCCAAACCTGTTCGAGGTATTTGGCTTTTTGAAAAAGATAGGTATATTCTCGTAAGCTGATTTTCAATTGCGTATGCCAGTTCTCGTCTTCTTCATCGGTCAAACTGTTTAAATAGTGGATACTATTTTTGATCAAAGAAGCTTCTAAGTTTTCGATGTAGATCTCAAGCTTTTGATTGGCCAAGCGCAAGCGCTCTTTGCTTGCTCGTTCTCGTTTCGCCTCTTCCTCCAATGCTAATTCATTGGCGTTGACTTTAGGCAATTGCTTGGCTTTTTTTGACTGTTTTTTTTTGCTGCTTTTTTTTCGAACTTTCTTTTTGAACTTTGGTGGCTCATCCGCACTGACCTTTTGGAACTCGAGCGTGTCTTCCAGTTCTTTTTTCATTGCATTGGTTTTGCCCTGACGTTTTTCTTCATGGACTTGCGCTTTCGGGCGACTCACAAACGTGACATTTTGTTCGTCGATCACGCTTTGTACGATTTTTGCCAGTTGCTCTTTAAAGTCGTTCGCATCACTTACACCAACGGGGGCTTGCTGCTGCAAGCTAGCATGCAACTGCATCGTAAAGGGAAACTCTTCTTCTGTGTATGCGATTGGTACAAACTCCAAAAACAAATTGCTTTTCTCATCGGACACATGATTGATGCCGATTTGCGTCCACACAAACTGAGGAAATTGCTGTTCCAAGGGAATGCGTAATTTTGAGTAATCGATTTTTTTCCGTAAGATCTCCATCTCGATATGATGGGTGAAGGCTTCGATGGAATAAAATTGCTCAAAGTAATGCGTCACTTGTTTGCGAATCGACGATTTGAGCGGCCACTTTTTTTGATAGAGGTTGTCACAGGCAGTGATTACTGATGGAAGTGCCTCTTGTTTGTAAAATAATTCCTCAAGATTTGGACTCAAGGTTGGATAGATGGCAATTTTTAAAATATCATTCGTCACATTCGTCCCAATGACCAACATTCTCATAAGAAATCAAGTCGTAGTTGTTGCCTGTGATTTCTTATACAGCATATATGGTCCTAGTGGGTTTCCCTCCTTTGTCGTGTCGCTCTCGGAAATTATTTAGCAGACCTTTTCGTCTATTCCGACTCATAACCTTCTTTTTAGTCTGGCAGATTCAACACTTTGCTATGCTGGATCAACTGCTCAAACAACCCTTTCGATTCATGATGAAACGTCGTAAGTCGTTCTTGGTATTGCTTGATCTCTTGACGGATTTTCATCACTTCCATCGATGCTTCTGAAATGATCTTGTGGGCTTCATTTTCCGCCATCTGACGTCTTCTGTCGGCTTCCAGTTCTGCTTCAGCAGCGGTTTCCCGTGCTTTTTCTTTTGCTTCGATCAAAATCGTCGCCAGCTCGTCCTTCATTTGTTCGACCTTAGTCAATTCACGTTCCAAGTCACGCTGTAAGACATTCTTATCTGCCAACTGTTCGACTCTTGAACGCTCGAGATCACGATATTTCGCTTCGGCTTCTTGCAAGCGCATGTTCAACTGTTGATTCTCATTTTCAAGCGAAGTGATCCGCCGCATGCTTTCGACTTCTTTTAATTTGTAGTTTTCGATAATCGCCGCTTTTTCTTCTAAATGAATCGCTTTTTCTTCAAAAGCCTGGACTTGCTTGCTTTTTTCTTCTAATTCTTTTAGCAGTTCATCTTCTCTTTGACGCAATTGTTCGAGCTCTTCTTCTACTTCGATCAATTCGTCTTCTTGACTCGTCAACTGCTCAATTTCTTGCTCATAATTGGTTTTGAGGGCTTCTTGTTGACGTTCTGCTTCTTTTAACTGCTGCTGTAACTCGTTGTAGCGCATTTGCAGCTGCTTGTTTTCATAAATGATACTTTCTTGTTGCGTCGCTTGCGAAGCCATCCGATTGATGGATTCTTGTTTGTTTTCCAATTGCTTGGTCAAATGTTCGACGGTCTTGGTCAGTTGTGAAACGGTATTTTCTAATGCCAGCAGCTCTTCTTGGGCATCATCGTCATACTCGTCTTCCTCGTATTCTTCATCCTCGTACTCGTCGTCCTCATATTCTTCATCGTCATACTCATCGTCATCATATTCTTCATCATCGTACTCGTCTTCGTCGTACTCTTCTTCATCATATTCCTCGTCGTAGACATGAACGCCTTCGTAAGTTTCTTCATCTTTCTTTTTGCGAAATAATGCCATGTTACCCCTCCTGATTCCTCACTCATCGATGATTTGATTCGTTGAACAATTTAATGTGTCTACAAATTGGTCTGCTTGTTCGTCTGCTTTCGTGAAAAGTTGCACTTTCGCAGTTCTATCCGCGGTCGTTCTTTCAAACGAGCTGACGTTTCTGCTGTGACCTTTTGAGCAGTGATGTCCGTTTCCTTCTTGCCATCATTCGTTCAAAAAAAGAAAGCAAAAACCACCACACCCCTTGATTTTCACGACCTCCATTTATTTTGGAGGATAGAAATCAAGTCAGTGAATCGGCCTGTTTCTCAATAAAATAGCCATTAAACGAAAAGACGGCTTCCGTTCGCAGAACATCTGTTGTCTATTTGATAGTATCAAAGCAAAAACAGATTGAAAAATCAGATATTTCTTCACTTGATGAAATATCTGTCAGAGCAAGTCGGTTATCCACATGATATTGTTAAAAATTGAGCAAAATATCCTCGTATTAAGGAAACGAATGGTCTTCTTTAAACGATCTTTATCTTAAATCAACAATCACGCCTTCCTAACCGCCGATCAATCCCCTCAAAAAAAATCAGCGACCTTATAAGCCAAGGTCGCTGATCGATTCTTTACCTATTATATAGTTTTACTGCTCAGTCATCTTTCATCCATTGGAAGCGATCCCTTTTCTCTCAGTTTGAAAGCCGGTTCCTGTCTACCGATCCGCAACTGTAAGTCTTTTTTCTCCCTGATGGGCTGCTTTTCTCTTGCCTTCAAAAAAAGAAAGAACCGTTTCTTGAAAATCAGTTTGCTTTAAACGAATAACTTTTTATGCATGTATAATGTCGCCATCCGATAATCATAATGGATCATCGAAAAGGCTAATAGCTCCCCATTTCTCAGATAGCTGTCATCTCGTACGATCAATGCGGGCATGCCTTCTTCTAGATGAAAGAACGCAGCTTGTTCCTGTGATAACGGTTTGCTTTGAATGAACTTGTCGATGAAGGCGACTGTCAGTTGTTTTTCTTCTGCCAAAGTTTGGAACATTGACCCCTCCATCATCGTTTCGGAGATCTCCCCTACGATTTCAGGTATATAATAGGAACGCTCAATCAAATACGGTTTGTCATCTAGCGTGCGAAACCGTTGGACTTCGATAAAGTGCTGATCTTTCGCAAATTGTTTTTGACTTGGTAGAAACAACGCCTCTGATACCTTGACCAGTCGCTTTGAGGCTTTGACCGTTCGAATGTTTTTCTCGCCTCGGGTCAAGTCTTCATTGAAGCCAAGATCTCCTTGTTCAATGGTCGGTTTTTGGTTGTTATGAAAACGAATATACGAGCCGCGGCCTTGCATCTGGTAGATCCAGCCCATCTTGCTCAACTTATTGAGGGCTTGGCGTAACGTATAACGAGAAACTGGATAAATTGCCAAAAGCTCTCGTTCACTAGGCATCTTCCCCTGCTCATTTCCAATGTCACCGGCTTCGATCTTTCTGATCAATTCTGCTGCTAAGTCTTCAATACTGAGTTTCGTCATCTGCCTACTCCTTTCCTTGCGATTCTCTACTACTATTATCGTCTTTGGCGTAAAAAAAGCCAGCTATTTTTCATAGCCGGCTTATCAAAAAAACGGATAGATTATGCCTTCGTTGCGTTTGCTTGTTCGTCCTTGTATAATTTGCCATCATACATTTTGATGAATGGGAACCAAATCAAGAAAGCAACGACTGCACAGATGATTGCTAAGACAAAGGCACGCCAGTCACCACCTGAACCAATAAAGCCGGATAAGCCAATTGGGGTTGGCCACGCTACTTGGGCAATCGGTGGGTTAACAAAGCCTAAGTTGATGCCAAAATAAGCAACGGACATTGAAACCATCGGTGCTAAGAAGAATGGGATCGCTGTGTACGGGTTGTATACCACTGGCATCCCGAACAAAATCGGTTCATTGATATTGAAGAAGGATGGCACGATCGCTGCTTTTCCTAAAGCACTTAACTGTGCTGATTTTGCAAAGAAGGCGATGAAAATCACCATTCCTAACGTTGCTCCTGAACCACCGATCGTTACGAAACTATTGTTAAACTCACCCGCAAAGGCAATGTTGGCACCATTTTGGTTTTCCACCATATTCGACAATACGATTGGCGTCAAGAATGAGGTCACGATCGTTGCCCCATGAATACCCACGATCCAGAGCGCATGCATGAAGAAGTAGATAACAAGTAGTCCGACCCAGGTACTGGTCAATTGCGTCACGAAACTAAAAGGAATCGCAATGACTTTGAAAATATCTGTGCCCATTGCGACTAATGCACCATTGATGACGATTACAGCTAATGAAGTCAGTGCCGTTGGGATCAATGCTGTAAAAGAGGAAGATACTCCTGTTGGCACTGTGTCAGGCATTTTGATGACAATATTGCGTTTCACACAGAATGCGTAGATTTTTACGGCAATAATCGCCATGATGATCGCTGTAAAGATCCCAGTTGTTCCTAAACGAGTCACCCCGCCAGCCATTTCCCAACCATCGATGATTTTTTGGTCATCAGAAATGACATTGACTAATGTTGCCATACCGCCTTCAAAAACTAATTGTGG
This sequence comes from Enterococcus sp. DIV2379, assembly GCF_050542965.1. Taxonomy (NCBI): domain Bacteria; kingdom Bacillati; phylum Bacillota; class Bacilli; order Lactobacillales; family Enterococcaceae; genus Enterococcus; species Enterococcus sp. DIV2379. The sequence continues at coordinate 2,253,376 of NZ_CP172938.1, forward strand.
CAAGCACATAAAGAACGCCATCATTGAAAGCAACGCGCCATTGACTGGACTAAGAACGATTTTTTCTTCTTGTGCTTGGATTTTGGTGTACTCGTAACCAAACACGACACAGAAGTAAAGTGCTAAAATCCCCATCGTTGCGGTATTACCTAACATGTAAAGATTTTGGATCTTATCGAATGACGCACTCCAAATGCCCTCTAATGCAGGGAAGCTTTGTGGCAAAACGCTGACGATCAAGAACATTGATCCTACAATAGTGAAAGGAATCGACGCCATCCCGGCTGCCATGACCCCACGAACGATCCGTAATTGTGAGATTTTCCCCATTGGACCCATTAAGTAGCGGTCCAAGAAGGCAAACATTTTGTTATTTTCTGAATCCATTGACTGTTCCTCCTTGAGTTTCAAATGTAGTCAAATACGTGAAATATTTGTCGCGGTCATGCTCGATCAACCACGCTTTACGCTGGATGAACAGGCACGCGATCATGCCGACAGTAAACAAGGCAAGTAAGATGCCTCTACCCGATTGATTCATAAAAGGAATCAATGTTGCTTGCTGCCCGATCAAAATAAATAGAATTGCAATCAGATTGACACCGAATTGGAGCCAATATCCGATTTTTGTCACCAGTAAACGATTCGATTGCTGCCAATATTTTTGAGTTTGTTCAATAAGTATAAGTCCATCAACGATCAATAAGGCAATGGGAATCAAACCAGCCCATGTCCATTGAGACAGACTCAATAGGGTCCAATAAAGATTGACAAAGAAAAAGATCGCAGTCATATAACGAAAAAGTAAAAAACGATTAAACCGCATACTTTTGTTTGCATATTCTTTCTTGGCTGCTTGGGTTACCGGTTTCCTTTTGGTCACAAGTCCTCCTCCTTTCTTTTTGCTTTCGCTCAACAACTTGTTCGAACAAGTTATATTCTAGCAGAATTCTAGTTGAATGCAACCGATTTCTTTTTGAAAGTTTTCTCTGAAAATAACCTGCTTTTTCATTTGTTATTTCTGAAAAGTTAAGCTGATCTCAAGGAACCTTGCAGGATAATACTGGAATGTTCCTGATGTTTGGCTTTTGTTCGAGCAGAAAAAAAGTTGTTTTTAGCGTTACTTTTTGCAAAAAATGTTTGTTTCTGAAGGCTTTATCCCCATGCAAGGCAACAGGTTTGTCAACTTACTAACTTTACAGTACACTCTAAGTAACAAAATAGTTGATTTCAAACATGCGTTATTTTTATTAATCGACATTGCCTGTACTCGTTCCTTAAAACGAAAGGAGATCTCCCAATGGATGTATTAGAAACTTACTTAACCAGCATTGAAGATCCAGTAAAACAAGAAAAACTGCGTGCCTTATTTGCCGCTATTACCAAGAAATTTCCTGACCTCGTTCCAGTCATTAAATGGAATCAGCCGATGTTCACCGCACACGAAACCTTTATTATCGGTTTCAGCGTTTCAAAACCGCACTTTTCTGTCTCTCCAGAAACCAAGTGTCTTGAACAGTTTATCGATGCCATTGAAAAAGCTGGCTACAGCCATACGGATAACATTTTTCGCATCAAGTGGACTGAGCCGATCGATCAAGCATTGATTGAAGACATGATCGCTTTCAACCTGAAAGACAAAGCGGAGATGACCCGCTTTTGGCGCTGAGCCAATTGAGACTTCGTAAAAGAATAGCAACCAAAAAATCCGCAGAAGCCTGTTCGCTTCTGCGGATTTTCTGACTATTATAAGCCCAATTCTGGTGCCGGATCAAAGAATCCTGACCATAAGCTTGTTGACATCCCTAAATGTAGATGGACGCCAGTTGAATTTCCAGTCGTTCCCATACCGCCTACATATTGTCTAGCTGAGACGCTTTGTCCGACCGAGACAGCTGGCAGTGTACTAAAGTGCATGTAGTAGCTGTAAATGCCATTGGCATGTTTGATGATCACATAGTTACCAGTTGACGGACCATAGCCCGCTTCGACAACTTCGCCTGCTTGAATCGCATAGATCGGTGTTCCTGTCCCCCCGGTAAAGTCGATGCCATTATGTTGATTTCCTGATGCCCCTGTTGGATCTGTTCGATACCCAAAACGACTCGAAATATGAACCGAATCGACTGGCATTTGCCATCCACCTGTGCTTGCTTGTTCTTTTGGCTCAGTTGCTTGCTGCACAGGTGCAGGAGTAGCTGCAGTTTTTTCTGGAGCCACCGATGTTTCGGGCGCCACTGCTGCTTCCGTCTTCGGCTGTGCTGCTGCCACTGCTGCTTGTTGAACGGCAGGATTTTCAGCAGTTTTAGCTGACTCGGCTTCTGCTGCTTGCTGGCGTTTTGCTGCTTCTTCTGCTTCTTTGCGCGCTTTTGCTTCTTGTGCTTCTTGCTCAGCCAGTTGCTTCAACGCTGCTTCTCGTTGCCGTTTTGCTTCTGCTTGGTCCGCTTCCAATCGGTCTTTTTTCTCTTCTTCGGTGTTCAATGCCAAGGCAAGGTCCGCTAGTTCAACTTCTTGATTCAATTTGACATCAGCTAATTCCGCTTGTTTTCCTTGCAATGCGTTTGACTGCTCTTCGATCACAACCAATTGTTCCTGCAACTCTTTTTCCAATTGCTGGCTCGTTGCGATATCTTCTTGCTGTTGTTCGACGATGCTATTGCTGGCATTCATGATCGTTACTGAAGCGATCGCCCGTTGAATGGCTTCTCCGATGGATTCAGCATCAACGATTTTTTGGAACAACCGATTGGAAGGTTCCGACGTTTGAATGTCACGCGCTTGATTCGCCAGTACCTCTGTGCGCTTGATTATTTTTTCTTCAAGGACTTGGATCTCTTGTGCCAAGGCATTGACTTCTTCTTCCGTCGTCGTTTTCTTTTGTAGGATTGCTTGGATTTCTCCTTCAATCGATTGAATCTCTGCCTCTGTGGAGCGTTTCAGTGATTCTAATGAGGTAGATTCATTTTTTATGTCATTGATTTTTTCATTTTGCTGCTGGATCTTCTGATCAAAGCTGTCTGCGGATACCGTCACGACAGGCAGCGTCAGCAAAACAAGTGAACTTGCAACCAAAAGTGTCTTTTTCATTTTTTCTCCTTAACTAGATGTGTCTTATCGCTTTCTCTAGCATACCGAAAGATTTCATTCTTGGGGTTGTTTTCACACAAATAACATCTGGCTGCAAGAAATTGACATCTAGCTGAAACAAAATTGTTAGAATATTTCAACGAAAAAGATTGCTTTTCTTCGTCATTTAACCTTCGTTACTTATCAAGCGGTTCGTCTCCTGACCGATTGCCTACAAAAGTGCCGCTATTTGCAGCAATCAGTACTGGACCTATGCTATACTGAATAAAAACGGAGGTTCTCATGATACAACAAGTGACCCAATTTACTGATTCTGAATTAGAAACCATCGCCCAGATTTGGCTGCAAAGTAATTTGGATGCCCATGACTTTATTTCGGCTGCCCATTGGCAAGATAACTATGATTTTGTGAAAAAAGCCTTCTCTGATGCCCTTATTTACACCTATTCGGTGGATGATCAGCCCGTCGGCTTCATCGGGATGTTGGGTGATTATATCGCTGGTATTTTCGTTTTGAAAGACTATCGTGCCCACGGCATTGGCAAGCAGCTTTTACAAAAAGCACAAGCAGAACACGAGAAGCTGACTCTGAATGTCTACCAAAAAAATACAGCTGCTATTGCGTTTTATCTCAAAAACGGCTTTACCATCGTTTCTGAACAACTGGATTCTGATACCAATGAAATCGAAAACACCATGGAGTGGCATCGTTGATGCTGCTCTTTTTCCTATTTTTTTCTACCTGTTAGTTAACGAACCCTTTGGAAACTGTTTAATAAAAAAAGTATAACTGATCAAACAACATATTTCCCAGCAATACATATAGGACAAATATACAAAATTTGAATGAGCAACATGATTGATTATTTTCCCCTTCGTGCAGTCCCATCTTCCCTTGGATTGGCACTGTCAAATGGTATAAAGCAGTGGATACTATGGTCATTGATGAAATGAAAGTAAACAGCCTCCTCCTAAATTTTAGGAGGAGGCTGTTTAGGATTGAATCGAACTTATACAGAAGATTCTGCTGGATACTCCCGCAAGCGATACCCGACGCCGATTTCAGTGATCAAATATTCTGGCTGCAGCGTATTGGTTTCGATTTTTTTGCGAATGTTTGAGATATTGACTCGTAAGGTTTGTGCATCCGCTGCAAAAGGTCCCCAGACTTCACTGGTCAGCGTATCGTAAGTGACGACTTTGCCTAAATTCTTGAACATTACTGCCATGATACGGTATTCGTTTTTGGTCAAATGGATCTCATTTTGATTCTTGTACAGGATTTTCTTCTCAAAATCGATCGTTAACTCCTTGTTTACGAGAATCGGGCTGCTACTAAAGGCAGCTGACTCCTTGTGCCGCAATGCCGTGCGGATACGGGCAAATAATTCATTGGTACTGAAGGGCTTTGTTACATAATCATCGGCACCGAGGTCTAACGCTTGCACTTTGTCTTGTTCATCTTTGCGGGCAGAGATCACGATGATCGGTGTGTTCATGCGCTTACGAATGATTTTTAACAGCTCCATGCCATCAATGTCCGGTAAGCCCAGATCCAGCAAGATGAAGTCAATAGTTTCTTCCTGTAAGAGCATCAATGCCTCCATGCCCGTACCAACTGACGTAAAGTTGTAGTGTTCTCTTTGCAAGACGACCTCCATAAAATCAACGATATTCGAATCATCTTCAATCAATAAAAAATGTCGCTGCATGTTCTTCCTCCTTACTGCTTTAAATAAATACGAAAGATGGTACTGCCGGCTTTCGTTTCGATCGCCAATTTGCCTTCATGGGCATGGATGATGGTTTTAACGATACTCAGTCCGATGCCTAGTCCATTTTTGGAATCCACCGGCACTTCGGTGTCATTGGTCAAATTCGCTTGGATTTTTTGGTATTGCCCTAGGGGGATCTCCCCTTGGTTCTCGATTTCAATGACCACTTCTTGCTCCTGAAAAACCCGCAAGAAAATCGGTGTATCGGCGGTTCCATGGCGTACGCCATTTTCAATCAAATTAAACAAGGCTTGTTCGATCAAGATGGGATCGACTTGGACAAAAATCAGCTGATCGGGCATCTTCACGATGATTTTTTGTTGCGGATAGACTTTTTTTAGGTGCGTTAAAACCGCTTCGATAATTTCTTCGATTGGTTCTTCACTGCGCTTGACCGCCATGTTAGTCAAATTGATGCGGGTCACCGACAGTAAGTTTTCGACCATGCGGATCAACCACTGGGATTCACTTTGGATATCTCCTAGCAGCTTTTGTTTCGTTTCCTTTTTGATCGCGCCTTCGGTTTCGCTCAATGTTTCGGCAATGCCAGAAATCGTCGTCAGTGGCGTCCGCAAGTCATGAGAAACCGCACGCAGTAGATTGCTGCGGACTTTTTCCCGTTCGTTTTCTAATTGGATCTGTTCTTTCTCACTCGCCAGAGAGACTTGCTCCAACACGGTAGCAATTTGGGTGATCACAAGGCGCAAGTAATTCAATTGACTATTGGCCAACTGATGCTCCTCGTTGCGTTCTACCCCAAGGGCGCCTAGTGGTTTGCCGTTTAAAACGATCGGCAAGTAAAATCCATTGGCACCAATCAGAGTATCTGTGCCGCGACCGGCTTCTTTTTGATTTTTCACGACCCAAAAAGCGACGGCTTTCTCATCCTTGCCAGTTAGTTGAGACAATGTTTCTCTTGAAGAATGCAGACTTCTCAAGTGACCTTCTCTGTCATATAACGCCACTTCTCGCTGGAGTAAGCGTGCCAAATAGGTGGTCGTACTTTCATAAATGTCTTGCTCATTCCGCGTTTCCATGTATTGTTTGTTCAACTCATACAATATCTCCATTTGATGCTCTTTTTCCTTGGCATTTTCTGCCTGGGTCTTCAATCGAACCATCAAATTACTGATCATTAAGGCAACGATCAGCATGATCACTAATGTGATTGGATAGCCTGCTTTATAGACCGTCAAGGAATACAAGGGTTCGACAAAGAACCAATTGTAAGAAAGGACACTAATGATCGATGCCATGGCACTCCAAAGATAGCCACTTGTGTAACGTGCCACTAAGAGAACAAAAAAGATATAAACCAGCATCAAATTCTGATCGCCGAAATGTAAGTACTGCATGCCTTCTGTCACTATGGTAGCGAGCATGATCAGCCCAAAGGTCAAGGTGAAATCTCGACCACCGCCTTCAAATAATTGCGAAAACGTCAGCCGTGGTCGCTGCATTTTTTCTTTAAAAGGAATCAAATGGATCTCAATATCATCAAGGCGCCGAATCAAGCGGTCTTCCAAATCCTCGACAAACAATTTTTGGAACCACTTCTGAGAAACCTGTTTCCCCATGATAATGTCACTGGCACCCGTCATTTTGGCATACTCTACGATGGTCTCAAAACTGTCATCCGCTTCGATGTTGATGACTTCTGCTCCCAAACGCTCTGCCAATGGCACCTCGGTAGGTGTATCATCTAACGATCGAACTTGAATCACCGTCCATTCCGCCCCCACTCCTTGGGCTAAGCGGGCGGTCCAACGAATGCATTTCTCTGCCATTTTAGGCAAGCGATCATCAATAATCGTCAAAAGCTTGCTTTGGACTCGTTTTCGACCGCCGTTCATTTGATTGATATGATTGGAAGCTTTTTGGATCGCTAATCCACGTAAATGATCAAGTTTTTCTGGCGTAAAAAAGTTTTTTAGTGCCCGCTTGGCATTTTCATCGGCATAGATTTTGCCTTGTTCCAACCGATCAATCAGTTCGTCTGGTTCAACGTCCACCACTCGTAAGCTGGCGTGCTGGAAAAAGGTGTCGGGTACAGTTTCTCTGACTTCCACTTCCGTGACCTTTTCCACGATGTCATTCAGACTTTCGATATGCTGGACATTGATGGTCGTGTAGACGGTGATTCCTGCATGCAAAAGTTCATCAACATCTTGGTAACGTTTTTTGTTTCGCGCACCAATGGGATTGGTATGTGCTAACTCATCGATCAAGACGATATCTGGTTTTAGTTGGATCAGTCGATCGATATCCGGCTCATATAGGGTCAATTGCTTGTGCTGGTATTGCTTTAATGGTACTTGTGGTAACCCTTCAAGCAATCGATTGGTATCGGGACGTTTGTGGGGTTCGATATAGCCGATCACCACATTTTTGCCCATGAGCAAACACTCATGGGCTTCGGTTAACATCGTATAGGTTTTTCCGACACCGGCAGCAAAACCGAAAAATACCCGCAGCTTGCCACGTTTGGGGCCAAATCCGGCTTGCAGCAGCATCTCTTCTGGGATTGTCTGCTGGTTGTTTTCACTCATAGATGCTTCCCCCTATTCTTCGGGTAATTGATCGAGCTGCTGATTCAAGGTCATGATATTGACATATTCTCTCGTGAAGAACAGATCAGCTACTTTATTTCTGTTTATTATATCATGAATTGTTTGTTCATCGATGCCTCTTGTGTCAGCGATCCGCGGCAGTTGAAAAAGTGCCGCTTCGACACTGATATCAGGATCAACGCCACTACCCGAAGCGGTCACGAGATCGATCGGCACACTGGTTTGGGTTGGGTTTTCTGCCAGTAACGCCGCTGTCCGCTCAGCTACAGTCTTTTTTTGGGTCGGATCATAGGGCGACAATTGTGAAACGGTTTGATCACGGCCTTGGAAGTAACCTGCTTGATCAAAGGGTTGTGCAAGCAGCTCAGACCCTTTAACCGCTCCGTCTTCCACGATCTGACTGCCGTTGGCTTGATGGGCAAAAAAGACTTGTCCGACACCGGTGACCAATAATGTATAGAGACCGCCAAATAGCACGGTACTAAATAGTAAAAATTTGATACTGGCAAAGAGGGTGTTCTTCATCATGTTTTCCTCCTAAATGACTCTTTGACTCTGATGGACTTCTCTTATAGTAGAACAGCTGACAAAAGCAAATCTACTAGCTTGATACAAATGAATGGTGCGATGATGCCGCCTAGGCCGTAGACGACAAGATTGTGCCGCAGCATTTGGCTGGCTGGTTTTTCTTGGTATTTGACCCCTTTTAACGCCAGAGGGATCAAGGCGATGATCACGACTGCATTGTAAATGACTGCGGACAAAATCGCCGTTAAGGGACTACCAAGATTCATGATATTCAGCGCTGCAAGTTCTGGATAAATCGCATAAAACAGGACAGGGATCACTGCGAAATATTTGGCGATATCATTCGCGATACTAAAGGTCGTCAATGCCCCACGGGTCATCAGCAGCTGTTTACCGATCTGCACCACTTGCAGTAATTTGGTTGGGCTGGAATCAAGGTCGATCATATTCCCTGCTTCTTTGGCTGCTTGCGTACCGCTATTCATCGCCATTGCCACATCGGCTTGGGCGAGTGCGGGTGCATCGTTGGTTCCATCCCCCGTCATCGCCACCAAATGCCCTTTTTCCTGATATTCGCGAATCAGGTTCATTTTGTTTTCTGGTGTTGCTTCGGCTAAGAAATCATCGACGCCCGCTTCCGCAGCAATAGCAGCTGCCGTCAAAGGGTTGTCTCCAGTGATCATGATCGTCTTGATGCCCATCTTTCGCATGTCGGCAAATTTTTCTTTGACGCCGTTTTTCACGATGTCTTTTAAATAAACGACCCCGAGTACCTGGCCATTTTTCACTACGACCAATGGGGTTCCACCAGCTTTAGCGACTTTTTCCACGATCTCGTCACATGCAGTGGGATAGGTCTGCCCTTTTGCCGTCACGTATTGCTTGATCGTATCAGCAGCTCCTTTACGGATCTCATCACCACGATAGTCGATCCCAGACATCCGTGTTTTGGCACTAAAATCGATCCAATGGACATCAGCTTGCTGAAATACCCGTTCACGAATATTGAAGGCTTCTTTGGCTAAAATTACGATACTGCGTCCTTCTGCCGTTTCATCGGCAAAAGATGCCAACTGCGCTGCATCTGCTAACTCTTTGGCGGTGACCCCCGGTACCGGTAAGAACTCGCTGGCACGGCGGTTTCCCAGAGTAATGGTTCCTGTTTTATCCAGCAGCAAAACATCCACATCTCCTGCAGCTTCAATCGCGCGTCCACTCATGGCGATGACGTTTTCTTTGGTCAAACGGCTCATTCCAGCGATCCCAATCGAGGAAATCAAGGCGCCGATCGTGGTTGGTGCGAGACAAATCAGTAAAGCGATCACGATCACACTGGAAATCGCCGTTCCCCGACCAGATAACTGACTGCTAAAATCAGTAAAGGGAATCAATGTGATGGAAACAGCCAAGAAGATGATGGTCAGTGTCACTAAGAACAGCTGCAAGCCAATCTCATTGGGTGTTTTTTTCCGCTGTGTCCCTTCCACCATCGCAATCATCTTATCCAAAAAAGAATGACCATTTTCAGCGGTCACTTTAATGACCAAGTAATCGGAAACGACTAAGGTTCCTCCCGTGACTGCACTACGGTCGCCACCAGATTCACGAATGACAGGTGCTGATTCTCCTGTGATGGCACTTTCGTCCACCGAAGCAGCACCTTCCACGACATCCCCATCGGCAGGAATTTGTTCGCCAGAAGGAACATAAACCAAGTCGCCTTTTTTCAAATCGGAGGAACGGACTTCGATAAAAGCCTCTTTGGCGACATCTTCCAAGGACATGACTTTGTAGGTCATGATGTCTTTTTTGGCTTGCTTCAAACTATCCGCTTGTGCTTTGCCGCGCCCTTCTGCCACTGCTTCGGCAAAATTGGCAAACAATATAGTCAACCATAAGAAGACGGTCACACTGATGCTAAACCACAACGGGACCGTTTGTTCTTGAAAACATAAAATCGTTGTCAAGATCGCCCCTAGGTAAACCACAAACATCACGGGGTTTTTGATTTGTTGGCGAGGGTCCAATTTCTTAAAGGATTCGCCGATCGCCCATTGATAGATTTTTTTCATTTTTTCTCTCTCCTATTTCGTTGTAAAAAAGTCTGCGATTGGTCCTAAAGCCATCGCTGGTAAAAAGCTCAGTGCACCGATCACGATGATCACAATGATTAGCATCGTGACAAAGACTGGACTCGTGGTTGACAAGGTTCCTTCATTACGAACGGTTTTCTTTTTGGCACCCATGTTTTCTGCCAGATACAAGATGGCTGCGATGGGAACGAAACGTGAAACGAACATCAAGATACTACCCAAACCATTCAGGAAAACAGTATCTGCGGTCAAGCCGCCAAAGGCACTCCCGTTGTTGTTGCTGAACGAAGTTGCTGCATACAACAGTTCGCTAAAGCCATGGGCGCCTTGGTTGGTTAGCCAGCTCATGATGTCAGGATGCAAGGTCATCAACATAGCCCCGAAAAGCGTCAGTAGCAATGGCGTCAAAATAACGATACTCGTCATTTTAATGTCAAAGGCTTCGATTTTTTTGCCGATATATTCTGGTGTTCGTCCCACGAGTAAACCAGCGATAAAGACCGTCAATAATAGAAAAGCGATCATGCCATAAAGTCCGCTACCGACACCGCCAAAGATGATTTCCCCCAGCTGCATCAAGAACATTGGGATCGCACCCCCGAGTGGTGTGAAACTATCCAGCATGGCATTGACTGATCCACTGGAAGCGGCGGTGGTACTCACTGCCCAGAGGCTCGACCAACCGATACCAAAACGTACTTCTTTGCCTTCTAGATTGGCCGTTCCAAGCACTTGACTGAATTGCGGTCCATAAGCTTCACTGATCACTACGCCAATAAAAGCAAGGATCAAAAAGACGGTTGCGGTGATCAAGATCGTACGTCCTTGTTTCCACTCTTTGATCCAAAAGCCAAAGGCAAAAATCAAAGCAGCTGGCAGCAACAAGATCGCTAAGTTTTCTAAAAAATTACTGAACATCGTTGGGTTTTCAAATGGATGGGCGGCGTTGGCGCCAAAAAAACCGCCGCCGTTGGTCCCTAATTGCTTGATGGCGATTTGACTCGCTACCGGTCCGAGCGCCATCCAAAAGGATTCCCCCTCAAATCCATTGACTTCAACGCCGCTGCTCAACGTTTGGACGACGCCTTGAGACAGGAGCAAGATCGCTAAAATCAATGAGAGTGGTAAAAGGATATAGAGCAAGGAACGGGTGATGTCTTGCCAAAAATTCCCTACCGTTCGTTTTTGTTTTTGCTGCAGCCCACGAATCAAGGCACACAGTACAGCTAGTCCTACTGCCGCAGATAAGAAATTTTGCACCGTTAATCCTAATGCTTGGGAAAGATTGGTCAGTGCTTCTTCCCCAGCGTAAGCTTGCCAGTTCGTGTTCGTCACAAAACTGACGGCTGTGTTCAAGGCTAAGTCAAAGGACAAATTCTCAACGGCCGCCCCTTGCGGTAACCAGTGCTGGACCATCAATAATCCGGTCAATCCGATGATGGAAAAGACGCTGACGGCCAAGACTGAAAATAGATAAGTTTTGGCGGTCATTTCTTTTTTGCTGACCGAACCAATCACTCGATAGGTCAACCGTTCAATGGGTTGAATAAAGCGGACAAACCGCGGTGTTTTTCCTTGCATGATTTCTTTGATATACCAGCCCAAAGGAACCGCTGCTGCTAGTAAGATCAGTAAAAATAAAAAGCCTTGCACAAAATAGCTACTCATCGTTCTCCCCCCTCAAACAAGTACCAAAAGAGATAGATCATTACGATCACTCCGATTATTCCTAAACCAAGATTCATATTCTTCACTCCTTCATGACGTAAGCATACGCAAAAAGAAATAAAAATAGTGTAAATCTTCTGCTAGCATCTTTATATCTTCTTTATACGGCTGCTTATCGGACAAGAAAACCGCAATACTGCAGGTTTTTTTTAGAAAACAAACTAAAAACAGCGGATATCCTTAACGATATCCGCTGCTAGAGTCATTGAGACTTATTTCGTTTTTCTGCTTTTGTTCGTGTGTTTCTTACGAAAGAAGACGATCCCCGCTAGTGCCACAAGGCTCACTCCTACAATGGAATAGCCTTGAGTGATGGCTGTACCAGTCTTTGGTAACACCCGTTTGTCCTTTGCGGTCGCTTTGCTTTGTTTACCAGGCTGTCCTGCATCCGTTGGTTTTTCTTGCCCTTTATTAGAATCATCTTTCTCTGGCTGCTTATCATTTTCCTCTGGTTCTTCTGCTTTTTCAATGACTTTGATCGTCGCTGTGGCGGTGACTGCTTCTTGTGAGTCAGTACCAAATAAGCGTGCGAAAAAGTTAGGAGTTGCTGCTTCATCGGTTACGATTGAATAGGTGACTTGATAGGTTCCGGTTTTTTTGGTATCAACCGAACCGTCCACCAACAGTTGCTCCAACGTAAGTGTCTTACCATCACGATCTGTAGCGGAGACAAAATTGTCGGCAGCTGTCCAGTTGTCACCGACATAAATCACGCTATCTTTCACAGTCACAGACGTTTGGTCTGCCAACACGGTGATTGTGGCAGTGGCTTCGGCTTTGCCATTGCGATAGGTTACTTGGTATTTTCCAGGCACATCAGTATTGACTGTACCGCTAATCAATACTTGATCATAATCGACTGCTTGTCCGCTTTTATCTGTTGCCGAGACAAAATTATCGACGGCTTGCCACTTCTCTCCTTCATAGATTGTACTATCTTTTGCTACGACTGTTTCTTCGTGAGCAACCACAGTGATTGTCGCTATGTCGCTGACTTTTCCATTCGTATAAGTGACTTCGTATGTGCCTTCTTGATTGGTATCGACGGTACCAGTAACCATTACTCCTGATAATTCAACCGTTACTCCCGTTTTGTCTGTGGCTGAGACAAAGTTGTCGGCAGCTTGCCAGTCATCGCCGACATACAGGGTACTGTCTTTGGCTTTGACACTCGTTTGATCTGCCAACACGGTAATCGTGGCAGTCGCTTCGGCTTTGCCGTTGCGATAAATCACTTCATATTTCCCTGGTGTGGCGCTATCGACCGTACCTACTGTTGTGATATCTGCAAGTTTTAGCTCATTACCGTCCTTGTCTTTGGCTGACACGAAGTTGTCGGCAGCTTGCCAGTTATCATCCACATAAATCGTACTGTCCTTAGCGACTACGGTTTCTTGGTTCGCAACGACTGTAATCGTCGCCGTTGCTTTGACATGACCATTTTGGTAAACCACTGGGTACTCGCCTGCTTTGGAGGTATCGACTGAGCCACTAACGGTTACTCCTGAAAATGGTAGGTTTGCTCCCGTTTTGTCTGTGGCTGAGACAAAGTTGTCGGCAGCTTGCCAGTCATCGCCGACGTATAGGGTACTGTCTTTGGCTTTGACACTCGTTTGATCAGCTAACACGGTGATCGTGGCAGTCGCTTCGGCTTTGCCATTGCGATAAACCACTTCATATCTGCCTGCTTTAGAGGTGTCAACTGTGCCATCAACGGTTACTTCTGTTAGCGGCAATGCCTTGCCGTCTTTGTCTGTTGCGGAAAGAAAATTATCCGCGGCTTCCCATGAGTCACCTACATACAACGTACTATCTTTAGCTGCCACCGTTTCTTGGTTCGCAACAACCGTGATCGTAGCAATAGCTTCTGTTTTACCATTGCTATAAGTAACTTTGTACTGACCTTCTTTGCTCGTATCAACTAATCCACTAACGGTCACTGCTGAAAATGGTAGGTTTGCTCCTGCTTTATCCGTTGCCGAAACAAAGTTGTCGATTGCTTGCCAGTCGTCACCAACATATAAGGTGCTATCTTTAGCTTTAATTGATGTTTGATCAGCTATCACGGTGATCGTCGCTTTCGCCTCAGCTTTGCCGTTACGATAGATTACTTGGTATTCTCCTGGTACTTTCGTATCCACGTCACCACTGGTGGTGACTTCTGCCAAGCTTAACGGTTGTCCCTTCTTATCCGTTGCTGAAACAAAATTATCCGCAAGCTCCCACGCATCTCCAACATAAAGTGTACTATCCTTGGCAACGACTGTTTCTTGATTGGCAACCACGGTGATCGTGGCGACTACTTTTTGATTGCCATTTTGATAAACCACTGGATATTGGCCTTCTTTGGAAGTATCCACGGCTCCACTAACTGTCACATTTGAAAATGGAACGTTCGCTCCTGTTTTGTCCGTTGCCGAAACAAAGTTATCAACTGCATGCCAGTCGTCCCCGATGTATAAGGTGCTGTCTTTGGCTTTAACCGAAGTTTGGTCTGCTAAGACCGTGATCGTAGCTGTTGCTTCGGCTTTGCCGTTACGATAGATTACTTGGTATTCTCCAGGTGTATCCGTGTCAACTTCACCGGTGATGGTCACTTCTGTGATTGCCACTGTGTTACCGTCTTTATCCGTTGCCGCTAGAAAATTATCAGCTGCTGTCCATGCATCGCCCACATATAACGTGCTGTCTTTGGCTGCCACCGTTTCTTGGTTGGCCACCACAGTGATCGTCGCTGTCTCGCTCACGTTGCCATTCATGTATTTGACTTCATAAGTGCCGACTTTAGATGTGTCGACCTCACCGTTGACGGTAATTTCCGAGAAGGTCAACGCATTGCCATGCTTGTCTGTTGCTGAGACAAAGTTATCTACAGCATGCCACTCGTCTCCCACATAGATTGTACTATCTTTCGTGACGATCGTTGATAAATCTTCTTCTGGCGTGATGCCCACAGAGAAATGATTGCCCGTCCGATTCACTTGGACTTCTTTTCCGAGTTGAAGCTCCTGGGGCACAACGTAGCCTTCTGGGACGTAAGAAACATAAAGCGTATAGGTCCCTGTATAAATATCAGCTAATTGATACTCTCCCTTCTCATCCGTTACAACAGAAATAACATCTCCAGTCAACTGATTCCAAAGCATCAATGTAACGCCTGCAATTTTCTGAGTTGGTTCTTCGGTATTATAAACATCAAGTGACGCACTAGTTTTGTAAATGATCCCGTTTGAATCACCTGCCGAAAATTGCAGGTTAGTCACCGTCGAAGTAGCCGTCCGTTTGGCTTCCGACAAGGTATCAATCGTATCAGAAACGATCGTTGCTGAAGCTGAGATTTGGCCGGCGTTTTGTGAAAGTACGTTGTAACTGATTTCGATATTTTTCGTTAAAACATAGTTTGAAAAGACAAGCTGTACGTCTCCGTCAACTTCTTTGATTTCGTAGCTATCGTCTGGCACATTTGAAACATTGATTGACCTAAGATCGATTTCACCATTGGTATTTCCCAATGATTTTAGAAGGATCGTTGGATTTGCTACTTTTTTCGAGCCATCATCGATATTTTTTGTTGTGACCTTGACCTGAGTCATGTTTTTTGTATTATTC
Organism: Enterococcus sp. DIV2379; assembly: GCF_050542965.1. Classification (NCBI taxonomy): domain Bacteria; kingdom Bacillati; phylum Bacillota; class Bacilli; order Lactobacillales; family Enterococcaceae; genus Enterococcus; species Enterococcus sp. DIV2379. The sequence continues at coordinate 2,268,766 of NZ_CP172938.1, forward strand.
ACGGTATTTTGAGTAATCCCAATAATATCCGTCGCTGTATTGGAAACCGAAACGGTAGTTGAGCCTTGCTGATTATTTGATAGCGGCTCTTTTGCAAAACCAGGTACATAAATCGTACTCATTTCCTGCCAACCATTGGCGTACTGATAGGAAATGATGTAGCGATGGTTAGTCGTCCCAAAATCAAAGGTATAATAGTTGGTTGCCTCATCATGGGTGATCGTTGGATAATTCGGATCGCTTTCTTTCATGGCTTGATTATCATAATAACCACGATCCCAGTACTGTGGATAAATGCCACTGACTTGTTCATTGGAAACATCGATGATCGAAAACACAACATCCGTATTTTTCGGAACATGGGTCTCAACAGTCAAATCACTGATGGTATCTTGACGAGCGTTGACTAAAAACTGATTCTTACTGCTTTGGAGCGTGCGTTCAGAATACAGTTTTCTTCCGGTATAGACGGAGGTATGAACCGTGTCAAGTCCTGTCGCGGAAATCGTGATTGGAATTGTATCGTTAGGAATTGATTTTGTCGGTGCTAAACTGTCTGGCACATAATTGAAGCCAATATCAAATTGAACAGAATAGGTAATGGGCGACGTAAAGGTGACCATCGTTCCGCCTGCTACTTCTTCAATCGTATAATCAGTTCCTAAAGTATAATAGAAGCCGACTTTTGGTACCTTTCTTAAAGAAAGATACTCGGGATGTTCAATAAACATTTGTAAATTTTCGATCGGTTGTGAGGTGCTGCCTTCGATATTGACTGAAGTGTCACTGGCATAGGCACCATTTTGATCATAATTTCCCCAAGCAGTTTCAGCGTTATTGGGATTAAGAACACTGATTGGTTCGACGTAGTTGTCTTCAACGATTTTGAATTCTTTATTAGCAATTAACGGTGTCGAGACATTGAGGATGATATCTTTCTGATCAAAGGGTACGGTTATGTTCGTGGAACCAAGAGTGAGATTGCTGTCTTTTGTGGCCGTCACAATCAGTTTGTCCCCATTATTTTCGACAGAAAAATAATCCGTAAAAGTCACATTTTGATAGAAGGCGTCTCTTGCTGTTAACTGTTTCGCCGTGATCGGCTGTCCGTTTTGACTCGAAAGAATGATTTGTTGACCTGCTTTCATCTCCGTCGGCATTTGATGAATTGATACATAGTAGTTTCCTTTAGAAAGGCCATTCATAAAACTGGCAGAAGCAACCCCCATATAATACCTAGAATCGACTTCTTTTTCATCTTTACTGGTTGCTGCGGTAAAGGAAAACCCTCTGTTTTGGGCAGTTGTTTGTTTTAGCTGTACCGAACCAAATCCGGTCGTTGGATACCCTTTTGAAAAAGAAGGCGTATAATCCGTCAGCTCGGTCAAACTCATGGTGAATTGATAAGAAACCCCATAAGCCTTTTGTTTGTCCATCTGTTTGATTTCAACAGCAGTATTGTAAAGACTATTTGAGGTGATCGTATAGTCTGTCCCTTCGACTAATGCTGTCTGTGTTTCTGGCTTGATCTTTCCTTTGATATCCACTTCATAGCTGAAGACTTTTAACGGTTGGGTCTCAATCTTTTTGAAGGACGCACCCGGCGTATCAACCAAATGCAGTGAAAGAGTTTCCGTTCCAGATAATGTCCGATCAGTATTGTAGTAAACCATTCCTTGCATCCCAAAGACATTTTTTTCTGACACATATTGAATCGGGTCAACTTCTTCATACAAATCAATGGCGTAGCTTGTCTGGTTTTGATCGCCCATCTCAATGGTTAGCTGAGGCTTGTCTTCTGAATAAAGATAACTGGTCAACTCGATCGAAAACGATGCATCATGAATGGATTGGTTAAAGGTGATCGTTAATTGATGGGCGGCGCTATCTACTGCCCACGAAGCATTGATTGCTTCATTTGTTCCTTGCATATCACTAAAACCAAGGCCTTCCGGCAGGTCAAAAACAGCAGTGGTGCCGGCTAAGTAGTCTTCGTCATTGATTTCAAAGTCTAATTTCAGTTTCACCGGACTATTGTTTAAAATCCGCGTTTCTTCCGTTTGACTGAACTCCTCACCAGCAATCGTCAGTAATGTGCCTTTTTCTAAAAGCTCTTGTCCATTGATGCGGGTGCTGACACGGGAACTCTTTTCGGCTCCTTTTGCCTCTTTCGATTCAGTTTCTGAAGAACTTGTTTGCGTCGAATCTGTAGTATCTGCTGTATGCGTTGATGAAGTTGTAGCAGGCGTTTCACTTTGACTCGTTGTTGCTGCATCCGTCTTGGAGGTTGCTTCGCCGCTTTCTTCTGAAGAACGATCCGTTTGAGTAGTCTCAGTTGTTTGCGCGTCGCTTGTGTTTGTTTCATTGGCAACGCCGCTGGTTGATTCCAGCAGATGATTTGAGTTATCTAAAGTACGAATGGTCTGTTCCTGTTCCGTGGTTTCCGCAAGCGCCATGACCGGAGTGATCACTTGGGACAGACCTAAAGCGGTAACAACAATGCCATGACGAATTCGTTTATTTCTCTTTTTCATTTTTTTCCTCCATTAAATATATGTAGTTTTAACTGATTGCTTTACGGATTTTTTTTCCAACTTCTAATTCTTCCCCATTAAAAAAGCAAAGAACATTGTTTGTTCGATCAATCATTTTGATTTGTCGCGCATTAATAATGTACGATTTGAATACTTTATAATACTCAGGCAAATCTAGCTGTTTGATGACCTTTAACGAAGTTTCAATGCACTCAACTGATTTCTTTTGATGGAATACGATTCGGTTTCGCTCACCTTTGATCGTTGTTATGTAGTTGATTGCTTCTGCATCAACGATCATCAACTCTCGTTTACTAACAATTTTTAATAAGTGTTTTTTTCCCAGCAATGATCGTTTCACTTCAATTGCTTCTGTTAACAAATTTCTTAACTGCATTGCCACATCCTTTTCTTCTGTATCGATGATTCCTAAAGGACAGATAAGATTCAGTTTCTTGATTTCGATTTTGGACGCATAGGCACCATAAAAAGCAATTTGACACTTTTTGCACTGCTCCCTCAATCGCCCTGCTAATTGAAAACTTCGATCAAAGCCCATCATTTCAATGGAAAATAAAAATAAATCGTTCACATCTGTTAAGTACCCTTCAAGAAAAGAATCTAGTCCTTCCGGTGAAATGATCTCCACCATAGAATAAGGAACATGACTTTCAGTGATCATTTTTTTCATCAAATTTCCATTAAAAAAGTTGTCATCTACTATATAAACAGCGAAATTGCTCAAATTTGCAGACATCTTAATTCTCCTTTTCACATCATTTCTAATTGTATTCTTAATTAAAAATGCCTGCTTGCACTTTCAAACGAATTAGCGAAACGTTTATGCAAAAAAGGTAGTTTAAATTAAAAACAAAGTAAGAAAAGACTTTATAATTGGTCTAAACCTATTATAGTAAAGGAGTTCCCGTCGTACTGCTTTCTTAACACATTTATAAGACAGAAAGCGCAAACAACAATAAAAACTTATGTTTTTTTAAGTAGTTTAACTAATTAACAATTCCAAAACTTACCGACTACTGCCCAACCTTTCTAATGATTTCAAAAAAAATAACCTTCGTTCAAATAAAATATTAATCGTTATTTATTCTTCGTTTTTTCGCAAAAAAAGCTAACCTTCTCTTTGGGCAGTCCGGTTAAGGGTAATCAACTGTTTCCTCTGAAGATTTTCCATCAAAATAAAAGTGATCGTTCGCTGCTGCAAGATGCAATCAAAAAATTTTTCTACTTAATTTACCATATCGAATCTTCATGGACACGACAAAAAACCATTTATTTCGAACAATAAATGGCCTGTTTGCTGCTTTTATTATGCTTCTGATTTACATGCATCCCGTGAATTTTAATTGTTTTCTTTTTTTCCTTCTATATTAATAAGGAATTTCTTACAAGTGCTCATGGGGTTTTATCATCTGTTTTTTTTAATGCTCGTTTTAGTTTTCGATTATGCCAAATCAGATAGGCGATGATCAAACATAAAACACCCCCAATCGATAGATAGAGAAGGATCGACGAAGCGGTTTCTTCAATACTGACATCTTGCTCGTTTCTTTCTTGCGCTTCTTGCCTTGCAACTTGGAAGGTCGGCTCTCCCTGCCATTCTTGATCGGCTGCTTTGAGGGTCGCTTTTATTTCATACTCTCCTGATAGCAGTTCCTTTCCATCCAGCGGAAGTGCGTAATTCATTAATGCATTGGGCGCTAATTGGATCTCTTTTTCTCCTTTGATGGCTGTTGCTTTTCCTTCATGAAACACTTCATAAGCAAGCGTGGCTTTACTGAGATAATCGGCTGCTGCATTTTCCACCGCTACGATGATGACATTGCGGCGGTTGATCTCTTCCAAATGGGCTTCTTCAATTCGGACCGCTGGCGGGATGTCTGACTCTTTATTTCGGAGCAATACCGCCACTTCTCTTGCTAATAGGTTTTGAACATTCCCTTGAAATTCTTCACTGCCGGTTTGCTGTACGTATAGTCCCCCTGCCAAAATCCCATCAAATGATTTAGATGGCATCCGGACTGTCAAGGTGATTTCTTTTTGTTCATTAGGGGCTAACGAAAGTGTTTCATCACTCAAAGTAACGAGTTCTTCGATCGCGTACGGAGCAGAAGGCGTTGCTTCCTCATTTGCCCCAGAGTACTCAACGACGCCAGTCATGTTCGTGACCGCTCGATTAAACGATAGCTGTAGATTGATTGGTTGCTCGCTTTTATTGGAAACCATGACTGCTAGTTTTTCTTCTGCCTTGGGCTCCAGCAACAAATCATAGTACATCAACTCTTTGTCCCGCTGTGACTCCGGCAATTTGATTTGAACATCGAAGGTATCAAGTGAATCTGCTGCCCCCGTACTACTAGTACCAATTAAAAATAAGACCGTTAGAATACTTACTACCCAATACTGAAATCCTTTGCCTCGAAGTTTGTTCTGATGCATCCTGTCAGATCCTTTCTACACAAAATAGGAAAGAAAAATCAGCTAGCATAAAAAGCAGCCGCTTAGGCAAGCTGCTTTTTTTCTGCTAACTGTTAAGCAATGACTACTAACCTATGGGGTCGTCGGCGCACTGCTGATCGTCCAAACGAGGGTCGTTTGATAGGTTGCCGATTGTTTTTCCGTATTGGCTGGGATCGAAAGGGTAAATTGTTCTAGAGGCATCGACGTTTCACCGATCCCTTCACCAGCATTGGCGGTCAAGAAAGCATATTCATTGTTGATCGCCGCAAAATCAAGCTCGCCATTGGCAATATCACTGGTTCCGGTTGGCGGCGAACTTAAGTTGTTGGTCAATGTACCCGTATCTACCGTTAATACCGCACCGTCCAACGTACTGTCTCCTGCCGTAAATTGGGTTGCTTGCCGTACTTTAATTGCCCAAGAAGAGTTCGCCTGTCCTCGGTTATCACTGACTGCAACTGCCCCTCTTTGCAGCGTGGACCCATCGCCAGGTAGTCCAGTCCCATCCGTAGTAGCTACCCACGTTTCGGCATTTTCTGTTTGGATCTCATGGGCCCCAAAATCTAAATTCGTTGGTAGCTGCGTATTGGGATCACTCCCGCCTTTATCCGGGTCAAACACGATGCCACCAGAGGTATATTCTACGACACCGGTCGTGTCGTCCGCTTGCACCGTGGTCACAATACTAAGGGCGGTCAATACCCCCAATGTGCCTATTACCGATTTCTTTGAAATCATTTTGCCATCCTCCTTTTTTTGATGCAAATGATCAATGTCAGACTAATGAAGAATCCGCCTATTAAGGGCAGCCAAAAGTGATTGGTTTCAGCAAGCTGCGGCAGTGGTTCTTCTACGTTAGTGACCGTTTCTTGATTGGTTGGTGGTTCAATTTCTTCATCAGTTGAATCACTGCTAGCTGTTTCCGTTGGTCCTTCATAAAACTCAATGTTGCCGGTCGTCGTATTGGCTACTGCTGATAGAACGAAACTGCAGAAACTGCCGATCATCAAAATCAGAAGCAGCACAAGGGAATTCTTTTTCATTCTGCTCTTCCTTTTCAAGGTGTATCGGAAACGGTCCACACGACTGTGGCGCGATACTGACCTTGAAATTTAGGTGTTTTCTCAGGTACAAATAAATTGAACTGGGAAAAATTAACGGTCAGTCCACCAGTCGATGCCGCATTTTCCAACGTCACCACATTTTTTTCGACATTTTGCTGCAGGGCAATCGTTGCATTATCAGGTAAAACCACTCGACCATCCGTAAAGGTCGAATTGACAGTGCCAAGCTGAACCCTTAATTCGGCGGCTGGCAATGTGCGTGTACCATTGACCCAATTGGTGGATTGTCTGACCTTGACTTGCCATTTTTTCTGCCGATTGCGGGTATCATTGATCCGTAAAATCCCAGTTGTAGCAGCTGAGCTTTGATCGCCGTTGGCGGTTGCCCGCCACGTCTCACTCTTTTTCGTTTGAATGGCATGTCGGCCAAAATTCAGCTGAGTCGGTAGATTCGTCCGATCCATCGTCAGTGCTTCGACCATGAAATAAATCATGGTTTGGCGACTGCTGATATTTAGCGCACTAAAGTTCAAGAGATTGATGTCTGTCGGCTTTGCTTTCAAAACAGAAGCGGAAAAATTAGCAGTCCAATTTGCAGTCAACTGACCCGGACCTGAAAGTAACGTCGGAATTTGAACATCCGTTGCTCCTAAAACAGCTGCATCCGCCAGCTGTTCTTGGACAGTTGTCAAATCATTCAACGCTGAGTTCACGGTGCTAAGCAGAGTATTGAGCAACCCTTGCAGCAATGCGCGCACGACGCCGCCAATATCGATGCCGATCACTCGGATCTGGGTATTTTGAATCGCGGTACTTAAATTCCGTAGAATTTGCGGGACATTGGTTCCTAAGACGACACCAAGGTTCGAACTCATATTGGCATATAAAGCTTCTTTCTGGGTCGTAAACTGCAATGGACTGGTAAATTCAACATTCCCAATATTTCCGACAGTCTTTAGTAAAGAAATCTGCTGATTGATCGCTGTCAAATCGATTTGAACAATCCCAAGGTTGAGATTTAGTGAACTGGTCAAGGAATCAAGCGCTGTTAAGATCGCATTCAAAAGTGGGACATTGGCAATATTGACTGTGGTCGACGTCTTGATCGATGCGGATCCATTGGCACTAATGCTAGTTCTCAATTCTGCTGGGATCGCTAATAAAGCAAATTTATCTTCCCCACTGACATTGACAGAAGCGTTCAACCCGCCGTTGCCTTTAATAGAAAAAGTCACTGGTCGATTTGTCACGCTGCCTGGCCATGGAACGCTTACTGAGGTGCCACTTGTATTGGCACTCGTTAAATTGCTTAAAATCTCCACATCTAAAACATTCACTGCTGCTTCGGCTTTTATTGTCGTTGTTAAAAGATACAAATTGACGAAACTGATGCTGGTCAAAAAGAGAATTAATTGGCCGATCGTCCATTTGTAAAGACATTTTTCCCTCCTTCTGCTTTTCATACCATTTCTAACCCTTTCTTTACGAAACGATGATCATTGCTTCAAAACTATTGTTCACTAGAGATACCAGCGGAGGATGTCCACTCCGCTGGTAAAGTCATGCTATTTTTGTTGGTCTTTTTTCTTTCTTGCTTTGAAGAACAAACCAATTCCTCCTACAACGAAGACTGCTGCCCCAATCAGTGAAGCATACCAAGTTCCTTCAGATCCCGTTTTCGGTAGGTACTTACTTCCCCACCAGCTTTGGTTGTTATTGCTACCGTTGCCGTTGTTGTTCCCCCAACTGCCCCAGTTACCCCAAGCGCCGTTGCTTCCGTCGGTACCATTCGTTCCATTGGTACCGTCCGTGCCATTGCTACCGTCCGTGCCGTCGGTACCATCCGTACCATTGTCACCCGTTGGTACCACGATTGGTGTTGCTGCACTGCGGTATTCTCTGCCACCTGCTGTAACGATAGCCACAACGTTAAGGGTTTCTTCTGGTGAAACATCCTCTGGGTCTAATGTGATGCTGAAGGCACCATTCCCATTGGTCGTTCCAGTTCCGACAACGTCACCCGCTTCATTCAAGATTTCGATCGTCGCATTGGCTGGCCCATTCCCGAAGACTGGATAGCCATCGGTAGGATTGCCAGTGATCGTGGCAACCGGTGCGTCAACCGTCAAGGCACCGACTACGGTCGTCGTCGGATCACTTAAGGTTTCGCCTTCGGCTAAAGCAAGAACCGTAACGGTTTCGCCTTCCGTCGCTTCCGCGGATAACTCAACATCCCAGTCACCATTTTGATCGGCGATCGTTGTGATTGGTCCTTCAGCCGCGAAGATGGTCAGGAATCTACTTGTTAACGGATCGCTGATGGTAACGGTGATCGTAGCACCTGGCTCACTCGTTCCGCTGATCGTTGTATCACCAGCCGTAACTGGGTCAATGGTTGGTGTATCTGTCTTGATGCTTTCATCATCGACAGGTACGACGATTGGTGTCGGATTACTGCGGTAGTCATCCCCACCAGCAGTGACGATCGCCACAACCGATAAGTTTTCTTCTGGTGCGACATCCTCACTAGTCAATGTGATCGTATAGTCACCATTTTCATCGGTCGTGCCTGTTCCTACGACAACACCCGCTTCATTAAGAATTTCAATTGCTGCATTGGCAGGCCCGTTCCCGGCTACTGGATAGCCTTCTTGGGAATTACCCGTAATGGACGCTGAAGGTGCGTTGACCGTGATGCCATTAACAACAGTCGTTGCTGGTTCACTGGTGGTTTCTCCTTCACTTTGCGCCACTGCTGTTACGATTTCATCTCGAGAAACTTCTGCAACTTCCACTGACCAATTTCCTGCTTCATCTGCTTCGGTTTCAACCGCTTCTTCTCCCGTTACCGTCACGGTGACCATCGATCCCGGTACAGCAGTACCAGTGATGGTCGTGTCACCAGCTGTGACTGGTTCGATGATTGGTGTGGCGGTTTGATCGATCGTATTCTCAACGGGCACTACGATTGGTGTGGCATTACTCCGATAGTCTTTGCCGCCGGCTGTAATGATCGCAACGACGTTCAATGATTCTTCAGGAGAAACATCTTCACCAGAGAGCGTGATCGTGTAGTTGCCATTTTCATCAGTATTGCCTGATCCAACGACATCCCCCGCTTCATTCACGATTTCAATCGCCGCATTTGGTGCTGCCATCCCCGTCACTGGATAACCATCCTCTGGATTGCCAGTGATGGAAGCGGTCGGTGCTGAAACCGTGATGCCATCCACACTCACTGTGATTGGTGCACTAGGGTCTTTTTCAGGGGATTGTGCCACAACAGTGACGGTATCACCCTCCGCAACTTCAGGTACCTCGACTGTCCAATTGCCCTCTTCGTTCGTTTCAGTTGTGATCGGTTCATTTTCACCAATCGTTACCGTCACCGTCGAACCTGGTTCGGCAGTCCCGCTGATCGTCGTATCGCCAGCTTTGACTGGATCGATCGTTGGTGTTGCAGTTTGTTGCTCTTCTTGATCCAAAGGTACCACGATTGGTGTCGCATTACTGCGGTATTCTTTGCCGCCAGCTGTCAGAACTGCGACGACTGTTAGGCTTTCCGCTGGTGCAACAGCTGTTGGTTCAAGAGTGATACTGTAGTTTCCTTCCGCGTCTGCGGTTCCTGAACCGACGATTTGTCCATCGCTATTCAAGATTTGTATGGTGGCATTGGCTGGTGCCGTTCCACTTACTGGATAGCCATCCGTGCTGTTGCCTGTGATGGTTGCACTAGGAGCAGTGACCGTCAACGCCCCCACACCAACTGTTACTGGAGCGCTTGGCTCTTTGTCAGGTGATTGAGCCACAACAGTGACTGCATCGCCTTCAGAAACTTCTGGTACTTCTGCTGTCCAATTGCCTTCGTCATCCGTTTCAGCCGTGATTGGTTCCGCATCTGGTACAGTGATCGTCACGGTTGAACCTGGTTCTGCGGTCCCACTGATGCTGGTATCTCCTGCCGTGATTGGATTGATCGTTGGTGCAGCTGTCTGATCCACTACCGTATCTGCTGGTACGATGACCGCTGTTGGATTACTGCGATACTCTTTCCCACCAGCTGTTACGATGGCAACGACATTTAAGGTTTCTTCTGGATTGACAGTTTCAGCAGTTAAGTCCACTGTATAGTTGCCGTCTCCATCGGCAGTGCCTGTTCCAACGACTTCATTGTCTGCGTTCAAGATCTCGATCGCTGCATTGGCTGGTGCTGTACCAGTCACTGGGTAGCCATCCGTGCTGTTGCCGCTGATGGAAGCTGTTGGTGCTGCGACAGTCACTCCTTCAACGATGACAGTGATTGGATCACTTGGGTCTTTGCCGTCACTGTCTGCGACGACTGTGATGGTATCCCCTTCAGACAATTCAGGCACATCGACACTCCAGTTGCCTTCGTCATCTGTTTCGGCGGTCTCTTCTGTGCCATCAGGTAGTGTCACAGTCACAGTTGAGCCAGGTTCGGCCGTTCCACTAACTGTTTCATCGCCTGCTTTGATTGGATCAACCGTTGGTGCCGTTGTTTGATTTTCACCCGGTTCAGCTGGCACCATGATCGGTGTCGCTGGACTACGATAATCTGTACCACCAGCTGTGACCACCGCAACTACCGTCAAGTTTTCTTCAGGAGAGACATCTTCACTGGTCAAATCGATCGTGTAAAGCCCTGCAACATTGGTCGTACCCGTTCCAACTGTCTCGCCAGCTTCGTTCAAGATTTCGATGGTCGCATTCGCTGGTCCTGTTCCGGTCACTGGATAACCTTCGGCTGCATTGCCACTGATGGACGCACTAGGAGCCGCCACCGTTAATGCACCGACTGTGATCGTTGCTGGTGTACTTGGTGTTTCATTTTCTACTTCTGCTACTGCCGTAACAGTCGTCCCTTCGGAAAGCTCTGGCACATCAACTTGCCAATTGCCCTCTTCGTCAACTTCGGCTGAGATTGGGTCTTGCTCACCGACCGTCACGTTGACTATTGCTCCTGGTTCGGCTGTCCCGCTGATTTCTGTTGCGCCGGCAACTGCTGGATTGATCGTTGGTGTCGCCGTTTGATCCGCAGGTACCACGACAGCCGTTGGTTGACTACGGAAGTCATCCCCACCTGCTGAAACGATGGCAATGACACGGACCGTTTCTCCTGCTGATGCCTCTTCACTGGTCAAGGTAACGGTGTAAACACCATTCTCATTGGCCGTCCCTGTGCCAATCACTTGATCATCAGCATTTAAGATTTCGATTGACGCATTAGCTGGTGCTGTACCAGTTACTGGATAGCCATCTGCACTATTGCCAGAAATCGTTGCCGTTGGTGCTGCCACGATCAGCCCTTGCACCGTCACTGTTACTGGTAAACTTTCTGTTTTGCCGTCTGCCAAAGCAGTAACTGTCAAGACATCATCCAGAGAAACCGTCGGCACAGTTGCCGTCCACTCACCTTCGTCATTCGCTGCCACTGTAACAGTATCGCCGTTTGGTAGTTCAACCGTTACATCTGCCCCAGGTTCAGCCGTTCCGCTAACGGTTGTAGCCCCAGCAATCACTGGTGCGACAGTCGGTGCCGCTGTTTGGTCTTCTGCGTTATCTTCTGGCACCACGATAGTAGTTGCCGGACTGCGATAGTCTTGACCGCCGGCTGATACGATAGCCACCACTTGCAAGGTTTCTGCTGGTGAAACACCTTCTGTCAAGGTGATCGTATACTCACCGTCTCCATTGGCAGTACCACTGCCTACCACTTCATTGGCAGCATTTAAGATTTCAATGGTTGCGTTGGCTGGTGCTGTTCCTGTGACTGGATAGCCGTCAGTACTGTTGCCCGTGATCGTTGCGGTTGGTGCAGCCACGTTCAAGGCACCGACACCAACACTGATTGGTGCACTTGGGTCTTTGCCTTCAGCTTCAGCAACCACTGTGACCGTGTCGCCTTCTGAAAGTTCTGGTACGGTGACTGTCCAATTGCCTTCCTCATCCGTTTCGGCAGTCACTGGATCTTCTCCAGGAATCGTTACCGTCACCGTTGAACCAGGTTCGGCAGTTCCTCCGACGGATGTATCACCTGCTTGCACTGGATCGATCGTTGGGGTGGTCGTTTGGTCTGCTGGTACCTCGATGGAGAGCGGCGCACTACGGTACTCATCGCCGCCAGCTGTTACCACTGCCACCACCTGAAGTGCTTCTGAAGGATCAACATCGTCGCTGCTCAATGTGATGCTGTAAGCACCTTCCTCATTTGCTTCACCGCTACCAACAACCTCACCGGCTGCATTTAAGATCTCAATCGCTGCATTTGGCGTGGCCGTTCCGGTTACTGGATACCCCTCCGAACTATTGCCGCTGATCGCTGCTGTCGGTGTCGCCACACTGAGTGGATTTACGACGACCGTAGCTGCATCACTTGGTGTTTCCCCATCAAGAGTCGCTACCACAGAAACAATTTCTCCTTGAGAAACCTCGGGCACAGTTGCCGTCCAATTGCCTTCGTCATCCGCTTCGGCAGTGACTGGCTCTGCGTCACCAATCGTGACTGAGACTGTCGCGCCAGGTTCAGCCGTACCACTGATGGTCGTGTCGCCGGCTGTCACCGATTCAATCGTTGGGACTGCAGTTTGATCCAAAGGTACTGTGATTGGTGCAGCCGCACTGCGGTACTCTTGACCACCGGCTGTGACTACCGCCACCACCCGTAAGGCTTCAGCTGGAGACGCGTCATTACTCGTTAACGTGATCGTATATTGGCCTTCGTCATTGGCGGTGCCAGTACCTATGACCTCGTCATCGGCATTCAAGATTTCGATGGCTGCATTGGCTGGTGCCGTTCCCGTTACTGGATAACCTGCGGTACTATTGCCGCTGATCGTCGCGGTTGGTGTAGCGATCGTCAACCCATTGACTCCAACACTGATCGGTGCACTTGGGTCTTTGTCTGGTGCTTGTGCGACCACTGTGACGGTTTCTCCTTCAGAAACTTCAGGAACTTCAACTGTCCAGTTCCCCTCGTCATCGGCTTCACCAGTAACAGGTTCTTCACCTGGGATCGTTACCGTCACCGTAGCGCCTGGTTCTGCGGTCCCACTGATCGTCGTATCCCCGGCATTGATTGGATCGATGGTTGGTGATGCTGTTTGTTCAAGCTCATCTGCTGGGACCGTCACCGGTGTGGCAGGACTGCGGTACTGATCTCCGCCTGCTGTAACGATCGCAACGACAGACAAGGTTTCTTCTGGTGCTGCATCGGATGATGCGATGGTTACCGTATAGTTTCCATCCCCATCGGCTGTCCCAGTACCGATCACATCGCCTGACTCATTCAACACTTCGATCGCTGCGTTCGCTGGAGCAGTCCCCGTGATTGGATAGCCATCGGTACTATTGCCGCTGATGATCGCTGTTGGTGCTGCAACGGTGACTCCATTGACTCCAACGCTGACTGGCGCGCTGGGCTCTTTGCCTTCGGCTTCCGCAACGACTGTGACTGTATCACCACCAGAGACTGCTGGCACTTCCGCAAGCCAGTTTCCTTCGTCATCCGTTTCAGCCGTTACTGGTTCTTGACCGGTGATCGTAACAGTAACCGTCGAACCTGGTTCTGCCGTTCCGCTAATCGTGGTATCACCTGCTGTGACCGGATCGATCGTTGGTGTCCCTGTTTGTTCAATGTCTGCTGGTACCGTGATTGGCGTGGCATTACTGCGGTAGTCTTGACCGCCCGCTGTCACAACTGCCACCACCTGCAAGGCTTCTTCTGGCGCCACATCAGCTGGATCTAAGATGACGGTATAAACACCCGTGTCATCCGCCGTCGTGCTACCAACGACATCGCCTGCTTCATTCAAAATCTCAATGGCCGCATTCGGCGTGGTTGTTCCACTGACCGGATAGCCATCCGTACTATTGCCTGTGATGGAAGCGCTCGGTGCACTGACAGTCACACCATCAACGGTCACGGTAATCGGTGCACTTGGCTCTTTGCCTTCTACATCGGCAACGACTGTTACCGTATCACCTTCCGTTAACTCTGGTACCGTCGCTTCCCAATTGCCTTCGTCATCGGCTTCTGCCGTGATCGGATCGCCTTCAGGCAGCGTGATCGTCACAGTTGCCCCTGGTTCAGCCGTTCCGCTGACGGTCGTATCCCCAGCTGTTACTGGGTCGATCGTTGGTGTTTCTGTTAAATTTTCTACATCATCTGCAGGAACTACAAGCGGTGTGCCTGTACTGCGATAGTCTTCACCACCAGCCGACACGATCGCTTCCACTCGTAAGTTGTCACCAGCTGTCACCTCTTGAGGATCAAGGGTGATCGTGAAGTTGCCATCCTCATCAGCTGTTCCGCTACCAACGACCTCTCCTGCTTCATTCAAAATTTCAATTGCTGCATTGGCAGTCGCTGTTCCCGTTACTGGATACCCATCTGTGCTATTTCCGGTGATCGTAGCCGTTGGCGCCGCCACGGTTAAACCGTTTACACTCACGGTGATTGGTGCACTCGGATCTTTGCCTTCAGACTCAGCTACGACGGTCACGGAATCGCCTTCTGATAATTCAGGAACCGTTGCTTCCCAGTTGCCTTCATCATCGGCTTCAGCCGTGATTGGATCGCCTTCAGGAAGCGTGATCGTTACCGTTGCCCCCGGTTCCGCTGTCCCACTAACGGTCGTATCTCCAGCACTGACTGGATCGATCGTTGGTGTTTCCGTCTGCAGGATATCTGCAGGCACCACAATAGGTGTTGGGTTACTTCGATAGGTTTCGCCGCCAGCGGTCACAACCGCTGTCACATTCAGGGTTTCTTCCGCGTCAACATCCGCTGGATCTAACGTGACTGTATAAATACCATTCTCATTGGCGGTACCTGTTCCGACAATTTCGCCATCCGCATTGGTGATCTCAATGGCCGCATTTGGTGCTGCGGTTCCAGTCACTGGATAGCCCTCTTGACTATTTCCTGTGATCGAAGCCGTTGGTGCGTTGACTGTTAAGGCGGACACGGTGGTGCTAGCCGGTTGGCTTGGCGTTTGTCCTGCTAGTTCGGCGATAGCTGAAACCGTATCGCCTTCTGACACTTCGTCCACATCAACACGCCAATTGCCCTCTTCATCGGCTTCCGTCACGATCGGATCTGCACCGTTGACGGTCACAGTAATCGAGGCACCAGGCTCAGCAGTTCCGCTGACGCTTGTATCCCCGGCAGTCACCGGTTGAATCGTTGGTGTTCCCGTTTGTTGCTCCGCATCGTCTGCTGGAACGACGATTGGCGTATTACCACTACGGTAAGTTTGCCCACCGGCAGTGACGATTGCGGCAACATTCAAGTTTTCATTTTCTGCTACATCTGCTGGGTTCAACGTGATACTGTAGTTGCCGTTCTCATTTGCCGTCCCAGAGCCAACGACTTCACCTTCGGCATTGGTGATTTCAATGGCTGCATTTGCTGCGGCTGTCCCCGTCACAGGATACCCATCGGTACTATTTCCTGTAATCGAAGCCGTTGGTGCATTAACCACTGGTGCTGCTACCGTTGCCGTTGCAGGCTCACTCGCCGATTCCCCATCAGCTTCCGCTACTGCTGTGACTGTATCGCCTTCCACCAATTCAGGGACATCTGCCGTCCAATTGCCGTCACCATCTGCGGTTGTTGTAATAGGTGCACCGCCGTTGATCGCCAATGTGATGGCTGCGCCTGGCTCAGATGTTCCGCTGATCGTCGTTTCCCCTGCTGTCAATGGATTGATTGTTGGTGTATCGGTTTGATCTTCTGGTGTATCTGGCGCAAACCAAATCGAGTTATTGCCGTCAGCATCCGTAAATAAATCAATGGTGATCAAATCAAGTTGAGACATCGTTCCTTCGAAGCGGGCTTCGTAAGGATTAGATGGATTCGCCACGCCGTTTTCAACCAATTGTGCATAGGTCGGACTGGTGACATTCGTTGGAACGACCACATTGGTTTGACCTAAAACAGATGCAGAAGCGATTTGATCTGCTAAATCTGTCGTTGCATTGAAGACTGTTTGTGCTGTTTCAACCGTTGCGTTTAAAGTGGCTTTAGCTGTGTTAACGGTACTTTGTACCAACGTATTGATTTGACCGATCAAGGTACCGATGCCTGGAATCCCACTTGCACCATCCAAAATACTGACTTGAATCTGGGCTGCTTGTAAATTATCGAGAATTTGATTGATGCGTTGATTGATAACGATAAATAAACCATCATCCACATTGGCAATCAGGGCACGTTCGTTATCGGTTAGTCCAGCTGGAACTTCAAAATTCGCTTGGCCAAATTGTCCAAGTTGATTTAATAAGTCTAACTGGGTAGTGATTTCATCTAAGTTGACGGATATCACTTGGCTAACATCCACGATTGAAGCCGCTGTATACAACGGATTTGGCAAGCCGCCAACGATTGTTGGCGGAATATCAAGTGCATCAGCTAAATTTTGATTGACGATTCCATCCACCGTGCTGATCAAGGTATTGACTGCTGGTGTGACTGTACCGATCAATGTTTGCAAGGCTGGGAAATTCCCCAGTTGGAGTATCACATTGGTGGAAATCGATGCATTCCCTGCCGGTTGAACCAAACCAGTAAGGCCTTGAGGAACCCCAACAACCGCGACTTTATCCCCATTCAAGACATCAACCGTTACTGCATTCGATCCAGAAATCGAGAAATTGACTTGGTTCGTTGCACCAGGAGTTGCATAAGGTGCAGACGCACTCGTGCCTGAGTTATTAGACGCTGTGATATCTGAGAAAAGTTCAGCTGAAACCAAAGCAGCTTCAACCGTCGTTGGTGCCCATAACAAACTTGCTGGCACAACCACCGTACTTGTCAACAACATTCCACTGACAGTTAAATTCGCAATAATATTTTTCTTTGTTCGAACGCGTGTGTTTTTCTTTGAATCCATGAGCTTTTTATAATTAATGCCTTTCATTCATTCTCCTCCTGTTCGAAAAAAATTTAACCGACAAAAGATAAAACTGATGATCTCTGGAATCCTTCTTTCCCCCTTTAAAACCAGATGAAAATCTATTTCAACCCAACACCAAAAGGCATAGAGAGAAAACAAAAAGTAACCGATCGCAAAGCGAAGATTTTTTCGCATGCTTTCTGAAAAACCCAGTGATTTTTGTTCAAATAGTTTAGAAGCACATTAGCTCACTCTTGTGAAACTAAAAAATAAAATAACTAAACGAACACACTGTGTACCAAAATTCTAGCAAATTTATTTCTTTCCAACAAATTATAAACACGATAAATAATTAAAAAAACACTGAATTTCACCTTTCAAAACACAAAAGGTTTATTTTATAAACAAGCAGAAATTATTTATATTTTTCTTATAAACAAATGTATGATGATAAAATATTGCCTTTTTTCGTCAGTTAACCTTTCTTTTTTTTATATTTAATCAATATAATGAATACGATTTCAATTGCATGTTTATACACCGGGATAGAGAAAAATGATGATTGTGTTTTTTCATGATTTTAACCTCGTTTTTTACCTCCGAAAATAAAAAAACAAAAATAATTTGGACGTTTTTTCACGATATCACCTAAAATAACTCTTACTAACGAAAAAAAGGAATCGAAACGCTCGCAGAAAGTTCTGTGAAAAAAGAATGAAACTATTCTATCAAAATCAACGTTGCACTATTATGAACGATTATTTCTTCAGTTGCTCTTCACTGCTTTTCATCCTCACCCAGTTATTTGGTCCTACATTTCGGACGTAAACGTTCATTCTACTTTAAGCGGTTATACTTGTTGGTAAGAAGGAAACACCGCTGCCCAATTGGCTTCTTCTAATACGACTTAAGGAGCAACAAACGATGCATTGGCTAGTAATGATTTTTCTATTGATCTGCCTCAGTTTTGTCTAAAAAAAGCGTGAGAACCGAATGTTCTCACGCTTTTCTACGATCCCCCTCTAAGGATCCTTTATCACGAAGATTACTGAACGATTTCTTCCACCAAATCAAGGAAAGTCTGAAATAAAAGACCTTTTAGATTCCTCTATTGGCTTTACTTTACTATAATGGGGATACAAGATCTCATTAATTCAACGAGAGCGGAGGCTTTCTTATGTATGGCGAAACGATCAGACAAATCCGATTGAAAAAAGGCTTCACCCAAAAAGAAGTCTATGGCACGATTATTTCAAAGTCTTATGCCATCGAGTTCGAAAAAGGCAAGCATCAAATTGCTGCCAACTTGCTGTTGCAAATTTTAGAAAATCTCTCAATGGATATCGATGAATTTCTCTATATCGCGAATGGCTATCGCCTGGATGAGCAAAACAGCTATAATCATCGGTATAATCAATATTCAAACAAACACGATCTGCCAAATTTACAAAAGCTGTTACAGGAACTACAAAAAACCACTAGTAGACTGAACAATATCCGTATTGCAGAGGTTCGCTCGCGAATTCGCATGCTACAATGCTTGGCAGAACATGGGGTCTATCGACAAAGTGCTGTTTTAGAATGCGATCGCCAAACGATCACTTCTTACCTCATTGATGTTGAGAGCTGGACGTTACAAGAAATCCAACTATTTGGCAACACCATCGATCTTCTGGACAACGACCATAATTTCTTCTTTTTCAAAAAAAAGTATCCAAGATGCTCGAGTACTACATCGATATGGAAAAAGGTCGAGAAATATACTGCGCCTTGCTGATCAATTTGATTGAATATACGCTAAAACACCAGCAATACGATGCGACGGAAGTTCTCGTTGTCCAATTGAAACTTTTAGCGACAGACTACAAAGAATTTTTCCACCAAACCGTCTGCAAGTTTTTCCAAGGCGTGTTGCTCATAAGAACCGGCGATCAAAAAGCTGGTGAAACGATCACACAAAAGATGTTGGCTATTAGCTAACACTACGTTCGTCTGTCGCTCCAAAGTATTGATACATTGGTTTTTGGTTGCCATTGAGCAATTGATCCACCGTCACAAATTCATAGCCTTGTGCTTTCAGCGTTTGAATAATACCAGGTACGGCTTGAACGGATTTCGGATGAATATCATGGAGCAGAATTATTGAACCATCGTAGACATTATTTTGTACGACCTTCAAAATTTTGTTCGGATCTTTTAGCTTCCAATCCTCGGTATCAACACTCCATTGAATGATCGATTTTCCTGCCGCTTGGGCGCTCTGTTGATCGATCGCCCCATACGGCGGGCGCAAATTCTTAGGTAAGACTCCTGTTGCCTGATAGATTGCTTTGTCGGTCTTAGTTATTTCAGCTTTGACATCCTCCGGCGACAACGTATTTAATTGCGGATGTGAATAGGAGTGACTGGCAATTTCATGCCCTTCCTCATGGACTTTTCTCGATACTTCAGGATACCGATCCACCATTTGTCCTAATTCAAAAAACGTTGCTTTGACATCGTTGTCCTTTAAAATCTTCAAAAGATCTAATGTGGTTGTGTCGTTAGGGCCATCATCGAAAGTCAGTGCAACATATTTTTTGTTTTGGTCCAATGTCGATTGTTGCTCTTTCAATTGATCCGCATTAACAAGTTCCGGATCAATAAACGGTGCAATCTCTTTGTACGCCAACGTGATCTCAGATACGCCAGTTTGATTTTGGGGCAACTGGATCGTTAATTTTTCAGGATCATACGTAAATTTCGACTCATAGGTGATTCGATCCATCGCCAAGACCGCATCAATGACTTTATCAGGTTCCTTGACTTGGTCTAAAATCTTTTGCTGAATGACTTGCTGGATCCCTAACAAGCTGCCCTCGTCTGGAACCAAGTCTTTCAAGGATAATTCATTGCCGGTTTTCTCGGAAATAAAAATTGGATCGGCAACCACGCTATCCGCATCTTCAAAGCGACCAGTTTCCCGATTCCAAACATAGCTGTCCGCTTTTAAAGAATAGGTTGACACTTTCGATGCGACCGCTTGTGCTTCAATCCGAGCAACAGTGACTGTCTCTTTGTCGGTGTGTTTTTTGCATAATTTGTTCGCCATGGTCGACAATTTCTTGCTTGCATCTTTGACAGGAATCGTACTTTCTTCTTTTGGTCGGAAAATCAATTCTTTCTTGTCCCCATTAGACAATGTTTCGAGTTTTGCCGGGATTCCCACTTTAACTTGTTCTTCTTGGATCGATGCCAATAACTTTTCAGCAGCAGCCTCATATTTTTCCCGTGCCAAGGCTTCTTGCTGCTTCAACGTAAAGGCGATATAGCCGCCAGTGGCGATAATGACAATTGTCAGAAGCGTCATCAATGAAAAGAGATACTTACGATGGGTTGGCTTCTTTTTAGAAACTTGACGATCGGTGGTTTGCGTGCGTCTTGCCGTTCCCGTTGTTTGCTTTTGATGTGATTCGACCCTTGAAAAAGGTGCTTGTTTTTCAGACGTCGCTTCTTTATGTTGTGAATTATTTGAATAATTGCTTGATTTCTTCATAAACATTCTCCCTAAAACATAATAACGTAAACAAAACGTAACATAATCGTAATAATATTTCAACAGTGTTACAGAGATTCTTATAAACTTCTCTTTTTGTTCACCATTTTTGAGAATTGTTCTAAGAAATCTTTTATTCTGATACTAATAAAAGCAAGCCTATCAGCCATGATATCGTATTCACTCCGTTTTATTTTCGTTTAAAAATAATGAGAGATGTCTTTTTGTACTTTGATGTTTTTTCTGTTTATAATTCAGCGTATGGCAATTACTTTAAAGGATGTGTTCAAAATGAAACACAAGTCAGCAACGTATTTATTTATTCTTACATTAGTCATCGGTTTAACCTATCAAATGCTTCCCTATACACCCCTAAGCGATTCCGTTTTATCCATCATTGGTACTGTATGGAATGTGATTTTGGCATTTGGTGCAGGGTACTTTCTCTTACGAAGGACTTTTTTGGAACAATTCAAGCATTTTCGTTTCATCGTTTTATTATGGGGTGTGCCTTTCGTCATTTTGACTGGCGTGTTCTTTTCCTTTATTTATGCCGCTATTTTTGGACAACCAACAACTAACTCGATCGGCGAAACCATCACTGTCCAAATGGTCTTTTTACAAGTACCCTTCATGTTGATGGGAGAAGAGTTGCTTAGTACCAATCTCTTGTTAGCTTTACAGAAAAAAGGATTCTCTTTCCTCTGGTCTTCCATCATTTGCAGTGTGCTGTTCGCTTTGTGGCATATCCCAGCGTACGGTTTTCATCCAGCACAATTATTGATCACCTTGATGCCCGCAAGATTGGCACTCAACTTCGTCTGGAAAAAATCCAATAGTGTTTGGGTCAGCTGGATCTGCCATTTTCTTTATGATGGACTCGGTTTTATTTCATTCTTTCGTTAAATAATCAAAAAAAGACAGCTGAATCGTAGCTGTCTTTTTTTGATAGTCAGTAACGCCTTTCCCCAATGACTTACTTGATCGCTATTTTCGCTTTCTGAAATAAAGCCAGCTTGCTGTGGCGACGAAGCACAAACCAACTACAAATGGGAACAACGTCCCCTGCTCATCGGTTTGCGGCAATCTTTGCGCAGAATTGCTTTTTTTCGAAGTGACATTCGCTGTTGGGTCTTTTTCTTTTTTATCAGAACTATCCACTGTTGCTACGTTTTCTTTTGTATAAACATACGTCACAGTTGCCTCCTGCTTACCGAATGTGCCTTTGGCATTTTGCGGCAGCTGACTTCCGTCTAACGTGTAGCCTTCGATTGTTAGTTGATATTTTTCTGTGCTGGCATCATAAGAGTCGCCTACGTTTCCACTGATCCTTTGTGAAGGATGAACTTCTTTGCCTTCTGTATCCACGTACTCCACTGTTACATCAGCTGCTGGTACCGGATTTTTCGTGTAGATATAGGTGACTGTTTGTGCCGTTTCTCCAAACACACCCTTATTGTTTTCTGGTAATTGACTTTGATCTAAGGTGTATCCGTCGATTATTAGTTGATATTTTTCTGTACTAGCATCGTATGGGTCGCCTACATTTCCACTGATCGTTTGAGAGGAGTGAATTTCTTTACCTTCTGTATCCACGTACTCCACTGTTACATCAGCTGCTGGTACCGGATTTTTTATGTAGATGTACGCAACTGTTTCCGCTGTTTTGCTAAAAATACCTTTACTATTTTCTGGCAACTGGGTTTCATCTAGAGTATAGCCTTCGATCGTTACTTTATATTGATGTGTGCTGGAATCGTATGAATCACCTATACTTCCGCTAATGGTTTGGGAGTCATGAATTTCATTGCCCTCTGTATCAACGTATTTTACTGTTATATCCGCTGCTGGTATCGGATTTTTTATGTAAATGTAGGTAACAGTTTGGGCCGTTTCGCTGAATACACCGATACCATTTTCTGGTAGCTTAGTTTCGTCTAAAGTGTAGCCTTCGATTTTTACTTGATATTGTTCTACGTTGGCATCGTATGATTCACCTACATTACCGCAAATCGTTTGGCTAGCGTGTATTTCTTTGCCTTCTGTATCCACATACTTAATTGTTACATCCGCAGCTGGTACAGCATTTTTTGTATACACATAAGTGACTGTTTGTACTGTTTCACTAAATACTCCTATGGTATTTTCTGGCAGTTGGCTTTCATCCAGTGTATAGCCGTCGATCGTTAATTGATAGTTCTCTGTACTGGCATCGTATGGATTGCCCACATTACCGCTAATCATCTGAGAAGCGTGGATTTCGTTGCCTTCGGTATCTATATATTCGACCGTGATATCCGCAGCTGGTACGGCATTTTTTGTGTAGACATAAGTGACTATTTGCACCGTTTCGCCAAATACACCGATAACATTTTCTGGTAGTTTAGTTTCGTCTAAAGTGTAGCCTTCGATTTTTAATTGATATTGTTCTGTGCTAGCATCGTATGGGTCCCCTACATTTCCACTGATCGTTTGAGAAGGATGAACTTCTTTACCTTCTGTATCTACGTACTCGACCGTTACATCCGCTGCTGGTACGGGATTTTTTGTATACACATAGGTGACCGTCTGTGCTGTTTCTCCCAAGATACCTTTACTGTTTTCTGGTAACTTAGTTTCATCTAACGTGTAGCCATCAACTGTTAACTTATATTCTTCGTTGCTGACATCATATGGTTCACCAATCGTACCGGTCAAGGTCTGCATCTCATGGATTTCTTGCCCTTGACCATCAAGGTATCGGACATTTACCTCTCCAATCTGCTCCGGATCGACAATGACATTGACCACATGTGTGGTATTCACGCTATAGGAAGCTTGTCGAGCCATAAAAATTGTTACATAGGAACCTGGCTTGCTTGGGTCAATATTGGTGTAGTAAGGATAGATTTGCGAGTCAGAAATGCTTTTTTCTATATTGCCGCTAAAATTTAGTTTAAACGCCTCAATGCCTAATGCTTTGGTTGAGAAATCAAACGTACTGTTTACAGGAATATGAATCGTATCGGGACTGTTTCCAAAAGCATACTCACCCGTAATTAAACGCTCGTAGAGTTCAAGTGTTTTCGTTTCCCCAGGCTGCAAGGTGATGGAATTTCCAACCGATGTGAATGCATAGTTTTGTCTTTGATTCGTGGTACCAACTTGCTTAATAAAATAGCCACCTGAAGGAAGTTGAATTGTAACCTTTCCTGAACTGTCCGTGACTAACAATGTCACTTCACCAGATGTCGAGGAGGTCAATGTGAAATAAGCTCCTTGGATCGGTTGGTTTGAATTACCATCTAACACTTGAACCGTCAGTTGCCCATTGACAGCTCTTGCAGCTGAAGCATTAACAGATGAGGGGACCTTGTCTACAGTGCTTACAGCAGAATCTTCTTTAATATCTGATTCAGAAATATTTTTTTCATTATCACTGTTGACTTGCGTTTGCTCGTTTTTAGCATCCACACTCGATGAGGCCATTGTTGTCATCGCAGCATTATCTGCTTCCGTTAAATCATTTGTATCATTAGATGGTGTAGCTATCTTTTCGTCTTGCTCCAACTGTTGGGAATCTGAAAAACCTTCGCTTTCCGCCATTACCTGAAATGCTGGTGTTACCACCGCAGCACTTAATAGGATTATTAAAGACATAATATGTTTAAATTTCTTTTTCACAAACTTTCACCTTAACCTTCTTTTTCAAAATTTAGACTTTTTTATTCAAGCTTTTTTCACGCCTGAAAATCATTATAATTTATTAAATTTTAATTTACAAACATTTTTTATTTATCGTATGCTCCACTCCTAGCTGAAATTTTTATGCGGACTCATGAAATGCCCTTTATCTTGTGTATACCTGATTCATTTATCATTGCACTACATCACCTCTTCAGAATTTTATAATTCAAGTACCCTTCCCTTCAAGCAAATCCAGTGCAAATCAGCGCAAAGCTTCTTTGCATCCTTGTTTTATCAACGATTTCCGTTTTCCTAAAACAGGACACTATTTTCACCTAAGATTTCCTTTCTTTTTTGAATGACTCATATAAAAATACCTCCTAATTTTCAAAAGAGATATTTTTTCAAGTTTCCAGCTCAGAACAATAGAATTAGGTATTATTTAAAAGAAAAAACACTAAAAATAATCGTGTTGCCGTGAATATCCAATGCGAAATTCTAAGCTAAACTCATTTTATTTTCATTTTTTGAAAACGAAGAAATACACTTGTGCATTTCTTCGTTAAATCGAGCTTTACAATTGTTTCTTTGAACCGCTTTATGTTAGGATATGTCAGAAGGAGCATTGAAATGACTATAGCTGAAAAAATAAAAGAGAGTCGCTTGAAATTAGGACTCACCCAACAAGAAGTTTCCGAGAAATTATTTGTTACCAGACAAACGATCTCAAATTGGGAAAACAATCGAAGTACCCCAGACATCGATACATTGATCAAATTAAGTGATCTCTATCAAATCGATTTAGAGTCACTGCTAAAACCAGAACAATTAGCAGACGAACCAGAAAGAATGAGTGAGGAGAAGAAACCAACCTTCCGCCTACTTCTATACTTGCTCAATTTGACTGCAGTCGTCGCTTGCGTTTTCACCGACTTCTTAACACCTACAGGAACAATGACCCTATGGACAGCTGCTGCACATTTTTTGTTACTAGTTAACTTTGTCCTTTTATTCGGTTTTTTCCTCACAAAAAAAAGACCCCTTCCTGCAAAAACAATTGTCTTTGCATTTGGAAAAGGTCTGTTGATCTTAGCCATTATATTAGGTTTTACTCTTTGGTCGAATAAAGGAGCTTCTGCTGATGCGTTACATCTGATCGGCCATAATTATGGTCATTTTGTCTATTTGATGTTTAAAGCAATTGGGGTGATTTATTTGTTTGATTGGCGGAAGTATACACTCTAATGTTTAAATTTTATTCTGAGCTCTTAAGAAAGGTATGAAGGTATCTTGGCTTTTAGTGTTTATTCTAAGATAGTTATTTGATGTATTTATCTCCCTCAAACTCTCCTATTATATTTATTCTTAATAGTAACTAGGTTAGATAATAAAATATTTTTTCATCTGGACTCTCATAAAAATTTGTCAAAATCTCTAATAAAAAATGATTTTTCAAATTAGTTAAATAGCTGTATACATAACTGAACAAAATTAAAGAAAAAAACACACTAATCAAAAATAATTTATAGGACATCAAAAAGTTAGATTTTTTGGTCTAACTTCTTGGTGGCACTTCATTTATTCGTTGTTTCTTTTATACATCTTAACTTTAAATAGTTTAAGCATGATAAATGACAACAAAAAAGATAATATAAATGAATACAACCCATAGAATATAAAACTGGTATAAAGAGAACTAAACGATATATATTTTTTAGACAGTATAATCATAATTGAAACAGAAAGAATAATTAATAAAGAACTAAATATATACTTAACAATTTTGATTAGTTCAAGGTATCCCTTTAATATCCAACAGTATAAAATTGTTAAGGTTATATTACTGATTACAAGTCCTAATGCACTCCCTATCGATCCTAAAATTGGAACAAGAAGAAAATTTAAAAGAACTATAACAATTAGAGAAGCTAATGAGGTTTTTACTAGTTCTCTATCTAAAGAAAATGGAATAATCATACCATTCATCAAGAATACATTATATGTGCCAAACATAATTAGAAATGAACCTATTACTAATATAGGTATCACTTCATCATATCCTCCGCCTAAGAAAATTGGTATAAAATACTCCGCTACTGCTATTATTCCTGAAATTGTTATCGTAGAAAAAACTGAAATCAAAACTATAAATTTTTCAAAATAACTTCTCATTTTAGTAATTTGCTTTTCTCCCACAAGATATGACATTCTTGGAGAAACTGCATTTGATGTAGAAGTAAGGATACCTAAAATAATAACTATTATTTTTGAACCTTGATCAAATATACCTACTTGATAATTCCCTGAAAGATTAGATAAAATAACTCTAGATGAAGTGTTTTTCAAGTTATCAAGTATCATTGGAATCATTAATCTAAATGAATCTGTCACAACTTTTTTTCGAAAATAAATTTTAAAATGCTCTCTTTTAAATTCAATATAAGGTCTGAGCGTACTAAACATTGTGAGATTTCCACAAAATACAGCAATAATGTTAATGACCGCATAAAATTCCAATTGAGTAGGACTTTTGATCAATATAAAAATGCTAAGTGTTGCTAATATTTTTGTAACTAAATTTCTTAGAAGATTTTTTCTTATTTCTTCTAAGCCAATATAGAACCACGATATATCGAACATAGTAGCTAAAATTAAAAAGGACTGTACATAGTATATTTTATCCAGATGAAGAATAACAACTAGACCGTTGAAGAAAAAAAAACAGATAAAAGAACACAAAATTTGAATAACCCATAAATTAAAGGAAACACGAGTTCGTTCGACTATGTTATTAATCTGAGCTATTCTTCTTGCACCATAGATTGGCAACCCGATCATAGAAAAAGTAACGAATAAACTAGCTACGCTATAACTGGCTGCGTATATTCCAAGGTGATAAGGAGTGAATATTCTAGCGACATAAGGAGTTGTAATTAAGGGTACTACAAGCATTAGAAGTTGAAATAATCCACTTGATATCATATTGATTAATAAAAGTTTATTACTTTTGTTCTTTTGAATCAAAGCTTATTCCCCCTTTTTCCCCAAAAATTTGAAGTCGAAGAAAAGAGGCCTCAAGACATTATATAAAAAATTCATATTATTTCTCATAAAAAAAAGTACGTTATAAAGTAAATAAAAGATATAAAAATTTCTACTTTTTACAGCAAAATAAAAGATAACTTGATTAAAAGTACTATATTTGACGTTATCTAAACATCTTCTAAGTTTTGAATCATTTATTATAGAATATATAACTTTTTTATTCAACTTGCGTGGAGCATCAAGCTTATAGGAATTATTCAAAACAATCATTTTACTATTTATATAACAAGAATCGAGAAATTCCTTATACTCAGAAGCTTGCAAAGTTGAACTAGAATAAAATTGCTCCCGTGCATCCTCAACAAAGTCCAAGTTAATTTCTAAATTTGGTATGTACTTGTTTAATGTAGAATGTCCGTCAATTCTTATATAATTATAAAGTGGTTCTTCTATTATCTTTATTTTTTTTATAAATCTGCAATAATGGTATACAAAATCTAAATCTTCTCCAGATTTCAAATCACTATTAAACTTAATTTTATTATCGACTAATATTGACTTAAAAAAAAGTTTATTCCAAACTACATTTAGCATACCATTTACGTCTATTTTGAAAATAGATTGATCTTTTTCTAATTTTTCCAAATTAATATGCAGTAACTTTTTTAAGCTACGGTCTTCTTTTGGATATTCAATATTGTAGGAACAACAAATAAGAGAATTATTATCATCAATATTTAAATAAAATCTCTCAATATAGTTCTTCTCAACTATATCATCGATATCAGCAAAAAGTATATTTTCATATTTAGCATATCGTATTCCTGTATTTCTCGCTTCTGAAACACCTCTATTATTTTGGAAAACATAAACGAAATTATAAGTATTTTTCAAAGTATCTAATAATTCCTTAGATCCATCATTCGATCCGTCATCAACTAAAACTAACTCATAGTTTTGACTAGTTTGATTATGGAAAGCTTTTAGAAATCTCTCAATATAATTTCTGGCATTATAAAATGGAACTATTACTGATATCATCATTTATATCCCCTCAATTTTTTCGTTATGTTTTATTAAAACAGGTAAAATGATTTAATTTCAATTCAATGACCCTATTCTTTATTTTTCAAACATAGATTTTTCAGCAAATTTATTTAAAAAAATAGATTTAATCTCTTTTTTTGTTTTTTCATAATTGAAAACTGAATCAGAATCATTCAGACAAATTATTTTGCTATTTGATTCTTGAATATCTTTAAATAATAAATTATTATCAGAAGAAATGTAATACATCTTTGAGAATTCTTTTTTTTGCGGAATAAATTGGCCTAGACAAATCTGCCAATATCTAACAATCCAAAAGTTAACATCATCTTTGGTTCTAAATTTATTATGAATAGTTTTTTGTATAGCTTTATATTCTTTTTCAACCACAAGATTAAATGTGCTTTTTTTTAAGGCGACCGCTGTATGGGGCTCGTAAAATCCAGTAATTTGTTGCCATGGTAAAAGTAATACATTTCTGATATTCCACAATCCGTACTTTATATTAAAGAACTTATTAAGGTTTTTCTTAATAACCTCTTTCTTATCAAATCGTTCATTTATTAACTCAATATTATTTACTATTGTATGCTCTATACCGTTTAGATGTGGAGTTATTGCATTAAAGAGACCGTAGTCTTTAGGAAGACCATCTACAAAAAAATCTTCAGGTGTAACATAGTCATTTAGAAACATATCGTCATTAAAATATACAAAGTTCTCACTTAATCCCTTTATTTTATTTAAAGCTAATTCAATTGCTTGAGAATTAAATGTTGGCAATGCAGTTAGAGGTAAGATTTGATTGTGAGTAACTACGTTTAATTTTTCACTGTTCTCATTTAACCATTCAGGTACATGCCCATATGTCACAAGATGGATTTTATTAACCCATGGTGCATATTTTTCTACAGCACGAAACCAATACTTGAAAAAATCCCAGTCTCTATATTTGGAGACATCATTTAATTTTTTAATATCCAAATTTTTTTTATCGTATAAATTTTTATCTTCAAGCCATTTTTTATCATTAGAATCTACCCATGTTACGACAAAATCAATTTTTTCCATTTTTATAAAGCTCCTTCAACATTGCATCAAAAGAACGGGCCGAATTCTCATACTTCCATTCTGATATAATTTCAAATGATTTATCGCCCATTTCTTTAATTTTATTCTTGTTACTATACATCATGCTAATCTTATCTGATAAATCAACTATGTTACCTTTTTGGAAAATGTAGCCGTTAATGTTATCTTTTACTAAATCATTTACACAACCGCAAGAATCACTAACAATAACCGGCAAATGTGCTGCGGTAGCTTCATTAACAACCAAGCCCCAAGGTTCATCTTCAGAAGGCAATATCAAACAATCCGCTATATTATAAAGGCTAAATAATTCATCTTGCTTTTTGACAAAATCTTTATGAAGGTAATTAACATCTCTTTCTATGCAGTATTTTATGATAGAATCCTGCTCTTTTCCATTCCCGATGATCACAAATTGAATACAATTTTTAATGTTTAGTAATGAAATTGCAGCAACTATATCCTTAACTCTCTTTCTTTCAAGCAATCTTCCTGCATAAAGTATAACAAATTTATTTCCATTCAATATTTGAAAATTTTTTTTAACATTTTTAGAGTGTTTCTTATAAATTTCATCGATTCTATTTACATCGACGGTTAGAAATTGGTTAAAGATTTTTCTACTATTAACAGAAAAATTATTAACTAGATATTTTTTCGAAATGCTTCCGTTAGCAAAAAAACTATCCATTTGTTTTAAAAGAAAATATTTCAAATAAAATTTAATATTTTTTGATTCTTTAATTTTTTCAGGAGATATTCCATCCATTACAAATGCCACATGCTTTTTCATTACTTTAGCATAATATGTAAATAGATAACTAGCTGTTGTATTGTACCCGCCCAACAATATTAAATCATACTTTTTTACTATATTCTTAGTTTTTGGATAGTATAAAAAATGATTACCTAGTTTTCCTATTCCTTTTAAATGAATCTCATTAAAATTAGGTGATTCATTCACTTCCCACTTTCTACTAATAACACTTCTGCCTACATAATATACGGTAAGTTCAATTCCTGTTTTGCGGACCATATGTTCAAACTGTTTAGTTCTATATGGTGCCTTAGAATATGTTATAAATGCAACTTTCATTTTATTATCACCTCTCATATAATATTACTTCTTAACCTACTTTATCTATTAGTATAAAATACGATACAAATAGAAGAATTGACAATAATGAAGTTGGAAAAATTAAGGTTGCTTCAAAAGCTGCATAAGAAATACAAAAAATTATGATACCTAT
Organism: Enterococcus sp. DIV2379; assembly: GCF_050542965.1. Taxonomy (NCBI): domain Bacteria; kingdom Bacillati; phylum Bacillota; class Bacilli; order Lactobacillales; family Enterococcaceae; genus Enterococcus; species Enterococcus sp. DIV2379. The sequence continues at coordinate 2,299,393 of NZ_CP172938.1, forward strand.
TAATGACATATTTTTCATTTTCAATGATTTTATTAACATATTACCTACCAAATAAAGGTTTAAAACCAATCCTATTATGCCAGTAGTAGCTAAACAATAAGTATAATAGCTGTCAGTATTTAATCCGCTGAATATATCTTGACTTGAAAAAAATGATATATTAAACATACCTAATCCAAATATAAAACTCCTAGAATCTAATAAAAATTTTATCGTATTAAGCTGTCTACTCAATCTATTAGTAGTTAAAATATCTAAACTCACAAAAAAACTACTCGAGACTGTTGAAATAAAATTAGCAAATATTAAAATAGAAACTATTGTGCAACCTATCAACAAAGTCTTCAACATAACCTTCAATAACGGAATAGTGATTTTTTTATAAGAATAATAGAAAATAAAGAATACAACCATAAGAAGCATGGCTAATAAAGGCGTTCTTGCGCCTGTATTTATCAATATCAACAAACTAAAACCTAATAGTATTATTTTTGTAATTTTTTTCATGTTTGATAAATAAGTAGTAATTATCAGAACAGAAGACATTATTGCAACTTGATTTGGATTTGTAAATCCTAAATATGACCTTTCAATACGGTTATTACCAACGAGATTAAATACTAGTGTTATAACGTCAATAGTAAAGTCCCTATAGATTAGTGCCCCACTTATCAAAAACAAAAAGCATATCATAGAAAAATCTTTGAAAAAATTTGCTCGTGAAGTTTCTAAATAATATTGAGATATATAAAGACAACATACTAAAAAAGATATATAAAAACAAATATTCATTAAAATTGTAATTAATCCGTATAAATAAATGTTGAAGAGTATTCCAACGAGTGGATAAATAAAAAACGTCAAAACAAATAACAATATAATAAAGATATGTTTTTTTAAAATAAAATTTTTTCTAATTTCCAATAAAAAAAGTAAAAATAAAGATGCCATACATATATATCTAAGACCAAGAAAAATAGTGTTAAAATACTCGAAAAAACTTCCTATACTACATACTAAAAACATGATAATTAAAGATCTTCTAATTATATTCATTTTTCACTCCTAAAATGATATTTAACAACTCAGATTTATCACTTTCTTTTCGATTATATTTAGAATATACGTAATCATTATTTTTAATCATATTTTCCATTTTTTCAGCTAAGTTATGAGGACTATTCGAATCAAAAAAGACTATATTCTTATACCCATCTGAAGTTTCATGGGCATATTCTAAATCCGCAGCAATGATAGGGCATCCAATCATCATCCCTTCAATTAATGGTAACCCATAACTTTCTATAATTGATGGAAAAACTAATACTGATTCAGTCATTATTTTATATACATCTGTTCTCGTAATTTTTCCAATATAGTTAATATTAGCGATTTCATCATGTTCTTCAGGTGATAAAGTTAATATAACTTCAAAGCCTCCAATATGATTCTCATTCAAAATTTTTACAGCTTCAATTATCACCTTATAATTTTTGTAGACAAAGTCTGACGTAGGAAAAAAGAATCTGCATTTTTTTTTATTTTTCATGGAATCAAATTTAAATTTACTTAGTTCCGAAGTTACACTTGGTTGTGAAACATAAAAATCATTATTTAAATTTTGTTGCATCAATTTTGCAAGCCACTTACTTTGAACAACAATATCTGCATTTGAATGCTCAAATAGTTTTAAATACACATATCTCCCGATATTTTGATAAATCCATAATTTGATTTCCTTCTTTTTAAACAAATTAAACTTGTAATCAACTTGAAAGGGGATTACCTGATGAAAATAGACAATTTGCTTCATCTTAACACCAAGAGTAGCTGTATTCTGAAGAGAGACATACACATCAGGGGCTAAGTCATTTATAAGGTTCTTACCATGAAAAAAGTCGAAGTTTATTCTTTTGATCCAGCTTTTCTTAATTTGAGGAAGTTTAATGATTTTAATATTATCTTTTGGTTCCAAATAGTCATCACTGATTAAGAATATCCATTCATTTTTATCATTGTATTCAACAATTTTATTGTATAAATCTTCAAGAACAGATAATGCACCTCCTTCTGAGGCAGCAATATCATTAACTACAATTTTCACTTTTGCCACACCACACGATTCACATAATCTGTATAAGAAACAATAATCCGTAATACTTTTTCAGATACATTTGGCACTGAATAATCTGATACTTGTCGAAGAGTATCATCTTCTTGTGTCTCTAAAACTTCTAATCCTTCAAGAATTCTGGTTTTCTTTAAACCAACCATCATTACACTAGCTTCTTCCATAGCTTCTGGTCTTTCATGTGCCTGACGGATATTTAGAGCTTTGAATCCGAGGATCGATGCTTCTTCACTAATCGTACCACTATCACTTAAAACAGCTTTAGCATTCATTTGAAGCTTATTGTAATCATTAAATCCCATAGGTTTCATGGTTTGAATCAATTCGTGGAATTGAATACCCTCTGATTCTATCATTTTCATTGTCCGTGGATGAGTACTGATAATAATTGGATATTGATATGCTTCAGCAATTGAGTTTAGTGAATCCACGAGATCATGAAAATTTTCTTTTGAACTGATATTTTCTTCCCTATGTGCCGACACTAAAAAGTACTCATTTTGCTTAAGGTTTAGTTTTTCCAAAATAGGTGAGTGCTCAATATCTTTTTTTCTAGAATTCAGCACTTCAAACATGGGACTACCGGTTTTAATGATTCGATCCGCTGGAAGCCCTTCTCTCAATAAATATTCTCTGGCGATATCACTATACGTTAAATTAATATCAGCTGTATGGTCAACAATTTTTCGATTTGTTTCTTCTGGTACTCTTTGATCAAAACAGCGATTTCCAGCTTCCATATGAAAAATAGGAATGTGTCTTCGCTTCGCGGCAATTGCACATAAACAACTGTTGGTATCTCCCAAGACCAAAAATGCATCTGGTTTTACTTCTTCAAGAATTGGATCTATTTTGATCAGTATATTCCCAACGGTTTCAATGGCTGTACCTGTTGCTGCATTCAAAAAATAATCTGGCTTCTTTAATTTAAAGTCTTCAAAGAAAACTTCATTTAGTTCATAATCATAGTTTTGACCAGTATGTACAAGTACATGGTCAATCGCTTCAGAACTCTCTAAACGATTAATAACTGCAGATAAGCGAATGATTTCTGGACGAGTCCCAACGACTGTCATAACTTTTAATTTTCTCAATGCTAGACCTCCACGTAATAAGTATCAGGATTTTCAGGGTCAAACGTTTCGTTTACCCACATAACAGTGACCATGTCAGTATCCCCTAAATTTTCAATATTATGGGTATAGCCAACAGGTATATCGACTACTTCTAAATTCTCACCAGAAACGAAATACTCAATGATTTCTTTAGAATCAATCTTTCTAAAGCGGATGACGCCTTTTCCACTTACTACCAAAAATTTCTCGTTTTTGGTATGATGCCAGTGATTTCCTTTAACAATCCCCGGCTTTGAAATATTAATTGAGACTTGTCCGCGATCTTCAGTCCTCAAAAATTCGGTGAATGATCCGCGATCATCGATATTCATCTTTAAAGGATATGAAAACTCATCCTCTGGTAAAAAGCTAAGAAATGTACTATACAGATTTTTTTCTATTCTACGATTCAATTGAGGTACAGATAGATTTATTCTACTTTCTTTAAAAGAAAGAATTATATCTCTCAAAGTGCCCACAGTTACTGTATCCGTTTCTCTTACTGAACAAAAGTCGTCGACAATAAATGGTTTTGCTTGAAGGCAATGCAGCAATTCCTTAACAACATCATCAATATAGCAAAGTTCAATTTCCGCATTTTTATCATTAACGGTTATTTCTTCACCTCGAGCTACTTTATAACAAAAAGTCGCTACTACCGTATTATAATTTGGTTTCGACCATTTTCCATACAAATTAGAGAATCGGTAAATGTAGACTTTCGCTCCAGTTTCACTTTGATATTTTCGTAAGAGATCTTCTCCAGCTTTCTTACTGCGACCATAAGCATTGTTAAGAGCAGCTTGAATAGAGGATGATATCATTACTGGACAGGTATTGTTGTATTCCTTTAGTTTATCTAGAAGAACTGAGGTGAAACCGAAATTTCCTTCCATAAACGCTTCTTCTTCCTTGGGCCGATTTACGCCCGCTAAATGAAAAATAAAATCTGCTTTTAAGCAGTATTCATCTAATAAATGTGGAGGAGTATCTATATCATATTCAAAAATATTTTCATAACCTTCGTTTCGAAGCTCTGCAATTAAATTTCTACCTACAAATCCATTGGCTCCTGTAACTAAAATATTCATCGACTTTTCCACTCTTTCAACTCTTCTTGAACATAATCTAATGCTAATAATTTTTCCTTAATTTGTTCTACGGATAGTCGTTCTGTGTTATCAGAATTGTATTCACCTTCGTGTGTCAACTCGGTACTGCCTTCACTAAAATATTTCTCATAATTAAGATCTCTAGTATCGGCTGGTACACGATAGAAGCCACCCATATCTTTCGCAACGAGGTATTCTTCTTTTGTAAGAAGGGTTTCGTATCTTTTCTCACCATGACGTGTGCCTATAATTTGAATCTCATTTTCGACTTCAAAAAGTTCTTTCACTGCTTGTGCTAGATCACCGACCGTTGACGCAGGCGATTTTTGAACCATGATATCTCCTGCTTTTGCATTTTGAAATGCAAAAACAACTAATTCAACGGCTTCTTCTAAACTCATCAAGAATCTAGTCATGCCCGGGTCCGTTACAGTTAACGGTTTTCCTGCTTTTATTTGCTCAATAAATAATGGAATCACAGAACCTCTGGATGCCATGACATTACCATACCGCGTTCCGCAAATCATTGTATTTTCATCTGTCACAGTTTTCGCTTTTGCTACAAAAACCTTCTCCATCATTGCCTTTGAAATCCCCATTGCGTTGATTGGATAAGCAGCTTTATCTGTTGAAAGACAAATAACTTTTTTTACCCCCATCTCAACAGCAGCTGTCACAACATTATCCGTACCCATGACATTTGTTTTAACAGCTTCCATCGGAAAGAATTCGCATGAAGGAACTTGCTTTAAAGCAGCCGCATGAAATATGTAATCTACTCCGTACATTGCATTTTTAACACTATTTATATCGCGTACATCCCCAATATAAAATTTCAATTTGTCATTGTTGTATTTCTTTCTCATATCATCTTGTTTCTTTTCATCTCGAGAAAAAATACGAACTTCTTTTATATCGGAGTCAAGAAATCTTTTCATAACAGCATTTCCAAAAGACCCTGTACCACCAGTTATTAGCAGTGTTTTATTTTCAAACATTATATGTCTCCTCTGTTATATAATTATCCATTTTATCTAAAAGTAGTTCTTTTTCAAAATACTCTAAAAAGTAGTTTCTTGAGTTGTTCCCCATATGAACAATTTCATCTCTGGTAAGTGACTCAATTAGCATTAGATTATTTAGTAATTGGCTAATATTTCCTGCATCGCTAACGAATCCACAATCGGCGTTTTTGACAATTGTCTGAGATTCTCCACTAGCAGATAGTAGTATAGGCTTTCCACAAGCCATACTAGATTGAAGTTTCGCTGGTATGGTCATCGAAAAGATCTCACTTTCCTGAAGACAGACAAATGAAAAATCACTCGCCGAAAAAATTCCTGATACTTCCGTTGGTGGCACAGGATCTATAAAACAAAAATATTCTTGAAGATTTTTTTGCTCTATTTCCTCTTTTAATGTTGATAAATATCTACCGTTTCCAACAATATTAAATCTTATATTGGAATCCCTACGCTTTAAATCTTCACCAATAGAAGGTAATATATCCAATCCTTGAGCCATCCCAACATTTCCGGCAAAAGTAATATTAATCTTATCATCTTGTTTTATTTTGTCACTTGCTAAAGCATTAGGACGATAAAATTCTTCCGCATACTGAGGCCAAAAATAAATTTTATTTGAATCATGTCCGCGACTTTCAATATTCTTTTTAAAACTCTCCGAGGCTGTAAAAATTTTGGTGCAATTTTTATAAATATAATCGACCATGTTATCTAAAGTCTTAATTATCAGTCGATTTGAGATTCCTGTGATAATTTCAAAATTCTCTGGCCACAAATCCATTACATAGATATAACAGGGAATTTTTAATTTTTTCGAAATCCAAATCCCTGGCATTGCTTGCGTCATAGGAGATACCTCATAAATAAATACCATATCAAATTTTTCTTTATTATTCAGATTCCAAAATAATCCGGATATAACAAAAGAAAGATAATTTAAAGCCATCATTATACTGTTGCTTTTTCTAGGTATTATTGGAATTCTAATTATATTAACGCCATCGAAATCATCTTTTCGTCTTTTTTTCAGACTATATCCTTTATAAAAATCTCCTTGAGGATAGTTAGGTATCCCCGTAAGGACAGTAACTTCATAGCCTCGTTTAACCCACGAAGTACATATGTCATTAATTCTGAATTGTTCTGGATAAAAATATTGTGATACTACTAATATCTTTTTACTCATTTCTATCTATACCTACACTTCTTTTAACAGATTCTTCAAAATCTACAAAATCTGGATTTCTTGTAATCGGAGCATAAATTAGATTACCAAAAGCTTTGTTTGTCAATTTACCTATTTTACCTGGAAAATAGCCTAAAACCTTAATCAATAAACTTACATAATTCAAGATAAACAGATTATGATTTGTACTTTTTGCTATCAATTTAATGAGGGTACTCGTTTGAACATATTCGTTATTTTGAGGGAAAAATACCCCCTCTTTATTTTTGTCTATAATTTCTCTAATGACTATACACAAATTTTCAATATATAACATTGATCGCTGATTATTTACTAATGGAAAAATTGGAAGCTTATTCGCTAATTTTACAAGTTCTCGAAAATTCCCTTTACTATTTTCCCCGTAAATCATTGGTGGTCGCAAAATTACTATATTCAAATTTTTGTTATGTGTTTCTATTAAAGCTTTTTCTGCTTTCAACTTACTATCACCATAAAAATTGGATGGATTAGGTTGTGTTTCTGGAGTAATAACACGCTTCTTATTTATATTTGTTTCCTCACCATAAATAATAATCGAACTCATGTAAATAAATTGTCCATTTTTTCCATTTAAATCTTTTTTGTACTTTTCTGCTGTCTCAACTGCAAGATCGCAATTCACTTTATAATAAAGTTGTTTCGTTTCTTCACTGACTTTTGATACATCTGCATGAGCAATTCCAGCAACATGAAAAACAGAATCATACTGAGAGAAATCTTTTTCTTTCCATTGATCTCCATGCATATCAACTGTATCAATTTGATAATTATCGCCAAATTGCTGCATCCATTTCTCGAAGGATGTACCGATAAAACTATTCGCTCCTGTGATTAGAATTCTTTTCACTCGATTTCCTCCTTCTTCATCGTTCCAGTCCCGCCTTCAACGACACCGTCACTTTTGAAAACAGAAGTAATCGTACCAAAGAAGCATTTTATATCCATCCTTAAACTAATATTATCCGTATATTCGCCATCTAACTTGGCCTTAACTGGAATCTCAAGCTCGTCTCGACCACTAATTTGAGCCAACCCAGTCAATCCTGGTCGAACATTATTTGCCCCATACTTATCACGTTCTTCAATCAAATCATATTGATTCCATAGCGCTGGACGAGGCCCAATGACAGCCATATCGCCTTTAATAATATTGAATAATTGAGGCAGCTCATCCAAACTGGTTTTTCTTAAAAATTTCCCGACCTTGGTGATATAAAAATCAGGATCTTCTAAAAGATGTGTTGGCATTTCTTTTGGTGTATTAATCTTCATTGTTCTGAATTTATAAATATTAAAATGGGTTTTATTCTTTCCAACCCGTTTTTGTTTAAAAATAATGGGACCCTTTGAATCGATTTTTATCGCTAGACATAATAGTAATAGTACTGGTGATAAAACAATTATCCCTATTAGCGATAATAGAAAATCAATAATTCTTTTCATTCCATCCTTATACAACAAAACCCACTCCTATTTGTTTGAAGCATTTGCAAATTTCACAATTTCATTAGCCAATGTAGCACTGTCTTTAGGAAGTGCTTCTACAAAACAAAGTACCTCTTCCAATGAATATCCTTTGATATTCCCAACAAAAATTTTCTCAAAGACTGCTTTATCATTTCGTTCTTTATCCAGCAAAAGCTCTTCATATAATTTTTCCCCAGGTCGAATCCCAGTTTCAATAATCTCAATCTCTTCTTCGCTATAACCACTTAGACGAATCATATTCTTCGCAAGATCAACAATTTTCACCGGTTCGCCCATATCTAAAATGAAGATTTCGCCACCTTGAGCAAGTGCCCCTGACTGAATAACCAAGCGGCTAGCTTCTGGGATCGTCATGAAATAGCGGGTCATACGAAAATCAGTTACTGTGATCGGTCCACCTTTTGCTATTTGCTCACGGAATACTGGAATCACACTGCCTCTTGAACCTAATACATTGCCAAAACGCACAGCAGAAAATTTCGTGCACCCTTTTTCATTTAAGCCGGTAACAATCATCTCGGAGATGCGCTTTGTTGCCCCCATGACGTTTGGTGGATTATTGGCTTTATCCGTAGACACCATTACAAAGTTTTTCACTTTCGCAGCTTTGGCAGCTTCAGCGGTATTTTTCGTTCCGTAAATATTGTTTTTCACTGCTTCTTTAGGATTGTATTCCATCAACGGTACGTGTTTATGTGCTGCCGCATGATAAACGATATCCGGTTTGACTTCCTTCATGATTTCAAACATCTTTTCTCGATCTTGTATATCGGCTATAACAGGAACGATTTTGGTAATATTATCTTTAAAATTGATGTTCAACTCACGGTCAATTAAGTAAATCGAGTTTTCTCCATGTCCTAACAAAACTAGTTTTTTAGGATTGAATTGAATCACTTGGCGACAGATTTCGGAACCGATCGATCCACCAGCACCAGTCACTAATATCGTCTTTCCAGTAATTTGATCTTTGATGGAGTCGATATCCAATTTGACTTCGTCTCTGCCTAGCAAATCAACGACATCGATTTTCTTCAAACGTGAGGTGCTGATTTTTCCAGAGGCGATTTCTTCCATTGATGGCATCGTGTTGACTTTGACATGCAAAGGTTCAATTAAGCTAAAAATACTCCGCAATTTTTTCCGTGACAAGGATGGAATAGCGATCGTAACCATATTGATCTCATACTTTTGAATCAAATCAGGTAAATCACTGATACAACCCAAGACTTTTTTCCCAGAAAGATAAGTGTTTCGTTTATTCGGATCATCATCGACAAATCCGATAATATTAATGTCACTTGCCGTTTTCGAACCTACGAAGCTATTGTAAAGAATACGGCCGCCTTCTCCTGCACCGACGATCAGGGTATTTTTGACAACCTCATTGGACGTACCCCTCATGTTTTTTCTTTCAATATAGATCCGCCAAATCAATCGACTAGCAATAATCAGAAAGAGCGAAAGAAAGTACGTAAAGATCACTAAGCGCACGCTATAGGTTTCATCACCGAAAAACAAGATCACGTTACAAGTAAAAGCGCTGCATGATACAGCCAAGAAGATAGCGATCATTTCTTTCAAGTTCGTGTAACGATTGATCCGAGAAAAAACACGAAATACGGAACCATAAAAAAGGTAGAAACCTACAGACAGACTCACCGACATCAATGTAAATTCTTTTGGAATCGCCACAAAGGGTTTCATAAAATAAACTGCTGCAATATTTGCTGCTATGATCAATAAACTATCTACAACTATCAAAGTTACAATTTTTCTTCTTCTCGTTAATTCAAACAACCCAGTTGCCCCCTAAAATAACCCGAATTTCTTTTTTTTCACTTCTGTAAAAGCTGGAAAACTGATTTGATCCCCGTTTATCAAATCTTTTGCTACTTGTTTCATCAAGGTTACTTTGAGCATGCCAAAATCTTGCTCAATTTGCTCATAAGCTTCTTTTAAATTAAAGGTGCGTTTTGTAACGCCATGGGCATCCGAAGCGACCATCTGAACAAGATTATGTTCAACCATTGTTTTTGCTGTTTTTTGGATTTCTTTTCCAAATACGCCGACATAACTTGGCGCAGTTAACTGTGCCAAACAGCCCATATCCAAAAAAGGGATGAGATTGTTAGGGTCTTTTCTAAAATGAGCATTCCGCTCGGGGTGGACAATGACTGGAATCTTTCCCAGCTGTAGTAAATCGAAGAATATTTGTTCTGTATACGTAGGCACTTCAATGGTAGGAAATTCTATCAAGATATACGTATCATCAAGATCTGTAAAAAGGATGTCATTTTTCTGTATATCCTCAATTAAATCTCCTGTTATCCTAACCTCTTGCCCCTCAAGAACTGTCAAGGGCAGGTTCTGTGCGTCTAATTCTTCTTGTAAAGAGGTAACGAGAGAAATGACCTCTGACTTCGGATTGCGGTATTTTCCATTGTTATGATGTGGGGTACAAAGGATATGCGTAATTCCTTGGCTAATCGCTTTTTCAGCCATAGCAATGCTCGCATTGATGTCTTCAGCACCATCATCAATTCCTGGTAAAATGTGGCAATGTAAATCAATCATTTCTCTCGTCTCCTTCAAATTAATTAATTTCCATAATAATAGTAGTAACCTGAGTCTTTCGAGTGTTCGGCACCGTTATAGACCACCCCAATGATTCTTGCTTGAACCATATTCAATAGATCTCTCGCTTTTGTTAAGGATTCTTTACGTGCAACATTTTCTCGAACCACTAAGATCGTCCCATCTGCTTTAGATGCCATGATTTGTGCATCGGTGACTGCTACAACTGGTGGCATATCAAAGATAACCACATCGTAAAGGTTTTTCGCTTCTTCCATCACTTGGTTCATTCGTGCTGACCCAAGTAGCTCAGATGGATTTGGTGGTTTTGGTCCGCTGGTTAAGACAGATAAATTATCAATCACCGTTTTTTGAGCTGCTTCAAGGACGCTCGTTGAGGTACTTAATACGGTACTCAATCCACTCGCATTGTTTAAGCTGAATGTTTTGTATACAGTAGGCTTTCGCATATCGGCATCAACTAACAATACTCGTTGTCCTGATTTTGCAAAAACAACCGCTAAATTAGCTGAAGTTGTCGATTTCCCTTCACCTGGACCAGAAGAAGTAACAACAATGGTCTTGATTTGTTTATCTGCTGAAGACGCAAATTGAATATTTGTACGGATCGTACGATATTGCTCTGAGATTGGTGAAGAAGGATCAACCATTGTAATCAAGCTCACTGCATGTGTCTGTGTCCCAGTACGTTCTTGTTTTTTTGCCATCATTGTTCCCTCCTAGACCCGGCTACGACTACGGCGTGATTCTGCCGTTTTGTCGCCTTGCGGTTTCTTAATAAATGGTGCGCTTGGCTTTTTCTGAATGGTCGCAGCCAATTCTTTTGGTGACATTTGGGGTACAGTACCCAATACGGTAAAGCCTAATGTTTCGGTTACAAATTTATCATCTTTGACAGTTCGATCTAGTAGCTCCAATAAGAAGGCTAAACCGACACCGACCATGATCCCTAATACCAGACCAATGGCTAAATTTAGTTTGTTGTTAGGTGAAACGGGTGTAGTACTAGCTACCGCACTTGAAATGATTGAGATTTTATCAACATTCATAACATCTTGAGCATTTTCTTGAAAGACCAATGCTGTTGTGTTGGCAATATTTTGCGCTGACACTGCATTGGTACTAGTTGCCTGAATGGAAAACATTTGTGAGTTCTGTGACTGGTTGATTGAAATGGATTCTTTCAATTGTCCGACAGTCAAGTCAAGGTTATTTTCAGACTCCAAACGATCCTTTACTTGTGTCATAACCAAGTCACTGACAATCATATCCTTATACGTATTGATCATTTGCAAGTTTGTATTCACATCGTTGGCATTGGTAGTTTCGGATTGTGGCAATGTCACAATCAACTGAGCTTGTGAACTGTATTTCGGTGTAATGACAAAGAAGGTGAATATCCCTGCTAAAGCTAAACCAGCAAACATTGAAATAAAAATAGCAGCTAAGTGTTTCCGTAGAATTGCGAATATTTCTTTTAAGCTAATTGTTTCTTCCATCTTTTCTCCACTTTCCTATTCATTCTCTAGATTTAGTTGAGCTTTCAACTCTTTTTGAACTCTTGCTAGTTCTTCGTCACTCACACGCTGATATGAGATGCCGTCTTGCATGAATCCTTCCCCTTGCAACTGATCTTGTTTGATCGTTTGAAAGGCACTGCGATAATTAAATGCTAAGGTTCGCATGTCATCGAAACTCATATCTGTCTTCATGTTTTGCTCAACGGCATTTAAGATCGTTTGATATTGGGTGATTCCATCAAGACTCAAGACTTTCTTAACGATCCCTTCAACGATTTTACGTTGGCGTTCTTGACGCCCATAATCGCCGTTTGGATCTTCATAACGCATTCTTGAATAGGCAAGGGCTTGTTCGCCATTTAGTGATGTACGTCCGATAGCAAAATCAAAGCCGTCTTGCGAAAAGGTGATTTCATTATCAACTTCAATGCCGCCAACCGCATCGACTAATTCTTTCAAACCAGCCATATTGATTGATACATAATGATCGATCGGAATATCCAAGAATTTTTCTACGGTATTCATTGCCATCGCTGGTCCACCAAAAGCATAGGCATGATTAATTTTATCTGTCGTCCCATGTCCAACGATATCAACATAGGAATCTCTTCCAATACTCACCACCGTCGTCTGATTGTCTTGTGGGCTGATGGTCGCCACCATCATGGTATCAGAACGTCCTTGTTCGACTCTTCCTAAATCACCGGTATCGATCCCCATCAGTAAAACCGAGAAGGAATCTTTTTGGGATAGGTCGACATCATTTTCACGTAGTCGATCTTCTCGATCACGTTCGACTGATTGATAGGTTTCTTGAATTGAGTTTGATACATCAAAATATAATTTTGCAGCGACACCGATCATTCCGATGACTAACACTGCAACGATTGAAAAGATGATTAAAAAGATTTTTTTTCCTTTTGACATTTGCTTTCCTCCAGTTATCTCTATTTTCTTCGATACATCTTTAAATTAGTAAACAGTGTCTGAACTTTGATCTGTCCAGGTGCCATCTCCTGCGGATGTATCCTCTGAATAACTTTCCGTTGAAGCGGGGGGTGTATACGTGCTGTATCCTGTGTACCCCATTTGGGTAGCGACTTTATCTGCTAATTCGGTGAATTTCTCTTTCAATTCTTCGTTGCGAACTTTGCTGATACTGTCGACTGCACTCAGGTATTTTTCTAAGGTGACTTCACTTGTCACCTCATCCCCATCAAGCATTTCATCAAAAGTTTCTTGTAATTTTGCAATGCGGTCCAATTGAGTATCCGCATATTCTAAATAGGAAACAACTAACTCTTTCCATTTACTATCCTCAAAAAAGCTCAGATTTTCACGGACATTCCCGACATCCGTTTCTTTTAGATCAGCTCTAATGGTGACATCATTTTCAGCACTTTGCCAATTTGAAACACCTTCAGTAAATAAGGCTTCCGTATCCGCTTGTACTTTTAATTTTGCCTCGATGTCTTTTAGCTGATCATCAAGGGCGGTTTTTTCTTGTTGGATCTCCACTGACTCACTTGGCAGTGCATCATCATCGATCCCATAATCGTCTGCAGATACTTTCACTGCAGAAAGTTTTGCGACTGTTTTAAGAACGTCTTCTTCTTTAAGATCTTTTCGCAAAAACGTTTGATCTTCGTTGCTGTAAAATTCAGCAATTTCATTTGACAACTCATTGATGCGATCTTTTTCGCTGGCAATCGCTGTCTGTGCATATTCGACTCGTTGCTGATATTGCCTTTGGTTATTTTGTCGGTAACCAATAAAACAAATTGCAACGGCGCCAATACCAACGGCTAAAACAGTCAAAGTCTTTATTAACGGCTTTCCCATGAACACACTCCCTACTTCAATTGTGCTTGTTTAAGCATTCTGCCTTCCTCTCACATAATAAAGGCAATTCTAGTTTATTATAAGAGAAATGTATCATTAAATAAAGGAAATTCCCGTTTTTTATTTATTAAGGTATATTTTTCGTCAATAAAAGACTTATATCATGCCAAACATCAGTTATTTTAAAAAACCATAAATAACGTCTACTTTACTTGACAGTTTTTTTAAACCCTCATTTTAAATAATGAATAATTCAGTTATAATCGTTGTTCTCATCACCTTTGAAGGTTGTCACATTATAGAAAAATAACCTTAAGAGATTATATTCGTTCACTTTCTCAACATCTTTTCATTATAAATAGAAAAGATAAGAAATTCAGAAAGTATTTTTATACACTTTTTTGTTATTATAAATTAATTTGGCAAAGCTGAATTCTTTTCTTGGCGCACTTAGGGTTTCCTTTGCGGCTGCTATTTATTTACGTCAATCGTTCCTGTTAAAATTATAAGTTGTCTTTCGCAAAGTGACTTTTTTCTTCAATTCTGTTCCCCTTAATATTCAATCGCCCCCCGAAAAACAATAATCATTTAATTTTTATTCCACCACTAAAAACTTATCGTCTCGCCCCCTCTCTGGCTATTCAATTTCCATCAATCTTCTTCGACATGCTGGAAAAAACGTGTTTCTACCTATATATATATGCCGATCGTCAGTTGATTTATAGAAAATGCAAAAAATCTCGCATAGACTCTGGTATAGATTTCACCAATCGATGAAATACGTGATTTGTTTTTTCTTCCCTATCTTCTTTAAGATGAATAAGTAAGATTTGCGATTTTGTTCATGAAAGGAGCCACGTCTTGAGAAATTTTCAAATAAATTTTATTACTAATACTGCAACGATTCGATGGCTGAAAATTTTGAGGGCATTCGAGAAAAATTATCAATGTTCGACTCAAGGTTTGGCAAAAATTTCAGGAAGTACCACGCGAACGATCGTTACGGATGTGACGGATCTAAAAGAGTACTTTGGCGATTGTTTATCGATCGACTCTTCTCACAAGGGGTATATTTTTTCGATCAAACATTCAGCTGTTTATTTAACGAAAAAACGTGCGCTGATTGCCAACGAGATTCTGTTCCATATCATCGAAAGTATTTTCCACAATGATCTTTATAGCTCATCTGAATGGGCTGAGAAATACCATATATCAGAAAGCACTGTTCTTCGCTATTTGCGGAAAGTGCAACCGATTTTTTCTTTCTATCGTTTGGAGATCCAAACCAATCCTATTTGCTTTATTGGTGAGGAGATCAATATTCGCAAGTTTTTCCATGATTTCTATTACGAATCGGAAATTACTGCCCATACGATTTTTCCGCCGATCGCCATCCAAAATATCACTGCTAGCGCTTTTTCTAGATGTTATCAACTTGACCAGCATGCTTGTTCGTTTGGTGAATTCAATTATTACTTGTATATCACCTTTGAGCGCCATTGTGCGGGTCAAGGTATCGAGTTGCCTAAGCAAATAAAAAAAATATTTGAGCAATATAATGATTTTCGGCTATTTTCTGAAATCAACGAGGCAATGAGTGAACAATACCAAAAAGAACTTCCCTATGAGGAAGTACTTTATTTGTTCTTATTGGTGAAAACCCGTCGCTCGATCAGCAATTTGGCGATCGAACAAACCTTTTGTAAAGAGTATAATCATTGGCCTGAAATTAAGCAGCTTGCTGCAGCCTTTGTCAAGGATTGTTTGCCAGATACTCAAGATAGCGCTCGTGACCGGCTCTTAGTAGAATCCTTTTTTACGGTAGCAAAAATCAAGCAATTATTATCCCCCTTATTAAACCATATGATTTCGGATACCGTTCATTTTGTCGAAGAGGCGTATATGGATGATTACCATCTATTTAAAAACTATCTGTTGACGCAACCATTAGCCAGAGAAATTTGGGACAGTATCACACTGGAACACTTAGGAACGAGTCTTACGATGTACGTTACCTCTATTAAATCTTTGTACTGGCAAGCAAAGAAGAATATTGCTTTTTTGTTTGAAGGCCCCTTTTATTTATGCCAATTATTAAAATGCAAATCTGTTCGTTATTTGCGCAGCTCTCGGACATTTTATTTTCCAGACTCCAATGAATTGTCGGCAGGCTATTTGGAAAAAAATCAAATTGACTTGATCGTCACCAACTATACGGAATACATTACCGAATATGCCCAAGACATTGATTATTTGCTATTCAAAACTTTTCCCGATGAGCACGACTGGGAAGCTTTAGAGGAAAAACTGAATGCCAATTTCAATCCTTGATAAACGAAAATCTTGGCTCTTTAATTTATGGGACTGAGGAATCATAACTGATTCTTCAGCCCCATTTTCATTTTAGGTATTAAAAAACATATCGTTCTCTAGTATGATTAGATCACCACAAAATAAATATCTGAGAGAACGATTGTAAGGACTTGTGAGCAATTTAAATCAAAATAGAGCGTATCCATTCGGGTCGGCACTGACACAGCGATACGCTCTCTACTTATGCCTTATTCTATTAAAATCAAAAAAAGAAGCAGCCACTTCATTCAGTGAGCTGCTTCTTGCTAGTTGATTGATTAATCGAGAATCGTTACTTTTACTTGACGACGTCCCCATTGGATACATTGTGCTACATTATCAAAGTGAACATCAATGATATTTCCTTTAATCGCGCCACCAGTATCAAGCGCTAGTGCTACGCCATAGCCTTCAACATTGACTAAGGTGCCTAACGGAATCACGCTTGGATCCACGGCAACTGCCATTGGATTTTTGCGTAAGTCTGTACCACTTGCTGTAAAGAAACTGGAGCCAGCTTCTTTATAAGAGTAAGCAGTTGATTCCATCATCAATGTTCGACCACTACTTGTATTGCTGTTGTTGCTATTGTTATTGTTGTTTGTATTGCTTGAGCTGCTATTTGAGCTATTGTTACTGCTTGAAGAGCTGCTCGATGATGAGGTGCTGCTTTCAGTCGTATTGCTGCTCGATGAAGCAGCCGATTGTGATTCAGAAGCGCTTGAACGTTCGGCAGCTTGGGCTGCTTCTTTTTCTGCTTTTTCTTTCGCTGCTTGTTCTGCCGCTTCTTTGGCTGCTCGTTCTTCTGCTGCTTTTTCAGCAGCTAAGCGAGCTGTTTCAGCTTCTTTGCTTGAAGCGATTTGTGCCAAGGTTGATTCGTTTTCTTTCAATTGGGCTTGTAGATTCGCAATTTTTGAATCCAGTGTTTTGGCTTCTGATTCTAATGCGGTTTGATTTTCTTTCAATGATTGCTGTGTTGACTGTGCTTTTTCTTCTAAAGCTTCTAGCTTTTCTTTTTCAGCTGTTAATGAATCGATCTTTTCTTTTTCCAAGTTTTGTAACATCGTCATCGCATAGGCACGATTGATAAAATCTTGGATGTTTGATGATTCTAACAGTACCGTCCAGTCTCTGGTAGCCCCGCCATTGACTTGGATGTCTTTCATACGTTCCGCAACGACTGCTTCACGCTTTTCAATTGTTTCTTGTGCAGTTTTGATTTCTGCTTTGGTTGTTGCTAATGATTCTTCATTTTCAGCGATTTGAGCTTTTAGCTCTTCTACCTCACTGTATTTCGCATTCACATCAGTCAATGCAATCTGTACTTCCGTACTGATTTCCTGACTTTGCTGCATGACGGCACTTTCTTGCTCTTGCAATGATTCAAGTGACTCAGCCTGCGCAAAGATTGGAGAAACGATTCCTGCCGCAAAGACAGCGACAACGATTGTTCGTAGTTTCTTTGCCTTCAAAAAATTCCCTCACTTCTCACTATGTTTTCCAACATATCCTATTATACAAATTCTTAAGAAGAATTTTATTGCAGGACCTTTACAATTTGTTACAAATTATCGTAATAGTGGGTGTTTTAATCGTCTTTTTCAACTGAAATCAGTCAGAAGTGGGAAGAATCAGCATTGATAAGGGTTTATTTTTTGTAATCTTACCGTAACAAACCTATTTTTTCTTACGGATCGCTTCAATAAATCGAGACAATTCCTGACTGCTTTTTATCTGATTAATTTCTAACTTTTGAAAGTTTTTTAAGAGTCTTCTTTGATGGAAATTCAATCTCGGTAGATTCTGTTTTAATACGCGCCATTCTTCTGGAAACGCTGCGAAGCGCCCTTGCCAATCGTTTTTATATTGCTCAATATTTTCAGCCAATTCTTTTTTGTGCTGTTCAAAGGCTTGATTGACCTGTTGCACTGCTTTCTGAAAGGCAACCAAGTTAGCTAGGGTATAGCCCATATCAAAAGAGAGAACCATTAATAAGAAAACTGGCAATAAGAATCCTACGCGAGCACTCAATGTTTGAACAATCTCCAGCATTTGCGGATGAACAAATCGAACAATGAGCACACAGCACACGCCCCAAAAAAGAGAAATCGGCAATGCCACCCGTCCATTGATATTCAATGGGACTTCTTTATAATCCCACCATGAGGCATGAAAAAAACGCTCAAGTAAATAACTTGTCACATATTCAAGCACGGTAACCAACAACGCTGCCGCAAAGAACAGTGGAATCACTTGCTCATGCAATGGCCGCAATAAATAGACAACGCCAAGAATCCCAAAGCCGTAGATGGGTGTGATGGGACCAACAAGGAAGCCCCGATAAACAAAGTGCTTGGCTTTTAGTGAGCAATAAATGGTTTCCCAAAGCCAACCGATAAATGAGTACAAGAAAAATAATAAAATGATCCGTTCAAATTGAACCATACCTATCCGCTCCTTTTCAAACTGTCACAATGATCTGTGCAATCGTACTTGTCATCACAATCATACCACAAATCAATCAGTTTTATTTTGAATCAGTGCAGTAGCTTATTCCCTGTTTGAACGTTCTTTTTTCGTTGCTTATTGATCACCAAAAATAATTGATGGGTGCACTTGTTCTTTCAAACTATAGCCACACAGTTCTTTGTTAAAGGTAAAATGATCTTGTTCCACATTTGCAATGATCTCATCTTCGGAAAATCCGTGAAAATCGTAGTCATTGATGTAACTGCGAAGTAATACTAATTTTGCATCGATCAAGAGAACTCTTTGGATATCCATCCAAAAAGCCATGTCTTTGTTTTTCAATATTTTTTTCAATTCTGCTTCCTGTGCTAACCAGTACGCATAGACTGATGGCATTTCACCTTTAATGGTTTCAGCAGATAATCCTTCTCTCATTTTTACTAGATACTCATTTACTGATTGATAAAACAATTTCCTTCCCCCTAGTTCCATTATTTTTAAACGTAGATCTTATGTTTCTTCTATTCCTCGCCGCTTTGAGCTATCTTTCTCTATCCGGCTGTCGCTGATGTCGCCCTACTTTTTGTATCGAAAGAAGCCATAGTATTTCGCAACAAAATTCTGACAATTATTCAAAACAAATAGATAAATAAAAAACACACTATTCTTTTATAGATATAACCGACACAATTTTTAACTTCACTATTCTTTTAATGCTTCCTTTCTTTTCTAAAGCATAGCAAAAGTCGCCCCGTATTTATAATCAACTTTTGCATCAATCTAAGAAAAAAGTGAAAATAAGCGGTAACAGTCAGTTATTTCGGCTTCATTTTTTTAAATTTATTATTTAACAATCCTTTATTTTTTTCTTTTCATGCAGTAACTGAGAATATTTTATTGCGTTATTTCCTTTCCTATTATACGATTAACTAAATAATGTTGGTTATTTGAAAATAGAAAACAAAGGGGAACGTGAGAATAATGAGAAAAAGTGTTGTTTTTAGTTTATTGGGGTTCACACTTCTTTTTGCTGGCTGTACGCCAAAAGAGGAGAAACCAGCTTCAGAAAGCACGGAAAATACAAGCGCTACAAGCTTATCTATGACTTCGTCAACAGAAGTCGCGCAAGAATCGACGGGCTCTTCCAGCGAAGCGGCTTTACCGAGTTCGGAACAAACCATCACAGGCGTGAGTGGAACAAACTATACCATCGATTTGCCTAGTAATTGGCAAGAGGTACCCGATTTCACTTCATTGAATCCTGACAATGATTTCATGTTGTCAGATGCGTTAGAAACGAAATACTTAGCTGCAGTCGTTGAATCGAAACAAGATTTTGCCGATTTAGAAACATATCTCGGATTGGTTCAAGAAAATTTGGCAACAAGCTTCGATACGACCGCCACCTTTTTACCAATTCCTGACACGAAGGCCTATTTCGTTGATTTCCCAGCGACAGTTGAAGGGCTAAATATCCACTATATTTATTATGTACTTGAAACCGACAATAATTATGTTCAGTTGTATGGTTGGACGTTAGAAAGCTTATACGACTCTTCAAAAGACGAGCTAACAGCGATCATGAACAGCTTCAAAGAAGAATAAACAAAACATCTGGAACCATTTTGGCAAATAGCCGCAAAAATGGTTCCAGATGTTTTTTCATTTTATCTACGGACTACAAGACGCTGTCCTACAAGAATCAATGAGCCAGAAAGATTATTCCACTGCATCAACTGATTCACAGTCACACTGTAGCGTTGCGAAATGCCCCATAGAGTGTCTCCCGAACGTACGGTATAGGTGGTGCTGTTTGATGAGGAAGTGTTCGTTTCTTGAACATACGCTGCACTTACCCAGCCACGCCCTTCAATTCGATACCAGACGTTGTTGCCATTCACACTGGTTCCGGTCTTTTGCGCAACAGCGCGAAAAGAGGAGTTGTTTAACAAAGAACCAACAATTCTGGCACTGGTAGACGCATCAGAGCGAATATTCAATGTTGCGGTTGTACGAAACTCTTTGTTGATGCTTTGCTCAGAGCTATTACTTCCAGCGTTCACTTCTGTCACGTACGTAGCACTCACCCAGCCGCGACCTTGAATTCGATACCACACATTGTTTCCGTTGACACTCGTTCCCGTCTTTTGAGCGACTGCTCGAAATGTCGCATTACTTGCCAAGGAGCCAATAACAGAAGCGCTAGTCGATGCATCTGAACGGATGTTCAAGGCAGCAGTTGTGCGGAACTCTTTGTTGATGCTTTGTTCGGCATTGTTGTTATTGTTGTTGTTACCATTATTATTGTTGTTATCATTCCCACCCGTATTCGATGAGATCTCCGTCACGTGAGCAGCACTTACCCAGCCACGTCCTTGAATTCGATACCACGTCGTATTGCCGTTCACACTGGTACCAGTTTTTTGCGCTACTGCTTCAAATGTTGCATTGGCAGCCAATGAACCAACGATCGAGGCGCTAGTGGAAGCATCCGAACGGATATTGAGTGCTGCATTTGTTCTGAATTGCTTATTGATCGCCTGCTCAGAATTGTTATTGTTGTTATCATTTGAACCGCCACCACTTGATGTATCGTACTGGGTCAAATTGTGCGTTTCAATCAAGTTGTTTAGCTTACTTGCATAAGAAGTATCGGTGGCATAACGTCCTTGCAGCCATTGAGTCGCGTCACGATAAGAATTTGTATTAGACTTCCATGCCCCATGGTAGAAGAAAACACCCGGCGAAAATGAGGTAGTTCTCAAAACATGCGCATTGTCTTGAAAAGATTCTTTTAATGAGGGGTATTTACGAAACCTAGCAATAATCGGATAGAGATTGCCATTCCCGTCATCTTCCATGGTTTGCATCTCTACAAATTGTCCATTGTAAGATCCCTTGATACCAAACATATTATTTGCAAGAGTGGTCAGCGTGGATTGCCCCCAACCCGATTCTAAGATCGCTTGGGCAATCATGACCGAAGCGTAGAGGTCATTTGCCCCGGCAACTTCTTGTGCCATTGGTCCTACTTGCTGAATAAATGCTTGCTGATTGTTGGAACGTGCCATTGGATTGTTATAGTTGGGCATGACCTTCGTTTCAATGGCGATCCGCTCTTCTTCTGACAGAACAGGAATATCACTATCGGTTTCTGCTTCATTCTGTTCAGAAGCATCATCTGCTGGTGCATTTTCGGGTACCTCTTGGATGTCTACTCCATCCGCACTTTCAGCTTCTGATGGATCGGTACTATCTTGAGTTGCTGGTGATCCCTCGTTCACTTCTTGATCTTCTACAATGCTCACTGAATCATGCGTCGATGTGTCTTGGGTTGACTCTGCTGTTTCAACTACTTGAACACCATTTTGGGCTTCTGCTGACTCGAGTGTATCTGCTAAAACATTCATCGGCAAAATATTCACCGTACTAACAAGTGCAGCGGTTGCCGCCGCACTTTTACGGTAAAGAAGCCCTCTTTTTTGTTTCTTCGCACGATAACGAAGTTGTTTTCTTTCTTCCATTTGTCTCTCCTTAAAACTACAGCTAGCTACTTCTTACATTCTTACTGCAAAGCTAGGTGTAAAATGAGCGGTGCTGCCAACAGAAACATTTTGTCCTGGGCGTGGTGCATGAATGTATTGTCCGCCACCTAAAGCAATGGCTACATGATAGGTGCTACCTGATGAACCCCAGAATAAAAGATCTCCTGGTTGTGCTTGGCTAACGGAAATCACTGTACCGGCTGTTTCTTGTGGCACCGTCCATCCACCAATATCTCTCCCTGTTACTTGTAAAAAGACATAGCGAGTAAACCCAGAACAGTCAAAGCTGTCCGGTCCTTTGGCACCCCACACATAGGGTTTTCCGATATGCTTATAGGCTTCTGCCACGATTGCAGCACCATTTGTTGATGCTGGTGCAGAAGGTGCTGGCGGCGTCACGATCGGTGCAGGTGACGGAGCAGGCGTTGGCGCCGGTGTTGGTGTAACTGGCGTCGGTGCTGGCGTTGGTGCAGGAACTGCAGGTGCACTGTCCGCTGGCGTCTCCGGTGCTGCAGGTGTCACTGGTGTTTCTGGCTCATGAATTTCTGGTGTATCTACTGGTGTTTCCTCTGGAACCTCTGGTGTTTCAACCGGTTCAGATTCTTGCGTTTCCTCTGGTTGCGTTTTTGCTGGTGCTTCTGGCTCTTCCACTGGCGCTGGGCTCTCTGTTTCTGCGTCAGGTTCTGTGCTCTCTACTTGAACAGCTGCTTCATTCAAGGCTGCTTCTTCCGCTGCAGCTTGTTCTGCCTGCTGTTGCGCCGCTTGTTCCGCTTGGGCTTGTAAAGCAGCTACTCGGGCAGCTTCTTCACGAATTCTCGCTTGCTCCGCTTCATAGGCTTCTTTTTCCGCACGCAGCTGTTCTTTTTCTTCTTCTTTCGTTGCTTCTTCGTAGGCTAAATTACTAACTAAGACATTTAATTCTGCTTGGCTTGCTTCCAAAACACCTTTTTGTGCTTCCAGATGGCTCTGTGCTGCTTGCAATTCTGCCACTTTTTCTTGTGATTCCGCACGCTTTTGTTCAACAGCTTGTTGGTCGGCTTTTTGCTGTTCGATCACTTCATTATTCGCTCGAATGATCGTCGTCATCGCATGCAAACGACCGACTAGATCACTGACAGAGTCCGCCTCTAGTACCGCTGTTAGAAAATGGTCGCCTTTTCCATTAACTTGTGTTTCTCTGGCTTGCTTTTCAATGTTTTCTGAGCGTTTGGCAATGCGCTCTTCTAACTGACTGATTTCCTGATCCAATCCTTCGATCGCTTGCAACAAATCACTTTGCTGCGCTAAAATGATTGCTGCTTCTTGATTTAACGAATCAATTTCTGCAGACAATCCGTCAATTTCCCCTTGTACGCTTTGACGTTGCTGTCTCAACTGATCAATTTCGTTATTTTTTTGTTCGATCAATTGATCGTGATTCGTAGCAAAAACGGTCACAGGTCCGCCGAATGATGACAATACAATGCCGCACATACACACTGTTGCAAAGATTTTCTTCTTCATCTGATCCTCCAAATTCAATTTTAAAACTTTTTTTTCATTTATTTGACCATTTTCATTTTACCATAGTTCAGCAACAAACCCAATCCGTAAGCGATTTACATTTTAGTTACATAAATAAGCTCTGTTTTTTTATTACATGTTCCCCACTCCTATCCCACCGACACGCCGAGTGAATCCCTATGTATCAACTGTTCAAGAAAACTTCATAGAAAAAGTCCTTTTTCTTAAGAAAAAATAAATAATGTTGTAGATTTCACTTTTATTACATTAATTTTCTGCAAAATATGCTTGATTCACAAAGTTATAAACAGACGAAAAAAGCTCCTTCCTAGTGTTTTCTAGAAAAGAGCGAGTTTTTTTGTCTGTGTTATTCACGATAAGGGAGTAGTTGTCTCATTACGGCGATTTGGTCATCAATGGTCTGTTCTGTGATGTGACCGGTCAGAGCCAAAATCCCTAATCCTTCAATCACGAACATATAGTTTTCTGCAATCACTGCCAAGTTTTCATCTTTTAATACACCTTGCTGAACGCCCACTTGAAAAATCTCATGGATCGTCCGTTTCGTCTCAGCGAGTTGAGCTTGCTGCAGTGAACTGGAGGCTTCGGTTTTATGCGTATAGTAATACTCGTAGACGGCTCGCAGCATACCGTCAGAAATGCTGTGGAGTAGACGCTTGCGATGGTCGGAAAAATATTTGTTTAAAATCGTTTCAAAGGGTACTTGCTCCATGATCATCTCTCGTACATCATCAAATTTTCGTTTGGAACGCTGCTCTAACACTGCCAAAAAAATCTCATCCACCGAACGAAAGTACAAATAAATGCCGCCGCGACTAATGCCGCACTCTTCGATAATGTCCTTCATTGTCGCATCAATCAAACCTTTCTTACTAAAGACGACTTTGGCACTTTCAAGAATCAAATCACGCTTTTGTTGTTTTTTCTTTTCCGCTGTAGTCAATTCGCTCTGCTGCTTCTTCGCCATTTTTTTGGCTCCTTTCATCACATTATTAATGACACTCGTGTCATTTTATTGTATAATCAACCTAACTTAAAAATGACACGAGTGTCATTATAAAAAAGGAGTTTTTACAATGAATACAAAAAGCAAAACCTATCGCCTTGTCATTCGTGCCATTTTGACTGCTATTATTATTTTACAGACGATGGTACCTTTCCTTGGATTTATTCCGATCGGTATCACTAGTTTGACGATCATCCATATCACGGTAATCGTCGCTGCCATCGTTTTAGGGACAAAAGACGGGATGTTCATTGGCTTAGTCTGGGGCATTTTTACCATGATCCGTGCGTTTACCTCCCCGACAACGCCCTTGGACATTGCCGTTTTCACCAACCCAATCATCTCGGTGGTCCCCCGTGTGTTGGTTGGCTTAGTGGCTGGTCTCTTATTTACGATCATTTACAAAAAGACCAAAAAAGTCGTCGCTGCTTCGATTGTTGCAGCAATCTTTGGGACCATCACAAATACAGTTTTGGTCTTAACCCTAATGGGAACCTTATATACTGGCTTAGTTGCCAATACCTATGGTGTCGATGCTTCGGCTTTATTCGTGACCCTCGGTGGAATTGCTATAACGAATGGAATCTCTGAGGTGATCACAGCTGCGATCTTAACACCCATTCTAGTAAAAGCCTTATTTGCGGCAACCAGTTTACGTCCAGAAAATCGTTAGTCCCTTCTCTTATCCTATCATTTTTTTCACGTTCTGAGTACTCTTTGCCAAAACATTAAAAGCCCCCGATTTAAGAAAGCTTCTATTGTATAGAAAGGCTTTCTTAGATTAGGGGGCTTCTTCTTTTATTGGTTAAAAAAAGGTGGACAGCAAGGCAAGGATCGCTAGACCGCCTTGGGTCAAAATAATTTTCTTGTCGCTAGTCACACTGCCATATGCAGCTACTAAGATAATGTAGATCAGCAACAAGCGACTGATTTCCAATGGCGCTGAAGCAAAGGTAATACTATACAGTAACCCCAAACCGATCAGCCCATTGTAAACCCCTTGGTTTTTGAACAAGGTCACGACGATCGGTCGTTCAAGTTCTGCTTTCGTCACGTTGAAGATCCGCGCTGTTGCTTTGGACGTAGTGGCAAATGTTTCTAAATAGAGAATATAGAAAAATTCTAAGGCAACCAGTACAATCAAAATCGTCGATAAAATCGTCATCTTTATTCTCCTTGATGAGCGACAACGATCTCGCTCGGTTTGGCTGCAAAGTCAGGCATTTGTTGGAATAATTGTTGCAGCAGCGGGTTTTGATTGTGAGCAGTGATTGCTTCTTGATTCGCCCATTTTTCGACCATGACAAACCGATTGTTCTCTTCCAATGATTCATAGAGATGATAGCCGTGGCAGCCTTCCTCAGCTCTCGCCGATGCTAATAATGGCGTAACAGCGGCTAAAAAATCTGCCCGCTTTTCTTCTTTGATGTAAAACGTTGCATTGATGATTTCCATCGTTTTCCCTCCTCTTATAGAAATGTCGTAATTTGTTCTGCGTCTAACCGAACGGATTCATAGCCTAATTCTTTGGCTTTTCCGACTGAAAGGATCATGACAGGAACATAACGCTCTTTGTCTAAGCCAAAAGCTTCGGATAATTGATCTGCTTCAAAGCCGCCGATTGGGTTGGTTTCATAGCCATGCGCCCGCGCAACTAACATAAATTGCATGGCAGCTAAACTAGCGTCGATCTTCACCACATCATTCATTTGTTCTTTTGTAAGATTTTCGTAATGCGGAATGATCGCTGCTAATTGTTGGTCACGTACTTCTGCTGGCATTTTGCCTTCTGCTACTGCTTTGTTATAAATTTCTTCCCCAAGTTCATGACAAAGCATATCGCCAAAAATCAAGACCATTGCAGAAGAGGTATCATTTTGACGGACGTTGAAACGAATCAACGGTTTCAATTTTGCTTTTTGCTCATCGCTTTCCACAACGACAAAGCGCCAAGGCTGCATATTGACTGAGGAAGGTGCTGTCGTTGACTCTTGGATCATGGTCAACATTTCTTCATGGGGGATTTTGTAGGTTTCATCATAGACACGAACCGATTTTCGGCCAAAGGTAATCTCTGAAAAATTGTTATTGCTGTATTCTGTCATGGGTTTGCCTTCTTTCATGGAACTAATTTCATAAGTAATGTTAGAAGCTGTGCTTCTTCTTCTTCGGTCAAATTGATGCCTAACGACTCCTCAGAGCTGGCATGCTTTGAAGCACAACTAGCCAAATCGGCTTGTGCTTTCGGTGTCAAAGAAACAAAAATCTCGCGGTTATTGTCTTTGTTTCGTTCCCGTGTCACAAATTGTTTTTCTTCGAGAATCTTCAAATGCCGAGTGACCGCTGCACTATCGATCTTCAATTCATTCTGTACTTGATTTTGGGTACAGCGTCCTTGCTCATTCAAAAACTGCAGCAACTGATAACGGGTCAGACTAAAGCCAGTCTCTTTTTCAAAGATCGCCGTTAATTCTTGATTCACGATTTTCATCCGATACAGCAATCCGCTTAGCTCACGTAAATTCATTGCATAAACCGCTCCTTTCATCATTGACTTGTCAACTGTTGACTAGTCAAGTATAGATCATTTTCTTTTGCTTGTAAAGAGTAAGCAAAAAAGACCCGCAGCTAGGCGAACTTCATCAAGGATCGAATCAAGAATCCTTTGGCGAAGTTGCGCCATTAGGCTGCGGGTCTTCGTTACTCCGGTATTGAGAAAATACTGGATAATTTATTTTATTTTAATTGGAAGAGTTTCTTCAAGCCCATCACAATCAGTGTAGAGATCGCTGCAGCAGCGAAGATGATCCCCCACGTGCCGGCTTGAATTGGCATCGTGTCTAATAGCTCATTCATAAACGGTACATAGACTGCTGAAAGCTGCAAACCTACGGAAAGGAGCAATGCCCCCATCAACGGTTTGTTTTTCAAGAGAGTTTTGTCTAAGCCAAAACCGCTGCTCTTACGAACGTTGAAAATATGCATCAATTGTGCTACTGCCATAAAGGTAAAGGTCGCTGTTTGTGCATAAAGCAACTCGTGATCCGTCAACATCAAGAAATTGAAGAAGCCAAACGCCACCAAACCAATCACAACACCACTTAAAATGATGCGTCCTAAGAAGCGTTTGTTGACGAGGCCATCAGCTTTCGACCGTGGCTGACGTTTCATGATATCGTCTTCTGCTGGTTCAAAGGCTAACGCCATTGCTGGCGCAATATCGATGACTAGATTCAAGAAAAGGATATGCAACGGTTGGATCGGCATTGGCATCAAGAAGATGACACTTAAAAAGATCGTCACGATCTCAACCATATTACATGAGAACAAGAAAGAAACATATTTTTTGATGTTGTCAAAAATGATGCGTCCTTCTTTGATGGCATCGACGATTGTTCCAAAACGGTCATCCGTTAAAATCATATCGGAAGATTCTTTGGCTACTTCTGTCCCACGAATCCCCATGGCGATCCCGATATCGGCGCCGTTGAGTGCCGGCGCATCGTTAACGCCATCGCCGGTCATTGAAACGATATCGCCTTCTTCACGCAAGGCTTCCACAAGTTGTAATTTATTTTTTGGAGAGACTCGAGCAAAGACAGCGACTTCTTCGATTTTTTCGTTAAAGCCTTCTTGACCTGCCAATTCATCGATCTCTCGACCTGTCATGGTTTTCTCATGATCTATTAAACCAATTTCTTTGGCGATCATTGATGCGGTCTTCGGATGGTCCCCCGTGATCATCTTCACTCGGATCCCCGCTTCTTGGGCGACCTTCACTGCCTCTTTGACATCTGTTCGGGGCGGATCGACGATGCCCGCAAAGCCTTGGATCTTGATTTCCTGTAATGCTGCTTTCAGTTCTGCTTCGTCCGTCCCACCTTGATAATCCTTGATGCAACCGACAGCGATCACCCGCTGCCCATGACTGGCTAACGTGTCATTGTATTCATGAAGTTGTTCTTTTTCTGTGGCATCAGCATCAGCTAAATCAATTAAGACATCTGGTGCCCCTTTGATGATCAATGTCCGTTGCTCTCCTTCATACACGGTCACCATGTATTTGTTGTCGGAATCAAAGGGCATTTCTGCGATTTTCTTCAGCCCGCTGTCCTGCTCTTTTTGCCGATCGATGCCGATCTTTTGACCTAAAACGACAAACGCCCCATCCGTTGGATCACCGAGGATCTCGTATTGCCCTTCGTTTTCACGTAAAGTGGCGGTGGTACATAAAGCGCCATTTGCAACCATCCCTTGCAGTGCATCATGATTGGTTGCGTCGATCTCGGAATTATCATCCGAGTCTGCCTTATAGAATTTTCCGTTGGGTTCATACCCATTTCCTGTCACTTTGAACATTTCCCCAGAACCTAAAATGATCTCGGCAACCGTCATTTGGTTTTCTGTCAGCGTCCCCGTTTTATCACTGGCAATGATACTGGTGGCGCCAAGAGTCTCGACGGCAGATAACGATTTGACGAGTGCTTTGTGCTCGGCCATCGTCCGCATGCCTCGAGACAATGTGATTGTCGAAACGGCTGGCATTGCTTCAGGAATGGCTGCGACCGCTAAAATAATCGAAATATGGATCATTTCGACAAATGGCTGATTCGTCAAAATACCTGCGACCAAAACTGCCACCGCAGCAAAGAGCGCTGCAATAATGATTGCTTTTCCAAGCTTGTCCAATTCTATATCTAACGGCGTTTGACGCTTTTTGTCACCCGTCAGCATGTCACTGATTTTTCCGACCTCGGTCTTCATGCCGGTTTCTGTCACTACTGCATAGGCATTTCCCCGAGTTGCCGCAGTTCCTGCGAAAACGACATTGCGGCGATCGCCTAATGGAACATCTTCTTCATAAGTTTCTCGTGCATCTTTTTCAACAGCTTCTGACTCACCGGTCAGCGCTGATTCGATGCAGGCAAAGTTGCTCGTTTCAAGTAAGCGGGCATCTGCCGCAATAGCATCCCCTTCTTCCAAAACGAGAATATCGCCTGGAACGATCTTTGCCGACTCGATCTCCATTACTTCTCCATCACGAATCACTTTTGCGGTAGTGTAAATCATGCTTTGAAGTGAATCAATTGATTTTTGTGCTCGTAATTCTGTAATGAAACCGGTCATTACAGCAATCACCACGGCAATCAATACTGCAATTCCTTCAACCGTTTCCCCCATCGCAAAAGAGAGTAACGCAGCTGCTAGCAAGAGATAAACAATCAAGTTGTTCAAATTATGCCACAGCAATTCCCATACAGAAAGGGATTCTTGTTGCTGGATCGTGTTTTCTCCGTATTTTTCTAAGCGTTTGTCGGCTTCTTTCCCGCTTAGGCCTTGCTTGCGGTCACTTTCAAAATGTTTCAAGGTCTCTTCAGTCTTTTGCTGGTAAAATTTTTCCATCAAATTCCTCCTTTTAATTGTAAACTTCTTGCCGAGGGTTTCCACGTTTCTGAAGGGATAAATCGGTACAGATACCTTGCACAGTCATTTTTTGATTTTTAATCGGTTCACGCAATTGCTGATTGAAGGGAATATAACCAATAAGAAAAGCAAGCGCAGATTGACTGGCTGAGGGAAAAGGTATGTGTGATGAGCATCGATCATTTTGCGAGCAGTGAAGTAACTTTTTTTGGTAGTCGCAAGTGATCTTTCTATGTACGTACTTTGTGAAAAAACCATTCGGCCTATTTCTAACCTATCATGGATGAAGATGTTCGCAAAGGATTTTGCTTCACAAGTAAAGTAAAAAAACAGTCGTGACAAAATTAGCACCTCAGCTTTTGGTGTCGATTTGACAGCATGCCAGTAATGGCAAACAGGCACTCGTTTCGGCGTTTTCTTAATAACCTGAGCTTTCGCTATGTTGTGATTTACAATGTTACAACTCTAGCAAAAAAATAACTTTAAAAAGAGATCGCTCACTGTCCTTACTTTATTTTAACAAAAAAACACAAACTTTTGAACAAAAAAACTGTTTACTGCTAAAAAAATAGATAAATCACTGGATCTTTCCGCTTACAATCTAATTCCTGATCGTCAGAAAAGCCTAAAGTTAAAACAAGCCACTGATCCTTTGTGTTCATTCAACACGAGCTCACCACTACCCAAAACAAGCATTCCTGGGTTGAATTGTGAATCACCAACCGAAGAATGCTTCGTATTTATTCTACTTTAAGAGGTAATTTCCTCACTCTCGATATAGCAATAGACCCTCAGTTCAGGCAAAGCCTGCTTTATTTGCTGCTCAATGTTATCAATAAACGTGCTTGGTTCTTCATCCGGCGCTAGTTTCAAGCTAAGGTCGGCGACGATCAAAAGTTCCTCTGGGCTTAGATGGAGGGTTCGTAAATCTTTGATTTGAATGATGGCAGGGTTGGCTAAAATTTGTTTGATCGCCATTAAATCTGATGCAGATGCCCCTTCGCCAATCAAAAGGCTATAAAATTCTTTGGCTAAAAAGACAGCAGCAGCTATCAACAACAATCCACCTAAAATGCCCCCGAGGGAATCAAATACCGGATTGCCTGTCAAAGCAGTCAATGAGATTCCTACGATGGCGATCGTCACACTACCTAAGGCAAACAAATTTTCCGTGAAGCCTAAAAGCAGATCGGAATCGCGGCTTTCTTTTAGGAAACGGACGAGGGGCTGGTTTTGCTTGTTTTGTTCTTTGACTTCTTGCCAACCATCTTGAACTGCAGTCACTTCAATAAACAAACTGACAAATAAGATTGCTGCCACCAGCTGGATCTGCTCCACTTCGTGGGTGGGGTCCAGCAAATCGCGGCTGGCTTCGACAACAGCTAAAATGCCGCCTCCTAAAAAGACCGTCATTGCGACCACGGTACTAAAAAAGTAGGTCGCTCGTCCTTCACCGAACTGATACAATTCACTGCGTCCTCGCTGTGCTCGGTTTTCACCGATGGCCAAAAGACCTTGATTGATGCAATCGATCATACTGTGAATACTTTCGTTCATTAAAACTGCACTGCCGCTAAGGAAGTACCCGATGGCTTTCATGAGCAACCCTAAGACATGGGTCAACAAGACGATTCTACGGGCTTTTTGTTCTTGCTGTTTTTCCATCATGGTTCCTCCCTCGGTGTCGGCCTCGCTGCAGTAGGCTGCTTCTTATCTAAAGCATAGCACTGCACTTCTTAGATGAAAACGAAAGTGGCTTGTGACAAAGATTTACCATTTGCTCCCCTCTTGAACGCAAAAAAACCAGGATTTCTCCTGGCTTGCTTCAGATAATTATACTTCATTAATAATTTGAATCTGATCCATACTCCGTGCCATAGCCCGTTCCGTTGTCAGTACCGTACTCGCTGCCATAACCTGTTCCTTGAGACCCGTCGTCGTATCCTGTCTGAGCATCTGTGTTTTGATTTTGGGTACTCTGTTCTTCTGTCTGCTTGCCTAATGCCTTAAGCATGTCGTTTCGGATTTCATTGTAAGAGTAGTCTTGGATGTACACAATGGACTGACCATCGTAAGACTCCCCATCATACCATTCAAAGGTATGACTATTGATTTCAAATCCTGAAATCATATTTCCAGCAAGGGAAACTAAATCTTCAAATTTAAAGTTTGTATTTACGTCATTACTTACAGAATCTAAAATTTCTTGATATTTCGTCACGTTATTAATTTTTAAAGCCTGATGAATTGCTGCTTCAATGACTTCTTGCTGACGATTTCCCCGATCAACATCGGTATCCATTTTTCGAATACGCGCAAAAATCAAAGCTTGCTCACCATTCAACAACTGACGACCTTCCGGAATCAATGTTTCCCCAGAGTTATCTGCGGCATAATCTTGATTTATGTCGTAAGGGACATTTACAGTTACACCACCAATTGCATCAATAATTTTTTTAAAACTTATGAAATTCACATTTACATAGTAATCGATTGGTAATTGCAAATAATTTTGAACGGTTTCGATCGTGGCATCTTCTTCTCCGACTGTATAAGCACTATTGATTTTTGCTGTGGTATAGATTGTACCTGTTCCAGTTCCATCATAGATATTCGTCCAAATATCCCGCGGGATGCTGACCATATCGATTTTTTTATTTTCGCCATCATAAACCATGTAGATCAAACTATCAGTACGTGCACTGTCTAAATGATCTGTTTGTTCACGTTCCTCATCATTATCGACACCCATCAATAAAACACCGAACTTAGAACTTACATCGGATGTTTTGAGTGATCCATCCTCTTTTTCTTTGTTAGAGGTTATCACAGCGGATTCTTTAAACATTTTATCCACTGAATTTTTTGCTGCATAATACGTATAGCCGGCAAATAAAACGATGCCTGCAATGGCGAAAAGAAAGATTCCTCCAATAATCACGCGTTTGTTGCGCGCTTTGTGGGCTCTTTGCTGTTTATATCTCGTCTTTCTATCCATAGTGCCTCCTTCATTTCTCCTGAATTGCTCTCCCCGATTGTACCAGAATTTTTGCGATCCGCCTATTTTTTTAAGAAGTTTTATTCTTTTTCTGTGAAGTCCTTTAAACATTCCTTAAAAATAATTCTGATGATGAAAGAAAGCTGGATAATTAGTCAACTTCTATGGATATTTTATTAAAAAACGATTTTTTTCATTCACCCTTTTTTGATGGATCAACTTCTTTTTCGACAGTAAGCTGAATAATTACACCAAATGGATCGCGAACACTTGCATAAAAAAACGCAAACGGATTTTCACTAGGTGCCTGGATCACCTGACTGCCCTTTTCCACTAGTCGTTGATAAAGCTTTTGAACTGTTTTGGTGTCGTCTATCGTCAAACTCAAGGATAAGTGATTCCCTGCTTGAATGGGCTCCCCTTCGATCAATGGATTGTCAGCCAGCTGCAACTGGAAATCTCCGATTTGTAGGATGGAATGAGAAAGATACTGTTCTTGACCTGCAAGAATCTCCAGCGTTGGATCAAGTTTTTTTTGATATTCTTGGTTGGTGATGGCGAATAAGAGGGTCGCGTCTAATGTTTCCTGATAAAAGTGGATGGCTTCTTGGGCTTTGCCGTCTAAGGTCAAAAATAAAGCGATTTTTGGTTCGATCATTTGTTGGTTCCTCCTTTTCTTGTTACCATAAGTGTAACTGTGAATATTGCCAAAACTTGGCACCATTGGAGAAAGAAATGAAAAAATCAGAACGTTTAACTCAGGAGCTATTGTATTTACAAGGAAAAACCACTTTTCATCTAGCTGATTTGATGGAAACCTTTGCGATTTCAAAACGTACAGCCGTCCGCGATGTCCAATCGTTGGAAGAGCTGGGCTTGCCTCTCGTGGTAGAAGCCGGTCGTTATGGCGGCTATCAGATCTTAAAAAATCAACTGACCCCCTTGTACTTTGACAAAAATGAACGTTATACCCTTTTCTTTGCTTTACAGCTCTTACAAAAACTGTCCGATTCTCCTTTTGATCGGAGCTATCAAGGGCTGCGGCGAAAACTTTTGCAGTCTTTTTATCAAGGAGATACCGACTGGTTAGAAAAAATGGAGACGGCGGTTTCGTTTCAAGGGGTGCCTCAATTGACGAGTGCACCGATCCTCTCAGCGCTTTTTTCAGCAATCGTACAAGAACAGGTCATCCAATTTACCTATCAGCGTTATCAAAAAACGAACAAGACCGTACAACCCTATCAGCTGGATTTTCGTGCTGGTTACTGGTATTGTTTGGCCTTTGATTGTCAAAAGCAGGCCTTTCGCCGCTATCGCTGTGATGCAATGCAGGGACTTGCTCCGACTGAAAAAACAGGCTATACCTTGCAGCAGTTAGCTGAAAAACAGCTGCAGCAACAAGTGTTGACACAAACACTGGGCTATCACATCCGCTTTGATCTATCGGCAAAGGAACGCTTGTGGCAAGAAAAATATCCTGATATGGCAGTGGTGGAACGTCCTAGTGAGCTTTGCTTAGAAGGACACATTGCCGACAATGAGCTTGATTTTCTAGCTGACTTTCTCTTGCAATTTGGGCCAACCATCAAAGAAATCGAACCGTTAGCCCTCAAACAGGCGTATACTGAAAAAGTTCGGCGGATGCTGCAGCCATTTACAACTGACTAAGCGTCTTCACGCTGTTCGATGATGGTTGACACTCTGCCTAAAACGATTCTTACTTATAAGGAGTTTTCTACCCATGTTTCTTTTAAATAAAAAAACCTTCCAAGCGTTGGCAGCCCCCTATTTGACGGAAGGAGCTGTGATCGGCTATGCAAAATGGCAGTCCTTCAATGCCATCACCAGCCGTACCCTGCTCGTCTTAGATGATCAGCAATTGACGATTTTGGCATTGAATCTTTTCTCGACAAAAGTCCTGCAGCACAAAATCGTGCCGCTTGCTGAGCTAAAAAAACAGCACAAAGATCCTGTTGTAGGGATGCTCGTCCCGATTCGCTTTACTTATAAAGGGGAAACCTACCGTTTTCAAATGCAGCGAGTGATTTTGCCCTTGGGGGATTGGCAAAAAACCTTTCTTGCCCGCTGGCAGGCGTGGTAAATAGGCAGCAACTGGCAAGTTCTAATTGTAAAAGAAAGAATTTTCATGAAATTTACACTCTTTTACAAGAAAGTTGTTGTATTTTTCTGATAATGTTTTCGGCTATTTCGTTCTATGGTAAGATGTCCCTAAAGAAATGGAGGCTGTCTATGGTATGTATGGAAAGTGAACGGTTAACGATCCGTCCGTTTCAAGAAAGTGATTTTGCCGATACCTTTGCTATTTATCAGCAAGCGGAAGTTTGCCGTTTCTTACTTCATGAGCCTTGGCAGACAGAAACGGCAGCGGCGTCTTTTGCCAAAAAATGTCAACAGCACACCTTGACGGACCAAGCAGGTCTTTCTTTGGCGGTACTACACGATCAAACGGTCATCGGCGATTTGTCGGTGTGGTCTACTGGTCAGCCGTCTTCCGTTGAAATCGGCTATGCCTTCCATCCGTCATTTGGCGGACAAGGGTTTGCTCAAGAAGCCTTGAAAGAGTTGTTGGACTGGTTGTTTGCCAGTCAGAAGATCCATCGGGTCCAAGCGACGCTAGATGCCCGCAATCAGGCCTCAGCCAAGCTTTGCCAACGGATTGGATTGCGCCAAGAAGCACATTTTATCCAAGACTGGTGGAACAAGGGGGAATGGACCGATAGTTTGGTTTTTGCCTGTTTAGTCAGTGAACATCTTGCTGAAGTTCACTCATAAGCTCATGAGGATGAACAAGTCCGCTCATCCGCAATAATTTAGGAGGTTTTTTATGATAAGCTTGTTACGCTACGCCAAGGATTATCGCAAACAGATTATTCTTGGTCCGTTTTTCAAATTTTTAGAAGCGGTGTTTGAATTGGTTCTGCCTTTGCAGATGGCCGCTTTAGTCGATGAGGGCCTACGGCAAAACAATTGGTCGAAGGTCGTTGAAATGACGATCTGGATGATCGTGATGTCCGTGGTGGGGATGATCTGTGCCGTCATCTGTCAGTATTATGCTTCCGTCGCTTCTCAAGGATTCGGGACA
This sequence comes from Enterococcus sp. DIV2379, assembly GCF_050542965.1. NCBI lineage: Bacteria > Bacillati > Bacillota > Bacilli > Lactobacillales > Enterococcaceae > Enterococcus > Enterococcus sp. DIV2379. The sequence continues at coordinate 2,335,873 of NZ_CP172938.1, forward strand.
GAATTACGCAATCGCTTGATGAAAAAAATCAACACCCTTTCCCATAGCGAACTGAACTTATTCGGTACTGATACGTTGATTACTCGAATGACCAACGACATCAATCAGATGCAGATTGCTTTGGCGATGCTGATTCGGCTGGTGGTCCGGGCACCCTTCTTAAGTATCGGTTCCGTGATTATGGCCTTTGTCATTGATTGGCAAGCTGGCTTGATTTTCCTACTCGTTTTACCGCTCTTTTGTATCGTCTTATTCTGGATCATCGCCAAAACCGTGCCATTGTATAAGAAAGTTCAAGTCCATTTAGATGAGTTGAATGAGCTAGTTAGTCAAAATTTAAGCGGGATTCGGGTGATTCGTGCCTTTGCCCGCACAAAAACGGAAACGAAACGCTTTGATAAGGCAACTGATGATTTAAGTGAGGTCTATTTACGGGTGACAAATCTGTCTGCTTTATTGACGCCTGCCACCACCTTGATCATGAATGTCGGCATTATCGCGTTGTTTTATATCGGTGGATTCAAAGTCAATATAGGCAATTTGCAGCAAGGACAAGTGCTGGCACTGGTCAATTACATGAATCAAATGCTCTTAGCATTGATCGTGGTTTCCAACTTAGTGATCATCTTTACCCGTGCGGCAGCATCAGGTTCACGGATCAACGAAGTTTTAACCACTGAGCCATCGATCGGCGATGAACTTTCAGAAGTCTTTATGGATCAGCCGAAAAACAACGTCGGAGCGATTCGCTTTGAACATGTTGATTTCCGCTTTTCAAAAGAATACGGATTAGCTTTGAAAAACATTGATTTCCAAGTCGCGCCAGGGTCTATTTTAGGTATCACTGGACCAACCGGTAGTGGGAAATCTGCCTTGACCCAATTGATTCCCCGCTTCTACGATGTAGCAGATGGCAAAGTGATCGTTGACGGTCACGATGTGCGGAAATGGCCTTTACAGCAATTACGCCAAAAAATTGCTATGGTGCCTCAAACCGCCGTGCTGTTTACGGGGACGATTCGGGAAAACTTGCAATGGGGCAAAAAAGAGGCCACCGATGAAGAATGCTGGCGCGCCTTAGAGATCGCTCAAAGCCGTGACTTCGTTGAAGCCTTGCCGCAGCAACTGGATACCCCGATTTTTGAAGGTGGCAAGAACTTTTCTGGGGGACAAAAACAACGGTTAACGATCGCCAGAGCGTTGATTGCTAAACCAGATATCTTGATTTTGGATGATTCTCTGAGCGCCCTTGACTATCAAACCGATCTTGATTTGCGGATGGCTTTAAAAGAAAGCATTCGTGGCACGGTCATCATTATCTCTCAACGGGTTCGCTCCATTCAAGACGCGCAGCAGATCTTAGTCTTAGACCAAGGGAATTTGGTAGGCAAAGGGACCCATGAAGAGCTGTTGGCATCTTCAAAAGAATACCAAGAAATCGTCGCATCACAGGCAGAGGAGGAAGAAGCATGAAAAAGAAATCATTCGATTGGTCGGCCTTTCGTCGCTACCTCCCTTATTTAACTGCCTACGCGAAGGAAACTTGGGCAGCAGTTGTCCTCGGGATCGCTGCTGGCGTCTCCTCGGTTTATATGACGTATCAGATTGGTCAAGCCGTCGATCAGCTGATAGGTGCTGATCAAGTGCAATTTAGCACTCTCTATCGTATTTTGCTTCTGTTTGCCGGAGTGGTTTTAGTGACTGTGGTCAGTCAATGGTTGATCCAGCGACTGGGCAACCGCGTGGCGTATTTATCTGTCGCCGATTTGCGTAAAAAAGGTTTTGCGCATCTCAATACATTGCCTTTGCGCTATTATGACCAAAACTCCCACGGCAACATCGTCAGTCGTTTTACCAATGACATGGATAATATTTCCATTGCCGTCGCTGCAGTCTTTAACCAGCTGTTTTCTGGTATTTCGGTCGTCTTGATCGCCTTAGTCGTCATGCTGCAAATGAGTGTGCCCTTAACGTTGGTCGTATTGGTTTCGACCCCGATCATCTTTTTGGTCAACTGGATCGTGGCACGAACGTCACAATCGCATTTTGCTCGCCAACAAGAAATCGTCGGCGAAATTTCTGGCTTTGTTACGGAAATGATCGGCAATCAAAAAATCGTCAAAGCCTTTGATCGAGAAACCATCAACCAAAACCGTTTTGAAACGATCAACCAAGAATTGAATGTCCGGGGGCAAAAGGCACAGTTTTCTTCTTCTTTGACCAATCCCCTTTCACGATTCGTCGATCATTTGGCGTATCTGTCAGTCGGCTTTGTCGGCGGTCTGCTTTACTTTTCTGGTTCAGGTGCTGTCACGGTTGGGATGATTTCCAGCTTTACGATCTACTCCAGTCAGTTTTCGAAACCATTCATTGAATTGTCAGGAATTACGACCCAGATTCAAACGGCATTGGCTGGACTTTCAAGAACCTTTGAGCTGTTGGATCAAGAACCAGAAACAGCCGATGACCAAGAATCTCAATCACTGGGTGAGATCAAAGGAGAGATTGCCTTTGAGGAGGTGTCTTTTGCTTATGATCCTGGTCAAAAATTGATCGAAGATTTCACTTTTACTGCAAAACCTGGAGAAACCGTCGCGATCGTCGGAAAAACCGGTGCCGGTAAATCGACGTTGGTCAATTTGTTGATGCGTTTCTATGATGTTGATAAAGGCGCGATCAAGATCGATGGCACCGATATTCGTCAGTTGAAACGAGAAGAATTACGGCAAAGCTTCGGAATGGTCTTGCAAGATACATGGCTCTTTGATGCCTCTTTACAAGAAAACTTGCAATACGGAAATGACACTGCCACAGATGAAGAAATCTATGATGCCCTAAAGCATGCCTATATGTATGAATATGTGATGCGCTTACCAGAAACACTAGATACACCGATCGGTCATCAAGGCATCAAGATCTCTGACGGACAACGACAGCTATTGACGATTGCCCGCACGATGATCAGTAACCCACCAATGCTGATTTTGGATGAAGCAACCAGTTCGGTTGATACTCTGACTGAGAAAAAAATCCAAGATGCCTTTTTGAAAATGATGGAAGGCAAAACCAGCTTTGTGATCGCCCATCGGTTATCAACGATTCGAGCAGCAGACAAGATCCTTGTAATGGATGCCGGTCAAATCGTGGAGCAAGGAACCCATGAAGAATTACTGGCAGAACAAGGCTATTACTATCGCCTATACCATGCTCAATTCCAACATTGATCAGTCATACAACAACCCCCACCACCTCAAAGAGAGACTCTTGAGTTGGCGGGGGTTGTTTTGGTTGATTTATTGGTTCCAAACATCGGCATATTCTGGTTTGCGTTCAAATTCTTTTTTGGCAAAGGGACACAAAGGAATGATTTTCTTTTGTTCTTTGCGGGCTTTTTCCACCCCTTTTGCCACTAATTTTTCGGCGAGTCCTTGTCCCCGATAAGCAGGATCGACAAAGGTATGATCAATGATCATACGCGTTTCACCGGCTTTTGACCACGTCATTTCACCAATTTCTTTGTCACCGTCTTTTAACACAAATCGAGCATTTTCTTCTAAGATTTCCATGATTGTTCCTCCTTTAACACATACTTTAATGCACCGCTTGGACAGGTATGGATCACTTGTGCCGCTTGGGCTGCTTCCCCATTATCAGGAATCACCCAGGGACGCCGTCCAACTTCAAAAATGGCGGGATTGCCCCGCACACAATTACCGCTGTGGGTGCAGATCTCTTTGTTGTAATAAATATCGATCGCTTCACCACGATACTTCCGATATCCTGCAGCAATCAACCCTTCTTCTGTTTCATTCGCTAGTGGCTGTTCGTCCATGTTGAACACCCTCCTCTTACTGATTGTCAGAAGCAAACTGCCTGCCTCCTCCTTCATCATACGACTTCTCGAGAAAAAAATAAATCATTTGTTCTAAAATAGCCTCTCAGTTGCCGATCATTAGCCAAAAGCTTACGGCAGCAAAATAAAGCGTCCCGTCAAAACATGCTGCTTTGACGGGACGCTTTTTTCATTCGTGGGGCACTTTTGCAACAAAATGAAACCGCTGCGTGGCGTAATCCCCGGCTAAATGAGGATCGATATACAACCCGAGTTGCATCAATTCATCGCCACCGAAGCTCTCTCCCCCGCTTTGATAGGTGAGGTCAGGATCAAGACCAGCCAGCTTTAAAGTAACCAATGGTGCAGAGGCTTCGGCTAAGACTCGGAAGTAAAAGACGATCGCTTCTTTTTTATCTGGGGAAACATACAGCCAGGCGGTGTCATTGCCTTCATAAGGGCTGAGCAGTCGAACAAAGCGACCCAACTGCAGCAGGCGCCGATGTTTTTTATAAAAAGCGATTTGATCTTTGATCTGCGCTTTTTCCTTTTGTGTCAGCTGTGTTAAATCAAGCTCATAGCCCAGTAAGCCAGACATCGCAGCATTGCCGCGAATCGCTAGATCCGTTGCCCGTTGGGTCTGATGGTTCGGGATCGCTGAGACATGGGCACCCATGGTGGATGGCGGATAGACCAGACTGGTTCCGTATTGAATCTTCAGGCGGGCGATGGCATCGGTGTTGTCGCTGGTCCAAATCTGCGGCATATAATACAAGAAGCCAGCATCAAAGCGCCCACCGCCACCAGAACAGCCTTCAAATAGGATCGTTGGATAGGCAGTGGTCAGTTTCTCTAGGAACTCATACAAGCCCAGCAGATAGCGATGCGCGACCTCCCCTTGCTGGGCAGGATCGAGGAGCAAGGAATAGACATCCGACAGACTGCGGTTCATGTCCCATTTGATATAGTCGATGGCAACCGTATCAAACAGTTGGGATAATTGCTGATAGAGATGGTCTCTGACATCTTGCCGAGAAAAGTCCAACACATACTGACTGCGGCTAAGCGCTGGCTTGCGATTTGGTACTTGTAACAGCCAATCGGGGTGTTGTCGGTTCAGTTCACTGTCGCCCGAAACCATTTCTGGTTCCAGCCAAAGCCCGAATTGCAGCCCTTTGTCATGGACTTTTTGGGCAAATCCTGCCAAGCCAGAAGCTAGCTTGCCTTCGTTTTCAAACCAATCGCCTAATGAGGTTTGGTCATCTTCTCGCTGACCAAACCAGCCGTCATCCAAAACAAACAGTTCGATTCCCAGCTCCTTCGCTTCATCAACGAGGGCATCCAGTTTTTCTTCATTGAAATCAAAGTACGTTGCTTCCCAGTTATTGATCAGGATCGGCCGTTCTTGCTTTTTGTATTTGCCCCGAATCAAATGCTCATCATAAAAGTCATGATAGGTGGCTGACAGCTGGTTCAAGCCAGCCTCACTATAAGCAATCACGGCTTCTGGGGCTTGAAAGCTTTCAGTTGGCGGCAATTGCCAGGCAAATTGATGGCTGTTGATCCCCATGATCACACGAGTCTGATGGTAAGGATCTTTTTCGATGATAATTTCATGGTTGCCACTATACAGCAAACTAAAACCAAAACACTCCCCAGCAAACTCCGTAGCATTAGGTTCCAGTATGACGGCAAAGGGATTTTGCTGATGGCTACTGGAACCACGCTTGCTGTCCAAACGCTTGATGCCGCGATTGATTGGTTCTCGGGTGACTTGGCGTTCTTTCGCCCATACCCCCGGCAAGTGGATCAAATCAAAGGGACGGTTAGGAAAATCGAGCGCTTGACTCGCCAGCTGCTCGATCGTAACAGGTTGGATTCCGTGGTTGATTATTTTACTTGAGCGGACGATCACTGCCGCATCCTCGAAAATCGTGTAAAACAGCTGCAGTTCGAGTCCCGCCACATCATCTTTTAAGGACAGAATCAGTGTTTCGATCCCGTCGTCGGCACCATGTGTCTGAGGCAATCCTGCTAGGGCGGGTTTGCCTTGTTGAATCTGGTAATCACTAAAGACAAAATGGCTGACTCGGCTACCGTTAGACTGGCGAATCCTATAAGCTGCTTCTCGAAAATCTCCGAAGCCGTTGCCAGGAAATTCCATCATCAAGGTGTCTAATGAGAAAAGCCGGTCGCTGCTGTCTGGGGGATTGGGCGAAAAGGACCGATCAAGACGTGGATAACGATAGCCGCCAGAATAATGAGCGATTTTTTTTCCAAAATAAAGGTGTGCCACATTGCCCCCTTCTTCTATTTGTATGAGATAGCTGATTTGATCGTTGCTTAAATGAAAGACGTTTAATTGTTTGTCAAAAAGAATCATATCGTACCCTCTACTTTATAATTGTTCGCTGATACTCCGTTTATTTCACGGATCCCAGCATACCTTGGACAAATTGTTTTTGTAAAACGAAGAAAATGATGGCCGTTGGCAGTGTGGCGATCACAATGCCGCACATCATCATGCCATAATCAGGTGTATAAGAAGCACCCATAGCCGAAAGAACAAGTGGAACGGTCCGTTTGTCTGGTGATTGCAAGGCAACTAATGGCCACAAATAATTGTTCCAGCTGCCCATAAACGTAATGATCGCGGCAGCTGCATAAGTATTTTTAGCCGTTGGCATGTAGACTCTAAAGAAAATACTCAGTTCATTCAAGCCATCGATCCGAGCAGCTTCGACTAATTCTCTAGGGAATGCCTTGATGTTTTGGCGGAAAAAGAAAATCAAAAAGGCGGTACAGACCGAGGGCAAAATCACGACAGCGAAGGTATTGATCCCGATTGGTGTGCCGCTAAGCTTGCTGAACATCCGATATAACGGGATCATTAGAGCGGCAAAAGGTACCATCATCGACAGCAATAGAATATTAAAGATACGGTCTTTGGTTTTCGTCCGATAGATCTCAAAGCCATACCCTGCCATGGAGGAGAATAACAGTGCAAAGAAGGTAGTAATCACGGCAATCACCGCTGAGTTACCTAATGCCCGAGTAAAATTCAAATCGGAAGAAAAAAGATTTTGGAAGTTGATGACTAACTGATCCCCAATCATGATTTTTCCAGCAACGATATCAAAGGTTTGATTGGTCATCCCTAGGATCATCCAAACAAATGGAAAAATGGAGATGAAAGCCAAAATCGCAAGAAAGCCGTATTTTAAAGTGAGTGAGATTGTTTTCAATTTTCTTTTCCTCCTATTTTCGTTTGGATGATCGATAAAATCACGATTGCAATCACGATAACAAAGGAGACCGCAGCGGCATACCCAAAGTTTGGCGTGAATTTGTAACTTAAATTGTAGATGTATTGTGACAAGGTCGTCGTAGCATTGGCTGGTCCACCGCCAGTAATATTTTGAACTTCATCGAATAATTGCAGCGTACCGATCGTTGAAGTGATCGTGGTAAATAGGATGATTGGACGCAAGTTGGGAATCGTGATTTTAAAGAATTGATCCCATTTTGAAGCGCCATCGATCTCTGCCGCTTCATAAATACTTGGATCGATATTCTGCATGCCTGAGATGAAAAAGATCATATTGTAGCCGGTCCAACGCCACGTGATGGCAAAAATAATCAGTACTTTTGCCCAAAAAGGATCTGTCAACCATTGGATCGGCGCATCGATCAGGTGTAGCTGCGTCAAAAAGTTATTGACTAACCCGTTTGCCGAAAAGAGACTTTTCATGATCAAGGAATAAGAAACCAAGGATGTGATACATGGTAAAAACAAGGCGGTGCGGAACAGCCCTTTAAATTTCAATTTTTTGTCATTCAATATGTTCGATACGATCAGCGCCAAAAAGAGCATGATCGGAACTTGGACTAATAAGTATAAAAACGTATTGCCAAAGGCTTTTTTAAAGGTTGAGTCGCTCAACATCCGCTGATAGTTGCCAAGACCGTTAAAGGTCATCGCTGTCGGTGGTCCTGATTGGAATGACGTGAACAATGCCGAGACCATCGGGATAAAGACCAGCATCGTGATCAAAATGACGGGTAAGGTAATAAAGGCATTGCCGTTTGCAAACCAATTTTTTGTTTTGTTTTTCATTGTAATTCCCCCTTAACACAGAAACTCGCGATCGCTCACGAGTTTCTGCAAAGTTGTTCGATTAGTTTGCAATTTGTGCTTCCACTTGTGATTGTGCTTCTTCTAATACTTTATCGATGTCTTCACCGTTGATCACTCGTTGCAAGCTTTCAGTCAAGACGGATTCAATGGCATAGGTGTGATTGCCGTAGTTCACGGCTGGAATTTCTTGTGACCATTGTGAGAAATCTTGGAAGACTTTTTGACCGCCATAGAAATCAAGACCCGACGTATATTCTTCCGTTTCTTCTGCAGCATTCATGGTTGAAACCAAACCGATCTCGGTAGCTAATGTACCCATCAATTCTTTGTTTGAAGCAAAGGTATTGGCTAAAAAGTCTTTGGCATTTTCTTCGCCGTCAACCCCTTTGATCACGTACCAGCCTGCTCCGCCGATGCTGGAAGCATTGACTGAATTGCTATCGCCAGCGATGGATGGGATCGGAGCGATCGCCCATTTGCCGCTTTGATCTTCAGCGCCTTGAATTGTGCTAGAATACCACGCACCGGTTGGCGCAGACGCAACATTCCCCGATTGAACGGCATTGACCCCGCCATCCCAATCGGAAACTTGTTCAACTAAGCCTTCATTCAACAATGTTGCCAAGACAGTTAGACCGGCTTTGAAGGATTCATTGTCTTTGATGGTCACGGTGGAGCCATCTTCACCGGTATACCATTCGCCTGCAGATTGCATAATGATTCGTGCCAAGCCAAGATCGCTTGGGTCTAACGACATCATAGCGTGACCCGTTTTTTCTTTGACATCTTTGGCAATGCTGATAAAATCATCCCAGGTAATATCTTGGAGATCCGCTTGCTCATAGCCTGCATCGGTCAAATAATCTGTGCGGTAAAATAGTCCTGCGACGCCACTGTCAAATGGCACCCCATAAATGACATCGTCGACTTTATTGACCGCAAATTTATAGCTGGAGAAATCCTCCTCATTCACGATATCCGTTAGATCACTAAACGCATCTGGATAAGAAGAAAGGTACCCTTGGATGCGGTAGTCTTCGATCAAGACAATATTTGGTAGTCCGTCCGTATTTCCTGATGCCAGACTAGTATTTAATTTTTGGACGATATCATCTTGCGACATCGTCACAACTTCCACATCGACATCTTGATTTTCATACACTTTTTTGGCTTCATTGACTGCCTTGATGTTGAAGGTCTCATCCCATGCCCAGACCGTGACTTTGTTTGAGGACTCGCCGGAATCCCCAGAGCTTGTGTTGCTGTTTCCGCAAGCCGCCAAAGTCAGCACTGCAGCCGCCGTTACCATCGATGCAAGTAGTTTTTTCATTTTTATCCCTCTTTCCTTTTATTTACAAGGCTAACTATACACTGATTTTGTAACCGTATTCAACGATTATGAAAGAGCTTACTAAATTTGTCCAAAAATAGAAAAAAGTTACAATACCTTTCTTTTTTGAAAGCGTTTATAATAAAGAAGAGATATAGGGGGGGATACCATGACTATTTTACGCACGGTCTTAGTTGTTGATGATGAGGCAACGATCCGAGATGGATTAAAACATATGATACGTTGGGAGCATGAAGGGTTCCGTCTCTTAGGCGATGCAGCGAACGGGCAAGAAGCATTGGCGCTGATCCATGAGCTGAATCCCGACATCGTGATCACGGATTTGAAAATGCCACAAATGGATGGTCTTCAACTCACAACGATCATTCAACAACAATATCCAGAAGTCCATTTTTTGGTCTTGAGCAGCTACGATGATTTCCAATACGTCAGTCAGTCTTTTAGAAATGGTGCCGTAGATTATCTTTTAAAACCGACACTGACACCGACACTCTTGTTGAAGACGCTGCACAACATCTCACAAAAGCTGTCACATACAAAAGGCTCCGTGACAGAGGAGACGCAGCTGCAAGAATCGTTGAATCGCTATTTAGCAGGGTATGAAGAACCGTTGGCTCCTTTAGCGGACTCTCTTGCATTGGGTCAGCCGCAACAGCAAGCCCAAATTTTGACCACCAATTTTAGCGGCTTTCGTGCCAATGATCAGCTGCTACATGCGTTGACAGAATTTACTCAATCACAACCGCAGGTAAAGACGCTCTTTTTTCAAACCAGTAATAAAGATGCCGGCTTAGTGATCAGTTATCCAGAAGGAACGAATTTTTATTCCGCTTTGAAAGAAACGTTGGAACAATTGCGTTTTACCGAGCCGGATGCCTTCTTTACTCTCAGTGTGCCCTTTCGAAAGATTGAACAGTTACGGGATCATTTTGTGACGCTTAAAGCCAAAAGCCAAGGACAATCGTTTTTTTATAAACGCCAACGGTTGGTGCAAGAACACGAACTCTTTTTGTACATCGAAAGTGATCGCTTTGATACTAAGAAGTTCTTACGGGCTTTGTTAGACAACAACTTTTTGCTAGGAATCACCAGAATCGAGGAATATTTTAATGACATGATTTTATCCAATGTCGATCCGACATTTTTAAAACAGCAGGCCAGCAGTATTTTTTACACGTTACTCTCCCGCTTGGAAGAAGAATTTCCCACTGCTCCCCGCTTTAGCCGCTTAAAAGCTGAATTTTTGCATGCTATCGGTCACGTGCAGTATTTGGAAGATTTTTCTGATTTATTGTTGGCGACCATCGATGATATTCGTCAACAGCTGACGACCTTATCACCGCTGGATGAAGATGATCTACTCGTTGCGATCCAGCGCTTTATTCAAGACAACTACACCAAAAGTCTGTCTTTGTCTGAACTGGCTGAAACCTTTCATTTTAGTTACACCTATCTTTCGGCTTTTCTTTCTGCAAAACTGAAAATGAGCTTTTCTGAGTACGTTAAGAAAACCCGTTTGGATAAAGCCAAAGAACTGCTGACACAATCTGATCTGAATCTATCTGAAATCAGTGAAGCGGTCGGGTATTCGGATATCAGCTATTTTTCTCGTATCTTTAAGAAAGAATGTCAGGTCACCCCATCGAAGTATCGGCGGTTGAATCAATTATGAAAATCAACCAATGGATTCAGAAAAATGAATTATTCAGTCGGATCTTCCTCTTTGTTGTCGTCGGGGTCATTAGTGTATGTCTGCTAACCGTCGTCGTGATCTATGGTCGCTCGAAAGATGCCTATGTTGCTTCGTACCAAAGCTCCAATCAGCTGCTACTGGAAAAAATCCAAGAAGATTATGAGCGTCTGAACGAGAATATCCATCGAATTTTTGACATCGTCGATGAAAGCAAAGCTGTTGAAACTTACTTAGAAGGCGATATGAATCAAGGGCGCACGATTTTAGAATTAAACGAGCAATTAAAAGACACCCGCTCTTTGTTTCAAGACATCCCCTCAAATTTAGTGTTGATTGGGGTCAACGGGGGTACTTTTTTTCAAAACGATGCGGTTCGCAATCAATCGGTGGATGATTTTCTCGCCAGTACCTTTATCCAGCAAATCAATGACAATGACGCCATCAGTCAGTATTATTTCTTGGACCAAGGCTTAAGTACCTCCACCAGCGACTCCCCTGGCTTGATGTACGTGCGCAAATTGATGAAAGAAGAAACGATTTTCGGCTATGCCCTGATTTTCTTAAAGGAATCCGATTTTTCTTCAATTTATCGTCAACTCTTAGATACCAGTCTTCACTCGATCTATATCGTCAATGAACAAAATCAAATTCTCTCCACTTCTGATCCGAGCCTTTTAGGCAAGCCGTTTGAAGATCATCTCGTCACGGTCAAAAGAGATACTAGCATCAATCAGCTGCCCCTTTATTCGTATCACTTTACTTTTTACGATGTCTTGGATGAATCGCATCTGGTACGCAATATGAATCTGATCAAGCCAGCTCTTTTGATTTCTGTCGTCAGTATTTTACTCTTTAGTCTGCTGGCATTTTGGATCATCCGCAACATCACCCAACCGATTTATCAGCTGATCGCCAAGCTGCCGGCGGTCACGCAAGGCGATTTCAGCGATAAAGTCACCATCAACGGGACGTATGAAACGCGAGAATTGGGGCGTGCCTATAACTTGATGCTGGAGGACTTGGAATCTTATGTCGATCATTTAATGGTTACAGAAGCTGAAAAACGCAAGTTCGAGATTCGTTCACTGCAAATGCAGATCCAACCGCATTTTGTCTACAACACCTTGACTGCTATCAAGTTTTTGATCTGGCAAAACGAGCAAGAGGCCGCCACCCAAGCGATTGAAAGTTTTGTCCAATTGTTGCGGCATACCTTTAACCGCAAAGAGATCGTCCCTTTAAAGGATGAGCTAGCGATCGTGGAAGAATACCTCGTTTTAATGAACGTGCGTTATGGCAATCGCATCCAATCGACGATTTTTTCTGAAGATGGCTGTGAAGATATTCTCGTACCGAAAATGATTTTGCAACCGATTATTGAAAATGCCTACTTGCATGCCTTTCCCGAAGAGGATTCAGGATTGATCCAGATTTTTTCTCGTGTCAGTAAGGAAGGCCTGAAAATTGAGATCATCGATACGGGCATCGGGTTCAATGAAGAGCACCCAACCAGCTCCGCCAACCATTTTGAACACTATTCGGGTATTGGCTTGGACAATATTGATCAGCGTATCAAGCTGCTCTATGGGGAAAAATACGGATTGACTGTAGAATCACGCATCAACGAAGGAACCACCGTTCGCTTGCTGCTGCCGATCCAGCGGGAGGAAGCAGAATAATTTCTTTCGTTAAATAAGAAAAACGCCAACAGAACCAGGCTGCTTCCATGAGCAGTTCTGTTCCGCTGGCGTTTCTTTCCTTAATGATAATCGTTAGTTAACTGGCTTAAGCCAAGTCTTCCCCATTTGAGGCAATCACTTTTTTGTACCAATAAAAGGATTGCTTTTTGCTGCGGGCTAATGTGCCATTGCCTTCATTGTCGCGATCGACATAGATATAGCCATAGCGTTTCTTCATTTCTCCGGTTCCTGCAGAAACCAAATCGATACAGCCCCATGAAGTATAGCCCAACAGTTCCACACCGTCTTGGTCAATCGCTTCTTTCATCGCAGCGATATGCGCACGTAGATAGTCGATGCGATACACATCATTGATTTTTCCATCTTCGTTTGGCGTATCCACCGCTCCTAGACCGTTTTCGACGATGAAAAGCGGCTTTTGGTAACGATCATAGAGATCATTCATCGTGATTCGCAAACCAAGCGGATCAATCTGCCAGCCCCATTCTGACGCTTCTAAATACGGGTTTTTAATGGTCGGGAACAAGTTGCCTTCCGTTTTCTCAACACCGGAATCTTCTGAAGCAGCAACCCGAGAGGCATAGTATGAAAAGGAAATAAAATCGACGGTATGGGCTTTTAATAAAGCCGCATCTTCGGCGGTTCGTTCCAAAGTGATTCCTTTATCAGCTAGCATCTTCAAACCATAATTTGGATATTCTCCTCGCGATTGCACATCGATAAAGAAATAGTTGCCGCGATCGCTTTTTTTGCTTTCACAGACATCTTTAGGATTGCAGCTGTAAGGATAATAACTAGCCGCAGCCAGCATACAGCCAACTTTATTTTCTGGATCGATCTCGTGGGCGATTTTTGTTGCCAACGCACTTGCGACTAATTCATGATGAGCAGCTTGGTATTTAATTTGTTCTTCATTTTCGCCTTCAGCAAAGGTCAGCCCAGCACCGAGAAATGGGGCATGCAAAATCATATTAATTTCGTTAAAGGTCAGCCAGTACTTCACCAATCCTTTGTATCGAGTGAAGATCGCTCGACAAAGGTTTTCATAAAAGGTGATCATCTTACGGTTGCGCCAACCGCCATATTCTTTGATCAAATGGATCGGACAGTCAAAATGAGTGATCGTCACCAAGGGTTCGATTTGGTATTTACGGCACTCTAAAAAAAGTTCTTCATAAAAGCGCAAGCCTTCTTCATTAGGGGTTTCTTCATCCCCCTTCGGAAAAATTCTTGACCAAGCAATCGATAAACGATAGGTTTTAAAGCCCATCTCCGCAAACAAGGCGATATCTTCTTTGAAATGATGGTACATATCGATCGCTTCTTTGGCTGGATAGAAATACCCTTCTTCAAAAGCAAGCATCTCATGCTTGCCGGTAATAACTGCTCGGCGGTCCTTGCCAGTCGGAATTACATCGACATTGGCAAGCCCACGCCCGCCTTGATTAAACCCGCCTTCACATTGATTGGCGGCTGTTGCACCGCCCCATAAAAAGTTTTCTGGAAATCCCATGTCTTATTCTCCTTTTTTAGCCGATCACTTTGATGATTTGATCGCCAAACGTAATCGGGCCACTGTTAGCCGTCAAAATGTCCCCCACTTCAGTACTGTTGGTGATAACGATCGGCGTGATTACTGGATAGCCTTTTTCTTTAATAAATTCAATATCAAACGTAATCAATGGATCCCCGACTGTCACTTTTTGCCCTTTTTCTACTTGATAGGCATAGCCTTCACCATTTAATTGCACTGTATCGATCCCCACGTGGATCAATAGTTCAATGCCTTCCTCACTGGTCAAGCCAATAGCATGTTTTGAATCAAAGACTGCTGTGACAGTCCCGTTTACTGGAGCTAGCACTTCTCCGACGGTTGGCTCAATCGCTACCCCTTGGCCAAGAATCTCTTCCGAAAACATGCCGTCATTGACTGCTTGCAAGCTTTTTAGTTCCCCTTTTAAAGGTGCTTTGATCTCTGCGCCGCTGATTTGATGTGCGGGTTCTTGCGCTTTGTCTGTCGGTGTTGCTTCAGGTGCTTCTTCTGTGACAGGGTCTTTGTATAAGAATAATGTCGCAATAAATGTGATCACGATACTGATTGCCGCACCGATACAAGCATTGGTCAAATGACGTAAGGTGTCATCGCCGATATAGCTTGGCAAAGTCAACAGGCCTGGTGATCCGCCTGAGAAATTGCGGACACGCATGATTCCCATAAATAGACCACCAAATCCGCCACCGATCATTGCTGCATACAAGGGTGTTTTAAACCGCAAATTGACCCCATACAACGCCGGTTCAGTAATGCCGAATAGCCCAGTCAGACCAGCAGAAAATGCCAGTTGTTTGATCGTAGAATCTTTTGATTTAAAACCAACGCCGATAGCTGCAGCTCCCTGACTGACGTTTGAAGCCAGCATGCCAGGGTAGATCACTGTGTCATAACCTGTGGTCATCCGGTTGTTGATACCGATAGGAACCAATCCATAGTGGGTACCAGTTGCCACGAACAATGGTGTGAAGGCGCCAATCAGTAATGGAACGATCCATGGGCTAACCGTTTCTAAGGCTTGGATCCCTGTAGAGATCGCTTCACTGATCATGTAGCCTAGAGGGCCTAAAGCAACTAATGCTACTGTCCCTACGACGAAGATCGTTAGCAACGGTTTGCTGAAGAATTTGATTGCTTTTGGCGAGACTTTATCGGCGATCGGTTCAACGTAAGACATAAACCAAACACTCAAGATGATTGGGATAACCGATGATGAATAACTCACTGGTGAAATCGGCAAGCCGAATAAATGGATGCCGCCGCCTGCCTCATTGACTGCTGTCACCATCGCGATAAAGTTCGGATGGAGTAAAATCCCCCCTACCATCATAGCTAAATACATATTGGCTTTGAATTTTTGTGCAGAAGAAGCAGCCAGCAAAATCGGCAAGAAGTAGAACGCCGCATCCGCCATAAAGTTTAATATTTGGTAACTTTGACTCTCTGCCGTCAAGACATTGAAGACCACTAGCAATGAAAGAACCGCTTTTAGCATCCCAGCTGCCGTGATGGCTGGTAATATTGGAGTGAAGATCCCGGTGATCGTATCGATGACTTTCGCAACACGTCCGCGATCGTCTTCTGCTGTTTCTTGGTCACTGTTTAAATTGGTTTGGGCAGTGATTTCGTTGTAGACATTGCCAACATCACTGCCGATGATTACTTGGTATTGCCCACCTTTATTGACCACACCCATGATCCCTGGTGTATGTTTTAAAGTACTTTCTTGGGGTTTGCTGTCATCTTTCAAGTTGAACCGCAAGCGGGTCGCACAATGGGTCAAGCTTTGGATATTTTCTTCCCCGCCAACATTGGTGATGATCGTTTTTGCTAACTCTTTGTAATTCATGTCGTTCCTCCTATTTTGGTCTTTCGTTTGCTTTTTGTGTGTCAAACCATAAAAAAATACCTAAACAAACCCCTTGGGAGTTCATTTAGGTATAGCCTGCCAATCCAGTAACAATCCTAAGCACTTGTTATTCGTTTGATGTGTATAGTTAAATAGATCAATTCGTCTTCTTCTAACGGTCTACCGAATTCTTTGTTGATGTAGTCGCTGATTTTCAGTGCACACGCATATTCCTTCATGTAGCGGTCTTTCAACATAAAAATAAAACTGCCGGTTCCTGCATCATCGAGCTTTGTACCACTGAATAAGCGCTGGACAAAAAATTTCAAATGGGTCACAAAGCGTTCGTAGTTCAATGAATACTCATCAAGCTCCATTGAAAAATGATATTTGACGATGTTTAGGATATGCTGAATGATCTTCGCCATTTCCGATACTTGACTGACCTGCGCCATATCCAACTCCGCATTGACGATGTGTAGCGCAATGAAGCCGGCTTCATCTTCCGGCAGCTCGATCGCCAAGCGATTTTTGATGATCGATAACGCTTCTTTGCCAATGAGGTATTCATGGTTATAAAAACGCTTAATTTCCCATAGCAAGGCATTTTTGATTTCCATGCCGTTTTGATAGCGCTCGATAGCATAATTGATATGATCGGTCAGCGTCAGAAACAATTTTTCGCTCAATTTTTTCCCAAGGGAAACTTTTGCAAAACTGATGATCTCATTCGCTGCTTGAATATGTTCGATAGGGATAGAAGAAAGTAATTGGGTTAGTTTTGTGACATTCCACTCTTGCGTACTGAGATAGACTTTTTCAATCTTGGTATCGTCGATCGCATCGCCCGGCTTTTTCTTAAAGCCTAAGCCTTTACCCATGACGACCAATTCTTGTTTTTCCTCATTCTCAGAAATCACAATGTTGTTATTGATCACTTTTGTTACGTTCATTTTAACGACCCTATTCTTCTTTAGATTTCTTCACACAAAAAAATAGGTATAGCCCGCCTAAAGCGGTAACAATCCTCAGAGCCAGTGTAGCATGAGAAAAATCACTCGTCAATGGGGATTTTTAACCGCTTGTTTAAAAGCAGAAAACAGCGCTGCTGCCATTTGAGTCTTTGGCAGAACGCTGTTCACTGGTTTATGGATCACTAACTCTCTTTGTGAGAGATGAATTAGATACGATTTTCGTGGTCAGCAGTTTTGACTAAGTTTGCTCCCACCATACCACCGATTGACGTAAGAACGAGTCCTAAGACCATTGCCACAAAGCCCCAAATGGACGCTTTAGCTGTTGCATCACTTGCTTCTTCCGCTTTTTGACGAGCGTCTTCCACTGCTTGGTCAATGTCTTGTTTGGCTTGTTCAAGATTTTGTTGTGCATTTTCGATTTGTTTTTGTGCTTCATCAGAAGCATCTTGTAAGCCGTTCACGATATTGTTCGTTGCTTCTTCCGCTTCTTGTTGGCTTAGATCTGTGTTTTGAGCCACTGCATTTGAGATTGCTTCTTTATCGACTGAATCACCGATCGTTGTAGCACGATCTTGTAATTTGCTTGCTAAATCATCAATGATTTTGTCGGCATCATTTGGATTGGTTGCAATGTCTTTGCCAGCATCTTTGATATCATTTGTCGCGTCAGATAATTGGTTTTGTAAGTAGTCTGGTTGCAATTCCGGAACATCGGTATCTTGTAAAACATCATTGACATTGGCTTGTAATTCATCTGTGTTGACGTCTTCCATGTTTCCTGTTATTTCATCGAAGGCTTTTGAAGCGACATCGCCAGCACCTGAGGCAACTGTTTCAACGCCACTGCCAACAGCTGAAGCAACGTTTCCTAAAAGTGAACCGACTACAGAAAATGCTCCGATCGTTAAGTAAGAGAGCATAACCATCATCACGATCATACTGGTTGCCCATGTTAAGAAACCATGAACCAATCCAACACGTCGAGCCGCCACACCTGAAACAAAACCAGCACCGAATAATGCTAAGACAAAGGTAATGACTGTCCAAATCAATAATCCTGTACCAACACCATCTAATGGATTATTTGATGTTGGTTCCACCAAACCAAAACCGATTGCTGAGCCGATCATTGACAGTGTCATGAACAATGCGATAAATGTTACGACCCCTGCAAAGATAGAACCCCAAGACAAATTATAGCCTGCCTCCCGCTCATCTGAACCTAAATAATTTCTGAATCCTTTTTTCATCATTACATCCCCTTTTTGTTTTTTTAACCTGTATTCAGTCTAACAACTGATTGTTTTTTTATCAATCAACTCGACTTGCGCTATCTTTTTGTAAGAAAAATGAATGATTGTGAATTATTTGACTATTTATTGAAATAAAGCAAAAATTCATTCGTGTATTTTAACTAAAAAAATCTTTTCACGCTCTTTCTTTCGATCACAGGCTTGTTTCTCACAGTCTTCTGCTGATTCGTCATTTTGAAGCTAGCAGGGTTTCACTAGAGAAAAAACAGCTCTTCTCAATGTGTCACAAATGAGTAGCGATCACAAAAAACCACCTTCGCCCGAGGCAAAGGTGGTTGTCTGCTTATTATTCTTCATTTAGTCGATCTGGCATCATGTTTTCCATAAAACCCCAAACGCCATTTTGTAATACGAGTTCCTCACGTTCGTAAGTAGAAACCGTGGTGCGGATCAACTCATCTTGACCGTCTAAGACTTTTTGTCCCCAATGAGGATCGATCAACAATGCCCGCCCCACTGCAACAAAATCTGCATGTTCTAGCAAGCCCGCGGCATCTTTCGACGTTCGGACATCCCCTACACCAATCAAAGGAACCCGCTGAGCGATTTTTTCATAGACATACGCCAACATTGATTTTTCTTGATACGCTTTTGAAATCGATTTACGGGTATAATCCGCAAGAGAAATGTGCAGATAGTCTAATCCTTTTTCTGCCAGTTGGTCCACTAAGAACAACGTATCTTCAAAGCGAATCCCTGGTTCTTCGAATTCTTCCGGTGAAAACCGATAACCGACGATAAACTCCTTCACACCTGATTGGTCTACTGTTTCCAATACTTCATCGACGAGCTTCTCAATAAAACGATAACGGTTCTCTAGTGAGCCACCCCATTCATCGGATCGACGATTTGAGTGAGGAGAAAAGAATTGTTGGATCAAATACGTATTGGCTCCGTGGAGTTCTACGCCATCAAACCCCGCCTTGATCGCCCGTTCGGTAGCTTTTTTAAAGTTTTCAATAATCGCTAATATCTCATCCACCGTAACTTCCCGGGGAACTTGGGCATTTGGTCGTTCAGCTGCAACCGCGCTGGCGGATATGGGTTGTGTGCCTCGTAAAACTGAGTCATCCGTCATCCGACCGGCATGAAAAATCTGTAAAATGGCTTTGGTCCCATTTGTTTTGATGGTGCTGGCTAATTTGCTTAATCCAGGTAAAAAGGCATCGTCATAAGCGCCTAATTCCCCTTCCCATCCCTTGCCATCTTCTTGGACATTGGCTGCCGCTGTGATGACTGCTCCGACTTCCCCAGAGCGTAAGCCATAGTAAGCCAACTCATCTTTCGTAATCACCCCATCAAAGAAGGACATCTTGGTCGTCATTGGTGCCATGATGATTCGATTTTTCAACTGCAATCCGCGCTTAAATGTTGCTTTATCTGTTACATTTCGCATGGGTTTCCCACCTTTTCCATTGGATTCATATCGCTTTGTGGATCTGACTGGCTTGGTTACCTAAGGAGATCCTTAAAGCAAATCGGTGCATTTTTTTCTCTTTTGCCAAAATATACATGCACATGCATCTATATTACAAAAGAATCAAGGAGAAAACAAGTGAAAACATCTTTAGTCTAGCATTTCCTCCAAGACTTTTTCAAAAACGACTTTTGAGCGCTGCAGTTTCTTTTCCCCTGATTGGGTCAAATCAATATAGATCCCCCGCTTATCCTCTTGACAAGAATGCCGTTCGATCACACCACACAGGTTGTCTTCCATGCGCATGATCATGCGTGACATCGCACTTTGACTCAAATCAAAATGGGCGATCAAATCGTTGAGGCGCATGCTATGATTGGGGGTCTTTTCTAAGTAATAAAGCACGTAATACTCATTCAAAGACAGATTGCTTTCTGCTTTGAGGGCTTGCTCCAAACGAGCTTCGATCGCTTGATGCTGATTCGTAAAGGCTAACCATTGCCCCATCCGTTCTTTTTCCATCCTCTTCACCACCCCATTCTCCTATACCAAGGTATTTTAATCTAGATCCCTGCGTTACGCAAGCCGCCAGAAAGCTTCGCCACTATGGCTGAAACTTTATTATACAAAACTAGCCAGCTGCTGCGGACGTTAATGAATATTTTATGATAGAATTGGCGAAAAATTCAGCAAAAACTTCCTATTCTTTTTCAGTGTTCTGGATTACAATATCTTTAACATTAAAGAATATTTAAACGCTATGTCAGCAAAATTGTGCATTTAGACACAATAGTTTGCTTGTTTTAGATGCTTTAGTATTCTAAAGAAAGGATGAAGTAAACAATGAAAAAAACATTTTCTTTGATTGGGACACTGATGCTCGTCAGTTTGGGGCTTTTGACAGGCTGTAACAACGAAAAAGATACCGCGCAATCAACAAGCGAGCTAAGTCAGAGTCGTGTGTCTACTGAAAGCAAAAAAAGCACGACGGCGCAAACGACTGAAAGCAGCTCCTTAGCGTCAAGCTCCACTTCAAAAACTTCAACCACAAGCCAGCAATCGACGGATCACTCTGACGCAACGCAAACAACAGCAAGCTCAGTATCCACCAATGAGTTGCCATATGCCGTTGATCTTTCCCAATATGGCCCTTCACTGACTTTTTATTTCCATGGCGTCAATGTACCAGATGCTGTCACGATTCAAAATACGAGCCCATTGATCATTTCGATCGGCGACAGCGCAAGCTATGAAGCACAAGTCGATACGATCGCAACAAAAGAGATTCGCGTGTTTTCTGCGAAAAACAATGAGATTCGCACAGTAAAAGTGAACACTCAGTTGACCTTTTCGAAAGGGATCACTTCCAATGGAAATCCTGATTTTAACCAAAACCTGTACCTATTTACAAATAAAGAGGGTGGTCTATCTTTAATCACACCAAATTATGCGGGGAATGTCAGCGATGACCAACGAGATGTGATGTTAGAAGTACTTCAATAAACGAAAAACAGGGAAACGAAGCGTGCTTCGTTTCCCTGTTTCGTTACCCGATCATCACGGTTTCATCAGGATATTTGTAGCCAGCTTCTTGTTTGTTGGCTTTTTTCATCAATGAAAAAGCAACGGTCATGATGCCGACTCGACCAATGAACATCAAAAAAATGATCAGTAGTTTGCCAAAAACCGACAAGTAAGGCGTCAACCCCATGGTCAACCCCACGGTTCCAAAAGCGGAAAAAACTTCAAAGGCAATGGTTGGCAACCCAAAGTTTGGGGTTTGCGGCATACGCTCAGTGATCGACAATAAGAAAATCGCTACGAAGCATAACGTCAAGGTAAGAAAGAACAACGTAAAGGCACGCGATACAGCAGATTCTTTGATCGTGCGACCGAACACTTCCGCTCGACTGCGCCCTTTCAATAAACTGCGGATCTTGATGATCAAGACTGCAAACGTCGTTGTCTTCAATCCCCCAGCCGTTGATCCAGAGGTCCCGCCGATATACATTAAAATCATCGTCAGCATCAAGCCTGCTTGACTCATTTGTCCGTAATCAATACTGAAAAATCCCGCGGTTCTTGGGGTGACCGCTAAGAAGAGGTATTGGAAAAAACGTTCGATGACCGAGTCACCCGTGATCAACTGTGAATTGGCTTCGGTCAAAAAGAACCCTGCCGTTCCAAAAACCACCAAAACGATCATAGCGATCCATGCCAAGCGACTATGCAGGGACCGTTTTTTGGACGCCGTATGCAGGAGATCGAACCAAACGAGAAACCCAAGACCGCCGGCAATGATCAAGAAACTGATAATCCCCAGCACAAACGGGTCATTTTGAAACCCTACCATGCTGTTTCCGAACAAATCAAACCCAGCATTACAAAAGGCCGAGATCGCATGAAAAACACTGTACCAAAGGCCTTGCTCCCAACCAAAACGGGGCACGAATGCAAAAGCCAGCAAGATAATCCCGCTGACTTGGATCAAAAAGGCGATCCGAATCAGGTACCATGCCAAATGGATCTCTCCAGACATCCGATCCAGATTCAATGATTCCCGCAAAATCATCCTGGTACTAAGATGGACTCTTTTTCTCGCCAAGATGTAAAAGAAGACGGGAATCGACATGAAGCCGATCCCACCGATCTCAATCAACATCAGCAAGATCCCTTGGCCCCAGAGATTGTAATGGTCGGCTACTGTCAAGGTCGAAAGACCCGTCACGCAAACAGCCGATGTGGCAGTAAACAGTGCATCTAAAAAGTTGGTACCTTCACCACTTTGGGTGACAGCCGGCAGCATCAGTAAGCCAGTTCCTGCCAATATCAACAAAACGAAGACCAGTGTGACGATCTGCGGAATCAAAAAGCGTTGCGATGCCAGCTTTTTTTTCAAACGATTTCTTTTTTTCATTTTCATTTCCTTTGACCTTTTGCAAAAACCAATGGCTTGGTAATCCTAGTTTATTGCAGTTGTTTTTCACTTATCATACCATTTTATTTTGATTTATTCTTCACTTTGATCATTCTTGTTACGTTTGCTCGTTCATTTTCTTCCAGCCGCATTTTGATTCCATAAATGGCTTCTTCCAGCTCGGGAATCGTCAAATATTCTAGGGCATTGACGCGTCGGCGAGTACGTTCGATTTCCCCTGCCATCAATTGACAGGTCTTTTCGATTTCCGTTAGCTCCAACAGCTTCGGCATGGCGTCGGTAAAACGGGCGACCGCATTATCTAACGGAACATTGGAATTCAAAAAGCCATATTCGATCGGCGCTTGCATCACCGTATCGTCATAATCAAAATGCATCACTGGCACTTCCACACTCATGATATTTTTCGTGGATAACTCAAGGGAGACCTCAGTTGCTGGTAAAATAAACATTTCTTCAATGTATTTTTCATTGATCGTGGCATTGGCTAAGCGAAATGCCTTCATGGCACGCTGCAATTGTTCTTCTACTTCTTTACGCAAGTGGTCATTCTTTTTGATCAATTCAATAAATTGACGCATGAGTTCGTCTTGTTTGTCTTTTAATAATTTATGTCCGCGTTTGGCTGTCGCCAATTGTTTGCTGAGGCGCGACAGCTCCATGCGGGTTGGATTAACGGTTTTTTGCGCCATTGTTCTCCTCTCCCGGTAAGTATTCCGCCAGTAAGGCATCGCTGATCCGCTTCAGTTCGACTTTTGGCAGCATCGCCAACAAGTCCCACCCTAATTCCAAGGTTTCGATAATCGAACGGTTGGTGCGGTACCCTTGGTTCAAGTATTCATTTTCGAAGCGTTCTGCAAATTTGGCATAGGTTTTATCTACTTCCGACAATGCCGATTCTCCTAAAACGACTGCCAATTCCTTGGCTTGCTTTCCTTGAGCATACGCAGAAAACAACTGGTTCATCGTTGCGGCATGGTCTTTGCGTGTCTTGCCTTCGCCGGTCCCTTTATCTTTTAACCGTGACAATGACGGCAAGACATCGATGGGCGGCTGGATGCCGTTTTTATACAAATCACGAGACAAGATGATTTGTCCTTCGGTGATATAGCCGGTCAAATCGGGAATCGGATGGGTTTTGTCATCTTCTGGCATGGTCAAAATCGGCAGCTGGGTCACTGAACCTTTCAAGCCGCGAATCCGTCCAGCACGTTCATATAACGTGGATAGATTGGTATATAGATACCCAGGATAGCCGCGACGTCCTGGCACTTCACGACGAGCAGAGGAGATCTCCCGCAAAGCTTCACAGTAGTTGGTCATATCCGTCATGATCACCAAGACATGCATGCCCTTTTCATAAGCCAAGTATTCGGCCGCCGTCAGTGCCATTCGGGGAGTAGCGATCCGCTCGATCGCTGGGTCATTGGCTAGATTCATAAAGACGACAGAATGGTCGATGGCGCCCGTTTGACGAAAATCTTCCATGAAATATTCAGCTTCTTCAAAGGTGATCCCGATGCCAGCAAACACAACAGCGAAATCATCTTCTGAATTCAACACTTGTGCTTGACGCGCAATTTGCGAAGCCAATTCTTTATGAGGCAGACCAGATCCAGAAAAAATCGGTAGCTTTTGTCCCCGAACGAGCGTATTCAAGTGGTCGATCGATGAGATCCCCGTTTGAATAAACTCATCAGGATAATCCCGCGCTGCTGGATTAATCACTTCGCCGTTGATGTCCATAAATTTTTCTGGGACGATCTCTACTCCGCCATCTTTGACCCGACCTAAGCCGTCAAAGACTCGCCCGATCATTTGCTCGGAAACGCCTAATTCCAAAGGATGTCCTAAAAAGCGGACCGCAGATTCCCGCAAATTGATCCCGCCGGTTCCTTCAAAAATTTGGACCAACGCTTTGTCTTCTTGGATCTCAAGTACTTGTCCTTGCCGCGTTTCGCCGTTTTGCATGCGGACTTCGATCAACTCTTCGTATTTGACACCGGAGACGCGATCGACGGCCATCAATGGTCCGACGACTTCTCCAATCGTTTTATATTCCTTGATCATCAGTGCGGTCTCCTTTCTGTAAAATTTCTTTCATCGTTGCTTTGATCTCTTGATGCAAAGCAGGAATTTTTGCTAATTCTGCTTCAGGCAGGTACTTCATACGTGCCACTTTGTCTCGCAATTCTTCGGTCCCTACATAGATTTCTGAAAGATACGCACCTAGTGTCAACGCATCTTCCGCTTCTTTGTGGAGCAGCAAGATCGTTTCCAGCATTTTGAACTGCTTTTCACGAGAGGTAAACGTATCAACGTCGTCAAAAGCGTTTTGCTGCAAGAAATCTTCTCGCAAAGACTTGGTGGTTTCCAGCAATAACTGATCTTTTTCGGATAAAGCGTCGATGCCGACAAGTCGAACGATCTCTGACAACTCAGATTCTTTTTGCAGCATCCGCATGGCTTCTGTTACTTGTTTGGACCAATCTACTTGCATTTGTTGGTCCAAAAAGGCACCCAATTCGTTTTCGTATAAAGAATAGCTCTTCAACCAATCGATCGATGGAAAATGACGCTTTTGCGCTAAGGTGGCATCTAAGCCCCAAAAGACTTTAACGACCCGCAACGTATTTTGGGTAACTGGTTCTGAAATATCACCGCCTGATGGTGAAACAGCGCTGATGGCAGTGATGCTGCCTTCTTGATCAGAACCTAAGCAAATCGCTTTTCCAGAACGCTCATAATACTCTGCCAAGCGGCTGCCTAAGTAAGCCGGATACCCTTCATCCCCGGGCATTTCTTCCAGACGACCAGACATTTCCCGCAGTGCTTCTGCCCAACGTGAGGTGGAATCCGCCATGATCGCCACGGAATACCCCATGTCTCGGAAGTATTCCGCAATCGTGATCCCAGTATAAATCGACGCTTCCCGAGCGGCTACCGGCATATTGGAGGTGTTAGCGATCAACACGGTTCTCGCCATTAAAGATTCACCACTGCGAGGGTCGATCAACTCTGGGAACTCGTTCATTACATCGGTCATTTCATTGCCGCGTTCGCCGCAGCCGACATAGACGACTAGGTCGACATCCGCCCATTTGGCGATTTGGTGCTGAACGACAGTCTTCCCTGCACCAAAAGGTCCTGGAACGGCTGACGCCCCGCCTTTAGCGATTGGAAAGAAGGTGTCGATCACTCGCTGGCCAGTAATCATTGGTTCGACTGGATTCAGTTTTTGCTTTACAGGACGACTATGACGAACGGGCCATTTTTGCAGCATCGTGAAAGACCGTTCTCCTTTGGGGGTATCTAAAATATAAATCGTTTCATCGATCGTAAATTCCCCCGCATAAACAGCCTTGACTGTTCCTGAAACGCCATGAGGAACCATGATCTTGTGATTGATCAACGGTGTTTCTTGCACGGTGCCGATGACCATCCCGGTACTGACTGCCGCGCCGACTTCCACGGTCGGTACAAAAGGCCACTTTTTCTCATGATCCAACGCAGGCAATTGCACCCCACGCGTCAAGAAGTTGCTTTGGGTGACAGACATGAAGGTTTCTAAGGGACGTTGGATGCCATCAAACATTTGTGACATGATCCCAGGCGCCAATTCTACGGATAGCGGTTCACCGGTGGTTTCGACTGGTTCACCAGGTCCGATCCCGGACGTTTCTTCATAGACTTGGATCGAAGCGACGTCGCCGCGCATTTCGATGATCTCACCGACCACGCCTAAATCTCCTACATAACAGATATCTTCTAAACTTGCATGGCCCATATTTTTGGCTAACACCAATGGACCGGATACTTTAATAATTGTTCCTTTTTCCACAACATCGGCTCCTCTCTATAGTATGTTTTGCCCAACTGCTTTTTCGACATTTTCTTGAATCATTCGTTTGCCGATTCCTCGGGAACCATCGTAATCAGGAATCAAGATGACTGCAGGTGTCATTTTTTGTTGGACTTTTGCTAATTCATCGGGAATCAGCTCGGCACATTTTTCAGTCAGGTAGATGATCGTACTGTTCTTCATTAATTTTGCCAGCGCCTGCTTCACTTCTTTTTCTTCCGAGGCATAGCAGACCTGAAAGCCAAATAGTTGAAAAGGAATGACGGATTCTTTCTCGCCGATCACGCCGATTTTATGAGTCATAGTGCCGCATCCTTTCTCTGATTTGTTCTTCCGTAAAGCCGCTGCGTTTGCCTACCAGCAAGATACGCAGATTTTGCAGTTCCAAAACCTTAGCATTCAAAAATGCGAGTAAAGGCAGTGGTCCTAAAGCATCCGTTTGAGCTTGACCATAGCTTTCTGTGATCAAATTGTCTTGTAAAAGTGCCAAGCCAGCAAAGTCGATCACCTGTTCATGAATCAAAGGCCGCAACACTTCCTGATAATCACTTTCTAATAAGAAGGCTAAAAAGTCGCTATAGGACGCATCCGCAAACGCTAAAAATTCTTCTTTCGGGATACTGCCGACACTCACTAGGACTGCCTCCATAAAACTGCGCGATCGTTTTTGAAGTACACAACGAGCGGCGATCGTCATATTGGTCAGATCGATCATCTTGATGACAGCTTCTTGTAGCTCAGGGATCTTGATTTCATCTGCCAGTCGCCGTTGTTCATGTAAATACCGGCGATCGTAAATGATATCGATGCCTTGCAGCACGGCGCCGCCTTCTAAGTACTCCCGCACCTCTTGGATCGTAGTCACGATTTTCTCAGGCAATACCTCTGAGGTTCCCGTTTTGATGGCGGTCCGACACTCATCGATCGTGTAAAAACCATCTTCGATCAGTAGATGATTATAATCTTTTTTAGTGACTGACTCTTTGGTCAAGACTTTTAGATTATGGAAAGTAAAAGGCATCATATACAGTCGGAGGATCTCTTGATCAGGAACCAGCTCGGCCAATTCTTTGATCGTCTTTAACAATTCTTCATCGAGATAGGTTTCGAATCGTTCATGAAAATCTGGCTTCAAATAGCGTTGATAATGGGTCTGCTGCAAGACAGCTTCGACTTCAGCAAACCCTTTTGCCGCAATCATTTGCTCGACTTCTTGCGACTTTAACAACGTCATCTCTTTCAGCCGAATGATTGGATTCAATTGATGATAGTTCCTCATGGATCAACCTCCTTGTTGTATGATCTGCAACCACCGTTCTCGGGTTTCTTTCTTGTATTCATCAAGCAGTACCTGATAGGTTAAATTGTATTGAATGCCGTTGTCATCTACCAAAAAGCCCGCTTCTGTCAATGGTGCGCCTGCTTTGATTTGATACGGTAGTTTTGATTGACAAGACGTAAGCCAAGCGGCATCTAGATGGGCTGCTTGCTCAGGACCAGCGTGGAAGGTCACCGTCCCACTGATCGGCAACTGCTGCAGCACATTTTCAGCAAATGACTGCAGCTCTTCTGGCGTCCAGGCAACCATTTTTTGATACGCTTGCTCAAAAAGTTGTGTCAAGTATTCGTTTTGTTTCACCATTTGCTGCTGCTTAGCGGCACTTGCTTGGCGATTCAGGGCTTGCTGATAATGTTTTTCGGCTTGCTTTTTTGCTTGCTGGGCACGAAGCTGCAAGTCCGACTCTTTTTTCGCCCAGTCACGTGCCATCGTTTCACTGATCCTAGCACGTTCAGCGGCAGCCAAACGTTCCCGTTTTGTCTGCGCTTCTTGGTCTAGTTCAGCAATCATTTTGTCGATTGCATCCATACCTTCGCCCCCTTTAAATCGTTCCTAAAAGTAAGAAAGAAATAACAAAGCCTAAGATGGCATACATCTCAACCATTACCGAGAACATGACCCCTTTAAAGAAATGCTCTGGTTTCTTCGCTAAAATTTGAATCCCAGCTGCAGCGACCTTCCCTTGGGCCATTCCTGAGAATAAGCCAGTAAAGGCAACTGGCAGTGATGCCATCAAGTACGCCATACCAGTCACTGTCGACATTTCACCACTTAAGCTACCATAGATCATAAACGCAATAACGAATCCGTATAGTCCTTGCGTTCCGGGAAGCAATTGTAAAATCAAGGCTTGTCCAAACTTCTCCGGCTGATTCGTCGTTAAGGCTGCCGCTGCTTCACCAGTTTGGCCCACCCCTTTGGCTGAACCGACCCCAGAAAAGATCGTAGCGATCCCCATTCCGATAATTGCAAACACCATACCACCATTATTATTAATTAAGTAATCAATCATTTATTGTCTCCTCCATTTTCTTTATCAAAATCAACGTATTTCTCACTTGGCTTAAAGGTTTCAAATTGGCGCCCCCCACCAGTGAAAAATTTTCCGAAAAACTCTACATATTGTAAACGAGCGGCATGCACATACGCACTCAGTAACGATAAAAAGATGTTTAAAGCTTGTAGGACAACCAATAAAAGAATGCCCACAGAAAAACGAGCGGCTGGCGGCAAATAGCCCACCAATAAGTTGAAGGCTGCTGCGATACTCCCACCAGAGATCCCTAATGCCATCAAGCGGCTATAGCTGACAAAGTCGCCGATGTAACTGGTCACACCGTATAAGTCATACAAGCCTAAAAAGAAGCCGCCCACTTTGGTTTTCCCTTTCAGAATCGGTACCACGATGATCAATAAAGCACTAAAGCCTGCTAAAATCAAGCCGACGGTTGTTAGTGCTGGGACATCGATCAAAAGATTGCCAGCGGCTGCCACTAAAAGACCACTCAAAAATCCTAGCCACGCAAAGCCTTCGTTGACTGCACCTAAAAGATCCTTTTTGCGGATATTTTCTTTGGCTGCTAAATAAAGGCCTGTAAACAGTTGGATCCCACCAAAAATCATGGATAGACCAAAGATCGCCATAAAATCTTCGGAGGGCGATAAAAGTTGGAAGGGCAATGTAGCACCAAAGAAGGAGCCGTAGATTGCGCCCCAAATCATAGTTGGCACAGACAAAATCTGGAACAATTTCAGAAACCGTTTGGTCCCTTTGGGCAAACGCAAGGCGTGTAGCCCAATCGTGGTCGCGACAGCCATTAATGCACCATAACCTAAGTCAGCCACCATCATACCAAAGAAAACATAGTAAAAAGGCGTCATCCATGGGGTTGGATCGATCTCATCGTATTTTGGCAAGCTGTACATTTCCGTCAACATTTCAAAGGGTTGAATAAACGAGGCGTTTTTTAGCTTCGTTGGCACTTGATTGGCAGCGATCTCCTCTGCAGTGGGTTCTTCAAATGAATAGTAAATCTCGTTGGCAAAGGATTCTTGGACCATTTCCGCCACTAACGGCTGATCCTTTTCTTCGATCCAGCCGCGCAAGAGGGCAAAGGTCTGACCAGCTGCTAAGCGCTGTTGCATCATTGCCCGATTCTCACGAGTCAAAAACAGTTCTTCCGCTTGCTGCAGCAGGATCAGCCGTTGTTTGTGCTGACTGATTTCTGTAATCAGTTCTTTGCGCTGTTGCGTCAAGGAAGTCAAGGCTTGTTTCGCATTTTGCAAAACCACTTTTGGTGATTCGGATGTCAGTCCAGTTTCTTTCTTCACCCCATATCGGTGAAACAATTGGAACACTCGCTCTTCGATCGCTGTTAAAAACAGGCAGCTGAAATTGACTTTTTTGGGTTCAGAATAGATCACTTCGATATGAATCTCTTCCAATTGACGCAAGGCTTCAGCTAGATCTTCCCAGCGTGGACCTTCGACACGCCCAGCAAAAAAACTTGTATGTGCAGGCGCTTCGATCTCCAAGGGTACGTCAAGATTTTGCCATTGTGTCGCCCATTCTTCCGTCTGCGTCGCTGCTTCGATCGCTTCGATCGTCTCTACCCAGCGCTCTTGCAAATTCTCGACTTCAACCAGCTCCGTCAATGCTGCTGCTTCATCGAAGCTTGTTTCAAAGTCCGACAGCCGCAAGGCATCTCGTTGCCATTCTATGCCTTTTTTCGCATCACCATTTTGGCGAATAAAGCGGATTGCTTCTTGCAGTCGACGAATCATTGGTTGGTGAGAAGCACCTTCTGGGGTGGCTCCTGCAAAAAATTCCCGTAGCCAAGTTTCGTTCGCTTCCTGCTCAAATACGTTCTCGATTTCAACAAACTGCATCGTTTGCAGCTTCGTCAATACCCTTTCTTGGTAGTGCTTCGGGGTGATCAACGTTAGTTTATTTAGTTTGGTTACTGCCATAAGTTCCGATCACTCCTTCAACGATCTGTTGAACCGCTTGCTCTTGGAAGATTTGCATATTTTTTTGGTAACGATCTAACACTTGCTGGGTCTCTTTTGCCAGCTGCTGCTTTTGTGCTTCTAGTGACTGTTGCAACTGGTCTTCGACTGTTGCTTGTTCCTGAGCAAGGGCTTCTTCCAAAGCGGAAGCCCGCTCTTGCAATGCTTGTTGCTGCTGCGCTTCTTCCGACTGCAGTTCTTTTTTCAAAGCGAGCAATTGCTGTTCATTGGCTTCTTCTGCTTCTCGTAAACGAGTCAAAGCTTCTCTCATCGATTTCCCTCCCATAGTGATTTATATTCTCAACTGAAAAATAAACAAAAAAAGCATACCTCACGAAGAAGTATGCTGATAACAAAAAAAAGGCCAGCATTCCTCCAAGAATGTTTGCCTCACCCCTTGGCAAACCTGATCCTTGAAGCATAAAAAATGCTCAACCTTTGTCTATTTTATTTTTCAATTCCTGAACTATTATAGCAAAAAAAAATGTTTCCTTCAAGTAGAATCGTTTTTTATGAGAAAAAGACGATTTCTACTATTGTATGTTCGCTCGTAATTCCACTGCTCTTGGCTGTCCGAATAACCATTACTATTCGTTCAGTCTCTTAGGGACTTTTCACCTAACATTTGTCAGTGATCGGATTGTTCTTACTAAATTGAAATCGGTCAAAATCAATTTAAGCCTTAGAATGGTCTGAATGAAGAACGTTGAGATTTTTTGAAAATGCTAGACATCATTTGATTGGTACCAAAAAGGAGATAACAATTCCAACAACCCGTTCGATCCCTGACAAATCTTAAGTGAGAAGTTCGCTTATTTCGCTTCTCTTTTTATCGATGGCAGCGGTTGGCCCTTTTCTTCACAAATGAAATAACCGCCTCGGTAAAGGCATGTATAAATCTTACCGGGCTCCATTGTTAGGGGAAGCCCATTTTTTAAATACATCGGTTTTCTTTCCATTGAGCTCACCTTGTCTTTCGTGGGATAATAAGTCAAAATAAAAAACAACAGCTATTTCTAATCTTATCTTCAAGATTACCAAAAAATAAACTAATTTTCTAGTTTTTAATCAAAATATCGCAACTATATTGAATATTTTATAAAAAGATGGATATTTATCCGAGAGCGTGTGTAAAGAATGAACAGGAGGAAAAAAGGATGTCAGATGAACGTTGGTTTCAAATAAGAAGAAAGCGAAACATCGAATTAGGAATTTGTTTGCTCGTCGTCCTGCCGATGGTCTATGGCTTGTGGTTTCAACTGGCTTTTTTGATCCATTACATGTCGTTTTTGTTTCTGGTTGCTGTCTTTACTGCAATCTACGAAGGAATTCGTTGTATCTGGGCTTTCATTAGAAAAAAACGATCTTGAGAAAGCTTTGCTCTGCTATAATAAATGAAACGAGCAGAGAGGAGTGCTTCTATGAAACGAATCATTATGGCTTGTGACTTACAACATACCCCCAAAGCTTTACAAGAATCCGCCCTTTCTTTTGACCCCTTTATCCCGGATTCTCGAAGTGTCGCAGAACTTTTTTATTCGGCCTATCATGAAACGACGGATGACGAAGGGGAATCGATTGCTGACTGGCAAAGAGAGCTGAGAGAGACTGCTGACGGAAAATACGGTCCCTTGAGTCCAGAGCTTTCTTTTCGGTTGCAAATGGATAATTATCCTATCGGTGCCGTAGTAACCAGCACGTTTCAAGAGCTTCCCCTGCTATTATTTGTTGTTATGAGCGCAGCCTTTAAAGGCAAAGGCTTATCCAAGCTAATGATGAATGAAGTGATCCAACGAGCAAAAGCCATGGGACTCACTCACCTTTATCTGGTAGTGACGGTTGAAAATCAGCCAGCCTACAAGCTGTATGAAGCATGCGGTTTTTCCTTTGCAGGTGAAAGCTGGGCTGATCTTTCCCCTTAGCTAGGCTCGCAAGTTATCCGTGTCATTTTCTACTATTTGAAAAGGAGCTTCGAACCAATGAATGAACGACTAGCTGCTGCGATCCAACTGCGGGCTGAAAAAAAGCTGCAACAATCAAATGAACAATTGATTCAATTAGCTGCCGAAAATCCCCAAGATGCCTTTGTCCACTACCAAACGGCTTGGAGTTATGATCTTTTAGCGGAAGAACAACAGGCAATTCCTTATTATGAACAAGCAATCGCGTTAGGTTTATCAGAAAACGACTTGCCAGATGCCTACCTAGGTCTAGGCAGCACCTATCGTGCCCTCGGCAAGTATCAAAAAGCCGAAGAAGTGTTTTTACACGCGATACAGCTGTTTCCAAAAAATCATGCTTTGCAAACCTTCTATGCCATGACACTGTATAATCTAGCCGAGTATGAGCAAGCCGCTGAACGATTATTGACCCTGCTTGCCGAAACCTCTAGCGATCCAGACATCCAGTCTTACCGACAGGCACTTTTGTTTTATGCGGATAAACTCAATGAGACATGGGGTTAGATGTTTCCGTCGGATCAATCAAGCACTCCCTTCTCGATTAAAGAAAGGGAGTATTTCTTTTTTCCTGTCCCTTAATTACTCCTTCGCTATCAGCGCTTTGCTGAATCAATAGCCATCGACTTTCCTATGGTCCTTTTTCCTTCAATCAATACCAAACATCCATTATCGAAAATTTCGATAACAAAACCAATTGACGAGTACTGTCAAATTTGCTAATTTATCTATGCTTTTTTTATCAATATTTTGGAGGAATGACTATGCCCTTTATTGTCTATTTTTTTCTATCCTTATTGATTATTTATATTCCGACACCCACACTTTTGCTATTTTTTCAAAAACTTGCCTCCCAGCATGACAATCTGACGGCTTTTAGCAAACTTTTTCTATTATTGATGATCTTGCTGGATTATTACTTAAGCTATTATTGGTTGAAAAACTGCAAGGTCAAAAAAGCGCACTACCTTTATTTAGTCTTTGTCAATGTCTTCGAATGGCTGATCCACTTCTATCTTTATTCACGATTTGAAACGATCAATCTACTAGTCATTTTGTTGTTCCAAACCGTGCTACTATGCTGTATGATCTTTTTTCCTGTCTCGGAGAAATTTCGCTCATTCCTTTTTACCTAAAAAAAGAGCATCCTTGGTTTCCACATAAAAAATCAAGCTTCTCAATCGTTTCTTTCTAAGAACGGATTTACACGATAGCCCACCTTTGTTACGATTGATAAAAAGGATGTGTTGTGATGTCATTGATCGTCTTGATTGGCGCGCAAGCGGTAGGAAAAATGACTGTGGGGAAAGAACTGGAAAAACGGTTGGATGCAAAACTATTATTCAATCACCAGACCATTGATCTATTTGCGAATTTTCTTGGCTATAGCCCAGCAGCATTTGCTTTGTCTAATCAAACGCGGATCGAACTCTTCAAAGCCTTTGTTCATAATGAAGCCAATAATACGACAAAATCAATCATCTTTACGGTCTTGATTGATTTCGATCAAGCGGGAGATTTAGCTTTTTTACAAGAGATCGCCCAGCTATTTACCGATGCCCGACAAGAGGTCTATTTTATCGAATTAGTGGCTGATATTGAGGAACGTTTAAAGCGCAATTGCCATGAGGACCGTTTAGCCGCAAAGCCGTCAAAAAGAGCGCTGGCTTTTTCTAGAAATGAGCTTTTGTCTTCGTATGAAAACTATCGCTTAGAAAGCCTGCCACAGGAATTAACTACCCTTTTCCCAACGATTCCTTCGCTGAAAATCAACAATACCCACTTGTCACCTGATGAAGTGAGTCAAAAAATTATTGCCCATTTTTCCTTGACTTAAGTGCCAAAGAAACGCCATTATCAAGCTTTGCTTCAATACGAAAATGTCTATTGACTTTGACGCTGCGTCAAGCGGTATCCTCTAATCAAGAGGAGGTGTCAAAATGAAAGTTTATGTTATGCCAATGTTTTACCAAATGAAGACAAAAGATATTGTGCAATCATCGAAATGGTTCACAGAAATCTTGGGTTTCCAGTCATTGTATCAGTTTCGCAATCAAGAAAATCAAGTGATGATGGACCACCTGCGTCTTGCTGACTACCAAGATTTGATGCTGATTGCAGCAGAAGCGTTCACTGTTGGCGATGGGGCAATTTTGAATGTAGCGATGAATGATCTTCAGAATATCGCTCAGAAAATTCCCGCAAAGTGGATCGTGGAACCTTTGATGGAAAAGCCTTGGAATGCCCTTGAAATGACCATCAAAGACCCCAACGGTTATTTGTTTACCCTAACAGAGGCAATAAGAAAAAACGAATCAGACTTTCAAACCTTGATGGACCAAGCCAAGGATTATTTTCAATAAAAGGAACCGAGTAAGAAGAATTGCTTTCTTACTCGGTTCCTTTTTTATATAAAAACTTGATTCTGGCAGCAATGACAAAAAAACGACCCTTTCCTAGATTTACCTAGCGAAACTTTTTGCCCCATCAGATGTACCAATACACCGCTTTAGTATATTTTTAAGTATTGAAGGTAATTATTAACACACCTAACTCAGAACATGTTACACTAAGCGAAAAGGGGGATTTCCTATGGAAAAGAAATCGCAGCTTCCGTGGTACAAGCGTAAAAAATTCTACCTTCCAGTTGCCGTCGTCCTCGGCGTGATTGGGTTTCTTCCCAGTCTCGTTTCTCTTTTCGGGGTATCGATCGATGATGAATTCAATCCTGATTACTATTCTGATCCGAATGAACCAATGTTTAAGAAAAAGCAAAACTGACTGTTGCGATGCCGTATGCAGTTTTTTTGACCAACAAAAAAAGAGCAATCACTCGCTGTTGTGTTTGCTCCTTTTTTAAAAGGGATTCGGCAAAACTACGCACCTTGACAGGGTAAGCTGTTTGGGGAGAGGGCGTTTGAATGCGCGAATGAACAGTAACTTATTACGTGAAACCACTTATACTTTTTTCCTGTTAAAAAATCAATTGCTAACCAATCACAAAGGATCGATTATTTGAAGAAAGAAAAAACGTTAGCCATTAGTTCTACAACTTCCCAGGGAAAACTAAAAAAATCAAACATCCATTTCTCCTCCTTTAATTGACTTTCTTCAAGTTTACCCGCAAAATAAAGCTGTAACATATTTGGACTATTTTTCCGTCCACTTTTTTTAGGAGGGATTTTTTGAAGGCCAATGACTTGTTAAAAGAGTTACGAACGGAACGAAATATCTCACAGCGGAAATTGGTTGAGAACATTTCAGAACGCAGTACACTGGCAACCTTTGAACAAAAAGGGCATCGCATCGCCTTTGATATTTTGCACCAATATTTGGACCGCTTAAATGTCACCTTAGAGGAATTTGAGTATCGCTTGGATGACAATCAAGTCAGCGAGAAAAAACAGCTATCCAAACAGTTGACCACCGCTTACTATGAAAGCAATTATTCTGAAGTACTCTCTTTGATCAACAAAGCCCAAGCACTGTATAAAACCACGAAGGATTTTTTCTATTATGTATTGTATAGTCAATTCTATTTGATTTTAGAGAAAAAAGGCGTAGTTACCGACGAGGAAGAACGTTGCATCATCGAAGCGACCATCAAGAAATACTTGGAACGAATCGACACGTGGGGAAAGTTTGAAATCTCCTTATTTACCAATCTGCTTTTCCTTTTTTCTGACGAGTACATCTTGTATCAAATGAAACACCTGAATAAAAAAATTTTTTACAGCAATACGCTAAGTATCAATTATCAAATCTACACAAAATTGCTGACGAATGCGGCTTTCTTGTTTATCGATCGCAAAAAACCTGCCGAGTTGGCGCATGTGCTGACGTATCTAGCCGATCACCTGCCGCCGGACAATGATCGTATCCGCCTGATGATTCGTTATTTCGAAGGCATTTACGCCTTGTTCCAAGGAGATCGTACGCTGGGAATGGCCACGATTGAAAAAGCCTTGGACTATCTGCGATTTATTGGACAAGAAGCCTTTGCCAAAGAATTAGAGGTACTGGCTCATAGTATCTAAAAAAAACCTGCTGCTTCCTCTCAGTAAGAGAACGACTCCCTTACACGGAGGAAACAGCAGGTTTATTTTTTCTTAAAGTAAATGCAATGCTTCTTTCCAGAGCAAAACTCGTTTGACGGAAGCATTCAAATCAGCTTCCAAATAGCGGCCATCTTCAACCGCTTGTACGACAAAGGGGATCTGTTCTTGGTAGGTAGATGAGATCACTAGATCATTTCCCGCCTGCAACGCCTGTAATGCGGCTTCATTTTGCGGAATGAACTCAGAAAGTCCTGCCATATCCAAGTCATCCGTCATGATGACCCCTTCAAAATGCAATTCATTTCGGAGCAACTCATGCACGGGTTTTGAAATAGAGGCGGGTACAGTGTTATCGATACTATTGACAATCGTATGGGCCACCAAAATACTATCGGCACCAGCCTTGATCCCTGCGGCAAAAGGCAGAAAATCCGTTTCCCGCAGTGCAGATAGCGGGCGGTCATCGGTGACGACGGCGACATGCGAGTCACGATTGTTGCCATAACCGGGAAAATGCTTCAAGGTTGACCCCACGTGGTGTTTCTGCAAAACATGAACCACACGTTCTACAAACGCACTCGTGCCCTGCGCATCCATGCCAATGGTTCGGTCGTAGATAAAGGACTGCGGATCAGTGGAAACATCGGCAACGGGAAACAGCCCGGCATTGATGCCATACGCTTTTAAAATTTCCGCTTTCTTTGCTGTATCTTCTTCGATCGCCGACCATCCACCTTGGGCATATAGCTGTTGTGGTGAGAGAAAACGCTGATCCGTAAGGTTCGGATTGCGGCTGATGCGAGTCACCGTGCCCCCTTCTTCATCCATACCGATCAACAGCGGAATGGCGCTGGCTGCTTGGTAATCTGAAATTTTCTGTTTCAAGCTCTCCGCCGTCTCATTTTCGGTATCACGGCCGAATAACAGATAGCCGCCAAAGTGATAGTTTTGAAGTTCTTCGATTTGATTGCTTTCAGGTACACGGACAAAAAACAATTGCCCGACCTTCTCCTCTAAACTCATCGTGGCGATTTTTTCTGCTATCGCCTCTTCTGGCTGTTCTTGCGCGGAAGTTGAAACAGAAGGTGACGTGGAAACTGAGGTGGTTTCTTGGCTTGCACTGCTTTCTTCCTTTGTTTCGTCTCTCGAGCTGCTTTGCTGGATCACGGATGACTCCTCCGTTTGCTGTTTTTGCTGTTCTATCACCCACTTCATCCCTCCCATTGCTGCTAAGGCCAAGAAAAGAAACAGTCCCATAGCGAGTCCTTTTTTATTCATAGGTTCACCTTCCCCTCTAAACAAGTTATTGAGAATGACTAAGCCCATCCTTAGAAAGAAAAAAGTGAACCACTGTCGAAATATTCGCAGATGATTCACTTCAATGGATGTTATCGTTCTTTTTTACTCGTTAAACGAACCGTCGGATCAGCCGTTTGTATGGTACCGCACGCCCTACGATGTAAATCAACGCAGTTTGTATCGGGAACATGATGACTGCTTTTAGCAAGCGGACCGACCAGATGGCCCAGCTTGTCAAAGGAATATTCAGCATCATAGCTAACCAGATCGGAGTTAAGATCAAGGTTATCAAAATAGTATTTAACAAGACGACCGTTGCCGCTCGTTTTAATGTGACTTCTTTCCGATAGAAGAAGTAGCCATAAATCAGTCCACCAACAAAGGTATTGATGGTAAAGCCGAAAAAGTAGGCTGATTTTGGAAAAATCACCATTCCTGCGATATCAGCTAATGACGATCCAACTGCGGTCCAAAACGGACCAAACAGCATACCCATGATCAGCTGTGGTACAAAGGAAAATGTGATTTTGATATAGGAGGTTTCAAACCCCAAGATTTGCGACAAGACCACCATTAAGGCAATCAAAAGTCCCATGACCGCAATCATGTGTGCATCGACTTTTCTTTTCATAGCGAGCATCTCCTTTTAGAGTTGCTACAAATTCATGCAGCGAATGCGAAAATAAAACCGCGAACGAATGACCGTTCTTCGTCCGAAAGGCAACATCCCATCCTTTCAGCACTTAACGCTTTATTTCCTACTCTGATTTTTATTAGGTATTACTACCCAGACACACTATAGCATACAAGCGCGGACTGCCACAATTTTTCTTGCTTATTTTCTTGTACAAAATCTGCCAATGTTCGCTTTTCTTTTTTGCGCATCAAAAAAACGCTTTTCTTATGTGAATTTTTCTGCCACTAGTAAGTGAGCAACAAACATTCTCAAAAAAAGCGTTCATTCCTGTTTCTTGTTTCATTTTATGCCTTATGACAATTTATCCAATTAAATTGTCATTGATCAATACCGATTTGATGTCGCGTAATTGATGATCGATAGCAAGTTGTTCATGGGTCATCGTTGCGGTGACCTCTTTCATAGCGTGCATTTCTTCATTTAATTCGTTGATGTTCGTCACTAATTTGTTCAATGCTTCAATAATCAATTGATTGTTATCCATGGTGAAACACTCCTTTTTGTAATGGTTGAGGTCATTCTTCTTCGTTGATTGGCTGCTTCAAAGTACCAACGGCGGCAACTGCGCGTTTCGTTTTATAAAACAATTTGTATAAAACAAGAACGACGACTGGGATCAGTCCGCATAAGATGTAGATCTGCGAGTAATCAAACAGACCGTGCAAGCTTCCTAATGCATAGGGACCTACGCCTAAGCCGAGGTCCAGCCCGATGAAATAGGTGGAGAGCGCTACGCCGACACGGTGAGGATCGACCTCTTTTAGACAAACGGCTTGGCCATTCGACATGAAGGTGCCATAGCCCAAGCCGACAAAGCAACCCGCAAGCAACAACATCCAGCTGTTGCCGGTAATACTCAATAGGAAAAGACCAAGGGTCAAGAAAAGAAAGCTAGGATACATGACCGCATCTGCGCCATGGCGGTCAAATAGTTTGCCAGTCATTGGTCGTGTGAAGGTCACGGAAAGTGCATAGACGATGAAGAAAAAAGCACCGGCCGTTTCTAACCCAAGGTCACTGGCGTAGATTGACAAGAAGCCGAGAACACTGGAATAAGCCAACCCGATCAAAAAGGCAATCCCGGAAATGAAAAAGACTTTTGGTTCGACAAAGCTTTTGATGGACCATTTTTTTAGTTGTGCTCTGTGTTCTTCTGTTAATGGGATATTTTTGACTGGGAACCAGAAACACGCGATGGCTGTTGCGATTGATAAGATGGTTGCTAACCAAATAATGAAATCAAAGCCGACGGTCGGTAATAATAGCATGCCAATAAAAGGCCCGACTGCCGCTGCTAAACTGGTACTTAATCCATAGTAATTGATCCCTTCGCCATGTTTGGAAGCTGGGATATATGCTGTGACGATCGCATTAGCCGCAGTTGAGACAGCACCATAAGCAAAGCCATTGAAAAAGCGCACAGTATCTAAAATATAAATGTTGACTGAGACCAAATAAGCAGCGGTGGTAATGACATAAAACAATATCCCCCAGCGCAAAACAGCTTTACGACCAACTAATTCTAAAATTTTTCCAACATACAAGCGAGCGATCAAGGTCCCGATAATGTAGATCCCCGCTGCCAAGCCAGCTTGTGCGGTGGATGCCCCTAACTCCTGAGTGGCAAATTTCGCAGTGATGACGACAAAACAATAATACACGAGAAAGACGATAAAATTGATCAAGGTAATCGTGATAAACCCTTTGTTCCATAGTTTTTCATTTTTGGTTGACGGCGTCGAGCTGACGATTCCTTCTTGATTGGTTTCCCTGTCTGACATGTTTCTTCCATTCCTCCTGTTTGTGCTGTGATGCGTTTTACTATACCGAAACTTCCTCTACTTGAAATGCGCTTTTGCTGTTAAAAAAGAGCATTAACAAGAAACATTAACATTTGTTATTGCTTTTTCACTAGAAATGTCTTTTAATGAAGCTTGAATAGAGGATATTTCATCTTTTTTTCAGAAAATGTTGGGTTGGCATGAAGTGAAGGAGTAACGTGGGTGGAGAAACAGATATTACGTGATTATTTAGAAAAACAAGCAATACCGGTCGTTATCCGCAAGAAAAAGAGTTACTTGACGTATGAAGGCATCCCGGATCGGTACGTCTATATTTTAAAAAAAGGCATCATCAAAACTAGCGTAGTGACCCATGAAGGGCGCGAATTCAACTTGCGCTATTTGACGGATTTCGAGATCGTCTCTTTGTTTAAAGACGAATCCTCTCAAGAAGTCGAAGCCCCTTTTAATGTGCGGGTTGAATCAGAAGAAGCCGAATTATACAAAATCGTGCGGGATCAATTTTGGGCAGATGTCAATCGTGACCGTCTGCTACAGGATTATGTCAAAGAGTATTATCGGAGAAACTTGATGGATACGATGAAAAAGATGCAGCAAATGCTGATGAACGGCAAATTCGGTGCTGTCTGTACCCAAATCAATGAGCTCTATGAAACTTTTGGGGTTCAAACAACAGAGGGCGTCTTGATCGACTTTGAAGTCACCAATGAAGAGATCGCTCGCTTTTGCGGCATTACCTCTGCCAGCAGTGTCAATCGAATGATGCAAAAATTACGAGAATCTGGCGCCCTAAAGAGTGTCGATCGAAAACTTTTAGTGACAGATATCGATTTTATTCGGGAGAATATTATTTATTGATCAAAAAAGACTTTGTACGCCTTTTGGTTTCAGGCACACAAAGTCTTTTTTCGATTAAATAAACGTCACTGTTTCCGTCACTTCGATCGCTGGATCTAATGATTGGATCACGGGGCAATTTGGTGAAACGAGTTTTAGGCAACGCGTCGCTTTGTCATGGTCGGCTTCAGCGATTTTCGCATAAAACTGAATGTGGATAGCACTGACTGGTTGGGCTTTTTTGTTGTCGTCCCGGTCATAGCTGACTTCGATGTTTTCGATTTCTGCTTCAACCTTTGAATTCTCTAAGACAGATGCGTATACATAGCCGCCGCAAGCAGCTACCGCACTCACAAGCATTTGGACTGGCGAATAGCCTTTTTCCCGTGCTAACACCCAATTGCCAGTTGGGGTCGTCATTTCA
The DNA here is from genome assembly GCF_050542965.1 of Enterococcus sp. DIV2379. Classification (NCBI taxonomy): domain Bacteria; kingdom Bacillati; phylum Bacillota; class Bacilli; order Lactobacillales; family Enterococcaceae; genus Enterococcus; species Enterococcus sp. DIV2379. The sequence continues at coordinate 2,377,918 of NZ_CP172938.1, forward strand.
AATTTGTCGCTTCCTTGATGGATCGTCAATGTTTCTACTGTCATCGTTTTTCTCTCCTCACAAAATGATCTGGTTCAACTTCGACCCATTCATACAATGGTGTCAAAGTAATCGTGCTTTGAATTTCCGTTTGTTCCATCGCACCTCTTGCTAACACAGGATCAGCGATCGGCGCTGCTGCTAATAATTTCTTCGTGTAAGGATGCAGCGGATTTTCAAACAAACGGTCGGTAGGTGCCAATTCAACTAATTTCCCTTGATACATGACGGCTGTTCGATCACTGATATGACGAATCACGGACAAGTCATGGGAAATGAATAAATAAGACAATGAAAACTCTTTTTGTAGACGCAGTAGCAATTGGATAATCTGAGCCTGAATGGAGACATCTAATGCCGAAGTCGGTTCGTCACACAAGACGAACGCCGGGCGATTGACCACCGCACGAGCGATACCGATCCGTTGCCGTTGTCCGCCGCTGAAACTGCGAGGCAGTTTATGGACATCATCACCGGTGATCCCGACGATCGCTAAGATTTCTTTGGCTTTCGCTCGAGCAGCATCTTTCGTTTCATGATACAACGGCTCCATCACCAGTTCAAGTGCCGTCATACGGGGATTCAATGATGAATACGGATCTTGGAAAATAATCTGCATTTGCTGATACGCTGCTTTGCGATCTTCTGCCGTCAATGCTGTTAGCTCTTTGCCTTCAAAGAAAATCTCCCCGCTTGTTAAGGTCTCTAAATTTAAAATACTGCGTCCTAAAGTGGTTTTCCCACTCCCAGATTCCCCCACTAGCCCCAATGTCTCGCCCCGATGGATCGTTAGACTGACATCTTCGACCGCTCGGACTTCACTGACAGTGCCGCGCCAGTTTTTACTGCGAAAGATTTTCGTCGCATGTTCTACGCGAATCAGTTCTTCCATTATTCTGTCACCTCCTGATTGCGCCAGACGCGATGTGTCTTAGATAGTTGCGTTTCTTGCAGTTCATCTACCAATGTCTCATGATAGTCAAAGACTTTTAATTCGGCATGCTTGTCGCCTAAATGGGCCGCCTGCAATAATTGTTTCGTATAAGGATGTTCCGGCTGATAAAAAATTTCTTCCGTGGTTCCTTCTTCCACGACTCGGCCTTGATACATCACTTTAATAAAGTCGCACATTCCTGCAACGACCCCAAAGTCATGGGTCACAAGGACGACGGAAAGCTGGTTCTCTCTTTGCAGGTTTTTGATCAATGCCAAAATCTGTGCTTGGATCGTCACATCTAAAGCCGTTGTCGGTTCATCTGCGATCAGCAATTTCGGTTGCGCCAACAAAGCCATGGCAATCATCACCCGCTGACGCATCCCCCCAGATAGCTCATGAGGATATTGTTTCATGCGTTGTGCTGGAAAAGGTATGCCGACTTTTTCTAACTCTTTGACGGCGATTTCTTGTGCTGCTTTTTTCGATACTTTTTGTGAGCGGCGAATCACTTCGATCAAATGATAGCCAATCGTGCGCAAAGGATTTAACGAAGTCATCGGGTCTTGAAAAATCATGGCGATCGGTAATGTTCGACGATCGGTAACTGCTGCTCCTTCAAATGTATAACTGGTATAGTGATCGGTCACTTTATCAGGCAAAAGATCCATGACGCTTTTCATGGTCATACTTTTGCCGCTGCCAGATTCGCCAACGATCCCAACGACTTTGCCCTTAGGAATTACCAGATCAAGATTTTTTACTAACGGTTTCGGACCGGTTTTGCTTTGAAATGTCACATTCAACGCTTCGATCGCTAATAACTCTGTCTTCATCGGTCACACCTCTCTCTGCAAGACATGTTTGATCATGTCGCCGATATTGTTAAAGGAATAGATGGTGAAAATAACAAAGAGCCCTGGAAGAATCGCCATGTATGGTGCCCGCTGCAAGCTGTTTTGCGCGTTTTGCAACAGACTGCCCCACGAAGCCATCGGTTGCTGTATTCCTAAGCCTAGAAAACTCAAAGCCGATTCGGTCATGATCGCTCCTGAAATACTTGCAGATGCCGCAACGATCAAGGTAGGAAGCACTGCTGGGAAAACATGCTTCACGATAATACTAAATGAAGAACGTCCGATAAATTTCCCGTAAGCGACATATTCCCGTTCTTTCGCCGCTAACGTTTCACCACGAATCAAACGAGCGATGTTCATCCAGGAGAAGCCGCCGATCACAATAATAATCGTAGTTAGTCCGGGACGTAAAAAGACGCTCAAAACGATCACTAACACCAACCAAGGAATCGATGACAATACATCGACGAGCCGCATCAGCAGGTTGTCGATCCAACCGCCAAAGTAGCCAGAAACAAGACCGACAAGAGTCCCAATAAACGTCGCTGTGATCATTGCCAAAACACCTACAAACAATGATACCCGACCGCCGTAGACGACCCGAATAAAGTAATCTCGCCCCACTTCATCGGTTCCAAATAAATGAGACCAACTCGGCGGCTGTGACATGTTGCTGACATCCGTTGCATTAGGATCGATGGGGATCAAAGGTGCAACAAGCGACAAAATAATCAATAACGTCAGGAAAACGACAGAAAAGGTATAGATGGGCGAAGCAAGCATGACTTCACTGATTTTTTTGAAACGTTTCATTACTTACTCCCTCCTTTACGGATACGTGGATCAACCACGGAGTATAATACATCCGCTAACAAATTCCCTAAGATGACCAGTGTTGCTGACAACAGCATGATGGCCATGATCACAGGATAATCGAGGCTTTTCGTCGCACTCATCAAGTAAGGGCCGACGCCCGGCCAGCCGTAGATCGTTTCTGTAATGATCGCACCGGTAACTAACATTGGCAACGCCAAGCCGATTTGGGTGACAACGGGAATCAAAATATTTCGACTAATATGACGGCTGAAAATCTGCCATTTGCTGGCATGAAATGCCCGTTGCACCATCACGTAGTCTTCTGAAACTTGTTGTGTCGCTGATGCGCGGATATACCGCGTCAAATCTGGAAAGAAGGCGACTGTCAATGTGGTATATGGCAAAATAAAATGCTGCAGAAAATCGCCAAAATCCCCTTCTTTACCGACCGTATACATGCCAATGATTGGAAACATATTTAATAAGTAACCAAATACATAAATCAAGATCATCGCAAACCAGAAGGTCGGCACAGCGATTCCTAGAGATGCCACAGCGTCAATGATCCGATCCCAAATCTTTCCTTTGTTGGCAGCAGCCAACAGGCCCAAAATGATGGCCAACAACAAGGCAGTCAAATAAGCGGGGATCACTAGGCGCATGGTATTGGGAATCCGAGTCGCAAGTTCTTGTGAAATACTACTTTGAGACACCAAAGAAAATCCAAGATTACCGGTAAGAATATTTCTGATCCAAAGAAAATATTGAACCAAAAAGGGTTGATCCAAGCCATAGCGCTGCCGCAAAAGATCGATTTGCTCTTGCGACATATTGGGTGTCGTGATGGAGTCGATCACATCATACGGTGCGATATGTATAAGTGAAAAAACGATAAAAGAGATCACAAACAGCAAAGGGATTGCTTGCAATACTCGTTTTGCAATGTATCGAAACATAACTGACCTACTTTCTTTTTCATAGAAAAAAGCTGTGATAAAAAAGATTCCTCTTTATCACAGCCAATGGATTTACTTGATTGTCAATTTAGACATATCTTCGAATGTATAGATTGGGATCAAACCTGCATCTTCTACATTACCAATTCGGTTATTGACCGCTAGGATTTTCTTGTTGTCAACGATTGGGTAAATGATCGCTTCATCAGCAATGGCCTTTTGCAAATCATCATACAATGCTTCACGTTTGTCCGTGTCTAATTCAACTGCTGCTTGGGCAAACAAATTGTCAATGGTTTCGCTATTGCTTTGGAAGTAGTTGGCACTACCGCCAGTTTCAAATAGACTGCCGTATAAGTCAGGGTCATTTCCCATGATATACCCGCCAAGGAATAAGTTGTACTTCGTTGAATCAGGTTTCTTCAACTCGGTAAAGATCGCTGTACCATCGCCACCTTCAAGTGTAACCGTTATGCCTGCTTGTTGCAATTGTTGTTGGATCAACGTAGCTTGGATCGTTTGGGCTGGATCGGTTGAGTTGAAAGCCAAATTCAATGACAAATCAGTCACACCAGCTTCTTGTAAAAGTTCTTTTGCTTTTTCAGCATTCGTCTCATATTTTTCAACATCATCAGTAACGTATGGATTGTTTGGTGGCAAGAATGAATATGGTGTTGCGTAATACTCTTCATCTAAATACGCCGCTTGATTTAATTCATCTTTGTTCAACGCATAGAAAACTGCTTGTCGAACTTTCACATCTTGCAAAGCATCTGAGTGAGTGTTCAAGCCTAGATAACCGACACGGTTTTCAGTATAAGGATAAACAGAGATCTGATCATCATCTAAATCTTCAATATCTGAAGGCAAGACAACGGCTGCATCCACTTCCCCTTTTTGCAAAGCGACTTTCGCAGTATCGGTACTTTCGATGATGCGCAACGTCACATTTTGAATCGAAGGCTTGCCGCCATAATAGTTTTCATTGGCTTCAAAAGTAAAGTACTCACCACGTTTGTATTCTTTCAGTTGATACGGACCAGTGCCGACTGGTTTTTCAGGCAGTTCACTGACAGAGAAGTCGGTAACATCTTTAAAGATATGCTCGGGAATGATGTATGTTTCGGTTGCAATATTACTGATCGCTGCCGCACTCGGTGTCGGCAACACGAATTTGACGGTGTATTCATCCACTTTTTCGATCGCGATTGGTTGGTCGTCGACCCAAAGGGAATCGGCATTGCCATTTTCTTTTTTGACTTTTTGTTCATATGTGAAAACAACGTCATCGGCGGTAAAGTCTTCGCCATCTGACCATTTCACATCTTGTTTCAAATGTACTGTCAATGAAAGGCCGTCTTCAGCTGGTTCCACTGATTCTGCCAACGCATTTTGTGTTGTTCCGTCTGCTTCCACTGTAACTAGTGGAGAATAGATCATGTTTGTCACTGTCAATCCCCAACGATCACTGGTGTTGATCGGGTTAGTGGACGATGGGTCCCCGCTGATCGCATAAGTGAATGTTGAATCATCCCCAGCTCCAGCTGCACTACTGGTTGACGTTTCTTCTGTATTTGATCCACCGCAGGCTGCTAGAACAAATCCTAGTCCAACGACGGCAACACTTGCTAAACCTTTTTTCCAATTTATCATTTTTCCATCCTACTTCCTGTTCCTATATAGTAATAGTCGTTTTTAACTTTCTATTCCCATACAGGTATACTAGATTTCTTTGTTACTTCCTCGATGATTGCTTTTACTTCATCGGTCTGATAATATCGAACGACCGTTTGGTAAACGTCATTGTCTGCTTCGTCTGCTCGCGCAGCGATCACATTATAATAAGGCTTGGAGGAATCAGCCACAGGTTCTAAGAAAATCGCATCTTCTGTAGGAACCAAACCAGCATCGACGGCCATGCCATTATTGATCAAAGAAATGTCGACATCGGTCATTGCCCGAGCAGTTTGATTGGAGTCAAGTAGCTCAAATTTCAGGGCTTTGGGATTGTCAATGACATCACTGGTTGTTGGCAGTAAACCTTTTGATTCATCCAAAGTGATCAAACCGGCGGTCTGTAAGAGTAATAGTGCACGGCTCTCATTTGAGACATCATTGGGTAAAGCCACCGTAGCACCATCTGCCAATTCGTTGACATCGGTGATTTTATCGGAATAAATACCAAGTGGGTTTAATGTCGTATAGGCAATCGTCGTGTTGGAATAACCACTTTCTTCGTTGACATTGTCCATAAAAATCTCCGTCAATGCTGCGTGAAGGTCAATTGAGCCATCCTCAAGCGCCACGATTGGCTGACGATAATCGGTGAATTTCACCAATTGCAAGTCGATATTTTCGTTTTCCTTCAATTCTTCCTGCACATGTTCCCAGGCTTCGTTTTGCTCACCCACGACACCCAATTTGACAACGGTGGCTTCCTCATCTGCTTGACTGCTGCCGCAAGCGGCGAAGCTGAACAATGCCAGCAATCCAAGAGCCCCTGTTGCCAATCCCTTTACTACGTTTCTTTTCATCCCTTTTTCCCCTTTTGTTCCCTCCTCAGATCAATCGTCCCGTTTTCTTGACGTATTGCTCAACTAGACCAATTTCACCTCTGTTTCTCAAAACAAATTGTTTTTTCAAAGGAGAAATGGCAAATGCCTGTTGCCGTCAACTGAAAACATCGGACTCACTATTCATATGTAGTGTAACTTTATCCTATACAACTAAAACTGTCAATAAAATTACTCTACAAAAGTAAGTTTTTAACTAGCTGATCTGTGGTCGGGTTATTTGAATATCTTCAGTGCATTTTCTAAGTCATCGATCAAATCTTTACTACTTTCGATCCCAATGGAGATCCGTAAAAGATCCGGCGTCAACCCATAAGATTCTCGTACCTCTTGAGGAATATCCGCGTGGGTCTGTGTCGTTGGATACGTGATGAGACTTTCCACACCACCTAGGCTTTCCGCAAAGGTAAAGACCTGTAATGCTGCTAAAAAGCCGCTGATTTTGGTTTCATCAAGCACCCGAATACTGATCATCGCGCCGGCATTCGGGTACAGCACCTCTTTGATCGCCGGATGGGCTCGTAAAAAACGGCCGACTTCCTTGGCGTTGGCTTCCTGTCGTTCAAAGCGCAACGGCAGCGTCTTTAAACTTCGGATAAATAACCACGTATCAAAGCTGCTCAAAGTCGGGCCTGAAGTATTGGCTAAATAATTCAAACGCTCCCCTACTTGCGCATCTTTGGCGATCACGACACCAGCCAAAATATCATTGTGACCAGATAAGAATTTGGTGCCTGAATGGATCACTAGATCCGCGCCTTCTTCTAATGGCAACTGCCGTAACGGCGTCAAAAAGGTATTATCCACGATCAATAGTGCCCCATGATCGTGAGCAAGCTTGGCGGTTTCAGCAATATCCGTCACGGTCATCAAAGGATTCGTTGGGGTCTCTAAAAAGACAGCCGTTACCTCGTCAGTTAATTTTTCACTTAATTCTGTTACAGTACTGAAGGTATCGAAGAATGCCCGTTGGCTTTTTTCCAATTCCGCAAAATAGCGAAAGCTGCCGCCATACAAATCACGAGAAACCAAAAAGCGACTCCCGCTGGTAAATAAGTCAAAAATCAAAGCGATCGCACTCATGCCAGAGCTGGTCACTACTGCCCGAGCTCCTTTTTCTAATTCGGCAAGACCCGCTTCTAAAATATCCCGGGTCGGATTTTTGGTCCGAGTATAATCATAGCCGGTACTTTGCCCCAATTCAGGATGTGCAAAGGTCGTGGAAAGATAAATTGGCGGACTGATCGCCCCGGTTTGCTGATCCGAATGATTGCCTAATTGGGCCAGAAAAGTTGCTGTATCAATGGTCATGTCGTTCCTCCTTTTTGATTGCCTCGATCAAACGATCAAGGGCTTTTTGAATGATCGTTGGTGTTGTCGCAAGATTCAGACGAATCATGCCCTGACCGTCTTTGGCGAACCATTCCCCATAATCGACTGCGAGACCGGCAGTATCTTGGACCACCTGCTTGGTTCGTTCTTTGGCGATGACTTGCCTCAGATCGACCCAGAGAAGATAGGTTCCTTCTAATGGCAGGAGCTCAATTTTGGGAAATGCTTCTTGCAGTTGCTGGCGGACCATTTGTTCATTGGCAGCAATCACCAAAAGCAGGTCATCTAGCCATTGATCCCCCGATTCATACGCGGCTTTCGCAGCCACCAATCCCAAACGATTGACTTCCGTCTGCTTGTATTGTCGGCACCAAGCCTGATAGGCTCTGCGCATCTCTAAATCAGGAATCCAAACATGAGAGAGTAACAATCCTGCTAAGTTGAAGGTTTTTGAGGGCGAATCCAGAACGATCAGCTTCTCAAAGCCGAACCCCTGTGCCACTGTCACGGCTGAAACAAATTGCTGCTCACCGAGTATCAGTTCACGATGGATCTCGTCGGCGATCACGACAACCTCATGTTTTTGGCAAATGGCCAATAACTGATGCAATTCTTTCTCTTGCCAGACCCGCCCTACTGGATTGTGGGGGGAGCAGAGAATAAATAGTTTCACTTTTTCTTCAATGATTTTGGCTTCAAAAGCAGCAAAATCGATTTGATAGGAATTCTTCACCTTTTGCAAGGGTGCTTCTATCAAGCGCCTTTTCGTCTCTTTGATGCTGTCAAAAAAGGGATAATAGACGGGCGGCTGGATCAAGATGCCATCGTCAGGTTCTGTGAAACAATGAAGCAAATCAACCAAAGATTGGACGACCCCTGTGGAAAACGAGAGCCATTTTTCTTCGAATTTCGTCCCCCAGTGGCGATCTTGCCAAGCTTGATAGGCTAAAAAATAGCCTGAGGGGGGAATCGCATAGCCAAAGGTTCCTTGAGCAACCAGTTGCTGCAAGGCTTCTTCCACTGCCTTTGGCGCCGCAAAATCCATATCAGCTACCCATAAAGGCAAAAGCTTTTCTCCTTGGAACCGTTGATCCACAAGATCCCATTTTAAAGAATTGGTGCCTTTTCGCTGCCTGGCATAGTGGGAGAGAAAATGCTCAATCGTCATTGATACTCACCCGACCTTCTGGCTCACTGCCAATTCGGTAACCTTCTTTCGTTGGCATGACGGACAGGTCATACGGCGTTCGCAAATAGGTTTCATTGATCCAATTGCTGAAAAACAAAGAGGCATGTCCCCGCCAACGGTTGGTGATTTTTCCCCCTAAGCGGTCATAAGCAAAGTAATTTTTGGGCAACGCGGTATCTAAGCCCCGTTCCATGTCTCGCAAGTACTCTTCATTCAAGGTCGCTGAATGGTATTCAAAATGTCCTAGCAAGAAGGCATTTTTATGATCTTCTGATACGAAGATGGAAGGCCCTGTTTCAACGCCCGCTGCCAATATTTCTAAAGGCGCTTGGGCCAGCTGGACATCATCGATGCCAGTATAGCGCGAATGCGGTGTATAAAAGACGTCGTCAAAGCCCCGAACCAGTGGATGAAAATGCGTGACTGTTTGTTCGAAGACACCGAACAATTTGCTTTGGTACAACACTTTGTCGATACCGTAATGGTAATAAAGCCCCGCTTGTGCCCCCCAGCAAATATGTAGGACTGAAGTGCAATTCGTCTGACTCCAATCCATGATTTTTTGTAGTTCTTGCCAATAGTCAATGGCTTCGAATGCCATTTTTTCAACTGGGGCTCCGGTGATGATCAAGCCATCGAATCGTTGCGGCTGGATCACTGAAAATTCTTGATAAAACTTTTCCATGTGATCGACAGAGGTGTTTTTGCTTTCGTGGTATTTCATTTTTAGTAAAGTCACCTCAATTTGCAGTGGACTTTGGGAAAGTAAACGCAACAACTGATTTTCTGTAGCGATCTTTTTCGGCATCAAATTGACGATCGCGATTTTCAAGGGACGGATCTCTTGCTTCGCCGCTTTATGCTGCAGTAAGGCAAAGACATTTTCTTTTTGCAGGACCGCTGCAGCGGGTAATTCTTTGGGAATAATGATTGGCATTGCTTCAACCCCTTACAGATAAATTTCTTGTTGAAGAGAAAGCGAACAGTTTCGGCTGTGAAAAACAAAAAAAGCCGCCCTTTTATCCTTATGGATAAAAGGGACGACTTGATGCGCGTTACCACCCTAATTCGTGCTATTCTCACAAATAACACCTCAACAGTACACTATGATACTTGGCGCTGTAACGGGCGCATGCCGTTTTGCTGGCGTGAACCAACAAAAAAACTCAGAGCTCATCTTCACTGATCACCGCATGTCTCCTTTTTCACCAACCGGAGTCTCTGTACCTTTGTTGATCTGCTACTCTTCTCTTCAACGTTATCGAAATCTTTGTTTAATTTTAAAAAATTATAATTGTTTTTTCATTTACTGTCAACGGCAAGTTGAGACTTTTTCTTAGATTTCTTCTAAATATAAGTATTGCTGACCCATTTTTTCATAGATCGCTGCTAAGTCTTCTTTGCTGACTTCGCGATCCTTATGCCCATAAGGGTCGTTGACATACATCGTATCACCATCGATGCCAGTGATCACTACCGAATGGATCAATGCAGTCACAAGGATTTCGCCATTTTGGGTATTCCATTGAAAGAAATCAGCATCGGTAGGTACTTGTAATTCTAACGTCGCGATCATCCAAACTGGTTTCCCAGATTGCAGGACTTTGACGATCTCATCAAAACTTTTGTCTCGTCCACTAACGACTTCATATTGCTCTTTTACAATACTTTCGGCGACATCAGTGATCGGTTCTACGTCAACACCCATCGCGCTATCGCCGCCATAGATGTTTCCAACAAAGCCTTCTCGCGGATCTCCATGGTGATTAAAATCCTCATAAAGTGGGACATACACTAATTCTTCTGCCAATTGATTTTTATTGGTATCAAATCCGTAAAAATTCAAGAGCATCGATAAAGCCGTTACTTCACAACCATTTCCTAACGTAACTTCATCGAATTGATTTTCTAACGGAACATCCAATTGAATAACGTCACTGTATTCAGGCTCTGGTGTTTGTTCTTCATCCGAAAGTGCTAGTGTCAATTCATCCTCTATCTTTTCAAAGGGGGACTGCCCATTCTTACTGTCATAAAAAATCAGCAGAAAGAAGAGCATCAAGACGAACATACCTAAAAGTAACCGTTTTAACTTTTTCTTCTTCATCTACTTCCTCCTCTTTTATATTATAACTTATTTCTGTTTATTATTTCACTATAATAAACGTTTTAAGAAGGAGTATTTTCTTAATCTGAATACAAAAAAATAGACCCGTTTACGCAGCGGGTCTATTCAAACTGGCGCTTATGCCGCTTTCTTCTGTTTCTGAATAAAGCGTCCTTTTGCTTTTGAAAACGAACGAATATCAAATTGTTTGCTTAAGGCACCTGCAACAAAATAAGCCAAATTGAAATCGATCAAGCTATGGATCAAGCCACCGATCCCCATCAAAACGAACAAGAAATAGTAGAAATTGCCATCGAATGCTGTCCCTGGTACATTTCCTGTGAAGTAAAAGGCGGCAACGACTGCCATTTCAACGGCAGAATGAATCAGTCCGATAATCAAGTTAAAGCTCTGAAATTTGATATTCAATAAAGAGGGTTTGCCATCTTTCAGTAAAATATCTGGGTGCTTCTGTAAATAAAAGGCACCGATGACTGCAAAAACAACATGGGACAATGCCCGTAATGCAATGATTGGTGGTAGTGTTAAGAAAAAGCCAAAGGTCGTTCCTAAAGCTACAGCGATCGCCATCGCTGGTGAAAAGAACATCGCCACAAATACGGGAACATGGCTAGCTAAGGTAAAAGATGCAGGTCCGATGACGATTTTGGGCATTACCATGGGAATGACGATCCCCATGCCGATTAACAATGCAGCGATCGTTAAATGGCGGATGGAATGATTTTTCATTTATACTCTCTCCTTAAATGTGTCATGACAGTTCTGTCTTGCTTATTCTACTGGTATTTCCACAAGGTGTCAAGACACAAAAAAACGAATGTTTATTCAACATCCGTTTTTATAGAAGTTATCCTTTGCGCGCTTGCATTTCATTGCTTAATTTGGCAAATTCCGCTAACGACAGCGTTTCTCCACGACGTTTCGGATCGATCCCACTTGCTTCTAAACTGTCTGCCAACCACTGTTTGGTTTCTTCATCTTTTCCATAGCTATTTTGCAAATTGTTCCAAAGGGTTTTACGACGCAACTGAAAGGCTGCTTTCGTTAATTTAAAGAACTCTTTTTCATCGGTGACTGCGACCGCTGGTTGTGGACGGCGCGTCAATTTCAAAATAGCCGAATCAACATTCGGTTGGGGTACAAAAACGGTTTTCGGGACGATGAATGCCAGTTTTGCTTCCATGTAGTATTGCACAGCGATCGACAACGAGCCATAGGCTTTGGTCCCGGGAACTGCTGAGATTCGATCAGCCACTTCTTTTTGCATCATCACGACCATTTCATCTACTGGTACCTGAGACTCTAAAAAGTGCATCATGATAGGCGTAGTAATATAATAAGGCAGATTTGCGACAACTTTTAATGAAGCAGCCGTATCGCTGAATTCTGACCGAATGGTCGTTGATAGGTCTGCTTGCAAGACATCTTGATGAATGATCTTTACGTTTGCGTAAGGCTGCATCGTATCAGCTAATACAGGGATCAACCGATCATCGATTTCAAACGCCAACACTTGCTTGGCGTGTTTTGCCAACTGTTCGGTCAGCGCACCGATTCCAGGTCCAACCTCAATGACGTTTGTCGTTTCGTCGATGCCTGCTGTTTCTACGATTTTCCGTAAAATATTCGGTTCTGTTAAGAAGTTTTGTCCTAAACTTTTTTTAAAGGTAAAGCCATGTTTCGCTAAAATCTCTTTGGTTCTTGAGGGGGTTGCTATATCCCGTTCTTCCTTCACAATTCTTCCTCCACTGTTTTCATAGCTTCTGCCAACTCTGCATCGGTGATACGAAACATTGCCAGCCGCTTCTCTAATTGTTTGCCGTTCGTATAGCCGATGCGTAAAAGATCTCCTAGCCGCTCTCGTTTCTCTTTTGCTCCAGCGCCTGCGATCAAGCCATACGCTAATAACTGTTGGCGATCAATGGTTCCTTCACTGACTTCATTTGAAGCAATCGGGGTTACGACTTTTCGCAAGGCTTCTTTCAATGCTTCATGGCTGGCGTGTTCCACGCCCAAACTGCCTTTGCTTTTCGGTGCTGCCTGACTGCGCGGTAAAAAGGCATGCTTGGCATCCGGAACCACTTCCATAATGATTTTGCGGATCTTTTCTCCCGAAAAATCGGGATCGGTAAACACGATGACCCCTCGTGTTTCTTGGGCATGCTCGATTTGATCAAGGATCGTATCATCGATCGCTGAACCGATCGTTTCGATCGTATCTACTTCGAACACTTCTTGCAATCGACGGGTGTCGTCTTTGCCTTCGACGACAATGATTTCTTCGATTTTCGGTTTATCAGTCATTGATCCTAAACAAGCGGTGGGCATTTTTTGTCGTGTAGGCCGCAACATCAGCGACCGCTTCTTGCCGCAGCTCCGCGATTTTATCCACCACATAATGGGTATAGCCGGGTTCATTGCGTTTGCCGCGATAAGGAACAGGGGCTAAATACGGCGCGTCAGTCTCAACGAGTAGCCGATCTTGTGGTACGACTAGTGCAGCTTCTTGTACCTCCGTGGCCTTTTTGAAGGTCACGACACCACTAAAGGAAATGTACATTCCTAGATCCAAGAACTTTTTCGCCCATTCTCCGTCTCCACTAAAGCTGTGCATAATACCACCGATTGTTTGGACTTTTTCATCCTTTAAGATCGCATAGGTATCTTCTAAGGCTTCACGGGTATGAATACTGATGGGCAGCTGATGTTCACGAGCGATTGCCATTTGCCGACGAAAGACCTTTTCTTGAACTTCTTTCGGATCTTCCATCCAATGGTAGTCTAAACCGATTTCACCTAAGGCAACGACTTTTGGTCGTTCCAAGCGCTCTTGCAAATAGGTTTCTACGTGTGGGGTATAAGAACCAGCTTCGGTGGGATGCCAACCGATAATGCTGTAAATGCCAGGATATTCTTTGCTTAATGCTAACGATTTTTCAATCGTTGGCTGATCGAAACCGACGACCGCCATCTCCGTTACTCCTAGTTCATGCGCACGGGCGACGGTTTCGGGAATGTCTTCGTTAAACTGTTCTGCATTCAAATGTGTATGAGAATCAAAAATCATGAAATCTCCTCCTTAGTCCTTCTATACTCTAGCATATTTTGACGGTTTAAGAAACGAATCCTCTCCGCTTTTTTCAGCAGTTTAAGAAAACTTTCAGCAAGCAAAAAAAATCCGCCCAAAGTTGGAGGACGCCGAAGCTTATTTTCTCTATACTGAGGGTAACGAAATCGTATGGAGGTGGAAATATGGAACGATCAAAAATTGATCCCGGCCGCTTTTTTTCTGGCCAAAAAGCAGCAACTAAAGGCACGTTAAAAAATCAATATCACTACTATCGGCAGCAAAATGCCCATCAAGCATTCAATAGCGATTTTCAGCGAAATTTCCAGCAAGATTTCCCCAATTTTGCTACATGGCTAAAACTGCAGCAGCAGACGCCACAAAAGAATCAAACAGCGACTTTTTCTCACTGGTTATTGGTTGGTTTCTTCGGACTTTTGACGGCAGCAAGTTTTTCGCAACAGCTCTTATTCCTACTTTTTGTCTTTGTCATAGCTGCTCTCGTCAAAGGCCCAGGCATGATCTTATGGGGCATCGTTTATTCCTTCTTAGTTAGTCTGTTTCCTCCATTGGGTATCGTTCTTTCTGGCTTGTTTTTCTTACTGACCTTGCGTCAATTAACCAAAAATGTCACTTTCGTTTTGACTGCATTGTACTTTTACGGCTATCCGTTTGTCATCACAGCCCTCCAGCACTTCACGAATTGGGACCCGCAATGGCTGTGGGTCGGGAGTATCGGTTTTGCCTTGATCAGTGGCCATTTTGTCTTACAGCAAAACTATCCCTTTGCTTCAAGTAAAAGTCTCGCATGGGCGATCATCTCTGTCCCTTATGATTGTGTCATGGCTTTGATCCCTGTCAAACACAAGGCACGCTTCAAACGATTGGTGAAAATCAAATAATTGCGATCTAGGATACAAAAGATAGGCTGTTGCAGCTTCTTTTGTATCTTTTTTAATGGAAAAATCAAGCGAAATACGATGGATATTTTTTGTTATTTTTGCTTCCGTATGATTGCTTTTTTTGTAAGAATCTACTATGCTAGAAACTAGCAAATCAAAAAAGGAGCCACGCCATGTACACCCTCATTCTTATTGCATTCCTCCTTACGGGCTTGCTAGTTTACTCCTTTATTATTGAACCGCATCTTCTCAAACAACGGCATTATCTCATAAAAAAAGACAAGCGCACCGTCTTAGATATTTCAAAAGCTTATGACCTTTACCAAGCAGAAAGCAATATCGTGATTGCCCATATCAGTGATCTCCATTTTTCTCGTTGGTTTAAACCAAGACGAATGAATCGCATCATTCGATCAACGATCCAAAACAAGCCGGATCTGATCATCATCACGGGGGATCTGATCGATAATTATAAAAAATGGCCGCATCGTTCAACCAAGCGACTGATCGAAAAGCTGAAAAAATTGCAAGCGCCTCTGGGTAAGATCGCAGTTATGGGGAACCATGACCATTTGAATGACGGTCATTACTTTGTTAAGGAAATATACCAGCATGCAGGGTTTACCTTACTTGATAATGAGTCGGTTTTTGGTTCTGATGACAAGACGTCGATGAATATTGTCGGTATCGATATAGAAAGTCCGAAAGTCAGTTTTACCTATGAAGCAACCTTAGCAGAATGGCAGCTGCTTTTGCTCCATGAACCCGATTATGTTTCTCGGATCACCAATCTGCCAAACTACGACTTGATTCTTTCTGGCCATAGCCATGGCGGGCAGATTCGCTTGCCTTTTTATTATGCGAAAACAAAGGGCGCGTTGAAATATACCGATGGGCTCTACCTTTTAGGAAATGAGACCTTATTGAGTGTTTCCAGTGGGGTCGGTATGACCAAGATTCCCGCCCGACTCGGCGTCCCGCCAGAGATCCTTTATTACCATTTAGAACCGCAACAGCAATTGAACGTTTCTTAACTGTTCATCGTTGTAATTGGGAAAAAATCAGCAAATCGTTTCAGCAAACGTTCGATTCGCTGATTTTCTTTTTGCTCCTATCGTGTTAAAATATACCAAATAAATACTTTTAAACAATTAGGAGGAACCAAAAAATGGTCATCTCAGGAACACTCTGGTTTTTGATCGCCTTCTTTGCTTATACAGCCTATGTTTACGGTCAGGGGTTGTACTTTCCTGTCATCGCATTTCTTGCTGCCTTGATGGGCTGCGGATTTTATCTCTTTGCTTTTCTCCAGCACAAAAATACGACGAAAAAACATCCTTAGCCAGAACGAGCTAAGGATGTTTTTGTATTATTGATTCAAGCCTTGATAAATCGTCTCGAGATTCCACTTCATCATGTTATAGTAGCTGTCGCCTTCTTCTCCCGGTTCTGCAATCGAATCGGTAAAGACGGTTCCGAAAATCGGAATGCCCGCATCACGAGAAACACTTTGCATTGGACGAGTATTGACGCTGCTTTCGACAAACAAGGAAGCGACGGCTGAGTTTTGCAGCTGATCCACTAAGTTTTTGATTTGCGCAGGGGTACCTTCTTCTTCGGTATTGATTTCCCAAATATAGGCAGACGGTACACCATAGGCTTTAGAGAAGTATTTGAAGGCTCCCTCACTGGTGACGATCAATTTCTTCTCTTCAGGAATCGATTGGAAGTTTTCCTTCGCTTGCTGATCCAGTTCTTCTAATGAAGCCAAGTAGCGTTCAAGGTTTTCTTCATAGAAAGAGCGATTGTCAGGGTCCTTTTCACTCAGGCGTTGAGCGATGTTACGGGCATAGATCATGCCGTTTTCTAGATTTAACCATGCATGAGGATCGGCTTTGCTGTGGTCTTCATCATCAGATAAATAAAGCACATCCACGCCATCACTGACGGCAAAGTAATCTTCATTTTCTACCTTATTGGCATTGTTCATCAATTTGGTAAACCAGCCATTGCCGCCAGTTTCTAGATTCAAGCCGTTGTAAAGGATAAGATCAGCATCGGTCGCTTTTCGAACATCTTCCACTAAAGGTTCATATTCATGGGGATCACGCCCCACTGGTACGATACTGTGAAGATCGATTCGATCACCGGCAATGTTTTCCGTAATATCAGCAATGATCGAATTGGTCGCTACTACTGAAAGTTTCCCTTCTGTTTGGGCCATCTGTCCGTTTTGCTGTGCCAAAAAGAAGCCACCGGCTACAGCTGCCGTTGCTAAAACCGCTGTCGCTGACCAGCGCTTGACTGGACTGGTCTTTTGTTTTGGTGAGAACAAGAAACCGATCACGAAAAAGGCTCCTGCGGTCAAAACGATACTTGATCCTGCGGCAATATTAAAGCTGTACCCGATAAACAAGCCGATAAATGAGGCGAGACCACCTAAAACCCCTGCGATGATCATCATATGCTTCAATTGTTTTGTATATAAATAAGCCGTTGCTGCTGGAGTGACTAATAAAGCCACGATCAAGATCGTTCCGACGCTTTGCATCGCTGTCACTGAAACCAAAGTTAATAAGAACATCAATAAGTAGTGATAGGCTTGCACTTTCATCCCAAAGGCCTTTGCCATCATCGGATCAAAAGAAGTGATCAGCAGTGGACGGAAGAAGAGGATGATCACTGCCAGCACAAGGATAGCGATAGCGATCGTCAGCCATTTGTCGCTATCTTGCACCGCTAGCACATTCCCAAACAAAATGTGAAACAAATCAGTCGAACTGTTTGCTACCCCAATTAAGATAACCCCTAAAGCTAGAAACGAACTAAAGGTGATACCGATCGCCGTATCGCTTTTGATCAGGCTGTTATTGGCGATATAGGTAATGATCATGGAGGCTAAAATCCCAAAGAAGATTGCCCCGACAAAAAAGTGAACGCCGAAGATATAAGACAAGGCTACCCCTGGTAAGACCGCATGAGAGATTGCATCCCCCATCAAGGACATCCCTCGTAAGATGATAAAACAACCAATCACCCCTGCGACGATCCCGATCGCGACTGCCGTGATCAAGGCATTTTGCAAGAAATGATAGTTACTTAAACTCGTAAAAAAGCTTGTCAACATGTTAAACGCCTCCTTTCACGATGATCGCATCACCAAATGTTTGCTTCAAATTGCTTTCGGTAAAGACTTCACTGACTGGGCCCGCAGCGATCAGGGTTTGATTGAGCAGAACCAAGGAATCAAAGTATTCGGTGATTTTTCCCAGATCATGGTGAACGATAAAAATCGTCTTGCCAGCATCTCGCAAGTTACGTAACAGCCCGACGATGATCGCTTCACTGGTGGCATCGATCCCTACAAAGGGCTCATCGAGGAAAATATAGTTGGCATCTTGCACCAACGTTCGAGCAATCAAGACCCGCTGAAACTGCCCACCGGACAATTCCCCAATCTGACGTTCCGCAAAGGATTCCATTTCTACCGCTGCCAGAGCGGCTGTCACTTTCTGCCAATCGTTGGCCGACATCCTTTGGAACATGCGCATTTTAGGATACAAGCCTAAAGATACGACTTCTTTGACTGTGATCGGAAACGTGTAATCAACCGCGGTCTTTTGTTCGACATAGGCAATTTCCTTTTGGAAGTCTTTTAACGCTTTTTTGTCGACACTCATGTCCCCACTGGAAGGGATCAACTTCAACGCCGCTTTGATCAGCGTCGACTTCCCTGCCCCATTTGGACCGATGATCCCTACGATCGCCGGTTTCTCTACTTGAAACGACAAATCCGCGATCACTTGATGATTGCCATCATAGGCTGCAGATATTTCTGAAAAAGTAATCATTATTTTCACTCCATTTCCATAGTTAAGGATAGTTTATTTATTTTTTAGGTAGACCTAACTTATTTTTATTATACAAGAAAGGATTGGTTTTGCAAGACAGTTCTCTTGATTTTTTTAAGAAACACCGCAATTTCTTGGCAATGGTTCTTGAAACCCAAGATTCTATCTCTATTTATTGAATAAAAATTGGCGACCACAAATACTGATTTCACTAATTTCTTTCTATCTTTTGATCGCAAAGCGGTTGATTTATTTTCAATAAAAGAGATCGTTCCTCGGCACCTCAGTGACGTACTTTTTTTCAATAACAGAAAAGAGACCAATCAAATCTCATTTCATACTCCCTTCATGATTAATACCAAACAAATCATAGAATCAGTAATTCTTCTATTTCCACAAATTCACGAATCTACTCTTTTTTATGATGACCAAGAAACCCTTCCACCTCGACTAAAACGCTTTATAAATTAAACTTTTCTAATTATTATGTGATTTTTCGAACAAAACCTAAAAATAACATGACAACTATGTTAGTCTTTGATTTGGAAAAAGTTTTAGGAGGAATAAAAACAATGAAGAAAATTTTCCAAACACTATTAGTCCTAACCTCGTTAGCAACTTTGAGTGCTTGTGGCGCTGATTCACAAACAAGCAGCAGCACAAGTACTGGTTCATCTGCTAATGAAGAAACAGATGCAACTTCAGCTGCATCTGGTCAAGAATACACAGACCCTAGCGAACTTGCAGACAGCTACGATGTCGTGATCGTCGGTGCGGGTGGCGCTGGAATGGCCGCTGCGATCCAAGCAAAGGAAGCTGGCGCAAACCCAGTTATTTTAGAAAAAATGCCAATTTCTGGTGGGAATACATTGAAATCTTCTGCAGGAATGAACGCTTCAGAAACCAAATTCCAAGAAGCAGAAGGCATCGAAGATTCAAATGATCTATTCTATGAAGAAACATTAGCTGGCGGTCACAACACCAATGATGAAGAATTGTTGCGCTACTTTGTAGATCATTCAGCAGAAGCGATCGATTGGTTAGATTCAATGGGTATCACCTTAGACAACTTAACAACCACTGGCGGGATGAGTGAAAAAAGAACGCACCGTCCATCTGATGGTTCCGCGGTTGGGGAATACTTAGTTGATGGCTTGATGCGCAACATCCATGAATTGGAAATCCCAATTTTTGTGAATGCCGATGTCAAAGAAATCAATGAAGAAGATGGTCAAGTCAACGGGGTGACCGTTGAAGTAGAAGGAACCGAACAAACCATTGATGCCAAAGCAGTTGTCGTTACAACAGGCGGTTTCGGTGCCAATTTCGACATGATCACCGAGTACAAACCAGAATTGGCAGACTACGTGACAACGAACCAAGAGGGTTCGACTGGTGATGGAATCAAAATGATCGAAGCATTAGGCGGACAAACGGTTGATTTAGAACAAATCCAAATTCACCCAACAGTGGATCAGTCTAAATCACTGTTGATCACTGAAGCTGTCCGTGGAGAAGGCGCGATCTTGGTCAATCAAGAAAGCGAACGGTTCTTCAATGAAATGGAAACACGAGACAAAGTCTCTGAAGCGATTATTGCCCTACCTGAAAAATCGGCAACGTTAGTTTTTGATGCAGGTGTCAAAGAACGCGTAACAGCCATTGATTTTTACGAGCAACAAGGGTTAGTCAAATCCGCTGACACGATCGAAGAATTGGCAAAAGAATTGGACATGCCAGAAGCAGCGCTTGCTGAAACGATCGCTACCTGGAACAGCAGTGTGGCTGCTGGTGAAGACGAAGCCTTTGGACGCAGCACAGCAATGGACAACGATTTGTCAACAGGACCTTACTATGCCATCGCCATTGCTCCTGGTATCCACCACACGATGGGCGGCGTGAAGATCAACACGAACACAGAAGTGATCGCTACGGATAACGAGATCATTCCAGGTCTCTTTGCAGCCGGAGAAGTAACTGGTGGGTTGCATGGTGAAAACCGAATTGGCGGAAATGCAGTTGCCGATATCATCATCTTCGGACGCCAAGCAGGAACAAAAGCTGCCGAATTTGCGCAAGAAAATTAAACCATTCTCTATAAAAAAGAAGTACTAACGCTTTTCATCAGCGTTAATACTTCTTTTTTCTCATATAATTGACACAATAGTTTTTATTGATTTGGTGCTGTCACTTTGATGATCTGCACCTCATAAGGCACCAACTGAAGAAGTTGGCTTGTCGTTTTTCCAGTAAGCAAATCGATTCCTGAAGTTGCTACCTCTACTTCTTGATTTTCTTCGGAAAAATTCATCACAAAATAATAGGTGGTCGGAGCGAGCTGCTCTTGCTGACTTTCTCTACTTTGAATCGACACGTTCGTTGAACCTTGGCGGACCCACTCATTTTGTAAGCGAAGCTGTTGTGTTACTTCTTGATAGAAGTCTTCCAAAAAGGCTTGATCCGTCCGTCCCCCGAGATAGTAGGCACTTCCTTCACCATAATCATTTACGGTCACTGCAGCTTGACCTTGATAAAAATCTGCACCGTACACCCCTAACGTTTGGGCGGTGTTTGTTTGGACAATACTACAATAATCATGAATTTGGTACTGCTTCTCCTTCATTAAAAGCAGATTTTTTTGTTTCGGATATAACGTATCGATTTCTTTCACAGACACACCAAACAGTTCTTCTAACTCTTGGGGCCAGCCCCCTAAATAGGTCAAGTCCGTTTCATTCACGATCCCCGTCAAATAAGTGGAAACCAGTGTCCCGCCATTTTTCGTATACTGTTGAAATTTTTTCATAGTTTCTTTTGGTAAGAGGTAAAGCATCGGAGCGATGATCAATTGGTAAGCATCAAAGTCATGGTCTTTCGTGATGACATCAACCGCGATGTCATGATCCCAAAAATAGCGATAATGCTCTTGCAACGTTTGTGGGTAGCGTTTGCTCTCCAAACCAAAACCTTGCGCATCATTGAGCGCCCAATTGTTATCCCAATCATAGATGATCGCCACTTTGGCTTTTTTGTGCAATCCTTTGATTTCTTTGATTTCTTCTAAGGCTTTCCCCACTTCTGCTACATCTTGAAAAACACGATTTTGCTCGTCGCTGTCATGGTCCACGACGGCCCCATGGAACTTCTCAGACGAGCCTCGAGATTTCCGCCATTGGAAATAAAGATTACTGTCTGAACCGTGAGCAATAAATTGCATAGAAGACAAAAGATGCATCCCGGGACGTTTCGTGCGATTGACTGGATGCCAATTCACACCACTAGGGGTTGATTCCATGATCAAAAATGGTTGCTTTTTCAAGCTACGATATTGATCATTGATAAACCCAACCTTACTTGCCAAATCAGCTGTCGTTCCCCAATCATTATGCCAAGCAGGATAACAGTCCCAACTAATGACATCCACATGCTGGGCAAATTTTCCATAATCAAGACTATAAAAGGGAATCAAATCACGGGTATCTGCCATGAAATTCGTTGTGATCGGCACATCTGGAGACAAACGACGAATGTCTTTGATCTCATGTTCATAGAAATCAATAGTCTGATCGGTTACAAAACGATGCCAGTCTAGATTTAGTCCATGAACTTGCATTTCGCCGATTGGTGAAGGAGATTCGATTTGCGACCAATCGGTGATGGTATGGCTCCAGAACGGTCCCCACCAGGCCTCATTCAAGGCTGCTAGCGTTTGGTACTTCTGCTTGACCCACTGACGAAAGTTTTCTTGGCAAATAGGACAATGACAATCTCCAGAATACTCATTGGAAATATGCCACATCAATAGTGCTGGGTGATCGTGGTAGCGTTCAGCTAATTTCCGATTGATGATCGCCACTTTCTCACGATAGATTGGCGAAGAAAAGCAGTGATTGTGTCGCCCACCGTGTAACATTTTTTCCCGTTTTTCATTGGTCCGTAAAACTTCAGGGTATGCTTTAGACAACCAGGCAGGACGCGCGCCGCTTGGCGTCGCTAAAATGACGTTACTGTTTCGTTCGGCGAGCTGATCCATGATTTTGTCTAACCATTCAAATTGAAACACCCCTTCTGCTGGCTCTAAGGCACTCCAAGCAAAAATACCAAGGGAAAATGTATTAGCATGAGCTTTTTCCATTAGTTCTAAATCTTTGGCTAAGATCTCGGGATAATTTAGCCACTGGTCAGGATTATAATCCCCACCATGTAAAAAGCGTTCTTCTAAGTTATATCTTGTCATCTTCTCTTCCTATCCTTTTGTGCCGCCAGCGGTCAAACCGGTGACAAAATGTTTTTGTAATGCAATAAAGACGAGCGCGATCGGAATACTGATCAAAATGGCCCCTGCCGCAAAAGTCGTATAGCTGGCACCCATTTTATCCGTGACTAATTTGTATAACCCGATGGGTAATGTATAGTACTCAGGATTACGTAAAATCACTGAAGACAGGGCAAAGTCTCCCAGTGGTCCGGTGAAACCATTCATGGCAACCACTGCGAGCATTGGTCGAGATAATGGAATCAAAATTTGCCAGAATATTCGCGTATTGCTTGCACCATCTATCTTGGCACTCTCGTCTAAATCTAACGGAATCGAGTCAAAATATCCTTTCAATAAGTACGTGTTCATGGGAATCTGACCCCCAACGTAAATCAAGATCAGCAACCAATGACTATTGATCAAGCCGAGCATTTGCGCCAGTACAAAAATTGCGATCAAGGCAGAGAACTGCGGGATCATTTGTAGTAGTAAGAACAGCATCAATCCATTTTTACGGCCTGTAAAACGAAACCGTGAAAAGGAATAAGCCGTCATGGAGACAAAGATCAGTGACAGGAACATAGTGCATACACTGATTTTCAATGAATTCAAATACCATTGACTATAATATAGCGAGTTGTCACCAGCAAACAATTTCGTGTAGTGACTTAATGTCGGACTCGTCGGAATCAGACTCGTACTTATTAAACTGTTCCCAGGATTAAAACTAGCACCGATCGTCCATAGTAAAGGGTAGACGATCACCACTACCGTAAAAATCAGTACAAGATATGTCAAGGATAGGCGGACAAATTTTTGTTTTTTCATACTTGCTGCCTTCATGTTATCCAACCTCCTTGAATGAATTTGTTCGGCGGAATTGCCATAAAGCAATCGCGATCACGACGATCGATAAGAGAATCGTCAATGCTGCTGCTAGTGCATATTGACTATTTTGCATCGTGAGCTTATAGATCCATGAAACCAAAATATCGGTACCACCAGCGGTCGAACCAGGAACTGCCGGTCCGCCAGAATTAAACAGATAAATGATATTGAAATTGTTGAAGTTAAACGTATATTGCGTAATCAAAATTGGTGCCATTGCATAAAGCAGTAATGGCAATGTGATTCGTCGGAATTTTTGCATAGCTGAAGCACCATCGATGGTCGCCGCCTCATACAAATCATCAGGAATGGATTGCAGCGTCCCTGTAGTCACGATAAAAATATACGGAAAGCCTAGCCAGCCTTGAATCAGTAACAAAGCTAAACGGGTCCAATTCGCACTCGTTAGCCAAGGAATCGGTGAAATCTGGAAGAAATTCAAAATCGTATTATTGATCGCACCAAAGGAATCATTGAACATTCCTGAAAATACCAAGATCGTAACAAATCCCGGAACTGCCCATGGGAGGATCAAAATCGTTCGAAAGAACTTTTTGAATCGTAGTTCTTTTTGATGCACCAGCACCGCTAAAAATATTCCGATAGAAACTTGTAACGTTGAGGCGATCAAGGTCCAGATAACTGTCCAGCCTAGAACATTGAAGAAGGTACTACGCCAAATATCGACAGTAAAAATCTTCTTAAAGGTCTCTAATCCCACCCAATCTGCTAAATTGGCAGGTGCAGAATGATAGAGATCATAGTTCGTAAAAGCTAACGCGATACTAAAGAGAATCGGAAAAATAACAGAAAACACGAGTAAGAAAAATGCTGGGCTACTCATTAAATAAGGATAGCCTTCTCTTAATAGTGCCTGGTAGCTTTCACGGATAGAGTTGACTGGTAGCTCATTGTCTCTTAATTCGCCGTTTTTATAGGCATCACGGATGTTTAAATAATAGAACAACAGACCAAAACCGATGACGATCAAGGCAACTAATCCTTCTGCTAATAAAAAGATGGAATTGTCTCTCGGCACTTCCACGCCTAATGTCACGATGCCCCAAAGTCCCATATTAAATAAATCTTTAAAGACGACAAGATACATAGCAAAAAAGAAGAAAAATAAAGCGCCTTTGATTTTTTGCCGATTATAAAATTGACCGAATCCTGGTATTATCGAGAATAGCATTGCTCGTTTTGCATACGACTGCGTGTTTTTCACATTTTCGCCCCCTGTAAGAAAAAGCCGCTGACAAACGTTTCGTTCGGCATTACTTGATTCCTAGTACTGAATCACCATCCGAAACGTTTGTCCTCGTAACGACTTTTTAGTTTTGAATTGCTGCAATGGCTGATTTGATCTGATCGACTGCCTGTGGTAGAGCTGTTTTCGGTTCAGCCTTTCCAGTAGCAATTGTCTGCAATGCGGCATCCATTGGTTCCCATACTGAATTCATTTCAGTGATCCCAGGCGTTAGTTCTGCGTATTGGGACTGAGCAGCAATGGCTGCAGCACTTTCGCTTTCTTGAACTGCTGGATCATCTGCCAATGAAGCAACCGCTGGTACTTCTTGCGTTTTTTCATAACGGACTTTTGAATTTTCCTCATTGCTGATGAATTTCACGAACGCTTCAGCTAATTCAGGGTTTTGGGAATAACTGCTTACGTTGTAGCTTTTGACACCGATAAAGGAGCCC
Source organism: Enterococcus sp. DIV2379 (assembly GCF_050542965.1). Taxonomy (NCBI): domain Bacteria; kingdom Bacillati; phylum Bacillota; class Bacilli; order Lactobacillales; family Enterococcaceae; genus Enterococcus; species Enterococcus sp. DIV2379. The sequence goes on from NZ_CP172938.1 coordinate 2,403,409, forward strand.
ATATGTTCACCATTGCCTAATAATGGCAATTCTTTCACACCATAGTCGATGCCCGCTTCTTTATAAGGAGACAAGTTCCATGGTCCCGAGACGACAGCTGCAGCTTTTCCTTCCGTAAATAAAGAGTCCAACACATTGATTCCTTGTTCACCGACCAATCCGGATGGAAAAACACCGGCATCATAAAACTGTTGGATATAGTCTGCCCCTTCGATCGCGCCTTCATTAGCTAATCCAATATCTTCAGGGTCATAGGATCCATCGGCTTTCTCGCCAAAAACATAACCACCATAACCGCTCAATACACCTTGTGCGTAATAAATTTGATCCCACAATGCCAGTAACCCATAACTGTCAGCACCTAAAACAGACTCGGAATACTCCAGCCACTCATCCGTTGTTTGTGGCAAGTCTTCTTCAGAAATTAGTTCTTTGTTATAATACAAAATTTGTGTTTCAACCGCTTTCGGTAAACCATAGACTTTGCCGTCAACGATTTGCGATTGCATTGCTGATTCCGTATACAGATCTTGTAGCGTTTGATCGACTGTTAATTCTTTCAACAACCCTTCGGTAACTGCTGTACCGATTTGATCACCAGGAATTGTGATGACATCCGCACCTGTACCAGCGGGTCCATCCAATCGTAAATCTTCAATCTGTCCACCATAGGCTTTTTCGACCACTTTGATCGTCACATCGTGTTCTTCTTCAAATTGTTTGACTGCCTCTTCAATCCCAGCTGATTTTGCTTGGTCTTCCCAGACCAATAGATCATAGTCATTATCGCTGCCACTATTTGCTGCAGTACTATCTGTCCCTTCACTTTGTGGACCGCAAGCACCTAATCCTAAAGCTGCTACACTTAAAAAAAGAACTCGAGACATTTTTTTCATCATCATTTCTCCACCTTTTCTTTATTTTGCAAACGCTATCTTCTTGTTTATAATAAATTATTTTACTTAATATGTAAATAGTTTTACTAAATTAATTTCTTAAAAGGAGTAAATAAACGGATAAAATCAAGGTTTATCACACAAATATTTTTTTCGAAATACCTCTATGTTATTAACTTCCACTATTCAGTAAATATATTTAGTAAATTCATTTACTTGGTAAAGTTGTTAGCGTATACTAGAAGAAAGAGGTGAAGAAGATTGGTTACAATAAAAAAAATTGCCGAGCAATCAGGCTTTTCACAAGCGACTGTTTCCCGATTATTGAAAGGCGACGAATCGTTGTCGATCGCAGCCGATACGCGTCAAAAAATTATTCATACCGCTTTATCACTAGGTTATGATCGCTCAAAAATAAAAACAACACTAGAAAAAATCGCCGTCCTTTTCTGGCTGACAGAACAAGAAGAGCTGCAAGATGTCTATTTTCGACAATTGCGTATCTCTTTAGAAAAATATGCGAAAATCAACAATTTGGAAATTCAACTAATCACCCATGAAGATGATGTTTTAGAAACACTGCAAGAAGTCGCCGGATTTATTGGGATTGGCTCTTTCACTGAGAATGAAACGCAGCAGTTCAAATCCGTTTGCCCCTATGGCGTCCTTTTGGAAATCAACCCCTGTCCAGAACTGTTCGATACGGTCAAACCTGATACTGATCGAATGACGCAACTGGCGATCGATCTATTTTTAACAAAAGGATACCGAAAGATCGGTTTTATTGGTGGTGCTTATCTAAATCCTGATACCCAACGTGCAGAAATGGATAGTCGCGAGGTCATCTTCCGTCAAACGTTGGCTCGTCGAGATGCGTTCGATGAGGCGTTCCTGTTTACTGGTGGCAATTTTTCCGTTGAAACCGGCTATCGTTTGGCGAAAAAAATGGTGGAATCCCTTGGTGACAATTTGCCAGAGGCGCTCTTTGTGGCTTCTGACACCGTCGCAGTTGGTGTGCTCCAAGCGTTAAATGAACGATCTATCATCATTCCTGATCGCTTGGAATTAATCAGTATCAATGACAATGAGATCGCAAAATTTGTGGCTCCCCCACTAACAACGTTTAACATCGATGTGGAGGAAATCGCCAAAACCGCGATCGATTTATTGGTGGATCAGATCGTTCATCCTCGAACAATCACCAAAACAGTCCTTTTAGGGGCTGAACTCATCGAACGAAAAAGCTTTACGCAAGCATAAAAAACGCCCCTAGAAAGTTAGAAAAAGCTAACTTCCTAGGGGCATTTCATTGTCTAAATCGAAAAAAGCATTCTTTCGTTTTTCACATCTCTTTCGCCACAGCATACACAAGATGCGGCATGTCCACTTGTCGATAGTGTTTAACAAAGCGATCCACCAGCTTCATTCCATTGCGCAATGCCACATTTATGGAGGCTTGATTGGTCTCACGAATGATCGAATAAACAATGGCGGCATTCAGCGTTGCAAACGCATAGTCTTTACAGGCCTGGGCGGCTTCTGTGGCAAACCCATGATGCCAGAAGTTCTTTTGAAACAAGTACCCAATTTCTAAAACGGCTTCTCCCTTGACGTCTTGCCATGTCAACCCGCATTGACCGATCGCTTGCCCGGATGCTTTCTCAATCACTAGCCACAAGCCAATGTGATCGTTTTGATAGTGTTGCAGCTGTTTGTCGATCCAACCAGTGACTTCTTGCTCACTGAAGGGTCCTTCATAGGCAATCATAACTTCTGGATCTTGCAAAATCTTTTCAATCGCTGGTCGATCGTCATGACTCATTTCTCGCAGCACTAATCGCTTAGTTTCAATTAGTGGTTCCATGGTGGTTGCGCTCCTTCCTATTCCATTCGGTTTCTTTTCAAAAAATACCAACTTGCTGCCCATGCGGTGATGGGTAAAATAATCACCGCTGCCAGCCCCGTGATCAAACAAACGATCAATTCTGAGACGAACGCCTTTGAATTGATCATTTCACCAAAGGAGATCGACAAATCTTGAAACCACGCAATCAACGCCAGATTACTTCCCATAAAGGCAAACAATAAGGTATTGATCGTCGAAGACAATACGTCTGATACCACTGTCATACTACTTTTACTTAATGCCTTGATTGAGACTTGCGGGTTTGCTTGAAAAAGTTCATAGGTTGCAGTGCTGATCGCCATACTCCCATCTGCCACCGCCCCCGAAAAACTCATCAAAATGATCACAGTCATCAATGTCTTAAAATCGATAGCTACATCAAAGGAATACATCGCCAACTCATCCAGTTCCTCTGCCGAAAACCCATGAAGATTCATTGCAGAGAGCACAAGAGGAAATAATAGTAGAAAAAGCCCTAGAAAGACCAACACACAGACAAAGGCAATTTTGGTTTTCTGATTGACGCCATTCACGAAAAACAAGGTGATCGCCGCCACGGCTAAAAAGGCAACACAAGCCGCTGGTATGATCGGTGCCCCTCGGTCAATCAGGACCAGAAGCGCTAGAAAGACAGCCACATTCATAAACAGACCAGTGACTTGAAACAGCCCTTCGATCCGAAAAACAGCGAAAGTCAGCAAGAGAAAAAGCAAGATCAACACAAACAAAACAGTCATTTTGCTTTCCTCCTATGCACTTCAAAACATAGAAGCGTCAACGGTACCGATAAAACCAACGCAAAGCCGCCGCATACTGTACGCACTATTTCTAAAGAAAGATGCATCGGCAATGCTTGCGAAAGCAGCCAGCCATTGGCTAGGTAAAACAATAGCGCTGGCATACTCCCACTTAAATAGGCAAACAACAAGACATTGATCATCGAAGAAGTCGTATCTTGCGCGATGGACCGACCGATCGCTAATCGTTCCTTGCGGCTCGTCTGGGGATTGATGCGTTGGATCTCATCTAAACTGGCAATCAGCATGACGATATTGTCCATGCTGGCACCAATCGCGCCAATCAGCAGACTCCCTAGATAGACACTGCGATACGGACGGGTCAGAAACGACATTTCTTCATAGCGCAACCCATGATCTTGCAAAAGATCCATGGCGAACCGACAGAGAAAAAACGCCAAGAGGACGCTGGCTAACGAGGCAATGATTTTGCGGCTGTCGATCGTACGAAAGCCATAGGAAATCCCCATCGTCAAAACCAACGAGACGATCGTAAAAACGATCATCAAAAAGACCAATGAAAAGGAGCTGTTGCCTTTGTGAAACCAAAGAAAAAGGAGCAGCAAGCCAGTATTCACAAAGATACTAAGCAAAGCCCGTAAGCCCTTTTTGCCACCAATTGCGACTACTGCCATCAGGAATAAGGCAAAGAAGAAAAAGAGATACCCATCCCGTTTTTGTGCTTGTACCTGCCAGCCATCCCCTTCTTTTTGCAAAAGCAGCTGTTGTCCGTTCTGATACAACGGATGAATCGCACCGTTGGGGGTGTATTGCGTAGTGACTGTCCGCAGTGCCCCAGCTTCTTCTCCGTTGCGAAGGATCCCTTGAATCTGCTGCTGGTCGGCGGTGACTTGAACCGTTTGTACTTCTATGATCGGCTGTGTATAAAAGCGACTGCTTTGGGTTTGGATCAGCCAGCTCAAGACCAGCAAGCTAACAAAGGCCGCTAGATAATAATACTTTTTCAAGACCGTCTCCTTTCTTTTTCAGCAAAAAAAGACTTAGACAAACCACCAGTCCTACGACCAATCACCTTGTGAGGCTGGCTGACTGGTCGAAATGGTTACTGTGTTGGCGAGACTAACTGCTTTGCTAGTCGCCTGCTTTGTCAAAGTCCTTTTAATTGCTCGTTTTGCTTACACGACATTTTGCGCTGTACCTGCTTTAAAGCCGCTTAAGTTCGCCACAGCGATCCCCATCAAACGACGTCGGGTTTCGACTGGCGCCCAAGCGATATGCGGCGTCAAATAGCAATTTGGTGCTTGCAACAAGGGATTGTCCGCTGCAATCGGTTCTTTCGAGACGACATCTGCCGCCAAGGCTGCGATCTGCCCGGTTTTCAGCGCTTCAGCAACTGCCGCTTCATCGATCAAGCCGCCACGGGCGGTATTGATCAGGATCGCAGAAGATTTCATTTGTGCCAATGCTGTGCGATCGATCATTTTTTCTGTCTCAGGAAACTGTGGAACATGAAGGCTAATGATATCTGCTTCTTGATACAGTTCCGCCAGCGAAACTTGTTTTGCCCAATCCGCTTGTGCTGGTTTTGGTCGATGATTAAAGTAGATTACTTTCAATTGAAACGCATGTGCGATCGTGGCAACTGCTTGAGCGATCGCACCATATCCAATCAGCCCAATCGTTTTGCCTGCCAATTCCATCAACGGTGTCTGCCAATAAGAAAAATCTTTGCTAGTTTGCCAGTCGCCCTGATGCACGGAACGATTATGGTGTCCCACTTGATTCGTCACTTCCAGCAGCAAAGCAAAGGTCGCTTGTGCCACTGCATTGGTACTGTAGCTAGGAATATTGGTCACGGTGATTCCTTGTTCTTTCGCTGCTGCCAAATCAACGACATTGTATCCAGTTGCTAATACCCCAATGTAGGTCAATTGCGGACATGCTTTGAGCACATCAGCGGTGATCGGCGTTTTATTTGTTAAAATCGCTTCGGCATCACCGATTCGCTCAATAATTTCTTGTTTATCTGTATATGAGGTACGATCATACACCGTCACCTCTCCTAATTCTTCAAACCCTTGCCAAGCCAAATCCCCTGGATTCAACGCATAGCCATCAAGTACAACGATCTTCATTCTTTCGCCCCTCTCGCTTTTCCTTTTGCTTTTCCATAAAAAACGGGAATTCCTAGTAACGTCACGCCGATTCCCACGACTGCTAACCACGTGTCAGTGATCAAGGTCATGATCAAGATAAAACAGCCGCCTAAAATCGCAACCAAGGGAATGATTGGATAGAAGGGAACTTTATACGGACGCTTCATCTGCGGTTCTGTTTTTCGCAAACGAAAAACTCCTACAAACAATAATACACTAAAGAACCACATAACAAAAACCAGCATATCGGTCAAAAGATCAAAGGTGCCTAAAAGCATCATGATACAAGCGATCCCTAATTGTAAAAAGGCCGCCGCATAGGGTGCATTGGTGGTTTTGCTTAGGGTCGCAAAGGTCTTACTGAGAGGAATCTCATCTTCCAACGCCATCGCATATGGGACCCGCAAGCCAGTCATTGTATAGCCGTTCAATGCGCCATAAACAGAGATCAAGATACCGATCGTGACCAGTTTTCCGCCAAAACTGCCGAACAAGGCCATCGCAGTTTCTGAGGCACTGTTCAAATTACCAGCGATTTGATCGATCGGCAATGTTTTTAAAAACGCAACATTGATCAACACGTACACCAAGGTGACAAAACTCAACCCAAAGATGATGGCTTTAGGCAAATCTTTTTCGGGTCGCTTCATTTCTCCAGCGACATTGCCGACCCCCATCCAGCCATCATAAGCAAAAAGGGTTGCTAAGAGGGCACTACTGATACCAGCTGCAAGGGAGCCTTGAGTATTGGAAGAAAAATCCACCAATGAGACCGATACTTGCCCTGGTGTCATCAGGCCAGCCACGATAATCACCGCAATCGGAATCAGCTTGACTGCTAAGGTGACGGACTGGACTTGAGCTGCAGCTTTTGTTCCCAAAAGATTAATCAAGGTCACACTCGTTCCGGTCAAAATCGATAAAGGAAGCAAATAATTGCTAGGTAGATGAAATAAGTTCAAACATTGTGTTGCGAAAATAATACTTAAAGCCGCCACGTTCGCTGGAAAGTAAATGATACTTTGTGCCCAGCCTAATAAAAAGGAGGGTAATTTCCCATAAATTCTTTCGATATATCGAATAGGTCCGCCGGTCTCAGGAATCGCCGTCGCTAACTCTGCCACGGTCAAGCCGCCGCAAATCGTTAGAAAGCCGGCAAGCAGCCAAACCAACAAGGTCAATCCAGTCGATTGGGTCTGCTGGACCACAGCCGCTGCTTTGAAAAACACGCCGGCGCCAATCACCGTTCCCATTACTGTCGATAATGCCCCAAAAAAACTGATTTCTTTTTTCAATTGACTTTTCACAACATCACTTCCTTTTTAAATGAATAAGTCAAAGTATAGCGGATAGAAACTATCTTGACTAGAGGAATTTCAGAAAACAAAAAGCAAATACCATGAAAAGACGGCATTTGCTCCAAAATTTTTTTATTCTTTTGTGGATTCTTGAAAAACCAGCAACGGAAGCTGTCGTTTTTTGTGCATTTGTTGAACCAAATAAATTCCTGCCAGCAAGATGATCGGGAAAATGATCGCACCTAAAATCCCAACCTGCAGCTGTTGTCCCGTCCATTCGACGATGCTACCGACGACAGCGGGTCCGATTGAACATCCTAGATCTCCCGCTAATGCCAAATAAGCAAATAGCGCCGTCCCGCCGTTGCGAATGTATTGCGCAGAAAGACTAAAGACCCCCGGCCACATGATCCCTACGGCAAAACCGCTTAAGCCGCAGCCAAGGAACCCGATCAATGGCAATGAAGCAAAGCCGATCATCATATACGCCAGTAGGCAAAGCAAAACACTCAAAAACATAAAGCGTTTCAAATCGATTCGTTCTCCAAATTTGCCGTAAAGCAAGCGGGAGATCCCCATCATCAAGGCAAAAACCATCGGTCCTGCCAAATCGCCTAGTGTCTTACTAACACCTAAGCCCTGTTCAGCAAAGGTCGATGCCCATTGGCTGACTGCTTGTTCGCTGGCTCCAGCACAGACCATCATCACCAGAAACAGCCAAAAGCTTTTCAAGGAAAAGAGCTGCCGAGTGGTCAACCCTCGTTCTCCTTCGGCAACGATTGGCGCCAACGGGACTTTGGTAAAGAAAAACAAATTGACCAACGGGATCAGCGCCCAGACGATCGCTAAAATCGGCCACTGTTGAATACCGAACACCATGAAGAACGCCGTTGAGAACAAAACGACCCCCACGTACCCCCAGCAATAAAACGAGTGCAGCATGCTCATCGTTTTTTCCTTATGTTCCGTTGGACAGGCTTCAACGATGGGACTGACTAAAACTTCCAGCAAGCCACCGCCAATGGCATACAACAAAACCGCTGCTAATAATCCACTAAACGGGGTCGGAAACCATAAGGGAAAAATGGCTAAACCAATCAAGCCGATCGCTGCAAAAAAATGCGCCGCTACGATCGAAATACGATAGCCGATACGGTCTACAAAAAAGATTGCTGCAAAATCGACGGCTAACTGAGTCAAAAAGTTAAAACTGACCAACAAAGTTATCTGGCTGATTGGTAGCTGGTATTGGCTTTGAAAGGTCAAAAATAATAAGGGGGCAAAATTATTGATCACGGCTTGAACGATGTACCCTACAAAGCAAGCCGCAATCGTCGAACGATAACTTTTCATTTTCACTTCTCCTTTGCTCGTCTTATCAGTATACCAAGTCCAATCAGTCGGGAACCATGGAGAAAACACTTTTTTTACCCAGAGAATCTTAAGGAAATCAGGATTCCTCTTTCTTCAGATGATTTCCTTAAATAGAAGCAGCAAAAAAGCTGCCCTCACAGACAGCTTTTTCCGACTTATTCTCAAGGCTAGGCGTTTTTCCTCCGGGCAGCGATGGTTTTCATGGTGGCTTCAAAGATTGGGCCAATAAAGACGATACACAAGAGAGTACCTAACCCCACACTGGCGCCTAACGCAAAACCGATCAAGACCATCGCAGCATCCAATCCGATACGGATCGTTTTTTGGGTCAATTTGCTTCGTTTGTAGATCAAGGCAGTCAAGGCTTCAAGTGCGGCCGACCCTTTGTTGGAAGAAACGTAAATGCCGGCGCCGATGCCAAATAAGATCGGTGCAGCGAAAATAGCAATCCATGGGTAGAAAGGCAAATGAATTGATACTTTGTCCATCACTGGTTCAAAGATCCCAATCAACAAGCCTAAGCCGATCCCGTTGATAAAACTGCCAATGCCTAATTCGGCACGATCAAAGACTGCAACGATCAACAAAACAACAATGTTAAAACACAAACTGGCTATCCAAAAAGGGACATCGATAAAATTCAAAATTCCTAACAAAAACGTACTGATCGTATCATATCCTTGATGGGCAGTGATCAATAAGGATATGGCTAACGCAATCAGCCCGGTACCTATCAAAACTTGTGCAAATTTTTTGGTTTCTTTCACAACATCACGCTCTCTTCTTTATTTTTCCTCTCTTAGTTTACCGTGAAAGCGTCACAATTACTATCATTTAATCACAAAAACCGGATTTTTTTTGAAGAAATCTAAATTCAATCAAGGGATTCATAATGCTGTTCATAGGTATCGCGAAACTCTTTGGGGGTCAAGCCATTTAACTTCTTAAACATCTTCGAAAAATAGTTGGTATTGTTGTAACCAATACGATCGCCGATCTCACTGATCGTGGCTTTCGAATGAAGCAGCAGCTGTTGGGCTTGCTTGATGCGCACCAGATTGACGTACTGATTAAAGCTCATTTCCGTTTCTTTCTTAAAAAGTTGCCCCAAATAAACAACGCTAACGTGCAGTTCTTCTGCCGCTGATTTGACCGTCAAATCATGGGTGTAGCCTTCTTCAATCAGCTGGATCGTCTTTTGAACGATCTCTGAATAACGTTTTTGCGGCGGCTGCGATTTGGCCAGCTCCAACACATCATCAAAAAGTTGCCGCAAATCTGCCAATGTATTGGACTCGCGAATCCGTGCCAAAATCTGCTCATGGTTTTCTTGGGAAAGCACCGGCAGTTGCCGATAAATATCATTGAACAACAAAAAAGAAACATAGCGAACATGTTCAGGGTCTGCTTGGGTTTGTTCCAAAATAGCGAACATTTTATCTAGCTCATGTTGGATCGTTTTAACATCCCCGATGGTCAGCGCTTTGTTAAAAGATAGAAACGGTAGTTCTTCGTTTCGCTCTAATATATCCACGTGGATCGTCTGTTCTTGTAAAAACAGATCTGGATAGAAGGCTTGCAGCGATTGAACTTGCTTGATTTTCTCATAGGCTTTATACAAATTCTCCCACTCGTTGATGGTTTCGCTCATGATCAACTGCCAGTCTTTACTATTAAGTTGCTGGGCTAATGCTTTTAAGACAGCGTTGATTTGTTGTCTTGGTCCGGCTGCGGTAATGATCACTTGGTTTTCATCTAATCGCCCTGGTAAGATCAATGGCTGATCGTGTTGCTGAAAAAACGTCGTGATTTTTTGTAAGATCTCGGCAGTCCCATTGAACTGCAAAACGGTAAAGGGTGCTGCTAGCGGCACCCTCTGCTGCGCCAGCAAATGGAGGTACTCGCTTTCGTTCAATTCATCATTCAACCAAAGCAGCAGGCTTGATTCTTGATAAAGTTCTTTTTCTGCCAACAGTTTTTGCTGCTCCTCTAACTCAGCTGCAATCGCTTGAACACTGCTACGCAGTTCTTCTTTGTTAACAGGTTTGACTAGATAATTACGCACACCTAACGCCATGCCTTGTTTGACAAAGGCAAACTCTTGATAACCAGATAGAATGATCGAAAAAAATCGATTCCCAAACGCTTGCGCTTGGCGGATCATATCGATGCCGTTCATTTCTGGCATCCGAATATCCGTGATCAGCAAATCAACGGAATGTTCTTGTAGATACTCTAGGGCCTCACTAGCACTTTTCGCTGTATGCACCACCTCAAAGCCCAGCTCTTGCCAAGGCAAGATCATTTGCAGCCCTTGCAAGATCATATATTCATCATCAACGAACATTGCTTTATACATCTGCCTCATGCCCCCTTTGCAAATTGTTTTCATCTAGACGGATCTTGACCGTAAACCCAGCGGCTGCTTGAGACGTAACGTCCATTTGATAAGCGCCATTGAACATGCCCCGCAACCGTTCGTGAACATTTTTGATCCCGATTGAGGTTTGGGCTCCGATCTCCTGATTTTGCAATTCTTCATGAATCATTCCTAACTGCTGCGGATCTGCGCCTTTGCCGTTGTCTTTGACTTCAATCACGATTTGACCGGCTTCTTTATAAGCTTTGATACTGATGGCGTTATCATTGCGCTGATAATCGATGCCGTGAACAAAATAGTTTTCGACAAGTGGCTGCAGTGTGAACTTCGGCAATTCCAACTGTTCTAATGCCGGATCGATGGTTACATGATAGGCGATCTTATCTGGGTAGCGCATCTGAAACAAGTAGACATATTTTTCACAAAAATCGATTTCTTCTTTTAAGGTCTTCGTCTTTTCTTGCGTCGTGTTGTTCCGTAATAGGGCCGAAAAAGCATAGACGACATCCGCCAGCTCTTCTTGGTTGCGGCTCAAGGCATACATTCGAATGTATTCTAATGTGTTATAGAGAAAATGCGGATTGATCTGGGCTTGCAGCGCCCGCATGTCGGCATCCCGTTGTTTGATCTCTAGCGTGTAAATATCTTTGATGTACTCGTTGATACTGTAGGTCATTTGATTGATGGCTTCTGCGATTTCTTTCAGCTCTTGTTGGACATTGGCGGTATCGATCCGTTTGTCAAAATTCCCTTGGCTGACTTCTTTCGTCGCATAGACGATCTGCTGTACTTGCGATGTATAGCGCTTAAAGGTGCGATGAAGCACCCATAGGACTAATAAGAGAATCCCGATCCCGAAACTAAAGATCCAGATGGCACTAGAAAAAATATCACGCCAGATCACTCTTTTTGACAACAAAACCAGGGACACTTCTCCGCTGACAGTGGTTTGTTTTTTGATATAAAAGTCTTTCGAAAGAGTGTCGTGAATGGTTCCGTGAGCAACCGCCTGATCAATTTTGGCTAAAGTTTCCTTGCTGAGGTTCGTGGCATCCTTGTACAGCCGCTGACCATTTGAGGTATACAAAAAACTGTTGATTCCATGAATTTGGTTGTCTTCTTGTCGATTGGCTAAAACATCGTCTGAACGAAAGATCACGTAGACTTGGCCTAAGGGCTGGGCATAATTACTTGGTTGGGCGATCGAACGAACAAAAAACAGACGATTTTTTAAATCAATCTGTTTGCCGCTGTGTTTTTCTCCGTAAGGTGTATCCGGCGTTGCCACTAGTGTCTCATTGCTTTCATCCAATTGAATGATGATCTCTTCGATACTAGGATGATTACGAATCAAACGATAGAGAATATTTGGTAAGTAAACACTTTGTCCCGTCTGGCGAAAAATATCATTACTATAGGAAAAATAATCTGGCAATGAAAGCTGCAAATAGTTGCGTAATGATTCAAAGGCGGTATCTGAACTAGTAAATTCGCCAAGTACCGTTGAAACAACGGTATTTTGGTCTTGTACATAAGCATCCAGCTGCATGCTTGTGCTCTCCACTAAACGTTCACTCGTAGTAAAACGATCCGCTCCGGTATAAGCGGTCAGGACCAGCATAATAATGATGGAGATGATCACCAAGAGCACACTGTACAGCTGCATCAACTGATTGATCAAAAAATCATGTTTGAACAAACGAAAACGCCACTTAGTCATGTGCCAAATCCCGATCAATGACGTTTTTTTCCTGGCTGATCGCCACATGGCACCATAAAATCAGTAAGCTGAAGGTTCCAAAGAGCAAGAGCCCTTTCATCATCCAAGTAAAAACTAGAATACTAGCGATCCCAACCAGTAATTTTAGAAAGGTCGCCATATGAAGAAACAGACACACAAAGGACAATTTCAGGTTATTCCACAAGGAAATCTCATAAGACGTGTCAAAAACCACACTTAACAGGTACAGTAAAACACTCAATCCACTGACAACAACTAAAACAAAAGAGATCATCAGCCAAATCAATCCTTGGATCTGGGTAGCTAAATACAAGTTATACACTAAGAACCCTGTCAGTAGGAAAAACAGATAAAACTGCTTGTTGGCCTTGACAAAGACGTTGCGCCAAATGCGCCATGCCCTACGAAAGCTTTGATTCTCATAGTTCAGTCCATCTTCGTGGATCAAAGCACTGATGATATGAAACGCTGGACCGATCCCTAAGATTCCACCACCGGCAAGCGTCAATACGACAAAAAACAAATTCAACTTCACGATCGCCCAAATCAAGCGAAAGCCCTTGACCAACCCGCTATTTGCTGTTTCTTCCATTTAAAATTCCTCCCTTATTTGTTCCCTACCGAAAATGTAGCATGATTCCAGCTTCCTACTCAAGCTACCTGAGAATCTTTTAATGCTATGTACGTTTTAGATGCAACATGCTTGCTGTTTGAACGTTAAAAACAAAAGTAACGTTTTTTATCAAAGATTTTGCTATTTACTTTAAAAGAAAAAGCAGCCAAAAGCTAGACGTGGGAACCATTGGTCCTGATGCGTTTAGCCTCCGGCTTGCTTGATCTATTGATTTGTGAGAACCACCTGTTACTTATTCTTGGCTTGCGCGGTACTCATCAAATTGTTTTTGCATTTCATCGCGGACCTTCTCCCAGCCAGCGGTTTTTAATTCTTCGTTTAGTTTCGGAACATTTTCTTCTGGATCGATCGTTCCGGTTGCTAAACTTGCTTTGTAACGGTTCATGACATTGGCGATATTCGTGATTTCTGTTTTCACATTATCAGTCTTGAAGTTGAACCCTAAGATTGGTGATGCTTCCGCGTTAGCAATGTTTTCATCACGCTCTTTGATCATATCGTCTGTGATGGATTCTTGTGTGTAAAGGATCATGTTGTTCCCAGTGTTCCAAGCAGCCATCCGGGTATTTGGCAAGTAGCCATCAAGGAGACGGATTTTGTTGTCTTGGCCTTCGATTTTTTCCCATGCTTCACCTTCGACACCCCAAACCAATCCATTCAACAATTCAGGATCGCTGTTCAACAAGCCCAACACTTCCACTGCTTTTTCTTTGTTTTTCGAAACATTCGCTACGACAAAGTTTGCCATTTGCGCTTGTCCGGTTGATTTTAATTGTTTCGTGATTGGACGTGAAACCAATTCATGACCTGCGGCATTGCTTAAGATCGTATCACCGTAATCCATTGGTCCTTGGGTTTCTTCACGCATGAACCATGTGTTGCCTTCTAATGGGTAGCCAGTCGTGTTGGTGGCTGCATCGGTTGGGATCAAGCCTTCGTTGTACCATTTGTGCATCAATTTCAAGTTTTCCATTTGTTCATCATCTTCGTATTGATTGATGATCTTCGTTGTATCGCCATCCAATTTGACAGCAAATGGGTAATCTTTCCCAATCACATAATCATAGTTTCCAGAAACATTAAAGGTTTGTCCGATCGCAAACGGTGCGATGTTTGGTTCTTCTTCTTTGAACTTCTTCAACACGTCTTCGGCATCTGCATAAGATTCGATCCCGCTGATATCCAAATCATATTTGTCTAAATATTGTTTATTGAAGGTCAAGACTTGTTGGGCATAAATATTGCCGTTGACTGGAAAGGCATATAATTTTCCGTCGATCGTATTGCCTTTGATATAAGATTCGTCTAATTGATCATACGCTTCTTTGGCATATTTTGGTGCTAACTCCGTCAAATCTGCATACGCGCCTTTTTGCGCATTGGCAACATAGTTTGAGGCAAAAGAAATATCGTAGTTTTCACCCGATGAAATGATGGTGCTCATTTTTTGATCCCAGTCTCCCCAGCCGATGTACTGCAGATCGATGCGAGCGTTGGTTTTTTCTTCAATGCGTTTATTAGCGATCTCCATTAATTGATCAAAGTTTTCTGGCTTGTCCCCGACTTGATACATCAATAAAGTCGTTACGCCGTCTGCATTGTTCTCTGAATCGGATGTTGCGCCGTTCGACCCACAGGCAGCCATTCCCAAAGTTGCCGCTGCGGCCATCCCAGCAAAAGCTGTTTTTTTCCACAAATTCATTTTTGTTTCCTCCCTATACTTATTTGATTATTCTTTGACGCCACCAATTGTCAGACCACCGACAAAATACCGTTGGAAGAATGGATAGGTGATCGCAATCGGTAAGGTTGCAACAACAACGATTGCCATGCGAGCAGTTTCGCTTGGCAAAGCGGCCAAACCGCCTTGGATCTGGGCAGCCATGCCGGAGCTTTTGGCTAGATAGTCCAAGTTGCTTTGAATCCGCATCAAAAGTGCTTGTAACGGCACTAAAGAGTCTTTTTGAATATACAACAATGCATTGAACCAGTCGTTCCAATAGCCAAGAGCGGCAAATAGACTGATCGTTGCGATCCCTGGAACCGCTAACGGCAACACGATGGACAGAAAAATCTTCATTTCGCTGGCACCGTCGATCCGCGCAGATTCTATAATACTATCTGGTACCGTCTTTTTAAAGAAGGTCCGCATAACAAGGATATTAAAAGGCCCTAAGGCAAGGGGTAAGATCAATGCCCAAATCGTGTCTTTCAATTGGATCAAGTTGACCATCACTAAGTAATTGGCAACCATCCCTGGCGCAAATAACATGGTGATCAAAGCGAAGATCGTAAAGAACCGACGGAATGGAAAATTTGAGCGAGAGATGACATAGGCATATAGCGAAGTCATCGTTGCATTGACGAAGGTACCAAAAACAGTGATAAAAATAGATACGCCAAATGCTTGGAAAATTTTGCTGCTCATTTGTCCGCTAAACAGGTAGGTATATGCTGCGAACGAAAATTCTTGTGGCCAAAAGCGATAGCCGTTTTCTGCCAAAGAGGTTTCACTGGTCAATGAGATCGCGATCACAAAGAGAAACGGCAAGACACAGGAAATCGCGAACAGACCGATCACGATATTAAAAATCAGGTTGACCGTTGGGTTAAAGGAGCGGATCTCGACTTTCGTTACTTTTTTCTTCATTTATCCATCCTCCTTAGAATAATGCTGAATCTGGTTCTAGTTTACGAACAACCAAATTCGCTGTTAGTAATAATAATGCCCCAACAACTGATTGATAAAGGCCGGCAGCTGCGGTCATCCCGAAGTCGCCTGTGGCAGTCAGTCCATTATAAATGTACGTATCTAAAACGGAGGTGACTTGGTACAACGCCCCAGAGTTTCGTGGGACTTGATAGAAAAGTCCGAAGTCGGCACGGAAGATCCCACCGATGTTCAAAATCAACAAGACGGAAATCATTGGAATCAGTTGTGGCAACGTCACATTTTTAATCTGCTGCCATTTGCTGGCACCATCGACCATCGCGGCTTCGTAATACGTTTGATCGATCCCGACCACTGACGCATAATAGATGATGCTGTTGTAACCTAAGCTCTTCCAGACATTCATAAAGACGAAAATAAACGGCCACCATTTCGGATCAGCATACCAGTTGATTCCTTCACCGCCCATCCCCGTGATCCATTGGTTGATGATCCCTTTGTCTGGACTCAAAAAGGCATAGACAAAGTACGAAATAACCACCCAAGAAAGGAAGTACGGCAACAGTGACATCGTGTGATAAACTTTTACCAAACGCTTATTGCGTAGCTCACTCATTATAATGGCAAAGGCAATCGCAAAGAATAGGTTGAATGCTAAAAATACGATATTGTAGAGTAACGTATTTCTAGTGATCAGCCAAGCATCATTGGATGCAAATAAAAATTTAAAGTTATCAAAGCCGACCCACGGGCTTTGTTTCAAACTGGCAAAAAAGCCGTCTGGTGAAATGTGGAAATCTTTGAACGCCACCACATTTGCGAATACAGGTATATAGAAAAAAAAGATAAACCAGACAACACCTGGTAAAGCCATCAATATTAACGCTTTGTATTGCCAGACATTCCTCCAAAACCCCTTTTTCTTCACATCTCATCATCTCCTTCATGCTACTAGAATAACGCTTTCATCCCTAAAAAATAAGGAACAAACTAAAGATAAAATGAAACAAATTAAAGGTCTTTGTTTATATTTTGTTTTTATTCTCTAAAAACCAGAAAAACGTCCTACCTTTTGCAAGATAGGACGCTTCATTGAGTTGTTTTTTACAAAGGATCAATCGACAAAGCCGTTTTGCTGAATCACTTCGCGGAACCACTCACCTGACTTTTTGATGGTGCGTTTTTGGGTAGCCAAATCAACGGCAATAAACCCGTAACGATTTTTGAATTCATTCAGCCATGACCAATTATCCATGCAAGTCCACATGTGATACCCGCGGCACCGGCTGCCTTCTTGGATTGCTTGGTGAACATACCGCAAATGATCTTTGATAAAGGTGATGCGGTACTCATCTTGGATCTGACCGCTGGCATCGATAAAGCGTGTTTCATCTTCGACTCCCATGCCGTTTTCTGAAATATAACAAGGGATATTGCCGTAGTTGTCTCGTAGGTTGATCAAGGTATCATAAATGCCTCGCTCATAAATCTCCCAGCCTCGATGGGGATTGATTTTCTTTTCTGGCCAATCATAAACATCGAAGTAATCTTCTGGCATTGGAGTGTCCGCTGTTTTGGCAGAACGCTTTTGCTGCACCCGCCGCGGCTGATAATAGTTGACCCCCAAGAGATCGACCGTGTTTTCTTTAATGATCTGCAAATCTTCTGCTCTGGTTTCTGGCATGATCGCCAACTCGTTTAAGACAGTGATCAATTCTTCCGGAAAGGTGCCTTTGACCGCTGGATCTAAGAAGGAACGGTTGAAAAAGGCATCTGCCAGTTGCGCCGCTTGGCCATCTTTTTCATCATTCGGATCTTTCGGATAGGTCGGTGTCAAATTCAAGATGATGCCGATTTCGCCTGATTGCTGAGACTGACGGAAGCGTTGGATCGCTAAAGCGCTGGCGAGTGCTTCATGGTAGCCGACTTGCACCGCATGTGCCAAGTTGATTTCTGCTGGGTAATGCTGTTGATACAAATACCCCATCTCCACTGGCACGATCGGTTCATTTTGCGTGAACCAATGACGGACTTGATCACCGAACAACTCAAAACACAAAGCGGCATAATCTGCAAATGCTGTGACAGTCTCGCGATTGAGCCAGCCGCCTTCTTTTTGCAGTGCCATCGGCATATCAAAATGATACAAATTGATGAAAGGCTCGATGCCATTTTCGATCAAAGTGGCGAAGTACTCGCGATAAAACGCCACCGCTTGTTGATTGACCGCTCCTCTTCCTTCTGGCAGCAAGCGACTCCACTGGATCGAGGTTCGAAAAGAATTAAAGCCAATCTCTTTCATCAATGCTACATCTTCTGGGTAACGCTGCAGCAGCTGGACGGTATCTTTGGGTCCCCGTTTTTGATAAAAGCGTTCTGGTTCCGTTGCGTACCAATAGTCCCAAATCGAATCGCCTTTGCCATCATCGGCCGTTCGTCCTTCAGTTTGCGGACCGCTGGCAGCGGCTCCCCACCAAAAATCTTTAGGAAAATGCAGGTTAGTCATGGGCAGTCACCTGCTCTTTGCCTAACAAGAGACAGCCGATAATGCCACTTTTGTTCGGCAAGCCCCAAGTGACGATGTAGTCTTCCACTGGTGGTGTCTCCATATAGCCTGCCATTTGTTTCAGGAAGGCTTGTTGGATTTGAGCGAGTAAATGCGGCTGATTCATGACCCCACCGCCTAAAATGATTATCTCAGGTGCTAAAGTTAACGTGATATTGACCAGCGCTTGCCCTAGATAAAAGGCCTGCAACCCCCAAATCTCGTGCGCTTGCGGCAAGTCTTGTCCTTTGATCCCCGTACGTCCTTCCAAAGAAGGACCTGCGGCTAATCCTTCCAGACAGTCGCCGTGATACGGGCATGTACCAGCATACATATCTTCACTGTGACGTTTGACATAGGTATGACCGATTTCTGGATGACCGATCCCTTCGAAAATCTTTCCTTCACGAACGACCCCGGCGCCAATGCCGGTCCCTACCGTCAAATAGACACAGCTGTCTTTGCCTTGTGCCGCTCCTTGGCGTAATTCTCCATAAGCGGCAGCATTGACATCTGTTGTCCAAGCAAATGCTGTCTCTGGGTAGCGCTTCTTCAACGCACCGAGAAAATCGAACTGCTGCCAGCCCTGTTTCGGCGTGGCTAGTATGTGGCCATAGGTCGCTTGGGTTGGATCGATCCCGATCGGACCAAAGGAACCGACCCCTAATGACACGAGATCGTAGGGATCGAAAAAGGCAAAGATCGCCGCTAACGTTTCCTCTGGCGTTGTCGTTGGGATCGACTCTTGGGCGATGATCGTCAGCTGTTCATCGGCAACGGCACAAATCATTTTTGTGCCGCCGGCTTCAATTCCTCCGTAAACCATCATTTCTCACTCCTTTACTCCAATGGTTCGAATTTCATATGGGTGTAATTGCTCATTGACGGACGATGCTTGTTCTTCCTCTAATAGGTTCAACAGACAGAGTGTCGCCTGCTCTTTTTGCACATGAAAGGCAGTGGCTTGATCCGCCAAATTATAGCCCCGCAAAACGATCTGCTGGTCTTGGCGATTGCGTTTTAAGGCGGTGATAGCTACCGTCGTTCCATGAGCTTCCATGTATTGGTTGCTGCTGGCTAGCTTGCCTTGATGCTTGTCGGTCTGGCTTGCCGTCCAAGGAACTTGGGCAGCTTGTGCTTGGCGATACGTTTCATAACGTTCTTCAGGAGCCCCATGACAGGCTACGCCATATTCAAAGGTGTGGCTGCCTAAGCATTGCGCTTCTGGTGTTGGGAAGTAGCCCCAATCGCCTAGCTCTCCCGTACAGCGCAACAAGGTCAAGCAGATCTGATCCTTCACGATTTCATATTCGTTCAAACCAAAATTAGAAACCGTCATGCCGCCTGTTTCATCATGCAAGTTGACAAAGGCGTGTTGATGCTGCGGATTCGTTGGGTTTTCCCAATGACTGGAAACCTGATTCGGCCGTTTTACGACTTCATAAATGCTGTCAGCTTCATGGAAATCCGTGATGATCCCTGTTGGGAATAAAACCCGCAGTCGGTGATCTTTGCTTTGGTTGTTGACGGTGGTTTTAAATGCCAGGCGGTTGCTGGTTCGTTCTAAGCGAATCTCCGTCTCGATCTTGAAAGCAACCAATTCTTGACTCCGCTGTGCTTTACGGAAACGGAAATCGACGACAGCTTTTTGTTCTTCTAACAAACGGTCATCTGCTGAAACAGGAATCTGTAATTCTTGTGTCAGTCGCACAATTCCCACCAGCGGATCGTTTTGTTCGATCGTCACCTGATGCGGAAATTGCGTCGATAAGATTGCTTGATCCCCTTCTGGTTGTTTGAAGATGTACTCATTGGCGATATCCCCCACATCCTCGAAAACCAGTAAATTGCGATACGTTTTTTGGGTTACTTTGTCTGTAATCGTCAAGCTGCCGTTTTCAGTAATGACGGCTTCCAAATGTGCGTTGGCAAGTTTACGCCCTCCTTCTGAAACGATCGGTGCGCTCTCTACTGGCGTAGCGGCTTTTTCCACTAGGGCAAAGGTCTGCCATGAAAATTCCGGCAACTGGTTTGCTTCTACTTGAACCGTGACAAAGCGTTTCATGAAAGGAATCCGAAAGGCATCTTTAGGCAATTCATAGTCAAAAAGGACCTCTTCTTCACTGGTGATCGCAGCAACAGGTTTCCCCTGTTCATCGATCACCGAATAAGAACCTTTTGGCTTCGCCAATAATTCGTGGTAAAGCTTGCTTGGCAATCCTTCACGGAATGTTTTACGCTCAAGTTCGATCACGACTTCCACTAAACCAGAACGGGTGCTGCCAGTGGTGTTGAAGACCACAAAGGGACGACTCTCCTCAGGAAACCTGCTCGTGTCGATGGCGGCTACTAAATTGCGTAACGCTTCATCTGCCACGAACTTACCAATTTCATTGGCTTTTTCAAAACGCGGCATCATTTCTCGGTGTACTTCGTCCACTGAACAGCCGCAGATACTGTCGTGAGGATGATTTTGCATCAGTGTTTTCCACGCATGATCCAACATATCGTGAGGATAGCTGCCACTTGCTTCATAAGCCATAGTTGCTAATGGTTCAGCGACATTTTCTAATTGGCGGGAAACCTTTGTATTCCATTGTTTCAGATAGACTCGGGAAGAGGCGGTATTGGCTAGAGTATACCAACCATCGGTTTCTTGACTGGTCAATTCACCTGTGACAGTTCCTAGGTCATCTGGCAGATCTGCTTGCACCGCTTCAAGGTATTCGGTAAAGCTGGCGTGTTTGAATTCATACTCTGGGAAAAGCTCGTTAGCTGTACGAATCGCTGCCGAAATGTCTTTTTGGACAGGTTGATGATCGACCCCATTCATCATTAAGTAATGATTGGTGGCACCAAATTTCTCTACATCTTGCAATTTTTGCGTCCAAAAAGCTTCGGCTTCTGCTTTATCCACCGGAATCTCATTGCCATTGGAGTACCAGTTGGCAAAAAGTAGACCAAAGATTTGACTGCCATCTGGTCCTTCCCAATGCATTTCAGAATATTGGGAAGTAAATTGATCATCGGGTAAAACTTCGTTGTCAAAGCCGATTGGTTTGACGCCACGCCCAAATGCAGCACTTTCAAGATTGGCTTGCAGCATCATTTGCGGGGTTTGCCCCATATTGCCGAAAGTATCTGGGAAATACCCCAACATAACAGGGGTGCCCCACTTTTTGCTTTCTGCCATTCCAATCAGCATATTACGGGTGTTTGATTC
Organism: Enterococcus sp. DIV2379; assembly: GCF_050542965.1. NCBI lineage: Bacteria > Bacillati > Bacillota > Bacilli > Lactobacillales > Enterococcaceae > Enterococcus > Enterococcus sp. DIV2379. The sequence continues at coordinate 2,424,991 of NZ_CP172938.1, forward strand.
AGCACTGATCAAAAAGTCATCTTGCAAAATATAAAACGGACCGATCTGTAATTTTCCTTGTTTGATGGCCGCTTTGACCGCTTCGCGTTTTTCAGGTCGCACTTCTAAATAGTCATCCAAGATGATCGTCTGCCCATCTAGATGGAAGCTGTGGAACTCAGGGTCATTTTCAATTAACTCTAAAAGATCATCCATCAATTCAACTAGCCGCATGTGATGCTGTTCGTAAGGCATGTACCATTCCCGATCCCAGTGGCTGTGAGAGATGATATAAACTTGTTTCTTCATTGATTTTTACTCCTCGCTGTTTGCGTCGTTGGACTGCTTTTTGTGTCACTCGAACAGTCGTGGGTCGTGCTGCTTATTTTTCCACTCGGATATCGAAATAATCCATGACCAATTCACAAAACATCATGTTCGCCCAAGAGAACCATTCTCTCGTGTATTGCGAAGGATCATCGACATCGAACCCTTCATGCATCAAATTTGTACCCGCATCTGTCGCCACTAACTGATCCAAAATTCGTTTCTTTTCTTCTTTGTCAGTGGTGGTCATGCCTTCCATTGCCATGGCGATCGGCCACACATAATTTTCTGGCGTATGAGAGCTGCCAATGCCTTTAGCGTATTTGCCTTCATAGAAATACGGATTTTCACTGCTTAACAACGTTTTACGGGTCTGAAGATAAAGGGGATCTTCCATACTGCCATACCCCAAGTAAGGGGCGGCGATCAAATTCGGCACGTTGCTGTCATCCATCAGTGTGCCATTGCCGAATCCATCCACTTCATACGCGTAGACTTCTTCGCCAGCTTGATTTTTGGTCAACCCGTATGCTTTAAGCCCTGCTTCGATCTCTGCTTGCAATTTTTTCGCTTGTGCCACGATCGCTGTGTCTTCTAAAACCGTCGTAAAGATTTCTTGGATATAGCCTAAGACCACCACCGCAAACATATTGGAGGGAATCAAATAGCCGTATTTGCAGGCATCATCACTTGGTCGAAAACCTGACCAAGTCAAGCCAACGGGTTTCACCGGCGCGCCTTTGCCGTCATGAGTCAAGGTATCTTCTTTTCGCCAGGTATCCCGTTCAAAGCGATACGGGGATTCCTCATGGTTTTGTTCTGTTACAAACACCTCCAAGGCTTTTTTGATGCCTGTTACAAAATCATCATTGAACTGATCTGTTCTGCCTGTGTTTTTATATAGCAGATAGGCCAGTTGGATCGGATAACACAAAGAATCGATCTCATATTTGCGTTCCCAGATCCAATCGTTCATTTCTGTATCGTCTGTTTGGTGGCCAGCGCCATTGGCTGATTCGTTAAAGGCATTTGCGTAAGGATCGATCGTAATATAGTAGAATTGCTTCTTGACCAACCCGCTGATCATACTTGCTAAGTCTTCATCTTCTTTGGCGATCACTAAATACGGACGAACTTGCGCAGTGGAATCTCGCAGCCACATGGCTGGAATATCCCCCGTCAGTAAAAAGGTCGTGCCATCCTCATGACGCTTGACCGTCGTTAATAGTGTATTGGCAAAAGCTGCATTAAAATTTTTCGCCCAATCGGCATGCGTTTCTCCGCATAGATCCGTAATCGTTTCCATAAATGTTGCTACTGAAGTTGGTATTTCTTTATAAACCATTCCATCACCTTCCCTGATTTGATATATCAATTTACGAACCTAGTATATCATGAATCATGTGAATGTCTAGCGCTTTTTCAAAATAATTAAAGGGTTTTCATTTTTATCGGTTTATGGTATGCTAACAAATATGATATATCAAAAGGGGTTTTCTTATGAAACAACCATTATATAAAAAAATTTACTCGGAGCTTCACGAAGCCATCGTTGAAGGGCGATTAGCTCCGGGCAGTCGTGTCCCTACTGAAAAAGAACTATCTGAACAATACCAAGTCAGTCGGATCACCTCTAAAAGAGCCTTGACGGAACTGGAACAAAATCAGCTGATCTATCGCGTGCAAGGCAGCGGCAGCTTTGTCCGAGAATTGAAGGAAAAAAAAGCGACTGGACGAATTTTGTTTGTCTTGCCCTTTGCCAATGATCTCTCTTTAGGAAACTTTACCGAAGGCATTTACCCCGTGATGCAAGAACACGGCTTTGAACTTTTGATGACACCAGTGGATTATTTGGAAAAAACGACGGCAGCTGAGCTGATGCAAGAATTCGACGGCCTGATCTATTACGCCAGCAATACGTTTTCTTACTATGACTTGCTGTTCGAATGTGCTGAAAAACACTTTCCTATCGTGACCTTAGATAAAAAGCTGCATGAGTTTGATTTTCCAGCGGTCATGCCAGATAACTTTCAAGGTGGACAGCTAGCTACGGAGCATTTACTTGCGTTGGGGCATCAACGGATCGCTTATATTTTTGGTGATACCCATCATCCACAATCCGTCCGTCAGCGTTATCTAGGTTACATCGATGCGCTGAAAAAAGCCCAAAGAACCTTTCGCACCAAGCTCGACGACACAGCTGCCAGTATCGCAAATGCGCTTGCCTACCTGGAAGAACATCAGGTCACGGCAGCCGTCTGTGAAAATGACTTGATCGCCATCGAATTGATGCGTGCACTGCGTCAAGCAGATTTGCACGTCCCTGCCAACATTTCCCTGGTTGGTTTCGATAATATCCAAGCCGCTGCCCTCGTTGATCCAGCACTAACGACCATCGGGCAGAATTTTGCGGAGATGGGGCGCTTGGCAGGAAACCAAGTGATTGAGAAAATCAACGCTGCGAAGGCAGCACCCCCAGTACCAACGGAGACGACCACCCATTTAGTGGCTGTTTCTTTGATCAAAAGAGAATCAACCCAATTAAAGGAGTGAACCAAGTGAACGTATCAATGATCGACACACGACACGGAACAGACAACCAATATAGTTTTTCCCATGGCAACTGCCTGCCTTATACAGGGGTTCCTTTTGGCATGAACTACTTTGCCCCGCAAACCAGCGATCAACGAGGCAGTTGGTGGTTTCATCCAGAAGATCGAACCTTTCAGGGCTTTCGCATCACCCATCAGCCTAGCCCTTGGATGGGTGATTTCAGCCATCTGACGATGCTGCCGATAAACGGCACGCTTTCTGAAAATACCCTTTTCCATGCGCAAAGCTCGTATCGTCCGGAAGAAAGCACCTTTAATCCAGCCTTTCTTAAAATCAAGACGCAGCGGTATTTAACAACAACGACTTTGATTCCCAGTATGTATGGCGGTGTGCTGTCTATTGAAAACTGCGGGGATCAGCCGGGTCTTGGCTTGTCACTGCCGGGTGACTATGTCTTAGAACAGTTGGATGAACAGACAGTGGCTGGTCAACTGATCGTATTTTCAGGATGCGAAGACGAAAGCTTCACCTTCCATTTCGTCTATCGTTTTGAAACACCCATCACGGCGATCGAAGGTGCCTTGACAGGCAAAGAAGCCTTCGTCGTTCTCCGCTTTGATGATTGCCAAACACAGACGATCCGTTTTGCAACCTCGTTTCTCAGTCGCGAACAAGCTTGTTTGAACTTGCAGCGGGAACAGCAATGGGCTCCTGCCGATTATCTGGCTTCTGTCCAACAGCAATGGAATCATTTTTTGCAAAAAATCGAGATCGAGCATCACGATCAAGCACAAGTTTCTACTTTTTATCATAATTTTTATCGCTTATTCTTGTTTCCTCAAACCTTCTTCGAAATCGATCAAGAGGGTCGCAAAGTGCACTGGGATACCTTGGCAAAAGCGATCAAACCAGGACCACTGTACACAAACAACGGCTTTTGGGATACGTATAAAACTGTCTACCCGCTCTTTTCACTCTTGGCTGTCGAACAATTGGAAGACATGCTGGAAGGCTTTTTGAACAGTTATCGCGAAAGCGGCTTTTTACCAAAATGGCTATCACCTGATGAGCGGGGGTTGATGCCCGGGACGCTGATCGATGCCGTGATCGCTGATGCCGCAGTAAAAGGCATTCGTCCCGATTTGATGCCCGAATTTTTAGCAGCGATGAAAAAAGGTGCCACCGTCCAAAGTGAAAATCCCAATTATGGTCGGCGCGGCACGACGGACTATTTGACTTACGGGTATGTGCCATTGACGCATCATGAATCGGTCAATCACACCCTTGATTATTGTTACAGTGATTTTTGTATCTCACAAGTCGCGCAACAGCTGGGTGACGAGCAAGCAGACTATTATCAGCAGCAATCGCAAAATTACCGCAACATTTTCGATCAGGAGACCGGCTTTATGCGGGCAAAAGACCCAGATGGCGCTTTTCGTCCAGAGTTTAGTGACACACGCTGGGGCTTGGATTATGCAGAAGGCAGTGCGTGGCAAAGTAGTTTTGCTGTTTACCATGATTTCGCTGGCTTGATCACTGCACACGGCGGCAAAGCGGCCTTTGAAGCAAAACTGATTGACTTGTGCAATCAAGAACCTCGCTATACGACAGAAGGCTACGGGTTCGAGATCCATGAAATGAGTGAGATGGCCGCACTCGATTTTGGTCAGCTGGCGATCTCCAATCAGCCAAGCTTCCACTATCCGTATCTATTCAGCTATTTGGGCAAACCAGAAATGGCACAGCCCTTGATCAAGCAGCTACTGACACAGTGCTTCAATGACTCACCAAAAGGCTTTCCTGGCGATGAAGACAACGGCAGCATGGCTGGTTGGTACATCTTCAATGCCTTGGGCTTTTATCCAGTCACACCGGGGACAGGCGAATATGTCATTGGCATGCCCTTATTTGATCAAGCAACACTGCATCTTGCTTCAGGCAAAGACTTAGTGATCAAGAGCACGCCCAATGCGCCGCAACAGCTCTTCGTGGATAAAATTACATTGAACGAAGAACCCTTCGAGCGATTATTTTTCACCCACCAAGAATTGACTGCCGGTGGTACATTGAACTTCCAGCTAGGTATCGTCCCTCGCAGCAAAGAGTGGTCAGCCGATGCCTATCCTTATAGCGTCAGTCAACCACATGCATAACGAAAAAACCGCTCCTTAGCAACAGGCAGCAGTCTACTTTCAGTCAATTGAAAGTGCACGCTGTCCCTGCCAGGGAGCGATTTTTTATTGTTTCATTTGTAGCGGTAACAGACGTTCGATAGTTTTCAGCACGCCATTTTCATCGTTTGATTTGGTCACAAACGCTGCCGCTGCCTTGACTTCCTCAAAGGCATTGCTCATGGCGAAACTAAACGTGCCAGCTGCCATCAACTCCAAATCGTTCAAGCCATCGCCGAAAACCATTGTCTCCTCGGGTGTGACGTGCAGCAATTCTTGCAAGTGTGCCACAGTCGTTCCTTTGTGGACGCCTTGATTGGTGATATCGATCCAAGCGGCTTCCGAAGCCACGATGTACGCTTCATTGGTAAATTCGCTTAACTGTTGGACATGCTCAAAACAACGTAGTTTGGGATCAAAAATAGTGAGCTTCACAAAATCTTCTGTGATAGTTTGATAATCCGCCACCGTTTTAACCACCCGATAAGAGCCACGCACTTTCTGCGCATCCGCTTCATTGGTTGTGTCAGCAATGTACGCCGCAGTCGGTGTACAAGCGATGATCACATGATCTTGCGCAATCGCAGCGAGCTTCGCAATGATCCGCCGCCCTAATTCGTTTGGCAGCAGCGATTCAAAGATGTACTCTCCTTGATGTTTGATGCGGGTCGCGCTATCCCCAAGAATCCAAACATCCGCTGCTGCTTCACCAAACAGTTCTTCCACTCGTTCACACTGTTTGCCGGTACACGCAGCAAAAGCAACACCCGCTTCTTTCATTTGTTGGCTGACTTGTTCATAATAAGGCCGATCAAAACTGCCTTGGCTGTTCAAAAATGTACCGTCTAAATCTGTGATGACTAATTTGATCATACGTTTCTCTTCCCCTCTACCTCGTGTCCTCTTCATTCCAAATCACTTAATTAACGTTATTAATTAAGTATACTTATTTTCAAGTTTTCCGTCAAGTCAGTCTTTTAAAAACTTTACATCGTTTCATCCCGTCGGTATACTTAATTAAATCACTTCATTAAGGAGAACATTTATGGCTTCTACCACCCATACCATTCGCCAGCAAAACAAACAGCTGGTTTTAAAAACTTTGTTTCAAAACGGGGCATTATTCGCCTCCGATTTAGTGAAGAAAACCGGCATCAGCATGGTCACCACTAACTCATTATTAAAAGAATTGTTAACAGAGGGGGAAATCACGAAAGGTCCGCTGGAGCAAAAAGAGCTAGGACGACCAGCAGTGACCTATCAGCTAAATCAAGACCGAGGTCATTCTCTTTTGCTTAGCTTTATCGATCACGATGGCTCCTTGGCTCTTTGGTCCATGCTGATCGATCGTAAGGGGAAGGTTTTGGCAAAACACGACCAACCCTTTCCTGATGTTGCCCCTCACCGCTTTCAAGAATGTGTAACGAACGAGCTGGCATTATTTCCCTTTGTGGAACAGATTGCCCTCTTTTTACCAGGAAAAATCAGTGGAGGAACCGTGACTTCCAGCTGGTATGAAAAATTTAACGGTTGGCAGCTGGCAGCCCTCGTGGCAGAGGTCACTGCACTGCCCTTCTACTGTCAAAACGATGCCCATATTTTAACGATCGGCTATTGCATCGCCCAACAGATCTCCTTGCAGCAAACCATCGTTGGCATGTACAATCCCGAAAAAAGCATGCCCGGTATCACGCTCCTAGTCAATGGTGCGCTTTTAGAAGGAAAAGATGCCCTAGCGGGAGAGGCAAAATTTTTACCCGGCTACTTGGATCAAGGGGCACCGCAAGACCGCACGGCTTTGGTCCAGCGCCTGACAAGCTTACTGCCATTTTACAATGCAGCTTTTGCCCCCCACTGTATCATTTTAGCCAGCAGTGATGCAGTAAAAACCGATCTCTTAGACGCGATCCAAAAAAATCCATTGCTGCAGCAACAACCCAATCAGCCCGCTTTCCATTATATCGATGCTATCGAGGAAGCCATGGTGCTAGGCATGCACTGGCTGATTTTCCGCAAGACACCTTTTGACTTAGCCCGTTGATGACACAAAGACCATAGAATAATTGAGGTGGTGTGATATGAAAATAGCGATCATTGGTGCTGGTCCTCGTGGACTTTCACTTTCAGAACGGCTGATTGCTCATAGCAAACAAAACAAACAAGCCATCGACTTGCTGCTGTTTGATCCTTTTCTTCCTGGGGCAGTTTGGCGCACGGACCAATCGGCAGATTTGCTATTGAATTCTGTGACCAGCCAAGTCACCCTTTTCACGGATGACACATTAAGCACCGGCGGCCCCGTGGTCAAAGGACCTACCTTATACGAATGGGCAGTGACAGAAGGGAAACATTTCGCAGCCACGCATGCCCCTGAGCTCGTTGCGGAATGCACAGCACTTGATTCACTTGATCCTAACGGGCATTGCTCGCGGGCTTTATATGGACTCTATCAGCAGTGGTTTTATCAGCAGCTGTTAAAAGAGCTGCCCGAATCCATTACCGTCAACCATCTGTCAGACAGTGTCACCTCTTTGACCCCTCTTTCCAAAAATCGCTACCAGTTGACGACGGCTCACCAAACATTCCTTGTTGATGCCGTCGTCTTAGCTACAGGACATTCACAGGCCCAACTGTCATCAGGGGAACAACAATTGGCGGCTGCCGCAGAAAATAATGGCTGGTTTTATGCACCGCCAGCCAATGCGGCAGATACGGATCTAACGGCTATGAAAGCCGGAGAACCTGTGATTTTACGGGGACTAGGACTTGCCTTTTACGATTACGTCACCCGCTTGACCAGTGGTCGGGGCGGAACCTTCGTCAAAGTCAATGAATCCCTCGTCTATCAACCTTCTGGTGAAGAACCGCAAATCATCGCCGGTTCTCGTCGGGGTGTCCCGTATCATCCTCGTGGCCGCAATCAAAAAACACCAACGCAGCAGCGAAAGCCCGTTTTTTTGACCCCTGAACGCCTAGCTGCTTGGCAAGCAGCCAAAACGGTTGCTGGCAAGACACTGCTCTTCTATTTAAAGAAAGAGGCAGAACTCGTCTATTATCAGACGCTGCTTTTAGAAAAACAGCGGCTTGACAAAGATCAGCTTGACGCTTTTACCACCGCCTTTGTTGCCACGGAAGGATCTGAAGACTTGCTAAAAAAATGGCAGCTTCCTAAGAGGGAATGGTGGTCATGGCACCAACTAGCCGATCCCTTTGCTCAGAAAGAGCAGCAGTCCTTGCAAAACTTTTTCATTGCGCTATTACGTACCCAAATCCAAGATGCCGAAAAAGGCAATCTAGCGGGACCTATCAGCAGTGCCTTGGAAGTCTTCAAAGATCTGCGTGACCCGATTCGGTTTGTTCTCGATCATCAGCTAATGCCAGCAAAAGACCTGAAAACACTCTTTTGGCAGTCTTTCGTTCCCTTTAACAGCTTTTTATCGATCGGTCCGCCGGTTCAACGACTGCAGGAACTGGTCGCCTTGTTGGAAGCCGGAGTGGTGACCTTACTAGGTCCTGACATGACTGTTGAGATCGAGGAGGCTTATTGTACGTATTCAAAGCGATTTCCCGACACACGCTATCACGCGACGCAACTAATTGAGGCTCGCATTCCATCGACAGCGATTCGTCGAACCAACAATTCCTTGTTGCGGCAACTGCTAAACGATCGGATCATTCACCCGCACCGGTTGACGATACCCAATGAGGTGCCTTTTGAGACGGGTGCTATCGCCATCGATCCTGAGACCAATCAGGTCCTTGGACCAGATGAACGCCCCTACACTGCCCTCTATTGTTTCGGGATTCCCACAGAAGGCATCCACTGGCTGACGGCTGCCACTGCTCAGCCAGGAACCGATGCTTGGAATTTACGGCAGGCGGACCAGATCGCCGCTGACCTCTTACACCACATCTTCTAGTCGCTTCTTTTCTATCAAACGCAAACTTCCGACGAACCGCTTCGGAAGTTTTTTGCTTTTCTTCCGCAAACCCGCAGGCAGGATTTTCCTTTTTTTGAATATTCTTGAAATTTTCTTTAATTGTTACACGAAAATTGCGACAGTCCTAGAAAACCGTTACAATAGAAGAAAAGAACGCAAGGAGGTTGTTTCATGACCGCTGAATTACAAAAAATTGATGCCTTGATCGCAGAAGTGGAAAAAGTGATTTTAGGCAAACGAGATGTGATCCAATTTACCGTGGCTGCGCTGCTTGCTGGTGGACACGTTTTATTCGAAGATATCCCCGGTGTTGGGAAAACGATGTTGGTCAAATCATTAGCCAAAGCCATTCAAAGTGACTACAAACGGGTACAGTTTACCCCAGACCTTTTGCCTAACGATGTGTTAGGTGTGTCGATTTTTAATTCCCAAAGCCACCAGTTCGAGTTTCGTCCCGGCCCGATCTTCACCTCCGTCCTCTTGGCAGATGAGATCAACCGAACCACACCAAGGACGCAAGCCTCGCTCTTAGAAGCCATGTCAGAAAATCATGTCACCATCGACAATCAAACGTACCCATTGAGTCCCCACTTTTTTGTGTTAGCTACCCAAAACCCAATCGAATATGAAGGAACGTATCCTTTGCCTGAAGCCCAATTGGATCGTTTTTTGTTCCGCCTGCATATCGGTTACCCAGATTTTCAAGATGAGCTCGCCCTCTTGACTGGAAAACGACAGCAAAGCTTGGATCAGATCCAAACCATTTTACATGCTGATGAAGTGACCGCTTTGAAAGCGATGGTGGACGACGTGTATGTCGATGAGCGGGTCGCCCGTTACGCATTGCAGCTGGTTCAAGCGAGCCGCCAGCATAATGCCATTGACCTTGGTATCAGTCCTCGTGGTGGGATCGCCTTCTTAAAAGGGGCAAAAGCGTTAGCGTTGACGGAAGGACGGACCTTTGTCACGCCGCAAGACTTACAGCGAATTTTACCAGCAGTCTTCGGTCATCGTTTATTACTGAAAGGCGGCGTTCATGCTAGCGCGGAGACCCTTTCAGATTTGATGAAACAGATGATCCAACGGGTGTCTGTCCCTACGAGGAAATAGCGATGAAGAAAAAAAAGCTTGAACGCGTGCTGCGCCTCCTGTTGTTTAGCGCTGCCTATTTTTTGCTGCTGGCTTACTGTGTGATCTTTAATAATAATGCCGGTTGGAGCCTCTGGTTTTTACTGACTCTGTTATTGTTGCTTGACGCAGTATTCTTGCTGCCCTCCCTCAAGAAGGTCCAAATCGTTTTAGAAGAATCGATCCAAGCTGAAACACAGACAGCGATCACCTTACCGCTGCAAGTCTTCAAGTATCGCCCGACGCTGCTGCCGCTGGTCGATTTCACCTTGCAGTTTGACGATCGTTTCAAGAATAGTCATCACAGCGCCTTTTATCGAGGCAATCTGATTCGGCTCCATCTGCCTTGGACCCCAAAGGAGCGCGGCAGCTATGAAGAATTGCCCGTTCAATTGTACAGCCATGATCTCTTTGGCTTTTTTGAAAAAAGCTACGCTGCAGGTGCGAAACAATCGATTTTGATCCTACCGAAATTGAAGCTAGAAGCCGTTGCCCTATTGCCATTTTTTAAACAGCAAGTCCGCAGCCAAACCCACGGGGAACCCAATTTTTCTATTCGACAGTTCCGTCAATACCAGTTAGGGGATTCATTAAAAAATATCGATTGGAAATTATCCAGCAAACAACAGGAATTGATCTATCGCGAACGAGAATACGAAGAAGAACAAGACATCTTTCTGCTCTTTTGGGGAGAAGATCATCCTGCTTTTGAAGAGACCTTGACACTGTTTTATTCGATCCACCATTTCTCACAAAATCAACGACTTTTTCAGCCTCTCTTGATTGGTGACGGATTGACTTCCCCTTACCAAACGGATGCCGCTGCCTATGCCCAGATCCTTCCCTTCGAGAAAGTTCCTGAAGGAGTACCGCTCTTGACTGGCAGCCATCTTATCTTCATTACCCCGGTTTTCACCCCACAACTGGAAAACTACCTCAGTCAGTTGGAAGCAAAAAACAGCTGCCAAGTGTTTACCTACGCTGATTTAATGAGGCAGTTGAATGAACTTGAGGAGGTGGTAGGATGAGATTTATTAAGAAAGCACTGATTGGTCTTTTGACCTTTCTCAGTCTATCACTGGTGATCTTGCCGTTTATCGCAGTTTATGACCTTGGCAATCAGTTCACCCTTTTAACTTATGCCTTTAGTGTCTGTTTGATTTTGACCATCGTGCCGAAAGTCCGTTACAGTTTGCCTTTGCTGGCAGCCGCTTGGCTGATCGTCTTGTATCGGATCTTTCCTTATGGGACTGCCTTTTCTTTTGATTGGCTACTGCGTTTTTGGCTAGACCTGCACCGTGCCTTTCAAGAGATCCTCAGTGGTGAAGTCGGCTATATCACCGAACTGGCGGCGGTGACATTGATCGTTAGTTGGGTCTTGTTTTTAGCGATCTTACCGATTGCTTATCAACGCTTTTTCTTGATTTACGGTACCATGATCGGCTACTTGCTGACAGTCGTGATTTTTAATCAATTTGATTTGACGTGGCATTTGATCGGTATTTTTCTTTGCGCGCTGGCTTCTTCCATGATCCAGCGCAGCGCCTTTCAATCCAGTCAAACGATCGCCCCTTGGTTTGGCGTGATGCTATTGATTGGTGGCTTAGCCGTCACTGCTGTCTACTTGCCGCAGACGAGCGTGCGAGAACAATTGGCAGCTAGTTCCACGCCTATACGGACAAATCTGAATCAGCTGGGTTTTTATCAATTTATTGAAGAACATGGCACCCCCACTGGTTCTCGCACGGGCTTCAGTGAAAATGATCGTCAATTAGGCGGACCACTACTTGATGATGCGACGATTTTATTTGAAGCGCAACAAGAAACCCCGCATTACTGGCGGGTGGAAAGCAAAGACTTTTATTCTGGTAAAGGCTGGATCAGTACGAGCCGCGAAGACGTTCGCTTGGAAGCAGACGATGTCACAATCGCTGACCAGAGCTATCAACAAACCTATCCTGAGAATGAACAAGTGCGGATCCAATTCCAAAACCATGGAGACTATGTGCCATTGCCCTATGGCCGCAGTAGGTTATCCCTTGAAAGCGGCGCACGTGGCTTTCAAATCAGCGACGCTATTCAACGGGTCGATTTGATTGATTCGCTACCAGACACCACCTTGACCTTCGATTGGGACCATCCAGATTTTGCCGCAGAAAATCTCCAAAATCTGCCTTTGATCTATCCGGATTCTCCGATCGATTATATCCAGTTACCCGATTCTTTGCCGCAGCGGGTACGAGATCTCGCCGCTGAGATAACCACTGACAGCAACAGTCTGTTTGATCAAGTCACGGCGGTTGAAAGCTATTTGAAAGATCCACTCGTATTCCGCTATTCCAAGACCGATGCCGTCGTGCCTGCAGAAGAGCAAGATTACGTTGATCAATTTTTATTTGAATCACAAGTCGGCTACTGCGACAATTTTTCCACGGCAATGGTCGTGCTACTACGGAGTTTAGAGATCCCTGCTCGCTGGGCTAAAGGCTTTTCTCCTGGATCCCCCGTGACAGAAAACGGCATCACTACTTATACTGTCCGTAACTTGAATGCCCACTCATGGGTGGAAGTCTACTTTGACGGATACGGCTGGGTGCCTTTTGAACCGACACCTAGTTTCCAAAATCCAGATCGTCCCGTGTTGACGCAAGAATCTACTAGCTCCGAAGAAACACCGACCGCTAGCAGCGAGACAACACCAACGAGCAATACGGAAACAGAAAGTAGTGAAACCACGACCAGCAGTTCTGCAACAGCCGCGGTTACCGATGATGTTTGGTTGACTGAGGAGCTGAAACAAACGCTGCGTAATGGCTTCTTTGGAGGCTTAGCTCTCCTAGGACTTGGCCTGCTTTTCTATTTCCGCCATTCGTTTTTCCGTATTCATTTATGGTTGATCTGCCGCTTTAACAAACAGCCACTAGTTGCTGCCTATCCTTTGTTTTTAAGGCAAACGACGAAAGTTTTGTACCGTAACGAGGCGGAGCCGTTGATTGATTATGCCCAACGACTCGAAGCATTCTATCCACTGTTTCATGGTGATTTTATCCGCTTGACGCAGCAATACGAAGCCTACCTTTACAGCCAAGAACAGCCGGCTGGTCAAGAAGCCTTCTTGAAGCAAGTCGCTGCCCAAATCAGTCAGCTGAAAAAAATCAACTAAGCAGTGAGGAGAAACGACAAAAAAACGTATCGATCAAAGGATCGATACGTTTTTTGCTTTAGGCGTTTCCTTGACGTTTTTGAACGGCAATAATAATCAGTTTTGTGATTTCCATCAAAACAACTGCCACAGCAGCCATTGCGATACATAGACCGACATGTCCTAAAGTGAAGGTTGCTGGAATCGCAAAGACTTCACGGATGCCAGGAATCAAGGTAATGCTGTATAGTCCACCACAAACGACGATCGCCAACCACACCATTTTATTGGCAAAAAGGCCAGCTTGCCAAGCAGTCTCGGTATTTGAGCGTGCTGGCAATGTTTGCAATGTCCGGCTCCAGATAAGTGTTGAGAAGGCCATCGCTACACCTAACTCAGGTGATTGGCTCATCCCTAACCATTGTGCCAAAATCACGACAGCGGCAATCAAAATACCGCGATACGTTACTGAGATCAAAGTTTTTCCAGTGAAGATACCTGCATTTGGATCTCTAGGCTGACGTTGCATGATGGTTGGTTCGGCTTTTTCCATTCCCAGAGCAATTGCTGGTAATGAGTCGTTGACTAAGTTGATAAAGAGTAGCTGCAAGGCAGTAAATGGATTGTCCCAACCCATCACTAAGGCAAAGACGATCGCAATGATCGCACCTAAGTTTCCAGCAAACAAATACGAAATGGCTTTTTTGATGTTGTCAAAGACGTTTCGGCCAACTTCTACGGCACGAATGATCGAGGCAAAGTTATCATCCGTCAAGACCATCGCCGCTGCATCTTTGGCAACGTCCGTTCCGGTTCCCATTGCGATCCCGATATCCGCTTGTTTCAAGGCGGGTGCATCATTGACTCCATCTCCGGTCATGGCAGAGATCTTGCCTTTGTCTTGCCAAGCCCGCACGATACGGATTTTGTTTTCCGGCGAAACACGAGCATAAACCGTGATTTTGTCTAATTGATCCGCTAGTTCGGTTTCAGAAAGAGCATCCAATTCCGTACCAGTCAAGGCTAAGTCGCCCTCAGCTGAAATACCGATCTCTTGTGCGATCGCCACGGCTGTCGTTTTGTGGTCCCCTGTGATCATCACTGTTTTGATACCGGCAGATTTGGCATCTGCTACGGCTTGTTTGACTTCTTTACGAGGAGGATCGATCATTGCCATCAAACCAACCAAAATCAGCTCGTTTTCATCCTCAAGTGTCAATTCTCGTGATTGGGCATCGGTCAATGGACGGTAAGCAAACGCCAAGACCCGTAATGCCCGTTTTGAGAATTCTTCGTTTTGATGCTGCAATTTATTTCTGATTTCATCTGTTAAAGGCACGACTTGATCATCGATCAAGACTTTGGTACTGCGGCCAAAGACGATGTCTGGACCACCTTTGGTCAACAACAAATGTTCGCCATCGATCTCATGTAAGGTGGACATCAATTTACGATCAGAATCGAAAGGCAATTCTTGCAAACGAGGAAACTGTTGACGAATTGCCCGATAAGGCTGATTTAGTTTCTCACTGTAATCCAGAAAAGCAATTTCAGTAGGGTCTCCTAGCTTCGCCCCATCTTCACTGATGGCAGCATCATTTGCCAAGACACTGATTTCTACCAAGCGTTTTTCAGGCAATGTCCAGGTAGTTGGCTCATCGGGGAACGTGCCCGTTTGTCCATTTGGTAAATAGTAGTCAACAACGGTCATTTTGTTTTGGGTCAAGGTCCCTGTCTTATCTGTACAAACGATACTCGTTGAACCCAATGTTTCAACCGCCGGTAGTTTTCGAATGATGGCATGACGCTTCGCCATTTGTTTTGTTCCGATCGAAAGGACGATCGTCACGATCGATTGCAATGCTTCTGGAATCGCTGCTACGGCTACGGCTACCGCAAACATAAAGGCGTTGACTAAGTCTTCCGTCATATCACCTGTTCCGTCACCTAAGAACAACCGTGCTACTTGAACCCCTAAAATAATCAATGAAAGGACCAAGATCGCCAAGCTCAGTTTTTTACTGAAGCTGTCCAATCCTCGTTGCAATGGCGTTTTGTGTTCAACCGTACTTTCCAATAAGCCAGCCACTTGACCGATTTCCGTCACATTACCAGTCGCGGTTACGATAAACCGACCACGCCCATAAGTGACGATCGTTCCACTGAAGACCATGTTGTCACGGTCGCCGATCGGTGCGGTACGATCGATCACACCTAATTCTTTTTCCGCTGGCGTTGATTCCCCAGTCAGCATTCCTTCATCGACCTTCAAAGAACCCTCTTCAATCAATCGACCATCTGCTGGTACATAGTCCCCAGCTTCTAAAATAACGATATCGCCGACAACCAATTCTTTCGCCAGCACACTTTGTTCTTTGCCATCCCGAATGACGTTAGCATCTGGTGCTGACAAGCTTTTCAAAGCGTCTAACGACCCTTCGGCTTTTTTCGTTTGAATCACACTGACGACGGAATTCAACAAGAGTACTGCGAAGATAACGATCGACTCAACGTGGGCACCCATAACCATTTGGATGATTGCCACGATCAGCAAGACGATCACCATCGCATCTTTGAAGGTATCTAAGAATAAGGCAAAGCTAGATTTCTTAGGTGCTTCCTTCAGCTGGTTCAAGCCATTTTCTAACCGCTTGGCTGCCTCTTGCTGCGTCAACCCCTCTGGACTGCTCTGGACCTCTGCCATAATTTCCGAGATTTCTTTTTGATACATTTCTTTCGCCAATTTTTTTGCCCCTTTTAATTTTATTTTCCTTAGGCACTCTGCTAGAAAAAAAGAGACCTAAGACAAGTATACGCTTGTCTTAGGTCTCACCATTTCAAATAATACCAGAAAGCTGTCGCCAGCTTACTTACTGTTGATATTATCGCAGCTTGCGCCACCGGTTACTCCCCTAAGGAATAATAATAAGAATGTATCATTATCATAACGGAAACTGTTGTGCTTGGCAACTATAAAACATCAATTTGAAAATTTTTTGAAAACATTCTTTTTGTTCCCATTCCTTTTTTTCTGTTACACTAAAGAAGAAAGAAATTTGTACGTTACAGGAGGAAAAACGATGGATCTTTTTGATACTTTTACCCGCCACAGCTCTGTCAGAGATTTTCAACCCCGGCCACTATCAAAGGAACTCAAGCAAAAATTAGTGACGGTTGCCCAAAGTGGTTCCAGTTCGAACTTTGTTCAAGCTTATTCGATCATTGAGGTCAGTGATCCTGAAAAACTGGCTGCCATCGAAAAAATTGCCGGTGCCCCAAATTACATCACTCGAACGGGGGTCTTCTATCTTTTTGTCGCCGACTTACATAAGCATCAGCAGCTGCTGACCCAAGCAGGGTTGCCGGATACCCACTTAACCACGATGGAACCGTTTATTGTGTCTGTCGTTGATACGACGATCGCTGCCCAAAATATGGTAGCATATGCTGAAGCACAAGACTTAGGAATTTGCTACATCGGCGGCATCCGCAATGATTTGCCTCGTATCGCAGAACTTGTCGGCTTACCAAAATTGACGTTTCCGTTATTCGGCTTGACGATCGGTTATCCGCAACATAGAAATGAGCCGAAAGTCCGCTTGCCTCAAGAAGCGATCGTAAGTGTCGATCAGTATCAACCGCTGACGCAGGAGCAAACAGCCCAGTACAACCAAACGACGGAAGCCTATTATGCACAGCGCAGCAGCAATCAACAGCAAACCAATTGGCAAACGAAAATGACGGAATTTTTCCGTGAACCGCGACGTCCAGATGTCGCTGCCTTTATGAAGCAACAAGGCTTCTCAGACCACTTCGGCGAATGAGGATACTAATCACCACGGGAAAATAAAAAACGATCTTTGGCAAGGAATCTTGTCAGGATCGTTTTTTTGCTTGGTGTAAAAAATCAGGTTCAGGCTGCTCTTGTATCTTTGTCGCGCTAATTAACGTGCGGCTTCTTGTGCGGTTTCGTTGACGGCAACTGCCTGCTCACATTTTTCCATTAATTCTACGAATGCTTTATCTAACACGGCTGCATTTTCGGAGGTTCGCTGTCTGATTTGCGTCATAGGTTGCGCCGCAAGATCCAGCAAATAGGTAGGGATCGCTTCTTTTTCAGCAAAAGTGCCCTTGATCAGCGGCTGGTAGACAGACTCGCCACAGGGGCCGGTTTTGATAAAGGCTAGTTCGAACTGCGCCTTCCCTGACAAGCGCAACCGATAGACCCCTTCATTGGTCAGCAGTTTTTCATCGGTAAAGCGTGCCTGTAATCGTGCAAAGCGTTCATAATCCATGGTATCTGCTCCTTTTTGATTCCTTCTTTCCTCTAGTGTAGCAAATTTCTTGTTAGCAAAACATCTTTTTCATAGAGAACGCATCCCCTTTTTCCTCGTCTGGCGATTTTCCACTTTACAAGCAGAACAAACGTTCGTATAATTCAAGTGAGGTGAATGCGTATGCCAGCTGCAAAAATTGCTTATGCAAAACAAGAAACCTATGCATTTGAAAAACACTATTATGAATTGGTAAACTTTCCCACACCAGTGGCGCTTTTGTTTGATGAATTCGCACTGACGATGGAGCGCAATCAAAAATCATATATTGCGATCCCCGCGCGCTATTCCGTCTTAAAGGTTCCGCTCGTCTTTGTTTTTCGACTAGAGACTAAGGATGCGCCTGTTTATTATTATGAGCACGTACTTGCTGAAAATAAGATCATTCGCCGCTACAACCCCGAGCGTAACTATTTACCCGGCGGAAGATAGACCAATGGTTCGATACGTTTGCTTAGATAAGCGGATGCTCTCTCCTGATGAAAATCATGGGTAGCAGTTCGAATGTTTGTCATCAAAACAAAACCCCTCTATACTAAAAAGAAAGGGGTTTTTCACAATGACGAAAAAACCGCCGCAAACGTCTGAAGAAAAAGAAGCCGCTTCTAACAATATGGGATTGGGGATCGGTGTCGGAATGGCCTTAGGTGCTGCATTTGGGATGCTGTTTTTTGACAACCTGGCATTAGGCATGGGTTTAGGCATCGCACTAGGTGTAGCGATCGGTGCCAGTATGGATCAAAAAAGCAACAAAGACAAGAAATAGCTGAAGCAAAGAGCTGTGTTTATCTGTCACAGCTTGCTGCCCAGTAAATACAAAAAAAGCCTAGGTTCTGCACTTGTTGTACAGGACCTGGGCTTTTTTGCTACTTCGAGCAATATTCTCGAAAACAGTTGCTTCACAGTTGGTTACAGCAGATTTCTTTTCGCCATTTCCGCGCGATACAGTTCATAGACCGCATCACTTTGCTTTGCATGGCTGCGGTAAAAGAGCCCATAAGAGAAAATCGCTTGGAAATTGCTTCCTTGATTTGCTCGTGCTACAGCGTGGTACAAATTCGCCAACTGCTGATCAGACATCTTCCCGCTTTTGATTCGTTTGGCAACTGCTTTTTGGGAAAGGGTAAATAAAATCGTCGTAAATACTTGATAAACCACCCAAATCGCCAGAATGACCAAAATAAATTTCACCAAATCAGGCATCACTTTTCAACTCCTTACAAAAAGTAAATCATTCGGATGATTTGATGTCAATAATAAAATAACCCAACGAAAATAAAATATTTATTTTCTAAAGTAATAAAATAACAGTACGACAATGATTAAAACAATCAGTCGTACTGCTATTCCTTTATTGCCTCTATTCATCTAAGTATCAATAAATCGACTCCGCTAAAAAAGAATAGACGGTATCAATGTCTCTTTATTTCGCCAAACGGTAGATAGCATCTGCATAGATCACCGCTGCGTTGAATAGGTCATCCAAGCTCATGAATTCATTGGCTTGGTGCATGGTGTCAACATAGCCTGGGAACATTGCGCCATAGGCAACGCCGCGTTTCAATAGACGGCCGTATGTGCCGCCGCCGATGATTTGTTCAAAGCCTTTTTCGCCGGTATGTTCTTCATAAACCGCCAATAAAGTTTCTACCAATGGATCATCTGCTGGCACGTAGTGAGGTTCCATGTTGCGGTCATTGCGAGTAACGGTGGCCCCTTCCATACCGACGGTGCGTTCCACACCGATTTCAAGTCCTTCCGCAGTTACCCCTTTAGGATAACGGAAGTTCAAGGCGATAAAGTTGTCTGCTTGCGTTCCTGCTTGGTTCGCTTTAAAAGCAAACAAGCCAGCATTCATAGTCAATTTACCCATTTTTTCGTCTTCGTACGCCACACCTAATTTTTCACCGTAGAAATCTTCATGGACATAGGCTGCTGCTGCATGGATGAATTGTTTTGCGCCGCCGCCAAAGGCATAGTTATCTAAGAAGACTGCTAAGAAAGTCCCCGCATTGATTCCTGATTGTGGGCTGGCACCATGAGCACCTTTACCGACTAATTCGATCGTCACTTGTTCATTTTCTGTTTCAATCGTGCCCGTCACTGGATTGGCTTCGACGTAATCGAAAAAGGCTTTTTCGATCGCTAATGCTTCTTCTGTTGATGGAGCAATGAAGCTTGCCGTTGCCGTTCCTGGTACCATATTTTCCCGCAAGCCAGCAGTAAAGCTTTGTAGCGTGAAGTCTCCTTCATTGTTGCCTTGGAAATGGATCCCTAATGTCACATTCCCTTTTTCCCCATTGATGATTGGGAAATTGGCATCTGGCGAGAAGCCAAAATCAGGCTTTTCTTCATGCTCAAAGTAGTAATCCATATCTGCCCAGCCGCTTTCTTCATCAGAACCAACGACAAAACGGATTTTTTTCGATAATGGCAAGCCCAATTCTTTAATGATTTTCATCCCATAATAGGCGGCCATTGAAGGACCTTTATCATCAGAAGAACCACGAGCATAGATTTTGTTGTCATTGATGACTGGATCATAAGGATCGGTTGACCAGCCGTCACCTGCAGGAACAACATCCATGTGACCGAAGATCCCTAATGTTTCGTCTCCTTCACCAAATTCGATGTGACCAGCGTAATTATCGACGTTTTTGACTGTGAAGCCATCACGTTCACCATAAGCTAGCATGTGTAGCAACGCATCACGAGGTCCAGGACCAAATGGCGCGTCCGCAGTCACTTTATCATCTTCTCTTTCACTTTTCACTTTCAATAGATCAATCAAGTCGTTCAGCAAATCGTCTTTGCGGGCTTCGACCTCTTTTTTCCAATCGATTGTCATAGTGTTCCCTCCATTTCTGTTCTCGCTATTTATGATAACACTCTTAAACCAAAAAAGGAAAAAAAATTGCGCCTTTTTCCATGGGTCTTTTCTATGAAATTTCTAGGAAACAGGTATAATAAATATAACTCGATTTTGATTAACGAAAGGAGTCATTGCATGGTGCAACTTGATTCTGCGATTTTATCCAAAGTGATCCAACAGCGCCCGACAAAAAGCCACAAAGGTACCTTTGGCCGGGCCGTTTTAGTAGGGGGCAACCGCCAATTCGGTGGGGCGATCTTAATGGCGGCGCAAGCCTGTGTATATGGGGGAACTGGTTTGACCACTGTGATCTCCGATGGCGTCAACCGAACCGCCCTGCAAGCCCGCTTGCCTGAAGCGATGTTTGTCGATTGGCAGCAAACAGAACTGATCGATACGGTCACCGAATCGGCGGACGTCCTACTGATTGGTCCCGGATTAGGAGAAGGAAAAAGCAATTTTGATCTGCTGCAGCGGATCGTTTCTGCCCAAAAAGAACACCAATGGTTGGTGATCGATGGTTCGGCGATCAATTTGGCTGCCAAATATCCGCTGATCATCCCCTTTCCTGAACAAGTCGTCTTCACGCCGCATCAGATGGAATGGCAACGGCTCAGCGGACTGGCAATTGCCGACCAGACCGAAGAAAACAATCAGCAAGCCCAACAAAAACTCGGAAGTCTGGTGGTCTTAAAAAGCCATCGCACGCAAATTTACGGTAGCAGCATCGCCCAAAATCCCCTCGGAACACCCGCAATGGCGACTGGTGGGATGGGTGATACGCTGGCAGGCATGATTACCAGCTTTTTGGCACAGTTTGAAAAAACAGAGGAAACGATCCACGCGGCTGTCTATCTCCATAGCCTGATTGGCGAAGCATTGGCAGAAGAGCACTATGTCGTGTTGCCGACACAAATCAGTGCCGCATTGCCTCAATGGATGAAAAAGCACCAAGCAGCCGATCCAGAATGATTTCTGATAAACCATTCATCAAAAAAACGTCCCTTTCTGCATTTGTCGAAAGGGACGTTTTTTCCAATGGTCAGCTAATTGTTAAAATAAACCACTCGCACTTCATACGGCGCCAAGGTTGCTGTTTGAGGGACTGCTTGATTGGTCTCTAAATCAACGACTTCTTTGATCAAGTGTAGTGTCTGCTCTTTCTCAGAAAAATTCATGATGAAAAAGTACGTTCGTTCTGGACTGATCCTGCCTTGGATCGAGACTGCAGGATTGGCATGCGCGATCCTTTCCTCTGCCAAGGACAGCTCACGGACCAAAGAGGCATAAAACTGTTCGAAAAAGTCATAGTTGGTGCGAGCCGCCAGATAGTAGGCGGTGCCTGCACCAAAGGTATGTTTGGTGATCGCAGGGGTTCCTTGGTAAAAATCTGCTTGATACTCCCCTAGTACCTCCGCTGTTTCGGCTTCGATGATTGCAGAATAGTCCCGTGTTTCAAAGGGCTGTCCTTGAAAAACCACTTGATTGTGTTCAGTGTCAAAAAGAGTTTCCAGCTCCAGCACGTTGATGCCTAATAACCCTCGCAACGGCTGTGGCAAGCCCCCCAGATACAACAGGTCGGTTTCATTGACCATGCCGCTAAAGTAACTGGAAATCAAGGTACCACCAGCTTCCGTGTACTGGCAAAGTTTTGCCATCGTCTCCGAGGTCATCAAGTAAAGCATCGGAGCGATCACCAACCGATAGTCAGAAAAATCTTGCTCTGGCGTCAAAATATCGACAGCGATGTCTTGTTCCCAGAAATAACGATAATGCTCCTGCAACGTTTGCGGATACCGTCTGGTTGGTCGACCAAACCCGCCGCCTCGCTTCAATGCCCAGTTGCTTTCCCAGTCAAAAAGGATCGCCACTGCTTTTTTTCTTGTGGTTCCTTGAATCTCTTTGATTTTTTCCAAGCGCTTGCCGTAAGCCGCAACTTCTTTGAAGACCCTATTCTCCGTGGAATCATCATGTCCCACGACTGCCCCATGGAATTTTTCTGAATTGCCGCGGGATTGGCGCCATTGAAAATACAAGGTACTATCTGAGCCGTGAGCGATCTGCTGCATGGCACTCAACTGATGGACACCAGGCTTTTTCGCTTTATTGAAGGAATGCCAGTTAACAAAACTCGGCGTGCATTCCATCACTAAAAAGGGCTGTTTCTTCAAAGACCAGTACTGGTCATGCACATAGGCAGATTTCATTGCTGTCGCTGCCAAAGATTCAAAGTTGTTGTTCCAATCAGGGTAACTATCCCAGCTAACGATGTCCACATGACGAGCAAACTTGCTGTAGTCAATGCCTTCCAAAGGAATAAAGTCTTGGGTAGCATGTCCTTCCGCCATAAAATTCGTCGTCACAGGAATGTCCGGTGTCAGTTGGCGAATCGGCGTACATTCATGCAAATAAAAATCGATCGTCCTATCTGTAACAAATCGTTTCCAATCAAGATCCATGCCATGCACTTTGTGTTCTCCTAGAGGCGAAGGCGGTAAAACCTGCGACCAATCGGAGTACGTACCACTCCAAAAAGAAGTCCACCAGGCATGATTCAACGTGGCTAAATCACCATATTTCTTTTGCAGCCAGCTGCGCCAGTTTTCTTGACAATAGGAACAAAAGCATTCACCAGAGTACTCATTGGAGATATGCCACATGGCTAATGCCGGATGCTTGCCGTAACGTTTTGCCAACTGCTGATTGATTTGCGTTACCTTTTCCCGATAGATCGGTGAAGAGTAACAGTGATTGTGGCGAAACCCATGGGTATGTTTTTGCCCTTGGGCGTTGGTCCGATTGACTTCGGGATACTTTTGGCTCAACCATTGCGGACGTCCACCGCTAGGAGTGGCCAAAATGACTTTGCCGCCGATGCCATGGATCTGATCAAACACACGATCCAACCAGTCAAACTGATAAACGCCTTCTTGCGGCTCTAAGGCACTCCAAGCAAACACCCCTAATGTGACGGTGTTGACATGGGCTTGCTGCATATAAGCAAGATCCTTTTGCAAGATTTCTGGATAAGCCAGCCATTGATCGGGGTTGTAATCCCCGCCATGCATAAACTGCTGATCAAAAAATTGATTGCTCATCATTCTGCTCCTTTTTTGGCATGTAAATGGTATACAAATGATTGAAAATCGCCAGTGACTTGCGCCGTTCCATGGTTGACGGCATTAAACTGATAGGGTTTACGCAACCCTAATTGCCTTAACAGCTGACCAGAAACGGGTTCGCCATTGACCTGATACACCTGTTGGCCATCGAGAAAGGCTGCGGGCAAAAAGTCTTCCGCCGTCGGATTGGCTTGTGCCAACACGCGAAAGAAAGCAACCAATGCTTCTTCGTTTTGCGGATCATGAACCGCCCAAGTTTTTTCATTGGCATGTTCCAACTGCTGCAGCTGATAAAAAGTGCCAAAGGTCAGCAATTGCCGCTGCTTTTTATAAAAAACGATTTGGGATTTGATCGCCTGCTTTTCAGCTTCAGACAAGTGAAAGAGATCGAGTTCATACCCCAATGGCCCAAACATTGCGACGGTTTGCCGAAAGGCTAAAGAAGTTGCCCGGCCGACTTGGTGGTTTGGTACCGCCGACACGTGATTGCTGAAGGAGGACAACGGATACCCTAACAACGTTCCGCTTTGGATCGCTAAACGTTCCACTGCATCACTATCATCACTAGGCCAAATCTGCGGACTGTAAAACAAGATTCCCAAATCGTATCTGCCCCCGCCGCCAGCACAGCCTTCGATCAAAAGGGTCGGAAACGCCGCTAAGATTTTTTCATATAAGCGATAAAGGCCTAAAATATAACGATGATAAAACTCCGTCTGAGAAATTCCCTGTTCCGCTAAGTAAGGAGAGTAAGCTTCCGTGATATTGCGGTTCATATCCCATTTGATGTAATCCAGCTTGGTTTCAAGGATCACTTTTTGCATCGCTTCGAAAATTGCCTCAACCACTGCTGGATTGGCAAAATCCAACACGTATTGCCCGCGCCCCACAGAGATCCGCTCATAAGGATGCTTGACTACCCACTCAGGATGCTCTTGGTACAACTGACTATCTGGCGAAACCATTTCCGGTTCAAACCAAATCCCCAGCTGCAGCTGCATGGCATGAATTTTCTCAGCAAAAGACCCGATTCCTTTTGGAAATTTGGCAGGGTCCGCCACCCAATCGCCTAATGAACTGCGGTCGTTGTTACGTTTTCCAAACCAACCATCATCCAGCACAAAGCACTCCATCCCTAACGCCTTGCTTTCTTGGGCTAAGGTCAACAGCTTCTCTTCATTAAAATCAAAATAAGTCGCTTCCCAGTTATTAAAGACGATCGGCCGCTGCCGCTTTTGCCAATAAGGGGCAATCACATGCTTTTCGATAAATTGGGCGGATTCTTGACTCAAACCATTCAGGCCAGCAGCGGTGAAGGTGAAGAGACATTCCGGCGCTTCAAAGGTTTCTCCTTGTGAAAGCTGCCAGCTGAAATGTTCAGGATGTATCCCCAACATCAATCGAACGTTGTCCCATTCATCCATTTCTGCTTGCGCCAAAAAGTTACCAGAATAAATCAGGTTGGCACCGTAGACGTGACCAGTGTTATTGGTGGCTTGCTGTTCTTTTAAGGCGACAAAAGGATTGTGCTGATGACCAGACGCTCCTTTTAACGAGCCGACACTGATCGTCCCTTGGGTCAAAGGGACCGTCTTGATATGCCGTTCTTTCAGCCAGGCGCCTGAAAGATGCAGCAGTTCAAAATCGCGATTTTTCAGCTCCAAGACACCACTCAAAAAGCGCTGGATGGTTCTAGGCTTGCTCCCCGTATTGGTCAGTGTTTGCTGCCGCGTGATGGTACCTGATCCTTTGAAGATCGTATAGGTGATCGCCAGTTCCAGCTGCCGCTCTTGATCTACTAATTCAAAGACGATGCTTTGGCTTTCATCGGCAGCCGCGAAGCTGGCTGGTTGCGCCAGCTTTCGTTCTTTGCCCTCAAAACAGTGAAAAGCCACAAGTTTAAAATCAACATAAAGTGGGGTTTCTTCCTCAAAAACCGACACTACCCCTTCTCGAAAATCAGAAGTCCCATACGTTGGCAATTCTTGAAAACGGTCTGCCAAGGTAAAAAGATTGTCTGCTTCAAAAAATTTGACGGTTCCTGCCGATTTATTCTCTTTTTTCTCAAGGTACGCTTGATCAAACGGCGCCAGTGTGCCTAGAGATGGCCCAAAATAGACATGACCCAGTTGCTGATTTGGTAACACATTTATGATATAACTGATTTTTTCATTGTATAAGTGAAAGAGTTGTTCGTTCTTTATTTCTATCATTGCTATCCTCAATTTTCCCCATTTTTTTCATTTGTCCCTGCTCGTTAACAAGCTGCTTCAAGATAACGCAAGCGTTTTTTGACACCACGATTGAAAAAGAATTTGTA
The DNA here is from genome assembly GCF_050542965.1 of Enterococcus sp. DIV2379. Classification (NCBI taxonomy): domain Bacteria; kingdom Bacillati; phylum Bacillota; class Bacilli; order Lactobacillales; family Enterococcaceae; genus Enterococcus; species Enterococcus sp. DIV2379. The sequence goes on from NZ_CP172938.1 coordinate 2,450,883, forward strand.
AAACAGCGCCGCCAACATAAAGCTGTAGGTTGTTTTCTGCTGCTCAAAACGGCTTTGTTCCGAATACGTGACTTGCAGCTTCCCTTTTCGTCCTGGAGCAAAACTATACCGTTGATCGATCACTCCTTCTTCATGGGTCGTACAAAGCCACAGCGCATCCGCGGCAATTTTTTTGACCGTCATAACGGCTGGTACCATCCGCGGAGCGGTTTTGGTTTGAATCATCGTTTCAATACGGCAACCTTCCCCGAACGGTTCTTGGGCTTGTTTGGCTAGAAAGAATTTCTCTTGTTCCGCCAATAACACACGGGAAAAGTCCGTAGGTGTGGTATTCATTTGATAACTGCAAGACAATGTATCGGTTCTCATCACAAATTCCTTTCTAAAGGATGCGCTTATTGCATTCCTTTACGTTTCTGGGCTTATCTTTCTTCTACCCTTTGATTGATCGTCTCAGATGCCGCTTGTTCATTTAATGCCGCTTCTGCTTTTTCTTCTTTCAAGTACCCGCGATCCATTACGATCAAGAATGGCACCCAAATCAAGGTCATTACGGCAACCGTCACTAACTGTAAGATTGCGCCGGCAACAGAACCCGTGCCTAACCAACCAGATAAGAAAACAGGGGTCGTCCAAACCACCGTTGCTCCAATTGGTCGTGGCACCAAGCCTGCGGCGATCGCAAAGTAAGAGATCGTCGTACTGGCTAATGGCGCTAAGATCCATGGGACAAAAGCGATCGGGTTCAAGACGATCGGTAAACCAAAGGTCATCGGTTCAGATACGTTGAAAACAGATGGCGCGATCACCGTCTTCATTAATTTTTTCATCCGAATCGAACGAGCGATAAAGAAGGCCATTGTAATCGAGATCCCCAGCTGCATTCCTTGATTGACGAACACGCCCATAAACGTAGTGTTAATGATATGGGGCAATTGTTCAGCCCCTGCTTTGTAAGCTTCATAGTTTTCAATCGCTAACGCATTCATGATTGGATCGATCACCGCATTGACCACTAGTGTCCCGTGAATCCCAAACCACCAGAAGAATTGGGTGAACAAGACGGCGATCAGTACTGCTGGCAACGTACCGCCTAAGCCCATCAATGGTTTTTGCAAAATCTCATAAACGAAATCAACGGCATTGCCCCATGAAGTAAAGGTGAACAAGTAGCGGATCAAATTGAAAAGGAACAACGGTGCCGCACCAGGAATGATGGCGACAAATGATTCTGCGATCATTGGCGGAACCGAATCTGGCATTTTGATCGTCAGCCCAGCCGCACTGATTTTGCAATAGATCTGCGTAGCGATAATGGCCGTGATGATTCCAACAAACATTCCCTCAGCCCCTAATTTCGACAAGGGGATCACTGTACCTAACTCTTCGGATGAGCCAAAAGGCAGCAGCATCAAAAACGAAGACAGTGAGATGGCACCCGCAAATAATTTGGCTTGTCCATACTTGCCAGCCAACTGATAGCCGATCCCAAAAACAACGAAAATAGCGGTGATACTCATGGTTGCATTTCCGATAGGACCAAAAAAGTCGTTTAGAAACGTGATGAATCCCTCTGGAAGTTTTTCCGAGAGTCCGAAAGTAGCAGGCAGATTTTGAATAATAATCATAATTGACGCAAACATTGTTGCAGGAAAAGCGACCATAAACCCATCACGAAGACTTAACAAGTATTTGTTGTTGGCAATGATCTGAGCAAAAGGCACCATCTTTTCGGCTAATTTATCAATAAACTTCATTTCGTTTTCTCCTTTATTTTTAACTGTAAACGTTTACTACAATCAGTATAGTTGTTTAGTTAATGTTTACACAACCCCTAAAATAAAAAAAGATCAGACGTCACTGATCTTTTTCGGCAATCGATTCTCTAATGATCAATTCACTGCCACAAACGACGCGAACAGGCATCGTCCGCACCCCAAGGATTTTATTTTTCGCTAATTCGACACTCATCTGCCCCATCTCTTCAGCTTTCATCTTGACGGAAGACAGTGCGGGCGTCATAAATTGCGCCATTTCGATATCATCAAAACTAACGACTGACACATCTTTAGGAATCGATAGCCCCGCTTCAGCGAGTGCCTTGTAAACCCCGACAGCCATAGGATCGCTGGCAACGACGATCGCTGTGGGGCGAGGATTCATTTGCGCGATCTGCTGACCAAAATGCAAACCAGTCTCTGGTGACCATTTCCCCTGCAGCACGGTTGTGAACTTTTCCAATTTATTGAGCAGCATCCATTGGCGGTAGTTTTCTGCTCGAATCTCTTGTTCATCGTAAACGACTTCGCCAGAAATCGTCACTCGGCTGGCAACACCGCCCACAAAGGCAATATTCTCATGGCCCTTCTCTTTTAACAACGTGAGGATCTGGTGAGTCTTTTGGGCAAAATCGGTTTGGATGCAATCGTAGCTGGGTGCTTCACTATAATTATCCACCAGGATAATATTGGCATTTTGCTGACTGATCTCTGCCAAAGCATCGCTGGTCATCTCTCCAATAATAATGACTGCGCCATACTTCGCCAATTGTGCCAAATCTTTTTGAGGCTCCCGCATGGAAAAGGCCCGAATCGTTTTTAAGCGCCACTTCGCCGCTTCTTTTTCGATCCCATTGCGGATCATCATAAAATACGGATCGTTTCTTTCCGACTCTCGATCGTGGCGGGTAATGATGGCAATCGTGTTTTGGTCGCCGACTTCACGGGAATGGGGTTGATTTTTTTCTTTTGAATAATTCATTTGGTTGGCGATCTCAATGACTCGTTGACGCGTGTGTTCATTGATACTGAAGGTTTCATCATTGTTAAGGATTCTAGAAACACTTGCTATCGACACCCCGGCTAATTTCGCGATATCTCTCATACTTGCCATAGCTGCACCTCATCTGTTTACTGTTTACTAAATTTACCTTCAGCATAGGCATAATTTTTGGCCCTGTCAACCTTCTTTTCACAAAAAAACCGAAACTCCTTAGCTTTTCACTAAGGAAGTTTCGGGATACCCATTTGTTTTCTATTTGAGCGCTTGGTCACAGAGCACGACATTGACTAAATACAAGGTGCTGATTCCTAAGACCAATAAGTAGACTGGACCAAACAGCAAAAAGGTCAAGACAAGCGTCACTGTTGCTAAAAGATGCGCCAGTACTCGTTTGGGTGAACGAGCAAACTGATAAAAACTATAAAACAATGAGCTGGGCTGCTGCGGATAGGTGTGAAGCAGCCTCGTTTGATAAAGTAAGACCAAGCAAAACAAGCCAAAGGTGAACGCTAACGCGTAACTAGCGATCTGAAACAGCGGGTGCTGCAAACGGCTAAAGATAAAGCTGTCCGCCAAAAGCAGCAGGAAGAATAGACTGAGCAAACGGTCTTGCCCTTTTCTTGTTGTCCACTGTTGATGAAATGCCTGCTGAAAACGAGCTTTGCTGCTTGCCTCCAAGCCATCGTTCCGCAGTTCCGTCAACGTCTCGATCAATGCTCGACTAGCGGTGGTACTGGTGATCAAAGGCAAGGAATACAACAGCCACATGCCTTGTAAAACCAGTAAATGCGGAAGCCAGTTGATGCCAGTCAACAGCGCTTGGTTCAAGCGTTGCGGGGTAACTTTTGTTCTCATCCTTTGGAACCTCCCGTCAGATCCATTCCCTCAATAAAGTAGCGTTGTGCGAGGAAGAATAGCAAGATCGTCGGCAATAGCACAAGCGTTGCTCCTGCCATCAAGTAGTTCCATTGGGTCGTTGATTGGTTTTGGAAGACTTGCAGGCCAATCTGCAGCGTGTACTTTTCTTGATTTTGAATATACAGTAATGGTCCTAAGAAATCATTCCACGCCCCATTGAAGGAGTTGATGGCAATCGTGATCAGCGCGGGTTTCGTCAATGGGATCATTAGATGGCTCCAAATATAAAGATGATTGGCGCCATCGATCTTAGCGGCTTCGATCAATTCATTGTTGACGGACAAGTAAAACTGCCGCATCAAGAAAATGTTAAAGGCGTTGCCGAAAAACGCTGGAACGATCAGCGGCAGATAGGTGCCAACCCAGCCGATTTTGGAAAACAAGACATATTGCGGGATCATCGTCACAAAGCCAGGAATCATCATCGTAGACAAGACGAGGGCAAAGATCAGATTTTTTCCTGGAAAGGCCAATTTTGCAAACCCATAAGCAATGAAGGAATTTGATAAGACATTCCCGAAGACCACTAAGACGGTAATGAATAACGTATTTTTTGCATACTGCCAAAATGGAAAGGCGTTGATAGTCTCCAAATAATTGCCAAGATTGATTTCTTCTGGGAAAAAGGTCGGCGGGTAGCGCACGATCTCCTCCATCGGTTTCAATGACGTAAAGACCATCCACAGCAACGGGATCAGCAGCACGATCCCGATGATCGACATCACCACATAGCTGATGATTTTTTTGACTCGCTGTTGGCTTGATTTGCTTCGTGTTTTTGTCGTCATTTCCATTAGCTGCCACCTCCGGTATAGTGAACCCAGCGTGGTGCCAGCTTGAGATTGATAAAGGTCAAGACTAAGACGATCAAGAACAAGATCATCGACATGGCCATCGCATAGCCCATATCAAAGGCGACGAAGGCTTTGTTCCACATATGCAAATTATAGAAGAGCAGCGAATTTGCAGGACCGCCGGTACCATTTTTGGTCATCACGTATGCTTCTTGGAAAATTTGAAAAGAACCGATCGTTGAAGTAATCACATCATAGAAGATGATTGGCGTGATCAAAGGGATCGTAATATTTTTGAATTTCGCCCAGACTCCCGCCCCATCGATCTCAGCCGATTCATACAGCGTCGGTGAAATATTTTGCAAGGTAGCTAGATACAAGAGCATCGCGCCCCCCGAACTCCAAATCTTCATCAAAATCAACGCTGGTTTCGTCCATTCGGGATCAAACAGCCACGCTGGACCTTTGATATTGAACCAGCTCAAGAAGGTATTGATCAATCCTGCGGAAGGAGATAATAATTGCATCCATAAGACGTAGACGGCAACCCCTGAAAGGATCGCTGGCAAGTAAAAGGTCGTTCGGAAAAAACTGATTCCGCGGATTTTTTGATTCAATAACGTGGCTAGAAAGACACTGAACAACGTGGTTAAGGGAACATTGAAGAGTACAAAATACGCCGTGTTATAGAGAGATTTCCAAAACAGGGTATCTTGCGTAAACATGCGGGTAAAGTTCTTAAAGCCGATAAAATTCATTTTCGAAGTCAGATTGTAATCGGTAAAGCTTCCTACGAAGGAAAACAGCATGGGCCCTAACATAAACACCACGAACCCAAGCAAAAATGGTGCTACGAAGAAGTAGCCCCAAAGAGCTTCTTGCCGTTTACTTTTTGAACGCTTCTTTGGCATTCCTTCCACTCCATTCTATTTTTACTCATTGTTTGTTCAAGAAAACATGTCCGCTTCGCAAAGCAGAAAGCAAAGCCCAGTCCGCTAACCGACTGGACTTTCCTTCTTTTTTAAAAACGCTCGTTTTGAGGTTTATTTGTTTTGCTCAACAAGATCTTCCACCGCTTTTTGCGCATCTGCCAACCCTTCAGCCGGTGTTTTGCTGCCCAGCATGATTTGGTCGATCTGTTCATTGACAAGACTGCTGAAATCAGGCGCTGTCAATGGTACAGGTGTGATCACCGTATTGGCAAAGTTTTCATCTGCCATTTGGTAGATCATTTGGCCGTTTTCATCTAGATTGTCGTTGTTGACCAAGTTTTCGTTGGCTGTTCGATTCGCCATGATATCAAAGCTTTTCTCACCAAATTTCTCTTGAACTTCTGGTGTCGACAAGTATTTGATAAACTCATAGGACGCTTCAGGATCTTTGGCTCCGTATGGCACTTCTAAGACGAACCCGCCACCCCATGACCAGTGACCAGAACCACTTTCTTTTTCAGGAATTTGAATGACCCCAAATTCAAAGTCATCCGGTGCATTTTCCGCTAAACTTGAGTAGTAGTTGATGTTTTGCGCACGCATCGCCACTAATCCAGAAATGAATGGATCGGCAACACCTGAACCAAATTCAGCTTCTAACCGATTGATGGTATCTTGACCATAATACTCTTGCCAGTCTAAGATCCATTCCAACGCTTCCACTTTGTTGTCTGTATCGATTTTGACGTTCTCATCCTTGTCAAACCAGCTGACGCCATCGTCGGCATTCAAGGCCCACACATCGGCGCCTAAATTCCACAATGGGTAAAAACCGATCCGCTCAAAGTCATCACCGTTTTTGACATCTAATTTACGAGCAACTGTTTCTAACTCCTCCCACGTTTGGGGCAGTTGCTCTTCACTGATACCTGCCTCTTTAAAGAGTGTCTTGTTGTAGAAAATCACTTGCGTATCTGTATTGAAAGGAACAGCATACGCATCCCCTTCATACTCCACCGTATCCCATAATTGCGGATAAAATTCATCAGAAAAGCCTTCTTCGATATACTCGCTTAAATTTGTTGCTTGCTGCGCTTCTGCCCGCTGAGCAACAGAATTAATATCTTGTACAATAACATCAGGCGGATTACCAGCAGTGATCGACGACAGTGATTTTGTCCAAATATCGCCCCAAGGCTGGTAGCTGTATTTGACCTCGATTTTATCTTGTGACGCATTAAAATCATCAATAATTTCTTCAATTACTTCTTGTCTTGCACCAGACCCCCAGAAGGACCAAAAATCCAACGTCGTTTTGCCATCTGCTGACTCATTCCCCGAGGAATCAGCGGTTTCACTATTGCCACATCCTGCCGCCAGTACACCAACTGAAAAAAGCAAAGTCCCCATATAAAATAACTTTCTCATTTTACCTAACCTACTTTCATTTATTTTTAATGTACTATTTAAAAGCTATCACTACTTCTTCTTTTCAGCAAACAAAAAGCATCGTTATTCGAATAAAAAAATAACATTTTTACCGTTTCACGATAAGAAGAGCGTTTTCTTTGAAAATTTAAAAAAAGTGGGGCATCATAGAAATAGCACCTATTTTTCAACCTCTCGTTAGATCATTTGAAAAACGATGTTTATAGAAAGGGAGTAACCACATGCTAGTCATTGTCGATATGCAAAACCAAATTCTCGATGAAGAGAACGAAGCGTATGTGCCAGATAGCGCCGCTCTCGTCAAACGAATCGCCAAGCGCCTAGAACAAGCGCGGGCGAATGGGGAGTACATCTTACACACCCGCGACATCCCAATCGAAGTCAAAGGAACGCCTGATGAAGAAGCCGCTGCCCTGCAGCTTATCCCAGAACTTAAGCCTCTCGAAAATGAAAAAGTCGTCAAGAAATACTATTACAGTATTCCACCTGAAGTCTTGATCGACATCAAGAAAAATCTATTTAAGCCTGAAGAAGAAAAGAAAATCGAAATCACCGGTGTTGAAACCAACATCTGCGTCCTTTCCAATACGATCGAGATCCAAAGCGCCTTTCCTGACGCTGATTTCACCATCAATAAAACATTAGTCGCCGGTAAAAATCACGAGTCGCAAGGACTCGACATCTTACGAGACTTCAATGTCCAAATCATTGATGGAACAAAATAAACCAATGACCAATAAATAACGAAAGCTCCCTGTTCAAGGAACAGAGAGCTTTTTCAATTTAATTATTCATTCAATTCATTGAGCCATCTAATAGCTCGGTCGGAATTTCAATCCGAACCTCATTTTCTGTCTGACAGTTTGGACATACGAAGGTTCCTTCGATGGCTTCCTTCACTTCCCCGTAAGTATAATGAATAGCGATTTCATCTTCTGCCAATTCATTCGTTTCCAACGGTGGTACCATGGTTAATTGCCCCTCGCTGTCTTCTTGTAAATGAACGACTAGCTTCCCATCAAAGTTTTCATTGCAATTGGTGCAGGAAGCTTTTCCTCGAATCGTTAGATCCATGATCATCCCTCCTCATTTCTTGTCACTGGTTGATGCAGGTTCCAGTAGATACTCGTAACACATGCATGCTTCACTTTAATAGTGTCACGCTTTCACTTTTTTAGCAAATCATCTGTTTTTCTTTTTTTAAACCATTGATGAAGAAAAATCCTAATCAACCGTTTTGAGCGTTTTCGTTGTCAAATCGTTAAAATCCTTGCAGAATTAACTTATCTGTTACTGAAAAGTAAAAACATGTTGTTGGAAAAATTAGTGATTGTCCGAACTTATCTGAACAAACAAGGAGGAAAAATGATGCAAGCAGTAACCTGGCAAGGAAATCAAAAAATGGACGTTCGCCGTGTAGAAGATCCAACGATTTTAGAACCGACGGATGCGATCATCCGAATCACCGCAACTGCAATCTGCGGCTCTGATCTCCACCTTTACCACCATGGCGGCTCGGTTTTGGAAGAAGGCTATGTCGTTGGTCACGAACCAATGGGTATTGTCGAAGAAGTCGGCAGTCAAGTACAGAAACTAAAAAAAGGCGACCGCGTCGTCATCCCTTTCAATATCGGTTGCGGCCATTGCCACTTTTGTCAAAATGAGATGGAAAGTCAATGCGACAATTCTTCAGAAGATACATTGTATGGCGGCTTATTCGGTTTTGGAAAAATGAACGGCAACCACTGGGGCGGTCAAGCCGAATTCTTGCGCGTACCGTTCGCAGATTTCACCTCGTTTATCGTACCTGAATCAACGATCCCTGATGAAAAAGTATTGTTTTTATCTGACATCTTACCTACAGCATTTTGGAGCGTCCAAAATGCCGGCGTCAAAAAAGATGATACCGTGATCGTCTTAGGCTCAGGACCAGTTGGCTTGTTTGCGCAAAAATTTGCTGTGATGGCAGGCGCTAAGCGGGTGATTGCCGTGGACCCTGTTGCTCATCGCTTAGAAAAAGCCAGCAGCTACAATCAAGTCGAAACATTCCAATTGGATGATCTGGCTACTAGTGCCGATGAATTGTATGAACTGACCAAAGGTGGCGCTGATGTGATCATCGACTGTGTTGGGATGGATGGTTTAGAACCCGTAAAAGAAAAAGCCAAAAATCTAGTCAGCTTGCAAAGTGGAACAATCTCACCGATCCAGATGGCCGCCAAGGCAGTCAAAAAATTTGGTACCGTCCAAATCACTGGCGTTTACATGACACCTGCTTCTTCATATCCATTGCAAGAATTCTTTATGCGCAACATTGATGTCAAACACGGGCAAGCACCTGTGATCCATTTGATGCCAAAAATTTATGATATGATCGCGGACGGTTTGTTTGACCCGTCACAGATCATCACCCACACGATGCCTTTAGCAGATGCTGCCAAAGCGTATGAGATTTTTGACAAAAAAGAAGACAAGAACATCAAAGTTGTCTTGAAACCTTAGCACAAACAAAGGAGCAGTGATGGCACCTATGCCAAAAATCAAACGGAGTGAACATCAATTCGATCCGGGAAAAGAAGAAGATGTGATCATCAAGGCAAGTCGCTTTCGCATCTACTTTCAAAATCGCTACATGTTGATCTCACTTACGAATGATATTTTGACGGGCTTGTTTTATATTTTCGGGAGTATCGTTTCATTAACTAGCTTGCCTGCGATTTACGGAACGATCGCCTATTTGATCGGCGGTGTCTTTTTGACCATTCGTCCGCTGATTAAAATCGTTCGCCATGTCTATATCTATAATGATCGCAATCAAGAAGGTGAGAAAGAAAAAGATGTCACCATCACCGACGATGAACGTTGATGGGGCGACAACTAGAGAGGAGTTTCCTATGTTAAAAACATTTGATGGGATCGCACTGACACTATTGATCATCGGTGGGATCAATTGGCTGCTGGTCGGCGCCTTCGAGTTTGACCTTGTCGCAGCGATCACCGGCGGCAGCACGTCAATCATTGCCCGCGTCATTTATATTCTAGTTGGGATCAGCGCATTGTATAGCCTAAAATTCTTTCCAGCTATCGCCCGCCAACAAACACTCGACTAAATAAAACCTGCATCTGCGGTGTGCTGACCCCAAAAAAGTTAGATTTTTGGTCTAACTTTTTGAGGTCGCATCTGTGGATGTAGTTTTTTTGTCTACAATCATTGAAAAAAAACACCAGTTGTACTACTCTTGTATTTAACCTACTATTTTCGAAAATATAAAAAGGACGTGACTCATGACCCCACCTACTAGACCCTCGCTGATACGTCGGATACTTGGTCGGATGCTTTTGCTATTGATTTTCTTATTTATTCTAAGTATTATTGGCGGAATTATTGTTTTAAATAACCTCACCATCGCGGAAAACTGGTTTGGTCTGAATGAATACCAAGTCGTTGAAACCAGGCATCAGATCATTCGTTTGTTCCCCTACTTTTGGGTAGCAGGGATCCTGCTGGTCTTTTTGATCGGTCTGATCATCGGCCTCAAAAAACACAAGAAATCGCCATTTTACTGGTTATTCTCATTGCTCTTGCTACCAGCGATTCTCTTTTGTATTGGCGTAGTTTCCACCTTTTTACCTGTAGACCGCCAACTCTTTCGAGAAGAAACCAGTGCCAAAGAAATTATGGCGGCGCTGCCAAATCAATCTTCATTCAAGGACAAAGAGCTGCAACTGGTCAGCTATAGTTTTCACATCCGCAATGTCCCGCTAAAAAGCGGCATTTATGCAGTTGCGCGAGTGATCAATCCAAACACAGGCCTACAAGACGAGTATTGGTATTACCCAGAAAATCTGTTGACCAAATGGAAAAAAGACGACGATACGATCGAGCTTTCGATGGAAGATACCATTGCCTTTGATGCCATCGACTGGGGCGTCATTCCCAAGATCATCAAGGATTCTGAGGCACGAGCAGCTCAGCTAGATCACTATGTTCCTGGCGTCAGCATCGTCATTTTAAACGGCTTCCAAGGTGAATGGACTTGGACCGTTGGTTTAAATGGGCTTCGTAATCGAACCGAGATCAATTATGTCTATGATCTCAAAGGAAATTATCAATCCGAATGGCAATAAAACAAGCGGCACCTATCCCTGTGAATAGGTGCCACTTTTGCTTTTATCGGTTTACTGATCCAAGTCTTTGACACACCGAAACCCTAAATTATTGGCTGCCGACATCCCAGAATTACCATTTCTAGCGGCAATTCGGTATCGTTTGCAATAGGATTCATGGCACAAAAATGAACCGCCGCGAGTCGCATACATTTGATCATCTTGTGTTTGATTCCTTATCCAAAAGGTTTGTCCCGTCTGTTGTTGAAACTGCGTCAACGGGATGCGGGCAGGATTGACGCACCATTCCCAGACGTTGCCGATCACTTGATACAGACCAAAGCCGTTGGGCTCATACCATTTCGCTGGCGCTGTATTGGCAAAGCCATCTGCTCGCGTGTTGCTTTTTGGAAACTCTCCTTGCCAAATATTGCAATGATAGGTATTTTCTGCCAAAAATTCCCTTCCCCAAGGATATTTTTCAAAACTTGTCCCGCCTTTTGCAGCGATCTCCCACTCTGCTTCTGTCGGGAGGCGTTTTTTTGCCCATTGGCAATAGGCGATCGCATCGTTGCGAGACACCTGAACCACTGGGTGATCCATCCGCTGGGCAATCGTTGAATCAGGTCCTTCAGGATGACGCCAATCTGCGCCGCTAACCGCGTACCACCAAGCCATATTCGGTACCTTTTGACTGCGGTGTTTCGTTTGCTCACTTAAAAAATAGTGAAAAACGAACGACCAGCCAAAGCGCTCGGCTTCTGTGACATATCCTGTTGCTTCCACAAAAACTTGGAAAGCTTGGTTCGTCACCGTCGTGGCATCAATGGCAAATGCTGGGCTGTCGAGGCTGATTTGCGGTCCCTCAAGATCCTCGGCAAAGCCGTCCATCGTATTCGTGCCGATTCGATAAGTTCCTGCTGGAATCGTGGGCATCTGTTTGCCTCCTTTTTACAATAATTGATAGCCATTGTACAGATTGATCAGTAACACCAGCACGATCACGGTTTGGAATACCAGTGTCACTCGCTGCGGTGACAGGACGTTGCTGGCCTTGGCGCCTAATAGTCCTCCCACGATCGCGGCTGGAATAACAAACCACAAAATTTGCAGATCATACGCACCAAAACCTGTCGAAAAAGCGATCGTCAAAATTTTTGCCAGCTGCGAGAAAAAAATCGTACAAATTGAATAAATCGTCGCCTCTTTGATCGGCATGGCAAACAGCAACATCAATAAAGAAACATTGATGGGTCCGCCGCCGATCCCCAGCAAACTGGCTAGAAAACCGAGAATCAAACCGCAAGCTGCATACCAGCCGACTTTTTCCAACGCAAACCCGCGCCAGTTATATTTTGTATACAAAAAAGCAAACAATAGTGTCAGCACGGTCACAAGGATTTGGATCAGCTGAACCATCTTGTCGTCTCGAAAAACCAGCAATAGCTGTTCAAAGGCAACATTGCCTAAAACACCGCCTAACACAGCACCACCAGAAACCCACAAGGCAATCGACCAATTGATTTTCCGTCCACTGGCTAATTGTCTAGCTGTCGAAACGATAGACATCGTGAAGACAGCTGTCGCCGAGTAAAAAGAGATCGCAGCAACAGAATGGGCGCCGATAAAATCGAAAATCGGTTTGATCAATACACCACCACCCATGCCGGAAACTGCACCTACGGCATTTGCTAAGACGATCACGAGAAAATAAATCAATCCGATCATTGTCTCACCCCTTGCAACAGCCCCAATATCTCATTGATTCTGGGTGTGAAGTCTTTTAACAGCTCCTGATAGCCGCAAAACCCCTCACTATCCACGTACATTGTATCTTTCATTCGTTTACAGCCTCCTCGGCACATTTTTTGGAAAGGACATTGCGTACACTTCGAAGGCATGTCTTTTTTCTGGCACAAAAACTGCTGCGAACAGTCTTGAGAAAACAATTCCCGCAACGTTTGCTCTTGGATATAGCCCATGCGAAACTCATCTAATACATAGAAGTCACAAGGATAGACACTGCCGTCGGCTTCGATCACATACTGCACTTGGCAGTTGCCTAGAATCCCACAGGCAGTTACTTGCTGCCGCACCAATAGATTTAGTAAATCATCGAACAGCTTAATACTTAGGTAGCGCCCTTGTGTCAATTCCTGCAGCCAAAACGCCAACAGCTGCTGATAAAAGTGCGCAAAGCTTCTTGGTGTCAAGGCATAGTCGTTCGTTGACGTGGCATCCAAATCAGCCAAACAAGGAATGAACTGTGCAAAGGCAATCTGCTCTTCCTTGAGAAAATCAAACACACGCTGGGCTTCCTTTGCTAATGGATTTGTCAACACGCACAAGACATTGTACTCGATCTGATAAGCGTCCAATAATCGCTTGGTCTGCAAAACCCGCGCAAAGGTCCCCCGCCCTTTGGCGTCTAATCGATGCCGATCGTGCGCAAGCGGATGCCCATCGATCGACAGCCCGACTAAAAAGCGATACTCTTTCAAAAAACGACACCATTTATCATTGATCACCATGCCGTTGGTCTGGATCGCATAGTGTACTGTCACTCGCTTTTTTTGCGCCGCAACATAAGCCGTTAGTTTTCTAAAATAACTCAGCCCTGCCATCGTCGGCTCTCCGCCTTGAAATGCCAACGTCAAATGATCGCCAGCTTCTAAGTCTGCATAGATGTTTGCAATCATCTTTTCCATTACATCCTCTTTCATTTTGCCAAAGGAACGCACTTCGCGCAAGGAACTGACGTTGGCATAAAAGCAATAGGTGCAGCGCAGATTGCAAAGAGAGGATGCTGGCTTGATCAATACGGAGATATGTTTCATTTGTTGTTCCTCACTTCTTTATTTCTTTCGTTCGATTGTCTGCCTCTGACTATTGCTTAAACCTAAACGCTGATACTCGCTTTCAGGGGCTTCAATCTGATCCATTACTTTAATCAATTTCTGAATCATTTCTTGTTCAATCAGTGGGTCATGAAGCGGTGTTAATTGCTTTGGATCATTCTTTAAATCAAACAGCAAGTGGCCCACTGAATAAGAATCGATATAGGTGGAAACTTCGACTTCTGTGTATGGAAAATGATTTGTAAATCGATTACCCTCTTTCAAGACCATACTGTCTAAGACTTCTTTATTCAAAAAACCTCGCAATGAAGCATAACTAAGCGTCTGCATGGTGATTGGTCCATTCGAAGGGTGAACCGATGCACGCATATACACATAACGACCATCGTATATATTGACATGACCGCCGTTTGTGCCAAAAATAATTTCTTGATGAAGTGGTTGCGAATGCTGTTTTTTCAACACAGGTAGCAAAGATTTGCCATCCATATCTAAAGTGTTCTCAATTTCAAAATAATCCAATAAAGTTGCAGGAATGTCGATGGTTTGACTCAATACTGGAGTATGGGTTCCCGATTCAGCTTGTGGGTAACTGATGAAAAAGGGCAGATGAATGATTTCTTCATACATCGGTGCGACGTTTTTTCCTAACCAGTCATGTTCCCCTAACAAAAAGCCATGGTCGGTATTCACAATGATCAAGGTATCCTCCCACATATTATTTTTTTCTATAAAGTCCAGCACTCGTCCTAAGTGATGGTCACACATACTGATCAACGCTGCGTATTCTTTTTGCAGCTCAATCAAATCCTGCTCGCCAACGTCTTCTGTTACACGACCATATTTTGGCCAAAAGTAAGGTGATTCATTTGGTGTCTCCTGGTACAATTTGCGATAGGTTTCTGGCACATAAAATGGTTCATGGGGGTCAAAACATTCGACTTGCAAAAACCATTGATCTTCATTTTTGTACTGTTCCAAAAAATCCAAGCCGGCTTGGATCGTTTGAACCGTGGACAGGTCTTCTTCTACTGCTTGCCGTGTTCGATTCGCAAAATGCTGTTCCACAGAAATACCACTCTTATTTAACGGATTCAGCGGTGGATGATTCTCTGCCTGTTTTCTTGGAACCCATCGATCGCCTTCTTGCCCTCTAAATCCTTCCCATGTGGAATAGCGATTATGATACGTGGCACCGCCATCTTCAAAGTAATGGGAATGATCGGTAACTAAATGACAATAGACACCATTTTGCTGCAGCGTATCAAAAATTGACGAATCAAAGGGTTCTAATTGTCCCCATGAACGATGCATAAAATTGTAACGACCTGTATGGAGTTCCCTTCTCGCTGGCATACAAGGCATGCTGCCGCCATAAAAGTTGTCAAACGTAATCGTTTTTTCTCTTAACCGTTCAAAATTTGGCGTGTTGATCCAATCGTTTCCGTAGTTTGATAAAAAATCTCTAGCCAGCGTATCAAACATCAGCATAATTGCTCGCATAGCATTCTTTCCTTCTTTCTTTTCTTTCCTTTTCTTGGTCGTTGCGACTACTTGACGATCGTTATCGCCCCTCGATTATCATCAGCGATCACATCTAAGTATGCGGAAGTATTCGTAACGACGATCGGCGTCACTAACGAGTACCCTGCCTCTTCAATTTCTTCTTTATCAAATGTAAGCAATACCTCTCCTTGCTTGACCTGATCCCCTTGCTTGACTTTTGTTTCGAAAAAACGACCATCTAAGTTCACTGTATCCATGCCGATGTGAATCAACACTTCCACGCCATCCTCCGACTTCAAGCCAATCGCATGCTTCGTTGGAAACAGTGTTTCAACTACTCCGTCAAAAGGTGCTCGAACCAGTCCTTCATCTGGTGAAACTGCTAAGCCTTTTCCTAATAGTCCATTTGCAAATGCTTGATCTTCTACTGCCGACAAAGGCAAAACGATGCCTGTTAATGGTAACGAAAAAGTGATTTCTTTCGCTGCTCTTTCTTCTGGGATCAAAGGCGAGGCTTCGTTATTACTAGCTGTCGCTTCTTGCCGATCCTCTTGCGGATCATACAAGAAAGTAATCGTTAAAATAAATGATAAGACGAATGCTACAGTGATTGCTAATACATACCCATAAAAGCCGCTTCCAATGCCTTCTGTCGGATCAATGTAGTTGGGTAAACTGAAGATACCCATCCCACCTATAATAAAGGATTTTGTTCCCATTGCACCCATGATCAATCCGCCGATCGATGCTGAAATCAAGGTCGCAATAAATGGTTTTTTTCTAGGCAACGTGATACCGTACAAGGATGGCTCCGATACCCCAAACAAACTGGAAATAAATGCGGGAATCCCGATTGCCCGGATAGAATTATTTCTAGACTTAATAATAATTGCCAGCACAGCTCCTGCGGTCGCAAAAGGAGTCGCTTGTCCTAAGACCATCACTGGGTCGTAACCAAGAACACCAATATTGTTGATTGCGATCGGAATGATCCCCCAGTGAAGACCAAACATGACCAACACTTGCCAAACAGCACCAACTGCAATCCCTGCAATAATTGGGCTGAAGTTATAGATCGCCAACACAGCCGCACCCAACAAATTGCCGATCCACGTCGCGATCGGACCAATGACAATGAAAGTCAGTGGAACCATGATCAAGACGGTTAGAAACGGAACTAAGAAACTCCGTACAATACTAGGAATGATTTTTGTAATGCCTTTTTCTAATTTGGCACCAAAATAGGTAGCAATGACGATTGGAATAACGCTGGAACTATAACTCATTAAAATGACTGGTATTCCTAAAAAAGTGACATAAACAGGCGATTCAAAAACGGTTCCTGCAAACAAGGTATACAATGGTTCGGCATTTGCCGTCAAGCCAGACAAGGCTGGATAAACAAGGGCAGCACCGATCGCCATACCGACAAATTGCTTTAAACCAAATTTTTTCGCTGCGGTATATCCTAAAAAGATTGGAAAGAAGTAGAAGAAACAATCACCTGCTGCTTGCAAAATCGCATAGGTTCCTGACGTATTCTCAATCCATCCCAAAGAAACAAATAGCGCATTTAATCCTTTGATCATTCCTGTGGCAGCTAGAAGACCCAATACAGGTGTAAAGATACTGGAGATCACATCGATAAAAGCATCCAGCGGTCCTTTCTTTTCTCCCGAAGGTGCCACATCATTTCCTGCCAATCCTGCATGTTGAACAAATTCTTGGTACACCTCTGGCACATGATTGCCGATCACGACTTGGTATTGACCGCCGCTTTGAACGACTGTCACGATCCCTTTCGTCTTTTTCAGTGTTTCTGTGTCTGCTTGCTCCTCATGTTTCAAATCAAAACGCAGCCTTGTGATGCAGTGGGTCACCCCATTGATATTTTCTTTTCCGCCGACTCCTTTTAAAATTTCATCGACCAATTCTCGATATGCCATCGTCCTCATCCTTTCAATGTAAAAATAAAAAGCAAGACAAATAACTATTCCTTGATGGAATAATTATCAGTCTTGCCTGCATTATCAGTAACAACCTTTATTCGTTCTCTATTAACTTTTGAATGTGTAACGTTAAGTACAGCTTTTCATCATCGTTCAAGGGAACACCTAAATACTTTTCAATCAAAAGCATCGTCTTATAAGCGTCTGCATACTGTCCGCTTACGTGTCCCAATAGTGGATTTGCTTTTACCACATCTGGTCGAGCCTTCAATCGCTGGAAAAAAAAGCGCAAATGGGTGATAAATCGATCGAATGCCAAAGAGTTTTCATCAATTTGTATCTTGTTAGAAAATCGAATAAGTGAAATAATATCGCGAATCTTTTTTGCAATCGATTGGACATCTTTTGGCTGATCAATCTCATCTGTTACTTGTGCATTGATCAAATGCATTGCTATATTTCCTGCTTCTTCTTCCTCAAAGACGACCCCTGTTTCTTGTCCGATCCGTTCCAATGCTTTTTTACCAACTTCAAATTCCTGCGGATAAAACTTCTTTAATTCCCATGATAATCGGTTCGTAACTGTGATTCCTTGTTCATGCAGTTTGAACAGATTATACAAATGATCGGTAAGTGATACATACAGCGTCTCGCTTAACTCCTGTTTTATTTCTGCTTTCGCAAGTGAGATAATATCATCCGCTAAAGACACATATTTTGTCGGAATGGATGACAATAAACTTAAAAATCGCTCGGAAACTTTGTTCTTATGAAGCACAAACACTTTTTCAATTTTTGATTCATCGGCGGTTTGTCCTGGTTTCATTTTGAAGCCAAGGCCGGTACCGATCCAGATAAAATCTTTGCCATCTTGTCCGACCAAAACTGCATTGTTGTTTAAGATTTTTTTGATCTTCAAGACGCTTCTCACCTCCTTAAAATGAAAAAAGGCGATACCTTAATACATGTGTAGGATCCATACACACGTAAAAAGGTATAGCCTGCATTATCAGTAACTACCCATTTGATTGCCTTTACTATACTATTTTTCTAGAAACGTTGCAAGCGTTTTATTGATTTTTCTTTTTTTCGCTTCGTTTTGAATAGACGCAGATCAGCCTTTCTCCAAACTGTTCACTGATCCAGCAAACGGCTTTGCCCTTCGATTTTTTGGATCTCCGTAATGTCTTGCGTGACTTCTAGACAACCTAAATAGATGCCTGCTTCGTTTTTTAATGCAAAATAGCGAATATAGATTTTACGGCCTCGCATATCGATCCAAAATTCAGCAGTCTCCCGTGTGCCCGCTCGAAAATCATCCAAAATCTGCTGCACGAGATGCATGCTTTTCGGTGGATGGCAGTTGACGACTTCACGGCCTAAAACCGAATTCGTTCGTGGAAAGACGCGACTCTTGCCTTCTGAATAAAAGCGCACCCGCTCTTCACTATCTACAAAGGTCAAGTCCACTGGCAACGTTTGAAAAATCGCCACCAATTGTTCAAATTGCAAATTACCAGTAGGCAATGAGATGGTCGGCTGTTCAGCAATTTGCGGCGAATTTTCCGTTTCTATGACTTGAAATTCATCGAATCCTAAACCGGCTGCGATGCCGGCGGTTGTTTCTTGGGCTTGTTTGATCGCCGCTTGCCTTGCGGGTTCTGCCGCCTGTTCCTTTTCAAGAGCTTCTTGGCTCGGTTTCCAAGGAAGCGGTTCTGGAATAAAGGCAAAGCCGATGTCTAAACTGTCAGCCGCAATTTGTTCCCAATCTTTAAGACTGAAGACATCCAGCGTCATTGGCACCATGATTTCTTCTTCTTTGAAAATCATCTCTTCGATTTCGTTTTTGACCGCTTCCCATTGGACAGCAATCGGATTATAGGCAGTTTTTTCGGAAGCCAAAAGCTCATTGAGCGCTTTGATCATGACCCGAATATTATCATCGACACCCCACATCACTTTTGGCGGTGCAGTGATGCCGTACTTCTCCATGTAAGAAAAAATCAACGTTTCTTTTCGCGCATAATGTTTGTCGATCTGCATTAAATCATTGCAGGCAGCTTTTAGACGCTTTTTAGGCGTCCAATCACCGGTTTTTATTTTAGCTAAGAGGCTATCGATCTCATCGGTCAACAAGGATTGCAGGACTTGGTTCTCCAATTTCAGAGTATGCACAGGATGGCCTGGTTGCCCATATTCTTCATTGGAGTGATGGATCTCATTGATCGATCCTTTAAAAACAGCAGCATGAATATTGCACAAACGCTGAATCTCAGAAGGGTCCAACCCCGTTTGGATCAAAGCTTTTTCAGCAGCAGTGATCTCCGTCACATCCACACCATCAAATTCTTCGTTAAACAAGCGTTTAGCTTCTTCAAAGGAACCGCCTTGGTGAAGCAAACTCAGTATTTCGACGATCCGTTCTTGTCTTTGACTGTTAGTTTTCATTTCGTCGCTCCTTTCACAAGAAACCCTTGTTTTTCGAAAGCGAGACAAACCCTTTCCAAGGGGATCTTCTTCATCTGAGCCCCTTTGGGAATCGTCATGTAACGTCCAGCAGTTTGTAGCATCCCTGGTTGATTGATCGCCGTAAACCCTATTTTACTCATGATTTCTTGTATTTCAGGGTATTGTGCCACAAGTTCATAGAGCGTTTTTGACAGATCGATTTCTTTCATAGTAAGGTCTTCCTTTCAGTGAGAATGATTCTCAATAAGATATCCTTAGTATAAATCATTTTGTTCAAAAATACACGAACTGCCGCAAACATTTATCAATCGATCATTCTTTTCTAAGATTGTCGGTAACGGCACACCACTTTTTCCAACCAATCGATACTGGCAAAAAGCAGATAGCCCATCAAAGCAATCAGGAGGATACCCGAAAGCATTTGTGGGTAGTCCATTTTTGACCACGCACTTAAGATCAGATAGCCGACACCATACGTCGTGTTATAGTTTTCGGCAAAAAAGAGGGAAGCCAACGCGATCCCGATACTGACCCGCACACTGGCAAAAAGTGCTGGCATGAGCGCGGGCAAAATAACGAAGCGCAAGACATGGTGCCATTGGTTGGTATAATTTTTCATGACCTGAAAATACGCTGGTGGGATCTTCGTGACTGCATCACGAATCGAGACGATCACTTGAATGACGATCACCGCAAAAATCAAGAGAATTTTTGAGAGATTGCCTAAGCCAAAGAAAATCATAAAGACAGGTAAAAACGCAACTTTAGGAATCGGATATAAAAAGTAAAGCAGTGGACCAAGCAGCCGATCCACTCTTTGGGATCGCCCAATCAAGATTCCTAACGGCACCCCGACTAGCAACGCCCCACTCAACGCCGCAAATACCCGCAGCAAACTGGCACCTGTGTGGATCAGTAAGACTTCTCGCAGTGCCCAAAAACGTTCGGCCGTTTCTAAAGGATTAGGCAGTGAGCGATTGTTGGTCACCCAGCTTACGCCCCACCAAACCACGACAAACGAACAGAAGCCCCAAGCAAAAGATTTGATGGGTTTCATTGCCTCGCCTCCCTCATTTGTTCTTTCAACTGCAAGACGACTTCATAAAAAGCCAACGAGTCTCGTTCCAGCTGGCTGCCGTAAAATGGATTACTGATCGGCGTAACGTCCTGATCTTTTAGCAACAAAATCGTCTGCCCCAAAAACACTGCCTCTTCTGGATCGTGGGTCACCACGATTAAGCTGTTTTGTCTGCGCTGCTGTTGAGCAGCGATCATGGCTTGTGCGTTTGCTTTGGTTTCTTGGTCCAGTGAAGCAGTCGGCTCATCCAATAATAAAACATCGGGCTGTGTGATCAGTCCCCGCCCCATGGCAGCCCGCTGTTTTTGACCGCCGCTAAGCTGATGTGGATAGCGGTCCTGCACCTGCGTCAATCCCAACTCCGCCAAACAGCTTGTGACCCGTTTTTTACGGCTCTCACTGGGTGTTTGATTGATAAGCAGCGGCATTTCCAGTACTTGGTAAACTGTTTGCCAAGGAAACAAATGCAGTTCTTGGAAAACGACCTCGATGTTGTCAGGGGAACAGCCTTGGTAAGTGATCGTGCCTGATTGCGGTCGCTGCAACCCTTTGATCAAGGATAAAAGCGTGCTTTTGCCAATCCCCGATTCTCCCAGCAGCACATAGGTCGTTCCTTGTTCAAAACAAAACGAAAGATCCTTAAAAATGACGGTTTCCCCATACGTAAAGGAAACGGAATCGAATCGAATACTCATCAGAGAATAAACTTCTTTCTTAAAATTATTTGTGTTGGTTTTCACATTTTATGCTATACTATTTTTTGCGTGATTGACAAGAAAGGATGGTTTATGATGTTTCAGACCCTCGTATTTCATGAAATACGTCCCGAAGCAGAACTTTATGATCAGGTGCGCCCGATCAAAGTCGCAGACGGCTATCAAGATGCCTTGCCTCTGCCCTTATTCAATAGCACTTCTCATTTTAAACAACAAATCGACTTTTTGAAAGCAGAAAATTACCATACGTTGACCCTTGCAGAAGTCAAAGATTTTTATTTCCGGCAGCAGCCGCTACCAGAAAAATCCGTGTTGCTGACCTTTGACGACTGTTATCAATCAATGAAAGAATATGCCTACCCACTGTTGAAGGAAGCTGGTTTCAAGGCCACTGCCTTTGTCGTGACCGGCTGGCTTTTTGATGCCCCTCAGCCTTACGAACCAGAAGTTTCGCGGACATTGAGCAGTGCCGAATTAGCCGAAATGAGCGATGTCTTCGAATATGCCAATCATACCGCTCATTTTCACGAACGCAAGAACCAGCAAGGGCGGTCAATGTGGGAAACACCGGCAGCCTTTGCGCAAGACTTACGAAGCTGCAATCAGCACGTGGCCATCAAGGATGTTTTTGCCTATCCCTTTGGCTTTTATGATCAGCAGACGATCGCAACACTAGAAAAGGAAGGCTTTGTTCTGGCATTTACAACCAAACCTGGCATCAATACGACAAAAACCAAGCCAATGGAACTCCATCGGGCTGTCATCCCGTTCTCACTACCAATGGCTGCTTTTGAACAACGATTTAGAAACGAGGAAATGAACCAATGAAAAAAACGATTTTAGCAAGTATCCTAGCACTATTCGCTGTCGGCGCTGCCGCCTGCGGCAACACTGGCGAAACAGCAAGTACCAGCAATTCCAGCACTAGCAGTACAGAAGCTGCGGTCACGGATCAAACATTGACGATCGGGGTGTTACCAGCAGAATCAGCGATTCCGATCATTCTAGCAAAAGAAGAAGGCTTTTTCGAAAAGCAAGGATTGACTGTGGAACTCAAATCCTTCACTTCCCCAAATGACCGCAATGTGGCAGTGCAGGCAGGCGAGCTGGATGGTACGATCAGCGATGTCATGACAGAAGCGACCTTCAAGCAAAACGGCATCGATATGACGATCACTTCTGATATTTTGGAAAACTTCAAGATTCTCGCTTCACCGAATTCAGGGATTACTGAGATGAAAGGGTTAGCGGATAAAAAAATCACCCTTGTACCGAATTTCATTTTAGAATACATCATGGATCAATTTGCACAAGAAAATGATTTTACTTATGACATCGTGGATATCGCTTCTTTTTCTGCCCGTTCCGAAGCATTGCTCAATGACCAAGTCGATGGCGCTGTTTATACGGAACCGCAAGCCAGCATGTTGGCTGCCCAAGGGGCGATTGTTTTAGGCAGCTCTAAAGATGCTGGCATCAAAGGCGGGACGCTACAATTTATGGACGAAGTCATCCAAAATCGACCGCAAGACCTAAAAGCATTCTACAGTGCTTACAACGAAGCCATCGATTACATGAATGCTCATTCAGCAAAAGACTATGCCGACATCTTGGCAGACTATCAATTTCCCGATGCTATGAGTACTTACTTAGACAGCCAGGAAGACTATCCGTATGCCCAGGCAGTGCCGCAAGAGCAATTCGACGCAATCATTGCTTGGACGAAAGACAAGGGTCAAATCGACCAAGCGTATTCTTACAACGAGTTGACCAATTTCGATTTTTTACCCGCTGACGAATAAGAAACAACAAAAAAGACGCATTTGCGTCTTTTTTGTTGTTTCACTTCTTTTTGATACTCTTTTTTGCTCGTGGCAAGAAATTCAGGTATACTTTTGACAATTCAGCTGCCATGAAAGGATTTGATGCAATGCCAACGATCGCGGTTTATGCCGACCAGAAAGAAGATACTTGGGAAGCACACTTGACTCACCAGTTAAAAATAAATGAAGAAAGGACCCAGGCTCATCAAACATTCCATAACGAACCTTTAACGATCGACGAATACTTCTTTACAGAAGATTCTGCCCCTTTTCATACGAATCAAGCCGTCAAGCAGCAATTAGCAAGCAATGGCCGCAGCTGTTTGCCACTCGTGTATGTCGACGATCAGCTATTTTGCCAAGGTCGCTTGCCAACGATCCGTGAATGGGAACAATTGACCAAATCCGGGATCACTTTGCAATTTGATGCGTAAGATCAAAAGGCGTTGAAGGATTTACCCTTGACGCTTTTGCCGAGTTGGTATTCCCAAAGTCAAATCACGTTCCTTCGACCAAGCGATGGCACCTGACAGCAAAAAGAAACTAATGACCGTCCCTTCCCTCACCGCTAGCGGTAAGCCCAAACTGATCGCTAGCAAGAGTGCCCCCGAAATACAGACTGCATCAACGCCATAACGGTACTGCTTAAATGTCCAACGACTGCGTTGCGCCAGCAAATGACAGCAGTGCTCGATTGGAAATTTCAAGACCTGCAACCGTAGGACTTGTCCCGTCGCCGTTCCAGAAATCAAGATCCCACCGATCAAAGCAGCTAGTTGGCTCCAATAATTCGTCAAGTGCAGCGATGCCAAGAAGTAGTAAACAAAGCCATTGATCAAATAGCCGAATGCCAGCAAAGCGAAAAACATAATCAAGTACTCACTGCCTTTTTGTTTGAGGGACGTCTGCCGCCGATCCAATAGCCAACAGGCAGCTAAAAAGCCCAAGTTGATGGCTGTTGTGATGGTGCCGACTTTGATTCCTGACATCGTTGCCAGCGTGACATTCAAGGCATTAAAACTACTGACCCCAACGCTTGCTTTAATGGTCAAGCTGATCCCGAATGCACTCAGCCCATAAAAAATCCCTGATCCTATCCATTGCTTTTTATTCATTTTTTC
Organism: Enterococcus sp. DIV2379; assembly: GCF_050542965.1. Lineage (NCBI taxonomy): Bacteria > Bacillati > Bacillota > Bacilli > Lactobacillales > Enterococcaceae > Enterococcus > Enterococcus sp. DIV2379. The sequence continues at coordinate 2,475,384 of NZ_CP172938.1, forward strand.
TCCCACACTTTCTTTTTTGCTTTTCTAAGTATGTGCTATACTGACTAAAAACAAATAGGAGATTTCTCCTAGTTTGGAGGGAAAAAGTGAAAAAAACCGCTTATGCCTTGGCAATAAAGCAGGTACCAATCAAAGAAAGCTGCCCCTTACCGATTCCTGAGGAGATTTTACAACAAAGTGCCCTCTGGACCTTTGATCATCGAGAAGCGATCCAAAAAGAAACGGTGCCGATGTCGGTCTTTTTCGTCCTATTGACTGGCAAAGCCAAGATCATTCAAACGCAAGAAAACGGCAAACGTGCCTTGCTGCAGTTTCTCCATTCTGGTGATTGCATTGGCGATCTCACGTTGATTGGCGCCGAAACAGTACCGAAAACCGTGGTTGCGATCGGTGAAACAACATGTCTGGGCATTCCGATGCAAGCAGCAGCTCACGGGCTCATGCAAGACCTGGCTTTCGTACAAACACTAGGCAAAACTATCGGTGAAAAATTGCTGCTGCGTATGGATCATTTTTCCGTCAATCAAACCTATCCCTTAGCTTGGCGCCTTGCTCATCTACTGTTGGAAGCTTCGATCGATGATCTTTTTCAAGAAAAATTGACGGAGACCGCCGAATACTTAGGCGTGAGCTATCGCCATTTGACGTATACCTTAAAAGAATTCAAAACGCAAAAACTAGTCACAAAAACTGAAGACGGCTATCGGATCGATGTGCCTGCGCTGCAGACCTTTATCCAAAACCAACAAAAGCAGTAACAAGCAAATAACGACAGCGAAATAGTTGGTATGATGCCCCCCCTAAAAGCCAGAGAAAAAGCTGACTCTTGGGGGTGCAACAAGAAAAACCAACTGTTTGCTGTCGTTTTCGGATCGTTGCTTTATTTTTTCGCCAATGCCCAAGCATTGACAGTAACCGTGCCGGTTCCGCTGAGAGCGATCGCCTCGGTCCGTTTTGGATACACGCGAGAGGTCAAACAATATTGCCCGCCATTTAGGAAGATCTCAATCGAAGACGTATCGACAAAAATCTGCAGCTGCGTCAGTTCATCGACCTTGACACTGCGCTGTTTACGGCCGTAGCCAGAAACGCCATGATGGATCGTGAAGACACCAGCTTCATAAGCCAAAGTCGTATCTTGCAAAAGTCCAAGCTGGAACTGCTGCAATGGGGCTTCCGCCGTAACTTGCAACTCATATGCCAATTCATCGAAAGACAAGTGCTGCGGTTTATCTGAAAGCACAATTTTTTGGCTGACTTGCTTGTCTCGCAATTTTTGGAATTCTGGCAAAGGTTCTTGATACAACTGGTCATTTTTGACCGAAAGCTGTCTTGGCAGCGTTGCGGCATGCTGCCAGCCGCGAGGGATCGTAGGATTGCTGTATTCAGGACTGGTATCCCCTAGCCCCATCCAGCCCCACAAGATCCGACGTTTCTGCTCATCTTCAAAGGTTTGCGGGGCATAGAAGTCAAACCCATAATCAAGTTCACGAAACGCAGAAGTTTCTTTAAACGTCAGGGTTTCCCAATCCACCTCACCGATCAGATACCCTGATTGGTGAATATTTTGGTAGGCATGTTCTTTGGCTGCCAAACCTTGCGGTGAGAAGACCAACACATCTTTGCCATCTAAATGGAAGTAGTCTGGGCATTCCCACATGTAGCCTAGAGCATAGTCCTCACCGAAAAAGATTCCTCGATAGGTCCATTCATTTAAATCCGTCGATTCATAAATCAAAATTTTGCCTTCGTTTTCCAACGTACGCGCGCCTAGCAGCATATAGTAGGTGTCTTCATGGGCAAAAACCTTTGGGTCACGAATATGATCGGTAAATCCTTCAGGGTAGTCCTCATGAGGAATCACGACTTCTTGCTTTTCGACGGTATAGCCGTCTTTGCTGATTACATGGACCGTGTTTTGTTCTCGTCCACTAAAGGTATAGTCATGATCACCAGGATGTTTGACATTCCCAGTATAGAAGAAATGGATCGCGTCATTCTCGATAAAGGCAGAGCCCGAGTAGACCCCGTCTTTGTCATAGTCGTGTTCGGGAGAAAGAAACAGCGCTTCTTCTTGAAACGTGACATAATCCGTCGACGTTTTGTGTCCCCAGTGAGGTGGTTCCCCGCCATGGGGCGTTTGCGGTACATATTGATGGTAAAAATGAACCACGCCTTTGAATTGGCAAAGACCATTCGGGTCGTTCATCCATCCTGTTTCTGGCATCAAATGATAGTTCAAGCGCCACGCATCAGCACTGATTTTTTCTGCTAATTCGTTTTGTGTTTGGGCAAGCTGTGCCCAGTATTCCTTCGTTAACAATGCGGTACCTCTTTTCTCTTGCCGATGAACAGCAAGGGATTATTTATTGATTCAACTCTTTGGCTAGCGGTTTGCGCTGCAATTGGACACCAGCAAAACCGACTGCAAAGGCAATCAAAATCACGACAACGTATTTCAGCATGGCACCGAAATCTCCAGTATACAACAACAGTCCTGGTATAAAAGTGATGCCCATCCCAGTGGCAGCTAATTGGAAGACATACGTCGCAAACCCGCCGACTGCGCCCCCCAGCATGCCTGCGCCAAAAATCCGCATCGAGCGTAAGTTGACCCCAAATAGTAAAGGTTCAGTGATCCCAAATAAGGTTGGAACCGCCGCACTGATGGCATTTGAGCGTTTGACTTTGTTTTTATAAATAAATGCCGCAGCGATCGCAGCCCCGAATTGTCCCGCCATACTTGCTGTACCTAAGACTTGTAGGACGTTTTCGCCTGTCGTATTCAATAACCCTAACTCAATAATACTTAACGAATGGTGCAATCCAGTGATCACGATCACTTGCTGAACCCCTCCGTAAATGATATAACCGATGCCCAATGGCGCTTGCACCAAGTAGACGATACTGTTGATGACTGCTCTTTCAGCTACTTGCAAGATTGGTCCTAACGCAAACAAAATCAAACCTAAAGTAATGACGATCGTTAAGAATGGTGTCACGATCAAATCCATCATTTGTGGAACAAATTTACGGAACCATTTCTCTAGCTTAGAAACTAAGATCCCGACAATAATTGCTGGAAAAATCGACCCTTGATACCCAGAGATCGATAAACCGAATAAGTGCAATGGCTCTGCATCCCCGCTGGCAACTGCCCAAGCGTTCGGCAATTGCGGTGCCACCATCATTAATCCTACCACGATTCCGATGATCGGATTACCGCCGAATTTTTTCGTCGCACTATAGGCGATCAAAACAGGTAAAAAGGCAAACGCTGTATCCGTTAACATTTCAAACATGGCTAACCAGTCAGCACTATAGGTGACCCCCAACTCAGTCAATAATCCCCGAATCCCCATCAAAAGCCCCGTCGTTACCAAAGCTGGAATCAATGGCACCAAGACATCTGACAACGTGCGGACAACTTTTTGGACGGGTGACAGATTCGAATAAACATCATCTTTGAAGCCAGCTTTTTCAGCGGAGGCGTCATTGCCCATTTCAGCGGCGAAGGCTTGATACACTTCATTGACTTTTCCTGTTCCAAAAATGAACTGATGTTGTCCCGTGTTGAAAAAATAGCCCTTGCTGCCCTCAACTGCTTCCGCTTTGTCTTTATCTACTAACTGATCGTCTTTCAAAATCAAGCGCAAACGTGTGGCACAGTGTTCAAAGTTTTTGACATTTTCTTTGCCGCCAACAGCTTCTAACACTTGGTCGATCGTTTTTTGTTCCTTCATTTTTCCCACTCCTTTGATCGTCGGTTCATTTGTGGAACCGGTTCTACATTTGTAGATTAACAGAAACCGTTTGCAATTGCAAGCAAAGAAAATAAAAAAACAGAACGCCGCAACTGGACGTCCTGTTTTCTCTAAAAATGTTTGCTTTATTTCCCCTGCTTGTCAAGCTTGGCAGTCGACTGTTTGATCACTAATCGATTCGGTAATTCGATCACCTCAGGAACCTCTTCCCCTTGCGTCAGTTTTTGGATCGTTAAGACGGCATCGATGCCTAATTGGACATAGGGATATTGGGTCGTTGTGATGGTCGGATAGACATAATCCGTCGAATCATAGCCGCCAAATCCGTTCAAGGAAAAGTCTTGCGGCACTTGATACCCTAGTTCATGGGCGGCTTTCAATACAGCAACAGCAATATTATCGGTAGCACAGGCGATGTACGTTGCCGGTTGATCTTTCAAGAACACAAGAGCTTTTTGGTATGTTTCTCTTCTTGAAAAAGACGTTTCGATAAAGTCGACTTTGACGTTGGGCGTTTGTGCCAAGACATCAAGAAATCCTTTTTTTCGCAAGACACCTACCGCATAATCATTTTCGCTGACACCAACAAATAAATAACGTCGGTGGCCAGCGCTGACTGCATATTCTGCCATGGTTTTGCCCGCTTGATAATCTTCATGGACGATGGAATGAATGCCAGCTAACTGTTGACCTAACAATAAAACAGGCATAGGAACCTCTGCCAGCACCGCTTGCAGCTGCGGCGTGATTTTGCGCGCAAACAGGATCATCCCTGCTACTTTTTGTTTGACCAGCATTTCGATATTTTCTAATTCCCGTTCATCGCTTTGATCAGAGTTGGTGATCAGCATTTGATAGCCGTTTTCCCTTGCCGTCGTATCGATCCCTTTCAACACATCATTTGTCGATGGTGAATTCAGTCTAGGAATGATCACGCCCAGCAATTTCGTGTCTTGGGCTTTCAGCGAACGAGCAAATGTATTGGGGCGATAGCCAGTTTCAGCAATGATCTGATCAATTTTTTTGCGCTTTTCTTCACTGATATAACCATTGTTCAGATAGCGGGAAACCGTACTTTTCGCTACTCCCGCCTTTTCAGCAATGTCCTTGATCGTTGTCATGATTTCCCACCTTTGCATTTTCTTTTATTATAACAATAACTGAAAGAAAAGCGCAGGTTTTGCGTAAAAAACAAATAGGAGGGAAAGATCAAGTATTTTTTTCATCTCCTAATGCTAAGTGCTGATAAAAATAATTGCAGACAAAGTATTGATTCAGATATCTTCTTTTTTACAAGTACTAAGATCAATAAAAAAGAGTGTCTTCAGCAGACATTAAAAACGATTGAGTTTTTCGTTTCCATACTAAGATCATACCCACACAATTCTTTAAAATAATTTTTATAGTCGCTCTCAATAATTCTTATGATGTCGTTGTCTGAAAACTCCTCATACTTAGATAAATCAACTAAAAGGCCCAATTTTGCATCAATCCCAAGAATTTGTGGAATGACCTCCCAAAAGGTTTCTTTCGAAATTGCTTCAATTAGTTGATTTAATCGTTCTACTTGTTTTTCTAAATAGTCTTCCAGCGTGTCTTTCTCTCTTGGCAAACGATCTATCTCTTTTTGAAAATAATTGACATACTCTTTTTTCGTCGCAAACAACATTTTCTTATACTCCTCTCCGCTCTTACTGATTATTCTCACATACCATAAAAGGACTACGCATCCCTTTTCATTTATTGAATACTCTATTTTGTAACTAGTTTTAGATTTGAGAAAACAGCAAAACCTTCATGGGCTTTGCTGCTTTTTTTAATATTGACTAATGTAAGTCTTACCTGTCTTTATTTTTCTTTTTGTCAAAGATAATGATTAAGGTAATTAATAATAGTAGTGATCCAACAATGAGCATGATTCGTTGCCCCGCCATCATTTCCCCAGTATTGGGAAGTTTTGGATCTGCAGGATCTCTTTTGTCATTTTCTGGATTCTCTTTTTCAGGCGAAGTTTGTCCACCATTGTTTCCTTCTTTTTGATAGACATAAATCACTTTTTGGAGGTCATTCGTAAACGTTCCAGAGGCGTTGGTTGGTATTTCCATCACGGTCCAACCAGAAATTTCTTTTGGCTTGCTTTCATATGGCATGTCGACTTTCCCAGTTAGAATCGTTGGCTTCGATAGTTGATTTCCTTCGGTATCCTCATACTTAACTATCACTGGTGCCGCATCAGAGCGATCATAAACGTAGATCACTTCCTGTGGGGCTTCACCAAAAATCCCATGGGCATTGCTTGGTGCCTCTGGCACATACCAACCTGGAATTTCTTTTGGTTCGCTTTCGTAGGGCAGACCAACTTTCCCGCTTAAGATTGTCGGTTCCGACAGTTGATTTCCTTCGGTATCTTCATACTTGACCGTCACTGGTGCCGCATCAGAGCGATCATAAACGTAGATCACTTCCTGTGGGGCTTCACCAAAAATCCCATGAGCATTGCTTGGTGTCTCAGGCACATACCAGCCTGGAATTTCTTTAGGTTCGCTCTCGTAGGGCAGACCAACTTTTCCACTTAAAATCGTTGATTCAGATAGTTGATTTCCTTCAGTATCCTCATACTTGACCGTCACTGGTTCCGCATCCGATCGATCATAAACGTAGATCACTTCCTGTGGGGCTTCGCCAAAAATCCCATGGGCATTGCTTGGTGCCTCTGGCACATACCAACCTGGAATTTCTTTTGGTTCGCTTTCATAGGGCAGACCAACTTTCCCGCTTAAGATCGTTGGTTCTGACAGTTGATCTCCTTCGGTATCTTCATACTTGACCGTCACTGGTTCCGCATCCGATCGATCATAAACGTAGATCACTTCCTGTGGGTCTTCGCCAAAAATCCCATGAGCATTACTCGGAGTTTCTGGCACATACCAACCTGGAATTTCTTTGGGCTCGCTTTTGTAGGACAGACCAACTTTTCCGCTTAAAATCGTTGATTCAGATAGTTGATTTCCTTCAGTATCCTCATACTTGACCGTCACTGGTGCCGCATCCGATCGATCATAGACATAAATTACTTCCTGCGCTTCTTCGCCAAAAATTCCATGAGCATTGCTTGGTGTCTCAGGCACATACCAACCTGGAAATTCTTTTGGCTTGCTCTCGTAGGGCAGACCAACTTTCCCACTTAATATCGTTGGCTCCGAGAGCTGCTTCCCTTCTGTGTCTTCATACTTAACTGTTACAGGTGCTGCATCAGAGCGATCATAAACGTAGATCACTTCCTGTGGGTCTTCGCCAAAAATCCCATGGGCATTGCTTGGTGCCTCTGGCACATACCAACCAGGAATTTCTTTCGGTTCACTTTCATATGGCAACCCAACTTTCCCGCTTAAGATCGTTGGTTCTGACAATTGATTCCCTTCGCCATCTTCATATTTGACGGTAACAGGTGCTGCATCCGATCGGTCATAGACATAGACCACTTCTTGCGCTTCTTTTCCGAAAATCCCACGAGCATTACTCGGAGTTTCTGGCACATACCAGCCTGGAATTTCTTTTGGTTCACTCTCGTAGGGCAGACCAACTTTCCCGCTTAAGATCGTCGGTGTCGACAGTTGATTTCCTTCGGTATCTTCATACTTGACCGTCACTGGTGCCGCATCCGATCGATCATAGACATAAATTACTTCCTGCGCTTCTTCGCCAAAAATTCCATGAGCATTGCTTGGTGTCTCAGGCACATACCAGCCTGGAATTTCTTTTGGTTCGCTTTCGTATGGTAGACCAACTTTCCCGCTTAAGATCGTTGATTCAGATAGTTGATTTCCTTCAGTATCTTCATACTTGACCGTCACTGGTGCCGCATCCGATCGATCATAAACATAGATCACTTCCTGTGGGGCTTTGCCAAAAATTCCATGAGCATTACTTGGCGTTTCTGGCACATACCAACCAGGTATTTCTTTTGGTTCGCTTTCATATGGCAGACCAACTTTCCCGCTTAGAATCGTAGGTTCTGACAATTGATTTCCTTCGGCATCTTCATATTTGACTGTTACAGGTGCTGCATCCGATCGGTCATAGACATAGACCACTTCTTGCGCTTCTTTTCCGAAAATCCCATGAGCATTGCTGGGTGTCTCAGGCACATACCAGCCTTGTATTTCTTTTGGTTCGCTTTCATATGGCAGACCAACTTTCCCGCTTAAGATCGTCGGTTCCGATAATTGATTTCCTTCGGCATCTTCATATTTGACTGTTACAGGTGCTGCATCCGATCGAGCATAAACGTAGATCACTTCTTGAGGTTCTGCGGTAAATATTCCAAAAGCGTTACTCGGTGTTTCTGTCAAGAACCACCCTGGTATTTCCTTTGCTTCAGTTTCATAAGGAAGTCCTATCGTACCGTTTAAAATTGTCTCAGTCGACAGTGGATTCCCATCGACATCCTCATATCGAACTGTAACTGGTTGTGCTTCCTTTTTTTCCCACACATAAGTACCAGTCTTGCTTCCGTCATATTCATGAAAAAAGTTAGTTGGTGTCAGGGTTAAATGTTCGGTGGAAAGATTCCCCTCAAGGTCTTTTTCAAAGATCCAATTACCTGTATACAGTTCAGCAGGCATCACATTCTCTGGCAAAGTAGGACGGAGATTTTCTGCTAGATGTAAAAAGGTCGTCTTATCTCCTAAATGTAATCTTTTGAGTCCATTCATTCCTCTAAACATCCCACTAGCAACAGCAAATGCAGAACTAGAAGAACCAACATTTGTGGTGTCCCAATTTGATAAATCCAATTCTTCTATTTTCGGTGTTACTTCAAATAAGTTAAACATACTGGTAACGCTTGAGGTATCCCAATTTGACACATCTAAATGAAGTAAGTTTCTTGCTCCCCCAAACATACTCATCATGTTTTCTATATTTGAAGTATCCCAATTTGAAACATCAATCGTAGTCAATTTACTGACCCAATCACCGGTCAAATTATTATAGAACATATAGTCTGTTCGTTTTACTTTAGAGGTATCCCAATTCGAGACATCGATTTCTGTTAAACTAGCAGTATTTTGAAAGACCCCCTGCATTCCTTCGACTTTAGAGGTATCCCAGTTTGAGACATCCAACTTGGTCACTCTTCTAACACCATTAAACATATTATTTATATTCGTAACATTGCCTGTTTCCCAATTGGAGACATCCAGCTCGGTTAACTGATTCACATTTTGAAACATAAAGAACATACCAGTGACATTGGAGGTATCCCAATTTGAAACGTCCAATTCAGTTAAGCTGCTGTTTCCATTAAACATATAGTTCATGATTGTTCCATTAGAGGTATCCCAATTTGAAACGTTCACTGAACGTAATGCGCTAGCGCTATGAAACATGTAACCAAAGTTTGTTACATTCGAGACATCGATTTTCTCTGCATTCTCGATAGTCTCCAGACTTGTTAATCGTGTATCAAGGGTATGACCAGAAAACATATAGGCTGAATTGGCTGGAAAAATGACCGTACCATTTACAACAATTCGAGTAACATTTCTATAAGTTATTCGCCAAGGGGATGTGGCTGGCGTGCCAGCTGTTCCTTCTTCTAGCACAACTGTTCGAGTTTCCTCATCCCATGTCCAAGGAACGGTTCCCCATGTTCCTCTGACTAATGAGTCTGATCGCTCATAGACATAAATGACTTCCTGTTCTTCTTCAGTAAATCTACCTGATGCATTGGCTGGTGTTTCTACAACAGACCAACCGGGAATCTCTTTTGGCTCACTTATGTATCGTTCTCCTACCTCCCCATCTAGCATGTCTGGTTCAGATAACTCATTCCCTTCGGTATCTTCATAACGTATAGTCACTGGTGCTGAGATTAACCTTTCCCAAACGTACGTTCCTGGGTTAGTACCATCATACTGATTCATAAATTCATCAGATGAAGCATAAGTTACTGGAGTTAAACCATTCTCCCCTTCATCATTGATACGCTCTATCCATCTTCCAGAGTAAGGTAGACCTGCATTGATCCTTGGCAATCTAACGTTTGAAGCAAAGACTGATTTCTCACCTAAGGTCAGCTCACGTAGAGATTGAGTTGATTCAAACATATTATTTGTATTTGCAACATTCGTTACATCCCAGCTCGAAAGATCAAGACTCGTTAACGCTCTAGCCGAACTAAACATCCTCAACATCGATGAGACATTTGACACGTCCCAGTTTGACACATCAATCGTGGTTAATGAAGTCGCTATTCCAAACATATCCGACATGTTTGTTACACTCGAAACATCCCAACGTGAAAGATCCAAGCTTGTGAGAGAGTTAACCGCATTAAACATCAAGCCCATATCAGTTACACTGGAAACATCCCAGTTTGAAAGGTCTAAGTCGGATAGGGATCTGGCTAGACCAAACATGCTACGCATATTCGTCACGCTTGATACGTCCCAACTTGCAACATCCAAACTCGTTAAAGACTCTGCTGAATTAAACATTCCTCCCATATTTTGTACATTTGATACATCCCAATTTGACACATCTAAGCTTGCTAAAGATCTGGTTTGTCCAAACATTCCATTCATGTCCGTCACATTCGATACATTCCAATTTGATACATCAATTTTTTTTAGTGTAGTAACGCCATGAAACATGCGATCCATGTTTGTCACATTTGACACATCAATATTTCCTGCATGCTCAATCGTCAGCAAATCAGTTAGACGTTCTGCTGCTTGCGCTTGCGGTGATCCAAACAACCATGAAACGTCTTCTGGAAAAATAACCTTGCCATTAACAGAAATTTGAACAACATTCGTGTAGGTTTTCCAAGGTGCTGTGGCTGACGTGCCGGCTGCCCCTTCTTCTAACGCAATTGTTTTCGTTTCCTCATCCCATGTCCAAGGAACGGTTCCCCATAGACCTTCAGCCACTTCTTCTGATTCCTCTTGATTGACTTCCGCCTTACTATCTAAACTAGCTTCACTGGATTCATCCTTAGAAGAGCTTTCAGATGTTTCTGCCTCTATATTGCTTTCTGTTTCGCTAGGGTCCACAGATTCAGTAGTATCTAAACTGTCTTCAGTAGATAGCGTCGATTGTTCCGCATCTGTCAATCGACTCTCTTCAAACTGCTCCGTAATTCCCTCCGTTTCTTCAGCTGTAAAAGCTTCACCAATAGAAAGATCCGTCATTTCCTGATTATTTTTAACCCTGTCATTTTGGGAAACATCTACAACTGTATTTGCTAATACAGTGATGGGATGTCCTAATGCCATTGTAATGACCAACATAATATACCCTAACTTGCGTATCACTTTCCTAACACTCCTATTCTTTTCGCTTCAATTTCTCAAATCATGATCATTTATTATTCAGGCAGTCACCTTCGAATCCGCATAGTCATAAAAGGAAACTAAGTTCTAAAGAAGAGTATATAAGGTTGCTTTTGAATACAAAAATCGTATTTTTCACCCTGGGGGGAAATACAGCATAAAAAAGCCTATTCAAAAGGCTTTCCCTGCTTTCGAATAGACTAAAAATATGTTTATTATTTAATTATTTTATAAGTTCGAACATTTGAGGTTCGACTGTTCTGAATAATAGTTCCCAGTCCTGTTTATCAGGTACTGTTTTTAATAGTAACCAGTTGGTACTTAGATTATACTCTGATAGATATTCACTATAATTCGTGACAACTAGATCAATATCTTCTTGATTCAAAAAATCTTCCGTCAAAGCAGGAATCGTAATGAAAAAGATTTGATGCCGATCACCAAAATATTGAAAAACTCGAGATTTTATCATTTGACAAACATATAGATCGCCCTCTAATAAAAAAACAATTTTCTTCCTTTTGTATAACCATTGTTCCCGCAGTCTTTCTGATAGCAATGTTAAGCTAGTCGCCATATCTTCCAAAAAGTCTTCTGTTAGATCTAATTTAAATAGAAAGGAGCGCAGAAAATGGCGATTTTTCATGTATGATTCTTTACATTCAAACTTGGTTTTTTCTATAATCTCAGACATTATTTTATTTTGGACCGGAGAAATCAAGTGATTGATATATCTCGAAAGGAAAAAAGCGTCGAAAACCCAAAATAGTTCGGTTGTGTGTAATTCTGGAAAGTAGTTTTTTAGATAATTTTCCGTTAGATCAGTTAAAGAATCATTTAATTGTAACAGTTCACAAAATAGTTTATCTTGATCGACTCGATCAAAAGGACGCTTGGCAATAGTAGCTAAATATAACCAACAAAGCTCGTTTACTCCTAATTCAACTTGATAGTTCTTTTGAATTCTTTGCTGGATCAAAAGTAGATTATTGGAGTCCTTGCTATTCATTACATTTTTATAAAGCTTTGATGGTACTTTGATTGTTTTTCCTTGTCGTACTCGCTCAATAGCAATATATAGACTGTAATAAAATTCAATCGGCGAAGTACCTGTTCCAACTGATGCTTCAGTTAACTTCGATAAAAAAGTCTGATAGATTAATCCATGAATCTCTTTAGGAGGAACCAACGTGTGAGGGGTCATTTCTCCTTCATAATAAAAGTCTTTGAAAAATTTTCGGATGTTTGCTTCATCACCTTTTAAATCAATTGGAGTAAGTGATAGTTTTAAGCCGTATTCTTTAAGAACCGGCTCAATTCGTCTCAAATAGCGTCGAAAAGACGTTTCAGAAAGGTGAAAACGGTCAATCAATTCCGCTACATCCTCTAGTTCACCATAGAAAATATTCCCTAACAATTCAAACAGAATTTCATTTTGCAATAGCTTTTCTTTTTGTTCAATAAATCGTAGGGAATTCTTTTTTTCGAAAAGATAGCCATTATTGGTTGAAACAATTTTAGCACTATCAGAAAAATATTCTTTTAACTTGTTTATATCAGTTAAAATCGTCCGTTCAGAAACTTCATTTAGTTTAGCTAATTGGCCTTTGGTCGCTATTTGAGTGCGTTCAAAAAGGTTTAGTATCCGAAACCAACGAACAGTTGTCGGGTCAGCAATAAACTTCAGTTGTAAGTTTTTCATCTACACACCTCCAATTCAAATCAAAATCACTATACCTATCTTAACATTGTATATTCATTTAATCATACCTTATTTGATCTATGATATTTGAAAAAATAAGCTAAAAATATCCATTTCCTATAAACTATTTCTATTTAATGATAATTTAAAAATAATTAAAGTGAAGCCAAACAGTATATTAAACAGCTACCACAATTTTAACAAGATATTATAATGAAATAGATCAGTTGAAGAAATTGTAAAAAATAAGAATGGAAAACTGAAACAACATCTCTCAGGATATTTTATATTTCACCTTAAAGCTAAATATGGTGAAAAATTATAAGTTGAAAATCAAATCACTTTTTTATTGAGAGGTAGCGTTCTTCTCAATAGTAGTTAGAACACAACTCTGACTATTTCTGATTGAATAGAAAATCCTCAATCATACGTACTATCATATAGACATTTTAAAAATCAATGTTCACATCTATTTTCCAGTTATTCCAAATAAAAAAACAGCCAAGCCTCAAGCTTGACTGTTTTTTCATTTCATATAGGAATACAATTCCTACTCTTAAATTGTCCCTCACACATTCAAAATCCACATAAACCCAAGAAAGACAAAGAACAAGCCGTACATGATCGGTGAGACTTCTTTGCCGCGTTTGGCTGCTAACATGGTGATTGGGTAAAAGATGAAGCCCAACGCGATCCCATCGGAGATGCTGTAGGTCAACGGCATGCCTAATAGAATCAAGAAGGCTGGGATTGCGATTTCCATTTCGTGCCATTTGATCTCTCGCAGCGATTGCGCCATCAATACACCTACGACGATCAGTGCTGGTGCCGTCACTTGAGAAGTGACAACGGATAGCAATGGTGAAAAGAACAAGCCGAACAAGAAGAAAATTCCAGTCGTCACAGCAGTCAAGCCAGAACGACCGCCCACGGCGATCCCAGCGGAAGATTCCACATACGCCCCTACTGGTGAGGTCCCTAATAAAGAACCGGCGAGCATGGCGGTGGAGTCAGAAGCAAGTGCTTTGCCGACCCGCGGCATTTTGTTGTCTTTCATGAAGCCTGCTTGGTTGGCAAGCCCCACCAAGGTGCCTGCGGTATCAAAGAAAGTGACGAGTAAGAAAGTCAGTACTACGACCCACATTTGCAGGGAGTTGATGTCTCCTACATGGTTTAGCGCCACTAAGAATGTGGAAGAAATACTTGGTGCAGCAGAAACGATACTGGATGGTGCTTGGATCAAGCCAGTCAAAAGACCTAAAACAGTTGTTGCGGCCATCCCGATAAAAATTCCACCAGGAACTCTGCGAACCATCAAGACGGCAGTGATCACTAGACCAAAAATCGTCAGCCACGTCGTACCGACACTCAATGAGCCTAGTGCCACAAGGGTCGAATCGTCGGAAACGATGATCCCGCCTTCGCTCAGTCCCAAAAAGGCGATGAACAGACCGATCCCGCCAGAGATGGCGTATTTTAAATCAGCAGGGATCGCATCAATGATCAGCTCCCTTAATTTGAAGATCGTGATCACGATGAAAATCAGTGATGCCACAAACACACCCGCTAATGCTGTTTGCCATGGAACCCCCATTCCAATACAAACTGAATAAGAAAAGAAGGCGTTGATCCCTAATGCGGGTGCCGTAGCGATCGGGTATTTTGCTAAAACCCCCATCAAGATACAGCCCAATGCACTGGCTAGCGCCGTTGCTGTAAAGACGGCACCTTCGTCCATCCCAGATGCCCCAAGGACCGTTGGATTGACGAATAGAATATAGGCCATTGAGATAAAGGTGGTAAAACCAGCTAAGATTTCTCGTTTAACCGTTGTTTGTAAGACATCCAGCCCAAAAAAGGAATTGATTTGATTCTTCATTTTTACTCCTCCAGCAATCAAGCAAAGGTGTCGCCATTGCTTGATTTTTTTATAATGAAAACGACGAAATCAATCATAAACCAACTTTATCTGCAAGTAAATATTATCCGGTTAAAAAAACCAATAAAACGCTTTTTCCAACATCTTACCCTTAGTTGTTTCTAATCAACGTGTAACGACTTCTCATTCACCAATTGCTCCAGCTGTTCCTTGGTGGTGCGCTTGATGGAAAGCTTTGGCAACTCGTTCAACGCAAAGTAATCGCTGTTGGAGGTTTCACTGTTTTTGATAAAGTCCCCTGCCAGAACCTCACATTCAAAGACCAACTTATAGTATTGAAACACTTGCGGAATGTCTTGTCTTAGATTCGTATCAAAAATTGCTCGCAGCTCCTTCACCTCTACTAGCAAACCGGTTTCTTCCAGCACTTCTTTTTTGATGTTTTCCCGAGGCGTCAAGCCAATCTCTGCATAGCCACCCGGCAGTGACCATTCTTTCGTCAGGCTGTCTTCCACTAGCAAGATTTTTTCGTCTTTTTGGATCAATGCTCGTACGTCGACTTTAGGTGTAGGATACCCCTCATTTTTTTCTGTTAAAAGGGTCAACGCAGCTGCGTCTTGATCCACGACGGTACTCATCAAATGCAATGCCAACTCTTTGATTTCTTGGTATCGTTCCTTATCGTACACATCTTTGCCATAGTACAAACCTGCTTCAGCGATCGATAACAGGCGTTTGTATTGCGCAAAATAATCTTTCATCCATTCCCCGCCTTTTCCATTTCTCTGTTATGCTTCTTATTCTAGAGGAAATCGGCGGTTTTGCAAAAGAAAGTCTTCTGAGACATAAGAAACAATCCGTCTTGCTGTGACAGCTAAACTTCCCCAAAAGCTGAGTCATGAGAAATAGCTCATAAAAAAAAGCAGTTGGCATGTACCTAGAACAGGTATAACACCCACTGCTTTGCTTATTTACTTAGCTCAATTGCGATTCTCTCGATCAACGGACGATAATCCACTTGCTTGTAATCTTCCACATTGACTTCGATAAGCTCCCCTAACTGAAAGTCATCGTAACGGCGATCGGTGATGATTTGCCGAAACGCTTCTTTGGTTATATGGTTGGTTGCAGCTTGTCTATCTTCCAGCACATCCCCGTAATGGTATCGTTCCATGATAAAACTCAAATGACGGTCATCCGCTCGATCACGTATGAAACGTCTTTCCCATAAGGTTTCAAACGAGGCAGTCAAACGTATGGTCAAGCAGTCGTAGCCATAACTTTGAGCGAGAAAAGTCAGCAAGGGCTTCTGCTTTTCACTAAAGGGGTATTCCGAGACCACCAAGCGTTTTCCTAGAGACATATACAAGCCCAATGACTGATAGTAAAAAGGCCAAACATACTGCTTTTCGATCTGGGCTTTTTCTGCCAATGAATCAAAGCCAAGGGATTCGGCATAGCACTCTTTGATTTCATCTGGCGTAAGAGCGAAAAGATCGGGAAAACGTGCCTTCAGCAGATTCAGTAAATAACTTTTTCCAGTCCCAGGGCTGCCTGCCAATAAAACAAGCATCTTTTTGCGTACCATCTATTTGCCGATCGCAGTCGGCGCTTTCGTATTCATGAAAAGGCCGATCTTGTGCTTGACGATTTCTTTGATGGCTTCATTGGATGGGATCACGTTGTGGCGCAATGATTTGTTGACTTCCGTTGCCCCAAAATTTTCTTTCGCAATCTTCGTCCAATTGACCAACAATTCAGTACCTACATTAAACTTGCGAATGCCGTTATTGATCAATTCAGGATAATCTTCTTCTTTGACGCCAGTTCCTCCATGAATGACTAGCGGCACGTCGACGACTGCATGGATCTTCTTCAATAACGCAACATTCACTTCGGTTTTGGAGCGGAATTGGCCGTGATTGGTTCCGATAGCGATGGCTAGCGCATCGACGCCAGTAGCAGCGACAAATTCTACTGCATCTTCTGGGCATGTGAAGACTTTATCGTCTTCTTCCACATGAATGCCTTCTTCTGTGCCGCCGATCGTTCCTAGTTCTCCTTCGACGGACACCCCATGGGCATGGGCGTATTCTACGACTGCGCGCGTTTTCAAAATATTCTCTTTGAAGGGCAAATGCGAACCATCATACATCACCGAGCTATAGCCGCTATCAATCGCCGCTTTGATCTCATCGAAATCTCTGGCATGGTCCAAATGCAAGACAGCGTCCACCAGCTCGTGATCGGCAATCGTTTTGACGACATTGACCAAGACATCATAGCCGATGTATTTCGCCGTATCGATACTTGTTTGAATGATGATAGGTGCCCCCATCTCTTTGGCTGCCCGCAGCATGCTTGGCAGCATTTCTAAATTATGGGTATTAAAAGCCCCCACTGTAAAATTCAATGCTTCTGCTGTTTTCGTTACTTCTTTTAATGTTGTATACATCCTTGATTCCACCTCGTCTAGTTTAATTGCCGCTGATCGTAAGTTGTTTGGCGATTTGCCGCATTTCTTCCATTTTATCCATGTAATAGTCGATCTTTGCATCATCGCCATTTCGTGCGGCGGCGGCACGCTGAGCATTGTAAAGGGACATCAGTTTTTTGTAGCCGTCCCCGATCGATTTCTTCGCCTGCAAACTTTTTTCCAATGCGTCGATCGCTTCTTCTGTGCGAGAAAGTTTTGCCTGGGCTAAGCCTAACGCTTCATACAATTTTGCCTGTTCGTCGATGTCGGTTTCTGCTTGCAACTGACTTTCTAAAGTTTTAATAAGCGCTTCTTCCTCTTGGCTTTCTTCAGCGGTCAAAGTAACCGCTGGTGTTTCTGTGGGCTTTTTTTCTTTTTTGAAAAAAGAGAACATGCGTCTTCCTCCTAGCGATTAAAAGTTTTTCAACAATGGACTGATGATCCAAGCATATAGCAGGGCTGCCGTGACGGTATCCACATCAGTTGCCGTAGCGTTAACAAAGCCCATTTGATTGAAGATCGTCACAAGTAGTGCTGGCAGTAACGTAATGAAGAAACCGTGGAAGATCCCTCCGATGATCGCCCCTCGACGTCCACCGACCGCATTGCCGAAGATCCCAGCGGTACCGCCGGCAAAGAAGTTCGTCAGCATCCCCGGCAAGATCATCGCCAAGCCAAAGACTGGTAAAACGAACATGGCGATGACTGTCCCAATCGTTGTAGTAATGAAGCCTAAAATAACTGCATTTGGGCTATATGGGAAGAACACTGGGCAATCGAGTGCTGGTTTTGCATCAGGCACCAATTTCATGGCGATCCCACGAAACGCAGGGACGATCTCGCCTAAGAGCAACCGAACGCCTGCTAACAAAACATAGACCCCAACCACGAATTGAATGGCTTGTAAGAAGGCATACATGATGTAATTTTGATCACCAGAGAGCGTAGAAGCAAAGGTTTCTCCAGCAAACAAGACCGTCACGATATACAGTGGAACCATCACGACCATGACAGAAAGATAGGTATCTTGT
Organism: Enterococcus sp. DIV2379; assembly: GCF_050542965.1. NCBI lineage: Bacteria > Bacillati > Bacillota > Bacilli > Lactobacillales > Enterococcaceae > Enterococcus > Enterococcus sp. DIV2379. Next base: position 2,493,573 of record NZ_CP172938.1, read on the forward strand.
AAAAATTCAAAAGAACGTGGCAGTTTGATGTCTTCGATCGATTTTTTCTTCTCGCCTCTTTCTCCAAACAGATAGGCAACGCCTGCTTCAAAGAGGTAACCGATCGTACAGAAATGTCCGAGAGCAATGTCGTCTGCCCCAGTGACTTTGCGGATGATGGGCTGAGCCATCGCTGGCATCGCTACGGCAAAGATCGCCCCAATCAACCCACCGACAAGAATCAAGACAACGCCCCGTAAACCAGCGAAATAGCCAAAGACCGTCGTCATGGTCGCCATCCATAAAATGGCTTGACCCGTCAAGAAAATATATTTCCATTTTGTAAAGCGTGCCAATAAAATATTAAAAACAAAGATGGCTAAAAATGTCAGCGCTATGTCCCGACCCAAGCCCAACTCATTCATCGCTTGCCCGTTGATGGCTTCGATGGAAGGGATTATGCCTTGCATGTCGAATCCTTCTGTGAAAATCTCGCCGAAATAGGTCAAACTACCGACGATGATGCTAGAACCAGCGCTTAAAACCTGGAAGCCCAATAGCGTCTTCAAACTTCCTGAAATGACTTGACCTGCTGACTTTTTCTGAAGCAACAGCCCTAACATCGCGATCAAAGCGATCGTGATCGATGCCTGCGTTAAAATATTATCAATGATAAAATTGATGATGCCCATTTTTTCAAACTCCCTTCGTCATGCCTCTTCCTTACAGTGCGCCTTTTTCCGTTAATACTGGGATGATTTTTTCTTCGATTTCTGGTTTTGAAACGATGTTGCGTAAATAAATGATTGCGGTTGTCGGGTCCAAAGCAAACTTTTCAAATTGCGTCCGAAAATTCTCTGCCGTAATGATGATGTCTGGTTTCATTGATACTGCTGATGAGATATCGACATGATCCAATTTCGCCTCCACTCCTAATTTCGTTAAGACATCTTCTGTTGACATCTGAGCCGCAAAGCTGCTGCCAAGACCTGCACCGCATACGAATAAGATCGATAATTTGTTCATGATTTTTTCCCCTTTTCTTGTTTTTTATGAAAATAGCAATGATTGAAAAGCTTCAATCGTGGAACAAGCCAGCAACTGCGTGACTTTTTCTTCATCATTGATCAGTTCGATCAATTCCTTCATGATGGCAAGATGAGAGTAGGAGTCCACCGCAGCCAAGCAAAAAATGATTTTGACAGGGTCCATTTCTGGGTTCCCAAATGCGACTGGCGGCGCCAAGGTGAGGACACTCACACCCAACTGCTGGGCGCCATCTTCTGGTCGTGCATGCGCCAGCGCCAAATGTTTGCCGATGACGATATAAGGACCGTATTCCTCCACCGCCGCAACCATTGCCTCGATATAGCGTTTTTCGATGATCTGTTCTTTTACTAGCGGCTGCGCAGAGCGTTCAATGGCTTCTTCCCAATTTTGAACAGGAACGTTTAATTGAATGTGATTAGCGGATAAAACATCTTTTAACATTGGCTGAATCTCCCTTGCATTAATGGCTAATTGATTTTGTTCAAACAAGTGTGTCAATTTGCGATAGGCGGCAGCATCGACTGTCCCGCCGCTTTCTTCAATCACTGTAAGCAACTGATTGAAGAACAGCGTGGCATTTTTTTGGTCAAAGGCGATCCGCTTGAATTGTTCATTGTTGTTTAAGAAACGGCGGATCACTTGGTGATTTTCTTCATTGATGATCGGTGGGATCAGTAATACCGGCTTTTCTCGATAATCGATCTCATAGGTTGAAAAAACCAGATCCACATCGAATTTCGTAATCAAATTGACTTCTTGTGAATTCAAGACTGCCGCGACTTCTACTTCTGGAAACTTCTCCTTGAGGCTGGCTGCCAGCAGATTGCCGGTTGCCATTCCATGGTTACAGACGACGACCGCCTTATAGCTCGTAATGATTTCGTGGTTCAATGAACTTAGGGCTGTAGAAAAATGGATCACGAGAAATGTCAGTTCATCTTCTGATAGTGGTTGATCGACGATCTCTTCGATCGTGGGGGCGAAGCCCTTGACGGCTTGGTAGATTTGTCCATAATTTTTGCGAACAGTCTCTTTGATCGGATTGGGTACTTGAATGCCGCTCTTGGCTCGAACGATCAGCGCTGCCATATGTTTATACAATCCCTCTAACAGCTCTTCTTCCTTTTTACTAAAAGGGATCTTGGTTTGGCATTCCACAAATTGGATCAGCTGCAGCGACAAAAGTTGCGCATGCGCCCATTCGATGGAATTGGACAAATCTTTAAAATTCAGTGATTCGATGATGAAAGAAAGATAGTTGACTTCGATTTCTGGTGGCTCGATCGAAAAGGTTTCAGCGATCGCCTGGATATAGGCTGACCCTTGGAGAGGATTGCTGGAAGTAGACCAATTCATGCGTGTGATAAATTCCTTCATTCTGATGCGCATCAGCCAAATGGCGGTAAACAATAAGATTTGGCTGCTATACAACTCATTTTGATTTGGCGGCAACACTGCTTGCATCACTTGTTGGATCTGTTTGATTTCTTTTTGCGGCAAATAGCGATAAAGCAATTTCGTAAAGACTAAATCTGGGGTCTGTTTATCAAGTGGCAGCCTACCGATCCGCTGATTGATGATGTCAAAAATCATCGTCCGAATCGCTCGTTCCGATCCATTCAACCGCAGTCCTTTTTTTCCTAGACTAATGATCTCAATGCCATATTTATTGATGTCCGCCCGCAAACGGCGCATGTCTTCATCCATGCTGCTTTTCGATATCTGGTACGCTTCTTCTTTTTTATTCAACACCAGGATCTCTTTTGAAAATGTCAGATGCAGTAGCAGATCAAAACTCCGCTCTTCACGGGTCATATATTCCGACTGTTGTGCCTGTAATGCCTGCCAAACAATGGCTTGCTGCTTCGAGGTCAGTTTCAAAAGGATGCCCTTTCCTCGAAGGGTTTGGATCGGTCCGATGTGTAAGTCAGCAAGAAACGTGTTGATCTCATTCAAATCATTGCGGATCGTCCGCCCACTGGCTGCGGTCTCTTCTGCCAGTTGCTCGATGGATAGTGGATAATCAGTCACTAACAGGCGATGCAAAACATCTACGATTCGTTTTTTCACAACTTTCTCTCCTTCTCTGATTTGAGTATATGATTTCGCTTACAACAAAAAAAGTAGATGTTTCTGCCACTTTAGTTTGCAAAAATGTAAACGCTTCTATTCCAAAACAGGAACCTTTGCTCGATTATTTCATATTTCCCTTATTTTTCCTATCCGATGGAGAAAACGTTTAGATAGAGGATCAAAGGCAAAAAAAAAGCAAGAGCTGCTGCTCTTGCTTATCGATGATGGTGCATTCTATTGTGTTTGATCCGTCGTGTCTTCTGGTTTGTTTCCCAGTGCTTGCTCCATTTGCTTTACTGCCCAATCCATTAGAAAGATCAACAGCATTGCCAGCACGCTGCCGATCAATGCCCCTGAAAAACGCAATGGGATCAATTTCAGCGGCGTAAAACTAGTACCGATGGTCATTAACAGCAGGACTTGCGGGTTGGTAAAAAAATTAGCAACGGTATAATTGACTGGCATAAAAAACTCCGTCAATATGTTTAGAATGATCAATACCACTGCGATCGCTTCAAGGGGCATATGCAAGGACATCAATAAGAAACCCAGCAGCAGCCCCACGATTCCTCCCAGTACCCTACCAATCGTGCGATTTTTGATTTTTTCCATATGTTCTCCTGCCAAGACGGCAGCAGCAGAAATCAAGATCCAATAGCCGTTGCTGTCCCGCAACAGATAGGCAATGTAGGTCGCAATGAACAATATCAAAGAAAAGTGCAGCGCCTTGATGACCATTTCTGGTTGCTGAGATAATGCTAGCGAATATTTCTCGTGCAAGCTCAGTTGTTGAAAGGCCGTTTTTTCTTCTTTCAACGGCAGCTGTTCAGCCAACGAAATCACCAGTCCAGCAAGCAGTGAGCCTGCGATGCCATAAAGTAAATAGGAACTGTGGTGCAAGATCTCTCCAAGGTGCGCTGCGTGAAAATTAAAGCCGGTGGCATAAAGCATCAACACGAAGAAATAATCCGGCTTGGGGATCCGCATCACTTTTGACAACAAAAACGCGGAAAACGATAAAGCACCGATAATAAAAGGCGCGCTCCAAGGAATCAGTGCTGTCCCAGCGCCTAAAATAAAGGCCAGCAGCAACGCCGCCCCGTGGGTCAAAATGGCGCGCAGATTATAAAAAAGGGACCGATGTTGAAAAGCTAAGTATGAAAAAGCCCCCATCGCCCCCACAGAACTTATCAAAGGGTCCTGAACAAGGATCCCTATAAACAAAGGAACCGCCATCGCAAACCCTGATCCTAACGGACGCAAGACTTTTCGTTTGTCTTTCATGCAATTCCTCCTATCAAAAAAATATGTACGATGATACAGCGTTTTATAAACAACGTCCTAAACTAGTATACGAAGCAAAAGATGAATATGCAAATTTTTTTCAGAAACTTTGTGAGATCCTCGCAACGATGCCCCTTGATCAAATCAAACGCTCACACTAAACAGCCCTTACCAATAAAAAAAGAGAAGCATTCGCTTGGCAATAGACTACAAGCGAATCTCTCTACTTTTCGGCAAAATATTCTTCAATGAAGTGCTGGTGATTGTATCAACTATTAGTATTTCGCAGCATTCACCCGTTTGAATAACACTTGATGCACTCAATCAGCTAGTAACTCACCCTAGTGACCACATGGACAGACTCTTGACACACCAACACGAGTCATTGCCTTTGCTGCTGGTGTCTGGCGCGAATATGTCTCTCAATAGATAATTGAAACACTAAAGCACCGAAAACGGCGTCCTCGGTGCTGACCAATTTCCTTTTGTTTACTGCAAACGCCATTGAATAATTGGTTTGACAACAAGGATTGCTCTTTAATCCTGTAAAATCGCCGTTTTCAAGCACTTCGATTAATCATAAAAAAGCTGACAGGGATGACTGCTTTTCAACCAACTGGCAAGAATCATCGGTTGCTTCTCTGCTTTAATTTTTCATGGAAAAATCACCTTTTGCGATGGCTTTGTCCGTACAATAGTGGCCTTTGCCATGGGTCTGACGGACTTCTGCCAATTTTTCTTGGATCATCTCGAGGATCACCATGAGGTTGTCTTCATTGGCAACAAAGTCCAATTGATCCCCATCAATTTGCATTTTCGGACAAACGTCAAAGTTTTCATACCATTCATCGTATCGCTGATTCAATTCTTTGTAATAGTCGTACAATGTCGGATCATTGGCAATTTGTTCATAGGAACGACCACGTTTATTGATCCGTTCGATCATCGTATTCAAGGAAACCTTGATATGAACCATTAAATCTGGATGTTTCAACGGCGCCGATTCTTCCAATTCCCGCAGCATCGTATTCAACAGGTTATCGTATTGTTCGACCTCCATCGGTGCGATTCGACCTAGATCCGCATTTAGATGAAACATCAAACTGTCCTCATAGATGGAGCGATCAATGACATTGTCATCATTCGACAAAGCTTCCCGCATCCCTAAAAAACTTTTGTTTAAGAAAAAAATCTGCAATAAAAAGGCGTATCGTTCTGGATTGGAATAAAACAATGGCAGAACATCGTTGTCCTCCACGTTTTCATAAAAAGGCTTCGACGCCATTTCCTTCGATAAAAAATCAGTCAAACTGCTTTTTCCTGCCCCGATCGTACCTGCGATTAATAACACATTCATCCATCCTTTATTAAATATAGTCACCGACAAATGCTCGGTGCGCCATCTCTTCAAAATCATACGCTCTTAGTGCCGTCAAATCAGTCAAATACGCTTGTACCGACTCCGTCAACATCAGATTGACCGCCGCGGCTTTTTCCTGAAAAGCGATCACTGGTTTATTTAGTACGTGTGCTGCGCCGATTTCAAAGGCTGTTCCCGGATCAGTGATTCCTTCATGGTAATCCAAAACGGCAACGACGACGTCGGCTCGTGTCAATTCCAGCACGTCTTTTTCAAAAATTTCTCTCGCCCATTCCGGTGTATTGGGTTCAGATGAACCTTCTTGATACAGGCGCGGCGAATAGACCGCCAAAGGCTGTGGGTTTTCAGCTAAACTGCGTTCTACCTGTTTGAGTCGTGCGACTTGTTCGTTTGAAAAAAACGGTCCAGCTAAATAGACATGCTTCATCCTGCCAAGCACTCCTTTCCTGACCCCTTCGCCGCCAATCGTTGGATCAACGACTCAACGTCAGATAGGAAAAAGAGCGTTTCCGGCAGTTCAGCCCAAGCAAAGCTGGAAGCTTCAAACATTTTTAGCAGTGGCTTCAGTCCATCCTTCAAGACTTCGTTCATCAACACACCGATTGGCTTGACTGGCAATTTCCCAAGAGTCATAAAAGAGCATATTGATGACAACTCCTCTAGTGTACCAAATCCACCAGGTAATACAAGGTAGGCATCGCTCATTTCCAGCAATTGTTGTGTTTGTTCCTCCCTCGTATCCGTATAGAACTCGGTGTATGTGCTTGATCCAGTGACGATTGGCGGCAAATCTTCTGCAAAGGAACCTGATGGATAGATCCCCGTCACTGCGCCTTCTTTTTCAAAGACCCCATTAACGATCTCCCTCATCAAGCCAGCCAAAGGGGCGCAATAAATCAACTCGATGTGATTTTTTGCTAAGGCATTGCCGATGGCACGAGCGGTCTTTGCCAACTTTTCCTCATTTTCTAAACGAGTACCGCAAAATACAGTTACTCTCAAAAACAACAGCTCCTTCTTCACTACACCTGCTATTTTACACAATCTATTAAAAAAGTAAATACTACATATTGTGCTTTATTCAGATAAAAATCGATCTATTCACTATATATTGTATATATCCGTTTACATCTTTTCGCTTTCCCTTAAACGTTACAAACTTTGAAAATAGCAGATAAGAAAAAACAAAATCAGCTTCCATCGATTGCCTCAGTCCTCTTTCATCCCACATAAAAAAACACGATGCAGGTAGGCTCGTGTTTTTTTATCCATCACTTTTTTTCTCTTGTCCAAGCAAAATTTAGCAAAAAACTGTATAAAAAAAATTATTTTTCTTCAGTAGCTGCTTTCAGTTTTTCCAAATCCTCTTGCTCGACAAAAAAGGTCACTTCTCCTGTTTCTAAATCGACGGATGCTTTGACTTCAACCCCTCGTGGGAAAAACTTGCTGGCATCGGTCTCGATTTTCAAACGCATCGTTCCATCTTTCAATCCAGCACCATAGGTCATCGTACGAAAGTTCTTTTTCATTCCTGCTCGCTCCTTTTTTAATAGCTCATCGACACTGCACCCATAAAGGGTACTCAGTTTTAATAAATTCAAACTGTCTGGGACCGTCTTGCCGGTTTCCCAATTTGAGATCGATGTGCGGGTCACTAAAATTTTTGTTGCTACTTCTTCTTGGCTCATTTGTTGTGTGACTCGATGGTTCTTTAGTGCTTCCCCAATCGTCATCTTGGCCTCCTTCTTCTACCTTAACGCAGACCTGCTGTGATTGCTGCTCAAATCCATTGATATTACGGCATTGTCAAACAGTTTTGACAGGTTTTTCTTAAACGAACTCTCCGTGATAGCGGTTTTCTTTCTATCATAGATGAAAAAAGAACAAATGACTAGAAAATGATCTTGTTACTTCAACTATATTACGATAAAAAAAGTAGCACGAATAAATCGTACTACTTAAGAAAACATGACCTGTTGCTAACGGTGGATCGTCACTTCTTTTTTGACTTCCACGATGATGCGGCCATTTTTGATGACCACTAAACGTTCAGGAATATCGATCAGCACATCGGCTTTTCTCTGGGTATCTAAAAGAATCAAATCTGCGCGGTTGCCAACAGCAATCCCATAGTCTTTGATATTTAATGCTTTGGCGGTATTGGTCGTAATCATTGGCAAGACTGTCGGCAGGTCATCGGCGCCGCCTAAATGCGCCACTGGCACAGCCAACATAGCGATTTGAATCAAATCACCGTTGCCATATGGCGTAAAGGCGTTACGAATATTGTTGCTGCCTAAGCAAATATTCACACCGGCATCACGTAATTTGCGAATCGGCGTCACGGCACGACGAACGTTGTAGGCATCGTTTCTAGCACCTAAGTGTAAGTCGGTCGCAGGCAACGGCATCACATTGATTTGGGCTTTGACCATCAAATCGATAACTTCTGCCAGCTGATCCGGTTCCATGGCGTGCAGCGCAGTCAAATGTCCTACAGATACCCGACCTTGGTAGCCTTCTGCGATGGTTTTTTCACACAGGTAGACGATCGATGTATCGTCTGCTTCGTCAGCAAAATCCTGATGCAAGTCAATGTCTTTGTCAAATTGTTTGGCGATCTCAAAGATCAAGTCGATGTGTTCATTGGCTGGCGCATCATTGTAAGGAATGCCGCCCACGACATCGGCGCCTTTTTCCATCGCTTCAATCATCATTTTATCCGTTCCGGGTGCTTTAAAAATTCCTTCTTGCGGAAAGGCAACGACCTGAATGTCGATCAGGTCTCGGTATTCTTCTTTTAAGCGCATGATGGTGTCAAACCCAGTGAAGCCTTGCGCCGGATCAAATTCGGCATGGGTGCGAACAGCAGTCGTACCATGTACGATCAGCATTTCTAATGCACGTTTCGCTCGATCATAAATATCTTCTTCGGTAAAAGTCGGTTTGAGCTTTGCCGTAACTTGGATCGCTTCTTGTAATGTACCTGAATTATTAGGTTCACGATCGGCAATCAAGGCTTTGTCTAAGTGGATATGGCTTTCGATCAATCCGGGGATCACCACTTTGCCTTTCGCCTCAATCGTTTTTGCTGCTGATTCTTCAATGTTGGGTGCAACTGCGGTGATTTTTCCTCCTGAAATGGCAATGTCTACTAATTCTGCATCGTCTTCAAGACGTGCTTGCTTGATCAATAAATCCATGTTTTCCTCCTATCCATCAGCCAAACACTAAGCCGATGACTAATAATAATACGGCTGCTAAACTCAACCACTTCACGTTTCCTTTGACCACATCTAGAATCGGAATTTGGAAACCAGAAGATAAAGCTTGCATCGTAATGTTGACGAAACTCATTTGACTGCCGAGTCCAACCCCCATCGTTACAAAACCAAGAGCTAACACTGGGAAGCCTAATGAAACGGCAACTGGTAACACTAATGTTAATACGGAGCCAACATAGGCACCTGCGGGAATCCCAATCAAGACACCCGTCAAGATCGCCACGGGAACGACGATCGCTGCGGGGGCATTTTGTGCCGCACCAGCAATAACAGCAAATGTCCCAGTTTCAGCGATCACGTTGATGAAGGCTAAAAAGATCCCCACTTGGAACAAGCGGGTCAAAATATACGTGGATCCGTCCACCATCGCTTCCACCGATTGATTCATCGAAAAGTCGGTACAAACAAAAATCAACGCCAACGTGACCACCATATAAACTAGCGGCGTAAAAAGGACAAAGCCGATCAGGTCATTGATCAACGGGCCAAAGATGACCGCAAAAAGCAAGAAGATCGCAGGCAATGTCGTTTTGAATAACTCGCCATTGCTTTTGTTTTCGTACTCTTGGTTGGCAGATTCTTTGAAGCCCAGATGACGACGCTTGGTCCCGAAGAATGCCAATAAAATCGCCAAACCAACGAATAACAACCAAAATGGGCGCATTTGATCGACATAAGAAGCGACACTAAAGCCGCCTAGTTCAGACACGATACTAGATTCCAAAGAGGCAGGAGAAGTCGTAAAGGAGACCGCTGCTGCCAACGACATCGCTGCGATCAATTCGGGTACCACTCCAACTGCCGCAAATGCTAACGGTGCGATCACCATTGCACTCCCGCCGCCGATCCCAGACATATAAGTCGCTGCTGCCAATAAGATGACAATAAAACCAGCCACATATTCCACTTTTCCTTTGGTCCCCCTTTTGGCTAAGGTTAAGGCTGCCGTATAACTACCGGCTTTGAAGACCGCCATCGCTACAGCGGAATTGATGATTGGCACCGTAATACTTAACATCGTCGGAATAGCTTCCAACAGTTGCGAATTGGCTTCAGCTAAACTGATCCCGCCAATAATCATCGCCAATATCCCAGCAATCAAGCCAGCAATGATCATATCTACTTTTTTAAAGAGTAAAACCAGTACTAACACTAACGGAATCAGTACTAAAAATGCTTTGACTCCAGTTGGTGCAACGATCTCATTGATCGCTTCTGCCGCAAACACTGTTCTTTCTGAAAAGATAAAAAGAATGAGAGCCATAAACAGTGAGACGAACGTTCCCTTTTTTTTCATCACATTTCTCCTAACTTATATGAATCTTCATATAATAAATGTTGTGTTGCTATGGGGTGTTGCTGATTGATTTTTCCGCTGATTATTCTCTGGTGTTTCCCACCTTCTTTCCTCGAAGAAAGGAATCAAGCAAAAGACACCTGCTTTTTCGACCTTTTTCGCCACTTTTTCTTTCTCTATTATAATTCTTGTTGTTAACGCTTTCTTTGGACATTATTCTAAAATAAATCTACGTTTTTTATCCAATTGGCTAAAAGCGCAGAAAAAAGCGCGGCTTGTGGAGAAAAGAGCCTTCATTTGATTCTTTTCTCCTTTTCTCGGAGCCCCGCTTTTTTTAGTGATCTTCTGTTTATGATCGTTTTTTTCCTCGGTTTGTCCAGCGTTTCAACCGATAAAAAAGCATCAGTTGTTTGCGCGCTCGCTTGATCCGCTGGTAGCGCTTTGGCTGTTTCTTGTAAAATGCTTGATGGTAGTTTTCCGCTGGCCAAAACTGCGTGGCCTTGCGGATCTCAGTCACGATGGGTTGCTGATAATAACCAGATTGGGCTAGTTCCTTTTTGGCTCCTTGCGCAAACACTTCCTGTTCAGCAGTCGTATAGAAAATGATTGGGCGATAAAAATTGCCGCGATCTTGAAATTGTCCGAAAGCATCTGTCGGGTCTGTCACTTGCCAGTACAACTGCAACAAGTCCTGATAGGTGATGATTTTGGGATCAAAAACGATCTCTACCGCTTCAACATGCCCTGTTGTTCCGCTTAGTACTTGATCATACGTCGGATTCGGGACTGTTCCCCCGGTATACCCCGACAAGACGGAAAGAATGCCCGGCTGGTCTTCAAAAGGCTCTACCATACACCAAAAGCAGCCGCCAGCAAAAATAGCCACTTCTTGTGCTTTTCCACCTGTTTCGTTCGGCTCCACGGAAACTTCTGCTGGTTGGGCTTTGCTTGTTTCTTCATTTATGGCCTTTTTCGGTGCTGGATGGCTGATTGTTTGATAAAACTCGGCGACATTCGGGGTCAGATTGTTTCTCAGTGCCAAAGGACGCAACGACGCTTCTAGTTTTTCCAAAACCCGCCTGGTCTGTTGGTCTTCAAGACTATTTGACGATTCCTTTTCGTGTTTGCCCGCTTTTGGATTGGTCGCCAGCTGGGTTTCCAAGGTATTTTTTGCTTGCACCAGTTGTTCTCGTTCCCACTGTCTCGTGCCAGGATGCAAGATCAAATTATAGATTTCTGACAGCCACGCCATCGTTGTTTGCTTCATCACCATTGCCCCTTTGCCTCATGAAGGAGCGGCTCTCGCTCCTTGTTTGGTTGCACTGTACCATAGTTTCGCCGATTCGCCCAATTTGATGCCCAAAAAACGTTTGAGAGAAATCCTCGAACGTTTTTGGCTTTTGTATGGGTTAGCGTATAAATCGTTCAGGCTTTTGAGAATGGCGTTGCTATCTCAAAGATTACAAAGGAGTATAAGTTTACGGACACACTGTCTATAGAATAAAAGAAAACAGCATGGTCAACATCGATTAGATGATCATGCTGTTTTTATCTACTTACTTTTTGAAATACTGTTCTAACTTTTATCAATAACTCATCAACCAAGTGCTCATGCGCTTTTTCCAAAAAAACACATGCTCTGGCTTCATAATCAATTGTCGTTAATTGATCTAGCAATACTTTTCCTGTTGTTTTCATGCCATAATCTGGATCAATACTTACGTATAACGAATAGTTTCTACTTGTACTAGAAATCGGAGCAATGGTGGCAACGTTACTATAATCTGCAATCATGTCATGACTTAAAACAATATAGGGCCTTTTTTCCGTTTGTTCATGTCCAGAACGAGGAGCTGTATCCAACAACAAAATATCACCTTGTCTAGTTTTTTTTACCACCTTTCATTCCCTACGGCTTCACCTAAACGTTGAATTTCCACCTGATTTCTCTCAGCAGTGTAATTTTCAAATAACTTTTCAATCGTTAACTCGTTTTCTGAATTTGCCGCTTCGATGATTAGTCGCTTATGCCCGTTTACTTCTTCTTGTATTATCTTCACTTTGTCATCAGTATGAATGCCAAGATACTCCATAATGTACTTTGGCAATCTAAGACCGTTACTATTGCCCCATTTTTTTATAGGTAACATTTCCATGCGCGACACCTCTTTCTATATATACATAGTATAAGATATATCACGACGGAGTATATACATAATTATCCTTTTGTCGAAGCACCTAAATTCATTTAAAAAGAATTGTTCTTAAAAGTTTACTCTGCTGTCCTAAATTAGGATCTTTCTATCCTAACTAATTGAGCTACTAAAGGAATTTTGAAATGAAGAATAGAAAAAGGATCAAAAATTATTAAGTTTCTGATCCTCAATAATATTGTACCAATATTATCTCACAACAAGAACAAAATACATAAATTAGACTCTGTCGCATTCTTAAAAATCAAAATTGTATAATATCATACTATGATTAGTTGCTTGATTCGGTGAAACCTTCTTCATTAGGCGCAACTTGCCACCCAGCACTATGAAATGCTCTTGTTATTAAGTCTTCAACAAAATTTGGATTATCTGTAGGGTAGCCGTGGTCATATAATATTTACCTAGAATAGATTAATAACATGCCACTATCTTGATTAGACCGTGCCATCAGTTGAATAGCATGTTCTAACTCGTCGACAGTGGCGCCAATATTGAAAGTAGTGTTTTGGTTTTGTGCCAAAGTCATCCGTTCATGAAAATCCGATATCAAACTTTCTGCTTGGTTATACCATTGCGGCTCCGATGTAGATGGCGCCATAGTTTCGCTTGTGCTCCTTCCTGATTGTTCGGTACTCCCAATAGACTCCATAAACGTTGGTTCCTTCATCGCCTCGACAAACCGATTTATTGGGTGCTCCGATTTTGCCAAGACATAGCCAAATAAAATTACCAATGCGCAAGTTATACCAGATACAATCACAGATGAAAGAGTTGATTTTTTCATAGATTAATTTCCTATTAATAATAACTCTTGCTTCAAGAGTATCTGTGCTAACTTTTGAACCTCTTGTCGATTACATTTTCTCTCAATTTCTTTCTGACGTTTCTGATCGATTGGGCTTTTGAACTTAAGGGATCCGCATCGGTATGTTTTATATGTTAATTCTTCCATTTGATTTCCTCTTTCCTTACAATGTAAATCTTATAATAAGGCTATTTAAGAAGAAAATAAAAAAAGTCCGATATAATGGACTTCCCAACAATTTCTATATAAATATTCATTCCCCAAATAAGTTATTGACAACTATGTTTATAGTTATTATCCCTTTAATTAATATAAATCATAATTCTCTTTAAATACCTTCAGCTTCCTATTTGGGCAAATTCATCTAATTTGACCATCTAATTCAAATTAGTAAACATATTTAGAATGAAAAATAAACCATAGTATTTTAAACTTAAATAGCTTTCTAATTTAAGTCTTAATATCTACTTTTAAATAGATGCACAATCGAAAACTACATGCCCTATATAATTATGAAACTAATTGTGAATAAAGCTCAGCTAAAGAGTCTTGATTTAAACCTCTCATTATCTGAAGCATTTTTTGTGTAAGATCTCTTCCCTCTTGCTCAGGCCCTCTTTTTATTAATAGTAACCCGCTAAAAAACTTATATACCGTTCGGTGAAAAAATTCTTTATAATCGGTTGATAGTAAATCTAGCTGTGTTAATAATACTTCTGTATAGTCATACTGCTGTCTTTTAAATGTATATTCAATTAGGTTGATCAACAAAACACAATATATTTCTCTTCCTTTTTCAAGTTTCACATAACGTTCCATCAATTTTGAAACTCTTTTAAAAAAAACTAGAATAATTTCACTATCTAAAAATTCGAGTGTATTCGTAAATAGTTGAATTTCTTGCAGAGACCAACTTTCCACATCGATCAGATAGGTTAAAATGGTATGTCTATCAGCTTCTAAAACTACTTTGGTATTATATTCCCCATACTCTTCAAAATATTCTAAGAGGCGTATCCGAGATCTGACCTCAGCAATTCTAATTCCATTTAACTTGCCGGATTTTACTTGCAGATCTTCTAAAAGATGTTTGAGTCCTTTGATATCTTGATTGTTCGCCAGTTTATTATAAATATAATTATAGTTATTCTGTTCATTTAATTGGTATCCATTAGAAATAAACATAAATTCATCAATGTCCATAGAAATATTGTCTAATATTTGCATCAGTATATTGGCTGATATTTGATGTTTTCCTTTTTCAAATTCAATAGCATATGATTTAGATATAATATTTCCATATACATCTTTCTGGCTAAATCCTTTTTTTAATCTTATTTCCCTTATAGTTTCTCCGTACATATAGTACTCCTCTCACATTCAAGATTCTCTCATCCATATCAACAAAGAAATATGTATGCTAGCATATTATTCATTAAATTTCTTTAAAATAATATTTGATCTTATTATACAATTTGTTTTCTGATCATTATAGTGACTTAACCTATAAGATGAAAGAAAAAGAGGAGTGAATGACTTGGATACATCTCATTCGCTCCTCTTTTTCTTTCGTTTAGATTAAAAACAAGAAGTCCTAATCGTGAAAAACATCTCATCTGTATCATTTAGTCTTTAATTTATTTCTTAATAGCTTAGTAGTAGTAATAGAAATTGAAATAAAGATTGATAAATATCCTAGTGGTATACAAAAGAATGCTGGCTCTACAACAAATCCTCTTGAGTCCAGATGCGACCCTACCAAGTTACTAACCATAAAGAGCACTACTGCTAATAAAAAAAAGAAAATTGAACTGCCAAATTGTTTCATTTTATATTCCTCCTGCTTTTTAATTTATTTAAATGATTGGTTCAGTTTAACAAGTAATGGATTTATTATCATCTATGAAAAAATCCGTTAAATCAATAAAAGGGCGTACAACTTCGCTAGTGGTTCTTGGTTTAATTTTTTCATAATATCTAACATATTTTCTGCAATAGCTCTTCCCTTTTCTTGATCAAGTTTTTTCATTACCAAGAGTCCCTCAAAAAAATTATAAACGGTTCTATAAAAAAACTCTTTATAGTTGGATGATAAAAGATCCAATTGGATAAGTAATATTTCTGTATAGTCGTATTGCTTTTTCTTAAATGTATATTCCAATAAATTTATAATCAATGCGCAATATATTTCTTTCCCCTTCTCTAGATCGGCATAATATTCAAGCACACGAGAAACTCTTTTAAAAAGAATAAATATTGATTCATTGTCTAACAAATCTAGCGTATTAGCGAAAAGCTTAATTTCTTGAAGTGTCCAACTTTCCCTCTCAATTAGGTAGGTTAAAATAGTCTGTCTATCTTCTTGTAAAATCACATTTGTATCATAAACACCATTGTCTCTGAAATTTCGTAAAATTCGGAGACGAGACCTTACTTCAGCTATTCTAATATCATTTAATCTACCTTCCCTACTTTTTAATGTTTTTAATAAATCTTCTAGACCTTCAATATCATGCTTGTTGGCTAACTTACTGTACGTATAATCATAATACGTTTTTTCGTTCATATTATAGTTATTAGCAATAAATAAAAATTCGTCTATTTCTATAGATAGATTCTGTAAAATTTCAAGCAATATATAAGTAGAAATTTGATGCTTTCCTTTTTCGAATTCTACTGCATATGATTTTGATATGATGTTTTCATACACTTCTTTTTGAGTTAACCCTTTTTTCAGACGAATTTTCCTTAACGTTTCTCCATACATTTATTATCCTCCTATCATAAGATTGTATTAAAAAACTTCTTACATTTCTTATTATAGTAATCTTTCTTTTTTTGGATCATCAGGTATTAAATATGAGACCGAAAAATTCGAAACAATAATTTTTTTATAACTATTACGAGTCATGTATTGAACAATAAGGTTCTTTATATAAATAGAAAAAAAGAGAACTAGCAAGTTCTTGCTAATTCTCTTATTCGTCTATATATCAATATAGGAATTAAAAAAACACTATTTGAGAAAAAAGATAATAAAGCCTAGCGAGTCATAGATAAAATGACAGATCCAACTCACCCAAACACTAGATGATTTCTCCCATACATAGTTTAGTGCTAACCTAGCCGGTGCTAGGGTGAATATTAATTGTATAGGGTGAAATCCATACGCAGGAATGTGCCAGAATGCAAAAAGAATGCTGCAGATAATTGTTGACCAGAAAAAAGAAAGGCCTTTTTTCTGAAGAGCGATTAGGATATTTGTACTTAATAGTTCTTCTCCCATCAGCATAAAGGGCACTTGAAACAAAATCATTTTTACTGAAAGTGTATCATTAATCGCATTCGGCGTAGGTTGCCCAAAAATTAATGAATAGAGGAATGAAAAAAGCATTCCAGAAAACAAAACAAGAGGTAATCCCCAGGCGAATGATTTAAAGTTGAAGTGCTTGAACTGATTTAGAAAGTCCTTTCTTAATAAACAATACCCGGCAATAAAGGCAAATACTAAATTCCAAACCGTTCCAAAAACGACATGAAGTAGCTCGGGAAAATTTATAAAAGATAAAATTTGATAAATCAAAGCAATTCCTATAGTAGTCAATAACAAGAAATTAGCTGATTGTTTTTTCATATTTACCCAACCTCCTTATTTTTATCTGATTATTATTTTAAAACTATTCAAACATGGTAGCCTTCTCGGGAAAAATAAATATACATACTAATTTTCTGTTTCATACAAAATTTTGTAAAGTTTTGTATTTTAATTATACCATATTCATATTGAATACCAGGAAGATTGAGAAAGACTGATACTATACCAAGGACAACTAATTTTCCCAGCATTATCGTGCTTGCTAAAAATGAAACATACGATCATATAGATAAATCATTATTTATATTATATGCACCTATATTTTACTTTTTTGAAGTATGAAATATCTGTCTTTTTAGGTAATTTGAACCTAAAATAACCTAAAATAGATTTTGCAACAAAATAAATAAATGGAGAATTTAGAACATGAAAAAAAAGCAATTATCAAAATCTTTAATAGCCACTGGCTTACTTTGTACAATATTCGGGAGTGTTACAACATTTGCAGCCAGCACTGCACTTTATCGTGACTCCACGGCAACTACAGAAGCTATCTACCAAGGTGTTCATGCCTTATCCCGAACTTTAAGCGGCACTAAGACAGACTTGGCAACAGCGTTAGTAGATAAAGCAAAAGCAGAAGCTGATAAAATAAAAGCTGAGAATGAGAAGAAAGCTGTCGAAAATAATCTCGAAACGGCAAATAACACAATTACTGATTTAAGAACACAACTTACAAATGCCAATAACGCTGTCACAGAAGCGCAAGCCAGTGCAGCTCTTGATAAAAAAACTGCTGAAGATAAAGGAAGTGCCGTAGCAGCTGCAAAAGATGAACAACTAGGCGCACTTAAAACTGCAGTTGATAGTATCCTGTCTGAGCACAATGTGCTTCCTGACAGTAATAAAGATAGTGTAGAAGCATTAAAAGGTAGCGATGATGCAGCAAAAGCTGTCGATGACGCCAATAAGAATCAAACAGAAAAAGTGAATCAAGGTAATTCATAAATTTGTTTAGTTCTTCTAATATCAAACTGTAAATCATGAACCCTAACATTAAATAGGTTTATTCAAAGTATTATGCTCAATAGATAATAAACTTTGAGGTAAATAATAAAAAAGCAACCCGTCATAAATAAAAATGTCAGGTCAGGAGAGTAAAGTTCTGACCTGTCTTTTTATTGTAAATATATATTTAAATCGCATATTAAAATTTTATATTATCTGAATAAAATTCACTTTGAACAGTCTCCTGAAGTCATTTATTTTATAGAAGTATAAGTGAGTGAATCTTACTAATATTTGTCATTCCATCCATCCTGAATATTTCTTCATAGTAAGTTCCGCTATCTATTTCTGCCAATCTTATTATTTCAGTTTCAGATAATTTGAAAATATTGTCATCAATTAAACTAGATAAAATTTGCAACTTAGCATCGATTCGTACCAATTCTTTGATGGTTGCAAACGCATTTTTGGTAGAAATATTCTGAATCAATTTAATGAAATTTTCTTTTGTCGTTATATAGTACTCGTTAATTAATGGATAGTTATATTTTTCGAAAAAATCATCGAAAAATAAGAAATATTCGTTAGCTGATTTTATTGTCACTTGTTATCTCCTTTCAAATTTATTCTAAGAGATCCGCACAATACCTATTCGTTTATTCAAAATGTTTCCTCTTCTACTTGTCATTTTAAAAGCAGTCTGCGAATTTCCATTTATTTTACCTCTTGAATTTGGTCAAAGAAAAAAAAGTCTTTAATTTAGGACTTATAAAAGAACATATGACTTTGGAAGTTTATTGTTATTCATGGAATTGAGTTACAAAAGAGATATTAATCATCTTTATGTACACACATATTCAGAAAAATTAATTAACCATTTTGTCCTTATTATCTTTGAATACAAGTAAGAATATGATTACTAGAAACAAAAGAAGAAACAATGGGCTGTTTTAGAACAAGAATTTCAATAAATAATATAATAGCACTCACCATAATTATCATTGAGGTACTAAATTTAAGACCTTCTATGTAGAATAAGCCAAAACCTTATATGATAAGTTTTGTCAGACAGAATCAAGAAATTTTCATGAAATAATTCATTGAATTTAAATACCATTCAGTATTTACTTCCATTTTCACTGGTGTTCATGGAGATTTGTCTTTTATTTTGCCGTGGATTGACTATCTTATTCTAAGTTCTTAGACAAGATACTTGTATTTCTACGAGAAAAACCAATCACAAATCGAATTTGAGGAGAAATTTTAATCATGAAAAAACAAATCATTGCCACATCAATCATATTAGCTAGCATAACTACCGTAATCGCGACTGAGGCTCAAGCCAATGCAGACTCCATCAATGGCGTTGATGTAACAACTGATCAAACACAAAAAAAAGCCACCAGTGAAAATGGTGAAACTTGGGTTAATGATAATAATGTATGGTATAACCAAACTTCAGGGGATAACGGTATCATTACACCACCGAATACTCCCGGTCAGCAAAAACCTGAGCAGTCTTTAACGCCTGCTGAACCTAATCAAACACCGCCGATTATTAAGCAAGAAACCCCATCTGCACCATCGGTACCTACAAAAGCCGAGTATATCGCACCGGCTAAACCTATCTCTGAGCAAAAAGTATCGAATACGCCAGCTGTTCCTGCTACTCCTGTGATAAATGTCCCTGATTTGCAGCCGAATACGCCTGTGCAATTGGTTCCTGCTACTCCTGCTGTTCCTACAAAAGCCGAGTATATCGCACCGGTTAAACCTGTCTCTGAGCAAAAAGTACCGAATACGCCAGCTGTTCCTGCAACTCCTGTGATAAACGTGCCTGATTTGCAGCCGAATACGCCTGTGCAATTGGTTCCTGCTACTCCTGCTGTTCCTACAAAAGCCGAGTATATCGCACCAGTTAAACCTGTCTCTGAGCAAAAAGTACCGAATACGCCAGCTGTTCCTGCAACTCCTGTGATAAACGTGCCTGATTTGCAGCCGAATACGCCTGTGCAATTGGTTCCTGCTACTCCTGCTGTTCCTACAAAAGCCGAGTATATCGCACCAGTTAAACCTGTCTCTGAGCAAAAAGTACCAAATACGCCCTTTGTACCTGCAACTCCTGTGATAAACGTCCCTGATTTGCAGCCGAATACACCGGTTCAATTGGTTCCTGCTACTCCTGCTGTTCCTACAAAAGCTGAGTATATCGCACCGGTTAAAACTGTCTCTGAGCAAAAAGTACCGAATAAAAAATACGAGGATCCAATAAATAAACAGCTAAAAGAAGTACCTAGTATGATACCTAGCCAACCAGTAGAAATGACAATAAATGTTCCTATTAAAAAATTTCCACAAATGAATACTTTTAATTTTTCTATGCAAGCAATCAATACTTTTGCGACTACTATAATTGATAATACATTCTCTACAAATACAGAAAAGATTACTCCTGCAACTAATGTACTAGTCGAAAAACAGCCATCACTTATCGATGGAGATATCCCTAAAAATTTAAACCCTTTTGATCATAAACAGTTTATTCAAGCTAGTAGAGTACCAATTATTGAAAAACCAGTAATTATGAAATTGGAACAACTAAGTGAACAGAAAACAAGCCGACCTGTCCCTAAGACTTCTGAAGAAAAGCAAACAATTAAAACAATCCAATTCAAAACAGCGCTCATGAAATCTGAAAGTAAACAAACAGCGCAATCTTTAACAAAAAAAGAAAATCAGGTAAATAGAGAGACGATTCCCCTGCCTACTAGGTCTTCAAGGCATGACGTGAAATCCACACTCTTAAAATCTTCAAGCCTAGCAATGATGCCTAAAACAGGAGACGCCGACTCTTTTACTTTTCAAGAAAGTTTACGAATCATTGGTTTTGTTTTGGCTAGTCTAAGTCTGTTAGGTTTATCATTTAAAAGTAGAAAAGGTTACAAGAAATAAGATATAAAAAAGACTAGCTCTATATGGCTAGTCTTTTTATGCTTTATTGAAATTTGACATATAAAGTATTATTATTTGTAAACTTAAGTTAATATATTTTCATAGATCGCTAGTACTAATGATCTATGAAAATATTAATAAAATAGAGATCAAAATTTTAAGTTTCTGCCCCTCTTTTCTTAATCTATAAAAAAGGCGCTATAATTTATGGGACTGATGAATCGGAATTGACTCTCCAATCCCATTTTCATTTTAGTAGAGAAAAGATCATTCTCTAGTTTGAATAAATCACCCCAAAACAACTGAGCCCACGATATGCTATATGAATGACTCCAACAAAAAAACCGATATGAATAAGAAAGGCATTTGTTGATTACTTAGTTCTTTTATAGAGCTTTTTGAAAAAAGCACACATCGAAAGGGCGTACCATCAGTTAGGTATGCCCTTTAAGAGAAGTAGTAAATACTCATGTTACGGAAGTTCCACACAGTTATTTTTCAAAGACATTAAGTGATGTTCACGTTTCTTCCTTTTGCAACGTCATGATGACTGGACCTTCTTTGGTGATGGCGATCGAATGTTCATATTGGGCACAATAGCTCCCGTCAATCGTGCGTGCTGTCCAGCCGTTTGGGTCCATCTTCATGCGCCAAGTGCCGGTCGTGATCATCGGTTCGATGGTGATCGTCATGCCCTCTTTCAAACGAATTCCTTTGCCAGGTAACCCGAAATGAGGAAAGAATGGTTCTTCATGAATGGTTGGGCCAATGCCGTGAGCAATAAAGTCCCGCACGACACCATACCCTTTTTCTTCAGCGAAGCTTTGGATCGCATAACCAATATCGCCGACTCGGTTGCCAACCTGTGCTTGCTCGATGCCTCTCATCAAGGCTTCTTTCGTTACTTCCATCAGTGCTTGATGTTCTGGCGAAATCTCTCCTACAGCATATGTCCAACAGCTGTCAGAGATTGCTCCTTTGTAATCGACACAAAAATCGACTTTGACGACATCGCCTGATTTTAAAACATATTCTGAAGGGAAACCATGACAAATCTCTTCATTGACACTGATACACGTCGCAAATTCATACCCTTCAAACCCGATTTGCGCGGCTGTTGCCCCTGCAGCTTCTATCTGTTGATGGACAAAGGCGTTGATTTGGTTCGTGGTGATACCGGGAACGATTTTTTCCCGTAGCTGCTCGTGAATACTTGCCAAGATACGACCAGAAGTTTTCATTTGTTCGATCTCTCGTGGGGATTTTAATGTGATCAATAGATGATCTCCTTTCCTTAAATAGCCATTACCCTGTTTCTTTTAATAATACACCTCATCTAGAAATAAGCCATGAGAAGGCACTGTTTCACCAGCTGCTTGTCGTACTTTATCGGCTAACACTTGATCGATCACTTCTGGCGGTAGCGTGCCATCGCCAATGGCAATCAGTGTGCCTGTCAAGATTCGGACCATTTTATGCAAAAAGCCGTTGCCTTTGAAGGTAAACCGCAATAGGTCGCCTTCTGGTGTGATAGTGATTTCATCGATTGTGCGCACCGTTGATTTTTTTGATTTTTTCAACGCAGAAAAGCCAATAAAATCATGGGTGCCGATCAACTTCTCAGCCGCTTGCTGCATTTTTTCCAAATCAAGGGGCTGCGGGCAATGAAAACTGGTATTGCGAGCAAAGACCGATGGGATCGCGTTGTTCCAAACATAATAGCTGTATTGCTTGCCTTTAGCGTGATAGCGTGCATGGAATCGTTCAGGCACTTCTTCAATCTTGTTGACAACGATGTCTTGCGGCAAATAGCGGTTAAAGAACTGCTGCATCTCTGGCAAACTCATTTGATGGGTCGTCTTGAAATTTGCCACTTGTCCTCGAGCATGCGTGCCCGCATCGGTTCTACCAGAACCCACGATCTCAATTTCTTCTCCCGTCAATAATTTGATGACCCCTTCAACTTTTTCTTGGATCGTTTTTTCAGAATCTCCTAGTCGTTGCCACCCTAAGTAGCGCTTGCCGTCGTATTCAATCGTTAGTTTGATATTTCGCATGGTTGTTGCTCCTTTTTACCGGTAGTACCGGTGGTTAATTTTTTCTATTATACTGCTTAAGATATTTACTTATGATACGGCGCTCCCGTATTGATTCGATACGCGCGATAAATCTGCTCCAATAAGATCAGTTTCATGAGTTGGTGGGGGTAGGTCATTTTGCCAAAGGAGATTTTGGCATCACTGCGAGTCATGACTTCTTGGCTTAAGCCTAGGGAGCCGCCGATGACGAAGGTCAGTTGGCTTTTTCCTTGGATGCCGAGTTGATCGATTTGTTTGGCGAAGGCTTCGCTGGTGGGATTGGTGCCTTCGATTGCTAAGGCAAAGACATATTCGGTGTCTTTGATTTTGGCTAAAATCCGCTGGCCTTCTTTTTCTTTGATTTGCAGCATTTGGGCTTCACTCAAGGTTTCTGGCGCTTTTTCATCTGGTACTTCGACAAACTCAAGCTTTGCGTATGCCCCCAATCGTTTGGCGTACTCGTTGATTCCTTGAACGAGGTACTTTTCTTTTAGTTTTCCTACTGTGACGATTTTGATTTTCATAGGTTCCTCCTCGTTATCCCCTTATTTTATGAAAATGTGGACAATGCTATCCACAACCTTTTACACACTTTGACTTTCTTTGAAATTCTTCTATCTTATCTATAAAACTGTGACAATTCAACGATTTCTTCATCCTCCCAACCAACCCCATCAAGATTGTCCACACACTGTGGATAAAAAAACCTTTGCTCCTCCCCAGATTTCTCTGCTATTTTTATTCAAAAATGAACGGGTCTTGCGAAGAAAATTTCATCGTTTGAAACAGATTCTTACGCAACTTCTTCATATTTTTTTCAAAATCTCTTAGTAGACTAATCTCAGATAGAAGGAATATACTGATTATAACGAATTATTCATTAAGGGGGAAATAGTAATGGCAAGAAAATATGTCACACCAGGTAAGAAAACTTCTCCTGGTTTATTAAAACGATTAGGTATTGGGATTTTAGGCGGTATGGTCGGCGGATTATTGACCTTCGGCGGTCTGTATCTGGCAATGGGTTCATCCTTGACTTCAACACCAGAAACCACGACCAACAGCGGGGTCCAAGATTCTAACGGACAAACCCAAGTATCCAATGTAAAACTTGATGTGACTAGCGATGTCACTGAGGCAGTTGAAAAAGTACAAGATTCGGTGGTTTCCATCATTAATCTACAACAAAGTCAAAGCAACGATTGGAACAGCCTCTTTGGTCAGCAAGGTGGACAAAGTGAAGGCGATAGCCAAAGCGAAGACGACAGCGCCTTAGAAGCTTCTTCCGAAGGGAGTGGTGTCATCTACAAAATTGATGGCGACGATGCCTATGTCGTAACCAACAACCACGTAGTTGAAGGTCAAGATGGTTTGGAAGTTGTCTTAGCAGATGGTACAAAAGTCAAAGCTGAATTGGTAGGTACCGATTCTTACACAGACTTAGCCGTCTTAAAAATCTCTTCTGAAAAAGTTACAACTGCCGCAACATTTGGCGATTCAAGTGCCTTGAAAGTCGGCGAACCAGCAATCGCGATCGGTTCTCCTCTAGGCTCTGACTATGCAAACTCTGTGACACAAGGGATCGTGTCTTCCTTGAATCGTCAAGTAACAAGCCAAAACGAATCTGGTGGTACGATCAGTATCAATGCGATCCAAACGGATGCTGCAATCAACCCAGGGAACTCAGGTGGTCCACTGATCAACGTTGATGGTCAAGTGATTGGGATCAACTCAAGTAAAATCGCCAGCACCTCGGGCTCTGCTTCAGGCGTTAGTGTCGAAGGGATGGGCTTTGCGATCCCAAGTAACGATGTCGTTGAAATCATCAATCAACTAGAAGCAGACGGCAAAGTGGTTCGCCCTGCACTAGGGATCCAAACGATTGATTTAGGTTCAATCACATCACAACAACAAGAACAAATCTTGAAAGTTCCTTCATCTGTAACTTCAGGCGTTGTGATCTACTCAGTCAACAATGCAACACCAGCAGAACAAGCAGGATTGCAACAATATGACGTTATCACGAAAATCGATGATACAGAAGTCAGCACCACAACGGATCTGCAATCTGCGTTGTACAAACACAAAGTCGGTGACACGATCACTGTAACCTTCTATCGTGGCGATGAAGAAAAAACAGCAGAAGTAAAACTTTCCGTTGATACATCGATCAACGAACAATCAACAGACAGCAGCAACTAATTACCAAAACCAATCGAAACAATCAAAAAATGAACTGCCGCAAAAACAGGAAGCGGCAGTTCATTTTTTAGGCTTTACCGACTGGAAAAGCTTCACCTACAACGGCATCTTGAGGCAGCTCAAGGATGCCTTTTTTCATTGGGGCACCTTCTAAATGTAGTTCTTTAGCAGAACAGATCATTCCGAAGCTTTCTACGCCACGAAGTGTCCCCGGCCAAATCATCAAGCCATCCGGCATCATTGCGCCAGGTTTTGCGACAACGACTTTCAATCCTTTACGAATATTGGCAGCGCCACAGACGATTTGCAAGACTTTCCCATCTCCAACTTCTGTTTCCGTGATAGAAAGATGGTCGCTGTCTGGATGTTCTACACAAGATTTCACATAGCCAACGACGATTTTTGGTTCCGTATCTGCAGGCAGTTCTTCGCTGAATCCTGCTTCTTTGATCATGGTGTTCAATTGTTGGATTTGTTCTTTCGTCAACGTCACTTGACCACGGCCTTCGATCGTCATCACTTCTGAGATCGCAAAAAAGTTCCAGCCAACGATCGTGCCTTCTTCATTTTTGATTTGGGCAACATTGCCTTTGCGTTCGACGGTTTGTTCTAATCCTTTATCATCTGCTGTGATGGCAAGCAGTGTATCACTGACATATTCTTTGTTATAAGCAAAAATCACGTTTTTTCCTCCTTAGGTACTTACACATTCCGCCCATAATCTTATCAAATTTTTCGGCATCCGTCATGGAATTTCTTTGTTTTCCTTGAAATTCTAGTTATTTTCAAAGACAAAAAAGCCTGAAAACCAGCTACTGCTCATTTGCTAAAGACAATGCTTCACTAGCGAGCAAAACCGCTGGTTCTCAGGAACTTCCTTTTGTCACTTGTTACTACCATGCAAACTATGGAAAAGAACACGGCAACGACAAGCTTATTTTTTCCAAAATGACCTTACGCTTTGTTTTCTTCAGGTGATACGATCAGCACGTCGCACCGGGCTTCACGGATAACGAAGCTGGCGACACTCCCCATCATGAAGCGTTCCACGGCGTTCAGCCCGGATTGCCCCACCATGATCAAATCGATGTCGTATTGATCCGGTAATTGGGTGGCAAGGGCGTCTTTGATGGAGCCGTAAGCGACGATGCCTTCTACTAGATCAAAATCCACTGATTTTGCGTAGGCTTTGCAGTCGTCGATCAGATTTTTCGCCGTGTCTTTTTCTTGTTCTAAGATGGAACTATCCAAAGGTGCATAGCCCATCATGGTCGGCACTTGCTGATCGATGATCGTTGCGGCATAGACCTTCCCTTGGTTTCGACGAGCGACTTCCACTGCTTTTTTGAAGGCTGACATCGCTTGATCTGAACCGTCGATCCCTACTAAAATATTTTGATATCTTTGTGCTTCCATCTTTTTCCCCTCCTATGCTGATTGTACGCTGGTTAAAAAGGCTTCGATCTCTTCTTTGGTTTTGCGATCCTTGTTGACTAACCGTCCCAGCTCCTTGCCGTCTTCGATAACGACGAGGCTAGGAATACCAAAAATGTTCCATTCAACCGCTACATCCATGTATTCATCACGGTCGACTTCGATAAACTGAAGCGCTGGAAAATCCGCTTCGATCTCAGGCAATTGCGGTTTGATATATCGACAATCGCCACACCAATCGGCGGTGAAAAAGAAGACATTTTTGCCTTTCTCCACATATGTTGCTAACTCTGCTAAATCTTTTGGAATAATCAAATACTCACCACTTTCTTTTCTTTAAGTATACACCTTTCTTTCAGGGACTACCAACTGACATGCTGGTCTCAGAACCCCTGCAGAAAAAAAGAGACAACGGATTGCTGTCTCTTTGCTTTCGTTCGTTCTAGCTTATTGTCCAGCCAAAATCGTATCAACAGTGGAACGATCCAAACCTTTCAAGACTTGAATCACCATTTCCCGTGCCGCTTCAAAATCAGCGATACTGAATAGGGTTTGGTGAGTATGGATGTAACGTCCAGGAACACCGATGACAGAACTTGGGATCCCTTCATTTGCCATGTGTGCTGCACCAGCATCGGTACCACCTTTTGAAACAAAGTATTGGTAAGGAATGTTGTTGCTTTCTGCTGTATCCAACAAGAATTCTTTCATCCGTGGCAACATGATCATGCCTGGATCATAGATTCGCATCAAAGTCCCGGCTCCTAGATGACCAAAGGTGCCATTTTTCGTGACTGTGTCATCTGCTGGCGAGCAATCGACCGCAAAGAACAAGTCTGGTTTGAATTTCGTCACAGATGGACGAGAACCCCGTAAGCCGACTTCTTCCTGAACGTTGGCACCAGCAATCAACGTATGGCCTAATGTTTCCTCTTTCAAGGCTTCAAGTGCTTCTAATACGACCGCACAGCCGTAACGGTTGTCCCAAGCTTTCGAGATGATGTTTTTCCCATTGGCTGTTTTGATGGTTTCCACTTGTGGGACGATCGTATCGCCAGGACGTACGCCAAAGCTTTCTGCTTCTTCTTTTGATTCAAACCCAGCATCAAACAAAATATCTGTCACTTCGACATTTTTTTGACCGCTGCTTCCTCGCAACAAATGTGGCGGTACTGAAGAAGAAACGCATGGGTAATCGCCCTTCGCTGTTTTCAATGTAAACCGTTGAGCAGAAACTACATAAGGGTTCCATCCACCTAAAGGAGTGACTTTGAATAAGCCGCGATCGGTGATCGTCGTCAATAAGAAACCAACTTCGTCCATGTGAGCAGCTAACATCACTCGTGGTGCATCTGCTTCTTGGTGGTGACGCAAACCGAAGATGCCGCCTAAGCCATCTTGTTGGATTTCATCTACCAATGGAGTCATCGCTTCACGCATATACGCTCGCACGTCGTGTTCAAACCCGCTGGTTCCTTGTAACTCCGTTAGTTCTTTGATACGTTGAAATGTTTTTTCTTCCATGATCATTCGAGAAACACGTATCAGTTGTTTGCTGCCCCAAAGAAACAAAGCTGCTTTTTTTGAAAAAGCAACGCTTGCTGTTGCTGTGTTTTCCAGCAATTTTCGGGTGAAACAACGGATGTGCTCTCTTCCTCCTTATTCCTACTGATATTCTTTATTATAGCGCAAATTTCTATTGTTGGTTATTTTTCTTATAGAATATTTCTAAACTATGGTAAACTATTGTTAAGAGAACCTGTGCTTTCACCGAGATCAAAACATTCGGGAAAACTTACTTTAGGAGGGACATTAGATGGAGAATGAGCATCCATTGCATTATTTTAAAAATGGACTGACCATCGGTTTAGGTCTTGGCTTTGCAGGAGGGATTTTTTCAACGATCTGGTTGAAGAAAAGGCAAGCCATGAATGCCGATGATGTCTTAGACAATATAAAAGCGGCGTTTATCAAAGAAGGACCGATCGAAGGTTCTTGGATCAATTTCGAAAAACAACCTTTGCGCAAATTTGCGATCACTTCCCAAGGATATACTGGCGGCATCACCCGCACCGAAGACGGACAGCTTGTCACCTATGAATTTTTGGCAGATGCTCATACCGGCACCGTCTTAGATATCCAACGAGCAATCGTGGAATAATTACTGCACTTACGACCAGCTTCTTAAGAGGCTGGTCTTTTTTCTTTTTAAGCAGTACTTTTACTGAAGTAAGGTCGCAAGGTCCAATACCACGACTTCATCGATGCTGCCGCCTTTTTGCCGATACGCCCATGCCCCACTTTCAAACAAGCAGTACAGCTGCCCTTTTTCTACCACGATCTGTTCAAGGTAATGGGGAAACTTGATGCGCCGCAACGCATGTTTGCGGGTCAGCACCGTTGCATCCTTTGAAAAGACCCATAACTCAGCCGACCCTGGTCCAAAGGAACGTGCCAGCAACAAGTATTCAGTGGTAAAGGCGACACTTTGAACTTTCGTGGTGGTGACCCTTCTCTTACGCGGCTTGATGCAAGGAGATGCTTTGCGACCGCTGTCTGAAAGAACAGGCAGCGGATAATTCGCCACCACGCCACCGTTTTTCAAGGCAAAGGTCCCTGAGACAAGTTCACCGCTATCGGCTGCCAAATAGGAGCTATGAGTGATGCCTGCCAATTCGATGACTTGCTGATAAGCGATCGGCTGACTGGTTGCCAAGGAATCATCTTCCAGCAGTGTCTGCAAAGAAACACACGCCACTCGTCCCATTCCTTTCCCAGTGATGGTTAGCCACAGCACTTGCGTTGCTCGATCAAAGACTAATCCGCCGACATGGGGGCGTTTTGGCAGAACCACCGTTTTCAGATGCCGTCCGCTCGTTCTTTCTATTATATAAAGCTGTGAGTGATGTTCCTGCTGCGAACAGTACGCAGAGAGGAACAAATAGTCCTCCGAAACGGCCAACCCTTGTGGAGTCATTGCCTGACACTGATCCGCATGCTTGTACAGCCTCGTTTCTGCTTTCGCCGTTGCCGTCGTTGCAACTGCGGCAGTAGCTTTTTTTAAACCGGGAACCAAAAGGACTGCTTCCCTTTTTACCCCGGCTGCCAGCCACGCTTTCCGCACGCTGGGATAACGCTTCAGCTGAGCTGCCAGTGCTTGATTGTGGCGCGCATGTCGGTGCTTTTTCAGCCAGTACACCACAAAAAGGCCAACCACAAACACGCCCAAAAGCAGCAAGATCTCTGTTTGTCTCATTGATTGGCCTCCTTGATGAATTCCCTCTTGTCGGCTGATTCATCAGCCGCTTATTGTTTGTCTAGCTGCAATAATGCTTAGACTACTTGTACTTCGACATCAATGTTGCCACGAGTTGCCCGAGAATACGGACAAAAATCATGGGCTTCTTCTGCGATTTTCTCTGCCTCGGCTTTTTCAACGCCTGGTAACGACACTTCTAAAATCACGCCGATTTGGTAACTGCCGTCCTCATGCTGATACAAAGACACTCTTGCTTTAACTTCGGATTCGGATTCGATGTTATGCTCTTTCAGCATATGCTGTACGGCACCGTTGAAACAAGAAGCATAGCCAGCGGCAAATAATTGTTCTGGGTTTGTGCCCTCACTGTGAAGACCCGGTTTGTCGATTTTCAGGTGAAAACTGCCATTTGGTGCTTCGACCTCTCCGACACGTCCGCCTCGATTGATCATCGCTGTTTCATATTGCTTTTTCATTGAACCTCTTCCTTTCTTTTTTTGACCTACTTCAAGTGTAACGACAATTTCCCGATATGACAAAAGGATTGCTTATGCTTCCTTAAAAACAAAAAAGGCAAACCCAGAAAATCTGGATTTGCCTGTCTATTCGAGGTAATTACTACCCGAAATAAATGAATGGAAACAATTGCTGAATGGACTAGCCGTTTGAACGTCCTAAGAAGAATGAAACAACAGCAACTACAATAACCGCACCAATAATTGATGGGACGATTGCCATTCCAGCAAGTGATGGACCCCAAGAACCTAAGATTGCTTGTCCAATAGCTGAACCTACTAAACCTGCAACGATGTTGGCGATCCAACCCATTGATCCACCTTTATTTGTGATAGCTCCGGCGATCAAACCGATAATAGCTCCTACGATTAATACCCATAACCAATGCATATTTTTCTCCTTCTTTCTTTTAAGTAGTTATTACACATATTATGTTACGCTTAATCCCCGTTTTAGACAAAAGATTTGCACTCAATTTGCAAAAAAAAATTTCAAACCTTGTTATATTAACGTTTACCAGTACTTCTTAATTATCGTTGTAAGAGCTTTAATTCGTTTTTTTTAATATTCGTACATTTTTTGAAATCGCTTTATTTTTCATTTTGCATCTTCTTCGCTAAACTGAGGGAGAGCCACTCTCATTTTGTCAGATAATTGGCACTTTTTACTCCTCAGTGCGTTTTAGGACAGCTATCTTTTCAGCACTTCATCTATTTTTCATTAGAGGACGTTTCGATCGTTGCCGATTGGAAATGTCTTCGTAGATTCCCATGTTTGCTTCTAGAGCTCCCAGCGAAAGCGGTACTTATTTGAAAATGACGGGAAAATACTCAGAAAAAAACGGTGTGACTGTAGAAGTTCCTGATTTGCCTTACGCGGATTTATTGAGGATTCTAGTCAGTGCCGACTGCAGCTATGCGCTTACAAAATACGATGCCATTTTTTTCTTCCTCTATCATCGCCATCACCATGCTGCCGATTGCCCGACCAATCATTATGACACTGGAGATCTTCTCCTTCCAGTAGCGATGGAAGGATTATATCTGGCCCTTGATCGTCTTGAATAATCCGAAAAAATACACCTTGCAAGTGGCGAACCGCAGCTTGGTGGGCGCGGAAAATATCCATTGGACGATTTTGATTGCTGCCTTGGTAATTTACATCTTGCCTTTGCTGCTGGTCTTCCTCGCCTTTCAGCGCTGGATTCTCGACAGCAATTTAGACAGCGGGTTAAAATAAAAAAATGCCAACTGCTTCGTCGCACCATTCTCCTTTTATGGATGAACGGTGCCACAGAGCAGCGGCGCTTTTTATTTTGAAAAGTCTTTCCGTGACAAGTAAATGGCGGTTAATATCCCAACTAAAATAGCCAAACCAAAGACAATGATCGTACCGATGGCATTGTCTTTTCCTGGCAGTCCCCCGGTGTTGATCCCCCATAGCCCCGCGATCAAGGACGGCACAGCCACCACCAATGCCGCAGAATCTAAGTATTTCATCAGATGGTTCAGATTGTTGTCCATCATATCGGAGAACAAGCCACCAATGGTTTCTAACAAGTCGCGATAGATAGTGACCATTTTCATGGCAAACTTCTGTCGTAGCTTAATGTCATAAACGAGTGCTTCATTATCCAAACGATCCAAAAATTCTTTGCGATCCATCAAACGATCGACAGTATGGTTCTGATCCCGTAAGGTGTGATCCAGATAGACCATGTCTCGTTCGGTATCGGCTAAATTAAACAATTCGTTGTTTTCCGTCGTTTTACGGGCTGCTTCATCTAGTGCATCGATCTGTTTCTTCATTTCCTGCAGACCTTTGATGTAATGGGTGTAGATCATCAGCGTCGAGTAGGCAACAATATCTTCATACCGTTGAATATCTTGCTCATGCTTTTCAATCAGGCGTTTAATCAGTGTAGATTGATGAGAGACATACGTGATTAAAAGATCTTTGGTATAAATAAACGTCACCGGTTCTAAACGATCTTCGATGCGGTCTTGTGTCACTTCTGACAAATCGATCAAGGTATAAAGAATCGGATGATTTAACTTAGTGTTACGTAAGTATTCCAAACGTGAGACTTCTTCCGGTTCATTGGCGCCAATAAAAATATCTTCGGGCAGTTGATACTTATCTAACAAGTGGCGTTGTTCCTCTGGATCTGTCCCAGAAACCACCAGCCAATTGTAATCTTCCTCCGAGGATTCCCTTATTTTTCGGTCGTCCATTTTGTAATACTGAAACATGGTGACTCGCTCCTTTTCTAATTCTCTCTTAATTTAACTATCTAACGCTTCTCGCTTTTTGTCAAAGTAAATGGCTTTTCTTTTTGGAGCTTTTTTCATTTTGAACTAAGTGCATTTTATTAGACGAACCTTTCGATTCATGAGAAACTTTTTATGGGCCCAATAAAAAATTTTAGGAGGAATAGTATGTTTCGTCATCAAAAAGAACTACAGTTTGAAGCTAAACCAGAAAAACCAAATCCGTTAGTTGCGAAATACCTTCAAGAATTAATCGGTGGACAATATGGAGAGATGAGTGTTGCCATGCAATACTTATTCCAAGGATGGAGCTGCCGTGGGGAAGAAAAATACAAAGACATGTTAATGGATATCGCTACTGAAGAGCTTGGACACGTTGAAATGTTGGCAACGATGGTTGCACGTCTGCTGGAAGGTGCACCTGTGGAAGATCAGGAAGCTGCCATGAAAAAAGACCCAACGATCGGTGCGATCATTTCCGGAATGAATCCGCAACATGCCATCGTTGCCGGCTTAGGACCACGTCCTGCTGATAGCGTCGGCAATCCATGGTCAGGTGCGTATATCATTGCTAGTGGCAACTTGCTTGCTGATTTCCGTGCCAACTTAAATGCAGAATCACAAGGTCGTCTGCAAGTAGCACGCATCTATGAAATGATCGATGACCGTGGGGTCAAAGACTTACTTTCGGTCTTATTAGCGCGTGATAGCTACCACCAAAATCTTTGGGCAGCTGCCGTGAAAGAATTGGAAGAAAACGAAGGCTCGATTTTAGTGCCGACTACCTTTGACCGCAAAAACGAACGCTTAGATATCGCTTATGATTTCTATAACTTCTCAGAAGGCGACCAAAGTAAAGAAGGCTCTTGGGCGAAAGGCAAAGCCCTTGATGGTGAAGGCGAATACCAATGGCTAGACGAACCAAAGATCGAAGGAAAAGCGCCAAAACTCGATCAAGTCACACCAAAAATGTATGGCACACCGCCTGAAAAATAATTTAATCAAAAAGAGCAATTGTTTCTGAAACAGAAACCGTTGCTCTTTTTTCTTTGTCTGAGCAAGTTGGTTACGTTCCTGGCAAAAAAGCGTTAGAGTAGAATGTAAAGAAAAGGAGGAATCATTTTATGAAAGCACCTTTACTGACATTAAACGACGGCAATTTACGCCCCGCCGTGGGCATCGGTACCTATCAGATCCGCGGTGGCGAAGGGTTGAGCCAGCTGCAAGCAGCGATCGCTGACGGGTATCGATTGATCGATTCTTCAACCAATTATGACAATGAAGGCATTGTCGGCAAAGCGATCCGTCGCTCTGGTATCCCACGTTCAGAATTTTGTATCACCTCAAAATTACCGGGAAAATACCATGGCTATGATGATGCCTTAACCAGCATTCAAGAATCCCTTGCTCGCATGGGACTCGACTACTTCGATGCCTTTTTGATCCACTGGCCATTACCAAAACGCGGCAAATATGTCGAAGCTTGGCAAGCCTTAGTGACCGCCCAGAAATTAGGTTTGATCCGTTCCATCGGCGTTTCCAATTTCGAGCCAGAACATTTGGATGCCATCATTGAAGCAACTGGTGTGACCCCTGCGCTAAATCAAATTGAGATCCATCCTTACTGGGTCCAAGAACGAATGGTTACAGAGAACAAAAAACGCGGCATCGTAACGGAAGCTTGGAGCCCATTAGGCCGCGGCAGCGATGCCCTGAAAGAGCCACTGATCACTGAATTAGCTGAGAAATACCAAAAATCAGCTGGTCAAATCATCTTGCGCTGGCATGTGGAACGTGGCATTTTGCCCCTACCTAAATCAAGAAACCTCGCCCATCAACGAGAAAATCTTGCGATCTTCGACTTTGAACTGACTGAAGATGAAATCAATCAAATCAATCAGTTAAACAAAGCAGACGGCCGCATCGATGGTCAAGACCCAAATGAGTATGAAGAATTTGAATAAACAATTACAACTATAAAAAACACCATAGCTATCTCTTGATAGACAAAACCTCTCAAAAATCAGCGACCAGCTGCTTTTGAGAGGTTTTTATGTAACCAAGGCTTCAGTGGTTAGCTTTGCGTGGATCAAAGTCGTACGATCAGAATAGTTCTTTTTGGCAGAAATTCCCTTGCTAGCAGTGTGATTTTCTTAAAGACGACCAGCGTCAGCTAGGCGTTCATCACAGCTTTTGATCGAATAGCGGTTTCTCGAAAAATGGTTGTCTTTCACTGTTTCGACACTTAAAGACAACAACGTTTCCCCCGTTCTCCTTCAGATTGAAAGGACTTTCCACATGCCCATCAGTAAACGTTATCCCCAAAACTCGTGTTTCTTGCGAGGAGGTCTTTTTCGGTAAATGAAGATGGCGAAACTCAGAATGCCACAAAATAGAACGGCGCCTCCTAGTAGTTTCACGATAGTCGGCAGCCCTCTCAAGCCCATTTTGTATATGGATGATACTGTGCCATTCCTATTGATGGGCGCCCAGATAGGATAATTCCGTTCTTCAAAGATACTCATAACACGCCATCGTGGTAAATAAACATCTGACACATTATGAAGTTTCTGACTTTCTCTGATTATTACATACCCTTTCGAAAAGACTTCTGGATAATCCGTCAGTAGTTGTTGCCCTTTTTTCACTAAATTCCTTGGTGTATTTTCCCTACACCAATTTCCACATAAGGATAGGAAGGTCGATTTTCTTCTAAACGAACGCCGCCAATCGTTGCAACAGCTTCATCGATTTTTTATTTTAGCAACGCCTTACTGAGATAAGTTTCAGGAAATGACTCTGGATTTAAAAATGTGGTTTCTTCATGCAGCTTGAAACCTACCACGTTGTCCTGATATCTTCGGAAAAACAAACCTGGTACCCAGCCGATTTTTAGCATCTCTGGTTTGAATTCTACAGAACGATTGACAGGTTCCTCTGTTTTTGGGAGACGTTCAGCCGCTGCTAAATTGATTTCCTCTCTCCTCCCATTGGCAATCACATCACGCGTGAAAAGATTCAAATCAGAAATAAGTCTGCCCAGTTCCTCATACGAGGTTTGCTTCAACTGGATCACTACTCGATCATTTCTGTCTGGTCCAGCGATCAGCTCCATATCGTAGTAGGAAAATTCATCAAGAACAAGGTCAAGCATCGTTTCGAATCCTCCCTCATTTTCTTGGGTAAACCTCTCACCGTTCAATTGGAGATGAAGTCGATTACTAATAAAGGTGACTTCTTCCCAATAATAATTTTCTGTCGTTACATCAGCGATAGTCAGCGACGGTGGTTCGGGGTTTTCTGACAACCAAAATGACTGTTGGAGGTGATAATTGCCGACAGCACCACTACTATCGACGGCGACCAATTCAAATCGGCTTTCCTGTTGATCAGCAGAAAGAAAAAGCCTCGCCTCACCAAATGTTCGCTCCATGACATTGGTTTCTCCTATCGCTCTTTGATACAAGTGCCGATCATATTCGCCGTTTACATTAACATAGACTTCTTCCAACGTTCCCCCGGCACTTGGTGTCACTGCATAAATCAATTCAAAAAAGAGAATCATTAATTCTGAATCGGGAAGTTCCGTGACGATTTCCAGCAATGGTTCAGTGAGCGGCTCTGTGGGTTCCGAGGTATTCCTTTCGCTGTTGAGGATGGCGGCTAAGGTGCCTTGGGACTGGTCGGTTGGTACTTCGGCTGCTGGTACTTGTATGCTCGTAATAAGATTGCTGGCAAGAGCAAGGAAAAGCAGGAAGAAAATTTTGTACCTGCGAAAGAGTTTTTTTGATTTTAATGATTGCTTGTTTTTGTTCATTCCATTCATTCCTTACGTACAAAATCGAACTGTTATCGTTAATAAAGTTGATGTATATGTTTCTAAACTTTCACAATACTCTTTTTTTCCTTCGGTAAACAATTATTCCAGACGTCAAAGTGACACAAAGCATCATAATACCTAACATCACTTTCATAGTTATGGATAACCCTATTAAGCCTATTTCAATCAAAGAGGATACAGTACCGTATTTATTGATAGTCGCCCAATAACGATAGACTTCATGCTCAAACTCAGGCAATTGTCTTTCCTGAGTGTTAACTTCTGGTATCCCCACACTAGATGATGATTCTATATCTGTAACAATCATTAGATAGGATTTCTCAAAAACTTCCGAATGATCCTTTAGTAGTGTTTTGGCGTTTTTTATTAATCCTCTGGGTGAATGACTAGGTAGGCTCACACGAACAAAAGGATAATTTCCTTCTAAATGAACATTCCGAATATTCATACTCGAAAATAGCTTGGTTCCACTAAGATCATTTGCTTGGTTTCCATCTATACGAATGCCGTCAATCTCTGAAACGACTTCATCGATTTTTTTATTGATCATTGCCCTACTAAGATAAGTTTCAGGAAACGATTCTTGGTTTAAAAACGAGGTTTCCTCCTGTAATTTAAACCCTATCATATCGTGCTGATACCTTCGGAAAAACAAACCCGGTACCCAGCCAATTTTTACCATTTTCGGCTCTAATTCACCAGAGCGATTGATTGAAGAATCTTCACTTGGAATCAGTTCAGCTGTTGCCAAATCGATTTCTTCAATTTTTGCATCAGTTATTAAAAAATCAGAAAAAGAGGGTAAATCGTTAATAAGATGATAAAGAGATGAGTAAGAGTTTTGCTTCAAGCCAACTGTCACAGAGCCGTTTTTATCTGGTCCAGCAATCATTTCAATATCATAGTAAGATAGTTCATCTAGCAATTGAAGAACCGCTGATTCATTCTTCTTCCTGTCCTCTTGATTGTAATGACTACTACTTAATTGAAGTTGAAGTCTGTTATTAATGAAAGTCACTTCTTCTCCGTGAAAATCTCTTGTTGATACATCAGCCGTAGACGGTAACGGCGGCACAGGATTTTCTGCCATAAAAAATGATTGCTCAATGGGGTAGATGGCACTTAGATTGCTACTGTCGACGGCGACCAGTTCAAATTTACTTTTCTGTTCATCGGTAGAAAGAAAGAGACGAGCTTCACCGAATGTTCGCTCTGTGACTTCAGGTTCTCCCGCTTTTCTTTGATACAAGTGCTGATCGTATTCGCCGTTCACATTGACATAGACTTCTTCTAACGTTTGCCATTCGCTTGGTGAGACCGCATAAATCAATTCTAAAAAAGGAACCATCAATTCTGAATCGGGAAGTTCAGTGACGATTTCCAGCAATGGTTCAGTGAGCGGCTCTGTGGGTTCCGGGGTATTCCTTTCGCTGTTGAGGATGGCGGCTAAGGTGCCTTGGGACTGGTCGGTTGGTCCTTCGGCTGCTAATACTTGTATGCTCGTAATAAGATTGCTAGCAAGAGCAAGGAAAAGCAGGAAGAATATTTTATGATTTCTAAAGAAGTTTTCATAAATTTTCTCGTCGATAGATGCCGCGCAATCAGCGGATTTCATTCGCTTCACTCCTTTCACTTATGAAGGTCTAAACACTTTAAATGATCTGTTTAATAGCATTCATTGCCATCTGAGAATGACCAACGAGGATCAGTTTCTACCTGATTGCCTATTTCTCTTCCGTTTTTCTGCCCTTTGACAAGAAAAAAGTTCAAATATAAACACAATAAAGCCGATAGAACCAAATCCTATCACTAACGCCATGCTAACAGTCACACCATCCCAGCCCATACTCGTTAACGACGTAATTTTGCCATTCGGGTTGATGATTGCCCAGATAGGGTAGTTCCGTTCTTCAAAATTACTCCTAACACGCCATCGTCGTTTGTATTCGTCTGTGGTACCATAACCATAAATATTTTGCCTTTCTCTGATTATTACATACCCTTTTGAAAAGACTTCGGGATAATCCGTCAGTAGTTGTTGCCCTTTTTTTACTAAATTCCTTGGTGTATTTCCTGCTACCCCTACTTTTACACTAGGGTAGATGGGTTGATTTTCTTCTAAACGAACGCCGCCAATCGCTGCAACAGCTTCATCGATTTTTTCATTTATCAGTGCCTTGCTGAGATAGGTTTCAGGAAATGACTCTGGATTTAAAAATGTGGTTTCTTCATGCAGCTTGAAACCTACCACGTTGTCCTGATACCTTCGGAAAAACAAACCAGGTACCCAGCCGATTTTTAGCATCTCTGGTTTGAATTCTACAGAACGATTGACAGGTTTCTCTGTCCTCGATAATCGTTCTGTCGCTGCTAAAGTCATTTCTTCAATTTCTCCATCGGTAACAATATCCTCAGTAAATGTTTTTAAATCACGAATAAATCTATTAAGCTCTCTATAAGGAGTTTGTTTTAACTGAATCGTTACTCGGGCATTCTTTTCTGGACCAGCAATCAATACCATGTCGTAATATGCAAGTTCATCAAGCAAATCATCTAAAAATTTTTTGGCATTCACTTCATTTTCTTGCACGAATTTCTCATTATTCAATTGGAGATGAAGCCGATTGTTAATGAAGGTCACTTCTTCCCCATAATAATCTTCTGTCGTTACATCAGCGATAGTCGGTGATGACGGTTCGGGGTTTTCGGATAACCAAAATGACTGCTCTATGGGATAATAAGTCCTTCTGTTACTGCTATCGACGGCGACCAATTCAAATTTTCTTTCCTGTTGATCAGCAGAAAGAAAAAGCCTCGCCTCACCAAATGTTCGCTCCCTGAACTTTGGCTCTCCCATCGCTCTTTGATACAAATGCCGATCATATTCGCCGTTCACATTGACATAGACTTCTTCTAACGTTTGCCCTTCGCTTGGTGTGACCGCATAAATCAATTCTAAAAAAGGAACCATCAATTCTGAATTCGGAAGTTCCGTGACGATTTCCAGCAATGGTTCAGTGAGCGGCTCTGTGGGTTCTGGATTAATTCTTTCGCTGTTGAGGATGGCGGCTAAGGTGCCTTCTATCTGAATTGAATCAGCATCTGAAACCTCGGCTGCTTTTACAGGTAAAACTAAAAAGTGACAGATGGTGAAATAGATAAATAAAATACAAAGAATTATACATAAGGGATCTGCTCTATCAGTCTCTTTCTTACTCATTGCGGTTATGCGTTGATCTGATTGCATTCAATTCACTCCTTACATCTAAGGTTTTGGAAGTTTATGAAAAATGTTCATCAAATGATTTTTTTTCATTAGTTAAAATCAACTAATTGACAACCATTTGATGAACAACAAATTCAGATTCCTTAAAAAGAATCTTATGCTGCTAAACGTTCAGACTCCACATTGGTCGTCTGAAGATTGTGAGCACTAGTTTCTGAGAGTTCGATTTGCAGCTTTTGAATATCTTCATCAAATAGCTCGTAACGAATTTTTTCAAAAATTTCTGCTAATTGTTGGAAGTTAGAGATGTGGAAGAATTCACCATCTGTTTCTTTTGCAATATTTTCGAGAAAGCGTTGATTTAGATTATTCCCCACCCCTATAGAAAAGATTGTTACATCGTTTTCTTTAGCCTGTTGGATCAATTCTGCCTCTGGGGGACCTGAAATATTATTATGTCCATCTGTAAGAACAACCATTACTTTTTTTGCGTTTTTTCGTCCATACTGTTCAAATTCTTGGTTACCTTGCGCAATTGCTTGGTTTAATGCAGTACTACCGCCAACTTGTCTAGGAAGCCGTTCAGCTGCAAGTAAAGGATTTAAAAATGAGAAATGTCGATTTACTCTAGAATTAAAGGTAAACAAGCTAATCCGATCGTCACTCGTAAAAGCATCTTCATTTAAAAATAATGCCTGTACTTCATTAGTCATCTGCCTAAAATTATTCGCGCTGATACTGCCAGAATCATCTAATAAAAAGACAGTGTCAATTCCTACATAAGAAGATTCATGGAGGAAAATTAGCCCTACATTCGTTTCTTGACTGCCAGCAGTAGTTGAAAGATTATTGATTCTGGCAGCTGCATGCCATGGGTAGTGCACTGTTATTCGGTAATCATGACCGGGCGTTTGATTGTGGAATCGAAACTCTCCCCCTTGATCTGTCCATGTTCGTTCTAATAGTTCATTATTCTGATACAAATGAACACGAGCATTTTCGACCATATGACCATTAGATTCTAGACAAACTTTTCCACGAATGAGAACCGTATCAATATCTGGATTTACTCCACGAGCTTGACTTAGTGCAGCATGAGCATCTACTTGATAGTATGTTAGTTTAGGAAGATCTGCTCTAGTTTCTTTAATCTCTGTCCCAGACCTTTTTGCAGATTGGATGATGACCTCTTTAACTTGTGCACTCGAAAGTCCTGGATTTTCCGACCATACTAGAGCAGCTAGACCAGCAACATGAGGTGCTGCCATGGAAGTACCGTTTTTATTAACATATAAGTCTTTGCTAACCGATGAAGCACTTTTTATCTTATGCCCTGGAGCAACAACATCTATAATCGTTCCATAATTTGAATCGCTCCACATTTCAACTTGATTGTTCACATTCATTGTTGCTCCGACTGTTATAATACGTTCTCTTAATTGATGGTTTTCTCCTATATGTGAAAAAGATTGATTGTTTCTAGCATCCGCTGCACTATTGCCTGCAGAATGTACAACAATAAACTCATAGTTTTCATCAACTAATCGTTGAGTTTTTTTAATGAAAGGATTAAAAAATCCCCATTGTGGAAAGCGAAGTCCGCTCCCACCAATACTCACATTTACAACTTGGCCCCCATTTTCGACATTCCATTTTAAACCACTTAATTGAGCAGAATTATTAGTTAAGAGTTTATACACCTTATCCTTATTACCATTTTCGTCTTCCCTTATTTCTGAACCTATCGTATCAAAGGAATTATAACTAAGAAGATTCTGCCGTGAAATATTAATCACTCCACTGACTCCTAGTTGATTATCTTGAATGGCTCCGATCGTTCCCATAACATGCGTACCATGATCGGCTGTAAATAGTTCCGTATTTGTTTTAGCGTTTGGATCATTTTCAATATTTCCAGCTGGTATCTGTAGGTCCTCATGCTTCCCCCAAACACCATCATCAATAATCCCTACTTTGACATTCTCCCTTTCATGTGTGCCAAATAACGCCCATGCTTCTGGTAATTTAATCGCACGTAGCCCCCATTCACCGTTATTCCACCAAGGATCGTCAGGAAAATATTCCTTATTGCTCAGTGTTTCCACAGGGGT
The DNA here is from genome assembly GCF_050542965.1 of Enterococcus sp. DIV2379. NCBI lineage: Bacteria > Bacillati > Bacillota > Bacilli > Lactobacillales > Enterococcaceae > Enterococcus > Enterococcus sp. DIV2379. The sequence continues at coordinate 2,535,434 of NZ_CP172938.1, forward strand.
GACTTCGTTGATTGATGCATCATCTAATGTATCAAGATTGCCATCTTCAAAGACTTCTGGGAAATTTTCTATCACATCTTCAATCATTTCAATCAGCTCTTCTGCCGTACTTTCTTTCACTTGAACAGTAAGCTGACCGAGCCAATCAGGTTCGATAAATAAAGTGGCATCAATGGAAGCAAGTGCTTCTTCAATCAGCTCTGGCGTCACATTTTTTCTTTCCTCAACGGTAGCTCCTGTAAGCCATAACTGGAAGCGATTATTCACAAAGGTGCGTTCATCTTCCCAAAAGAACTCCGTACTAATTTCTTCTGGTTTTGGTGAATCTGGAACAGGATGTTCCACCACTTTCACAGGCTGATCAACTTTATAACTTCCTGTTACACCACTACTATCAAAAGCCACGACCTCAATATGATTTTCTCCTTGTATCGGTCGGAAAAAGACTCTCCCTGTACCTAACTCACCCTTAGGCGTAATACCATTCCCGCCTTTCAGATACAAATAACTATCAAAATTACCGTTGATCTTCACATAGACTTCTATAATCTCATTGCCTATTGTTGGGGTTGCTGTATACTCAATGTCAATGAATGGGACAGTGACTTCTCCTTCTGGAAACGCTGTATGAACAATGATCATGGGTTCTTCGATCTCCTTTGGAATGTCAGGTTCTTTATAGGAAAATTGAAATACTGGATAGCCCTTATCAATGACCCAAGTATCTTCAAAGTCCCACCCATCGAATGTCCCTGACTGTGAAAATTCTTGCGTATCTTTTCCTTGAGGTCTAGCACCACTCGTTTGCTCGCCGCCTGCATTACTTAAATTTTGTGCGATACCAGCTATTTGCTGATCAAAATAATTCGTCCCTGCATATTGTTGCCGTGTGCCAAGATGTTGACCGGCAAAAGCACCGGCACGCTCTTGATTTCTTTCATCCGTATGGATCGTATTCGCTGCATAGCTGTTTTCAATGATCGCTGAATCATAGAATGTACCAACAAAACCACCTAGTTCGGTCGTTCCAGTCACTGCTCCTCGTGCGTAAGAATTACTTACAGAGGCCGAGTTATACAATGCTCCGACAAAGCCACCTGTATAGCGCACAGCCTCGACAGAACCATACGCCGCAGACTGGTCAACCGTTGAACGATCGTAAATAACTCCAGCAAAGCCGCCATTGTAGGCCCCTTTGCCGACTACTTTCGCATGCGTCAGTGTTTGCCGCACTTCACTGCCTTCATAAATTGCCCCAAATGCCCCTCCGGCATAGGAGCCTCTTCCCTGTACGCTGCTTTCAGTATCGACAATGTTTTTCGTTACTAATGTGCCATTGCTGTGCGCCTGAGCAGAGTATCCATAAGTAACCCCAGCTATCCCTCCAGCATAGGAATACGCCTCTACCTTGGCACGATTGATTGCATTATCGAATAATGAAGAGTTACGAGCAGCACCGACAAGTCCTCCGGCGTAGTTGCTAACGCCATTTGTCAGGACATTGATATGTTCTACCTGATTGTTTTCCAGTCGTGTATTATCTCCAGAATAACCAATCAGCCCGCCGGCATATCCAAGCAGCGCCGTGGCTCTAACTGTATGCCCGTTGCCAATCACCTGATTGTTTTCTAAAACGGCACCATTGTTTGTTACATGCGTCGTTCGCCCTGCAATGACACCAACAGCGGAAGATCCTAGGATATCCCCACCAAGTGCAACGGTCACATTTTTGATTGTCGCTCCATTGACTGAACCAAATAAACCTAAAAAACTACTACCTGTTCGATTTATCCGCAACCCACTGATCGTATGGCCATTACCATTGAACACACCCGTAAAGTTTGGGATCGGTAGCCATCCTTGATTCGCAGTATTTGTATTAGAACGATAGTCGGATAGATCAATGTCCTTAACTAGCTTAAAATTACCGTTTAGTTCCTTACGTATTAAGGTATCTAATTCTTCTGCTGAATGAATCTCTGTATATTCGATACCATCTTCACTATTTTGCTTTTGTTCTGTAGAAGTAACGGCTTCTACCACATTGTCAGCATAACGACCAAATGGAAATAGATTAAGTACAAGGACAACGATCAGTCCGACAAGCAGATACTTATGTAGTTTCCGACTCCTTCGCTTGTCTATTTCTTCACAATAACTTTTATCACCTAACATTCTCTTTTCTTTTTTCATATTCTTCCTCTCCTTCTTATCGAAAAATCGATACCCACTACCTACTCCATAAGCTGCTCCTTTCTAATCAACGGTTTGTAGATTTTTTATTCATTATTTGTTGTCTTGCTGTAGCTCCCAAGCTAATTATACCGAGCGGGAAGTTAAACAACAATCGTTTTTGTAGTATTTTATTCATATTTTAGCTAGCATTTTATATAATTTTATTTTTAAAGACCATTATTAAGTAAAAATACATAATTCCAGTTTAAGCCTTCTTTGCTTGAATCGCTTTTTCATCCCTATGCTCCGGCCCTTTTCTAACAAGTAAGCAAAAAAAGACATTCTCTCGCAAGGAGAAAATGTCTTGAATGGTTTCTTTGACCGTCTTATTTCGCTAAGGAACGACTAACTCTTGACTTACAGCTGATAATGGATCGCTTCTTGGTACTTTTCAAACAGGGACTGGTTCAATTCATCCCCGCCGTCTAGGTTCGCTGAGTAAAAAATCGGCGGATAGTCGACACCGGCTTCTTTTAGTTTTTGGCAAACTTCAACGATGATCGCATTTAAGATCGTTGCACCGACTACGGTGGATGTAGGTCCGACTTTTTGTTCTACGTCTGGAATCGTACACGCAGCATCGCCAATCTCCCCATGATTGTCGATGACGATATCCGCCGTTTCAAACAAACGCAAGCCTGATGTATGACGGCTGCTGACTGTTTTCGAATAGGTAAGGTTCGTTAATGCGATGATCTTGACCCCTTTTTCTTTGGCATGAAGCGCCATATCGATGATAATTGGGTTTCGCCCAGACACCGAATGCAAGATCAGCACATCGCCTGCTGTAAAGGGCTGGGTCGCCGCCAAGGCACTACCGTAGCCTTCTAAGCGCTCCATTTTACTAGTGAAGGTGATTGGGCTGCGATCAAGCATCAGTTCTCTTCCAAAGATCGCGTTGATCGTCATCATGCCGCCTGCTCGATAATACATTTCTTCGGCTAAGATCCCAGCGTGACTAGCGCCAAAAATGTAGATGGCTTTTTTGGTCAAGTTGGCTTGCGTCAGCAATTCAATGGCTTGCTCAATCGCTGGTGCTTCTTTTTCTTCTACAATAGACAATAGTTCTTTTGCTTTTTCAAAGTATTGAAACATTTAAAACCCTCCAAACAGCTTGCCGATCAATTCACCAAGGATGCCCCATAGAGATAAATCGTTCCCACCGAAAATCAAGATCCAGTTTTGAATCGTCGTTGAGAATAACGCTGCAGAGATCCCAACGAGTGCTACCATAACGACAGAAGCTGTGATCGTACCAATAATGGCCCCTCGCAAGCCCCCTTGTCCTTCACCGATCACCGCAGCACCGCCACATTCAAAGAAGCTGGTGATGACTAAAGGAACGATCAAAATGCCAAAGACGTTGGTGGTATTGGCAATCACCACTAAAATCGTTGAGGTGATCATCGCCACGATAAAGCCGATGATTACAGCATTTGGACGGTAGTTGAACAAGATTGGCACATCAAAAGCTGGTTTTGCTCCAGGAACGACTTTTTCTGCGATCCCTTGAAAGGCGGGAATGATTTGGTTGATCAATAGACGTACCCCATACAACATGATCAATAATCCTGCACCGAAGTTCAAGCCAGCATCAACCGCAAACATCACCAAGTTGCCCCCTTCAGGAACTAATACGGGCGCAATCAGACCGATAACGATATTCATCAAAAACATCACTAACGCGCCAGTAATCGATATTTCACGGAAAAACGATAGATTTTCTGGCACTTTCAAATCTTCCGTCGATTTTTCTTTGTTTCCGACCCGTTTTGCAACAAAGCCTGAAACCAATGACAAGATCCCCGTTGGATGACCGATCAAGAATGAATCATCGCCTGTGGCATCCCACACATATTTACGCATGATCCATGGCATGAAGGACCAGTAACAAGCAGATAGAACCGCCCCTAAGATCAACAGTGGGATTCCGGTAAGTCCGCCTTCAACGCCCCCAGCGACGATGACGAATGGGAACCACCACAACATGTGACCGGTGAGGAAAATCGTCTTCACAGGTGTAAAGCGAGCAATCAATAAATGAATGATCAGGCCGAAAAACATCGCTAAACCAACTGTTCCGCCGTATTCTGCCGTAAAGGTGATGTCAGAGAGTCCATCTGACACAGCAACGCCTAATTGGGTTTGAACCGCAGCATTGATCGGTGCGATCGTTCCCACCAACATGTTTACCCCAGCCGTCAATGCCACCATCCCGAAGGAAGCTGTTAAGGTTCCTTTGACGACTTCTGCGAAGGGCTTTCTTTGTACCAATAACCCAATCATGGCAATGATCCCCAGTAGGACTGGCGGATTTTTTAAAATATAATCCGTGACAAAATTCATGATTATCCCTCTCTTTCAGCTAAAAATTTTTCCATTTGCTGTTTGACTTCTTCTTTATCCATATACTTTTTGATTGGATAAACGGGTGCTTTCACGGATGCTTTTAACTCGTTCAATAATTCATTACTCGTAAAATAAACATCTGCTGGTGTCGCTTTTGCCGTTGATAAATCAGTATTCTCGGCAGTTGCCGTCAACCCTAACTCTTTGATCACCTTATCGATCGTCATCTTCAATACCATTGAGCTTCCTACACCAAATCCACATACTGCTAAAATTTTCATATCCTTTTCCTCCTATTGGAATAATTGACAAATTTGTTCCCGATCGCCGTTTAATATCACGTTGTATTTTTCTTCATCCATAAAGATCGCCATGATCTCTTTCAAGCTTTCTAGATGGCTTTCACTATCTGCGGCGGCTAAGACAAGAAATATCCGCACCGGTTTGCCCTCAAGATCGATGGGCTGTTTCGTTACTAAAAGGCTCATACTTTGCTCCAAAACCCCTTCTCCAGGACGGGCATGCATCAGCGCAAAGTAATCCGCCAACACCATGTAAGGACCATTTTCTTCCACGCTTTGAATCATCGCTTCGATGTAAGCTGACGTGATCAGCGCTTCATCGAGCAAGGGCTGACTGGCTAATTTTACGGCTGAGCGCCAATCTGCCACTGTCTCATCCGTCTGTATATGCTTCTCAGGCAAAGAATCCTTCACTTTCATTCTGATTTAACCTCCAACATTTTTGATAGGAACCATTCTTTGTTTTCGATTCCTTGCATGATCAATTTCATCATTGGTTCCACCTTTTGCGTCTCATCCTCTCGGATCATCAATAAAATAATGATGTCGGCTTTTTGGTTGCCCCATTCTACTGGCTGATCCAAAAGCAGGATCGAGATCGCTGTTTTTTCGACATAATTCGGATTGCCATGAGGGATGGCAAAGCCATTATCTAAATAGGTTGATTGTAGCTGCTCTCTTTCAATGACGGATTGCCGAAACTGCGCTTTTCGTTTTTCATCACTAAAAGGGGTTTGTTCGATCAGAAAATTGATGGCTTCTGTTTTGCTGGCAAATCGCTCGAAAAAGACGGTTGGCTGGATCATCGATTGGGCTTGAAGAAGTAAACCATTTTGATCGACCACCGCCTCATTATCGATGACTAAATCGATGTAGTGATTCATGATCCGCTTCATGTCGCGATTGGTCACCATAGGCGAGATCCGCACCACAGGTTTTTGAATCCCGACAAGATCAATGGTTGAAATAATAAAATCGATCGCCGAGATGTCCATCTGCTTTAATTTTTCTACTGAAACGGTTTCGATACTGTCAATCTCTGGCAGAATGCGACGAATTTTCGCAGAGACAAACGAGCTAGTGCCGACGCCATTGGGACAGACAAAAATGATTTTGTTCATGCGGCGCATTCGCTCGATCGCTGCTTGAAAATGGATTGTGACAAATCCGATCTCATCATCAGAGATCCCCACTTGATACGCTTTCAAAAAATCATGGAGCGAGAACCAGACCACGCCATACAAGGCAGGATAGTTTTGTTTGATTTCCTCTAACAAAGGGTTGATGACTGTGGTTTGCGCTTCGATCCGCAACAGCAGTTGATACAGATGGATCGTCACATCTTCTTCCAATCGATTGTCTTGGGTCAAGTCGGTGCCTAAGCCTTCGCTGATTTTTTGAATCAAGTTACGCACTTTCCCCCGAAAGACGAAAGGAACTTTTTCACTTTTCATAAAAAATTTCAAGCCGCTACCGACAATCAGGTAGGTTAGATATTGCACTTCTTTTGGTGAAAATTGATAAATGTGTTGTTCTTCGATTTCTTTCAGTAGCTCATAGACTAACGGATATTTGTCGAACTCCAAAAACAGCTTCCCCACTTGGCGGTTTTCTTCAATCACTAAGTTTTCCGCATGACTCGCCCGCTCGATCAGCAGCACGATGGAAAGGACAATACTTTGGATATAGCTGTCGGGCATTTCCACTTGTTTTTCCACTAACGCTCGACGAAACGCCTGATTTACTTCCTGGTATTTCGCAGGTTCCACCAACAAGGAAAACGCCGCTGGTTGATCCAGCATCATTAAGCAAAAGCGTTTGAGCACTCGATGGATCTGGGATTCACTTCCTTCAAAAAATGTACCTGAATTATCAAATCTCAGACGTAAGCTTTCTTTTTGAAACAGCTCTTTTAAATAAGAAATATCTTTTGCAATACTGCTGCGGGAAACGAAATAATCCTCTGCTAACTGCTGATAGCTGAGGTGCTCGCCAGCAATCAACCGTTTAAAAATCAAAATCCTTCGTTCCGATGTCCCCGAATAATTCATTTTCATACGCTCACCCTCTACATCTATTTTATTGCTACTGTACCAAATTAGAAGGCTAATTGTTAGATTAAAGAATGATTAAAAGGAGTGTACACTTTGATTTTTAAGGCTCCTGAAGGCATTTTATAACAATTTCAAGGCGCTTTTTTTCACAATCTGCCGCCTTTCTCTTATAATTAAGCTAGGATTTATATAGGAGGAGATAACATGAAATGGCGTGGGGGTAGACAAAGCAGCAATGTCGATGATCGAACGGGGCGATCATCTGGCTCAGGTGGGATGTTGGCTGCTGGTGGCGGGATCGCTACGGTGATCATCGCTGTTTTATTTTTCCTGTTTAGCGGTGGTGATTTAAATTCGCTGCCGGATGTCTTGGGTGGCAGCGGACAAGCAGCCAATTACCAGACAGAAAATGTGGGCACCAGTGAGTACACGGAAGAAAAAGAGTTTTCCGCAGTCGTGTTCGGCTATTTAGAAGATTACTGGCAAGACGTTTTTCAAGAGCGGCAAGAAACCTATCAAGACCCAACACTCGTATTATTTACGGGAAGTGTCCAGTCGGCATGCGGCTATGCCACGTCACAGGTTGGTCCGTTTTATTGCCCAGCAGATGAGAATGTGTACCTTGATCTGAGTTTTGCCAATGAGCTTTCTGATAAATATGGCGCAAGCGGCGACTTTGCAATGGCCTATGTCATCGCCCATGAAGTCGGTCATCATGTGCAAAATGAGCTGGGGATCACCCAACAATTGGACAAAATCCGCCAGCAAGTTTCAGAGAAGGAGTACAACCAGTACAGCGTTCGCTTGGAGTTGCAAGCTGACTACTTAGCTGGTACCTTTGCGAAATATTTGCAAGGCGAAACCTATCAAGGACAGCCGATTTTAGAAGCTGGTGATATTCAAGAAGCGATCACGGCTGCCAATGCCATCGGGGATGATACGCTGCAAAAAGAATACCAAGGCTATGTTGTTCCAGATAGTTTTACGCACGGCACATCGCAGCAGCGCGTGGACTGGTTTAACCGTGGCTATCATTATGGTGACTTAGCACATGGCGACACCTTCAATGTCGATAGCCTTGATTTGAGCAAGTAGCTTTAACTAAAAAATCACTCCGAAACAGCATGAACCGCCTGCTGCTTCGGAGTGATTTTAGGTTCTTGTTGTCCCTTCAAGCCTTTTGGTGAAGGGATGCTTTACGCTTTCTTAACTTTCGCAATGATTTTTTCGCAAAAACGTGCCTGCTTCGTCATACTTTTTTCACATTTCGAGACTATTATATAAGCATACCAACAAACAACCCTAACACTTTTTCATTTTTACTCCTTTGCCTGTCAGTCCCCGCTGACAGGCTCTTTTTTGTCTTTTGATTGTTGTGCTCAGACCTGCAAGTCTTTGCGCTCGTAACGGTAAAAGGTGCCAAAGAAACACAATACACCGATCAGCAGTACCCATAGGACTGATGTGGCGCCGTTATCCATGAGTTGGACGGGTAATGCCATCCGCACAGGCGAAAGTCCTGCCAGCCATTCCAATTTATCGTAGAGTTCCCCCACAATGCCGAGCAAATACAGCCCGAACACGCAGCCTAAGCCGACACTTGCGGTTTGTTTGCTGGAACGCAAGATCGTGGATAAAAAGAAACCTAGACAGAGGAAGAAGACTAAGACACCATACTCGGCAACGAAGATTTTGCTGATTTCTTCTATAAAAGAGGACAGGTCGTCTCCTGGTAGTTTGAATAGAGCAAACGAGGCCAGACTACTGCCATAGGCAATCAGCCAAAAGCCAGTCAGCAGCAACAATCGGGCGAGGAACTTCCACCCAACGATTTCTCTGCGGCTAATAGGCTGAGCATATAAATACTCGATCGTTCCTTCTGATTCTTCAGTGATCAGACTGTTCAAGCCTAAAAGCATCCCATAAATACACGCGGCGATAAATAAGTATTGAAAGTAGTACCCGAAAAAGCCTGTCGGTGAAACCAAGCTTGAGGGTCCTGTCAGTTGGATGTTAAAGATGCTTAGTAATTCTGGGCTGAAAGAGCCCAACATCTGGTCTAAGGACGTTTTCATTTCTGGCGTGATCATTTGAGGATAGATAGCCGTAAATGCAAAAATGATTGCTGCAAAAAGGATCGTCCAGACCAGCCAGCCTTTGAAGGTATTTTTAAGGTCGATTTTCATTAAAGTCATTTTTGAGAACCTCCTTCATAGAGCAGCATAAATTGCTGTTCAAGGGTTGGGTGTTCGATCGTGAACTCTTTAATGGCAGGATTGGTTAAAAAATGTGCCAGCTGATTCATGTCCCCTTGATAGAAAAAACGCAAGGTGTGTGATTCCTGAGCAAGAACTTGCACGTTTTCCAAGCCGGCTAATGAGAGGCTCCCCTCATTCGTGAGCGTTACAACTTTGCCGAAATTTTCTTCCTCACTCAGTTCTTTCACGGTGATGATCTGTCCTTCACGAATAAAGGCGGTCCGATGGGCATAGGTCTGAATTTCATGCAAATCATGGCTAGATAGAAAAATCGTCATCCCCTGTTTGTTTCTTCTAAGGAGCTCTTCAAACAGCCGTTTTTGAATCAAGGGATCTAAGCCATTGGTCGGTTCATCTAAAATCAACATTCTCGGTTGTGCAATCAAGGCGCTCGCAAGCCCGACTTTTTTCTTGTTGCCCAAAGAAAGTTCTGCGATCGATTTGTTTGGATCAATTTGAAAAAGCTCCATCAAATTCTGAATCTCTTTTTTTGGCTGCTTGACTTGATGAAAATCTGCCGTAAATGCCAGCAATTCTGCTGTCGTCATTTTTGAATAAAACCGTACATCACTGGAAACATATCCAGTAAACGTTTTGATTTCTTTGGCTGCTTGTTGGCAATCTCGTCCAAAAATCGCCGCATGCCCTGCATCCGGTTTAATAAAATTCAACAATACTTTGATGGTCGTTGATTTTCCCGCACCATTTGGTCCGATAAAGCCAAAAATCTCTCCTTCTGCCACTTGCAATGATACATTCTCGATGGCGTACTTCTTGTTGTATTGTTTGCTTAATCCGTTGATCGTAATGGCATCCATCCTGTCCCCTCCTTGTACTGCTTTGATGCCATCAGTGTAGCCTTATTTCGTGTTTCCGTCAATCAAAGATCTAAAAGGGTTCCGCTGGAATGTTTTACGAAAATCATCAAAAGATTGACACACTTCTATTACTTTCTCTTCCGATATTTTTCACATTTTCCCGCTATTATCAATACATACCAACAAACAACCCTAACACTTTTTCATTTTTACTCCTATCCCGCCAGTCCCCGCTGGCGGGCTCCTTTTTTTTATCGGCAAAAAAACGCAGACCTAGCAGCAACTGGCTTTAGCAAATGTAGCACTCGCTAAAGTCAATTGACTGACTGTCCTGCGTTTTTTGTCTCGATCATTTATGGGACCGGATGAATCAGAGTTGATTCATCCGTCCCACTTTCATTATTGACAATGAGTCCGTTTTTTTAAGTTTTCATGTGTTGATTTGTTAACGAAACGGATTGTAAAAGCGTCCGCCATTAAGGACCATCAAGAACAATCCAAGCGCCACGATCAAGCAAACGACAGCAATCGCCAAGAGATCTTTGCCTTGGATCGGCTTAGCTTTCAGCCAGGTACGCTGCTTATGCTTGCCAAACCTTCTTAGCTCCATGGCAGCAGAAATATGGTCGATCCGTTCCAAGCTGGAAAAAATCAAAGGAATCGCGATCGCGACATTGCCTGCCACTCGTTTGCGCAAAGGTGCTTTTTTAGAAAGCTCCACGCCCCGTGCTTGCTGCGCTTTGGCAATGGTTCGAAAATCCTCTTGAATATCAGGGATGTAACGCAAAGCCAGTGCGACTGCATAGGCGATCTTGTAGGAAATCCCGATGCGGTTGATACTGGACGCCAACTCGCTTGGATTAGTGGTAAACAGGAAACTCAACCCTGGCGGAATCGTGACAAAATATTTGATCAACAGATTCAACTCATAAAACACTTGCTCTTGGGTCAATGTATACCGACCGATCCCTTCGAAAATCACGTGGCGCGTCCCATAGATCTCCACCCCGTATTCTGGAGCGAAAAGATAGACCGCCACCAAATTCAAAATCGAAAAGAAGATGATAAATTTTAATACAAAAGCGATATCTCGGTAGCGAATTCCAGCACTGGCAAATAGAAAGACCGAAAACAATGCCAGTCCAATAAGAAAACGCGTATCATAAGAGATCATCCCGATAACGGATAGCAGCAAAAAACAAATCAGTTTTGCGGCACCGCTTAATTGGTGGATCCACGTTTTGCGGTCAAGATAGCCGATTAGATTACTCTCCATCGTGTCCCTCCTTCTCGCTGGCAATGAAGGCGGCAGTAAAAGCGGCGGGATCTGTCAACTGGTTAAGGGTCGCCAGTGTATACAAGCTGGTTTCTTTAAGGTTCGCGGCACTCACCACTTGTTTGTCTGCTAAAACAACTTCTGGCGGTGCGTCCAGCAAAATCGTTCCTTGCGTCAAAACGATCGTCCGCTGTGTATACTCCAACATCAGGTGCATATCGTGGGTGATCATAACAATCGTTAATCCCCGCTGGTTCAACTCCTGTAAAAATTGCATCATTTCGGTGTAATGGCGATAGTCTTGTCCCGCTGTCGGCTCATCCAATAAAATGAGTTCAGGATCTAAGACGAGGATCGCTGCAATGGCGGCTCGGCGTTTTTGCCCATGACTTAGTGCCGACAATGGCCATGAGCGAAACGGATAAAGACCACAAATTTTCAAGGTCTGATGAACTTTTTCTGTGATTTCAGCCTCTGGGACATTTCGGTTGCGCAAGCCTAAGGCAACTTCGTCAAACAGGAAGTTTTTTGACAGCATTTGATTGCTGTTTTGCAAAACATACCCGATTTTTTGCGCTCGTTCTTTGATGGAATCATTGCCCATGTCTGTTCCTTGCCAAAGCAACTTGCCAGAAGTCGGTGTCAAAAAGCCGGTAATCAAATGGGACAAGGTCGATTTTCCTGCGCCATTATGCCCAACCAAACTAATCATTTCTCCTTGATGGATGGTAAAATCCAGTGCCTGCAAGATTGGTTTGCCCACTTGGTAAGAAAACGATAAATTCTTCGCTTCCAACAACGGCGGCTGTTGGCTAGGAAGTGCCGATTTCGGATATTCCTTTTGAAACCTAGTCAGTTTTTCGGCAATCTCAGGTGATGCAAATGCTTCTACCGCGACCAAATCAGCAGCATCGGTCACAGGAACCCCCGCTTTTTTTAAGGCGGCTAAATACAGTGGTTCACGAATGCCGACTTGCTGCAGCATTTCCGTTTTTAATAGTTCATTCGGTGTACTGTCGGCAATGATGCGGCCTTCTTCCATCACGATGATGCGATCGACAGCGGCGGCTAACACTTCTTCTAAGCGATGTTCGATGATGATGGTAGTAAAACGCTTCTCTTGATACAGCTGGTCGATCATTTTGATGGCTTCCACACCTGTTTGCGGATCTAAGTTGGCTAGGGGCTCATCAAACAGTAGAATCGGTGTTTCATCGATCAAAACACCTGCCATTGAAACACGCTGCTTTTGGCCACCCGATAATTCCTGCGGTTTTTTTGCCAAATGATCCATTAAGTCGGTCTTTTCTGCCCAAACGCGCAGCGTCTCCTGCATCACAGCTTGACTACGCTGATCGTTTTCCAAGGAAAACACGATATCTTCTGCTACGGTCAAACCTACAAATTGGCTATCGGTGTCTTGCAGCACCGTGCCAACGGTCAAAGACAGCTCATAGATGGAAGCTTGCCCAAAGGCATTGGTACCGATCGTCAATGCTCCGGTACTACTACCTTCGTCATTTTGCGGGATCAAACCGTTCAAACATTTTCCTAATGTACTTTTGCCAGAACCGCTAGCACCGACGATCAGGACTTTTTCTCCTTCAAAGATCGTTAGATCGATGTTTTTCAAGGTCGGTTCCGCTTGTGCATCATATTGGAAAGAAAAATTCGTTAATTGAATGATTTTTTGTTTCATTTTTTAGCCTTCACACATTTCTTTGTTTAGGATTCCTTGCTCAAGCTGCCTTTTTTGGTTTTGGTTTGGGCATAGGCTTTTAGCAGGATCACTCCGATTATCCCAGTTACGACTGCGTTGGTCAATCCCGCGATGACTCCTTGCGCAAAGACTTTGTTCGCTGGTTCGCCATAGATCAAAATATCACCGATTGGGGCAATGATCACCCAGACGACCAAATTTGCGATCGATTCACCAATCAAGAAGGTCCGAATTTCTTTAGCGCCAAAGGTTCCTTGCTGGATTGGAATCCAACGAGTCAAAAGTCCGAAGAACACCCCTAAGATCCCAGAGGCGGCGATCCAAGACCACCACGGACCATAAGTCGTCAAATCTCCTAGGGCATGGCCGATAAAGCCCGCTAAACCAGCAACGATTGGACCGTAGACAACGCCTAATAGTGCCAAGAAAGGATAGGCTATGGCGATATCTGTATTTGGAAAACCAGTTGGAATCGTGACGAAACGTTTTAAGACGAAAAAGACGGCAGCACCGATTCCGATAGCAACAATGTGTTTTACTGTAAATTTTGATTGATTCATTTTTCATTTCTCCTTTTTTTGAGGGTAATTTTCCAATTCGTGCCAGTCCCGATTTTATAGGTTTCAGCAAATGAAGCCAAGTTGAGCCCTAAACCAATATTCAATAGGGAATTGACATATAAGACAGGTTCATTTTCCGACACTTGCGCAAAAGAGCGTCCGAAGCGCACTTCTTCTTGATAACGCAGCGTATCTTGGTAATAAATACTGACGAGCAGCGGCTCATTGTACTGTACCTGCCATTGCTTAAAGAACGTATGGGGAATATTCGTCCACAACGAACCAAAACGAATATCAAGAATATCGATCGTGCCAGTGATCGTTTCTGCTGTTTGGCTTGGCTTTTCAATGGCAAAGACTTGGATCGCTTTTTTAGGTTCGGGTGTTCCTAGCTCATCAAAGCTGATGGCGCCACTGGCGAGACGCGCGGCGTTATACATATAAACATCCCGACCATGAAATGTATGGCTTTCGGCTGATCCTGCCAACCGCTCAGTTGCCTCATTGATCACCCGTAGTTCAGTGATTCCGATATAAGTCGCTAAATAAGTCAGTGTGCCATTATCTGGTGTCAAAACCAACTGTCCGGTCGCCAACTTGGCAACCACACTTCGTCGATCAGACCCTACGCCAGGATCGACCACTGAAACAAAGACCGTTCCTGCCGGCCAATAGGTGACGCTTTGCAGCAGACGATAGCTGGCATCATGAATGTTGTATGGCTCGATCTCATGAGTCAAATCAGCAATGACCAGCTCCGGTGCCACTTGATAAGCTACCCCGTACATCGCATTAACCGCTCCATCTTGCAAACCAAAATCGGTTTGAACCACTAATTTGTGCATTTTTCTCTCCTCCCAACAACCTTTCTCCTTTTTAACAAAACCTGCGCTTGAAACAGCTGACCCTGCAGACACAAAAAAAGCCCTTAGCCAAAGCTAAGGGCATCACCTGCGGTACCACCTTAATCTGCAAAACCTTCACAGGCTTCACCTCATTCAGTACCCGAAAACACTCGGAGACTGTCGCTTGTTAACGGGGCAACCGTATTTTCCTAATTAGTCAGAAAATCCGCTCCAAAGTCATTTTCAAATCATTCGTTGTCGTTCCTTCCCACCTACCGGAACTCTCTGCTAGACAACTTCCTTGATTCTACTTTCTTTTTCATCGCGTTTGCATTTTGTTTCATTTAAATTATCAAAGCTTGTGCCTTTTGTCAATTCTCTTTTAAGAAAAAATTCAAACAGAAGGCATAATTTGTCAAAAGATTCACGCAATTCCTAAATTTCGCTCGAAAATTCTTCATATTTTCTCGGTATGATACTTGTATACCAACAAACAACCCTAACACTTTTTCATTTTTACTCCTTCCCGCCAGTCCCCGCTGGCGGGCTCCTTTTTGTCTTCTGACTGTTTTACATGGTTTCACTTTTTCTTGGCGATTTCTTCTCAGAATTCTGTTTGATTCGTCAACTTTTTTTCACATTTTCACGCTATTATAAATGCATACCAACAAACAACCCTAACACTTTTTTCATTTTTACTCCTATCCCGTCAGTCCCCGCTGGCGGGCTCCTTTTTGTCTTCTGATTGTTTTATCTAGTTTCACTTTTTCTTGGCGATTTCTTCTCAGAATTCTGTTTGATTCGTCAATTTTTTTTCACATTTACACGCTATTATAAATGCATACCAACAAACAACCCTAACACTTTTTCATTTTTACTCCTATCCCGCCAGTCCCCGCTGGCGGGCTCCTTTTTGTGAGATTGGACTTGCATTTCTTCCTAGAAAGGATTATCTTTATCTTATGCGGAAGTGGCGGAATGGCAGACGCGCACGCTTCAGGCGCGTGTGAGTTTATCTCGTGTGGGTTCAACTCCCATCTTCCGCATTTAGCAGTTCAGCTTTCTGAACTGCTTTTTTTGTTGCAAAAAGCGCATGTTCATCGAATAAACATGCGCTCTTCATTCAGCTATTTTTCTCCTTATTCACTGACATAGGCGGTGCGGAAAAAGAAATGCGCGCCATAGGCTGGGAATTGGATGTCTTTTACATTTGATTTGATCAGATAATTTGAAGCACTCTGGTATAGAGGGACTTGCGCAGCATCTTGTTCCAACAAAATTTCTTCTGCCGCTTTGTAATCTTCAAAATATTGATCGGGGTCATTGGCATGTACGGTGCGAGCATCTTCCGTCAATGCCGTATATTCTTCGTTGACATAGCCGCCGTAGTTAAAGGAAGCGCCATTTTTGTATAAGATAAAGAACATATCCATGTCACTACTTCCAGCGATCCAGCCAGAAACGGAAAGCTCGTAATCACTATTTGCTCTTGATTGATTCAAGCTGGCACGTGGCTGTTTGTTGATGGAGATCGACAAGCCTGGCAAGTTTTCTTGCAGTTGGCTTTGCAAGTACTCCCCGATTTTTTGACCATTGTCATCATCTGTCACTAATAAACGCAACGTCGTACTTTCGCCAATTTCCGCTTGGGCTTTTTCCCACTCTTCCTTGGCCGCCTCTAAATCATACAAGTTGTAATCACCGCTATATGCTCGAAAATCTTCGCCAGTATTTGGATTCGTAGCTAAGCCGGTGGGGACCAGCCCGTTTAAAACTTTCGCTCCATCGTTCAACACATTATCCACGAGACTTTCTTTGTCGATCGCCAACGCGATCGCTTTACGCACATGAACATTTGCCAAGGCATCGTTGGCCGTTTTGTTAAAGTCTAAGAAAAAGTTCGCAACATCATTTTGCGTAACTAGCTCTTCATTGTCTCCATATTGTTGAACGTAGATCCCACTGATTTTTTGCAAATCCAGGTCGCCGCTTTCAAACAATTGGATCCCAGTATTTTCTTCTTTGATGGTGGAGCCTTTGATCTCCTCCAATTGAACGACATCAGCATCATAGTATTGGTCATTTTTCACCAATGTCCACTCATCCCCAGTCTGTTGCCAATCGGTCAAGGTAAAGGGACCAGAATACAGCAAATCTTCACTTGTACGAGCATAGGTATCACCTTTTTCTTCAACAAAGGCTTGGTTTTGCGGTGCCAACCAGCCGATGGAAATCAAGGATAAAAAGGATGGCTGTGGCTGCTCCAACTGCACGATAAAGGTCGCGTCATCTGGGGTCTCCAGACCAATCGTTTCTATATCAGCATTGCCTTCACGAATGTCTTTACTATTAACTACATTATCTAACAAATAGGCGTTAGGTCCCATCGTTGCTGGATCGACTAACTTTTTCCACGAATAAGCAAAGTCAGCTGAAGTGATCGCTTCGCCATTGCTCCACTTCGCATCCTCTCGCAAGGTAAAGGTATAGGTTTTGCCATCTTCACTGATTTCGACTCCTTCTGCCAAGCCCGGAACTGGTTCACTGTTTTCATCGAAACGGTAAAGCCCTTCGAATAAATGTTGAACGATGGTAAATGTTGCTTTATCCGTCGTTTGAGTCGTATCGAGAGTCGTCAGCTCAGCCGGTAGACTCACCGCAATCGCTTGATTCGGCGCTCCGTTAGTTTCAGCCTCTGATCCCTCGGTATTTCCTGTTGTCGTGCAGCCGGAAAGGGTCAACCCAATCACTCCTGCTGCAACCAATAAACGCTTCTTCCAGATCATTTCCATTCTTCCTCCTATGTGATTGCGCAACCAACGCAAGTGTTTTTCATGACGGCAAAAAACGCATTCATCGATAAAAAGAAAAAACCTCATCCCTTTGCTTATCAATTTTGACAAACAAAGGGACGAGATTTTCGTGTTACCACCCTTTTTCGCACCATCCTCACAAATGGCACCTCAACAGTACGCTAAGATACTTGGCACGATAACGGCTGCTTTCCGTCTGATTTGCGTGAACAAATCAGATCACTCAGAGCTCATCTTCACTTTTTTTCTGCTGCCCTTTCTCACCATCCGGGTTCTCTTCTAACAGATTCCAAAGCTACTCTTCTCTTCATCGTCTTTCTTTTTATCTAAAAAACAGGTAAATGACGTTTTTTTGTCTATTTCATGATTGTTATAAAGTATACTATTGGTGTTTTTGGAAGTCAACAAGAATTGCGAATATTCAGTTTTTTATGATTTTTCTGGCAGACTTTTTTTGCATCTTGCTTGCCTTTCATCACGTTCTTCTCTAGGATAAGAACTAGATAAGCTGTTCTCATTTGTAAAAAGGAGTGTGCCAAAATGAAATTAGCAGAAGCGTTACTTTTAAGACGGGATTTGAACAATCGTCTGTTTCAATTACGTAACGAGATCTCTAGCAGTGTGTTAGTCCAAGAAGGCGATACCTTGGATCGTAGTATCACAGAATTGTTCAAGGAATACGATGAGATCAATCAACAATATTCAGAATTAGTCGTTGCCATCAATCGGAAAAATGCGACTGCCTCTTTAGCAGATAGTGCGTTATTACTGATGGAAGCACTAGAACAGCGAGAACAGCTGCGGCGCAAGCATGCACTGCTAACGCAAGCACTGGATGAAACCAAAGCAGCTCCCCGAATAGGTCGCAACGAAATTCGACTGGTGCGTACGATCGATACAAAAACGCTAACGGAGCAATTGAATGCGACCGCCAAGCAGCTGCGAGAATTAGATGGAAAGATCCAACAAACCAACTGGCTGGTCGATCTTTAATCAATATGGGTGGGTGTCAAAGGCGAGCACAAAGCAGGTACAGGCTGATATGTACACTATGGAACGTCTGGCAGAGACGTAAACGTAACAACCACTGCTTACGAATCACAATCGTAACAATCACATTGTATTTTTTAGCGACCACGTGCTGATTTGACTGGATGGGAAAAACCCTCTTCTTTTTTGAGAAGAGGGTTGTTTTTATCGTATCCAGTCGTACATGGAGGCGGCTCTTTTACTGCGAAGCCTGCTGCTTGTTACTCACAGCGGAAGGACGCGCCAGAAACGCTTGCCCTTTCTCACTGCTCCAAAACTCCTTCATCAATGCCGTCAATCCCTCTTTGGTTTGATTGGCACCAAAGAAAGGACTGCCGGGTTCCAACATGATGCCATTAGCTAAAGCACCGATAGGAAAGGGATCAAAGCCGAAAGCGTCAACGATTTCGTCTGTCTGATCGAGGGCGGTTTGGTCATCACCAGCAATGGCGATGGCTTTTTTGGCAGTTCCTTGAGCAGCCGTTCTCGTCAGCAAGGATTCCTCTTGGATGTCGTGGTACCCCATATGATTGAATCCTTTGACTACTTTACTTTGGGAAAAATAGCGTTGCACACGTTCCGAAGAAGTCTGCTCGATGGATGAGTATTCTGTTTCTTTGCCATCGACTTCCCACCAATAATTCATGGCATCGATCACTAGCTTACCAGCCAAAGCTTCTGCCGGCAGCTGTTGGTACTTACTCAACGGAATGGCCAAAATGATCGTTTGAGCTTCCGCCATCACTTCAGCGGCATTTTTTGCGATTGCTCCCGGAGCCAACACAGAAACGGACAAGGCGATTTTTTCTGCTGGCTTCGTACTAGCAATCAAGACCCGATAGCCCGCCTGGGCACCAAGATTTGCGAGCGCTAAGCCTAACTTGCCTGCGCCTAAAATACCGATGGTTTTAGGCATTGCCATCACCTGCTGCCAACAATTCTTTCACTCGTGGAATCACTTTGGTTCCATACAATTCAATCGTTTTGAAACGGTCTTTTTGCAGTTGTCCGCCAGTACCGTATACCAGATCAAAGCGTTCTACTCCGACTTGCGGCATCATACGAGCGATTTTTTGCGCCACGGTTTCTGGACTGCCTACATAATAAGACCCATGTTCGACTTCAAAGTCAAAGCGCTCTTTGCTCATGGCTGGCCAGCCGCGATCAAGACCGATTTTGTCCATGCTCTTTTTGATGTAATTCCAGCCGATTTCATAAGCTTCTTCGTCGGTATCGGCGATCACACCATGAGAGTGCATGCCGATTGGTAAAATCGGTTGCCCTAGTTGCTGCGCTGCCTTTTTATATAGGTCAACATAGGGCGCAAAACGAGCGGGTTCGCCACCGATGATCGCTAACATAACAGGAAACCCATAACGGACGGCACGAATGATCGATTCAGGGGTTCCACCGACACCCACATAGGTATCTAGTTGATGCCCCTCAATTTTTGGAAAAACGTCGGCATTTTTTAAGGATTGCGTAAACTTGCCTTCCCAAGTTAATGGTTTGCCTTTTCTCAATTCACTGAACATTGCTGTTTTTTCTTCAAATAGTTCTTCATAATCTTGCAAGTCATAGCCGAATAGAGGGAATGATTCAGTAAAAGATCCTCGTCCCAGCATGATTTGTGCGCGACCGTTCGACAACGCATCAACGGTCGCGAACCGTTCGTAGACCCGCACAGGATCATCCGAACTCAAGACAGTTACACCGGTACCTAATTTGATGGTTTTGGTAACCATTGCTAAAGCCGCTAGTACCGTATCAGGACTTGAGATCGAATATTCTTCCCGATGGTGCTCCCCTAAGGCAATGACATCGATGCCGACTTCATCGGCTAATTTTCCTTCTGCTACGATATTGCGCAACGATTCGCTGTAACTGATTCGTTCTTTCGTTGTATCATCAAAGGCTAGATCGCCAAAAGTATCTAACCCAAATTCAAGATTTCTGTGATTGATGGTCATTTTCTTTTCCTCATTTCTCATTACTGATTCTCTGTTCTCACTATAACAAGGAACAAAAAAAGTTGCGAACAATACGCTTACTTTTTGTAAGTTAACGATTTTAAAGCGAAAAAAACACTTTCCCGAACAAAAATTCAGGAAAGTGTTTGGTCTTTAAAGATAGATCCCCTTACGATGGAGATTCACTAAGCATTCTTCCAAGTATGCTTCATCATGTTCTGGATAGATCGGCGTAGTCAAAGGGACGGCTTGAACGGAGGGTTCCAGCGGCAGATTTTTGCCACGATACGCCGGATCGTACCATTCAGGTGCTGGCCGATAGCCTCGACGGGTCATTTCATCCAGCACTAACTGATGGTATTGAAACAATTTATAGGGTGGATGAGTAAAAACGTAATCGACGGTTGCATGCTTCTTGCCCCAGCCTAACCCTCGTAAGGCTGCTGCTTCACGATGCTGGCCTAACAGCTGCTGCCGAGGCAAAGCAGGTATCAGTGCTTCATGCCATAAGCGCATCGGTTCAGCCTCCTTTATTCTGCGTCTTGGCTGATGAAATTGTCTTGATTTTCAATAACGATCTTGCCGACCGCATGATGTGTCTCACTCAATGTGTGGGCATCGTAAATTCCTTGTGCTGTCAATGGGAAGGTTGCACCGATGACACTGTTGACTTTTTCTGCTTCGATCAGCTCTGTCAATTCTGCCAATTGTTTGCCGTTGGTTCGTAACCAAACTGCTTTGGCGAAGATGTCTTTTTCTTTTGCCAAGTCTTCGTCTTCAATACTCAAAATCGAGATCAGACGGCCCTTAGGTTTTAAGACAGTGAAACTTTTCTTCTGGGTGTCGCCCCCCATCGTATCAAAGACCAAATCGATGTCTTGCAAGACTTCTTCAAAATCTGTCGTGTGGTAATCGATGATCTCATCGGCACCAAGTTTTTGCAATAACTCATGGTTACGTGGACTAGCCGTCGTGATGACGTAAGCGCCAACTGCTTTGGCCAGTTGGATCGCATAGGTACCAACTCCGCCTGCTCCGGCATGGATCAAGACTTTTTCCCCTTCTTTTAAACGACCGTGTTCAAACAACGCTTGGTAAGCAGTCAAACCAGCTAATGGCACTGCAGCTGCTTCTGCGTAGTTTTGGTTTTCTGGTTTAATCGCTGCTAACTCAGCATCCACGATGGCATAATCAGCATACGTCCCAAAACGAGTCGTTTCAGGGCGGGCATAGATTGCATCACCAACTTTGAATTCTGTCACGTCAGCGCCTATTTCTACGATATCCCCTGCGACATCCCATCCTAAAATAATTGGGAAGTCCCATGGAAACATTTGTTTCAAATAGCCTTCTCTTAATTTCCAATCGATTGGGTTGATGGATGTTGCGGCAACTTTGACTAATAATTGATTTGCTTTTAATTCTGGTAATTGGACCGTTGCTTCTTTTAATTGGTCTTTTCCACCATAGGCTTCAATAACGACAGCACGTGTTTCCATTGATGCTTCACTCCTTACATTCATTCTTCATCAAAGAGAGGTTCCTGTTTTTCCATCCCTTGATTTCTCACTTCCCTAGCTTAGGCAAAAGGAAGAAATTTGACAAATGATATGTTTGGAAACTGCCGCAGCCACCTGGCCATTCCTCCTGCTAAGCCTTGAAGGAAACGGGTTTATTTTTTCTTCATTTTTTTATTGCCTTTTCTTTAAAAATCAATTACGCTACTCAAGAAATACGAAATTGTAAAGAAAGAAGGAATTGATGAATTGAAAAGGTTGTGGGTATTTTTTGGCGGTGTGATCGGCATCACCGCATTGCTGTTTTTCGGTGCTTCGGTGTTAACGAAAGAATCGGGGGCAGCAACGTCGTCCGACAAAAATACAGTGATTATTTACAATTGGGGCGAATATATTGACCCCGAATTGATCAAAACATTCGAAACTGAGACTGGTTACTCAGTGATTTATAATACATTTGACTCCAACGAAGCGATGGAAACAAAAATCAAACAAGGCGGCTCACGCTATGATTTGGTTTTCCCTAGCGAATCGATCATTCCGAAAATGATCGAAGAAGGACTGTTAGTGCCTTTAGATCATCAGAAATTGACGGGAACGGAAGATCTGTCGCCTTTTTTGATGGATCAAGCCTTTGATCCAAACAATACCTATTCGATCCCCTATTTTTGGGGCACGATCGGGATCATGGCAAATACTGAAGAAGTCGATGTTTCTTCGATCCATGGCTGGGGGGATTTATGGAACCCTGCATTTAAAAATGATGTATTGATGGTGGATGGTGCTCGCGAAACCTTAGGAATCGCGTTACAGACGCTCGGTCTTTCCCAAAATGAAAAAGACCCGACCAAAGTCGCCAAAGCCTTGAAGAAGCTGGAAAGTATCCGTCCCAATGTCAAAGCAGTTTTGACCGACGAGATCAAAACCTTGATGATCAACAACGATGCCCCTTTAGGAATCGGGTATTCGGGCGATGCCGCTTATGTGATGGCGGAAAATCCTGCCGTCACCTATATCGTTCCCAATGACGGCGGTGCGATTTGGACAGACAATTTTGCGATCCCGAAAACCGTTGGTAATCTTGAAGGAGCCTACGCCTTCATCAATTTTATGCTGCGACCAGAAAATGCCGCACAAAATGCCGAATACGTAGGCTATGCCACGCCGAGTGAAACGGCCAAAGCTATGCTGCCGGCTGAACTGACTGCTGACAAAGCTTTCTACCCTGAGCCAAGTGCGATGGAACAAATGGAACATTATGAATACTTAGGAAAAGAAGCGGTTGAGCTTTACAACGACCTTTTCCTTGAATGGAAGTTGGGATTATAATTGTCACTATTACTAAAATCTGAACACATCTTTGATACCAAAACGAAAACGACTTTTGCGGGCTTTCTCCTGATAGAAGACCAGAAAATCACGGCTGTAGGTCCTCTTTCAGCGCTGCCAACACTTGCTGAAGACACCCAGGTCATTGATCTCAAAGAACAAATGATCATCCCGGGCTTTATTGATGCTCATGTTCATTTTTATCTTTCCGCATTACTCCATCAAGGGGCACTGACCCATCTTACGGGAGTGACAGAAGAAGCCGTTGCCCAGCAAGTGCCCGCGCTGCCCATCACCCATGGATGGAAAATCGGCATCGGCTGGTTCAGCAGTGATTTCGGTCAGCAAGTCTACCCAACGAAAGATTCGATCGACAACTATTGTGCCGACACGCCTGTCATGCTGATTTCCGGTGATGCCCACAGCATTTGGTTGAATAGCCAAGGGATCGCTGCTTTAGGGATCACACCTGAGAACTTGCCAACGGGGATCAGCGGGGAGGCATTGCTTGACGAAAACAGCGGACAATTAAGCGGCTGCTTTTTAGAAGCAATCGCCATTCATTATTTAGCAAAGGTCTTACAGTCGTTTCAAGCGCAAAGCCCTGCTGCTTTTCTGACCTATATGAAACAGCTCAATCAATACGGCATCACGACGATCGGCGATGTTGCCTTGACAGGAGAAAGCTGGGACGATCTGGTCTATCCCACTCTTTATCGACAAACGGAAGCAGAAGCGACCTTGCGCGCTGTCTTTTATCCAGCCATGCGAGAAGACATCACGCAACTAAAAGAAACTTACCGTACGTATCGCTCCGAAAAAGTACAAATGGGCGGCGTCAAACAATTTTTTGACGGCGTGACGAGTACGCACACGGCTTTTTTAAAAGCGGAATATGAAACACCGTATTTTGCTGGTGATGTCGGGATGCCGTTGATCGATGTTCAACGGATGCGCCGCTTTATATTACAAGCTAACCAGCAAGACTGGCCGATGCGCATCCATACCATCGGTGATGAAGCGATTCGACAAGCACTCCTCTTTTATCAAGAAAGTGCTGCTGCTCACCCGCTTTCTAAAGGTAAAGCCAATACCTTGGAACACTTGGAAGTGATGGATGTCGCCGATTTGCCACTAGTTCGCCAAGAACAACTGGTACTCTCCGTACAGCCTAGCCATTTATTAGTCGGTTATGAGACCCTCGATGAAGAAGTAGGACCTCAGCGTGCCAGTCAAATGTTTCCTTTTCAATCCTTTCTAGAGCAAGGTGCCACCTTGGCTTTTGGGACTGATACGCCGGTCGTGATCGACGTGACCCCTTTAGACTCGCTGTATTATGCGGTTGCTCGGCAAGAAAAAAATGGCCAGCCAGCAGGCGGATTGATGCCACAGGAAAAAATCACCATCGCCGATGCCCTCTATGCCCACACCGCAGGCGCCGCCAAAGCCTTGAGTCGGCAAGATATCGGTCGATTAGAAGTTGGCTGTTTAGCCGATCTTTGTATTTTGTCACAAAACATCTTGCCTTTAACTGCCGAAGAATTGCTTCAAACGACCGTTGAAGCCACCGTATTTGATGGACGATTTGTTTATCGGGGCAACTAACATGAACCCCTGATATGGACCACGCGTGTTTTACGCGTGGTTTTTGTTTTGTACGCGCTGAAATTGATACGCAAAAAAACTCCAGCACTTGTACACCGCAAGTACTGGAGTATTTAATCATAAGCCGTTTCGTTCAATCACTTTTTGATACCAATAGAAACTGTCTTTTTTCTTTCTATCTAAAGTCCCTGTCCCGTCGTCATATTTATCCACAAAAATGATGCCATACCTTTTTTTCATTTCTCCTGTAGAAGCACTGACAATATCAACGGCACTCCAAATCGTGTAACCAATCAACTCGACACCATCATCGATGGCTTTCTCCATTTCAGCAATATGCTTTTCTAAATAATCGATGCGATAATCATCATGAATCTGTCCATCTTCAGCAACAGTTTCTGAAACCCCGATCCCATTTTCCACGATTATCAATGGCAGTTGGTAGCGATCATAAATATCATTCAACGCAATTCTCAATCCTACTGGATCAATCATCGCATTCCATTCCGTCTGCTCTAGATAAGGATTATTTACGCCTGAACCGCCAATCATACTGTGTCCATTTTTGGTAACTTTCTCATCTGCAGAGACACAAAGTGTTAGATAGTAACTAAACGTGTAGTAATCCACTGTTCCCTTAGCTAGGATCGCTTGATCTTCTGGTGCAAACTCGATTGCAAAGCCATGATCAGCAAAATATTTCTTTGCATAATAAGGATATTTCCCTGTGACCTGCACATCGCCACAAAATTTCGAGTGCATATTTTCTTCTTGTTTGGCTAGTAATACATCATTTGGATGGCTAGTATAAGGATAGCGTGGCATATAAGAAATCATACAGCCGATTTTCAGGTCTGGATAATGTTCATGTCCGTAAGCGACAACCTTTGCACTGGCAACAAATTGATGATGCAGGGCTTGGTAGCGTTGCTGTAGATTATCCGGCTGATTGATAAATTCAGATTCACCAACTTGCAGTCCCAGTGATAAAAAGTTTCCGATACTTAAGGTGGCCGTGTTGATTTCATTAAAAGTGATCCAATAGTTTACTTTTTCGTGATAGCGTTCAAACAACACCGCCGCATATCTCGCATAAAAGTCGATCACTTCACGACTCGCCCAACCATTGTATTCTTGGCTCAAATATGCGGGAACATCAAAATGAGCAATGGTTACAATTGGTTCAATCCCGTACTTCCGACACTCGTCAAACACACGATCATAAAAGGCCAGGCCTTCTTCATTCGGTTCAGTGTCGTTGCCCTTGGGAAAAATCCGGGTCCAGTTGATAGACATGCGGAAAGCTTTAAATCCAGCTTCTGCAAACAATGCAATGTCTTCTTGATAATGATGATAAAAATCAGTTGCTTCGTGGCTTGGATACAACAACTCTTCTTCAATTTTTGCTGTGATTTTCCGAGAAGTCGTATGGCTGCCACCGCTGATCAAGTCAGCACAAGCGAGCCCTTTTCCGCCCTCATTATAGCCGCCTTCATATTGGTTTGCCGCCGAAGCGCCGCCCCATAAAAATTGTTTTGGGAAACTCATTGCTATCATCCTTTCTTCTTTCTAATGGTTAAAAAATGGCTAATAACTGATCGCCAGCTTTAATTTCTTGATGTTGGGCAAGTGCCACAACATCTAAGAAGTCTGCCGTATTGGTAACAGTGATCATAACGGTATCTTCATACCCTGCCTGAGCGATTTTTTCTGAATCAAAGTGCAATAACGTTTCTCCCATAGTGATTTGATCACCTTCATTGACTAGTCGTTCAAAGGCACTTCCTTGCATATTCACCGTATCAATACCGATGTGGATCAGAAGTTCAATCCCCTCGGTACTGGTAAGTCCAATCGCATGATTTCCTGGAAAAACGGCAGAAACCTGTCCCGTAAATGGGGCAATCACCTGTTGATCTTGTGGCTTAACAGCAATTCCTTTACCTAATGCCAATGAAGCAAACGCCTGATCATTGGTTTCTGTCAATGGAACGGCAGTTCCATTTAAAGGTGATAATACAATTTTTTCAATCGCTGATTGTTCTTTCTTCGTTTCAGAAGAAACATCAGTTGCTTTGGGTGTCACATCTTGCGCTCCAGATTTGACTGCTTGCGGCTGATTATTATTAGGAAAATCTGCATCTTTGACCATGACCCAGGTGTAAGCAAAGGCAATCGCAAAAGTAATCACCGAGCCGATCAGCGCATGAAACACACTGCTGTATGATGGAAGCGCCACAAATGAAGCAATGACTACTGGCGTATTGATTTTCATCAAACCAAAATAAAGTCCCCCAGCAGCACCCCCAAGGATCATTCCGACAATCGGTTTTTTCAGACGTAATGTTACTCCGTACAAAGCAGGTTCAGACACACCCATCAAGGCAGTAATTGCCGATGAAAAACTCACTTGTTTAAATTCCGTATCCTTAGCTTTGATTCCAGCCGCTAAACAAATCGCTGCTTCGGCAGCCAATCCAAGCAGCATACCAGGGACGATCAAATCATCATACCCGTAGGTCGCCAGAGAAGTTAATAAAATAGGGGTCAGCGTCGTGTGCATGCCCGTCATTACTAGCAATTGAGCAAAGGCACCCATAAACAAGACGGCTAACGGACCAAAATTATTTGTTAAGTAGTTCAAAAACTGTGACACATAGTTGCCGATCGTCACACCTAATGGTCCGATTAGCAATAGAGCCAGCGGTGTGATCACGATGATGGCGATCAATGGACGTAGAATAAATTTGACACTGTTCGGTAAAATCCGATCGGCGAACCGATAGACATAAGACATAACCCAGACACTTAATAAAACTGGCAAAACGGAGGCATTGTAGCTCACATTCGGTACGAGCAATCCAAATAATGTGATTCCTCCTTCTTGGCTAAGAAGGGCCGTCAATCCTGGCATCACAAAAATCGCTCCGACGTAGCTTCCTAAGAAAGGATCAATTTTCAATCGTTTGGCCACAGAATTTCCTAAATAAACGGGAATGAAAAAGAAGGCTGCTTGCGATACTTGATACAATACGAGATACGTATCGTCAGTTGCAGCTAAAATTCCTGATAACTCCAATAGTGAAAGGACCACTTGCAGCATTCCTCCAGCTGCTATGATTGCAATCATCGGTGTAAAACAGCCTGCGATAAAGTCAAGGAGTCGTGAGATGATCGATTGATCGCTACTGCTTTGATCAGCCGTCGTTTCTGTCGTCGGTAGTTGAGCGTATACACTCGATACATCTGGCCCAATAATCACTTGGT
The DNA here is from genome assembly GCF_050542965.1 of Enterococcus sp. DIV2379. NCBI lineage: Bacteria > Bacillati > Bacillota > Bacilli > Lactobacillales > Enterococcaceae > Enterococcus > Enterococcus sp. DIV2379. The sequence goes on from NZ_CP172938.1 coordinate 2,563,381, forward strand.
ATTGACCATTTCCCTGAACGAGTCCAGTCACTCCTTTTAACTGTTTGATTGCTTCACTGTCAGCTTTTTTGTCGTCGGCCAGCGTGAAACGCAGTCTTGTTGCACAGTGGGTCACGTGCTGGATATTTTTACCACCGCCGACATTTTCATAAATTTCATTGGCTAGTTGTTTATAGTCCATTGTTTTTCTCCCTTTCTCCTTGTTCCGTCAATTTCTGGATATGGAGTGATAGATAAATTTCTTCATTTTCTGAGATGCTGATATCATACGTATTTTTGATATAAACCTTGATTTTTTCCACACAGTGAAACGCTTGCGGATACATCTTCTCAATTTGTGCATAGAGCGTCGACGCTTCATAGCTGGGAAGTGTATGATTGATCACATTTTGTGCAAAATAGTGCAGATGCGTGACAAAGCGAGAATAATGGAAACTATTCTCATCAAAATTTTGTTTGTACTCATACTTTACGATCGTCAGTACGTCTTCTATAAATTTCGCGATTTGATTGGTAACCGCCATATCCTTCTTTTGTGATTGGACATTTACAAAATGCAATGCGATGGAGATCGCTTCTTCTGTTGGTACATCGATCGTTAGTTCTTGCTCCATAAGTTGGACAGCATACACCCCAATGGCATATTCATCGGGATAAAATCGCCGAATATCCCATTGCAAAGGACTATGAAAAGTCATTTCCTGCTTGATACGATGAACAGTGAAATCAATATGATCCAGCAAAGTCAAATAAATATAGTCGCTGACTGCTAAGCGATAATTCTGTTTGGCATAAGCCACGATTTTAGCAACGATCGCTACGTATTTCGGATCGCACTTTCCTAATTGATAGCTAAAATGTTCCAACATTGCGTGAGTATCCAATACAAAAATCTTTTCAAAATCTTGTTCTTCTACATCATCTCCTACCTTCTTATTGAAGCTGATGCCTGTAGAAAATCCGATAATTTCATTGCTGCCTTTCTTTAGTAAGACAACATTATTATTTAAAAACTTCTTTATTTTCATGATTTCCTCCACCTTAAAAACACTAAAAAACCTCATACTCCACCCTTGGTGGAATATGAGGTTTGCCTTCTTACAGTAACACGCCTCTTGGTCACAGCACTTCTGTAACCGTTATCTAATTACATCGGTATCATAGCACTTCAAAAAAAACTTGTCAATCGCTTCCTTAAATTTTTTCACACGATCGTTAAGCCCCGTTGAGCTTCTCACAAAAGCTGCCTTTGTCAGACGGACATTTTAAGAATAACTTTTGCTTTTTAATCCCCTAAAACCAGCAACTTGCCAACACAATAAACAACAAGCTTCGTGCTTATATAATGCTTGAATCATCGTTTCTTTCTACAAATCATTTTTTGAGGGGAAAATGTATCAATAACACGCAAAAAACGAAAATAGCTTCTATTCTCAACTTTTGACACCTATCTTAGCTATTCCTCGATTGGTCTATTTGTTTAAATTTCAAAAAAACGCTTTCATTTTCTGTCCTTCTATGCTGGAAAGCAAGTAGCAGTAACTTTATACATCTAGGTTCCTTCGCCTTTTCTTTCAAATGCGCATTGGTCTATTCCACACCTCCTCCCTTTATCCCTCAATCTTTTCTTAAGCGTTTGAACAATTTCTTAATAAAATAACTAACAAAAAATAAAGTTTTACTATATCTCTTGAATGTAAGCGGTAAATTTGTTATTATTACGAAGGATAAGGAGGTGTTTATCGATTGTATGCGATTAAAATCTTTCATGGTTATCTAACCGCCGAAGGAAAAAGAACACGGGACAAAACAATTGCATTGACCTATACTTGCAGAGAAGATGCTGAACGTTTCGCAAATAAAATCGGCGGGAGAGTTAAAAAAATTGGCTAACCAACTAGAATAAAAAAGGCTGTCAACCTCAGTAGGTGACTGCCTTTTTTTGTTATCTGATTTCTTTCAACTCTTTTCGCGGTACTAACTTTTTACATAACCGTCCCTATCCTTTCCTTGTCGAATCACGCTGTGAATCAAGTTAGTTGGTTTTGACGCCTTGAGTCTTTATACTGAAACAAAGGCACCAGCCAATCCAAAAAAAGGAGTGACCTGTCCATGTGCGGCCGATACTTATTTGATCCATCAACTGGCGAATTGTCAGAATATTATCAAGAAGCCGCGGCGAAAGCCCGCAAGCGCCAACAGACTGTCGCTATCAATGATGTTTTCCCCTCCAATCACGTCGTAACCATCGGTGCAAATCAACAACAACAAGTTGTAGCCGGTGTGACAAGATGGGGCTTTACCGGCTTTAAAAAAGGGCATTTGATGATCAATGCGCGTTCTGAGACTGTTGAAGAAAAACCGACTTTTCGCCAGCCTTTCCAAGAGCATCGCTGTGTCTTTCCGATGTCTGGTTTCTATGAATGGAATCATGAAAAGGAAAAGTTCCTCTTTTCGCAAGATCACGTGATTTATGCTGCTGGTTTTTATCGCATCCTTCAAAAAGAGGATCAGATCGAAACCGAATCAATCATTCTAACGACTGCCGCGAACGATTCTGTTGAACCAGTCCATGATCGAATGCCTCTGTTCTTAGAAAAAGAAGCGATTGCTTCTTGGATCAATGACTTGGCTTTTGCTCGCCAACAACTCAAAGCAGAAATGCCCAAGCTGAAAACCCAATTGCTCTCTTCTTAACTGCTTGCTACTTCTTTTTCAGCAGAACAAAAACCGCCAAGTCAGCTTTGATTTGGCGGTTTTTTTCTACTTCTGCTTTTTCTTAATAAACGGTGAAGGTCTTGCCAGTCATGATTCCAAAGACTGCTTTTTGATACGCTGCAAAAACGGGTGCGTCACCAACGGGAATAAAGCCTTTGAAAGAATCGGCGAAGGTTTCCCAAGAGCCCACAAGCGCATTGGGACTGACTGCATTGATTCGTATCCCCTGACCGATCTCAAAAGCTGCCGATGCCACGAAGGCTTCTAAACCGCCGTTGACCAGTGCTGAAGGCGTGCCCATTGGGATAAATTCGTCTTTGATAATTCCAGAAGTCAGCGTGATACTGCCACCTTCATTGAGAAAATGCTGGCCAATCAACGCAAGGTTGACTTGTCCTTGCAGCTTTGAAGCCACCGACTGTTGAATATCTGCTGGCGTCAATTCCTCAAAGGGTTTAAACACTGTGCTTCCCGCAGCGGAAACAATGGCATCCACTTTCCCAGTGGCTGCAAATAGCTGGCTGACACTGTCTGCATCCGCAATTTCGACTTGATGATCGCCGCTGCTACGGCTAGCCGTGATCAGCTCCACCTCTGGTAGCTGCTGAAAGCCTTCAACTAAAAGCTGCCCAAGTGTGCCGGTATGTCCAATCAAAACTAATTTCATTTGCTCGCCTCTTTTTTTGTTTTGTGTTTCGATTCTAACCCAACCAAGCGATTTCGACCATTCATCTGCTTTTCCTGCTTTTTAGGTCTATTCTTGCCCTTGTCCATTTGTTCCCCTACTACCTGCGTAGTGATTGGAATCACCTATCACGAAAGCAATTGACAACTTTCTCATCTTGTTCTAAGATACTACTAATTTCATACACATGCAGTGAGAAGAAGAGTACGATCCCCCCTTTCTTTCAAGAGAACTCGGAACTGGTGGAAACGAGTAAGGAAGACGATCCGAAAATGACCTTTGAGCATTCGTGGACGAACAATCCCCGACGGAGAAAGCCCGATAGCGCAATGCAGTTTATTTGATGAACTGACTGAGGTTTTTTGTTTCAGCAAAAAACAAACGAAGGTGGTACCGCGAAATGATCGTCCTTCCCAAAGACTATTCTTTGGGAAGGCTTTTTTTATAAAAAAGGAGGAAAAGTTATGAAACGAAAGATTCGATTGGGTGTGGGCTTTGGTTTATTGTCCTTAGTTTTATTTGCCGGTTGTGGCAATCAAGAAGAAGTGACCGGAAATGCCGAAGAGCAGCAGACAGAAATCAGAGTTGGTACGACACCAGGGCCTTACAGCGAGCTGTTTCTTCAAGGAATCAAACCAATTTTAGAAGAAGCAGGCTATACCGTGACCGATATTGGCTTTACTGGGGTATTGGAAGCAGACATTGCACTGAACGATGGCGAAATCGACTTAAACGTGGATCAGCATACCGCCTATTTAGAGAACTTTAATGAAAACACGGGTGCCGATTTGGTCGGTATCACACCGATTCCTACCGTTCCAGCCGGCTTGTATCCTGGCAGAAAGGACAATTTAGCAGCGATTGAAGCAAACGATACCATCGGGATCCCCAATGATCCGTCAAATAGTGCCCGTGCCCTGTTGCTGCTGCAAAAAGCCGGCTGGATCGAACTTGACCCGGAAGTGGCGCCCATTGACGCGACGTTAAGAACCATTACTGACAATCCTTATGACTTGGATATCGTTGAGATGGATTCTGCGCAAATCCCCCGCAGCTTAGCAGATTTAGACTATGCTGTGATTCCCGGCAGCATCGTTTACAGTGCTGGAATCGCTGCAGAGGAAAGCTTATTAAGTGAAGACATTTTGCAAGAGTATGAACTGGTGGCAACGGTAAAAAAAGCCAACAAAGATAGTGACTGGGCACAGGCAGTGGTGGCAGCTTATCATTCTGAAGCCTTTAAAGAACTGCTGGCAGAAGAAAATCAAACGGGTTATTGGTTTATTCCTGAAGAATTGCAATGACCGCTTCACAAGTAGCAATAGGCAGCAACTGTCGTCGTATTTTTTAAAGAAGCTTCTATTACTATAGAAGGAAAAGACATGACTACTATTGATTAGTGGACCATTCCCCGTCTGAATCTTTGTAAAGGAGGTCAAAAATTGAATATTCAACAAATGCGCATCGTGCAAGCGATCGCTGACCATGGAAGTTTTCGTGAAGCAGCCAAACGGCTGTATCTTTCGCAGCCAAGTCTTTCCCAAGCCGTGAAAGAGTTGGAAACAGAATTGGAGGTCCAGCTTTTCGAGCGTACGAATCAAGGCGCCCGCTTGACTGCCGAAGGCTCGGAATTTCTAGACCATGCCCAGCCGATCTTGAGTCAAGTGGCGCAGCTGCAAACGCGTTTTTCCAGCAAGCAAGCAGCGAGTCAAACCTTCGCTATCGCAAGCCAGCACTATGATTTCACGGCTGGAATTTTCAGTGAGCTGCTGCAGGAATTTCCCGACTGCCGCCAGTTTCGCTTATTAGAAACCACGACCTTAAAGGTGATCACGGACGTGCAACAATATCGAAGTGAATTTGGGATCCTTTATTTGAATGAGCAAAACCAAGCAGGATTGGAACGACTGCTGCAAGGCGCCCAATTGTCCTTCGAGGCGTTGGGACGGTTTCGCCCCCATGTCTTTTTGCGAGCAGCTCATCCCTTGACAGAAAAAAGGCAGCTTTCCTTAAGAGATCTCGCCCCATATCCACAAGTACGCTTTTTGCAAGAAGATGAACGCTATTCGTTCTTCTCAGAAGATTTGATCGACTTCGCTCAAAGCCCTCAAGTGGTGCATGTCAGCGATCGAGGCACGATGGTCCAGCTATTACAACAGACGGATCTTTATGGAACCGGCTCGGGGATCGTTGCCCAACCAGAACGCCAAGGCTTGGCTTTTCTTCCTTTGATCGACGCGTCCGAGGGTGAGATCATCCTCATTAAAAAGAACGATCGCCCGTTATCAGTGATCGGCGAGCGTTTCTTAGCAAAATTACGGCATCATCTTACAGCTTTTCCTAGTGATATATAAGCGAAGGCCTCCTCTTCCAACTCCCCATAGATGATTGGCTGCTCCTTCGCATTATATAAAAAATCCTTGAGCCACTTCCCATGCAGGAGGCTCAAGGATTTTCTTTTACGGTTAACATTGTCGGCAATCACCGCTGATTACAGCTGCTCTGCCTGCATTTGATACATTTGCTGATAGATTCCTTGCCCTTGGACAAGACTCGAATGGGTTCCCCGTTCCACGATCTTCCCTTGATCCAAGACCAAGATTTGATCTGCTTGTTTGATCGTTGACAAACGGTGAGCGATCAAAAAGGTCGTCCGTCCTTTTTGCAAGATGGTCATCGCCTTTTGAATGATGGATTCTGTTTCAGTGTCCACATGGCTCGTCGCTTCATCCAGAATCAAGATTTTCGGATCAAACACTAATGCACGGGCAAAACTGATCAGCTGGCGTTCTCCACTAGAAAACTCATTGCCTTTTTCAACGACTGGATGATGGATGCCTTTTTCGTAGCGGCTCAAAAGGTAGTCAGCGCCGACTTGTTTCAAGGCATCGATAATCATCGCTTCGGTGATCGTTGGATCGTTCATTCCGATGTTGCTGGCGATCGTTCCAGTAAATAGATAGGGATCTTGCATGACGATCGCCATTGAATCTCTTAAACTATGACGATCAAAATCAGCGATCACTTGTCCATCCACAACGATTTTTCCGTGCTGCGGATCATAAAAACGGAACAACAGGTTCAAAATACTCGATTTTCCAGAACCAGTATGACCGACTAGAGCAATGGTCTCTCCTGCGGCAACGTCAAAGTTGATATCGTGCAAGATCGCTTGCTCAGGATCGTAGCCAAAGGTCACCTGTTGGAAAGAAACATCGCCATTCGTGACAGTCAGCTGCTCACTTTGTTGTTTTTCAACCGGCTGATCAGAAAACTCAAAGACCCGCTGTCCGGCAGCCAATGATTGCTGCACATTGGTGATGGTTTGGACAAGCCCTTCGATGGGATCATACAGGCGGTTGATGTAATCAATAAAGGCATACAGCAAGCCTGCTGAGATCGCCAAGCGGCCATCAAGGAAAAAGGCGGCCAAGGTCGTGATCAAAATCAAGATCGTTGAGTTTCGCAACAAATTGCCTAATCCCCAAGCGATACTTGAATCGAGTAAGAGGTATTTACGTCCAGTTTTGAACCATTTCTCTACTGTTTCATTAAATTCTTTCTGCAACTGCTTTTCTCGTTGGAAGGCTTGGATTATCGCCATTCCTTGGACAAATTCATTTAACTGCCCACTGATTTGTGAGATGTATTCCCGCATTGCTAAATTGTAACGAGAGGCATATTTGGTGTAAAAATGCTGCCAGATTCCTAAAATCGGGATCAGGATCAGCATCGCTGCTCCTAAGGTGCGGTTCAAAAGAAATAATGCAATAAACGCACCAATGATTTGGATGATGTTGCTTAACAAATTACTGATCACGATCACGTAGAAATTAGACCGCAAAACTTCGGTGTCATTCGTAATCCGTGCGACGACTTTACCAGCTGGGATCTGGTCAAAGTAAGAAACCGGTAATTTGTGCATATGGTCAAAAAGCTGATCCCGCATTTTTTTGACAATACTGTTGGACATTTTTCGCAATTGCAGCAAGCTGATATAACGAAAGAGGGAACCAATCAAATTGACCAGCAAATACCCAGCGAGTAATTGGATCAAAAGCATCGTGTTTAGGTTTCTGCTGTCAACCGCCGGTGTCATCACTCGGTCGATCAGCTGTTTGGCAATCAGTGGTGAAGTCAGCTCGAGCGCTGCTGCTAGCAACAGCAAGATCGCGCCCACGGTAAATTGTTTTTTATAATAGCTCAAATACGTGAGCAAACGCTTAATCGTTGAGAACACTTGTATCGTCCTCCTTTAACTGTTGATGGTAATACTGTTCTTGGTACCAGCCTGGCGTTTCGATCAACTCCTGATGGGTACCACGCTGTGTGATCCGTCCGTCTTCTAAGACGATGATTTGATCCGCTTCGGTGATGGCGGACAATCGATGGGTCACGATGATGGAGGTCGGTGCCTGCTTCATCGTTTTCAAATTCGTGATGATGGCTTGTTCCGTTTTGGCATCAACTGCCGAAAGGGCATCATCCAGTAAGAGGACTTCACTGTTTCGTAAAAACGCCCGTGCTAAGGACAAGCGTTGTTTTTGTCCACCAGACAGGGAAACGCCTTTCTCACCGACGACCGTTTCGAGCCCTTCTGGCATCCGCTTGATGTCTTCACTAAAGCAAGCGGATGCCAGTGCTTCCCACAACACTTCTTCTGAAGCATCTGGCTGTCCGAATAGCAAGTTCTCGCGAATTGTTCGTGAAAACAAGGTATGTTCTTGCGGCACTTCTGCAAAGTGGTTGCGCACTGCTGTTGTTTGATAGGTCGTCAACGGCTGCTCGTTAATCAAGGGTACTTGATCAGAGTATGGATAGCGGTGACCGAATTGTCTTAGCAGCGTCGTTTTTCCGCTACCGGTCTTCCCAACGATCCCTAAGACTTCTCCACGAGTGATCGTCAAATCCAGTCCTTCTAACACATAACGAGCTGCTTGTGGGTATTGGAAATGGTATGCTTCAAAACGGATCGTATTGATGGCTTGCAGGTCGGCTTCACCAGGAGTTTCTAATTCATCACCCGTCTGCAGCACTTCATTGATCCGACGCCAGGATGCGGCACCTTGTTGCATCACATTCACAAGATCTCCTGCTGAGATCATCGGCCAAACGACCATTGTCAAGTACACTTGGAAAGAGACCATCGCACCGATGGTGATCGTTTGGTTGGCAACAAGAAACGCCCCGACACCAAAGCTCATCACAAAACTGATCGCTAAGATGATGGTAATCAGCGGCCCGAAACGGGAATCGATCTCAGAAACGATATTGTTTTTTGCTCTTGTTTCCAGTGTTTTCTTTTGAAACTGTTCAGTGGTGGCTCCTTCTAGTCCATAAGCTCGGACGACCCGAATGCCATCAATGATCTCCAACACTTCACTGTTCATCTCAGAAACAGAATTCTGCGCTTCCGTAAACGCCTTATCGACTTGCGAGCCCCATTTGAAAATGTAATAGGCTAAAAGCGGCATTGGAATCAAGGCAATCAAGGTCAATAGCCAAGAAACCGTCCCAGCCATCATCGCCACGATAAAACTTAGATACAAACTAGTATTTAAGAAAACCATCAGTCCATACCCAACGGTCATCCCCATCACTTGGACATCGTCACTGGAACGAGTCATTAAATCGCCTGTTCGGAAACGATGGTAAAACGGCGCCCCCATTTTAAGAAAGTGGCTCATCAATTGTTCCCGCAATTGTTTTTGCAAATCGTAGGAACCAATAAATAAATTAAACGTCCAAACAAATTCGGCCAGATATCCTAACAAGATAGCTCCGGCAAAGAGGGTCACGTATTGGACCAGTACCGAATAATCAAAATTATCTTGGATCAGCGCATCAATGAATAAGCGCAAGATATAGATTGGTGCGACATACATCGCACTAGCAATAACCATAAAGACGAATACGAAGGTATAGCGCACCTTATGTTCTTTAAAATACGTTGTTAATTGTTTTAATACATACTTCATGTTTTATCCCTCACATTCTAAAAAAGTACACAAAAAAGCTCTGTCCCTTCGGAAAAAGGACAGAGCATAAACGTCGTTATTATAGACATTATCTGTACACTAATGGTTACCGAATGAGGGATTCACTTTATTCAATTTGGTTGTTTTTTTATCAAATACTTTTTGCATCGTAATCCCTCCTTCTCTTTTTATTTTGCTGACTACACCTAACACTTTACAGATAAGTTTCTGAGAATGCAACAACTTTTATTAATTTTCTTTAAAAAAGATTGACTTTTCTAAAAACACAGATGTGAAAACAGCCCTTTTTAACAACCTTTTTTTGAAAACGAATTCCTGTTTTACCCCAAGAGTTGCAACGATTTTGGCTAAAATAAAAAAACAGATGCCCTTCTCTTCAACAAACGCTGTTTGATCAGCACACTTGGTTGAAAAAAAGTTCCTCTGTTTTCTTACTACCTGTTTATTCTGTGACAGATGCTAGGCGATAGGATACTGTTCGTCCAAAAGGAAACACTTGCACCCCTTGCAAACGATCTGTTTTCAAATACGCCACCGCCCCTTGATATAACGGCAAAACGGCTGTATCTTCAACGATCAATTGTTTTTCCAGTTCTTTCAATAAGTCCCAACGGGCAGCTGGGTCGTTTGCTAAAGTCGTCCGTGCTTCTGCTAACCCTTGATCGTAACTTTCACTAGCATACCCAGACGTATTCAAGCCACCTGTTGAATCATAAAATTCTAAGAAGTTGATCGGGTCCGCGTAATCTGGTGTCCAAGTCCCAAAGACGAGATCAAATTCACCTTGGTATTGCAAGTCCAAACGGTTTTGTAAAGGAATCGACTTGGCATCGATGGTTAATCCCGGCAAATTGGTTTCTAACTGCCCTTGGACAAACTCGATGGTTTTCTTGGCTGCTGCTGTATCTGCTGACAACAGTTCCAAAGTGATTTCGTCTTGTCCCAACTCTTCTTTGGCTTGTGCCCAAAGCTCTTGTGCGGCTGTTAAATCGTACGGCAGTAAATCGCCATTTTCTTCACGAAAATCTTGGTCTGTTTCAGGATCTTTGGCAAAGTTGCTTGGCACAAAGCCGTTCAATGCAGTGGACCCATCACCTAAGATATTTTCGGCAAATGCCTCTTTGTCGATGGCTTGTAAAATTGCTTGACGTACTTTGACATTGCCTGTGACTTCTCGTTTTTGGTTGGCACTTAAATACCCCACCAGCGCCTTTGGCACATAGTTGGCTTGAGCTGAGTTTTGGTATTGCTGCGCGTAAGTATCCGTTAAGGTGGTGTAGTCCAGTTCTCCTGTTTCAAAAAGGCTGACACCAGTCGCCGTTTCCTTCACTACTTGCACGTCGATCTTGGTCAATTGGACATTCTCAGCATCCCAATAATCAGGATTTTTCGTTAACGTCCATGATTCGTTGGTCCCGTTCCACCCTTCGATCAAGAATGGGCCATTGCCGACAAAATTTTCCGCTGACAACCCATAATCGGCACCTTTTTCTTCAGCAAACGCTTGGTTTTTTGGCATAAAAGGTGTCCCGACCAAAATTTGATCCAGATACGAGATTGGACTTGCCAATGTCAGCTCTAACGTCTGCTGGTCCAATGCTTTTGCACCTAACTCACTCACCTCAACGTCCCCTTGACGCACTTGACTGCCATTTTTCAACACATCCATTTGATTACTGCTACTAGAACCATTCTCTGGATTAGCAACATATTGAAAGGCGTAGACAAAATCATCCGCAGTAACAGGATCGCTATTGCTCCATTTTGCATCACGAATGGTGAAGGTATAAACCAGTCCATCTTCTGATACCGTAGGCTCTTCAGCGGCCATCGCAAGCTCAGGATCCCCCTCTTGATCCAGACGGTATAACCCTTCTGCCACTTGTCCGATCATATCGGAGCTATTGACATCCGTGTATTGTCCGCTATCAAGGGTTGATAAGGCGCCAGCGGTTGACACTTGAATTTCTTGCGCAACGGCTCCTTGCTCCTCTTGCTGTCCAGAATCCGTCGTGGGACTCGTGGTACTGCAGGCACTTAAAACCAATACTGTGAAAGCAGTGATACCCATCATTTTCTTTTTCATTTTTCTCCTCCTTGCGTGACCCTCTTTCTTACAATACGTCAACGACATACTTGAAAACCGCTTGTTCTTGTATAAGCGCATCATAGGCAAAGTCAGGATGCCATTGAACCGCCAACAAGCGCTGACCCACGTGTTCAATGCCTTCAATGATGCCATCAGGACTCCAAGCTGTCTTTTGCAATGGACGAGCCAATCGATCCACCGCTTGATGATGAAAGGAATTAACCTTTGTTTTTTGACCGTAAACACGAGCCAACATGCTTTTTTCAGCCGTCACGATGGCATGGGTCGGCACTTCTTTCGGAATCGGCGCCTGCATATGAATGATCTCACTGAAGGTACTGATGTCTTGCTGCAGCGTGCCACCGAATGCCACGTTGACCAGCTGCATTCCCCGACAAACCGCAAAAATTGGTTTCTTTTGCAGCAGCGCTTCATCGATCAGCGCTAGTTCAAACTCATCCCGTGCCAACAAGCCGCTTCCAGTTGCCTGATGGGCCTCCTGCCCATAAAACTTGGGTGAAACATCTTGTCCATCAGCTAATACCAGTTTATCGATCTGTGAAACATAGTCCTTGGCTGCAGCTGGCTCACTGATTGGCACGAGCAATGGCAGTCCGCCCGCTTGCTGGATCGCTCGCACATACCCTAATGGTGTGTAGGCGATCGGCAAATGATGCAGCACATCGCCAGCATCTTGCACTTCATTCGCAGCGATCCCTATAATTGGTTTGCCCATCGACATCCCTCCCTGATTAACGATTTTTTCAGAAAAAAGCGGTATCTAGCAGTTGAACAAGGCAAGCGCCGCACTTTTTCTCAAGATATGTTTCAACTATTCTAAACCAATCCGCACTTTTTGTGAAACACTATTTTCACTTTCGCGATCATTTATTACAATCACCATTCTATTTAACCCCTTCTTTGATAAGCAATAAAGAACACCGCTAGTCAGATATAGTTGAATTTTGCCAATGCTTTCTCTACGTAAAAAAACATGCGAGAAGCCGTTGCTTTCCGCATGTTTCGTCATTAAAATAATCGATTGTCTTTTAAAAACTCCAGCATCTGTGTTTTTAGGGGATCTTTTTCATTACGGATCGACTTTGTTTGCGTCGTTTCATCAAGTGTCGATGGCCGCTTTTTAGGAAAAGGCGCCGCTGGTTCTTCTGCCAACTCTATGATTTGGAAGCTATCCACCACCACTTCTGCCGCACAAAGTCTCTGACCTTCTGGTGTTTCATAAGGACAGCCTTGCAAGTGTCCATTGATTTTGATACTTGCCCCTTTTTGAGTATACCGTAAAAAGGTCTCTGCCTGTTTTCCATGAATGACGCAAGCAAACCATTCATGGTGCACTTCTTCACTGTTTTGCCATTGAGACACAATGACAAGATCAAAACGTACGCCCTGATCGTCCGCCGCATCAAACGCTTCTTTACTAGGCATCTCTGCGATTTTCCCAGTAAGAACCACTTTATTCATTGCCACGTTGCATCCTCGCTTTTTTCTCATTTCTTGAGTGATCTTAACTTATGCGACCTATTCTACCACATTCCAAAAAACAAGCAATCAAAGGTCGAATGGCTTAAGAAATGCTTTGAACAAAATGAACCAACTCAAAGAATTCATCTGATCCTGCCAATAATGTGCGATTTTCTGACTGAAAACTTCTCTTTGATCCAGACAGCAAAAAAACAGTTGGTTCAATCCCCCTCTGAACCAACTGCCTTTTGCGGATTTTTATTTAGCAAAGGAATCTTGACTACCATAGCGATCAAAATGGAGGGTTTCGCTTTCGAGATAATCGATGATCGCTTTGGGGATTATGACCCCTTCTTGCTGGGCTTTTTCAAAGTGTATTTGGCTGATCTCTCCAGGATAGTAGACTTGTGATTGCCCTTCTACTGGCGGGATTGCATGCAGCTCAGTCACCATCTGATCGATGCTTTGCTTGAAGGTTTCGGTGTTGGTAAAACGAGATGGATCAATCACAAGAAGGAATTGTCCTAAGCGGCGTTTTTCCGTCAAGTCCGCATACATGGAGGTGACCTGTTTACCAAAAGCCAAGCCTAGCATCGAGCCAGCTAAAATATCCACCATCATCATCAAGCCATATCCTTTAGCACCAGCGATTGGCAATAATCCTTGGACAGCATAGGGATCGGTGGTAGGCAAGCCATGCTCGTCTACTGCCCAAGTATCGGGGATCTGCTGCTTCTTCGAGCGAGCGTCCAAAATTTTGCCCCACGCTTGAACCGTCGTCGCCATATCAAAAACCACCGGTGGATGATTGGCTCGTGGTGCAGCAAACGCGATTGGATTGGTGCCAAAATAGTTTTCGGTCCCACCAAAAGGCACCGCCATCGGATCCGATTGACACATGGCGATCGCTACTAAGTCGGCTTCAGCAGCCTGTTTGACGTAATACGCCATCGTCCCGCTATGGCTGGTCTGCTCGATTCCTACTGCAGCGATCCCGGCTTCTTTTGCCAGATGAATGGCGATCGCCATCGCTTCATTGCACACATAATGCCCCATGCCGTTATCTCCGTGGAAAATTCCGGTAGCGGCGCCTGTTTTTTCAAAAGACATGTTTGGTTCCAGCGTGATGCCACCTTTTACTAAACGCTCGGCATAGTAGTCCATCCGCACGGCACCATGAGAATGGATCCCGCAAGCATCCGCAAAGGTCAAATGCGCCGCTGTTTCACTGGCAGCGGCTTCTGGCAAACCAGCAGCCAATAGTTTCTTTTTCATCAATGCTTCTAATTCCAGCAGAGAACGTCTGCTCATTTCTTCCATCTTTTCTCCTCCTTAGAAAAAGAGAAGCACGCTTGGCAACGGCTTCTCTTATTGATTAAACACGCGATAATCCAGTTCATCGGCTGACTTAGCGATCAGCAGCGCTGAATAGACGTCTGAGTTCACGTTCAAAATTGTCCGCAGCATGCCAACAAACCATTCGACACCAGCAAATAGCGCAATGCTTTCGATTGGTAAACCAAGCTGGGGAACGATGATTGCCAAGGAAACTAACCCCGCTCCGGGAACAACTGCATTGGCTAAAGAAACGAAAGTCGCAGTTACAGCTACCGTCACCATTTGGATCCCGTCAAAGTTGATTTGATACATTTGGGCGATTGTCATGACGGTAATCGCCATATGCATCGCTGACCCATTGCTGTTCAAAGACATGCCCAATGGCAATACCAAATTGGTGATGCGGCTACTGATTCCTAATTTGTTCTGGGATTCTTCCATAGCGATCGGCAGCGTGATGGCAGAGGAGGTCGTCGCCAATGCCATGACCGACATATTCTTCATATTTTTGATCAATCGTAACGGATTGATCCGACAATACACGGTCAATAAGACTAGCCACAGCCCAAGGAACGTGACGGTGGCTAGACCGTAGACGAGCAAATAGCTGCCTAATGGCAAAATGATCTGCAAGCCCAGGGAGCTGATCGTTGAAGCGATCAAAGCAAAAATACCGATTGGTGCCACGATCATCACGTAACGAATGATAGCGATGACAACCTCATTTAGATCCACGATCAGCCCATAAAGAGATGACTCAGGTTTCTTTTGCATAAAGCGATTGAGAGCAACACCAAAGAACAACCCAAAAACGATGATTTGAATAATTGACCCTTTACTCAACGCATCGAAAATATTCGTGGGAATAAAGTTGATCACAGTCTCTGATATAGAAATTTCTTGTGCTTGCAGAGGTTCGCCGGCAGCTTGTGAAAAGTCGATCCCTTTGCCTGGAGCAAAGAAGAGCGCCATCAGCACGCCCCATGCAGCAGCGAATAAGGAGGAAATCCCAAAGACAGCGATCGTTTTTCCACCCAAACGAGTGAGTTCTTTCGGGGCAATCCCCCCAACTGCTTGAATGATTTGTCCAACGATCAATAACGGGATCGCCATTTGCATCAGACGCAAGAAAAGATCGCCCAAGATTTTTAGGAATGAAGCGGCTTGCCCAAAGAACAAACCGCAAAGAATCCCTAGAAGAACGGCAATAACGATCTGCGTCACCATCGGTAGTTTTTTTGCTTTCACTTTGATCCCCTCTTTATTTTCGAAGTATGGTTCCTGTATGCTGATCTAGTTCAGCTAACTTTTCGATTGAGGTAATAATCGCGGTTCTGGCTGCATCTTCTTCAACAAAATCAATCGCAGCTTCTATTTTTGGCAACATACTTCCCGCTGCAAAATGGCCTTCCTCGATGTAGCCCTTGGCTTGTGCCACACTGATTTCCCCTAAGGCTTGCTGATTCGGCTGATTGTAATTGATGTAGATATTGTCGACACCGGTCAAAATGATCAGGCGATCGGCCTGCACGTCTTTTGCTAAGACACTGGCGGTAAAGTCTTTGTCGTTGACGGCTTCCACGCCAGTAAACCCATTATCGTTGCGAACGACAGGTACGCCACCGCCACCGGCACAAATCGTGATCACACCTGCATCGACCAATGTTTTGATGGCTTCTTTTTCAACAATTTCTTGCGGTTTCGGCGATGGAACCACTTTGCGGTAACCACGCCCAGCATCTTCTTGATATACCCCGCCATTGGCTGCCATCGCAGCATTGGCTTCCTCTTCACTATAAAAAGGTCCGACTGGTTTGGAAGGTCTCTCAAACGATGGATCTGCTGGATCGACACGAACTTGGGTGACTAATGAGATTACCGATGGATGTGCTTGACGTGTGGCAAACTCATTGATCAAGGCATTTTGCAGCCAATAACCGATACTTCCTTGGGTCATCGCTACGCAGCTGTCTAATTTCAATTGGGGATTTTTTTCACTTTCCCCGGCTTTTTGCTGCAACAGCAAGTTGCCGACTTGTGGTCCATTGCCGTGACAAACAATGACTTTTTCCCCTTTTTCGACAAAATCGGCAATATAACGTGCTGCTTGCGCAACGACTGCTTTTTGTCCTTCATCACTGGGGTCTTTATCTAAAATAGCATTGCCGCCTAAAGCGATCACATTCAAACTCATTTTATGCTCTCCTTCTGATTTTCCTTTGCTAATACGGCAAAAACACCTAATCCGATCAGCAGTAATAGACAAGACAGGTAAAACCCGACCTGCATCGATCCTAAAGAATCGGCTAAAAAGCCAGTAACATAAGGCGCTAAGATCGACCCCGACATCCCGATAAAGTTATAGGCACTCAAGGTTGTTCCTAAGGCGCCTTTTGGTGCGTTTTTCGTCACAAAGGTCACGACGATTGGATCAAGCGCCAGCTTGCCAGTCAATCCATACAAAATCAAAACAGTGATCAATAAGGTACGATCCGTTACAAAGGCAATGGCAAATACGGAAAGGGTCGCCAATGGGACCAATAAATAGACTAATTTTTTCGTCGCGCCAGTTTTATCATTCAATCGAGCAAAAATCAACGCACCTGGAATCGATGCCCATGGGACTAAGGAAGCAATAAAGCCGACACTCGCCCCTTCAAAGCCACGCTCGGCAATCAAGAATTGCGGCAGCCAAGTTATAATCACAAAGTTTGCATAAATGCTGGTAAAGCATAGAACAAAGGCTGCCACGAGATTGCGGTTTGAAAAAATCTGCTTCAAGGAAATCTTTTCTTTTGGCCCCTCTTCTTTTATTTCTTGTCCTTCATCTTCTGGACGAATCACTTTTTCTTTCAAAACAAAATAGAACAAGACACCGACGATCAAGGTCGGAAACGCCATTAGGAAGAAGGGTTGGCTCCAATGTCCCCCGTTATCCAAGACCAATTTACTAGAAAGCAAGTACCCGCCAGACGTTCCAAACGCCATCCCACTGTTGATAATGGCATTTCCGACGGTCCGTTTGTTGTCGGGAATCGCTTCGGTAGACAATGCGTATTGCGGACCGTAATAGGCACCTTGACCAATCCCTGCAATGGCACGAATCACTAAGAACAAAACGAAGCTTGTGGCTAGCCCACTGAAGTAAGTAGTCACCGCCAATAAAACAAAACCTAGGGTGATCACCAATTTGCGACCGATTTTGTCGCCGATGATGCCAAAAGGAATTTGCGCAACGGCATATGTCAAAAAGAAAATACTATTGGCAAGTCCTAGTTGTGTGTTGCTTAAATTGAATTCTTCTCCGATCACACCCATGATTGGATTGAAGATCGTCCGTGTGGCGTACATTAAAATCCAGCCGACAAAGAAAATAGCAACGACTTTTTTCCAGTAAGAATTGCTTACTTTGACCGCATCTTTCTGGTTACTGATTTCCATGATTTCTCCCCATTTCTATTCTTTTTCCTCAAGTGACAATGACTCCAACGCTAACAACAACCCAAAACTAAGATCTTTGCCTGACGAATGACCAACGGACATCAACTGCTGCACATCTTTTTCAATCACTTGTGGGTTTTGCTTTTTTAAATCTTTGAATAATTGCAGCATCAGAGAATTGACATACCCTTGACTGGCACTTTGAATATAAGCAAAGCTGACATCCGTCGTAGACAGCGGTTTTGCCAATGCTTGCGCCAACACTTCAGCTTCCGGCTGCTGCAAGGCATAGAGCATCGCTTGATAGGCAACTAAAAGATCATCGCCGCTAGGCGTCAATCCTTTGCCGCGGCCAATCAGGTGAGCAATGATTGGTTCCCAATCTGAGACAGGCTGCCGCAATGCCGCAAACACTGCTTGGGTTTTCTCATCTTCGGGCAACCCAATCTTGGTTTCTAGTTTTTGTTGAAGCAGGATTTCTTTCAAAAGCTGCAATTCCGCAGAGGTGAAGGATAGCTCCTTCACCTGCAGCGAAACCAATTCTTTTTCCTCTAATGAAAGAGAAAATGTTCCTTTTGTGCTGTAAAAGGTCAGACCATGCTCTCGGACTTGCACGCGATTGCCGACCTCGATCAAAGGCAGGACTTGCTCAAACAATGCATCTGTTAAAAAGATACCGAAGCCAGTCAAATAGTTGTGATAATTGTTGATGTTAACCAGCTGCTGCCCGATCATCACATTGAATGAACGATCAAACACGCTATGCACCCGACCGTTACGACCGAATCGTCGCAATGGGTCTAGATAATCACTGATTTTGATTTTCTCAGTCAACATCGATCCCCAGATCCTTCGCATAAGCCGTCAAGGCATTTTCAAAACAGCCTAACGGTGCGCGCACCGTCCCTGCACCGACTTGGCCGACACCTGCTTCTTTATGGGCGATCCCGGTATTGATGATTGGGGTGATGCCTGTTTCAACGACTTTACGGATGTCGATCCCCAAACAAGTCCCTTGGAAGTCCCATGTTGGGATCGAGAAGGTCGGATTATGACCGAAACAGATTTTTGCCATTTCATTGGAAGTTTCTAGCGCATCTTCAAAGCCACCAGCGCCGACAAAGCGTGTTACACCTGGTGCGGCTACCATCGCCATTGCTCCGACACCGACGGTTTCAGTAATGGCACTGTCCCCAATATCAGGATTGCCATCTGCTTCGGTAAACCCAGTAAAGTACAAACCTTTCGGCGTATTGACTGGTGCAGTATGCCATTGGTCTTCTGTTTGGGCGACACGAACCCCAAAATTGACGCCGTTTCTCGTCATGGTGGTCACGATCGTTCCTTTGGCATCGACACGGGCACCGTCAACGATGGCTTTGCCGGTTGCCATCATGATATTCAAGAAGAATTGATCGGTATCTGCTAAGAACTTGATCACTTCATATTTTTGCTTTTCATCGATTTCTGTTTGGATGATCAACGGCGCGATCTCTTTCAAGAAGTTCAATGATGCTGCAATATTTCGTTGATGGAATTCATCCCCCATTGTGATCGACCGGGCAATCAATACATTCAAATTGATGCCTTCTTCAGTTAGTTTTAATGCCTTGGCAATGGTTGGTCCTAAGACGTCTTTGATCCAATCCAAACGATCGATGACTTCTTGTGAATAAGCACCGAATCGCAAGACTTTACCGATCCCTTCGTTCAAAATACAGTAGGCTTTGTTGCCGACAAGGCGGTTTTCAACCACAAAGACAGGCATATTCCCTGAAGTGATCCCGCCCATTGGACCGACTGCCTGGACATGGTGACATGGCATAAAGCGGACTTCCCCACTTTCTAGTAGGCGGCAGGCTTCGTCTTCATCCTTCGCCCAGCGTTCAAACAAGGCAGCGCCGATACAAGATCCTTGCATCGGTCCCGTCATTTCCGACCATTGGATCGGCGGTCCTGCATGCAGCAAGGTTTTCTGACTTTCGTTTAATTCAGCGATCACTGATTTAGCCGGAACGACATCGATCAAGAATGGTTGGGCATTTTTGATTTTATCCGTCACTGCTTGGTTTTCAGCTGTGATTTTTTCGTCAAATTCTTCTAACGCGTCTAAAATACGGATCATTTTCTTGTTGCCGTTAGCACGAGGACGCCAGTTGAATTGTTCTGTTTTCCCGCCATATTGCAGGATCGATTCATTGAAGCTTTGCAAGCCAACATTGATGATCCGTGGTTTGGTGGTCAACAGCTCCATTACTTTCTCGCTGACTGTCGGCACCTCAACCTTGCTACCAGTATAGTCATTGACTGTTTTGTCTGCTTCAGAAAGAGTCGCCCCTTTTAAAGCTAGGGCTAATTGCACTGCTTGAGCATTGCTTGGTGCCACATAGACGCCAGCTGCTTTCAAACGGTTGACTGCTTCTTGGTAGTTTTGCGGATCTTTTTCAGTTCCGCAGACGGTAGCAACAAAGTACAACGCGCGATCAGCTGCTTGGGCTGTTTGCTGTGCAGCTTCGATAGCTGGTAACAAAGCTCCTACCATATCTGTATGCGCGCCGTAACCTAGCACCACATCAAATAAAATGACCCCGGTTTGCTCATCTTGCGCATAGTCTTCGATTTTTTTGATGCGCACTTCAGGATCGATCATTGGATGCGGTTTGCCTTGGGTATAGATATCATCACCAAGGTCGATCACATCATAGCCGTGGGAATGCAAGATATAGCCTTCTTGTTTTACAAGGCCTTCTAGATTCAAGGCTTCGGAGATCAGCATTCCTGCTTCGGCAGCTAATGTACCGCCAGAATAAAGACCTTTGACCACTTTGTCTTCAGCGAGTTTGGGCACATCTGGGGATTTCACGCGTTCAAAATAGTTCGCTTTGACGGGTTCTTCATTGGCAAGATCAACAGCGATACGCGCTGTTTCTTCCAGCGTATGTGCCAAATAGACTTTTCCTTCATGGGCTTCTGGTTTTTCTCCTAAGAAAATCGCTACCACAGGTTTGCTGATACTTTGCAGCAATTGAACGACTTCATCCCGCACTTCTTTTGCAGGTGGTTTCGAGATCACGCAAATCACATCTGTCGGTTCATGATTTTCTAAAGCAACGATGGCATCTTTGACAGTGATCGCCCCAACTTTGTCGCTTAAGTCACGTCCGCCGGTCCCGATGGCATGAACGACACCACCGCCTAATCGGTCAATGATCGTCGTCACTTCTTGAATCCCCGTACCAGAGGCACCAACGACGCCGATGTTTCCTGGTGCCACGACATTCGTGAAGGCAATCGGAATGCTAGAAATAATACCAGTCCCACAGTCAGGCCCCATCATCAATAAGCCTTTTTCATGAGCCAGCTTTTTCAAACGCACTTCATCTTCGATAGCGACATTGTCCGTAAACGAGAAAACATGCAAGTCATTTTTTAGCGCTTTTTCCATCTCGGCTGCGCCATATTCCCCAGGAATACTAAATAATGCAACATTGGCATCTGGCATTGCGCTCAAGGCTTCTTGCCATGAAGCCGCCGCTGGCGTTTCTTTGCCTTGATCTTTTGCTGAAAGATCAGCTAAAAATGAATCGATCGCTGGCATTACTTGATCCATGATCTGTTCGTTTTGGCTATCGACCACGATCATCATATCGTTGGGTGAAGCACCTTCTGCCTCTTTAGAAAGCAATCCAGTGTTATTTAATATGTCTTTGTTTGCATCCGTCCCCATCATGATTTGACTCATTTCGACATCGCCTAGATCATTGATCGTATTCGTCAGCAGCATTAAGTTAATGGAATCTTGGTAGTTATTCTTTAAGATTACTGTGTGCAGCATTTGTTCTCCTCCTTTTCTTATACTCTCATTCTAACGAGCCTTGTTTGCGTTTTCATTGGATAAAGTTCTAAAAAAATGCTATACTTTTTATCCAAAAGAGAAAAAAGGAGCATTTTATGAAATTAAAAGAATTGGTTGAACTGCCGCTTTTTGAAAAAAGTAAAGTCCTGACTGGCTCCATTGGTTTAACAAATTCCGTTGGTTCCGTTATGGTGTTGGAAGCGATGGATATCGAAAAATGGAGCAAAGCCCATCAATTGATTTTGACTTCTTTTTATGCCTTCAAAGACCAATCGCCTGAGGAACTGCGTGTTTTTTTTGAAAAAATGCAGCAAATCGGTGTCAGCGGTTTAGTGATCAAAGTGGATCGCTTGATCCCTATGATTCCAGATTGGGTGATTGAGCTTAGCTTTGCTTATCAGATCCCTTTGATCAAAGTACAGCAAGAAGTCAGCTATGAAGCCATCATGCTAGCGGTTTACGAACCATTGCTGAATCACCAAACCCAGCTGCTGCGTACCTATTACGAAGTTCGTCAGCGCTTCATGAAAGTCGAGCGCAACCACTCTTCTTTCGATCAGATCATACAAGAGTTCTATCAATTGATCGAAAAGCCTTGTTCTTTGCGCATCCCCCATTTAGATGTGCATGTGTCCGTCGGTCAATCCTTTAAGAATTTCGTGGTGACCAAACAAGAACCCATGAAAACCGTCGAGTTTACCAAGAACCACTACGAATATTTAGAATTATTTTCTCATGAGAACAATCAATATGTGACTGCCATCAAAGTAGAGATCATCAATCCTTACAATGATTTATGTACCTTGATCGTTTATCAGAAAGATTCGCAGATCCCTGAGGCAAAAGTCATGATTATTGAAAATGTGATCGACGTCATCTATGAACGCCTCCAAATGGCGTATTTGTTGAAGAAAGAGCGCTACAATCGCATGAACAATCTTGCCGATGCGATCTTGCAAAACACTCCTAGCAATTTGGCTGAGCTGGATCTTTTGTTAGAAGAAGCGCAACTGGATCGCTACGATTTCTACCAAGGCATCGCCTTTGCTTCCAACAGCTTTAAAGATAAGGAGCGTAAGTCCGTCGTTTTGCACAAGCTACGGGCGTTGAAAACACCCCACGTCTTTTTTGAACACCACAATTATTTGGTGATCCTCTATAATTTCCAATCGATCGCCCATCAGGTGACGAAACAGATGCTGCAGACATATTTTGATGATGCCCTGCTAGCCGATGAACATGGCTGCTTGGTGGTCAGCGAAGTCTTGCGCAAGGAACAGATCAAAGAGATCCTGCCAGAGTGTTTGGATGCGATTCGCTTCAATCGGCAGTTTTATTTGGCGCCGATCATTGCCTATAGCGACTTAGGTATCTTTAGTTCCTTTATCAAGGAGAACCAACTGGAAAAGCTGCAGCAAAGCATTCCCCCGAAGCTGTATCAACTCTCGGAAGAAAATGAAGAGCTGTTCAAAACGCTATATACCTTTTTTATCACGAATCGCAATTACAAAAATACGGCTGAAACCTTGTTTCTTCATGCCAAAACGATTCGTTATCGGCTAAGCAAAATCGAACAGCTACTAGAGATCGATCTGACAAGTCCGATCCAATTAGTCAATTACGAGATCGGCACCTATTTATTAGAGCTTCAGAAAAGGAGTCAAGCAAAATGAAAAAAGAATGGCAATTGACCACCGGTGCTTCCGTGACCCTCTATCCTGCTTCGGAGAAATACCTGATTTATTTTCACGGCGGCGGTTTTGTTTATGGAACCCGCCAAGACATTCCCGCATCACTGATCACACTATTTCAAGCGCAGCAATACAGCGTCCTCACAGTCGATTATTTACTGGCGCCCAATTCCTCGTTAGCGGAGATTTTGGCGCTGAACTGGCAAAATTTTCAAGAATTGCAAGCAACTGTGCTTAAAGATAACCCGTTTTGTTTCTGCGGACGCTCAGCTGGCGGTTATTTGATGCTGGCGCTTACCCAGCAATTACTGAAGGAACAACAGAGATTGCCTGAAAAACTGGTCAATTTTTATGGGTATACCGATCTTTCTTTTATTGAAAACAAACGAGTCTTGCAGCAGCCGCTCTTAAGCAAAGAGCAAGTCCCTTCTTTGGATCAAACCGAGATCGTTTGGGATGATCCGCAGTTTCAGCGCTATTTGCCTTATGTTTATTGGGTTCAACAGCAAGAACTCACAACGATCTATGGTCTAACAGCTGAAGCTCTTTCTGACTATGCCATTGATCCTGAGCTGCTTGCTCAATTTCCTCCAATTTTCAGCAGTGCCAGCAGTACCGATGAGGAAGTTCCTTTTCGTTACAGCAAAGGCTTGAAGAAAGTGCCTAAAAGCAAATTTGTCCCTGTCTATGATTTGCCCCACGACTTTTTGAAAAACGTCGAGGAGCCGCAAGTCCAAATGGTTTTTCAACGGCTTGCCCGTTGGCTCGAACAATAATTTGTTACAAGTAAAGTGAAAATAATGTTTTTTTATTTCGACGAGTGCACAGAAAAACTCTGATTGCCTTCGCTTCCTCCTTATCTCAAAAAACGTGTGGTTTAATGAAACTCTTTTAATAAAAAAAGGCTTGATACAGGCTCAATTCAAGAGAGAATGCTATACTAAAGGGGAGTATGTTATAGGAAAGAAGGATGAGGTTTTATGCATTTTGTCGGGATTTTGTGTTTGATCCTAATCACAACGACCCTCTTCTCGCATCTGGCGAGACGGATGGGCGTTCCTGCTGTTATCGGGCAGTTGTTAGCGGGGGTTTTACTAGGAGGCGCAGGACTCAATTGGGTCCATCCAGATATTCTGGTTCATGATTTTTCAGAGATTGGTGTTATTTTGCTGATGTTTTTAGCGGGATTGGAAAGTGATATTTCTTTATTGAAACGCTATTTTCGTCCAGGGATGCTCGTTGCCCTTTTGGGGATCGTGTTCCCTATGCTCTTCGGGTATGCCACGGGGGTCGGTTTTCAAAGCAGTCCCACAGAAGCGTTCTTTTTCGGGATCGTATTAGCTGCCACCTCAGTCAGTATTTCTGTCGAAGTATTGAAAGAGTTGAATGTGGTGAATACGAAAGAAGGGTCGACGATTCTTGGTGCTTCCGTCGTGGATGATATTTTGGTCGTGTTGGTTTTGAGTCTTAGCCTTTCCTTTTTAGGCGGCGAAAGCAGCCAAGCAACACCACTGCCGGTCACCTTATTGGTAGAATTGATTTATTTTGTGTTGATTTTTCTATTAGTGAAATGGATTGCTCCGTTCTTATTGGCACTTGCAGAAAAGCTATTTGCAAATTCCGCGGTGATCATCATGTCACTGATCATCTGCTTAGGAATGGCGTATCTTGCTGACCTCGTTGGGTTAAGCTCGGTCATTGGTGCCTTCTTCGCAGGGATCGCTGTCAGTCAAACGAAGGTTCGTGAGGAAGTGGAACACAGTGTCGAAGCATTAGGTTACGCCGTCTTCATTCCGGTGTTCTTTGTCAGCGTTGGCTTAGAAGTTGATTTTTCCCGCTTAAATGAGCAATTATTCTTTATTCTTGCCTTTACCGTGGTCGCGATCATGACCAAATTGGTCGGCGGCTATGTCGGGGCGAAAATCGCGAAATTCTCAAACAACAGTGCTTGGATGGTGGGAGCTGGAATGATTTCCCGAGGTGAAATGGCATTGATCATTTTACAGATTGGTCAACAAAACCAATTGATTTCGTCCGCATTGTATTCCCCTTTGGTGATCGTTGTCTTGTTGAGTACCTTGATCTCTCCCCTGATCTTAAAATACTTTACGAAAAAGATTTATTAAGCGATGTAGCAACAGCGAGGCGATACCGATGATTGCGAAAAAAACAGCGCGGGTTTTGTAGTGACCGCTCAACGGCCGATTGTTGATCGAACGTTGGGCGGTCGCTTCCTTTCCCGCGCTGTTTTTCTCTATACAGGTATAAAAGCGACTATGCTGCTAGTTACTAGAAACCAATGTTAATTTCCCATGATCGATTAGATACACGTCATCCGCGACGGCATCGATAAACGCTTGATCGTGAGATGTGAACAAAACGATGCCTCGATAGCTGCGAATCAATTGTTCCAAGACGGTGATTGTCGGTAGATCAATAAAGTTCGTCGGTTCATCAAGTATCAAGACATTGGCAGATTGAGTAAAGATGCGTGCGAGCTCGACCCGTGTCGCTTCCCCGCCGCTTAGCACATTGACTGGCTTCATCACGTCAATCTGGCTAAATCCCAGATTGTGTAAAATACTGCGGACCAGTGGTTCCTGATAGTCTGTTTGAGCCATCAATTCCGTCAAAAGCGGTGTGGTGCTGTTTTTTCGATAGCCCATTTGCTCGTAGACCGCAAAGACGATTTTCGGTGATACATAGATTCCCTCTCCACCTGCGATGATTTCTTTTAGTAAAGTCGACTTCCCCGAACCGTTCGGACCCACGATAGCGATTTTCTTCCCGGCAGCAAACTGGAAACTGCTGCTGTCTAGCAAACGTTTCGCCCCTCTTTGAATGGTTACTTGCTCCCCACGAATCGGTCGTTTATTATGCAGCTCCACTGCAGGGACTACTGGAAAACGAATCACCTGCTGCCGGGCAACACCCTTCACTTCTTCCAACTGATCCAAGCGGCTTTCCATGGCTTTGACTGTTTTTTGCAATGACTTTTGCACCGTGTCTTTTTGTTTTGATGACGACAAACGGTCTGGTCGGATGTTCTGCTGCCGCTTTTTTTCAGAAATGCGACTGCTCTTGATCGCTTGTTCTTTTTTCTTTTGGATCGCTTGGGTCAACTGCTGTTTTTGTTGCTGATACTGCGCAGCCTCCCAGGCAACACGCTGTGCCGCTTGCTCTTTTTGCTGTCGATAACTGTCATAATTACCAGAATACTCGGTGACTTTTCCTTGATCGACTTCCCAGATTTTCGTTGCCAGCTGATTCAATAGATACCGATCATGACTGACCACGATCAGGGTGCCATAATAATACTGCAGTTCATCAATCAAGACTTGAATTCCTTGCTGGTCCAAGTGGGTCGTTGGCTCATCGAGCAAAAGTCCTAACTGATAGGAAGATAACGTTTGTGCCAACCGGTATTTGGTCTCCTCCCCCCGCTTAGTGTCGCCAATTCATTTGTTGGGATCGAAAAACGACCGAACAGCGCCCAGTCAAGGGCCTCTGTCTTTTCAGTCACCTCAGCGATTTGCGGGAAATAGTGAAACGAATTTTCTTTTTGGATCGTTCCTGAATCAGGATCGACCACTCCCGCAATCAACTTCAGCAAGGTAGACTTGCCTTGCCCGTTTGCGCCCACGATCCCGATACGATCCGTTTGATAGGCACTCAGTTCTTCAATGTTCAGTACTTCTTTGGCCCCATAATTTTTGATTAGATTGTTTATTTTTACACTTAATTGTTCCATCAGTCTGTCCTTCCCGTCTAGGAAAACGCAAGCACAAAAAAAGGGCATAGCCTACCGCTATACCCTGATTTTAATAAGAAATTGGAAAAAAGAGGACACTCATCCCTTGAAATCACGATTGCCTAGACTTTTGAAATAGATTTAAATTAGCTATTCAAAAGGTCAATCCACAATTTCATCGATGCTGTCATGTTTTTTCCTCCTCTTTTTGTCGTATTTGTCTGTTGAATGACAAGCGGAAAATCAGCCGCTACTGTTTACCGTTTACGGTATTTCAGGAAGCTTCTTTAGTCTATCAACGAATCAATCGTAGCACGTTTCCAAAAAAGAGTAAAGTTTCATCACAAGAATGATTGGTCTTATACGCCATCGGTGATTTTTTCTGCTAATTTGACCTGGGCTTTTTCACCATTGAAGATTGCACGATCCAGTTCTCCTTCATCATGAGCAACGATCAACGCCACCGTGACGTCAGGGTCAACATTCAAGAGGGTCCGAAACATCCCAGAAAACCAATCGATCCCTGCCAGTAAGGCGATGCTTTCATTAGGCAGTCCTAACATAGGTAAAACCGTAGCCAGTGTGACTAATCCGCCGCCTGGAACGACGATCGTTCCCAAGCATGCCAACGAGGACAACAAGACCACTTGCAAAAGATCCCCCCAGCTCAATTGGATCTGGTACGCCTGAGCAACGGTTACGATTGCCAGGGCTAAAAATAAGGAGAGCCCATTGCTATTTAAGGTCATGCCTAGAGGCATCACGAGCTTATTGATTCGATCACTGATCCCAAATCGTTCTTTGCCATCTTCGATTTGAAACGGCAATGAAACAGCAGAAGAGGTGGTCGTAAAGGAAATCACCGATAGACGCCACATATTCTTTATCAAACGAAACAAGGAAACTTTGCAATAGAGCGACGTCAAGAGAAACCAAAGAAACAAAAAGAGCAAAGATGCCGCTGCTAACGTCAATAAAAAACTGGCTAACATTCCCAACACACGAATGCCGGTATCTTCTACCAAGGAAGCAACAAGGCCGAAAATCCCGATCGGCGCCAACTTCATGATCATGCTGACCATTTTTAACAAAATATGATTAAAACTACTGATCATATCTAGAAACAGCTGATTCTTTTTTTCATGCTTGATTAAGCTCAAGGCAAGGCCAAAGAAGAGCGAAAAAATAATCACTTGGATCATATTCTGCTCCACCATGGCTTGAATAATGTTCAGTGGAACAAAGTTCAAGATGACTTCTTCTATACTGCTGGTACTTAATGCAGTTTCTGTACTTTGCAGCAGCGACTGGTCAAGGCCTGCGCCGGGCTTGAGGATCAAGGCGAACAAGAGACCGAAAATAGCGGCGACGAGGGTCGAACCGGTAAACCAGAGGAAGACTTTCCCGCCGATCCCACCTAATTCTTTTGGATCAAGTCCCCCCACCGCTTCAATCACCGAGCCCATGACCAACACGACCACAGACATTTGAATCAGTCGCAAGAAGAAGTCCCCGACTAGCTGCATTTGATCACCTAAACCGGGAAAGGAAACGCCCCAAAAAATCCCCAATACCGTTGCAATCATGATTTGGTTGGTCAAACTGATTTTTAAGGATCGTTTTTTCATCTGTTGTTCCTCACTTTTCTACTTTGCTGTTTTCTTAGAGTTTACAGTCAAGAATAAGAATGTACCACCGATCAACAAAATAATTGCGATATAAAAGCCCATTACTTTTGACCCTGTTGCATCCGAGATCGATCCGGTCAATGTTGGTGCGATAACGGAAGACATCATGCCGAAAAAGTTGAAGACCCCTAATGTCGTACCGACCCCAACTTTTGGTGCATTTTCCCCTAGCCAAGAAATGATGATTGGTTCAACCGCTAGTTTTCCAAGGAACCCGTACAAGATCAACGCGATCATTAAGAAGGTCGAATTTGTTGCTTGCACCGTTACTAATAACATCAACGCCGCTAATATTTCTAAAATAACGATAAAGGTAACTTTTTTATGCATGTATTTGTCTGCCAAGCGGCTAAAGAACAAGGCCCCAGGAATCGAAGCAAATGCCACCAATGAAGAAGAGAATCCGATTGCGACTCCTTGGAAGCCTCGTTCTGTTCCTAAGAAGTTTGGTAGCCAAGTAACCGTCATATAGTAGGCATAACACGTCGCAAAATATAACACATACGTAAAGAGCATCCGCAGGGAGAACAAGGTCGAAAGGGAAACTTTTTCTTTCGGCTGATCCGTTGTTTCTTCTTCAGCTGCTGCTTGACTCTCCAAGAAAGCTACGTCTTCTTTGTTGCTGCGGATCACCAATGCGAAAGCGATCGTCATACATACGATCAAGAAAGCGGATAAATACATCATTGTTTGCCAAGGCATATTCATCTGAATAACGATAAAGCTTGATAAGATCATCCCAAACCCTGAACCAACGGCAGAACCACTATTGACGATCGCTGTTGAGAAGCTCTTCTTTTCTTTCGGAATGTTCTGTGAGGTCAAAGAATACGCGGAACCATAAAATGATCCACAGCCGATCCCTGCTAAAAAGCTACCGGTATAGATCATGGAGATTGAAGAGGCTTGTGAAATCAGTAAAGCTGCCAGTGCAAATACCACAAATCCCGGAAGCAGAACTGTTTTCTTCCCAATCTTATCCACTAAAAAGCCGGCAGGGATCTGCATGATCACATAGCCGAAAAAGTAAAAGCTGGCGATCGATCCTAATGCTGTATCAGAAATATTGCCACCAAGTGACTCATTGATTTGCGGATAGACCGGTGATAACGCAGCGCGATAAATCCAGATAGTGACCCAGCCTGAACACATTAAGATAATAATTTGTTTCCAGTAGGCAAGCCCACCACGTTCTTTATTGATTTCCATTTTTTTCCCTCCATCAGTTACACAAGTAAAGTTTGTGAAGCACGCCAACGAAAGCGCTTTAAGATAGTCTTAGTGTACGTTTTTTTGCCGACTATTGCATTTGTCATTTTTCACAAAGCGCTTTCAGTCGTTGTGCATTTGTGCTAAAATTTCAAGTCGTTTTTTGGTAGTAATTTAACGCAGCGATGAGCGCTTTGCCGGCAGAAATTGGTGCTTGCTGGTACAATAGTGCCCCTTCTAACGCGGCTAGGACATGTAAAATATTTTCTTTGCGGCTGCTGTAGCCCATATTTCCAATCCGCCAGATTTTTCCTTTTAGATCACCAAATGAACTAGCGATCTCTACACCAAAGGAGTGAAGCATCTCTTCTCGGACAGCTTCGCCATCAACACCTTCTGGAATAAAGATGGGGGTAACTGTCGGCATTTTGGTTGCTTTTTCGCCATAAATCGAAAGCCCCATTGCCTCCAGTCCAGCGACCAACGCCCCTTCATTCGTCAAATGACGTTGATAGGCTGCATCGAGGCCTTCGTTTAGCAACATCCGTAATCCTTCATGAAGCGCATAGATCATACTCGTCGCTTCTGTGTGATGGTTGATTCGCTCTTTGTTCCAGTAGCGTTGCAATTGACTCAAATCCAAGTAATTACTCATAATGTGCCGCTTGTTTCGATCCGTTTTGCTCAAGCCTAATTCTTTTTGGTAACGGGCACTAAGGACGGCTTCGACTCGATCGTTGTAGGTCACTAATGAAAGACCAGACGGCACACTTAAACACTTCTGTGTACCGGCAATTGCCAAATCGACACACCAATCATCGACTGACAGGGCCACGCCACCATAAGTCGCCACCATGTCAACGACAAAGAAAATATCTTTTGCGCGACAATACTGCCCGATTTCTGCTAACGGCTGCATTTGCCCATTGGCAGTTTCCCCGTGGACCATCGCCACGATCTTGGGTTGAAATGCGTCGATTTCTTTGATGACCTCTGCGGGTGCAAAAGGAGCCGTCCATTCTTTTTCTACATATTTGACTTGCGCTTGGGCACGTTCACAGATTTCTCCAAGTAAGAAAGCAAAGCGCCCATAGGCGGGGATCAAGACTTTGTCCCCTGGTTCGATCAAAGCGATCAGCGCCGCTTCTAAACCAGCTCGGGAAGTCCCATCAATGGCAAATGCCTCTTTGTTTTTGGTTCCAAACGGTTGTTTGATCATTTCTTTGACCTCATCCATGATCGCCAAAAAATTCGGATCAAACTGTCCCAAAATACGATTGGTCATTGCTTGAAGAACAGCTGGATGTGCTTCTACAGGCCCAGGTGTCATGATCGTACGTTGTGCGATCGTTAACTCTTTATACATCTTTTCCCCTCATTTCTCTTTTTGATTTCACTGCCCAACGCCTTGTCAACGTTTCCAAGTTTGTTGTACAATAAAGCTAAAAAAGGACATGTTTTTGTTTGTTTTGTTCAATTCTAAAAGGAGTTTCTCTATGAAGTTAGTTGCTGAATTGCTTGCTACACCACGCTTTTCCAATTTGCGTTTGTTGACAGATCCCATTACCGCGGAAATTCCCGTCGACAGTATCGAAATCACTGAGACCCCCGATATCGCACACTATATTCCTGAGCATACCTTTATCTTAAGCACGGCGATGGTTTATAAAGATAATCAAGGAGCACTGCTTGAACTGATCGATTCCCTCGTAGCCAAAAATGCCGCTGGATTAGGCATCAAGATCGGTCGTTTTTTGGATGTCATCGATCCTGAAGTCATCGCCTACGCCGATAGTTTAGGTTTCCCCATCGTAGAAGTACCTGCCACGATGCCGCTGGGCCGTTTGATGCACCAGCTTTTGAATTTACTATGGAACACCAAAACCGAGCAGCTGAGTTATGCCTTAGATATCCAAAAACGGTTCTCTGCTTCCTTGATGAAGGATGTCAGCATCGCTCGCTTTATCGCTGATTTTGGCCAAATGGTCAATACACCGATCATTTTGTTGAATCCTTTCAAACAAGTGATTGCCCATTCCAAGCATTTCACCCGCATGTCAAAACCCGCGGAGTACTACATCCATCAATTAGGACAAACGAAAGGGGTTTTTACTGGTGAAAAAAGCGGGGCGATCCCTATCAAAGATCTCCATGAAAAAACGTCACAAATTTCTTATTATGCCATTGAAACCTCCACTTATTTCCCCCATTATTTAGTCATTTTGAATCCTGAGGCGATTCCTTATCCTGTCTCGGATTTTGCGCTGGAACAAGCAGCATTGGTCTTGTCGTTTATGCTCTACAAAAACCAAAAAGTGCAAGAATCTTTTGAAGATTTAAAAAGTGACTTTTTAACACGGATGATCGAATACCAGCAATCTTCCAAACAGGAACAAAAAGATTGGTTAGATCTCGGAAAGACTTACGGGTTGGTCAAAGCCCGCCATTATCGTGTCATCTATGGTGCCTGTGAACCAACCAAAGAAACCAAAGACAAAGACAAATACCTAAAAGAAGAAAGTGACTTGGTCTATCAGTGGTTTAGTGAACAACTGCCTTATCGCATCAAAGATGTTTGTCTCTTTCGCTTAAAGGGCAGCAATCACTTTGCGATTTTCGTGCAGCATAAGTGTGATGCCTTAGAAGACCATTTGATTGAGACCGCCAATGCTTTGACCAATCGGTTGCCTTTTCGAATGGCCTTTGGTGTAGGGAGTGTCTGTGAAAGCATCAATGATTTAGCCAGCTCCTACATTGAAGCAAAGACTGCTTATGAAGAACGAAGAGGCCAACATGATTCTCCCATCGTCTCTTTCTACCATCAACGGGGAATGCGGAGTCTATTTGAAAAAATGAGCCCTGAAGATATCCATTATTTCTGCCGCACGATCCTCAAAGAATTGGCGTTTCCGCAAGAAGATGCCACCATCGAATTGCGCAAAACCTTACGGGCTTACTTGGATTATCAATGTGAGATCACCCGCACCGCCAAAGCCTTGTTCGTTCATCGCAATACGATCAAATACCGCATCGAACAGTGCCAAAAGCTACTAGGAAAAAACGTGCATGATCCTAGCATTAGCCTGGATCTGCGCTTAGCCCTTGAGCTGTCCGAAGAAGGCGACTAATAGGCGAATCAAGCAGTTGGATCGCTGGTGTTACCCAGCGATCCTTGTGCCTGCTTCACCTAACAATGCTAAGTCTGCTTCTTCCAATGAGCAGATGATTGCCGTCTTTCCTTGCTTGGCAAACGCAATCGCTGCTTCCATTTTCGGCCCCATACTGCCTTCTGCAAAATGCCCCGCATCAAAATATGCTTGCGCTTCACTTACGGATAATCCCGTTAATTTTTCTTGCTCCGGTGTTCCGTAATTGATATAAACGTTGCTGACGTCGGTCAGCATCATAAATACATCGGCATCCACTTGTTCTGCCAATTTTTTCCCAGTTCGGTCTTTATCGATGACTGCTTCGATCCCTTTCAAGCCTTCCGCTTGTTTTACGACTGGAATCCCACCGCCGCCACCAGCGATCACGATGGTATTTTGATTCAATAAATGAACCATTGATTCCACGCCGTGGATCGTCACAGGTTGTGGGGATGGCACGACGCGACGGTACCCACGTCCAGCATCTTCTTCCATCACCCAATGTTTTTCCTCAGCCATTGTTTTTGCTTCTTCTTCTGAGTAGAACAAGCCGATCGGCTTCGTTGGCTTTTCAAACGCGGGATCATCCGCTGCCACTTCCACTTGAGTCAATAAGGTCACGACATTGCTGGTCAGTTCTTCTTGATCGATTTTATTTTTGATGCTTTGCTCCATCAAATAACCGATAAAGCCTTGTGACTCTGCATTGCAGACATCCAGTGGAAAAGGCGGCACGACTTCTTTGGCTTCTTCATTTTGTCGTAAAATATTGCCGACTTGCGGCCCATTGCCATGCGTCACAACGATTTGATGGTCAAGTTTCTCGATTTTAGCGATCTGTTCTGCACTTAACTGGATATTTGCAAGCTGTGTCTCTACGGTCGCTGGTTGATTCGGTTTTAAAATTGCATTGCCCCCTAGAGCGATGACCACTCGTTTTGCCATATGAATTCCTCATTTCTATTGTTTTGAAATTGATTGATACTGCGAGCAAACCCTGCCAAAAAGTCAGCCCCCGAGGTATGACCGATCGCTAGTATCTCTTTGATTACTTGGTAAAAAGCCGCTGAATCGGTACACCTGGTCAAGGATAACGCCGATTGATTGAATGCGCCTGTCAACGCATGCAGAAGATAATGTTTACTGACGTCAGTCGTCAAATCATTGACTGTCAACAGCCTTCTTTGTAGATAAGCCACCAAGCGGGTATCTTCTTGCCCCATCACTCGGCGAGCCAGTAAATGGCCAACTAGCATATCATCGCCTGTGGGGGTCAATCCGACACCCCGTCCGACTAAATAAGCGACTGCTTGCCGTTGTTCTTTAAATGAAGGCGTGCATAGCTGATCGATTGCGTCATAAAACGGATGATTGCTGCTGATGGTTTGTGAAACAGCTTCTTGAATCCCCGTCTTTTCCGTGACATGTTGGAGGGTTGACCAAAACAGTTCTCGATCAAATGGGACTGTGCCAGCTGGGAAGGTGGTTGTAAACATGGCTGCCTTTTGAAAAGACAGACGATGATGCGGAAAATGGATCACTCGTTGCTGAACCAAAAGAGTGGTACCAGCAAGCAAGTCGGTCGCCAACGCTGCATAATCGTCGGCAGCTAAAATCATTCCTTTGGGCACGCGAGCCGCTTGTTTGGAGACACAGATCAGCTGATCCTGACGAGGATCTTGCAGATTGAAACTATGCTGAAACACACTGTGAACGAGCCAGGTGCCATTGATAAATGCGGGTTCAAATAAAGCTTGGTCGATCCATTTTGCCTGTATCATCGCTAGGTTGCTCCTTTTCACGTTTTCAGACCCTGAGTTATTCTTCAAATCCTAATTTTTTTGCATAAGCCAAGACAGCTTTTTCAAAGCAATCCATTGGTGGTGTCACTGTCCCGGCCCCAATTTGTCCCCGTCCAGCTTGTTTGTTGGCGATCCCTGTATTGATCACCGGTAAGATCCCTGTTTCCACGACTTTCCGAGCATCGATCCCTAAACAGATCCCTTTGAAGTCCCATGTAGGAACGGGAAAATTCGGATTGGTATCAATGGAGATCTCTAACATCTCATTGCTGGTTTTCAACGCATCGTGAAATCCGCCGGAACCAACGAAGCGTGTCACAGCTGGGGCAGCAATCATCGCCATTCCCCCAACACCAAAGGTTTCCGTAATGGCACTGTCGCCCATATCTGGAGAGGCATCTTCTTCACTGAATCCTGAGAAATACAACCCTTTTGGTGTATTGACAGGACCGGTAAACCACTCGTCCCCCATACCAGAAATACGGATACCGAATTCATGCCCGTTGCGACACATTGCTGTCACAACCGTTCCTTCTTCAATCGTCCGGGCGCCATCAAGCACCGCTTTTGAAGAAGCCATCATGATATTCAAGAAAAACTGATCCGTGTCTGCTAGAAACTGAATGACTTCTGGTTTTTCTTTTTCAAATCCTTCAAGGGTAACGATCGCTGGTGCTACTTCTTTTAAGAACGCCAACGAAGCAGCGATATTCCGTTGATGGAACTCATCCCCCATGGCGATTGCTTTTGCGACTAAGACATTGATGTTCAAGCCATCGGGTTTTGTTTGTAGTGCAGCACTTAAAACTGGTGCTAACGTATTTTTCATCCAATGCAAGCGATCAATGACTTCTTGAGAATAGGCGCCAAAACGTAAAACTGCCCCAATCCCTTCGTTCATCGTACAGTACGCTCGGTTGCCGTCTGTTTTGTTTTCCACCACGAGAACCGGCATATTGGCAGAGGTGATGCCCCCCATTGGGCCAACCGCTTGCACGTGGTGACAAGGAATCAGTTGAACTTCCCCAGATGCTAATAAATGACGTACCTCTTCTTCCGTTTCGCCCCAGCCTTCAAAAAGTCCCGCTCCAACACAAGCGCCTTGAATCGGATCGATCATCTGGTCGTAGCGGATCGGTGGTCCTGCGTGCAATAGGACTTTTCCTTCACCTAATTCTGGAATGACACTGACTGCTGGAACGACATCCAACAAAAAAGGCGAACCGGCAACGATCTTGGCAATAACGGCTTGGTTTGCTTCTTCAATAGTTTCGTACACGATAACTTCCTCCTACTCTGATAGTGACACTTGTGCTAAGAAACGTAAGGCTTTTTGTAACGTTACGTTCCCACCAGCAATTGGCTGCCAGTCATATTGAACGACTTGACCGTGATGCGTCTGGATCGCTTCTGCAAAGCTACGCAATCCTACATTGATGAACGCGTCATTCGACAACAATTCGCGGCTCTTTTCAGATGGCTCTGGCAACCCATCGGCAGTTGTCACTGCTTTTGGCAACAGCTTACGACTAATTGGGGAAAAGGGATGGCCGAGCATTGCTAAAGCTTTTTTGACTGCTTGGGCATTGCTTTGACACAAAATCACGCCAGCTGCGGTTAAAATCTCTGCTTGCTCGTTGCTATCTTGGGGGTCTAAATCAGTTCCAACGATCGTAGCGATCACCGCTAACTCCCGACCAGCTGCTTGTGCTTCTTCCTTCAATGATTTGATGGTCGGTGCCAATTCACTCGCCATATCTTGATGAGAGCCGTACCCTAAAACGATATCTAACAAAATCACTGCCGTTTCAGGATCTTCCCCCGCTTGTTTCAACAGTTCGATCCGCTTTGTTGGGTCGATCATCGGATGGGGCTTGCCTTGAGTATAAATGTCATCACCTAAATCGATGATCTCATGGCCAGCTGCTTTTAAGATGTACCCTTCCTGATGGGTATCTTCTTGTTCCAGATTTAATCCTGCTTTAACAAGCATCGCTGCTTCGTACGCCAATGTTCCGCCAGAATAGTAAGCTTTGATTTTTTGTTGTTCAGGTCCAAAAGTGGCAGCTGCTGTTTCCTCTTTCACTGGCTCTAGTCCAATCTGTTCTTGGCGTAGCAGCTGCACGGCTAATTGAGCCGCTTCTTCCAGCGTGTAGGCTCGGTAAAGATTTTCTTCGTGGTCCGTTGGCTCTTCCCCAAGAAAAATCGTGACTGCAGGTTTTGTTCCTCTTCTTAAAAGTGCCAACACTTCATCTCGGACACGTGGTGCAGGTGGTTTGGAGATCACCACGATCACCTCCGTATCAGGATCGTGTTCCAAGGCAAGAATGCTATCTTTCATGGTGATCCCACCGACGGCTTCTTTGAGATCTCGTCCACCGGTTCCGATGGCTTGTGTTACACCGGCACCCAATTTATGAATAATAGTGGTGACTTCTTGGATACCAGTACCCGAAGCGCCGACAACACCGATTTTCCCTTTACGGACGGCATTGGTGAAGGCTACTGGTATCCCATTGAGAATCCCTGTGCCACAATCTGGTCCCATTAAAAGAAGTCCTTTTTCATGCGCCAGTTTCTTTAGCCGAACTTCCTCTTCCAATGAAACGTTATCACTGAAACAAAATACATGTTTGCCCGCTGCTAATGCGGTTTCAATTTCTGGTGCTGCCATAGTACCGGGAATCGATAAGACAGCGACCTTCGCATCTTTTCCAAGATCTAAGGCTTTTTCCCAAGTTTTGACGCTTTGGGTTTCCTCTCCTGCGCTATTGCTTTGGTCCGATAAGAAGGCATCGATTTCTGACAGGACTGTTTCGATGATTTCTTCCTCTTCGATGTCTAAAACGAGCACCATATCGTTGGATGTCGCATTGCTCATCTCCTCGGTATAAAGACCACCCGTCTTGAAAATGTCCTTATTGGCAGGTGTGCCCATCATGACCGAAGCGTTGTTGATCCCTTCGATCGTCAGTAGACGATTGGTCAAAAGCATTAAAACAATGGAATCTTGGTAATTGTTTTTTTGAATAATAGTGTGTAACATGGGTCTCCTCACTCTCCTGTTCCTGTCTGTGCAAAGGCATCTGACCCAGAATACTGGTCAAAATGAACCGTGTCGCTAATGAGATAGCGATAAATGTTCTTCTCGATGGGAATGCCTTCTGCCATATATTTTTCATAGGTTAGTTGATTGATCTCGCCTGGATAATAGACTTGCTGGAACTGTTCAGCAGCCGGTATGTCATGCAGTTCGGCAACCATCGTCTCCACCGACTCTTTAAATGTGTCTAAATCTGTAAAGCGTTGCGGATCGATCAGCAAAATAAATTGCCCTAAGTCGCGACCTTTCGTCAGATCGTTGTACATAGAGGAAACATGCTTGCCAAAAGGCAGCCCAAGGAGCATTCCTGATAAGATATCCACCATCATCATCAACCCAAAGCCTTTTGGCCCTGAGATCGGCAGTAAGCCGTGGACATGATGTGGATTCGTCGTTGGCTTGCCATGAGCATCCACGGCCCATGTCGCAGGAATCTCTTTATTTTTGGAGCGAGCGTCTAATATTTTGCCCCACGCTTGGACCGTCGTTGCCATGTCAAAGACCACCGGTGCCCCCTGTTTTCTTGGTGCGGCAAATGCGATTGGATTGGTACCAAAATAATTTTCTTTGCCGCCAAAAGGAACCACCATTGAATCTGATTGGCACATAGATAATGCAATCAAGTCAGCTTCTGCAGCTTTTTTGACATAATAGGATAGCGCCCCACTATGACTCGTTTTCCGTACACCAACCGCCGCGATCCCAGAACGTTTGGCCATCTCAATGGCATGCTTTGTCGCTTCTAATACAACGACCTGCCCTGCGCCATTTTGACCGTGAACGATCCCGCTGCTAGGCCCAGTCTCTTCAAACGTGATCTGTGGAGTGCGATTCATTCCACCTTTAGCGATCCGCTCTGCGTAATAGTCTACCCGTACAGCCCCATGAGAGTGGATCCCGCTGGCATCGGCAAAGACCAAATGCTCTGCAACGATGGCTGCGTGCGCTTCAGACAAACCAGCAGCCGCTAATTTTTTTTGGATCAATTGCTGTAACTCTTGTGACTGTACAATAACCGTCTCTTCCATTTTCTAAACTCCTTTAAATTTCCGGATCGCGGTTGCAATCTTTGGAATAAATATAGGTCAATGGTTCATCACGACCGACACCATAGGCCGCTTGCTGTACATAGGCACTCATGAAAATATAGTCGCCTTTTTCCACTGGGAACCACTCATTGTCTAAGTTATACATCCCTTTACCTGACAGTAAGTACGCCCCGTGTTCTTGGTAGTGGGTCTCAATGTAGCCATGACTTGCCCCTGGTTCAAAGGAAAGGATATGGATATTCATGTCAAAACCCAACTCTTTCGGTAAGAAATCCCAAAGCAGGACGTCTTCCATCCCTTCGTATTGGATCGGTATCAACTCTGAAAGATTCCCCACTACTTTGTAGGCTTGGTGATTTTCTAACGGTTGGTAACGCTTCTTATATAAGAACACTTCTGTCGCTTCTTCTTGGAGATTTTTCATATACAGTTTTTCTCCAGCAGGCAGATAGATATAGCCTCCGTCCGTCAATGTATGGGTTTCTTTACCATCACTCACTTCCAGTTTGCCCGAGATGACATACAAGAAACTCTCGATCTCTGGTCCGCCGAAGCCCAATTGGTTGGCGCCATCTTTTTTGAATGAAATGATGTAATCGACAAAAGACGCCCCTAATTTTGGTGTGCCGAGTATCGAACATTCACAGTTTTCGAATCCTGGAATGACATTATTCACTAACCCGTCATGCGGCAAGATCGCAAAATTATTTTTTCTAATGACTGCACGTGATTGCAGCAATCCATCTAAATAGCCCGTATTATTATTTTTGTATCCCATGTGTGTCCCTGCTTTCTATTCTTTGTATGCTAGCTCGTAAAGGGAAGCTGCTAAAACTTCTACCCCAGCTGTTAAATCTTCGATAGTTGTTGCTTCGGCTGGGTTGTGGCTAATCCCATCAATACTTGGTACAAACAGCATCGCCGTTGGAAAATGTGGTGCAATGATTTGGGAATCATGACCCGCCCCACTATGCATCACTTTGTAGCGTTTGCCGGTTTGCTTCACCGCTTGTTCCACCGTGGCAACGATCGTATCGTCCATCGGCACTGGGCGTTCATCCATCCATAGGTCCATCTCCACTGTCAGGTCGTGCTCTTTGGCGATCGCTTGAATGATCTGTTCTGCTTCAGCAGTAAAGGCATCCAATAGCTGCCCATCAGTATGGCGACAATCCATCGTAAACAACACTTCACCAGGAACCACGTTGACCGTATTCGGCTTTGGCTCAACTTTACCGAATGTCACAACTAATGGATCCCCAAGATCTAAGCCACGGTCGATCACTGCGGCACACATTTTGGCAAAACCATACACAGCATCTTGACGATAGCCCATCGGTGTGGTGCCTGCATGATTGGCTTGTCCTTTTAAGACAAAGGTGTAGCGCTTTTGACCAGCGATACTATTGACGACACCGATCTGCAAGTTTTCTTTTTCTAAAACACTGCCTTGTTCGATATGGATTTCCACGAAGGCTTTGATGTCTGATCGAACCGGTTCTTGTGGGTCGCGAAAGTCAAAGCCTTGGCGTTGCATCTCTGCCACGAAGCTATTGCCTTCAAAATCTGCGATCGCTTCAACATCGGCTTTTTTGGCCTCTCCGACAAAGTTTTTACTTCCCCAAAAAACGGTTGGAAAACGACTGCCTTCTTCTTCTGCCATTGAGATGACTTCCAAGGAGCGTAAAGGTTGCCCATAGGTCTCTTTTAAATACTTGATCGCTAAAGCAGCAGCAACGACCCCGTATTGACCGTCTAATGTGCCCCCGTTGACGACGGTATCGATATGTGACCCTGAAAGAATCGTTTCTTCTGGATACTGGCTGCCTTCCATTCTGCCGAAGAGATTGCCGACTGCATCATAGGACGTCGTTAAGCCAGTTTTTTTTAATTGTTTTTCTACAAATGATTGCGCTTCTTTCCATGAATCGGTATAAAGCAGTCTAGTCATTCCTCCAGTTGGATCATTCCCAATCTGAGATAATGCATCGATCATTGCCGCTACTTCTTTTTTCAACTCCATTGTTCTGCCTCCTTTGATTTATACGGTTATTGTAAGCGTGTTACTGAAGGACATCATTGTTCACTTTCGACAAAACCGTTTCTATTTTTAGTCATAACGCTGTTTTCTAAACCGCTTCCTTCTCCTATACTCTTCCTTATACTATCGAAGAAGAGAAAGGAAGAAAACAATGGTTTATCCTAAAAATGCCTTTGCGCAAACAGAAAAAATCCAATTTGACACCTACGGCATTTTGCCGTTAGAAGTGACGATCCTAAAAGCAGCGCAGCCTCGGATCAGCCTTTTGTATTTTCATGGTGGTGGCTTCCTCTATGGTCAGCGGGAAGACCTTCCGCAGGATTATGTCCACCAATTGCTGGCTGCCGGTGTTAGCCTTTATCTCTTTGATTATCCACTGGCTCCCGAAGTAGCGCTGAACGACATTTACCTTCATACAAAAAAGGCAGTGGAATGGTTTTTGACAGAGGGCTGGCACTTCAGCGGCGTTGGTGCAAATGAGTACATTCTATTCGGTCGCTCCGCCGGCGGTTTTTTAGCGACCTTACTGACCGCACGCACAAAGCATCCGGAGCAAAAAGGCTTGATCCGATTTTACGGATACCAAGAGTTGTTTTATAAAGAATTTTTGCAGCCGGCACGCTTTTACACGCAATTTCCGAAAGTCCCGCCACTCGACGCCGAAGCTATGATCGAAAGCCAACCAATCACCCACGGCACGTTAGAAAAACGATTCCCTTTGTACCTTTCCGCCCGTCAATATGGCAACTGGCAGCGTTATTTAGGCAATCGGGAACAGCTGGCAGCCTTGGCGATTCCTGCTGCCGCTTACAAAGACTTTCCTCCTTGCTTTGTCGTTCATTGCAAAAAAGATCCAGACGTTCCCTTCAGCGCCTCCGAAGCTTTCGCAGCACAAGTCCCCCGTGCCAAAACACTTTGGCTCGATTTAGATCAGCATGACTTTGATCGGACACCAAATGCGATCGCTGATGAGTGCTATCGAGAGATGATTTCATGGCTCCTTTTAACAATAGAGAAAAATTAAGCGCAGATTTGGCCATGCTTCTTTAGTAAACAAAAACAGGCGATCTTCAAAGGAATGTTCCCTCTAAAGATCGCCTGTTTTTTGATTATAGTGAGTTGAAGGTATTCACGACATTCTCAACACTGAAGCCGAATTCCGCTAAGACTTTGTCGCCAGGTGCTGATGCACCGAAGTGATCGATCGCGATCACTTTTCCATGGAAACCGGTGTAACGTTCCCAACCAAATGGGGAAGCCGCTTCGATCGCTACCCGTTTCTTCACTGCTTTTGGCAAGACGCTTTCTTTGTATTCTGAACTTTGTGCTTCAAACAAATCAAAGCTTGGTAAGGAGACCACCGATACATCGATGCCTTCTTCTGCCAATTTAGCTTGTGCTTGGACCGCAAGATTCACTTCAGAACCTGTGGCGATCAAAATCCCCGCTGGTGTTTCACCAGCTTGTTTTGAAATCACGTAGCCACCTTTTGCGACATTTTCATCCGCACCGGTTTGCGTGCCTTCGATCACTGGTAGATTTTGTCGGCTTAAGACTAAGACCGTTGGTTTATCCGTTGTCGTCATGGCCAATTTCCAGGCAGCACGGGTTTCATTGCCGTCTGCTGGACGAATCACTTGGACATTTGGCATGCACCGGACGCTGGCTAATTGCTCGATTGGCTCATGCGTCGGTCCATCTTCTCCCACCGCCACGGAGTCATGCGTCAAGACATAGATCACAGGTGCATGCTGGATCGCAGACAAGCGCACCGCTGGACGCAAGTAATCAACGAAGACGAAGAAGGTTCCGCCATAGATTCGCGTACCGCCATGCAATTGGATTCCGTTCATCGCTGCCGCCATCGCAAATTCTCGGACACCAAACCAAATGTTGCGGCCTTCGTATTGGCCAGGTTCAAAGTCTTTTTCTGCTGCCACCATCGTGTTGTTGGAACCAGAAAGGTCAGCCGATCCACCCCAGAGACTAGGGACGGCTTGGGATAAGGCTTGGATCATCTCTTTGCTGGAAACCCGACTAACTTGTGAGCTGCCAACTTCGTAGCTTGGTAATGTTGCATCCCAATCTGCTGGCAATTCACCCGCAAAGGCTTGTTTGAATTGCGCCGCAAGTTCTGGGTAGGCTGCTTCATAAGCATGGAAAGTTTCGTTCCAAGCTGCTTCAGCTTTTTGTCCTTCATCGACCATGGTTTCTTTGAAGCGCGCGGCAACTTCTTCAGGTACAGTAAATTCTGGGTATTCCCAACC
The DNA here is from genome assembly GCF_050542965.1 of Enterococcus sp. DIV2379. Classification (NCBI taxonomy): domain Bacteria; kingdom Bacillati; phylum Bacillota; class Bacilli; order Lactobacillales; family Enterococcaceae; genus Enterococcus; species Enterococcus sp. DIV2379. The sequence goes on from NZ_CP172938.1 coordinate 2,606,739, forward strand.
ATAAATCGCTTTAGCTGCAGAAATGCCTTCGGCACCGATCGGCGCACCATGAACGGCAGAGGTGCCTTGATTTGGCGCACCGTATCCGATCACAGTCTTGATTTCGATCAAGGTTGGTTTGTCGCTTTCAGCTTTTGCTTCGTCGATCGCTTTTGAGATCGCTTCTAAATCATTGCCGTCTTCAACGAGAATGTGTTGCCAGCCATACGCTTCAAAACGCGCACCGACATTTTCTGTAAAGGCTTTTGAAGTTGGGCCATCTAGGGAGATGTCATTTGAATCGTACAAGACGATCAGTTTGTCTAATTTCATGTGACCCGCCATGGATGCAGCTTCTTGCGAAACACCTTCCATCAAATCCCCATCGCCACATAAAGCGTAGGTATAGTGATCGATGACTTGATACTTGTCGCGATTGTAGGTTGCAGCCAAGTGGGCTTCGGCCATCGCCATACCGACTGCCATAGCGATCCCTTGTCCTAAAGGTCCAGTGGTTGCTTCCACGCCGTCTGTGTGATCGACTTCTGGATGTCCTGGCGTGCGGCTATCCCATTGACGGAAGTTTTTTAGATCCTCAATGGTCACATCGTAACCAGACACGTGCAACAAGCTGTACAATAGAGCCGAACCATGTCCAGCAGACAAAACAAAGCGGTCACGATCCACCCAGTTGCGAGAAGTCGTTGGATTGACTTTCAAGTGTTTGGTCCACAAGGCATAGGCCGTGGGTGCTGCCCCCATCGGTAATCCTGGATGTCCTGAATTGGCTTTTTGTACGGCTTCGATACTTAATGTACGAAGGGTGTTCACTCCTAATTGATCGATTTTATCAAATAATTTTTTCAATTAAATTGCCTCCTTCACTTTCTTCAGCCAGCATGTTTCTATTCACTGCCTTTTCACAATAGAAAAGAACCAGACACCCAAAGTTTACAGGCTAGGAGGCATCTAATGCTCCTCTTTTTAACAGTCCGCAACTTGAGTCGTCCGGTTATTTTGCTTTCGGCTTTGCTTAGCTACTCAAAACTTTTCCAGTCATTTCTTGATAATCTGCGACCATGATCGACCATGCTTTGGCAATGTCATCATCTAAACCAAACAATCCACTGCGTCCGACAATATAGATGTCTGGATTGGCTTCATCGATCCGTTTGAAGGATTTCCGATTGGAGGAACCATCCATTTCAATGACATAGTGATAGTCGTATTCTTCCCGTAATTCCCGCAGTTCAACAATTTTATCTAACGCCCCTTCAATAAAGCGTTGGCCAGCAAACCCTGGATCAACCGTCATGATCGTGACTTTATCCAAACGATCGATATAAGGCAAAATGACCGATACTGGCGTTTCAGGATTTAAGACGATCCCGGCTTTTAATCCGGCATCATGGATTTGATCGATCAGACGAAATGCTAACCCATCCAAAACTTCAGCGTGCATGCAAATCCATTCACAGTTGATATCGATCAGCTGCTGCACCCAAAAGGCAGGTTCAGTGACCATCAAATGAGCGGACAAAGGCAAAGTACTGATTTTGCGGACCTCTTGAATAAACCATGGGGATAGGGAAATATTGGGTACGTAATGACCATCCATAATATCAATATGATAGGAGTCCACTTGGTCATTCAAAAAAGTGATTTGCTCTTTAAATTTATCTAGATCCATCGTCATCAGTGACGGTGAAAATTCAACTTTGTTCATAGACTTATCCTTTCTCCTCGATCAGTCTTGTACTGAGAGGAACGATTCTTCTTTCAATTGAATCGCTTTTCTTAGAAAATTTGAATATCATCTAAATCGATTTCTTCTTCTTCCACTTCTGCTTGCGCGGCTACTTGTTCTTCAGTGACATTTTTCTTGATCAAAGCCAAGGTGATCCCAGTCACTACTATATTTACCAACAAAGCTACTGCCCCAGCCCATGGACGAGTCATAGTCGGCAGCATCAGCACACCACCAAACGGTACCGTTGCATCTGCCCCTAAGACCATTGAAACAGCACCTCCAGCAGCGCCACCGATAGCTGTTGCGATCAGCCCTCGGACGATATCGTTCATAACGATTGGGATCACCCCTTCAACGATATTGATCACACCCATTGGTACGGCAGATTTTAACGTTTCCACTTCTACAGGCGTATAGATGTTTTTGCCGAACAATTTTGCAATAAAGAATGCTAAACCAAAACCGATTGGTGTTGCAGTATTGACTAATTGCAACGCAGTGATCGGTCCATTGATCCCTTCTGCTTGCATCGTCAGAACAAAAGCAAAGACCGTTTTATTGATTGGTCCGCCATAATCAACGCCACTCAACAAGCCGATGACCGCACCAAAAACCAATAATGAAGAGGAGCCTAAGCTATTTAATGCGTTCGTTAGTAAGTTCGTAAAGGCAGTGATCGGTGTACCGATAATATAGACCATGATCAGACCACCGATCAAAGAGGTCAAAAAGGGAATGATCAATGTCGGCATCAAGCCTTTCGCCCAATTTGGTACTTTAATATATCGTAAAATAGCAATTACTAGATATCCAGCTAAGTAGCCGCCCAAGATTCCCCCAATAAAACCTGCACCAATGGCATTGGCTGTCAAACCAATAATAAACCCTGGCGCGATCCCCGGTTTTTCGGCAATCGCATAAGAAATTCCTGTCGCAATGACCACCGGAAGCAACCCGAGTCCTGCACCTCCCATCGTAGCTAAAGCATCCCAAATCGTAAATTCACCTGGCACCAGTTGTCCCTGACTGGTGCCGCCGAAAGCCATGCCAATGGCAATCAAGAATCCGGCACCGCAGACGATCGGAATCAAATAGGAGATGGCTGTCAATAAATGTCCTTTTAAATTCAATGCTTTGATTTTTTCCATAGTTTCCTTCCTCCTTCGGTTTGCTTAGACCGCCTGCTGTTGGACGACCTCTTTGGCTTTTTCCAACAATTTGCTTGGGGACTTGATGGCAACTTCGGTCGGCACTTGAATGATCCGTTTCCCTTCAAATCGTTCACGTCCTGCTACTTTGACGTCAACTGCTAAAATCACGACATCTGCAGCCGCAATCGCTTCAGGTGACAATTCATTTTCACGGCCGATCGTTCCTTGTGTTTCCACATGGATCTCGTAACCTGCCTTTTTAGCCGCATTTTCTAACTTTTCTTGCGCAATATAAGTGTGAGCGATCCCTACTGTACATGCACATACTCCGACAATTTTCATAATAATTCCTCCTTAAATTTTCTGTTATCCTTGAAATGCTTCAATCACTTGCTGCGGCTCTTTTGCTTTCAACAAGGCAGCCGTCACCTCGTCATTTCCTAATTTCCGAGCGAACAAAGAGAGTAGTTTCAAATGCTTTTGCGCCCCTTCCGTGTCATCACCGACGGCAAATAAGATAATTCCTTTCACTCCCTTGCCATCCAACGTTTCCCAAGGGATCTCTTCTTTTAAAACCCCGATTGCTACGCCGATCTCCTTCACATGAGCACTTTTTCCATGGGGAATGGCAATGTAATTGCCAATCCCTGTTTGACCGACTGCTTCCCGCTCATAGACATCTTTTAAAAATGCTGCCTGATCCGTCAAGTACTCATTGGTATATAAAAGCTGACTCAATTGCTGCAGGGCTTCTTCTTTAGAAGCTGCCTCCATGTTGGTTTTGATTATTTTTGGATCAATCACTGTTGAAATATCCATTCGTTTTCCTCCTCTAGTTGATTACCTTTTACCTTACTGAATTGACCATTCATTCCTATCAGCCACGTTGGTTGAGAAGGAAGGCTTCGATTTCTTCTTTTGATTTTTCTGCAATGAAGTGCAGATTTTCTTCATAGGCGAAACATTTCATTAAACGGATGACTGCTTGTTTCACCGCGGTTGTTTCGTTAGTCTTCATCAGGATCGCAAAAATCGTTTTTGCTTGCAGCGTTCCCTGCCAAAGGACTTCTTCACCTCTGACGAGGACGATTCCGCTTTTTTTCACCACAGCACTTTCAATGTGCGGTAGCGCAAAATCTTCAGCAATCATCGTATTGCCGCTCGCTTCTCGGGCTTGCAGAGCTTCAAATAGCAAGGTTTTGCTCTCCGTCAGCCCGATTGTTTGGCTAACTGCTGCAATCTTCCTTAAAACATCGACTTTCGTCTCTCCAGCTTCTGTTGAAACTAAAGTAAGGGACAAAGGGAATTTAGTCATTTCTCACCCTCCCAATCATCGCTTCAAGGCGTTTTTGGTCTTCCATCGTCAGCATGGCACTCACGATCACGACCGGAATCGGACTATCGATCGTTAATTGAACGGTTGAGATGATCATCTCCGTATCCGGGTGCTGCTTTAAAGCCGATTCCACATCACGAGAAGGTAGGACAGCCGTGATTGCCAACTCACGAAACTTCTTATGCACTTTTACTTTTAATAATTCGGAGGTCCCGATTCCCGTAGTACAGACGATCATGACCTTGAGTTGTTGGGGATGTTCTTCGATCGCTTGAGCAAAGTAAAGGGTGACAAAGCCGATTTCATCTTCTGTGAGCACTGGCAAATCATACACTTGACAGATTTCTCTTGCAGTCTCTTCGGTAGCAAAAAACAAATCTGTGTATTCTAATTTGATTTGCTCCAAAAGATTGTTTTTGACTTCGATCCCATGTCGCAACCGATTGATCATTGGTTTGATATGGCGAGCCAATTTACCGAATAACTCCTCGTCTTCAAATGACCGCTGCAGCTGAGTGCTCATTTTTTCTATAAATGCATTAGAAATTAGTTTTACTTGTTCTGACAGATCCTCTAATTCATCCGTGGCCTTTTGCATCCGTGAGGAGACGAGGTATTGATACATATAATAGCTTTCGTTTTCCGGTAATTTCGTATGCAAGTACTGTTCGCTATTGCCAATGATCTCTTTGGCGATGGTGGCTAATTCTGGGTTTTCTTGCATTTGCTGTTTCTCTTTCTCATCTAAAATATCCTCGTTAAACGAATTCCCTACTTTGCGAAACCGCCGCAATAAGATATACAGGTGAGAAAAAAGATTGATGTTGTATGGATGAGGAATTACTAAGCCTAGGTGATTTTCAATCAAATTCAGCTGTCGCAAAACAAACTCCGCATCATAGCGGTTGAACGCCTCATTCGTCACATGCAGATCATCCAAGCGGATATTGCGGGTTTGTTGGATATACTCCTGCAATGCACGACGGATATTTTTTTCTGCACCGTTCACCCCGATCATTTTATTTTTGCGGGAAACCGTCAGCTCAAAACGCTGCAAAGCTTCAGAAATTAATTTCTCATCACTGTTGATAACCGTTTCACTCACATAAAAAGGCTGATACAGGGAAAAAATATTCTTTCTTTTTGGGGAAATAAGCAATAGCTCCTCCATCACCTTGTTCCGGCGTTCCACTGGTGTCAGCGCATTCGGCATTTCCGCTTTCTGACTCTGGGACTTTTCTTGATGATGGAAACTTAAGCGGTAGCCTTTCCCTTTTTCTGAGAGAATCACATAGTCAATCGCGGCATCCTCATTGATTGCTTTTACGATGCGATAAATCGACTTTGTAGAAAGTCGAAGCGCTGCGGATAGTTCATCGGCCGTGACAAATTCTCTCGTATTGGAAAGAATATGGATGATTTTTCTCTTTCGTTGTTCCATAACAGTCATGTAACCGTTCTCCTTTCTACACACTTATCATAGCACTAGGAAATGTAAGCGTTCTATCATTCTTTGTCCCCTTCATGGGACAAAGATGATCAATAATAAGAATTACAATACAACGTTAAGGACAAAAAAAACAGCCATTTTTCAAAATGGCTGTAACAAAGTCAGTGTTATCATCAATGTTCATTATTCAACTGTTGGAATAAGAAAAGCTGCTAGTTCCCATGAAACGAGAAGGAAAACGCCGTTTATCGAAACCATTCAACCTTCGTTAAGGAGCAATCCAGGTTTGAGCGCCTATACAGCAAGCGAAATAAGCACGCTCATTGAAAGGAACGATTTGAGCTTTTACATCAACGAACGATAAAGCTCAATAATCTCTTCTAAAGTCGTTTCCCGCGGGTTGCCTGGTGTGCAGACATCGTTCAAGGCATCTTTGGCGATGGCTGGGATATCTTCTTCTTTGACGCCTAATTCAGAAATGGTCGTTGGAATGCCCACATCTTTGCTTAACTGATCGATTGCTTGGCAAGCAGCATCTCGGACGTCTTCAAGTGACATCGTTTCTGCCCCTTCAATGCCTAAAACGATCGCGATCTCACGGTATTTTTCACCCGTAAAGTCTTTGTTGTATTTCATGATGGTTGGCAACAAAGACGCGCACGCTACTCCGTGAGGAATGTTGTACCAAGCGGACAATGGATGTGCCATGCCGTGGACTAAGCCCAAGCCGACGTTTGAAAAGCCCATACCGGCAATGTATTGCCCTAGTGCCATCGCTTCTCGTCCTGCTTGATCGCCATTCACGGAATCTCTCAATGAGCGCCCGATGATCTCGATTGCTTTGATGTGCAGCATGTCAGTCATTTCCCAAGCGCCTTTGGTGATGAAGCCTTCGATGGCGTGGGTCATGGCATCCATCCCCGTTGCAGCTGCCAGGCTCTTCGGCATCCCCATCATCATATCGCTGTCCACAAAGGCTACTAGAGGAATATCGTGAGGATCTACACAAACAAATTTCCGATGATTTTCTTCATCTGTAATCACATAGTTAATCGTTACTTCGGCTGCAGTCCCAGAAGTTGTCGGTACCGCTAAAATCGGCAAGCATGGATGTTTCGTGTCTGCCACGCCTTCCAAACTAATCACATCTGAAAATTCAGGATTCGTAGCAATGATTGCGATCGCTTTTGCCGTATCGATCGGTGAACCACCGCCAATCGCAATGATACAATCGGCTTGGGCTTCTTTGACAAAGGCTAAGCCGTCTTTGACATTTTGGATCGTTGGGTTGGGCACGATCCCATCATATAACGCATAGTCGACACCTGCTTCATCCAATAATTTCGTCACTTTGGTTGCTACTTCAAATTCCACCAAATCTTTGTCGGTGATCACAGCCGCTTTTTTGAACCCTCGTGCTTTGAATTCGGTCGGTACGTTCTCGATCGCTCCTTTTCCAAAATACGATGTTTCATTCAAAATCATTCTATTTGCCATTCTTCCTACCTCCATTTGTTTGTTTATTCACAATATAGTTTAAATAGAAAAGACTGAGAGCCTTTTCTATTCTTCTACCATTACTTATACCTCAAGATAGCCTGCTCGGGGAGTGACTTTGAAAGCGTCAGCCAATTTTTTCAGATTTTCATCTGTAATGGTTTGTAAGATTGGGCCTTGCGCTTTAACATATGTGTACACTTCCGCAGCTTTCTCTGCCGTTTCAATCAAGCCAAAGACTTCATCCATATCTTTGCCAGCACCGTAGATGCCATGTTGCGGCCAAAGTACCAAACGGGTTTCTTTCATTTTAGCAGCTGTTGCTTCGCCGATCTCGTTCGTTCCTGGAACCATCCAAGGAATGATGGAAACACCTTCTGGGAAGACCACCAAGCACTCCGTACACATCTGCCACAGGGTCCTCGTGAAACTGCGTTCATCCAACTCATGGGTAAAACTCATGGCCAAAAGATGCGATGCGTGGTTATGCATGATGATTCGGTTTTCTGGATCGACCGACAAGCGAGCGATATGACTCATGAAATGACTTGGCAATTCACTCGTTGGCACCGCACCATTTTCCAAGCCCCAAAGCAATTCCAATGTTTGCCCATCTTCTTTGACCCGAATCACACCAAGGTTTTCCGCTGGATGTGCGGCTACATTTTTAAAGTATTTTCCTGAACCTGTCACAATAAAGTACTTGCCGGCTAGTGCCGTAGCATCAAAAATCATGGGAATTTCCCGCAAGACGCTTTGCGGATCGATGAAAGGCAAGATCTCTTCTTCTGTTAATAAGTAAGAAATATTGCCACCGTTGCGCTCATCCCACCCTAAACGGTAAAGATTTGCTGTCGTTTCCATCATTTCTTGTACAAAATTCGCTTGTAAAATATCAATTTTTTTCATCGTTCTCCTACTTTCTGGCTTTTAAGACGGTTTCTTCATAGGCTTTCACTTCTGATAGCCAATCCAGACCTGCTGGTACCCCTTGGCTTTCACAGAAGTAATTCCAAACATCTGCATACGGATAGTCTTTTAATTCTTCCGTCATGGCTAAACGAGTGGTGAAATCACCTGACAATTCGATTGCTTTTAGTTCTTCGATCGGTTCTAGCATCGCTTTTAGCAACGCTTTTTGAGTATTGCGCGTCCCGATCACCCACGCAGCGACCCGATTGATCGTTGCATCAAAGAAATCTAACCCAATGTTGGTTTTTGGCAATAAGTCATTGCGAACCAATTCGCGGCCAATCTCTTGCAATTCATCGTCCATGATCACGACATGATCACTATCCCAGCGTACAGGACGGCTGACATGCAGCAAAATGCCTTTGCTGAATAGTGCCAATGAAGACAATTTATTGGAGATCACTTCGGTTGGATGGAAATGTCCAGCATCCAAACAAATCAATTTATCGCGCGTCAAGCCATAGCCCATATAAAATTCATGAGAGCCGACGGTGTAGGCTTCGGCACCAAGACCAAACAGCTTGCTTTCCACGGCATCCACTGTGTATTCCGCTGGCAATTCTTCAGCAAAAATCTCATCTAATGCTGTCATCAAGCGTTCCCGTGGTGTAAAACGATCGATCGGGTTGTCTTTGTAGCCATCTGGCACCCAGAAATTATTGACACAGACTTGCCCAGTTTCTTTCCCCATATAGGCAGCGATTTGACGCGAACGTTTGCCGTGTTCGATCCAAAACTGACGAACTTCTTCATCTGGTGAAGCAAGGGTAAAGCCATCTTTGAACATGGGATGTGAGAAAAAGGTTGGATTGAAGTCTAAACCTAAGCCTTGTTCTTTCGCCCAAGCGACCCATTTTTCAAAATGCTTCGGCTCCAATTCATTTAGATCCACTGCTTCCTCGGTGTCTAAATAGATAGCGTGAAGGTTCAATTTGTGTTTTCCAGGAATCAAAGAGTAGGCTTTTTCTAAATCTTGGCGCAACTCCTCTGGGGTATGGGCAGCACCAGGATAATTCCCCGTTACAGAGATCCCACCAGATAATGCTTCATCACTCAAAAATCCTTGGACATCGTCCCCTTGCCAAACATGCATCGAGATTTTCACATTGGCTAATTTTTTCAAAACCGTATCCGTGTCGACGCCCAATTTGGCATATGCTGTCTTAGCTTCTTCATAACGCTGTTGAATCGTTGTCATTTTTTCCTTCTCCTTCTATAAAACGTTGATAGTCGCTTAAAATCTTGTGATCAAAAGGCTGTGGTTCATGAACACTGCAAGGAAATGAGTGTTTGACCGCGCGGCGTGCTTCAACCAGCGACGTGAAGATGCTAGCACTCATCATCTGCATTAAAAGATTGCCGATCGCCGTTGCTTCACTTGGGCCAGCTTCGATCGTCAGCTGCGCAGCATCAGCCGTCAGTTGATTTAAAAAGCGATTGTTGGAACCGCCCCCCACGATATGCAGTTTTTGCAGCTTGTTCGTCGTACCTGTCAGCTGTTCCAGCTTTTGCAATTCGCTGGCATAACAAAGCGCTAAGTTATCATACACACAGCGAGCCAGCTCCCCTGCGGTTTCTGGAACTTTCTGCTGGGTTTCTCGACAATACGCTTGCAGTTCAGTAATCATATTTTCTGGATTCAAAAAACGAGGATCATTGACATCGACAAACTGTTGAAAAGCAGGCGTTGCTTGCGCCAATTCCGCCAATTCTGCATAGGAATACTGATAATCTTGCTGCCGAGCCACTTCTTGGATCAGCCACATGCCCATGATATTTTTTAAAAAGCGAATCGTGTTGTGGGCACCCCATTCGTTCGTATAATTTTCATCGAAGGCGGCAAGGGAAACGTTGGGTACTTTGGTTTCGATCCCCAGCAATGACCATGTCCCGCTGCTGATGTAGCCCCACTCTGACCCTTCTCCGGGTGTACCGATGATCGCCGACGCCGTATCATGACTAGCGACAGTGACAAAGGTCGCTTGTGGCAAATCATAGGCTGGAAACTTCTGAGTTTGCAGTGTGCCTAAAACCGTTCCAGCATCAACCAATGGTGGGAACAGTCCTTCTGTTACGCCAATCTCAGCTAATAATTCTACATCCCATGTTTGGGTATTGGCATTTAGAAGCTGCATCGTCGAGGCATTGGTTTTTTCCGTGACCATCTTGCCGGTAAAAACGTAGCCCAAATAATCTGGAATCAACAGCAGTTTGTCGGCTTTTTGCAACAGTTGCGCTTCTTCTGTAGCTAATTGAAAAATCGTGTTGAAGGGCTGCAGCTGAATGCCTGTTTTCTCATACAGTTTTTGCAAAGAATAGCGCTGGCCAAAAGCCGCGATCGCATCATTGGTGCGACTATCTCGATAAGCGACTGGGTCGCCTAAACGTTCGCCTGCTTGATCGATCAAACAGTAGTCCACTGCCCAGGTGTCGATTCCGACGAAGCAGTCATTGATACCGGCTTGTTTCACTTTTTGCAGTCCTACTAAAATCTCTTGGATCAAATAATCGATCGCCCAGCGGTCAAAGCCTTCAAGGGGACGAAAGCCGTTTTTAAAGCGATGGATCTCTTCTAAAGTGATCTGCTCATTTTCCCAACGGCTCAACATCAGACGACCGCTTGATGCGCCGATATCGATTGCGATAAATGTGTTCACTGGTCTCCACCTTTCATTATCTTGGTTAAAAATAAATCGATTACAATTTACTGATTCATTCTTGTTGCCTCAATTTTAGCTTGACAATCAACGAGTTTCATCACACAATTTTGATAAAGACTTGCACAATCTTGGTAAAAAGGAGGATCCGATGGATTACTGGGAAAAAGCCAACCACTCATGGTCAACCGATTCACTGCGTTACATCAATACTTCAACCCAAAAGCAGCGTGAACTTTTCTATTACATTCAAGAAATCGGCTATTTCAAAGCCAGCAAACCTTACTTTACAGAACGAGAGAACCTGCCTTCTTATTTGATCAAATATACATTGTCCGGTTGCGGTGAATTGCGCTACAAAGGAAAAAGCTATCAATTAAAAGCAGGTGATGTGTTTTTTATCGACTGCCTAGACTATCAGTACTACCGCACCGTTAGTCAAGAGCCCTGGGAAATGGACTGGATCCATCTATATGGCGCCAACGTCACAGCGTTTTATGATGAATTTCTCAAAAATGGCAGTCCAGTTTTTCACACAAATCCTGCCAGCAGCCGCCAAAATCCGATCCATTTGGTCTTACAAGATTTATTGATGTTACAGCCAGAACCAAATGCGAAAACTGCCTTCCAAAGCTCTGTTTTGATCCATCAGCTACTCAATGAACTGCTCCTGCAAAAATATCATCTCGATTTTTCGGATAGTGAGATCCCGCCTTATATTTTGCAGATTCGTGACCAGCTAGAAGAGGATTTCCGTCAAGGGATCACCTTGGAATCTTTGGAGGAAAGGTACCATATCAATAAGTATCAAATCGTCAAGGAGTTTTCCAAATACATGGGCTTGCCCCCCATCGAGTACCAGATCAGCAAACGCATCTCTTACTCGAAAGACCTTTTGCGCTATTCTCGTCTTTCCATCAAAGAGATCTCATTGGCGATCGGCATCGAAAACACCGCCTATTTCAGCCGTTTATTCAAGAGAAAAGTCGGCATTTCACCTAGTGATTATCGACAAACGGAGAATGGACGGTAAAAAAGAAACATGAAATCATTCACTGATTTCATGTTTCTTTTCATTGAATCTAAGGTTTTAGTTGGCAACAATAAGTGACTCTTTTTCATTCATGATCTTCTCAAATGCTGACGCATTCGTTACCACAACTGGCGTAATGGTCGCATATCCCTCTGCTTGGATAGCTGCGAGATCGGCTTTTATCAGCGGCTGGCCCTTTTTGATTGCTTGATTTGCTTCAATAAGGGTCGTAAAGTGCCTTCCCTCTAGCTCTACTGTGTCAACACCGATATGGATCAAAAGTTCAACGCCTTGATCACTGGTCAAGCCGATCGCATGCTTTGTTGGAAATAAAGCAGTGACCACGCCATCAAAAGGGGCATAAAAGGTGTTTGATTGTGGTTTGATTGCTTTCCCTTGCCCCATCAAGCCTTCTGAAAAAACTTTGTCAGGAACCTCTGTTAAGGGAACGACTTCTCCTTGAACGACTTCTTGAAAATTGATTTTTGTATTCACTGGCTCTTTTGAATTGACTGCTTTCCTTTTTTCAGGTTCTACAATTCCCCAAAAATAGGTGATTAGAAATGCCGCAACAAGCCCTACTACCTGCGAAGCAATCCCACCATAAAATCCACCATCGATTCCTGCTGGATTGATAATCAAAGGAATACCCAACAATCCTGAACCACCAAAAGAATACTGCACTGTCTGCATAAATCCTGCAATAACACCACCTAAACTTCCACCGATGACAGCAGCGATCAACGGACGTTTATAAGGAAGTAATACTCCGTACAATGCTGGTTCACTGACACCAATCAGGGTTGTCAGACCTGTTGAGTATGCGAGTGCTTTCGTTTTATCGTTTTTCGTTCGTAGACCAACCGCCACGACAGCTCCAGCCATTGCCATTTGGTTCGCTAAGAGCAGACCCATCACAGGATCGAATCCTTGCATCGCCATGTTGTTAAGAAAAATTGGAATGAATGCCCAATGCAATCCGAACATGACCATCAAGATCCATGGTCCCCCAATCACCAGCCCGCCCAAAACCGGACTGAAGTGATAAACATTATTAACAAGCGTTGCCAGTAGACTTGATAAGTTGGATATAATTGGACCAACGACCAGCAAGGCAAGAGGGACAGAAACTAGTAACACGATAAGAGGCTGTACCATGAATCGCAAATCTTTCAACGGCCAATTCTGAACGAAGCCATTGATTTTGGCTGCCACCCAGACAGCAATGATTGCCGGAAAAACGGAAGAAGTATAGTCCATCATATTCACGGGAATCGACAAAAAGGTCAAACTACCTTCTGTCGCATACGGCAGCAAAGTAGGATAGATCAATGATGCCCCAATCAACATTCCGACATAGCTGTTTAATTTAAAATAATTTGCCGCCGAAGCACCTAATAAGATTGGCATGAAGTAAAAGAAAGCATTAGACAATGCATACAAAACGATATAGGTTCCCGAAGTTTCTGACAAAATACCTGCTACTGATAAAATCGTCAAGATCCCTTTGATCGTTCCTGACGCAGCCATAGCGCCTAAAGCTGGCGTGAAAACCCCTGAAATCGTGGAGGTAAACTGATCAAAAAGAGATTTTTTTGTTTTTTCATGGGTAGTGTCTTCTATTAATTCGCCGACTTGTTGCAGGACCGCTTCATAGACATCGTTTACACGATTTCCTAAAACGATCTGGTACTGTCCGCCCTGTTCAACGACTGAAATCACTCCGTCAAGACTAGCAATGGTCTCCTTACTTGGGGTATCTGTATCATGTAATACAAAACGCAGACGTGTGACGCAATGGGTCACCGATTCGATATTGGCTTTTCCACCAATTTCCTTTAAAACCTCTGTTGCCAACTGCTGGTTGTTCATTTTTGCTCCTCCTCAATAAAAAGTTTGATTTCGCCAGTGATCCCCAAAGGCTCGAACAGGACAAACTGTGAAAGATAATCCCGCATACTGCGACCTAAATTATTGATCACTTCAATCTGGATGGAATTATTCGTTTCTTGAAGCAGGTCCGTCAACTCAAATGTATACGGTGTACTGATTCTTGTGCCTACACAATGACCGTTCACTGAAACAGTCACAACTTCTGAAGCATCTTCAATACTTAATAAAACCTCTCCTGCTGCTTTAGGGAAGTCCACGGTATAAGTGATTTTCCCGCTAAACCGACTGAAGTCATCACCGACTCCCAGTAAAGGCAATGACGAATATTGTTTTTGACAGGCAACTACCGCTTGCTCTTTCCCGATTCCTTCGAAAGTGACTTGCCATGGCTGATCGTTTAGATGAACTTCTTTCACTGGTTTGCTTCTATCAATACGCAATGGTTGTTCCGAGGTAGCTTCAAAAAGAATCATACTCTCTGCTGGTGCTAAATGAATCTCATAGCTGCCATTTTTATATGACACAGGTTTCAGTTTATTTTCTACTGGATCATATTGAACTAAAGGCTTCTTAGCAGGAAAAACAGCCTGAAACTGCAGCGATTCACTGTCATTTTCATTGAAAAGCATGAATATTTCATCTGTCTGCTGCTGATAATGATAGTAGCGCAAATACGGCAGAGCTTTTGATGTTTCTAAACGATCCCGTACCTTCAAGCCAACGTTATCAGTGAGTGCTGTGAGCGGTGTTACTTCCGTAAGGCGAGCGAGAAGCCGCAGTTCATGGGTAAGCAGAGTTTGTTCAAGGGCTTCTTTCACCATTTCCTCAACAAAAATAATTTGAATTCCAGATTCTGCGAGAGCTGTCAGCTTTTTGATCAATGGACCAGACATTCGCTCAGTATATGGAATGACTAGTGTTTGAAAGGCATACTCATTGATGACAAACGTTTGATCCGTAAATTGCGCATCAAGCATCATCTCAACCGAAACGATTTCAAATTCGTATTGATGTTCCATCAGTTCACGAGCAACTTTTTGAATCGGCATATAAGCGCCTGCCCACTCCGCTTCAGCATGGTACAGCACAGCAATATCCGCTTGATGTTTCCCGTCGCTAAATAGATAACTCAAACGATTCATATACGTCATCAGCTGTTTGAAGCCCTCAAATTGTGGATTATGGCCTTGCGCATAAAAGTGTGGCGGGCAATCGGCATCAGGAAAGTCATTCATTGAAAAAGCATGAGGGACAAAATGATTGACCCCTCGCACCAGCATGTGATCGGTTAGCCATTTCATCAGTTTGGTTCCTTCTGACCAACCATATGCACCGAATACTTCGCACATCGTTCGACCTTGTTTCACAGGGTCTAAGTTTCCTAAAGATGCCCCCATTTTCCCTAATGCGTAATGGAAAAATTCGCCATCCCAGCCAGTAGATGTCATGGCTTCAAAGTATCCGTCATTTTGTTGCGGCATCAATTGATGCAAAACGACATCGATCCCTGCCATCGATTGTCCTTTCATCGATTGAAAGAAGTGACCTGCCCCATAGCCTAAACGTGCATGGGCATTGTTATCCTCAATCACATGTCCGATATAGTCGACCTTATGTTCCCGACACCAGCGTCCGATCCGCTGAGAAAAGTGTTGACTATATAGCTCAGAAACCAACGACATATAATTGTAACGAATCTTAACCGTCTGTTTTGATTCACCACGATAGAGAGCCGGCAACAGCCCTCGCAGCTCAGTTTCAGATATGGCTAGCTGGTTTGCTAACAAAGTCAACAAATCATACCGCCACGGCAATGGCATATCTACTTTTCCAAGGACTGCATCAGGACCCTTGATATTCCCAAACCGCGGTTCATCTGAGAAAAATCCTTGGATCGTTGTGCCAAATTTCTCTCCAAAGTGTTGATAATGACTTTGATAAACCGTTTCCAGCAAAACATCCGTTGCTTCTGGTACCAAAGGATTCAAGTACCCTTGTGTCGAAGCTTCCCCTCCTTCTTGTGTCGTGTAAAAGACAAAGATACTCCACTCTCCTTCAGGAATAGACCAATACAATGTCTCATCAATCATTGAGTCTGTAAGGTCGATCCACTCCTCCTCGCTGATCTGCTTAAATCCAGTTTTTTTGACCGCAACGGCGCTGATGATTTCAGCAGAAAAAAATGATTTGCCACTCTCGTTAACCGTTTCCCCTTCGGAATTCAAAATATTCGGTCGCTCTGCATTGAAACACCAATCCAACATAATTCCAGCATTCTTTTTTGGGCCTACAAAATCAAATTGTCGAAAATTCAAAAATTCTTTCTGCAAATGTCGATGATTCTTCTCAATTTCTCCTGCGGCGTAGCCTGTTGGAAAGTGCTTGTCATCCAAAATCCAAAGTGTCATTTGTCTTTTTTCACACTCTTCAATGATGATCGCCAACTCGTCCCACCATTGCGCTTTCAAAAATTCTTCATGGGGTCGTGATTCGATGCAGACAGATCGGATGCCGGCTTCGTAAATTTTATTGATGTAAGTTTGAATCGTCTCCTTCTCTTCTCCATGCATCCATAAAAACGGAAAAATATGATTATCATATTTTTCGTTCAATAAATTCGTTATCTTTTTCATACAAATTCCTCTTTCTTTCTCATTCAACTTCATTTAAAATCATAATAAATACGCTTTCAAATGTATCATAAGCAATTCTGCAGATTGAAACAATGTCATCTTCTTTGCAGATAATTATCACATTTTTAGATTTACGAAAGGAGGAGATCATAATGACAACCGAAGAAATGGAAAAAAAGCTTTTTCAGTTATCTGAGCGGGAATGCTATCACAGAGACCATCCAAACCACCTTTCTGACTATTATCAACAGCTGGAAAAAGTGATGATCAATGGCCGACAAGTTTACTTATTCGATAATCTGATGGAAGAACAAGAAAACTTTACTCTGTTAAAGCAAAGCCGCTTCAGTCCAGTTCCTTATCATAACCACAGTTTTATCGAATTAAATTATATCTACTCAGGAACATGCACCCAATTGATCGATGATCAGAAAGTTACGCTGACAAAAGGACAAATTTGTCTGATTGATACCGGAATTCCCCATTCGATTGAAATGACTGGTGAAGACGATGTTTTGATCAATCTTTTGATCAAGCGGGATTATTTCGCTCAATTGATTAGTCGAGAACAGTTTAATGAAGGGGTCGTGCTTGATTTTGTTCTGACTGCATTGTCAGACAAGCACGCGCATGACCAATATATTGTCTTTAAGAACAATAAAGATGATCGGATCCATGCTGTGATTCAAGAAATGCTGAAAGAAACTTATGAAAAAGCCATTGGTAGTAAACGAATCATCAGCAATCTAATAGCCATTCTTTTCACTTTTCTCGTACGTGAGTTCGACTATCAGACCAACAAGCAAGAAGCGGCAAAAAAACAGCACATTCTAGCGATCTTGACCTATATCGAAGAGAACTTCCAAACGGTTACTTTGCCAAAACTCGCCACCCTTTTTAACTATTCTCCTTCCTATTTAAGTGCATTGATCAAACGAGAAACTAGTAAAAATTTGACCGAATTGATTATCGAAAAGAAATTGAATCTCGCCCACAACTTAATTGCTTCCTCCACCAAACCAATCACCCAATGTGCGGCTGAAGCAGGTTTCACCAATATCACTTTTTTCTATAAAAAATACAAATTGTATTATGGGCATACGCCAAAAAAGAAAAAATGATTCTATGTCGCTACTTGCTTAAATAAAAAAATGTGGCATAAGTTAAATATTCATGTTCTAAACAAAAAAAAGAGTGGTTACCCACTCTTTGATTTTTAAGATAAGTTCTTTATTGGTTAAACTGTTATCTGCTACTTTAATGATCACTAACTAAAATTGCTCAGGTGCAAAGTTATTTCAACCAACTCATCCCTAATACACCAACAATATAGAGCAAGCTACCAAGAGCTACAAATTGCTTTTCTCTGCCAACTTTTTGTTCCTTTAAGAGGACAATACTTCCATAAGTAGCAACAAGTAAGCTCATTTGAGAAAATGAATAGGTTACGCCTACACCTAAAGAAGACGATACAGCGAATAACGAAGTATTCGCGATAACCCATGTGCTACCAGTACCTAAATTGTGGATTATTTTGCGGAAACGCAACTGTTGCTTACTTTTCAAGGAAATTACGCTTCCCCCGAGAAACATCCCTACTGCCTGAGGCAAGAAAATCTGTGCGCCACTTATCTGAAACAGACCAGTGACTGTCACATATAGCATCAAAAAAGCTGAAGAACAACATAGATAAAGAAGTACTTGCTGTGTTAAGCCTGTTTGCTGATGAGTTGTCTTAGTTACAAGGAAAACACCAGTTAGAATGACTCCTAATGCCATGATTGAGAAAATTACAGTCGTTAAATCTGTCCATTCTTTGAGAAAGAAGCCAGATGCTAATGTAACAAATAATAATTGGGTCCCGACGGAGACGGGCATTACTTTAGAAACCTCCGCTTTCTCCAAAGCGAGAAATTGGAAGTATTGTCCGCAAGCCCAAAAAAACCCAGATAATAAACTGATGAAAAATGGCACCATGGCATAACTCACTTGATTCAAGAAACCAAATACACTACCGAAAATCAAGGCTGCGATTGTTGTTCCTAGCAGTTGTTCCTCTGATTTTCCTCCCATCAATTTAGCGACGATTGGCATTAAGCCCCATCCTAGTGCAGGCAGTGAGGCAAGCAATAAAAGTTGTACGGACATAAAAACTCCTTCTAAATATTGTAAAAAAGCGAGAACACAAAATCTTGTAGAGGAAAACGTTACAGAAGCAATTCCTTCTCGACAAATTTTGTGTTCTTTATTCCTAGTTTTTAGTTAATAAATAGGTTGCTACTCCATAAGCGTGGATGATATGATCCGCTTCAAGCGGTTCTTCTAAGGCATTGATTCGCTGATATTCGTACCCATTAAATAATCTTTTGGGCTCAAGAGGACGTTCTTTGTTCGTTGAATTGACGAAACGGACAACGATTCCCTCAGAGTAATACGCATTATGGAGCGCACTGACTCCCACACCTGGTTCTAAGCTGCAAGACAACAAAGAAAGAGACATGTCGGTCAGAGATAATGGATCAATGCGCTTTTGAATTTTATTGTCTATACGATAAATAAAGTAATTCAAATCTTGCAATTGATAAGAAATCGATGGCTGTTCTTTAACAGTTTTCCAAGTAGCCAACAACTCTTCAGAAATAGCTGTTGATGCGACCCTTAGGGAAAAATCGAAGACCATCTCATAGTTTTCCATTTGAGCAAGAGGTGTTTCCATCATAATATGTCCCTTTTTGGTTGTATCGCCAGAAGCACGACCTGGTCGATACAACAAATCTGGTTTTCCTAGAGAGTCGGTTGTAGCTAGTACTGTTACATATAAGGAGTCATCGATATATTCATACTCTTTGCTCTGCTCGCTATAAAAAACGAGGGCGTTCTCTTGATCATAAACAACCACTTGTTTTTCAAATGGTTCAATATTGACAGGTTTTTCTGCATATTTTTCTTGCCAATTTTCCAGTGTTTGATTTCTTTTTTCAAGATAGCCAAATTGAATGGCCGCAACCGCTCTTTCTATCGGCTTGTTTAATCGAGCTTTCACTCGAATCCGATGATTTAAAAGCGTATTTTTAAAACGTAGCTTTGCGTTTACCTCACCATTTTTTGTCAGTTGGAGGGTCAATGTATAAGCGAATGTTTTGGTGGCGATTCCTTTCATCCGTTCTTCGATCGTATACGGTAGCTGTAAACTTCCTTCCAAAGCCAATGTTTCTTGCTTCCCTTTGCAGCTGGCAAAACGAAGCGTTATCGGTTGATCATTCAAAATAGGCGAATAGTCATACGTATCACCGGCATTACTATCATCGATGATCGACAAGAAATCCACGATCTGTTGTTTTCCATCTGAATAAATCAGATGGCCGTCTTCAAAGGAAAGCATGTATTTTCCATTTCTAATCCATGTGTTTTGATCTAAAGACGAATCGGGAGTTGTCTCTTGCTCTTCAAATGTAAGGACTTGATAACCAAGGCCTGAAAAGGCACAGGTCACTTGAACGGTTAACAGATAATACCCCTCTTCTTCAATAAAACGGTTGCCAGCCGGAGTTTCTTCCATAATATTTTTCCTGCTTGGGATATACACTGCTTCAAGTACAGATGAATCAGCTCCAATAACCTTGATATTGTTGGTTCTGGATACGATCTTAACTAATTTCTCTCCTTGAAATGGCACTGGTGTTGGATGAAGAATCAGAAATTGGTTGGCTTGTAAAGCGAGTCCTTCACTGATTCTTTTTAAAATCAAATTTTCAATGCTCTCACAAATCTCACTGATTTCTTTTACCCGATGACTGATATCTTGTGCAACACTATCTGATACACAGCCTGCCAAACTATCATGGGCTTGACATTCAAATAACTTTTTCCATGCTTTCATTAGCAAGCGATTGCTTAATTCGATCCCTAAATCTTTCGCAATAACTAACATTGGTTCAATTTCTAAAACTAATTTGTTTTCTAATCGAAAAATCTCACGTTTCAGATCCATTCGTACAGAACCAATCGTTTTGTGAACCCGTGCAAAAACCGGTGCACGAAACTCTCCTTGATAAACTTCCAGTTCTTTTTGACGGACGATCTCCATAAATGCTGGATAGGTGCTCAATTGATACTTGTATTTTCCAAGCTGATTGATTTTCGTTAGTTTTTCTTCTATGGCAGAAACAATGCCTAACTGATCATTTCCAGTTGGAATCAAGATTTCAGGTTCATTCGCGTAGCTCTTAATAAAATCAACACCTCTATCGAGTCTGCCATCTACATAACTGCTCGTTGGCTCCAATTGCTGCTGTGCACCATATCCTTGAGGAAAATTCACCGCATACAGTGAACCTCGCCCACTTAAACTCGTCCATTTAAAGTAAGGGGATTTGACCTGTTCCCCTAAATCGATGCCTCGCCAAAAGATAATGTTATCAAGTCCAACTTCGTTCAATATGGTTGGCATTTGAGCATTAAAACCAAATGTATCTGGCAAATAGCCGATCGGCATATAGCTGCCATATTTTTTGCTATCAAATATACCAATCATGGCATTTCGAATGATGGACTCACCAGAAGCGAAAAAGGCATCTGTTTGGGTGTACCAAGGACCGATGAACAATTGACCATTGGCGATCAACTCTTTGACCTCAGTCAAGCGCTCAGGATAGAGTTCTAAGTAATCGTCCAGAATAGACAGTTGTCCATCTAGCACGAAAGAAGCAGTCGGTTGCCTCTTTAGTTCTTTTAGTACATCACTAAATAATTGGTCACTCAAAACGACACAGTCCATCGAAGTAAAATACCATTCACGATCCCAATGGGTGTGGTTTACTATGTGTACATTTGTCATAGCTATGCTTCCCACTGCTCTTCCCAAGCCGCTTCGTCAAACTCTTCCATCGTGGCATCTGTTTCTTTCCCCGCATCTTTTGAACGTAGGAAGCTTGTACAAATCGCAATGAATAATGAGCCAGTAGCAATCGATAAAACATACAGTGGCCATTTTTCTACGGTGAACCAACCATAAAAACCAGAGATTGGCGCTGTATTGACCGCTCCTAGACCTACAGCCATTGCAGAACCAATCGCTGAACCAATCATATTCACTGGGATCACTTTTAGTGGATTTTCCACCGCAAATGGGATCGCTCCTTCTGAAATACCTACTAGTCCCATAATGATCGACGATTTTCCTGCTTCTTTTAGTTCGTTATTGTATTTATTCTTTGCAAAAACAGTCGCTAATCCTAAACCAATTGGCGGAATGATAATCGCCACTTGTGCTGCAGTGTTTGGTGCATAAACGTTACTTGTCAATAAAGCCATCGCGGTTGTCACAGCTGCCTTATTTACTGGCCCTCCAAGATCAAATCCAACCATTGCCCCTACAACTGCCGCCATCACGACCGCATTTCCGCCACTCAATCCGTTCAACCATGACTCTAAGCCCACATTGATAGCTGCAAATGGTGTACCGATCACATAGTTCACAAGTAGGACAGTGACTAAAGTACCTAAAACAGGAACTAAGAACACTGGAACTACCGATGCCATCGATTTTGGCAGTTTGATATGGTTTTTGATCCACAAGCAGATGTACCCAGCGATCAACCCTGAAACAATTGCGCCTAAGAAGCCTGCGTTAATGTCTTTTACTAACATACCTCCAACAAGACCAGGGGCAATCCCTAGCTTATCGGAAATCGAATAAGCAATAAATGCCGATATTACGGGAAACATCAGTCCTAACGCAATGCCACCGAATCCATCTAAACTATGGAGTAATCGGATAATCGTATTCGCACTTTCTCCATGAGAGGCGTCCCAAATATCAACAATCCCAAATATTGATCCACCTACTCGAGAAATCGCCATGATAACTGCTCCGGCAATCACTAGAGGAATCATATAAGATATTCCTGTTAAAACATGATTTTTCATTTCACTTGCCAACTTTTTCATCTGATTTTCCTCCTCTTTATTGATCAATCAGCTTTAATGCATCTTCAATTACTTTTTCTGCGTTTTTTATAGGGGCTGCTACCGGGACTTTGAGAATCATTTTGCCATTGAAACGCTCCTCATTTCTCACTTTCGTATCAACGGCAAAAATCACGACTTCCCCAATTTGACAATCCCGCTCGTTCAATTCATTTTCGATACCTGTTGCTCCTTGTGTCTCAACCTTGATTAAATCGCCACGTTTCGCTGCTGCTTTTTTTAGCGCCTGTGCCGCCATAAAGGTATGAGCAACTCCTGTGGCACACGCCGTTACTGCAATAATTTTTCTCTTCATTCGTCTTTCCCCTTTTCTCCATTTTATTCGCTTAATAATTTCGCGATAATCTCTTTATCTGTTTCGCTTTTCAGCGCTTCTGTGATGTCTTCATCCATCAATTTCATGGCAATTTCTGATAAAATCCGTAAATGGGTGTCTCCTTGATGTTCTTCAGGAATAGCAAGCATAATCACAACCGTTACCGGTTCATCATCTAAAGATTGCCATTCTAATGGTGCCTTTAACCGAGCAAAAACGATTGCGGGTTCAGAAACTGCACGACTTTTTCCATGAGGGATAGCTATATTATTGCCTATTCCTGTGGTCGAGTGATCTTCTCTTTCCATGACTGATTGAACATACTCATTTTCGGATTGAACGATTCCTTCAATTACTAATATTTTTGCTAATTGACGGACCACTTCTTCTTTAGTGGTTGCCTCTAGACCAAGAACAATATGTTCAAAAGGTAGTAGTGTTTCTATATTCATTTTATGTTCCCCCTTGTAAATACTTTTTTAATTCATCTTTCGTCCCTTTAAGGAGGAAGGTTCGTTCATCTGATTCCATCACATTAAGCATCGTGTCATAGATTTCCTCAAGGTCTTGTACAGTTTCATCCTTGATACAGATGAAAAAGACATATTTCACCTTTGTTTCTCCCCAGTGGATCTCATTATTAAGACGTAAAAATACAATCGCTGATTTTTTCACGTATTCTGGCGTCCCATGAGGCGTTGCGAATCGTCCAAAAGAAGTAAAGGAAAGCTGTTCCCTTTTTAGGGAAGAATCAATCATTTCCTCGATCACATACCCACGAGTAACCAACTGCTCTCCAATAAATGTAATCACCTCTTGATAATTTTCAAAATGATGATCTAAAAAAATCAAGTCCTCGTGAATCAGTTTCGCAAACTGACTGAAAGAACCATTTTGCTTTTCTTCGACATTTTTTAAAAAGGTTTCTATTTTTCGCTGCTCATCTTTATTCAGTACAGGTGAAACATTGATTGTTGGAATCGAATCGATTTTTAAATCCACTGTCGATAAAATCAAGTCCTCATAAATATTGGTCTGAATCAACTCTTGAATAGAAAGAATTCTGGAAATATCGATTTGCTCATAATTTCTCCGAATGCGAGCAGCTAATAGTTGTGAAGTGCCTTTCCCACTGCTACAAACTAATAAGACACTCACTTTCTGCGGTTGTTTTTCTTCTCGCTGTTCTTTCATCACTTGGATGTGTACGGCCAGAAAAGCAACCTCATCTTCGGGGATCGAAATCGAAAACTGCCAATTTAAGGCATGAGCTAATCGAAGCGCTTCCTCAAAAGACAAAGGGAAATTCTTCTTCACATCATTTAGAAACGGGTTATGAATGACTAATCCTTTTTGAATGCGATAAATAGCTTCTTTGATATGTGATACCAATCCTAACAAAAGACTTTCATTGCGTAGGGAGATCGTCTCATGAATCAATTTTCGTATCGTTTCATCAAGCAAATCATCGGAGTCATTCTTCTTCATCAACGAATCCCCATAGATATGAAGCGAAATATAATGAACTTCCGAAACTGGCAACGACAGAGAAAACGTTTCTTCTATTGATGCGATAAATCGATAAAAAGCTCTATTCTCCATCAAAGGATGGCTTCTTTCTTCGAAAGTCAGATAATTCTTCTCTTTGACCCGATCAATCATGATGATTAGATGAAGCAATAGTGAGTGATAGGCAGCATCATTAAGCGTAATTTGTTCTTTTTTCAAATACTCTTGTAAGAGCGTATCAACTAAAGAAATTTTTGTCAGGTCAATAAAATCATTAACAAACTGAGGAATTCCTTGAATCGAATGCAAATAGCGTTGCTGCTCTTGTGTTATTTTCCAATTTCCACCCCAGAAATAGTAGATCAAATCAAATGCTAAACGACGTTTTTCTTGTTCTGACAAATTCAAAAAGGAACCCTTCCCCGGTAAAACTTCAATCGTAACGTTAAAATGACGAAAGATCTCGCTTACCTGCCCCATGTCATTTTCTAAAGTTGATTTACTGATGTAGAGTGCATCTTGCAGTTGTTGACGCGTAAAATACGTTTTTTGTTTCAGTATTTCAAAGCAAAGAAACTGAATACGATCTTTTTTGCTCGTCGGTAAGTTTGATTCCTCGTTCCCATCAAGATACTTTAGAATTTCAGCTGAATCGCCATCAAGAAATACACCTACTCTAGGTTTGCGAACAAGCCTTATTGCTGTTTCCTGCAAAAATTCATCAATTCTCTTTAGCGATTGCGAAACTGTCTTTTGCGAAAGCGACATATGCAACCCAATTTTAGCAACCGTTGTTGGTCCATTCTCTAAGAGATATCGAATAATTGCTTTTTCCCGTTCACTGATCATGAAACTTTCACCTCGTCTACATTTCTAATGGTAGCTTTTTCTCAAAAAAATGAAAACACTTACTTTTACTGCATTGATTACAGTAAATCATAGGCACTGAAAATATTGCGCCGTTTTTTTATTCATGTGTACCCTTTCGTTTAATCCAGATTATTTACATATCTTTTGGTATTTTCATAGTATAGAGGATATTACTCAGTGGGAACAGAAAAAAAATACCAATGAACAAACGATACGTCTGTTTCATTGGTATTTTAACTTTTGATTCTCTAATAACGAGACACGCTTGAGCAATTCCTTCCCTTAACGCCCCAAAATCTCCGCCACCGAATATACGCCTGGGGCAAAGGTCTTGCCTGTTAGCTTCTTCGTCATGGCATTAAAGGTATAGTGCTCTTCTAAGACGACGACTTCATCGTATTGTTTTAGTAGCGTTCGAAAATCTGCATCTGATAAGAGGAAATTCTCTCGGCCATCGACATTGGGTGAAAACAAGTAATATTTGCCGACATAGCCAACTAAGTAGCTATCTACTGCTTCTTTGTTAGTACTGACCACCAAATATTTTTTCTCGTTTAGGTCAAAGTGATCGCCAGTAACGGCTGAAACTTGTGCTGGAATCGAAGCAGCATATTCACGATTGGTATAACGCATGCCATTATTTTCTGAAAGGATCAGCAATGTCGCAAAAAATAACAGAATCAAGGTGCTGTACTGATAGATTTTTTTCGTGGTCAAGCTGGCAAAACTACGGTAGTTTCGCCGGTCGATTGCTTGTTCATGATACAAATGATCAATGCCTCGGACCATGAAAAAGGTCATTAAGCCAAGTGCTAAAATCACGATGCTTGAGGCATAGCGATCGAACCCTGCCAAAGACAGTGCTTCATCAGTGGGCATCGAGAACAAGAACATGGCATAGATTCCTAAATAATATCCCACAATGATACCATCGATCAACAGCAGTTCTTTTAAAAATGGATTGCGTTTTTTCATGATAAATCGGACAAATAGCCAACTGCCCAACAGGATGACCTGGATCAAGAGAATCCCTTGCGTGGAGATCGTCGCAATATCCGTGATGGTTTTGACAAAAACATCCGTAATCTGCTGCAGTATCTGCGAATCCTTTTCACCAAAAATCTGTTTATAAGCGGTCACGCTGACTTCATGCTTCGATTTTGGAAAATTCGCTTTGACATGCAAGTTCCAAAGAATCGCCGGCAGGACAGATAGCCCAATGGTAGCTAACCCTACAATCATCAATCCTAGTCGTTGTCGCCAACGAATCGAAGCTTGCCATAAGCAGACTAGTAAATAGCCGCCTAAAATCAGCAGAAAAAAGACGGCGCTATTTTTGACCAAATCAAGAGAGGCACCAATCAAAAGAAAGTAGCTGATTGAAGGCAGCACTTTGCCTTTTAAGGAAAATAACCCGGCGATGCCTGCCAAAGTTAAAACGGGAAGAATGAAGTCTACCAGCAAATTATTCATTCGAATCGCAATATTAAAATAATTGAATACGGCCATGCTGGTGAAGACCAAGACAAAAGCCAGCTTTCTTTTCGGATCACGAATAATCGCAAAAAAACTATACAGACTACAGAAAATCAAAATCAATTGACCAATCAGCAAGACATTCTCATGATAGCCAACGATGATCGCTGTATAAGTAACAAATAGCGAGCTGCCTAAAGGATAGGAAGTAAAACTGATGATGGCATCGGCTGCCGTTGGCAATTGTCCCTGCGTATAAAGGAATTTAACGATCGTCGCCCAATGGGAGAAGTTGTCATAGTGGGTCAAATGACTGTGAAGCAATGTTAAAACGAACAAAGCAAAATAGCCGTAAAACCACAGCATGATGGGCTCTTGCAAGCCCCAATGCACCTGATAGCGCTCCTGCCAAAAACGCCAAACGCATAATAGTAAGCCAAGACCAAATAAAACCCAGGCCCCCCAGAACAACCATCCTTTGGGACCATATGCGACAAAGGAAAGAACGAGGATCGGCAAACAGCAAGCAGCGATCCAGCTGATGTGTTTAGGAAAATGGCAAACTCGTACAAAAAGATAGGCATAGCCAGCTAATGATAAACCAAATAGACTAAATCGCAGCAGGATCTCGATCATCGTCTGCCTCCTTTCTCAGCAAGCTGTCTACCCATTCTTGGAGGGCTACTGTGGAACGCAGCTCTGAAAGATTGCTTACTTGATATATCACTTGATTTTCTTTTGGCTGAAGCGTCGCTTTTTCAGCGTGAAGCACAAGATTACTGATCGGTAAGTTTAGATGGACCGGCATCTCGACCTCCTCTGTTTTTGCCAACGTGAACTGATCAAAACCAAATATTGTGACCGCATAGGTTCCTTCATCAAAGTGCCATTTTTGATCAATGGTCAGTATGGGCACTCGTTGAGGCGGCAATGGCTTTTGTTTGGCTTGCAGCAGATGCTTACCGAGATTTTCAAAAAGACTGTCAAAGAAGGTCATCCACGGATCCCGCAGAACCGGCAGGCTTTGATTGAAGCCATCATAAATGATCTGCAGATAGGCTAAGTAATCTTTTTCTGTCAACTGGTTTAAAGCAACGCCATAGACCCAACGATCCTTGCCTGAAAAGACGCGGACAATATTTCCAGTCATCTCTGCTTGGTAGCCATTACGGGTGATTTTAAAAGTCAGCGGCGCATCTGGCGGAAAATAAAGAGGAACGTCAGAAACGAAGGACAAGCCATTTTCTGAGATATTTTCTGTCATCAAAGAATAGCTGGCGTCTTGGTCGGAAACTTCAACAGGATAATGGGCTCTGAACCGTTCCGTCGTTCGATAAATCGGACGACCGAGATAAAATAAGACCGCAAAGGTTAAGTTAAAGAAATGGGTCAGCAGCCAAAAGGTCAACACACTGCCGTAGAAAATCTCTGAGCCGAATTTGCCGTAATTAAACTTCACTAAGCCGATAATCGTCAAAATCAACAGCAACAAATGCGGCACCACAAACAACAAGTCTTTTTTAGACTGAGTTGCTGCTTTATTAGTCACCTTGAAGCGGGTCTCTTTGATGCCAATGGCTTGCAAAAAGACAGGAATCACTAGGTAAGGTGCAAAAATCGTTTCCTGGATCTCGCCCCAACGCTGCGTTCGAATATCACTGCTCAAATCCTGCATCGCCAAATGCAAGAACGTATAGCTTGGCAGCCAAAACAGCAGCAAGACCCAAAAGTTTGTCTCTACGACCCTTACATTAAAGACGGTGTACAAAATCGGCGCGAAAATAAATAGTAGCCGTCGTAGAAACGACCACCAATACAAATAGCTGTTTAAGAAAACCATTTTTTGCGCCAAAGACAACGTCTTATTCTTAAAAAGATGGAGATTGTGGACACTTTGGACCACTCCTCTTCCCCAGCGAATCCGCTGCTTTAAGGCACTTGGGATATCAATTGGAGACAGACCGCTGGCCATTGGCTGCAGTGTTGATAAACTGCGATAACCTTGGCAATTGATCAAGGCGCCTAATTCAAAATCTTCCGTGATCGTGTCCGTCGGAAATCCGCCAGCGGCTTCGATCGCTTCTCGTGCAATCACCGTATTAGAACCTGTATAAATAGCGGTATCATGGGCGTTGTTCAAAACATTGACTTCTCTGGAAAAGAAGTCCTGCTCGTTAGGGATCGCCGCTTCTGAAAAAAGATTGTACTGAAAAAGATCCGCGTTGTAAAAACTTTGCGGTGTTTGAACAAAGCCCAACGGTTTGATGGTCTGGTCATTGCGGCGTTCCTGCTGATTTGCCACAAAATATGGCACTGTTTCCAGCAAAAAATCTGAGTAAGGAATCATATCTGCATCAAAGGTCGCCACTAGCGGCGAATTGGTTTTTGATAATGCATGATTGAGATTGCCTGACTTGGCATGCTGATTGCCGATCAATCCGATATAGCCGATGCCAAATTTATCTGCCAGTGCTTTGACCTCTGGACGGTTGGTGTCATCTGACAAATAGATGTGAACTTTTTTGGGATCGGGGTATTTCATATGAACTGCCGCATTGACCGTTTTTAATAAAAGCGGCACTTCTTCATTATGAGTAGCAATCAACACATCGATCGCCGGATAGTCGGCTTCTGGCACGACCGGTTTTTCAAAGGGCTTTGCTTTGTTTTTGTTCCAAATCAACAGCAAGCCCGTAAAGTTCGATACGATCTCACTGCCCCAAAGCAGCAAACCAAACAGCAAGGCAAACCAAGACTCGTGCCATGGCAATGTATACAGCCCCCGCCATGATAAATAGATCAGCGAAAAGACAAACGCCAGAAAGTAAACGACTTTTTTCGCCCAAGGCAAACGTTTTTGTTCCATCTCAATCACTCCTTAAAGATGACATTTTTTTGCACATGGTAACTAAAGAAAAAGAGCAGGCAATCGACGCCTATTTTTAACAACACAGAATCTCCGATCGGTAGGATCAAATAAATCAGGTAGACGAGAAAAGAGGACAGCAAAATCTGTACGATCACCAATAAAAAATACTGCAGCATACTGTTCTTTGTCCGTTGACCAAAAACAAGCTCGCGATTGATGTAGTAATTGACGATCGCCGAAATCAATCGGGCACCCAACGAAGCGATCACGATGGAGGACAGATTGATGACAGACAAGAAATGGATCAATAACGCATAAGCGATCACATCGACAAAAAAGGAGACCACAGATGAAAACAAATACTTCAAAAAGACGCTATAGATAGCGACGGAATCTGCCAAGACCCGAAAATGGGAAGAGGCATTTTCTTCAATATAGATGGTGGCGATCGGTTGCGAGAGAATCGGCCACCCCCGTTTCTGGGCTTCGATCAGCATCCGCGTTTCATATTCAAAGCGCTCACCTGAGATCGCCAACAAATCTGTCATGAATTTCCGAGGGAAAACCCTTAAGCCCGTCTGCGAATCCTCGATGGCAAGACCAGTCGCTAAACGTAGGATATTTCGGGTCAAAATGTTGCCGAACTTACTCCGCAAAGGCACTTCTTTGCCAAAGGATCGGGTCCCTAAAATAATACTGTCCGGATGGGCTTGGGCCTTTGCTAAGCAAGCCATCATATCGGTATACTCATGTTGGCCGTCCGAATCAATGGTCACCATAAATTCAACAGCTGGCTGGTTTGTCAGCACTTCAATGAGAGCGGTTTTGATGGCTGCGCCTTTTCCCTGATTCTTTGGATGGGTCAAAACCTGACAACCAAACTTCTGTTCCAATGCCGAAAAGACGGGCTGATAAGCTGCCCCACTGCCATCATCCACGACCAAAATCGGCAGGTGCTGGTTATGCAAACGAATTTTCTCCACCAGAGCCAGCAGTTTGTGGTCCGGTTCTAGCGAAGGAATCATGATTAAACTATTTTCCATATGCGCCCCTCATTTAAGGTAGTATTTTTGAAAATAAAAAAAGAAAAGAAGCCAACCCCATCAGTAAAGACAGAGTTGGTCGCGACCGCTGCGCTTGGCTCGATACAATGCTTGATCGGCACGTTCTTGCGTTTGCTGTAGCAACTCACCCCTTTGCCGTTGTGCGATCCCAATCGACAACGTGATGCTGACCGAATCACCGGCATCCAAGATGATTTCTTGGTAACGGATGCGCTTTTGAATTTTTTCAAGGAGATAAGCAGCAGCCTGTGCGTCTCCTTGGATCAAGATCGCAAACTCTTCCCCACCGATGCGATAGACCGGATTGCTCGCCGTACAGTAGGTCGAAAAAATACGAGCGATTTCTTGCAAAATCACATCCCCGGCACGGTGTCCGTAACGGTCATTGTAATTTTTGAAATGATCGATATCGATCAAAGCGATCGATAAGTCCACATCGGTCGTATCTAGGCGTTGGCGGTCATCTTGAAACTTACGGAAGTTATTCAACTGCGTAAGATCATCGATTTTGACCAATGCCAAAATGCGCTGCATATCATTTACTATCGAGTAAAGGAAAAACGCCAACGTATAGGCGAGAATGCCATAAACTATATAAATTAGGGTCGTTTTTTGAATATCACCCGTCAAATAAAAACCAAAAAGAAAGGAGATAGCGATCAAGTAGGTTATTGATAGGAACAACTCTTGTTTGTCAGTAAATCGCCGTTTGGCCCAGGCATGCAGAAATGTCAGTGTCACCATCAAAAAAAACGTAAGATATAAGTTCAGCCAAGAAGATTTTGATACTTCAAACAAGAAACGCCCTAACGCTAGATTGACCATCGTCGGTACGGTCACCTTCCACCCCAGATATTTCATGGAAAAAGCGTAAAGTAAAAAGCGCAGGTCAAATCGCGTTTCGTATACGACGTAAGAGAAATTCATCATCAGCATCCCCACCACGGTTTCACAAGCAATCGCCGCTGCGATCTGTTTCGCTTTGAATGTCCCTTGACCTACGAAGCCATCACTGATTTTGAATAACAAATAAATATTGATGATAATTGCGCCTAAATTTGCGAGTGTATTGACAACCAGCGTATTTGCCATTTCCTGTGCTTCCTTTCTAAAAAAAAGAACCCTTACTTGCTGATTCGACGGGACAATTCCAGAGACATTTCATTGGAAAAGCGGACAAAGCATCAAGTAAGGATCACTATTTATTATTGACAGTTTTTATCACTCTTGATTTAGAATAATTTACCAGAAATTATACATAGTTTCAATCTTTTTGTTGATATGCGAAGATTCTCAAGATAAATAAAATAATCAAAATGTATATTTTGTAAATAAATAACATTATTTCTTTATTATTACTAACTTTTTGTGCATAAAAATTTAATTCTTTGTGAATTTGTGTAAATTATTTTTCCATTATTTTTTTACGTCTCAGGCAAGGTGCACACCCGATTTCGGCCACTTTGTTTTGCGAGATAGAGTGCTTGATCGGCTCTTTCGACGGCTGCCAAGATATCCCCATGACAAACGGTGCTCGCTTCAACGCCGCAAGACAAAGACATCGTCCCTTTTTCAAAATTAGCCACAGGAAACATACTGCTGGAAATGGTTTGACACAGCGTCGTCATTGCAGCTACGGTCCGTTCTTTGACATCCCCTTCGATCACGAGACAGAACTCTTCGCCGCCATAACGATAAAAGGAATAGGTCTCGGCAAAATGCGCCTCTAAAAAAGTAGTCGTCCGTGAGGCAAAGGTTCTCAACAACTCATTTCCGGCGATATGACCATAACGGTCGTTGACCTTTTTGAAGTGATCGAGATCAATCATGGCGATCGTCACAGTCTTTTTCTGTGAAACGGCTTGAAGCAGATCCTGGTTATAGGTCCCATAGTTGAAGCAGCCGGTCAACGCATCGATCTTACTATTCGCCAGCTCTGCCAGTACTTGGTATTCTTGCCCCTCAATCAATCGATGCAACCACATAAAACTTCCTAGCAGCACGAAAGAACCAACAAATACTGCCAGCATAGCTTCCCAGTCATAGGTCGTCGTATGATGGACTAGCATCGAAAAACGCGGTGAGAGCAGGCAGGTCAAAAAATACATCATATAAAATTGCTGTTGCGGACGGATCAGCTTGACTTTTGATAAAAGAAAATCAAGGACAAAGATCCCCACTCCGAATAATGGAAGATAAAAAGCTTTACCCACATCAGAAAAACCGACAAACCACAAATAAAAGACGACCATACACGGCGTTATCAAAATCAAGATCTTGCCACGATCACCATAGAAAAAATGACTCGCAATAAAAGCAGTTGTGTATTGATAACAGATAAACCCAACTGAATTCATTGAAAAAGAAAGAATAAAATACAAATGCGTAAACGTCAGAATACCAATAATAAAATACTTAAATGGACGAGAAACCGATATTTTTTGCACACTTCGTACAAAAACATCTGCGGTCACCAGTAAACTGGCAATCATCAGCGGCAAACCAAACGCCAAAAGCACGCCTCGTTCTAACATTCCATCACAATCGCTCTCCTTTAGACCATAAATATCCTTGTTGCAAATGCACCCCCATCTCAAGCAACTGGACCATTTTTTCGCGGTTCTCGATCCCTTCAACGATCAGCTCAAGCTGATATTTTTGGGCAACCTTCAACCAACAAGCCAAAAAGCTGAAGCCAATCTCCTCATCAAGCTGAATAAACGGTAACAACGAAAATTTCAAACAATCAACGCTGGCAAGATTGGCAAAGACCAACGAGAGGGTATTTTGTCCGCAACCGATATCATCGACCGCAATCACATAACCATAAGCTTTAATTTTTGCAATGGCTACAGACAAATCAAATGACTCTTGCTGTATGCGTACGGGGTGTTCCGTCAATTCAATCTGCAACTGCGCCTTATAAACAGCCATCGTTTCAAAAAAGGACCACGTAGACTGCCACAGCAGCTGTTGTGGATGTATATTGACACTAAAGCGGGTTTCCGGCTTTTTTTTGCATAAACGCCGCAATTCCTTGGCATACCATCTCATCAATTGCTGATTGCCACTTTCAGTTTGAATCATTGTGCTGAATTCTTGCTGTGGAAATCGGTTGTTCTTCTCGCTACGTAGCAAGACTTCATAGCCATTCACCTCTTGCTGACTTAGCGATTTTACCTGCATGATTGGTTGACACAACAGATAAAGGCGGTCTGTGTTCTCCCAAGTCGTTTCATTTCCCATCTTCGTTAAGCCCCCATCTAGTAAAGTTATCACTTCCGAAAATCGGCAATATTCCTGTCATCGCTCGTTTCTCATGCTATAAAATGGTTCTCTCAAAGGAACTGATTTGCCTAAGTATACCAAACAGAACCAAAAATGCCCAAATATTTTAAATTCTCTGAAAGAAATTTCTGTGAAAGAATCGACTGTGATTTTCCGTTCCACTCCATACCTGTTTCATAGAAATGCCCCAAAGCAACCATTGCTTTTTTCAATTTCGTAGAAACTAGCTTGTTGAAAGTGGCTTCTTCCATATCAGCCTCCTGTTTCTTTAAGTACTTATAAAAAAACACGATTCTTTTTAAATAACAAAAAAACAGCAAGAGTGCTTGCTGTTTTTTTCTACGTATCTCTTTGACTGGGGTAGCTGGATTCGAACCAACGCATGACGGAGTCAAAGTCCGTTGCCTTACCGCTTGGCTATACCCCAATAATGGTGGAGGAGAGTGGATTCGAACCACTGAACCCTAAGGAACGGATTTACAGTCCGTCGCGTTTAGCCACTTCGCTACTCCTCCAAAAGGTTTTTCTCAAACCTGACAATAGTTATAATACCGAAAAAGATAACAAATTGCAAGAGCAAAAAGTAAATTTTTCTAGAAATTATTCATGTAAATTCCATTGACGAATAATCATCTCGATTGCAGCTTCTAAGCTTCTGCTCGAACCTAGATCTTCATCCCCTAAAAAGCTTTGAAATTCTTTTGGTCCAGTTGTTAAAATCTCACCAATGCGTTTTTTTCCGATGAATAATTCATTGACGGTATAGTCTTTGCCATGAATGGCTTTTGTTGTTTCTTCAATACGTACTTCGATATCTTTATTTTTCTTAGACATGGTTGCACCTCTTTCTTTACAGCACCTTCCTATTTTAACAGAAAAGCAACAAAAGAAAAAGAAAATCTCTTCTGGAAATAAAAAAAGTAGCCAATCTTTACGATCAGCTACTTTTTCTTAGATCACTTCTGGTTCGTCAAGACAGCACTCGTCACGGTATAGCCTGCATCGCTTAAAATTTTCTCGATTGCTGCGACTTGCCGTGATTCTACTTGGATCTCAACAACTGTTTTTAGTGCCATCCGATTTACCACAATCGTCAAAATACTCATCTGATGATCCGCAAGGAGTTTCGTCACGTCTGCTAAAACACCCACATGGTCATCCGTGATCTCAATGGACACTCGTGTTCCACCATCGTGGTACCCAGTGATTTTCAAAAAGGCATCGAAAATATCATTGTTGGTAATGATTCCCACTAAGGCATCATCATCCATGACTGGTAAAACCCCCACGTTCTCACTACGCATGACGGAAATGGCGTCCTCTAATAGTGCATCTGGTTCAATCGTAGTCACTTTTTTCAACATGATATCAGCGACTGTCGTTTTATTTAAGAGATAGTTCATTTCATAAACACTTAAACTTGTCGCTTTTGAGGGGGTTGCTTCAGCGATCGTTCCTTCCGTGATCAACCCTACTAATTTGCCATCATCAACGACAGGTAGACGATGGATATCGTGCTGCTTCATCACATCTATTGCATCAAAGATCGGTGTTTGTGAATCGACGGTGATGACCGTCTTCGTCATAAAATCACTTACGCTCATTGTTTAACCTCCTAGATACGCTTTTCTAACTTCATCACTTGCTAGTAATTCTTCTCCGGTACCTTCTAAAACGATTTTCCCGGTTTCTAATACATAGCCGCGATCGGCAATCGATAAAGCCATTTTCGCATTTTGTTCGATCAGCAGCACAGTCGTTCCTTGCTGCTTGATTTCTTGAATGATGGAAAAAATTTCTTTGATAAAAATTGGCGCCAAGCCCATCGATGGCTCATCCAGCAAAAGCAAGCGCGGTTTTGACATCAATGCCCGCCCCATTGCCAACATCTGCTGCTCACCGCCAGATAATGTCGACGCATCTTGCGAGAGGCGTTCTTTCAATACAGGAAACTTGCGGTAAACTTGTTCATAGTCTTCTTTGACACCACTGTCTTTACGCAAGAAGGCGCCCATCTCTAAGTTTTCTTGAACCGTCAAACCGGAAAAGACGTGCCGCCCTTCTGGCACCTGCGACAAACCGTTTGCGACGATTTTTTGCGGTGCTTCTTTCTCAATTTGCTTTCCTTCAAAAGTGACGGAGCCTTTTGAAG
The DNA here is from genome assembly GCF_050542965.1 of Enterococcus sp. DIV2379. Classification (NCBI taxonomy): domain Bacteria; kingdom Bacillati; phylum Bacillota; class Bacilli; order Lactobacillales; family Enterococcaceae; genus Enterococcus; species Enterococcus sp. DIV2379. Next base: position 2,642,622 of record NZ_CP172938.1, read on the forward strand.
GACGGATCAATCCAGAAATCGTCCGTAAAATCGTGGTTTTTCCGGCACCATTGGCACCAATCAGCGAAACGATCTCTCCTTGATTGACGTGGAAGGAAACATCATGAACTGCTTGGATCATGCCGTAGTGAACACTTAAATTTTGAATTTCCAGCATCAGATTTCCCCTCCTAGATAGGCTTCGATTACCCGTGGATTGTTTTTGATCTCTTCTGGTTCACCGTGGGCGATGACTTGCCCGTATTCCAGTACATAGATCCGTTCGCACACTTCCATGACCAAACTCATATCATGCTCGATCAAGAGGATCGTCAATTGAAAATCTTTTTGGATCTTATAGATCAGCTTTGTCAGTTCTGTTGTTTCCTGAGGATTCATCCCCGCTGCCGGCTCGTCAAGAAACAAAATTTTTGGCTCTGTAGCCAATGCGCGTACGATCTCTAAACGGCGTTGCTCGCCATAAGGCAAATTTTTCGCTAACGTTTGGCTTTTGCCATCCATATCAAAGATCCGTAACAGCTCTAAGGCTTTTTTCTTCATGGATTCTTCGTTTTTGTAATACTTTGGCAAACGCAAGATGCTCGTCAGTAGTCCTTCTTTATGCTTACTGTTCATAGCGATCAAGACGTTATCCATTACGGTCAAGTTTTTAAACAAGCGAATATTTTGGAAGGTTCTTGAAAGGCCTAAATCCGCGATTTTATAAGGCTTCACGCCATTTAAACGTTTTGGCTTACCTTGGGTCTCAAAAAGCACTTCGCCTTCACTAGGCTCATAAACACCTGTCAGGAGGTTAAAGAGCGTTGTCTTGCCGGCACCGTTTGGTCCAATCAACCCGACCAGCTCATTGGTATCTAGATGGAGGTCTACATGAGAAACAGCAGCTAAACCACCGAAGTTTTTCGTTAAGCTTTTAACTTCTAATAGAGGCATCGTTGTCATCCCCCTTTTTTCTAAATTTGTCCAACAGTCCTTTTACGGAGAATTCCCAGGTCCCTAAAAGTCCGCTTGGTTTAAAGATCATGATGATGATCAAAGCCAATGCATAAATGATCATGCGCAAATCAGAGAAGCCTTGCAAGTACATGTTTAAGATTCCTAGCACTACTGCCGAAACAACCGCTCCTGTGGTACTCCCAAGCCCTCCAAAAACGACGATGATCAACACATCGATCGATTTCATAAAACCGTAATCTCGTGGGAAAACCGACTGCTGATAGCTGGCATAAAGGGTACCAGCAATGCTTGCCATCACTGCCCCCATCACAAATGCAATTACCTTGTATTTCGTTGTGTTGACCCCCATCGATTCTGCAGCGATCTCATCTTCCCGAATCGCTAAAGTCGCTCTGCCTGGTCCGCTATGGATAAAGTTTGAAACGACAAGAATCGATAGAACGGCAAAGAGAAAGACGATCTGCCAATTACTGAATTGGGGCAATCCGAAAATTCCAGCAGGACCATTGGTCAAGCCTCGTAGGTTCACCAACAAGATCCGAATGATCTCTGCCACACCTAGGGTAGCGATCGCTAGATAGTCGCCTTTTAAACGGAGGGTCGGAATCCCAACCACTAATGCGACTGCACCTGAAACCAGCATCCCCACCAGTAAACCAGTTAAAAAGCCGCCAAAGGTTGGATTGCTTGCCGACAGGATCGCGCCAGCATAAGCACCGATTGCCATAAACCCAGCATGTCCTAAGGAGAATTGCCCTGAAAAGCCGATGATTAGATTCAAACTGACTGCCAAGATGATATTGATTCCGATATTGACGATGATCGCATCAGAGAACAAATTAATCATTCCGCCATTGTAGGCTGCAAATAATCCAAAATAAAGAATAGCTGCCAGAGCGAGCCAGATTAAGTTGTAACGTAAATTCTTTTTCATTTCTGCCACCTACACTTTCTCTTTGATATTTTTGCCGAGGATCCCAGCTGGACGAACCAACAATATAATTATTAAAATGACATACACTAAAGCATCCTTGTAATCAGAAAAACCAAGCGCTGTCGCTGCTGTCTCCACTAAACCGATCACAAAGCCGCCTAAAGCTGCACCAGGAATGATCCCGATCCCGCCGAGAACCGCCGCAACAAAAGACTTCAGACCAGGAACGACCCCCATTGATGGATCAATGGAATTATAATACAAACCGATCAGCATCCCGCCAGCTGCAGCTAAAGCCGAGCCTAAGGCAAAGGTAAAGGAAATCGTTCGATTAACATTGATCCCCATCAAACGCGCTGCATCTGCATCAACACTTACTGCACGCATCGCTTTTCCCATACGGGTCTTTTTCACGATCAATTGCAAGAGAATCATTAAGGTAACCGAAACAGCCAAAATCAATAACTGGACATTACTTACTTGAACAAACCCGATGGAATAGGTTTTTCGTTCGATTGCTTGCGGAAACGGGCGCACATTGGCAGAAAAGAAAAAAATCATGACATTTTGCAAAAAATAAGAAACCCCGATTGCCGTAATCAATGCCGAAATTCGCGTGGAATTTCTCAAAGGACGATAGGCTAAAAATTCAATCGTTACCCCAAGTGCTGCACTGGCGATCATCGAAATGAATAACGCTGGGAAAAAGCCCAATTGCCATTGATTGATCAAAAAGTAACCGATAAAACTACCAATCATATAAACTTCTCCGTGGGCGAAGTTGATCAGCTTGATGATGCCATACACCATCGTATAACCCAACGCTAACAAGGCGTAGATACTGCCTAGAAACAAGCCGTTGATCAATTGTTGGATCATCATTTCCATATACTCACTTCCAATATCATTTATTATGGTTCTTCTCATTAGAGAAAAGAAACTGAGACAAACACATCAGGTCTGTCCCAGTTTTCACTGCCAAACAACTACAGGTTTTTAAGGTTCCACAGTGTCTGCTGAGGTTTCCTTCCCGTCAGTCAATCCTAAAACAACTGCTGATTTCTCAGGGTTATGATTTTCATCCATTGTGATTTCACCTGTCACGCCGACAAAGTCTTTCAGTTCAGACAAACCAGCTGCAATTGCCAATGAATCTGCTGAGTTTTGATCTTCGATTGCTTGTTTGATCATGTAAACTGCATCATAGGCTAACGCATTAAAAGCAGAAGGTTCTTTGCCATACTTTTCATTGAAAGCTGCCACAAAGGGCTCAACTTTGTCGTTTGCTGGTGCTTTGGTAGAGAAGTGACCGGTATAGTAAACATTGCTGACATTTTCTGCACCAGCTGTTTGAACCATTTTTTCATCACCGAATCCATCGGCACCAATGATTGCTTGATCAATTCCTAATTCTCGCGCTTGCTTGATGATCAAACCAGCTTCTGTGTAGTAGCCTGGAATGAACAAGACATCGAAGTCGACATCTTTGATTCTTGTAAGAACTGCTTGGAAATCTTTGTCGCCTTCAGTAAAGTTATCTTCTAAGACAATTTCGCCTGGGTAACTTTCTTTAAATGCTTCCGTCAATCCAATTGCGTAATCACTTGAGTTGTCTCCCAAGATCACGGCTTTTGATGCATCCAAATTTTCAGCCGCATATTTCGCTAAGATCGTTCCTTGGAAGCTATCTTGGAAACAAGAACGGAAGGCAAATTCTTGCACTTTCCCACTAGTATAAGTAATCGCATCGTCAGTACCTGAAGGTGTAACCATTGGTACTTGTGCTCTGGTCACGTTAGGCAAAGCCGCTTTCGTAGCACCAGAAGTTGCTGGACCAATGATGGCTACAACTTTATCATTTGTAGCTAAGTTGGCTGCTACCGTTGCAGCTTCATTGTTATCTGATTTGTTATCTTTCGAAATAATTTCAATTTGTTTTCCAAGAATACCGCCGGCAGCATTGATTTCTTCTACTGCTAAGTCGATTCCTTCTTTTTCAGCCGTCCCATAAGCAGCTACGGCTCCTGACAACTCTAAGTTGGTTCCGATCTTGATGGTATCTCCCTCTTGTTTATTGCCACCTTCAGCAGCCCCGCTGCCATCCGTTGATCCACCTGTTGGTCCAGCGCTACATGCTGTCAACAAAAACAAACTCGCAAACAAAAACGCAAATTTCTTTTTCATAATTTTCCTCTCCTTCACTTCCCCTGAATATGTTATCCAATATACTGAAAAATCTGGAAAATGTCAACGAATTATCAGAATATTTCATCTATTCAGAATTTATTTTTTTTACTAGGAAAAAATGGTGTTTTTAAAACACTGTTCCATCAATAATGGAATCGCTTTTCATTTTTTTGAACAAAAAGAAAAGCAAGCAAAGTTTTTTTCCTTTGCTTACTTTTTGATCGTTTCGAATTGCTTCATTTTTTGTCAAAAGGACGTTTGAAAACATTACATCAAGATGTTAGCGGCTATTTCGTGGATACAATGCTTGAAAATTGGCTGCCGCCCCAACTAGATTGGCATCGTTGCGATAGTCACATAGCTTGATCAGTGGGACAAAATCATTTAAAGCTTGATCTGCCAACATTTTTTTCAACCGTTGATTCACTTCTTCTAACAAGCCATTTTTGGCACTGACACCGCCACCGATAATGATCACTTCAGGATCAAAAGCAAATTGAATACTGAATAGTCCTTGCGCTAAATAGCGGTAAAATTTATTGACTTCCTCGATCGCAATGGCATCCCCATCTTCTGCACGTTGAAAGACCTCTTCGCCGGTAATTGTGGTTCGATCTACACCAATTCGATCACAATAACGCCAAGCCATCTGAACCGCTGTCCCTAGTTGCGAAAATGTTTTGCCTTGATCCAAAATCATCAACCCAAATTCACCGCCGTATAAATGTGCCCCACGGACTAGCTCACCATTTTGAAACAGGGTACCGCCAACGCCTGTTCCGATCACAACGAAAGCTGCTTGCTGATACTCTTTGCCCGCTCCTTGATAGAATTCAGCCATCCCAGCGCAATTAGCATCATTTTCGATGGTTACTGGTACCCCAAACACTCCTTCGAGTTCAGAGTAGATGTCAAACCCATGGATATAAGGAATCGCACTGATACCGTCGATTCGACGTTCTTGGGCATTGACTGCACCTGGAGCACTGATCCCGACCCCTTCGATCTCTTCGTTTACGCTTGCTCTTACTTGCTGCAACTGGGCTTTCATTTCTTGCCACGTGCTTGGTGTAGTAAATTTGCCTTTACTCACCAAAGAATCCTGTGCCCAGACGCCATATTTTACTGCTGAACCACCCATATCAAAGACTAAAATCGCCATTTATTTCCCTCAATCCTTTATTATTCTGATACTATCTATTTTACCGTAAGTCCCCGCTTGAAGAAAGCGATTTCCGAGAACAATAAAAAAAACAGCCTAAAATCGCCATAGACTGTCTCTATGGGATTAGAGCTGCTTTTCCAAAATAACTTGATCGATCAACTGCTGCCCATTTTCGAAAATCGGTTCAGCATAGTGAGTGGTGAAATAATTTTCCATCCGGTCTTTTTCAACATAGCCTTGCGTTTGGTACAAAGTCAGGGCTGCAGAGGGCAGACTACCAGTTTTGATCACTACAATCGGCCGTTTTGCCCCAAGGTGTTGACTGAGGATCGCTTCTTCGGCAGCTTGCAGCAATTGACGACCAATGCCCATTCCTTGCTTTTCTGGAGAAACGGCCACATTCATAATCTCCCAGTTGTTGCCTTGATTTTGATAAACTAGCACACCAATCATTTCTCCAGCTTCTTCATAAACAAGTGTTTGGCTATTATATAGATAGCTTTCTACGACTGCTTTTTCAGGATCTGCATCCAGCAGCAACGCCCAAGGATACGCTTCATTAGAGTCGATTGGACGAATCATGGCTTTTTGGCTCCTTTTTTACATTTTTGTTGATTCCTTTTAACTTTTCCGATAACGGTACGTTGGTTTGACTTTGTCTTGCGTATTTCGTTTTAAAGTAAACGTCTGGGGTACGTAATCTATACCGCCTTTTACAAAGGGATGGCAGCGTAAGATACGAGCTACCCCCATCAAACCTCCTTTGGCTGCGCCATGGACTTGGATCGCTTGGATCATGTATCCTGAGCAAGTCGGATAATAACGACAGCTAGGAGGAAATAATGGGGAAATAAAACGTTGATAGAAACGAACAAAGCCAATCAAAAGTTTACTCATTTCTTGCCAACCTTTCTTTTTATGATCACGATTCAGTGAAGATAGATAGAAAAAACTAGGACTCAGCACGAGGCATAAGTCCTAGTTTGGGGTTACTTCATAAACTCAAAGATATGATTCCAAAGACTTGGAGAGAAGACTTTAAAAGGACTACCGTCGCCAATCACCCCATAGCCAATCATCGTTCCGGCTAAGAACAATAAAATAGCTAATAATATGACGATTAGAATTTTTATCAAGCTAGTTAGAATGTAACGGTTCAACTTCACTTTATTCTCTCCTACTCCTACTATGCGTTTACTGGTACGGTTTCTTCAACTGCTTCAGAAACTCGTTCCACAGAAGCACCTAATTGCTGCAATTTTTCATGGAATTTGTAATAGCCACGATCCAAATATTTTAGATTGCGGACACGTGTCCGACCAGTTGAACGTAGACCTAATAAAATTAACGCTGCTGCTGCACGTAAATCCGTTGCATAGACCAGCGCACCTTGCAATTCATGGCCGCCTTCGATCACTGCTACGTTGCCGTCGATTTTGACATGAGCATTCATCCGACGCATTTCTTCTAAATGTTGGAAACGGTTCTCAAATACAGTTTCGTTCACAACACTCGTTCCAGCTGCTAAAAGTTGAATAGCAGACATTTGCGCTTGCATGTCCGTAGGAAAACCTGGATGAGGCATTGTTTTCACATCTGTTGCCTTCAATTGTTCAGGTCCAACGACACGAATCCCTTCAGCTACTTCAGTCACTTCTGCGCCCATTTCGATCAATTTTGAGATCAATGGACGATTGTGTTCTGAGATCGCATCTTTAATAATGACGTCTCCTTGGGTCATCGCTGCTGCAACCATAAAGGTTCCTGCTTCGATACGGTCTTGGACGATCGAATGTTCCACCGCATGAAGGTGATCGACCCCTTCGATACGCATCGTTTCGGTTCCTGCACCAAAGACTTTGGCACCCATTTTGTTTAAAATGTTTGCTAAATCGACGATTTCAGGTTCACGAGCGACGTTTTCAATGATGGTGATACCTTTAGCTTTTACGGCAGCCATCATGATATTTTGCGTTGCGCCGACACTTGGGAAATCCAAGTAAATGCTATTGCCTTTTAACTCATCGGCGATCGCTTCTATGTATCCATCTTTTTGGATGATTTGAGCGCCTAGTGCTTGAAATCCCTTCAAATGCAAATCAATTGGTCGTTTGCCGATTGCACAGCCGCCAGGCATTGCCACTTTGGCATGACCATTACGGGCTAACAAAGGCCCCATGACTACGATTGAAGCGCGCATTTGGCTTACATACTCATAAGGTGCTTCGATCGCTAACTCTTGTGATGCATCGATCGTCATCGTATTGTTTTCTTCTTCAAAATCGATTGCGACATTTAAATGCCGAATCACTTCTTTCATTGTTAATACATCGGAAAGGATCGGTACATTTGTTAATGTCGTTGTTCCTTCTTCCGCTAATAAGCTTGCCGCTAAGATAGGTAGAACAGCATTTTTTGCCCCTTCGATCTTCACTGTTCCAGTTAATCGATTACCACCTTGAACGATCATCTCTTCCATTTATGTTCCCTCCAAATAATGCAGTGACTCACACAAATCTTGCCAATTATAGCATAATATTCGGTGTTTTTGCATATATTAATGAAATTCTTAAAAACCTGTTAAAAATAAATTACGACATAACGCAATCAACTCAAGGAAAAAAGTACTGGCGGTGTAGCCTAATGCAATCGCAAGAAACACCATGATCATTCGTATCTGAGTCGTTCGTAAGGCTTTAAAAAAAGCATCGATCCGCACAGATTGCAATGCCCAAAATGCTAAATAGATGAACGCTAAATGACTCACGATTCGAATGATTGCATCAATTCCATACACTTGCATACTTCCTGCTCCTTTTTCATAATTGAACATTCCTATCATACCACAAAGATGTCAAGATAAAAAATAATCTTTCTTGAAACCTTCATGAAAAGACTTTAAAAAGTTTTTAAAACGTTTTCTCGAATAAAAAAAAACAAAGGCAAGATGCCCTTGTTTTTTTAGGAATGTTTTGACACGTTGATTCGATTAATGGCGCGGTGCAAAGCAACCGTTGCGCGACGAAGCTGGTCGATATCTTCGACTTGTTTGGCCTCTTCGATTTGACGTTCTGCACGTTGTTTTGCTCTTTCTGCCCGTGAAACGTCGATATCACGATCACGTTCCGCACTATCGGCTACGATGGAGACAACATTGTCCCGCACTTCAAGGATACCGCCATTAACGGCGACCCAGTCGACGTGAGTATCTGAATCGATCCGTTTGACCCGGACTTCATCAATCGTCAAAGGAACGATGATTGGGGCATGATGCGGCAAAATACCGATCTCACCATCTGTCGTACGTGCAACCACGATTTTCGCGTGATGATCGTAAACCAAACCAGCAGGTGTCACCACATTGACTGTTAAAAATTGATCCATGAGGTTCCCCTCTTTCTTCAAGGCTGGTTAATTAATAGCCAATTTTTTTCGCTTTTTCAATGACGTCTTCAATTCGTCCTACACTACGGAAGGCTTCTTCTGGAAGATCATCATATTTTCCTTCAAGAATCTCAGCAAAGCCTTTGATCGTTTCTTCAACTGGTACATAAGAACCAGGTTGTCCAGTAAACTGTTCCGCTACGTGGAAGTTTTGCGACAAGAAGAATTGGATCCGACGCGCACGAGCCACTAACGTTTTTTCTTCATCAGACAACTCATCCATCCCTAAGATAGCGATGATGTCTTGTAGTTCGCGATAACGTTGCAACGCATGCTGTACTTCAGTCGCTACTTCATAGTGTTTTTCACCAACGATTTCAGGTGCTAACGCACTAGAAGAAGAAGCTAGCGGATCAACAGCTGGATAGATCCCTTGTTCAGTCAATTTACGTTCCAAGTTGGTTGTTGCATCTAAATGGGCAAAAGCAGTCGCTGGTGCCGGGTCCGTGTAGTCATCGGCAGGAACATAGATTGCTTGAATAGAAGTAACCGATCCTTTTTTTGTTGAAGTGATCCGTTCTTGCAATTGTCCCATTTCGGTTGCTAGTGTCGGTTGATATCCAACGGCAGAAGGCATCCGACCTAGTAAGGCAGATACTTCAGAACCAGCTTGAGTAAATCGGAAGATATTATCGATAAACAAGAGCACGTCTTGTCCTTCTACATCGCGGAAGTACTCCGCTAAGGTCAACCCAGTCAAGGCAACCCGCATCCGGGCACCTGGTGGTTCGTTCATTTGTCCAAACACCATGGCTGTTTTTTCGATAACGCCAGATTCTTTCATTTCATTATAAAGGTCGTTTCCTTCACGTGTCCGTTCACCAACACCTGTGAAGACAGAGATCCCCCCATGCTCTTGGGCAATGTTGTGGATCAGTTCTTGGATCAAGACAGTTTTACCAACACCGGCACCACCGAAAAGACCAACTTTCCCCCCTTTTAAATAAGGGGCTAATAAGTCGATAACTTTGATCCCAGTCTCAAGGATCTCGGTACTTGTTGACAATTCATCAAAGTCAGGAGCTTTTTTGTGGATCCCACTGCGGGGTGCTTCTTCAGGAAACGGTGCTTCTAAATCGATAGTGTCCCCTAAGACATTAAACACCCGTCCTAAGGTTTCTGTCCCAACTGGAACAGAAATGGAGGCGCCTGTATCGATTACTTCCATTCCTCGTTGTAAGCCATCTGTTGATTCCATGGCAATCGTACGGATAACGCCGTCGCCAAGTTCTAAGGCAGCTTCTAACACAACTTTTGTTTTCTGCTCATCTTTTTTGTAAACAATCAACGCATTGTTGATATCTGGTAATGATTGGTCTAGAGAGAATTCCACGTCAACAACGGGACCAATGACTTGAACAATCTTGCCTGAACTCATTCGTATTCCTCCATTCGTTCTTGAAACTATTCTAACGCGGATGCCCCCGCCACAATTTCAGTAATTTCTTGGGTGATCGCTCCTTGGCGCGCTCGGTTATAAGAGATCGTCAAGTCCCCAATAATATTTTTGGCATTATCTGTTGCTGTTTTCATCGCTGTCATTCCGGCAGCATGCTCGGCTGTTTTTGCGTCAACAATCGCACCATAAATCAAGCTTTCAGCGTATTGAGGCAGTAATTGATTCAAAATTGCTTCTCTGGAAGGTTCAAACAAGTATTCTTGTTCATAACTTTCGGCTTCTTCAGGATCTAGATCGGAAATCGGCAACATTTTCTCCACACGAAATTGGCTAGTCAATGAGTTGATGTGATGGTTATAACACACATATAATTCATCGAAGACTTCGTTTTGGTACATCGTTGTCGCCAATGTTACGATTTTACGCACCTCGTCAAAGCTTGGTTGATCCGAAAGGTTTCTTAGCTCGTACGCCAAATTGATGCCCCGTGCTTTGAAAAAGTCAGCGCCAGTTGCACCAATGGCAATCATGACATACTCTTCTTCTTTTGCATGGTCTTCATCCAGCATGGTCATCATTTGCTTCAAGATGGAACTATTGTAGCCGCCCACTAGACCGCCATCAGAAGTGATGACGATGTAGCCTGTGCGTTTGACCGGACGACTAACCAACATACTGTTATAGTTCACACCATCTTTTGGACCAGAACCTGCAAGATCGGAAAGCTGCTGCGCAGTTAAATGCGTAACGATTTCACGTACTTTGTTGGCATACACTTGAAACTGTTTCGAATGAGCTTCAGATTTTGTTAATTTTGCAGCTGAAACCATTTGCATGGCCTTTGTGATTTGGCTGGTTTTTTTTGTTGAGGCAATTCGTTGCTTGATTTCATTTAATGAAGCAGCCATTTTCTCTCACCTCTTTTTATGCGTTTTGCATTGTCGATATTTTATCTTGGGGTGTCACCCGAGAACCGTTGGATGCCATGAAAATATCTTTGAATGCTTTAATGGTGTCATCTAACAAGCTTTCTTCTGGCAAGTCTTTCGTTGTCCGAATGGTTTCAAAAATCGTCGCTGCATTTGCTTCGATATATTCAAATAATTCTGCTTCAAAGTCCAATAGTTTATTGACTGGTACACTATCAATGAATCCATGCGTCAAGGCATAAAGAATCACGACTTGTTTTTCTACTGCCAGTGGTTCATGCAGTTTTTGCTTCAAGATTTCAACGGTTCGACGACCGCGGTTTAATTTGGCTTGTGTTGCAGCATCTAGATCAGACCCAAACTGCGTAAAGGCCTCTAGTTCGCGATAGCTAGCCAAGTCCAAACGCAAGGTACCGGCAACTTTTTTCATTGCTTTGATCTGCGCAGAACCACCAACCCGTGAAACGGATAATCCAGCCGCTACGGCAGGACGAACACCAGAATAGAAAAGGTCGTTTTCTAAGAAAATTTGTCCATCTGTGATAGAAATCACGTTGGTTGGGATATAGGCTGAAATATCCCCTGCTTGTGTTTCAACAAACGGCAATGCCGTCATCGATCCACCACCTAGTTCATCACTTAATTTCGCTGCACGTTCCAATAAACGAGAATGCAAGTAGAAGACATCCCCTGGGTATGCTTCACGACCTGGCGGACGACGTAGAAGTAGAGAAAGTTCACGATAAGCGACCGCTTGTTTTGATAAGTCATCAAAGACGATCAAAACATGTTTGCCGTTATACATGAATTCTTCCCCCATCGCAGCCCCCGCATAAGGTGCGATATAAAGCAGTGGTGCTGGTTGTGAAGCACCTGCTGAGACCACGATCGTGTAATCAAGGGCCCCGTAACGACGCAATGTTTCCACTTGTGCACGAACAGTTGAATCTTTTTGGCCAATTGCGACATAAATACAGATCATGTCTTGCCCTTTTTGGTTGATGATCGCATCAATAGCGATCGTTGTTTTTCCGGTTTTCCGGTCACCGATGACTAATTCCCGTTGGCCACGACCGATTGGTACTAAAGCATCAATAGCTTTCAACCCTGTTTGCATTGGTTCCGAAACGGATTTCCGTTGCATAACACCTGGTGCAGCTGCTTCGACTGGGCGTGATTTATCTGTTTCGATCGGACCTAAACCATCGATTGGTTGCCCTAATGGATTTACTACCCGGCCAATTAATGCATCGCCGACAGGAACTTCCATGATTTTACCGGTTCGTTTTACTTTGTCCCCTTCACGAATGGTTTCAAAATCACCTAGGATGATGATTCCGACATCGTTTGACTCTAAGTTTTGTGCCATCCCATAAGAACCGTTTGAAAACTCAAGCAGTTCTCCACTCATGGCATTTTCTAAACCGTGGGCGCGGGCGATCCCGTCCCCAACATATGTGACAGTACCGATTTCTTCTACAGAAAGTTCGTTCTGATAATTTTTAATTTGCTCTTTGATCAAGGCACTAATTTCTTCTGCTTTGATGGCCATCCGATTCACCTCTTATCTCTTGTTTATCTGCCGATTTTTTGTCGCAGATAATCCAGTTGACTCTTAATACTACCGTCGATCACTTGATGATTTGCTTCAACGATGACACCGCCTAAAATCGTTGGATCGATCGTTTCTTTCAATTGTGCCTGCTTGTACCCAAGCTTATCGGCGATTTGCTTTTCGATTTTGCTTTTTTGTTCTGCTGACAAAGCAACAGCCGTTGTGATCGTTCCGAGAACAAGACCTTGATATTCATCGTAACGACGTTCGTATTCATCAATGATCAGCAATAAATCATCCATGCGATCATATTCGTAAACGATCTCCAAGAAATTTCTGACTAAACCTTCAAAGCCCTTCAGCAATTGATCGACTAATTGTCTTTTCTCATGAAGATCCAAACGGTTATCGGTCACGATTTGGCCGAATGTTGGAATTTCCTGATAAATCTGACGCAAGGTCAATAATTCTTGGTAAACTTCTGTCAAGCGCTGTTCTTCCATCGCCAATTCGAACAACGCTTTTCCATAACGTTTTCCCACTGTGAATTTATCGAGTTTCATTAACTGAACCCAATCCTTCGATATATTGATTGATTAGGGATTCATGATTTTCGGGAGTCAATTCGCGGCCTAAGATTTTTTCTGCGATTTGAAGCGAAAGTTCTGCAACATCATCTTTCACTTCTTTTAACGCAGTTTCTTTTTCAAGGGTGATATCTGAGTTTGCTTTTTCTTTCAAACGAGCCACTTCTTCTTTGGTCTCGCTCAAAATATTTTGCCGACTCAATTCCCCGCTATCTTTGGCGCTCTTGATGATCTCCGCAGCTTCAGAATGAGAACGTGCCAATTTTTCTTGGCGTTCTTTTTCTAATTTTGCTGCATTCAAGCGTGATTGTTCCGCTGAATCCAAATCATTGGCGATTTTATCTTCCCGTTTTTGCATCATGCTGCTGATGGCATCCCATGCAAAATGTTTCAATAAGAATAGCAAAAGAAGAATTGATCCGCTGACAACGATAATATTGCCAAGCATTGGATTTTGAACTTCCGCTATAACCAACTGATTTAGCATAACGATTCTTCCTTTCTGAAAGTCATTGTTTCATTAGAAAAAAGCAAAAACGAGTGCAATTGTTCGTTTCTGCCTTTTCGTGCTTGTCTTATCGGAAGACTAATAACAGCGCGATAACTACCCCTAGAATCGGTACAGCTTCGACTAACGCTACCCCGATAAACATTGTTGAACGTAGTTGACCTGACATTTCAGGTTGGCGTGCCATTGATTCGATCGTTTTTGCGATTACTTGTCCGTTACCATACCCTGCACCAATTGCTGCTCCGATAATTGCTAATCCTGCTCCAATAAAGTTCATTCTTTTTTCCTCCTAATTGTATGTCGATTCGATTAATGTTCTGCCACGATTTTGTGGCTCATAAATACCATGGTCAATGTAACAAATACATAAGCTTGGATCGCTCCAATAAAGAGCGAGAAGCCAATCCAGATCATTTCTAGCGGCATCACGATCGGCAATGACCACCAACCAAGACTAATAAACATGTTGGCAATCAATCCTAATAACACTTCTCCCGCGAATATATTCCCATATAAACGTAAGCCTAACGTGATGACATTCGTAAATTCTTCGATGATTTTTAGCGGCAATAAGAACCCCACCGGTTTTAAGTACGAATTGATCAAGTAATTTTTGAAGCCCAACGACTTGATCCCAAAGAAATGTGTCAAGGAAATAACCATAAGTGCAAGCGTCAATGTAACAAACGGGTCTGCTGTCGGACTTTTCCACAAGGTAATGTCATCTGTCGTCACAATTTTTGTGACTAACCCGATCTCATTTGCCACAAACACAAAAAGAAACATTGTTACACCGAGCAAATGAAAGTTGTTCACTTGAGATCCTGGTAGATTGTCCGCTACGATACCACGAACAAAGTCAATGACCCATTCAATGAAGTTCTGCTTCCCTTTCGGTTTCATTTGCAGATTACGTGTACAAATAAAGACCACCAAAAAAACAATAATACAAGAAATGATTGTCATCATAGCTACAGTTCCATCAAACCATATAGGACCGATATGAAACATAAGCGATTTATCTTCCAATCTTTCTCACCTCTTTTCCTGTCATCTCCAGAAAAAAATCTGGTGTTACAATGCGTTTCCTCTCATAACAATCGGTATCATACCACCACGAATGGAAAATTTCAAAGCATTTTCAAGAAAATTAGACAAAAAACTCACAATGCCAAAAATCCTAAATTAAATGAAAAATCCCCGTGTCGCTATGTGGAAGAAAAAGCCTGTTATATCAACAGCTTTCCCTTAAATGCTACCAAATTTAGCGTGATTTTCAAAGCAATAACCTCTATCGGATTCTAAAAGAAGTTCTTAGAAAATTAGAAATTTCTAAGAACTCGGTCAATTTGTCTTTCTTGATCTTTGCGTTTCAAGGATTCCCGCTTGTCATATTCGCGTTTTCCTTTCGCTAAACCAATCAAAACTTTGGCATAACCATCCTTGATATACACCTTTAACGGAACGATCGTCATGCCGGTATTTTTTGTTTCGCCAATCAGACGAGCAATCTGCTTTTTATGCAGTAACAGTTTTCTTGTCCGTAGTGGATCATGATTAAAAATGTTTCCTTGCTCGTAAGGGCTGATATGCACATTGACTAAGAATGCCTCACCGTTACGAATACGTACAAAGCCGTCTTTCAAATTGATCCGACTGTTACGGATCGCCTTGATCTCGGTTCCCTGTAAGACGATCCCCGCTTCGATCGTATCGAGGATCGTGTAATCATGGCGGGCCTTTTTGTTTTGGGCGATTAATTTCCCTTCTCCTTTAGGCACGGGCCATCCCTCCAATTATTTTTTCTTGATTCCTTTGTAAAAAGGTTTTTTCTTTTTCACTTTGCCAGCTTTTTTCGGCTTGCCTTTGCCTGATTGCTCAAAGCGTTTCCCTTGGTTTTTCTCAGGGTTTCGTTGTTTTTTTCCACGGCGGCTAGCTTCATTTTTTTGATTGTTGTTACGTTTGTTGGCTTTTGGTGCTTGCAGTTTTTCAACTTCTTCTGCTGCTACCAGTTCGAAATCGATCTCTCTTGTTTCTGGATCAGCCTTTACGACTTTGATGCGAACTTTCTGACCAATTTTAAAGGTCAGGCCTGTCCGTTCACCCACAAGTGCCAGATGGTTTTCCAAATAATGGAAGTAATCTTGCTTCAGATTATTGATATGGATCAACCCTTCAATCGTGTTAGGCAATTCAATAAACAAACCAAACTTAACGACGGAACTGATGATACCGTCAAACTCTTCTCCTACTTTATCGGCCATATACTCAGCTTTTTTAAGCGCATCGACTTCTCTTTCTGCATCGACTGCTCGTCGTTCCATTTGGGAGCTGTGCAGCGCGATGTCCGGCAAGATTTCAGCCCATTTGTTTTGGTTGGCTTCTGAGACATCTTCACTGTAAGATCGAATCAAACGATGCACGATCAAGTCGGGATAACGACGGATCGGTGACGTGAAGTGGGTATAATCTTCCGCTGCCAAACCATAGTGACCGACGTTTTCTTCAGAATACTTCGCTTGTTGCATACTTCTTAGTAGCATCGTATTGACAACCATTGCCTCTGGCTTATCTGCGACATCTTCAACAACTTTTTGCAATTGTTTTGGTGAGATCGAGCCATTGGTCTGCTTGACTACGATCCCTAAAGCAGATGCAAAATCAAAGAAGCGGCGCATTTTCTCTTCTTTTGGTTCCTCATGGATCCGGTAAATAAATGGTAAATGCTTCTGATTGAAATGACGCGCCACGGTTTCATTGGCTGCCAACATGAATGATTCGATCAATCGTTCGCCGACGCCCCGTGCTCGTAGAACGATTTCTTGCGGGTGTCCTTCTCCATCGACCAAGACTTTTGCTTCTCGGTCTTCAAAAGAAACTGCCCCACGTTTGATGCGCATCGCTTCTAACACGTGATGCAAGGCGCCCATATCATGAAACATCGGTACTAGTTCCGCATACTCTTTGGTGGTTTTCGGATCATTCTCTTCAATAATTTGATTGACTGCCTGATAGGTCATACGGGCACTTGTTTGAATAATACTTTGGAAAATATTGTAATCCGTGACGATCCCCTCTTGGTTGATCCACATTTCACAGCTCATAGTCAACCTTGGGACATTCGGATTCAACGAACAGATCCCGTTTGATAAACGCTGTGGGATCATCGGAATCACACGATCCGTAAGATAGACACTCGTTCCCCGATCAAACGCTTCTTTATCCAATGCGCTGTTTTCGGTCACATAATAAGAAACATCGGCGATATGCACGCCCAAATAGAAGCTACCGTCAGGCAATGCTTTTACGGTCACCGCATCATCCAAATCTTTGGCATCCGCTCCATCGATTGTTACAATCTGTTGATCTCGTAAATCCCGCCGTTCCGGAAAGTCGGCAGGATCGATCGTATCTGGTACTGCATCTGCCGCTGCTAAGGTTTCTTCCTCGAATTTTGTTGGAATCCCGTTCGCCACGACGATCGATAATATATCCATTCCAGGATCGTTTTTATGTCCTACAACTTTCGTGATCAACCCCTCTAAGCTTTTCGAATAACCTTTTTCTGGGTAATGGCTGATTTCAACGATCACAATGCTCCCATCTACAGGTCGAATCCCTTGAGCACCAATAAACACCTTTAATTCACTTAGTTTTTTATCTTTAGGCTGAACAACGCCATATAGATCCGACTCTTCGATCTCTTTTTCATCAAATAATGTAAACTCGCCGACCAACTGACTGATGGCCCGTTGTTTGATCTCAACGACTTTCCCCTCTGCACCACGATCTGAGAAAGGATCCGCAACGTGCACGATGTCCACAGCAACGGTATCGCCGTCCATGGCATAGCCTGTTGCTTCTTTAGGGATATAAATATCGTCTTCTTCTTCATCCAACGTGACAAAGCCGAAGCCCCGCTCGTTGGCACGGAAGGTTCCTTCCACAAACACTCGTTTCATGGGTAATTTCACTTTGCCTTTTTTGTTAAAAATCACGCTGCCTTCTCGTTCCATCGCCGCTACTGTCTGGACAAGATTCTTAAAGTCTGTACTTTTTTGAAGTCCTAGACCTTCAGCAATTTCTTCCATTGAAAAACTTTTTTTGCGGCTTTCTTCGAGAAACTGAATAATTTTTGTTTTAATCGTTTCTGTCATAACTCACTCTTTCCAAGCAAGTGTTTCTAAGAAAGCAAACACATCCTGCTCTAATTTTTTCCGTTCTGGTCCAACGGTCACCACATGACCGCTTTCGGGATACCATTGAAGCGTATAGGGAACATGGGACAGTGCCCCTGCTGTTTTGAAAACCGTCTGTGGATCGATCATTTGATCCTTTCCTGCTTGTGCTAGAAAGACTGGGCGCTCGATTTTCCCTAAATGCCCAGCTGTGGTTTGTCCGACTGTTTCGATCCCTTGCAGTTGCTCTCTGACCTTACGAGGGACTTCTGCCAATATTTCTTTTTGGGTCGCCTCGTCTAAATCAGCATAGGGTATGACCATTTCAGCATACTTTTCAAAATTGACTGGCACTTCATTCTTGGTTTCAAATAGTGGCGAACAAAACAGTCCGCCCCCCATCAATGTTGGATCTTGTGTCAAACGATCCATCGCTAAAATCCCGCCCATCGAAAGTCCAAGAACGGCAACTTCTTCATAGCCTTTTTCTCTTACATAAGTAACTGCATCTGCAGCATCCTGCTGCCAAACAGCCATCCCTTGATTTAAGATATCATCTGGATTGGGCGTACCATGTCCAGTAAACATCGGCGTATAAACCGTGTAGTCTTTTTGTTCTAACGAACGACAAAGCATACGCACATCGTTAGGACTACCTGAATAGGCATGGAACAAAATGACTGCTCGCTTGCCGTGTTCAGCAAAAACCGGTTTTGGTTGATTAAATGTTTTCATGTTTCCTTTCACCTCACGTCCAATTCTACCATAGTTAAGAAGAATACTTCGACAAATGCGATCAAAATCTTACCCTTAAAAAGAAAAAAACCTCTCTTTACGAGAGGTTCGCTAGCAAAATGATTAGTTTGATGAAAGAAAAGCCAAAATAAAGAGCAAGACCATCCAAACAAAACCTAAAATGGCCGTTGAGCGCTGCATCACTGCTTCAAATCCACGGGCTTTTTGCTTACCAAACAATTGATCCGCACCGCCAGTAAAGGCACTAGCTGCACTATTTTGCTTGCTAGGCTGCATCATGATCGTAATGACCATTAAAATCGAAATAACAATTACAGCAGTTAATAAGATATTATACACGTTAGCTCCTCCTTGCTTGCTAAAGTCGTCCTTTCTATTTTAGCATTTTCCGCTAGAAATTACTACTCCCTTTTTGTCATTGCTCGTTGCGTGACGGTTTAAAAAAAAGACTGTCCTTTCTGACAGCCTTTTTCTCATAGATCGCTTTCGTTCAAATCAGCGAACGAGTACGTCATCATATTCTGGTTTTTCTTTGAACTCTTTAACCGCAAAGGAGCAGACAGGCATAATTTTTTTCTCTTCCCGTCGTGCTTTTTCAACAACTGCTTTGAGCAATTTTTGCGCCAATTGCTGTCCACGATAATCAGGGTTGAGGAAGGTGTGATCAACTTCAAGTACATCATCTGGTGTTTCTTGCCATGTAATCTCACCAATTTCTGTTTCTCCATCATATAAAGCAAAACGCTTGTTTTCTTCTTTTATTTCCATTGTTTTCGCCCTTTCTATCAGACAATGTCTGTTTTTTGTTTGATATTCTCAATAAATTGCAAAACGGTTGGCCAATATTCTGGGGCATCTTTAACTGCCTGTAAATGTCCCATATTGGGAAAAAGGACTTTTTGTTTCGGCCCAGCCGTTGCTTCCATTAAAGTATTGATTTCTTTTTCAGAAAGAAACGTATCCTTTTCTCCTTGTAAAAACAGCACAGGTAAATGGTTGCTGCCGACTTGTCGGGTCACTGAGATTTGTAGGAAGGGGTAGCCGACTAAGTGTTTACTGTAACGATTGGCTAATCGCAAAAAGCGCTTGACGGGTAACCGAGAAAATTGTGGTAGACTTGCCCGAATGGCACTATAAACGGACGTATAACTGCTGTCTGAGATCAAACCCGCAACTTGCACCGGCATGACTTCTCCACTGGCCAGCAGCAAAGTCGCCGCTCCCATCCCTAAACCATAGAGGAAGATTTGGGTTTGTGGGTCTTTTTCCAAAATCTTATCGATCCACAAAAGCAGATCCATCCGATCTAGCCACCCTAAGCCGATCTCTTTGCCTTCACTACGGCCATGTCCACGCAAATCAGGAACTAAAACATTGTAACCCGCAGCCCAGAATTTCTCGGCCGCATCTTGACAGTCTGCTTGCCCATCACTGCGATACCCATGCAAGCAGATCACCCACGTTTTAGCACACTGATCAAAGACTTCTGCTCTCAGGATCAGATCATCGGTGGTCGTTACCGTACATTCCGAACCTTGTGACCAAAAAGCCGAACTGCTTTTCGCGATCCGCTCTTTGTATGGAATCCCCAGTTTCTTTCTGCCTTCTTTTTCATACCATTCATTGTTACGCATAATAATTGCCGAAACAAAATAGCGTACGCCCTTTTTCATCACAGACGTGCGATATACATAGTACACCAAAAAAATAAAAATTAGCAGTAGTAGCAATAGCCAAACCATAGGATCCCCCCTTCATTTTAGTTTACCATTTACACCGGTTTTCAGCCAAAGTTTTGTCGCAAGTCTTAAATAAGTCCTATACTTTTTTAAGAAAAAATCTTTGTACTGACTTCTAGCAGAGAAGCAGGACAAAGTTTTGATTGGTTAACTATGTTTTCGTCGATAAAGTATCCCAACGCTTGTAACGAGTAAAATACTTCCAAGGATACTCCACACATAAGAAGAGCGCTCGTTTGTCTTAGGCAATCGTTTTTCAGTAGTCGCATGGTTTGCGTCATTCTTGTTGTCATCTTCCGGTTGTTTAGATGTATCTGGCTTTTTAGGTGATAACGGGACCTGCGGCTTTTTAGGATCACTCGGGGTTTTCGGTGTCTCTGGCCCTGTATAAGTGTTGACTAAGTTATAGCCATTTATTTTGGTGGTGTAATCTGGAATTTTTACTTCTTGGATCGTGTAGGTATAGGCTTTTCCTTCGGCATCGTATTTTGGCAGCTTATCAAAGCGATAGGTCCAGTTGCCTTTTTTATCGGCTTTTACGATTTTTTCTGCGTATTTTTCGCCGTTTTGCATCAGCTTGACAGTGATGCTTTCAGGGCGGGTGTTGAATTGGTTGTCGTTGTCATTCCAAGTTTTTCTGCCTGAAACTGTGGTTGTTTCCGTATTGACTAGGTCATAGCCGTTTACTTCACTGATATATCCAGAAACGGTTGCTTCTTGAAACGTGTAGACATAGGCTTTTCCCTTGGAATCATACTTAGGCAGATTCTCGAAGTGATAAGTCCAGTTCCCTTCTTTATCGGCTTTTACGATTTGATTGTCGATCTTTTTACCATTTTGCATCAATTCGACAGTGATACTTTCTGGTCGGATGTTGAGCTGATTGTTGTTATCATTCCATGTTTTCGTTCCTGAAACTGTTGTTGTTTCCGTATTACGGTAGGTGTTGACTAGGTCATAGCCATTTACTTTGGTGGTGTATTCTGGAACATTTTCTTCTTGGATCGTGTAAGTGTACACTTTTCCTTCGGCATCATACTTAGGCAGATTGTCAAAGCGATAGGTCCAGTTGCCGTGGTTATCTGATTTTACGACTTGCTTGTCGATTTCCTTATCATTTTGAATCAGTTTGACAGTGATGCTTTCAGGACGGGTATTGAACTTATTGTCATAGTCATTCCATGTCTTTGTTCCTGATACTTCTGTCGTTTCGGTATTACGGTAGGTGTTGATTAGGTCATAGCCATTTACTTTGGTGGTATACCCATCAACGGGTGTTTCTTGAATTGCGTAGTCATAGGTCTGACCAGATTCGTCGGTTGTTGGTAGATCGGTAAATTCATAATGCCATTCCCCCTCTTTATTTGGGGTAACCGTTTTTGTTTGGAACACTTCACCGTTTTGCAGTAATTGAACCGTAATGCTTGTCGGACGGGTATTAAATTTGTTGTCATAATCGTCCCACGTTTTGGTTCCGCTGATTGTCGTTGTATCAAGAGACAGCAGGTGATTCATTGCAGCTAGTTTGATTATCGGTACAACCGTTTCATTGGCTTGAAGATCCCAGCGGTGGGTTTCCGCATTGACCAATACCGTATCAGCAATGATACTACCGTCAACATTTTGGTGGACATCAACTGTATCACCAACAGCCAAAATCGTTCCTTGGAAGGGACTATTAATCGAAAGCATTTGATTTTCTGGCTGATTAATAAAATTCCATAGGATAACGGCATCATCAAACACTTCTGTTTCATGACTATTGCGCGTCGTGCCATCTGTATATTCTAGTTTGATTTGCGACTTGATATTGACGGTACTTGCTCCTTCGGTATCCACATTGATGAGTACAGGAGACGTGCCTTTTGTTAGCCCTTTGATGGTAATTGGTGTATCTTTTTCTAATTCTGTTTTTGAAAGTGTAACGACTACCTTTTGATCTTCTTCATCAATAGTATCTGCCGAAAAGGAAATTGGTTTCTTGTCGATTAGATAACCATCTGGCGCTTCTGTTTCAACAAAGGAATAGTCCCCTTCTGGAAGATCCGTTTCGATTACTTGTCCATCATCATTTGTGACCTCTTCATCAACCTCTTTATGTGTCTTTTTATTTTGAAGTTCGTAAACACCGTCATCAAGCGGGTTTCCTTGTTCATCCGTTAAGGTCAACACCACCTCTTGCGTATCATTTTCAGCACGGGCGGTATTGATGACCCGCTGATTATTATCAGTAAAATCTTTGGTTACACCGGGTGTTTGCGGATAGGCTCCTAGCCTTTCTGACGTCGCCTGTAACCTTGAAAATACCTTTTTAAAATCTATATACGGTTCACTTGCAGATTGATCTTGGAAAACTTCGGAAGTCTTCAAGTGATCCATTCTCTGACCATTTACAAAAACGGCAGGTTGCTGATTTTGATCTGCTAAATCTACTGTGACTGATGGGCCAAAAACAACTTTGTTTTTTCTACTATCAGTTCCTGATACAAAAGAAGAGTTTGCGATGGAATTGATCTTTTGAATATAATTGATTTCTGTTGGCAAAGAACCATCCTGAATACTGGTCCCAAAATTGACATTTCCGTTTAATTCACCAACGGCCAAATTTCCGTTCGTGTGTGTATTTAGCGTCGCATGGTTAGCAAAAATATGAAAATATTGCGCTTCTCCTAGAAGTGCGTCATCAACTTCAGGAACATCATTTTTAAAAATGCCCCCACTTGAAAGTTGTGAAGCTGCTGGCGCACTTGCTTGGGTATCAGGCGTTGATTCTATGGTTTTTGATGCAGTATTTGACGCCGTTTGTTGTTGTGACTCGCTGCTTGTTGTTACAACCTGTTTTTCAGAAGCCACTGTTTGATCCTGAGTCTCAGAAAGTACGGCTTCTGTACTCGTTGCTTCTGTGGATTCATTTTCAGGTAGAACAACTGCTACATCTGTTGAGTTGATGAGGTCTTCTTTCACTTGTTCATTTCCTTCATCTGTTTGAAGGAAGGCGGAATTGATTGTCAATGTTTGAAGACTTTTTGTTTGAAACGTTAGCGTCATTTGGCTAAAAGAACTGCTAGTAGTTTCTTCTATCAACTGCTGTCTTTGCGAATCATATGTAAATGGCGTGCCGCTACTTTGAATCGAGTTCGGCAGAACCGTTTGTTCCCCTTCACTCAAGCTGAATGCCAGTTGATTTGCTGCTTGTTGATTCTTTTCTACTTGGATCGTCCAAGTGATCTCCCCTGTGGTAGGATCTGGTAATGAGGTCACTTGCGCTGTGCCTTTTTCGTTCTGAAATAGGACTGTTTTGGTGCTTCCCTCGGTGTTTGCATGAGCTGTAACGACTGGTAACAATGGCGTCACATACGACATGACAAGCAAGGACAACATGAAAATTGGGTAAGCTATTTTTTTCACATAAGTAAGCATTTTTCTTCCTCCAAACAACAAATTTTACTCAGGTGATTATCCTAATCGGAAAAAAGACAAAATGCAAAATACCTCAAAGTTTGTTTATGTGAAAAAAATGAAAGCAAGAACCATAAAATGATTCTTGCTCTCAGGAGAACTTGTGAAAATGAAATAGAATTTCTTTAGTTTTAAAAAACAGCAGAACAATTTCTTCATGATAAATACTCAAAATCAAGAAAGAATCTTTTGTTTGTGATAAAAGTTCTTTCCTTGAAAACTCTTGAGCAACAGCAGTGATTGGCAACTCGTTAAAATTTCACTAGTCAAAAAATAATAATTGTAAATAAAAAATGAAAATTTTCATAAACAATCATATTATTTTCATTTTCGGTTACAAAAATTTTAGCAGATTCTTTAAAATCTTACTGTTATTTTCCCTTTATTTATAAGTTCTCTTAACTTTTTCAACTTACTTACTATAGAAAAAACCTGTTCCTTATTCATCCACTAGAAACAGATTTTTTCTATATAGCTTTCATTCACTATTAATTACTAAAAGTTTGAACAATCTCATCTTGATCAAAGCCACAAGCCACATCCAAGGACAAAGAATCCTCAGTATTCAACGCCCCCCATGACAAACAAAATCTTAAATCAGTTGGCTTTTGATTCCCCTCAATAAAATAAGCTGGGAGCCCCGAGTCAGATCTGTCAAGAAGATACACACCACAGGATTTTTTCAGGAAACATTCATCGTCATAATATTGAGCTACAGCAAAATTAAGGTTATTGGCCGATTCTTTTAACAAATATTGCGCTCCATAGTATCGCTCCCCACTAACGATTTCAAAATCACGGAAAGAGTGTCGAGGAAGATTCGTTTTTATCTCAAGTTTTCCCTTTCCTTTGATCATTTTTAAATTAGGCAATAAGATAAATCGACCGATTATTTCGTTGACCCAATCTGGATGAGTTTCACCGTAGTCACTCGAAAAATTGCTATGACCATCGATTACTTTAAAAGAAATCGGCTCCCCGTTAAAGGTTAACCACCAGTTGCCAATAGTTGTGGGTAGCAACTGTTGACTATAAAGATCGCCAAACGATCTGTCTGGTCTTTCATCACATGAATCAGACACAGCTATATCCTTACAATGCTTTTCTATATATACCAATAGATCTGTATCGTCTGTAACGACAGAATATGAGCTACCATCATCAATGATTAATTCTAAGCTGCCTAATGGATGCTGAATGTACGGAAGATCTACATCACGATTCCACCCTTCCCACTCAGTGTAAGAATCAAAGAACAAAAGATCATCTAAAGTAATACTGGGTAAAAAACCAGTTAACACCCCTTCATAAAGATACGTGTCTTTGATTGTATCCAATAAATTATGGCCGGTCAGCCAAATAAGCGACTTTCCATTCTTCTTCTTTTCAATCGAACGAAAAATACTTGTGTCACCTGAATAATCTGTAATCAGCCAATTATACTGGAGGATCACTTCTTTGGGAAATAGGTCAATAATCCCTGCAGCCGAAACAATATGTTCTGCTTCCTTTGATACAACATTATTTATGTACAATTTTTTCATCAGCATTCTCTCCCAAAACACCAAGTTTTCCTATAGTCTATCATACAATTAGCATACCGAAAAAACTCTTTTTCCACTTTGATTCCTGTGAAAATTTTATCAGATTAAAAGTTAATCAAAAAGTAAGTGTTCACGAAATTTGAATGAAGCAAAACCAATCCACGGTTTTTACTTAAATAAATCTACCAACCAGTTTTGTTGACCTGTTTCAGCTAAACTCCCTGATCCGTGAATTGTAAGTAAAAAAGTCCCCTCATGTCATTTACACATGAGGGGACTTTACCATCATTTCAGTTCAGCCAAACGACAACGTTTGATTAAGCTAAGATTATTTATTTTTTAAGTTGTAGAAAGCTTGCAAGCCTTTGTATTCAGCAACTTCACCAAGTTGGTCTTCGATACGTAGTAATTGGTTGTATTTTGCAATACGGTCAGTACGTGAAAGAGAACCAGTTTTGATTTGGCCAGCGTTTGTTGCAACAGCGATATCAGAGATTGTTGAATCTTCTGTTTCACCTGAACGGTGAGAAACGACTGCAGTGTAACCAGCTTCTTTCGCCATTTCGATAGCATTGAATGTTTCAGTCAATGTACCGATTTGGTTAACTTTGATAAGGATTGAGTTACCGATACCGTTTTTGATTCCTTTTTCAAGGATTTCAGTATTTGTAACAAACAAGTCATCCCCTACTAATTGAACTTTGTCGCCTAAGCGTTCAGTTAATAGTTTCCAACCATCCCAATCGTTTTCATCCATACCGTCTTCGATAGTGATGATTGGGTATTTGTTAACTAATTCTTCTAAGTAGTCAACTTGTTCAGCAGCAGTACGTTTTACGCCGTTTTCGCCTTCAAATTTAGAGTAGTCGTAAACACCGTTTTCGTAGAATTCTGATGATGCACAGTCAAATCCTAGGTATACATCTTTACCTGGTTCTAAACCAGCAGCTTTGATTGCTTCTAAGATTGTTTCAACACCGTCTTCAGTTCCTTCAAAACGAGGAGCGAAACCACCTTCGTCACCTACTGAAGTTTCTAAACCACGTTTAGACAAGATTGATTTCAAAGCGTGGAATACTTCAGTACCCCAACGTAAGCCTTCTTTGAATGTAGGTGCGCCTACAGGCAAGATCATGAATTCTTGGAAAGCGATTGGTGCGTCAGAGTGAGAACCACCGTTGATGATGTTCATCATAGGAGTTGGCAATACTTTTGTATTGAATCCGCCTAAGTAGTGGTATAAAGGTACTTCTAGGTAATCAGCAGCTGC
Organism: Enterococcus sp. DIV2379; assembly: GCF_050542965.1. NCBI lineage: Bacteria > Bacillati > Bacillota > Bacilli > Lactobacillales > Enterococcaceae > Enterococcus > Enterococcus sp. DIV2379. The sequence continues at coordinate 2,669,236 of NZ_CP172938.1, forward strand.
ACGAGCAACAGCGATAGAAACACCAAGAATCGCGTTTGCGCCTAATTTGCCTTTGTTAGGAGTTCCGTCTAAAGCGATCATTGCTTTATCGATAGCCATTTGGTCACGTACATCGTAGCCGATGATAGCTTCTGCAATGATGTTATTTACATTGTCAACTGCTTTCGTTACACCTTTACCGCCATAACGAGCTTTGTCGCCATCACGTAATTCAACTGCTTCGTGTTCACCTGTTGAAGCTCCTGAAGGAACCATTCCGCGGCCGAAAGCACCTGATTCTGTGTAGACTTCTACTTCGATAGTTGGGTTACCACGTGAGTCTAAGACTTCGCGTGCGTAAACATCAGTAATAATTGACATGTTTTGTCTCTCCTTTGAGTTTGTTTTATCTTAAGGGGAATACCCCTTGCGAACAACTTAATTGTAGTGAAAAAATCACGATTCTGCAAATGTTATTTTCATGAAAATGAAATTATTTTACAGCATCTAATAATGCTAGGAATGAATCAGCTTGCAAGCTTGCGCCGCCAACTAATGCTCCGTCAACATTTTCTTTTGCCATGTATTCAGCAATGTTTTCAGGTTTTACAGAACCGCCGTATTGGATACGCACGCTATCTGAAACTTCTTTGCCGTATAATTTTTCAACGGTTTTGCGGACAACGCCACAAATTTCGTCTGCGATGTTTGCATCCGCTGATTTACCAGTACCGATCGCCCAGATTGGTTCGTAAGCAATCACAAGATTACTTACTTGACCGTCTGTTAAACCGTCTAAGCCAGCAGTGATTTGTCCTTCGATCCACTCCGCTGTTTTGCCAGCTTCATAGGTTTCTAAAGATTCACCACAGCATAGGATTGGGATCATGCCGTTTGCAAAGATTGCTTTGGCTTTTTTGTTGATGTCTTCATCTGTCTCATGGAAGTATTCACGACGTTCTGAATGACCAATGATGACATAGTCAACACCTAGATCTGCTAAAGCTGCTGGTGAAGTTTCGCCAGTAAAGGCACCTTCATTTTCCCAGTAGCTGTTTTGAGCAGCAATTTTTAATTCTGTTCCTTCAGCAGCATTCACTAATGTTTCTAAGAATAAAGCTGGCGAACCGATCACAGAGTCAACTGTCTCGTTGCTAGGAATTTTTGTTTTGACTGCTTCAGCAAATTCTTTTGCTTCTTTCGCAGTTTTGTTCATTTTCCAGTTTCCGGCAATAATTGGTTTGCGCATGTTCTGGCACTCCTTTTCGTTATCAAGCGTGCAAAGAAAGTTCTTTGCACGGCTTGTCATTGATTATTTATCGTTGATCGCAGCTAGGCCAGGAAGTGTTTTTCCTTCTAGCAATTCAAGGCTGGCACCGCCACCTGTTGAGATGTGGGTAAATTTGTCAGCAAACCCTAATTGTTCTGCTGCAGCTGCAGAGTCACCGCCACCGATGATCGTTGTTGCATCTTCAAGGTTGGCAATTGCTTCACAAACACCAATCGTACCGTTTGCGAAGTTAGACATTTCAAACACACCCATAGGTCCGTTCCAAACGACTGTTTTTGCGCCTTTTAATGTTTCAGCAAACAAAGCGATGGTTTCAGGTCCGATATCTAAGCCCATTTGTCCTTCAGGAACATCACCAGTATGTTCTTCTGTTGGGACATCATTTGAAAATTCAGCAGCAGTGATTGAATCAACTGGTAATACTAATTTATCGCCAGCTTTTTCGATCAATTCTTTTGCTAATTCTACTTTATCTGCTTCCACAAGAGAATTACCGATTTCCATGCCTTTTGCTTTGTAGAACGTATACGTCATTCCGCCGCCGATCAAGATTTTGTCTGCTTTAGGAATCAAGTTTTCGATTACGCCGATTTTATCAGATACTTTTGCTCCACCAAGAATCGCGATCATTGGACGTTTTGGTTCTTCGACTGCTTCCCCGATGAATTTGATTTCTTTTTCCATTAAGAAACCAGCAACTGTTGGGATACCTGTTGAAGCGATCCCTACGTTTGAAGCGTGTGCGCGGTGTGCGGTACCAAAGGCATCATTTACAAAAACATCGCCTAAAGAAGCCCAGTATTTGCCTAGTTCAGGATCGTTTTTGCTTTCTTTTTTGCCATCGATGTCTTCAAAACGAGTGTTTTCAAAAACAACGACATCGCCATCTTGCATGTTGTTGATCGCTGCTTCTAATTTTTCGCCGCGGGTTTCATCAACGAATGTTACTTCTTTGCCTAACAATTCGCCAAGACGTTTCGCAACTGGCGCTAAAGATTTTCCAGCTTTATCTGCTTCTTCTTTCACACGACCTAAGTGTGAGAAAAGAATTGCTTTTCCGCCGTTTTCGATCACATAATTGATTGTTGGTAATGCTGCTTTGATCCGTGTATCATCTCCGATCACTCCATCTTTCAATGGAACGTTGAAGTCCACACGTACAAGAACTTTTTTATCTTTTAAATCGATATCTTGAACTGTCATTTTAGCCATGAACAGATTCCTCCTAGCATAATTGTTAAAAAAAGCGGAGAAGCGCGATGCTTCCCCGCTTTCTCTTGCGATGGTTTAAATTAAAGTCGTTCGCAACTCTTATAGGTTAGCGAAGTATTCTAAAGTACGTACTAATTGTGCAGTGTATGACATTTCATTGTCGTACCAAGCAACAGTTTTAACTAATTGTTTGTCGCCAACAGTCATAACTTTTGTTTGAGTTGCATCAAATAATGAACCGTAAGTCATACCAACGATATCAGAAGAAACGATTTCGTCTGTGTTGTAACCGTAAGATTCGTTTGAAGCTTCTTTCATTGCTGCATTGATTTCATCAACAGTTACTTCTTTGTCAAGAACAGTAACTAATTCAGTTAATGAACCAGTTGCAACAGGAACACGTTGAGCAGCACCATCTAATTTGCCGTTCAATTCTGGGATTACTAAGCCGATCGCTTTAGCAGCACCAGTTGAGTTAGGCACGATGTTTGCAGCAGCAGCACGGGCACGGCGGAAGTCACCTTTAGGGTGTGGTCCGTCTAGAGTCATTTGGTCACCTGTGTAAGCATGGATTGTAGTCATTAATCCTTCAATCACACCAAATTTGTCGTTCAATGTTTTCGCCATAGGAGCTAAACAGTTTGTTGTACATGAAGCACCAGAGATAACTGTTTCTTCACCTGTTAAAGTTTCATGGTTTGTGTTGTAAACGATTGTTGGAACATCGTTTCCACCAGGAGCTGAGATAACTACACGTTTTGCACCAGCTGTTAAATGTTTTTCAGCAGCTGCTTTAGAAGTGAAGAATCCAGTACATTCTAACACGATTTCAACACCTAGTTCGCCCCAAGGCAATTCTTCAGGGTTGCGGTTAGCTAAAACTTTGATTTCGTTTCCGTTCACATTGAATGAACCTTCGTGAACTTCAACTGTACCGTTGAAACGTCCTTGTGTTGTATCATATTTTAACAAGTGAGCTAACATTTTAGCGTCTGTTAAGTCATTGATAGCCACAACTTCGATTCCTTCTACTTCTTGGATACGACGAAATGCTAAGCGTCCGATACGTCCAAATCCATTAATACCTACTTTAACTGTCATTTAAGATTTCCTCCTTATGAAAATCATAAAAATATTTATTTTAAAGGGTTGCCCCTTTTAAAATCTCATTTGCGCAAGCTTCATCGGTGATGAGCCAGGTTTGTTTTGGTGCATTTTTCATGTATGCATTGACCGCTTTGGCTTTTGATTGTCCGCCAGCGACCGCAAAAATGATTGGGACTTTTTGTAAATCTTTTAATTGAAGTCCGATTCGAGGAACTTTGTAAACGACCTCGCCTGCTTCGTTAAAGAAATACCCAAAGGATTCTGCAACTGCATTTTTTTGTTTCAACATCAGAATTTCTTGTTCTGACATTTTTCTTCGAGCCGCCATATGCAACGCCCGTCCAATACTATGAATAACACAATTTGCTTGACTTATCAAGTTTAAGACATCAACGATGGCGGGTTCTTTCAAGAGAAACTCGTAGGTGTTCATGCTTAATTGTTCTGGTACAAACAAGGAGCGATAATCGCCATTTGTCTGCATTGCCATCACCGAGCTGACAGAGTTTGCTTGCACGTTGACTGATTCTCCGATACCACCACGGGCTGGAACAAACAAGTTATGACGTTTGGCGGTTTCCAAATTACCCAATTCCTCGGCAACTTTCGCCATTGTCGTCCCTCCCATTACTGCGATGGTGTTTTTGCCTTCTGGCAATAAGAGATCCAACGATTCATTCAGCAACTGGCCAAATTCAGCAATAACTTTCGGTTGTCGATCACCATCGCCGCTCGCAATCAAACAACGTTCGATGCCAAAGGTCTCTGATAATCGTTTCTCGATTTGGTGCATTCCGAACAGCTGATCCATCAGTGCACCAATCTTCGTGTACACTTCTTCTCCGTAGGCGGTCAATTGCATGCCGCTTTTTGAAGAGTCGATCAGTTTCAGCTTTTTAAGGATATCTGTTTCCGTCCTCAACACGCGTTCCGTCATTGATAAACTTTCCGAAAGTGTCCGGCGGCCAACGGGCTGCATCCAATAAATATTTCTTAAGATACGGTAACGTTCCTGGAGTACAGCGAGAATATCCGGGGTGATTGCCTCAATCAATTTTAATTCATCGAGCATTTTATATCCTCCCGTTGGACAATTTTCGTCCTACAATGACTTAAAATGACCCATCGATTGCAAAAAAAATTTAAATCTGTTTCCTACACCAATAATAGTAGCACTTATCGCCTTGATACGCAACTATTTCAGTCACAAAATCTTGCTTTTCATAAAATCGTCATAATTTGAAAAAGAGGAAAGGATCGATAAAAAAAGGAAAGGCTTTGCTGCCTTCCCTACTCATCGTTAATAGTAAGTTTTGCTTTACTCGAATCGTTTCCGCTTGGAAGAACCAGGGATATTCATGGCTTCACGATACTTTGCCACCGTTCGTCTAGAAATATCGATGCCTTGGGCTTTGAGGGCATCTGTCAACTTTTGGTCTGACAATGGTTTGTTTTTATTTTCTTCATTGATCAGTGCTTTTAGCTGCTGTTTGATCGATGCCGTCGTCAGGTCATCACCGCTTTCTTGCGTCGAAACTTTCTGTCCAAAGAATAGTTTTAATTCAAACACCCCAAAGGAGGTCTCCAAGTATTTCCCATTGACTGCCCGGCTGACCGTTGATTCATGAATTCCTAATTCTTCGGCAACTTCTCTTAAAACCAATGGCTTTAATGGTCGATCTGGTTGAGTGAAAAACTCCTTTTGCCGCGCAACGATCTGCACCCCGACACGATAGATGGTATCCCCTCGTTGCAGCAAGGTCTTCTTTAACCACTCGAACTCTTGGGCTTTATTGTCTAAATAACTTAAGACTTCTGGATCACCGCTTTGCTTCAATTGGTCAAAGTACTGCTGCTGAAAGCGAACCTCTGGTAAGGCGCGTTTGTTTGATTTCACGATCGGTTGTCCTTTTTCAACCGTCACTCGCAGGTCAGGAACGATGTAAAGCCCATCGGTCGACCCAAACGCCGCCCCTGGTGTGGGGGTCAATGTTTGAACATAATCAAAGACCTTTTGAATCTCAGTTAATGGAATCTGCAGCGCTTTGCTGATTTTGTCCCACTTGCGCTCTGCCATTTCCGTGAAGAATTCTTCTAAAATGAGATAAGCCATTGGCGGCGCATAGTCATCTCTTTCCGTTTGCAGCATCAAACACTCTCTTAGATCACGAGCACCGACTCCTGCCGGATCCAGTTGCTGGATCAAGGTTAAAGCATCAAGCATTTGGATCGGCGTCCCCCCGACAAGCTTCCCAGCTTCTTCCAAATCAATCGTCAAAAAGCCGTTTAAATCAATGTACTCGACTAAAAATAAAACGATCGTCCGCAAAAAGGTGTCGCGGTAATTTAAATGAACTTGATCAATGAGGTGTTCGAATAAAGACGTGTGCTGATCAGGGATCTGGCTTAAGTAATCCATTATTTGTTCTGACGAGCCGCTGCTCTTGCTTGGTGTGATGGGCGAATCATATTCCCCCAGATCAATCAACGGATTTTCTAATGCCTGGTTATCTATGAAGGACAATAATTCATCTGCAGAAAATTGCAGCACTTGGATCGATTGCTGTAATTTCTGCGTCATAGCAAGCTTTTGCGTCTGTTTTTGTTGTTGTGAAAATTGCTGTTGAAATTTCATCATTCTACCTCTTGTTTTTTTCACTGAAATTGGTTAAACTAATATTTGTGCTTCGCGCCTTTAGTGTAGTGGATATCACGTAAGATTCCGGTTCTTGAGACGGGGGTTCGATTCCCTCAAGGCGCGTTTTTTCTTTTCGTTACAAGTATACTCGATTCAAATCAATAATTCAAAAGCACTTAGGGACCGCTGATGCGGTTCCTTTTTTATTTGTATCTATGTAAGAAGGCGAACTCGTCCTTCAACGATTAAAAGCTGCTTGCAGCCATAAGGCGAAAAAAAGAAGAGGATTACTCCTCTTCTCAGACTGTAGACAAAGTACTAGTTTTTAGTGCTTTGTTTTTTTTTATCCGTTAAAATAAGAGTATCAATTGGAGGTGTATCCAGATGCTCTCAAAACAAGATATGAGTAAACGCGCACAAATCGGTTTCTTTTCTCTTGAAGACTTGGTCCCACAGGACCATTTATTGCGGCAAATAGATCATTGTATTGATTTCTTCTTTATTTATGAATTGGTTAAAGAGAAATACGATGAAATCCAAGGACGTCCTAGCTTGGATCCTATTCTTCTAATTAAATTACCAATGATTCAATATCTATTTGGCATTAAAAGTATGAGACAAACAATAAAAGAAATTGAAGTGAATATCGCTTATCGCTGGTTTTTGGGTTTGAGTTTAGAAGATCCTGTTCCTCATTTTTCAACATTTGGTAAAAACTATACGCGACGGTTCAAAGGAACAGATCTCTTTGAAAAAATTTTTTATGAAATTCTAGAACAATGTATCGCTGAAGGTATCGTAGATACTTCCGAAGTATTTATTGATAGTACGCATATTAAAGCACATGCGAATCGTAACAAAAAAGAATCTGTCGAAGTAATGGAACAAGCTGTTTTTTATACAGATAAGCTGACAAAAGAAATCACCAAGAATCGAGAAAAACATTTAAAAAAGCCCTTAAAAGAAACAAACGCAGAAAGTAAAACTTCCTTGAAAAAAAGAAGTACGACTGATCCTGAAAGTGGTTGGTTTCATAAAGGTGAACACAAAGAAGTTTTTGCCTATAGCTCACAAGTGGCGTGTGATAAACATGGATGGATATTAGGTTATACTACACACCCAGGGAACTTTCATGACAGTCGTACGTTTGTTTCTTTATTTAACAAGCTCAAAGGAGCTTTTCCCCTAGAAAAATTAATTATGGATGCTGGGTATAAGACACCAGCAATTGCACATTTACTACTCGAACATAAATTGACCCCAATTTTCCCATACAAACGTCCTATGACTAAAAAAGGCTATTTCAAGAAACATGAATATGTTTATGACGATTACTATAATTGTTATATCTGTCCCAATAATAAAATACTCTCTTATGCCACTACCAATCGCAAAGGATATATCGAATACAAAAGCAATCCAAAGGATTGTAAAAATTGTCCTTTCTTGTCTAAGTGTACCAACTCAAAAAATCATACCAAAGTAATCACTAGACACATTTGGGCTGAAGCTATAGAGACCTGTGAAGAGATACGCCATCAAAGTTGGTTCAAAGAACTTTATAAAAAGAGAAAAGAAACCATTGAACGAATTTTTGGGACAGCAAAAGAATTTCACGGATTACGTTATACCAATCAAATAGGAATTGAAAAAATGCACATGAAAATTGGGCTTACTTTTGCGTGTCTTAATATGAAAAAGCTAGCAAAAATAAAAAGGATCAGAGCGCAAAAGAGGCGTTTTCCAAAAGGAAAACTGCCTAATCTATCGATTATTCATAGAATATTACATAGAAAAAAGACAAACCTCATATTTGTATAAGGTTTGTCTACAGTCTGAGAAGAGGATTACTCCTCTTCTTCCTCTTCATCCGCAAAATCATCTTCATCATCGTCATCGATAATGGTTAGATCTTCCTCAATGCTGTCAGGTAATTCTTCTTCATCATCGGTGCTATTGTCGGCGCCGATTTCTTGCAAGTCTGAATTGTATGCCGAGATTTCTTCATCCTCGTCATCATCATCATCAAAGAGATCATCTTCTTCGTCATCTGACAAATCAGTATCCTCAGGATCATCATCGTTATAATCGATTGCATCTTCATCATCGTTGATAAAGGCATTGACTTTTTTACGTTTGCGACGACGTGGTGTATCTTCATCCTCGTCTTCGATGCCATGGTTGACTTCTTCATCGATCGAATCAATGGCGTACCATGAACGTAAGCCCCAACGATTGTCGCCTAAAGAAATAAAACTACCGTCGATATTCAAGTCTGTATAAAACTGCGCCAATGAATCACGAATCTCGCTGTCTGAAGTTTCAAGATAGTTTTGAATTTGGTTGACCAAATCAGAAAAATCCATCACGTCACCGCGCTGCTCTAAAATCGCATGGGCAACTTCAATCATCGACAATTCGTTTTTATTTACACCTTCAAATACATTAATTTCCAAACGGGACACGTCCTTTCACAGTCTACTCCTAATCATACAAAATTACGTCTGAAATTGCAATTTTTTCTTTCAATTTCCCTTTGATTAAGCGGTAAATTCTAAAGACAGTTTGTATTCGCCGACTTTGTCAGCAGCCATGAACAAGTCATAATCGATATCGATCTTTCCCGAGTATGGACGGTCTTTCAAGCTAACGTGCAAGTGATTGGTGAAGGTGTGGAACATCATCAAGCCATACGGGGTTTGATAACTCGTCTCTAAACGTTCCTTATAAGAAAATTTCAAGCGCATGCGCATTTCCCCTGAGCGAATCAATTGAATCAATCCGTCTGGCATAATTTTCATCGTAACGGGAATGTCGGTGCCGTCTGGCTGGATCTCTTTGTAACGGAGATATAAGGTATCACCGATCTTGACTGCTTGTCCTTGCAGATCAAACAGAAAGTTCTCTGTTTCCCCTGCTTGACGTACATTGGTTGTTAAATGAATCGAGATTGGGATTCCTTTTGATAATTCTTGCATGTACGTGTGCCTCCTTTGAAGATTTCAGTTTCATTCTTGCTTTTTTTCATTCGTTTGTCAATCATTTCAGTTGATTCTCCTTGGTCTATTTCTTCATTGAAAATAAAAAACGAAAACAATAGCAAGTTTTCATTCTTTTCTCCAAGTAATTTTCCAAGAATCGTATATAATAAGGATAACAGGTATTTTAAAGGAGTTTAACCGATTTGACTATCTATGTAATGGATCAAACCTTACCACGTATCCACAATCCTTATGAGCCGTTTGCCTTCACCGATGTTGCCACCGAAGTTGCTGGCAAACAGGAACAAGTTTATTGTCATTTTTGGCAGTTGTCCGATACGATGATTTTAGGCATGAAAGATACCCGGCTGCCTTTTTTGACAGATGGTCTGCAGGTTTTGAAAGAAGCTGGCTATGCCTCGATCATCCGCAACTCAGGGGGGCTTGGTGTAATTAATGATGCCGGTATTTTGAATGTCTCCCTCATCTTCCCTAAACATTTGGCTGCCACCACAGATGCAGCCTATGAAATGATGGCGACATTGCTGCAAACCGCCTTTCCTGAGCGGACAATTTTGGCTTATGAAATTGCTGACTCGTATTGCCCAGGCACCTATGACCTGAGTATTGATGGGAAAAAAATTGCTGGTACAGCACAACGACGAATCAAAGACGGCGTGGCTGTCATGATGTATCTGAGTGTCAACGGCGACCAACCAGCCCGCGGCTCTCTCGTTCGTCGTTTTTACCAAGCAGGTTTGAAAGAGCGCTTTGGTACAGATGGCTATCCAGTCGTCAATCCTGCGAGCATGACCACTTTAGAAGCGGCCCTCGGCCGTAAGTTTACCACACACGAGGTGACTGACCGCTTGCAAAAAGCCCTGCTTTCCTTGATCACAGACCAATCCCTATATCCGCTTGAATCACTGGATCAATGGCTGACAGAAAATAACCTTAGCGAACAAATGCAGCAACGCTTAGCTGGCATGGAAAAGCGAAACCAACCAATAAAGGAGTTTAGCGATGAGCCTACCATATAAATATCAAACCTTAGCGATAGAAAAAGTATTTCGTGATCCTGTTCATAACTATGTCCATGTACAGCACCAAGTGATTTTAGATTTGATCAATTCCAAAGAAGTGCAGCGTTTGCGGCGCATCAAACAGCTGGGAACTGCTTCCTTTACCTTTCACGGAGCAGAACATAGCCGCTTTTCTCACTCCTTGGGCGTTTATGAAATCAGCCGTCGCATTTGCGATATTTTCCAACGCAATTATTCCCTTGAAAAAGTCGGACCAAACGGCTGGGATGATAAAGAGCGTTTAGTGACCTTGTGTGCAGCATTGCTTCATGATGTGGGCCACGGACCATACTCCCACACCTTTGAGCACATTTTCCATACAGACCATGAAGCCATCACAGTGGCGATCATTACTTCTCCTGAAACGGAAGTTCATCAGATATTGAACCGAGTGGAAGCTGGATTTCCTGAGAAAGTCGCAAGTGTTATCACTAAAACTTATCCAAATCCTCAAGTCGTTCAAATGATTTCTAGTCAAATCGATGCTGATCGGATGGACTACTTGCTGCGCGATGCTTATTTTACCGGCACTGAATACGGCACGTTTGATCTGACCCGAATTTTACGAGTGATTCGTCCGTACGAAGGCGGTATTGCTTTTTCTATGAATGGCATGCACGCTGTGGAGGACTACATCGTCAGTCGTTACCAGATGTATGTGCAAGTTTATTTCCATGCGAGTTCTCGAGGGATGGAAGTGATCTTAGCCCATTTGCTGGATCGAGCTGCAGAACTGTATCAAATGGATTCAGAATTGTTTCAAGGCCATTCGCAGCTGCTTCTCCCATTTTTAAAACAAGAATTCACCTTAGATGAATACTTGAAACTCGACGATGGCGTTCTGAATACCTACTTTACCCAATGGACGGAAGAAAATGATCCGATCCTCAGCGATTTGGCCAAGCGGTTCTTAAATCGTAAACCGTTGAAATCCGCCCGCTTTGACGATGAGACGCAGTTGCCGATGATTGAAGAAATGCAGGGACTGGTGGAAAAAGTCGGCTTCAATCCCCGCTATTATACTGCCATCAATTCAAGCTTCGATCTGCCTTATGATTTTTATCGGCCGACTTCAGGCAAACATCGGACACAAATCGAATTACAGGAAAAAGATGGTTCCCTTGTGGAATTATCCCAAGCCAGTCAGCTAGTTGCAGCTTTAGCGGGACAAACCCAAGGTGACCAACGCTTTTATTTTCCAAAAGAAATGATTGACCCCAACATCCAAAATCACTATGATTTATTTGGAGAGACGTATCAAGAGTTTGCCAAGCACATTCGCAATGGTGCTTTGATCAAACCAAGCCACTAGGAGGAACTTATGAGTATCAAATTGATCGCCATCGATATCGATGGTACCCTGTTGAACAACGACCGCAAGATCACCCCAGCCGTTTACAAGGCATTGAAAGACGCTGAAAAGCAAGGTGTACGCATCGTTTTGTGTACGGGACGCCCTTTAACTGGTGTCCAAGATTTATTAAAGGAACTAGACTTATTTACGGACAATGATTTCGTTATTACTTATAATGGCTCTTTGGTTCAAAAAACCAAAAACCAAGAGATCATCTCTGAATTCGGCTTGTCCCAAGATGACTATCTCTTTGTTGAGATGACTGCGAGAAAATTAGGGGTTCATCTTCATGTAGAAACCGAAGATACCATGTATACCGCTAACCGCGATATCAGTCCTTATACGATTTATGAAGCCTTCTTAGTCAACATGCCATTGAAATATCGGACACCAGAAGAAATGACTGCTGACTTGAATATCATCAAAATGATGATGATCGATGATCCCGAAATACTTGATCAGATCATCCCACAATTGCCGAGCAGTTTGACGGACAATTACAATGTGGTCAAAAGTGCTCCTTACTTCTTGGAAGTTCTAAATAAACAAGCCCATAAAGGGGCTGCTGTCAAAAAATTGGCGGAGCACTTAGGCATCAAACAAGAAGAAGTCATGGCGATCGGCGATAACGAAAATGATTTAACCATGGTGGAATACGCTGGTATCGGTGTGGCGATGGCCAATGCCACTGAAAACGTGAAAAATGCCGCAGATGTCCTAACTGCATCAAACGAAGAAGACGGTGTGGCAGAAGTAATCAACAAGTATGTTTTAGCAAATAACTAAGTGTAAAAGGCAGGTTTCCTTTTTATCGGAAGCCTGCCTTTTTTATTTTGCCAACCATTGTTCAACTGCCCATTTATGGCTGCCGCGTTTCAATCGCTGAATCGCTTCTTCTGGCGTATGCCATGACAACTGATTGGTTTCTTCTGTAGGTTCACAGACTTTTTTCCATTTGGTCATTAAATAGAAATAGCCGGGATGATGGTAAAATGTATCGCGATGGCGTGAATAGAAGTATTCAACTGCCTCCCCTAAATAGGCAGCGATCTCCCCTTCAAATCCAAGTTCTTCTATTAATTCTCGCTGGATCGCTTCTTCTTTGGTCTCATTTGGTTCAATTTCACCGCCTGGTAAAAAATAGGCGCCATTGGGTGCTTGTACCAAGATCACTTCATTTTTTTCATTTGGAAGAACGACATACGCGCCATATCTTGATTTGTATGGTTTCCCCGCTTCTTTTTCCCCGAACACAATTTCCTTTTCTGGCATGATTCCCTCCACCAACACTTTCTTTCCATTTTACCCTATGCCAATAGTCTGGACAAGCTGGAAATAACGCTCTGTTGTTTTTTATTCGTTATAAAATGAGAAAATATGTTATCATACAACTATCAAGATCGAAAGGATGATTTACCCATGAAAATGGCTCACACTTGTGTCCGCGTCAAAGACTTAACGGCTTCTCTAGATTTTTATCAAACTGCCTTTGGTTTTGAAGAATCTCGCCGTCGTGATTTTCCTGAACATCAATTTACTTTGGTTTACTTAACATTGCCTGGAGATGACTACGAGCTAGAGTTGACATATAACTATGACCATCCTGGCTATGAGTTAGGCGACGGCTATGGCCACATCGCCATCAGTACCGATGATCTAGAAGCGCTTCATGAGAAGCACCAAGCTGCCGGATTTGACGTCACTGACTTGAAAGGACTACCAGGGACTTCTCCATCTTACTATTTTGTGAAAGATCCTGATGGTTATAAAATCGAAGTTATTCGCGAAAAATAAAGCGAAGATGCTCGAAAAAAGGACCTCGTGTCCTTTTTTCTTTTCGTTCCATTTACTTATAGAAAGGTTTGATCAAATGAAACCCATTATCGGCATCGCTGCTAATGAACGGCCAATGATTGAAGAAGCAGAACATTGGTTGTCCTATACACCCAAAAATTTTGTCACCCATATCCAACAAGCCCAAGGCATTCCCCTAATATTACCAATGGGTGTCGTGGAAGATGCTGCGACTTACATCAGCAAAATCGATAAACTCTTGTTAGCCGGTGGTCATGATGTCTCCCCTGATCATTATGGCGAAGATCCTCATCCTTTGATTCAAGGCATTCATCCTGATCGTGATGTCTTTGAATTGGCATTGATCAAAGAAGCAGTGGCTCAAAACAAACCCATCTTTGGAATCTGCCGCGGCATGCAGTTACTCAATGTCGCATTTGGTGGGAGTTTGTACCAAGATCTCTCTTTGATCGATCACCCAACGATCAAACACGTGCAATTACCAACGTTCTTTCAATTCCCTACACATCGGGTGGAAATCAAGGCAGACAGTCGTTTGGCTGCTCTTTTAGGCACAACCTATCAAGTCAATTCTTTTCATCACCAAGCAGTCAAAACAGTTGCAGATGATTTCAATGTGACCGCCACCGCTCCTGATGGTGTTGTTGAAGCCATAGAATCCACCGCCTATGGCGCACCGATCTTAGGCATTCAGTGGCATCCTGAGCTAGCCGCTCACAAGCTGCCTTCTGAGCAATCGATCTTCGACTTTTTTGTGCAGGAATTCTAAAGGCCTGCACCTTGTTTTCTAGATTCTAGCCAATAAAAAACGCCCGATCACAAAAAGGATCGGGCGTTTTTTTTATTTCTCATTTTTCATTAACACCAGTGATTGTTTCAACGTTGCCAAGATGCCATTGTCGTTATAGATCAAGACATTTGATTTGTACATTTTTGCAGAAACCAGCATCAGGACGATCGTGGTAACAGCAAGGATCCCTACTGAAATCAACGCTCCGCCAATCCCCACTGTATCATTAGCAAGCCGTACTGGCATAATATACGAGGACAAGAATGGGATATAAGAAGTTACTCGTAAAACAACGTTATGCGGATCCATACCGCCTAGTACGATTCCTAGCATATACCCGCCCAACGAAAGATACGTCACTGGAATAATGGCTTTCGCCGTATCTTCTGCTTTGTTCACTAACGACCCGCAAAGGGCTGACAAGACAGAATAGATCAAGATTCCTAAGAAGACGAAAACGATCGCAAACACGAGGAAAGGACCAAAAATGCCATCTGATGAAAAACTTGCCAATAAGTCTTTTACCATGGAGTTGTCCTTGATCCAGAAATAACTCCCGCCAAAAATCGCAACATACGCAACTAGCTGGGTCGCTGCAACCATGATCACCCCAGTTAATTTGGCGTAGTAATGGGTTTGTGCACGCGTACTAGACAAAATGACTTCCATAATGCGCGTTCCTTTTTCAGAAGCAATTTCTTGCGCAATGATTTGTGCGTAAGTGATGATAAAGAAAAAGAGAACGATTGTTGCGATGGTACTAACTGCTGCTTGCATCGCGGTATTATCTTCTCCATAGGTCATTTCGCCACCTTCACTGAAGGAAACTTTTTGCCGGTCAAGCGGTGCAACTTCACTAAGAACTGCCACTTGCTCAGCAGTCAAACCAAGCTCGCTAGCTCGAAAGGATGACTGCAAGCCCGTCAATAATTGTTGGATCGTCAGCTCTAAAGCTTGCCCCATTGAGGACTCGCTTAATAATTCCCCTTGCAGCGTATCCCCTGAAGCAGTAATAACTAACAAGGCATCAGCATCTTTGTCAGCCAACTGTTGTTGTCCTTGTTCTTCGCTTTCCACAACTTCAAATTCATAATCATCGCTACTTTGCTCCACAAAGGTCTGCGCAATGGCTGGTTCATTCGCATAAACGACAATTTTATCCACACTGCTCATACCATCGGCAAAGTAACTAATCAGATAAAATCCGCCCATTGCAATGAATGGAACCAATATCATAATCAAAAACGAAATTGATTTGATATTTTTCTTATAAACATCTAATGCGATTACCCAAAACTTATTCATTTGTTTTTCCTGCCTTCCGCTTAAAGATTTCTTCTAACGTTGGCGGTTGTTGATTGAACATAGGGATATAACCATCCGCCGTCGCTAAATCAAATAAGGTTTTTCCTACTGCAGGATCAGCGATCGTAATATCATAGCTGCCGTCTTCTCTGGCAATGACTTCCTCAACACCTGCCACTGCCAAAAGCTGTTCTTTCGTCAAATTAGACTCCAAATAAACTTTCGTTCGTCCAAAGGATTCACGAATTTCATGGACCTTTCCGTTTAAGACAGTTTGACCATCCCTTAGCATAATCAAGTGGTCACAGATTTTTTCTACGTTATCCATATTATGACTGGAGAAGATGACACAAGAGCCATTTTTTTTCAGTTCAATGATCCCGTTTTTCAACAGTTCCGCGTTGACTGGGTCTAAGCCACTAAACGGTTCATCTAGAATCACTAATTTTGGTTCATGGATCAACGTTGAAATTAGCTGAACTTTTTGCTGATTTCCTTTTGATAAAGATTTGACTTTATCAGTTTTCTTGCCTTTGACTTTAAACTTGTCCATCCAATAGTCGATTTTGGGTACGATGTCTTCTTTCTTTTTGCCACGTAAACGCGCGAAGTAGATCAATTGATCTTCAATCGTGACTTTTGGATACAAGCCGCGTTCTTCTGGCAGATAGCCAATAAGATTGTATTCTTTTTCACTAATTTTGTGACCATCCCATAATACTTCTCCTTGATCGGCTTTCAAAAAATCCAAGATCAATCGGAATGTCGTCGTTTTTCCTGCTCCGTTTTGACCAATTAATCCCATAATCTGACCATCATTGATGGTAAAAGACAATTGATCGACTGCTGTATAATCCCCAAATGTTTTTACTAGCTGTTTTGCTTCTAACACATGCTCACCTTCCCTGTCTAATAAAATATGTCACTAAAGAAAAAACCGATAATGGCACCAACGATTGCTCCTGCAACCATCAAGATGATAGAGTCGCGGATCACCCGTTGACGTTTCGCCAGTTTCTCTGGTTCATTGTAATAACTTGCTCGATTTTTGTATAAAAATTTCATCAAAATCGTGGTCAATCCTACCCCTATCGGAATAAATACTAGCCCAGTAATCAATCCTAGCCCAAAGGACCAAAAGGGATTTGTACGAATATTGAAATAACGAATGGAAAAATAAATCACTGCTAAAATTGCTAAACTGACCACTGAAAACAGAATCGATTTTTTCATCAAATAGCGCGTCTCATTATCGATTCGTTCTTGATAGCTTTCTTGATCGCTGAAAATCGCTGGTGTATCCGGAGATGCTTTAAAATAAAAATACCGATCTTTATAATTGCTGATATAGGTCCAGCCCCCAGCTTGATACATCGCTAGGTAATCAACGATCTCAGAAGGATCTCCTTCGAAAAAGTCCACTGCATATTTGGTCGTTTCCGATTTTCCTTTGATAAACTTCAAAAACCCTAACCGATTCATCTTCACAAAATGCCAGCCCATTGACGCTTGTTTTTGTAAACGAACCATTTCCTTTTCCGGATAATAGGCGACTCCAAGAGAAAGAAGATATTTCTTATTGATGCCCATCTTGTTCCCCTCCTAACGCTTCGAAGACCTGTTCTCCGATTTGATAAAATAGTTTGCGTCGCTGAATATCTTTCTCCAGAACCTGTCTTCCTTCTGGTGTAATCTGATAGATTTTTTTTCGATCGACGCTTTCTTCTAAATCGATCCACCCCTTTTTCGTCAGCTTTTTCAAAATCGTATACATCGTCGCGGGGCCAATCTCAAATGTTCCTTGGCTTAGCTCATGGATTTGTTTCATAATGACATACCCATGTTTTGGCTTTAAAAGCGCTAATAAAATCAAATAGGTTGAATCTGTCAATGCCTCATCCATTTGATTCCTCCATCCCACTAACTATATCACTTAATGATATATTATCTAATGATATAGCCAGCGTCAATCTTTTTTTTCTGATCTGCTAACATTGCTGGAGAATGCCTGCTTTCTTAATTTTCATTCTCACTTTTCTCATTAGTAATTGAGTGAACACCAATAAAAGTGCATACAACAAAGAGTAAAAGCTAGAAATGTCAAAGGCATTTTTCAAAGACTTTGTCCCAAAAACAAAAAAGCAATAGCCTCTTTCGGCTATTGCTTCAAAAACACTTCTTCTATTACATATGTTCCGCAACTAAAGCTTTCAATTGATCTTTTGTATGCACCCCAATTGCTTTATCAACGACTTGTCCGTCTTTTTTCAACAACAAAGTAGGAATAGACATGATCCCGAATGAAGCAGGTGTTTCAGGATTTTCATCCACATCCATTTTCACGATCTTCAATTCGTCTTCCTCATATTCATTCGCTAATTGTTCCAAGATCGGTGCTTGCATACGACAAGGGCCACACCAAGTTGCCCAAAAATCAATAAGGACTAAGCCTTTATCGGTTTCTTCTGAAAAAGTTTTATCGGTAATTTCTTTTGCCATCGTACTTCCCCTCCATTTTTAAAACTAAAAAAAGTATACCACGTATCGTAAGTTTTTTAAAATCGTCTGCTTACAAAAGGTAAGGGTTCTTAACGTTTAGTTAAACTTCACAATGGTCGCTCCATTGCCCCCTTGGTTTGCTGGCGCAAATTCAAAACTTTTCACCGAGCGATGATTTTTTAGGTAGTCAGTGATCCCTTGACGCAATGCGCCAGTTCCTTTACCGTGAACGATCGTCACCTGCGGATAGCCTGCCAAAATTGCTGCATCCAAATACTGATCCACTTCATTGAGGGCTTCTTCGTACCGCTTGCCGCGTAAATCCAACTGATTGACCACTGGACTGCTGTCAGCAGAACGAATCGTATTAACGATACGCTGTGTAGGCTCCTTCACTGGCGCTGCTGGTTGGAGATCTGTTTCTGGCAAATTCATTTTCAGAATGCCGATTTGGACTTGCCACTGATTTTTACCGGCTTTTTTCAACAGTACCCCACGCTGCCCATAAGAAGTTACGAGTACCTCGTCTCCTTCTTTCAGCGTCTTGGCTGCTTTGGCTTTTTGCAGAACCTTGTTTTTTTGCAGATGTTCTTCTTGCTGCAGTCCTGATAGCTTGGTGCGCGCGTCGATCAGTTCGTGTTCTTTGACCTTCGTTTGACCGCCGGCTAACTGCATTTTACGAATATCGGCAATGATTTTTTCAGATTCCTCTTTGGCTTCTTCTACGATTTGATTGGCTTTTTGACGGGCTTTTGCCAATTCTTTTTCGCGTTCTTCAAAGAAATAACTGTAAGCTGCTTCCAATTCTTGGTGCAAGCGGGCTGCTTCTTTTACATGATGACGAACTTCCAGATACTCGGTTTCCGTCATTTTTCTTCGATTTTCTAAATCAGCGATCATTTCATTCAGGTCTTGGCTTTCTCCGTCCATGATCTCTTTGGCTTGATCAATGATCGTCTCTGGCAAGCCAAGTCTTTTCGAAATCTCAAACGCATTGCTTCGTCCCGGAACCCCGATCAACAAGCGATAGGTCGGACTTAAGGTATCGACATCAAACTCCATAGAGGCGTTGATCGTATTGGATCGGTTATAGCCATAAACTTTCAATTCTGGATAATGGGTCGTCGCCATGACATAAGCCGACTTAGCCCCAAGTTCGTCCAAAATCGCAATTGCTAGTGCTGCCCCTTCTTGGGGATCGGTCCCAGCACCTAGTTCATCAAAAAGCACCAGACTTGTTTCGTCGACTTTTTTCAACACATCAACGATCGTTGTCATATGTGAAGAAAAGGTCGATAGACTTTGCTCAATGGATTGTTCATCACCAATGTCCGCAAAAATTTCATTGAAGATCCCCATTTGGCTTTCTTCTTCTGCCAAGATTGGTAAGCCGGCTTGGCCCATGATCTGCAATAGCCCTAATGTTTTTAAGGTGATGGTTTTCCCGCCGGTATTCGGCCCAGTAATGACAACAGCTTGATAGTCTTTTCCAATCGTAATATCGTTAGGAACGACTTTTTCTTGATCGATCAATGGATGACGTGCTTGTTTAAAAAAGACATGGTTATCTTGATTGATCGCTGGTACGATTGCATTCATCTCTTTCCCCAAACGAGCCTTGGCATTCATGAAATCCATGATTCCGATCACATATGCATTATGGAGGATCTCTCTTTGGTACGGAGCTAACTCTGCTGATAATTCCGCCAAAATACGAGTGATTTCGTCCCGTTCCGCAATTTGATGCTGACGCAAGCGGTTATTTTGTTCCACTACTTGTTTCGGTTCGATAAACAAGGTTTGACCAGATGAACTTTGGTCGTGAACCACGCCGCCGAAAACACCTCGGTATTCTTGTTTGACTGGAATCACATAACGCTCATTTCGCATGGTTACGATCGTATCACTTAGATACTTTGCATTGCCACCTCGGACGATGCCATCCAATGTCTCACGGATCGTCCGTTCTGCTCGTCGGATCGATTGACGAATTCCCCGAAGTGCTGGAGAGGCATCGTCTGTGACTCGGCCATCCTCATCGATAGCTTCTTTCAAGCGACGATTCAAGGTTGGTAAAGAAACCAACTGTTCTTCCCAGTGATACAAGCGGGAAAATTCAATCTCACTTTCAGACAAATCAGCAAAAAAGCGTTTCAATTCCTGCGTAGTTGATAAGACGCGGGCAACTTGTGCCAATTCAACGCCGTTTAAATCTGCGCCGATTTCGATCCGTTTCATTTGGGGACGAATATTCTCAATTTTTGGTACAGGGATTCCGCCTCTTAAACGCTGGATCTTGATCGCGTCTTCTGTTTCTGCTAGCCAAGAGGAAATGACTTGCGCATCACTTGATGGCACAAGCTTTGCTAAGGCTTCTTTTCCTTGGGCTGTTACGATATACTGACCGATTTGACTCTTTACTTGTTCAAATCCTAAAACATCAAGGATCTTAGTATTCATTCTTTTCTCACCTGCTTTGTTTTAACTTTTTGTTCCTAAGAAAAAGGCAGAATGGCTCTGCAACCATCTGCCTGCTTTTTACCCAATCACATCTGTGATCCACAATCGATAGAAATAATCTGAGAGAATCGGTGACCGATCAACGATGAAATTCGCAGTTCCGCTCGTTTCAAACAGATTTTGAATCGTGGCAAACGGGATCATTGAGAGAATCATAAAAAACATATATAAATTGATATACATCAAGATGACATTCAAAACACCCGCAACTGCCCAGTCATAGCCACCTAAAAAACGTAGGCGTTTGTAACGCAAACTGTCTGCAAAAATCACTAATAGTTTTGTGATCAGCCAACCAGCAAAGAGTACCATCACAAAAGCGATAGCCGCATAATAGGCTTTGTCTAAATCTAAAGCCAGTTCCATATCGTAGTATTTTAACTTTGAATCCGCCGTTACTGACATATAAGGAACATAGAGCTCAATTTTTTTCGCAATTTCTTGGTAATTCGCAACTGCAAAGAAAAAAGAGATCAAATAGCCCAAAACTGAGACCAATTGTAAACTGGTTCCGCGCCGCGCGCCGCCGTAAAAGGCTGCCAACAACAAAACCAAGACAAATAATCCAATCATTTAGGAATCCTTTCTACGCCGCACTACCCATGGGCTGTCTTTTCTTGAATTTTTCGTTTCCTTTGTTCATTTAAGATCTGTTGTGCTTCCACATGATTATGGATCTCCACATCACTGCGACCTGTCTCATCGAGAACTTTCCGTGCTTCGGATTCGATTGCTTCGATCCGCTTGATGCGATTCTCAAGCTCCGTTGCTTTAATGGCTTGTCCCCGCAACTCGTCCACTTTTTTTTGTAGGACCAAAAGCTGTTCTTGTTTTTTCAGCTGGTCGGAAACAGCGTTGATCGCTAATAAGATCGACGCTTGTTCTTGATCGGTTTGTGGCGATAATTGCATGATCTCAAGCAGTTGGTCATTGACCAATCTTGTCACCATATCCATGTGTTCTTTGCTTTCGCGTCCAATAATCGTGTAACTTTGATTCGCGATAACTGCTTTATAGCGTTTCTTTTGCTCCGTCATAGGAATATTTCCTCCCATTGCTTACATTCTGCTCTATTCTATCACTTATTGAACATGTGTCGCAAACTCTTAACTATTATACGTGATTTTCTTATGAATTTCCATGCCAATCGTTTGTTTGCTGATCGTCTTAGTAAAAAAGAATAAGAAGTATGGTAAAATCTTAAAGTATCCTTTTGTCTACCTAAGAAAAGACAAAAAAACAGGAGGAATCAAATGAGTACGATCGTTATCAAAGTACCAACTTCAACTATCAAAAAGATGCAGCAATTTTACCAACGAGAACTGCTGGCTAAGAAAGTTCCTTATACAGCGTTTGTCGCCAAAAAAGGGCCAACGACGATCACTGCTTATACGTCTGGAAAAGTCATGTTTCAAGGAGCGACTGCTGAAAAAGAAGCTTCCTTATGGGGCGATACGGCAAGTGCTGTACCGGATAAGAAAAAAGCGACTGTTTCAACCACTGCGTTGCCAGCAGGATTTAGCGAAAAAAGCGTCGTCGGCAGTGACGAGGTCGGCAACGGCAGTTATTTCGGTCCTTTGGTGGTCTGTGCCGTCTATGCCAAAAAAGAGCAATTGCCACAGCTGAAAGCCTTAGGTGTCAAGGACTCAAAAATGCTGACAGATCCAGAGATCCGTAAGATGGCGCCGAAAATCAAAGAATTGGTTCCTTACCAATTGCTCACTGTTACACCCAGCAAATACAACGAGATCCAACCAAAATACAACACGGTCCGAATGAAAGTTGCTTTGCATAATCAAGCCATTCGTTTGCTTTTGCAAAAGATTGCTCCTGAGACACCAGATGCCATTTTGATCGATCAGTTCACAAGCGAAAAAAATTATCGCACTTATTTAAAATCGGAACAAGCAGCGGTTACCGAAAAGCTCTATTTTGCGACGAAAGGTGAACAATATCATCTAGCAGTAGCGGCAGCCTCTATTTTATGTCGTACAGTCTTTTTGGATGAATTAGAGGCAGCCTCCAAAGAAGTCGGTATGCGCTTGCCTTCTGGCGCCCACGCAGCTGCTGACCAAGTTGCCGCAAAATTACTGCAGCAAGGTGGCATAGCACTATTGGGCAAATATGCCAAACTGCATTTTGCGAATACCGAAAAAGCACAGAAACTCGCTAAACTGTGAGTTCTCGTATTTTCAAAAAAACTGCCACTGCTTCTGATAAAGGAAGCAGCGGCAGTTTTTGTCCTCAGTACCAGTTAAATGCTGCGAATCAAAGCCCTAAGCCCGCTGCTTCGATTCCCATCGTGATCAACCCAGCCAAATAGTTTTCTGAAAACCGATCTGAAAAGTGTAACTTTGGTAAGACGCCATAATGAAACACTGCTGCCAGCTGCTTTTCCAAAAAAGAGCGCGGCACAAGCGCCTGCCACTCAGAGGGCAAAAACAAAATGACTTGATGCGGGTCCGTGACTGCCACGATCGCTTGAAGAGTGGCAGTCACTTGCTCTTGGATCGCCTCTGTTGCCAAAGGGTAAGAAACTTTGTAAAGATGCGGCAAATGCTTGATTTCGCCACTTAAATGGTTGGCTCCTTTAAAGAGCTGTTGGTCGATGACCAGTCCCGCACCTGGTGGATAATTTTTTGGAAAATAAATGCCAGCCACGATTTTTTTCTCTTCTTTAAAATGAAATACCGCAGCATTCACGTCATTCTCAATAAGCGTTTTTACCGCGATCTCCTTTTCAATCAATTCCCCTAGCGCCATGTCCTTAAATGCTGGAGCATCCATGATCTTCAGTCTTCCAGCAATTTCCACACCAGGAATTCCCACGACTGCCAAGCTGATTTTCGGGTATTCCTGTTTTTTCTGACGAATCACTTGCAAGAACTGCGGCAATCGGCCCTCTGCTGACTGCTCATGATGCAAAATGTTCCCGACGAGATCGACGACTGAAAAACGAATCACGATCTGCTGGTCTTCTTCGATAAACTGAATGATCAACAACAGTGTCCGTTGCGCATTGTACTGGTAAGCCGCAGCTTGACGTCCTCCCGTTCGTTGCGGTTGATCCGTCGTCAAAAGCAACTGCTTTTCTATCAATTCAGGAAGCAGCTTGTTGATCGTTACCACGCTTAATTGAGAGGCATCTGCCAGTTGGCGCTTGGTCATAGGCGCTTGCTGCTGTTTTAGCAAATCCAGCAATACTGCCTGATTATGTAATTTAATGGTCGTTGGCTGATAAGCTTTCATTTTTCTCCCCCTCAACGCTCCTATTTTAACAGATAAAAAGCTGGGAATATACCTTTATTAATTTTGTTAACAAAGGTATAATAGAAGCAACTTATTAAACAAAGTTTACTAAGTTCAAAAAAAAACGATCTATGTTGCTTATTAAAGGAGTTGTCGATAATGAAAATTGAACACATCGCACTATATGTCAATGATTTGGAAAAAATGAGGACATTTTATGAAACCTACTTTCAGGCGGTCAGCAACCCAAAATACCATAATCCGAAAACAAGCTTTCAGTCCTATTTTTTGACCTTTGATTCTGGTAGTCGGTTAGAATTAACGACCAAGAAATTTTTAAGCCCTCGTTTCAGTGAGAGCTTAGGCTACACTCACCTTGCGATTGCAGTAGGTGATCAAGCTGCTGTTGATCGATACGCTCAACGGTTTGTTGAAGATGGCTACCCTCTTTTAAATGGTCCTCGTACGACAGGCGATGGCTATTATGAAGCAGTTGTCCAAGACCCCGAAGGCAATTTGATTGAATTAACCACCGACGATTTACCGTCTTAGAAAGGATTTTGCAATGAAAGAAGATTTTGATTATCAAGCGATGTTGGCTGGTCAACTGTATCAAGCTGCCGGTATTCTCCCTGAGAATGGCTCAGTGGAGGGGAAAAAACGTGCCCAGGAAATCAACCTTTTACCAGTCGATGACCGAGAAGGAATCATCGCCAAAGAAAAAGCACTCTTTGGCAAATTTGGGCAGCATTGCTTTGTCCAACCACCCCTTTTTGTCGACTATGGTCGCCATGTTGAGATTGGTGATCACTTTTATGCCAATATGGATTGCATTTTTTTAGATGTCAATAAGATTCTGATTGGTGATCATGTGATGGTGGGACCACGGGTCAGCTTCTATACAGCCGGCCATCCGATCGATTCTGTGATCCGCAGTCAAGATTTGGAATTTGGCCTACCGATCACCGTCGAAGATTACGTTTGGATCGGAGGCAATAGTACGATTTTACCAGGTGTCACGATCGGCAAACATGCCATCGTCGCTGCTGGTTCCGTCGTCACAAAAGATGTGCCGCCGAATACGATCGTCGGCGGCAATCCAGCCCGTCTGATCCGTGAGATTCAGCCGACTGACAAAGAGCATTGGGAAACGGCCGCCCAGCTTTATTATCAAAAACGAGCAGACTGGCAGAAGCAGCAAAAATAACGAAACAAAAGGAGACGCCATGATTTTTACAGACTATCACGTTCATAGTGATTACAGCGATGATTCTTGGTATTTGATGGAAGATGTAGTCAAAGACGCCATTAACCTAGGCTTAGCAGAAATCTGCTTTACCGATCATGTGGATTATGGGGTCAAAGAAGACTGGCAAGCGACGGATGCGTACCTCGTCGGAGCCAATAAAGTCGTAAAAAATGTCTACTACGACTTGTATTTTACCGAACTGGCATGCTTAAAGGAAACATACAGTGACCAAATCAAGCTAAAAACTGGGCTGGAATTTGGGATGCAAATGCACACGATCCCACAATTTACCCGTCTTTATCATTCGCATCCCTTTGACTTCATTTTACTTTCCGTTCATCAGGTAGACGATCAAGAATTTTGGACTGGAGAATTTCAAAAAGGACGCAGCCAACAGGAATGCTACGAGCGCTATTATGATGAAATGTATCAGCTGGTCACGACATATAAAGAGTATTCCGTCTTAGCCCATATGGATTTGATTCGTCGTTATTTAGATAAAGAGAAGGACGCTTTTGAACAAACGAAAGAACAAATCGCAGAGATCTTGAAAGTCGTGATCAAAGATGGCAAAGGCATCGAACTGAATACCTCTTCCCACCGTTACGGAATCAATGGGTATACGCCATCGATCGAGATCCTCAAGCTTTATCGTGACTTGGGGGGAAGCGTGCTAACCATCGGCAGCGACAGTCATAAACCAGAGCAGCTCGGGTTTCAAATCAAAGAGGGACAAGATCTTTTACGATCATTAGGATTTACTGAACTCTGTACGTTTGAACAGATGCAGCCGATTTTTCATCGTTTTGCTTAACCTGCACAAAAGCTCCGTCTTTTGCAAAAATCATCCCCTCGTCTTTCGTTATGAACCTAAGTATTTTAAACAACAAAAAGAACGACCGCTTCAATCTGCGGTCGTTCTTTTTTTAGACATTAGTTCGTCCATGCAGCAACTTCTTCTGGGTGATTGGCTACCCAATCTTTGGCTGCATCTTCGGCTGATGTTCCGTCATTGATTGCTAACATGACTTCTTCCATATCTTCTTGTGTCCAGTTGAAACGATCAAGTACTTCGTAAACTTCTGGCATGTCATCTGCTAATCCTTGGCGTACAACAGTGTTGATGCTTTCTGCTTCACCCATTGTTCCTTCTGGATCATCCAGATATTTCAGATCATATTTCGCAAACATCCAGTGTGGAGACCAACCAGTAATAACGATCTCATCTTGGTTCTTGATGGCTTGGCCCAATGCCACTGTCATCGCTCCAGAAGAAGAGGTAGCGACATTCCAATCTGAAAGGTTGTCATACGTCGCAACCGTATTCTCCGCTGCATTTACAACACCAGCGCCTGGTTCGATACCAGTGATGGTTTTTCCAGCTTCGTCAGAAAGGTCGGCGATGGAATCTACATCCATATAACTTGGGACAACGATCCCCAGTTTTGCCCCTTCTAAGTTAGGACCTAAGTTCTCGACTTGATCTTGGTACTGTTCATACTGGGATTGATGCGTAGATGGTAGCCAAGCAGCAACCATCCCGTCAACTTCCCCTTTTGCCACCGATTCCCACATGATGGCGTTATCCAAAGGCGTCGTATTGACTTCGTAGCCCATTTGCAACAAGACTTCTGCCACCACATGGGTAGATGCGACTTCCGTATCCCATTCGACATACGCCAAGTTCACCGTGCCTTTGCTGTCAGAAACATTTCCAAAGGCAAACGATGCGCCAATCAAAGCAACGACTGCCGCTGCCGCAATCCCGCCAAAAAGACGTTTTTGTTTGCGACTCGTCTTGCTGGCTGCTTTTTGATGTGCCGAACGGTTCAAATTCTGGGTAAAGCGATCCATGATGATCGCCAAAATAACTAAGGATACCCCACTGACAAATCCGTTACCGACTTGTGCTCGTTGCAAGGCAGACAAGACGCCGCGCCCTAACCCAGGAGCCCCGATCATTGACGCGATCACGACCATTGATAATGCTAGCATCGTCGTTTGGTTGACCCCAGCCAAAATAGTGCTTTTGGCTAGCGGCAATTCTAATTTGATCAGTTTTTGCCAGCCAGTCCCACCGAAGGAATCAGAGGCTTCTACCAATTCACGAGAAATTTGGCGAATCCCTAAGTTCGTCATGCGAACAGTTGGTGGTAGAGCAAAGATCACTGAGGCAAAGACCCCAGGAACCATCCCGATCCCAAAGAAAGCAACCGCAGGAATCAAATAAACGAAACCAGGCATCGTTTGCATAAAGTCTAAGATTGGCGTCACGATACTTTGCGCTTTTTCGCTTTTCGCCATTAAGATCCCTAGTGGAATCCCAATGATGATCGAAACCAAACTTGACAACAAGACCAACGTCACGGTGTTCATCAAGTCTGTCCATAACCCTTGGTTATAGATGAACAGCAACCCGACAAAAGTAAAGGCTGGCAAGCCGAATTTTTTGCGTGAAACGAAAAAGGCAGCAGCCGTCAATAAGACGATCATTAATAACGGTGGTACAAACAATAATACATTTGTAATAGCGTCCATGATAAATTGTCCGAAAGACTGTAAGGCTGAAAACAATCCACTGAAAGTTCCTGTTAGCCAATCAGTAAAGCTTTCGACCCAATCAGCTACCGGAATCGTATGTTGTAAGAAATTATCCATTTGTCACTACCCCTTCCTCTGCTTGAACGGCTGAATCGGTCTCAGCCAACGCTTCAATCACGCTTCCGCGGATCACGACTCCGATCAAACGATCGTTTTCTACCACGGCTAAAGGTGTAGGCGAATCATAGATCAAATTGAAGATATCCGTTACCAGCATATCTTTATCGATCTTTTTAACATTTTTATCAATAACTTCCTTCAAGGTCAGATTGTTTTTCCGTGCCTCACGAGCAGACTCGGCTGTCAAGCTTCCTTTTAGGTGACGACGTTTGTCGACGGCTAACAGCATGCTGACTTCTTCTTTCCGCATCCGGTTCAATGCTACGCTTGGTCCATCGATCTCGATGTTCGTCGTCAATGCTGGAACCATGATGTTTTGCGCAGTCAAGACTTTGGAACGATCGACATCTTCCACGAAATCACGCACGTATTGGTTGGCAGGATTCGTCAAAATATCTTCTCCTGTACCGATCTGCATGATCTGACCATCTTTCATTAAAGCGATCCGGTCACCGATCCGCAAGGCCTCGTTCAAATCATGGGTGATAAAGATGATCGTTTTTTGAACATTGGCTTGTAGTTCTAAAAGTTCATCTTGCATTTCACGGCGAATCAGCGGATCGAGTGCTGAAAAGGCTTCGTCCATCAAGAGGATCTCTGGATCATTGGCTAACGCACGGGCAAGTCCCACACGCTGTTGCATCCCTCCAGACAGCTGGTCAGGATATTGGTCTTTAAAAGAAAGCAATCCTGAGTTTTCTAACGCTTTTTCCGCTTTCGCTGTTCGTTCTTCTTTCGAGACCCCACGGACTTCTAGTCCATATTCGGTGTTCTCTAAAATCGTCCGATGAGGGAAAAGGCCAAAGCTTTGGAAAACCATGTTGATTTTGTGACGACGAACTTCTCGCAGTTCTTCTTTACTCATTTTGGCAACATCTACGCCATCTATGTAAATATCTCCGCCAGACGGCTCGATCAATCGATTCAATAGTCGAATCAATGTTGACTTCCCGCTTCCAGAAAGGCCCATGATGACGAAAATCTCGCCTTCGTTGACTTCAAAGTTCACATCATAGACCCCGACGGTGGCACCTGTTTTTTCTAAAATCTCGTTTTTGCTGCGTTGTTCTTTGACCATGGCAAGAGCTTGCTGCTTTTTCTTACCGAAGATTTTGGTTAAGTGTTCCACTTTAACTTTACTCAAATGATTAATACTCCTTTTTCTGAAAAATTTCACGAAAGTGACCATACTATCTTAACAAGATGTGGTCACTTTGTCAAAAAAAATTTCCCAATGCTTTTTCTTTTGCAAAAAAAGCATGGGAATCAGGAAAAAGAATTACGCTGAATGGTCCGTTGGATAGAAGAAATTGGTCATGCGCTGCAACGCCAGTTCATTTCCGACAAAATAAATCGTATTGCCTGCACTGAATTTCGCATAAGGTCCTGGTGACAACAACAATTCTTCGGTTGTTTGGATTGCGATGATCGTCGCCCCTGTGGCTTGCCAAATATTCAATTCATTGATACTTTTTTCCAAATGCTGCGCTTGTACCGTCAACTGAAGTTCAAAGGGCACAAACGGACTCATATGGTGTACCTTTTTGGTCTGCTGCACTAACGTGTTCAACAAGTCAGAAAAATTATCCAGCTCTTGCTGCTGCCGCTCCACACTGTCTAAAATGTCTTGTCTGATTTCTTGGATCGACTGCACATCTTGGTATTGTTCAACAAAGGCCTGTGCTTTTTCCTTTGAAGCGATATAGGCGCCGCTGCCATGACGGACATCCATGATTTCTAAATCAACTAATACATTGATCGCTTTGCGGGCTGTTTCAGGAGAGACATTGAAATTGCTGGCTAACGTTGAGCGCGCATGGATCTTTTGCCCAACTTGGTAGCGATTTTCAACGATTCGTTCCGCGATCGCCACGGCAATCTGCTGATAACGAGGCAAAGCGACCTTCTTTTTATCTTGAAACTTATTCGTCATGATGAACTTCCTTTACTTTTTTTTCATCATAACAAGAAACATTGTTGGTGGCAACTATTCACTGGTTCGCGAATTTTTGATCAAGCGGGCACGGATGATCGCTGTTTCTTGCTGTATCTGCTTTTGTAGATCTTGCAACAGTATTTCATTTGTCTCATCAAGATCAATCAAGGTATAGGCGACTCCGGCTTTTCTCTCACTCGCCAAATTATCGATATCTACGCCTGCTTCAGAAATGATCCGCAATAGCGGGGCAAAAGCACCAGGCTTGTCGTGATAAAACAGCGCCAAGCGATACGGTGCCAAAAAAGGCAACTCTGCATGAGGAAAATTGACCGATTCTTGAATCGTCCCAGCGCGCAAATAGGCATGCATGCGATCAAAAACTACGTGATCCCCCTTTTCCAAGGCATTGGTAGTACTGCCGCCGATATGCGGATAACACAACACTTTCGGTTGTCCGATCAAGCCGGCACTAGGAAAGTCGGTGATGTATTGTTTGAGCTGATTTTTGGCTAGTGCTTCTAAGACGGCTGCTTCTTCCACGATCTCCCCGCGCCCAAAATTCATCAACACTGCATTTTTTTTCATCTGCTGAATCGTTTGTCGATTCAGCAAGCCGTGGGTCTCTTGACTCAAAGGAAGCAAAACCACCACAAAATCTGATTCGGCCAACAGCACGTGCAAGTCACTAACTTGTTCGTAATCGTGGGCCGCTTTTTTCGTACGGGCATAGCCGAGGACTTCCATTCCTAACTGGTGACAGGCTTTTGCCACCCGTTCACCGATCTCTCCTAAGCCTAAAATACCGATGGTTTTTCCAGCTAATTCTTCGCCGATCACTTCTTTTCGCCGTTCTTCAGCTACCTTCAACACATCTTCTGCTTCAATTTGACCTGACGTTAGCTCTTCTTGCAAATCAGCTACCGTCTGGATGGCTTTGAATAAGGGGCGAACGCTGAGAAACAAATTGGAGAGCACCAATTCTTTGACTGCATTGGCATTGACACCTGGACTATTGAAGACTACTGTGCCATTTTGAGTACACCGTGCCAAATCGATCGTATTGGTGCCTGTTCCTGAGCGAGCGATCACAGCTAATTCTGGTGTGATCAATTCGTTAGGAACCGTTGAACTGCGTACAAACAGCGCCTCTGGGGCCGCTTGATTTTTTAACGAGTATCCTTTTTTGATTGCTCGCTTACCTATCGTTTCGGTCATCTTATCTAACTGATAAATCGTCTCCATAAAGCAGACCTCCTTTTGTCTTTAGTGCGTATTAGTCAAATAGTACAAAAAAGTGCGGTAAAATGATAGCAATACGCAAGAGAGGATGATTACTATGCACCTATCGATCACAAATTTTCCAGATGAACAGCCGATCGTTGGCAAAGACTCGCAGCTTCAAGACACAACTTTAGGAGACTATGTCGAAATTGGCGAAGCCAATCACATTGATCATTCTTCCATCGGCAATTATACCTATACGGGGCAATATTGCTTTATTCAGAACAGTCAATTAGGACGTTTTATCAGTATCGCAGCGATGGTCCGCATCGGCCCCACCAATCATCCCTATGAACGCCCTAGTCAGCATCTTTTTGCCTATAATGGCGAAGGCTATGGATTTGCGCCAAAGGACGAGTCCTTCTTAGAAAAACGCAAAGCAAAAACGACCGTCATTGGCAATGATGTCTGGATCGGCCACGGTGCCGTGATCCAATCTGGTTTGACCGTCGGTGATGGTGCCGTGATCGCCTCAAACGCAGTCGTAACCAAAGATGTGCCGCCTTATGCGATCGTCGGCGGGGTTCCAGCAAAAGTGATCAAATACCGCTTTGATCCAGAAACGATCACTGCTTTACAAGAAATCGCTTGGTGGAATTGGAGTCGTGCAGAATTAGAAGCACGCTATCTGGATTTCCGGCTCCCAATCGAAGATTTTATAGTAAAATACACCCGTTGATTATGCGCTTTTTCCGCTTAGTACGAGGAATGAATGATAACACATCACAGTCATTCATTCTTCGAAAGTCTTTGAGGGAAGGATTTTTTAGAAATAAATAAAAAACACTGAAAATCTATTGTATCGAGAAATTCCTGTGCTAAAATGGAGAAATCAAATGAAATTTTTCACGAACTTTTAAAGGAGTGTTCTATTTGACCATTTTAGACTATCGTCCATTAAATCTTTACACCAATTACCGCGAAGCTGCCGAGGCATTTCCTGACACAACCATCATCCACGATGAAGTGCTGCCAGCATTTCCTGAACTTGGCTATCGTAGTACTTACCGTTCGAGCCATGAAATGATTTTAAAACGTGCTTACCAACTTGCTGCACTAGGCGTGCAAGCCGGCGATAAAATCATTCTTTATAAATCTTCAAAATTCGATACCTATTTATTAGCAACGGCTGCTTCTTACCTTGGCGCAGTGCCTGCTATGATCTCTTACCATTTCCCTGCTGAAACCATCGAAGTGTTTGTGGATCGCTTAGAAGATCCATTCATCTTATTTGATGAAGAAACCGAAGGCCGCGTCGCACAAGTGAAAAATAGCAGTACTGACAAACAGATTGCTGTTCGTCATCTGCTGCAACAACCCGCGGAACCAGTGGCCCAAACTGAGTTACCAGTGGATCAAATTTCTTATATGACCCACACTTCTGGAACAACGGGTATTCCAAAATTGATTTGTCATTCGGCAAACTCCATGGGCTGGCGGACAAAATGGCAAAAAACGATCTTCACCAAGATTGATCGCACCAAGGCAGACTCTGATTTAGTGGCGTTCCATATTTCACCGGTGCACTCCCGCTTCAATATCGGCATCTCATCCTTGATGGCGATGGGCTTTCCGATGATGCCATTAGCCAATGCCAACGGCGCTCATGTCGTAGGCATGCTAAAAGAATATCCACCAATCGCTTTGGAAACTCATCCAAACAATTTTGTCCAATGGAGCTTTGTGGCAAAAGAACAACCAGATGCTTTCGCCAATATTCGCTATTACCATTCAACCTTTGATGCCATCAACAACCAAACAATGGCCACTTTTTTAAATACTTCAGCAACAAAAGAAGCAATCTTTTTGCAAGTCTATGGTCAAAGTGAATGCGGGCCAATGATCCTAAAAGCACATACCTTAGAAAGCATCGCTACCAACGATGCCCGTGATATGGGTGTGGGTCTCGAGGACTTAACGAGAGCACGGATCGCCGATGCAGAGGGCAACGAGCTGCCAGCCAATACCGATGGGCACATCCATTTCCTTTCAAAAGGACGCGCGTTGACCTATTATAAAGAAGATCAGCGTTTTGCTGACAATGTCTATGGCGCTTGGTGGGACAGTGGAGACTACGGCATGATGGATGATCAGGGACATCTTTACTTAAAAGACCGTCAAGTGGACTTGATCAAAAATATTGAAAGCAATCTTGCCTTGGAAGACCTTTTGCTGGATCATTTAGACTTCCTTGCCGAAGTTGTGATTGTTCGCGACAAAGAAAACTCACCACAACCAATCATTGCTTTAGCGCCAAATCGTGAAATGGATTGGGATGCTTGGTGGAAAATGGTGGAAGATCTCCCTCACCTCAATCAACCAATTTTACGCGACTACGAAGATATCCCACGAACAGCAACCATGAAAGTTCAACGACTACAAATTGAAAAAGAATTCAAAAACGCAGACTAAAACAAAAGAAACGGCCAGCAGATTTCCCTGCTGGCCGTTTCTTTTGCTTTCGCTGTGTTTTCTTTCGCTGCGGTTATTCTTTCGCTGACCGTTTTCTTGAGTAGATACGTTCTTTAGATTGCCCATATTGACTTAGCTTTGTTTCAGCTAATGTGATACCAAAGCCCTTTCCATCAGGTACCAGCAGCTTTCCTTCATGCAAAGTTGCAGGCTGTGTAATGACATCATCATAAAAGTAACGGTCAGAAGCGGAAAGGTCCCCGGGAAAATGGAAAATATCTTGACTCGCAAATTGCAAATTCATGGCTCGTCCTACACCAGACTCAAACATGCCGCCTAACCAAACGAGTAGTCCATGGGTTTGACATCGATCAAGGATTCGCAAAGCTTCGGTGATCCCACCGACACGAGGGATTTTCAGGTTGATCGCACGGCAGCTGTCCAGTGCTGCGACTGTATCGACGTCTTCTGCCGTTCGAATATCTTCATCCAAACATAGAGGCGTCTTCATCTGTCGCTGTAGCTGACTGTGCCCCACCAGATCTCGTACCTTAAGGGGTTGCTCGATCATCACCAAGCCTAAGTCATCAAGTGCCAAAATGCGTTCAGGCTCATTTTGATAGGCCCCGTTCGCATCTGCCATCAAAAGCAATTCTGGAAAGGCTTGTCGAATCGCTCGCAAGGGTGCCACATCTTGCCCCGGCTTGATTTTTAACTTGATTCGTTGATACCCTTGGGCGACATAAGCGGCAACAAGAGCCATTAGTTTTTCGACAGAGTCTTGCATGCCGATACTAACGCCAACAGCGACACTCGGTCGGGTCGCGGTATACAGCTCTTTCACACTTTGATGCGTCTGCTTGCCATATAGATCCCAAATTGCTGTTTCCAAAGCCGATTTTGCCATGTAGTTTCCTTGGACCGTTTGAAACAATTGCCAAACTTCTTGCGGATGCTCGATCTCCTGGTCAATCAATAATGGGATCAGTGCTGTTTCAATCACTTGTCGAGCAGAAAAGAGGGTTTCTTCAATGTAATCTGGCTGCTCAAAAGCGACCAATTCACCGATGCCCACCGTTCCATCCTCTGCAGTCACCAAATAAAGATCAAAGGCTTTTTCTGTTAATTGTCCGTAACTTGTCACAAAGGGTTGTTTGAGGGGCAAGCGACAGGCGATGCGTTCAATTTTCTCAATCTTCATTGCGTTCTCTCCTTGTCAATCAGCTGACTGTGGCCTCGATCCTTTTACAAACCATTGATCGATTTCATGACGAACCTGTGTCGGCTGTTCTAAATGGATACAATGTCCAGCATTAGCAACGACTTTGATGGTCATCTCTGGTTGCAGCTGCTTCATTTGGTGGGCGATTTTCCGAAACTTTAAATCTTTTTCCCCCGCTAAATAAAGAATTTCACAAGCTAGCTGCGGAAGTGCCGACCAACAGCTTGGCTGTTTGCCAGTACCACCGTAAACCAAGCTTACTGCCAAGCCAAATTTATTTTGCTGCAAGCGTCCTTGGCGTACAGCAGCCTGCTGCACTAAGGGCAGCTCCTTTTGACTAGCAAACAACGGCAGTTCTTGCCAGTAATCGACAAAATCGACCAAAGGCTCCCTTAGTAAGCGCAATCCTAAGCGGCGATCGTGCCGCTGACGAGCGAGTCGTTCTGCTGGATCAGCCAACCCGGGGGAACCACTCTCAAGCAAAAGATGGGTCACTGCAGCTGGTTCCTTGACTGCCCAGACAAGTGCGATTCGTGCCCCCATCGAGTAGCCATAAAGACCATAGCGTTCAATCCCTAACTTCGCTAAAAGCTGTGCGAGATCATCCACCAGTAAAGGAATTTCATAACGCATGGGATGGACATAAATCGATGACCGTCCATGTCCAATCAAGTCGACTGCCAATACATTATAAGAACCTTCCTCTACAAAAACCGGTCGAAAACTTTCCGAAGAACCCGTGAAGCCATGCAATGCCACAAGGGTTGGTAAGGCTGGTCGGTACGGTTGCAACCACTGATAAAAATAACTGACGCCATTTATCGTGTCCCTCATTGCTGCGCTCCCGCCTCGCTAAACTGCTGTTGCAGTGCTTGCCAAGTGTTGACCGGATCTTTTTGATCACCCTTCACTTCGATTATTTGAAAACGCGGCTGTTGGCTTGTTTTCGTTAAAATCGTTTGAAACTCTAGCAAAGAGGTCGGTGTGTGCCAATCTGCCTCATATAAGGCCGCCACTTTTTGAAACTCAAGGTCTAACGGCGTGCCAAAGAGCGGGACAAAGTCGTTTGGTTCTAAGGTGTTTTGTGACAAAAAGGAAAAGATCCCACCACCGTTATTATTCAGTAAAATGATCGTTATTGGCAATTGATACTGACGCAGTAGTTGTAGGCCGTTCATATCATGGTACAACGCTAAATCACCAATCAACAAGTAGGTAGGCTTTTGACTGGCGGAAGCAATCCCAGCTACGGTCGAGACAAGGCCGTCGATCCCATTGACGCCCCGATTTCCATACACTCGATAAGTGGAGGAAGTTTTGCTGCCGTAGCGATCAAAGAAACGGATCGCATTGCTGTTTGCCAAAAGAATTTGCGCTTCTTCAGGTAGACATTGTTGGAGCATGCGCACAGCGCTGCTCTCATCCCATTGTTTCAACTGCGGACTTGCAGCAATCACCTGATCTGCCCGCGCTTGAAGTGCTTGCCATTGTTGTTGCCACGCCGTATGTTTGACGATCGGCAACTGGGTGATGGCCGCCACGAAAGTGCTGATCGCTGCTTCGATCAAATAGTTTGCCCGATGCAACTGGTCTTGCCACTGTCCCGATGGATCAACAAAGAGCCACGTCGTCGTATCCGCTGCTTTGTTCAACCATAATAGGACATTTTTAGTGACTGGTAAGCGACCAAAACGCACGACCACTTCTGGTTGGAAGGCAGAAGTCAATTGCGGGAAAACAAGATCGGCTTGACTGATAAATGTTCCTACTTTGGTACCGGCTGTCGCCAGATTGGTCAATGGATCGCCGACAATCGGCCAGCCTAATTTCTCTGAAAAAGCCAGCAACTGCTGCGCTTCTTCGATCGTAAGGCTTTCTCCAGCAATCAGAATACCTTTTTTACCAAAGTAAGGAGCTAGCTGGGTGATCATCTCTGCTGACAGCTCTTGTTGTGGTGCCAGATAGCTCACGTCTTGCTGAATACTGCATTGGCGACTAAAGTCAGGCAACAGCGGCTCCCGTAATGGAAAGTTGATTTGGACCGGGCCTTTCGGCTGTTTTTGCGCTTCGATCGTGCAAGTTGCAGCTTGCCAAAAACTATAACGCAACAAAGCAGGATCGTTTTCTGGCACGGTCATCTCTACCATCTTTTTGACGTGAGAGGCATACAAATTCTGTTGGTCCATCGCTTGTGGCGCCCCAACGCCCCGCAGTTCTGGCGGGCGATCAGCCGTTAAGACGATCAATGGCAAGTTGGTGGCCTCTGCTTCACAAATTGCTGGATAATAATTGGCTGCTGCAGTTCCAGAAGTACACAGTAAGATTGTCGGTTGGAGATCAACTTTGGACATCCCTAAAGCAAAAAAAGCAGCCGAACGTTCATCGACAGCCACCATACAGGTGATCTCAGGATCACGATGCAATAGTAGCGCCAATGGCGTTGAGCGTGAACCGGGACTAATAACCGCTCGCTTCGCACCCGCTGCTTTTAGTCCTTGGATTGCCGCTAATAAATAGTCTGTCATGACTGTCTGGTTATTCATCTCCTAAGATCCCTCTCCTCATCGGTTGAAATTTTAACCGTGTTTCTTGACGTTCGGATTCCGCATCTGAATCGGCAACGATCCCACAGCCTGCATACAGCGTTGCTTGATTGCCGCTAAAGAATCCTGAGCGGATCGCCACAGCAAACTCGCCAATATCTTCTTGAATACCCAACCAACCGATCGGTCCACCGTACATCCCTCTGCTGGCTGGTTCATGGGTACGAATCCATGAGACGGCTGCTTCTTTCGGTTCTCCCCCCAATGCTGGGGTCGGGTGTAGTTTTTGCACGGCGCTCAGAAAATTGACTCCTGCTTTTCTTTGCCCTGCTAAAGGAACAAACAAATGCTGAATGTCACGATTCTTGATGACGGAGCGGGCTTCTGATTGAAAACCGTCAGCTAACAAAGTAGCCAATGCCGTTTCCAAGCGATCGACAACTACTTGATGTTCATGGGTATTTTTTGCGTCCGCTAAGAGGGCTTGTGCCAGTGCCTCATCTTCTTCTTTGGTTTTGCCTCTTGGCGCGGAACCTGCGATACTTACCGTTTCAAATTGATCGACAGTCGCTTTTAGCAAGCGTTCTGGCGTCGCACCAGCAAAAACATGTCCCCCATGTTCGATGGCAAAAAGATAGGTATTCGGCTGCTGTTGCGCCAACCGTTGCAACACCGCAGCACTAATGATCGACTGCTTCGT
This sequence comes from Enterococcus sp. DIV2379, assembly GCF_050542965.1. Taxonomy (NCBI): domain Bacteria; kingdom Bacillati; phylum Bacillota; class Bacilli; order Lactobacillales; family Enterococcaceae; genus Enterococcus; species Enterococcus sp. DIV2379. Next base: position 2,707,125 of record NZ_CP172938.1, read on the forward strand.
TTCTATCTTCATTCTCCTGGCCAGAACCACTTTTTTCAACAATGTTTCAGTCGAGCGAATGGCTGCCACTGTCTCTTCGACCGCTTGCAGCCATTGGGGCACCTCTAGTTCCTCTTGTGCCTGAAAAGCAGGCGTTTCTGCTACAAGACTCTTGTCCGGGTTGGCATTCAACCAGCTTGCGACTTTTTCCTGTAAGGCAGCGACTTTTTGTTGTCGTTGTTCCTCGGAAGAAGCGGCTACTGTATAAACGACGCCACACTGATCATCAGTTTTGCTGACCAGTATTTCTGGCAACGCAAAGAGACCGGCACCTAGCTCAGCCCAATCCTGACTGACTTCTGCCTGTTCATCAAAAGCAAAGCCGCCAACTAACTGCGCCTGAAAAGGTGCCTCTGGTTGATAGTGGGCTTGCTTTAAGAGAGAGCGGACTTCTGAAAAGTCTGCAAGTTTAGGTTGCGAAAAAGTGGCTAACCAACCCAACCCTACCAGACTAGTCGTTTCATCAGGGGTACGCCAGAAATAGCGTTCCCCTTGATATTCTTGTGCCGCTGCATAAAGAGCCAGTAAGTCACACCTTTTTAAAGGCTGATACTCACTCAAATAGGTTTTCCCGGCAGCGATCGCTGCTTCATAATTACTTGATGATTTGCTGTTCAATGTAGTTCACTCTTTCTTCACTCAGCAATAGCCGTTTTAAAAGTTTGCCGCTTGCTGTGCGCGGCATTTCTCGCACGTGATAAAAACGGCGCGGAAATTTATAATGGGCGATCTGCCCTTCTAATGTATTCAACAACGCTTGGAGTCGGACGGACTCATTTAACGTTAAATAAGCCGCGACAGATTGTCCCCACTCCTCGTCTGGTTCCCCCACCACAGCTGCCTCTTTGACCGCTGGATGCTGCAACAAGGCTTGCTCCACTTCTGCGGGATAGATGTTTTCTCCACCAGATATGATCAGTTCGCTTGCACGACTGACTACATACAAAAAGCCCTCTTGATCAAGATACCCTAGATCTCCTGTGGCAAACCAGCCCTCTTGGTCCCACTGCTGTGGACTGCGATCGTTTAAGTAACGGGTCGTGATCGCCGGTCCTTGCAGTTGTATCTCTCCGATCGACTGGGTACTTTCAGCAGTCCGATGATCTGCCATTTTCGCATCAACCGCAATTCGTAGATGGACACCTTGCAGGGGAACCCCTGAGGAGCCGATTTTTTCTGAAGCTTTTTCTGGCGGCAATGCCACCACTTGTGAACAGGTTTCTGTCATCCCATAGGATTGGATCACAGAAAGCTGTTTTTGCTGGCATTTTTCCAATATACTTTTGGCAATGGGCCCGCCGCCTAGCAGTACATAACGCAACGAATCAAAGCCTTGTTGGGGCACCAATGGCAGCAAATCTGTCAACATTTTCGCCACCAAAGAAACGATCGTCCCTTTTCCTGCCTCAAGATCTTTCGCCATTTCTCCAGCATCAAAGCGCTCATACAAACGAACACTCATTCCAAGTCGCAAGGAACGCAAGAGAATTGATAATCCACTGATATGATACAGCGGAACTGCACAAAGCCAACAATCCTCACTAGTGATCGTTAAGTTCTTTTGAGTCGCTTCGGCACTTGCTAGATGATTCCTAAAGGTTTGCGGCACACCCTTAGGATTGCCCGTCGTACCGGATGTATACATAATCGAAGCTACTTGTTCTGCTTGATAGATTGCTTTATTAGGAACAAACGAAGGATCAATAGAACTGGCAAGAGCCTTCGCCTGTTCCATCGCTTGTCCAAAGGTCATGCTGCGAACACCCGAGACCGCAATCTTATCTGCCGTGATCACCCAGTCGCAGTGGGCATCTTGCAATTGGAAGGTGATTTCAGCGGCTGTCAATCGCGTATTCAACAGCTGGACTTCGATCCCCAACTCCCACAACGCAAGGATCGTAAAAACCAATTCAGGGGAGTTATTGCTAAAAAGGGCTACCCGGTTTGGCAGAACAACGAATTGGGCTTGATAATAAGCAGCATAAGCATAAACCTCTTTTTGCAAGGCAGCAAACGACCAGCTTTTTTCATGCCAATAAAAAGCTGGTCGTTCTGGATGAAGTTGTGCTTGCCTTTGCAGCCAACTCCCAGTCATTATGGGAATTTAGGGAATTGGTCGAAGTCTGGTTGACGTTTTTCTTTAAACGCGTCACGACCTTCTTTGGCTTCATCCATCGTGTAATACAATAAGGTCGCATCGCCAGCTAATTGCTGAATGCCAGCTAATCCATCCGTATCGGCATTCATTGATGCTTTGATCATACGTAACGCCAACGGGCTCTTTTGCAGCATCGTTTCGGCCCATTCCATCGTTTCATCTTCTACTCGATCAAGAGGAACGACTGTATTGATCCAGTTCATCGCCAATGCTTCTTCGGCAGTATATTGTTTTGTCATGAACCAAACTTCCTTGGCTTTTTTATGTCCGATCGTCCGTGCAAGATAGCCCGAACCATAGCCACCATCAAAACTACCGACATTTGGTCCTGTTTGACCAAATTTAGCGTTGTCAGCGGCAATCGTTAAATCACAAACCAATTGTAAAACATTTCCGCCGCCGATCGACCAGCCTTTAACCATGGCGATCACCGGTTTTGGCAACGTTCGGATCAAGCGTTGCAGATCCAATACGTTTAAGCGAGGAACCTGATCTTCCCCAACATAGCCACCGTGACCACGGACTTTTTGGTCTCCGCCTGAACAAAAGGCTTTGTCGCCGGCGCCTGTCAAAATAATCACCCCGATGCCTGGTTCATCGCGACTGATTGAAAACGCATCAATCATTTCAAACACCGTTTTTGGTGTAAACGCATTGTGGACTTCTGGGCGGTTGATCGTGATCTTCGCCACTTTTCCATGTTGTTCAAATAAAATTTCATCATATTCCTTTAAGGTTTTCCATTCTCTCATTACTTGTTCCTCCTCAATTCACATAGCTCTATTATACACATATCTAGTCGCTTTTCGTTAGAAATTGCTTTGGTTAAGGGAATTTCTTAAGACTTCTCCCCCTGTTGCCGACTTTCTGAGAACTTCGGCTATTTCTAACAAAACTCGTGCTATAATCATGGTAACTTTCTTAGAAAAAGGAGCAAAAAATGAACTTACTAGAAGCCTTAGAAATCGAAGTAGAAGCAGCAACAGCCGATTTTGTTCGTTTACGGATGCCCATCAAAGAACAGCACAAACAGCCTTTTGGTCTCGTTCACGGTGGCATTAACGGCGTTTTGATCGAGACTGCCTGCAGCATCGGCGCCAATCAAGCTTTGGCTCAAGAAGAAGCCTTCGCCGCCGGCGTTGACCTACAAGTCAACCATCTAGCCGCCGCTCAAGAAGGAACCCTGATCGTAGAAGCTAGTCCTGATCGTATCGGCGCTCGTATCCAAACTTGGCAAGCCACTATTTGGTTAGCTAGCGGGTTAAAAACTGCCGTTGGTCGCTGTACCTTGACGACAGTGCGCAAATAATTCTTTTCGCTCCTGTGTTGTAAACACGGGAGCATTTTTGGCCTGCTTTGAAGAAAGATGCCACCAGTTAACCCTTTATCAAAGATATTCTTTCATTATAAAGATATTGAGAATATGAGCGTAGTTTTTTCAAAAGGTACGTTGTTTTTTTACAGAATAGGGGTCTTTCGTTATAATGTAGCTAAGAAAGCGAGGCTTATTATGAAAAATAACCGATTGATCCACTTTTTAGGCGGCAAAACAAGCTATTATGTCTTAGGACTGATTATCTTGTCGGCAGTTGCTGTCTTTTTGCTAAATCAGATTTCTTTTTTATTTACACCCTTTTCAGCCATACTTACAGCTATTATCCCCCCCTTTTTATTTGGGCTGATCCTTTACTATCTGTTTAACCCGGTGGTCGATAAATTGGAATCGAAAAAAATTCCCCGCAGTGTTTCGATTGCTGGGATCTATCTTTTGATTCTTTTGTTGATCGTCTTTGCTGGTTTCCAGCTTTACCCGATTTTGGAGCAGCAAACCACCGATCTGATCAACAGCTTACCAAGTTTGGTCAGTGACTTTGAGAAAAACGCGACCGCCTTTTTAGAAAATACCCCGTTTCAAGATGAGATGGCACAAATTACAGACACATTGCAAAATATCACCAACAACATCATGAGTTTTATTGGGGACTATTGGGAAACTGGTGCTGCTGGGCTCAGCAGTTTGTTTTCAACGATATCGACCTTGTTCATCGCTTTGTTTACGGGACCGATCATTGCCTTTTTCTTATTGCGCAACCCCAACAAGTTTTATTTTTCGGTTCTCTCGTTAGTGCCACCACGTTTTCGCAAAGACTTTAATGAAATCGTCAAGATCTCTGACATACAAGTCGGTGCCTTTTTGAAAGGACAAATCATTTCTTCCTTGATTTTAGGGGCGATCTATTGGGTCGTTTTCCTATTGATTGGCTTAGAGTATGCCAGTATTCTGGCGATCGCCGCTGGTCTGCTTTGCATCATCCCCTATATTGGTCCTTTTATCGTCTTTTTCCCGGGACTTTTCATTGCCGCACAAGACTCCACCGGGATGTTGGTTAAATTTTTGATTGCTTGGTTTGCTGTACAGTTGCTTCATGGGGATTTAGTCGTGCCCCGTGTGATGGGTGACCGATTGAAAATTCATCCTATTACGATTCTGGTTGTTTTATTAGTGATGGGTGATTTGATGGGGATCGTTGGGGTGATTTTCGGGATCCCAATTTATTGTCTGCTAAAAGTTCTTGTCGTTTACGTGTTCCGCAAATTCAAGCAGCGCTATAACCGCTATTACGGTCAAGAAGGCAAATACTTCCACAGTGCCTTCACTAGCAAAGATTACCTAGGTGACGAAGACAAAGACCCCAAGAAAAAAACCTAAAAAAACTGTCGCGAATCGTTGGTTCGCGACAGTTTTTTGGTCTATTTTATTTCATCTCATGTTCCAAAAAGAAATGATAGAGCGCCCCTAATAAGTTGGCATCGTTTTGAAATTTGCACGCTTGGATCTCCGGCTTCGTCAAAGTCTGCTGCAAAATCGGTAAACTAGCTAGCAGTTGCTGATACTGACGGTCGATTTCTTCCACCACGATCGCTTGGGCACTGATGCCCCCGCCAATCACGAAGCGCTCTAAGTCGATCACGGCTTGAACATTGAGCATGACACACGCGATTTCTCGGCAATACGCTGTAAACAGCGCCCAGACCTGTGGTTGTTTCTGATTGATGGCGTCAAAAACTGCTTCACCATCCGCAAGATCAGCTAAGCCTAGCAGTTGGGCGCTGCGACGAATCATGGCGACCGCTGAACCGCTAAAACCTGCCAATTGCTGCAGGGTCAATCCCTGATTGACTGGTTGCTCAGCGTTTTCTTGAGTGTCACTTCTCTTAGTGGCATTTAGTAGAAAACTTAATTCCCCGGCTTGAAAATGTGCACCTTGGATCAGTTTTCCCTCAACGATTACGCCACCGCCCAAACCAGTACCTAATGTTATGGCAGCTCCGTTTTGAATCCCTTTAAGGTTTCCTAGCCACCATTCAGCTAATGCGGCTGCTTTGCCATCGTTGGTCACAGCAAGCGGCATTTGATACTTTGCCAGCAGCTGTTTTAAGGAGACCCCATCTAAAAAAGGCAATGCCCCGCCAAACGAGATTGTCCCGGTCTCTGGGTTGACTTTTCCCGGGGTACTAACCGCAATGCCCCGAATGCTTCCATGAACGTCCTCAACGATCGTTTCAATCCCCGTCAAAAATTCCGCAAGACTTTTCGGCGTATCCATCCGTCCTCGTGTCAGAATATTCCCCGAACGATCAATGACAGCCGATTTGATTTTCGTGCCACCGATGTCGATGCTTAAATAGTTTTTATTCACTGAATCCCACCTTCTACTTCTACTGCCCATCGCAGGACGGTTTTGGCTTTATCTGGTGAGACTTTTCGCGGATCAGACAAATAGATTTCTCGATGCTGGAACGTGTCCATCGTTGGACGGATCACTAACTGTTCTTGTTTTAACAGCTCCTTCATTTGCGCAAATGTTTCCGCTTCAGTATCAAAAGAGCCTGTATGCATTGCTTGCAGACACAATCCTTCTTCATAGCGCTCAAAGATGAGCTTTTCTAGATTTGGATTGTCTTTCTTCTCTTTGACGGCCAAGAGCTGTTCTTGAAACAGTGTTTCCGTGACTGGTTCTGGTTGGCGAATCATGATTTTGTAGATCAATTCTTCTTTGTTGACGGCACCGTCTGGCTTTTTCAGAGAGGTCCACACACCTTCTAAAGGAAAGACCGTGTATTCAAAGGGTTCATTGCCAAAAGCCCCTTTTTTTAACCCCATCCTGAGTGAATAAGAAATCGTATATAAAGCGGCGATCTCTTCGCTGAATTCAGGTCGATTCGGATTGCCGCTGCCGCTTAAACTGATAAATTGATACGTTGGCACCTCGATCACTGTTGGTTTTTTGGGAAGATAGAGCTCTTTTTCTAGTTTGCGCCATTCATACTTCATAAGGACCCTCCTCGATTTGCTTTTCTTTATTTTACCATGAATCACTTGAGCCGAACGAATGAAATATAGACTGTTTAAGTGAAGGAAAATAACTTGGTCAGCACCATTTTCATACTGAAACTAGTTTGACATTACAGAAATTTCTCTATCTTCCTTGCCTTCGCTCATTGTTTTACTATGGCAATCTCCTTTCTTCTATCTTTTCAAATACAAAAACTGCAGAAATCAATTCAAGAAGAGAGTGATTTCTGCAGTGATCGAGCCTCGGCTCTTTTTTTATTGTCTTACAGCCTCATTAGCAGCAAAGCGTTTTGAAAAATGTTGTTCTAATCGCTTTTGACCGGCTTCAATCAAAATGCACAACAGCCAATAGATGATGGCAACTAGCACGTACATGGACATGTAATCAAAAGTTCGTCCGCCAACGATCTTGGCTTTTTGAAAAATATCAGGAATCGTGATCATTGCTGCCAAGGAGGTTCCTTTCAACAAATCCATTGCCACATTACTCAATGCCGGTACAGATATACGAAAAGCTTGTGGCAAAATAATCAGACGCATCGTTTTCGTAAATGATAACCCTAACGCATAGGCAGCATCAAATTGCCCACGATCCACTCCAGCAATTGATCCTCGGTAGATTTCCCCGATAAATGCGCTGCTGGTCAATGTAAAACAGATGATCGCAGCACTAAGCGCCGACAATTGATAGGGCAAACCAAAATACAGGAGGAACAACAAGACCAACGCTGGGACGCCTCTTAGAAATGAGAGATAGCCCCGCACGAACCCTCTAATGATGGGGTTTTCCAGCATCCCTAAGAAGGTGAGCATGATCCCTAAGAGGTTGCCACCTAGAAAAGAAACGACAGCAATGCCGACCGTATAGGACAAGCCCGACAGCAAATAGGGCAATGAGTCCCACATCAACGGCAAATCAAGGGTTGGAATATACATTAGTCTGTTTCAACCGTTTGGATCGCTTGATCAGATTTTACTGAAATATCGGTTTGAAAATACGTTTCTGCAAGTTCTTTTAAACGGCCGTCTTCTTTCATTTCTGCTAAAACAGCATCCACTTTTTCCTGCAATGCTTTATGATCCTTCACAAATAAGAAGCCCGTTTCATTCGGATTAAAGTAGACATCTTCTAAAATTTTTACAGGGATATCTGGCAAAGCAGCAACCGCCATTTTTTGCAAATAGTAATCATTCAAGATCACATCCGTTCGACCATTCGCAACATCTGTCAAATACTGATCATTCGTTGCGTTGTCGTAAGTCACTAATTCTGCCCCATAAGATTCGGCTAAGCGCATGTAGCTGGTATTCGGTTCACCAGCAGCTTTTTTGCCATCCAAATCTTCTAAAGAAGCAATCCCTGAGTCATCACTTTTACGCACGATCATACTATCGAACGAGTATTTGATAGGCGTTGAGAGACTGAATTTTTCCGCCCGTTCATCCGTCAAACCAAAATCGTTGGCAGCAAAATCGGCTTCTCCACGTGTTAAAGAAGAAACTTGTCCATCGACATTGTACTCTTTAAATGTGATCTCTACGCCTAATCGTTTGGCGACTTCTTTTGCCACATCGACATCATAGCCCACTAATTCATTTTCATCGTTATAGTAAGACGATGGATACAAGGTTCCCGAAGTAGCAACAACCAATGTTTTGGCTTCTTCCACCTTGCTTAGACTTGAGTCTTCTTCCGTTGGTTTGCTGCAGGCACTTAACAGGACCCCCGTAAATAAACCTAAAAAGCCAACCATTGCAACGATTTTCCCTTTTCTAACTTGTTTCATAATATCCTCCTCTTAGTTTCCTTGTTTTGGCAACAGAAATCGTTGCTGTGTTTCAAATAAATAGCCGACTTGGAAAAGCAGATCTTCTCTGCCTTTAGACGCCATAAATTGGATCCCTAGCGGCAACCCTTCCTCGCTAAGAGCAGTTGGCAAGCTGATGGCTGGCTGCCCCGTTAAATTGGCTAATTGAGTGTAAGGTGTCAGAGTATAGCTCTTGGCAAACATTTCTTCGATCAACTCACCCGCAGCACTTTTTCCAAGCGATTCGATCTCATGCAGTCTTTGGCGAATGCTATCGCTTTGTAAGTCTTCCTCGATCAAAGGGGCTGGAAAAGCCGTCGTCGGTGTTAAAAAGAGATCATAGGTCGAAAAGACTTCTTCCATTTTTTCTGCCAGCTGATCCCACCACTGCAAGGCAAGAACGTAATCGGCGGCCGGCAGTTTTTTGCCATATTGGTAAAGTGCCCAGGTCATCAATTCCATCTCTTCCCGTCTGACCGGTTCTTGACGAGCAGCATCGATCTCAGCAAACATCGCAGCTGTTTCGCCACCATTCATGGCGTAATAGGTGGTCATCATTTGCTGACCATCCACTGGATAGCCCACTTCAATGACTTCGTGCCCCTGCTTTTCTAAAAATGCGGCTGCACTTCGGACTGCTTGGATGGCAGTTTCAGACACTTGGCCACCGGTCGGCGATGCGGTAGTAAAAGCAACCTTCAACCGCGGTTTTTGACTCGCTTGCTGATGATGCCATTCTACTTGCGGTGCCTGATAAGGGGCTGCCGGCTGTGACGTCCGCAACGCATAAAACAACTGTTCCGTATCACGCATAGAAAGCGTCAACGCAAAGTTGATGGAAGCGCCTTGCCAGCTGCGCCATTCACTAGGACCCACTGGCATCGTGCCACGGGTTGGCTTCAAACCGATCAATCCGCTAAAGGAAGCTGGAATGCGGATCGATCCGCCGCCATCACTGGCACCTGCAATCGGAAACATCCCCGAAGCCACTGCCGCTGCCGCACCACCACTGGAACCACCAGCTGAATAGGCAGGATTCCACGGATTACGTGTAGGCCCATACAATGTTGGATCAGTGATATTTTTGAATCCAAATTCTGGTGCATTGGTTTGCCCTAACGGCACAAAGCCCGCCTCTTCTAAACGAGAGACAAAATGAGCCGTGCGGCTGGCTCGTGCTTTTGCAAACAGTTTGGCTCCTGACGTTGCTGGCCACCCTGCTTTAGTTTGGCCGAGTATTTTTAACGGCATGGGTTGTCCACCAAAAACCGTTTTTTGAAGATGCTGCTCGTAATGCTGGATCGCTGCTTGCGGATCAAATGTTACAAGCGCATTCAAAAGCGAATTTTGTTGATTGACTTTTTCTTCGATCATCGCCACCCGCTCGGCAAAGCTGATTTGTCCTTGCCGCAATTGTTCCGCCCAATAGGTCGCATCTTGCATGCTTGTCCCTCCTTTTTCTCAATAACCTCAAACAATTATCTAAACTGTAACACATGGGAAATTCTTCTTTATATAGACTACAATATACCAAACACTAGGAAATCTTTCAACAAAAATAGAACAGTTTTTAAACCTGTATCACATCGTTATCAAACGTTCCAATCTTTTTACTACTGGCCGTCCACCAACGCTTTCTCTTAGCTGCCCGAATCATAACCTAACAAAAACGGCACATCGCCAAACGATGTGCCGTTTTGATTTACTTGTATTTTTCTTCCAGCTTGCTCATCCAAAGACCTAACCAAGCCCCCAAGACAAACAAGATAATTCCGATGACGGCCGTTACCCAAGTAAAGCCGCTATAGTTTGCCACCGGAGGAATCACGATCAAACCCGTTGAGGCAATAACGATCCCTAAAATGAAGTGATAGACTTTTGAATGATAATGCGTCAATAGCCACTCCATCAATTTCGAAAACAACAGCATCACTGCCAAGCCGCCAATGGCGATCGGTAGAAAGACCCCCATGATGTCAAAGCTCTTAAAGCCTTTCAACATCGGATCATAAAGTCCCAAAACGAGCAAAAGGTTTGAAGGACTCAAGCCAGGAACCAAAACACCTAACGCGATCAGACCGCCGGCGATCACAAAACCTATGAAATTGGCAGGGATCGTTCCTAAGATATCGCCCATAAAATAGAGGAACAAGAAGCCGATGACCATACTGCCGAAGAACCAAAGCAGATCGCCGGTTGTCCGTTTGCTTTTCAAGGTCGATTCTTTAGCAAGTGCTGGTAACGTCCCAATAATTGCCCCCGCAAAGCCCCACAAAACGATGATTTGATAGTTTTGCAGCAGCCACTCTAATGGCTTTGATAAAAGCCCGATCCCTACGATTCCCCCGATCCCTACTGGCAGGAAAAAGAGGAGATTCTCTTTAAAATTCTTCGTCAGATGTGCCATAAAGCGCAGCATCCGCTCATAAATGCCTAAGATGGCTGCCAATACGCCACCTGAAACACCAGGCAAGATAAAGCCCAAGGCAATCACCACGCCTTTAAGAAAACGTGACAAAATACTTTCGTTTCTCTGTTTTTCCATTTACAATTGCTCTCCTTAGCGATGGTTTTCACCAATCGTTCTTTTTTCATCAATCTCTTTAACTATACTTGATTGCCAAAAAAATGGAAAGTAATTTCTAATTCCTCATACAAAGGCAGATTTCAAAGTTCTTTCAGCATCAAGAAATCCGTCTGCTCATCATCCCCCATAAAAAAGGAATGACTGCCAACTCTTTCAAAGCCCATCGTATGATAAAAAGCCAACGCATTGTCGTTAAATTCCCAAACGCCTAACCAGATCGACTTTTTCTGCAGCTCTTTGGCGGTCTCTTGAGCAAACAGCAGCAGTGTTTTGCCATAGCCTCTGCGCTTATGTTCTTTTTTGATATAGATTCGTTCAATTTCCAACCCCTCTGGGGCAATCGCTTCCGTTTGCGCCTCACCCCAGTTAAGTTTGATATATCCTACGGTTTGATCATTTTCTTGTAAAAAATAAAACGCCGACTGCGGATTTTCTAACTCTCGGGTCAGTTTCGGCAGATTGTAGGCTTCTTCTAGATAGATACGAGTATTTTCCTCCGTATTGAAAGGAGCAAATGTATCGTAATAGGTGGATACGCTGATTTCTCCCAATTCTTCTAAATCTGCCAAAGTACATCGTTTGATAGCCATCAAAACGCCTCCTCATTTTTTCAAGCTATTCTATCACATCTCCATCATCCCTTGCAAAAGCAAAAAGGACAGACAGCTTTCCCCGCTGTCCGTCCTTTCATAGACTTACTCTTTTATAACCAAGAGCCAGAAAACTGATGGATCACCATCGTACTCGGATCTTCCTCGACCTCACCAGTGATATAGCTTTTTGGTGAAAACGTCATTTGCGGGAAGATTTCTACACCCTTAACGGTTTGTCGTTGATTATTCAATTCTAATCCGTGGTTTTGCAACAGTTCCGTCACTCGGATCACATTGGTGACGACATCTTCCGTTTTTTCTGCCCGGACAAATTTTCGGTCATCGTAATCGTGGTACCATTCTTCCATAAAGGGATGATGCGGCACCGCTCCAATGATCCCCGTAGAAATCTTGGTTTCGATCTCAAAGCCCATAAATGCCTCCAGTGTCAAGAGCTCATCTAAAGGTTTGACCACCTCGATATCGGTATCCATATAAATACCGCCTTCTGTCACTAACGCATACAAACGAACCACATCTGACACAAATGCCCATTCTTCTTGGTCATAGGCCTCTTTTAGATAAGGACCGAATTTTGAAAGGTTGATCGTTGATTCATCCCAACGTTTGATCTCATAATCCGGACAATATTTTTTCCAGGTATCCATGTATTTCTTTTCTTGTTCACCTAATGGATTGCCGCCAAACCAGCAATAATGAATAATTTTTGGAATCATCAATCTCTCTCCTTTAGTTTATTGGTCTCTTTTAAGTGTAGCGGATTTTGCAATTGTTTCAAAATCATATACACTTTTTACGGCGAAAAGAACTGTTGGCTCTGCTCTTCAGGATCAGAAAGGATCATTGAAAAAAGCACCTGAGTCAACGACTCGAGTGCTTTTTGAGGGATTGCTTATAAATAATGATTGTCCCGACGGCTTTTTTGATATCTGCCACCGTTTGCGTCCCCGCAAGCTGCATGACCATCTCCAATTCTTTTTTGAAGAAATCAAAGACTTGTTGAACACCGGTGGCACCACCTAGAGCCAACCCATAAATCACTGGTCGACCGATTGCCACCAGATCTGCTCCGCAAGCAATCGCTTTAAAGACATGCTGTCCTCGCCGTACCCCGCTATCGAAGATGATCGGCGCCCGACCTGCTACTGCTTCAGCCACGATCTGCAAGGAATCAAAGGAAGCTGGACCACCATCCAATTGGCGTCCCCCGTGATTTGAGACCCAAATCCCTTGTGCACCTGCCCCTAATGCTCGGTCCACATCTTCTTCTGATTGCACCCCTTTGACATAAACCGGCAAATCAGATTCTTTGGCGATAAAAGCGACATCCTGAGGACTTAATTTTTGTTTTGAGGAGCCGTAAACGGCATCCATCGTTTGTCCGATCCCTGATTGATAAGCCTGAACGATCGGCATTGCCAACGGAAAGGTGAAGCCATTGCGGCGATCCGTTTCTCGATTGCCCCCAACAGTTGCATCTGCGGTCAAAACGATCGCTTTGGCGCCATTGCGTTTTGCCATCGCTAAGATGTCTTTGTTAATGCCATCGTCTTTGCTCATATAGAATTGGAACCACTGCGGCGCTTCTTGGCCACCAGCTGCTCGGATTTCTTCCAACGTACAAGAAGCATACGAACTCGCCGTATAGATCGTGCCAAAACGTGAAACACCTTTAGCTAACGCTTGTTCTGCCGCAACATTTGCTAAGCCGTGGGCAGCCACAGGCGCCATAATGATTGGCGCTGACAACGTGTCACCGCCAAAGGACAACGTTGTGTCCGGTAATTCAATGTCCTTTAAGACATGAGGAATGATCAATTTGTGATTGAAGGCGCGTTCATTTTCTTGATAGGTAAAAATATCCCCCGCACCACTGCTGATATAGCCATACCCACCTTTAGGAATCACTTCCTCTGCCGCGATCTCCAAATCGCGCATATTGATAAAATCGATTGCTCCTTCTGCGGTACTTGCTTGATAAATTTTTTCCATGCCTTTCCCTACTCTCCAATAAGATAACGTTTACATTTTCATCCTACCCCTGATTGCAGGATCACGCAACTCATTCGCTCACTCCTACTCAACACGCTGCTTTTACTTTTCAACTCAAGCCAGCCCTCCATTTGAGCTGGCTGAATTATTTTTATGTTCGTGAGAAATATTCTGCCAATAACAACGGCTGAATCGTTGGATATGTCCAACTGGCAGGCGGCTCTGCCCTTACATAAATTGCTTCGATCTCTGAAGTCAACTCATCCTCCAAGTCCGTGATCTGGGCTTCGAACACCAAGCCGTAATCGGTCTCCCCGTCTTTTTCTACCCCATAGATAAATAACGGCTCTAGAGTAAAGTGCTTGGCTCCTGTTTCTTCCTTTAATTCACGGGCGGCACACGCTGTGATGCTTTCTCCTGATTCTCGCTTACCTCCGGGTATTTCTAATGTGTCTCGTTCTTTGTGTTTGACATAGACGAGCTTTTCTTGATACTTGCTGATGATCACCGCAAAAACTAGCTGCTCTTCTGCGATCTTTTCAAGCTCAAAAATCGTTACGTGATTCATTTTACTCATTCCTTTCAAAAAAGCAGGCTTGCTTCTATAATAAACAGTCGTTAAAAATCAAAAAAAGTGCTGATCCCTTATGGAAAGGATCAGCACTTGCAGCATGTTATTCTTCTTCTTCCGCCATGAATGTGTTGAAGACTTCTTCAATCATATCCCATTCTGCTTCTGTTTCGATCTGTTCTAATTCACCTTCAGAACCGTCTTCGTTTTCAATATAAGCGTACGCTTGTAATTCAACGTCTTCTTCTTCCGGTACGCCTGCTGGATAAAGCAAGACGTAGTTGCGGCCGAATTCTTCCGTACCGTCAACCGTTAATAGAATTTCGTATAAGGTTTCATTTCCTTGGTCATCGATCAAAGTAATGTGTTCATGTCCTTCATGATCGTGATCGTGGTTATGATCGTGTGTATGTTCTGACATTTATTTTCCTCTTTTCTGTAAATTAAAACAGCTGTTTCCCAGCACCATCTAAATAATTCTGCAAAATCATGACTGCTGCTAATTTATCAATCACTTTTTTTCGTTTGGCACGCGATGTATTCGCCTGTTCTACCAGCATTCGTTCTGCTTGAACGGTCGTCAGACGTTCGTCTTGGTAAACGACAGGCAAACCGAATTGCTGTTCGATCGCTGCGCCGTAAGCCATAGAAGCTTCCGCTCTAGGTCCGATCGTATTATTCATATTTTTAGGTAGTCCTACCACAAAACGTGAGACTTCATATTCTTTCACCAATTCAGCAAGTCGATCATAACCGAAATTGCCTTCATCTTCATTGATGCGAATGATCTCGATCCCTTGTGCTGTCCAGCCCATTGGGTCACTGACCGCCACGCCGACTGTCCGCGAACCAACATCCAATCCCATGATTCTCATTATAGGTTGATCCCGTGATTGCCTAAATAATAACGGATCAGAACTTCCATGATCTCATCCCGTTCGTGACGACGAATCAAATTCCGGGCATCCCGATAACGAGGAATGTAAGCCGGGTCGCCAGAAAGGAGGTAACCGACGATTTGATTGATCGGATTGTATCCTTTTTCCTCTAATGCTCGGTAGACGATAGCTAATGTTTCGCTGACTTCTTTTTTACGGCTATCATCAAAATCAAAGCGAACTGTTTCATCTGTAAAACCCATTTCACGACACCTCTCTTTTGTATAGATTTTAGCATATGTTCCTACTTTATTGTACTAAACGTTTGATAAAACTACAAACATATGCTTAGATTTTCTTCATTATAACAAAGGTTTATGATGTTTCTATGAACTTTCTTAAAAAAAGCTAGAAAGCGCGATAGACATACTGGTTTTCTGGTGCTTCAATCGTCTTCTCTTGGTCTGCTACCACCATCGGCAAGTCTCGTTTGAAGGGTTGATAGTACTTCGATTGGATCGTCCCTTCCACGTGGAGCCACTGGTTATTTTCTGCAGTCGCTTGCTGCGGCAATTCCACCCGTAAACCGAAAACGCCTGAATCAGCCACACAATGGATAATGCCAAAACGAAACAAAAAGATTTCATTGGCATCATCTTGATCTGCATGGTACACAAATCCATCATAGGTGATTTTCTTACCAATGAATTCACTCGGGTACGTATAGATCAACTCCATGACTTCCAAGTAATTTTCTTCCGTTACCGCAATCGTCTCATCTTTGGCGTAACGTGCCAAGGCTGCATCCATCTGAGTGTCATAATCTTCTTTGTTAAAATAAAGACTTGTATCGGGTTTCAGATATTGGGTCGTCATTTCTGGATCCCCCACAGATTCTTCACTTAGGGGGAAATTAAACCCTTTTGCTTCAACGATCGTCGTATCCAAGCTAACGGTGGGAAAAAAGAGACCCACGATGATCGGTAAGGCTAATAGAAAATACGCAATCACTCGTTGGTATTTTTTCTCTAATCCATGCTGGTGCTCGTCGTCATGATGATGCTCGGGCTCTTGTTTGACCCAAAAGTACAGCTGGACCAAAGCCAACAATAAAGAAATGATCATAGATAAAATAGCGAGATAGCGATAATGAATGTTGATAAACTGATTGAGTTTGCCCGTCACTTGCAAATACATCATTAATTCAAAATAGCCTGATAAGATCAAAAAACGAATCATTCTTTACACCACCCATGCATAAATTGAAACGACGATTGCGACTAAACCAACCAGAGAAGCGATAAAACGCCCCGAAAAGTACCGCTTCATCATCAACAGGTTTTTAATATCTACCATTGGACCAAAAACCAGGAAACCGACGACTGGTCCAGTGCCGAATAAACTCAACAACGAAGAGCCGATAAAGGCATCTGCTTCGGAACATAGGGATAATGTCAGTGCCAACAGCAGCATGACGAAAACCGCTAACAGCTTCGTGGAGCCTAATGTCAGCATCAAGCCAGTTGGCAGATAGGTCTGCATCGCTGAGGCGATCAACGCACCAATGATCAAATAACGCCCAGTATCGAAAAACTCATCCAAACTATGCTGCAGCAAATGACGAATCTGCCGAAGAAGCGGATGACTGGTCTTTTCTGTTTGATGGTGGGCGTGATCATGCCCATGATGGTGTGGGTGAGCTACTTGCTCATTCCCGCCACTTAATTGATTGGCAAGCCGTGTTTTTAAGACCTCTTGTTTGTTAAAATACGCCAGCCAGATCCCCACGACCATTGCGACCAATAAGCTGCCCAGTACACGCAAAAAGGCGAACTTCGCGGAATTTCCAAAGGCAATGAATGTCGAAAAAATCACGATAGGATTGATGATCGGTGCAGTCAGCATAAAGGCAAACGCCGTATACACTGGCACTTCTTTTTTTACGAACTGATTAACGATCGGTACGATCCCACACTCGCAGGAAGGAAAAAATACCCCCAGGCCACAACCAACAGTGATCGATGCCAATTTGTTTTTTGGTAAGAGTCTCGTGACTCTTTCTGGCGTCAAGAAGACTTGTAAAGCACCTGATATCAAGCAGCCCAATAGGACAAAGGGCAAGGCTTCAATGACGATAGATAAAAAAATAACACTCATTTGCAGGACAGAATTCGGTAATGCCTGAAACATAACTTTAACCTTCTTTATCAATAAATTCGAAACGCTGGAATTACTATACGTTTTTTCCTTTTTTTATACAACGTTTTTTTTAAAGCAGTCTGTTTTTTTAATCGTTGCTTTAGATTTTCCTTATCTTTAAATCCTTCTTGTTCACCTAAATGATCAGCAACTAGCAGATATTTTGACTTTTCCTCAAGAACAGCGTACATTTTCCATGGAGGAATGACTTATGCAAAAAAATCAACCGATCCAAGAGAGGCTCGCCCAACATCCGTTGGCACTACTCTATCTCTCTCAACCAAATTGCAGTATTTGTGTTGCGGACAAACCACGCATCCAAACACTGGCACAAACCCAACAACTCCCACTATTTACCATCAACACGCTGACAGAGCCAGAAGCAGCCAGTTTATTTTCGGTCTTGACGGTTCCCGTCGTCCTCTTGTTCGCAAATGGGAAAGAAGTGCATCGCGAAGCCCGCATCATCGATTTCACACGTTTGACTCAACAAATCTTGCGGTATCAAGAAGCACTCACAAGCGTTGAAGAGCAAGATTCCTACGAATCACTTTTTGACCAGTTAGACGAGTAAGTTCAGTGAATGAAAGCAAAAAACAGCTGTCAGATCCTTGTATATACTACGATCTGGCAGCTGTTTTGCTGGTTCCTATTTATGTGATGCGATTATTCGCTTAGTGATGGTTCTTCTACTGGTTCTTCATGGGACAAGACGTTGCCTGAATGCAAGAAATAAATCAATGTTTGCAATTCATTGGTTAAGTCAACGTTTTGAATCAGCACGCCTTTTGGTGCAGTGATCCGTGCAGGTGTAAAGTTCAAGATTCCTTTAATGCCAGCTTTCACAAGCTCGTTCACTAAATCTTGTGAATGTTGTGCGGGAACCGTCAAAATAGCCACATCGATTTGCTGGATCTTCACTTGTTCCTTCATGTCATCCATTGGATAGACCGGCACACCATCTACGATTCGACCAACTAGATCTTCATTGACATCAAATGCAGCACTGATCCGAATGCTGTTGCTTTGGTGAAATTTGTATTTCAACAAGGCGCTCCCCAAGTTTCCGACACCGACTAAAGCTACATTCGTCATGTGGTCTTCGTTCAATGTCTTCGCAAAGAACTGCATCAAGCTTTCAACGTCATAGCCATAGCCGCGTTTTCCTAATTCACCAAAGTAGGAAAAGTCGCGGCGGATCGTCGCACTATCAACTTGAACAGCTTCACTTAGTTCGGTCGAAGAAACTTTTAATTTGCCAGCTTGGTGCAAAATACGCAAGTAACGATAATATAAAGGCAATCGCTTCGCTGTTGCCTTTGGAATTTGATGATCTTTCAAAGAATACTCCCCCATTGTGAAAAATTCACTTGTGATGAAGCTATCATAACAAATACATTGTTCAAAAATCAATTTGAATGCTCATAATTTGAAATATAAATTTTATAATGGTAAAATCAAACTTTTTCCCAATCGCCGTTTCCCCTAAAATATGATAGACTTGTAGTATTGTAACCTTGATACAGACAAGTTTCTTAAAGATAGGAATGACATACACATGATTTTATTACAAGCCAACCAAATCGCCCGTCTTTTCGGAGCCGAGGTTTTATTTGAAAATATCCAATTAGAAATTGCCAGCAATTCCCGAATCGCGCTTGTTGGGCGCAACGGTGCTGGTAAATCAACGCTACTGAAAATTATTGCTGGACTCGAAAGTCCTGATAAAGGAACGATCGCTAAAAACAAGACCGCTACGATGGGCTACTTAGCTCAAGATACCGGACTTGCTAGTCAGGCCACCGTTTGGGAAGAAATGCTAGGAGCTTTTGCAACGGTTCGGCAGATGGAGCAGCGCATGCGTACCTTAGAGATCGCCATCTCCGAAGCAGATCCTGCTGCTGACTCTGGCAATCTCCTCAAAGAATATGATCAATTGCAACATGAATTCGCAGAAAAAAACGGCTATGGCTATGAAAATGAAATTCGCTCCGTCTTGCACGGTTTTCAGTTTGATCCTTCTTTTTACACACAGCCGATCGATACCCTTTCCGGTGGTCAAAAAACCCGCTTGGCATTAGCAAAAATGCTGCTGCAAAAACCTGATATCTTGATCCTCGATGAGCCGACCAACCATTTAGACATCGAAACGTTATCTTGGTTGGAAAACTATCTACAAGGATATGCCGGTGCGTTGCTGATCGTTTCCCATGACCGTTACTTCTTAGACAAAGTTGTCAATGAAGTCTACGAACTGAGTCGGCAAAAAATGCGCCACTACAAAGGCAATTACAGCCGCTATTTGACCCTGAAAGCTGAACAGCTGCAAAGCGAATGGAAAGCCTTTGAAAAGCAGCAAGAAGAAATCAATAAACTGGAAGACTTTGTTGCCCGCAACCTTGTCCGTGCGTCTACCACCAAACGCGCGCAAAGCCGCCGTAAGCAATTAGAGAAAATGGACCGGTTGGATCGCCCGCAAGGAGATGAAAAATCCGCCCACTTCCTTTTTTCCATTGAAAAACCTTCAGGAAATGTTGTGATGCAAGTAGAAAATGCCGCTATCGGTTATTCTGAAGAAGAAGTTTTATCGGCGCCCATCGACTTAGATGTTCGTCGCAAAGATGCGATCGCTTTAGTGGGACCGAATGGGATCGGCAAATCAACCTTACTGAAATCGCTGATTCATAAAATCCCCTTTATTCAAGGAAAGGTGCATTTTGGCGCCAATGTCTCAATCGGGTACTATGACCAAACTCAATCCGATCTGCACTCAACCAAAACGATCCTCCATGAGCTTTGGGATGACCACAGTACCACACCTGAAGTCGAGATTCGCAATATATTAGGCAGCTTCTTATTTTCTGGAGAAGATGTTGAAAAGCCGATCACGCTGTTAAGCGGTGGCGAAAAAGCCCGTGTCGCTTTGGCAAAATTAGCCATGGACCATGACAATTTCTTGATTTTGGATGAACCAACCAATCACTTAGATATCGACAGCAAAGAAGTCTTAGAAAATGCCCTGATCGATTATGAAGGCACGTTGTTCTTCGTATCTCACGACCGCTACTTTATCAATCGAATCGCCACCAAGGTCGTGGAACTGTCTGAAAACGGCAGCAAGCTCTATCTAGGCGATTACGATTATTATTTAGAAAAGAAACAAGAAGAAGCTGAGATCGCAGCAATGTTGGAAGCAAAAACAACCGAAACCACCATCTCAGCGGGCAAGCAAAACTTTGTCCAAAGCAAAGAACAGCAAAAAGCCGTTAGAACCTTACAGCGAAAAGTCGCCCAAATCGAAGAAGAGCTTGCCACGATAGAAGAAACGATCCAGCAACTGGAACAAGACATGACCGCACCAGAAGCGTTGAATGATCATGTAAAATTGACCGCGTTGAATCAAGCGTTAGAACAAGCCCGCACTGAACAAGAAGCCCTATTAGAAGCATGGGAAAATACTAGCTTAGAACTAGAGGCATTTGAAAGTTGATCGTGGAATCGGTCTGTAGGCCGATGACAAGCTCCCCCTCCTTTGTTTTACTTAAAAGAACAGGATGAATACGTACGATTCGTAAAACAAGGAGGGAAAAATGCAAAAACAGACAGATGTTTATCGAAAGCGTCGGCCAATGATTGTTTTAGCAGGATTGGTGTTGATTTGGATAGGGTTCAATCGAATCTCTCATCACGTGTTGTACGGAGAGTTGTCCGAACACGTGTCTACCGCCGTTGCCTATGATGATAGCTACGATGACGAATATGTTTACTCCCAAGCTTTTTTAAGTGAAGATATCAATGCTTACTTAGGGGAAATGGACATCACAACACCGATTTTCCTGCAGACGAACGAAGAATGGGCCGATAGATCCTATGGCAATGACGGCAGCCAAACCTTAGCAGAAAACGGCTGTGCGATCGCTTCTCTTGCGATGGTTCAATCCTATCTTGAAGGCTATCACATTACGCCACCGGAAGTCCTTGATTGGGCAGGAGATCATTATTACGTTGACGGCCAAGGAACGGACTGGCGGATTTTTTCTGATTTTGCCGATGCAAACGGCTACAACTATTATGATCTTAGTACTGACCTAGCTAGCGTTGAAGCCTACTTGCAACAAAATCATCCCGTCATCGTTTCTATGACCCCAGGGGAATTTACAGATGGCGGCCATATCATGGTCTTAGGTGGAATGATGGGCGATCAAGTGTTTGTCTTAGATCCCAATGATGATCCGGAAAAATCCCACTACGCTACTTACTACACACTAGATGAAATCGCTGATCAAAGCTTACGCTTTTGGACCTTCAGCTGATTGTTCGAAAAAAGTCCCATTGTGGGGCTTTTTTCTTTGTCGTCCCGAAAGTAGCAACTGGATCTTATTTTTTTAATAAAAAAACCCTTTTTTCTCCCTTTGGGAATCCGCTTTCTATTATAATGGAAGAAAGAAAGGTGTGAAGTCTATGAAAATCGGTATCCCCAAAGAAATCAAGAACAATGAAAATCGTGTGGCATTGCCGCCCTCCGGAGTCTATGAGTTAGTCCAAGACGGACACGAAGTCTTCGTTGAACAAGGCGCTGGTGCAGGATCAACCTTTTCTGATCAAGCGTATCAGGAAGTCGGCGCTACGATTGCTACCGTTGAAGAGGTTTGGGCCTCTGAATTGGTTATGAAAGTCAAAGAACCTTTACCAGAAGAATACCCCTTTTTGCATGAGGGACTGGTTTTATTCACCTATTTCCACGTAGCCGCCAATCAACAGCTTGCTCAAGCGTTGATCGACAGCAAAGTGATCGCTGTTGCTTATGAGAACGTCCAGCTGGCGAACGGCACCCTGCCTTTACTGTCTCCCATGAGTGAGATCGCTGGAAGAATGTCTGTTCAAATTGGCGCGCAATTTCTCGAAAAAATTTATGGCGGAAAAGGGATCCTGCTTTCGGGTGTTCCCGGCGTCCGTCAAGGTCGGGTAACGATCATTGGTGGTGGCGTTGCCGGCGAGAATGCCGCGAGAGTCGCCGTAGGTCTAGGCGCACAAGTGACAATTTTAGACGTTTCAATCCCACGCTTACAAGAGCTGGATCGACAATTTTCTGGTCAAGTCCAAACTTTGTATTCCAATCGTTTGAATATCGAGCGAACGATCCAATCCGCAGACTTGGTGGTAGGAGCCGTTTTATTGCCAGGACAAAAAGCCCCGTGCTTAGTGACCCGCGACATGGTGAAACAGATGCCTGAAAAATCCGTGATCGTCGATATTGCCATTGACCAAGGCGGAATTTTCGAGACCGAAGACAAAGTCACCACCCACGACGAGCCAACCTATATCCGGGAAGAAGTCATTCACTATGCAGTGGCGAATATGCCGGGTGCTGTGCCGCAAACGGCAACCATCGCATTGAGCATTGCCACATTGCCATATGCCCAGCAGCTAGCGAAGGATCCTTTAGCAGCGTTGCGAGAAAACGAGGCCCTTGCCAAAGGGGTCATCGCCTATGAGGGCGCATTTACTTCAAAAGAAGCCGCTCACGATCTGTCATTGCCTTTTACCGATCTATCGGAATTGATTTGAGCCACTCTCCCACAATAAAACCAGCAGCCGTACAAGTAATTCGCGGCTGCTGGTTTGCTTTCTATGAGAATTTCCTTTTTTGGGTAGCATGGGCTTTGGAAGTATGCTATATTCATACTTAAAAAAATTCGACCTAGACAGGAGGAACACTGTGCTTACTCAACAACAAATCCAAGCATTTCCCAAAGTAGAACTTCACTGCCATCTCGACGGTTCCATTCGTCCAGAAACATTGATCGCCATCGCCAATCAGCAAGAGCTTCCCATCGCTCAAGACATCGAAGCTGTGAAAGCACAGATGCAAGCCCCCAAAGATTGTCATGACCTGAGGGATTATCTTCGCTGCTTTGATTTTGTTCGGCCGTATCTGCAAACACAAGAAGCTTTAGCAGCTGCTGCCTATGACGTGATGGAACAAGCCGCTCAAGATGGGGTCGCTTATATTGAGATCCGCTTTGCCCCCAGCTTATCGATGGACAAAGGACTCACTTGCAGCCAGACCATCCAAGCCGTGATCGAAGGCATCGCACGAGCAGAAAAACGCTACCCAATCAAAGGCAATGTTTTGGTCATTGGGATGCGTCAAGAAGACCTACCAGCTATTACGGAGATTTTTGATGAAGCGATCGCTCTTACCGATGAAAAAGTAGTCGGTATTGATCTAGCAGGTCCAGAAGAAGACGGGTACGTCCCTGATTTAGCTGCCAGCTATCAAGTGTTCCTCAAGAACCAAAGTGTCCAGCTGACCTTACATGCAGGCGAATGCGGCTGTGTGCAAAACATTTATCAAGCCATCGAAAGCGGTGCGCAGCGGATTGGCCACGGCATCGCCTTAAAAGGAGATCACACTGCTCAAGCGTTTGTTCGAGAACAAAAGCGCTGTATCGAAGGCTGTCCTACCAGCAATGTTCATACTCGTGCGATTCCCACATACTCGGCATACCCATTAAGAGAATGGCTGGAAGCCAAGGTCCCTTTTTGTTTGAACACCGATAACCGAACGGTCTCAAATACGACATTGACCAATGAATACCTGCAAATGGCTCATCATTGCGACATGTCCGAATCAGAGATGCGCTTCATAAACGAAACTGCCGCTCAGCATTCCTTTGCGGAAGCTGCCGACAAAGCGGTACTCTTGAAAAAAATTCAAGAATGGCAATTCTAATAAACATGGACGCTAGTGATCCCCACTGGCGTCCATGTTTATTTCCAAAACAATCAACTTTCTTTCCTTCACGCAAAGAAGAGCCGATCGATCCTTGTTAATCCTAAGGCATCGATTTCTAAAAGAGCTCTTTCGTAAATTTCTGTATTTGTGAAAGCCACACTCTCGTGGGCATCGATCCCAATAATACAAGAGCAGCCGACTTCCTTAGCGATCTTCCAAAATTCAGGATGCGGATAGCCACCATTCGTATAGCCCGCCAAATTATACTCCAATGGCAGCTGATACTCTTTGGCTTTTTCGCATAAACGGTAAGCAACTTCTTCGCAATGGGAATCGAAGGTTTTATAGCCCCGCATAAACACATCTGGGTGTGCCATATAAGCAAAAATTTCTGATTCGATCCCTTGTAAAGAAACACGGAGATAATCTTTGATCGCTTTTACCGAATCCCCGGGTGTATGGTCGTAATAGTGATTGCTTTCGATTTCAGGAAAGTGATTGCCAAAAATCAAATAGTCGATCGACAGCCTTTCTTTCTCTGCAACTAGCCAAGGAATCATTGTTTCAAAATATTCACACTCTAATCCTAATTTCACATCGATTTGTCCTTGATATTTTTCCCGTAAGCTTTTCACCGATGAAACGTAATCTTCCAATTGCGCAACATCCATCCGCATGGGCGAGACATACCCATCCTCAAAGGGCCAGGGACAATGATCAGCGAAGCCGATTTCCTTAAAGCCAGCTTGGATGGCTTTGATCACATAGTCTTCATCAGAATCCCGTGCATGTTTGCATCGAGTTGTGTGGGTATGATAGTTTGCT
The DNA here is from genome assembly GCF_050542965.1 of Enterococcus sp. DIV2379. Lineage (NCBI taxonomy): Bacteria > Bacillati > Bacillota > Bacilli > Lactobacillales > Enterococcaceae > Enterococcus > Enterococcus sp. DIV2379. The sequence goes on from NZ_CP172938.1 coordinate 2,731,892, forward strand.
TTCCACATGGTTATTCACTCCTTCTTATTACATTTAGGTTAATTTGTTTTTGTGATCGCATTTTAGGTACACTCTTCTTGAGGCGTTATCCTTCAAACCGTTCGCTATTTTACAGAATCTTTTGTAAACGGAACCATTTTTTCGAAAAAATAGTACTAGCTATCAACACCTATCACTTAGCAACTTCATCAGTCTGGATTTATTCCAGTCCATTTCATTATAGAATTGCGGCTATCCCAAGACAATCAAAAGAAAGCTGCAAGCGGTTGCTTCTTTTCCCATCACTTCCATTGAGTCGTTTCTCTTGGGACAAATGAATTTTTCAAGAGGACGTGTCTTGGTGCGGTTTTGTCTCCTTGTACCTCTTGAAAAAGTAGCTGGGTCGTCCAATCCACCATCTCCTCTAAAGGTCGTGCGATGGACGAAAGCAAAGGGTTAGTACAAAGACAAACATTGGTGTTTTCATAACCAATCACTTGAATCGCTTCACCAACCTTTTTATCCAGTGAATGAAGGGAACGTAAAGCGCAGGCTGCCAAAAAATCACTTGCCGCAAAAATGCCATCGATAGAAGGCCATTGACGAAAAAGTTGATCAAAGGAAGTTTGCGTGACATTTACAAAATCGAGTATGACCTCGTGAACATGGATCTCTGGGTATTGGTCCATCACTTGATAAAAACCAGCTGATTTTTCTTGAACGGAATGTAATGTCTTTGGTCCATTAACGAAGAGGATCTCGCGACAACGATTTTGGATTAAGATCTGTGCTGCCAACTGTCCACCTGAGGTATTATCCGCAGAAACGGAGGATACTTCATCGCTAAGGACTCTACCCACACTCACTAGAGGTAATTTGAGAACCTTTTGCAACAATGGACCTTGCGTACAAAGGTTGGTACATAAAATTACCCCATCAATATTATTTGCGAGAAACAAGTTCAAAAAATAGGTTTCTCTTTCAGGATTCCCTTGTGTGGTACCAATCATCAAACTATAGCCTTTCTCAATCAGTTGCGACTCGATTCGGGTAATAAATTGATTATAAAAATCATTTTTCAAATCATAGATCAGCAAGCCGATCATCTTTGAGGAATTGTAATAAAAGGACCGTGCTAATTCATTTGGTACATAATCAAGTGCTTGAATTGCTTCTAGCACAATCTGCTTTGTTTCTTCATTCACGTATTTTTTATTGTTGATCACTCGTGAGACGGTAGTCACGGATACATTGGCAAGTTTTGCCACGTCTTGCATGTTTGCCATTGGTCCCTCCTTTCTCTCTTTTACATGTCTCGTAAATATTAAATCCTTTTCCATTTGATCTATTATCCGAATGCAACATTCCAAAACGCTTTCTTTTTATTCTATAATAACAAACCTTACCTTACATTTTCTATTTTTATGAAAATAAAAAAGCTGTTTAGATGAAATCTCACCATAAACAACTTTTCTATGCTAGATAAAAGTTTGCATTAATGTCAGCGTCTTTGAAGAAAACAAGAAAATCACTCCCGTGTTCTCTTAAACAATCATTTACACAAGCACCCAGCTAATTTTTTAAATCTAAGCCTTCAATCAACGCCACCGCACGATCGATCCCAGCGTCTTTTGTTTCTTCTAACACCACGTAACAGTATGGCTTGTGTTTGATCAGAAGCTGTAAAATTTCTGGATACCGTATTTGTCCTTCACCTAACGGGACAGGGATCACTTCTTCTCTCGAGAGTTGAAAATCCTTTAGGTGCAAGCAGACGATTTTCTCGCCAAAAAGAGTAAACGCTTCTTCTACCAATGCAACTTGATCAGCAGCCGTTTTTGCGGTGATCAAATTCGTTGGATCGTAAATGATCCCTAGATAATCAGAAGGAACACGTTCAATCAGCTCGGCGATGCGCTGATTCGAATACAACGGATGATTCAGTCCTGCTTCGATCCCTACCATGGTTTTATGTTTTTCTCCCACTCGAACGAGTCGCTGGATCACATGGATCAAGTCTTCAAAAACCTCATCCGAAAAATTCTCTTCGCTATATCCCAGCGCGGCAATGACTGAGCCTGTTTCTGAAGCCACCATGCTGGCACCAAAATAACGGGCATGGAATAAGTAGCGCTCAAATTTCTGTAAGATTTTCTCTCGTTCCTCTGGTTCGGGATGAATCAAGTTACTATAACAACTTAACAAAGCGATTTGAACGCCTTGTTCTTGGAATTCATTCTTGAAGAAGGTCCCCATACCTGGACTCATTTTTTCAGGAGCACTTAGGTCTGGAAAAGACGCATTCAAGGCAAACTGAACGTTTCTTATTTTCTTTGCTCCTACCGCTTGTGCTAGCTGCTTGGGTGTATATTCTCCTGAGAGGTCATGCCCTCGGATGGCTAAATGAATCATCTGACTCCTCACTTTCTACTGTTTTTTCCCATTCAATAATCAAATTTTCATAAGGTTCTAGCCTATGGTTACCCCGCGCCAGCGCTTCACCTGATAAGCGTTCGAAACCGGGGAGATGTAAGGTAAAGTCAGCTGTCGTCATCCCTAAGTTACTGATCCAGAGTTGGACATGGGTCGCTGACTCTCGGCGATACTTCATCACACCTTCCGAACATTTGATCAACAGGCGCTCTGATTCATAAGGGAAAAGTTCTTTGTGACAAAACGACTGCCATATCAAACTGTCTGTTAAATTGCTAGGTAGCGCACCTAAATAGATGATCTCTCCTTGAGCCAGTTGTTTCTTAGCTAGTAGCGTTTGGTCATTCCCTCGTCCGATCGTTTCCCAATCTTCTGGGCAATGAAAAACTGTGACCAAATGATCCAAAGGTTCTTTTAGGCCGTCATAGGTTAGCTGATAAGTCAGTCCTTTCACCGTAAATTGCTGGATTTGGTCAAACCCGAGCCATTCTCCTAAACGATCTAAGCCATTTGTCGCTGGCCACGCCAGCTCTTTGGTCCGATCCCCCGTCATCGGGCCTAAAATCAGCTTGCCTCCTGCTTCAGTAAAGGCGGCAAATTTTCTCAGCAAGGTCGGACTGATCCAACGAACAAATGGGGCAAGAACAACATCATACTCTTCTAACGGACTATTTTCTTGAATGATTTCTACACGAATCCCTTGGCGAATCAGACTGCCGTAAAATTCGGTAAACAGGCTGCGATAATCATAAACACCCCCATGATCGATCGTGTAAAAGCGTTTCGAGTAATCCGAGTAGATAATGGCTATTTTTGCCGATACATACTTCGTTTCCGCTAAAAGTGGTGCGATCTGTTGTCTTAGTTCGCCAATCCGAACTACCTCTTCATACCCACGATCTGGCTCTCCCCAAGCAGTTAACACGGCACTATGGGGTTGCTCCACACCATAGCGATGTCCACGAAAATGCCAAAAACAGAAGGATTTCAAATGACCAGCATAGCCAATGAACGCTTCACTTGTGACAAACCCATGAGGACGAGGTGCCGCATAGTTTTCAATATGACCGGCATTGGCGGTACAAGTTTCTAACAATAACATTTCCTTGTTGCGCGGTTTGACATTCCGCCAACGATCCAAGTTCATGGTATACGCTGGATAGTTGTCTGCCGGTGCATACGTATCAAAACCGGCAATATCTAAATCAGCAAATAGCTCATCATTTTGCAAGTTAAACCCAAAAGCGGAGTTATGGGTAATGGGTAACGCGGTCTCCATTCGGATAAAATGACAAAGATCATGCGCAAACTCATTCAACGTATCGGTGGTAAAGCGGCGAAAGGCATTCATCAGGGAAGAATTATGCAAAAACGGGGTCGTTAGTGGCAAGACGACATCCTCAAATGCGTCATACCACTCACTCCACACCTTCGTGCCCCAACACTCGTTGAGGTTGGTCACGGATTGATAGTTGTCTTTTAAATACGTATGCCAACGCGTTTGGCACGTCGTACAGTAACATAGATCGACATGACATTTAAACTCATTGTCCAATTGCAACATAACGACATTTTCATGTTTTTCGGCAATCTCAGCGATTTTTCTCGTCAAACGATAGGCATAGCGGCGAAAGTCCTCGTTGTTGGTACAGACATGCTGTCTTGAGCCATGATGCATCTTCGTCCCATCTTGATTAGTGATTAAAGCTTCTGGGTACTGTTTTGTAAACCAGCGGGGCGGAGTTGGCGTTGGAATACATAAGCAAACATCGATGCCATTTGCTTGGTACTGTTCTATCGCACGTTCCAACAACGCAAAATCATATTCTCCAGGTTGAGGCTCCAAGTCACGCCACATGAATTCCCCAATTCTAGCAAAATTCATGCCCAACGTTTTCATCGTTTGACTATCACTTTGCATGATTTCTTCCGACCAGACTTCTGGATACATGCAGGCGCCGTAATAAATATCAGGAAACAGTGGTTGCTCATGGAAAAACGCCTGTAAACGAATCGCTACATAGCGAGCGATCATATGCGCCCCGACCTTTGAAAAGTGGGTATCATCTGCGAGACCTGCAGGATAATTGGGGTGCTCATCCGGTGCTAACCAAACAAAGAGCGCTTTGGAAGCTTCTAGTCCTAATGTGTCATAATAATGATAGGTATAGCGATTTAAATCAAACAAATCCACTTCTTCCGTTCGACTAAGTTCTCTTAAGACAGGTAAAAATGCTGACAACGTATGCGCCAGTCGTCCCTCTTCCCCTACACGTCGTTCAACAGGTGTACACAGGATAGGAATTCCTGCTTTTTCTTTGATTTGACGGATCATGTCTGTCAAATGAGCAATGTACGCCTCCATCGTGACATGATTTTTCTCTTTTTGGTCATTATGTCCAAATTGCAGTAGGACGACTGTATTCGGTTCGACTTCTTGCAGGAGTTGCTTAAACAACCCTTCTTCGATAAACGAACGAGTCGTACTGCCGTTTTTCGCAAAATTGTGTACGTCTACTTCTGGGGACAGATAGCTTGGTAAAGCTTGTCCCCAGCCCATCATTGGCTGTTGATCAAGGGGATAATCCGCCACGGTTGAATCTCCGCCTAGAACGATTTTCATTTCTTTTCTTCCTCCATCTATTTACTATCAGATTTCCAACAACTTCGACAAGTCCACTGGTTTTCTTGCTGAACATAAGCTGCATTAGAAATCGCTTTCTTTTCTATTATACAAAACATTTGCTGACGAAAACATGGAAAAATCAGAGCAAAAGCTGCGAAAATACGAGCTTTTCCGCAGCAACCAACAGTGATCAGCTCTGACCTTTTCGATATTGTCCTGGGGTCATTCCCGTGCACTTTTTAAATAAACGATTGAAGTAACTGGGATTATACCCAAGGTTTTCTGCAATTTCATTGATTTGGTGATCAGTTTCGAGCAACTGCCGTTTTGCTTCTACGATGCGAACATTGGTTAAATAATCAATAAAGTTGACCTGCTTGGCACGCTTGAACTCCTTACTCAAAAAGATTGGGTCTACTTCGAAACGATCCGCAACGTATTCTAACGAAATTTGTTCATTGCGAAAATCAGATTGGATGTACTCCGCTACTTTTTGGATCATTTCACTATAAGAATTAGCGACATTTTCTTGCCAGAGGATGGAGACGGGTTTTAAGAAATGATGGTACAAAAAGGCTTGGATCTGATTGATGTCCAAAAGTCGTTCGATTCGCTCTAACACAACCGTTTTCGATACATAATCCGTTCGTGAGACCCCATTTTCATTTAAAAGGTAATCGACTTGATCGTACAGTCGATTGACCACATAGATCACCGCAGCCTGTTGATTGTTTTCTGCCACGACCTGTTCTAAAAACCGCTGGACACTTCGTTGCAATTCTTCATGATAGCCACTTTTCAGCGCTGTTAAAATCAAATTTTCTTGCGAAAGAGAATACTTCGGCAGCGGGCGCATTTTCTCTCCTTGAAGCACTTGATTTTCGGGAATCAACCGTTGCAGATGGATTTGCTTTTTGAGACGTTGGGCAACTTCAGGCAACTTGCGAATCTCTGTTTCTTGTTGCGAACTAACGATGGTGACATAACGGCAGACGATCAAATTGATTTGCTTGGTGATCATCGTGAAGTAATCTGTCAGTAGCTGCTCTTGATTGACCACAAAAACCAAAATCCGTCCTTCATTTGAAGAAACAATGGTTGATTCAGGGAAAAACATGGCTGTGACATCCGCTATAATGTTTTCTAAGGCAAACAAAATGTGGGTTTCATCTTGTGAATTTGCTTGATTGCTTAATAGATCATTGAGTTGGAAATAAAACAGGCGATACCCTTGGTCACTTAAGCACCAGTTTTTTTGCTGCAGTAATTGTTGCGATTCTTCCTCCGATAAATAGCCATAATACCCTTCCATCAAATGTTGGATCACTTGTCGCTTCAGCGAATCTTGAAAGCGTTCCGCCTGATTTTGCAACAATCCTTTTTCCCGACTTAATTGTTGCCAACGGTCCACCAAAAACTCCAGATCGTTTTCTTTTTTCCATTGGGTATTACCAAAGAGCTGATCCATCGTTTTTTCAAAAGGTTGGTATTGTTTTTTTGCCAAAAAGAGACTCATGACTGCCACACAAGCAATAAAAAGAATGCTTACGACGATCAGCACTCTAGCCAAATGAGTGACTGGCTCGGTAATCAATGCTAAGGGAACGACGGTATAAAACGTCCATATTTGGTTGAGTCGCGTACTGTTTACGGCGATCATGCTATAATCATTGCCATTGATCGATTCGACCCAGGTTCCTTGATGCTCCTCACTCAGCGGTTGGATAACATTCGCTAAGTTCTGATCGCCAATAAAACGAAAACTCTCATGATTAAAGGAAATCGCTGCGAGTCCATTTTCAATTTGAGTATCATAAAAATACTTTAACAATGATTGCTCGTCGATCGTTGCAACTAAAAAAATTTTAGGCTGATCTTCGCCTTGGCTATCAATGTTTTGTACAAAAATCAATTCATCCTCTTCTTCAATGATCTTCCACTGATACTGCCTACCATTATCGATCCGATAGCGTTCAAATGCTGTTTTGGTTTGCTCGAGCGTTAATTCATACGTGCCGCCACTTTCAATCCCAAAGGGCGCCTCTCCGAGCGAATAAATACCGATTCGATTGACATAATTGGAGCTATTGGTTAAGTAAAACAATTCTTCCGACAGCTGGATCAACGTCTGATAATTCGTCGTTTCCAATAAATCTTCTTGGTAGCGCCTTTGAAACGATTGCCCCCAAACGCTTAAAGTCACTTCCAGCTGCGAGAACTGTTGGTTGATGTTACTAACGATTCCTTCGACTTGGCGATTGTTTAGTTCTTGATACGATCGTTGTAATGGTCCGATCAAATAGGCATGCAAAAAGATTGCAACGGCTAATAGCGGCACGACGATCCATAGACTGGCTAGCTGCAGTTTTCGATGAAAACCGCCTGTTTTAAAGTACTTCATTCCCAAACACCCTTGTAATAGATTTTATGTAACAAATTGTCATGCGAAAAAACGCATGACAACCTATCCACAACTATTGAAGTGTATCATCCTTTGACGGATCCAATCAGCATTCCTTTGGCAAAATGTTTTTGCAAAAACGGATAGAAGATCAAAATTGGTAAAGTCGCCACAATGATGACTGCAAATTTGATTCCTTGTTCAGGCGGCACATAGTTTGGGTCCATACTTGCTAACGCATTGGCACCACTGGAGGCCATCGTGATCTGTCTTAACAATAACTGAATCGGCCATTTTGCTGAATCGTTGATATAGAGCAATCCACTCATGAAGTCGTTCCAGATACCAACGGCGTAAAAAAGGGTGAAGGTCGCGATCACTGGTTTTGATAAAGGCAAAATGATTTTCCATAAGATCCCTAGTTCCGTACAGCCGTCCATCTTGGCGGATTCTTCCAACTCGATCGGCATTTCTTGGAAAAAGTTTTTGATGATCATTAAGTTGAAGGGATTGATCGCGATTGGCAAAATCAATGCCCAATAAGAATTGATCAGTCCTAAATTTTTCACCACGATAAACGTTGGGATCATCCCACCTGAAAAGAGCATTGCAAAAATCACGAGATTCAACAAGGTGTTCCGTCCTTTTAGGTGCTTGCGTGATAAAGGATAGGCAAAGGTGAAGGTACAGAAAAGCTGCACCAGCGTGCCAACGATGGTAACGCCGACCGTTACAAGCAAACTACGGATAAAGGTGTTGGTTGAAAAAATAAAGCGATAGGAGTCGAGACTGATCTCATTTGGCCATAAGAAAAACGAACGTGTGGTCAATTCTAACTCCGTAGCAAATGAACCTGCAATCACATAAATAAAAGGAATCACCATGAATAACCCAATCAATGCCAAAAATAGTGCATTAAAAATGTCAAATATTTTCCCTGCCTTCGTATTGTGTAAAGTATCCATCTTTTTCCTCCTTAGTATAAGCCGCTTTCGCCAAAACGTTTCGCTAATTTATTGGTACAAAGTACGAGGATGATCCCAACGATCGATTTAAATAATCCGACGGCTGTTGAGTAACTGTAAGCGCCATTGGTGATCCCCATCATATACACATACGTATCAAAAACATCTGCTACTGTTCGGTTCAACTGATTGGTCATCAAGAAAATCTGATCAAACCCAGTAGACAAAATCGACCCGATCCGCATGATCAGCATAATGATGATCGTCGAACGAATCGCAGGCAAAGTGATATGCCACACACGACGAAAACGTCCTGCACCATCCATGATCGCGGCTTCGTATTGTTCCTGATCCACACCTGATAAGGCAGCTAAATAAATAATGGTCCCCCAACCGATCTCTTTCCAAATCGATTGCATCACGATCATGGGGCGGAACCATTGCGGGTCTGAGAGAAAATCGATTTCCACGCCTGTCAACGAAGCGATAAATTGAGTGATCGCTCCATGATCGATGTTGAATAAAATATGCCAAAGACTAACGACGATCGTCCATGAAAGAAAATGCGGTACATAGACGAAGGTTTGAATGGTCCGCTGAAACAGCTTGTTGCGTAATTCATTCAGTAACAGTGCCAAAAAGATTGGTGCTGGAAACGAAAAGAAAATGTTTAAAAAGGCAATCATCAACGTGTTCCACAAGATTCGAAAGAAATCAGGATTATTGAAGAAATCCATAAAATTTTGTGTTCCTACCCATGGGCTATCTGCGATTCCTAAAAAGGGCACATAATCTTTGAAAGCAATGATCAACCCATACATCGGCGCATAACGAAATACTGCAAAATAGATGATCCCGGGAATCGTCAAAATATAGAGCCATTTATTTTGTTTAAAATGGTTGAGAAAACTCCCCCATTGCTCTTTCGTTTTCGGCACTTTTTTTATTGTTGTTTCCATTCATTCTCCTCCTCTAATTCCGCTCCAATCAGTGCTAAACAACAAATCGTATTTAGCCCCCACTGTGACAACACATTGGTCGATACCCACGGCATTTCTTTTATTTTTTTCCACGTTGTCGCTGCTTCAATGGTCGCTTCGATCGGCAATGGAACACCCGATTTGTCATTATCAAGCAATAACTGCCAAGCCCTTTGACTGATTGCTCGATCGTTACGCACTCGCCCAGCAAAGGCCATCATCGTCGACGCAAACATTGGCCAGGCAAAATGAGGTTCCGTCAGTACCTCGTTTGACTCTTCTGCTTTTATTTCAGGACTCAAGCTATAAAACCAGCCAAACTCCCCTAACATCTCTGTCCACTCTGGGTCTTCCAGCACTTGAGCAAGTTCTAACCAAACTTGCGGCGCCCCAAAGGAGATGACCATGTGATAGCCGCCAAAATTCCCTGTTCCCATATAAGATAAGGTTTTGTCTTGTGGATCAAATAACACTGTGGGACCAGACAATAGGCGCTGGGGCATGGCTTTGATGCAGGTGATGCCGGTGCGAATTCTTTCAAGGTACACAGGATCATTCGTCCGTTCCCACTGGGTAAACCAGTTCGAGACTAGCGCAGCCCAATCTGGTCCGATGCGAATCGGTATCCGCTTCGTTTCTCGTTCATAAAACTCGCGCATCGGTGGTAACGCATCAAAAGCATAGGTTTCATTGTCTTTGACTTGTTCCATAATCTCTCCAATGCGTTCATCCGCTGTCAAATAGTAGTAGTAGCGATGGAGACCCGCCATTGAAATTCGAACTTCTTTGGCTTGGCAACCCCAATGAACGACATTATGCCGTGACCCTAATCCTTTGTATTCCCCAGCATGATACTGATCGACTTCTGAAGTATGTCTCGTCATGCTTTCAGCCAGATAGTAGACGCTTGGATCACCAGTCCGTAAGAAATCTAGCCAAAGCCACATGTTAGGGACCAATTCAGTGTTTTGCCAAGCGTACCCACCAAGATCGTAGCGCCATTGGTGTCGAAACTGATCATAGGTATGCATGACATCACCATAGTTCCAATAGCCATACCAACTTCTTTGTTGGACTTCTGCTAAATAGAATTGACGCATCTCAGCCAATTGTTGCTCCAGCAACTGTTTCGTTTTCGTTGATTCGTCTGGTAAACTGATCCTGCCAAAAACCTTTGTCTCTTGATAACGCTCAGGCAATGAAACGATCTGGGCAGGTTCTTGGTTTTCTTGAGCTAAGCCCAGCAACACTTCTTCTGACGGGGCTTCTTCATATAGATCCAACCAACAACGCGTCGTATTTGCTACACCAACTGCCGTCGAACGAATCTCTTCCATTCCTTCGTATCCGCTAAGCATATGATCCCGTTTGGAATAGTGCTGAAAATCCATTGGCTTGGCATTCGGTGACCACTGCCACATCGTGATTTGGGTTTCTTTTTGGGTGATGCCTGTCACCTCGATCGCCGATGGTGCTTTTTCCCAAAATTTCTCCATGCTGCAAGCAACGCCGCCGGTTTCTCCCCCAGCGTAAAAGGTACCTGAATAATGCTCGCCATCCCCAATGGGCAACCAACAGTACCCAGCTTCGGTCTGTTTTTCTAATTCAAATGACCGATGATTGATTTGATTGACCCGAAAATTGTCCCAAATAGCATTTTCCACCGCATGAGACAGCATCGGCTCGTCCGCTGGGGTCAATGAAACGAGCTGTCCACTGGCTTGTTCTTGATAGGGAATGTTTTGCTGATAGTGTCGCCGTGAAAGTAACAATTGCGCCGCTTCATGATACACAGCATCTGCAATAAATTTGACTTGTCGATTCCAATTTTCACCTGTCAACGCATAATCAAATGCTATCCCCATGCCTTCATAAGCAAGTGGTTTGATGATAATGACCGTATGAATGATTTCCAATTTGCTGATTTCGCGAAAGATGCGGAACCGTAAAATAAACTCTTGCACCACTTCTTGATCGATCTCAATGATGCCTGATACTTTGATAACGGCTTTCTCGGAACCATTTTCTTCCAACATCAAGTCCGTTACTTTGGACTGCACCTTTTTGTTTTGGTATTGCAGGATTGCGTGAAGATCTTGCAATTTTTTCTGCCCATTGACCGCTACCCAGTCCAATACATTTTTCCCTTCCCCATGTTTCGGGAAGAAGCCTTTGATCGTACCGTTGTCAAAATAAATACCGTTGTAAGCTTTCCTAGCAATCGCCTGTTTCTTCTGGACACGCTGTTTTCTTTGAAAAAGTAACTGCGTCGTTTCTGCCACCAGACCACTGTGTCCTGTCCATTTCACACTGCCATCTGGCCAGTAAGCCAGTACTTTCGTTTGTAGCGGCTCCTCACCCAGCAAAAAAATTTCCTCACTTAGAGCCTCAGGTTGTAAAGCTCCTTTTTCCCATGGATACCCAAAACTCAGCCCACGTTTTCCCTTAGGTTTATTTTTGAGCCATTTCAATGCCATGTTCGATTTCCTCCTCTTCCCTCTCTGCAGGTTGACCTGCATCTTTTTGTTGCTTTAGCTTTCGTTCATTTTCATCAAATAATTTCAAGTAAATCCCCATTGTGCCAATGATCCACATCCCAATACTTAAAAATGGCAGGAGACCGGGGAGAAAAAAACTGATCGTACTACAAATCCCAAACCAAAGGACGCCTAAAAAGGTGCCAATAGGTTGAAAAAAAAGAAAGCGTAGCGAAGCGCCTAGGTACTTCTTCGTTGGGAGCACATAATATTCGTACATGCTAAGCAATGTATTGATCACAGCGATCGCGACGCATTGGCTAACGATCAATAAGATCAAGCCTGTTTGAGTCAATGCCGCTAAAAATCCTTGCTGGATCACTACCATGGGGCACAAATAAAAGAGAATGATCGGTAAGCCCAAGCGATTCGATCGCCAAAAGTTCCTGCGGTAATACCCAAAGAACGTTTGAAAAAAAGGCGGCGATTCCTGTTTAAGGGTTTTCTTTGCTACGTGGAATCCTGCTTGTACGCTAGGCGCCAGTCCAAAGATGATCCCACCTACTAGCGCACCTATAATAACGGTTACATTTATCAGCAAACAATAAAAGACAAAATCTGCTGCTTGATATACTTTCTGCCAATTCATCACCGTTCCTCCTCTAAGGAATATACCTTTAAGTCTTTATAGCAGGCCTTCATTGGCGCCATTTGCCGAAATCCGATCGCTCCTTTGGTTAATATGGGACCAAACTGTTCCTCATCAAGGTACCTTAACACCAATAAGTCGTTGATCCAAAAGGAGATCGTTGCACCTACCTTATCGATTCTTAGGTGATAAAACCCTCGGGCATCTGCTACACTCGGAAGTGGATCTGCGCCTTGGGCGACCAGATGAAACCCATGGCTTTTGCGCAAATTACACGTTTCAAACGCCCGTTCCTCCTCATACTTTCTTCGAAAATAAGAAAGGTGGTAAGCATCGATTCCTCCAGAATGATACTCGGGATATGCCCCGGTTCGTTTGGGTACTCCAGAATCGAAGATCGAGCCACCCTTGCGATTGGCTGCTGCAAAAAAGAGCATACATAAGCCTGGTTCAGCCAGTGGTTGAAACTGCCAGGTGATTCGTAGGTCCGCTGGAAATTGTTGAGGCAGCCATAAAACAAAATGTGGTTGTTTGTTTGATTCTTCAGAATACGTATTCGCCAGAATCATCCCGTCTTGGAAAGTAATCTTGGGCTCTCCTTCAGCAATAAAGTGTTGAATATCTGCTGCTTGATTCAGCGGATTTTCATAGATCAATTTCGCTAACATTTCTTCTCCTTTTATGCGTATATGAGCTGCTTTTCTCTTTTCATAGTAAACTTGACCTACATTTCTAACAATTGACTTTTTTTGAATTCTTTGATATCAAGCGTTAGATTAGGGTTTTCATTTGCTTGTTTCCATTTTTTCTTTTCTGATTTCTCACTACCTGTCTCGTCTCACTTGACTATTACTCCATTTTATTAGCTGAAAAAAATTATTGAAAAAGAAAAAGGTTGAGAGCAAGATCCACTCAACCTTCTTCGACTGTCGTTATTGTGCTTGATGAAGGGCATTCGTTTCTTCCATCAGCTGCGTGCCTCCTTGATTCTTCCAAAGTTCGATCGCAGCTTCCCAACCCGCTTCATCGATTTGTCCTGCGATAAATTGAACCCGCGCATCACTAATGATCTGATCAAGCTGTGCCCCTTTTGTTACATACGTATCTGTATTATAGGAGGCTGCTGGGTTAAAGACAGCGTGCTCTAAATCAGCTTCCATCAATGACAATCGTTTTTCATAGCTTTCAGTAGCCGCTTCTGTATCAGGCTTAGCAATATAGTACAGGGTATCTTCCGTTACATTCATCCCAATTTGTGAGTACCCTTTGACCGCATTGGCTAACGCTTCAGCTTCTGATCCTTCTAGTGCGACGGACATTCCATCCACTACTTCAAAATTGATTCCTTCGATTCCGTTGTTCAGCAATACCTGTGCTTCTTTATCATTTAATTTATCAAGGAACGTCAACACCTCTTTTAGATGTTCCTCTGTCTGGACACTCGACTTAGGAATCGCCAAGAAACCAGAATAGCCATCTGTCGGTAACGCATTCATCGTACCGCTATTATCTTTTAAATTCCCTGTAAAGACGACGAGGTCTTCTTCTCCAGCTTGCAATAATTTATTACTGATTTGTGCTGCTCGTGAATACGTATCAATAATGATCCCACCACGTCCATTGATAAACGGCTCATCCCATTTATCTGCTGCCATGGTTGCAAAATCACGATTGACATAGCCTTGTTCCACCATATCTTTAACAAATTGCATTGATTCTAGGTATTCTGGTTGCATAAAGGATGGCTCTAAAGTGCCGTCTATTTCTTTCCAAGCATTTCCTGCCCCAAACCAAGTAGCTAACACATCGTAAGGACTATTTGAATTGATCGAGCCAGGCCATTGGGGAATAATCAAACCAAACGTATCATTTTCACCATTCCCATCGGGATCGTTCTCAGTAAATGCTTTGGCAATCTCATAAAGATCATCGATCGTTTCTGGTACCTCTAAGTTTAAGTTTTCTAACCAATCTTTTCGGATGATCACCGCCGTCCGCATCGCATCACGTTTCCGATAAATTCCGTACACTTTGCCATTCACAGAAGAATTACGCAAAACATCCTCGTTAGACTGAGAGAGATTAGGATAATCAGCTAAATAGTCGGTCAAATCCCAAAAAGCCCCATTTTCTGCTGACTTGATAAATCCTCCTGATTTTCCTTGAATGACCATCACTTCTGGAATATCATCTGAAGCTAACGTAATATTCATTTTATCCTCATAGGATGTATTGGGTGCCCAGGTAATATCAATGTTTTTGCCAGTGTAAGCTTCTAATTGTTTCAAAATCTCGTTGTCACTTGCAGGTGGTTCAGTTTCAATGTACGGCGATAAAATCGAAATCGTATCATAATCTGTTGTGGAACCTGCTTCCTCCTTCCCACATGCCGACAAAAAGGCGACTGATAGTAACCCCAAACCAAGAATCGTACTTAATTTTTTCACTACTTTTCCTCCTTAGATTTTGTTGTTGAGCTCGATTAAATAAACCGCTTTCAATACCAAAAGCATAACGAAAAGCAGGATTTCCAGCAATTGACATTTTTTGTTAATCGTTGATATATGGCTGGGTAGGGAGTTTTGCTCTACATTTGCAGGTATCGTAAATTATAGGAAAAAAGAATAAATAGTTCTTCGTGTTCTTAGTTCGCTCAATTAATTTAATTATCGCAGTTTTTCTGATTCCTATCATTCTTAAATTCTCGTTGTAGAAAAAGTAGCCTAAGTACTGATGTTCTTATTCGTGAGAGATTTGGAAACATCTTATCATGAAAAAAAGACCAACTCATTGGTCTTTTTTGATAATTCATCAGTTTTGTAGTACTAAGCGGATCACCACTCATTCATATCCGACAGAAAGAGTACTACCGCTCATACACATCATTTTGATCCAAGGTTGGCGCTAACGCAGTGACGATCGTTTCCACCATCTTTAAGTTTTCGACCCCTGCAATCTTGCCGAACTCGTCGGCATGGATGGAAAGATTTTTCATTGTTAGATTGCGGATCGGTTCTGCTGGGCTGGCCTCGATGAAGAAAGCACGCACGCTTTGTTGTCCTATTTTGGTAGCTTGCACGTTTTCAATATTAATGTCGCAGACCTTTGCTGGACCTACTGGAATAGCAGGTTGTGCCATCAATTTGTGCCAATAGTCGGGAATCTCTTCCGCATAATCAGCTGGCAGTTCTGGATAACTATAATCTGGGTACCAATTTGTTTGTAAGAGAAAAGGAAAGCCAACATCCTTCATCGTTAAATCCGAAGCAGTGACCTTGCGTATAAATCCACCTCGATTGTTAGCGGATTTGATCCGAAACCCTGCGCCAGTTTGCTCAAAGACGACTTTTTGGATTTTGATCTCTTCGATCCCACCTGAAGTTTCACTGCCAATGGCAATTCCTGAACCGTACCCTAACTGACAGTCTTTGATCGTGATTTTCCGACAGCTTCTTTGCTGGGCTAAGGCTTCTGCCCCACGTCCCGCCTTGATCGAGATATTGTCATCGTTGCAGGAAATGTAGGCATTTTGAATGGTGACTTCTTCACAGGAATCAATATCGATGCCATCAGTACTAGGCCCTTTTCCATTGTCTATCGTGATGCCGTCGATCAATATGTGGTGAGAATACGTGATTTGTGTATTCCAAAAACCCGACTGTACCGACGAAATATCTTTGATGGTTACTTGCTGACTTTCATAAACAAGGATATTTCGTGGACGCTTGCAATCATAATCTGCTGCCCAGCGTAAGCCTTTCTTTGCATAATCCGCCATCATCCCGCTGGCTTCATCTGTTCCCCAAAACGTTTGCCACCATGTTTCTCCACGACCATCAAGTTTCCCTTTTCCCGAGATCATGACATTTTCTGCGTGAAAAACATTGATCATCGCTGCAGGCCACTTCATATTGATCCCTGCGACCCGATTATCTACTTCGGGATAATCGGCCAGTTCTTGACTACCATACAGAATCGTATCCTCTGAGACAATCAAGTGCACATTGCTTTTTAAAAACAACGCGCCGATTTGATAGGCGCCGGGTGGTGTAATCACTGTTCCCTGCACAGTTGATGCTTGGTCAATTTCTCGTTGCAATAATTGCGTGATGTCTTCCATTCTTGCTTACCTCCTACGCTTTTGTTTTACGCTACAAATAGGTTTATCGATATCCATGACTTTTAAAAATTTGCGCATCGCCAACCTTTTTTCATCTATCATTTATTTGGATAGAACTAAGTGCTTCTTACTGGCGCTGTCCATCAAGTAAAGCGTTCCTCTTGGCACATCTCGTTGTCTTTTCCCATGTGCTTTCTGGCGTCCTTTTTTCCTACATTCTTTACTATAGTCCCCTTAGTGGCAAAAGAAAGTCCTTTTTGATTTCTGAGGATCGTCTTTTTTTGTAACGTCCTTTCTTGTTAGAAAAATGCGCCTTTTTGTCTACAAAAGCAAAAAGGCGCAACCTGTCAAGGAAGGAAATAAGGTGCTTAACTAACTGTTTCTCATTGGGAAAACCAACGCAGATCATTTCCAAAAGCTTGTTCTACGTGCGTTTCTTTTGCCCCACCATGGATAGTTCGACTGTTTCTTGGCAACTTATTGCGTCACTTATGGCCGCTCGATCAATGATCGCTGCCTCTTTAAAGCTGACCTCCTGACACTGTTCAAAAATCATTTTCTTTTGCCCTTTAGCTGATTCAAAGGCAACTGACTCAAAAGTAACGCGTTGGATCGGTGAAACCTGCTGTGTTTGTTCATCGACAAACCCTTTTAGCTCGACCAAAGGGTTCTGCCCTACGATACGGGTATTCTTGACCAAAATATCCGAAATGATCGGTAACTGTTGTGCTGCCTGACCATCGGCATTGTAAGCAACAGGATGAGCCATGAAACGATCCAACAGGCAATCGGTGATCGTCACTTGACGAATATAGCCACCACGATCATTCTGCGCTTTCAATTCTAGTCCATAAAGCGTATTGGTCAGTTGACAATCTCGAAAAGCGATATTTTCAACACCACCAGATTGCTCACTACCAATCGCGATGCCATGTCCCCCTCGAATAGCCAAATCAAACAGCCGAATATTTTTCGCTGGTCTATTGATCTGATTTCCTTCTGGATTTTTGCCAGATTTGATTGCGATACAATCATCGCCCGTATCAAAAACGGTGTCAAAAATCAGCAAATTTTGCGAAGAATCTGGGTCCCAACCATCGCCATTGTCGATGCCTTTGGACTGAATAGTCACCCCATGGGTCACAACGGTGTCACAGTAAATCATATGAACAGTCCAGCATGGTGGATCACTCAACGTCAGCTCTGTCAAATGGATGTTTTTGGCCTGCATCATACAGATCAAACGTCCCCTTACTCGTCTTCCAGGTTTTCCATCAGAAACATATTCTGGATACTGTTCACGGTCTGCATAAGGGTTTCGCATCGCTAGTCCTAATGGATTCCCGCCACCAATGATCGTTCCTTTGCCACAAAGACGGACATTTTCACAAACGATACGCCCTCGATCGCCCCGATCGATATACCCAATGTTGATCAATGAACGAAAACAAAACAATTCCCAGCCTTCATAACGGCTTAATGGCAACCCCTCTTGATTCACGCTTCCTAAATAATCGTGAGGGGCAACCCGATACGTTTCTATGTCGAGGCTTGCTTGCAATGTGCCATCTACCTGAAAAATCATATTGCTTTTTAGCTCCAACGCACCGGAAAGGATCACCGCCCCTGTTGGGATCCAGACTGTGCCGTTGCTAGGACAATCGTTGATCGCTTGCTGGAGAATGGCGGTACTATCTTCTTTGCCTTCGCTATCAGCATGGTATGGTGCTTGCGTAACATCTAACACAACACTTTTTTTCTTTGTACGAAAGGTCGTCGTGACTGCGGTATTTGTAAGCAGACATCCCTGAAGATCGAGGCAGATGATCGTTACTTGATACGTTTGATCGGCAGATAAGTTTGTCAACGTCCAATGCGTCTTGTTTGTTGGTCTGGTTTGGATCAAATCGTTGTCTAAAAACAATTGATAACCAAAAATAGCTTGAGCGTGCAGCGGCTTCTCCCAAATAAGGGTCGCTTGATGAGCGCCGATCGTGCTTGGTACGACATGAAAATCAATTACTTGAAATGGTTCCATCGGTTTGTCCTTTCTTCAACGAATTCATTCAATAGAAAAAAGATATTCCAAAACAGCGAATATCTTTTTCCATACTTATTTAAGACCAGTCGTGCTGATGCCTTCAACAATGTATTTTTGGAAAATAAAGAAAATGATCAACACAGGCAGCAAGGAGACCACAGACATCGCGAACATGGCTCCCCAATTGGAGGTGCTGCTAGCATCCAGGAACTGCTTCAAGGCAATCGATACCGTGTAGTTTTGCGGACGTGTGAGGTACAGCATCGGTCCGATCAGTTCTTCCCATTTCCAATAGAAAGAGAAGATCGCAGCGTTTGCCAAGGAAGGCTTCATCAACGGTAGAATCACGCGGAAGAAAATACCGACCCGTCCACAGCCGTCCATTTTTGCTGCTTCATCTAAATCTGTCGGGATCGCAGAGACGAATTGGACCATCATGAAAATAAAGAAGGCTTGTCCGAAGTATGAAGGAACGGTCACTGGACGAATCGAGTTAAGCCAGCCTAATTGATTAAACCAAAGATACTGAGGCACCATGATGATCTCTTGCGGTAGCATCATCGTGACCAAGATACAAGCAAACCAAAAGCCTTTTCCTT
Organism: Enterococcus sp. DIV2379; assembly: GCF_050542965.1. Classification (NCBI taxonomy): domain Bacteria; kingdom Bacillati; phylum Bacillota; class Bacilli; order Lactobacillales; family Enterococcaceae; genus Enterococcus; species Enterococcus sp. DIV2379. Next base: position 2,751,162 of record NZ_CP172938.1, read on the forward strand.
TGAAAGGAATCCGACCAAATCCATAAGAAATGACAGCCGAAGAACAGACCGCCCCTACCATTGAAATCAACGCGATTTGCAATGAGTTGAAAATATAGCGAATGAAGGGAATCCCTGCGATCCCTTCAAACCCCTTGGTAAAGTTTTCTAACGTCCAGCTGCGGGGGATCAACTCCGTTGCCGTTCGAAAAATGTCACTACTAGGTTTAAAGGCACTAAACAGCAGCCAGAAAATCGGATAAAGCATCAGTAATGCAGCAACTAAGATCACGGCATCAAAGAAATAATTTTGTTTTTGTTCACGCATCAATCAAACCTCCTCGTTTTCTTTAAACACCCAAAATTTCGATGTTGCGAACAACAGAATCGTAATCAACCCAACGATGACCAGTAAAATCCACGCTAAGGCTGAAGCATAGCCCATTTTGAAATCGGTAAAGGCTCGTTGATACATGTACAAGGAATAGACTAACGTGCCGTTACGGGGTGAACCCGTCCCATTCGAAATGATAAACGCAGGTGTAAAGGTCAAAAAGGCCATGATCGTTTGATAGATCAGATTGAAAAAGATGATTGGCGTCAGGACTGGGACCGTGATATTGAAAAACTGTCTGATTTTTCCTGCCCCATCAATTTCCGCCGCTTCGTAATAATCTTTCGGAATATTTTTCAAACCGGATAAGAAAATCAACATCGACGAGCCAAATTGCCACGCTGCTAATAAAATCAAGGTCATCAACGCTAAGCCAGGACTTTTAAAGAAGTAGATCGGGTCTAAGCCGATCGCCGCTAGCACGCCATTGATCAACCCTGAATCGCCAAAAAGATTCCGCCACATGATCGATACCGCCACGCTCCCACCTAAAATCGAAGGGATATAAAATAATACCCGATAAGCGCCGCTTAATTTCGATGGGCGGTTGATCAGCATCGCCACTGCTAATGCGACGATCAGCCGTAAAGGGACTGCCAACACAACATATTTCAGCGTAACAGTCAGTGACTGAACAAACTTGGGATCATTCGTAAAAATCGTTATAAAGTTATTCCAGCCAACAAATTGCGCCTCTGTCAATAGATCATAGTCATGAAAAGACATAAAAAGAGAAATCCCCATCGGGACGATTATAAAAGCAAAAAAGCCAATGATGAAGGGTGAGATAAATAAGTAGCCTGTAACCATATTCTGTTTTGATTCTGGTAATCGATTAAACCAGCTTTTGAGTTTCCCAGGTTCTTTGGCCGTGGGTGATTTTGATTGTAGTTCCATAATTTTCACTTCCTACCTCCTATAGTTGATTACGCTTACAAGTTGATTTTAACGAAGTACTTCTTAAGAATGAATAGAAAAAAAAGCACAGAAATGTGAAAAACTAGAGGACCTATATTTTTTTCCTCCAGTGCTTCTCCTAAAAAAACGCCTTTACTGAAAAAGTCAGTAAAGGCGCCGCATCTATGCTTATTGATAGTTTTCTGCAAAAATTTCTTCGCAGCGTTGCGTAAAGGCATCATAAGTTTCTTCTGGTGTCATCGTGCCATAAGTGATCTCTGCGTACAGCTCTTTAAAGTACGTGTTGATTTCAGCAAACCCAATTGGTGGGATTGGGGATGGATCACCGACGATGTCTGCAATATCATCTAAGAAATCAGAGGACTCTTGTTCTTCTGGTGTCATGTCGGCATAAAGCAATTCTTTGATGGCATCATTGGAAGGAATTCCCCGCTCAGTACCGATGATCTTATTGGCTTCTTCACTATTCACTAAAAAGTCAACAAACTTCGCAGCTGCTTCTTTTGATTCAGAAGCATTCGCGATCGAATAAAAGAACCCTGGTCGATACGCCATCGCCCCGTTTTCTGAGTCAAAAGGACGAGCCAAATTGATTTCGACATCTTCTGCGGCGGAGGCTTTATAGGTCAAGTATTGATTGGACCAAGTCATCATATAAGCTGCTTTTCCTTGTGAAAACGGATATTGATCCATACTGTTGGCATTGCTAGTCACTTCTGCGGTTGGCATTGCTTTGGCTTCCGTAAGATCTGCGATAGCCCCCATAAATTCAACCCAGTTTTCTTTGGTAAAACCGATCTCTGGTTTGCCGTCTGCATCGTATTGGTATAGATCTTCGCCTTTAGTACGTAAAAAGTATTGCAAAATCGTACTGTTGTCATTGTTATCGTTCCAACCGTAATCACCTGTTGCTTCAGCGATCGCTGCCGTACTTTCTACAAGGTCATCGAAGGTATAATTGCTAAAGTCAATCCCAGTGCCCCCTTGTTCTACCAATGATGGATTGTAGAGCATCGCCATAGTATTGACAGAAGTTGGTATGCCGAAAACGTTTCCATCTAACTCGCCTGTTGCTAAAATCGATTCTTTGATATCATCGGTTTGAATCTCATTGCCGATAAATTCCGACATATCTGCTAATTGATTTTTCGTTCCATATTGCGCAATGTACTGCACATCCATCTGGATCACATCAGGTAATTCTCCAGAAGCCGCTTTTGTCGCTAGTTTTTTCCAATGGTCATCCCAAGAACCATATTCATATTCAACTTTGATGTCAGGATTTTGTTTCTCAAATTCTTTGATCGATTCGATATACTTCTCGTGTCTGACTTCTGAGCCCCACCAGGTAAAGGAAATCGTCGTTTTCCCATCTGCATCAGCTTCTGAGCTTCCGCTACTATTGCCGTTATTGCCACAAGCTGCTAAGGTCGCACCAAGAAACAACAAGCTCGCTGCTTTTAAAAAAGTTTTCTTCATTCTTCTACACTCCTTTTTGTTTGCGCTTACAAGGTGATTGTAATGGAAATCCTCGTTAATAAAAATGAAAAAACAAGAGCAAATATGTGAAAAACTAGACTGTCGTTTTTGCTGAAGGCTAAGCCTTCACGGGCAATAGCTAGAAAAAAATAGAAAAACAGATGAAAAATGTAAAAAAACAGACATGCTCTATTTTTTCCAATATACTATGCTATACTAGCGTTGAAAAGGCTTACTTTTCAAAAAACAAGGTAGGTGGAAACAATGAAAAAAATACAAACCGGACTGTTTCGTCTTTTTACGGTAACAGCTTATTTTGCTAAATTAAACCTTTTATGGCTTTTCTTTACCCTTTTAGGGTTGGGGATTTTTGGCTTCGGTCCTGCCACCGCTGTCACGATCAAATGTTTACATGATTTTCGTAAAACTGGTCATGACTATTCAGCTGTTGCCTTCTGGCAAGCCTACAAGCAAGCCTTTCGCACCTTTTCCCTTTTTGGCATTGGACTATTAAGTACAGTACTCCTGTTGTTGTTTAACTTACGGATTACTCATTTTTTCCCGACTGAAATGGCTTGGCTGCGTCCTGTCTATTTACTTTTAACGATTCTCCTCCTTTACACTGCATTCATCAGCTTTATGACCTATGCCAAAGCCGAACAACACGCTTGGAAACAGACCTTGTACGTCAGTATCTTTCTAGTCTTTCGCTACCCACTGCAAGGCCTTGCCTTGTTGTTTACCTGGTATTTATTGTTTCTCTTATTGACTGCCAAAACCTCTTTGTTACTCGTCTTTGGACTGGTGATTTTCTTGTTCTTCGCTGAATTTTTTCATGGTCAGATGATTGAAAAAACCAAACAATTGCAAGCAAAGCGAGGCAGTGTCCATGAAGTCCCAGAAGCTGATCAATCACTTTAAAAAGCAGCCTTTTGAGCGACAGTTACATTTTGTCTTTTTTGCGACGGTGGCAATTATCGTCTCATTGGCTGTTCTCCTGACCTTAGTTTGGCGACAAGTCTACATGGCGCAGCTGAAAGAAGCCGCGTATAAAGATGTCTCGATCATTTCAACAAATATCGCCAAGCGTTTAACTGCCGTCGAAACCCTCTCTTTTCGCATTATCGATAGTGCACCGATCCAAAATGGCCTACAAAGGATCTTGGCACAAGATTCCTTGCAATCCTTAGAGGCGATCGACCAAAAGAATGCCTTAAGTGCAGAAATCAACGCCCTCGTACGCAATGAATCAACGATTCAAAACGTCTATCTCTTTACCCCAACGAACGAAAACATGATCAACTTTCTAGCCGAGACCGACCATATCTTTAATGGCCAAACCATCAAAGATATGATCGAGACTTTGCCCGATAAGCCTGCCAAAGGGAGTTGGTTTTTTGCAAAGGACCTTTCTCAAGGTGTCTACCTGCGAAAAATCTATTCAACAGCCGATCTTTCTTTAACCTATATTGGTACGGTGATATTTCTAGTGAATACGTCCTTCTTTCGTAACGAGATCGAAAGTCTTCCCATTGTCTCCGAACAAAACCAATTTTTCATGGCGTATCAGAACCAATTTTATAGTACCGCAAATGACGAGCAAACCCTCGCTGCGGATCAAAATACCTTGCAGCAAAAAATGGAAACCTTCCAGCGATCGATCGGCTCCATGACGTTTGATAATCGCCAGTACTACTACGCAATGGATCGGAAGACGATGCCGAATATGACCTTCATTTATTTACTGCCTGAAAATCAAGTCTTAGCTGATCTTTATAAACTACAAGGCCTTTCCATCGCTGTGAGTTTGCCTTTTTTATGTTTGATTATTGTTGTGATTCGGAAAATAAGCAATCAGCTGACCCGCCCTTTAGCTGACTTGGCTTCGCAAATGGCCGTTCTGCGGAAAACGAAAAAACTGGCCTCTTTAAAGACCCTCGCTGTCCCAGAAAATAGTCAAGAAGAGATCATGGTCCTTTATGAAAGCTATAATACGATGATCGATGAATTAAATGCCTTGATCAAGGACAATTATGAAATGCGTATATTGTCCCAAGAAATCGAATTTAAAGGATTGCAAGCGCAATTAGATCCACATTTTCTATACAATACGTTAGACTCGATCAACTGGATCGCCATTGAAAATCAGCAGTGGCAGATCTCAGAGATGGTCACCTCCCTTGCCTATTTGTTTCGAAAAAAAATCGATACCAAGTCTGACTTCACAACGCTACAAGATGAATTAGATATCGTGCACGCCTATATCAATATTCAAAACGTTCGCTTCGGGAAACGGATCGAGTATATCGAAGTAATTTTGGTGAATGACTTGTCCTTTAAAATTCCTAAGTTACTGATTCAACCATTGATTGAAAATGTCTTTAAATACGCCGTCAATGATATGAAGGAGACGTGTCGCCTCGTCCTTACGATTGAACAACAAGCAACCTTTCTCCAAGTCAGTGTCTCTGACAATGGCCCTGGTTTTAAAGCCAACTTCTCGATTGAAAAAGAAGGCGGCATCGGATTGACCAATATTCAAAAACGATTGCAACTGCATTATGGTGATCAAGCGTCCTTAGCCATCGTCTCCTCGATTCCCTTCAAAAAGACGACGGTGCGCTTTGTGATCCCCTTAAAAGGAGTGAGTGAAACATGAAAAATATCCTCGTTGTTGACGATGAACCCTTGATAGCAAATGGTGTGGCTAACCTCGTTGCTTCTTTTGATTTCCCATTAGTGGTCAAAGGAATTTACACAGACAGTGAAGAAGCCTTGGCATTTTGTCAGCAAAACACCATCGACATCGTGATTACCGACATCAATATGCCTAAAGTCAATGGACTTGCCTTGATCAAAAAATTAAAAGCCATCAATCCTGCGATTCAAATCATTATTTTGACAGGCTTTGGCAGCTTCTCCTTTGCCAAAGAAGCGATGGCTTTAGGGGTCAAATTTTTCCTTGAAAAACCTGTTTTTCCGAGCAAGCTTTCAGAAGCGTTGGCTGAGACGATCGAACGTTCTGAACGTCGTCAAATGGAATCTACCCTCTATTTAAAACAACAAATTGAACAATACATCAATAGCTGCGGAGAAGAACCGCTGCCTGAATCGTTCGTTTTTCCATTTTGTATGTACTTATTTGATTCGAAATTCTATCACGCCATCGCCAAGCGGATCGAAAGCTATGAGAACCATCACGAGTTGGTGATCGGTCATCAAAACAAAGTTGGCTATATCCTGAACTTCAGTACGGAAAATACCTTTAATCTCTTTTTTAAAACGAAGGTACAGGCTGCGCATCTAGGAAAAGGGATCGCCATCAATTGCTGGGTCGAAACCCCCGAAAAATTTTTACTCAGTTATCATTTAGGCAAGCGGAACTTGGATAAGGAGTTTTATTTTGATACCTTTGAAGTCATCCAAGAAGCCCAAATCTCACAAGAAAATGTCTATGAAAATAGTCTCTATATGGAATACCGTGAAAAACTTTTGGCATTGATCGACAAAGGCGAACTGACTTTAGCCCAAGTTCTTACGGAAAACTTTTTTTCTACCTGTCGCATGGAGCTTTACCCTGTCCAACTATTGCGGCTGCAGGTCAACGATTTGTTATCGGCAATTTTTGAAAACCATCGCATCAAAAAAGACATCTACTTTGATGACTATTCCCCAAAGATCATGCTCTTGAATAATTGGCACGAACTCCAGTTTATGCTGCTTCACTGTATCGATTTGATGCGGGGCAGCTTAGACGATAGCGAGAACATGCAGCTGTCCCAAAAAGTCAACCTGATCATCGAAGAATATTATGACCATGAAGCATTGTCATTGAAATGGATCGCCGCCCATCTTTTGTACTTAAATCCTGAATACTTAGGAAAAACCTATTACAAAGAAACCGGGATTCGCTTCAATCAAAAATTAGCCGAATACCGCATCCAAAAAGCACAAGAACTGCTGAAGAAAAACTACAAAGTCTACGAAGTGGCAGCGATGACGGGCTTTAGTAATGCCCCCGAATATTTTGTTCAAACGTTTAAAAAGATTACCGGTATGACACCAAAGAAATTTTTGAAGCAGCAAGAAAAAGCACTTCTCTCTTAACGTTTCTTCTATCCGAAATGACTGTGTTGCTATTTCAACAAAAGAGGTAGTCCGCTCACATTCGTGAGCGAACTACCTCTTTGACTAACCAGTAATTGATGTCAAACAATTGATACGACCGTGTTCGTTTTAAGAAATAAACATTTTTGTCTAGCTTACAGCGTAAAGACTTCCTTTAACTCCTGTGTCACTGGCGAATCATCCGGATTTGTTTCCATAAGTTCTGCCATGTACTGCCACCATTTTTGGTTGATCTCGGTTGCCGCTAACTGCTGCCAGCGGGTTTCATCTTCAATCTCAAGGTAGCCAAACAACGCAAGGCTTTCTGGATCTAAGAAAATCTGGTAGCTTTTCGCCCCGTGTGCTATGAGCTGCTCTTTTAGTTCTGGCCATAGTTCGCGATGCCGTTTTTCATATTCTGCTTCATAACCAGGATGTAGCTTCATCCGAATCGCTTTTTTGATCATCTTTGTCTGCTCCTCTCTTTATTACGTAAGGTGTTTAACTTAACAAAATGAAACCAATAGTTCAGTAAATGCTAAAACTGTCAGTGATTGCCCGTAAGGCATTGCTGTAATCGCGATGTTTTTGTAGTACTCCAAGTCTTCTCCCATTCCAGTACCGATGGAAACATTTTGGACTTCTCCATCTTCTGCGACTTGTTCGATCAAACCGGCTAACGCTTTATAGGCAACATCTTCCCAAGCTTTGTCAATGTAACGCTTATGAACGGCTTTTAAAATCCCATAGGCAAAACCAGCCGTCGCAGAAGCCTCCACATACGAGCTAGGATCATCTAACAAGGTGTGCCACAAACCACTTTCATCTTGCATTTCTTGCAAGGCAGCTAGTTGGTCTAAGAGGGTATTGATCAAGAAGCCTCGTAACGCATCTCCTTCTTGCAAGTCGAGAATGTCAATGATCTCAGGAATCGCAATGGTGATCCAGCAGTTGCCTCTTGCCCAAAGCGCTTGCGCATAATTGTGGCGTTCTTCAAAGGTCCAGCCGTGGAACCAAAGACCAGTTTTTTTATCAACTAAGTATTTGATATGGATCATAAATTGTTGTTTTGCTTCTTCGATATAGGCCGGACGATTCAGCAACATGCCAATTTTCGCCAAAGGCAAAGCGGTCATCATCAAGGTATCGTCCCAAAGCTGGTTGCGATTTTCTGGTCCATAGGTCGCATGCTGCAGACCATTTTCATCGGTTCGCGGCATATCATGCATGACCCATTCCGCCCATTGTTCAAGGTACGGCAAGTAACGAGAATCTTTGGTGTCTTCATAAAGATACGCCATTGCCAAAAGCGGCGCCATCGTGTTGACATTTTTAGGCGGCGCGCCTTCTAACATCCGCTGCTCAAACCATTCTTCCACAACTTGGAGCGCTTTGGGATTTTTGGTGATTTGGTAGTTTTTATAAATGCCGTATAGTCCCACCCCTTGCGGCCAGTTCCAAATCCCCCAGCTTTTATCATCAACGATCAAGCCGTCAAAGTCTAATAGAAATTCGCCATTATCATCCTTGATCGTCGTTAAATTTTCGATCATGCGATCAATTTTTTCTTCTACAACACGTTTTTCCACAAATAACTGTTCTAAAATCACCATTGGGTTCATCCTCTCATTTCTCTTTGATAGATTGATCGTAACACGCTTACATTTACACAAAAATAGCAGTTATTGACACTTTACTATCTATTCTTGTATGATAAAAACAAACGAGTACGAAAGGAGCCAATCATGGAGAAGCAAAGTGCGGATACGATGATCAACGATCGTTTTGAGGCCTTTCATATCAAAGACATCGTAGAAGAAAACAATACCCTTTATCATTACCATAGTTTTTATGAGATTCACTGTACCTTAAAAGGATCAGCGGTCTTCTTTATCGATGGCGGAGAATTCCCTCTAGAACCTGGTACGATCATCTTGATTCCTCCAAACGTCTTGCATCGAATCGTTCATCAAACTTCTGATTTTTTCGAGCGAACCTACCTGTATATCAATCCTAGTTATCTCGCTGCCCTCTCCACTACCCAAACAGATCTCACTGCCTGTTTTCGTAGCAACGGCGGCATCAACAGTCGTATTTTATCGATCGATGCCGACCAACTAGACCAGCTATTGCGTCCTTTACGCAAAAAAACGGATAGCAATTATGGCACCGACTTACTTTATCAAAATCATTTGATTGCGTTTTTGATTTCCATCAATACGATTGCCTATCAGGAAAGAGAACCGCTATTTTTATCCGACTCACTCTATAAAAATAAAGACATTTTGGCTGCTATTACCTATATCAATCAGCATTTGACCGCTGATCTCTCCTTAGAGACCGTCGCCAAAGCCCTTTTCATGAGCCCATACTCGCTTTCAAGGACCTTCAAAAAAGAAACTGGCGTCGCCTTTCATGCCTATGTGGTAAAGAAACGACTCTTAAAGAGCAAAGAAATTTTACGTAAAACCAGAAGCGCCACCGCCACGTTCGAAGCTTGCGGCTTCAACTCCTATACCCATTTTTTACGCTGCTTTAAACAAGAATTTCAGCTGACACCAAAAGAATTTTTACAAGAAGAAGCCCAAAATCAGTTTGTCCGTTTTACGCATTTTGCAGGGAAAAAATAGCAAGCCGATGAAAAGATTTGCTTAAAAAAAAGACTCTCTTACATTGACGATCGTAAGAGAGTTTTTCATTCAATCTTTTAAAAACAGCTACCCAAGTTCTTCAGCAGTTCCCCGCTCGAAATAAAGAAAATAGCGATTGCTGATCACTGACACAATCCCAATCATAACCAACAAGCCCCCTGATAGGATCATCTGCATCCCTGCTGTTTCATTGCCGCTGACTAGTATCAGTAAGCGTGATGCATAAGGTGCTAACGTGACTCCTAAATTGTAAGCAACGATCGAGACGATCGTGCCAAACTTAGCTTCCGCTTCACCACCAGTCGTCAGCAAGTGGGTGAAAAAAGGCATGATATTGCGAAAGGCAAAGCCTAGTAGTAAAGAACAACCCAAGAGCAGCCCCACCGTCTGCAAGGGATAGGTCAAATAGATGCTGCTTCCTGCAAGCAATGCCGCAACGGGCAGCAACCAGCGATGTAGGCGGCTGTATATCAAGCCAAAGGCATTGCCGGCGATAAATGCCCCCGTCGCAATGGCGGCGATCATGTTACTGCCATCGGTCGCATCACCGATTCCTTTTTCCAACAACAACGGGGTGATCTGCAGATTGTAGTTGATAAACAAGACAACGATCAGAAACAAGAGCACACCCAAAACAAATGACTTTTGTTTCCGTTCTGTTGAAACCGTGACGTTCGCTATCAGAGCCGCATCGGTGGTCGCTTTTGTTTCGTTGGGAATAAATACCTGAACAAAAAAGAGACTGATCAAGGCAAAGCCATAAACGAAGAAAGAGATCTCCCAACTGATCTTCACTAGCTGCCCTACCAGCAAAGTCATAAAGATACCGCCTAAACCACCGACGGCACTTTCTAACCCAAGGGCCTTGGCTTTCTTTTGCGGCTCATTTTGAAACAACAAACTAATCATTTGAAGCGCCAAACGATTGAATAAGCCGATCCCAAAGCCAAGAATCGCGCGCGAAAGAAACAAGACGGGAAAGCTTCCCTGATACCATGCCGGCAGCGTGCCAAAAACTGCCACAATGACCAAGCCGGTGACCATCGTGTATTTTTTGCCGATCCTTTTTTCGATCATGCTGGTAGTAAAAATCCCCAGTAAAAGAAACAATGATGGAATCGTGGTCAGTAACCCAATGTAGACCGCATCAACTTCTGGAAAGCTTGCCGCAATCGCTGGGACATTGGCAGAGATCGCCGGTGCCGAATAGACGACCATTGCCACTGACAACAGTGCCAACAACTTCATAGAAAAAAATTTCATAATTACCCCTTTCCTTAAAAACACCTTTTCTTCCTTGTCTCTGAACCCAATAGCCCAAGATGACAAAGTGATCCTTTCATTACCTTATTATTCGCTAGATTGTCCTCGTTGACCAATGCTTAACGCGCTTGGGCTTCATGCTTGAAAAGCATTGGTCTTCTGTATTTTGCTGCAAATCGTCACCGATTGTTTGCAAAAAAACCTTGCAGTCTGTTTTTCTGCAAGGTTTCCTTCGATCATTCATTTTTTAACAATCCTATCAGCTACACAAGACACCCTAAGAGAACTTATTTCTGCAGCTGTTCTATGACATCTTTCGTAATTTCCTCAGCAGTGATACCAAGTTCAGATAAAACGTCTGCTGCCCGGTAATTATCATAAAATTTCTTTTCTAAGCCATAGTTTTTGACGGCAATCTCACGATCACCAAGATAGCTGGCAATCATTTGTCCATAGCCGCCCTCTCGTATGCCGTCTTCCAACGTGACAACGAGTTTGTGCGATCGTGCCACAGCATCCAGCAACTCTTTGTCGACCTCTGAAATAAACTTAGGATTGATCACCGTTGGCGTAATTCCATGTTGCATTTTCAATTGTTCTGCGATCTCTTCTGCTAGCGCATAAAAGTTTCCAACACCGACGATAGCTACCTGCGTGCCAGCTTGAGTCACCTCATTTTTTTGATCGCTATAGTCAGTAGAGGCTGCTCTTACCGTTTCGTTGACAGGTCCAACCGGTACCCGGATCGCAACCGGAGCGTTGGCTTGTTCCAGCGACCAATCCAACATTGCCAGATATTCTTCTTTAGAGGTTGGCGCAAGATAAATAAGGTTGGGAATATGTGCCAAAAATGGAATATCAAAAATTCCCAAATGGCTCTCGTCATTCATGCCGTGGATCGATGCACCGTATACCAAAATCGTTCCAGGCAGATGATTTAAGGCTAAATCATGGGAGATTTGGTCAAAACTACGTTGCATAAAGGTAGAAAAAACGACCCAGATAGGTTTCGCGCCATTTTTTGCTAACCCAGCAACCATCGATACCGCATGTTCTTCTGCAATACCTACATCTACAAATTGTTTGCCTGCTTTTTCTCGTTGTTCTGGAGAAAAAAGCAGCATCGGTGTACCAGCGTTTACTGCCACGACTTTAGGATCTGTCGCCATTTTTTCTAATAAATAATCCGTCGTTAAGCTATTGTACGTTACTTGATTGCCGCCAGCAGAAATATATTCGCCGGTTTCTAAACGAAAGGGACCGCCTGCATGAAACTTTTCACGATTTTCTTCCGCAAACTTGAAGCCTTTGCCTTTGATCGTATGAATGTGTAATAAAACAGGATGATCAATGTCTTTCACTTTTTCAAATAAAGCGATCAAGGCAGCGAGATCATTTCCTTCATCCAAATAGTGGTACTCAAAACCAATCGCTTTGAACAGATTGTCTGCTGCTTGTCCCTTGGTTTCCCGCAATGCCCGCAAATTCTGGTACATCCCCCCATGGTTTTCTGCAATCGATTGGTCATTGTCGTTGAGGATCACGATGGTATTGGTGCCTAATTCCACGATATTGTTCAAGCCTTCAAACGCTAAACCGCCTGATAGAGAACCATCGCCAATCACGGCAACGACGTTATACGTTTCATTTTTTAGGTCACGGGCTTTCGCCACACCATTTGCCAACGAAACTGAGGTGGAGGTATGACCGACCGTAAAGAGATCGTGCTCGCTTTCTTTCGGATTTGTGTAACCAGAAACCGCATCATACTGCGAAGCATCAAGAAAGGCATGGGCGCGTCCTGTCAGCATTTTATGGATATAAGTCTGATGAGACACATCAAAAATCAGCTTATCTGTGGGAGAATCAAAGACTTTATGCAACGCGATCGTCATCTCAACCATCCCCAGATTGGGGCCATTATGCCCCCCATGGTGACTGATTTTTTCCAATAAAGCAGTTCGTGCTTCTACTACCAGTTCTTGAAGTTGCCCACTGGTCAATTCTTTTAACTCTTTAGGGCTTTTGATTTTTTCTAATAACATGTACGTACCTCCTGTAGAAATGTTTGAATAATTCGTGTGTTTACTCACAAGGAAAAAGACACGAAGTCGAAATGAGTAGATCGTTCTCTGGAATAAAAAAATGCGGCAATCGGAGCTAGACGCTCTTTTTAGAATTCCTGTTAAACCGAGAAATAGCAAGTTATTCTAAAGGGGAATCGTGATTTTTCTGAGTTTCAACAATCGCTGCTCATTTCTTCTATCTAAAAAGATACCACCTAGAGTTGACTTTAGGTCAAGTGGTTTTTGAAACATTTTGAACAATACGAGGCTGGTTTTTTCTAATTATTGAAAAAATTGCAGGTTTATTCTCTATAAATTTGCTTTTCTAATACATATTCTTAGAGGTTCCTTTGATATGTCATAGTAAATTATAAAAAACTGCCATTAAACAGGATCCATTCCTTGCTTAATGGCAGTTTGCTTATTTCCGATACATCTTCGACTAAAATCCGAACTAACATTTCGATTAAACATTGTCGAATAAAGCTTTTTAAGAGAAGGTGAACAAATAAAATATCAATAATTTGCAGTCAATTTCTAGCAAATAGAATTCAAAATAGCATCCAAAAATAATTTATGTAAATCTTTTTTGTACAGTGACTACTAGATAATAAAACTCTTCTTTTATTCACCTTAGAAAAACTATCGTATATACGTCTTTATTCTGCAAAATTATGAAAGCGTTTGCTTAAATTTGTGATATATTATACAATTAAACAGTACTGAAGATTAATCACGAAAGGAGTGATATGTGAATAAGAAACAGAAGGATGGCCACTGCGGAACGGAATTAATGGATGATGCTTAAGTTTATTTTAGTTTAATTAGGGAGAGAATCATTATGTTAAGAAAAAACTTAAAAAAAATAGTTATTTCATTATTATCTATAGCTATTATCGTTTTTGGTACTAATGTCGTTTACGCGGAAGACACAGTTGGTCAGAACAATGAAAATAATACAACACTTTTATCAGAAGAGGTTCCCGAGGAGTTAATTGATCTAGTCAAGGGGAGATTAATTTATTTTGACAGTATATTATTGAATGATGATGGAATACCGTCAGGTGATAAAGCTCTGGGAATGCCATTTTCTGTTTATGACGATGATGTAAAAGAAACATATTACTATTTTCCTTTGTATCATCAAGACGAACTGATTAAAACCATTTTTTGTTACTTCGACTCTTATATTGATCAGTGGGAAACAAATATGTCGGGACATTTAATTGATGAGTTAACAGATTTCTTCAGTGGCGAAAATGAAAACAGTGAGCGAGTCGGCTTTCTACAAAAAAACGCTGATTTATACTTAGTCGATGAGGATTCAATAGTTTCTCTGTTCTATGATTCACCGGTCTCCGAAGGAGTAACCACCCCAAGTGATTTAAGATGGGATGAATTCGACTATCAAGAACTTACAGAAGAATACGAAGACACTCTTATCTTTACTTTGCCTATTACAAATAAAACTACGCAAAGATCATTAAGATCACAAGGGCAGCATTATTTACATTTAGATTTTTTGGAAAATCAAGGACAAACTAATTGGTGTGCCGCTTATGCTACCACATCAATTATTCGATATCACACAAAAAATAGAACCCCGACAGCTGAACAAATGATGCGTTCACTGCACCCTAATTCATCTAATTTACCGAACCAATCAGCTTCAAATGCTCAGTGTATTAGCTATGCAACCAGTCATGGGTTCCGCGGTATAACAGATAGATGGGGTGTAGCAACAGTAACGGAAACTGTTACTGAAATCAATGCGAATCGTCCCTATTGGGTCTCTGCCGAAGGACAAAGCTCAAACTATAAAAAAGGTAGACACGCTTTTGTCGTCAGAGGATATGCGAATTTTGATTTTTATAGAACTATTTCAGTATGGAACCCATGGAGTACCGCAAGCTATGGATACGACCTTTTAAATCCTGATAGTCAGTTGATTTCAACCCATGGATCAGTATGGAAACAAGATTCCGGCCTATTTTCTTGGCACTACTGACAAAGTCTCTTGAGCGATTAGGAAAGAAAAGATCTGTTTATGTGAATCTTTGATGTTCGATATTTGATAAACTTTTTTTAAGGAGAGCATATATGAAAAACAGAAAAATTTACTCGTTATGTTTCTTGATATTAATCCTAGGTATCGTATATGCTACTTGGTCTTATCAAGAAAAGAAGATCGAGTATTTGACATTGTCAGAAGATGAACTGGAAGCACTCGCCTTTTTTAATGGTACATGGCTCTATACCGAAGATGATGAGATAACTTATTATACGATCAATGTTACCAATCATTTTCTAATCGTTGAGGTTAATGGCTCTATATATAATGGGTATATTACAGGAATCAGTTTTGATGAAAAATTACTGATTGGATCTGTAAACAAGGAACAGACTGTTTCTTATGGGATGAAAGAAATTGATGCAAAGCATCTGTTTCTGACTAGGGGAAACCCAATAGAGAGTATGAAAGGAAACTCTGGGACGATGGGAATTGAGTTAGTAAGATACGAATAACAAAGAAAGATTCTAATAAATAGAAACTATTCTTTTACAACTTTAAATACATTATTTGTTTATGGTACTAGATTTACTGACTAAAGAGCGTTTCTTAACTAACACCACAACCAAACAATGCATTGTTACTCAGTTTATTAACAATTTCCATGGACAGTTATTTCAAGGTTTTAGCTATTCATTTTTCAAATTTAACATTGATACAGTCACTCGAAATTTTGAGCAACTTACGTAATTAACAAAGTCAAACTATGAAGAAGGAGATTAAAAAATGAAGAATCTCAAATTTTTGTTGAGTATTTTTATTATCCCCATTGTATTATTTGTTCATTCAAGTGTAGCAACTGCAGAAGGCTTTGACAATGACCTAGATGAAAAAATAACTTATGAGACTGAAATTGATTACATGCCTAGTGGGAATACACCTATTGAAAGAGCAGAAGATATGGCAGAATATATGCGTCGTTTCACTGGTAATCTAGATATTTCATTTGAAGGATTCATTACGGATGACAAAACACACCCGATTTCTAAAACACCGACAATCGTATTGGGTGAAGACAATCGTATAAAGGCAGACCCTACCATATCCCCTTATAAGCAATGCGGATATCTTGAAACCCATTTCCTTGATGGATCTTCACTCTATATGAAGCAAGGGACAGGTGCTTTGATAGATCGAGATCGATTTGTTACAGCTGGAAGTATGGTCTATGCTCAGGAAGACTTTAAAGGCTGGCCTATCATAAGTACAATATGGATCGCGAGCCAAGATGGGCGAGGAACGCTAACAGATGATCCATACTCTGGAATGAATGCTGGAATCAGTTTTACTTCAATGAATGGATGGATCAACTCAGCAGATCCACGATATGACATGGGTTATATCACGATGAATACACCATCAGAGCATTTAGCAGGTCGGTTAAACTATGCTGTACCGACAGAAGGAGCGGTTTTGTCTCATGTTGTAAGTTATACTGGTAATCTTATGCAACAGATTATGTGGGGAAATCAAACATTTGCGATCAACACACCAGAGTTAATTTTCCATGACGTCACTGTTTCGCAAGGCTCCATTGGCGCTCCCATCATTCAAAACTCTTCGATCGTTGGAATAACTACAACACTTGATAAACAAGGACCTATGAGTCAAGCTTTGGCTATACGTCCTGAACTATACAGTTTCTTTTCCTCTAATTGATAGAGTGTGTATTATTCTTGTCTACAGGAAACCAAATTAAAAATTAATTACTGTTCTCTAAACAACCGTGCGAAAGTATGATATCTATACTTTTGCACGGTTTGCGTTTTATTTATTATTGTTCCCAAAATTCAATATTTTGTTGCTCTCGAACGTATTGCTCTATCTCTTTTCAATCGGCGTCAGTGAATTTTTTTCCACAATCAGGTTAGCTTTTTCCCCTCTCAGACGTGACTAGACCCCTATCCAGTCATCAATTTCGCTAACATCATTGCCTTTATCTGCCTATTCCATCAATTTGTTGTAAATGACAAACTGTTGCGACCCTTTCGGGTAGTACCAAAAACTGACCATTTTGGAACGCACGATGATCATTAAAGCGTGTGGTTATTGCCACCCCAATTATTGTCGTTTCCTTCAAAAAATTCACTATATTGCCGACAGCCTCGTCTTTTCAGTTGAAAAAAATCCCATTCGATCATCCCCTTAAAAAATGATTAAAATAGACGTTGATTTCCCCACCGGAATAGTGGAGCTTATACTTATTAATGCCTCATTCGTTCAAGGAGAAATTCTCTATCTCTATCAGCAATTGCACTTATATGACTACCTATGGTCGGAATAAAAGCTATCGTTTTGAAGAAGTTTATCACATGTGGTTAAAGCAACATCAACATACGGATAAACCAACAATACTGGAAAATATCGAAAAATGTTTTAAAAATCAAATTTTCCCACAAATTGACAGTCTAAGTATTGAAGCCACCAATACCCATACTTGCCAAAAAGCAGTAAATTAATGGATAAAAAAAGTCGTAATTTATCAATAAATCAAAGCATATGCGTTAAAAGTCTTTGATTATGCGATCAACAATATCATTATAAAAAGATAACCCAATGCAACAAGTGATCATGCCAGAGACGGTCGAATGATTAGAAAAGAAAGTTGATTTATATACGCAAGAAGAATTACAGCAATTCTTTGAGGATCTGAAAAAAGAAAAAGGACTTATAACATTGCCTTAACAACGTTTATAAGTCCTTATGGCTCTTATTTCCGATACATCTTCAACACAAAATACCATAGAATTTCATTTGATTTTATACGCTTTTTTGCTTACTGGAAGAAAATTGGAAAACCAACAACTATAATATATCTTACTCTCTTTTAAAATAACTACACTTGGAAAGCATCGATTGCATCAATTATTCGACAATCAGACTTTGCATATAGATGTCCATAGGTTCCCAAAGTGATTTGAATATTAGAGTGTCCCATCCTTTCCATAATTGCTAATGGTTGAACATTTTGTTCAATAAGGAATGCGACATGCGAATGTCTAAGTGAATGCAATTTAATCGGTGATACTTTAGACTTAACGGCCGCTTCTTTCAGCCAATTTGCAAAAGAATATGGAGGAGTAAATGTTCCATCTAATTGGATAACAAACTCAAAGGACCCTATCATCATCTGCAATTGTTTCCATTCTTCTAATTTTCTTGATAACATTTTCCCAATAGCAATTGTACGATATGCATTTTTCGTTTTAGGCGTTGAGAAATACCAACTTTCTTTTTTAGAGTATACTAAAGTTTTTTCAACTGTAATCTGATTTTTTTTCAAATCCACGTTACTCCAAGAAAGTGCAGAAAGCTCACCAATTCTTAACCCTGTATAAAATAATAGTTCAAAAACAAGTTTTCTGTGTTCATTTTGAAGACTCTTACCATTGAAATAACTTATGGCTTTTTTAAAATCATCTAACTCCCAAAAACTAACTTTTTTGTTTTCTACAGATAAATAAGAAACATCCAAAACTGGATTTTTCTCAATGAATCCTTCTTTTTCAGCTCTGTCCATTACAATCTTCAAATGACCACGAATTCGATTAATATAGCTTTTTGACAGGACTGATTTTTCCCTTTTAAGTCTTGAATTTCTTGATGTCATTTGACTTAATTCAAATATCCAATCCTCAATGATTTCTGCTGTAATATCAATAAGTCTATAATGATAGAAAAATATCAATTTCTTTTCAAATATGAATTTTGCATTCTCAAATGTCTGTCTCTTTACTTGTCTTTCATACCACTTAACAAATCTATTTTTATAAAACTCTTCAAAGGTCAGATGGCCTTTACATGGCTCTTTCTTATTCGTACTTGATTCTTTAAAATTATAGGACAACATAAATTTATCATATGCTATCTTCGCCTCTCTTTGAGTCGAAAACCCCCTCCTTGTTTTTTGTATTCTTTTTCCGTTAGAATCCTTTCCTAAGTATGCTCTGAAATACCATTTTTTAGTTTTTTTATCTTGATAAATACTCTTTATTTTTCCCATAATGAATACTCCTAGCAAACCCTTTCGTTTTGATTGTAGCAGTCATTTACGAATTTTCAAGTGAAACAATTTTTCAATTATTCTTGCCGGTACAACATTTATCTGCCTATTATTGTATAGATATATTCCTTCAACATTAACTAAATATTGTTTAGCTTCTCTTAGCATTTGTGTTGCCTGATTATTTTTAAATCCCATTGAAATTAAATCGGATTTAGTTATCATGATATCAAATTCATTAATCATCATTGTCCTCCCATTTTTAATAGTTTTCTATTGACTATATAAGAATCTTATTTGCTCTTTGATTATATCTACTAAATAAATCATTGCCAGAATAACATTTTGTCAATTATGTTTTTATTTTTGCTTATCCATGCAAGGCAAGTTCCTAATTTTACTTTAGAATATTATCCAAAGTCTAACCTAGTATAAACAAAACATAAGAAGCAGTTAAATATTGATACAAAAGTATTTCGGAAAAATTTAGGGTTTTCTTTTTTCACTTCAAAACATTTTATTAATTACTTTGAAAAAGATATATCGGAGTGCTCCTCTGTTTATCAGGGAGACGCTTATTTGGACATCATCATCTTAAACAACTGTTTATTTGCCTAAAGATCTCATATCTTTATCACTACTTTGTGCTTATCGCCCCTTCAAATCTTAGAAATTCTTGCTCACAAAGTTACTTACTACTTAGATACTGAAAAGAGTTTAGAAAATGGTTTATGCGATTATCAATGAACAATAGACGAACTAATCATTCTCTTATAATAATAGTTTTACCCAATTTTTTTCATAAGATATATTAGTTTTGCAATAAATGATACATTTTAACAAGTAGTTGAATGAAAAAGCAAAGGAATTTACTGAACATTCATATCGGTAAATGGCACTTAATGGCATACAGTACTTTGGAAAAAACGACGAAAAAGAAAGTCCGTCAAGTGCTAGTTTGACGGGCTTCTTGAGGTGATTTTAATTATGTAAACTAGAATAAATGTTGTGGCTTACAATTTTGTAAGTGCATTATTTAAGTAATTATATTGTTAAAAAAAAACGTTATGCTATACTTTAATTAGATGATCATACCTATTGGTGGTAAATTGAGGAGCGACCTAAATGAAAATGACTAAAACTACTTTATTTATACTATTATCGGCCATTTTCTTATCAGGATGTAGTTTTCTAGATCAAAATGATAACCCTTTGATTACTAACACATCTTATACAATAAATATTAATGACAGATACGATGTTATACAATCATCTGCAACTACTAGTAATTTTGTTAAAGATGAACGAATCAAAGAAATGGAGATTATTGTTGAAGGCGTCGATCAACTTAATTGGAATGAGCGATATGTAGTAATCAAAACTTATGATGATAATTTCTATGTATATGATATGGAGACGGAAAAGCTTTTAGAAAGAGATAATATGAATGACTTTTTAGAATTACAGCAAGAATTATCAATCTCTATTCCCTTAAAGGAAAAAAGAGATTTTAATTGGAGCAAGTAATTTTTTAAGTAATATAAACTTAAGGAGATTATATATGATAAAAAAAGTGTTCGGATCAATAACAGTTTTTGGTGGTATGTTTTTACTTTTTGCGAGTCCAGTTATTTCTAATGCAGACTCTCTGGATGAAATTATTACGATCGGTGGCTCAGAGGTGATTGAACCACTTATTCCAAATAGTGAGTTGGAAATTTTTCCAGAAGTTCAAGCTAGAATTGATGATTACGTTTCAGAATCTGCAGGCAATGAAGAAGTTATAAATGCAATAATTGAAAATTGCAAACTGAGCGGTGTTGTATCTTCTGAGGAAATGAATCAAAATTTAACTGATTTTATTAGATCTGCAACAGTCGATCCTCAAGATTTAGAAAGAGCAATTTTGTCAGCCGAAGAACTTGTTAATAATGACAAAATTAGTTCATCTTCAAAAAATGCTAGAGCGGCTGTAGATCCAATTCAAGCGGCGAGATCCGCTTGGAATATTGGAATTGCAGCAGTTAAAGCTGCAGGATACCCAAACACTGCAATGTATATGAAATATTCAGAAGTTCCAAACTTTTTATCCCCTGCTCCAAAAAAACATGTCTCTAACAATAATGCTTGGGCTAAAAGTGTCATTACTGGCGATGATATTTTAAATGATTTTTATTCTAGTAAGTACAAACCTTGGGTAAGATCTAACAAAAAAACATTATCAGTGAGCGGAAGTTTCGTGTTTACAACAGGTGATAAGCACTACGCCTTAAATAAAGTTAATTATTCTTATTCTTTCGTCAGACAGGCTAATGGATCAGTAAAACGAGTTGGCGTTGTGACGGATACTTATGATTTTGCACTCTCAGGATATCAAAGCATACCTACGGGTATTGCGAACAACTATGCCGTTGCAATGCAAACATTGGGTTTAATTAAGCCATATCCGATTGAGATTAAGTACTCTTTGTAGTCATTAAAATAAAAAATCCCTTGGTGCCTGATTGCCATAGGGATTTTTATTTTAGTGATAAAATTAAAATAAAAATTTTTACAAAATATCATTTGTACTTGACCACTTTACTTTAGTAATTATTTCAATATTCCTAATTTCATCATAGCCAACCTTTGTCCCACCAACATATATTCCTAGTTCATCATGCTCCTCAATATGGCCAACTATATCAGTAAAGTAGCTCCCATCTCGATCACGAGCTTCAATTTGGATAGTTACTGATTTGTTCTTGAGCGTTGCCTGGTTCAAAGTTTCGGCGATCTCATTGACATCCATCTGAAACTTTTGAGTTGGTTTACTTCTTTCAATAGTTCTTTCTCCATCAATTGCTTCGGTATGTTCTGAAAGATAAAATCCTCCCCACTTCACCATTCCGCGATCGTGATATTATTGACCATATCCCATAGCTGCGCCTCCTCTCTAATGACCTCCAACTTTGGCAGATCTTGATATTGCTGTAGCTCCATCAAGTAAGGAACTTGCATGCACTAGTGATTTAAAACCGTACTTACTTCTTATCCTGTCACACAAGTAGTCCAATTTTTCTTGTCGTATTTGTTTTTCCGCATCATCAAATAAATCTAATTGCGGAGCCGTTTGATACATTAATTTGGAACAAGAAATAGCTACTGATCGAACCATAAATCCCTCATAATGTTCATCAAAAAGCTTCAATGCATAGTTGGTTATTAACTTAGTATTTGAGGTGGATGGAATTTTCATTTGATGCGAAAATCCTGGTAACAACTAGCCATGGGAGTAGCCAATAGAAAGGGCGATTGATTCGGTTTGAGCATGTTCTTTTCGCAACCTTGATCCGACCAAGTCAGCCATTTCACGGATGATAATCATTACTTCTTTTTTATCTGTATAATCTTTCATA
This sequence comes from Enterococcus sp. DIV2379, assembly GCF_050542965.1. Classification (NCBI taxonomy): domain Bacteria; kingdom Bacillati; phylum Bacillota; class Bacilli; order Lactobacillales; family Enterococcaceae; genus Enterococcus; species Enterococcus sp. DIV2379. Next base: position 2,773,491 of record NZ_CP172938.1, read on the forward strand.
AGGATTTGAGAATTAGAAATACTCTTTTCTAGAACTTTATATTTCTTATCAATCTCGCTACGATCGATTCCGTTTGCGTGAGCGTGCAATTGAAGCCCAATCACACCCATGGAGGCCTTCAGTCTGGAAGGGGGGGTATTTGCAAGTTCTTCGACAGTAGTGATCCCACGTTTCCAGAGATTTTTTGCTGTACGGTGGCCAATGCCCCAGAAATCGGTCAGACTTTGGATTTTCCAAACAGTAGTAGGGACGTCCTCATAACGCCATTCTGCAATCATGTCCGGATTCTTCTTTGCAGCATTATCCAATGCGAGTTTGGCCAATAACATATTATCGCCAATCCCAACAGTGGTATAGATTCCCGTTTCCTCGAGTATCCTTTGCATTAAGGCTTTTGCGAATTGCTTTGTACGACAATTGCCGTAGAGGTTTTTAACTTTGTCAAAGCGTACAAAGAGTTCATCAATACTATAAACATGAATGTCATCATCAGAAACATACCGACGAATAATATTTACGATTTTTATGTTTGTTTCGATATATAAGTTCATTCGGGGTGGCACACAAATCAAATCTTTATGATCCGGTAGCTCATATTTTCTCGTGACGTTGGAAATACCTAATTCTTTTTTTGCGGCAGGAGAGGCGGCCAAGACAAGTCCACCTGGTCGATCAGATCCAGATAATACGACTAGCATGGTCGTCAAAGGGTTTAAGCCTCTTTCTACGCATTCCACGGAGCTGTAAAAACTTTTACAGTCGATACATAAGTAATCGCCACGGGGTTCAAAACGATAATCGAAATACATAAAAAACCCTCCTTTATCACAGTTCATTATACGAACTAATGTTCGTTCTGTAAAGAGGGAGGGACTTGTTTAATTTTTTTCAGTAACTAATAGGAGTCAATGGCAATACGTACATCGATGTATTCTAAATCGGTACAAACAAGGGGATTATCCATCGGTTTTCTTTCAATCGAGCTTAGAATTGCCCTATGACAACCAATAAATAGAAAAACAAGCGAACCGAGAGAAGGATTCGCTTGTTTCTGATCAGTTCTGTTTAATTTTATCTAGGATCACTTCAAATGTTTCAAAGGTATCTATATCTAACTGGCACAACCAAAGCAAATACTTCTTTTCTTTGTAGGTCCAATTTATAGTAGGGTAGGAGGACATCAAATTATTATATCTTGCTCTTTGTTCGCTTGATGCTAGCTGCCAGCGTTTCTCAAATATTTTTTCTTCTTCCATTATCGATCCCCCAAAAAGAGCGCTGCCTGAAACTTCAATAACGGGCAGCGCAAGTCTAATTACGCAGATCTAAGTATAACATAGCATACAAATATGAAAAAAATTAGAAGGTAGTAAAGGTTCTTCCGTCTTTTGCTTTGCTTCTGTTCTTAATGTGTTTCGTTATCGTTGCCCTACAAAGCTTTTCATTCAGTACACACTCGTTTATTGTTGCGTACTTCCTTACATTGCTCTCTTGATCAATTACTTCTATTCCATTGGCATCCTGATAGTTCATAGGAGAAGCGCGGCCATCAGCGATTGTTGAGCTTATTTCTTGAACTTCTTTTATAATTTCAGGACGGTTTAACCATCTCTCATCAGCTGTTAAGCTAAGAATTTTATAGTAGCTGTCTTTGCTTTTCAAGTACAGAAATCACCGCCAAGATTATAGTATAGCATCATATTTTAGATCTTAATTTTTGAGACTCAAATGGTGTTAGAGTATGCTGAACATAAGGTATATTCAATAAATATTTCCTTTGTTCTTCATCTAAGTTGTCCATCAATTCTTCTAATTCTGTTACAAAAAAAATATCAGCTTTAATTCTTTCAATTTCAAGAAGATAGAATAATAAATCAATGAAAAACTGCTTATCTGTCGTAAAGTCATTTTCTTTTATCTGGTGTATAAATACGGATAACAATGCCTTTGAATCACCCTCATAAAGATAGTTCTCTTTGTCACTCATAATTTTTTTCACTTTTGATAGATAAACATTGTTCGAACTAAATAAATATGCGAGCTCATTTAAATTTGAACCGTCATGTTCATTATCCAGTATCCATTTAAGCCACTCATCCTCATAAGGATATGATTCTTCATTTGTAAATATGATATCTAACATAAATCTAAAACGTATATCTTCAGAATAATCCAGTTCAATATAATTGGGATTAATCTCATACAGTCCAATTAAAAAGGGGACTGTTTCTAAGTTATCGACTATTGAATTTGATTTTAAATTTTGAATTACTATGTTTATAAAGTCTTGTACGATATCTTCCTTAGCAATTGCTGAATGAAAGTAGCAAAATCCCCTAAAAGTATTATCTGTAATCTCTAGCTGCTGTACGTCATATTCATGGAATAAAGAACCTTCTGAAAAATTTCGAATTGTACTTGGTATAATTTGACTGAACTTCAATTTCGCCAAGGAGCTTTCGACTTTTCCTGATTTTACTATTTTGATTAAGGACCAAAGGTAGCTTCCTAGCTCTGTATTTATTAATTTAACAAGTTCTATTAATTCATTATTTTTATTATCATAGTCTAGTGCGGATATATCTACTTCTAGGAATTTATCAAGTATATCTTCATTATAATCAAAATTGTTTAATAAAAAGTTGGAAAAAAAAGAACTATAATTATTTGTATATCTAGAAACATTTATCTTTCCTAAATATATTTTTGTAATATTTTCAACGAATATTGAATCTAGTTTCTTATCAATTGCAATTTTTAGATATAGATTTTCGTATCTATCAAATAGTTTCCCACTAAAATCAATCAAAATTTTCTTAAGTTTTTTGGATATATCATTGTCTTCTTGTAACAATCTAAATACGAACTTAATAGTCTCATCATCGGTCTTAAAGTTGCTATAATCAAGGTTAGCAGGATCTTCATAATAGTTTTTTTCGGAAATGAGAATGTGTACTATTGTTTTTACGTCATTTGTAAGAATATCTTCAGCTGTTATAAAGCTTTTTGCCTGAATAGAATAAACTTTACCCACAGTATCTGCATATTTTCCTCTATAGAGTACACGCGATAGATCTATCAATTCTTCATGTGCATTTATAAAAGCGTTCAGTTCATAACCAAAGTTCTTATTACTGAAATCTATTACATCTACTAAATGATTTAGTAAGTTCACCTCTAATTCTTCGTTTGCATCTATGTGAACTAGAATTTTCTGAATTAATCTGTTTTCTAACAAAAGCTTAGGGAAATCATCCATCAAATATTTATCATTATAATAAATTCTTCTGTTGACTAATGCATGGTAAAATACTCCGAGTATGCCATCTTCTATTATTTCAGTTATCGGTAAGAAAAGCTGTCTCTTTAAACTATCACTTTTTAGTGATAAATTCAGGTCTTTGATAGTGTCTTGAGTAAACTTAAATACAATTTCATCCCCATCTAAACTGTATAAGTAGTCTCTAGAATTTTCATCGTTAAGCTGATTGATCATCCATTGAGCCATTAAAAGCGAATCGTTAGAGAATTCTGTTGCTGGTAAATAACCAATCTTAGAGATAGAAAGTGCCAAGATATTTCTACATGTTCTTTCTATATCTAATCTACTGTATATATTGAAGGCTGCTACATATCTTGGATCGAAACTATCTTTTAAATATAATTTGCTTATACTAGTTACTAATTTTTTATCTATTGAGCTGTAGTTTTTATCTAAAAAATCCCAAAAATTACTAGGTACTTCCATGGATTCATCAGTAAAAATTTTAGATTTAAATGAATTATCGAGGACCTTTTTAATTAATTCCTCTTCTATACTACTAGATATGTGTTCGTAAAACTGATTAAGTGTTCTATGATATTTTCTATTATCTAGCATCGAATTTAATATTTGAAGATATTCCTCATCTTTTGTTTCCAATGTATTGAGCTCGTTCCAATATTCCTGTTGAGGTGTTGGCTTATTTATTTTTTTGATGTCACTTACAATATCTTTAATAACGATTGGCAGCTCATCAAAATCATCACCATACCAAAATATTTTGGTATAATTTTCCTTATAAAAAAACTCTTCAATGTAATTTCGTAGGTCTCTATCTACTTTGGTATTAGCGTTTGCATCAGCTTTCATAAGAGCAAAATTTTCATTTTCTTTTACTAATAGTGAAAGAAGTTCATCTTCTTCTAAGCTAACCCCAACAAATAGTACAACAGGCTTGCTGTCCTCAAACCACCTCACAAGTTCTTCAAATTTATCTCTATTTCTAAAATACTGCCTAGAATACGCAGATGATGAATTAATTAACAAATGCGGGTTACCTTTGGCTGTCCCATGTATATGCAGTACGTGGCTAATTTTCAAATAAACATCTGTATTTTGGAATTCACCTAAGTCTCTAACAACAGGTGGTTTTTTTCTTTTCCTATCAAGGTGCCTTTCAATTTCAGTATCATAATTAGATGTAATAAAAGTGGCATCTAAGTTAGATAAGCTAGCTAGGGTCTTGTTTTCTGGTTCAAAAGGTCTCACATCGTCAAAATAATACTTTTCAAAATTTAATTGGTTTGCTTCAAATTCGTCTCCAAGTAACTTTTTCAATATTTGATGGACTAAATCTATTTTTCTTTTGTTAGAAAAACTTCCTCTTGATATTTTATCGAATACAAGTATTGTTTCTCTAGATATATTTTCTGAACTGACTAATGATTGAATATTAAATTGCCAATATTTAATTAAGTGATCAACGTAGCCATCCCAATTAGGATATCCTTGAGATATGGAAACTCCAGCCCCGACAAATACTACTAATTTGGAATTTCTCTCAGCATCTGCTAGCTTCTCAATCATATTTCTATATTTATCTGTTGTATCGTATTCGTCGATCTCCCACTTTCTTTTCGTAGAGTTTTGTTTATCATTCTCATTTTTACTCATGCTTGTTCTCCTCTGTATTAAACTATAAATTTTCCGCTCTTGCTTGTTTTTTGATTCTTTTTAGAGTAGAGAGAGAAATACCAGTTTTCTTTTCGACTGTTCTCATACTATTTGTTTCCATCAATTCCAAAGCATGTAAATACTTAGAGTTTAATACTCTTTTGGGCCTACCTTCTTTATAATCTTTCTTATTGGCTTTATGCCACTGCTTTCCTTCTTGAGTCCTAGTCACTATCAAGTCTCGCTCAAATTGCGCAAAACTACCAAGCATGTTCATCATCAATGTTTGCATAGAATCTTTTTTATTAGGTTCAAACGTCAAGGCATTGTCTAAAAAAGTAACTGTCACGTCTGATTCGTTTAAAGTAGAAATAATCGAATTTAAATCAACGATACTCCTTGCTAGGCGATCAATCTTTGTTACTAAGACGAGATCACCTTTCTCTACTATTGAAAGTAGTTCTTCTAATTCTTTTCTACCTTCTTTTTTTGTACCAGAATATTTTTCACTAAAGATTTTTTCAGCACCAGCATCTTCTAATTTCAGAATTTGCGTTTTGTAATCTTGGTTGCTGGTACTGACTCGTGAATACCCATAAATTGCCAAATTTTGCTCACTCTTTCTGGACATAAGTTTCTGACACCTGTCAAAGTCAAGTATATCAAGAAAATTTAAAGGGGTCAAAAACTTAAAAGTTTCTGACCCCATTAGCTTCTAATAAAAAAGAGTATTACTGTTCAATTAATGTAAAATATCATAGATGGCCGAGTTTTCGTACTCAACTCATATCCACACAATTCTTTAAAATAGTTTTTATAGTCATTCTCAATAATTCGAATTATCTCATCCTTTGAAAAATCCTCAAACGTATTCAATTCTACTAATAGATTTAACTTTGCATCTATACCCAATATTTCCCAGAATGTATCTTTAGAAATATTTGCTGTTAACTTTTCTAGATTACAAAGCTGAGAATTCAAATAATCTTTCAATTCTGCCTCCTCATTACATTTGTCATAGAGTTCATATCGAAAATGATCAATATATTCCTTCTTTGATGTGAATAGCATAATAGTTAATTTCCTTTCTATAATATTGAAAAGCAACAAATCATTAATAGATTTGTTGCTTTTTTTTGCCTAATCTTTATTATTCTTCCTTCTTCTTATCAGGAATACAAAAATTCCTATGACAATAAGCAATCCAGCCAATATCATTGATAACTGTCCGATTAATGATTCACCTGTATCAGGTAATCTTTTATGTGAATCGGAGAAGTTGTTATCTGTCGGTAAATTATTATCAGAATTATCGTGTTCACTATCGATTTTATTTATCGCATAGATGTACACCACTTCTTGTGGGTCTTCAGTAAAGATTCCTGACGCATTGTCTGGTGTTTCAGCCACGTACCAACCAGGGATCTCTTTGGCTGCACTTGCATATGGCAAACCGACTTTTCCGCTTAGGGTCACTGGATCGGCTAGTTGATTCCCTTCGGAATCTTTGTGCTTCACCGTGACTGGTGCCGCATCGCTGCGTTCATACACATATACCACTTCCTGTGCTTCTTCCGTAAACGTACCTGACGCATTGTCCGGTGTTTCTACCACATACCAACCAGGGATCTCTTTGGCTGCACTTGCATACGGCAAACCGACTTTCCCGCTTAAGATCACTGGCTCTGCCAGTTGATTCCCTTCGGAATCTTTGTGCTTCACCGTGACTGGTGCCGCATCGCTGCGTTCATACACATATACCACTTCCTGTGCTTCTTCCGTAAACGTACCTGACGCATTGTCCGGTGTTTCTACCACATACCAACCAGGGATCTCTTTGGCTGCACTTGCATACGGCAAACCGACTTTCCCGCTTAGGATCACTGGCTCTGCCAGTTGATTCCCTTCGGAATCTTTGTGCTTCACCGTGACTGGTGCCGCATCGCTGCGTTCATACACATATACCACTTCCTGTGCTTCTTCCGTAAACGTACCTGACGCATTGTCTGGTGTTTCAGCCACGTACCAACCAGGGATCTCTTTGGCTGCACTTGCATATGGCAAACCGACTTTTCCGCTTAGGGTCACTGGATCGGCTAGTTGATTCCCTTCGGAATCTTTGTGCTTCACTGTGACTGGTGCCGCATCGCTGCGTTCATACACATATACCACTTCCTGTGCTTCTTCCGTAAACGTACCTGACGCATTGTCTGGTGTTTCAGCCACGTACCAACCAGGGATCTCTTTGGCTGCACTTGCATATGGCAAACCGACTTTCCCGCTTAGGATCACTGGCTCTGCCAGTTGATTCCCTTCGGAATCTTTGTGCTTCACTGTGACTGGTGCCGCATCGCTGCGTTCATACACATATACCACTTCCTGTGCTTCTTCCGTAAACGTACCTGACGCATTGTCCGGTGTTTCTACCACATACCAACCAGGGATCTCTTTGGCTGCACTTGCATACGGCAAACCGACTTTCCCGCTTAGGATCACTGGATCGGCTAGTTGATTCCCTTCGGAATCTTTGTGCTTCACTGTGACTGGTGCTGCATCTGAGCGATTATAAATGTACACCACTTCTTGTGGGTCTTCCGTAAACGTACCTGACGCATTGTCTGGTGTTTCAGCCACGTACCAACCAGGGATCTCTTTGGCTGCACTTGCATATGGCAAACCGACTTTCCCGCTTAGGATCACTGGATCGGCTAGTTGATTCCCTTCGGAATCTTTGTGCTTCACCGTGACTGGTGCCGCATCGCTGCGTTCATACACATATACCACTTCCTGTGCTTCTTCCGTAAACGTACCTGACGCATTGTCCGGTGTTTCTACCACATACCAACCAGGGATCTCTTTGGCTGCACTTGCATACGGCAAACCGACTTTTCCGCTTAGGATCACTGGATCGGCTAGTTGATTCCCTTCGGAATCCTTGTGCTTCACTGTGACCGGGGCGGCATCTGAGCGATTATAAATGTACACCACTTCTTGTGGGTCTTCCGTAAAGATTCCTGAAGCATTGTCTGGTGTCTCAGCCACGTACCAACCAGGGATCTCTTTGGCTGCACTTGCATATGGCAAACCGACTTTCCCGCTTAGGATCACTGGCTCTGCCAGTTGATTCCCTTCGGAATCTTTGTGCTTCACTGTGACTGGTGCGGCATCGGTTCGTTCATAAATATATCGTACTTCTTGTTCTTCTGCCGTAAATACACCACTAGCATTTTCTGGGACCTTTAGCAAAGAATATCCTGGAATATCCTTTGCCTTTGTCGTATAGGGCATACCAATCTGTCCAGCATTAATAATCACAACTTCCGATAGTGCAATTCCATCTATATCTTCATAATAAACTATGATTCTTCCACCCGGCAAATTAGGTTTCCAAACATAGATATCAGACATAGTCTCTCCAGAATAATTTGACATTAGTTCAGAAGAGGTAAATTGAAATTCTCCTAAAGGATTTGATATAGATCCATCACCTACTGACTGCCAAACACCAAGAAATCCACTAGTACTTGGTACTGTGGTTAGAGCAGCACCGGGGAGAAACCTGAAATTAGATCCTAATACTAATTGTCTCAACCCGCGTGATTGAAAGAACATATTACTCATATTTGTAACTTTATTTGTATTGAAATTCATTAGATTTAAGGATTCTACAAAAGAGTTGCTGAACATGTGCTCCATATTAACCACGTTACTTGTGTCAAAATTTGATACATCAAAATCAATCATCCTTGTTTGAGAAAACATGTATCTCATAGTTGTGACCTTAGATGTATCAAAACTTGAAACGTCTAAATTTGTAATCCTTGTATTGAAAAACATAATATCCATACGATTCACATTTCTCGTATCGAAATTTGAAACGTCTAAGCTGGTTGCAGGAATATCTCGAAACATCCCCCCCATATCTGTAACATTACTTGTATCGAAACTTGAAACATTTAAGTCTGTTACTCTAGAATGACCGAACATATTATTCATATTTCTTACATTTCTTGTATCAAAACTTGATAAATCTAAATTTGTTTCCCAACTATTTTGAAACATGCCCCTCATCTCTGTCACATTAGTGGTATCCAATTTTTCTAATCCTTGAATGGACCCTCTAAATTGACTGAATAAAAAACTTGCTCTTGGTTGTAATACTACTGTCTCTTCAAAAACAATTGTATTTATATCAAAGTTACGGTTGAACCATGGTGCTTGTTCAGATGATCCTCCTCTTCCTCCTGAAATTCTTATCGTCTGACTTTCAAGGTCTACATCCCACCTAGTAGTCCCCCAGGTTCCTGATGTTGGATGTGGATTTATTTCTTCATTGCTATTTTCATTAGTAACATTCTTTGAATCTTCTATATTATCATCATCTAAAATAAGACTATCTTCTGAACTATTCTCCGCTTCTTTAAGTACATCGACTTGATCTGGATGATGTTCTTGAAAATCATCTATTACAGTATCCGCAAATGTAGCCATAGGTTGTCCAAATGTCATTATGCCAATCAACAACATATTTCCTAATTTCTTTATCACTACTCAGAGTTCCTTTCATTAATGCAAAATTTTCATTCCTATGAATCATGTTCTAATATCGATGTGAATGGCTATTGTTCTTTGAACAAATGAATTTTCAAAAACAATTGTTTAATATTTCACATATAAAATCAATTGTGTATTCACCTTAATTTGTTATGAAAAGTCATGCCTATCTGTTAAAAGTATACAAGTTTACTTCTTGATATACATGTCAAATATTTCAGGAAAACATGAAAAAAATGATAAAGACCAATAGATATATCGAACAGAACCTTTGTATAGTCTTCTGATTCCCTCAGTTTATTTAAAGATATATCCGTATCAGAATTTTTTTATGTAAACATACTAATAATATTTCAAATTTAGTTTTGCTTAACATAGCTAACAGCTAAAACAACATATAAAGTTTAAGTAAAATTTGAACACCCATGTACAACTTTTAGGACTTCTAAAAAATCTTAAAGAAAATAAAAGAGAAGTCAAAAACTTTTAAGTTTATGACACCATTCAAGATTTGTAATAATTATCATAAACCTAATTTTTAATTTAAAAATTAACAATTTATGAGTTTATGGGCACAAAAATATAATAATGCATATCAATCATTGTATCTAAAAAGAGTGTTCAGAAATTAGTCATTTTCTGAACACTCTTTTTAACGATTTCATCATGCACATTCTATTTTTTTGAAATCTAATTTGCTCAACATATCTGGCCGTCAAGAAACGTTTATATAATTCAATCGGCAAATAGACCACCAAGGTATACTCTGTTGACCTCTTAATGAAATGCTTTCTGAACTAATTAATTAAGCAACTGAAGGAGCTAAGAAATGAGCAATTGAAAATTAGCTATACTTTAAAATCTTATATTCTCTTAAAATAGTTTTCTTCGAAAAAAAATCGACACCCTTGAAAAGGTTACCGATTTTCCTTATGAATAGACTTCATCTGTCATATTCTAGTATTTTCATGTTACGTTAAAAATGATTGTATGGTATGATTGATCACCCCTACTATATCCGCAAAGTTCTTTGTAATAATTCTTATAGTCTTTTTCAGCCAGACTAATAATTTCACCACTAGAAAATTCATCAAATTTAATTAAATCAAAAATGATAGATAGTCTTGAGTCAATACCCAAAATTTGTGGGAATACTTCCCAGAAATTCTCTTGCGAAATTTCCGCAATTAATATACATAGAACTTCCCGTTGACTTTCGATATAAGCTTTTACTTCGTTTTGATCAGTTTGGTTTAACTTAGTTTCTTCATCGAAACCATTTAGGTATGTTTCTAGGTTAGTAAATTTATCGATCACAACAATTTTCCCCCCTTTACTTATGAGGGACTTCCCTCTCTTTATTCATGATCATATTTATCATTTTTCATAAATTTAATAGCAAAGAAAACAAGTATCCCCCCAATTGCAATCATTATGAGCTGCCCAATGACATCTTCCCCAGTTCTTGGCAGATACTTACTTCCACTACCCGATGACTCGTCTTTAGGAACTGATTCATCAAAATTTTTTCTATTCTCTTTTATTAAAAATATTGCTGCTTCCTGTTCACTTTCAATTCTGAAAGTTATTGGTGTTGCATCCAACTCATAACCAGTCGGTGCTTGCGTTTCTACCAGCTGATATGTTCCTGGTGCCAAACCTTCGATCGCTAGTCTTCCGTCAACGCCCGTGGTTAACCCAGACTGCAAAGCTGTTCCATCTTTATCTTGTAACTCAAAGACCGCTCCTTGTAAGACTTCTCCACTTTGATCATCAATTTTGGTTAACACGACACCCCCTGGTGTCAATCGATTTTCTTTTGCCATTTCTACGACCGCTGTCTGACTTCGTTCAATCTCAAATTTAATCGGGGTCGCATCCAACTCATAACCAGTCGGTGCTTGCGTTTCTACCAGCTGATATGTTCCTGGTGCCAAACCTTCGATCGCTAGTCTTCCGTCAACGCCCGTGGTTAACCCAGACTGCAGAGCTGTTCCATCTTTATCTTGTAACTCAAAGACCGCTCCTTGTAAGACTTCTCCACTTTGATCATCAATTTTGGTTAATACGACACCCCCTGGTGTCAATCGATTTTCTTTTGTCAATTCTACGACCGCTGTCTGACTTCGTTCAATCTCAAATTTAATCGGGGTCGCATCCAACTCATAACCAGTCGGTGCTTGCGTTTCTACCAGCTGATATGTTCCTGGTGCCAAACCTTCGATCGCTAGTCTTCCGTCAACGCCCGTGGTTAACCCAGACTGCAAAGCTGTTCCATCTTTATCTTGTAACTCAAAGACCGCTCCTTGTAAGACTTCTCCACTTTGATCATCAATTTTGGTTAACACGACACCCCCTGGTGTCAATCGATTTTCTTTTGCCATTTCTACGACCGCTGTCTGACTTCGTTCAATCTCAAATTTAATCGGGGTCGCATCCAACTCATAACCAGTCGGTGCTTGCGTTTCTACCAGCTGATATGTTCCTGGTGCCAAACCTTCGATCGCTAGTCTTCCGTCAACGCCCGTGGTTAACCCAGACTGCAGAGCTGTTCCATCTTTATCTTGTAACTCAAAGACCGCTCCTTGTAAGACTTCTCCACTTTGATCATCAATTTTGGTTAATACGACACCCCCTGGTGTCAATCGATTTTCTTTTGTCAATTCTACGACCGCTGTCTGACTTCGTTCAATCTCAAATTTAATCGGGGTCGCATCCAACTCATAACCAGTCGGTGCTTGCGTTTCTACCAGCTGATATGTTCCTGGTGCCAAACCTTCGATCGCTAGTCTTCCGTCAACGCCCGTGGTTAACCCAGACTGCAAAGCTGTTCCATCTTTATCTTGTAACTCAAAGACCGCTCCTTGTAAGACTTCTCCACTTTGATCATCAATTTTGGTTAACACGACACCCCCTGGTGTCAATCGATTTTCTTTTGTCAATTCTACGACCGCTGTCTGACTTCGTTCAATCTCAAATTTAATCGGGGTCGCATCCAACTCATAACCAGTCGGTGCTTGCGTTTCTACCAGCTGATATGTTCCTGGTGCCAAACCTTCGATCGCTAGTCTTCCGTCAACGCCTGTGGTTAACCCAGACTGCAAAGCTGTTCCATCTTTATCTTGTAACTCAAAGACCGCTCCTTGTAAGACTTCTCCACTTTGATCATCAATTTTGGTTAACACGACACCCCCTGGTGTCAATCGATTTTCTTTTGTCAATTCTACGACCGCTGTCTGACTTCGTTCAATCTCAAATTTAATCGGGGTCGCATCCAACTCATAACCAGTCGGTGCTTGCGTTTCTACCAGCTGATATGTTCCTGGTGCCAAACCTTCGATCGCTAGTCTTCCGTCAACGCCTGTGGTTAACCCAGACTGCAAAGCTGTTCCATCTTTATCTTGTAACTCAAAGACCGCTCCTTGTAAGACTTCTCCACTTTGATCATCAATTTTGGTTAACACGACACCCCCTGGTGTCAATCGATTTTCTTTTGTCAATTCTACGACCGCTGTCTGACTTCGTTCAATCTCAAATTTAATCGGGGTCGCATCCAACTCATAACCAGTCGGTGCTTGCGTTTCTACCAGCTGATATGTTCCTGGTGCCAAACCTTCGATCGCTAGTCTTCCGTCAACGCCTGTGGTTAACCCAGACTGCAAAGCTGTTCCATCTTTATCTTGTAACTCAAAGACCGCTCCTTGTAAGACTTCCCGACTCTCTTCAGCGTATTTTATTAGTTTGACGCTGCCGGTATCAAGGATATTTTGAATAGTTAATGTTACTTCTTCTATCGAGTTTTCATTTATGAAAACTTCATGGAGCGTTGAATCTAAAAGATATCCTTCTGGAGCTTGTGTTTCTCGGATTTGATATCTACCTACAGGCAGTGGTTCGCTTATAAACTCACCATTTTCATTTGTTTTACCTTCTGCTATTAATTGTGAATCACTGGATAAGATTTCAAACCCTGCTCCCGGTAGTCGTTGGCCGTTCTCATCTGTTTTAATTACTTTGATACGTCCATCAATTTTTCTCGTACTTACAACACTTGTGTTTAGCCTGCTGTCCCCATTCACTAAAGTTGCAAAATTTGAAATTTGGTCACCAACTGAATAGGCTGCTACATTGACCTTAAAAGAGAGTGTGAAATTTATTGGACCGACAATCTCACGATTCGCACTGAACCGAACTACATTATCATCCACATCTGTATCAATGAAGGAAGGAATATCTGACAGAAATGAGTCAAATACCATCCCCTCTTCCAAAACATCTTCAATAACTAGAGTATTGCTTGTACCAGAAAACATTGAAACATGTAGAGAATACGTTAGTTCATCTTCATCAAGGTTGATAATATTTTTATCCACACTTTTTCTTAAAGATATCGCAGGAAGATTGCTCGCTGGAATTCTCAAACGATAGGATTGCTCAATTACTTGATTATTATAGGTCATGCTCGCATAGTTTCGAGAAAAACCATCCTCTTGCCTTCCTTCATTGAACAAATCAACATCGGTCACTTCAAGAGCATATTCAATAATATACGCTTGCTCCCCTGTTAGATCACCAAAATCCACAATGAGTGTATTCGTTTCCCTATTGAATGATACCCTATCAACAAAATCCTCGGAGACATAATGGAAACTATTTCCTGCTTCACCAGGATTCGTTACTTCCGCAATTCGAACTCCGCCGGAAATGGTCTCTGTATTTCCACTAGCATTCCAAGTGCTCGGATTTGAAGCTAGTGTTGTTCCTTGTGGTAATACATCCGTGACCACTACACCATCTTTTTGTGATCCATCATAATTGACCGTTAATATAAACTTGTTACTATTAGTTACATCTTGCCCGTCAATTTGTAGATTACCAAGCGCACCTTGGCTGTCACTTTCTCTAGAGCCATAGTAAAGTTTCGAAAAAATAGGCTTTGATAAAGCCGCAGGTGTAATAGAAAATTCCGTGTTTACAACTTGTTCAGCATAGCTAATTTGCACATTATATGGGTTATTCGGAGCTGTCCCGCCTGTTTGAAAAGTTGCAACTTCAAACATAATGCTGAATGTATAAAGCTGAGCAGCTTCCCCCAGTCCTTCATAATCAAAAGTAAAAGGAAAAACAACATCTGTTCCTTCTTGATAAAATGCCAATGGCTTTAAAGGTGATCCAGCAGACACATTTACTACAATAGACGCAACTGATCCTATTGATTCTCTAGGAACTCGAACGAACATCTCTCCGTACTCTTCAAGAATATCACCCGCACCACCTTGAATATACCCAGTCAATGTTTGTGTATTTCTACTTATCAAGGTTGGATGCGTGGCAGAAATACCGATATCATAACTCAAAAGATTCTCTTCTTTGTTTATCTGTGGTTCTTGCGATACAGACGGATCAGAAGAATCTACTTCACTAGAAGAGGCACTGCTACTTTCTTCTGGCGCATTGATTGCAATTGAAACTGTATTGGATTTAATATCACCACTTCTTGCAGTTAACTCATATTCCCCTGAATATTCAGAAGAATAGGTAATCACACGCTCATTATCGCTGACTTGATTCACTTCCCCTTCAGTCAAGTCTTGACTCTTTTCAATGATCAATGCATCTAGAACCTCTGGGGTCCCTTGGACTCGCAGTTGAAAATTCTCTCCTTGTGCAGCTTCTGTTCGATCAATTTCAATTAATAATGATCTATCAGACAATTCGGTTAAAGATTCTGCTAATGCGGTTATTCCCCCTACCTGATTCATAATGATAAGTAAGGTTAAAAATAGATTTATTGTTTTTTGAACTATGTTTTTCAATTGTTACTCCTCCTTGTAATTTTGACTAAATAATAAGGTGCCTGATAATTTTCTAAAAAGATTCCCCAACTCAAATCTGCTTTGTTCACCATCATGTATTTGGGGCTCCTCTTCAAGCCTCACAAGATATGCTGTAAATAACGCTAATGGCTGTCGGTCATTTTCAATTTCTTCAGGTGAATGATCTGATATTTTCGTATTACTTTTAGTTATCTTTGTTACTCGACCATAACTAACTTTTCGCGAATTTTGTAAATCATCTATTTTAGATTCCGAATCATCAAAAGGAATCCACCTGAAAAATACACTAATCAGTAATAAAAAGACCGAAGTTATACTTATTTTTTTATTCATTTTGGTCGTTACCTACCATTCTTTAAACACCTCTCACCAAAAAAACTGTATGTGCTATCCTGTAAAAATAGTATACTGAAACATTCACGATCAATTTGGTCATAACGGGACATTTTTTATTCATTATTTTCATTTGGAGAAAATAATCTATAAAAAAAGCCCCCTATTCCTTCTACGAATGGCGGCTCCTCCAAGAAAAAAGTAGGATACGAGCGAGTAACTACCTTAAATCCAGCAGCATCTGACAACTATCTACACAATCTTTTTTCTTTTGATATGAATAATTTTATTTCCAAAATCTTCCCAATCATCAGAAGAAGGCGGATTTTTCCAGATTATTTGTTCAACACCAATTTTATTTATTAAGCAATCAGATAAAAACAAATCTGTTCGACTAGAAAATCGATCCTCTAATATAATGTTAAAGTTCTTAAATCCCTTAATCTGTGAAGAAATATAATGACTATATTGTTCCCCTAATGAAAAATCAACGCATACATACACTGGTTTTTCCAGTGTAGATATGTCACAAGAATCAAATAACAGGAACAGGTAATCATAAAACAATTGAGCTTGATTGATCGACTCATCGAATGGTAGTTGAGAAAATCGTTCTTCAATAATTACTTTGATCGTTCGTGCAATTTCTGGATACGTCTCTGTAAAAAAATTGATTTGTTTTTTTGAACGAAATACAAACGGATGAAAATGAAACAGAAAATATCTACGATTAGTTTGAACAATTTTTTCTAAAAGCACTTGATTTACTTCAGTTGCTTTGGCTTCTCCTAAATTTGGAAGAAGTAAGGAATCAAAAATAGCTTTGACAATTTTCTTTGATTCACCATCTACTTTAAAGAACCTATCTGTATCGATTTTTTCAACTAGTTTATTCTGTCCTCTAAAGCTAGCTGGTACACAGAGATAAAGATATAGAATAAAAGTCCCTATCTCTTTTAGGAACTGGTTTTGGTTAGGAAACGCTGTTGCTGAAAAAATATTGAGTAAACTTTGATCAATATCATAATCCGTTAGGTAATCAGCATTAATTGAATGTTTATTTTGATACCTAACCGTCATAATCCCTAAAAACAATTGTAATTTTACATATTCGGTATGTGACAACTTAAGATTAAACCAATGCAAAGCATACTGCGTAAGCTGGTTCACAGATTTTTCAGTAGCAGCTGAAAAAGGAAAGAACATCCCATTATAAATCTCAAAATAGATACAAAAAAGTTTTGTCCGGATATTTTGTTCATCACCTATAAGCTGATTTTTTTTAATCTTGATACCATTTTTTTTTAGAAAAGCTTTTAATTCTCTTCGTTTTACATAAACATTTGAACTGCTTAAATGGTTATTATCTGAAAATGTATCGACTGATTGTTCATTTACCAGTAGATCAGTCAAAATTTTAAATTTGGGGGCTGATTTAAAATAGTGAAGTCGCATTTGTTTGATTACTTCGAGATTTAATTTCTCACATAGAATTTCACCATCATCCATTAAAATAATTTGATTGATTCCCGTGACTAATTGAAGTTCTTCTGTAAGTTCCTTAAAATATACAGTGAACTTAAATTTTGTTAGCCCAGTGATTTCTCTTACTTTTGAATAGAGAATGAAGTTGTTTTTTTCAATCTCAAGTAACCTAAGAATCGAAATTTTATAATGTTCTTTTTCTTCTAACAGTTCTTCAATATTCAACTAGAACACCTCTCTAAGTCATGATTATGAATATGCCGCTTGTCTATCCGAGAATTATATAAGAAAAATTCCCTTTATGAAAGTCCATTAAATAATTTATACAATCCGAAGTTTGCAATGTAAATACATAGAGCAATAATAATTTTATGTAAGGAAGCGGTATTCTTCTTGACTACATTTATACTCAAGAGTAACTAGTAAATACAAAATGGTGCTAACTGCAGTATTTATTATTTTCAAATTTACCTATGCTACTCCTATCACAATTAGGGCTTATCACCCAATCATTTGTGTATAAACTAGCCTGGCTTTTAGTGATAAATTATCTTGGTGTATCTTTTTAATTATTCTACTTTATTGATTCTCGCTTGTATATTTTTTTAACTCAAAGATAATATTTAGCCATCACAACTGATGATATAGAAGAAAGAATCAGTTGTGATGGCTTTCAATATTAAGGTCTTTTGATAGCCGCAACGAACAGTTTCTTTATTTAGATAAGATAACTTCTCAATAACATTTCCACTGTTAGCATTTAATTATTTCCTATTGCCCTCATGGGTTAAACTAATTTTAAGTGTTAATTAGTTACTAAGGTGATCATAAACAGGGAGCACAAACGCAAAAGATTCTGCCCCTTACATTTTAATCAAAATGAATTCAACAAACATTGAATATTATGGAATGACGAGTTTCCATGCTCAAATCATATCCACACAATTCTTTAAAGTAGTTTTTATAGTCATTCTCAATAATTCGAATTATCTCATCCTTTGAAAAATCCTCAAACGTACTCAATTCTACTAATAGATTTAATTTGGCATCTATGCCCAATATTTCTGGAAAGATTTCCCAGAATGTATCTTTAGAAATATTTTCTGTTAACTTTTCTAGATTACAAAGTTGAGAATTCAAATAATCTTCCAATTCTGCCTCATCATTACATTTGTCATAGAGTTCATATCGAAAATGATCAATATATTCTTTCTTTGATGTGAATAGCATAATAGTTAAATTTCCTTTCTATAATATTGAAAAGCAACAAATCACTAATAGATTTGTTGCTTTTTTTTTAACTAATCTTTATCCTTCTTCCTTTTTCTTACCACGAATACAAAAATTCCCATGACAATAAGCGATCCCGCCAATACCATTGATACCTGTCCGATTAATGATTCACCAGTATTAGGTAATTTTTTATTTGAATCAGAGAAGTTGTTATCTGTCGATAAATCATTATCAGAATTATCTTGTTCACTATCGACTTTATTTATCACATAGATATAAACAACTTCTTGCGGGTTTTCGGTAAAGATTCCTGAAGAATTATCTGGTATTCCTGTCAAGTGCCAACCAGGAATCTCTTTGGCTTCACTTTCATATGGCAAGCCAACTTTTCCGCTCAGGATACTTGGCTCTGATAGTTGATTCCCTTCAGTATCGACATATCTAACAGTGATCGGTGCGGCATCCGAGCGGTCGTAAACATACACCGCTTCTTGTGGCTCTTCAGTAAATGTTCCTGAAGCATTGTCCGGTGTTTCCAACACATACCAGCCAGGGATCTCTTTGGCTTCACTTTCATATGGTAAGCCAACCTTTCCGCTCAGGATACTTGGTTCTGCCAGCTGGTTTCCTTCGGAATCTTGGTACTTCACAGTAACTGGTGCGGCATCTGATCGATCATACACGTACACCACTTCTTGTGGGTCTTCAGTGAAAGTCCCTGAAGCATTGTCCGGTGTTTCAATCACATACCACCCACGAATCTCTTTGGATTCACTTTCATATGGCAAACCAACTTTTCCGCTTAATATACTTGGCTCTGCTAGCTGGTTTCCTTCGGAATCTTGGTACTTCACAGTAACTGGTGCGGCATCTGATCGATCATACACGTACACCACTTCTTGTGGGTCTTCAGTGAAAGTCCCTGAAGCATTGTCTGGCGTTTCAGTTACATACCAACCAGGGATCTCTTTGGCTTCACTTTCATATGGCAAACCAACTTTTCCGCTTAATATACTTGGCTCTGCTAGCTGGTTTCCTTCGGAATCTTGGTACTTCACAGTAACTGGTGCGGCATCTGATCGATCGTACACGTACACCACTTCTTGCGGCTCTTCAGTGAAAGTCCCTGAAGCATTGTCTGGCGTTTCAGTTACGTACCAACCAGGGATCTCTTTGGCTTCACTTTCATATGGCAAACCGACTTTCCCGCTTAGGATACTTGGTTCTGATAATTGATTACCTTCAGTATCGACATATCTAACGGTGACCGGTGCGGCATCTGATCGATCGTACACGTACACCACTTCTTGCGGCTCTTCAGTGAAAGTCCCTGAAGCATTGTCTGGCGTTTCAGTTACGTACCAACCAGGAATCTCTTTGGCTTCACTTTCATAAGGCAAACCGACTTTTCCGCTTAATATACTTGGCTCTGCTAGCTGGTTTCCTTCGGAATCTTGGTACTTCACGGTGACCGGTGCGGCATCTGATCGATCGTACACGTACACTACTTCTTGCGGCTCTTCAGTGAACGTCCCTGAAGCGTTGACTGGCGTTTCAGTTACATACCAACCAGGAATCTCTTTGGCTTCACTTTCATATGATAAACCAACTTTTCCGCTTAATATACTTGGCTCTGATAGTTGATTCCCTTCGGTATCTTGATATTTCACGGTGACCGGTGCGGCATCCGAGCGGTCGTAAACGTACACCACTTCTTGTGGCTCTTCAGTGAACGTCCCTGAAGCGTTGACTGGCGTTTCAGTTACATACCAACCAGGAATCTCTTTGGCTTCACTTTCATATGGTAAGCCAACCTTTCCGCTCAGGATACTTGGTTCTGCCAGCTGGTTTCCTTCGGAATTTTGGTACTTCACAGTAACTGGTGCGGCATCTGATCGATCATACACGTACACCACTTCTTGTGGGTCTTCAGTGAAAGTCCCTGAAGCGTTGACTGGCGTTTCAGTTACGTACCAACCAGGAATCTCTTTGGCTTCACTTTCATAAGGCAAACCGACTTTCCCGCTTAGGATACTTGGTTCTGATAATTGATTACCTTCAGTATCGACATATCTAACGGTGACCGGTGCGGCATCTGATCGATCGTACACGTACACCACTTCTTGCGGATCTTCAGTGAAAGTCCCTGAAGCATTGTCTGGCGTTTCAGTTACGTACCAACCAGGGATCTCTTTGGCTTCACTTTCATATGGCAAACCAACTTTTCCGCTTAATATACTTGGCTCTGCTAGCTGGTTTCCTTCGGAATCTTGGTACTTCACAGTAACTGGTGCGGCATCTGATCGATCATACACGTACACCACTTCTTGTGGGTCTTCAGTGAAAGTCCCTGAAGCATTGTCTGGCGTTTCAGTTACGTACCAACCAGGAATCTCTTTGGCTTCACTTTCATATGGCAAACCAACTTTTCCGCTTAATATACTTGGCTCTGCTAGCTGGTTTCCTTCGGAATCTTGGTACTTCACAGTAACTGGTGCGGCATCTGATCGATCATACACGTACACCACTTCTTGTGGGTCTTCAGTGAAAGTCCCTGAAGCATTGTCCGGTGTTTCAATCACATACCACCCACGAATCTCTTTGGCTTCACTTTCATAAGGCAAACCGACTTTCCCGCTTAGGATACTTGGTTCTGATAATTGATTACCTTCAGTATCGACATATCTAACGGTGACCGGTGCGGCATCTGATCGATCGTAAACGTACACTACTTCTTGCGGATCTTCAGTGAAAGTCCCTGAAGCATTGTCTGGCGTTTCAGTTACGTACCAACCAGGAATCTCTTTGGCTTCACTTTCATATGGCAAACCGACTTTTCCGCTTAGGGTACTTGGTTCTGATAATTGATTACCTTCAGTATCGACATATCTAACGGTGACCGGTGCGGCATCTGATCGATCGTAAACGTACACTACTTCTTGTGGATCTTCAGTGAAAGTCCCTGAAGCATTGTCTGGCGTTTCAGTTACGTACCAACCAGGAATCTCTTTGGCTTCACTTTCATATGGCAAACCGACTTTTCCGCTTAGGATACTTGGTTCTGATAATTGATTACCTTCAGTATCGACATATCTAACGGTGACCGGCGCTGCATCCGAGCGATCGTAAACATACACTACTTCTTGTGGACTATCAGTAAAAGTGCCTGTGGCATTTCTCGGTATTTCGACCACACTCCAGCCGGGAATTTCTTTAGCTTCCGTACTATACTGACTACCAAATTCGCCCTCTATTGTAACTGAAGGCGCCAGCTCATTTCCTTCAGAATCAAGAAATTTAACTGTTACTGGTTGAGAAACTTTTTTTTCCAATATATAAGTTCCTGGTTTTGAGCCATCGTAAAAGGTACTTAACAAGGTTCTTCGAGCTGTTACAACTCTTTCTTCAGGATCATTTCCGTTTTGATCTTTTAGATAAAGCCAATTTCCGGTGTATTCTACTGAAGGAGCACCGGTTTGGAAAACCGGTCTTGAAGAACTACCCATGTGCAAAAATGTTGTATTTACTCCTAAATGAATGGTTCGTAAGTTTCGAGCCTCAAAGATAAACCAAGAGTTCGTTGAGCTACTCCTTACGTTTGTCATATTCCAACTACTAATATCAAGTTCAACTAAGGAAGTCATATTATGAAAGGTTCTATTAATTGAGGTAACATTGCTAGTGTTCCAACCATTCAGATTTAAAACTTCCAGAGAATCGCTGTCTGCAAATAAAAAATCAAAAGTTGTAACCTGGCTTGTATCAAAAGATAGCGTATCAATATAGGTCAAACTTTTTAGATTTTGAAATAGGTTAGCTGCGTTAGCTTGTAAAACGACTGTGCCCTCAACAATAATGCTTTGGACATTGGTATACGTTTTCCACGGAGCAGCAGCAACTGTTCCCGCATTCCCTCCTTGTAATGTTATTGTGGCGGTCTCGCTATTCCATTCCCAGGGGACAGATCCCCAAGTACCTGCTACAACATCTTCTGCTAAAGTCTCTTCCTTTTTTTCTACTTCATCGGAATTATTCGATTCTTCACTACTATCGGTTTCATTATTCGTAGAATAGGAAGGAGTGCTCTCTTCAGAAGTACTATCAACGGTTGAACCCGAATCTATAACATTTTCTTCTATTTTATCTAAGGTACTCTCCGAACTTTCCTCAAGGGCATCAGATATTTCTTCATGCTCTTCACTGACTGAGTTATTGGTTTGCAGTTCGCTATCAACCGTATTAGCAAATACTGTAATAGGTTGACCAAGAACCATCATTCCAACTACCAATATGCTACTAAACTTGTATAACACCTAGTTTCACTCCTTTATATAAAACAGCCCAACTTGAAATGACAGTCGCATTTGTCCCAATATTCTTCATTATTTAGAATGTAAAAATTCCCATAACTCAAATTTTTACATTCCCAGTTTAATAGTATTTCCAAGACCCCAAAAAAAAATTTTAGGGTCTATTTTCCTTTTTCTCATTAACGAAGGTTATTGGTAAAATTAGTATTATATTACTGTCTACATAATACCTTTAATTACCAATAAACTCTTATCATAATTTTCATGAACCTATGAAATTTATGATTTTTATTAACCTTAATAATATATTATTGGTAGTATTCATACTAAATATTTGAACTGATGATATTATAAGTTTAATGAGATGGATAAAAGGAAACTCCATTGATCATGTAGTTCTAGTTCCCTCATTGAATATAATTATTTTCATCATTTAAACTTCAATCTCATATCGATGGCATTTCTAGCTAACTTATGTCCTGTTTCATCAATTCCAGACAAAAATTTCTAACGGAGAAACGTAATACTTCTTTCCGTTGTCAAACTCATGGAAATCCTGATATGTATATAAGTTATATCCCAAAGCAAGCAGTCTTTTATCACCGCCACATAAATGACCATCAAACCAGATTTCACTATTGATCTCTTTTCCTTTAATATTAACAAATGTGTGCAGTTCATTGAACAGTCTATCATCACCAGACAAAATATACACTAAGCTTCTCCAGTAAGGATCATTAAGATCCTTAAATCCTAATTCATTCATCATATTAGTGAATTTTCTAATGTGTTCTTTGTTTAAAAATAATTCTTCCGTAATATCTTCCTCCCAGATTCTGTACCAATCGAGTATAATTTGATTAATTGAATTCGACTTTTGCATTTTTAAATTCAAAATATTTTCCTGACATCCAGTCTTCATTCTCATTCACCAAAATAAACTGATTGGTGCCCATCACTAATTGATACTTCAGTCGACAGGATTTACATTTATAGTAATCAGTCGGGTACATAAACTCACACTACGCTCATACAGTTGCTGTGCGAGACTCCCTCAATCGTTTGGCGGCCAGTACAACCGTTTGTTGTAGGATGTAATCGGTATTTTACATTGACCGCCATAACACTCTCTTTTTTGTGACAAGTCAATCACTCCTTTCATTGAGATCTTATACGCTTAACCGTTCTTTTATATACGGTATAAGCATAACTTCGGAGAAGTTCCGTTTAAATACACAGATAGAAAGAACCATTTTCTATCACTACTCATTTCAAAAGATTATTTAATGAAAGAGTACCCGGATATTTACAGTATTAAAAAAATGATTTTTCTTTTCAAAGTTCACATCACCCTTCCAATGTTTTGGAAGGTTATATCAGAAAATACAATGTATTTAAATGTTTCTTTTTTTAAAGATGCTACGAGAGTCGATCCTTTTAATGACGAATTATTTTCTAATATCTTTATCTCCCAATAGTTTATATTAGTGGGCTGCACACTCGTAGTCCTCTAATCTAAACTGTATTTACAAACACAGCTGATTCATTTAGATTGGCTGCTTCTTCGGTTGTTATAGTAAAATTCCTCTCAAATTCGTAAGTTTTATCATCCGCCTCAACTATTAACTGAATAGTGTATTCTTCAGGTTGGATAGCTGTCTGTTGAAGATCAATTCCATAGTTAAAATTCGAGTTTGGTGCCATTTTTAAGCCTGTTCGATTACTAATATATAGGGGAGATTCTTCCCCAAGGCGATAAATAGTTGCTTCCATAGCTAAAGATGAGATCATTCTTTCAGCAGTATTTTGCAAATTAGCTTCGATAAAATTAAAGCTAGACCGTTGAGCTGCCCGGACATCGTTTAATTGTAGTTCATTTTCAGATACTTCATCCCCTAACTCAATCATCACAGCAATATTATAAGAAAATCGATTCACTACCATAGCTGAACCTTCATCAGAAATTAAAAAACCTTCTAGAAAAAATGGCAGCTAATCTACACATTTTCTAGAAGGATTGGTTAATTATTTATTGAGGTGAAACTAAGAGAATAATCGACTGTTCTATAATATTTATCAACCATTAATCATAAGATATAATGACATTTTTCTGGAAGAAATTTATTGGAAGAAAGCTTTAAATAACGCCGAAAAATATGTTTTTAACGATTTTTTGGAAGAAAATTGGAAAACTAACAAGAAAAATGGTTGAAAGGGTTCGTTATATTTGGTTGGTTTTATGCCATTCTTACTGAGTTTTCACGCTATTTCCGATACATCTTCAATTCCAAGAACAAATCGTTATAGATGCCAAGATACTCAGCACCTAAGTTTTCATAGACTTCGAGGTGTTCCATCAATTCATCGGATGGGTAGAATTGTTCGTCTTCGGTGATCTCGTCTGGCAGTAAGGCCATGGCTTCTTGGTTAGGTGTGGAATAGCCGATGTACTCTGCGTTTTGTGCAGCATTCTCGGGTTCTAGCATAAAGTTCAAGAAGGCGTAAGCACCGGCTTCGTTTTGTGAGGTCTTAGGAATGACCATATTATCAAACCACAGGTTGGAGCCTTCCGAAGGGATCACATAATGAATGTGTTCGTTTTCGTACATCATGTCGGCTGCTTCCCCAGAAAATGTGACCGCAACCGATGCTTCTTCATTGGCCATGTACATCTTGATTTCATCTGCGACGATGGCTTTGATGTTTGGGGTCATGGTCCGAAGCTTATTGAATGCCTCTTGCAGCTGATCATCGTCTTTGCTGTTTAGAGAATAGCCTAAGCTGTCCAAACCTAATCCCATTACTTCACGCGCGCCATCGATCAGCATGATGCTGTTTGCTAATTCGGGTTTCCAAAGATCGTCCCATTGGGTGATCTCACCTTCATCAAAGAATTTATCGTTATAGACGATCCCTAGTGTTCCCCAGAAATAAGGGATCGAATATTGATTGCCCGGATCAAAACTCAGGTCTAAAAAGCGAGGGTCGATATTGTCTAGCCCTTTGATTTTGCTGTGATCCAATGGTTTTAAAAGATTTTGTTCCATCATTTTCTCAATCATGTATTCACTCGGTATGGCGATGTCATAGGACGTACCGCCTTGTTGGATCTTCGTGAACATCGCTTCATTTGAGTCAAAGGTTTCATAATTGACTTTGTAGCCAGTCTCTTCTTCAAACTTACTGATCAAATCAGGGTCGATGTAGTCGCCCCAGTTGTAGATGTTGACGACCTCAGCACCTGCCATACCAGAGGTGCGTTCCAATTCACGGACACCAAAGAGCAAGATCAGGACGATCGCAACAATACCGATAATCAGAGATTGTAGTCGTTTCATCGCAGATTTGCCACCTCCACACGGCGGTTTTTACGTAATTTCTTCGCGCCGTTTTCTTTACTGATAAAGTAATAGCCTACCACCAGAATCATGGAGAATAAGAAGACAAGTGTGCTTAATGCATTGATTTCTAAACTGATTCCTTGACGTGCTCTAGAATAGATCTCTACTGATAAGGTACTAAAGCCATTGCCCGTCACAAAGAATGTTACGGCAAAATCATCAAGTGAATAAGTAAAGGCCATGAAATAGCCGGCGATGATGCCCGGTGTCAAGAAAGGCAAAATGATATTTTTAATGACTTGAAAATTATTCGCGCCTAAATCACGGGCAGCATCGATCATTGAATCGTTCATCTCTTGCAATTTCGGCAAGACCATCAATACCACGATCGGGATACTAAAGGCGATATGCGAAAGCAACACGCTGAAAAAGCCTAAGCTAAACCCACGGAACAAGTTGCCGATCATCGTAAAGAAAATCAAGAAACTGGCGCCAATGATGACATCTGGTGAAACCAGCAAAATATTATTCAAACTCAACAAGGCCGTTCTCGTTCGGCGCTTGCGGGTATAGTAGATGCCCATCGCACCAAATGTGCCAATGATCGTTGCCAGTAATGCTGATAAAAATGCCAGCATAAAGGTGTTCAACACGATGATCATCAAGCGGGTATCTTGAAAGACGGATTGGTAATGTTCAAAAGTGAAACCCGTAAAAGCATTCATGGTGCCTCCTTCATTGAAGGAATAGAAAATCAAATAAAAGATCGGCACGTACAAAAGAATAAAGACGACGATCAGATAAAGATTCGACCAGCGAAATTTTTTCATTTACGTTGCCCTCCTTTTTTCTTTTCTCCCGTAAACAACATCACGAGGAACATGGCGATGATCAAAATGACGCCGATGGTCGAACCCATGCCCCAATTTTGGGTAACGAGAAAGTGCTGCTCGATCGCCGTACCAAGCGTGATCACGCGATTGCCCCCAATCAAACGGGTCAACATGAAGAGGGAGAGCGATGGAATGAAGACGGCTTGGACGCCGCTTTTTACCCCGTTTAACGAAAGAGGGAAAATCACTCGTCGGAAAGTATCATAGCTGTTTGCCCCTAGATCGCGACTGGCACTGATCAAAGAGGGATTCATTTCTTCTAAGGCATTAAAAATCGGCATGATCATAAAGGGCAGTTCGATATAGACGGCAACCGTCAAAAAGCTGAAGTCAGTAAACAAAATCTGCTTTGGTCCAACCCCCATGATTTCTAGGAAGTTGTTGACACTGCCATGAATGCCGAAAATCCCAATAAACGCATAGGCTTTTAACAATAAGTTGACCCACGTTGGTAAGATGATCAACAGCAGCCACAAATCTTTGTGGCGCAGCTTAGTTAAGAAATACGCTGTCGGGTAGCTGATCACTAAGGTAATCAAGGTGATCAAAAAGGCATACCAAACCGAGTTTAAGGTCATGATCAAATATTTTCCCGAACCTAAGTAGCTTTGATAATTGACCAGCGAAAAGTTGCCGTTCATATCAAAAAAAGATTGGTAGATGATCAATAAGACTGGTGCAATAACAAATAGCAATAACCAAAAGACATAGGGTATCGCATAAAAACGACGCATTTTCGTCATTAGCTTTCCCTCCTAATCTTCGTAGCTCTCTAAACGAGCATCAAAATCTTCTTCGGACTCATTGAAACGCATGACGTGGATGTCTTCTGGTTCAAAGGAAAGACCGATCTTGCTTCCTTCAGTGGCTTTTCTTGTAGAGTGAACCATCCACTCGTTGCCTTGTTCGTCGTAACAAATGATCTCGTAATGCACGCCTCGGAACAATTGCGTGTCTACTTCAACGACCAGCTTGCCTTTTTCCGCCGTCGTCAAATTCAAATCTTCTGGACGGATCACGATCTCAACGGCTTCATTCGGCCGCATCCCGCCATCGACACATTCAAATTGCTTGCCGACAAATTCCACTAAGTTGTCTTCGATCATCGTACCTGTGACGATGTTGCTTTCACCGACAAAATCCGCCACAAAATGGTTGATTGGTTCATCGTAGATATCCACCGGTGTGCCGCTTTGGACGATCTTCCCTTTGTTCATAACGAAAATCTCATCACTCATCGCCAACGCTTCTTCTTGGTCATGGGTGACAAAAATAAAGGTGATGCCTAGTCGCTGCTGCAATTCCCGCAGTTCGTATTGCATGTCAGTTCGCAATTTCAAATCCAATGCGGACAATGGTTCATCAAGAAGCAATACTTTGGGTTCATTGACGATCGCTCGTGCGATTGCGACCCGTTGGCGTTGTCCTCCAGACATTTCGCTGATTTCACGATTCTCATAACCAGGAAGCTGCACTAGCCGCAACGCTTCTAAGACTTTTTTATTCACTTCATCTTTTGGTAATTTTTTGATTCGCAGACCAAATGCCACATTTTCAAAAACGTTCATATGTGGGAATAAGGCGTAATCTTGAAAGACAGTATTCACTTGCCGTTGATTGGCAGGAACATCATTGATTCTTTGTCCATCAAAATAAACGTCGCCTTCTGTTGCGTCCGAAAAACCCGCAATGATGCGTAAGATGGTTGTTTTTCCACAACCTGAAGGACCTAACAATGTATAAAAGCGACCTTCTTCAATATCAAAACTCACTTTTTTCAAAACTGTTTCATCATCATCAAATCGCTTCACCACATTGTTGAATGAAATTATTGTTTTTCCCACACTCTTTCCTCCTGTACTATAAATAAGAATCTGTCACGACTACAAGCACACGGCTTTTTTTGCCCGCAATATTTTTTAATTGATGCGGCTCAGTCGCCTGATAATAAATCGATTGGCCTTTACGAGCCTTGTACTGCGTTTCTCCTAGTGTCAAGGCCACACTGCCCTCTAAGACATAGATAAATGTTTCTGCTAACGATGGTTCAAAGGTCTTGTATTCGCCCGCTTTATCAAAGGTCAGCAAGACTGGCTCCATTTCTTTTTCATTGGAATCGGGAATCAGCCACTTCAATTCATAGCCATTTTCTTCATCATAATAAAGCGTGCTGTCTTCTTCGCGATAAACCACTTGATGCTGCGCATTTTCTTCTCGGAAAAATTCCTCTGGTGTCACGCCTAAAACTTCTAAGATCGTAAAAAAAGTTTCCATAGAAGGCGAACTCAAATCACGCTCCAACTGTGAGATATAGCCTTTCGTCAAATCGGTCCGCTCGCCTAATTCTTCTTGGGTCAAATTCTTTTGAACGCGCAAATTGCGCAGCTTCTCGCCAATCTCCATGTTCATTCCCCCTTTGATTGACACAACTTCAAATAAAAAAGTTTGCTATAAGTAAACTTCATGTTTAATTTCACTTTTTCTAGTATACAAATAATTGCAAAAAACACAAGCCTTTTTTCTTCATTTTTTTGAAATCTTTTCTCTCTGATCAAAAAAAGGAGTGACGCTAAACGCTTGTATTATAAAGGAAAGGAGTGGCGGTCCCGTCATTTTCGCTTTTCAAAGGTTTAAAAGAACAACTTCTATTTTAACGAAGAAAAGGTAGATTTAATAATGATCTGTTTTTGCTGATTTTTTGATAAGAAGCCCTACCTTTTCTTGCTTCGCTGGTTAAAAAAATAAAACTTATGGTATTATGAGTACAAACCATCAAAGGAGTGTCTGAAATGACGAATTTCTCTACCTTTCGTGTCATGAATGAACCAAATTTTACTGCTTCACTCACAACTGCAACCCTTGACGAGCTGCCAGCAGGCGATGTGCTTGTCCGTGTTGATTACTCAGATGTCAATTACAAAGATGCCTTGGCAGCAAAAGAAAATGGCGGCGTGATCCGCACGTATCCGATGACGCCGGGAATCGATTTAGCAGGGGAAGTCGTGGACAGTCAGTCTGCTGATTTTGCCCCAGGCGACCAAGTCTTAGTGACAGGTTATGGCTTAGGGGTTTCTCACCCAGGCGGTTACAGTCAATTTCAACGGGTCCCAGCCGAGTGGCTCGTGAAACGTTCTGCTGGTTTTTCAGCAAAAGACAGTATGACCTATGGCACTGCTGGGTTCACAGCAGCTTTAGCGGTGCAAGAATTAGAACAGCTGCACTTAGCAAAAGACGCTGCTATTTTGGTGACAGGTGCTAGCGGTGGCGTCGGCAGTGTCAGCATTGCTTTATTGAAAAAACTGGGCTATACAAATATAGTGGCGCTATCTCGGAAAACCGATGCGCAATGGTTGTTGGACCTAGGCGCAGCGAAAATCATCAGTCCTGATGACGTGGTACCAGAAAAGGTCAAACCATTAGCAAAACAAACGTTTGCAGCGGTCATCGATACAGTTGGCGGTCCATTGCTTGCGGCAGTGCTTCCGCAAATCGCGTATGGGGGCGGTGCCTTCTTATGCGGCAATGCTGGTGGAATCAAAATCGAAACGACTGTCTTACCATTTATTTTGCGTGGGATTCGCGTAATTGGGATCGATTCGGTCAATGTTTCCCATGAGATCCGCTCGGCATTATGGGAGAAATTAGCGGGTGAGTGGAATGTGATCGATCAGCTTTACACGAAAGCCATCACTTTGGAAGACTTGCCAGAAACATTGGCAGCTTTATTAGCTGGTACGCACCAAGGACGGACGATCGTTGAGGTGTCACAAGCGCAATGAGAATTTTGATTACGGCTGGCGGTACTTCCGAAAAAATCGATGATGTCCGTGCAATCACGAATCATTCCACGGGCTCACTTGGTCAAGCCATTGCCAAGGAATGGCTGCAATACCCTGAGGTGGCCATCGATTACGTTACGACGAAAACTGCCAAACAACCGCCGATCGATCCACGCGTTACCTGTCATTTCATTGAAGGGACCACGGACTTATTGACGCAGTTGACCGATTTATTGACGACCCATTCGTATGCTGCTGTGATCCACAGTATGGCAGTCAGTGATTTCACCCCTGCTGCTCATTTTTCAGAAGCAGCGTTTTATGAAGCAATCAACGATGCCCTACCAGCTTATGACAACCAGGTCACTCCGGCATTGATGGCACACGTGCTCTCACAATCTGAATCAACGGCAGGCAAAGTTTCTTCCAATACTGATCATTTGTTTTTAGTGTTGAAGAAAACCCCGAAAGTGATCCAAACCATCAAAGCATTACAGCCGACAACCTTATTAGTCGGATTCAAATTATTAGTAGACGTAGCGGAAGCCGAGTTGTTTGCGGTCGCACGAAAAAGTCTGCTGGCTAGCCAAGCGGATTATGTGTTGGCCAACGACTTGACGCAAATTTCTGGAAACCAGCATGTCGGACACCTTTTGACACAAGAAGGACAAATCGGGACTGGCCGCACAAAAGCTGAGATCGCAACCTTGATCGTTGACACATTACGCAATGACCTGCGTGCTTAGCTAGATGTTTTTTAGAAAAGGAGAAAGAAACATGAAACAAAAACACGTTCTGCTTGGCGTCAGCGGCAGTATCTCTGCATACAAAGCAGCCGACCTAACCAATGAATTAACCAAAAAGGGCTATGCAGTGGATGTCTTAATGACCCAAAATAGCACACAATTTATTACGCCTTTGACGTTACAGTCATTATCCAAACGCCCGATCCATGTGGATGTTATGCAAGAGCGCCAACCAGATCGGATCAACCATATTGAACTAGCCAAACAAGCCGATCTTTTCTTGCTCGCCCCAGCCAGTGCCAACAGTATTGGCAAGCTGGCGCATGGGTTAGCCGATGATTTGATCTCAACAGTTGCCTTAGCGTTGCCGTTATCCGTGCCCCGCTTGATTGCACCAGCCATGAATACCGTCATGTACGAAAACCCGATTGTTCAAAGAAATTTAGGGATTTTGAAAGAAGTCGGCTTCCAAGAGATTGAACCCCGTGAAGCGTTACTGGCTTGCGGTGATTTCGGCAGAGGCGCATTAGCAGCAACAGAAACGATTCTCGAAAAAGCATTGACTGCTTTGGAAGTACGGAGTGTCTAACAATGAAAAAAATATCAACTTTTGAACTTGTCTTAACAGCTTTCTTTTTAGGAATCTTGATTCTTTTAGCATCGGTACCCTTTCTTGGGTTTATTCCCTTAGGACCAATCAATGCGACAACGATGCACATTCCTGTGATCATCGCTTCCATTGTATTGGGCCCTCGGATCGGCGGCTTTTTAGGCGGCGCCTTTGGGATCATCAGTATGGTGCGTTCGACATGGATCATCACCCCGCTTTCTTTTGTCTTCTCTCCTTTCGTACCGATTTATGGGAGTGATCAAGGAAGTTGGAAAGCGATCCTCGTAGCGCTGATTCCCCGTATTTTGATTGGTGTCGTTCCTTACTTTGTTTATAAAGGCTGTCAAAAAATCTGGAAAAACAAACAGCAAAGTCTTTCGCTACTGATTGCTGGTGTTGCCGGAGGTTTGACGAATACGATCCTGGTAATGAACTTAATCTACTTCTTGTTCCAGCAAGAATATGCGGAGGTTGTGGGAAAAGCCGGCAATGCTGTTTACGCAGCGATTTTGGGTGTGATCTTCGCCCAAGGCGTGCCTGAAGCCATTGTAGCGGGAATCGCCACGATGGCAGTTGGAACCGTTCTTTTGCGCTTAGTCATGAACCGCAAAAAAAATCGAATCTAAAAAATAGCGACCGCCTAAAGTTAGCTTTTTGGCTAACTTAGGCGGTCGCTTCCCTTTTGAGTGACTCATAAACTTTGTGTCATCTGGAGTGCTTCGACAAGCTCTTGATACTGCTCTTGGGTCAAATACTCTTCATAAAATGTCAGATAATCATCGATATCTGCTTGGGTCAAATAAGGCAGCTCTTGCTTGATTTGCAGCAGCAGTTCTTCAAACTCCTCATCCGTCAGCATATAAGAAGACCAATCATCGGCTTCATCATAGCTATCCCAGTACTCATCATCATAATCATTCTCATCCCCATCGTCATAGCTGTCATCCCAGCCATAATCATAGGGAGAAAACAATTCTTCTGGGTCAATCAATTCTTCCGCTGTGGGAATCGCAACCGCAGTATCACTTTTCTTCCCTGTAAAAGTCACCGTGGCTCCGATAGTGGTTTGCAGCTCATCCGCTTGCACGAAGTGAAAAGCCATTTTCTGCTGATTTGTTTTCGTATTGACGGTCATAGCTAAGTCAAACTGTTCGACTTCTTCCAGCATCGCTTCTAATTCGGCGACTTGCTTTTGATCGGCGCCGTGTTCTTGGGCATAGGTTGCATAATCTGCCAATTCTTCTTTGGTAAACGTGTGGCTGATCGTATCTCCATCTCTTTTGAAAGCATCCGGTTCAAAGGTTTTCAAATAGTCTGCAAATGTCTCATTATGAAAAAGACTGTTCATGGTAAAGAGGTTTTCAGGCGCTTTTTCTGCTTCGGTTGTCCCCTCGCCGTCCTCTGCAAAAGTTTCTTCGCCAAAGTAAGAATCCAAGGTTTCTTGATCGATGCGCAGGTATTTGCCTTCATATTCCGCAGCGTCTGGATTTG
Organism: Enterococcus sp. DIV2379; assembly: GCF_050542965.1. Classification (NCBI taxonomy): domain Bacteria; kingdom Bacillati; phylum Bacillota; class Bacilli; order Lactobacillales; family Enterococcaceae; genus Enterococcus; species Enterococcus sp. DIV2379. The sequence goes on from NZ_CP172938.1 coordinate 2,807,039, forward strand.
TCCCATAACTGTCACTACCAAATGCGCTGATATACCCTTGCAGTGTTTCATAGATTTCAGCTGACACATACGCTTCTTGTTTTTCTGGATCGACGATCAGCTTGATCGGCAGCTCCTGACCGCCATAAGCAACTGCCAGATTGAGTAAAATCGCTTTGGTTTCTTTGTCCTGGACGAAATCCCCTTTAAATGACGAGCCGACTAACTGTGACATCAACATAGAGGCATACCTATCGGCTTCTTGACCGTATTCGCTGGTGCTACCCATCTCAAAGGTATCGATCGTCGCTTGGAATTCACCAGCATTCGTTGCTTGCTGATTCGTTAACTGTTCGGCAAACTGTTCTTGCGGTAATTTCGTACAACCACCGAAAAGAAAGGCGAACCCAACAAACAAAATGACGCATCCCCACTTTTTCATCCTGCTCACTCCTTTTCGTTTATTGTACCGAAGACTGCGAAAGCTTACAATCCTAAGCTCTTTTTATTAGCTCTCATGAAAAAAAGATTGCCCCGCGGGACAATCTTTTCGCTAATCTATTCTTCGCCGATGATTCGGACTTCTGTTTCTAAGGTGACATCAAAGGTTTCTTTGATGACTTGTTGGATATGAGCGATCAGTTCAACGTAATCCGTGGCTGTTGCTTGATCGACATTCACGATAAAGCCCGCATGTTTTTCCGAAATTTGGGCACCGCCCCATTTCAATCCTTGTAAGCCTGCATCTTGGATCAGCTTGCCGGTAAAATGACCGACTGGACGTTTGAAGACACTCCCACAAGAGGGGTATTCTAGCGGTTGCTTCAATTGCCGCAATTCTGTCAGTTCATCCATCCGCTTTTTGATTTGCTCTTGATCGCCTTTTGCTAAATCAAAGCGACTGCTCAAAATGATCATCTTTTGCTCTTGCAATTTGCTATGGCGATAAGCAAATTCCATTTCTTCCTTGGTATAAGTCACGATTTGACCATTAGCCAGCAAAACGTCGCAGGACGCAAAAACATCTTGGATCTCGCCATCATAGGCGCCTGCATTCATAAAGACGGCACCGCCGACACTGCCGGGAATCCCGCAGGCAAATTCAAAACCAGTCAACGATTCATGCAAAGCGACATAGGTGGTATCGATCAACTTTGCTCCAGCATCGACGATCAAAGAAGTGCCGTCCACCACGATTTGGTTCATTTCTGATAGCATGATCACCACGCCACGAATACCACCATCACGGACGATCAAGTTGCTGGCATTTCCTAAGACGATCCAAGGAATCGCTTGTTCTCGGCAATAATCAAGCAGCTGTTTAGCCTCTTCCGCTGTTTTGGGAAAAGCCAAAATGTCTGCCGGTCCACCAGTTTTTGTATACGTATAGTTCAATAAGGGTTCATCTTTTAATAAGGCAATTTCAGGGAATTGCGCAATCATCAAGTCTTTATTCACGAGAAGGTTTCCTTTCACAATAAACATCTCACTTATTTTAGCATGTTCAAGGAAAAGTTGCTACCTCTGGTGAATCAAAGAAAAGCTTAATAATCGAATGACCTGATTAATAAAGAGTAAGCTTCAAAAAAAGTGTTTTGTTATTTCAGATAATCGTTCTTTCATCTCCGTTGTGACTTTATCGACTACTTCTAAGTTGCTGCGATGCAAGAGGTCCACACTGCGAATATGCTGACAAAGAATCGTCCCTTGAACTTTACTCTTTTGTGTTTCGGTAACTGTTTGAAACGCATTCGATCGAGCGAATTTTTCTTCTACATATTTTTTTGAGCTACTGATTGGCATCACTAAGACGGTATTGAAACTCTTGTTATAATAATCATTACTAACCACCACACACGGTCTTTTTTTTGCCATTTCATTTCCTTTGGTGGGATTTAAGTCAATAAAAAGAATATCTCCTTGTCTTACCATTCAATATTCTCCTCACCTAAATCTTCTCCAAAAAACATCTCACCTGTATCAAATTTCCCCGTTTCTTCTACGATCGCTAATTCTTGTTTCCAAAAATCTTCAAAGGAAGGTGCTGCTTTTTCGCCTGTTACCTTGATCTCGCCTTCTGGAGTAAATTCAAAAATTACCCGCTGATTCTCTTTTAAGCCTAACTTTTGCCGCACACTTTTTGGAATAGTTATTTGATTTTTCGAAGTCATTTTCGCTGAAACTTGCGCTTTGATCGTCATGTGAACTGCCCCCTTTTCAAAACGATTGTAACATAAAACGTAAGGAAAAGTAAGGATTTATTAATCCTTTTTCGTACCACAAACGAATTTTCTCTAGCATCCAAATTTAATCCTCATTCTTCCTCCTTATTTTCCTCATTCCGCTCACTTGCTTTGCGCTTCTGGCTTTTTTAGGTAAAATGGGAGGCGTAGTGGAAAATAAGGAGGAGTCTCAATGAAATTTATTTCTTGGAATGTGAATGGTTTACGGGCCATCGTTAAAAAAAATTTTTCTGAAGTGTTTGAAGCCCTCGATGCTGATTTCTTTTGTTTACAAGAAACAAAGCTGCAAGAAGGTCAGATTGAATTGGATTTACCAGGCTATCATCAATACTGGAATTATGCGGAGAAGAAAGGCTATTCCGGCACGGCGATTTTCGCAAAAGAACCTGCGCTATCCGTCCGTTATGGATTAGGAATCGAAGAACATGATACGGAAGGTCGCGTCATCACACTAGAGTATCCTGAATTTTTCTTGATTACTTGCTACACACCGAATTCTCAAAATGAATTGCGCCGCTTAGATTATCGCATGACTTGGGAAGATGCCTTTTTGGCTTACTTGACTGAATTGAAACAACAAAAGCCAGTGATTCTCTGTGGTGATTTGAATGTTGCCCATAAGAATATCGATATCAAAAACTGGAAAACCAATCAAAAAAATGCTGGGTTTACACCTGAAGAACGGGAAAAGTTTTCGACTCTTTTGACTGCTGGCTTTACCGATACGTTCCGTTATTTCTATCCAGATGCAGAAGGCATTTATTCTTGGTGGAGCTACCGTTTCAACGCTCGCAAAAACAATGCCGGCTGGCGCATCGATTACTTTGTCGTTTCGGATGACTTAAATGAGCGCTTGCTAGATGCCAAGATCCATACAGATATCATCGGCAGTGACCATTGCCCGGTGGAACTGGATCTCAAATAACCGTAAGAAAACTTCAGTTTTTCTTAACGTTTGTTCGCTTTTCATTCTTTGATTTTGTGCTAGAATGGCAATGAGGTGAGTCTGATGAATTTTATCGCAATGGACTTTGAAACAGCAAATTATCAAAAGCATAGTGCCTGTTCCCTTGCACTAGTCATGGTACAAGATAGCAAAATCGTGGGCGAATATTACACATTGATCCAACCGGAAACGGAATTTTTTTGGAAAAACATTCAAATTCATGGCATTCGTCCAGAAGATGTGCAAGAAGCGCCTAAGTTTCCTGACGTATGGAAACAAATCCAACAATATTATCAATTAAACAGTCTGATTGTTGCGCATAATGCTGGTTTTGATACCGGCGTTTTGGCGGGGTGTCTTGACTATTATGGGTTGTCACAACCAAACTATCTTTCCTTGTGCACGGTACGAACAAGCCGCAAACTGTATCCAGAATTTACGAACCACAAATTAAATACGGTTTGTGAGCAATTGCAGATTCCTTTACTAAACCACCATGATGCCTTGGAAGATAGCCGGGCATGTGCCCAAATCTTATTGCGTCAAGAAGAAGAATTTGGCATCGATCCATTAAAAAAAATGGTTTTAGTCAAATAAATAAGAACGTGCGTCCTAAAGTCAGCATTGCGCTAGACTTTAGGACGCACGTTTTCATTTAAGGAAGGAATCATTTTAAGTTAGATCGATCCAATAATGACAGATTACAGCGCCATCTTCAGGATCAATGGCTTTTTCGGTTAGTTTACCTCCGTTATTTTCAATGACTTTGGCGGAAGCACGATTGGCTTCTTTACAGGTTACTAACACGTTTTTCAAGCCAAATTGTTTGGCCTTTACCAATGACTGTGCCAGCATTGCCGAGCCGATGCCTTGCTTTCGATGGTCTGGGTGCACCGAATACCCGATGTGTCCGCCAATTTGGCGCAAATACGCATTAAGTGTCAGACGCAGATTCAAGAGACCGACCACTTTTTGATCTTGGATAGCCAGATAGGTACGGGCGGGGACGAATCCTTCTGGTACCGTTTCAGCTGTTTTAAAATCCGCCAATCCCTCTAGCCAGTCTTTGGCTGTCGGACTTTCTACAAGTCCTGCCCCACCGTGGATGACTTCTTGATTCTTCTCAAACGCTTGCCGATACGCTTCGATTTGATCGCAGTCTGCGATCGTCGGTTCCCGAAACTCCATTTCCTTCACTCCTTTTTTATGATTCAAAAAGACGTGCCATCATCAAGACGTCAACTTTTTGCCCCTCGCGGGTTTGCACTGCTTCTTTCATGCAGCCTTCTGTTAAAAAACCAAATTTTTGATACAGATGGATCGCTCGTAGATTTCTCGCTTGGACGGTCAACTCGATGCGGGTCAATTCGCCAACTTCTACTACCCAGTCCAGTAATTCTTCAATCAGGAGCGAACCTAAACCCAAGCCCCAATAGTCTTTTAAAATCGAGATACCGATCTCCCCGACATGGGCTAATTGCCACTCTTCGTTGCCTTTGACTGATGCCATGGCGATCAATTGTTCTTGATCAAATGCCAACAACAGCAAATAGTCCTCCCGTTCATAGATAGCATCCAGCTGTTCTGCCAATAGGGCTTCTGGCAACGCCAAGCCGCTTTCGTCCATTAAGAGAAAATCCGTTTCTTCTCCTAGCTGTTGACTGACTGCTAACACGGCTTTCGCATCAGCACCCGTGGCTTCTTTGATCTGTAATTGGATCTCACTCATGGGCTGCCTGCCATTTGGTTGTGATCCGTTGCAAAAAGGCGGTTGCTTTGGAGCCATATGCATGACATTTCACAAGACGTTTTTGTTCATCTGTATCATCTTTTTCCAAAATCAGTTCTAAATAATCCTCTGGCAGGGAGGCTTCTAAGAGGTTGCCCCACTCGATCACACACAAGCCATCTCCTTCGAAATAATCATCCAGTCCTAAATCTTCTGCACCGTATTCCACCCGATAGACATCCATATGGTACAGGGGTAGCCGCCCATTGGTATATTCACGAATGATCGTATAGGTCGGACTTTTGATCAGTTGCTCGATCCCTAACCCCAAGGCGATGCCTTTCGTCAATGTTGTTTTGCCAGCACCCAAGTCGCCCGTCAATACCAGATTATCCCCTGGCTCGGCTACTTCTCCAATGATTTTTGCAAATGCTGCGGTTGCTTCTAAGTCGTTAATGGTAAACATAGTCCCCATCCTTTGATCAATCTAATTTACTAGTTGCTAGTATAGCTTGTTTTTCAAGGAATTGTAAAGAAGGAGCTTAAGGAAAATTTCCCGACGACCACTGGATCGTTGATTCATACGGACGCCCCCTGCTTTGCTGCCCTCAACTTTCCAAAAGCAAAACAAAAAACTGACCCTCAACGGATCAGTTTTTCATAAGTGCAGCGATTGGCTGCTTATTTTTCCATTAATGTTTGTGCCGCAGTAATGATTGATAATTTGTAGACATCTTCTTCATTTGAACCACGAGACAAATCAGAGATTGGTTTGTTCAACCCTTGTAAGATTGGTCCAATCGCTTCAAAGTTACCGAAACGTTGGGCGATCTTGTAGCCAATGTTTCCTGATTGTAAATCGGGGAAAACAAAGACGGTTGCTTTACCTGCTACTTCAGATTCAGGAGCTTTCAATTGCGCAACTGCTGAGATATACGCAGCATCGAATTGCAATTCTCCATCGATTTGATATTCTGGTGCCAATTCTTTGGCGATTTTTGTTGCTTCAACGACTTTATCTACTTCCGGTGCTTTCGCAGAACCTTTCGTTGAGAAGCTTAACATAGCAACTTTTGGATCGATTTCAAATAATTCAGCGGTTTTCGCTGAGTCAACAGCGATTTCTGCTAGTTCTTGTGCATTTGGGTTTACATTGATGGCACAGTCTGAGAACAAGTATTTTTCTTGGTCACGACCACGAACCATTAAGAAAGCACCACTTGTACGGCTCACACCTGGTTTTGTTTTGATGATTTGTAAAGCGGGTCTTACTGTATCACCCGTAGAATGGATCGCTCCGGAAACCATTCCTTCAGTAATGCCCATGTAAGTCAACATTGTACCGAAATAGTTGACATCTTTTAAGATTTCTTCTGCTTGTTCTTTCGTTGCTTTGCCGTTGCGGCGTTCCACAAAAGCTTCAACCATTTCATCCCAACGATCATAATTTTCAGGATCTAAAATTTCAAAGTTTGATACGTTGATTCCGCGAGCTTCTGCTGCTTTTTCGATTTCAACCGGGTTACCGATCAAAACGGGTTCAATCAATTCTTCTGAACGTAGACGGCTAGCAGCACCTAAGATACGAGGATCTGTTGCTTCTGGAAAAACGATTTTGATATGACGACGCACGATTTTAAATTTTAAACTTTCGAATAATTCCACGGGTAAAGACCTCCAGTTTTTTTATACCCTTCCATTGTACAATAACTGCGAAAAAAAGAACAGATAAAAATCCTGTATTAGTCGATTATTTTAAATATCGTTACCTTTTTCACAAAAACACCAGTTCTAAATAACACAGTTTTACAACTGTGTTATTTTTTCCGGTAACGCCCAAGAAATCGGTTCTTCCCCTAATGCAAGCAACGCTTGATTGATCTTAGAAAAAGGCTTTGAACCAAAGAATCCTCGATGTGCCGACAACGGACTTGGATGAGGCGCTGTTATAATAATATGTTTGCTGGTATCTAGTAAAGCGGCTTTCTTTTGAGCGGGTTTGCCCCAAAGCACAAAAATGACCGGTTTTTCTCGTTGATTCAATTTTTCGATAATCGTATCTGTCAGCTGCTCCCAGCCATGCCCGTGATGTGAATAGGCTTGTCCCTCACGTACCGTCAATACGGTATTCAACAATAAGACCCCTTGCTGCGCCCATGGCACAAGATAGCCATGGGACACAGGTGCAATCCCTAAGTCATCGGCTAATTCCTTGTAAATATTGCGTAAGGAAGGCGGTATTTTGACCCCCGGCTGCACGGAAAACGACAGTCCGTGGGCTTGGTGAGGGCCATGATAAGGATCTTGACCTAAGATGACAACTTTTACGTCATGGTATGGTGTCAGTTTAAGTGCTTCATAAATATGATCCATCGCTGGATGGATCTTTTGCTGGGCATATTCTTGTTTCAAGAAAGCCCGTAGTTGTTGGTAATAGGGTTGCTCAAATGATTCCTGCAATTGTTCTTGCCAATCATTGTCCAATAGTCGTTTCATGGCGAATCTCCTTTGTTTTCTTCTAGGATAACAAATCCCTCCCCTTAGAAACAAGAATTACTCTTCGAAAGAAAAAAAATCCGTGATTTATGGTACACTATTTGTAGAAACGATTAAGAAAGGACGCTGACAATGATCAAATTAATTGCTTCTGATATGGATGGTACGCTTTTAAATGCCAGTATGCAGATTTCAGAAGAAAATATCCAAGCAATCAAATATGCCCAATCCAAAGGAATCGAATTTATGGTCGCAACTGGCCGTAACCGTAAAGAGGCATTGCCGCCGCTGCAAGAAGCCGGGATCGACTGTGCAATGATCACCTTGAATGGGGCCCAAGTCTATGACGAAGCGGGTAATTCATTATTTACTGTGCCGATCAGCCATGAACAAACTCGTTCGTTGATCGACCTACTAAAAGAAAACGACATCTATTTTGAGGTCTCAACGAGCAATGGGATCTATTCGGAAAGTCAGACACGTCGGATCGAAAATTTTGCGATCCATACGGCAGAAGCAATGCCCCATCTCACTCATAAGATGGCGATTGCTATGACAGCTGCCCGTTTAGAATTTTTACCGATCAATTATGTCGATGATTTCAGTGAGTTGTTTTCGATCGAAGAATTAGAATTTTTGAAAGTGATCTGCTTCCATCAAGATGGTGCGCGGGTATTGGGTCCTATCACGAAAATCATCGATGGGTACGGCGATTTAGTGGTGACTTCTTCTGGACAAAACAATATTGAGATCAACCACCGAAACGCGCAAAAAGGAATCGCAGTGGCACATGTCGCCAAAGATCGGATGATCTCACTGGCGGAAGTGATGACGATCGGTGACAACTTAAATGATGTAAGTATGCTGCAACTGGCAGGCGTTAGTTTTGCAATGGGAAATGGCGAGTTAGAGGTAAAAGAAGTCGCGAAGTATTTGACGGACACCAATATTGAGGCTGGTGTCGGCAAAGCAATCGTTCGGGCAATTGATGAAAATCTTTAAACCACGCAGCTTTTTGGGGATACATGAGGAGGCGTAAGTATGTCAGAATTTTTCATCCAAGATAGGCAACTTAGCAGAGTCACACGAACCATTGTCAAAGATGAAACAGGCAAATCACTATTTTTGATGGTGGGACGTTGGGGAACCAAGGGCGATGCCCTCTCCCTTTACCGTTTAAATGGGCAAATGGTCGCTAGTATCAAACAAATCAGCTTTACTTTTGGTACACGCTTTGAGATCTACAAAGACTTTGAGAAAGTCGGTACACTGCAAAAAATCTTTAACTGGCCAGGTGATTTCTACTATATCCAGCAGCTTCACTGGGCGGTCCACGGCGATATCTATAATCATCGCTATGGGATCCATCATTTCAATAAAAAGATTATGGAGATGGACAAAGCGACCTTGTTGACGGGGGATTATTATGTACTGGATGTTGTCGATGACCGGGATGCGCCGGTCTGCATCTGTATTGCGGCCGTCATGGATTACTGGCTGTACAATCGGCACCGCAAAAAAGACCATCCTCTTGAGCTTCGACTAACAAATGGAACCAGCTGAAAAATCAGCTGGTTCTTTTTTGCATATGGTCGTAAAGATGGCCACTGATCTCTCTTTGGGCCACGACTTCAAATCCGTGCTTTTCATAGAGCCGCTTCGCATGGGGATTTGCTCGGTCAACACTCAAGCCGATCACCTCATAACCATCTCTAGAAGCAATTTTCGGCAATGCTTCTAACAAGGCTGAGCCGACGCCTTTGCCCCGAAATTTCTCAGCCACACAGATGGTATCTAAGTACCATTCATTTGGTAAAGTCTCTTCATCGATAAACAGCTTCATGTCTTTACTCAAACCGTACTGTTCCAGCACTTTATCTAGAGGCTGATCGATCGTCGCCTCTTCTTTGTCTGGATATCCAAAGGCGACGCCAGCAACTTCTCCGTCGATCTCATTGACTAGCGCACGGCGAAAGCCGTAACGATAATCGGGTTCTAGCATGGCATCTGCCAATATCTCTAAGGTCTTGGCTTCTCCGATCTCTTTGACAAACGGCAATTCCATGTCCTTTAAAATGACTAAAACGAGTTCAGCCATGACAAAACGATCTTCTTCTTTTGCAAATCTTATCACGTTTTTTCCTCCTTGCTTCTATACATAGAATAACAATTCTCTCAAGAAAAACCAAGTTGAATCGACAAAGGATCAACACAAAGTCTTCCTTGTTTATTCATGTAATTCCAACGGCAAGCCGTCTGGATCTTGGAAAAAGGTCATCTTCTTATTGGTGAAGGTATCAAAACGAATCGGTTCGCACACAATCCCTTTAGTGGCTAACTCCGCTACGACTGCTTCAATATTTTCCACCGCAAAGGCCAAATGTCGCAAGCCGGCTGCTTCGGGAAAACTTGGTCTTGCTGGTGGGTTTTCCACCACAAACAGTTCTATTTCTGATTCCCCAAAGCGCAAGTCGATTTTTACATCTTTCTTTTCTGGGCGCGCATGTTCACGAATCACTTCAAAGCCTAATTTTTCTACATAAAACTCTTTGGTCTGTTGGTAATTACTAGCGATGATCGCCACATGATGCATTTTTGAAAACATTATTGCCACTCCTTTGTATTGGACTCCTCTCTCAGTTTAAAGCCTTTGGCTGCATTTTACTAGAAAAGACTGCCGAAGTTCTCCTCTTTTCATAAATGGTTTCTGTTATACTAGAAAGCGGAAGGTGATGAAAAAATGAAACTACTTTATATTTCAATCTCTGGAAATACCCGTGCATTCGTCAACCGCTTGTTGGCCTATGCAGATCAGCAAGACACACCGAGCACTTGGGAAGCCAAAGAAATTCATGACAATAGTGTCTTTGAACAAGAAGACGAACCTTATGTGGTTTTTGTCCCTACCTATTTAGAAGGTGGAAACGGCGTCGATAACGGCGATCAGGAGATCCTTACAGAAACCATGCGGGAATACATTGACTATGAAAACAACGCCGCTCTTTGCTTAGGCGTGATCGGCAGCGGCAACAAAAACTTTAATTATCAATATTGCTTGACCGCAAAGCAATATGCGGAACAATTTTCGATTCCGTTCTTAGCGGATTTCGAGCTGCGAGGCACGACCCAAGATATTGAACGGATCTATGCTTGTTTAAAAGAAATCGATCCTGCCCACAGCAACACTTAGCTTTAGCCAGCATTCATTAGCCATTAGGAGGACTTTTGCATATGGAACCACAAACGATGGTCATTTTGATCATACTCGCCAGCATTCTCATCTTGACCGCACTAGATATCTGGAATCGATACAAAGTACGTCGTTACGTTCGGCTTGCTTGGGGAAAACTTCCCCGTCAGCCCCGCTTTGATAAAGAAGCGAGTTTGAAAAAAGCTTGGCTGACTGAGAAGAAGTTTCACGATTTTGATAGCGAGGTCGATGACATCACTTGGTATGACTTGGATGGCTTTTCGTTGTTTGAGTCCATTAATCTGACGTTTTCCAGTGTTGGTTCAGAAGCGTTGTACCAGCAATTACGCAATTTCCACTTCAAGCCGGACAAACAGCTGACCAAATTGATCGACTTTTTTGCTGCTGACAGTGCCGCACGCGAACAATCCCAATATACGTTTGCTCGTTTAGGAAAACAAGATGATAATTTTTCGAAAGCCTACTTGGCCAATGAAGCGGCGCAATCGATCGGTTCTCTGCCGTTCTTTGTCTTTTTAGGTGTGCTGCCATTAGTCGGCATCTTGCTGCTCCTGCTGGGGATTGTCCAAGGCCTCCTGTTGACGTTGATTAGTGTCGTTTTCAATACGATCTATTACTCCATCAAAAAAGCCAAGCTGGAAACAGAACTGAACAGCATGCGCTATTTGGTTCAAACGATTGCCTGTGGCAGTCAGATCGCTAAAATCAACACGCCCCTCCAAGATGAGCTCAAACAATCCTTGGCACCATTAAAGAAGATCACTCGTTTCGCTTTCTCGTTTCGTGCCAAAAACGGCAGCGAAGGAGACATGTTGTTTGAATACATCAATATCATTTTTATGCTGCCGTTTATTTCCTATCAAACGGTCACCAATACTCTGGCCAAACACCAACAAGCAGCCATCGATCTGTGGAATTTGCTGGGAAAATTGGAAGTCGCAGCCGCCATTTTAAATTTTCGCACGTATATGCCCATCACTTGCCTTCCGACCTTCCAAACAAGCGGAGGTGTGCAAGCAACGGGTACATATCACCCGCTTCTAAGTGAAGCAGTCATGAATGATGTCACTTGGCCCCACAATACCCTTGTAACTGGCTCCAATGCCTCAGGCAAATCGACATATGTCAAAAGTGTCGCCATCAACTGTATTTTGGCACAAACCATCCAGACAGCAGTAGCTGAAACCTTTACGATGGTTCCTGGTCACGTCATTACCTCGATGGCTGTCGAAGATGATCTATTTGAAGGCGACAGCTATTTCGTGGCGGAGATCAAATCCATCAAACGCCTGCTAGATACCGTTGCCACGAAACAGCGCTGCTATTGTTTTGTTGATGAGATTTTAAAAGGAACCAATACGGTGGAACGAATCGCTTCTTCTGCTAGCATCATCCATTGGTTGCGAGCCTACCCATCATTGGCCTTTGTCGCTACCCATGATATTGAGCTGACTGAAATTTTGAAAAATGATTGCCGCAACATTCATTTTTCTGAACAAGTCACGGAAGATGACGGCATCTCCTTTGATTATAAGGTCAAATCCGGTCCTGCCTTGAGCCGCAACGCGATCGCCCTCTTAAAAGTCATGGGCTACCCTGAAACGATCGTTCAAGACGCCTACGCCGCCGCCAATGATTTTGATCAAAATCGTAAATGGCAGGAATTATAACTTCACACAAACAAAAGCGCCTTATCCCAGTGTCAGTCACAGGATAAGGCGCTATTTTATGTTTCATTTAGTCAAACAAACCAGTCGTTAAACTGTATTGCTCTCCTTGTAGCACATCATATTGGATCAAATTGTAGGCATCATAGATTTCTTGGGCTTCTTGATCCAACGCAAGAGTCGTCTGCCATTGTCCCTCTTGATAATATTGACCCAGTTCAAAAGCCGGCAACTCATCTTGCAAGCCCAACAACAACTGGTAAAACCCGCTGGTTGGTTGATCACTGGCTTCTAATAGGTTCGGCGCAAAATAAAAAGGACTTGTTACTGGTACATCTTCTGGCGCAAAATTCCCTTGCGAATCAACCATCAAAAATTCGGTTTCATGCAGGGCAGCCGTTTCATTTTGATCCTTGATCTCATCGGCATAAATGCCTGGTAAATGATCTCCCCAAAAGACGACCAACGTTCGCCGATCTAGCTGCTCTAATTCAGCCACAAAGTTTTTCAACGCTGTACTGCTATAAGAGATATCCTGTAGGTAGTTTTCCAAAGAAGCCATATTGCCCGGACCGCTCGCTTGGTAATTCAGCGTATCGTATTTGCCAGCATAAGGCATATGGGTCTGCATCGTCACTAAATGGACAAATTGCGGTTGCTGATCGTTTTCCAACAATGCCAGCACTTCTTTGTAGGCCGCCTCATCAGAGATGTAAGGATTATTTTCGATTTTGTCGGTATAGGTCATCGTATCTTGATCGATAAACTGTTCAAACCCCATCACCCCATAGACATCCTTGCGTTTGTACATTGATGTATCGTAAGGATGGATCGCCGTTGCCGTATACCCTGATTGTTCCAAGAAAGAAACCAAGGATGGCAGTTGCGTCAATTTCGGCACTAGCATCGTGTAAGGCGTTGTCATTTGCGGATTCAATAGGCCCATGGCAAAACCAGTCAACGCTTCAAATTCGATGTTTGCCGTACCGCCCCCATAATTTTGCGAAAGCATTTTTCCACTGATGGTTTGATCGGCGACGTGGTAATAGTCTTTCAACGGATCGCCGGTGATCGACAAGCCATTTAAATGGCTCGGGTCGGAAAAGCTCTCACTCATCACATAAACGATATTTGGTGCTTCACTTTCACGGTCTTGGTTTTTCTCCGCCGCCTGTGCATTGTAGGTATCCGCAATCGCTTGGATCGCTTCTTTTGAATACCCCTCAGGCTTCGTCATGGCATCTACCCGCAAGTTGTACAAAAACCCACCGATAAATCCCGTATTGTAATAGTTCATTTTTTGTGAATACGGAATCCAGAGCGCCGTCTGATTGTAGGCTTTGCGTAGAAGGTTGTTGCTGTCGTTGAAGTGTGAAACATAGACTAAGCCCAGCGAGCATACGACCAGCACTGCCCCTCGCATTACTTGTAAACGCCGGTTTAATTTGCGGCTGCGATAGATACTCCAGCCGATCGCCCCGATCGCCGCCAGAGCAAAGAGGATGGCTAAGAAAAACGCGCCATTGCCGATCATGGTTCGTAGAAGGTCGAATTGAGTGACCATCTTTAAATCATCAGGATAGATTGGTTCTTGGCGATAGACCATCTTCGTATGGTTGGCGTACCCTAAGATTCCGATGACGACACTATAAAAGATGCCCCCGATCAGTACTGAACCTGCCAAACTGGCAAACACCCCATACACCAGCAGTAGCACCCCACAAGCCAAGAAAAACTTTGCTGTATGCCACGAAAAGGCAAATTTCAAGGCTAATTCAACGGAAAGATTGTTTTGACACCATTGCAAATATAAATTACTGAAAATGATCAACAGGACGATGGCGATGCCTTTTAATGCGATCTTCAGATAAGGATGGCTATTTATTTTCACGAAGGAACATTCCTCCTTTTCTACACGTTCTAGGTACCCTCGTATTTTATGCTTTCAAGACAAGAAAGTAAAGCCAGGGCAAGAAGCTTTTGTTATTTTTAAAGAAAGCAACCCTCATAAAAAAAGAGTCTAAGGTTTCTTGCCCCCTAGACTCTTCTTTCTATCTGAATGGAACGGAATCACTGGTTTCGTTTATTTCCAAAAATCATCAAAAATCGTGACTGGCAAGTGGCGTTTGTGTTGCGTTTTGTTCCACCAGTTTTCAATGGTTTGTTGGGCTTCAGCCGCAATTTCCTTGCCTTCTAAATAGTCATCGATGTCGTTGTAGGTCACTCCTAAAGCTGCTTCATCTGCCACTAAAGGTTTGCCGTCTTCCAAGTCCGCAGTTGGGACTTTTGTATACAATGCTTCTGGTGCGCCTAAGTATTGCAAGAGTTGGCGGCCTTGGCGTTTGTTTAAACGAAACAGTGGTAAGATATCGGCACCGCCATCGCCGTATTTCGTAAAGAAGCCGGTGATATTTTCAGCAGCGTGATCCGTACCCAGAACAGCTCCTGCTTTTTCACCCGCAATGGCATATTGCGTAATCATCCGTTGACGGGCTTTGATATTGCCTTTATTAAAGTCAGAAACCGCTAAGCCTGCTTCTTCCACCGCTTGCACTTGGGCATCGACGGCGGCTTTGATGTTTACCCGCAGCTCAATATCTGGTTTGATAAATTCAATGGCTTTTTTGGCATCTTCTTCATCTGCTTGTTCCCCATAAGGTAAGCGTACCCCTATGAACTGATAGTTGGGATTCCCGGTTTCACTGCGCATTTCCTCCATCGTCAATTGCGCGATCCGGCCAGCTAATGTCGAATCTTGCCCACCACTGATCCCCAAGACAAACGTATGCAAGAACGAATTCTTTTGCAGATACGCCTTTAAAAAATCAATACTCTTACGAACTTCTTCTTTCGGGTCGATGGTCGGTAAGACTCCTAATTCTTTGATAATTTCTTGTTGCATGGTCATAGAAACGCCTCCTCTTATTTTTTGAAGCAGCTGACTGATCCTAGGACCAGCGCAGTTGCGGATTACAAAATCGCGCCATTGGTTTGTTTACGTACTTTTTCAATCGTCCGCATTTTATGATCCCAACATTCTTGCGAGAGATCGACTGGGTATTTCTGTGGATTCAAGTCACGTTTGTACTCATCCCAAAGGGAATCCAAGCAATTCGTCGCATAGGCTTTGACGTGTTCTAAGTCAGGCACTTGATACACTTGCTGGCCATCTACAAAGATGTCTTGCAACAATGGTCGCGCATCAAAGTTCGTCACTGTTTTGTTGATAAAAGTGTGAACAGGATGGAACATGAACAGTTCGTCTGCAGCTTGGGGATTTTCTTCCCATAGCGTGACATAATCGCCTTCGGACTTGCCGTCCGATTTACGGGTGATCCGCCAGACTTGTTTTTTTCCAGGGGTCGAAACCTTTTCGGCATTGCTGGATAATTTGATGGTGTCGATCATTTCTCCCTGCTCATTTTCGATGGCAACCAGTTTATAAACCGCGCCTAATGCCGGTTGATCGTAAGCGGTGATCAGCTTGGTGCCGACACCCCACACATCGATTTTCGCCTTTTGCATTTTCAAGCTTAAAATCGTATTTTCGTCTAGATCATTGGAAGCATAGACTTTGGCTTCCGTGAATCCCGCTTCATCCAGCTGTTCACGGACTTTTTTCGAGATATACGCCATATCGCCGCTGTCGATCCGCACACCTAAGAAATTGATTTTATCCCCCATCTCTTTGGCCACACGAATCGCATTTGGCACACCTAAACGCAATGTATCATAGGTATCGACTAAGAATACGCAATCTTTGTGGGTTTGGGCATATGCCATAAATGCATCATAGTCATTGCCGTAGGATTGCACGAGGGAATGGGCGTGGGTTCCGCTGGCTGGGATGCCAAAAATCTTCCCTGCCCGCACATTACTCGTCGCATCCGCTCCGCCAATATAGGCCGCTCGAGTCCCCCAAATGGCTGCATCCAATTCTTGTGCCCGCCGTGAACCAAATTCCAACAAGGGATCCGTGCCGATCACGGATTTGATGCGGGCAGCTTTCGTGGCGATCAAGGTTTGGAAATTGACCATATTTAGTAACGCCGTTTCGATCAGCTGCGCTTGTGCCAACGGCCCTTCTACTTGTATGATCGGTTCATTGTTGAAGACCAAATCGCCTTCTAACGCTGAACGAACGGTACAAGCAAACTTGAACTCTTTTAGATACTCTAAAAAGGCTTCTGGGTAGCCGCCGATTTCTCGCAAGTAGGCAATATCCGTTTCTGAAAAGGATAAATCGTTCAAATAATCGATCAATCGTTCCAGACCGGCAAAGATCGCATAGCCGTTTTCAAAAGGCATGTCACGGAAATAGCATTCAAACACCGCATTACGATCGGCTCTGCCTAACTCCCAATAGGTTTGCATCATGTTGATTTGGTAGAGATCAGTGTGTAGCGTCAAGCTGTCATCTTTAAATAATTTCTGCATGTTCTTACTCCCTCTAGCTTACTTCTTCTCATTATAGCAAAAAAAACACAAAAGACAGAAAATCTTGTTTTTTTCAAAAAAAAGTTGGGTTTTTGCCAGTACAAGGCAATCCATCTGAGAACAAATTGCTCAAAAGCATGGGTCAACCTCCTACTTATTGCGCATTATTTACGCGCTCGTATAAGGTCGCCCCTTTGTTCAACGTTTGATTGCTCTTGCAACGTGCATGTCCCAACTTCTTTCAACTAGTGTTCTTTCACAGGAAATTGAACAAGAATGACATCTTTTCTCGGTTTAGAAAAGGTGATGCCTCTTGCTTCCATTTCTTTACGAATATTGATATTGACGGTCACGTCTTTGCGATCGACCTTCAGCAAACGATGAATCGCTGTATCGACTTCTTCCCGACTGATTTTCTTTTTATTGTTGATCAATACTAAAGAAATCGTATCAAAACTATCCACATAGAGAATCTGCGTCCGATCAAGCGAATACAATTTATAGTATTTGATCGCTATTTTGTCGAATAGATACTTGGAGATGTTCGGGTAAAAAGTTTCCATATTTAGATTTTGGTTTACTGGGGTTTCAATCAACTTCATGCACAACATCCTCTCTCGAAACTAATTCTGTTAAAATAAAGCGGCCAACACCGCCGTCTTCCGCGCGCTCAATGGTTCGATCACAAACTGCTTTGATCGCTGGGCTGGCATTTGCTACAGCCAAAGAAACATCCACCGCTTCAAACATCGCAAGGTCATTTTCACCATCACCGATCCCGTAGCTTTTGGCAGCGGGAAAAGCTTCTAAAAAGCTACGGATCGCCGCACCTTTGGTCGCCAATGGATCAACGATTTCCAGTGTTTGGACAAAGGATTGAAAAATCGCTGCCGTTTCTGACTGGATCATCGCCCGCAGCCGTTCTCTTTTTTCGTCTGACGCTTCCATCAGTTCGATTTTGATGACCTTTATCTCTGGATGTTCCTTCATAAACTGCAACACGTCGTCTTTATGAAGGCATTCGTTGTAGAAGAACTCGTATTTGTAGTCAGCGATGATTTGCCCTCGCTCCCCTAACTCCGCGAGTAACTGCTTACGGCTTTCTTGAAATTGCGCTTCATACAAATGCGCTTGTGGGGAAATGATGCCATGGTCAGTATGTAAGAAATAAAAAACCGCTTCTGTCTCTAAGATACCAATCACTTGTGCCAATGTCTTATAGGGTAAGGTATGCGTCAAAACAGGCGCTTCTCCTTTTATCATCAGACCGGCGCCGTTTCCGAAAATCACATCGCAGGAAAGGCCTTCTTCCGCCATCATATCTTGAACAAGCTCAAATCCTCGCCCTGTGACAAACACAAAGTGATCCCCTTGGGCTTGTAAACAACGGATGGCTTCTTTATTGATCTCATGAATCGGGTGCCCCATTTCTTGAAACGTCCCATCAATATCAGAAAAAACTATTTGCATCTTATCTTCCTTTCTTTGTTATAATTATAGCACATTTTAAAAAACGCAAAAAAATTTTCTTGACTTTGTCGTTACGTCAACCTTTAGGATACAGGTGTAAGGAGGGAAAAGCCGATGGAATATACGATCAGTGCCTTAGCCAAACTGTCAGGAGTCAGCAGCCGTACCCTGCGGTATTATGATCAGATCAAGCTGTTACAACCGCAACGCACCAACTCAGCTGGTTACCGTATCTACGGGAGACAGGAAGTCGATCGCCTACAGCAGATTTTGTATTTTAAGTCTTTTGGGCTGTCATTAGAAACGATCCGCGGGATCTTGGATGAGCCGCAAGCATCGATCCAAACGGTCTTGTTGCAGCATTACCAACAGCTTTTACAAGAGCGAGCAGCCCTGGACAGTCTTTTGACCACCTTAGCGCAAACAATTGATTATTATGAAGGAGAAAAGACGATGACCGATCAAGAGAAATTCAGTTATTTTAAGAAACAAAAAATTCGTGAAAACGAAGCAAACTACGGTGCCGAGTTACGAGAAACCTACGGTGAGGAGATCATCGAAAAAAGCAACCAAAAGTGGCAGCAGATGACCCAAGTCAATTATCAAGCACTGACCGACAACGAAAACCGCTTATTACAGCTGTTAAAAGAGCTATTGACTGAAAAGGAAGGGAAACGAATCCCTTCTGACAAAGCCCAAATGGCTTTTGCTGCACATCAAGCATGGCTCAAACAAGCAGCACCCTTTTACTCAGCAAAATATCACCGATCTTTAGGGGAAATGTACGTTCAAGACGAGCGTTTTACCGCCTATTACGATCAAAAAGCGGGCGTCGGCAGCGCCCAGCTGTTGAAACAGATCATTGACCATTACACCGAATCCCATTAAAAAAACGATGCGCAAGCACTGCCCGTTCAGGGGCTTTGTTTGCGCATCGTTTCGTCTAT
This sequence comes from Enterococcus sp. DIV2379, assembly GCF_050542965.1. Taxonomy (NCBI): domain Bacteria; kingdom Bacillati; phylum Bacillota; class Bacilli; order Lactobacillales; family Enterococcaceae; genus Enterococcus; species Enterococcus sp. DIV2379. The sequence goes on from NZ_CP172938.1 coordinate 2,826,164, forward strand.
GCTATCGTTTGATGAACTCATAGGGCATGCGATAGTTGCCGCTTTTTTCCATTATCGCCAATTGGACGGCAGTCTCCCCGCAAGCTTGCAAGTGATGATCGATCGTTGAAAGCTGCAGCAGCTCGCTGATGTATAAATTGTCCCGTCCAATCACAAGCCATTCTCCCGGCGCCTGCGACTGGATCCCAGCAGCAACATGATCCCCATTGGTGAAAATCGCTTCGACCCCTTTATCTGCAAAATAAGCAGCTGCTTCTTTGCCATCTTCTTCCGTCAAACAATCCCAAAAGATCAAGTCTTCGGAAAAAGTCGAAAAATAGTCATGAGCCAAACGGACCGTGATTTTTGAATTGCTGCTGAGCTTGCGGCTACGTCCCAATGTCACGCCGATTTTCTGGATACCTTGTTCCTTAAAATACGTAAAGACTTCTTTGATCGATTCCTCTCGATCAATATAGGTGCAACCGTCAGTCAAATACGAGATATTCTCACAAAAGACGATGCGACCGTAAGAACGATAAGGCAATAAGGTTTCGATCGGATTCGCCCGCGAGGCAATGATCAAGGCATCAAAGCTTTTCGCCGCAAATTCTTGCAAATACGCTTCCTCTACTTGCGGATCATAGTTCGTGGCTAAAAGCGTCACCTTATAACCCCGAGCAAACGCTGCTGTCGTGATGCCGCTCAACAAGCGATCGAAGTACGGATGATTGACAAATGGCAGAATCACACCAATATTTTTGGTTTTACCAACACTCAACGCTCGTGCCGTGTAATTTGGAATATAGTTGACCTCTTCCATGACAGCCAGGATCTTACGACGCTTTTCTTCACTGACATACGGATTGTTATTAATGACTCGTGAAACCGTTGAGACCGAATAACCGGTCAAGCGTGCAATATCCCGAATGTTTGCCATGACTCACTGCTCCTTAAACGAATAATTGTTCTTTCATATAGTCTATCACACTTAACCCACATGTATAAAATTCATAGTAATCATTGTGATGAATAAAACCGATGCGCTGAGACCCGAAGTGTTCATCACACGTCAAGTGACTGATCTCATCCACAGGAATTTCTACTAATCGTTCTTGAAAGAACCCTTTTGGCTTCGTCAATACCAGTTGTTGTCCATCAAAAGCCAACGTTACATAACAACATTCCGCACCATTTTTCTTCATGTATGTATTCATTTTTTCATCCCGCCTTCCTTTTTATAAATCAAGCATACTGTATGAAACGCGTCTCAGAGCAAGTCATTTGTTTCACTTTTTAACAAAAACCGTTCGACCTTCATGTGAATTACTTCGCATATTTTGCTTTTGTTGGTACAATAAAAAGAGAACAGTGCGAAAGGAAGCGCAATTTTTTAAGGAGGACCGCAAAGTGACATTAGAAGAAGCTTTTTTATTAGACACCTTGCGTTGCCGCTTCAAGTTTTTAAGAGAAGAACGCGGATTGAGCCCAAAAGAAGTATGCCAGCATCTCGATGTGTCTTACCCCGATTACACCTTATACGAAGCAGGCGATCGCTTACCCGATGTATTGACGCTGCTACACGCAGCTTCCCTCTATAATGTTTCTGTCGATTACTTACTAGGACAGACAGAACGACCAGAACGGTATTTATGCTAACAATCGACTTTATCGAAAAAACGATCAAACGGTCGTTTTTTCTTTTGTCTCTTTCCCACTTTTAATCAATTAGCAACAATCGTTATCTAATCGAATGAAAAAATCAAAACATGCGGTTCTTCTTGAAAAAAAATGATAGAATAAACCATCATACATAGAAGGAGTTCAAATAAACATGACCTATGCACTAGAACTAACCGATTTACGCAAAGTCTATGCTACCGGCGTTGAAGCGTTGCGGGGCATAAATTTGACGGTAGAAGAAGGCGACTTTTATGCCTTGTTAGGCCCAAACGGCGCTGGAAAATCCACCACCATCGGCATTATCACCTCTCTTGTCAATAAATCTTCCGGAAGCGTCAAAGTCTTCGGCTACGATTTAGACAAAGAATTGGTCCAAGTCAAACAACAGATTGGTCTAGTTCCCCAAGAATTCAATTTCAATCCCTTTGAAACGGTCCAGCAGATCGTGGTCAATCAAGCCGGGTATTATGGTGTCCCCCGCAACGAAGCCATCAAGCGCAGCGAAAAATACTTGAAGCAGTCGAATTTGTGGGAAAAACGCAATGTTCGTGCGCGGATGCTGTCAGGCGGGATGAAACGCCGTTTGATGATCGCTCGTGCCCTGATGCATGAACCACGGCTATTGATTTTGGATGAACCGACGGCAGGTGTCGATATCGAATTGCGTCGGGAAATGTGGAGCTTTTTGCGGGAGCTGAACCAAAATGGCACAACGATCATTTTGACGACCCATTATTTAGAAGAGGCGGAAATGCTTTGCCGCAATATCGGGATCATTCAATCTGGTGAACTGATCGAAAACACTAGTATGAAATCTTTGTTGGCAAAACTGCAATTTGAAACCTTTCTTTTTGATATCGCACCGATCAAACAAGCACCAACGATCACTGGATATCCGATCCAAATGGAAGATGAACAGACCATCGCCGTTGAAGTCGCTCGAGACCAAGGCGTCAACGATCTTTTTGCTCAATTCAGCCAGCAAGGGATCAATGTCCTCTCCATGCGCAACAAATCCAATCGCTTGGAAGAACTATTTTTGAAAATCACCGAAGAAGCACACGAAGCGGAGGAAAACCATGTTTAGTCTTTATTTTACAGCCTTAAAAAGTTTAGCGGTCAAAGAGACCAACCGCTATTTAAGGATTTGGGTGCAGACCCTCGTCCCACCCGTCATCACTACTTCCTTATACTTCATTATCTTTGGGAAAATGATCGGCAGCCGCATCGGCGAAATGGGCGGCTTTTCTTATATGGAATTTATCGTTCCCGGGCTGATCATGATGTCGACGATCACCAGCTCTTACTCCAATGTGTCTTCTTCCTTCTTTTCACAGAAGTTTCAAAAAAACATTGAGGAACTCTTAGTGGCGCCGGTTCCTACTCACGTCATTATTTGGGGCTTTGTCTTTGGCGGACTTGGCCGTAGTATCTTGGTGGGCACATTGGTGACCATCATTTCCCTTTTCTTCGTGCCATTACATGTGTATTCTTGGGTCATCGTTGTCTTAACCCTTGTCATGACCGCCATCTTATTTTCATTAGCAGGGTTGCTAAATGGGATCTTCGCCCAATCCTTTGACGATGTTTCCATCGTGCCAACCTTTGTTTTACAACCATTGACCTATCTTGGAGGCGTCTTTTACTCCATCAGCATGCTGCCGCCGATTTGGCAAACGATCTCCAAAGTCAACCCGATCGTGTATATGATCTCTGGTTTCCGCTACGGCTTTTTAGGCACCATCGATGTCCCAATTTTCCTATCCATCGGTATTTTGGTCTTGTTCATTGTTGTCTTATACAGCGTATGCTGGTACTTGATCCAAAAAGGCCGCGGGCTGCGTAGTTAATTGCAATAAAAAAAAGATGAACTTCATTAATGAAGCTCATCTTTTTTCTTTTATTAGGCATTCAAAACGACTTTTTCCAGCAATGCACCGGCTTGGTGTCTGCCTTCTAAATCAGTACTTCCAGAAAATTGCTGCACGCGATCCATGTTGGTGATCAAAACGATCACCATGGTTTCTTTGCCTTGCTGCTTGATATAAGGTAGATCCATTTGTGCCAGTTTGGTTTGCGGAGTGACTTGCTCCCCAGCTTTGACAAAGACATCAAAGCCTTGCCCGCCAAGTGAGACTGTATCGATCCCCATATGCACAAGAACTTCAACGCCGTTTTGGGTTTTGATCCCGACGGCATGTTTTGAAGGGAACACAGTGGTGACTTCGCCACTGACCGGTGCAAAGATTTGCCCATCTTGTGACTCGATGGCATAGCCTTCTCCCATCATTTTCGTTGAAAAAACTTCATCTGGTACATCTTCTAATGGGACATATTCTCCATGGGTCACGGCATGCAGATCCACTTCGTTGGTGTAACGATCGCCTTCGGCTGCTTGATTTGGTACCAAGAACCAGCTCATTGCAAAGGATAAGCCGATTGCCAAGATGATCCCTAAAACAGCATAGATAAAGTATTCCCCAATATAGGCTGGCAAACTAAAGATACTTGAAAGAATATATCCATAAATCCGAACACCGAAGAAACTGATGAAGGCAGACGCCACAGAACTACCAACTGTTGCTGCGATAAAGGCTTTTTTATACTTCGACAAAATCCCGAATAACGCAGGTTCTGTGATCCCTAACAAGCCCGAAACAGCCGAAGATAGAATGATCGATTTTTCTTCTTTGGTTTTGACTTTGAAATAAATAGCTGCTGTTGCGCCGGTGATTGCCATATTTGCCATAAACATCATTGGCATCAACATGTCATACCCTTGATTGGCGAAGTTTTGCAAAGCGATCGGGGTCATGGCATGATGCAGACCCGTGAAGATTGCGATTGGACGAATCGCCCCTACCACAATTCCTGCTAAGACAGGCGAGATAGTGAATAACCCAGCCACGCCAGCAGCCAGTAAGTTTCCTAGATGGATACTGATTGGGCCAATGACCGTTAATGTCAAGATACCAGCGACAAACAACGAAATCGTCGGTGTAAACACGGTACGCAGCACTTGTGGTAAGAGTTTATCGACCCAACGGTAAATATAGCTAAGCGCTAGCACGGCAAAGATAATGGGAATCACTGTCCCTGCATAGTTAAAGACGGGTACTGGCAGTACGCCGAACAAACGAAAGGCGGAAATGCTTCCTTCGGCTACCGCATTGGTCATCGTTGGAAATTGCAGCGTTGCCGCGATTGCGATCGCTAAATATTGATTGGTTTTAAAAATCCGAGCGGCTGAGGCAGCAACAAAAAATGGCAAGAATGTAAATACGCCGCTCGCGATCATGTCGATCACTAAATAGGTGTCTGTTTGATTAGAGATGACATTCAAAGCCACCAATCCAGCCATTAATCCTTTGATCATTCCTGCGCCAGCGATAGCTGGAACGATCGGACCAAAAACGCCAGAAACGGTATCCATAAATAAGGAAACGGCTCCTTTTTTCTCTGATGTTTCCCCTTGGTTCGCTTCATCAAGACCTAATTCTTTGGCTAAAGGTGCATAATAATCAGCAACATCCGTTCCTATCACTACTTGCAGCTGATTGCTTTGATATTTTGTTCCTACGACTTTGGGTGTTTTTTCTAACGCCGCATAGTCGACTTTTTTCTCATCCTTTAAATCAAAACGCAAGCGAGTCATACAGTGCCATGCATTGTTGATATTGTCTGATCCGCCAACATCTTTAATGATCTGTTTTACGATGTCTTCTTTGGTCATCTTTTTTTCCCCCTGTTGTTTGCTAACGGTCCTGATCCTTTTGACGGGCGCCCTTTCAGGTGTTTCCGTTTTCACACACATAGTAGCATGCTCACACAGACTTGTAAAACCAGTCCTTTTTTGATAAAACCAGAATAAAAACGCTATATATCAACGTTTTATTATAAAATAGGCAAAAATTGGACTGGTTTTATGGTGTATATCCAGTTTTTATTAGACCAAATTGACAGCGGTTGCCAAGCATGTTTCAATGGCTATAGCAACTAGAGACAAAAATTGGAGTGAATGAAATGACACCAACGATCATCACCGACGTCAAAGCCTTTGCGATCAAACCTGATCGTCATAACCTTGTTGTCGTTAAAGTAGAAACGAACAAAGGCGTATCTGGGTTAGGTTGCGCAACCTTCCAGTTTCGCCCACTAGCCGTAAAAACCGTCGTTGACGAGTATTTACGCCCCCTCTTACTTGGCCGCGATGCCAATCAAATCGAAGATCTTTGGCAAGTGATGAATGTCAATTCTTACTGGCGGAATGGTCCGATCACCAACAATGCCATCTCAGGAGTCGACATGGCTTTGTGGGACATCAAGGGACAATTAGCCGATATGCCATTGTATCAACTGTTAGGTGGAAAAGCGCGTACGGCGATTCCCGCCTATACCCATGCCGTGGCAGACAATCTCGAAGACCTTTATCAAGAAATCGATCGCTTCTTGGCTGAGGGGTATCGCTATATCCGTTGCCAATTAGGCTTTTATGGTGGAAACCCTAGCCAACTGCAAACACCCGATCAGCCCATCGCTGGTTCCTATTTTGATCAAACAGACTACATGGACACAACACTGAAAATGTTTGCTGCGATCCAAGAACGATACGGCAATCAATTTCAAATGCTGCATGACGTGCATGAACGGCTGCATCCAAACCAAGCGATTCAATTTGCAAAAGCCGCTGAACCTTTTAATCTCTTTTTCCTAGAAGATATTTTGCCGCCGGATCAAAACAAGTGGTTGCAGCAACTCCGCAGCCAGTCGGCGACCCCGATCGCGACCGGCGAATTGTTCAATAATCCGATGGAATGGCAAGAGCTAGTCAAAAATCAACAGATCGACTTTATGCGTGCCCATGTCTCACAAATCGGTGGGATCACGCCAGCATTGAAATTGGCTCACTTCTGCGATGCGATGGGCATTCGGATCGCTTGGCACACGCCGTCTGATATCAGCCCTGTCGGCTTAGCCGTCAACACCCATCTAAATATCCATCTGCACAATGCCGCGATCCAAGAAATGATTGCGATCCCAGCAAATACCCAGTCGGTCTTTGGTGGCAGTCCACAACCTGAAAACGGCTATTTTTATCCGATCGAGAAAAGCGGGATCGGGATCACGTTTGATGAAGCAGCTGCTGCGGAATTTCCCGTGGTTTACCGTCCACATGAATGGACCCAGAGCCGTACACCAGACGGCACATTGATCACTCCTTAAACACAACAAAAGACATCCCCTGTCCAACCGACAGGGGATGTCTTTGTTCTTTCTGGGTAAAAAAGACGCAACTGGCAAATTTGCTTTTCCAAATCAATCGATGCGTGAGCGATGGATCTCGCGGTCAAAGGGACGGATGTAGGTCACGGCATAATCAATGGCAACGATATTGCTGAACTCATACACGCGGCCGTCTTCTAAAATCGCCCGATTGCTGATCTGCATTGCCGGCGTCCCCCGTTTGCACAATAAAATGCCCGACTGCGCAGTCGATGTGGTGATGGGGGTATAGCTGGTGATGTAGTGGGAAATGCGGTACCCGCAGCTTTCGACATAGCGTTGGATCGAGTGCTCCACGATTTCTTGTGTCAATTCGGGAAATAGGCTGACAGGCAATTTAGAGGTTTCCAGCTGTTCGATTTTGTAATTAACGATCCGCACTCGTTCAAAGGTCCAGACCTCCTCGTCTGGGCCTATTTGGAAAATCTGCTGTTCATCCAACGTTGCTGCCGCCTTATTCAAGGAAATCATTTTGGAATGGATTCGGTCATAAGGGGTACGGGTCAAGGAATTAAAGATCATTGGATTTTTGACCCATTTTTCATGGATAAAAATCCCTGAACCTTGAACTACTTTGACGATCCCGATCTCTTCAAGGTTTTTGATTGCTTGCTGGATCGTAAACCGCGAAACGCCATAGGTTTGCGCAAGGGTTCTTTGGTTGGGTAATTTGCCGGCAGAAAATTCTTCCTGATAGATTTTACTCAACAGATCTTGCACGATAAATTCACGTTTTTTCATAATGGCTCCTTCATTTGAGCGGGAGCGATCTCGCTCATGGACCAACTGCAAGCCTTCATATCGATACGACCACTGGCTTTGAAGACCACCCCTTCATCGACGAGTGCTGCTTTTCGCACATTGGCGGTGGGACCAACTAAGACGCCATCTGCCCGCACGACTCGATGGGCAGGGACATCCTGAGGGCTCAAGCGCATCGCTCGACCGACTGCTCGCGCGCCGTTGATTTGTCCCAATTTCCACGCAATCTGACTATAGGAGACGACTTTACCAAAAGGGATCTGCCGCGCCAGCGCATAGACTTCTTCATAGAATGGATTCATACTACTCGCTCCTTCTTTGATTCTTTCTATCATAGTACTGGATTCCCTGCCAATAGTAAATGAACAGACGCAACTTTAGCAATAGCCATCCAAACACTCGATTCCTTCTCTAGCAAGCCAAGAACGAATCGAGTAGTCATTAGTTTGGAAAATCAAAGTAGGTTTTCGCATTGTGATAGGAGATGTCTGCGACGATCTGCCCTAAATACATTTCATCTGCTGGCAGTTGTCCGTCTTCCACCCATTCACTGATCACCTGACACAAAATCCGCCGGAAATACTCGTGGCGTGGGTAAGACAAAAAGCTGCGAGAATCCGTCAGCATGCCGACGAAGTTTCCGAGAATCCCGCCTTCTGCTAGGGTCGTCAACTGATATCGCATACCAGAATACGTATCATTGAACCACCAAGCAGAGCCTAATTGCAGCTTGCCTTTGCTCTCTTCTTGGAACGCCCCCATCAGCGCAGTCAACACTGGATAATCTTTGGGGTTCAGTGAATACAAAATCGTCTTCGGCAATAAGCTTTCCGCCTGAAGCTGCGCCAATGTCCGACTCAAGCCGCTCGCTAGACGATCGTCCCCCATCGCATCACCGCCGCTATCAGGTCCTAGTTGTTGGAAAAGTTTTTGACTGTTGTTGCGAGTCGCCATCAGATGCAATTGCGCGGTCCAGCCTTGCTTCGCGTATTGGCTCATCAAGTCAATCAGCAAGCCGGTTTGAAACTGTCTGATTTCTTCATTAGTCAGTGTCCCAGTGGTCAAACGCTTCTGAAAAATCGCTTCAAGTGCAGCGGTATCGTAGGCTTCCTCTCCAAGACGTGATAGACTGTGATCTGCTAAACGACAGCCCCGTTGCTGGAAGTAAAAAATACGTACGGCCAATGCTTCAACCAGCGTTTGATAGCTAGTGATTTCTTTGTTCGCAGCTGCAGCCAATTGCTTAAGGTATGCTGGAAATTCTGGATTCTGCAGATTGATTGCTTTGTCAGGACGAAAGGTAGGATACACGGCAAAGGATTCTTCTGCCAACTTTTGATGATATGTCAACGAATCAATGGGATCATCCGTCGTACAGATTACCTCAACGGCCATCTTTTTGATCAGTTCTCGTGGTGAAAATTCCTTCGTCTGCAGCTGTTGATTGACTTTTTCCCAAATGCTTGCTGCATTGGCTAGTGTCAACCGCTCATCAATACCAAAGATTCGCTTCAATTCCAAATTGGTCCAGACATATAATGGATTGCCAATGCAAGCCTCCAAGGTCTGCGCCCAAGCACAGAATTTTTCGTAGTCATCAGCATCGCCAGTGATCAAAGATTCTGCAACACCATTGGCACGCATCAAGCGCCATTTGTAATGGTCCCCCGCCAGCCACGCTTGGGTGAGATTGGTGAAGTTTTGGTTTTCGAAAATCTCTTTCGGCTCTAAATGGCAATGGTAATCAATGATCGGCTGCTTTTTTGCATACTCATGGTACAACTGTTTGGCAAAGCTGTTTTTCAAAATAAAATCGTCAGTTAAAAACATTTCTTCGCTCCTTTTCTTAACGCCCCACGCTCTTGTCGATGGCTTCCCACAACCCTAATAAGTAGGAAGCGCCGATCGCCCGATCATACAAGCCATAGCCTGGACGTCCCGTTTCTCCCCAGATCATTCGCCCATGATCTGGTCGAATGTAGCCGTCAAAGCCATTTTTGTACATCGCTTCTAGGATCTGATACATGTCTAATGAGCCTTCAGATGAGAGATGCGGTGCTTCATAAAAGTCTTTGTCATTGCCCAAGTATTGAATGTTACGAACATGGGCAAAAGGAATCCGATCCCGGCGACAAAACTCAGCCAAAATCTCATAGACATTATTGGCTGGGTCTTCGGCGATACTGCCAGTACAAAGTGTGATACCATTTGACGGACTGTCTACCACGTTGCAGACCCAATCCAAATCATCGCGGTTTTTAACGATACGAGGCAGACCAAAAATCGAATAGGGAGGATCATCTGGATGAACAGCCATCTTGATGCCGACCTCTTCACAGGTGGGAATGATGGCTTTTAGGAAATAAGCAAAGTTTTCTCTTAATTTGTCATCATCGACATCCTTATACGCAGCAAACAATTCTTTGACATGTGCCAAACGTTCTGGTTCCCAGCCTGGCAAGGTATAGCCAGAGCTTGACTCCTCAACTTCTTTGACGATCTCTTCTGGGTCTTTGTCGATCCCTGCTTTTTCAAATGCCATCGTAGAAGAACCGTCGGCTAAGCGATAATCGAGATCCGTTTTGATCCAATCGAAAATCGGCATAAAATTATAGCAGATCACTTCGACCCCATATGCTGCCAAATTACGAATCGTTTTTTTGTAGTTTTCGATATACAGGTCTCTCGAAGGCAAGCCAATCTTGATGTCATCATGAATATTGACGCTTTCGATCACCTTCAGGGAAAGGCCAACTGCTTCGACTTCTTCCACGAGCGCCTTGATCCGTTCTTTCGGCCAAACTGCCCCAGCAGGCAAATCAAAGAGTGTGCCGACGATGCCTTTCATTCCAGGAATTTGACGGATATCTGCTAACTTGATTTTATCGTAGTCTTTTCCATACCAACGAAATGTCATTTCCATTTTTTATTCGATCCCTTCTACTGTTTCATGTAATGTTTTACGGACTGCGCCGGTTCCTGCCAGCATCTTAGCGAACAAGTGACCCACCTTTTCAGCGATTCCTGCTTGATAAAGATCCAAACCAAAAATCTGCGGATTTGCTAAGATTGGTCGAATGATCCCTTGAACATCGGCGGCTGTCCCTAACTGACACTCACGTAAAATCTCTTGTAATTCTGCTAAGAGGGGATCAGGACTTGGGCCAAATGGATGGCCTTCATCATCGATCGCTAATAGATAACGCAACCAGCCTGCAATCGCTAAGGGAATGAAAGTCAGCTCAGAAGCCGAGCCTTCTTTCTCCACATACTTTTTGATGGTTTCGCCAAAACGGATGGCGATTTTCTGTGAGGTATCTGCGGCGATCCGCTGTGGAGTGTCAGGAATCAGGGGATTCGGTAAACGAAGGCCCACCACCTCATCGATAAATTTCTTTGGCTGAATGATCTCAGGATCTTCCACTACCGGCAAGCCTTCACGATAGCCGATTCCTTTGATCAAAGCAACAATATCTGGATCGGTCATTTCCGCAGCAATAGATGTATAACCGAGTAAACAGCCGAACAAACTCATTGCGGTATGCAGTGGATTCAAACAAGTTGTGACTTTCATACTATCGGTTTTGTCGACGATCTCTCGACTCGTCAAGATCACCCCCGCTTTATCCAAATTCGGGCGACCATTTGGAAAATCATCTTCAATCACCAAGTAATGAGTCGCCTCTGTGTTAGCAAACGGAGCGATATTCGTTCCTTTATCGGTATGTGTAACTGGCAACTGCTGAATGCCAGCTGCTGCTAATTCCTCTGCAACTGCTGTCGAAGGATTTGGCGTGATCCGATCGATCATTGACCACGGAAACGTCACCTGCGCGTTGTTTTCTAAGTATCGGACAAACGCTTCTGAAACATGCCCCAGCTTTTGCCATTCTTTTGCGATGGTGACAATCGCCATTTGGAAACGGAGCCCATTTTGCGAAAAATTATCGGTGGAAACCATAGCGATCGGAAGTGCCCCTGATTGAAAACGATCCCATAAAAAGCTAGCCAAAATGCTCATTGTATGGTTGACCTGATGGGGACCCGCAGCGAGATCCGCTTGTACGACAGGTAAAAATTTCCCCTGACTGTCTTTTAAGCCATAGCCTTTTTCTGTGATCGTTACGGTAACCAACTGTAGTGACGGCTCCTGAAATACTTTGCGTATTTGCTCATAACTCGCAGCACGGGAAGGATGGCAATAATAACTAGCCGCCGTTGACTGGAGCAATTTTTTCTCCAACCGTCCCCCTTCATGCATGACCACTTCTAAAATATCATTCTCGTAAGGGGCATATACTTGATCAATCACCTGTTCATCAAAGGTTTCACAAACTACGATTCCTTTTGTCAGCGCTTGTTGATCGATCAACGTTTGGGCTACTTCTGCGTGAAATGCCCGATACAAATTTCCCCCACCAAAGTGTAACCATTGAAACTGAGTATCTGATTGATCCGTCACTTCTTTGGGAACGATCGGCATCGTAACTCCTGCCTGCTTCAAGGCAGCAAAATCAAACATCCTACTTCCTCCTTTTTCTTAAAACTGATATATTAGTATTCTAGTTCATTCTATACTGAATTGCAAGCCTTTACAAAAGGTTATTCAACTTATATACTAGTTTTATTACTCAAAACTATCCCTAGGCACCTTCCTTCAGAGTTTTTCTTTAGAAGGTAATTGAATGCCTGATACAGAAAGAAGCGTTTATGTTGAACCCTACAAATTTTCAATCACAAGCTTATGAATCAATCAAAGAGTTGATCTTAACCGCCAAACTGATTCCCGGTCAAAAAATATCTGAAAAGGAATTGGAGCAACGGCTAACCATTGGCAGGACGCCGATCCGTGAAGCAATTATTCGTCTGCGCCGTGAAGCACTGATCCATGTCGTTCCCCAAAGCGGCACCTATATTTCTAAAATCAGTATCAAACAAATTGAAGAAGCTCGTTTTGTCAGAGAGACGCTTGAAAAAGAAGTATTCGTAGCGGCCTGCCAAGCCATTACAGAAGAGCAGCTGAAAGAACTAGAAAAACTCGTTATTTTGCAGCGGACCTATGCCCAATTGAAGGATGAAATCGAGTTTTTCCAACTCGACGAGGCCTTCCATCAGTTGATCTATAAGATTGCAGACAAAGAAAATGTCTGGAATTGGCTACAAACGATCAATCTGCCTTTAAATCGCTTCCGCTTCTTACGTTTAGAGGTGGAGGAATTGTCTTGGGAAATTATTTTGCGGGATCACGAAGAAATCTTAGCCACTTTAAAAGAAAAAGACCAAGCCAAAATTGCTCCCTTGGTCGGACAACACATTGATGTCATTGATAACGATTTGATTTTTGTGGAAAAGGCCTTTCCCGATTACTTTACGGAGTAAAGCTATTTGAAAATCATGGACCTTAAAAACCACCCTCGTCGAGTAGATTGCCTACTTGACGAGGGTGGTTTCATACGCTGAACAAGCGAGAATACGCTCATTCGATTGGGTGATAACTAAAGCCTTGGCCCAGTACTTCTGAGACATTATTGACGATCACAAACGCTTTTGGATCAATGGTCTCAATGATTTGTCTGATCTGCATAAATTCTTGGTCGCTGGCCACGATCAACAGTACTTGTTTGTCTGCTTGCTGGTAGCCGCCTTGGGCAGCCAATAGTGTGGCACCACGAGCTGTTTTATCAAAGACTGCTTCTCGAATCTCGTTCACGTGGTTCTCACTTAAGATCATGATGGATTTCTTCCGGTTAAAGCCCGTTTCAATGTAGGTCATCACACCAGAGGTGATCACGATCGATAATATCGCAAACAAGAACTCTTCAAACCCGAAAACGAACAAGTTCATAGAAACAACGATCGCATCGGTCGCCAGCAAGCCAATCGCTGGATTCAAATTAAAGTATTTCTTGAAAATCAGCGGTGGAATCGTTGTGCCACCGCTAGAAGATTGATTTTTATACAAAATCGCTACTCCTAAAGCAAAAATCGCACTGCCAAAAATCACGGAAAGCAGCCGGTCTTCAGCCACCATATATTCTGGGACTAAAGCAATTGCTACTGGAAAAGCAAAACTACCATAAAGGACTTTCAAAAAAGGGCCCTTCCCTAAAAAGGCATAGGCAAGAATAAGCATGAGAATATTCAAGACCATGATCACAGCCGCTCGATCCCAACCGAGTGCTGACTCTAATAAAATACCGATTCCGCTGACACCGCCAGCTGCCACATGATGCGGGCCTAAAAATAAATTGATGCTTGCCGCTAACAAGAAAAGTGCTGCGGTGATTTTTCCATAGGTTTTCAGAATTGTCATTTGTTTCCTCTTTTCTCTGTCATTTTCACAAGTTGATTCCGTCAGTGACCGATTAGCAGCCATTCTTACTCCTCACTATACGCCCATTTGATGTCACCGACAAAATTTATGTTTAGCCAGAGGGAATAACCGGAAATCTGTTGACTGATTGCTTGATTCAATCGTTCTCGCAAGGGATCTTGCCGCCCTACTGTATCAAGAGGAGTTGCAGGTAAAATCACTACATCTAATTCCACAATAACTTGATTACCGACTTTAGCGGTACGTAACACAAAGTCCACCACTTCTTCTGCGCGCAATTCTTTTTCAACGATCGTCATGATCGTTTCTCGCAGTTCTTCTTTTGGGGTAGAAGAAGTCAATTCTAAAATCGCTGCTTTCAACTCTTTTATCGAAAGCTGGATAAAGAATAGGGTGATCCCGATGGAGATGATTGGGTCGACATACATCGCAAAATTCCCATAGGGACTGGCTTGAATCAGCCATGACACAAGAAATGAACCGACGACACCCAGACTAAAGAAAAAGCCGAAACGCCATTGTTCTAGTTCTACCCAGTAAAAGGGATGAGTCAGTGGTTTCTTTTTTAAGTACAAGTAAAAAGAGAAACAGTAGATCGTACCAATCAGCGAGAAATACAAACCGATTGGATCAATCATGCCATCACTGACGTGTAATAAACTAAAAGCAGATTCAATGATTCCATAAATTGAGATCAGCAAGATGATACTATATTGAATAAAAACAACCAACGGCATCAACGCTTCTTTGCCGAATGGGAAACGTTCAAAGTCTTGGGCTTGGATATATTTTGCCACATACAAAGCAATCAGTGACATCACTGCACCAATCAATGTATAAACACCATCTAACAAGAGGACGTTATAACTGACCAGTAACCCAAAAAGCAAGGCACCGCCGCCATAGATACTCCCAGCGACAATCGATGCCAGCAAAAGTTTGCGTATTTTTTTCTTTTCACTCATGATACTCCTCTTTCTTTTTTTCAAAAAAACTATCAAATTGATTGCATTCTTCTATCTATAAGCCTATCTTCCCATATAAATAACATAAAAAACAGTCAATTTTTTCATACAAAGCGGAAAAAAATAGTATTGCTGTCAATCATTCACTCTATTCTCTAGTGATGCATATTCGATCTTTCTATTCCACTCTTTTTACATTCTGGTGTAAATCCCCTTGACTACGCGGATTGATTCCCTTATCATCAAGGGTAACCATATTCAATCAGAATTTTCAGAATATTCCGTTATATTTTTCATAACGGCGATTCATTGGAAGACAGGGAGGATGAAGAGAGTGAATGAAGCAAAACAAGTCCCATGGACAGGAGAACCAAACCAACGAGCGATCAACTATTTGAATGAAGAAGGCAAAGTGATCGTCTGCCCAACCAAAGTCGGCTATATCATTGCCGTCTCTGATAAAAAAGGGCTGGAACGCAAGTTTTCAGCAAAGAATCGCAAGCGTAACAAACCAGGCGTCGTTCTTTGCAGCTCATTGGAGCAGCTACATGAATTAGCCGAATTAAATGCGGAAACCGCCGCCGTTTATGAAACGTGTTGGAACAATGACGTGTTATTCGGTGCGATTTTGCCTTGGAAAGAATCAGGAAAAGCCTATATCCCAAAAGATGGTTCAGAAGAATTGATGACGGACGTTCGGGGAACCAGCTGTTTCGTGATCAAATTCGGTGTCCCTGGTGAGCAGATCTCAAAAGAACTTTGGGATCAAAAAAAGAAATTGCTTTTCGCCAGCTCAGCGAACCCTTCAGGCAAAGGAAACCGCGGACTTGTTGAAGGGATCGGCGAACAAATCGCGCAAGAAGCCGATCTAATCATTGAAGGCAACGACTATGTTGCATCGATCCAACCAGACAAAACGCTGGAAACCCGCTACGAACAAGGAGTCATGGTTTCTTTCGTTGATAAAGACGGTAACTTGATTCCAGAGCAAGGAGACCAACGCTCCATCACTCCCGCACCTGTCTTGATCCGTAAAGGACTCGATGTTGAAAAAATCCAAATGTACCTTTCTGATCACTTCAACTCATGGGACTATCGCCACGGGGAGTATTATTAATCTTTCATCGTCAACAAAGAACCGAAGAACCAGCTAACGGCCCTCCTTTTCAAGGAAAAACGCTCAGCTCGTTCTTCGGTTTTTCAATAGAAAAAAACACTTTTCTTCTATCGTGTTTCTTTCAAAAGCTGAATGATCTGTGCCTGTTGTTTGATGATCGTATCTTGTTGCTTGATTTTAATCCAGTTTTGGTCGATTTGGATAGCTGCTCCGAGATTTTTGTAACTAAGGTTGGGGATCTCCATGAAATGTATTCGGTGTGCAGATAAGTCATTAAAGATCTGAACAGACAGTCCCTCACTCAATTCATGAACCTCTTTTTCTACAATATACTGGTTGATCAGGTCTTCTACAGTCAAACGCTTTTTTCGTTTCTTGCCTTGTGTGCCATTCGAATTTTCAGATTTCTTGTTCGTACCAAACATTTTTGTTCTCCTTTCGTTAGGTCATCCTTCCTCCATTTTGTGATTCCGTGTCTCTTCTTCAGTGACCAAAATAAAATTGAGCGAAACCTGCATACGAACATTTTGTCATAAAATAGCATTATAATCTACATTTTGTTGTTTTTAAAGATAAAAAAGGAGATAAATTACGATCAGGTTTTCTCTGTCATAGAATTCCAACTCTATTTCTGCTATAATCCCCTCATAAACACATAGGAGGGACTCTATGAAAAAGCATTCCTCAATTGCTTTCTAGGGGACGACGCCAATGACAGTGACTTTGGACTACACTTACTGCTGGGTTGTGGGCTGCCGCAACACAGTGCTTAGCACAAAACGAAAAAACTAAGCGTGGTACGGATTGCGAAATCGCATGAAGCTGGAAGCAGAAGTAATCGTTACGGACGGTGAATGTGTCCCTAGCCAAAGAAGCCTGATGAAGAACGAACGGAACCCTTTTCTCTCAAAAGAAATCATTCTTTTGGAGGAAAGCAAAATGAGAAAAGGTGAAAATACGACCTTTGTTTGTAAAAACTGCAGTACGCCTGTGGCACCCTTGACCAATGGTTCTTACCGCAACCATTGTCCCCAGTGTCTCTACTCGTTACACGTGGATATTCGCCCGGGTGATCGTCAAAATACTTGCCATGGCTTGATGCGACCGATTGACTATCGCCAACATTCCAAAAAAGGCTATCAGGTGCTGCATGAATGCACCCGCTGCAAAAACCAGCAGTGGAATATCGTGGCACAGGATACGCAACAGCCAGACCATTTTATTGAGTGGTTGACTCAAACCGCTGCGTATCACTAAAAAACCAAAGAAGACCATGCTTAAGGCTGATCTTTTTTGTTTATCAGATCAACGGATCTCTTATACCACTAACTGCTCATAGACATTGTCGTCATAAGAAGCGCTTGCTTTAACCTAAAAAAAAAACAGCCCGCTGTTTCGTCGATTAGTTGACGAAATTTCGGGCTGTCCTGCTAGTGTCTTCTTGATGATTTTACGTTGGTTTGCGCTTATTCAAAAACGAATTGATTGTGATACAGTTCCGCATAAAAGCCGTCAGCCGCCACCAATTGATGGTGATTGCCTTCTTCAATGACTTCGCCGTCCTTCAAGACAACGATGCGATCGGCATTCAAAATTGTCTTCAAGCGATGGGCGATCACAAAACTGGTTCGTCCTTTGATTGCTTCATCCATTGCTCGTTGAATTTTCGCTTCGGTCACGGTATCGACATTACTGGTGGCTTCATCCAAAATCAACAATTCTGGATTGGTCAGAATCGTTCGGGCAATACTCATCAATTGTTTTTGACCAGTACTGAAAAGGTTGTTCTCTTCGGTGATCTCCGTGTCATAGCCTTTTTCCAACGTCATAACAAACTCATGGATATTGGCTTGTTTCGCTGCTGCAATGACTTCTGCTTCGGTCGCTTCTGGTTTCCCAAAAGCAATGTTTTCACGAATCGTCCCTGAGAACAGCACGGATTCTTGCAAAACGATTCCCACTTGAGAACGCAGCAGATCCAAGTCTAGCTCCCGGATGTCGATGCCGTCAAAGGTCACAGAACCACCATTCACATCATAGAAGCGATTCAACAAGTTCATGATGGTCGTTTTTCCTGAACCAGTCGGTCCGACCAATGCGACCATTTCGCCTTTGTTGACCGTGATCGACACATCTTTTAGGACCAATTTTTGACTGTCATACCCAAAGTCCACATGATTCAAAGCAACCGCCTCTTTGATGCCCTTCACTTTGATCCCGTCTTTTGGTTTGACCTCATCAGGTTCATCAAACATTTCATTGATTCTGCGCGCACCGGTGATCGCCAACTGAATCATGCTGTAACCAGAAGAGATCTGCATCAATGGTTGGTAATACTGCTGCGAATACTGGACAAAGGTCACAACTAATCCTAAAGCAACGGAACGTTCTAAGTCACCGTTCAATGCTAACCAGCCACCAAAGAAAATCACGATTGCCGTGTTCAACAAGGACATCCCTTGCATCAAGGGGAAAAGCAGCCCAGAGTAGACTTGCCCTTTGTAGGTAGCTTCCCGGACTTGTTGGTTGTGGACCAGAAAACCATCGATGGTTTCTTCTTGCAGTCCATTGGTGATGATGATTCGTTGACCACTGATTTTTTCATCGATATAGCCGTTTAATTTTCCGACTTCATCTTGCTGCAGATCGACATATTTGCGGGCTTTTTGGATCACGATCACCGCGATCAACACCGCAATCGGGGTAGAAGCAATCGTTGCCCATGCCAATTCAACGTTTTGACGGAACATCATGATCAAGATCCCCACCATTAAGACTACATTGGTCAGCACTTGCAACAATGCTTGGTTCAGACTGTTTTGGATGTTATCCAAGTCACTGGTGAAACGGCTCAAAATATCACCGTCTTGATGAGAATCAAAGAATTTGATCGTCAATTTTTCCAGTTTATTAAATAAACCGATCCGCATTCTGTTGGTTGATTTCCCCACCACTTGCGTGAACAAGATACTATAGACAAAATTGGCTGCACTGGCTAAGACATAAAAAATCAACAGTTTCCAAATGATCGATAGAAAAGCCGATTTATCATCGACCCCTTGCATCAAACCGCCAACATAATTCGCCAATTCCTGGAACGCTTCTCCGATAAAGACTGGCGCTTGTACTTGCAAATACGTTGCCAGAATCACCGTCACAAAAATGAATAGAAACGACCACTTGTATTGTTTTAAGTAATGGTAGAAAAATTTACTCGCTTTGAACAAATCTGTCATGGTTACTCCTCTCCTTTCTGTGTTGCGAAGATTTCTTGATAGATGGCATTGTTATTGGCTAAAAATTCATGGCTTCCTTCACCAACCAAACGTCCATTATCTAAAACGAAGATGCGGTCGGCTTTCACAACAGAGGCAATCTTTTGCGCGATAATGATTGTTGTCGTGTCTTTTAATTGTTTTTCAAACGCTTCGCGAACCAATTTTTCCGAACGAGCATCTAATGCACTCGTACTATCATCCAAAATCAAAATTTTCGGTTCACCGATCACGCCTCGAGAAATCGATAAGCGTTGCTTTTGTCCTCCAGAAAAATTGCTGCTGCGCTCGGAGACCGGCGCTTCAAAACCCGCTGTCAATTTTTGAATAAATTCGCTGGCTTGAGCGATTTCTGTTGCGCGAGACATCTCAGACTCTGAGGCATCTTTTTTCCCTTGCCGTAAGTTTTGGGCAATCGTTCCTGAAAAGAGGATCGCTTTTTGCAAGACAAAAGCGACCGTTTTACGCAAGCTTTGTTCATTGACTTCTTTCAAGTCAACACCGCCAACCCGCACGACACCTTCTGTTGGGTCAAACAAACGGGGAATCAGTTGCGCCAGTGTTGATTTGCCGGCACCAGTCGCTCCTACGATCCCAATCATTTCGCCAGGTTTGATGGTAAAACTGATAGCCGTTAGGGCATTTTTTTCATCCCCAGGGTAACGGAAGCTGACGTTTTCAAAAGCGACACTTCCAGACAATTCTTGTTCTGGGACATCTTGGTATTGCAGATCCGGTTCGGTATCTAGAATCTCTTTGATCCGTTTTAGCGAAACTGCAGCCCGTGAAGTCATCATCATCATCATGCCGCCGATAATGATCGCCATCATAATTTGCATCAAATAATTCATGAATGAGGCAATTCCCCCAATCAAAGTTGGGTCATCTTTCGCTAGATCACTGACAAAGAAAATCGCGCCGACCACTGCTAAGTTGGCCGCCAGCATAAAGGAGGGGATCATTACAGAGAACAGGGTTCCTACAATAATATTATGCTTCGTTAACGTTTCACTGACTTTAGAAAAGCCTTGCAGTTGGTTGTCTTCTTGAACAAAAGATTTCACCACACGAATCCCCATCAAATTTTCTTTGGCAATCCCATTGATTTTGTCGATCAAGTTCTGGATGATCATAAAGTGTTTGCCCATCCGTGTAAAGGATAGTGCCGTAATCACTAGGACAGCGATAATCAGTAAGACGATGATCCACCACAGTTGCGGCATGGTTGTCATCGCCAAAATGAAGGCACCGATAAATAAGAACGGGATCCGAAACAACGATTGTAGCGAGATCATCACTAAGTTTTGAATTTGCGTGATGTCATTGGTCAAGCGCACCACAAGATTTCCCGCTGAGAAGGTTTCGATATTTCCAAATGAGAATGTCTGGATTTTCCGAAACATCTCTTCCCGAATATCGGCACTAACGCCTTGCGCCACTTTCGCAGAAAAAACCGTGTTGATGATCCCTGCAACAAGGCCTAGCAATGCTAGCCCAATCAACTGCACACCAATTTTTTTCATTTCATCATTGTTTTCGGTAATAATTGATTCTAGCACTTGCTGCAAGAGCTTTGGCTGCCATAATGCAGCAACGACCATTAAAATGACCGATAATAAGGCAATGCTGGTTGCCGCTTTGTACTTTTTGACATGGCGTAAGACCAGATCCATATACGTACCACTCCTTTGTGTTTAGCAGAAAAGACTGCCAAAAAATTTCGGTTGCACAACAATTTACCATGGATCACGACTAGAAACAAGCGAACAAATAAAACAAAAAGAGCTTTCATGAAAGCTCTTTGAAAATATTGCATAAATGTTGGCGAAAATAACGAATAATAAAGGGATTATGATGATCCTCAAGAGGGTCTTCCTTATTTTCTGGCGCTAAATCTTTGACTTACGATTCGCTGTTTTACAGCTCACTTTTTTGTTTTTTTGTCAGTTTTTGTTTGACTAGATCGTAGGAAACCAAAATCATTTGTTCGATGTTTTCTTCCATCAAGGCATCAGATGCCAACTTGATGGTATTCCAATGGGTCTTATTGGCATAATACCCCGGAATGATGACGTCAGGAAATTGCTCTCGCAGCGTTTCGTTGACCTCGGGCAGATTTTTCAAAGTCAAAAATGCTGTTTCTTCTGCTTGCGGACTCATGATCCCAAACTGTTTTCCTACTAAATCAAAGTAGATTGCATCCCAATCTTCGCGGTAATAGACTTTGGCTCCCGGCAAGCCTTCCCCAAATGCTTGAAATCGCTGCATTTTTTGTGCAATTTTTTCTTCAATCGATGTACTCATTGTGTTTCCCTCACTTTCTACTATCAAAACCGTCATTTTCTGTCTCAATTTTGACAGATTGAATCGCTTTCTGCTCTATTTCCTACTATTATACATGGTTGCCGTGTAAAAAGGGATTTTTTATCAATGGCATGTTGCCTGAAAATGACTCTTGAGAGTTGCATGCGGCGTTACATTCATTCATCTCTCTCAGAAGATACAAAAAAACCCTTATCAGCGAGTAAGATGTACTCGCCAATAAGGGCAATTGATTACTAGATGTCATGGACAAGATTCATTTTAGAATCTTAGTACCAACCATTTGCTTCCCAGAATGCTTTGGCAGCAGACCAAGAACCATAACGTGATGCAACATATTCATCGGCAACCTTTTCTTGGTTAGCAGCTGAATAGTCACCATTTAAGTAAGAGTTGGTTAATTGGTAACGGCCGTAGTATTGTCCGTTTGTCGCTGTGTAAGAACCACCAGATTCTTTGTTTGCGATCCATTCTTTTGCTGAAGCTTCTGAGCCGCTAGCTGAAGAGCTGTAGCTTGAGCTGCTTTGTGTGCTTGCAGCAGCAGATTGTGTGTTGCTTGATTGTGAAGCTGCTGGTTCACTTGGTTGTTGTACACTTGCTGCAGCAGTCGTGTTTGCAGATTCTGTATAAGTGGCAGTGCCATCTGTAGGGATGATCAATGCTTCCCCAACAAAAATCAAGTTTTTATCAGCAATCTCGTTTGCTTCAACGATCGCACTGATCGTATCATCAGAGCTATAACCGTAAAAGTTAGTAGCGATTGTTGATAATGTATCACCAGATTGAACAGTGTATTGTTCGTCTGCAAAGGCGTCTTTCCCACCTAAGAAAAGGCCGAAACCGGCAAGGACAGCTGTACTAAGTAAAACAGTTTTTAAAGACTTCATATAATTAAATCTCCTTCTTTGAAACTCATTTTGCGTCATTTGAGATGACTCAAGCGCATAAACAAGTCTAACACCGAAGAATATTTCATAGGTAAAGAAATCATTACAGATGATTACGAAAACGACAGTTGCCTTACGTTTCGTAAGAATTGAAAAAGACTATCATATCAAGCTTTTCTCTGCTGTAATTTTTAACATTACAGTTATTTTGTTTCTAGGTAAACCAGTTAACCTTAGAAAACCTTTCCTATATTACAAAAAACCCTCTTTTTACACAGATTTGTAACAAAAGAAGGAACGAGACAAGGTCTCATTCCTCATTTACTTCCTATTTTTTCTTCACTGGGATCAATTTATTCATGACGATCGCCGCAATAGCGCTTAAAGCAATCGGTGAATCTAATAAATATTGTAAGAATTGAGGCGCAGATTCTTTGATTTCTGCTGGCATAAACAACAAGCCGATGGCAATAATCAATGGTACCCCGATAATATACAACTCACGCTCGGAAAACTCTTCATTCTTAATGACCCGAAAGCCGCTCAACAAAATAATGACACAGACGACCGCGAACACGCCGCCGATGACAGCAGAAGGTACTGCGTGAATCAAGGCTGAAAGTTTTCCCATGAAGGACAATAGGATAAACCAGACGGACGCCATCACAAAGACTTTTTTACTAGCAACCCCGGTGATCGAAATGATCCCTGCATTGGTAGAATAACCAGTTACAGGTGTCGTTCCAACTAAGGCGGCAACCAAGCAGCCTAACCCTTCACCGATCACGCCTTTATTGATCTGTTCATCCGTAACAGGTTCTTCTGTCACAGAACTGACCGCGTACCAAGTTCCTGTTGTTTCTGCTAGGAGAACCATATAGATCACTAGCATCGTTAAGATCGCTGAAACATCAAAATGCAGGCCATAGTTTAGAAATACCAGTTTTGGCAGGCTAAAGAAAGAAGCATCCGCCACCGACTGAAAATCAACGCCTCCCATAAAGGAAGCAATCACGGTACCGATAACCAAAGCAATAATGACCGAACTGATTCGGAAGTATTTTCCCATTCCTGGAAAATAATCGCCTAACATGGAAAACAAGATCAAAATCGCCGCAGTAATCGCAGCCAACAACATGTTTTGATTGGCACTTAGTGTTTCAGTGGCAGGATAGATATTGCTAGTAAAGGCCGTTGGCAACAGCGTCAAACCAACGATCATGATGATCGTTCCACTGACGATCGTAGGAATAAAATGACGAACGATATACTTATAGATTCCAGTAAAACCTAGTAAAATGACTGCTGCGGCACCAACAATGCTGGCACCTAACACCGTGTCCATGCCGTTGGCACCAAAATAAATACCGATGATCGCTCCAACGGGTACAAAGGATGGTCCTTGACATACGGGTAATTTCAAGAAAAAGAGGACTTGGATCAAAGAAGCGATCCCTGCTCCTAAAAAGGTCGATTGGATCAAACCTGATGCGTCTGAAGAGGACATCGCCACCGCGGTTGCGATAATAAATGGCGGCACATACACGTCCATTGCCAACACATGCTGTAATCCTAAAAGTACTGCTTGACCAAAGGGAATGTCTTCGTTCATTCCGATCGTTAAATGTTTGTTTTTCGTTGATTCCACTGTCTCATTCTCCTCATTTTTCGTGTACTTTTTTTCCTTGGACCCAGACTTGGCGAATATTTTGCATCGTTGCTAAGTACAGGATTTTTTGTAATCTTGCTTCGGGTGAAGTAAACACACCGAAGTCAGGCAAAGGATTTTCTTTTTGTCGCGTATCGATCACTTGCACATCAAACGCATACCCTTCTTTGATGACACCTACTGGTAATCTCAGTGCCTCACCGCCGCCTTTTGTCGCCAATGAGAACGCATCGATCACGGATATACGAGAATCAGCTACTCCTCGTGTGTTTTGAGGAAGCGTGACATCCACGCCATCTTCTAACATTCTCGAAGACATCACAGCTTGTTTGATGTTGTCATACAAACTCGGTGAAAAACCGCCGGAGATATCCGTTCCTAAACCAATCGTGACCCCTTGTTCTTTCAAGCGCTTGATTGGGATCACGCCATTGGCAAAGTAGGCATTTGAGATGGGACAGTGCGCAACTGCGGCGCCGGTTTCGACAAAACGGGCGCCGTCAGCTGGGCTGATGAAATTGCCATGAGCCATCACTGCTTTTTCTCGCAACAAGCCGAAATCTTGCAGCACTTCGGTATCCGTTTTGCCAAATCGCTCTTGAACAAAGTCATGTTCCCATTGCCCTTCACTGCAGTGGGTCTGAACATGGACATCATATTTTTCAGCCAATGCGCCTAACCCTGCCAAGCCTTCATCGGTACAGCTCGGGACAAATCGCGGAGTAACCACAGGATAAACGCCTTGAGGTGCAGTCTTTGCGATTGCTTGTACTTCTTGAATAAAACGTTCTGTATCCGCTAACGCCTCTTCTGTTGACGCGTCCCGATAAAAAGCAGGATTGGCTTGGGGATCGTCCATAACGACTTTTCCGACTAATCCCCGTTGACCAAGAGTGGCACAAGTCTTCGCCAATTGAAGGCTCGCTTCTAGATGGACCGTTGCAAAATAAAGAACCGTTGTCGTTCCTCTTGCCAATAGCTGTGCCACCAAATCTTGATAGACAGCTTTGGCAAATGCTGGATCGGCATATTTTGCTTCCAGCGGAAACGTGCATTCATCTAACCAAACATTTAACGGTTCATCTAACGCGATTCCTGCTTGCGGCCATTGCGGTGCATGGACATGCAGATCAACAAACCCAGGTAAAAAACACTGGCCTGCAGATAATGCCTGCAGATTCTCTGATGCTTTCGCCAGCTCTGACTCATACCCTTGATCTGTTTTAGCAGTCACTTTTACGATGATCCCTGCGTCATCGACTTGAATCAAAGCTTCTTCTATATATTCTAGTTTTCCATCAGTTGGCGTATGGAAAACATCTCCTTTAAAATAGTGAATGGTTGCCATTTGTTTGATTTCCCCCGTTCTCTAAGACATTGTCAGGAAAAAGCCGTTCATTTAATGTTCCTTTTTCACTAACACGATGTTCTTATTTTAACGCTATTCGAAAATAGTGCAATAAAATTCACTATCATAAAGAAAGATAAAACGATAAATGTTCGGTTTTTATGCGATTTCAAAAAAAAGACACCGTCTAGAAATAAGACAGTGTCAGTTAACGACGCTTATACTTTTGTTTTCTTTAGTTGCCGATAAAATACCACCAGTCCACCTACTAGCAAACAGAGTACTCCTGCAATCGAGCCCCATTTTGCTGGCTCTAAAAAGCTTTGGATCCTTGAGGTCTGATTCGTTGCCGTCGTTCCTGATAGCTGAAACAAGAAAGCCAACGGCTGATGTTCAAAACGAAGAATAACAAATAGGAGTGTCATCAAAAGAAATTGATGTACCAGACTCCCTTTGCTTTGTGTGGCATACTTGGCTAAGCTCTGCTGTTCAATTGCTTCCGGTTTTGCCGCCAAATACTGTTTCGTGAGCCATTGATTCAATCCCGCATTAAAGAAACTAATGACAAATAAACTTATTGGGATCAAAAGATCGCTGCTAAATAGAAGAACACCAACCATCAATCCAAGCAAATACGCCGGTACTAACTGTTTTTCTAGCAAGCGTGCGAGTTTTCCTCCGAGAAACATTGCGCCAAAAAGGCCCAGTGCATAAGGCAAGTAAACGTGAGTACTAAGCGCTTGTGCCCCAAATCGACCGGTAACATAGACCGAGCCGAAAAGAAAAAGAAAGTTACCGATCACTCCCCGAATAAAGGTGAGGATGTTCAAGTGAAGCGGCTGTTTCCACGAGCGGCTGCGTTTCGTTAAAGTGATCAGCAGCAAAGCAAAGAGAAACAAGAAGCCAGTAATCGCCCACTCAAACAGGGCATTCGACTTGATCAGCCTGGCTGATCGCAAGCCAAACAGTAAGAGAAAGAAAAAGAAATACAACAAAAACTGCTTGTTGAATAACTGGTTGCGCTGCATCAACGGTCTTTTTGGGAGGTTGTTGAAGGTTTGACTACTCTTAGCTGCCAGCACAAAGAGTGCAAAATAACTGCCAAATAGGCCAACGCCTTGAAGGTCATCAGGCAACCGTAAGGCAAACAGTAAAACAAAAAGAAAGAACAGCGCCTCCTTCCAATCATTTTTCAGCGGCTGTTCAGTGAGCTTGGCTTTTTGTCGTACCATCAGATCAGCTGGCGGCAGCCAAGAAGCACTGATCCCCAACAAACCAGCAGCTGGCAAGAGTGCCACGCTCCACCAGATGCTCAAGATACCTACCAATGCGCCGGCGCCGCCGATCAAGACACTTGCTGCTAACAATGATGGTGCAAAAAGCGCCGTAAGCGTCTGTAAGAAAAAGACCCCTGTCATGCGAAAGGTATAAAAGAGCGCAAAGGCTAATGCTGCACTTAGCGACTGCTCTTTGCTCAAAGATAAGAAATAAAGATACGGGATGATCGTGATCGTATTGCTGATGATCAAAAGTGCGGTATGGGATTTTAAAACTTTCATCGTCCGACTCCTTGCCTTGATTTAAAGTTCCATCTTTCTTCTATCCTACACTTTCAAGCAATCCTGTCAACTTGCGTGCCAAATTTAAGCAAAAAGAAACCAAGTGTATTGTCAAAAGACTGACACTTCGTTTCTTTTTCTTATTGCGATTTTCGGCTAGAAGCCAGTAGACTGAATCGTTTGCTTAATTGCCTGAATTTCTTCATACAACCCTTGAAACTCTTTTGCAAGCTCACTCATGATGTCTGCGCTCATCAAAAGATCTTCCGCATGACTTAATAGTAAGGACATCCAAACTTTGTCCCCTTGAGCTTCTTGTTGAACTAACTTCCGATGTGCCAAATGGGCTTCATGATAGTGTTCTTTTCCTTTTTCGATTGCTTGCAGTGCAGCCAGATTCTGGGCTTCTCTTCCTTTTTGAATACTTTCAAAAAAGCAACTTCTTGCCATACCCGCTTGCGAGATAATCTGAAAACAAATTTGTTCTTTTTCTTCCATTCTACTCTCCTATTAGTTCAAGTGCTTGTTCCAATGCTTTTTTTCCATCCATCATGCCATAGGTGCGCATGTCGATACTGGCTGCTGGACAAGCAACTAAGCCTTGGACTTCATTTAATCGGTAAGAAACTTGCGGTCCTAACAGTACGCAATCAGCATCTTTTGCTGCAGTCGTGACCGATTCAATGGAGAACGCATCGATCACCACCGCTTCTCCTTTTTCTTGCGCTGCTTTTTTCATATTATTTACTAAGACGCCAGTAGACATGCCGCCAGCGCAAACTAATACTATTTTTTTCATCATTGTTCCTCCATTTTCTCGTTATTTGTTACTCAACGACTGCCGCTTGAGTTTGCAGATTCTTTTCTTCAGCTAGTGCTGCTTTGTCTTGCAGACGCATAAAAGGGATGTAGATGATGACACATAAGACAAATTGGATCAATTGTGCAATGATCCCTTGCCAGCCATTCACTAAGAAGCCACCGAAAATAATCGGAAATCCAGTTGGGATATTGACTCCATTGTGATAAGGCAAAAAGCCGACAATTGTTAAGAGATATGCTGACAACACGGAAACAGCCGGTGTTACCATCAA
Organism: Enterococcus sp. DIV2379; assembly: GCF_050542965.1. Lineage (NCBI taxonomy): Bacteria > Bacillati > Bacillota > Bacilli > Lactobacillales > Enterococcaceae > Enterococcus > Enterococcus sp. DIV2379. The sequence continues at coordinate 2,854,441 of NZ_CP172938.1, forward strand.
GGGAAGCAGCATTCTGATATTCATCACCTGAGGAATCCCAAATTTGATTGGCTCAGAAATACCAAACATGGAAGGGATCAATCCAATTTTACCAACAGCTTTTAGCTGCTCTGATTTGCAACCAAAAATAGCCAGTAAAGCGACTGCAAATGAACGAGCCCCGCGATTGTTCAAAATAAACCCAATCGTAAACAAATGTGGTAATGCTTGGCCGGCACTGTACGCCGCCAGATTATCAAGCCCTGGTTGGTAAAAGACCAACATCAAGATCGGATAAACAGCCAACACTCCGTGAATGCCAAAGAACCAAAGAAATTCGATAAACGCCACAATGATCATACAAGCAAAAATATTCGCTCCTAGCAAGGTCAATGGAGCTTGTACCCAAGTATAGATCATATCTGTCAGCGTGCCGTAAGGAGTTGCCGCCATGCCCACATAAATGATGCCCATAATGGCTGAAACAATAATTGCTGGCACGATCGCTGCAAAGGATTTGTTGACGATCGGCGGTACCGAATCCGGCATTTTGATCATCAAATTCTTCTGTACACATAAAATGTAAATTCTGGCACCCAACAAACCGCCAAACATGGCGACAAACATCCCACCGGAGCCAAGGGTCGACAACTCCATCGTACGGGTTTCTTCTAAAGTCGAAATCGGACTCAAGATCAAAAATGATACCAAACTCATGATACCGGCATTTAGTTGATCCGCATTTAAATGCTCGGCTAATTTATAGCCAACTAGAAAGGCGACATAAACGGAAACGACATCGATCGTCATCGCGTTGACTTGGGTTAATAATGCTTTCAAACCAATTTGTTCCATTATCTGTTGCGTTGCCCCAATGTCGATCGCATTGATCAAGGAAGCAATGGAACTGATCATCATGACGGGCATTAAGCCCATCATTGCATTGGCAATGGCTTTCATATAAATATTGTTTTGTACTTGAACGGCTGCAGCTAGTATTTTATCTTTCAGTGTATTCATAAGGTCCTCCTTCACTTAATCCCGCAAGTATTTATCTTTAAGTAGCTGGATTTTCTGCTGTGAAAAACCCAGTTCTTCTTTTACATATGTTTCAATCCCCCCATGAGCCTCAATCAAATCCAAAGCGGTTTGTAAAAAACACCGATCAGCTTCTTTGAAGTATCGCATTGCTGCCACAAAATCGGGGTTGTTCGTTTCTTCTTGTATCTGCTTGAGACTCTTGGTATTTTTCTCCCTTTTGTACTCGTTGGTCAGCAGGTAATCTTCCATGACCTCTTCATAACTGACACCCAACAGTAACTGAATCAGGGCAACGCCATACCCGGTGCGGTCTTTGCCACCACGACAGTGCTGAACCACTGCACCTTCAGCTTCCAAATGAATGGCCAATACTTCTTTGAAAACGGTCTTGCATTGACTGTTTTCAACAAATTCATAATTTTGCCGAATCATCAATTCTTTTGCAACTTCGGCGGTGATTTTTTCTGCAGAAAGCGCCATTGGTTCCCCTTCTTCTGAAGAAGCTAAAGCAGCAATATCAGCAATTGGCGTCAAATAAAGTATCTGAGCATTCCCAATGGGTTTGTCTTCATTGTCTGCTCTTTCTTGGGCATTGCGGTAGTCAATAATTTTCTCAATTCCCAGAGCTGCTAATTTTTTCTGATCGGCTTCTGTCAATTTGCTCAATTCGTCTGAGCGATATAGTTTTCCAGTCACTACGTATTTGCCCTCTTTGGTCCGATAGCCGCCAAAATCGCGAAAATTATACGCACCTTCTAAGGTTACTTTTTCATTTGTCATACACTACTCCTTTAAATAATTAATGAACGTCATAAAGTCCGTTGTCGCAGCTAGTTTGTTTACTTTATCCAACGAAGAACATTGTTTGATCAAATGATCATTCAGCGGTTTCACTTTTAAGTGATCTTGTTCAGCAATCACTAATAAGAAAACGAGACGAACCGTCTGTTTGTACCAGAACACTGGCTTTTTCAAGTTTGCAACGGCAATCACCGTTTCTGCACCAATCAGCGCATTGGGATGAGGGAAAGCGACTGACGGTAAGAAATCGGTTCCAAAAAAGGCTTCTCGTTCAAAAACCAACGTTTCAAAATTCTCAGGCATTGAATACTGTTCTTTGATTTGTTGGCATAAAAAATGCAACACCGCTTCTTTTGTTTCAAATTCTTGTTCACAGATGAATAACGATTCCTTAAAGTAGTTCAAAAGCACTTCTTCTGTGAAGATAGCGGCCAATGCGGCTTCGATCTTTTTGATCATATCCGGTTGCATAAAATAATCAACATTCATAACAGGAATCGTTCCTTCGTAAGGAAGTGGAATCGAAGAAAAGATAAAATCGAACTCCTGCTCTTCGATCATTTGCAAAAATTCATATGGATTGCATACCGTGACTTTCTTGATATAATTGCGAAAATAAAACTCAAATTTCTCTTTAAGGAAGGTATTGGCCGCTCGGCCGAGGTCATTGACCACTAAAATATACTTGCGCTGTGTTTGCGAATTTTTCTTATTTAAAGCCACATCAAAGTGCATCGCCAAATAGCTGAGTTCATGATCACTGATGGTCTTTTCAAATTGCTTTGCAATGACTTGACCGGCAATGATGGCTAAATCATAAGCGACATTACAGTGTACCTTCACCTCATTCAACAAAGGATTTTTCAGCTCGATCCCCAATTCGATCCGATCGATCAGCGGAGCAAAGTGCAACATCAACATCGTTTGCAGATCCAAGTCTTTGCTGAAATCGATTTGGCGGCTTTCCTTGATCGCTTTTAAAATTTTGCTGACCAATTCTGCTGCTTCATCTGAAACAGTCATCTTTTCATTTCTAGGGACTACTCGTTTGCCAACGATTTGCCCTAAAACATAATTTCGCTCGTATTCGGTAAAATGTACAGCACACTCTTTTTCAATTCTGGCGATGATTCGCTCTCCTAGTAATGTCTGCTCATCATTGGTCCTGCCGCTGATCGGTAGGTTTCGATCTAAGTAGCGGCCGCTTTGCATGCGTAAGACAGCGATCGCTAAATGATTCACCAGATTGTTCAAAATAGCCTCCGACATGGGGTAGGCTTTTTGCGAAAACTCCGACGAAACGATCGCTTTTATCTGCTGGTGAAGAAGCGACGGTGTATCTTCGCTGATTGTGCCCTCTTCTAACTGCTTGATATGGGTTCTTTGCAAATAATTACTAGCCATAAACCGTCTCAAGTCAAATTCGCTACCGCTAAGTTTCATTCCGTAATACGGCTTCGTTTGAATGGAGAGCTGGTAATGGCTTAGTATCCGTCGCAGCTTTTTCAATTCTTGAGATAGCTTACTCTGAGAAATGAATAAGCGTTCGCAAAGCATTTCGGATTTAATATACGTTTCTTCTTGAATAAAGAATTCAATAATTCTAGAAACAAAGTCGTCATTGTGGGACGCTTGTTCTTTCCTTCGCTGAAAAGCTTCTTCGTTCGTTATTTGTAAATACAACCCACTCCCTTTTTTCGCTTGAATCATACAACCGTATCGTTCTTGATGCTGGTTGATTTCTTCTGCATAACGGCGAACGGTTTTTCTGCTAACACCCAACTCGGCAGCAGCCGCTTTACTCGTCATAAAACCGTCATGCTCCGAAAGTGTTCTTAACAACAATAGGCTTAATTTTTCCATCTCTCTCTCCCTCGCTTACTAGTTTAGAGTCAAACCCAAGCAACCTCCATAGGTATATCTTCCCTTTCATTAAGGGAAATTTCTACAAGAAGTTGCTTGCCTTGTGCTTTGCTTCTTATCAAAAAAACGAATGGTCGTGACTTTCACTTTGTTGTTGCCACATATGACCGACCAATTTGTTTGAGTTTTCTTCTCCACAAAAAAAGACATGATCTTCACTCAATGAAGGTCATGTCTTTTTTATTTAGCGAACCTCGCTGATTTTCTCTACCGACTGTCGCACTTTTAATTGATGGGGACTAATTTTTCGATGGCTCGTTTCTGCTTGATTGGTGATGATGTCTGCTAGTAATTCAGCTGCTTCATAACCGATTCGTTCCATATCTTGGGCAACGGTTGTTAATTCAGGCGTTACGTAGCTAGCCAAAATAATATCATCGAACCCGATGACCGAAATATCTTCAGGAACCCGCAAGCCCATGTCTTTGATTCCTCGTATCGCTCCGATTGCCATAATATCACTAGCACAGAACAGTGCAGTGATTTCTTGATTGTTTTCTAACAGATTTTTACAAATCAAATAGGCAATTTCTTCTTCATAGTTGGCGTACTGGATATACGACTCATTCACTAACAAGCCATGCGCTGCCAAAGAAGCGCGGTAGCCTTTTTCTCTAAGTTCACTGACATTGGCATCACGACTCCCGTTGATCATGCCAATTTGTCGATGATTATTGGCAATCAAAAAATCCACAGCTTCTTGCGCCGCTTTTTCATTGTCAATCGAAACCAAGCCGATCTTAGGATTGTCGATTTCCATATCAATCAGAACTGTCGGCAAAGAGGTTTGCTGTACTTCCTGGTAGTAAGGATCGGTGGTTTTTAACCCTTGGATCACTACACCAGTGATATTGTGCTCATTGCAGAACTGACTAAACGTCTTTTGCTTTTGTTTCTCAGTACTTGTCCCATAAAAGACAAACTCAAAATCTGACTGATCCGTATAACGATAGACCCCATTCAACACTTCCAAAGGCATCGTTGATTTTCGGTTGAAATTCAACTCATTTAAAATCAAGGCGATGGTTTGTTGTTTCTTCGAAGACAGTGTCCTTGCTGCCATGTTTGGGGAATAGTCTAATTCTTTCGCTATTTTTAAAATTTCTTGCTTGGTTTGTTGGTTGATATCACTATACCCGTTAAAAACTTTGGATACAGTCGCTATTGATACACCGGCTGCCTTTGCCACATCGCGAATCGTTGTTCGCATTTGCTATCTCTCCTTTATCCAAATACCACCATCAGTCTTCGTAGCGAACAATTGGGTTGTCTCCGCTAACTGACAGTCAATATCGCGATCCTTTAAACTGATTTTAACAGGTTCTCCTTGATAAAAGAGCGTAAATTTTAGTTCTTTTATTTTCTGTGGCAAATGATTCGCTAATCGCAGGCCTTGATCGTAATACAACCCTGCAAAACCGTAAATCAAGCTCAGCCAACTTCCCCCCATATTTGCTGCGTGAATGCCATCGACAACATTTTTTTGGAGATCCGTTAAATCCATCAAAGCCGTATCCATAAAATAACGATAGGCTTTTTCAGAATCCCCAATTCGACTCGCCATCACGCTAAAAATAGAACGAGACAAGGAGGAATCATGCGTCGTCACTTGTTCGTAATAGTCATAATCTTTTTTTAATTGCTCAAGACTGAAGTCTCCTGTATAGAGCATTTGGGCCAAAACCGTATCGGCTTGCTTACAGACTTGATATTTGTAGATGACCATTGGATGATAATGCAGCAGGAGAGGATACTTTTCAGCAGGTGTAGTTTCAAATGGCCAGACTGCTTGTTCTAAGAATCCATCGTCTTGCTTCGTAATCCCTCGCTGTTCATCGTAACCAAAGTACATTAAGTCGGCTGCTTGCTGCCAAGCACTAATTGTTTCTTGGTATTTACCATACCGCTGTGCTAACTCAATGGCATAATATAGATTATTTTGAACCATTTTATTCGTATAAAAATTATTATTAACAAGGGCACTGTACTCATCAGGTCCAGTCACTCCATTGATGCAAAAGGCAAGTTTGCCCTCTTTTTCTACTAGATCGCCATAGCTCAACCAGAATTTCGCCGTTTCAAAAACAACTTCACTGCCAACCGTTTCGATGAATGCCTGGTCGCCAGTCACTCGTTCATACAATTGGAATGCATAAACGATATCCGCATTGATATGGACTTGGGCAGTTCCCGCTGGATAATAAGCACTCGTCTCATTTCCATCAATTGTTCGCCAAGCAAACAAAGCACCCTCTTGGCTTAGCTCCTGCGCCCGTTGTTTGGCTTGCGGCAAGATCTTCCCGCGATAGGAAAGCAATGCCTTGGCTATTTCAGGGTTCGTGAAAATAAAAAATGGCAACAGATACATTTCCGTATCCCAGAAGTAATGCCCTTCATATCCCTCGCCAGTCAATCCTTTGGCTGCGAAATTTGTTCTGCCGTCTCGCCCCGCACCTTGATTCAAATGAAACAAATTGAACCGAATGCCTTTTTGAAGAACTGGATCTCCTTCGATTTGGATATCACTTGCCGCCCAAAATTGCTGATAACTTTGTTGCTGCTCTTGCAAGAGAACTTCAAAATCGGCTAACTCTTGGTTAAAAGGTGTTTCGTGATTTTGATTATCTTCAAGTAGTTTCATTTGGAAAACCGTCGTAAGCGTTTCCTCTGCTTGTACTTGCTTTTCGCCATTGATCACTCGAATTGCTATACTTCGTTGACTATTTTCAGCAGTCCAAATCGCATAATCCTGATAATCAGCTTTTCGTAAGTGATGTGCTTTACTGGCAACCCGAGGATCATCTGTTTGAACAATTGCTGCTTTTTGTTCTAACGGATGTGTTATGGAAATTGGCTCTGAGAAATTGGTGTTCTTAATTTGATACTGACAGACGTAAAGTTCACTTCGTGTCACAGAGGCAAACGACTGCATCACCAATTCAAAAGTTTTACCTAGTGGCGTTACTACTTTATAGGATTCATCCAACACGCCTTTTTCCAAATCCAAAGTCATTTGTATAGGCTTTACTTGCCATTCTGAAGCACTAGAGTCCTCGTCACCAATCTGTAAACGTACGCCTCTTAGATTCGGCAGCTTGATGATCGTCTGATGCTCTTTGGCATAGCCGTATGCCCATTCACCATATTGGATCGTCTCACTATCAAAAAAACCATTAACAAAGGAGCCTGGGTTTCCCTCGTAAAGCTCATTGACTTTTAAGGGGTGACCTGCACGCACGCCAATTTGACCATTGCCAACTGCAAACAATGTTTCTAAGTATTCAGGGGTTTGATGAGAAAGTTCCTGTGCTCTTACTTTAAATGAATCATTTTTCGCCATCCATTCGCACTCCTTGTAAGAAATATTTGTTGAACAGCAAGTAAATGATCACAATGGGAATGATCGTGATCACACTTGCCGCCATCGTCTGATCCCATCGTACACCACCATTTCGACTTTGGAAAGTCTGCAACCCTAGAGTCAAAGTATATTTACTTGGCGTGGTCAAATAGAGCATTGGTTTCATGAATTCGTTCCAAAAGCCCATAAAAATAAAGACAGCTTGTGTTGCGATGGATGGTTTTGCTAATGGCATCACGATACGAAAGAATGTTTGAAATCTGCCGAGACCATCGATTGCCGCAGCTTCTTCCACATCTTTTGGAAAAGATAAAAAGAATTGACGCATCATAAAGATATTCCCGATGTTGATCGCAGCTGGTAAAATCAACGCTGAAAAACTATCTAACATTCCTAGATTCATCAAGATTAAGTAATTTGGAATCAACAAAACCTGAGCTGGCACCATCATCAATGCCAAAAACCCATAGTAAATTCGTTCACGCCCCGGAAAATTTAATCTTGCTAAGGCATAACCTGCCATCGTATTTAATAAAATATTGATGGTCGTTCCAATAACGGATATAATCACGGAGTTTAGAAACCAGCGCATAAACAAAGAAGAGCGCCCCAAGACATATCGAAAATTGTCTAAAGTAAACTCATTGGGGATCAAACTCATATCCCCAGAAACAATTTCTCTATAGGGTTTGAAAGATGCAGCAATTGCCCAGACAAAAGGATAAAAGGTCAGTACTGCATAAAGAATCAAGATCGTATAGAGCAAGATCTTTAAAATTTTTGTTTTCTCTTTTCCTCTCACGGACGTTACCCTCTTTCTTTGTTCAATTTTTCTGCTAAAAGTGACGTGATAAAGATAATAATTGCTAAAACGATCGCTAATGCTGCCGCATACCCCATCGTGTTCATTTGTCCAAAGGCGTATTGGTAAATCATTAGTGACAAGGTCAGAGTCGAATTGTTGGGTCCCCCTGATCCGTTCGAGAAGATATACGCCTGGTCAAACATCTGAAAGGTACCAATGATCCCCGTCAGCAGTACATAGGTAGTGATTGGGCGTAGATAAGGAATCGTGATATACCGTAATTTATCCACGGTTGTCGCACCATCGATCTCTGCTGCTTCGTACAAAGAATGAGGCAGATCAACTAAAGAAGCCAAATAGATCGTCATATAATAAGGCACGGTCGACCAGATATTCATTACCATAATCACTTTCAACGCATAGGCCGGTTCTTGTAAAAAATTGATTGGTTCTGAGTAAAATCCTAAATTCATAAATAAGTCATTGACTGGACCGTAAATATTAAAAATAAACATAAAGATGATCGTCAATGCTGAACTAGAAGTTAAAGTTGGCAAAAAATAAACCATCCGAAACAGTTTCTTCCCCTTGATTCCTTTGCTGCTTAAAATATACGCGATAATCAAAGCAAAAATCGTTTGTAACGGAACGACGACCAAGGCAAACGTGGCCGTATTTCTAAGAGCGATTCGCGCTTTTTGATCGGTGAAGATACGTAAATAGTTTTCTATCCCTTTAAAAGAAAATGTATTGGTAAACAAATTGACGTCGTTGAAAGATAGATAAAAAGCAAAGAGAACAGCTAAGACGAAAAAGATTCCTACGACAATGATTGCTGGAGCCAGAAAGAGCCACGCTTGTCGGATTTCTTGCCATTGGCTTTTTGTATAGTTAGTTTTTTTTCGTTCCATCATGTTGTCACCTTTCCCAAAAGAAAAGAGAGAGGAGTTCCTCTCCCTCGTTCAAATTCAGACTAGTTTGCTGTAATATCTGCGTTCGCTTGTTCATCAGCAGCTTCCATTGCTTCTTCAAAGGTCATGTTTCCATTTAAAGCATTCGGTAAAAAGTTTTGATAGGCTTTGTTGATCGTATCTAAAGTGGTGCCCTTTTGCCAAATCGTTGCATAATCCCAAGCCTCTAGGTGAACATTCAAGTCACTGTTTTCTGTGATTTTGGCCGCATCTGCTACATCTTGACGACTAGGTAATGTCCCGGTTCCTTCAACCCATGCTTGCATACCGCTTTGACCAGTAGCGTGTTGAATCCATTTATCTGCCAAGGCACTTTTTTCAGTCCCAACATATTTTCCCCAACCGACAGAAAACATCATTGACCCTTCCGTTCCTTTATACGTTGGCATTTCTTTTACAACAAAAGGAATATCAGGAAATTCTGTCTTAAGTGTCTCATACACCCAGTTTCCTTCATCCATGATCGCAATTTTTCCAGAACCAAAAGCTTCGCCGTTCCAACCTGTTCCGATATCTTGCGGTGTAACAGCTGCTTTCGTATCGACCAACTCTTTTAAAATAGAAAGATTATCAACTACTGCTGGATCAGCCAAATTAGCCGTCCCATCTTCATTGATTGGTTGAGCATTTTCCCGCGTTGCAAGATGATAGTTGCGAGCCATATCTTGGTTATAGCTCATGGCAAAAACATTTCCGTCACCATACGCCTCATTGATTTTTTCTTGGAACGACGGCAGCCACTCAACATACGCTTCAAGTGTGTCTGGCACTTCATCGATCGACACACCCGCTTCTTCAAAAATCGCTGTATTGAAATAGAGTGCTAAAGTTGACATATCTTTGGGAACAGCCTGCAGTTGTCCATCCGAAGTCGTAAAAGCATCGATCAAGCTATCATAAAACTGCTCACTTTCAAAATTAGCCGGATCCAGCTCTGCAAGTGTGCCATTCTCTGAGAACCATGGGAACATATAGGCATCCACGTAAAAGACATCTGGTGCCGTTCTACCAGCCATGTCAGCTTGAATTTGGGTATTATAATCGGTATATACTTTCTTTTCAACTGTTGCACCCGTTGCTTCTTCAAAAGATTGGATCATCTCATCCAACGATTTTTCTTCTGCCTCGTTGCCACCCCAAACACCGATCGTTAACGAATCCCCTGTGAAATCCGTCTGATCTGTCGAACTACTGGTGTCTTCGTTTCCCCCACAAGCTGCCAGCACCACTGCTGCAGACAATAGAAGCCCTGTTCCTACTACTTTTTTCCATCCAGTCATTTTATTTCCCCCTAAAAAGTGATTTTGATTTGTTCTTCAAGCAGATAAACCTTATCAAAAGCGATAAACTCAATCGCTTGCTCCCCATGGTTGGTGACCGTAAAACCTTCCTGTGTGACCTCAATCTTTAATGGCTGTTGGTGCCACATAATACCAAATTCAAGTGCTTCCCAAGCCTTTGGTAAATGTGGTTCGATTCTTAACTGGCCGTCTAAACAACGGACACCACCATAGCCGAAGACCGTCATTTGCCAAATACCGCCGAGTGATGCTGCATGAATCCCTTCATTGGAAGACAGCATATTTTCTCCCATATCAATGTTGATTGCTTGTTGAAACAAATCATAAGAAAGTGCTATTTCCCCTAAATCAGCAGCGAGGATGGCATGTGTCGATAAGGATAAGGAAGAATCATGCAACGTTTTCGGCTCATAGTAATCCCAATTCAACCGTTTCTCTTCTTTTGGAAAAAGGTTCTCAAATAAGAACAAGAGCAAAAGAACATCCGCTTGTTTCGAAACTTGCATCTCGTTGACCTGTTCTAAGTTATACTCATGGAACAGTATGCCTACTTGCGAATCATTTTTATATTTCGTGAGATCGATCTCTTTTTTCGTCAAATAGGTATCATCTTGCGGGATGATTCCCGCTTCATTCGGTTGCGGTAAATAAATAGCAGCTACTTTTGCTTGCCATTCTTGATAAGCTTCATTTAATGGTAATTTTTCAGCTAGTTTCGTAAATTGTTCTGGCTGGTTCTTTTTCAACTCTTCATACAATGAAATAGCTAATTGAATGTTCCAGTGCGCAGTATGATTCGTGAAAGCATTATTATCGACATGCTCCTTATATTCATCTGGTCCGACTACGTCTAAAATTTCAAAGCGCTGGTTTTCTTCGGACCACTCTAAACGACTCGCCCAGAAGATCGCCGTATCAAAAATCACTTCATAGCCTTTTTCCCATGCAAATTGTTGATCATTCGTTACATCAATAAATTGTTTGATGCCGTAGGTGACATCACTGGTAATATGCTGTTCAATAAATCCTGACCAAATTTTCGTTGGTAAGCCCGTAAGGATATCCGCAGCGCCCCAAACTGGCGTAGTCTCACCATCTTCAGGCCAAGCAGCTTCCCACGGAAATTGGGCGCCTTGATAGCCGTTCTCAGTAGCTTTTTTATGGGCACCATCCAAACCTAAATAGCGATAAGTCACTAATTTTTTGGCGATTTCTGGGTGTGTGAAGGTAAAATATGGCAGCATAAAAATCTCTGTATCCCAAAAGGTATGTCCTTTGTACCCTTCCCCAGATAGGCCTTTGGCACCTATGTTCATGCGTTCGTCATGGGCTGGTGTCATCACATGTAGATGATATTTTGCAAAATGAATCGCTAATTGATCTAGTGTGTTCTCTGTCTTGATTTTGATTGGAAAGACGGACCAGACTTCTTTGTCCCATGCCGCTGCTGAAGCTTTTGCTAATTCCTGATAGCCGTTTTTGCGAATCTCTTTCAGCTCTTCAAGGGCAATCTTCTTCAAATCTTGTGGTGTCTTTCCTAAATGCTCTTTATCGATCGTGGTATAGACAGAAGAAAACTTCTCAAGCTTCAACGTCTCATTAGGTGCCAAGGTTTGCCAGTAACGATTGTAGATTTTCCGTCTTCCCATCTCGATCCGCTTCTTGGTTCCATCATAGCAATCTTCTGTTTTTTCTAGATTATGTGCTGTCGAAAGAACAAAGGCGATCTTAGATTGAGTGGTCTTTGGCATCATTTGTAAGAAACGATTTTCTGTTAATGATTTGTCACCTTCAGTAAAATGCTGTGAGCCGCTATTTGTCTTTTGTCCGTCAATACCAGAAATAATTTCCAACGTGACTTCTTTTCCTAAATTTTCGACCAGCACTTGTTGCGCAAACACATGCTTTTGGGCAAAGGAAACACATCGCTTAAAGGTCAGTTCGACATTAATCTGACCATGTTTCCATTGAAAGGAGCGCGTGAGTTCCCCAGTTCTCAAATTTAAGACACGTGAATAGTTTGAATATTTGCCTTTTGATAAATCTAATCGTTCGCCATCAAAAAGGAGCTCCATTCCAATCATATCCGGCACATTAGGAAGCTCAGTCACTTCATTTTCGTCGAATTTATTAAAGGTTCCTGCAACAAAAAGATTACGCGTTTCGCCAACATATTTCTCTTCTGTCACAGAGCGCATCCCCAGATACCCGTTGCCCAAACACATGATGGCTTCTGCTTTGCCTAACCATTTTGTATCAAAGGTCTTTTCCGTAATTTTCCAAGGGTCTTCTTTTAAATACTGCATCGCTGTCTCCATTTTTTCCTCCTATTTCTTCAGAAAACGTTTTAGTTTCTTTCAAAAATTTTTTATTTATAAAAATAGTTATTGGACCGAAACAAAAGTACAATCAAGCCCATGAAATAACTACCAATTACTAGGACAATTGCTGCGTTAAGAAACACCCATCCTACGATCAAGTGGAGTGGCGCATAGTAAGCATAATCTCTAATTATTTTTGCGGCTTGGTATTCGTTTCGCCACTTCCAAGCAATAAGACTAGCACTAGCCCAAGCAAAAATAACTAACAAAAGTAGCGCTTGTGTATTGATCTCCAATAAAGGATTCCCTGTTAACAACTCATCGAAGGAGGTTTCGTTCATACTGATCATTCCCCTGTTTCTTATTGAACCCCACTACACTTTGTCCTAAAATGTCGTGTAACGTTTTTTTCGTACCTAGATAGAGGAAGAAAGAACCAGTGAAAAACAACCAACCGATCATTGGTAAAAAGTAGAGCAATTTTGCTACTTCCCTCATTCCTACAGTTAATAAATTACGTTGATTCGTAAAAACAACGAGTTTCGCAAAATGTTTGCCAATCGTTTTCCCCTCAAAACTACTCAAACAAATCATGTTGTAGACCACAAAGAGAAGTTGTGGCAAGACAATCGTTACTCCAGCAGGTACCATTAGGAGATAGCTAAGCATGGTACTTGGTAAAAAAATGATCATGCAATCAATCAAAAATGCTAGCAATCTTAGTAACAGCATATTTGTCCCCCTTTTTTTCGAAAACCTTTTCGTTACATCCACATATTACCAGACATCTTTCCTCTATTCAAGCGTTTTCATAAAAAATAATGTTTATTTTTTCCGATTTCCTAATGGAAAATCGCGTAAATACTAAAACGTTTTAGATTGTCTGTTTTTTTGCAAGCGATTTGGTTGGGAACCAGCTTTACTTGTGATACCATGAAGCAAATACGAAAGAAGGCGATTTCTTGGATTTATGGCTTACAAATGTACAACTTGAGACGAGTTATTTAAAAGAAGGCGATTGGTCTTATGGAACCAAAACAGAAAATACAGCAATCGGGATCAATGATGGAAAAATAGCGGAGATCGTGCCGATGACCGAATGGCAGGCATCAAGCGAAGCGACGATCATTGATGGGGGAAATCAGTTATTGTTGCCAGGATTGATCGAAAAACATTGTCATTTGGACAAAAGTAAATTAGGTACTCCTTGGCGTCCAGTAACACCGGCAGCTAGCTTGGTGGAACGATTTGAAACTGAGATTCCCCAATTAGATGCCTTGCCGTTATCGATCAAAGAACGCGGACAAGCGCTGATCGATTTAGAACTGCCTCATGGTGCGGTGATGTTCCGCTCACATATTGATATTGAACCAATGACTCAGCTGCGTTATTTTGATGCGATTACCGAATTAGTTGCCGAACAACCTTTTGGCTCGGAGTTGGTCTTATTCCCACAACATGGCTTATTGCGCTCAAATGCTGCTTCTTTGATTGAAGAAGCCTTAGCAACGGGCAAAGCATCTTTTATTGGCGGTGTTGATCCTTATACACTCGATCAAGATTACCAGGCTTCCTTACGGACAACTTTTGAACTTGCTCAAAAAGGACATGTCGGGATTGACCTCCATCTTCACGATCGGCAAGAAGCTGGTAGAGCGACCGTCAAAGAAATGATTCGTTTGACGAAGGAATTCAATATGCAAGGAAATGTGGCGATCAGTCACGCCTTTGGTCTAAATGACTTTGAAGGCACAGAACGCAAAGAAGTCTTTCAAGCCTTAGCAGATTTAGAGATCCACATCATTTCAAGTATTCCCATCAGCCCTGGCACGATTCCACCGCTTAAGGAATTGCAAAGCTATGGCGTTGCTGTTCATATTGGTTGCGACAACGTCTATGATTCTTGGTCTTCTCTAGGAGATGGTTCTTTACAAGAAAAACTGGCCCGCTATTTAGAGATTTTTGCCGTCAAAAGTCAGGAAGACTTGACGCAAGCATTAGGTTTAGTCACGGATGGCAAAGTCCCGTTGGATAAAAACGGTGCGCAGCAATGGCCTAAGGTTGGTGATTCGGCTGATTTCTTACTGACACCAGCTACTTGTACGGCAGAATTCGTTGCCCGTAAAGGCTTCGTCAGCAAAAGCTTTTATCAAGGAACAGTTGTTTTCACCGCATAAATCTTACCTATATAAAAGGCATCTGCGCTTCTTTTTAGAGGCGCAGATGCCTTTTTTCAGGAATAGTCGTTTGCTAATTGTACATAGTCTTTCAGGTAAATGAATCAACCTGCTGCTTCATAAACTCTTCTATTTCACTTTTTAGTGGCATTCCTGTTTGAGCCCCCAGCTTTTGAACGGACAGACTAGCTCCATTATTCGCCATACAAACGGCTTCATAAAAATCGGCTCCTTCCCCTAAAGCTGCTGCCAAGATGCCATTAAAGGTATCCCCCGCACCGGTAGTGTCTACAACTGAAACTTTGTTCGATGGAATCGTCACAACTTGTGACTTTTCTACAAATGTTACCCCTTTGCTTCCTCGTGTGACAACGATTCGCGTGTCATATTTTTTTTGCCAATCAGCCATGACCTGCTCAATTTCGTCTTCCAAAATGGCCTCTTTACCGATCAAAGCGGCAAATTCCGTTTCATTTGGTGTCAAAATATCAATATACGGCAGGAGTTCCGGTACGATTTCATTGTAAGGAGCAGGATTCAAAATCGTTAGAACTCCTTTTTTTTTGGCAAGAATCAATGCTTGTTTGATTGTTTCCACAGGAATTTCCAGTTGAGTAAGTAAGATATCCCCTTGTGAAAGTTCACTGATTGTTTGCTGAACGTAGGCTTCATCGATCAGTCCATTCGCACCGGGGACGACAGTGATACAATTATCCTCTGCTAATTTAAAAATACTCGCAATTCCTGTGAACATATTTTTTTCACGGGAAACAGCCGATAAATCGAGAGCTTCTCTGCTGAGGTGCTGAAAAACCTTTTCCCCAAAAGTATCTTCCCCGATTTTCCCTAAAAATTTTGTTGATGCACCGTAACGAGAAGCTGCCACTGCTTGATTTGCTCCTTTGCCCCCGACAAAATAATCAATTTGCTCCCCAATGATCGTTTCGCCGATCCTCGGCATTCGTGTTGTCGTGATCACGATATCCATGTTCACACTACCTAAAATCGTTATCTTACTCAAAAAATCACCTATTTCTCTTGAATATATAAAAAGGACCAAAGGCTTCCCGACCCTCAATGGTCGTTTCACCAACCTTTAAAAACCCTGTTTTTACAAATAATCGTTGCATGGGCAGATTGGTATGATTTGTGATTGAAAGAAGTGTTTCCCCTTCATCACACTGTTGTTCCAAACAGCTTCTGATCCACTGGCGGCCAAAGCCTTGCCCCGCTTGAGATGGTCTCGCAACGAGTCGCTGAATCGTTCTTATCCCATGATATTCTTTGCTACAATTTGACAATGAGTCAACTGACAAAACACCGGCACTTACAATGTTTTTATTTTCATCCTTCAACACAAACAGTTCCTTTTTCTCGATATCCTTCGCTAAGATTTCTAGGGAGGGATAAGTATCAGTCCACTGGTAGATTTTCCTTCTATTCATCTGCTGCTTTGCTTCGATGAACATTTGAAAAATCTCTGCTAATTCTTGTCGTGACGCCCTTTGAAGTTCATTCATGACTCTAGTAAGGGAGCAATACCAACGACAAAATGACCACTGCTATAATCCCAACGATCGTTGGAACGCTGGTTCGTTTCAGTAACCGAACAGGGCTGACGTCGATTGAAGAAGACACAATCATAATTACAGCGGCAACTGGTGAGATCGTTCTGCCAAGATTGGCGATCATCTGCATTGGCAAGGCGATCAAAATCCCGTCAATTCCCGCTTTAGCGGCAATATCGGGAATCAGTTCAATCACAGCGTAAAACATCGCCAATCCTCCGCCACTCAAAATACCGAACAATGCGGTTGCGCCGCTGAATATCAATGCCGTTAACACGCCAGCAGATTGAGAATTTTCTACCGCACTCATTAGTGAATCAATCACTCCTAAGCTTTGGATAGCTGTGGTAAATAATGATCCACCCACAACCAACATGACTACTTGACTAAACCCTTGTCCCATTCCTTTGAATAGTTCCACTGCACTTTCTTGCGCGATTTTGAAAGATTTCTTTCTCAAACATTCAATCAGTAATGCGACAAAAAAGGAAATCATCGTTAGGACGAAAATATCCATTGTTACACCTTCTTTGAATATACCGATTATACCAACGATAATGATCAACACCAAAGGAAGTAGTGGTAAAATTGCATAAAATCCAGGAACAGCCGTTTCTTCTGACTTACTTTCAATTTCTTTTAGTTCTACAAAGGCATCTTTGCCTTCTTTTTTATCACAATACGTTTGCCAAAAGTAATGAACAATGGCCATGATCAGCAATGTTGGGATGGAAATTTTCGCATGGTACAGAACATAAGTTAAGATGTTGTAATTCAATGTCTGAGCCGCAATCACATTATCCGCACCTAATGGCGTCGGCATGATCGTGGCAGTCATTGCGATAACTCCGGCTGCTGTTAAGGAAGAGATACCAATCCCTTGAAGCAGTGGATAAAGGATTGCCATCAAAATTATTGCCAAACTAGATGCACTTGGGACGACTAACGACATCAAATTCCCTAATAAGAAAACGATCGGAATAAATAATGCCTTAGACTTGATTTTGGTCATTGGCTGAACCAGGATATTGACAGCTTTTTGATTGGCACCAATGAGATTCATATAACCTGAATATCCGAATAAGATCATGATCACTAGACCAGCAGAACTTACTTGAGAGATGATCGTATCTTTAAGCTTTAAAAAAATATCGAATAAGGCCAAGCCAGTCCCTTCGCCTTCTGGGTAAAGCGGATTTCCTAAAGCAACGGATGCACAAAGCAAGACAAGTGCCCCAATAATCAAAATCAATGCTGGATTATAACTCTTAATAATAAAATATCCGACGATCCCCAAAACAACGAGTACTAAAATCGCTTCTATCATTTCTTTCCCCTCCTATTTACACTTGCTGATTGCCTGTAAAAACCATTCTTTAAAGAGCGCTTCATCGATATCGACACAAACACGGCAATTGTTTTTCTGCTTCAGACGATTGTTGAGATCGACAATTGTCGCACCTGCTGTGTAGGCTCCTTGTGTTTCGATCGCAACAAAAGTCTCTTGAACAGTGAACATCTCTGGACACAAAAGATAAGCGATCGCACAACTGTCATACATTTTCAGCCCCGTGCCAAAACTGCCACCACGGTATTTTTTGAATAATTGAACCATCATATCTCCGGTTTGATTCATTTCTTTGATTTTTGCGCTGTCTTCTGGGTAAACAAGCGCTTTTGCGCCCACATCTAATGGTGCTACAGAAAGTGGTAAGCCGCTCTCAAAAACAATCGTTGCAGCCTCGGGGTCAATCGCAATATTGAACTCTGACAATACACCAAAGTTTCCTCTGCCTAAGGCTCCGCCCATTAAAACGATCTCATCGATTTTTTCTTTGACTTCTGGATAAATCTTAAGCAAAAGAGCAATATTCGTTAGAGGACCTAATGCGACAATTGTGATTTTTTCTTTATTCTTTTTGATCGTTTGATACATCGTTTCCACAGCTGAAGTTTCCAGCAGCAATGAACGATCTGGTTCTGGAAATGAATAGCCGGCCATTCCTGTGACCCCATGAACATCGCTGGCATCTTTGACTGCTCGCGTTAGTGGCTGAGATGCACCTTGTGCTGCTGGAATCGACAAATCCCAAAAGGAAAGCAGTTTCAGTAAATTATTGGTGACATGTTCAATACCGACATTTCCGGCCACTGTCGTGATCAACTTGACCTCCAAGCCTTCACTAAATAGAGCAATTCCCAACGCAACTGCATCATCGATCCCCGGATCCGTATCAATAATGACTTCTTTTTTTGACATACGTATTCTCCTCTCACCTTTGATAAAACGTTTTATCATTTTTCTAAAAAAAGCGAACATCTGATAAAGCGTTTTATCTAATGTTCACACAAAGAATAGCATCGTTTTAAAGCGCTGTCAATAGTAAAAAAAGAGTTTCGCTAGGAAACTCTTTCAGTCACACTGTTCTTTTTTATCAATCTAGGTGTCAATTGGACGTAACGTGGCTTCTGTCCGCTGATTGCATTCATCAAGGCAAGAACCGTTTTTTCACCTAAATCATTTACATCTTGTTCCACAGACGTTAGAGATACTTCTAAAAGATCATTCAAAACAAGATTGTCGTATCCTACGATCGAAACATCCTCTGGAACCTTGATTCCTAGTTCTTTGGCACGCTTCATAATTCCCAATGCAATCAAGTCGTTGCCAGCAACAATGCCGGTTACATCTCGGTTTTTTAAGAGAATGTCTGCTTTTTCATAGGCGTCTTCAAATTGGAACTTTGTTACCACATGCCAACTGTCTTTTCGTTGGAGATTGAATTCCTTCAGCGCATCTAAATAGCCTTGGTATCGATACACACAATTGATATTTTTATCAGGGTTCATCATCGTACCAATCTTTTTGTGTCCTTTTTTTATTAGCTCACTGGTAGCAATGTATCCCCCATGCCGATTATTATAAAAGACTTGATCGACCTCAAAGTTATCTATTCCTCTATCAACCAAAACGATTGGAACCGAAAGATTCTTCAATCGTTCTTTGGTTTGTACCTCATCCGCGTAGGATTCGGTTGAAAGGGCGATGATCAACGCATCAACGTTGCGGTCAATCAGGAGCTGAATCAATTCCTTCTCAACGTCAACTTTATCATCTGAGTTGACCAAAATCAGCAGATACCCCTGTTTTCGCAGCAAATCTTCTAAGACCTTGGCCAAGTTGGCAAAAAAAGGATTGTTGATATCTGGGATGATCAGTCCGATCGTATTGGTTTTTTTCAAAACCAGGCTTTTAGCCGCAGCATTCGGCGTATAATTGTTTTCTGCCGCCAAGCGCTTGATTTGCTGTTTTTTTTCTTCTGTGATCCGAATCGGTTTGTCATTTAACACTTGAGAAACGGCTGCGATCGATACACCTACTTCTTTTGCAATGTCTTTTAATCTGACTTTCACTGAATACCCCTTTCGCTTTCCTAATTTTGTAAATGAACCAAGCACTCAATCTTATGTTTTCAGTAAATCCTTTTTATACTGCTGAAAAAACGGATTTGAGAATTAGACAAAGATGATTGATTAAAGATTATACTGTTTTTTTGAATTCCTCTTAGATGTTCCACCTCACCCAATCAGCAAACAATTCTGGCCAACGGACAACCGATGCTTCGATCCCGTGTTGATTGCCGTTGGCGGTTTCCGGTGTTCCTAAACTTAGTCCATGACCACCGCGAGGGAAAATGTGCAGCTCATAAGGTATATTAAATTTGCGCAGCTGTTCGGCAAAAAGGAGGCTGTTTTCCGCCAAGACTAATCCATCTTCTAACGTATGCCAAAGAAACGTCGGCGGTGTCTGTTCATTGACTAAAGTCTCTAAAGACAAAGCGGCTTTTTCTGTTTCATAGCGATCTGCTAATAATGAACGGAAGGAATCTTGGTGCCCAAGTTCACCACTAGATAAGACCGGATAACTCAACAGTAACCCGTTAGGTCGCCATTCTTCATTGGCTCCTTGTAAAGCCTCTGCTAGAAAAGGTTGCTGCCAAGACACACCCAGATTAGCAGCTAAGTGACCACCAGCTGAAAAACCGGCAACAATGATTTTTTCAGGATCGACGTGCCAGACCTCATGATTGGTGCGCACAAGACGAACGGCAGCCGCCAATTCCTTTAAGGCTAACGGATAGACAGCCGGTTTGATACTATAATGCAACACAAAGGCTTGGAAACCAAAGCTCATCATTTTGATGGCGATGGGTTCCGCTTCGCGATCAGACAACATTTCATAGCCGCCGCCAGGACAGATGATGACCGCTGGTCGAACACGATCTGGTTCCATTTCAGGAGAATTTTCCATGACATACGTGGTTAAACTGGCTTGGCTTTCTGGTAAAAGTGCGGTTCTTTTTTCATGTATCACGGATTGCGCCTCATTTCATTGTAATTTTATAGACGATTGGTTGGTCGGTTTCAATTGGTTCAAAAGTTAGTTGCAAGCCTTCATCGGTCACTTGCCAATCAATAGGCTGTTCTTCGTGTCCTAGAATCGTCACGGTTTGGATGATGCCGTGAAATTCTGGCAAATTTTGATCTTTAGACTGGGCCAGTGCTTGGATCCTTGCGTGTCCATTCTCAGGACTTGCCATGCCAATAGCATACAACGAATCCCCCTGAACCGTAAAGCGGAAATCCTGGCTCGTGTATGTCGTCGCCTGTGCCTCTTGAAATTGGCCTGAGACAACGGTCGTGGGTCCTTCCCCGGCTTTGCGCCATGGTTTCGCTTCATAAATGGCTTCACCGTTTACATCCAGCCACGCACCGATTTCTTTTAAGATCGTTTGATCTTTTTCTGGGATCGAACCATTCCCTTTCGGCCCGATATTCAAAAGAAGATTGCCATTTTTACTGACGACTTCGATCAAATCCTGTAAAATCTCACGCGTTGTTTTGTAATCCAACGTTGTGGTATAACACCATGAATTGCGAGCGATCGCTGTATCTGTTTGCCAGTAAAAAGGTTGTGGTTCGGCAAATTTTCCCCGTTCGATCTCCACAATACCACTACCAAACATCATGGCATCGTGTTTGTAGCAGATACCAACTTGTTTGCCCCATTCAGCCCCACGATTGTAATAGTAAGCAGCGAAAACTTGCAGGTGCTCCTTGAAGGCTTCGTGTTGGATCCACCAATCAAAATACAGCAGCTCTGGTTGATAGTTGTCGACGAGTTCACAGGTTCGCAGTAGCCAATCATCTAAAAACTCTTTTGAGGGATATGGCTCGCTATACAAATCTTGATTATCAGGTTCTGGCATAGCAGGCCAATAAAAGTCGCCTTTTGCTAACGGTTCCTTGATGTCGCTGTCAAATTCCTTACCATGTCCCATGAAAAACCAATGTTCGGCACGATGAGATGAGGTGCAAAAATGCAGGCCTTGTTCCTCAGCTGCTTCTTTTAATTCCGCAAGAATATCTTTTTTCGGTCCCATAACTGCCGCATTCCATTCAGAAAGCTCGCTTTTGTACATCTGAAACCCATCGTGATGTTCTGCAACGGGAAAAAGATAATTGGCACCGGCTTGTTTGATCAGTCGAATCCACTCATTTGCATCGAATTTTTCTGCAGTAAATATGGGAATAAAGTCTTTGTAGCCGAAGTTTTTTTGCGGACCGTAGGTGTTGATATGGTGATCGTATTCCGGATGGTCTTTGATGTACATATTTCTGGAGTACCACTCGTTATTAAATGCAGGAACACTATACAATCCCCAATGAATGAAGACCCCAAATTTTGCTTTGGGGAACCATTCCGGTAGAACAAAAGCGCCCAAAGATTGCCAATTTGGGAAAAAGGGGCCTTGATGCGCGACTTGGTGGATCGTTTCTACTGTGATCATGGTCTTTCCTCCAAAATACCGACTGTTTCCAGCCATGTTTTTGCAATCAACACATGTCCTGCAGTCGATGGATGCACACGATCACTGCTTAAGACATAGGATGACTGATAAAGCAAAAAATCATCAAACTTTTCCTGCGTATCTCCTAAAAGGATACCATACTCTTGCGCTACTTTAGCAAGCACGTGTTGGTAGTTGGTAAGCATTTCTCTTAGTGGATCTTCTTTGTTGGCTTCAACCATAAACGGGGTCAAGAGAATCATTCCTTTGACACTCGGTAATGTCTGAGCGATCAAATCACGCAACTCTGATTCAAATCTTTCAATCCCCACCAGTTCCGTTTGAGCAAATGTGCCATCAAAATGCCGCCACACATCATTTACACCGATCATGATCGTTACCCAATCTGGTTGAAATGCCAATACATCATCCTTCCAACGCTTCTTCAAATCGACGACTGTATCTCCACTGATGCCTCGGTTAACGATCATTAATTCCATTTGTGGGAGTAATGCTGTGGTATAGGCGTTGATCAGATGAACATAGCCGTCCCCCCATGACGACCATCCCGCAGGTATCGCTTGATAATTTCGATTACTATCTGTGATCGAATCCCCCATAAAAAGCAGACGATCTTTTTTATCCACTATCATTGTTTTCCTCCTTAAAGAAAGAAGACTGATCCGCTGGTGCTGGATCAATCTTCTTAAGTGATTGCTTAACCAAACGCTGTTTACTCACTTTTGTCAAGGAACCGTTGACCAACCATTTTTATGATTCTTTGTTTTTGATTAGTCCCCAAATTCTTTCGCTACTTCTACCCGTTTTTCGTTTTGATCTTTCGCATTATTCATGTCAAATTCTAGCACTGTTTGATAGCCTAAGCCGTCTGCTGTTTCTTGCATTTCTTTTAGCAATTGGTCAAATTCTGCTTCATCTTTGGCAAAAACCATTCGCCAAGAGTACTCGATGATTGTCGCTTTGGCTTGGTTCCGCAACGTAGAGATCTCTGAACTATCTTCTGGCGCTACATAGCTGGCACCAGGGGCAACTAACAATTGGTCGTTCTCCTCTAAATAGCCAATGGTCGATTCTGCACCACCCATATTTTTTGACCAATCTTCTTTTACAGGATCGGTTGTTTCATTTTGATAGCTTTCCCACATCGTATAAGCATATGGGAAGCCGGTATCAGGATTGATATCGATCGGTAATACCGTATTGACGTTTAGCGCGGATACACCATCTTTGTAACTTCCGCCACCATATTCTTCTGGCACATCCCCATCGCCATCTAGCAACGCTTGTTTCCCAAACTCAGTTAAGACAGGCTCGCCATCTTTCATTTCCCAAGTTAAGCCTTCAGGGCCACTACTACCGCTTGTTTGAGAAGAATTTGCTAACACGCCTTCTGAAGAGTAGAGCCAGTCAATAAAGGCTGCGATTCGCTCTGGGTCTTCGGCATTTGAACCGATCCCGATAAATTGTTTGCCACCGTAAACTTCCGCACCATAAGAGAAGATTTTTTGGTCTTGAATCGGTGCCAACATAAAGCCTTTTCCTTCATTCAAGTTCGTAGTCGTATTAAAAGCCGCTTGACCTAACCAAGGCCACCATGAGAATAAGACTTGTCCTTCTTGGAATTTGGCAAAAAGTGTATCGTAATTTTGCGTCGTTGATTCTGGATCCACTAAGCCCATTTGATTGGCTTGGAAATAAAACTTAAGTGCGCGAATATATTCAGAATCACTATCGAGAATGCTTTGATAATCAGAACCATCCGCTTTTGCCAAGACAAAACCTGATTCATCGTACCCATAGTAGGTGACCAGCTGTTTGCCTGCATTCATCATGTTGCCGTCCCAATCGCTGAATAGAGAAAACCCATAAACTTTTTTCCCAGAATCTGTTGTTGGATTGTCTTCTTGCATTTTTTGAATCACAGGAAGCAGGTCTTCCAATGTACCGATTTCTGGATATCCTTGATCCCCATAAAGATCCCAACGCACATAAGCACCAAATGTAGGATCTAATCCTTCTGAAGGATCGGTGGCTTTTAATGTAGAAACGGAAGTTGGAAAGCCATATAGACCATCGGCATCTTTGTTTAGATTTTGAACAGCCGCATCGAAGCGCTGAACATTTTCCATAGTTTCATAATACTCGCTCGCATCGGTCAACAAACCAGCTTCAACCAATTCGTTGTATTGTTGGCCATTATCAACAATGATCAAATCGCCCAAATCACCTGCTGCCGTCCTCGTTTGATAAAGAGTGTCTCCGTTGCCAGCAACGTTTGGTGCGATGATGTTCAATTCCATATTGAATTTATCCCGCACGATTTTGGCAAACCAACCTTCTTGCATCCCCATATAGTTGGCTAGCCCATTATAGACATCGATCGTGATCGTTTCATCGTAGCCACTTTCGCTGGAAGCAGCGTCTGTGTCAGAGTCAGCCGCTCCTCCACAGCCGGCTAAACTACCTAGCAATGTCATGCCTAACAAACCTGTTGTTACATATTTCGACATTTTTTTCATTTTCTTCCCTCTTTCTTTTTATTAACCTTTCACCGCACCCAACATAATTCCTTTGACAAAATATTTCTGGAAAAGCGGATAAATAAACATGATTGGTAAAACAACAATGACTGAAACGGTCATGCGAATCGAAGTCGGTGTCTGCGTTGTTGCAGCTGAAGCGATACTGGAAAGTGATCCCGATGTATTTTTGACCATTTGTGCCAACGAATTGGCTTGATTGATATACGTATAAAGAAGGTATTGCAAGGAGTAGAGACTTTGATCCGTAATGTAAATCAGTGTATCTTGGAAAGAATTCCATTGACCAACTGCCGAGAAGATCGCGACTGTTGCTAAAATCGGCGTACAGTTGGGTAAAATTACCCGAAAGAATACTTGAATGATGCCAGCTCCATCCATTTCAGCTGCTTCTTGCAACGATTTGGGGATTGACTCAATATAGGTTTTCACTAAGATGATGTTAAAAGGCTGAACGACAGCCGGCAAAATATAGACCCAAAAATTATTCGTTAAACCTAATGTCTTCATCGTGATGAATAATGGAATCAGCCCTGCATTGAAATACATTGTAATCACGACAAAGCGATACCAAAATTTTCGTTTCCACATTTTTTCTTGGGTAAACATAAAGCCTAAGAAGGCTGAAGCTAAGACGGTTGCTGCTGTTCCAATCACCGTTCTAGCCACCGAAACGGTTGCGGCTAATGGCAACCCTTTTAGTTGTAACACTTGACTGTAGTTTTCAAAATGGATCTCTTGTGGAAAAAAGCGAATTTGTCCTAACGCACTCAACTCATTATTACTGATTGAATTAATAATCAAGTAATAAAAAGGATACGCACAAATCAACGTAATCAGAAAGAAAAAGGTATAATTGAGGATACTAAACGTCAGGTTTTCACGTTTGGGTACTTTTTTCGCCTTTTTCTTTTCACTAATCGATAGTTCCATAGATATCCTCCTCTCCTAAATAATGGAAGTCCCCCGAATTTTTTTCGACGCAATATTGACGATGGCTAACAAGGCAACAGAAATGACACTTTTTAGCATACTGATCGCGGTAGCCAGAGATAGACTATTTCCACCCATCCCTAAATTGTAGACATACAAATCGAGGACTTGGATCGTATTTCGATTGAATGCATTTTGGAAAACAAAGTACTGATCCATCCCGTTGTTCAACAAGTTGGCGATAGACAGCATCAGCATCACAAGAAACGTCGGCATCAAGGCAGGTAGTGTGATATGACGCATCAGGTGGAAACGATTCGCCCCATCGATTCGCGCCGATTCATACAATTCGGGGTCAATTCCTGAAATGCCTGCAAGATACATGATGGCACCCCAGCCCAAGCCTTTCCAAATATTCCAAAGACACATCATTAGCCACGTATGATTGCCGCTATCCAAAAATTTGACTGGATCTGTAACGAAGCCCCATTCTTGCAGCAACGTGTTTACCAGCCCTGTTGAAGAAAACAAGCTAAAGGCGATCGTATACACCAAAACCCAACTGATAAAATTCGGCAGCGTGGTCAGCGTTTGGACCAAGTTTTTAAACCATTTGCACTTGATTTCGTTCAATAAAATGGCGAAGCCTACTGGTAGGATCGAAGTGGCGATCCCTAAAAAACTCATGGCAAAGGTGTTTTTCATTACTTGTACGATCTGATCCACTTGTGTTGGACTAGAGACAAGAAGTCGAAACCATTTGAAGCCTACAAACTCGCTGCGCGCTAAACCTAATGCTGGTTTGTAATCATAAAGTGAATAAATCCATCCGTGCAAAGGAAAATAAGAGAACAAAAACACGAGAATCAGAAAGGGAACGATACATAGAAACAAAATCTTCCCTTCTCGTGTCACCCGCTTATTTTTTCTTGGGACACTGCTTAGTTTACTTTCCATTTTCCTCCCCCTTTTTTGTAACCGCTTTTACATTTTTAATACTAGCACCTGAAATCTCATTTGCCACCTGTTAAAAATAGAGGTCAATCCGTACATTTTAGACTTTATTTTTCTTTTATTTATAAAGAATGCTGATACATCAAGGTTTCAGATAAAAGACACCTAAATGGCAAGGCTTTCAAAATTTGTTTTTTGCGAGTACTATAGGAATATATCAATTTTGGAGGGATAAAAATGAAGTACAATCCTGATGGTCAACTGTACAAAATAACCACCGTTTTTTCACAATTCACATTGTTAAATTTACTATATATCATTAGCTGTTTGCCAATTATTACGATTGGAGCTGCGACAGCTGCCCTTTATGAAGTGACGATTCGTTATGCGGATGAAGAGCGTGGTGAATTGATCGTGGGCTATGTCCGAGCGCTACGAGCAAACTTTATGAAAGCCACCGGTAGTTTTCTCCTTCTTGGATTGCCCATGGTAGCACTACTGTATAGTAGCTTGTTTTGGTTTTCCTCAAAAACCATTCTTGCCAGTATTTTTGCCTTCGTTCTAATTGTTACAGCTATTTATCTGTTTATTGTGTTAGTCTATTGCCTCGCGTTAATTGGACGTTATGAAAACAGCTTTAGGCAAACATTAAAAAACGCGTTTCTGTTACCGATTGCGGACCCTATCCGTTCGTTAGCCCTCGCGCTTATTCCTATCGCTGCGTTTTGTTTTGTTGTTTTATTTCCATTGTTTAAATTCCTCTTGTTGATTTTTGGTTTTTCTTTCGTTATTTATTGTAGTTCGTTCCTGTTGCTTTCTATCTTTCGTAATCAACAAGCATGAAAAAAATCAGTCATCTCTCACTTTTTCGTCGTCTGAGTCAGTTTTCCATTCGGCGACAATTATTCATTCTTTATCTGCCTGTTGTTTTTTTATCCACAGTGACTATAGGTCTCTTATTGGTCTACGATTCAACCAAACAGCTGACAGGCAATTACCAACACTTGGCAGAGTTGAATGCTCAGCGTGTCAAATCTGTTCTTTTTGATACAACAAACACGCTGACCAACACGGCGAGTTCCTTATCAAACGATACTCATCTACGTCAGCTTTTAACTGCAAATTACCTTGACGACCAAGAAGCGATCGTGGACATCAATAGCTATGATCAGCTAGATGAGATCAGAAATCTTCAAACCTCGATTGCGAAATTAACTATCTATACGACGAATCAAACCATTCCGAACTATAAATATTTTCAACAGGCAGATGACACAATTCAAGCGACCGCCTGGTACCAACGAGCCCTCAAGCAACCCGATGCTTTTTTGATGACGATGCCAGAGGATTACAAAGCAAATCGTTTGAGTCTTTATAAAACGTTGCCTTTGCCTTTATCAAAAGAAACTGCCGTTTTGGAGATCCAAGTCGATTATAATTATCTCAGCAACCGACTTCGTAATTCATCCTATGAATTGGAATTACAGTTAAATGATGATGTCATCTTTTATAGCGACAAAATCAATCAAGTCGGTGAACCGGGACAGCTTACGACTCTTTCTGAGCCGCAAACGAGTGCTGCCTTTTTAAACGATGATGGTACCAAGGTGATGCTCACCAAAAGCACCTTACCCATGAGTAACAAAGAAGACATCATCACAATTTATAGTGCGGATACAAATGCCTATAGCAATCTACGCGCCAATCTGATCCGTTGGAGCACGATCGTTTTGGTGATTTTGATCACTACTTTCATCATCGTCTTTCTCTTTGCTCGATTCTTTACCAAACGAATCTCTCAACTGCAGCAGGCGGTCTACTTTGCCTCGATCGAGGATTATGATTTCTTTCAAAATATCAGCGGCGAAGACGAGATTTCACAGATCTCTCTTGATTTCCATAAGATCATTCAACGAATCAAGAAAAAAGAAGAAGAGATCTACCGTTCACGTTTGGCACAGCAAGAGCTATTGACTCAGCAGCAGCAAATGGAATTTAATATCTTAGCGGGGCAGATCAACCCCCACTTCTTGTTCAACACGTTAGAAACGATTCGCATGATGGCGCTGACTTCCGGCAATTCTGACGTCGTTTACGCCATCAAATTACTGGCAAAATCGATGCGCTATACGCTAGAAGCCCACGGAACCAAGCGAACGAGTTTAGAAGAGTCCTTAGATGCCGTTCACGTATATGTCAAGATCCAGCGGATGCGCTTTGGCGATCGAGTCAACTTTTCCTATTCAGTCTCCAATGAGATCGACCAAAAAGAAGTCCAAATATTGCCCCTCCTGATTCAACCATTGGTGGAAAACGCCATCTCCCATGGCTTGGAAGGCATCACCTATCCAGGGTTTGTCCGTTTGACGATCACCAAAGACGGCCATGATCTGGTGATCGTGGTACAAGACAACGGCAGCGGGATACCGCCAGAAAAACTCGAACACTTGCAGCAAAAAATCAAGACGCCCTCCACCCATGCCAAAAAGAACATTGGGCTAGCCAATGTCAATCATCGGGTCAAAATGTTTTATGGACCTGAATACGGCTTGACGATCGAGAGTGTGCTGGGTAGCGGCACACAAGTCATCTTGCGCATCCATGATCTAAGCCAAGATTCATTTTCTCTTCACTAAAACAGTAAAGCCCCCTTCGATTCCTGTTTCAGAAATCGAAAGGGGGCTTTTGATTGATTAGAAATCCCGCACACGAACGGTTTGTTGTGGTGAAGAAGCACTGGCGTAACAGCCCACCATGATCCCAGTAAAGACACCACCGACTTCAGTGGTCAGATATTTTGTTTCTCCACTGCCTAAAAGCTGTGCTTGTCCTTGTTCATCAAGAACAGAAAAACGATAGGTTTCTTTATCGGCGCTCAGCTGCAAGGTGACCATATCTGCTGCATAAGGCAGTTTCTTTTCCACTTTCCATAAGGAACCGATTTGTCGGCGGAAAACTAGCTGCTGACTGGACGCCGTTTTTTCTAGGTATCCCTCATAGTGATGGGTGGCATTTAAGAAAACCGTCACTCCTGCTTGCCCATCCGTTAGTTGCCGACAATCAAAGGTTGCCTGAAATTGTTGCTCAAAGGCGGTTTGCCGTTGGAACACAGCGGCGAGTTTGCCTTGATCAGATAGACCCGTCTGATTAGGATGCAGCAAGAAGCCATGCGGCTCTTCTTCAATCAATGTCGGGGCCCATTCGAATAAAGTCACGTAATCAGGCTTGCTGCTCTTCTTTTGTGTTTCCTTTGGTGCCGCCGCTGTGTCTACCTGAATGATTTCTGGCAAGTGACCTTCCTCGCCAAACACCGGCCATGGGTTTGACCAGTCCACCGGTAGCAGGCATGTTTCCCGACCTAGCAAATGCCTCAAAGGATAGCTGATGGGGCGTACTGCCAGACAAACTGCCCACCAGTTGCCTTGGGTATCTTGCACGAGGTCCGCATGCCCTGTAGCTTGCAGCGGCAGATTCGTGCTGCGATTGGTCATCACTGGATTGTTGGGGCATGCTTCATAGGGTCCCGTCAAGGAACGACTGCGGGCCATGGTCAGCATATGACCATAGGACGTTCCACCTTCGGAGATCAACAGGTAGTAATAGCCGTCTTTTTTATACAAGTGGGGGCCTTCTGGATCAGCCGATCCGCTGCCTGTCCAAATGTTTTGGCGCGGACCTAATTCTCCAGAAGCCAAATTGATCGTCCGCAGATAGATCTCCTTATGGGTGCCTAAGTAATAGGTCTGCCCATCGTCATCTGCGAAAATCGTCGGATCGATCCCAGGGGTGTCCAGCCAAATCGGGTCAGACCATTCACCGGCGATGTCATCTGTCCAGATCAGAAAGTTGCCTTCTCTTCCTTCGTTTGCCCCAACGTTGGTACAAACGAGGTAAAAGCGGTCCTTGATAAAACGCAAGGTTGGGGCATACAGACCAAAAGCATTGGGATTTTTCGTCGATAACTGCAGCTGCTCAGGTCGCGAAAGTCCATGACCAATCAGCTGCCAGTCTGCCAAGTTTTTACTGTGATAAATTGGTAATCCAGGAAAATATTCAAAAGTACTCGTCACCAGATAAAAGTCTTCACCGACACGGCAAATACTGGGATCTGGATGAAATCCAGGTAAAATTGGATTCGTGATGGTTCGCATCGGCATCTAGAACTCCTTTATCGTGGTTTGGTCAGCCGTCAGCTTATGGCTCGTTTTTCCAGCAGTCGTGTGAATCTGCAAGGATGCTTGCTGGATCCCTGTCAGCTTGACGATCAGTTCTTGATCGACTCTTTCAACAGCCACCTCGCCAATCCACTCACCGTGGTGATCATAGATAGCCGCAGCGGTCTTGTCTTGCGGATCAAAGAGATGGATCGTTGGATGTTCGGCATAGTCATAGACTGCTTTGGTTTGTTCATGGCCTTCGATAATCAGTTGATTTGGTCGGACTAACAGTGGCAAGTGGAAATAATCATAGGTTTCTTGGTACCAACGTCCGCCCTCGTAAGCTTTGCCAGATAAATAGTCGATCCAATGCCCCTTCGTCTTCGGTACGTAAAAGGAGACCGTTCCTTGATCATTAAAAATGGGCGCAACTAAAAGGTGTTCCCCCAGCATGTATTGGCGATCCAAATGATGGGTCATCTCGTCTTCAGGAAACTCTAAGACCATCGCCCGCATCATCGGAATCCCCGTTTGGGCGGTTAGCACCGATTGAGCTTGCAAGTAAGGCATCAAGGACAATTTTAACTTGGTAAAGGCTTTGGCTACCGCCACGGCTTCGTCGTCATAAACCCAAGGCACTTTGTATTCCCAGCTGCCATGGTAACGGCTATGGGAAGACAGCAGACCAAATTGTGTCCAGCGCTTGTAAAGGTCTGGGGTTGAGCCAGCTTCAAACCCTGAGATATCGTGGCTCCAATACCCAAAGCCGCCTAACCCAAAGGACAGACCTGCCCGCAGTGACTCTGCCATTGATGGATAATCTGAGGTACTGTCGCCACCCCAGTGTACAGGCAAGCGTTGCGAACCAACCGAAGCTGCCCGCGCAAAAACGATGGCTTCTTCTGCTCCCTTGACTTCTTTCAGCAAGTCAAAGACGACTTTATTGTATAGGTAGGCGTAATAATTGTGCATTTTTTCTGGATCAGAGCCGTCATAGTACACCGCATCGGTGGGAATCCGTTCACCAAAATCCGTTTTGAAGCAATCCACACCCATGTCTAATAAGGCACGCAGCTTGCTATTGTACCAAGCGACCGCTTCAGGGTTGGTGAAGTCGACGATCGCCAAACCTGCTTGCCATTTGTCCCATTGCCAGACATCTCCATTGGCGCGTTTCAAAAAGTAGCCATTGGCCATCCCTTCGTCAAACAAGGGTGATTTTTGCCCAATGTAAGGATTGATCCAGACACAGATTTTCAATCCTTTGGCTTTCAAGCGCTGCAGCATTTTTTCCGGTTCTGGGAAAGTTCGTTCGTCCCACGTGAAGTTGCACCACTCGTATTCCTTCATCCATAAGCAGTCAAAATGAAAGACCTCAAGGGGAATCTCACGTTCTGCCATACCGTCTACAAAAGATGTTACGGTTTGTTCATCATAATCCGTCAAGAACGAGGTACTTAGCCACAACCCAAAGGACCACGCAGGTGGCAGCGACGGTTTCCCCGTCAAATCAGTGTAGCGCTGGATCACTTGTTTTAACTCATCACCGGCGATCACAAAGTACTGCAGCGTTTGTCCTGGATTGCTGAATTGAACACGAGAAACTTTTTCACTCCCCACTTCAAATTGCACCCGGTCGGGTGAATTGACAAAGACGCCATACCCTTTATTACTTACATAAAACGGAATATTTTTGTAAGCTTGCTCCGTACCAGTGCCCCCGTCGGCATTCCAAATATCAACACTTTGGCCATTTTTCACGAAATTAGTAAAGCGTTCCCCTAAACCATAGATCGTTTCTCCCACATCCAGGGTCAACTGTTCGCTGATATGGGTATTTGCTTGCGGATCAATCACTAAGGCTTTGCTGCGAGGTTTGCTTTGGGTAATCAGCTGTTCTTTGTAATAAAACGAAGCTGTCACATTTTCCTCTTTGCTGATCACGACTTGCAAGTCTCCCGAGCGAAAAACATATGATTGCTCATCCTCTGAAATATCAGGAGTGATCTCTTCTGTCATCAATTCAAAGTTGGGGGCTTTGGCTTGGACCCCTTTATAATTGTAGAGGGTGATCCCAATGATATTGGTTCTAGGGGTAGTGACTTCCATCGTTAACAATCCGCCATCCAGCGTTGCCCCTTTATGTCCGACATAGCTATAAGGCAGATATAAAACCAATTTGTTTTCTTCTTTACGGGCATCGTAGACATGCACCGCAAATTTCACATCAAATCCTTCACGAAATAACCAACCGCCATCTGAAAATTTCATTTTTTTCCTCCTTGTTGGATCAATGTCAACGCCCCTAACAGACCAGAATCATTATAGTAACGACAAGTCTCGATCGGCACTTGGAAATCTGGCCAATGGGGGTTCTCATTGATTGCTTGTTTGATTATAGCTAATAGATCAGGGTGTTGGCTGATGCCGCCGCCGATCAGTATTTTTTCGGGATTCATCATGACAGCTAGGTTGTAAATCGCAAGTGCGACATAACGTGCCCACTGTTTCAGAATCTCCTGCGTTTCAGGATCACTCGACCGCTGCTGCATGATGGTTTCGCCTAAAATCTCCTCTGATTCAGGAATCGCTTTTGCTCGTCGATAGGCAGCAATCAGCCCTCTCGTTGAAGCTAGGTCATGGAGGGTCGCAAAAGAAGATGCTTGAAAATCAGTGATCATCATTCCGAATTCTCCTGCCCGAAACCCATTTCCGTGAATCAACTGGCGCTGATGAACAAGCGCGCCACCAATACCGGTGCCTAATGTGATTATGACAAAATCTTGTACGTCAGCAGCATTGCCGGTAGAAAGTTCTGCTAAAGCAGCACATTTCGCATCATTTTCGATCCAGATCGGATAGGACTTGGTTAAACGCTGCTGTAGCTCTTGTACGACAGCACAGCCGTGTAAAGGAGCCAACGCCCCCGCCATGATCGCTCGGCCATTGACTGAATCAATGAAACCAGGAAAACTCAGCCCGATCCCTTCGATAACATGCGCTTGCTCGACTTCTTGTATTTTGGCAGCTAAGGCAGCAAAAAATTCATCCCGCGTATTACTCGGGGTTTTGATTTTGCCTCGGTCCAGCCATTGATTCTTCTCGGTAAAAACCCCGAATTTGATATAGGTCCCGCCTACATCAAAGCACAGGCGTACATCTGTCATTTCTCCTCCTCCGTTCAAAAAGCGCTTACAGTTTCATCTAAATTATATAAAAGAAAAAAAAGAAAGCCTACCAAGCAATTTAGTCATCGTTACCCTAAAAAATAGATGTCCGTAGAAAATCACGGACATCTTTGTGGTTATTCATTTTTCCGAAACTCATTCGGCGAAACCTGATGGTATTGTTTGAACTTTTTGTAGAAATAATCAACATTGCTGTAGCCTACCAATTCAGCGACTTCGTAGACCATTAGATTGGAATGACGTAAGATTTCCACCGCCTTTTCCATTCGCACTTCATCCAAGAACGCCAAATAATTTTTACCGGTTTCTTTGCGAAACTTCTTGCCTAGATAGGCACTATTGTAATTGAAACGTTCCCCGATTTTTTTCAAGGTCAAATCTTCTTGATAATGCTTTTTCGTGTATTGGATCAATTCCGCAATGATATCGATTTGGTTCAAACTGCTGGCGACTGTTGCTTGCAAGTCTGCTAGTTTTGCGGTGATCACCTCTTGTAGCATCGGAAACGTTTGGGCGAGAAAAATCTGCTGATGCACTTCGTCTGTCGACCATTCGATCGCTAATGCTACTTTTTCACTGATTTGATGCTGCAGCCATTCGATGTCGCCATTGATTTGCCATTTGATCTCTTCTTCCAATGCCAATGAATGATAAAAGGTTTGATAATAGCGGGATAACGGCTGTTCCAATGGATCGTTTGCCAAAATCGCTTTTACTAATTCTTCACGCAAATCGCTTCGTTCTTCTGCTTCTTGGGTCGTATCCAAAACATGGTGAGAAATGACTTGATTGGGAAATAAGAAAATCAATTTACTCAATGTCTGGATGTCGATCATCAATGGCTTCAAGTTCTCTTGCGCCGCAAACCAGCGGGAGATCAAGATTTCTTGATGAGCCATTTTTTTGCGGCACCACGTATCGATCGCCTCGTCGGGAAAGCGTTCCTCGTTTAACAAAACCAAATACCGATGATGCCGATGGATCAAGGTGATGACTTGCGCCACTTGCTCCTGCAATTTCTCAACCAGCTTTTGGGCATCTGCCTCCTCGGGAAGTCGCAATAGCTTGATGGCTTGTGCGTCTTTGATCCCCGTTTGATCCCCGCCAAACAATTTCTCCATCAACTGACTCTTCTGATTTTTCTGCTGATCGGTCTTGGCTTTTTGATCGATTTTCGTCAAAATACCGATCAGCTCTTCTTCATCAACTGGTTTCAGCAAATAGGTCACAGCGCCCAGTTGCAACGCTTGCTTGGCATAGTCAAAATCTGAGTAGCCGGACAAAATAATGGCAAAAAACAAAAGACCTTCCTCCGATGCTGCTTGCACCATCTCAAGACCATTTTTTCCCGGCATACGGATATCAGCGATCACAACGTCTGGCTTCAATTCGCGGATCATTGCCAAGCCAGCTTCGCCGTTTTCCGCCGACCCGACGATTTGATACCCCAGACGTTCCCAATCGATGATCAGAGGCAGTCCATTTCGGATCGATGCTTCATCATCAACGATCAACACTTTACGCATTTTCCAACCTCCATTTTCAGCTACTCCTTCGTTACATCATGTTTCACTTGTCAAACTTGCCCCATTGGTGCGAATCACCTCTTGATACCAATAAAAACTATCCTTCGGGATGCGCGCCAACTGACGTTCGTTTTGATTGTCGCGATCGACATAAACAAACCCATAGCGTTTTTGGTATCCATTCAACCAACTTAGTAGATCTGTAAAGGACCAAGCACAATAGCCGATCAGCTCAACCCCATCCGTGATAGCCTTTTGCAGTTCCACCAGATGTTCCTGCAAATAGGTAATGCGGTATGGATCATGGATCTGTTTGTCTTCTGTCAATTGATCGATGGCGCCTAACCCATTTTCAGTAATAAAAATCGGCAAGTCATAATTGGCTTGGATACGTCGCAAGGCTACACGGAAACCAACGGGATCGATCTCCCAGCCCCAATCTGTTTTTTTCAAGTGGGGATTTTCCGCCGTCGCAAACATGGTTTCTTCTGGTGAGAACTCGCCAGCTGCCGCTTGCATCAAATACGGATCGACTTTAGAAAATTCTTTCTTTTCAGCTGACTGCTTTTGCAAATTGTTTTGTTGGGCCGTTCCACCGTGATAGTAATTGATCCCTAAGAAGTCAGGTTTTGCCTGTTTTAATAGTGCTTGATCTTCTGGAGTGACTTCAGGAGCCAGACCGACTTTGGCTAATTGCTTGTAGACAAATTTCGGGTATTCGCCTTTGCAATAGACATCTAAAAACCACGCGTTGTTGAAGGCTTCGCCATTTTCTGCAGCCAGCACATCTTCTGGGTCACAGCTAAACGGATACATCGGACCATAGCCAAAACTTGGACCAATCTTGCCCTGTGGAACCAGCTCATGGAACAAATTAATTGCCTTTGCATTGGCAAGGTTGATGATATGATTGGCTGCATACATCCGTTTTAAGTCCTTCAAGCCCGGTGGATGTGCCGCCCAACGGTACCCAAGAGAAGTGAAGACATTTTGTTCATTCATGGTGACCCAATAGGTGACTTTCTTTCCTAAGCGTTCAAAAAGGATTCGGCAATACCGTTCAAATGCCGCTGCTGTTTCTCGTCCCTCCCATCCTTGGTATTTGTCTTGCAAAGCCTGAGGAAGATCCCAATGATACAGCGTCAAAATCGGTTCTACTCCTTGCCGAAGCAATTCGTCCACCAGCTTTTCGTAAAACGCCACACCAGCTTCATTGACCGCACCTTCGCCATCAGGCACGATTCGCGACCACGCCACGCTGAAGCGATAGGCTTTCAAGCCCATTTGCTTCATCAAGGCAACATCTTCTTTGTATCGATGGTAGTGATCGATCGCCACTTTGCCGTTGGTTTCCTCAAAGGTATTGCCGGGAATTTGGGCATAGGTATCCCAAATCGACGGACCTTTGCCGTCTTCTGCCCATGCACCTTCAATTTGATAGGCCGCCGAAGCCGCCCCCCATAAGAAGTTTTCTGGGAAAGGATCTAAGTTTGTGTGAAACATCAAGTTGCCTCCTTCAATTCCTAAACCGAGTTAAATCGGTTACATTTTATCGTATCATAATTTGGTTGATTCGTAACAATTGCCAAAAGATATTTTTTAGGTGAAAAAACTGTCGCTCCTCAGAACGACAGTCGTTTCTTATTAAAACAGGTAATCATTCAAACGCGATTTCACATATTCAATGTGGCTGGATTCTAATTCGATTTGATCATGCGCCAATGCGTAATCTGTCAGTGTTTCTAAGTTTTCCTCATCAGCAACGATCTTCGCTCCGATGCCTTCTTGGAACGAGGCGTACCGTTTTTCCTTCAACTCGTCTAAGAAGCGGTCTTCTTTCAGTTTCGCTGCTGCTTTCAACGCTCGGGCATATGTATCCATACCAGCGATGTGGGCTAACAGCAGATCTTCCATTTCAAATGACGAACGACGGACTTTAGAATCGAAGTTGATTCCTCCCGGTGCGATGCCGCCGTTTTCTAAGACTTCGTATAAAGCGAGTGTCGAGTCAAAAACGTTGGTTGGAAATTCATCCGTATCCCATCCTAACAGCATATCTCCTTGGTTGGCATCCAGTGAGCCTAATGCGTTATAGCTACGGGCAACGGCGATTTCATGTTCAAAGGTATGGCCAGCTAATGTTGCATGATTGGCTTCTAGGTTTAATTTGAAATCTCCTTCTAAGCCGTAGTGCTGAATGAAGGCCATCGTTGTCGCTGCATCAAAATCATATTGGTGCTTCGATGGTTCTTTTGGTTTCGGCTCTAATAAGAACTGCGGTTTATGACCGATTTTTTCGCCATAAGCGATCGCCATTTTGAAT
This sequence comes from Enterococcus sp. DIV2379, assembly GCF_050542965.1. Lineage (NCBI taxonomy): Bacteria > Bacillati > Bacillota > Bacilli > Lactobacillales > Enterococcaceae > Enterococcus > Enterococcus sp. DIV2379. The sequence goes on from NZ_CP172938.1 coordinate 2,892,183, forward strand.
AGACGGGCGATGTTGTCTTGTTCAAATTTCATGTCTGTATTCAACAAGGTTTCATAGCCTTCACGGCCGCCCCAGAAGACATAGTTTTCACCGCCTAATTTTTTCGAGATATCTAAGCCTTTTTTAACTTGGGCTGCTGCATACGCGTAAACTTCCGCATTATTGGTGGAAGCAGCGCCGTTATTGAAACGAGGATGTGAGAACATATTTGCTGTATTCCATAATAGTTTGATCCCCGTTTGTTCCATTTTTTCTTTGATCAAATCGGTGATTTCGTCTAAGTTTTGGAAAAATTCTTCTAACGTTTCTCCCGCAGGTGCCACGTCAACATCATGGAAACAGAAGAATTCTGCTCCTAGTTTTTCACAAATCTCGAAGAAGGCTTCTACTCGATTTTTCGCTGTTTCCATTTCGGTGTCACCGATCCACGTCCGTTTGTTGACGGGTGCGCCGAAAGGATCAGAGCCGTCTTGCGTCATCGTATGCCAATAGGCGATTGCAAAACGTAGATGATCTTTCATTTTCTTGCCTAAAACAACTTCTTCGGCATCGTAGTGGCGAAATGCAAACATATTGTCTGTTTTAGGACCTTCGTAGCGGATTTTTTCGATTTCTGGGAAATAAGTCATTGTTGTTGCCTCCATTTTATGTTTTTTAGTGTAATAAACTAACTTACTTGGTTCCAATCATTTAGAACCAAAAACGATTCCTCGCTTTAATCAAGCAGATTTTCTGCTGCCATTATGCTATTCGATTTGCGCCAACGCATGGCAGATAGGCGCGGTTTGCTGGTAGACGGTCCGGTAGATCGCATAGATTTCTTGGTATTTGGCGACATTTTCAGGAATCGGTGCAATGGCCTTGCTGTATTTGACAAAGGCGTTAACACAAGCGGCCGCATCTGGATAAATGCCGCTGCCGATTGCTGCCAGCATTGCTGCGCCCATACCTGGACCTTGTTCAGTAGATAAAGTCAGCATTTCTGCATTAAAAATATCGGCTTGCATTTGCAGCCATTCGGCATTTTTCGCACCGCCCCCCACAGAAACGATCTGGGTGAATTTCCGCTGTGCTCGTTCTTCCATGATCATTTGGGAATCTTTCAGAGAGAAGGTGATCCCTTCTAAGACGGCACGACTGAAATGCTTTTCGCGATGCCGTGTGTCAATGCCAATAAAACTTCCCCTGATTTGGCTGTCGGTATGTGGTGTGCGTTCGCCCACGATATAAGGCGTAAACAGCAGGCCTTCTGCCCCCGGTTTTACCTCACTGATTGCTGAAAGCAATTCCTGAAACGATTGGTTTTGGGCAAACGTATCACGATACCAGCTTAAGGAATTTCCAGCGGCTAACGTGACCCCCATTGAATACAACTTGTCTTTGATCGCATGACGGAAAAGGTGTAGATCGCCTTGATAATCAACCTCTTGCGCTTCTTCAAAGGATAAGAACACACCGCTAGTGCCAATCGACACCATGCCGACACCTTCGGCGATGATCCCTGAACCTAATGCAGCACAGGCATTGTCTGCGCCACCTGCATAGATCGTCACCTCTTGTTCAAAGCCAAAGGCTTCTTGCAGTTCTTTTCGCATTTTCCCTACAGGCGCTGCTGATTCAAAAAGCGGCGGCAGTAAATCCGATGCGATTGCGAATTTTTCTAGAATGGCTTCAGACCAGCACTTCTTTTCGATATCCAGCAGTAACGTACCCGCCGCATCAGAATAATCCATCGAATAGTTACCAGTCAGCCAAAAAGCCAAGTAGTCTTTTGGCAACATCATGTGACGAACTTGTTGCCAATGTTCAGGCTCGTGTTCTTGGACCCATAAAATTTTGGGTAAGGTGAACCCTTCCAAAGCAATATTCTTGGTGATTGCTTTTATTTCCTCTCCAAAGGATGCCATGATCGCTTGACATTGTTTGGTGGTTCGAACGTCATTCCATAATATTGCCGGACGAATGACTCGGTTTTCTTCATCCAATAAAACAAGACTATGCATTTGCCCGGAAAAGCTGATGCCGATCAATTCTTTCTGCAACGTTGGAAGCTGCTGGATCAAGGTTTTGATTACCTTATCTGCCGCCTCTTGCCAATGCACAGGCTCTTGCTCACTGAACCCCGGTCTAGGGGATGACAATGGATAGTCAACACTTGCTGTTTCTTGGAGTTCCCCGGTTTGATCAAAAACTAAGCCTTTTAACGCACTTGTTCCTAGATCCAACCCTAAAAAATAAGCCATCTCTTCTCTCCTTCCTCTGTTTGAAGCAGTTAACCATTGCCTCTCAATCGGTTAATTAGCATTCAAAACTAACTAATTGGATAGTAAACGATTCTCGTATTTCTGTCAAGCGCTTTCAACGATTCTTTCTTTGATTTTCGTTCTCAAACTGCTGCTCCTACATTCTTCCTCTTTTCTTTATTCTTCAGCTTGCACAATATTAATTTGCACGGTAAACTAACACTAATCACATCTATGAAGAGGAGAACACATGATTATCAATAAAATGGGCATACGCGAACAAAATGAAGCGGCTGTATTGAAGACGATCATTGACAATGAAAATGTGTCACGAGCGGAAGTATCAAATTTGACCCATCTCAATAAAGCGTCTGTTTCTCAAATAACCAAAAAACTGATCGACACGGACTTCGTTCGCGAAGTCGGCATTGGGGATTCCACTTCGATCGGTGGTCGCAAACCGATTCAATTGCAATTCAATCACCGCAGCAGCTTAGCTGTTACCTTTGACATCGGCTATAACTATGTTCGTGGAATGCTTTCTTATATCAATGGCGAGATGATCGCCTCCGCCGATCATTCCCATGAATTGATCACCAAAGAAAATGTACTGGCGACGATCGATTCCATGATGAAAGAATTTTGGCCGCAAATGCCGCAAACCACTCATGGATTAGTAGGAATCTGTTTGGCGATCCACGGCATCGTTCACAATCAGACGATCACCTTTGCCCCCTACTACGACTTGGAACACTTTGATTTGATCGCCCCTTTGAGCCAAAAATACAATACGGCGGTCTATATAGAGAACGAAGCCAATCTGACGGCTTTAGGCGAGTACTGTTTTTCTTCTGATTCCACGAATTTACTGAGCGTCAGCGTCCATAGCGGGATCGGTGTCGGAATCATCGTTGATGGGCAGCTGCAAACCGGTACTCACGGCATGGCGGGGGAAGTTGGCCATTCTACGCTCTTTCCTCACGGCAACTTGTGTCCTTGCGGCAATCGAGGTTGCTTAGAGCAATATGCCTCGAACAAAGTCTTGTTTGATACCTATAGCCACTATACAAAAACTGCGTTCGTTAATTCGGATACCTTCGCACAAGCCTACCATGCCGGAGAAAAATCAGCAGTCGAATTGGCGCAACAAAATGTTGAGTTTCTTAGTATTGGGCTGAATAATGTCATCACTTTTTCTGATCCCGAAGAAGTCTATATCAACAGCTCGATCTATCGCAAAATTCCTGATTTATTGCTGGCGCTGCAGCAAAAATTGACCAGCCAGTTCACCAAAAACACGAAGATCAAAAACAGTCGATTAGGCGATCAAGCCCCGTTATTTGGCGGCAACGTTTTAGTGGCAAAACATTTCTTAAATATCAACGATTTGCGCTTTGCGGCACTTGATCTCTCCCGTGCGATCCGTTAAATGAATGCTGGACTGAAAACTCAGTCCAGCGTTTTCTTTTGGTAAAAGGGTCTCGCTATCCTTTGATTCCGCCAGCCGTCACACCGCCCACGATGTATTTCGATAGAAACAGGTAAATCAGCAGTAAAGGAATAATACTTAATGAGATCCCTAGATACATACTGCCAAATTCAGTACGGTAAACATCAGTTTTCAACAATTGGACCAGCATCGGCAACGTATACTTTTCCGTATCGTTGATCAAGATCAAGGGCATCAAGAAATTATTCCACGAGGTCACGAACGAGAAAATCGCCATGGTAGCTAAGCCCGGTTTCATCAAGGGCAACATGATGCGATGGAAAATTTTGATTTCGCCGGCTCCGTCTAGACGAGCAGAATCTGCCAAATCAGGATGATAGATCGTTTCTAAGTATTGCTTTAAGAAAAAAACGGTCGCGGGTGATGCGATCGCTGGTAAAATCAATGGCAGAAAATTATTTAAGAGCCCTAAGCGATTCATAAATTGATAAAAACCGATCATGCTGATTTGCTGAGGAATCATGATCAGCCCAAGAATGACAGCAAACAGGACTTTCTTGCCACGAAATTCATAGGCGATCACGCCATAAGCCGTCAGCGCCGAAAAATACACATTGAGAACGGTAGCACCAGCAGCAATCAGGAAACTATTTTTAAACCCATTGAAAACATTGAAGCCTCTGCCCATTAAGACGGACCAGTTGTATTGGAGATTACCGCCGGGCCACAAGGACAGCCCTTGCTGGATCTGTTCCGCTGAACGGGTTGCATTGACTAAGACGACCCAAAACGGCAATATACTTAGGATGGTCAGCAATACCAAAAAGACATAGATCAACAATCGTTTTGCTCGATAGTTATTTTCCATTTATTTTCGCCCCACTTTGCTGTTTTCTTTGAAAAATTGAAACAATAACGTGCTTAATACGATTGAAAGTACCAATAATAGTACCGACGCGGTTGCGGCAACGTTGAAATTCCGACTCCCGGTAAAGGCCTGGTTGTAGATGAACATCGTGATCGTTAAGACACTATTGTTGGGATTACCGTTTGTCAGCAAAAAAGGAATGTCGAACATTTGCAAGCCGCCAATCAAGGACGTCACCAATGTATAAAGCAAGATTGGTTTTAACAAAGGCAGCGTGATCTTGCGGAAAATTTGACCATCATTGGCTCCATCGACCATTGCTGATTCAAAAAGAGCATCATCAATGCTCAAAATGCCCGAAACCAAAACGATCGTTGTCTGACCATACCACATCCAAAATTGGATGAAGGAAACGATCAGCCGAGTGCCCGTTTCACTACGGAAAAAGTCATAAGGCTGGTCCAAAACACCGAAATGCTGCAAGACTAGGTTGATCGGACCTAACGGAAAACTGAACAAAACAAAAAATAAGATTGCTACTGAAGCCGCAGTAATGATGTTGGGTAAGTAAAAAGCGACTTTGAAGAAGCCTTTCCCTCGCAAGCGCAGCTTGATATTGGTAAACCATGCCGCCAACAACAAAGCCAAGCCAATTTGAGGGACAAAGTTTACGCCCCACAAAATAAAAGTATTGCTGATCGATTTTAAAAATAACGGGTTGCGAAAAATCGCAAAATAGTTATCCAGTCCGACAAGATTGGCAGCTGGATTCCACCCTTTTAGATCTGTAAAGCTCAGGTAAATCGTATAGAGAATTGGATAAAGCTGAAAAACCAAGAATGCTAGAAAAAATGGTGCGATAAATAATAGCCCATAGCGATGATACTGTTCAAATCTTCTCTTATTCTGCATCGTAATCCCCCTGATATTTTTTTCTTCCACTGTCAACTTCTGCCTGTAAAGACAAGCCATTTAAGCAGCGCCATCGTACCTAGAAAAGGTTGAAACCGACCCCGTCTTCGGTGCCGGTTTCAACAACACCTAATCTACTTGAACATCTGGATAAGCATTGACAACCGCATCTTTAAAGTTTTGGATCGCCGTTTCCTGATCCACTTCACCTTTTGAATATGGTGTCAAACAACTATCCGTAAAGAGGGTTTCAATCGTCTGGTCATACTCGGTCAGAATTTTCGCGTTGATGTCTTGAACCATATCGGCAAATTCTGCATAGTGGTTTTGACCGCCTAAAAATTCCTCTTGGTATTCGCTTTTAATTTCTTCAACGACTCGCTCATTCGATACAAAATCACCGGTATCTTCGGCCCATTGTTTTAAAAATGCTTGATCTGTGGTCAAGTAAGCCACCAATTGCGCCGCTTCTTCTTGCATCTCAGAATTTGCCGTAGCACCGATCCATGTGCCGCCCCAGAACCACGACGACGGTCCTTGGATCATGCGCCAGTCCCCTTCTGTTGAGCTGGAGTTATCGGCAGCTGTCGCATTTGGTTTTAACCAATAGTGCAGTCCCCATGTCGGCAAACTATAACCGAATACATTGTCGCTATTCATTCCAGCAAACCAAGCTTCTGATTGTCCTTCTGTATCTTGTGTCAGGCCTTCTTCTACAAATTTTCGTGATATATCCAACAAATCATACAAACTGTCGTCGATCACTAATTTACCGTCTTCAACCCAGCCATGTTCGCGTTGACCATAAAAAGGCTTCGCCAAATCTTGGACACTAGAGATCATATAGGTGGTTCCACCACTTTTTTCTTTGACTGCTTTGGCTTCCTCATAGAACTTGTCGTAGTCTGACAAGGCCGCTTGCGCAGCCGCTGGATCATCGATCCCTAGCAGCTCTTCTGCCATCGACGCCCGGTAATAAAACCCGCCAGGAGCAGCTTGCCAAGCCAAGGCATGAAGAACCCCGTCTTTTGAAGTTCCTACGTCTTTGACATATTGATACGTATCTGCCGCGGCTTCATCAAGTCCCAGTGAACCAAGGTCTGCCATCATCCCTGATTCCACATATTTTTTGACAAAGGCAGATTCTAAAGCAATCACATCTGGTGCATCTTTGGAACCGAGAATCGGATCGAGCTTGGTCTCGAATTGGTCAGAAGGAATCTCCACGATCCGAATGTCATAGGCCAAATCGTCATGCGCCGGCAAATAGTAATCATTGATCATCGTTGATAATTCTGAAGTAAAGGTCCAAACCACGAGTTCATCCTTGCCACTGCTTCCCGTTGCGCTGTTATCCGAGCCACTGTTTCCTGAACCATTCCCGCAGCCACTAAGCATAAAAGCCGCTAAGCCCGCCACTGACGCTGTTTGTAAGACCCGTTTCCAATTTTTCATCTTTCTTCCTCCTCGATTTTTTGATAGTCAAATGAATCAAAATCAGCCGCCAAACGATTGCCAGTCGTATCGATCGCAAACATCCCCACAAAAGCCCCCGTAAAGAACCCACCGTAATGTTCTGCCACATAGTCGTCAGACAATTGCAAGCTGTCAAATAGCTGATCGATGACCTGCCACTCTTTTTGATCAAAGGAGTACGCGTATTGATAGTGGGCATAATTGACGATCGTTTTGAAGTAGACCGTTTGTACATCGGCTGGTATCACAACTTTTGATACTTTTTGGCTCTTCAGTTGGCCCTTTTCGCTTGCCAATACAGTGATGATTTTTCCTTTCCTCTCATCATGAGTGATGTAGATCGCCGACCAATTTTGTGTATTGTAGTAATTCGTCATGCCTGCCAACTGTAGAAACGAGGTCGGCGAAAATTCGACGGCAGTCGTTGCTTCGAAACGAAAATCGCTCCATCTTCTTGCCACCAGTGCTTGATGGAACAAGGAATTGAACGACTCTCGCCCATACAAGCGCAAATACCCTGGTCGTGCGGTCAAACTACCGATTTCCTCAGAAAAAGGAATCCGCAAGGTTTGAAACATTGGTGCCAACGACGCATCTTCAAAATCATCAAAGCCTGATTCTGTTTCCCACGGATGTTCGGGCAGCTGTGGCTGTGGGACCTCCGCTTTTGGAAAGTTCCCGCCTGTGATATACGGCCAATCATTTTCCCAGTAAACAGACTGGATCGCTGTTTCTCGTCCGAGCGGGCAATAGCCGCGATTTTCTAAGAGGGGTGTTTCTGGATACTTCAGCGCTCGTCCTGTTAAGTGAACAAAATACCATTCATCGGTCTGCGTTTTCACAAATGAACCATGACCGGCTTTTTGTAGCGGGATCTCTGGCTGTCCCCATGAACTAATTAGAGGGTTTTGAGGATGAACTTCATAGGGGCCTTCAATGTGTGTTCCACGAGCGATGGTACTTGCATGTTCAAATTGGGTGCCGCCTTCTGCCGTCAATAAATAATAATAGCCGTTCACTTTATACATGACCGGTGCTTCAGTCAATTTGCGCTCTGTTCCGTTGAAGATAATTTTGGGCTGCCCCACCAATTTCTTGGCTTGCCAATCAAACTCTTGGAGAGCGATCCCATAAAAGGAATGGTTTGTCGGGCGATAATCCCAGACCATGTTCAGAAAATATTTTTTGCCGTCATCGTCATGAAATAAAGAGGGATCGAAACCAGAAGAATTCATATAGATTGGTTCTGACCAATCCCCATCAATGGTTTCACAGGTGATCAAATAATTGTTCACATCTTTCCAGCTATTGGATTGTGTTTTGACATCTGAATAAATCAACCAAAAACGACCATCACTGTAACTTAAGTTTGGCGCCCAAACGCCCCCAGAATCAGGATTTCCCAGCATATTCAACTGACTGACACGATTGACTGGTGTACTGATCAAGCGCCAGTTCTTCAAATCCTTCGAATGGAAGATGCGCACACCTGGAAACCATTCAAAGGTCGACGTAGCAATGTAATAATCTTCTCCTGCACGACAAATACTCGGGTCTGGATGAAAGCCTGTTAGTATCGGATTGGTAATCAAAAAATTTCCTCCTCTTTCCCTTTTTGGCATTTTGTGATTCAACTGAGAGTCAGTAGGAATGAGCTTCTTTCAGTTAGTAAGTTTTCTTTACTAATATACCTAACTAAAAAAAGAAACTTGTTACTGCAGTCCATTTTAAAAATATTCACTAATCATTGTTCTATTTACTTTCTTCAGCTGAACTGTCATAATTATAAAATGAAATCGCTATCATTCACAGGACGATTTCCACACATCGATAGACAAAAAATGGAGGAAAGATTGCGTGACCATTTTAGAAGAATATCATTTTGGCGAATACCTAGGCGTTTCCAGTTACCATCCCTACTCGCTTAATTACATGGAACATTTTCATCGTTCCTTTGAATTGCTTTTTTGTAGTGAAGGCGAAGCGGTTGTCAAAATCGAAGAAAGTCCCTATGTCCTTACAACTGGCCAAGTGTTATTAGTCATGCCTTACCAGACCCATGCCATCGAAACCCCCAAGGAATCACAACTGCATATTCTGGTTTTTTCGCCGGAGTTTATTCCAGATTTTTATGCCAAAACCAAAGATTTCGCTTTGTCAGATCCGGTTATCACCATTGATCCATTTGCCAAGCAGCTCTACTATCCTTTATTTGAAACGGATTCCCTCTATTTACGAAAATCGGCACTGTATCAAGTCCTTTACCTTTTTGAGCACCAAACGACTTTACTACCAGCCAAAAACCAAGAGGATATCCTGATCCAGCTGCTTGCCTATATCGAGTCACACTTCAAAGAAGAGCTGACGCTCGAAAAACTAAGCAGCAGTATCGGTTATAGTAGCGTCTACGTTTCCAGAATGATCACTGAGAAATTGAAAAGCACCTTTCCCCGACTTTTGAATCAAGCAAGAATACGCCATGCCTCTTTTTTGCTGACTCATAGTCTCTTGCCGATTACGGAAGTAGCAGAACAGGCTGGCTTTCAAAATGTGCGAACCTTCAATCGAAATTTCAAAGCTTTGACCTCACTGACTCCGAAAGAATACCGCTTAACACACAATGCTCATTTTTCATTGCTGAAGGAATAGCAAAACAAAAAAGCAGCTTCACTTACCTATAAAGTGAGCTGCTACAATCTTACTCGTTATTCTAGTCAGCCTTTTGCCACGTTCCCAGAAAGTAGTGAAAAACGTTCTAACGCTCCCCTTCTTCATAGAGAAATGAGCAGGAAAAAACCAATTGCCAAAATGAACCTTTGTTGTTTTACCGATTCCGCAACGCTATGCCTGATTTATAGCACCGTATGTTCTTGCTTAATGCCGTTTGCTTTATCGAAGCTTCTTGGAACATCGATCAAGCCCAAGAAAAATGATTCACGACTAGCCAGTCTCTGACTTCCGTCAGATCAGAAAAAGTTTTCACCTGTGCAGCTACTTCTTGCTCAAGTTTTGGCTGTTTAAGCAAAGGATACTTCCCATTTTTCTTGACTGGCAAAATACTCAAATCATCCGCAATCAGAAAAGCTGGGATCTTGGCTTGTTTTGCAGCTCTTATGCCGGCTAGAGAATCTTCTAATACCAAGGCTGCTTCAGGCTTTACGCCTAATTGTTGGCATGCTGTCAGAAAGATTTCTGGATCAGGTTTGCCCTTTCGCACTTGATCCCCAGAAACCACCGTATCAAACCAATCTGGCATCTGTTCCATTTCAAAATACGCCTTGATTTTTTCTTTCGACGAAGAGGACGCCACGGCTATCAAGCAATCTTGTTTTTTTAATGCTTCCAATAGTTCAAGAAGGCCGGGCTTTTTGAACACCCGTTTTTCTTCAGCTAAAATCACTTCTTTCTGACGATTCATCGCTTCTCGCCACCGATCCGTTGGTACCGTACTGCCATAGAGTTCCTGCATCCCTTTACGAATATCTGCTTCCGTTCTGCCAGTCAGGTAATAATAAACATCTTGGCAAACTTCAAAATCATACTCCTCCGCGGCTCTTAAATAGGCGCGGTAAGCTAACCGACCAGTTTCAAACATCAAACCGTCCATATCAAAAATCACCAGTTTTATCTTCTCCATCCTATGGCCTCCTTTGCTTTTCTGCGAATAAAAAAGCAATGGTACCAAAATCCTTTGGCACCCATTGCTTCATCTTGTTTATATACAGCTGACTGCTCAACTTAGCAATGATTTTACATGCGCCAAATGGCTGTCAGCCTTTTCCCGCCCTTCTTTTACTAGCGCTTCTGACAGAATGAAGGATCCGCCAACCGCTAATACTTGCGGATCAGATAAATAGTCTTGAACATTTTCGAGAGTGATTCCGCCAGTTGGGACAAATCGAATATCGTAAAACGGACCACTGAGGGCTTTGATTGCCGACAAGCCCCCGTAGATATCCGCAGGGAAAAATTTCACAACTGATAAGCCATAATCCGTTGCCCGTTGAATGTCATTGGGGGTAGCTGTCCCTGGAAACACTGGAATGTTTTCGGCAAGACAAAATTCCACCACATCAGGTACAAGAGCAGGGGAAACAATAAAGCGCGCCCCTTTCTCAACCGCTGCTTTCGCTTGTTCTAAGGTGCGGACCGTGCCTGCGCCTACGATCAATTTGCCCGATTGAGAGAGTTTTTCAATCGCTTCTAAAGCAAGGTCACTGCGGAAGGTTATTTCAATAAAATACAGTTCATGCTCAATCAGCAGTGATTCTACTACTGGCAAATAGGTAAGGTCTGTTGCAGTGTAAAGAGGCAACACCCTTGTTTTTGCCAATTGTTCATAGAGTGTCATACGCTCTCTCCTCCCTTCGTTCCCCTCGATTGCATTTGCTCTTTCAAGACGGCTTCATGAAGCCCTTGAAGATAACTGATACCAATCGCGCGATCATACAGACCATAGCCTGGCATCGCCACTTCCCCCCAGATCGTCCGCCCGTGATCAGGACGGATGACACCATCAAAACCGACCTCAACCAAGGCTTTCATAATGGCATACATATCTAACGATCCTTCAGTGGAAAGATGGGCAGATTCTTTAAATTTGCGTTCCCCCATAAACAACACATTGCGAAAATGAACAAAGTTGATGCGGCCTTTTAAGCCATGAACGATCTCCACCATGTCGTTTTCTGGATCGGCACCTAACGAACCGGTGCACAACGTTACCCCATTATAAGGCGAATCCACGATGGCCATGATTTTTTTCAAGTCCTCTAAATTTTTGGTGATCCGTGGCAAACCAAAAATTTCCCAAGGTGGATCGTCCGGATGGATCGCCATTTTCACATCTACTTCTTCACACACAGGAATGATCCGCTTTAAGAAATAGCTTAAGTTATCAAAGAGGATCTCTTGAGTGACCCCTTCATAAGTTGCCATCAAACGCTGGAACTTTTTCAGTCGTTCTTCTTCCCAGCCTGGCAATTTAAAGCCTTTTGATTGGCTATGGATCAGCGTATACATCTCACTAGGTTCCATATCATCCACAACGGCTTGATCATAGAGCAAAGAGAAGCTGCCATCCTCGTTTTGATAAAATAGATTTGTTTTTGCCCAGCCGAAGATCGGTTTGAAGCTATAGCAGATCATATGTACATCACAAGCTGCTAAATTCCGAATTGTTTGAATATATTGATCGATGTAGTGATCCCGTTCCTCTGTTCCGGCTTTGATCGCATCGTGGATCGCCACACTCTCAATCCCTAATAGTGAAAGATGCTCTTTTTCAATTGATGCTTTTAGTGCGTTGATTTCGGAAATCTCCCAGACATCTCCAGGCATTTTATTTAGAAGTGTTCCTACAATGCCGTGCATTCCTGGAATTTGTCGAATATTCGTTAACGGGATCGTATCCCCTTCCCCGTACCATCGAAACCCCCATTGCATTTGCTGTCATCCTTTCGTTTTTAAAAATCATCGTCCTCATCAGTCTCTTCGCTACTATCACCTGCTGAAGAATTGTGCCAAAGCGCTACACTGTTTTCTCCTTGCTGGATCACTGCTGCCACCGCCTGTTCAATCGGTGTCGCCAAAAATTGGTGATTGATCGCTTCTAATACCATCGGCAAATTCACCCCGCCGATCACATACGTCTTTTCCTGAAGCGATTCTTCTAATTGATTGATCGTTACAACCGACTGATTGTAGGGACTCGCACTCAATAGATCAGCAAACACCAAGACACCGTCCCCTTGATCTGTTTCATGAATCGCTTCATGGATTTTGTTTCCCAGAAGTTGAATATCCTCTCCGTGGTTCAAATTAACGACCGCAATATTTTCGACACTGCCCATGATCACCTCTGCAGCATCTTTAAAACCAGTACTCAGCTGTCCGTGAGTTGCCAATACGATTCCTAACAAATGTTATTCCTCCTTTTTCGCTTCCTAACCAAATAACGCAAGAACTTTTTGCATATTCCTCAGATTCAGCTCTTTTTGCTTTAATTGTTTTCTAGGCAGCACATACGTCTGATCCTGCTGCTTTTCTGCACAAAACAGATAGTTGATGCTGCCCATTGCTTCACTACTGTGTTCGATCGCCAACTGCTGCAGTTGCCCTTCATTGAATTGCTTGCCGATAGCTCGAATCGGAGCATCGGCACCAATAGAATCTAAATAATATATCTTCGCATTCGGCCTTACTGAATCACGTAACACTTCCAACCCGCGTTCTCCGTAACTTCCGTCATCAAGAAATGCGAAGGCCGTCGCTGTTTGACTGTTTTGACTGATCAAGGACAGCAGCGCTAAGATAGAGGAGGTATTGCGGGTTAGATTTTGCTGAAATCCTGCCCCGCGGCTTACGCGATTTAATAGCAGAAAATAAATACCGACCCCTGAAGCAAAAAGCGCTGTTTGCCAAGACAATAAGGGAAATCTCCCTGAGGCAAAGTGGATATAAAGCCAAGTCCCCAACAACCCTAAAAGAATCATCACTGCTGAAGCAGTCAGAATAAATTGATTTGTTTTACGGCCTTGCTCCTGCCGATCAAAAAAATGGTAATCGCCGAAATGCTCTGGCGGTGTATCATAATACGTGCAGATGATCCGTTTTGCTTTAGTCAGATCACCAACATACAAATTGCGTGAGGCGTTTTTTTTCGTGTGATCATACTCGATCACCTGAAGGTCTTTGCGAAATGGAATGATATCCGCGATGAGTGCCTTCAAAAATCTTTGTTTGCTTTTATCCGTTGATCGCGCTCGGTAGACATACCGATAACGAAACAGCCAATCACGAAATGCTTCTGTTTGATTCATGGCGGATTCTCCTATTCACAATTTACTGACAAGGAAGGAGGAACTCTATTTTTATAAGACCCTCCGCCTTCCTCTTCAACAGATGACGAACTCGCTCAATGATTACAAATTGAACTGCTTCAACACATCTTTAAGTGTTGATTTCGGTGCAGAAGGCGTTGCCTGAAAATAGATTGATTCCACACCATATTCTTCATTCATTTCTTTGAGTTTTTGCGCATCCGCTTGATTTAAATAAACAGATTTTGTTACCAAGAGATCCTTCTCGGGATCTTTTTGGGCAATACCGCCTATGTTCAATTCTTTCATCGGCACGCCGTGTTTGACTAAGTCGTACATCACGCTGACGGTTTTAGCGATCAAAATACAGTTGTAATCTTTGAAGTTGTATTCATCCCAGTAAAACTTGGCTTTTTCTGGTGTAACGACGATCGTTTTTTGCCCTGTTCGGCTACCGGCATTTTTGTATAGTTCCCGCATGAACTTATCCTTAGCTACTACCTCATCCACTACAAAGATCGAGTTGACTCCGCTTTTTTGCGACAAGGTCATCATGACCTGCCCATGGATCAATCGTTCATCTACTCGTGCTAAATTTACTACACCCATTGTTGACACTTCCTTTTCTTATAAAATACCGACACCGGATAAAATAATCAGAATCAAAGTCAGCCATAGCAATGCTTGCGTGACTTTTAATCCTTTCTTTGTATAGAACCAGTAGACGCCCATTACAACTGCTAACGGCAAGATCCCTGGTACAATCTGATCAAGGATATCTTGGATAATAAATTCTCGTCCAGAAATATCAAACTGCAGCGAAGAACTGACTTTGACATAGTTTCCAGCCAGAACCCCCATCATAAACAAACCGAGAACCGACAGTGTTTCAATGGCAGTTTGAACACCTGTACTCTGCATCAAGCCAGTTGCGTTGCGTCCCATTGAGAACGCTTGGCGGGCAAAAAACATTCCTAGAGAAACTTGATACAGTGCAAAGCAAATGAACGGAAACAACGCACCTAGCGGACTTCCTTGCTGTGCCCAAGGGACGGCAATCGCAATAAAGATATATTGAACGGTTCCTGAGTCGATGGCATCCCCGATTCCTGCTAAAGCACCCATCAAACCAGCTTTCGTGTTGTACATTAGATCATCCTGCATCAAGATCTCTTTTTTCTCATGCTCTTCCTCGGCCCGCTGTTGTTCCATTGATGACATCAGCCCAGTAATAACACCGCCACCCCAACTTAGCTGGGTATTGAAAAACAACAGTTGGCGTTTGTAGGCAGCTTTCAGTGCCTCATCGTCTTTGTAAAGTTTGCGCAAAATCGGCATCATGGCGTATAAAAGCGATGGTGATAAATACCGTTCAAACGAATGCGGGATCTCATTGGCGAAATGCCATCTTAGGTATGCTTTTGTGACATCTTTCTTCGTGATTTCTTCCGGTGCGCCTTGCGCTTTTTGAATTATTTCGGTCATTACTGCTCCTCCTTATCGATTAGAACCCGTCATCATAGTCATCGTCATCATCAAAGGATGGTGATGCTGTATTCGTTTCTGGGGCTGGGGCCAATTTTCCTTTTTGTGACTGAACAAAAATCAACGCGATCAAAATACCAAAAATCGCATAGGTGACCATGGTAATTTCTAGCGAACTGAAAACTACACTCATGAAATAGGCCAAGAAGAAAAAGACCATATAATCTTTTCGACCGATCACATAGACGGTAGTTGCAATCCCGATCGCTGCCAATCCGCCGCCGACTACTTCTAAAATATGGATAACGACTGTCCCCTCAAGAGCATTGATGACATCAGCAATCAGTGGAGCTCCTAAATAAAGTGCAATAAATACCAGCGGAACAAATAAAATAAATGAAGCCAGCGTTGGGTATAAAATAATTGAACGAGTCATTGCTTTGTCATTAAGATCTTCCACTGCTTTATCCGTATATTTTCCTAAGAAGGTATTGATAAAGAAACGGAACTGATACAAATAACTCCCTAGCAAACCAACAGGTACGGCAACAGCAATCGCTGCTTCTGGTTGCAGATTTCCTAGCAAAGCTACCGGTACGGCAATCGCCGCAGCAATTGAAGGTTCCGCTGGCATGGATCCGCCAGGAGAAAATACCCCCATGTAAATCATTTGTAAAGCGGCAGTAACGATCATGGCTTGAGCCACATTTCCCATCACCAGTCCGACAACTAATCCCGTCATCAATGGTGAAAAACGTAAAGTCAGTGTGGCGCCTCCGCCGAGCCAACGAGACATGACTGCTGCAACCCATAGCGCAATCAGTAAACTTTGTGTAACACTTAATGTATCCATTTTTCCTCCTCCTAAACTTCTTTCAAATAGTTTTCTAAATCAAGAACAGCTTCTTTCAAGCGTTCTTTGGTGATTAAGACTGGAATCAAGTGTACTTTTTCTTTTGAATCTATGAACTGCACCAACTGATCAATGACTTGTGCATCTTCAGGAAAAATACCCATTTGATGTAAACTCATTGGTAAGTGCAATTCTTGATAAAAGGGGATCAACTGATCGATGACCATCCATTTTTCTTCAAGGGCTAATTGATAAAACATCCCATAGGCAACCTTTTCCCCGTGAAGAAAACGATGACTTTCAGGCAGATATTTACTGATGGCATCATGCATCGCATGCGCCGCTGCATTGCGGGCATATTTATCGCCTAGCCCGCCTACCATTCCAGCAACTGCAATAACGATCTCCGACAAGTGACAAAAGGCGTCTGTCACTTCCTGCCGCTTCATATCTTCAATCGCTTGTTTCGATTGTGTCAAAATAGCTGTTTCGCATAATTTTGCTGTATAGCCTGCCATTTGCAAGAAAGGCTCATTTTTCAAATGTGGTTGGGCTAAGATTGCTTCCGATTCAATCCACTTTGCCAACGTATCTGCTAAACCGGCGATAAAGTAGGAGACTGGTGCATCGATCACTAACGTCGGATCGGTAATCAAAAAAGCAGCCTGTCTTAAATAGTGTTCCGACTTCCCTTCAGATTCTCCCGACTCTTTATACATGACAGACAAGGGTGTCCATGGTGCACAATTACTGGCCAATGTTGGGATCAGTCCAAAGGGTCGATTGACTACATGTGCTGCATATCCCACTAAGTCGGCTAACTTCCCGCCACCAACCCCCAGAATAAAATCGATCGCCAGTTCTTCAACAAGATCAGCAATCAGTCCAGCGCCATAATAGCTACATTCTCCTGTGTAGCGATGATAAAAAATTTCCAAATGCGCATCTTCTAAAAAGGGTAATTTTGGTTTCGCTTTTTCCCATGAAACCGTTCCATGTACGAGCAGCAGTCGTTTTACTTTGTACTCTTTTAATACTTCCGGCACATAGTCGATCGCGCCTTCATGGTAACGATAAACTTGCGGTCCAACCTTTACTTTTAAATCCGTTAGCACGAGCTTCACTCTCCTTTATACAGCCAAAAACCGACTTTCCGCTTGAACAGCACGGTCTGGCAGCAGTCCCTTAACGATTCGTTCAATATCCGTTACACATTTGTTTCCCATCTCTTCTAAGCATTCCATAGTATAAGCTGATGTATGCGGTGTCATAACTACATTTTCAAAAGCTAAATACGGATGATCTTTATGACCAGGCTCTTCCTCTAAGACATCGGTGGCAAGACCAGCGATTTTCCCACTTTTTAATCCGCTTACAATTGCCTCTTCATTCAAAAGTGCGCCACGGGCACTATTGGAGAGATACACTTGATCTTTCATTTTTGAAATTTCTTCAAAGGAAATCATATGATAATTTTCCTCCGTCAAGTTAGCACATAGACAAATAATATCTGATTTTGCTAGCAGCTCGTCTAGATCGACTTTTTTTCCACCATAGCTTTGAATATGCAAAGCTGACTTGTATGGATCGTATGCCAAAACCTCGCAGCGGAAACCATTTCTCAATATTTCTACTACACAACTTCCAGTATTGCCGACACCAATCACGCCTACTGTCTTGTTAAATAGTGCGCGTCCGACAAAGTTCGCTCGTTTTTCCCATTGATCTTCGCGAACTTTTGTATTCGATTCAACTGTACAGCGCAGAAGCGCCAATAGATTGGTCACATTATTTTCTGCTACTGCATCACGCTCGACCAAAGCTGGAATGATCGAAACAATCGTTTGGTGGTCCTTCGCTGCTTCTAAATCAATATTGTTATAGCCGATCCCGTGGCGTGTGATCAGTAGCAATTCATCTTTGTACTCAAAAAACTCTTTGGTAAAAAATGGGGTAACACTTGCTATAATGATGTTATATCCCTTAAGCTTTTCTGCCAATTCTTTCCCATTGATTTCGCTATCGAACGTGAAATGACTGACAGTTCCGATTGCTTTCAACCGCTCGATATGTTGCGGAAAGATTTTTCCAAAGCTGCTGGAATTCACTATAGCGATCTTAAACTGTTCCATATTCTTCCTCCTTACTCTTTTGCAACAATCTCGTGACCACCAAAACCATTCCTTAGCGCAGAGACGACTTTTGCTGAGAAACTGTCTTCTTCTTGGGACAAATTTCTCATAAACAAACTCATAGCGATCGTCGGTACAGCAACATTCATCTCCAAAGCCGTTTCCACTGTCCACCTAGCTTCACCAGAAGCTGCAACAACCCCGCGATATTCCTCCAACTTAGGGCTCTCATTAAATTGGGCCGCTGCGATTTCCATCAGCCAGCTGCGAATAACCGATCCATGATTCCATACCTCTGCGACGGAAGCCAAATCAAAGTCATAGGCACTTTGTTCAATCAATTGAAAGCCTTCACCGATGGCTTGCATCATTCCGTATTCGATACCGTTATGGACCATCTTTAGAAAATGACCGCTTCCTGATTCCCCTGCATAAAGGTAGCCTCCTAAAACAGCCACATCTGCAAACAAAGATTCCACCTCTGAAAAAGCGATTTCATTCCCGCCAATCATCAAACATGCATCTTTTCTAGCTCCGGAAACCCCACCAGAAGTCCCACAATCAAAGTAATGCACCTCTTTTTCTTTAAACCAGGCTGCTCGGCGAATCGAATCTTTGTAATTAGAATTTCCGCCTTCAATCACGATGTCTTTCGCTGATACAAGGGGCCATAGTTCTTCAAGAATCCCCTCAGTCACAGTTCCCGCAGGAAGCATCAACCATAAAACCCGTCGGCCGCTAAAAGAATTCGTCAAATCAGCTAGCGTTTGATAGAGTGTAATTCCAGCTTCTTTCGCTGTTTTCTGCGCATGTATCGAAAGATCCAGCCCTTTTACTTGATAACCTTGATCTTTTAAATTGAGGGCCAAGTTCAATCCCATTTTTCCAAGTCCGATAATTCCTATCTCCATGACAGCGCCTCCATTTCATACTTTCATTATACAAAAAAATATTTTTTTGTAAACACAAAAAATAAAAATATTTTTTATTTGCTTTTTTTCTTTAAAAGAGGTAACGTAACAATACAAAGATAATAATGTTCATATAAAGGAGGTAACCGTCTTTGACTGTTTCGATTCGCCTGCAAATAAAAACGCTTTATAAAGACTTAAGTCTCAAAGAACAAGCGATTGCCGACTACATTTTGGAAAATCCTAGTAAAGTCAGCCACAGTTCAATCAGTGATTTATCCAATGAATTAGGCATCGCTGATTCGACCTTTTTTCAATTCACAAAAAAACTCGGTTACAACGGATTTAAAGACTTCAAAATGGCAATGCTGATGCAGGAAAATGATTTTTCTGCCATTTCGATCCATGAAAATATCCAGAAGTCTGATAATGAATTGACTATGGCTCAAAAAGTATTTGATTCCAATATGACCACATTGACTGATACCAAAAATCTTTTGAAAGAAGAAGATTTAAAGCTTGCTGCTGCAATGATCAATCAATCTAAACGACTTTTTTTCTTCGGCGTTGGTGGTTCAGAGATCGTGGCAACCGATGCCTATCACAAATTTTTGCGCTCGCCGATCACTGTTTTTCACAGCAGTGATTATCACATCCAACTGATGGAGGCTTCATTGTTGACGCCAGATGATTGCGGCATTTTTATCTCTCATACTGGAAAATCAAGAGAAACCATTGAACTAGCTCAAGTTGCCAAAAACAATGGTGCCAAAATTATCGTCATTACTAGCCATGCTGCTTCCCCTTTAGCCAAACTCGGCGACGTGGTTTTCATCTCTATTTCCGAAGAAACTGAGTTTCGCTCAGAGGCATTGGCATCCAGAATCGCTCAACTGAGCATCATGGATTCCCTCTATGTCATCTTAATGTTTATCAATCGAGACAAAGCGCAACAATCGATTGCCAAAATTCGACGCTCCATTTCAAAAATCAAAGAACCCTGAGAAGGGAAGAAAAAACTTACATTTTTCTGCGTTTCGCTAATTCTTTTGTGAATCACAGTTGATATGCAAAAAAACTTGTGCGTTTTTTCTGTACTCTTCGTTGGTTTCTTATCAACTTTTTCAGTTCTGAATCTCAAATGCGCTGAGCCTGCCAAAAATCTTGTCCCTTACTCTTGCTAATGTTCGCAAAAAAACCACATCACAAAGCTATCCGCTCTGTAATGTGGTTTTTTAAGACTATCTTTTTTAGGTAAATCAATAACGACTAGACACAATCTCTGCTCCAAAGGGCATCAACGCTAAGCGCGCCATTTTCAATGATTGCGCCGCAAATGGAATGCCGATGATCGTGATGGCTAGAATGACTGCGCTAGCTAAATGGCCTAAAGCCAGTGGTATACCAGAAAAAATCAACCATAAAATATTTAGAATCACGGACACGCCACCGCCACGGTAAACGATGTCTTTCCCAAATGGTGCGAGTGACAACGTCGCAAACTTAAAACATTGCAGACCAATGGGAATGCCGATGATGGTGATACACCATAAACACCCAGCCAAAAACCATGAGATCGCACCGATCAAGCCGCCAAAGACAAACCAAATCACGTTGCCTAAAAAATTCATCTGATTGCCCTCCTTCTTTTTTAATAAAGACTGCTCCTGTTTTAGCAAAGAAAGCAGAGGACATCGAAAGCCCTCAGACGTGCGCTATCGTCTGATGCTCCGCTTCTCTTTTTTCTTAATACAAGCGAAATGTGTTATTTTGTAAAATGCTTATTGCCCAGAATCAACGGTTGATTCGCTGCTATTGTTAGACTCATTTGAGTCATTGCCGAAGACACCGGTGATCGAAGACCAGATGCCGCTAAAGAAGCTCTTGATATTTTCCCAAAGTCCCTTAGAGGTTTCTTCGATTTGCTTGCGGGCTTCTGACAGATCCAATTCTTTGATGAAGTCATCGAAGATATTGTTGTCTCGCATGTCGCTCATCAAAGAGGTCAACTCAGAAATTTGATTTTCCGTAACGATTCCTTCAAGTCCGTTGTCCTTCAAGGCTTTTTCTACTGTTTCTTGAATATCTGCTTGGGTTAATTCCGTACCATCTGCAGTTTGAGCAGCCAAATCGGTTTTCGCTTGTTCTTGCGCTGCATTCAAAGCTTCATCGGAATAGCCTTCTTTATCTTTATTCTCTTCGGTGATCGTAGACAGCACATCCATCTCATCTTGAGCTACGGCTACTCGATTCTGATTGATGACACCGCCTGATTCTTCAACGATTTTGTATACCCCAGCTAAAGCTCCGGAACCGTCGATCGGTACGGCAGAAGCGACCGTTAGCTTCGCATCAGTGATCCCTGCCGTCAGCGCTGCATTTTGGTACTGGGCTGCAGTGATGCGGGTAATGTTATCTGGTGTCGCGATATCGACAGTGATTCCTGCCCCGCTTTCTAAAGTCTGCATTCTGACCGAGCTATAGACCGCCCAATCTGCAGTAAAGCCGCCATCGGGAATGTATTTCATCAAGTCATTACCGTTTGTCGTATAAATCGGTGTTTCGCCTTGGATGCCTAAGCGCTCAAGTGTGTAGTCTTCTTGTGCTTTCGTCAAGGCATTTCCGATCGCCACAGCATTGACTTGCAAACGATCTGAACTGCTGTCAGAGGTACTTGTTTGACTGTCGGTAGTGGCTGTCGTTGCGGTAGAACTGCTTGTTGCAGTGGAACTGCTCGTCGTTGAATTGGTTTCGTCAGCAAAAACTTGTGGTGCTGCTAATAAAACTTGGCTAGATACCAAGAGAGTCGCTAAAATCATCGCTGGTTTTCGAGTCTGTTTTTTCATCACTATATCCTCCAAGTGTTGATCTCTTTTTCAGGGATTTTTCCCTCTTACTGCTGTTATTGTACTATAGGTTTTCTTGCAAAGCCTACGTCTAGGGTCTGAAATGAAGAAAAACTTAGAACTCTGCTGCTATTTAAAAAAAGTGTAACTTGGTTTTATCCTTGGTGCAGCAATGCTTTAGGCGCTTTTCTTTTCATCAACTGTTTTTTTAGCAAACCCAACAGCATAGGATTTGAAATGACTGCCCACTTTCCTCAAGCCGAGAAAGGCTCCCGTTAAAACTATCGTATAAAAGAACAACGGAAACCCTCCTAGTAAAAAAAAGACTTTCCCGGATTCCAGAAACAGCGGGTGACTCAGAAAGATCAATCGACTAGCCTCAGCTGCTTGTTTTGCTTGCCAAGTCCGCTTTTGTGTTTGCTGCTTGATCAGCCAAGCAAGGAAAAAAAGAGTCGTCGGCACAAAGAACAGCATGAAATTCTTATCGTCCCCCTGATTGAGATACACGAGTCGACCTTCAATGCCTAATAAGCAAAGAGAGACCGCGAATTTTCTGCCAAGATGCTTCGTGAAAAAAGGACGTTTCTGGTGTTCACCTAAACAAAACCCGCACAGCAAAAAAAGAAACCCATAAAAAAGACCGTTTCTCGTTGTAAAAAATAGAGTCCGATAATTTTGATAAAATACCAATAAAGGTCCACTTAAATAACTGCTGTACGTTTCAAGACAGCCAATCAAATACAAACTGATCGCCAGTAAAAACTGCCACCGATAGCCAAGAAAACGGGTTTTCCTTACTAACCACATGCCAAAGAGCAACGCTGGAAAATACCAAAGATGGTACCAGACCCCTACTGTTAAAAAGCCAGCAGCCAAACCGATGACCCGTAATGGATCGGCAAGATTTTGCTGTCCTAAATAAAACCAACCTAAGGGAAGATACACGATCGACCAACGCAAATAAAGCTTGAATTGTCGTTTGCACCATTGCTGCCATGAACAGGTGCTCTTTTGAAAAAAATAGCCATTCAGCAGGAGAAAAAAAGGAACCGCCAAACGACATAAGAGACTCTTTAACAAAAAATGAAGCTCGTTGTTTTCTGCCAGTCGACCACAGTGAACGAGAATCACCAGTAAGGAAGCGAAGAATTGGGTATAGCCAATTGGAACCATAAGGTGTTTTGTCTTCATTCGATCGTTTCTCCTTTCTCCGTCAAATTTGATCAAACATACTTCACTCTACTGGCCCTTTCTTTTTCTGACCAGCACTGAAAGCTTCCAGAATAGAAAGACAGTGCAACAAGTAGAAACATTGATAAATAAAGGATGTTACCCTTTGTTGCATCGTTAATTTCATAGATCCTCGTTCGCATAGAAAAGAGTTTGCTATAATATATAAGAAGAATGATGGAGGCAAAACAGACACATGGATATTGGGAAAATTATTAAAGAAGAACGCACCAAACGAAATCTCACGCAAGAACAATTGGCGCAGGAATTTTTTGTCACTCGGCAACTGATTTCAAAATGGGAAAACGGCAAGAGCTATCCTGATCTAGACCAAGTAGTCAAACTGAGCAACTATTTTGAATTGACCTTGGACTATTTATTAAAAGAAGACAAACAGATGGTCCAAGAACTCAATCTGACCACCCACCGAAAACGAATTGGCCTCGTATTGATCGCCCTTTTGACTGTTCTCAGTATTAGCTTAAGTACGATTTTGCTGGCAGGATTTTGGATCGATCCAGTCTTTTTCACAAAAGAAGACCTAACGATCACTTCTATTAAAAAGTACCACTTGCCTGCCACTGAGATAACAAATCAGGAAACCGGACAAGTGATTCAGCTGCCTGAAGATACGGAATACTTGATCACTTATACGATCGATCGGCCAATGGTAAAAACGGGCCGTCTGTCGGGTTATAAAGAATACAGCAGCGAAAATGCCAGCCAATTAATGGTTTCGGGTTATCACGGTTTTCATTTTGGCACGCAAACAAGCAAAATCGTCATTCGCAGCAATCGCGAAGACAATTTAGCTGCACCAGAATTAAATGCAAACAAGGATCTTTATCTTCGTAATATGAATAAAGCGCGCGCCTATCAAAAATCTGCAGCAGGTGACGCATTTTCTATCGAAGACGAAGGCGATCTCCTCTTTACTGCAGAAGAACTGGAACAATTACCCTTTGAACAAGGACAACTGCCAGAGTAAACAAAAACCACCGAATCGTTTTGATCGGTGGTTTTTTGCTGACTTCTTAACCTAACAAGATCATTGCGATCGCCGCCAAGGCATTATTGAGAAAATGCATGGCGATGGCTGTTTCTAAGCGCTTGGTTTTTACATAAATCAACGCCATGATCAGCCCCATAGCACCGTAGATCAAAAACTCGACCAGATTGGTGACGGAATGGATGATACTAAAAACGGCTACACTTGAAATGATCCCGACTATCGGGTATTTCTTGAATAAAAGGCCGATAAACCCACCACGGAAAACGATTTCTTCCATGATTGGCGCCGCCACAGCGATCAATAGGAAGATCAAAAGCGGATTTTCGCCTGTAAACAGTTCCCCTAACAATGCATCATTCGCGGTCGCCTCTTGATCGGATATATGCTGCAGATACATGGTACCACCAACAGCAACGACTCGACCTAAAACAAAACCACCGATGATCCATAGCCAGTTGCGCTTCGTTGACCACCCAAAGTCAAAGGTGGCAAGTCCTAGCTTCCGAGCCAAATACATCAGTAGGCCAATGTTTGCCAAAAGCAAGGCAATCAACCCGTAGCTCATCATCGCAGGAATCCTCGGCTCTCCTGCTTCCAAATAATAGATTTTTACCACACTGAATACGGTCATCCCTACTTGACTTAGTAAGAATAAGCCAATCAAAATAAATAAGTTCTTTACTGCTTTCATGCTCTCCTCCATTGTTTGCTCATTGCATTTTGCAGGATTGGGTTACGACAAATCATGACACAGTCCATCACTTGGTTCCCCATATATCCAGAAACTGCTTAGCCGCTATCGGCTTGTTTCTAATGATACTGAGTTTCCTTAGTATTTACAACAAATAAAAAATAAAAACAGTTATTTTGCGTATTTTATCCAACAAACCACGTTTTTTCTTTCGCTGCCCTCAAAAAAATATAAGTAGTGTTTGAAAAAAGCGCTCTCTTATGCTACACTGTTCCTACTTTTGTTTGGCTGACGAACCGCTGCCCCAACCATGTTCGTTTGGACCAACTCGTTGCGAGTATTCGATTTCGAATGCTCTTTTTGTCGCGTTTGTCAAAAGAAAGTGAGTGAATCCAAATGATCCAAGTAGAACACCTCAGCAAGACCTTCCAAGTGTCCAAGCGAAAAAGCGGCTTTCGCCAAGCAGCCAAAGCATTTCTTTCTCGTGAAACCACCACCGTCCATGCGTTGCAAGACATCAGCTTTACCATCAATGAAGGCGAAATGGTTGGCTACATCGGGCCTAATGGTGCTGGAAAAAGTACCACCATAAAAATCATGTGCGGGATTTTGACCCCTGATCAAGGCATTTGTCACATCAATGGTCGTACGCCTTGGCAAGAACGTATTCAACATGTCAAAGACATCGGCGTCGTCTTCGGGCAGCGCAGTCAACTCTGGTGGGATGTCCCCGTCAATGACAGCTTTGATTTGATCCGTGATATCTACAAAGTCGACGCTGCTAGTTATCAGCGCAACCTAGAAGAATTAGTCACCTTACTAGATTTAGGTGAGATCTTAAAAACCCCTGCTCGGTCCTTGAGTCTCGGTCAGCGTATGCGCTGTGAGATCGCCGCCTCCTTACTCCATGACCCCAAAATCTTATTTCTTGATGAACCCACCATCGGTTTAGATGCTGTATCAAAGATTGCCGTGCGTCAGTTTATTAAAAAAAGAAACCAAGAAAAAGGCACCACAGTCATCCTGACGACCCACGATATGCAAGATATCGAGGCGCTGACACAGCGAATTCTGTTGATCGGCAAAGGGCAAATTTTGCTGGATGGTCGCCTCGATGAACTAAAGCATCGTTTTTCTGATGTCAAAACGCTGGAGATCGACTATCAAGGGAATGAACCTCATCTGCCAGAAAACGTCCAGCTGCTTCAAAAAGACGTTGGTCGCCTTGTTCTGAAACTTGATCCCAAAGAAGTGTCGGTCGCTCAGCTGCTCAGTCTGCTCAGCAATCAAGTCGAGATCACCGATTTGGCCGTTGCCAGTATCACCGCCGAAGAAATGGTCGCTAAGCTGTATCAGGAGTATCAAATATGAGGAAGTATCAGGCATTTTTCCGCATTCGCTTTATCAATACCTTGCAATACCGCTCGGCGGCAATTGCCGGGATGGCTACGCAACTAGCTTGGGGCTTGATGGAAATTCTGGCATTCCACGCCTTTTACCAAGCAGATCCTAGTGCCTTTCCCATGACCTTTCAACAAACCGTCTCCTATGTTTGGCTCCAGCAAGCCTTCTTGTCTTTATTTATGTTGTGGTTCTTTGAGGCAGAAATTTTCAATACCATCACCACAGGGACGATCGCCTACGAACTTGTGCGGCCGATGGATCTATACAATCGCTGGTTTTGCCAATCGGCTGCCAATCGCTTAGCAAAAGCCGTCTTGCGTTGCGGACCGATTTTTGTGATTGCCTTTTTACTGCCAGCACCTTATCGCTTGATTCTGCCAGCAAACATCGTTGCCCTGTTCTTGTTTCTTTTGTCTATGGCGCTGAGTTTAGGTGTAGTGATCGCTATGTCGCAGCTGGTCTATATCTCGACTTTTTACACATTATCCTCCATCGGGGTGCGGATCGTCATCAGCTCCATCGGTGAATTTTTAGCTGGCGGGGTCATTCCTCTGCCTTTCTTTCCACAGCCTTTTCGCCAATTCGTGGAACTATTGCCTTTTGCTTCCATGCAAAACGTCCCGCTGCGAATTTACAACGGGGATCTGACTGGCTTTGCGCTTGTTTCTGCATTGCTCTTACAAGCGTTTTGGCTCGTACTTTTGATCGTGATCGGAAAAATTTGGCTGCAGCAGGCACTCAAGCGTGTCGTTGTGCAAGGAGGTTAAGGAATATGGTTTATTGGCATTATTTTTGTATTCATCTCAAAAGTCAGATGCAATATAAAGTTTCCTTTGTGTTAACTGCTTTGGGACAATTTCTAGGTTCCTTTACTGCTTTTTTAGGCATTTGGTTTATGTTTACCCGGTTTCATCAAGTGGATGGCTTCACCTTTGAAGAAGTCTTGCTTTCCTTTGCGACGGTTTTGTTTGCCTTTTCGATTGCGGAATGCTTCTTTCGCGGGTTCGATCTTTTTCCACAAATGATCAGTAATGGCGAGTTCGATCGGGCACTCGTGCGTCCTCGCTCCTTGATTTTTCAAGTCTTAGCTTCCAAAATGGAATTCTCGCGTCTCGGCCGTTTTATTCAAGCCTTGCTGTTGTTTGCTTATGCGATTCCTAATAGTGGAATTGCTTGGCATTTTGGAAATGTCCTGACTCTTTTTCTGATGATCGTCTGTGGCGCCCTCTTTTTCGCCCTATTGTTCTTAGTGTATGCCGCCATTTCCTTCTTTACGATCCAAGGACTTGAATTTATGAATATTTTTACCGATGGTGCCCGCGAATTCGGCCGCTACCCCTTCAGTATCTACGGAAAACACGTCTTGCGTTTATTGACCTACGTCGTGCCGATGGCTTGGTTTCAGTATTATCCGTTTCTGTATGTCATTGGTCGCGTAACTAATCCTTGGTGGATCTTATCGCCGTTGGTTTGTCTGCTCTTTGCCTTTCCCGCCTTCTTCTTTTGGCGAG
Source organism: Enterococcus sp. DIV2379 (assembly GCF_050542965.1). Taxonomy (NCBI): domain Bacteria; kingdom Bacillati; phylum Bacillota; class Bacilli; order Lactobacillales; family Enterococcaceae; genus Enterococcus; species Enterococcus sp. DIV2379. Next base: position 2,920,028 of record NZ_CP172938.1, read on the forward strand.
TAGGTTTGAAGAACTATATTTCTACGGGTTCGTAAATAAAAAGGAGCGCCTCTCTTTGAAACTAAGAGAATGCGCTCCTTTTTTATTCGGTTATTTCAAGTGAAAAACAGCCTCTCCTTGCTGAATATCGCCGTCTGTTCGCAGGCACTTCCCGCCTTGTTCCTCCATGAAGACAACGATCACCATGGTCTCTTTGCCCATTTCCTCAACTGCTGCTACATCCATTTCTGCCAGCAACTCACCTGTCGTGACTGACTGGTTTTCTTGGACCGCGATCGTGAAGGGCTCCCCTGCTAACGCCACTGTTTCAATTCCCATATGGATCAAAAGGGAACGGCCATCCACCAACTCAACGGCTAAGGCATGCTGTGTTGGAAAAATCGTTCGAACCGTCCCGGCTGCTGGTGCATAGATTTTTCCGTGATGATGAGAAACGGCAAATCCATTTCCCATCATTTTAGACGAAAATACCTCATCTGGTACTTCTTCGATCGGTAGCAGTCGGCCTGTTACCGGTGCACAGATTTCTATTTTTCTTTTAAAAAGCATCCGTAATTCCTCCTTAGATTGCCGACAGTGTTCTCTGACAGCTAGAATAGATAAGAAAAGCTACGAAGGGCAATAAACCAAAGATAAAGATGGCAGTATCGAGGGACAGCACCTGCGAAAGAAAGCCGCCAGCTAATGGCGAAAGAAACGATGCCGCACCAATGTACACACTGATCGATATCAGTTGTCCAGAAGAAAAAACAGCTGGCGGTGTAATAGCACTGATAATCATTCGACTGCCGATGGTAAATGCCGGTACAGTGAAAAACTGCAGAAAACTGGCTGCCAAAAGTAAGAATGGGCTACTAGCAAGCCAATAGACAAAAAATTGTAAGGTTAAAAATATGCCTGCAATCAAAATCAAGCGCTCATTTTTCCATTTAGCAATCATGCGATTCAGCAAAAGGTACGCTGGAATTTCACAAAAGGATTGGATCGACCATTTCAGACCAACAAATTCACTGCCTCTTTCCATTGTAATCAGCTTGTCGATAACGACCGTATTGTTCGCAACGATTGTCAAGTACAAGAGAAAGAACAGTCCCGTATAAACCAAAAAGCGTCGGTCTTTGCATAACAGAAGAATGTCTGCCAGCGAGACACCGCTGTTTGTTGCTGTTCCTTGCTTTTGCGGTAAGGCGTTTTTCTCTGGGATCGTTCGTGAAAATGTATAATTGATAAGCAAAAAGAGGAGCAGCGGCAAACTAAACCAGCGATAATTATTGGAAAATAAAAAGAATGGCACGCAGACACTCATCATACTCCACCCTAAAGAGCCGTTTGCTTTGATTGAAGCAATTCTTTTTGAAGTACTGGACTCCGATAATACCCAGTTATCGAGCACCGTTGCTGTTGTATTGGCTAATCCACCCGCAATAGCCAATACCAGAAGATGGATCAGCCAGTGGTCTTTTCCTAACCAATAAAAACTAATGGAGAAGAAAACCAGAAAGATCATCAGAAGCATCGAAATACGTTTTAATCGTTTGCTCTTGTCCGAATAATAGCCGATCACTAACTGAAAAAGAATTGTCGTGATGCTGTAGGAGGCTAAAAACCAGCCTCTTTCAAGCGCATCATAGCCTTGCTCAGTTAAAAAAGGAACGATTTGTGTCATCAAAATCGCCATCGTTGCATATTGAACAAAATAGATTACTTGAAATTTGTGTTTGATTTCCATTCTTTGTTTATGATCGGCTGAAGGAAATTCCTTCAGCCGATCCCTTTCCTTTTTACCTGCTGAACCTATTTAAGTTCTGGCCAATATGGTTCGTTCGCCACAATCATTTCATCTAATATTTCTTTGGCGACTTTCGCACTTGGTACAGTTTTATTCATAGTAAAGGATTGCCACAATTTTTGGTAAGACTCTTGTTCCCAAGCATCAACTGCCAATTTTTCAGATGCGATCTGCTGCTCCATCAATCCCTTTTGGAATGTTGGAATATCACCGATCGACAAGACTTCGTAGCCATCTTTTCCAACTAGACAAGGCAGTTCCACCATTGCATCATGGGTAAAGTTGGCAATTGCGCCGTTGTTTTCAACAATAAGAATCATGCGTTCTTTCGTATTAAAGGTTAGTGCGCAAGCAAGGTCTGTAATAAAGGACGCATGTTCGTTTGAAGCAAATGTTGTATCAACTGCTGTGTTGTTTGCAACGATTCGTCGGCATTCATCAAACACATACTTCTCTCGTCCGTCAATGATCTCATTGGCACGGGTATACTCTTTGTCCGCATGAGCCACCGTTTCATCAGCCATCAAATAATATTTCAGATAGGTATTCGATAAAAATTCTGGTTCAATTTCGTGCAGATCTTTAGCCGCCCACATCGTTTCCAGCCAACTGCTTTCTTTATGCTGGCCTTTTTGTGTTTGTTCGGTGTAGCCGTACTTTTGAACATGCGCACTGATTTGTGGCATCAAGTCATTGCCGTCATGGTCTTTGATGCTGGTCCACCAGCCAAAATGATTCAAGCCGAAATAGCTCGTCTCAAATTCTTTCCGATCCTTCAACCCAATCACTCGCGCCATGATATCTTCCAAACAAACTGGCATATCACAAATATTGATGATTCTTGAATTTGGTCGGAATCTTCTGGTCGCTTCGGCAACGACTGCTGCTGGGTTGGAATAGTTCAAAAGCCAGGCATCTGGCGAGTATTTTTCCATGTAGTCGACTAGTTCTAAGATCGGTCCAATCGAGCGCAGGCCATAAGCTAAACCACCAGGTCCGCAGGTCTCTTGTCCGACAACATTATGCCTGAAAGGAATTTTCTCATCTTGTTCCCGCATAGCATATTTTCCGACACGAAGCTGTGCCATTACGATATCGACATCCGTAAAAGCTTCCTTTGGATCGGTTGAATATTCGAACTGTACTTCTGGCGCTCGCTCAGCAATAATGATCGAACAAGCTTTTGCTACGGTTTCTTGTCGCTTTTCATCGTTGTCATAAAATTTGATTTTTCTAACTGGAAAGCGCTCTTGACTTTCTAATAACATCATAACTAGCGATGGTGTATAGGTACTTCCGCCACCTGCAATTAAAATTGAACTTTTTTTCTTACTCATGGTACTTGTTCCTCCTTGTGATTCTGTTTTATTCGGCCATTAGTTCTTCGAATGATTCTCTAACCGTTGGTACCGTTAATCCTACAATGATTTGAATGCCGCCATTTCCAGGGTTGACCAATCCTGAGGCACCTGCTTCTTGAAACTGCGTACTATCTGCAACTTTGTCGGCATCCTTAACAGTCAAACGCAGCCGTGTCGCACAATTCGTTACATCAATGACATTGTCTTTCCCACCTACCAAGTGCATATAGGCCTGTGCTTGCCGCACATGTTTTGGTAATTTTTCATCTTGCTTTTTGTTGTCATAATCTGCTTTTGTATACAACTGCATTGCTGCAGTATCATCCTCACGTCCAGGCGTTTTTAAGTTGAACTTCTTGATCATAAAGGAGAACACAAAATACCAGATAGCGGTAAAAATCAGCCCGATAATGATTTGGGTAATATAAGTTGAACTGTGAAATTTCCACAAGGGCAGCCAATTTAGACCTAACCAGTTGATCAATCCGCCGCCAAAGTCCCCGACTACCCCGAAAGCATAGGAGATTGTGGCGATCGAAGCATCCAGTAAAGCATGAACGAACCATAATGCTGGTGCAACAAACAAGAAAGTAAACTCGATTGGTTCAGTGATTCCGGTCAAAATAGCCGTCAATGCTGCCGGTGCAATCAATGCGATCACTTTTTTCTTTTTATCAGGCCGAGCCGCTTGGATCATCGCTAAACTCAGACCTGCCGTTCCAAAGACTTTCGACATTCCTGATAGTGAGAAACCACCAAACGGATAGAGTTCTTTCAGCGAAAATGCAGTAGTTTGGAACTCGCCAATGTGGGAGGCCCAATAAACGGCCATTCCCCCTTCGACAACCGCACTGTCATAGGCAAACGGGGCATAAACAAAGTGATGCAAGCCTGTTGGAATCAGTATTTTTTGCAAGAACTGATAAATAAAGACACCGAAGTTTCCTGATTCAATGAAAAAGCCTTGCATACTTCTCATTCCCTCTTGGATAACTGGCCAGACAAAACACATGAGTACTGCCAAAGGAACCATGGCAAAAAAGGAAATCATGGTTACAAAGACTGAGCCACTGAAATTCGACAGCATTTCTGGCAATTCTTTTTCATAAAAGCGATTGTGGAGATAGACAACGATTCCCGAAATCAGCAAGCCGCCCATCATGCCGGTATCTAAGGTGATGATTCCCGCAATCGATGTCAACCCAGAACCAGCAGTTGCCCCTTGAGCTAAATCCACCGCAAATGATTCTGGCCACAAAGTTAAAATTGCATTTACAAAATAATTAAAAGCGATATAAGTAACGAGTGCTTCCATCGTAGCGCGGGCGGCGTATTTTTTAGCTAGACTGATCGGCAGCCCTACTACAAATAAAAGTGGCAATTGGAAGAAGGGTGTCCAGCCTCCTGCTGCAATCACATTCCAAAATTTGAACCAGAGGGTATCCGGTGCTGCGATGTCCCCCATGATCGTTTGATTCGAAAACAGCAGAGAAAAGCCGATAACGATCCCAAAAAAGGAAAACAGCATGACCGGTGCCAGCATCGCTCCGCCGAACCTTTGTATTTTTTTCATCATAGTTTTTCGTCCTTCACGTTTTTTAGTTAAGCGCTTTACTGATTCTCATTTTACTATTAAAATGATGCTATGAAACCCTTTTCCGTTGTTTAAAAGTTTCTCACATTTGAAAGGTTTTTTTCACATAAAATGTGAATTGTCACACAGAATCAATTGAGAGATAAAATGAGGAGATAGCCTATGCTGCAAGACCGTATCACTACCTACCAGTCAAGATTAACCGAGAATGACTTTTTGATCTGGTCCTACATCACAACTCACAAAAAGCACTGCTTGGCGATGTCCATCAATGATTTAGCCAAGGAGTGCATCGTTTCTAGGACGACGATCATGCGCTTTTGTCAAAAAATCGGCTTTGATGGCTTTTCAGAATTCAAATACCATTTAAAGAACGAGGTACAACAAGAAAATGCCCTACTCTCTGAGATTGAAGGAGAAATTCTCGACAATCATATTCAAACGATTGAAAATTTAAAAAAGAAAGATTTTACAGCATTGTGTAAGATGATGGCTCATGCCAAACGAATCTTTGTCTATGGTTCAGGGGACATTCAAAACCTTGTTTCCAATTATATGAAACTCTTATTTTTGCCTAATGGACTACTTGTTTACGATTTTGGTGCGATCTCAGTCAATGAACAATTTTATCGTATCATCGAGCCAGATGATTTAGTGATTTTGATTACTTTAAATGGTGAGTCACCCACCGTTGTCAAACTAGCAAAGCAACTGAAACAGCGGAATATCAACACTATAGGGATCACGAAGCTGAGAAACTCAACGGTTTCTAAACTTTGTTCTGAAACGATTTTCTTTTTAAATCCAGAGATCCAACCAACCGAAAATGCGATCGCTCCCTTTGAAACGACCGCAACACTTTTCTTTGTGATCGAGTACTTATTGCTAAAATATGACGCTTGGCAAAAACAAGCCGCAACCGTCTCAGAGCCATAAAAGTTCTCCTGATTTTCCTTAATTCATTTAACTTACAGTATTTTGAAAGACGCTTGAATAAGCCATTTTCAGCCAATTTCTGCTAGGAAAAGCCGGCAATCTCTGGTAAGATAAATAAAAACGTAAAAGAGGACCAGTTATGGAATATTTAGCGATTTTACTTGTTTTCTTTCTATTGAATGTAGTGATACTTGTACTTGGATTGAAGAAGAAACGAATCATGCTGCTTTTTCTGTCACTCTCTGGTTTATTGTTGGTTTGCTTGATTGCCATTTCTTACGTTTTCTTCTATTCAAATACACTTTAAGTTGTCAAAAACACGGGGAGATGGCTACGAACCTACCGAAACAAACGAGGCTGTTTTAGTCATTACACCCGATTTAGAAGCTATCGGACACACACAATTTATGTCCACCTTGAAACAAATCGCTGTTCTTTTGCTCTTTATCAAGTCTAGCGAAAGCAATATATGCACCTTTGATGTCGGTGATACCGTCCCCATCTTCGCACCAACCTTTGTAGATGCCCGTGCGTTCGCCGATCACTCTTCCAAGTCCGAGGTAGAACGATGTACCACTTATGTTTTTTTGCAAAGTAGATAGACAATGGATACAGAAGACCAATCAGTCGTATAGGACACGTTTGTGAAAATCACACGAAAAAACCAGGACCTCCGAAAGGATCGTTCTGGTTTTTTTGCTGATTTGATTATCTAGAGAAACGATCTAAATCGCTCTGATTCTAGCCAAATTTCTGAAAGAGAATTATAGAAGGATTCTCCTAGCTGATCCGTCATCGACGCTGGTTTCTCAATTTAGCAATAAAGCGAAAAAGCGGATTCTACGCTTTTTTCGGTCTTTTCGTCATTTCCCAAACAGCTTCTGCTGCTAATTTCCCAGAAGTCAATGCCCAGGCATTATTGGCACCTGATGGAGAGTCTGACCCCATGACGCCTCCCACAACTTCACCTGCAACATAGAGCCCTTTAATGGGCTGGTTTTGCTGATTCAAAACTTGCAACGAACGATTGACCGCTAACCCACCTAGCGTAGTCGCAAACCGAGGCTTTTGTTCGATAAGATAATAGGGACCTGCACCAATCGGTTCTTGCAAGTATTCAGGTGCACGGTGAAACTCTTCGTCGCTTCCTTGCGCTACCCAGTAGTTAAAATTATCCACTGTTTCGATCAGTTGTTCTACAGGCATCTGCGCTTTGATGGCTAACTGTTCTAACGTGGCAGCTTTAAGAATACGAGGTGTGGCCTTTCCTTCTTGCGCAATCCAACAAGCCAGCTCTTCACTGGTGATTCCGCCTTCTGCTACGCCTTGGCTGAAATGCTCAAAGTGTTTGCCGTCTAGCAATAAATAAAGCATTGGCGAGCGTTGTCTTAATAATGCTTCTAATACTAGCTTATTGCTAGCTCGCTCATTTACTACCCGCTTTCCAAATTGATTCACTAGAATACCGTTTTCTTTCAACACGATCAGATTGCCACCAATCGTTGATTTCGCCACCCCTTGAGAAATTTCCAATCCATTGGGATAGATTTTTCCTTGATCCATCGCTCGCGTTTGTGCCTTTAAAGCAGGGATGGTTGCCATCAACAGACCATCGCCGGTGGCAGATTTTGGTCCATAATACAAAATTTGCTTGAATCTTTCCTTGAGTAAGGAGGCATTATTCCCATAGCCACCGGTTGTCATAATGACTGTTGAGGCATAGATCATATGAGTTTTCCCTGATTCTTCGACGGCTTTAACGCCTATGACATTATTTTGATCATCTACTAGTAGCTGTTGGGCTTTCGTTTGGAGCAAGACCTGAACCGCACTATTCTGTAGTGTTTTACGGACGGTTTGGGCAAATCCAGCGCCGCCCCCTTGATAAGCAAGTTCGCGATTTTTTTGATATTCTGGTAGGACGTGCAGCCCTTGCTCCATATCGTAGGCTACACCTAAGTATTCATGGACCCAATCTGTGGTTTCTCCTACGTTCTCAGCGAAAAGGGTCAAAAGGTTTCGATCGTTCAGCCCATTCCCGTTTTCCAGAAAATCAGCCACCATTGCTGTCGGTGTATCATCTTTTACACCAGCAATCTGTTGTAGTTTCGAACCAGTCACGATTTGGTTTCCACCACTAATAGAGATCGCTCCGCCCACAAAACTTAATTTTTCCAGTAAGATGACCTTTCGTTCTAACTGATCCGCTCGCAATGCAGCAGCAAGCCCAGCAGCGCCTGAGCCAATGATCACTACATCAACTGCTTCTTCAACCACTTCTTCTGACCAAGCCACGACTGGCTTTGGCCGTGCTTTGAGGACCTCTACATCGGCGCCTGCAAGTTTTACCGCTTCTTCCACCCCTGCGATCACCCCTTGACTGGAAGCAGAAGCACCAGAAACAGCATCGACATTCAGCGTTTGTCCTTCAATGATCTGTGCCGGAATTCTCGTAAAGACTAAATCAGATAAACCTTCAGATTCATTGCCTTTATCAATCGTAATCTTTTCAATCGTTTCCTTTGAAAAAGTCACTTGCATTTCAATCGGACTATTGTGTCCTTGGGCTTGTACAAGATATGTCCCTGGTTGGTAAGCGACTTTCCGCTTTTGGAGTTCTTTCAAGCGTTCATGCTTTTGTTTCTCCTCTTCTGGATCAATGACCATATCTTCCATAAACTGCCACAATGGTGTTGGGATTTTCAACTCACTTTGCGCATGACTAAGAGCAAAATGACGAACAACTTTCTTCTCGGCGATCATCTGAACCCAATTAAGTTCGACTAAAAATCCTTTCCCGATGGCAAGCAAATCGTAGCCAATTTTCAGTGCTGCTTCTGCGTCTTCTCGTTGCAAGATAGAGCCCACTCCTATAATCGGAATAGTCGAAAGTTCAGGCGAACGCATTGTTAAAAACTTCACAATCAATGGCTCGCTGCTCTCGTTATCAATAATAGAACTTCGATGATAGGTTCCCATTGAAAAATGAAGGTACTCTGGCTTGCTTTTCGCTAGTTGATTCAACAAGTACATCGTTTCTTCAAAACAAATACCAGGCTTTTCCATTTCTTCTGGCGAAAAACGATAACCGATAACAAAGTCTTCAACCGATTCTTCTTGACGGACCCGCTGTACTTCTTTTAATACGGCTAATGGAAAGTGCGCTCTTTTTTCCAGACTGCCTCCCCAATGGTCGTTTCTGTGATTTGAATGGGGCGAGAAAAATTGTTGGATCAAAAAGGTATTCGCACCATGTATCTCCACACCATCGTAACCAGCTTTGATCGCACGCCTAGTCGCGTCTCCAAATCGTTGAATCATCGTTAGGATCTCATCATTACTCATTTCTTTCGGAACAGGTGCGTTTGGTCGTAACGCTGCGACGGGACTTGCGCAAATCGGTTGTACTCCACCATTGTACTCAGGCCATGCCATTCGTCCAGCATGATAAATTTGCAGGATCGCTTTCGAGCCTTTTTCTTTGATGGCTTTTGCTAATCTAGTGAGCCCAGCAATTTTCTTGTCTGTATCTACCCCGAGTGCTCCCGGAAACCCACGCCCATGTTCTTCGATAAAGCAGCTTTCTACGATCACTGCCGCAGCTGCACCGGCACGACAGCGATAGTATTCAATGATCTCTTCCGTTATTTCACCATCGTAAAAAGCAGATTGAGTTGTCATAGGTGCCATAACGAGTCGATTTTTAAGTTCAACGCTAGAAGATAGTTTGATCGGTTCAAATAATTCTTTTTTCATAAAAATCAGTTCCTTTCAAATAGCTTGCTTCGTCAGACCGCATGTATTAAGGCATCACGAAATACACCCATCTTTTTCGGACAAGTCGAAAAGATGAGTGTCTCCCCTGTTCAGTTATTACTTACTTCATTTCCCCATTTATTTTTGGTTTTCCGGCCGAGAATTGATGGCATACTGTTTACGCCCACCAGGTTTTGGTACTTGATCCCCCATCATGATCCCAAAACCGCCTTCAACACGTAATTCGTGCCCGTTCGTATAATCGGAACGTTCGCTGGCTAAGTAAAGGACTGCATTAGCAATGTCTTGCACATCGCCGATTCGCTTATTGGCAGTTAAACGTTTCCGCCCCTCTTCAACTTCTGGGTCTGCATAAAAGCTTGCGGATAAAGGTGTCTTCACAAAGCATGGCAAGACACAATTGCTGCGAAGGCCGTACTGCCCCCACTCTGCAGCCATTTGTTTCGACATCATATTAACTCCAGCCTTACTTGGGCTATACGCACCAGAATATGTTTCAGGGCTGATTGAGGCGATCGTTGAGACATGCACCATCCGCCCTGATTTTTGTGCGATCATCACTCGCCCGATTCTTTGAGAAACCAAGAAGTAGCCGTTTAAGTTGACGTCGATCACTTGTTTCCATTCTTCAAATGGTAGATCTTCAAGCAATGAAAATTTCAAAATAGCCGCTGTGTTTACCAAAACATCAATGCGGCCAAAATCTTCTTTGACCTTTTCTGCCAATGCATCTACCTGCTCTTCGATCGTCGAATTGCAGACATAACTGTTTACTTTCACACCGAATTGATCTGCTAGCTGTACAGCATAGTTGGCAAGGTTTTCCTCATGCAAATCAACTAATGCAAGTTGTGCGCCTTGATCAGCAAAGTCCTGTGCGATTTTTTTCCCCATACCACCTAAAGCGCCAGTAATAACTACGACTTCATTCTTAAGATTCAACCAAGATTGCTCCATCATTTATACCACCTCTAATATTGTTATATTCTTCACTAACAATATACCTTGATATGAGCAGAGAAACTAATTCTTTTTTTCCATTGATCAATAGCTTCTGTGAATGGTTTGTTCCTTTAACGCAGTCATAACGAGCGCTTGAGCGAGCTCAGGATTTTTACAATAGATTATGCAGCTAGCAAGCAATGTAGGGGAATTTTCCAGCTGATAAAACGTCTGTACAAAAGATGCAGCAGCGATCTCACTCAAGGAATAGAGACGTGCCTGTTTTTTCAAAAAACCTATCTGATAGTGCAGTTGTCTTTGAATGGTCCAGAGATTTTTACGATATTCCAATACATGAAACACTTCATGCATGAAAACCAATTCCGTAAGTGTCGTCGCAGGAAGTAATCGGCTTAATTGCTGTGCTTCGATAAAATGCTGCGCTTGCGCCAAGAAATTGCGATCAATCATAATATGATCTGTTTTTTTATAGACAGCAAAGGTATAGCGCTCCTGTTGCGCTTGCGCTTCAGGCAGTTCATTGATCTTTAATGAATCAATGATTCCTTGCAATTCTTGAGGATGCTCTCGATACCAGCGGGCTTCTTGCTTACCTATGCTTTCAGCAGTTTCAATAAAGGACTCTGCCTGCGCAGGATCAACTTTGGCGTGAAGGGGGTCTTGTTTGAACAGCTGCAGGTGAGGATTGGTTGCTTGAGACCATAGGTGTAAAAAATGTTGGCAAAATTCTTCTACTTTCACGGATCTCATTCCTTCCTTGGCCTACTGCAAGCGGTTCGCAGCAATAATAATAATCTCTTCTGTACCAATCAGCTGACTTAATTCAATATCGATCAACATCATCAATTGGATATAATCTGTCGAACTAAAATCAAAGAGACGCGGTCCAGCACAAATATAAAAATCTGGCCGGATGACTAGATCACTTTGGTAGTTCGCCATACTTTCCCAAAGACGAGCGATTTGTTCACTATAACTTTGGATCGTCGTTTTCACGACATCTGCATGGTCTCTTTGCACGCGAATAAAGCCTCGATGATCAATGACACAAACACGATCGCCTTTTTTTGTCGCTGCGCCATAAACATAAAAATGTTCACTTGTAGCACAAGAAACCACGTTTTCTTTAGCAACTTGCAGCTCAGCATAGGCAATGTCTTGCGCTTCTTCACGGTTAATTTGGTTTTGACGCTCAGCGGCTTGAGCAGCTGTGGTACCGGAGGCTCGCGCAGTAATTTTTTGCGTCTGAGGATCGATTTCAATATAGACTTCAATACTATCAGGCGTTGCCCCACTCTCGATCGCCAAAGTAGCTGCTTCTTGCTTGATTGCTGCAATATCCGCTTTTGTTGGATTCGGGACAATTCGTTCCACCACGTCTTGAACGACGGATAACGCCACACCGATCGATGAAATCACTTCAGCATTTTCAGGTATTTTATAATTCAACGACAATTGTTTCGCTGCATGTTTGATCAGTGAAGAGACGCCTCCTCCTACACCTACTAAAGTCATTTGGTTAGGCTCTAATTGATACTTGCGGGCAAAAGATTGAATCACAGGTGCTATTTTTTGGACTGCTTGATCCAATATTTGCTGTGCGACATCCTCCACCGTCGTTTCTAAGTACTTCGCTAAAGGCTGCATGGCTTTTCTGGCCGAATGGGCATTGCCATAGGAAAAATCATCCTTTGTGACATATCCTAAGACATTCGCTGCACAAGAATTCGTGATCGTAATTCGTTTCCCGTTAGCAAGTTTGATTGCAACATAATCTGCTGGGTCACCTTCTTTTGGTGCATAAAGCTCCAATTCTGGTGCAACGATCTCTTCTTCTGGCAGATACGTACTATATTCTAACCCAGCGATATGGGCACTTCTTGGGCCGACGTCTATCACGCCTTTTTTGTTCACTCGAACCATACTGCCGCCAGCCACACCTAGGACGCGAACATCTAATGAATTGACATACGTCTTATGACCTGCAATCTCTGAGTAATCGATGACTGGCCGACCATTTTTGATCACGCCAAGATTCGTAGAAGTTCCCCCTACTTCAAAATAAATACCGTTCGACGTTCGCAGATACATCAATGCTCCCATCACGCTGGCTGCTGGACCAGAAAGCATCGTTAGCACCGGTCGTTTTTTCATTTCAACAATGTCCATCAACCCGCCATCGCCCCGCATGATCATCAGTGGTACATCCACACCTGCTTGGCGAACACTATTTTCTGTTGAATTTGCCGTTTCCAGCATCGTTGGCAAAATCGATGCATTGATTGCTGCGGTACGGGTTCTCCGGGATAACCCATATAGTTTGGTCATCTCCGACGCCAAGGTTACTTCGATGCCCTTTCGTTTGGCTACTTCAGCGATTCTTTCTTCTGTTTGTAAATCATCTACACCAAAAGCTGCTGAAGTCACGATGACCTGAGTTTGTGCCTGTTGCAGTTCTGCTAATGCCGCTTCGATTGTTGCTTCTGAAAGCTCTTTTTTAGGAATAAAGCGAGCAACGACTTCAATACTTCTTCCCGTACCTAAATCAATGTCTTTTAATGCCGTTTGCCACTTTGCCAGCCAACCTTCGACGCCGCCCTTTGCTGTACTGATAATGCCGACCTTCGCTACATCTCCTTCTAAGAGTGCATTGGTGGCTTGGGTTGTGCTGTGAGCGACAAAGACCACTTCATCTGGCTGGATCTGATTTTCGGCTAAACACTTAATAAAAGAGGCCACTACACCTTCTGCAACCCCTTGCTCACTTTTGTGGGTCGTTTTTACAGATGACTTTCCAAGCACCTCTTGCGTGTCATTGTTGATTGCGACAGCTTTCGTATGAGTTCCACCCACATCAATGCCAATTCGGACACTTCTTCTCATTTTTTTCACCTACTTTTTTAAATCGGGCTATATAACAGGAACGTCGCAATTTCAAGAACCAGCGAAATGACGACTCCTGGTAAAAAAGCAACCTTCATGTAATCTTTCGTATTGATATTATTGAAGCCTAATCCCCAAGCATTCCAAGAAATGGTCAAATCAAAATGACCCATACCGATCATATTAGAAATGAACAACGGATATAAAAACGTCACAGGATAATTGGTTTGATTGCTGATTACTGCTAATAACGCTGCCCCACAACCAATCAAAGAAAGTGGCCCGCGAAACCAGGTCAAGGGAGCTAAAAAACCAAAAAGCAAACAAAGCGCTAAGGGATGCGTCGGAATGATTCCTCCTAGCAATGATTCAAAATAAGGTGCAGCGAAGGTTGCAGCTGCATTGAACATCGCAAGGGTCATCCAAAAGGCAACTAAGGTCGCAGTATCTTTGACCCCATCTGCAAAAATACGTGTCAAAATCTGAGAATCTTTTCTAAACCCATCCTTTAAAACACCACAAATCCACAAGGCATAAAGACTCGCACCAATAAAACAAAAGATCACTGGAAATTGAAAGATGATGACTCCTACGACCGGTATAAAAGGGGTAAGTAACGCCAAACTAGGAACGTCTTTAACTTTCGGTTCTTCTCCAACCGCCCAAGCATAGGTCAAACTTTCTACTCTCAAATACCCAATAGCAAAAATCGAAGAAACCAGAATCATCACAAAGAAAGCCAATAATCCAAACGAAAAATAATCATTATAGGTGTAATCAACCCCACCATTCACATTGCCAAAAAAGGCTTGATACTGTGTGAAATTGATTGGATTTAAGAAAACACCTGCTGCAACGGAAGCCGAAAAACTAAAGAATGCCACGACTTTAGGAATACCAATCGAAAATAAAATTGGCAATACGATCACGGCGATCGCGATGACAGATCCGGCACCTGACATGGATGAAAAGATAAAGCCGGTAATCAAATTGACAATTACTAGAATAATCGCTGGGCTATCCCCACCTAGTTCCACACTCTTACGAATGATAGTTGCCGCAATGCCCGTTTCCAACAAGATCCTACCAAAGAAGGCTCCTACAAAAATATTCATTTGTGAAGCCCCCCAGCGTTCTGGCGCCTGTTGATAGACCTGTGCCAGCATCTCGGTAAAAGGGAGGTTTTCAAATGCCGGATTGGGTGAAATGACATTCCCTATAAGCGGCAACAACACCCATAATGTTGCCATAACGATAAAACCAATCATCAGGTTATATCCTTTGATACAATAAAAAACCATGCCACCAAATGACACTACTAGTAATAAGCCAATCAAGCTATCCATTCTTCTTCTCCTCCATACAAATTACGCCGTTTGAACCTGCAGCCAGATACGCGAAAGCCGCCGTTTAACAAAAGCGAAAAAGGAGGAAGTGGTTGGCCACTATCCTCCAGGACGTTTAGTCCTTTAATTTATCAAATGCGCTGTAGCCAAATACTCTTTTGTGTTGCAGTAACAAATAAACCATCATGACGATCGCTAAAACCGCAGCTGCGAGTAATAAGCCCATCATAATAAAAATCGCTTGCGTTTCTCCTACTGACCGAGTCATGGAAGCAACGATGTAAGGTAAAAAGGTACTTGCTAAGCCCATCCAAGTATAGTAGATCCCGGTATTTCGACCTTTTGGTCCAGGGCAAAACATTTGTCGTACCCCTAGCCCAGTTTGCAACGCCCCTCCGGCAGCAAAGAAACCCAAGAAGGCGATACTGATGTAAATCACTACGACATGTTGGATCACTAATACCATCCCTAACGCAAGAGCGATGAATACCGTATCAATAAACAAGACTTTTAAGGGATTCCAACGCAATTTCCCCATCATTACTGCCCAAAACAAAACAGCCACCATTGAGCCAAAAGTATAGATCGATGTTAGCCCTGCTGACTGCATCTCAGTCAAACCAGCATTCGTCAAACCAAACGCTTTGGTATACTGTTGAGCACCGTACATGATGAACATACAGATGAAACCAAAGAACATTGTGAAGAAGTTAACGACCATATTCGGCTTAACAAGCATTCTGGCCTTCATTGCCGCAATTTCTTCTTGAACCGCATTCGTTTCTTTTCCATCAACGGTTGCCGCTTTTTCTTTCATCATGTCATCATAGGCGAATGGCGCGATAGCTGCTAAAATCGTGCAGACGATCGATAGGACTAATGGAATAATAATCCCCATCGACTGATTCCCAGACCCGATGAAATTTACCACAAGTAAGGGATAGATAACCCCTGACAAAGAAACAAAAAACTTGATCCCAATCATTGCTGAAGCCGCATATTTCGGTGCTGCTTCTTGAGAAGCGGGATACAATGCAGCATCCCAGAAACCAGAAGTCGCCACCCCTGCGATAAAGGCACAGACAGACGCGATCACCATATTCGTCGTCAGTAACAGACCTAAAAAGCATAGCGTATACAAAACAGCCCCCATGACCGCCATTTTTTTGCGTCCCACTTTATCCGAAATTTCTCCACCGATCCAGACGGTCAAAAATTTTCCTAATCCGGTCGCAGTGATGGCCAACGATACCGCAGCGGCTCCTGCAGAAGCATCGGTATAGCCCCATTTATCCGAAAAATAAGTCGCATTTTGGCTTAAAATAATGGCTTGGATCCCATGAGTGAAATAACACATATAGACAGTTGCCAGTGACAAAATATACTTTTTTGCTCTCATTTGTACGCTCCTTATAAAAGAACATCCAGCTTTCCTACGAAAATTTCCCTGTGGGTATTTCGTAGGAAAGGGATACTCGGTCCCTAGTTAGTTTGCTCTGACAGGCAGTTCCTTGCCAGTAAACAGTTTAAAGGCGGCTTTTCCTTGTCCCACCAGCATTCCTTTTCCACCCACGGTCTTACAACCTTTTGCGCTGGCATCTTTCAATAACTGGGTCATTGGTGGGTTATAGATCGCATCAGCCACCGTCAAATCTGCATGCAGTACCTCTGTGTCTGCAATCGGTGTCGCTGTATTTCCTTCACCCATTCCAACAGTCGTTGCATTCACTAAACAATCGGCTCCTTTTATTTTTTCAGCAAGTAACGCTTGATCCGTCAGATCATAAATATCAATTACTAGATCAGGGTAATATTCTTTGATACGGGCAACGGTCTCTTTGCCTTTTTCATAAAATGCATCTTTGATGTTGAAAATTGCAATGGAGGCTGCGCCTTCGATCGCCAATTGGACTTGGATCGCGGTGGCTGCTCCACCAGCTCCGATCACAACAAATTTTTGATCTTTCATTTTTACATCGTGTGCTTGCAGATTATCAACAAAGCCGACACCATCGGTAATATGGCCGACGAGCTTGCCTTCATCATTGACGATAGTATTGATGGCACCAACCATTTTTGCAGCGGGGGTCAATTCATCCATGTATTCTGCCGCTGCCGTCTTGCAAGGCATCGTGACATTTCCACTCATTTTGAAGGTTCGAAATGCCTCGATCGCCTGGGCGACTTGGTCTTCTTTAATGTCAAAAGCTAAATAAACTGCATCGATATCAAGCTGGTCAAAGCCATAATTATACATGGCTGGCGAACCAGAATGCCCAACAGGTGTACCGATCAATCCTAAGAGCTTCGTTTTTCCCGAAATTTTTTTGCTCATCGTATTTCCTCTTTTCTATTTGATTTTTTTTTACGCAAGCAATTCTGGCCATGCGTTTTGGATCACTTCAATACTGGTTTTGTAATTTTGCTCTGCTGCTTTTTGATAGCCTTGACTTAAAATCGGATCAGAAATCACTTCCGTGCCTACAACACGAGGCTTGATGCCGTGTGCTTTTAGTGCCCGTAAGAAGCCTTCGGCATCACCCCATCCTGTTCCTGGACATAAGCGATCGTGCATCGACTCATCCCGTAAGATCGTATCAGGATATCGTCTTTCTAAAACATCACAAATTTGGATCGAAACAACTTTCTCCGCTGGGACCCCTTCCAAGTCAGCTGCTGTCATGTTGGCTCTAGCCCAGTGCCATGTATCTAGGATCAGCATCCCATTTTCACAATCTGCCTCTTTGACAATATTCCACGCACTAGCTAGATCAGGAACACCGCTATAAGGCATGAATTCTAACCCAATAACTAATTCTTTTGCTCGTGTACATAGTTCTTTAAAGGCTTGGATATGAACCTCTGCTGGGTATTTTTCCATTAAGCCACAATTGATGTGCCCAACACCAAACAAACGTGCCATATGATAGATCGTTTGCTCTTTAAATTGTTGCAGCAGTGTTTCCGGTGTTTCCATCGTTTTATTTGGATCAGCCCACAAGGTGATATATTCGACCTCGGTTACTTTCATGTCATGTTCTGCAAGAATTTCAAGCATCCGCTCATCAGAATAGCCTTGCTTCACAGCAAGCATATAGGTCTCCGCACGTAAACCGATCCCGTCGTATCCTGCCTCTTTCGCGATCTTCACTCTGTCTTCAAAATTAATCTCTGTCCCTAATGTGTAAGAGCTAATCGTCAATGGAATGTTTCTCATGTTATTTCCCCCTTTAAAAGTCTGTAAACAACTACTACTTGGTTTACAGCTGGAAATAAAAACACGAACTAAAAAGCGGCCGCAGTAATTGTGCTTTTATTCACAATGTTTATTACCGTTATTATAGCTTTTCCCTCTCCGTACTTCTAATTGTTTTTTCTTTATGGATCTATAGATAAAAGATATAAGTCTTGTGATATACTGATAAAAAAAGAAGGATTTTAGAGGAGGTTTCTATGAATCTTCAGCATTTAAAATATTTTGATATCCTTGCTAGAGAAGAACACTATACACGTTCGAGTAAATTGCTCAACATCACACAACCAAGTCTCAGTAATGCCATTTCACTTTTAGAAGATGAGCTAGGTGTACAACTCTTTGAAAAAAACGGACGAAATGTGATCCTAACCAAGCCTGGAAAAATTTTCCATGAACATGTTATACGAACGTTAGAAAACTTAGATTCGGGTATCGATACAGTAACAAAAATCAGCAAAGGCTTTGGGCATATCAGCTTTGCTTTTTTGCAAGTCCTCGGTACATCTTACGTACCAAAAATCACTAAACAATTTCTTGAAGCAAATCCTGAAAAAAAGATTCAATTTGAATTTCACTCAGATAGCGTCAGTACCGAAACAGTCCAAGGACTAAAAACCTTGCGCTATGATCTCGGTATTTGTTCCTACATCACCAATGAACCAACCATTGAATTCGTCCCGATTGCAAGTCAAGAACTTGTCGTGATCACCGCGTTGGATCATCCTCTCGCACAATTTGATGAAGTCTCTTTGGACGACTTAGCAGAATATCCCCAGATTATTTTCAGCAAAAAAAGTGCCTTACGTGAAATCATCGATGACCTTTATCAGCGTAACAACGTCAGCTATCAAGTAGCCTACGAAGTCAAGATCGATCAAGTGATCGCTGGACTAGTCAGTCAAGGATTGGGGATTGCTATCATTCCCAATATGACGATGCTTGACTCTTTGCCCCTTAAGCGAATCAAACTTAATGGCATCAGTTGGGAGCGATACTTTTATTTAGCCTACAATAAAGAGACTTACTTACCACCTGTAGTCAGCAATTTCAAAGAATTTATTTTGGCCCATGCAAATCCGAAACAGATCGTTTATTGAGTGACTGGGTGGGTGAAAAACAAAGCTTTAGAAAATAGGAATAAAACTATGTTCCCGCCTTTTTTTGGCGTTTTCACTTAATAAAAAACAGACATTCATTAATGGAATGTCTGTTTTTTATTGCTTATTCTCTTGTTCTTTTTCTCATGACGAATAATTAAAAGAGCTATACTCACCGCACGTTTCGCAGATATAGTAATAATTGCGCTTCTTCTTATTGTAGAGTTTCAACTTCTTCCCATTTTTACAACTCTTGCATTCTTCTAATTCCGTCAAGGTTTTATAATAAAACAACTCACTGATCATCTCTGGATAAAAATGTGCAAGAAGCTCAATCAGTTTTTTTCTATCAACCAACAGTAGATTATCACCGGCTATTTCTAATGCTTGATCTGTAAAAAAATGTGTAGTGATGAAAAGCCCATTGGGAAACCCTTTGTCTGGAAAAATCCCTTTAAATGCGGCAACGAGTGGCTTACTGATCCGCTCCGTTGTTTTTTGCGGATTCCAGGCTTTACATTGGACCGCTATTGCCTTTTTATTATTAGAAAAAGCATACACATCAATACCACCATCTTTGTAACCATCGATGTTTTGGACGGTATATCCCATCTTTTGTAAAATACATTCAGCAATATAATTCAAATCCTCTGATTTACAGGTTTCTAATTGAGCCACAATCTTTTTCAATTTTTTCGGGTATGTACGTTCATTATGGTTGCTTAGTTCTGGGAAATTAATGACTTCCTTCTTTTTCTTAAATGAAAACATGTCTCTTCCTTTCTTGATTGTTTTGGATGTGATTCGTTAAAGCATAGCAAGTGAGTGGTCTTTAATTATGTAGAATAGAAACTGGTTCTTAAAGAGAGAACTATCTACTTTTCTCAATAAAAATCGTGTGAACTCGATAAAATAAGTCAAAAATAAGAAACTTATAACGGAATATTATTAATTTAATGATAATTTTATTCAAGATAAATGTCAATTGAAGTTTGAATATTCAATAATAATCGATGATTAAATCAAACCACTCTTGATCATTGCTCCATTTCGAAAATTACTAGATAGGATTCGTTACAGTGCTAATTTCCACATTCTTGCCTACAGATTTATTGATTCCTTTTACTTTGTTTGTAACAGATTCTGAATGGTTTCTTTCGGTTTAGCAGTTGAGTGTCTATTACCTATAAAAACAAAAAAGGTTTCCCTCGTAAAAGGGAAACCTCAGAAATGTTATCGAAACAACATTTACATTTATTTGTCTTATTCTGCAGCGTTGTTGTCTTTGAGACCGTATTTTTTGTTGAAACGGTCCACACGTCCGTCTGCTTGTGTGAATTTTTGACGTCCAGTGTAGAATGGATGTGAATCAGAAGTTACTTCGACACGGATCAATGGATACGTGTTGCCGTCTTCCCACTCAACAGTTTCTTGAGAATTCTTTGTAGAACCTGATAAGAATTTGAAACCAGTAGTTGAGTCCATGAATACAACTGGATGATAATCTGGATGGATATCTTGTTTCATTTCTTCTTCTCTCCTTTGCCCTGGCTCATTTGCTTCACCAGAGTTGATTTGTCGATTTTACAACATGACTATCTTACCATGTTTGGATTTTAGATGCAATTATCTTTTTATATTTCTTTTTGGCCGCTTGTCTCCGAAATGGACATCATGAAAAGCCGCTAAAAACTCTTCATTCTTTTTCGTTTTGCGCAAGAATTGAATGAATTGTTCTGTGAACTCCAAGGAATCCCCCAACATGTTGTTGCGTAAGCGCCAAGTTTCTTCCAATTGTTCACTGCTCATCAGCAATTCTTCTTTACGGGTACCAGATTTCTTGATGTCGATCGCTGGGAAGACCCGGCGTTCTGCGAGGCTGCGAGAAAGCTGCAGCTCCATATTGCCGGTTCCTTTAAACTCTTCATAGATGACATCATCCATGCGGCTGCCGGTATCTACCAAAGCTGTGGCAAGGATCGTCAAACTACCGCCTTCTTCAATATTGCGGGCAGCGCCAAAGAATTTCTTCGGTTTGTACAAAGCAGCTGGATCGATCCCGCCGCTTAGTGTACGTCCGCTTGGAGGAACGACTAAGTTATAAGCTCTCGCCAAACGAGTGATACTATCCATCAAAATCACGACATCACGCTTGTCTTCCACCAAGCGCATCGCCCGTTCTAGTACCAATTCTGAAACACGGGTATGATTGCTAGGCTGTAGGTCAAAGGTTGAAGAAACCACGTCACCCTTGACACTACGTTCTAGATCAGTTACTTCTTCTGGACGCTCGTCGATCAAAAGTACGATCAATTCCACCTCAGGATAGTTGTCCGTAATCCCATTGGCAATTTCTTTCAATATACTGGTTTTCCCAGCTTTAGGCGGGGCAACGATCAGTCCCCGTTGACCAAAACCCACTGGCGCCAGCATATCGATCATCCGAGTCGAAAGACGTCCTGACGTTGTTTCTAATTTTAAATGACGGTTCGGATAAAGGGGCGTCAGCGCTGGAAAATGCGGGCGCTCTTTGGCATCTTCTGGATCTTTGCCGTTAACAGACTCAACGTGCATCAATCCATAATAGCGTTCAGATTCCTTAGGCGGGCGCGCCTTACCGGCGACTTTATCGCCATTACGCAAACTAAACCGACGAATCTGTGAAGAAGAAATATAGATATCTTCTGCACTCGGTCCATAGTTGATTGGACGTAAAAAACCATAGCCTTCTTGGCCTACGATATCCAAGATTCCTTCCATATAAAAGAAGCCTTGTTTTTCCGCCTGCGCCCGTATCACAGCCAATGACAATTCTTTTTTATTCATTTGGCTGTAATAAGGAATTCGAAACTCTTTGGCAAAGGTGTAGATCTCTTTTAAGGTTTTGTTTTCCAACTCTGCCATCGTAAGATAATCGCTCATAATTACTCCTCTATCATTTGAATATCAGCTCCAAGAGCCGTTAGTTTTTCGATGATATGATCATAGCCGCGCAAAATGTACTCGACATTAAAGACGCTAGTCGTGCCAGTCGCCATCAATCCGGCAATAACTAGACAAGCCCCTGCCCGCAAATCAGAAGCGACAACTTCTGCTCCGTGCAATTGGCTCGGTCCGCTGACAAAAATCATGTTGCCTTCTGTCGTTGCTTGTGCGCCCATCCGTGCTAATTCAGGAATATGGTTGACCCGTTTGGCGTAAATCGTGTCCATAATCTCCGATGTTCCCTTTGCTTTTAGCAATAATGGTGTGATCGGCTGTTGCAGGTCTGTGGCAAATCCCGGATAAGGATAAGTTTTCACAGTCGCTGGTTTCAACTCTTTTGAGGGATGCACATAGATTTCATCTTCGCTAATATCCATTCGCACACCGATTTCTTCCAATTTCGCAATGTAGCTTTCTAGATGCTCATAAATCACATTTTTGACTGTAATGCCTTCACCCGCTGCTGCGGCTAAAGAAAGATAGGTTCCTGCTTCGATTCGGTCTGGAATAATAGAATGACGACAACCGTGCAGTTCTTCCACACCTTCGATACGAATTTCATTGGTACCTGCACCTCTGATTTTCGCTCCCATATTATTTAAAAGGGTCGCGACATCAATGATCTCAGGTTCCCGTGCAGCATTTTCAATGATCGTTTTACCTTTGGCTCTTACTGCTGCCAGCATTACATTGATTGTTGCTCCGATGGAGACCATATCTAAGAAAATCCGTTCGCCAGTCAAGCCTTCTTCTTCGGTACGCAAATACATGGCGCCATGCTCGTTGGTGACTTTTGCGCCAAGTGCTTCGAAGCCTTTGATATGCAAATCGATTGGTCGCGGGCCTAAGAAACAGCCGCCAGGCAACCCAACGACGCCTTCACCAAACTTCGCCAATAATGCCCCCATGAAATAATACGAAGCCCGTAGACTATTGATTTTTCCGTTAGGCATCGGGATCGAAACGATATTGGTTGGATCGATCTCTAGCGTATTGTTTTCAAAATGGGTCTTCACGCCCATGATTTCGATAATCTCAATTAATGAGTGCACATCTTGGATGTCGGGCACTCCTTCTAAAATGACCGGTGAATCAGCTAAGATCGCTGCCGGGATCAATGCGACTGCACTGTTTTTTGCGCCGCTAATGGTGACTTCACCTTTTAAGGGACGATTGCCGTTGATGACAATTTTTTTCATGGAATTCCACCTATACTCTTTTTTAATTTATGTGTATCATTCCAATTTTAGCACAGATCACTCAAAGAAAAAAGATGCAGGATATTTTATAAGTCAAAATAAGAAAACAAGTTTTTTAGTCTTTTAAATGAGTTTATCACACGCTTGTTTTAAGAATATTGATAAATCGGCAGAACTTCGATACACTTATTAAAAAACAGCAGATTTTTTCAGAAAATGAACGCATTAAGGAGAAGAATAAATGATTGAAGTAAAAAATTTGGTGAAGGATTATGGCAAAGTTTTAGGCGCTGACCATATCTCACTGTCGGCACCCCCCGGTCAATTAACTGTTTTGCTAGGGGCAAACGGGGCTGGAAAATCAACAACGATCAAAAGCATCATCGGATTATTAAAGTTTAAAGGAGAAGTCACCATTTGTGGTCATGATAACCTCAGCGTTGAAGCGAAACGGCTTTTTGCTTATATTCCTGAAACGCCTGTGCTTTTCGAACTATTAACGATACAAGAGCATATTGATTATATCGGCAATGCCTATAATTTACCAAATTACCAAGAGACGGCTGCTTATTACCTCAAATCGTTTCAACTTGACCACAAAAGAAAAACGATCGCCAAAGAGCTTTCTAAAGGTATGCGGCAGAAAGTCTCAATGATTCTTGCGCTAATGACGGAACCGAAGGCACTGCTGGTCGATGAGCCGATGATGGGTCTTGATCCAACAAGTATTCAAGAAACATTGAATATCCTGGCTTCCCTGAAAGAAAAAGGAACTAGCATTTTATTGAGCACGCATATCATTGATATGATCGATGATATTTGGGATAGTGCCTATATTTTAAAAGATGGAAAAGTGGTAGCTGAAACAAAAAAATCAACCCAAGAGGAACCCTTGAAAGAGCTGTTCTTTCGCGTCACTCAATCGCATATAGTTGAACAGGGAGGGGTTCTTGAAACAGATGAAATCATTAATTAACTTAACCTTTTTAAAAGCTAAAGGATTGGTACGGTACTATTTCAGCAGACCGCTTTCTGCTATCATCCTAATCATTGCATTGTTTTTTTTGCTCTTTCCGGTTGCCGGCATCTTTTTTTCTGGTCAAGAGAACTTCATGTCCATCCAGCAAATCGCCATCACCAATCTGAGCGTCTCAGCAATTGCGTCAGGCTTTCTGATAATCAGTTTATTTTCAAAGAAGCAAGCACTCTTTTATCAAGTAGATGCACATTTCCTATTTATCGGACCCTATTCGACTAAACAGATCCTTGGTTATGCGATTCTCTTTAGCCTCTCCCAAAGTGTGACAGTTGCATTAGGAATAATTTTCTTCCTTTGCGTGATTTTAGGACAACTGTTTTCACTTTCTTTTGTCTATCTTCTCTACTTGTTTTGGAGTACGCTCTTGTTCTTCTTTTTTTGGGAATTGGTTACAGGAATTTGGTACATCAATGAATTGATTCGCGAAAGAAAAACGTATTATCGCCTATTGTTAGCATCAGCTGCGTTACTTGGTATCTTAGGCTTTGTTGGCTTCAACTACTTTACAACGAATCATTTATTAGAAGCGCTTCTTTCTCTGACGAACCAGCCCTTCTTTTATTTTGTTCCAATCATTGGTTGGGGGAAATGGCTGATGGATGGCTACTCCAGTCAAAGTCTCTCCCACCTTCTTCTTAGCAATGGTTTTTATCTTTTGAGCTGTCTGTTGTTAAGCGTGCGTTTATGTACACTCAAAGGCTATTTCTTTGAACAAGCGATTCAGGATTCTGAAGAAGCGAGCGAAATGCTGCAAGAGGCGCTGGAAGGAAAAACACACGACTCAACGAAGGTCAGTGATGCTTCTGTTTCTTATCGTAAATTAGCAGGCGCTTCATTATCGAAACATATTCTATTGATGAAGAAGAAAAAAAGAATCCTTTCAACCAACGAACGGATGACTTTAGGTTCCTTACTCCTCCTTACATTTGTTTTCAAAGATATTTATGCGATGGCAGGAATTATTTGGCTTACATTGCTTAGTTTAGTCAAGGATACCGGCGTAGAAGAAGAAATGAAAAATATCTATATTTATATGATTCCAGATTCTTCTGCCAAAAAGTTATTCTATACCATGCTGATCCCTTTTCTAAAGGCTGGAATGATCATTGTTCTACCGCTTGTTTCGCTATTAATCTTTTTCGATCCTTCATTCTTCTTATGGCTAAATGTTACGCTTGTCTTGTTCTCTTTTTTGCTAGTCTTTTTTGTAGGCAATCTGCTTTCACTTCGTTGGTTGAAAGACCGTAACAATCTTTTAACACAAAGCCTGATCCGCTATCTAGTAATGTTTGCGGCGTGCGTGCCCCTTGTACTGATTATAGGAGGGATGTATTTCCTTCATCCAGAATTACTGAGAAATATCGGTTTGCTTGCCAGTATTGTTACCATCTGTAATTTGCTAATAGCAAGTATTGGTGGCTATTTCTGTTTGGATCTACTTAATGGCAATGGGCTTTATTCGGAATAACATACGTGATAATATAATTTACTCGACATCTTATCTACAACAAAAAAACCGCTGGAAAATATGCTTTCCAGCGGTTTTCGTTCATTATAAGATTAAGCTTTACCAGCTGAACCGAACCAGTCGATGTGTTCTTCTGCATCTTTAACGATTGCAGCAACACCTGGTGCTAATAATTTACGAGGGTCGAATCCTTTGCCTTCTTTATCTTTGCCAGCTTCGATGTATTCACGAGTTGCTTTAGCAAATGATAATTGGAATTCAGTATTTACGTTTACTTTAGAAACACCCATTGAGATTGCTTTTTCGATTTGGTCTTGAGGAATACCAGAACCACCGTGTAATACTAATGGTACATCAGAACCTACTGCATCAGCGATTGCTTGTAAGTGGTCAAAAGCAAGGCCTTTCCAGTTTTCAGGGTATTGACCGTGAATGTTACCAATTCCGCAAGCTAGGTAATCAATACCAGTTGCAACCATTTGTTTACATTCTTCGATGTCAGCTAATTCGCCAGAACCGATGATTCCATCTTCTTCTCCGCCGATTGAACCAACTTCACACTCAACAGAAACGCCTTTTGCGTGTGCTTTTTCGACAACTTCTTTAGCCAATTTCAAGTTTTCTTCAAATGGTAAGTGAGAGCCATCAAACATAACAGAAGTGTAACCAACTTCGATACATTCCATTGCTGCATCGTAATCACCATGGTCTAAGTGGATTGCAACTGGAACAGTGATGTTCATTGAATCAACCAAGTTTGTAACGATGTCTTTAGCAACTTTGTATCCGCCCATATATTTGGCAGCACCCATTGAAGTTTGGATTAGAACTGGCGCTTTTTTCGCTTCAGCAGCTTTTAAAATCGCTTGTGTCCATTCTAAGTTGTTTGTGTTGAATCCGCCGACTGCATATCCGCCTTGACGAGCAGCTTTTAAGAATTCAGCTCCTGATACTACTGGCATAAAAAATTCCTCCTAAGTTTTGAAAAACTTTATTTGTTAAGCAATGCTTAACCGACAATGCTATTTTAGCAAAGATTTGCGGTATTTGCTACTAAAAAGAGGAATTTCTCTTTTCAAAAAAAGATTGCACAAATATAAAAATCCAGCATTTTCATCATCTTTTCTGAAAGTCTACGATTCTGTAAGGTTTTTCTCTTCTGTCTACGGTCGTTAGATAACAAATCGGCATGTGAAAATTCGAGAAAAATTTCACATATTTTTTCGTTATTTTATCATAATCTTCCAGCAAATCCTTTCCTCTTCTCTTTTGAGCATAAGAATAGCCTTGTGAAAGCGGCTATATTATTATGTAAAAAAGGAGGGATAAAATGAAAAAAGCGCTTATTGGATTTTTGGCAGTCATCGGAGTTCTTTTCTTGGCAAGCTGTAGCTCGGGGGCCAAGGAAGAAACCAAAACATTCACAATGGATCAAAATGGGGTTTCGATGGAACTGGTCTTCACTTATGAAGGCGATAAAGTAAAAACTCAGACTGCGAACAATGTCATGCCTTATTCAGCGATCGGGGTAACGACTAAAG
Source organism: Enterococcus sp. DIV2379 (assembly GCF_050542965.1). Classification (NCBI taxonomy): domain Bacteria; kingdom Bacillati; phylum Bacillota; class Bacilli; order Lactobacillales; family Enterococcaceae; genus Enterococcus; species Enterococcus sp. DIV2379. The sequence continues at coordinate 2,947,262 of NZ_CP172938.1, forward strand.
AAGAAGCACAAACCGTGCTTGATCCGATCGCTAAGAAGTATCAGCAAGTCAAAGGGTTGGACTATTCCCTCGACTATACAGATAGTGAAGCGACTGAATCCTTGACCATCAATTATGATGAGTTGGATTATGATTCAGCGAAACAATTGCCTGGGGTTAGTTTCGAAGGAAACACTGAAAATGGGATCAGCATGGAACGTACAGAGGAAATGCTCTTGGATCAAGGGTATAAATTAAAAGAATAATCCTCTCTATGCACCAGCAAATCAACATGGGTTTCCCGCTGGCGGATTTCATTCGAACTGTTAGCGAAAAAAATAATGCATCAGCCAGAAACTTCCGGTCGCTTTGACGGAAGTTTTTTTGTGTGCAAAAAGGGATAGCTTCTACCAACGCTCAAGCAAGTTTCAACCTTTTACGGATTACTGGGATCGCACAACTCAAAAAAACTCCCCATCTTGAGATGAGGAGTTTCGCACATTCATTGCTTGATTTTGCCGCTAGCGATTATTATGCTTGGCGGTTGTCTAATGAAGCTCCAACAAAGGCTTTGATCAAGCGTTGTGGGCGAGTTGGACGAGAAATCAATTCTGGGTGGAATTGGCAACCCACGAAGAATTTGTTTTCTGGGATCTCAACGATCTCAACCAAACGATTGTCTGGTGACACACCTGAGAAAACCATCCCGTTTGCTTCAAAGATTTCACGGTATTTGTTGTTGAATTCATAACGATGACGGTGACGTTCTTGAACAACTTCCTCCCCATCATAAGCTGCAGCTGTTTTGGTGCCTTTTTTCACTTTACATGGATACAAGCCTAAACGCAATGTTCCACCTAAGTTTTCGATGTTTTCTTGGTCAGCCATCAAGTCAATGATGTTGTTGGCTGTTTCAGGATCTGTTTCTGCGGAATTGGCATTTTCCAAGCCAACGACATTGCGGGCATATTCCACACAAGCCATTTGCATCCCTAGACAAATCCCTAAGAATGGCACATCGTTTTCCCGAGCATATCGGATCGCTTCGATTTTTCCTTCAATCCCGCGATCACCGAATCCACCAGGAACAAGAATACCGTCTACTTCACCTAAGTAAGAATCCACGTTTTCTCGTGTGATTTCTTGGGCTTTGATCCAATCGATCTCGATGTCTGCATCAAAGGCAAAACCAGAATGTTTCAAGGCTTCGACAACTGATAGATAAGCATCTGGCAATTCCACATATTTTCCAACTAACGCGATGCGTACTTTTTTCTTCAAATTCAGCACCTTTTCTTCCAATGCTTGCCATTCAGTCATGTCAGCAACTGGTGCAGTCAGTTTCAAATGATCACACACGATTTGATCCATGCCTTGCGCTTGCAGTGCCAATGGGATCGAATACAGGGTCTCAACGTCACGAGATTCGATCACGGCTTCTGGTGCCACGTCACAGAATTGTGCCAATTTGTTTTTTGTTGATTGTCCTACAGGTTGTTCTGTCCGAACGACCAAGATATTTGGTTGAATCCCTAAGCCGCGCAGTTCCTTCACACTATGTTGGGTCGGCTTTGTTTTCATTTCGCCTGCTGCTTTCAAATAAGGAATCAGCGTCGTATGGATGTACATCACGTTGTCCGCACCTACGTCTGCCTTCATTTGACGCAAAGCTTCTAGAAACGGCAATGATTCAATATCCCCTACTGTTCCGCCGACTTCTGTGATGATCACATCTGAATCAGTCATTTTGGCTGCCCGCATGATTTTTTCTTTGATCTCGTTGGTGATGTGCGGGATCACTTGAACAGTCGCGCCTAAGTATTCTCCTTTACGCTCTTTCCGCAAAACTTCTGAATAGATTTTTCCAGTTGTTACATTTGAGTATTTGTTCAAATTGATATCGATAAAGCGTTCATAGTGACCTAAGTCTAAGTCGGTCTCTGCTCCATCATCGGTTACGAATACTTCACCATGTTGATATGGGCTCATCGTTCCTGGATCGACGTTGATGTACGGATCGAATTTTTGAATGGTTACTTTCAAGCCACGATTTTTCAACAAACGTCCTAATGATGCTGCTACGATCCCTTTACCAATAGAAGAAACCACACCGCCGGTTACAAAAATATATTTTGTCATAAACTGAAAAACTCCTTTAATCTATTTTACAGGAAAAGCATTTAGAAAATAATAAAAGCTCCCTATCCATAAATGAATAGGGAGCGAAAATTCTAAATCACTTTCTGACTCTTGTAAAGAGTGCCCAAACAGAATGATACATTCTCACCTCACAAATGTCAAGAAAACTTTATCTGATTTTTTCAGAAAAAACGGAGGTTTCCAAACGAAGCGCTTTACGCTTCGATGCAGCTGGTTCCTCCTTTTTCACGCCGGCATTCTAAGGTTACTCTTTCTTAAACAACCTTCATGTTTTCTGCACAACTTTTTGCAATTTTTTCATTGCTTCTTACGAAATCGTTGAACTCTCTTTGGCATAATACAAAGTGTAGATGAAGTCTGGCGCTTTACTCGTTTTGGTAAAAATGATCGGAACGTATTTCTGGTTATTTTTGGCAAAGACGAGGTGCAGGTTCGATTCCTGCCTTCTACGCTAGTGATGCGGTTGAAAGAGGGATCTGAGAATCAATAGTAGTAATCCTTAGACTATTGTTTCACCAATGAAACAAAATCAACGTTCGTCCAAGCATTTTCTGAAGCCTTGCTGTAAACCCCGATTTCACAAACACCTGTTGTAATTGGAATGTCTTTGATTGTAATTTTTGTCCATTCACTTGTTTTATCAACCGCAGTATTTAGTTCCGCTCCACCATAATTTTTGATATATAACTGATTGGTATCAAACTCTCCCCCAGACATTACATAGGCACTCAATGTGTAAGTTCCATCGCTTATTCCACTAACATTTTGATAAGCTGATGCCTCGTAAGCTTGATCCTGCCAAAAAGTTAATTTGTAGTCTCCAAAAAAAGTCCCTGCTTCCGTTTTGATCGTACCTTCAGCTGTTCCTTGTTGAAACCACGTTTGCCAATCAGAAGGACTGGTCGTTGGTCCATCGCTCTCGAAACTTGCATTTTTAACCAGATTTGTTTGCGCCCCTGCTTGTTTAAACGCACGCAAGCTTGGCAAGGCGTTTCCAGCAAAATCAAACATCGCCTGGTTGTCCCATTCGTTTCCCATAGTAGATTGAACACCGAGATAATTCATACCTGCTTGTGTTGCCCAACTCACGTTTCCGTTGTACCAAAGAGGTTCCCAGTAAAAGAAGCCCGCCCCGCGATCATTCGGCACCGCTTGAATACGATCGGCCAGATCCAGCAAATACTCTGCTTGTCCTGTCGGTGTTGGTTCATATCCCCCCGCCGCTGCTTCGGCTTCGCCAAAAGCATTTGGCATAGTATCTGCATTCGCTATTGTATGCCCATAAGCTGTTTCAACTACGATCACTTCTTTGCCATACCGTTGGCTGATCGTATTCATATTGGTTTGAAGTTCATTCATTGAACCGTGCCAATACGGATAATACGATACTCCAATTAAATCAAATGACACTCCCCGACTGGTGATTTCATCAAACCACCAAGTAAATGCTCCTGTATCGCCACCATCAGCTAAATGGAGCATTACTGGAGTTGTTTTAGGTTGAGTGTCTCGAACAGCTTGGACACCAGACTTCAAAAAAGTAGCCAATCGATCAAACTCTCCCCCATCTTCTCCCCAAGACTTGCCATAAGGCCAGAGCATTCCACTATTCAGTTCATTGCCGATCTGAACCATATCAGGATAAACGTCTAGCTGCTTCATTTCCGACAGAACATTCTTTGTATAGTCATACAATGCCGTATTCATTTCTTCAAAGGTCAAATCTTGCCACGCTTTAGGAACATTCTGTTTCCCAGGATCAACCCAAAAATCACTGTAATGGAAATCTAGCAACACTTTGAGTCCAAGACTTTTTGCTCGTTTTGCAAGGGCAATCGTCGTTTCCAGATCATTTGTCCCTGCCCCATAACTTTCTCCGTTACTATTATAAGGATCCTGCCACAAACGCAGTCGAACATAGTTGACACCATTATTTTTTAGAATCTCTAAGGCATCTTTTGAAAAACCATCTTCATAATATTTTGCACCAGATTTTTCCATATCTGACAGGATTGAAATATCTGCTCCGCGAATAAATTCGCTGGCAGATACTTCAACTGTTTTTGAAACAGCCCCCAAAGTCCCTATCACAGCTGCAAATAAAGCGGCTTTACGCAACCAAGCTCCCTTTTTCATTAATTTGCTCCTCCTTTATTGAAATTGGCTCAGAATAAATTGAACGGCTTTTTCAGGATCTCTCGTTAATCCGATATATTCTGCTCCTTTTGTCGCAACCAGCTTGATTCCTAAGCGATCGGTATCTTCTTTGATATCATCATAGTAAGAATTGACTTGCGGTGCTAAGACCACCATATCAAAATCCTGTAGCATTTCGTAATGAGAACCATAAGCACCCGCCATTGCACTGATCGGTGCTTTCGATTCCGATGCGCCTTCTTTTAAAGCATTAGCTAACATCGCACTTGTCCCTGCTCCAGCACAAAGTACCAACACATTGATTTCTTTATTTGCATCGTTGATAACTTGGCTCGCTGCCACAGGTACTTCCTCAGGAATAGTGGCAGAAGCACCTTCCTCAGTTGCGATCACTTCTGCTTTTTGTGCTTCTTGCTCTACTAAGACAGCATCGTATGCTTTACAAAATGGCAGATAGATCAGGAAGTCAACGACGATTAGAACCGCTGCTAAAACAAAGGCTAATACCCCCATGCCCGTTCCTAGAACCAAACCGATTGGTGCCGGAGTTGCCCAAGGTAAAACGTACATAAAACTGTTCATGCCTAGCACATCGACAAAAAACTTAAACAAGCAAACGTTTACAACAGGTGTTAACAAAAACGGAATGAAAAAATAAGGATTCAAAATCATGGGTGCTGCAAACAACAATGGTTCATTGACAGCAAAACTTACTGGAATAAAGGAAGCTTTCCCGACTGCCTTCAATTGTTTAGACTTTGCAAAGAGTAGGAAGATAAAAGGAACGACCAATGTTGCCCCAGTTCCTCCCATAGTTCCTACAAAATTCCCTAAACCCACTGTCAGTACTTTAGAAGCTTGTTCACCGGAATTGAACAATTGCAGATTGGTTTCCACATTGGCATAGATAATTGCCGCAATTGCCGGCTCCACAATCGACGGTCCGTGAACACCGACAAACCAAAATAGCGCCATCGCTCCCCAGATAATAGCGATTCCTAAATAACCGTCGGCTGCTGTGAATAATGGCTGCAGGACAGTAATGATTGCTTCTGCAAATGAGATTTGGAAAATTTGCCGAATACCTAAATCAATTAAAACGGCCGCAAATACTGAAAAAGAGAATGGAAAAATATCTCGGAAGGTTTGTGAAATCGTTCCAGGAACTTCTTTAGGCATTTTAATAGTAATATCTTTCAGTACACAAAACTTATATAAATTAACTGTTAAAAATGCAGCGACAAAGGAAGCCAGTAATCCCTTTGTCCCCATGTATTCCGTTGAAAATCCACCTTCAATTGGAGAGACACTTAGCAACAGGAAACTTACCACAGAGGCCAGCATCACAGAGGTAGTGTTGATCACTTTGTTTTTCGGTAAGCGGCGATTCATCGAATCAGCCAAGCAGCGAGCAGTGGTTGCTGAAACAAGTAACCCTACAACCCCCATCGAATAATTATAGACTTTCCATAACCAAGTGGAGACAGCTTCAGGCCATTGATAACCAAAAATCTCAGGAACCGCAGCAATCAAAATGAATATGCTTGAGAATAAAATAGCCGGCATCGCTGTTAAAAATCCGTCACGAACGGCTCCCAGATAACTATTGCGTGAGATTTTTTCAAAAAACGGTTTTCCTTTTTCGATTTGTTTAATGATTCCATCCATAGCGTTCTTCTCCTATTCTTGATTCTGCTTGTACAGTGCAATAAAGTCTTGAATCAGATCCCTCAGCAACAAAGTGGTCATTAAATGGTCCTGTCCATGGATAAAAATGAATCCCATCTCCATCTCTTTCCCCGATGCTTCTTCCGCTAAAATTTTTGTTTGCGAATTGTGTGCAAGGGTTAAATTTTCGTCGGCTTCTTTCAGTGCTGAATCAACATGCTCAAAGTTCCCTTGTCTTACTTCTTTCAATAATTTCAATAATGTACTGCGAGCGTCCCCTGAATAAGCAACGATCTCAAAACCAAGCATTTGTAATTCCTCTTTATTCATCTTTTCTTCCTCCATTATTACTTATTAAATAATCGTTTTGGTTTCACTAACTAATTTGTACCAGTATGCTGACTCTTTGGGGTAACGCTTCTGGGTTTCAAAATCAACATAAAACAAGCCATACCTTTTGTTATACCCATTTGTCCATGAGAAAAGATCCATAAGCGACCACAAAAAATATCCCTTCACATTTACTCCAGCTGTTATCGCCTTGCTTAAGGATTCCAAATAGACTCTCAAATAGTCGATTCTCGGCTGATCCATAATGATGCCGTCTTCAAACTGGTCTTTATACCCCATGCCGTTTTCAGTGATATAGATTTTGTTGTAATGCGGGTAATCGCTTTTAATTCGCAACAACAAGTCATAAAGACCTTCTGGATAAATCAGCCAGTCCCAATCTGTTCGAGGAATTCCTTCTTTATAAATGCGTTCTCCGATCCCCTTCACTTTATAAACAGAGGTCCCTTTTTCACCCGTGCCATTATGATGGATCGCGTTTTCTCCATCGTAAGCTTTGACAAAATGGCATTGGTAGTGATTGATTCCTAAATAGTCATTACGCGTGGAGGCTTTTTTCAATTCAACGAAATCTTCTTTAGGAAAATGATAGCTGGCCTGATTTGCTTCACATATCTCATCAAGAGCAGTCAAGGTTTCAGTTGAATAATAGCCTAAATAAGTAGCATCTAATAAGAAGCGGATCGACAATGCATCGTCTAAAAAGGCTGCATGCTTATCTTCTGGAGCATCTGTTGCCGCATATTTCGTCTCCAATGAGTGAACGACACCGATTTCGCCTGGAAGTTCGTTTTCTTTGAAATAGTTCACTACACGTGCATGGGCAACCATCATATTATGAAGACAGGCGATGATTTTTGTAAAATCATATTTGATTCCTGGTGGGAAAACGCCTAACAAATATTGATTGGTCGCAACAGGATAGATTTCATTAAAGGTACTCCACACTTTCACTTCTTTGAATTCATGAAAACAAAAAATGGCATAGGAAACGAATGCTTCTATTGTTTCTCGATTCAAAAAATCTCCCTGTTCAAACAAACGTTTAGGGGTATCAAAATGATGCAATGTCACAAACGGCGTTACGTTTCTTTTTGCGCATTCTTCGAACACACGATGATAAAAAGCGATTCCTTCTGGGTTCGGTTCCCCTGTTCCATCAGGAAAAATTCGACTCCATGCAATGGATAATCTTAGCCCATTCACACCAAATCGTTCACACAATTCAATGTCCCTTGCATATTGATGATAAAAATCACTTGCCGGATCGGGACTGAATCTACCCTGTTCCTCTAAAAAAGCATCCCAAGCAACAGCGCCTTTGCCGCCCTCCTTAGTGGCTCCTTCAACCTGATAGGCTGCTGTGGCTCCACCAAAAATAAAATCTTCTGGTAATTTCAGCATTTACATCTCTCCTCAAATCTATAATCAGTTTCCGCGTTTTCTAACTGATTGAATTGTAATCGCATCCAAAACATTTGTCAACAAAAACAAACATAAATAATCACAAAAATCGGAAAAAAATGATATATTTTATTGAAACAAACATGAAATAAGTATAATATGTTTGTTTTTGTTTGAATTGGATTGACTGTTATCCGATTATATGTTAGATTATCTTTAAATTAGAGGTGAAGACGATGCTGAAAAAAGAAAGATTGTTTACTATCGTAGAAATGGTCAATAAAAAAGGAATTCTTACTGTTAACGAGATCATCAATCAATTAGATGTTTCTGATATGACCGTTCGCAGAGATTTAGATGAATTAGAAAAATCGGGCAAGCTGCTACGTATCCATGGAGGGGCCCAAAGTCTTTCCTATACTTTAGATCAAGAACTTTCTCACACCGAAAAAGCCACTTTACAGATTCAAGAAAAAAAAGAAATTGCTGCCGCAGCAGCCTCATTGATTCACGAGGGAGAAACGATTTTCTTAGGACCAGGTACAACAATCGAACTATTGGCGACACATTTACTGAACAAGAAAATCCGGATCATTACTAATAATTACCCGGTTTTTGATATTCTTGCGCAAGCAGATGGACCGGAAATTTTACTAATTGGCGGTGATTTTCGTAAAAATACCGGTGCATTTGTTGGGCCGATTACTAACGACAATTTAAGAAGATTAAAGTTTACAAAAGCATTTATCAGTTCAAACGGGGTACACAACGAAGCCATTTCTACTTACAGTACAGAAGAAGGAGAAGCACAACAGATCGCTTTAAATAATTCCCGCAAGAAATATCTGCTCGTTGATAACAAAAAGTTCAACCGAGATGATTTTTATGTATTTTATAATTTGCATGACTTCGACCTACTCATTACGGATCGTCAAATATCACCTGAGCTGCAAGAGCACTATGCACAATATGTCGATCTGCAAATTGCTGATTCAACCGAAAATACCACTATAGGAGTGTAACTATGAAAGGGATTATTTTTGATTTCAACGGAACAATGTTTTTGGACTCTCATCTACATGAAGCTGCTTGGCTGCACATGATTCATGATCATACAAAAGATGGTTTATCAGATGAGGATATTTTAAAAAATATCCATGGTCGAACGAATACGGAGATTTTAAAACATTTCATTTCAGAACATTTGACTGTCTCTGAGATCGCCGTCTTGTCAGAAGAAAAAGAAAGCTATTATCGTATGCTTTGCTTGCAAAATGAGAACGATCTCCAATTGACAAAGGGGCTTGAAGCGACTCTTGATCAGCTGACTGACCAGCAGATTCCATTAACGATTGCCACGGCTACTGTTAAAGAGAATGTTGCTTTTTATTTTGATACTTTCGATTTAGCACGCTGGTTTGATTGGGATAAGATCGTCTATGACGATGGCTCTTTTCCTGGAAAACCGCAACCGGATATTTTTCTTAAAGCGGCTGGCAAATTGGGCTTAGCTCCTGCTGATTGTCTTGTTATCGAAGATGCTTATTCAGGTTTGCTTGCTGCCAAGCGTGCTGGGATTGGAACAATTATCGCAATTGATCCATTCGGAAAAAATAATGCAGTATTTGAACAGGCACAGCTAAATAAAGATGGAACAATCAAAGATTTTACTGATTTTTGGACAGAGCACCTATCTGTCATATCCATTAATTCTTAAGCGATTCTATTAAAAACAACTGAGATGCATATCTCCTTTTATAAAAAACTGCAGTGAAATGACATGAAAACACGTGTCATTTCACTGCAGTTTTTTTCATTTTCGTTTAGTTCTTACTCATTCTGCTAAAATTTCTAGATTTTCTCCAACCAATCATTGTCATTCTTTTTGTTCTTTGAGAAAATAAGCACAACTCAATCGATTAATTTAACGTTTTCTCGATTTTTTTCGATTTTTTCAGTTGAAAGATGTTCACTTTTTTTATTTTCAGTTGTTGTATTGTTAAGGAGGGAGAAAAATGCGTTTGGATGCTTACGAACATTATTTACTGCAGTTAACGAATGACTTGGTTCATTACCTGCAGTCCCTCGGCGCTTCTCAACAGGATGCCGAAGATATTGCTCAAGAAGCAGTTGTGAAAATCCTTGAAATCGATTCGGTCTTATCCGCAGAAGCGATTCGTCCGTGGCTGTTTCGTGTGGGGATCAATGGTTACTTTACTTTATATAAACAAACAAAGCGACGGCGAGAAATCGTCAGGCAGTATTTGCCAGTGACTGCTTCTAGTATCAACTGGCAAGAAACCGATGATGATCTTTATGAAGCACTTCAAGAATTACCCGTTTCTACCTCCACCCTTTTGATCATGAAGTACGCAGAAAATTTGAGCTTAAAAGAAAAAAGCTTCTTACTGAATCGCTCGGAAGATAGCATCAAAACAGCATTATACCGAGGAAGAAAACAACTGAAAAAACGAATGGAGGAAAAGAATCATGACTATTAAAGATCAAGAATTTAAAAAAATCGTGAAAAAAGCTCGACTAAAAAACACACGTAGGACAATTTTTATTGCTGTACTGTCTTTGTTAGTATTGATTGGTCTACCTGGGGGGCTTTATTTAAACTATTACAATTACGGTCCTTTTCGAGGAGAAAAAATAGCGGGTGTTCCAGATAATCATATAGTTCAAGTCGAAAATCAAATGGATCTTTCCAGATTGTTATTTGATTTTGGCTCACAGCTAAAATTTAATACCCAAGCTCGAGCGATGACGGTTTACTTTAATCACTACCAAAAAGGCGAGAAAACAACCCACAAGCTGATTGCTTCCTTAATGACAGATACCAAAAGCAATTATAACGGTTATTTAACAATTGGTATTTCTAAAGGAGAAAAAAAGCTGTTCGTAAACTTATCTTCCAATGGCGGTGCATCAGAAACAACGACAGATCTTACGGCATTTCAGTATATTTCTCTTGGAGAAGACAATGATCTTCCCGGGGGAGCAATCTATCACATTGAAGAAGATCCACTAGAAATCAAAAAAAATGTTGAGATTCCTTTGATTTACATTGCACAAGGCGGTGACCTAAAACTATTTGCTGAAATGGAAAACAATCTATCTGAAGAAAATTTAAAAAGCGTTGAAAACGTCTATTACGTTTACTTAATAGTAGAATAACGAAAAAAGACCAGTTCAGAATGCTGAGCTGGTCTTTTTTCTGTCACACTGTCGATTAATTCCGACGGTTGTTATTACCAAATAAAATAATCAAACGTAAGAGTTGCAATAAGGTTGCTACGGCAGCTGCGACATAGGTCAACGCTGCGGCAAAGAGCACTCTTCTCGCTTGTGGTACTTCCTCTTCTGTTAACAAGCCACCATCTGCCAAAATACGGATCGCCCGTTTTGAGGCATCGAACTCGACTGGCAAGGTCACTAATTGGAAAATAAACGCCAATGAGAAAGCCAACAAACCTAAGTTGATCAGAAACGAGCCTCGTAATAGTACCCCGATCAAAATCAACGGGATCGAGATGCTGGTTCCGATATTGGCGATCGGTACGATCGCATGACGCAAACGCAAAGGAAAATAGCCTTTGGCATCTTGGACTGCGTGACCACACTCATGGGCCGCAACACCGATTGCTGCTACCGAAGTTGATTGTGCGGTGGATTGCGATAAACTCAACATTTTGTTGCCAGAATTGTAATTATCCGTCAAATCACCAGCGATTGCTTGCACACCAACATTATTGATTCCTTGGCTCTGCAAGATGTACTGCGCCGCTTTTGTGCCGGTAATATTATTTTTACTTCTGACTTTGTCATATTTGTTAAAGGTACTTTTGACGTACGCTGACGCTGCTAGCGAAATCACCATACCGATAATTACAAGAATGAAAGTCGGGTCATAAAAAAAGCCGAACCCGTATCCGCCCATACCATACACGATAAAATTCCCCCTTTTAATCTTTGACCTTATTTTACCATTAAAGTGGTGAAAAAATTATGAAGATGACTGGAAGATTTTGTTTTTAACCTTTTTTTACAAATTCTGATTTTAGTTTCATTGGGCCGAAGCCATCGATCTTGCAATCAATGTTATGGTCGCCTTCGACTAATTTGATGTTTTTCACTTTCGTCCCTTGTTTGATGGCGCCAGATGCGCCTTTGACTTTCAAGTCTTTGATGACCGTTACTGTATCACCATCTACTAAAATATTGCCATTGGCATCTTTGTATACGGGTGCTTCTTCCGCCGCTTGTTGCTCTTGCCATTCGTTTCCGCATTCAGGACAAACAAACAGCCCGCGGTCTTCATAAGCGTATTCAGATTGGCAATTTGGACAATTAGGAATTTGAGTCATAGTGTTGCTCCTTTAAAATATAATTTTCGCTGTAAAAAACAACTCACCATCAGCATACCGAAAAACCACTAGTGGCGCAACCAAAAATCAGTGACCGATAAGCAAAAAAATCGCTTCTGTAGAGTAATAACAGAAGCGATAATTCAAGTGTATCCGAAAAGGAACTACACAGAATTCATTTTTATTTCGAGAAATAATTTGCACAAGCATCGCCGATCCATTGGATGAGTTGTACCAAAAGGATCAACAAGAGAATCACCACAATCAAAATCGCCGTTTCATAGCGATAATAACCATACTGAATCGCTAAATCGCCAATGCCGCCTGCGCCAATCGTTCCCACCATCGCCGAGTAGCCTAAAAGACTGATCAAAGTTAACACAAATCCGCGAATCAAAGCTGGCAGACTTTCTGGTAAAATCACTTCGCGAATAACTTGCCCCGTCGATGCTCCGGAAGCGACACTAGCTTCAAGGACGCCATAGTCGATTTCGGCAAATGCGGATTCAGCGATTCGGGCGTAAAAAGGAATCGCGGCAATCGATAAAGCAATCGCTCCGCCCGCCGGGGTATAAGGATCACCGATCAGCACCGCTGATAACGGAATCAACGTAATCAATAAGATCAAAAATGGTAGCGAACGGATTGCATTGACGACAAAATCGGCCAGATGATGCAAGAAAACATTTTTATGAAAAAGGTTACTGCCGACTAAAAACAGGACTAATCCAATCAATAAGCCGAAAACTACTCCTATAATTGCTGAAGTTCCCACCATGAAGAATGTTTCCCATAGTGCTTGGGGCAGGTTTGTTTTTAAAATCTCAAGCGTATCAGCCATTTTTCTCACCTATCTTTCTTAGAGAAAAGACGTTCGCAGCTAGGTGTTCTCGGGCTTTTGCTGCTTCTTCGGCGGATCCGGTCAAATAGATATACAAAATACCGATCACATCTTTTTTGATATACTCAATTTTTCCGTGGATAATATTGATCGACACATCATAGGCTTTGGCTACAGTCGAAATCAGTGGTTCTAACGTATACTCCCCTTGATAGCGCAATTCCAGCAAGTCGCCTTCCGTGAAGGATGCTAGAATTTCCTCGGGAAGCGTCAGATCCAAGTAACGACCTACCAGTTTTTTCGTAATAGGCTGTTTAGGCTGACTGAACAAGCCGTAGGTCGTTTGTTCTTCAACGATCCGACCCTTCTCCATCACTGCCACCCGATCAAAAAACTTGCGGGCAACATCCAATTCATGGGTGATAAAGACGATGGTGATGCCTGTCTGTTCCTTGATTCGGATCAATAATTTCAAAATTTCTTCAGTCGTTTCAACATCTAACGCACTGGTAGCTTCGTCACATAACAAAATCTCAGGTTCATTGGCAATCGCTCGTGCAATGCCGATCCGCTGCTTTTCTCCCCCAGACAAATTATTCGGATACTCGTGAATTTTGTGAGGCAGATCCACCATTTCCAACAGTTCCTTGATCCTCGCTTCTTGCTTTTCTTGCGGATAATGTCCAGCACGCAAAGCAAAGGCTAAATTTTCCTTGATGGTTCGATTATGGATCAGATTGAAATGCTGAAAGATCATCCCGATTTTTTGTCGTACTTCACGCAAGTGTTTGCCTTTAGCTTGCGTGATGTCTTGACCATCAATCAGAATTTGACCGCTAGAAGGCACCTGCAGTAGATTCAACGTACGAACCAAAGTACTTTTCCCAGCACCGCTCAATCCGACGATCCCATATACTTCTCCAGCTTGAACGGAAAAATCAACGGAATCCACTGCTTTTTTGATTTGTTTTTTATGAGTGAATGTCACTGATACTTGTTTTACTTCTATTTTTGCCATAAGATATGCCCTTCTTACTCAGTCCAAAATTTCGGTTGATCAAAGTTGCTGAACGGTGATTCGGCAATCGCTTTTTTAAATGCGTCACTTTCTAATACTTCCGTAACTGCCTTAGCAAAATCACTGTCTTCTTCTTCGGAGGACACCACAAAGACATTTTTATATTCTTCTTTCAATGACTCCAACGCCAAAGCATCTGCGGGATCAAGAGAAGCCGCCCAAGCGAAGTTTCCTGGTACTAAAGCTAAATCGACTGTATCTAACGAACGAGCCAATTGAGCTGCGTCTAATTCTTTAAATGTCAGATTCTTCGGATTTCCTTCGATGTCATTCACTGTTGCTTTCGTTTCGTCGATATTGTCTGCGATGGTGATCAACTCATTGGCAGCTAACAGTTGCAAGGTCCGAGCTAAATTTGAGGCATCATTGGCAATCGAAACAGTCGCCCCGTCTGCTAACTCATCCAAGCTGGACAGTTGATTCGAATAGATGCCCATTCCCAGTGTGGGCACTTTTTGTAATGCCGTAAGGGATAACTGGTTATCTGCCGAAAATTTTTCTAGATAGGCCGTATGTTGAAACAAATTGGCATCGATTTGGTCATTCGCCAAGGCATTGTTCGGCTGAATATAATCATTAAACACTTTAGTCGTAAGTTGATACCCTTTTTCTTCCAGTAATGGAGAAATCACCTCTGTCACCATGTCCCAGTATGGTCCCGGCGCAACTCCAACGACTTTTTCTTCCACTGCATTTACACTGTTTTCACCAGACTGTGTATCCCCTGTGCTGCTAGTATTGCCACAAGCTGCCAATGTAATTAAGAAAGCAGCAGCAACTAATCCAACGACTCCCTTTTTCAACTGTTTCATTTTTTTGTACCCCCTTTTTATAATAAAAAAACGTCCTTTCTCCATCATAGAGAAAGGACGAAACAACCTTGTTCGTGGTACCACCTTTGATTCATTGGCACAATCAGCCAACCTTATCAGTTTATCAACTGCTTTGCTATAACGGGCAATCCCGCTGCACGCTTGCTTTTGCTCACGTCCAAACGCTCCAAGGCCATCTTCAGTCAAACGGCTGTGCTCTTTCTCACCAATCCGAGCTCTCTGATCCAATCGAAACTGACTTACTCTTCTTATCATCGCGTGTTTTTTAATTTGTGTTTAACTATACGATAGCCTCAAATGAATGTCAATTCTTTTTTTAACGAAAATATCATCTTTTTGCAATAACTTTCACAGTGTTTACAGAGTCAAATTCTCATCTAGAATCAAGCCTTCAGAGACCATAACCGCATCACCGATCAATTCTAATGCGCCCTGATCAACATCAACTTCTACCGTTAACTGGCCACCTAACACGTGCAGCAAGACATTCGCTGCCGCTTGCTGTTGGCGTTTGGTCACGACATACGCAGTGGCACCAGATCCTGTGCCGCACGCATAGGTAAAACCTTCCACCCCTCGCTCATACGTGCGAACGATCAGCTCACCTTTCTCGTCTTCTTCATAGAAATTGACATTGGCCCCTTTTGGGAAAACTTCCCAATAGCGAATTTCTTTGGCAAGTTCAGCTAGCTGTTCCAACTCAGTTTCTGCCAGACCAGGATAGTGAACCACCGCATGAGGGATTCCCGGATCACCTAATTCCACATAGTCCACGAAAGAAACCGTTGGATTCGGGTACGCTTGATCAAACGTTGTCACGGTTGGTGGGTTCAAGGTTACTTTGTAGTGTTTTGCCGACAAGCGCCATGCGGGGACATCGCCAGCAACTGTTTCGATGGTCATCTGCTCGCCAGCAATTCCCTTCTCAAAGGCATAACGGGCAATACAGCGAGCGCCGTTGCCGCACATTTCTGCTTCGGTCCCATCAGCATTGTAAAACCGCATCCGAAAATCAGCGGTTCCTGTGGGGAAATCCACTGCCATGACTGCATCCGCGCCGACAGAAAATTTCCGATGGCAAACTTGAGCAGCAAATTGCGACAGTTGTTCATGGGAGAATTTCAATGTGCGGTTATCGATTACGATAAAATCATTCCCCGCACCTTGCATTTTTGTATAAGGAATCGTCATGTTGTCACCTGCTTTTCAAAATTTTACTTGCTGGAAGCTTCTTCTTTTAGAAACGAAGGAACCACTTCATTTTGCAGCATTTGCTCGTAGGACTGGCGTTTAACGGCTAATTCCGCTTGGCCATTTTCCACAAAGACGACTGCGGGTATCTGTAAATTATTGTAGCTGCTGGCCATCGAATAGCCGTAAGCTCCTGTTGCGAACGTAGCAAACAGATCCCCAGTTTCAACGGGCGGTAATGCAAGATCTTTTACTAAGATGTCTGTGCTCTCACAAGCTTTACCAGAAATGGTGATCTTCTGTGTCGCTGCTTCGGAAGCGCGGTTGGCTAAGATCCCAGTGTAAGTTGCCTGATAAAGACCAGGACGAATATTGTCTGTCATGCCACCGTCAATGCTGGCGTATGTTCTGATTCCCGGCAATGTCTTGATACTGCCGATGGTGTGCAAACTGATACCTGCTTCTGCGACGATACTGCGACCGGGTTCAATAACGATGGTCGGACGTTCGCTCTGGTGCTGCGCATAAAAGGCGTCGATTTTTTCCATCACAGGATCTAAAAAATAGCTGTAGGGTTGGCGAATATCTGCATCTGTGTATCGAACGCCAAAGCCGCCGCCAACATTTAGTTCTTTGATCCAATAATCAAAACGTTCATGAATGGTTTGGACAAGGGCCAAAGCCGCATCAACTGCCGCTAGATGTGAGCGATTGTCCGACAATTGACTGCCGACATGAAAATGCAGGCCATAGAAATCCAATTCAGGTGCTTGAATCACTTCTTCCACTAATGGAAATAAGATTTCTTCATCTAAAGGAATCCCGAATTTTGAATCTTTTTGTCCGGTCGAGATAAATTGATGGGTGCTGACCGAAACCTCGGGTGTGATGCGCAACAAGATTTTAGCAACGACTTGCTTTTCTTGACATAACGCGCGGATCAAGCCGACTTCTTGAATGCCATCAACGATGATCCGTCCCACGCCATAATCAAGGGCGGCTGCTAATTCTTCAATGGATTTGTTATTGCCGTTAAACTCGATGTGTTCTGCTGGAAAATCAGCTTGGATCGCTGTATACAGCTCCCCACCGCTAACCACGTCTAATGAAAGTCCTTCTGACTTGATCACTTGCAGCATCGCTGTAGTACAGAAAGCTTTAGCGGCATAGGCTGCTCGTGTCTTGCTGTAGCGCGTCAAAAACTGCGCCTGAATCTTTTGGCATTCTTCGCGAATCTCCGAAACGGAATACACGTAAAGGGGGGTTCCAAAGGTTTTTGCCAGTTCAACGGTATCGCAACCGTCAATGTATAAGTGATTGTTCTTGATTTCTTTTGCCATCGCTTTACTCCTTGTCTGTCGGCTCGTTCAACGCCTCGATCAAACGAACGTAGCATTCGATGCCTTGCAATAGATTTTTTTCGTCAAAATTCATTTTGCTGCTGTGTAAAGGGTGGACATAACCTTTTTCTTCATTTCGGGTACCGACAAAGAAAAAGACGCCGGGGATTTCCTTTTGGTACATCGAAAAATCCTCTGCCAACATATATGGCGGTGTTTCTCGGTAGCTCTCCCCGACCACTTTTTCCAATACTTCCACCATCTCAGGATCATTGTCCACGACACGATAAAGATGTTCGAATTCAACATCCGCCGTGCAATCATATCCTTTGGCGATTTCTTGTGCGACAGTGGTGATTCTGCGCGTCATCGTTTCATAGACTTCATCTTCAAACGCCCGCATCGTTCCTTTTAAAACGACCTTGCCGGGAATGATATTTTCCGCATCTCCCCCATGGATCTTCCCAAAAGTGATGACCCCAGCAGAAAGCGGGCTGATATTGCGTGAAATGATCGAATGCAATCCTTGAATGATCGCAGCCGCAGCTAAAATGGCATCATGCCCTTGATGAGGCTGGGCACCATGGGCACTCGTACCGTTGATCGTTAGATTGATCTCGCCGTTACGGGCCATCATCGGACCTTTCCGACTCGCAATGACTCCTTCGGGAAAGTCTGGGAAGACATGCAGCCCCACGATTTTTTCCACGCCAAAATCTCGTAAGATGCCTTCATCGATCATCAGTTGAGCGCCACCGGGGCTTTCCTCGGCTGGTTGGAAAATCAAAACGATCGTTCCACGAATCACTTCAGGATGCGTCGCTAAGTATTTGGCAAACCCTAGCATCGTTGCCATATGGCCATCATGACCGCAGGCGTGCATTTTTCCTTCATGTTTGGAAGCAAAAGAAACACCGGTCTCTTCTTTGATCGGTAGTGCATCGATATCCGTTCGAAAGGCCAGTGTCTTTCCTGGACGCTCACTGCGAAAGACAGCAATCAAGCCGGTTTCAATCACTGGATAGATTTCTTTGATCCCAAAGGATTGCAACTGACGCAGCAAGTATTCCTTTGTTTTGAACTCAGTTAACCCTAATTCAGGGATTGTATGTAATTCACGACGAAAACGAACCACGTCTTCGGTTAATTCTGTGACTGTTTGCGATACTTGCATGTTAAAACACCTTTCTATACATTCCTTTTAAAAATATCCATAAAAACCAGCGAATATTCAGTTTTTCATTGATATTGTTTAATATTATAGTATATAATTCGAATAATCTATAGTATAAATTGTCGAAATGTTTCGATTTTTATTGAAAATTTTACCCCTCGTTTTGGTACACTTATACGTAGAGTAACGAAAAATAAATTGGTTGAAAGGATGTGTCGTAGTTTGACAATATTCAAAGGTTCTGGCGTTGCGTTGATTACCCCTATGCTTCAAGATGGTTCGGTGGATTTCGATAAGCTGAAGGAGTTAGCGGAGTGGCATGTGCAGCAAGGAACGAATGCAATCATTGCATGCGGTACGACCGGTGAAGCATCCACGTTAGACGATGAAGAACATATCGCGGTGATCGAAGCGGTGGTAAAACAAGTTGCTGGTCGAATCCCCGTTATCGGAGGAACAGGCTCCAACAATACCCAACATGGGATCCATCTTTCAAAAGAAGCACAGCGCGTTGGTGCTGACGCATTATTGGTTGTAACACCTTACTACAACAAAGCGACCAAGAAAAGTTTAGTCGCTCACTATGAAGCAATCTGTCAAAGCGTTGAGCTGCCAGTGATCTTATACTCCGTCAGCTCAAGAACCGGCTTAAATTTAACACCTGAAGCCGTGGCAGAACTAAAAAAAATCCCTAATATCAAAGGCATCAAAGAGGCCAGCGGTGATATTTCGCAAATCGCAGAAATCGCTCGTCTTGCGGATGATGACTTTGCGATCTATTCAGGAAATGACGATCAAGTAACCCCAATTTTAGCTTTAGGTGGCTCTGGCGTGATTTCAACGATCGGCAATATCGCTCCGAAACAAACGGCACAACTCGTTGCTGATTTCTTAAATGGTGATGTAAAAGCAGCCATCAAAGAGCAGTTGCGACAAAAACCGTTGATCGATGCGATTTTCAGTGAAGTAAATCCTGTGCCGATCAAAGCAGCGGTCTCCTTACTGGGCAAATGCGAATTGCATTATCGTTTGCCTTTGGGTGTCCCGGAAGATGCGACCCTCGTTCATTTAGAAGAAGAAATGACCAATTACGGATTGCTGTAAGGAGGAGTTTTTGGTGAAACAAATTTTATTAAGCGGTGCAAACGGTCGCATGGGCAAAGTGTTGCAAAGCCTGATCGCAAAGCACCCTCAGTTAGAAGTGGCCGCCGGCTTAGATCGTACCGAGCAATTAGATGGTCCTTTTCCAATCTATGATCGTCCAGAAAAAATCACGCAACCGATCGATTTGGTGATTGATTTTTCTCATTATAGCAATGTGCCTGCCTTGTTGAACTATTGTGTCGAACAGCAGCTGCCAATCGTGGTTGCTACAACTGGTTTGACGGAAGACACGCAGATGATGCTGCCGTTGGCTGCTAAAGTGATTCCGGTTTTCTATTCTGCCAATATGTCGTTGGGGATCAATGTACTGATCAAAGCACTACAAAGTATCACCCCCGCATTAGAAGCTGACTTTGACATTGAGATTATCGAAAAGCATCATAATCAAAAACTTGATGCACCAAGCGGTACAGCTTTGCTGTTGGCAGACAGTATCAATGACAGCTGCGAAACAAAAAAAGAGTATCTCTACGGGCGTGAAGGCAGTGATCTAGTAAATGACCGCAAGCAGATGGGCATCCATGCCGTTCGCGGCGGAACGATCCCTGGGGAACACATTGTCATCTATGCTGGGCAGGATGAAATCATTGAATTAAAACACACTGCGCTCTCCCGCGAAATCTTCGCCAATGGTGCGCTAAAAGCAGCGGAATTTTTAGCCGATCAACCAGCCGGTTTTTATTCCATGCAAAATCTAATCGACAAGTAAAGGTGGTCTCTCATGACAGAATTACAATTTTCCGATCCTTATCAATTAGCAAAATATATCAAAGAAGCAAATAAACAAACACCTGTAAAAGTCTATATCAATGGAGATCTTGGCGACGTCCAAGCAGATGGCATCCAATTGTTTGGTAACGGCACCTTCTATTTCGTGGTTGGTGACAGTCAAAAAGTAGCTGAGTTTTTAACCGCGCACCAAGACAAAATCACCGATCACTATCTGGAAAATGATCGCCGCAACTCAGCGATTCCTTTGTTGGACTTGACGAAAGTCGATGCCCGTATCGAACCAGGTGCCTTTATCCGTGACCAAGCCATCATTGAAAAAAATGCCGTTATCATGATGGGGGCAGTGATCAACATTGGTGCTGTGGTTGGTGAAGAAACCATGATCGATATGGGTGCGATTTTAGGTGCTCGGGCAACCGTTGGGAAAAAAGCCCATATTGGCGCTGGTGCTGTCTTGGCTGGCGTTCTTGAGCCACCTTCAGCAAGCCCAGTCATCATTGAAGACAATGTTTTGATCGGCGCAAATGCCGTCGTCCTTGAAGGCGTCCGTGTCGGCGAAGGTGCAGTCGTTGCTGCCGGTTCTGTGGTGACGGAAGATGTCCCTGCTGGAGCAGTCGTTGCTGGCTCACCAGCTAAAGTCATCAAAATGAAAGACGAGAAAACGAAAAGCAAAACCGAATTTTTAGACGATCTACGGGGGTAAACTTCTTATTTTCTCGTAAATACGCAACAAAAAAACGCAGTACCGGTTCAGTGATGAGCCTGCGCTGCGTTTTGTCTAAAAAAGGGCGTGCCGAAAGCTTTTGGCACGCCCTTTTTCTATTGGCAAATGTGCTTGTAAAAGTGTTTATTCTGCTTGAAATTCTTTGATCGCTGCTTGGATCTCTTGATAGATCACTGCAACTTCTTCAAGGTCTTTTGCATTTGCTCCACTGGCAAGCGGATGTCCACCACCATGATGGCGTTTGGCGATCTCATTGATCACTGGACCTTTCGAACGCATCCGCACACGGTAATAGCCTTCTGGTTGTTCGACAAAGATCGCCCAAGCCATCACTTCGTCGATTTTCCCTGGTAAGGAAACGACTGCTGAGGTTTCCGAATCTACTACGCCAAAACGCTGCTGCAATTCTTGCGATAGGATCACTTTACCAGCACCAATCTCATCAATCTCGATGTTTTCGTAGACATACCCTGAAAGGCGAGCAACACTGCGAGAGACTTGATCCAATTGACGATTGATCTTCGGAGCATCAAAGCCGTAATCCAATAGTTCAGCCGCTAAGCGCAGGGTTGTCGCTGTCGTTGCCGGATATAAAAACCGTCCAGTATCACCAACAATGCCCGCATATAACAGACGAGCCGCTTCTTGCGTCATCGTCAGCTCGTTTTGAAACATTTGCCAAAACGAAACGATCATCTCACTACAGCTGCTGGCTTTCGTATTGACCCAAACCAGTTCTCCGTAAGGTTCATCATTAGGGTGATGATCGATTTTGATCAATTTCGCCCCTTGATCATAGCGTTGGTCACTGATCCGTGGTGCATTGGCCGTATCTGTAACGATCACCAGCGCCCCTTTATACAAATCATCAGGGATCGTCTGCATCAGCGCCAAGTAATCCAATCCTTCAACGGGTCCGCCAACTTGATAGATTTCTTTTTTGGGAAAACTAGCTCGTAAAATTTCTGCCAACCCCACTTGTGATCCTAATGCATCTGGATCAGGGCGCTGGTGCCGATGGATAATGATCCGGTCGAATGCTTTGATTGTTGCAAGTATTTCTTCTTGTACCTTCATGAATGGTCTCAACTTTCTCTCTAAAATTTTTCCATAAGTGCCGTTTTCGATGATTTATGGGCGTTCCATTACTTGGCATACCACGATCGCTTTTGCCACTAAGGAATTTTCGATCGATACTTCGATATCGATTTTCGCCGAACGTCGCCCCAGTTCTAGAATCTTCGGTTGAATGATGATCTCGCTTTCTAATTGGATCAAACGGAAGTAATGCAGATTGACTTGCTCGATCCAGCTATTGCGTCGTTGATTCAACTGCATCGTACGTTTCGCCGTATTAGCGATTACTTCACTCAAGACACCAAAAGAGATCGTTCCGACTTCATTAACCATTTGGGGCGTCACCGCAAAGCTGAAATACGGCTGCGGCAATTTGTTCCCTTCAAAATCTTGTTCGATAACTTGCATCTGTCCCGAGATTTGGTCAGAAATCGTATCTGAAATTTGCGTTTGTCGTTGGACCATCTGCATCGCTTTCATAATGTCTTGGCGTGTGACAATCCCAATCAAAGAAAGGTCATCAGCTACGACGGGCATCACTTCTAAGCCATCCCAAATCATCTGATGGCTGGCAGAGGCCACACTCATCTCTTTTTTTACGACCCGTGGTTCCCGGGTCATGATTCGTTCGATGATCTGCGTATCAGGCTTTTCTAAGACATCTTTGGCTGTGATGATCCCAACGACCCGCATATTCTTGTTGACGACTGGATAGCGGGAGTGATTGGTAGACTCCGAGAGTAGTTTGTAATCCTTGACCGTATCAAAGGTGTGCAGATACTTGGTTTTTTCCAATGGCATATAAATGTCACTCACCAGCATAATGTCCTTTTTGATCAGCTGGTCGCTTAAGGCACGGTTGATCATCGTTGCCACGGTAAAGGTGTCATAGGTCGTTTGTAAAATCGGCAACTCCAATTCGTCTGCTAAACGACAGATTTCCTCTGTTGTTTCAAAGCCTCCCGTGATCAAGACGGCTGCGCCATCCTCCAGTGCCAACTTGTGGACTTCGTTGCGGTTTCCGACGATCACTAAGGAGCCAGGCGTGATGTAGCGTTCCATTGCTGATTCTTTCATGGCGCCGATAACAAATTTGTTCAAGTCTTTGTCCAAACCGGCAGCGCCGCCCAAAACATCACCTTCAATGATTTGGACGACTTCGCCGAAAGTTAGTTTTTCAATGTGTTTTTTTAGTTTTCGTTCGATACGGATGGTTCCGACACGCTGGATCGTTGAAACCAAGCCGATATTTTCCGCATCTTTGATTGCCCGATAGGCTGTTCCTTCACTGACATTCAAGTCTTTTGCGATTCCCCGCACCGAGATGCGATCGCCTACAGGCAGATTCTCGATATGCGCTAAAATCAAGTCGTGTTTTGTCGCCATAATTATCCCCTATTCCTACTACGAATCTTCCTGTTGCTTAAACTTCTAATGTCTCACCGACTGCAAGGATCTGGCCCACACCTGCCGGCAATAAATTCACGAAGGTTTGCGGATCTTGCTTGATCATTGGAAACGTATTGTAATGGATCGGTACTACTTTGCTCGCGTTTAAAAGGGCCGCTGCTGTTGCGGCATCTTGAACGCCCATCGTAAAATTATCCCCGATCGGTAAAAATGCCACATCGATGTCGAAACGTTCACCGATCATCGCCATATCGCTAAAGAGTGCAGTATCTCCAGCGTGGTAGATGGTTTTGCCTTCTGCTTCTAAAATGATTCCAACAGGATTGCCCATATAGATCATCGTTCCGTCTTCTTCAAGGCCAGAGCTGTGTTTCGCTTCCACCATTGAGATTTTGCCAAACGGAAACTCAAAAGAACCTCCCATATTCATGCCATGCGTCTCAGCAACGCCTTTGCGGGCTGCATAGCGGCAAATTTCAACGACACTGATCACTGGCGCTTCATTTCTTTTGGCGATCGGCACCATATCCCCAATATGATCACTATGACCATGCGTGATCAAAAGCCAATCGGTTTCCACTGTCTCTGCATCTAAATCAGTCAGAGCATTTCCAGTAATAAAAGGGTCAAACAACAATTTTTGGCCATCCGCTAATTGGATAGCAAGCACTGAGTGTCCGTGATACGTGAGTTTCATACAACATTCCCCTTTCCATCTAAGTAATACAGTCTAATATTTTTCATTATAACAGATAACGCCAGAAATCCAAAAGCACAAATTCTGGCAGCTTTATTACATCCGTCCTTTTTCTGGTTCTTGTCAAGAAAAATAAAGAAACTGTTCTACCCTTTCTGAATAAGGAATAGAACAGTTCGACCTGATGACTTCAAGCGATCATAGCGTTTTCTTACGTCCGCCTTGTTTATAGATGCGCCAGACTGTTAAGAATAACGCCGTGATGCAAAGAAGGAACGCCCCAAAGAAGGTGATTTTCATGCCATAGGCAAAAATATCTGCCCGACCTGCGATATAGGTCGTCACATGCTTTCCATACGCTTGACTCATTGCTGCATAGAGAATCGTCGTTGCTAAGGATATCCCTAACACCATGCCCAAATTGCGGGCAAAGGAATTTAGACTACCTGCCACCCCAAGATTTTCTTTGGTGACACTGCTCATTACCATCGTATTGTTTGGGGATTGGAACAACGAATTGCCAAGTCCCATGATGGCAGTGGCAACGATATAATACCAAATCGGCGTATCCTGATTCATAAACATATACATCAGCTGAGTGATCGACAGCAACGCTAAGCCAGCTAAGACCAAAATCTCCGGTCCTACACGGTCCGTCAAATACCCGCTAAGTGGTGAACCAATGACCATCATCAAAGGAAAGACCATCATCAGCATTCCTGCCACGCTCGGCGTTAAGCCTCGGGCACTTTGCAAGTAAAAGGGAATCACGACATTGACAAAAAAGTTTGCAGAAAAGATCAGCAACGCCGTGATCAGGCTCATGGTGAAAATTTTATTACGAAAGATCCCAAAGGTAATCAGCGGTTTGCTCAGACGCGCTTCTACTCGCAAAAAGACGATGAATGCCACTAAAGCGATCCCACCCAACAGCAGCGGCAGCCACGTTAGAAAGCCACGCTCTTGTCCAAGAAAAATGCCGCCGAAGAAGCTGATAATTGCAATTGAAAACAGCACAAACCCGGTTTTATCAATGGAATCATGACTCATGGTAATATCTTTTGGTAACACCTTTTCTCCAGCAATCATCGTCAGAATACCGACAGGAACATTGATCCAAAAAATAAACGGCCAAGAAAAATGCGCCAAAATCACTCCGCCTAATCCAGGACCGGCGATGGAGCCTAACGAAACAAAGGCACCAATCATCCCTAAGGCGCGTCCTCGTTCACTCATAGGAAAAACTTCAGTAATGATTCCGGTATTCGTCGCCATCGTCATGCTAGCACCGATCGCTTGCACCACTCGGGCAAATAAAAGAAATGCTAAGGAGTGATTAAACCCGCATAACAGCGAACCGATAATAAAAATTAGCATTCCCAAGCGGAAAACTTTGATTTTGCCCCAACTGTCCCCTACCTTACCGAATAATAAAAGGCAGGCACAAACGATCATCAAGTAAACGGACACGACCCATTCCGCTTGATTCATAGGTACACCCATATCTGCCGAGATCGTCGGCAATGCGATATTTACGATACTCCCATCCAGTGTTGACATAAAGGTAAACATCGAAACAGCAATGAGAATCCACCACTTTCTCTGTTGTACTACTGGGTTTTCTTGATAACTATTCACAAATCGACCATCCTCTCTTTGCTTATTTTGTTCCTCTAGTCTTAGGGGGACAACTTTGTATTATTGATCGAAATCCATTCGCCGTCAATCCTTATCTGCCCATTCACGATCAAAATAAGGGGCATTTATTGAAAAAACGCCGCCTGTTTCTTGCACAAAAAAAAACAAAAGCTTCGGCGAAAAGAAATCGGCCGTCAAACGGCTATTCTTTCACCAGCTTTTGTCAGTAGGTCAAAACGAATTATTTACGGTTGCGATTTCTTTGGCTTGATTCCATGATGACCGGCAAGATGACTGGACGGCGTTTGGTTTGTTCAAACAAGAAACGACTCAAACGATCACGGATATCTTGTTTCAATTTGCTCCATTCAAACTCTTCATCATGAAGGTGTTTTTCTACGATTTCTTCTACGATCTCGCCACTTTCACGAATCAGGTCACGGCTGGCTTTCACGTAGACAAACCCGCGAGAAGTGATTTGAGGGGCAGAAATAATTTTCTTTTCGCGACGATTGATCGTCACTACTGCAACGAAAATTCCATCTTCAGATAAGACTTTGCGGTCTCGCAGGACGATATTCCCAATATCTCCGACACCGATCCCGTCGATCATGACGTTTTCAGCTGGGACCGCACCTGCGGCGATCATTTCGCCTTTTTTGTATTCTAAAACATCCCCACGCGCAGTAATGAAGATATTTTTCATCGGAATCCCGACTTCTTGCGCCAAGTCCACATGGGCGGCTAATTGGCGGTACTCGCCTTGAATAGGGATAAAGTACTTCGGTTTCATCATATTCAACATCAGCTGCAGATCATTCGGGTTGGCATGACCAGAAACACGGAAATTATCCGAGATCTGTTTCACGGTACCGCCAGCGCGATAGATGATATCTTCCGTTTTCGCAACCACCGTTTCCATTGCCGTTGTCGGCGTCGTTGTGATGTAAACAAGATCTCCTTCTTTGATGCGCAGCGTCCGGTGAGAGCCGTTGGCCATTTTTTGCAACGCTTTGATTGGTTCCCCCATACGACCTGTTTCTAAAATCAACAACTGTTCGTCTGAGTATTTTTTCATTTCTTTTTGGGTGATCAGCAAGTCTTCGGCAGGTAATTTTAATTTCCCTAACTTCATGGCCGTTTTGATGATCCGACCAAAATCTTGACCAGTCAAAACGACTTTGCGGTCAGAACGAAACGCCGCATCTAATACTTGTTGCACCCGTTGCAAATTGCTAGCAACGCTAGCGACGATGATCCGACCTTCCCAGTAACGGATATTGTCATAAACTTCATCTTGGATCGTCAATTCAGAAGCAATCGGCGTTGGATTTTCGGCATTTGAGGACGTACTTAGCAATGCTAAGACTCCTTCTTTTCCAATTTCCGCTAAGCGGCCAAAATCGGTTTGATACATAGGGATCGCTGTTTGGTCAAACTTGAAATCTCCTGTATAAACGATATTGCCAGCTTCTGTTTTTACGCTGATTCCAACAGAATCAGGGATAGAGTGGGTCGTACGGAAAAAGCTGATGGTCGCATGGCCAAAGTCGATCTCCGAATGTTCATCGATCACATGAAAATCTTTGAAGCGCTTGGTAGCTTCATTTTTATTCACGGTCAATTTTGCTAGTTCGATCGTTAACTCGGTCCCAAAGACCGGTACTTGGATATTCTCCAAGAAATAAGGCAATGCACCAATCGCATCTGCATGCCCGTGGGTCAAGAAGACACCAGCCACACGGTCGGCATTTTCTTCTAAATATGTGAAGTCTGGAATCACTGTATCGATCCCTAATAATTCATTTTCTGGGTAACGGACACCGCAATCCAGCACAAATATATCCTCGCCAACTTCAGCAATGTACATGTTCTTTCCGTTTTCGCGTACACCGCCAAGAGGAATGATTTTTATCGTTTCCACTTTTATTCACCTCTTAATTTTTTTCTACTGTATTATTTCCCAAGCATAAGCCGTCCCTATTATTATACAACAAAAATAACAATATTACTTGCAATCAATCGCAAAATCTCGCAACGTTAAGGTTTTTCGTTAGCGCAATGACACAAAATAGCGCAAACATTCGCAATAAAACGCAACTAAAGGGTAGTCAAAGGAATTCAAAAATGCGGGAATGCATACATATATTTTTTGATTTTTCAATTAGTCTCAAAATATCTAGATGAGTTAACAATTTTGCTTTTTCTTATATATTTTAGAAAAAATTCATAGTTATCTGGTATTTTAAAAATGTAATCGATACCATTCGAGAGAAAGAAGGTATTACATGAAAAAATATATTATTGTTGGATTGATAACATTATCCTTTTTTTTAGCAAGTTGCTCAAAAACTCCTGAAGATGAGCTGTCTAACATCATGAAGCAGTCACTTGAAACAAGGTGGTCGTATGATGTAAAAGATGAAAACAATTGGAAATTAATACAAAAAAGTCTACGAGCAGAATTAAATTTTCTAAAAGAACATACTGGCTTACTAAGTACGGACGACTCGAAAAAAATTAAACATGCCGAACTAAGATCGGCATTCGAGAATTATTACGCTGCCTTAGTAGCATTAGAAAGAAGCGCCGAGTATCAAACTAACGAATACCTCACTCCGGAACAATATAAAAAATCCGTTGAAAAGTACTATTCTACGATGTCAAAATCTATAGCTATTATTCATAAGCATTCCCCTATTAAAGTAGAAGAAAAATACGAATCAAACCTTGATCACATGCTTACTATTAATGATAACTCAAAAGAAGAAAAAACAATCCCTAAATGATTGAGGCAAACACCCTATCTTTTCGTTTAAAGAAGCCCCGGTTCTCCTGTTTGACCCTGAGCTTCTTTAAATCTTCTCTGGATTTCACAAAATGTTTATTCTTTTGATTCCTTTTGGTTTGAATCTTTGTATTTTGACTCTTTTTCATTTTCGTTATTCTTATTAGGCACTTGTTTATTCTCCTGATGAATTAAAGAATCCATAATATTACTTAATGTTGCATCTTTGATTTTCACATTTGCAGCTTTCAATTCCTGACTTATTGATTGTTTTACGAATTTTTGATCAGCTAATTGTTTTTCAATTATAATTTGCTTTAACTCGTCAGAATATTTTTCAATATCATCTCCTTTTTCCTGGTTCTGAATCATTTTAACTATATAGTAACTCGTTTGTTTTGTCATAAGATTCTTTACCGGAATAATCTCTGAAATATCGCTGTTACTTAGTTTGAAGCTAGCTTCTTTCACTTCTTCTGGCACAGATGAAGCATATGAATGAAATGTCACTTTCCCATCATTGGAATTTGATTTTTGATCTATTGATTTTTCCTTCACCAACTTCGAGAAATCTTCTCCCTCATCTAAAGATTTTTTTACTTTTTTTGCATCCTCTTCATTTTTCAATTTAATTTGCTGTACTTCTACTTCTGGATGGAAAGTCTCCCATATTTTTTTTAATTTCTCTTGATTTACTTCTACATTAGTTTCTAGGCCCTTTTTAAAGGCTAGTTGTTGCTTTATCTTTCGCTTTACTTCTGATTCCGTATTACCAGACTTAGCTAATTGAGAATCGAAGGATTTCCCGGCTTGTTCTTTGATTTTATTAAACTCTTTCTCAATATCCTTCGTAGCTATTTCGTCTCCATACTTATTCTCATACACTCGTTCAACTACCATCTGCTGGATTGCTGAATCTGCACCTTTGATTTTTTTTAATTGATCATTGATGTCTTTTTGTGTTATTGTACCACCTTTAAAGCTTACTGCGGTCTCTTTATCAGCACTCTTAGAGCATGCCGAAAACAAAAGCAATCCTACTGACATAGCTACAAATAAAAGTTTTTTTCTCATCTTACAGTTCCTCCATTTTTGTGAATGTTTGATAATCAAATACGTATTTTCACTTAAAGAAGTCCTGGTTCTCCTGTTTGAACCGGGACTTCTTTAGCCATTATCTAGTTTTGACAAACAAATTTATTCATTTGATTTCTGTCCATTTGAGTCTTTAGATTTTGATCCCTCCCCTTTTTCCTTGTTTTGATTCGGTTCTTGCTTCTTAGGCATTTGTTTCTTAGGTGTCTGCTTTTTAGGTGTCTGTCCTTTAGGTGTCTGTTTCTTAGGCGTCTGCTTTTTAGGTGATTGCTCGGAACCATATTTATTTTTTTGCTTTTGTTCGGTTTTCGGTGATTTTTCTGGGTTTTTTTTTGAACTTCCGGGTCCACATGCTGCTAAACTGATGACTGCCAACGCTGCTGTTACTACCAAAAAAACTTTTTTCATAAATCCACTTCCAATCTTATTTTTTTGTGTCCTTGACACACCTTTAATGTAAACGATAGGAAGGAATATTATTTTTACATTTCCTTAATTATAATTTAAGTTGAGCTTACATTAACGAAAGGTAACAATTGTTCGAAAATTATGTTTGAACAAACAATGTCTTTGACACATTTAAAAACAAATGTTCTTAATAAAATATTCTTTTATCACACAAATATGTGCTATTTATGATTTTTTTAATTTCATTCTATGTATCCACCTTTCAAAATAAGGTAGGTTTTATCACTTTACACTATTGTTCATTTTAACTCCGTAAAGAAATGTTAGATGCCTACTATAAAAATTATGCTAGATCCTAAACAGCACACAAAAAAAGAAAAACTTAGCGGACAAAAAATATAGAAAAAGAGATAGCCTAATTGGTAGAATTTAGTCGACTAAGATAAAATCACATCAGACAAAAGACCAACTTTTGCTTTATTGAGTAACAAAAACAGAATTACGCTTGGCATGTACACGATTTCACTGCAAAGAATGTCAGTCGGTATTCACCGCTCAAACAAATTTTGTGGATGAAAACTGCTATCTCTCAAAAGAATCAAATGAAATAAAAAACCAGTTAAGCACTATACCTAACTGGTTTTAACTAAGTTTCAATTATGTCTTTCTCTACCAACACTAAATGGCAAAGAATCATTATACAATAAAAAAAGAAAAGCGTGGCATTCACCACACTTTTCTGAAAAACTTATGGTTTACACATGAACTAATCCTTGCTGATGCAGGCTTTCGGCGATTTGAACAGAGTTCCATGCCGCACCTTTCAGCAAATTATCAGAAACGACCCATAAATGCAAGCCGTTTTCGACATCCAAATCTTTGCGAATCCGACCAACAAAGGTTTCCGTTTTGTCCACACTGGTCAAAGCTTGCGGGTACACTTGTTGACTCGGATCATCTTGCAAGACAGCTCCTGGGGCTTCGATGATCCACTGCCTAACTTCCTCAACACTGGCATGGTCTTTGGTCTCGATATAAATCGACTCCGAATGACCGCTAAACACAGGGATTCTCACACACGTAGCTGCTACTTTGATCTGCGTATCTTCCATGATCTTCTTTGTTTCATTGATCATTTTCCACTCTTCATAAGTATAGTCATCTTCAGCAAAGACATCGATTTGTGGCAAGGCATTAAACGCGATTGGGTAGTGCTTTTTATCGCTGCCTGCTGGTAAAATCTCAGGGTTTAGTTCATCAGCGGCTTTGCCGGCTAATAGTTCTTGAGATTCACGAGTCAATTCAGCCAATGCTTGTGCGCCAGCACCTGAAACTGCTTGATACGTTGAAACCAAGACCCTCGATAAACCGACTTTTTGACGAATCGGTTCTAATGCCACCATCATTTGAATCGTTGAACAATTCGGATTGGCAATGATTCCTTTATGTTGTGCTAATGCATGAGGATTCACCTCAGGAACGACTAGAGGAACATTCGGATCCATCCGAAAATGACTGGTATTGTCGATTACGACTGCACCGTGTTTGACTGCTTCTGGAGCAAATTGTTTTGAAATGCCACCACCGGCACTGAACAATGCAATATCGACTCCCGCAAAGGAATCTGCGGTCAGCTCTTGAATAACGAGCGGTTCATTTTTGAACACAAGGGTCTTCCCAGCAGAACGTTTGGATGCCAACAACGTTATTTTTTTGATCGGCAACGTGGTCTTCTCCAACATCTCAATCATTTTTGTTCCTACTGCGCCGGTAGCTCCGACAACTGCTATGTGATACCCTGTACTCATCAAATCACTCCTCGAATAAAAATACATTTTTACTAGTTTATCATATCTTGTAAAAAAGAAAAGGCCTTTCGTGGAAAGAAGCGCAAAAAGAAGGCAGAACTATCTAAATTTTCAATCGTTTTCCCCGTTTCAGGAAAAAACTACCTATATTTAAGGGTTATCATTTGTCACATTTAGGTGTTATAGGATATAATACCGACAGAAGGAATTTTGGGGAAGATTCTTTCCAACGTGCATGGGGAAATTAAAAATACCCAAAACATTGAATGAGGCAAGAATTGCATATGCAATTCTTGCCTCATTTTTATGCTTCATTCGATTCTTCGTTATTTACTTTCACGATAGCAAAGCCTTTGTTATCGATGATCATCGTCTCATCTTCCAGTTGGACAAACTGTTCCATCAAAATTGAATCAGGACGAGAGAGTGTAAGTTGGTCCTCGCCAGTGTTGAAAATACCGATGATCCGCTGTGCCCCCAACTCTCGTTCGAAAATGATCAGGCCATCTTCTTCCGAAACCCAGTTCCAACTCAAGGAACCTTCAGATAAGACTTTTTGGTTGTCTTTGCGTAGTTTGATCAATGACTGGGTGAAATGCAGCAAATCACGATCTTGCTTTTCCTCATCCCAAATCATACATTTACGACAATCCGGATCCATATCACCGGTCAAACCAATCTCATCGCCGTAATACAGGCAAGGAACTCCTTGTTGCAGATACGTAAAGGCCATCACTTGGCGCATCAAGTCTTTGTCTCCCCGAGCCAAAGTTAACAAACGCGGGGTATCATGAGAATCTAAAATATTGAACTGCACTTGGTTGGTTTGCTCCCGATACAACATCAGCTGGTTATTTAATTCCGAGACCATTTTCGTCATGGAGATCTCGTCTTTGACAAAATATTCAATAATTGCATCTGTAAAGGCGTAGTTCATCACTGCATGAAACTCGTCGCCTTGTAACCAGCGTTGAGAAGAATGCCAAATTTCCCCAAGGATATAAAAATCATCTTTGGCCTCATCACACACTTGGCGGAATTTTTTCCAGAAGAAGTGACTAACTTCATTAGCCACGTCCAAGCGCCAAGCATCGATATCAAATTCTTCGATCCAATAACGAGCGATCTTCAACAAATAATCTTGCACATCGGGATTTTCCGTATTGAGTTTCGGCATATGCGGCGTAAAGGCAAAAACATCATAGGTGATGTCATAAGCATCTTCAAAGTTTTCCCCTTCTTTGTAGTTGACAGGAAACTCATTGATGTGGAACCAATCAGCAAACGGCGAATCTTTGCCGTTTTTGATGACATCTAGCCATTGATGCGAAGTATCCCCCATATGGTTGAAAACAGCATCCAGCATAACTTTGATGCCGCGTTTGTGGCATTCCTCCACTAATCGTTTAAAGGTATCGTTATCACCAAAAGCAGGATCGATGGCCAAATAATCGATGGTATCATACTTGTGATTCGAATATGCCTCAAAAATCGGACAGAAATAGATCCCATTGATTCCTAGATCGACAAGGTAATCCAAATGATCGATGACTCCTTGTAGATCCCCACCGAAAAAGTCTTGGCGATCGGGATTTTTTGAGCCCCATGGCAACACACCTTCAGGATCATTTGATGGGTCCCCATTTGCAAAGCGCTCAGGGAAAATTTGATACCAAACCGTTTCTTTCGCCCACTCGGGAATTTTGAAACGATCGGCTTCTTGGAAGTAAGGCATCCGAAAATAATTGTTGTTCATTTCTAAATATTGCTGTTCAAAGGGGTAGACCCCGTGATCCCCATAGAAGACATGCAACCCATCGTAACTTTCGATGGAAAAGCCGTAAGACAAACGGCGGAATTCTGCTCCGACCGATACTTGCCAATAATCATGCAAGTCCGTGGAAAGAATTTTTTGCATTTCAATTCTTTGTTGGTACCAAGCTTCTTTATACAGTGTGTAAGGATCACCGCAAAGCAGCTGGACATGGCGGACGTCTTGACGGGCGGTACGCAAACGGATATGCATTTTATCCTTCTCGTACAAATACGCAAATTCACTTTCGGGACGATGATAGATGGCAGTAGTATTCATAGCAGACTCCTTTGACTTGTTTGATATACCCATTGTCGCACAAATCAGAAGTCAAAACAAGAGAAAAACGCAATCGGTTGCTTTATCTAATAAATCGATAATATAGGTCAATATGAAATTAATTCAGCAATTAAAAAGCAAACGATTGCTTCACCCTTTTTTAATCAAACTGTGTCTTCTTCTCACATTGATTGCCAGTCCGTAAAATGTCATATTTCCGCAAGATCCCCACTGCCTCCGTCAACGACTGACTCAACTGCTGGATATCTTCCGCAGCCATTTGAGCGGTTTTGGCATTCAAGCGTTCTTCCACTTGTTTTTTCTTTTGGACAAACAACTGCTTCCCAGCTTCTTCCAAATAAACATTGACGTTGCGACGATTGACGCCGTTGGTTTTGCGTACCACAAAGCCAGCCTTTTCCAACCCCGAGATCGAACGACTGATTTGGACTTTTGATGTACCGATTTGCTGGGCCAACTCGGACATCGTAATTCCTTCATTACTAGAGATCACCACGAGTTCCAAGATTTCCATTTTGGTCAATTTTAAATCTTCCAGACCGATTTCTTCAAACAATATGTTTCCCATCAGCGAAAATATCTCCGCAAACACTGCCATATTGAATGTTCCTAACGCTTTTTCCATACTCTCCCTCTTTTCTGTCTTTAGTTTAGTATAAATTATTTATTTAAACAATGATAATCGTTGATTTTTGTTAACCATTATGATAGCGTGGTTACATAATGAAAATAATCGTGAAAACGGCAAGAAAAGAGTGACCCCATGTTAGAATTAAAAGATATCAAGAAGTATTATACAGTTGGCTCCAGTACTACGAAAGCCCTCGACGGCGTCACCGTCGCCTTTCGTAAACAAGAGTTTGTTGCCATTTTAGGGCCAAGCGGCTCTGGGAAAACAACCATGTTGAACGTGATCGGCGGCTTAGATAATTACGACTCTGGTGATATGATCATCAATGGCAAATCAACCAAATCCTTTAAAGACCGCGACTGGGATGCCTATCGGAACAATTCGATTGGCTTTGTCTTCCAAAGCTACAATTTGATCAGTCATTTAGGCATCATCGACAACGTCGAGCTTGGGATGACCTTGAGCGGTGTGTCAAAAGAAGAAAAACGAGCCAAAGCAACCGATGCTTTGACGCGTGTGGGCTTGGCAGAACATATGCACAAAAAACCAAATCAGCTTTCTGGTGGTCAAATGCAGCGGGTAGCGATCGCCCGTGCCTTAGCAAATGATCCTGATATCCTCCTTTGTGATGAACCTACAGGTGCCTTAGATTCAGAGACCAGTGTCCAAATCATGGAACTGATCCAAGAACTATCAAAAGAAAAATTGGTCATCATGGTTACTCATAATCCTGAATTGGCCCACAAATACGCTGGACGGATCATTGAATTCAAAGACGGACGAATCATTAAAGATTCGAACCCCCATGTTGAAGGACAAAAGAAAGACCAATTCGAATTAAAGCACACAAAAATGAGTTTTATGACGGCCTTACGTTTGTCGTTTAACAATATCCGAACCAAAAAAGGGCGCACCTTCTTGACAGCCTTTGCTTCTAGTATCGGAATCATCGGAATCGCCATTGTTTTGTCACTATCAACGGGATTCCAAAAACAAATCGACAATACCCAGTCAGAAACATTAGCTCGTTTTCCGATCACGATCTCACAAGTGGCCACTGAACAAGATCCATCAGCGATGGGTACGCGGGATAAATCTGAAGATTTCCCTTCAGATAAAGAGGTCACTGCCAAATTAAGTGATACGGATCGTGCAACCCATATCAACAAAATCGATCAAGAGTTTCTCGATTACATCAACGACATTGATCCTGAGTTAAGTAACAATATCGGCTACACTCGTTCAACTTCATTGAATCTTTTCCGCAAGATCGATGACAATGTGGAACAAGTCAGCTTCTCCAACGCGTCGCCTGACAATGAACAGACCAATGCCATGATGTCTGCCATGAGTGCCTCAACCGGTATTGGGGTTTCGACTTTCCCTGAGCAGTTATCAGAGGATAACGGCAATTTCTTGAAAGACAACTATGACCTTTTAGAAGGCAGCTACCCAAGTGCCAGCACAGATGTCGTTTTGATCGTCGATGAAAACAACGTAACGAATGTCAATGCATTGATCAATCTCGGTTTTGATATTGAAGATGGTGACACGGTTTCCTTCGACGATATCGTGGGAACAAAAATCACATTGGCGTCTAATGATGCCTTTTACACCGAATTGCCGACTGGAAACTTCATTCCAAACCAAGATTTAAATGAAGTTTTCGATAACAGCAACAACAAAGAATTAACGATCAGCGGAATCTTACGTATCAAGCAAAACTCTACGATGAACTTGCTTTCAACCGGCATTGCCTACAGTGATGCCCTCGCGCAAGAAGTGATCAAAGAAAACCAAGACTCAGCGATCGTCCAAGCACAAAAAGATAGCGACACCAACGTGATGACGAATGAACCCGTTGACGAAAGTGCCAAAGATTCATTGATCGCTTATCTCGGCGGCAGTGATTTACCAAACAGCATTATGATCTATCCAAATGATTTCAGTGCCAAAGAAAAAATCCTTGATTACTTGGATGACTTCAACAAAGGCAAAGACAAAGAAGACCAAATCGTTTATTCCGATTTAGCCGGTACGATGACTCAATTGACTGGTGGCTTGATGGATGCCATCACCTATGTCTTGATCGCTTTTGCAGGAATCTCCTTGGTAACCAGCATGATCATGATCGGTATCATCACTTATACCTCTGTACTAGAACGCACGAAAGAAATTGGGGTCTTAAAAGCATTAGGTGCTCGTAAAAAAGACATCACCCGCGTCTTCGATGCCGAAACCTGTATTTTAGGGATCGCTTCAGGGGCTTTAGGTGTCCTAATTGCTTGGTTAGCTACATTCCCGATCAACGCGATCTTATATAGTATGACTGATCTCGAAAATGTTGCTCAATTAAATCCGGTCCACGGCCTGATCTTGATTGCCGTAAGCACCGTTCTAACCATGATTGGCGGCCACATTCCAGCTCGAATGGCAGCGAAAAAAGATGCAGCGATCGCTTTACGCGCCGACTAATTTTATAAGAAAACCTAACAGGCAGCAGCCACCCCCTTGGCTGCTGTTTTTTTGTCCTTCCTTCTGACTTCCAAAAGGTTTCTCTTGAAAAATCCATAAATGAGGAATACAATAGATTTGTTTTTAGGTATACCTAAAAAGATAGGGTGTGAAACGATGAATGAAGAAAAAAAATTGATCCAAGCGGCCAACGGTCCTAGCTTGGAAGAAATAAATAATACAGTTGCCATCCCAAAAAACGGCAGCTTTTGGCGCAATCTCTTAGCGTTCTCTGGTCCTGGGGCATTGGTAGCCGTGGGCTATATGGACCCAGGAAACTGGATCACCTCGATCGGAGGCGGTGCTGAATATGGCTATCTCTTACTTTCTGTGATCTTGATTTCCAGTTTGATCGCTATGCTACTGCAATACATGGCAGCCAAGCTAGGGATCGTGACCCAGATGGACCTTGCGCAAGCAACTCGTAAACACACCAGCAAAGGTTTAGGCTTTGTCTTGTGGATCGTCACCGAATTGGCTATCATGGCAACGGATATCGCGGAAGTGATCGGAGGAGCGATCGCTCTCAATCTACTATTCGGCTTACCGTTATTAGTTGGGGTCATCTTAACGATTTTCGATGTATTGCTTCTGCTCTTTTTAATGAAACTAGGTTTCCGTAAAATCGAAGCGATCGTCATGACACTGATTTTGGTCATTATGCTGGTCTTTTGTTACGAAGTCATTATTGCTCAACCGGATCTACCGGCTGTCTTGCAAGGCTTTATTCCCCAAAAGCAAGTCTTGAACCATGGACAGCTGACAATGGCATTGGGGATCGTTGGTGCGACTGTGATGCCCCATAATCTCTATCTGCATTCTTCGATCTCCCAGTCACGAAAAATCGATCGCAGCGATACCCAAGAAGTGGCAACGGCCGTGCGGTTCGCTACTTGGGATTCCAATATCCAATTATCCGCTGCGTTTTTGGTCAATTGCCTGCTTTTGATCTTAGGAAGCGCCTTGTTCTTTGGTCATAGCGAAGAAGTCGGCACCTTCTCCGCGCTGTTCAATGCATTGCAAGATTACTCCATTGCTGGTGCTGTCGCCAGTCCAGTCTTGAGCGTTCTGTTTGCCGTAGCGCTCTTGGCATCCGGTCAAAATTCAACGATCACTGGGACACTGACAGGCCAAGTCGTGATGGAAGGATTTATCCATATGAAGATCCCTACTTGGGCGCGACGTCTGATCACCCGTGGCTTATCGGTGATCCCCGTCTTGCTTTGTACAATTTACTTTGGCGGCAACGAACAAGCTCTGGACGATCTGCTGATCTATTCGCAAGTCTTTTTAAGCATCGCCTTACCCGTTTCGATGATTCCGCTGGTTCTTTTTACCAGCTCAAAAAAAATTATGGGGAAACGCTTCAAGAATCCGCTATGGGTCTCTACCTTAGGCTGGATTTGTGCCATTGCACTGACGGTCTTGAATGTCCGCTTGATCATCGAAACACTCGGCAACTTCTAATATCGAAAAAAGCTTACGAGGTAGCCTCGTAAGCTTTTTTGGTTAATTCGTTTCTAAATCATGTAAAAACAGACCGCTCAACAGTTTTGGTTCAAACCAAGTTGATTTTGGCGGCATGATTTCTCCCGCATCGGCTACTGCCAAAAGATCGGCCATTTGCGTTGGATACATGGAAAAAGCCAATGTCCATTCTCCGCTATCCACCAAACGTTCCAATTCTTCTGGACCACGAATCCCGCCGACAAAATCAATGCGTTTGTCTGTCCGCACATCTTGGATCGCGAAAATATCAGCCAGCACGTATTGTTGTAAAAGCGACACATCCAGCTGTCCTACCGCATCTTGCGGCACAGATTCCGGTTTGATGGTCAACTCCCACCACGCATGGTTTAGGTACAGATGAATCGAACCACGTTGCGCTGGTTTCTTCGTTGTAGTTTCTTGAATCGTAAAATGCTGGGCTGCCTGCTCAAAAAAGGTTTCTGGCACCGGTACCCGCAAGACCCGATTGTATTCCCAAATCGCTAATTCATTTTCTGGGAATAAGATTGCTAAAAAGCGGTCGCTTTCTTGGCTGCTTTGGCCATCGGCTCGCTTTTGCAAGCCAACTTTAACTGCTGACTCTGTACGGTGATGTCCATCCGCAATATAGAGGGCATCTACAGCCTGAAACTGCTGGGCAAAAGAGGCGACTAGCGCTGGATCATCGATCAGCCAAACACGATGCTGCACCTCATGATAGCTGACAAAATCATAGATCGGCGCATGCTCTGCTTGCCACGCATCGATCGCTTCTTTGACTGCTGCTGGTTGGCGATAGCTCAAGAAAATCGGACTTGTATTGGCATCACATGCCAGAATATGATTGATCCGATCGATTTCTTTTTCTGGACGGGTAAACTCGTGTTTCTTGATTTTCCCAGCGACATAATCATCGATCGAGGTACAGGCGACAAGCCCAGTTTGACTTCTGCCAGCCATCGTCAATTCATACAAATAATATGCGGGCGCCGTTTCTTGAATCAACCAGCCTTCTTCTTGAAAAGATGCAAGATTTTCAGCCGCTTTTTGATACACCGGTGGATCATAAGGATCGATTCCTGGCAAGTCGATCTCCGAACGGTCGATGTGGAAATAGCTGTAAGGATTGCCTTGCGCAAACGCTGCGGCTTCTTGTGAATTGACCACGTCATAAGGCAGCTCGGCCACTTTTTCTGCCAATGAGGCTTCTGGACGAATGGCTTTAAACGGAAATACTTGAACCATTAATACCCAACCTCCTGATTCTTGATGACCCGTACACGAACGATATTTTCGTTCTCCCGCAGTTTATCGGCTAATTGATTCAATAAGGCTTCATCTTCAGAAGCGACATCGGCTAGGGTGTAAGCAAAGTCTTCCCGGCCACGATTCAGCATATTGTCGATATTGATCCCAGATTCCGCAATGATCGATGAAATCTGACCTAACATATTCGGTACATTGCGATTGATGATCGTCAGACGATAAGGCGAATGAAAGGCCATCTCAACGGTTGGAAAATTCACCGAGCGCTTGATGGTTCCGAATTCCAAGAATTTTTTCAATGTTCGGGCTGCCATCTTGGCACAGTTGACTTCAGCTTCTTCTGTTGATGCTCCTAAATGCGGCAAGACGAGGACTTTTTCATTGTGCAGCAATTGTTCATCCGCAAAATCAGTCGTATAGCCCGCTAAACGGTCGGCTTTTAACGCACGTAAAACGGCATCTGTATCGACGATTTCTTTACGGGAAAAGTTGAATAGCTTCGTTGTTGGTTTCATTTTCGCGAGTTCGGCTTCCCCGACGAGATGATGGGTATTTTCCATTAGCGGCACATGAACCGTAATAAAATCACAGGTTGAAAAGACTTCCGCAATATCATTGGCACGCTTGACCCGACGAGAGATCGTCCAAGCAGTATCCACTGACACGTAAGGATCATAACCGACTACTTCCATCCCTAGACGATAAGCATCGTTGGCGACCATCGCTCCAATAGAACCAAGGCCGATGATTCCTAACTTTTTGCCTTCTAACTCTGTTCCAGCAAATTGACTTTTTTGCGCTTCTGCTTGTTCTTCCACATTATCACCACTCAAGGTTTGGACCCATTGGGCACCTCGTAAAATCGGGCGGACACTTAAGAGCAGACTAGCAATCACTAATTCTTTGACCGCATTGGCATTGGCACCGGGTGTATTAAAGACGACGATCCCTTTTTCAGTACATGCTTTGACGGGAATGTTGTTGGTCCCAGCCCCTGCACGAGCAATACCTAAGACACTTTCAGGAAAAGCGTAATCGTGCAATTTCTGGCTGCGCAGCAAAATCCCTTGCGGTTGGTCGCTCTCGTTGATGGCATACTTTTCTTTTTCTAAACGCTGTAATCCTTCTGGTGCGATCGCATTGAATGTTTTGATTTGGAACATTTATTTGACCTCCGCTTCAAATGATTTCATAAAGTCGACTAACGCTTGAACGCCAGCTAATGGAAAGGCATTGTACAAGCTTGCTCGCATTCCTCCAACGGAACGATGCCCTTTCAAGTTCTCAAAACCAGCTTCGACAGCTTCTTCATTGAAGCGCTGATCTAATGCTTTATCCCCTGTTACAAAAGGAATATTCGTTAGTGAACGGCTATCAACAGCCACAGGACTACTGTAAAGAGCAGAGGCTTCGATCGTTTCGTATAAAAGCGCCGCTTTTTGGCGGTCTTGTTCTAAAATTGCAGGAATGCCGCCTAATTCTTCCAACCATTCAAACACCAATTTAGCAATATAGATAGCATACGTTGGTGGTGTATTGTACAATGAGTCATTTTTAGCCTGTAGACGATAATCCAGCATTGGAGCGAAAACAGCATCATCATTGAGTAAATCTTCTCGGATGATCACTACCGTCAACCCTGCAGGACCAATATTCTTTTGGGCCCCAGCATAAATCACACCGAAGTCTTCTACGCGATAGTCATTGGCTAAAATATTTGAGGACATGTCTGCTACGATCGGCACATTGCCAGCCTGCGGAATCGTTTGAAAGGCCGTCCCTTCAATGGTATTGTTCGTGGTGATATGCAAATAAGCCGCTTCTTGATCGATCGCATCTTCTGAAATTTCTGGAATATAGGTAAAGTTTTGATCCTCACTAGAGGCAACAACTTCCACCGTCACGTTTCCAAGCGATTTTGCTGCTTCAATAGCTTTTTTCGACCAAGAACCGGTATTTACGTATAAGGCTTTTTTGTTTTGTGCAAGATTTAAAGGGATCATACTGAATTGGAGACTCGCGCCGCCTTGTAAAAACAGTACCTGATAGTTTTCAGGAATTCCCATCAATTTTCGTAAAAGTGCTTCTGCATCTTTAATGATCGCTTCAAACAAGGAGGACCGATGACTCAGCTCCATAACGGACATCCCACTTCCGCGGTAATTCAAAAGTTCGGATTGTGCTTTCTCCAATACGGGACGGGGCAATACGGCAGGACCAGCTGAAAAGTTATAAACTGTCATACAAAAAATCTCTCCTTTATGTTAGATGTGAAAATCATTATAACAGATAGCCGAAAATGAAAAAAGCCTTAAAAGAGAAAATAATTTTGAATTTTCAGAAAAGACTACCAATTTCTTAACGTTCGTCATTTCGGCAT
Source organism: Enterococcus sp. DIV2379 (assembly GCF_050542965.1). Taxonomy (NCBI): domain Bacteria; kingdom Bacillati; phylum Bacillota; class Bacilli; order Lactobacillales; family Enterococcaceae; genus Enterococcus; species Enterococcus sp. DIV2379. The sequence continues at coordinate 2,989,741 of NZ_CP172938.1, forward strand.
TTTTTCAAACAGCCAGCGAGAAATTTCATTGTAAACGATCTCGCGGTTGCGCTCATTCAAAATCTCATGACGTCCCTGCTCAAGCAAATACATCGTCACGTCAGCATTTTGCTTCAGCTGCTGAGCCAATTGGCGGACGCTTTTGCCATAGTGCCCCACAGGATCGTCTGCACCTGAAATCAAGAGCAGCGGCAATTCTGGGTCAATCCTGCGCAGTTGTTCCGGATCACTGGCAGCTTGCGTCAATGTAAAGAGATCCTTGTAAGCCGCTAAGGAAAAATGAAATTGCGTGTAAGGGTCCTTCAAGTAGCGATCCACTTGTTGCGGATCACTGGTCAACCAATCCTTGGCGGTCCGATTGGGACGAAAACGCCGGTTGTGCTGGCCAAAAACTAGCTGTTCCATTACGTGATAAGGCCATTGCTGAGCGGCAAACGGCCGCAACAAGTTCGTGACAAGTTTGCCTCCTTGCATCAGCACGGCTTTTTCCATCGTGGTGCCCATGAGGATCGCTCCTGTCAATGGATGTGGCTGACTAAACAAATAATTCCGCAACACCAGCGACCCCATACTGTGCCCTAAGATAAAGTATGGTCGGTCTGGGTAGCAAGCAGCGGCGTACTGATGGACCACTCCCACATCTGCCACTAAATAGTTGGCGCCCTCTTTTTCACCAAAATGCCCATAGGCCTGTGTTTCTTTCACGGATTGCCCATGCCCTAAGTGATCATGACCGACCACCGCATAGCCTTGCGCAGTCAAACATTCCGCAAACTCGTGGTAACGTTCAATGTGTTCGATCATTCCGTGAACGATTTGCACGACTGCTTTCGGCTGTTCTTCTGGCAGCCACGTTTTGACAAAAAGCTGATCCTTCCCATTTGATGAAGTCAGCTTTTCTTGATTCATCCTCATAGTTCGCACCTCTTTTGCTTTTTCTTTTCCCTTCGCCAAATAAAACGGTCGTTTTCTTTATTATACATGGAATTTTAGGCTATGGCGGTAGGAGTTGGGAATTTTCAAGGATAAAAAAATCCTGCCACATTGTCTAAAGACAAAGTAGCAGGAGTCAAACGATCATCACCCATCGCTTGGATTTAAAAAACTTCCTCATTATTCTTTATTGGAATTTGACGATTTCTAAACGATCAATACTTAGCGTATCAATCCCAATCTCAGACGAAAGGGTGATTTCCTGCGATCCTTTCGGTAACTTCATGCGGACTTGTAGCGGTTGATAATATTCGGAAGGATAGACATCCACCACGTGGTTTGCTTGTTTCGTTTCAATCCTGACCTGAATTGGGTCATTCAAGGAGAGATAATCAGTGGTTTTGACATAGGCAATCACCAGAAATTCGTCTGCTTCTTCAATCTGCGGGGCAAAGATAATTTTGTCAGTCGTTGATTCAAAGCCTTGGACGACTTTCTTAGAGAGTGCTGCCTCATCTTCGACAAGCACTAAATCGCCCTCCAGCAAAGCACGGCTAGCAGTTAATCGCAGTCGATTGGGCTCAGCTTTTGGCAACGCTTGAACATGCCATTCATCCAAAGGAGCTTCCATTAGAATTTTATCCTCTTGATCCCAACCAAACTTTTGTAAGCGGATCGAACGGTTCCAGCCCGAATGATCCCACCGAGCAGCATGATAAATCAGCCAGTCTTCAGAACCATCTTTTGATTTGGCAAATCCATTATGACCAGGTCCATAGACAGTGTTTGTCTGTTGGAAAATCGGCGCTGGTTCCTTTTGCCAGTTCGCTCTTTCTAGCGGATCATCAGCCACATCTAGGGTCATAAGACCAAGAGCGTAATCATTGTCCCAGCTTCCACTGGCAGAGTATACCAAATTGACTGTTTCGTCTTTGATCATCACTTGAGGGGCTTCATTGATCAATGGTGTTTGCCGCATTTCCCATTCATATTCTGGTTCTGAGATAAGTCGTTTCTCCCCAATCACTTCCGTAGGGGAGGCCATTTCCGCTAAATAAAGATTTTGCGCGACATTTTCATACCCTTCCCAGCCCGACCAAAGGAAATAGCGTTTGTCATTGATCTCTAAGACTGTTCCATCAATCGCAAATTTATCATCCATCCCTTTGATCTCTTCCAATTGCCACTCACCCATGTAAGGATCTTTTTGATGATTGACTAATGCGTACATACGATGCGTTTCTGAAGGACGATTAGCCGCGAAATACATCACCCAGCGATCATCTAAGTAATGAAGCTCAGGTGCCCAGATACTTTCAAATTCTGCTGGCATTTCCCAGATGATCTTTTTTTCACCAGCAGCAACGTGAGAGAGGTTTTCAGCACGCCAAAGCGTTAAATTATTCCCAGTCGTTTTGGTATAATAAAAGAACGCTTCCGTTTGCAAGATCCAAGGATCTGCCCCATCATTATCGATAATTGATGTAAAATCGGACACTTCTTCCCCTGGATCAGTTCCAGCGCTACAACCGGTTATCATAAGCGCAGCAATCAAGATACTTACTCCACTGAGCCAAGCTGCTGATTTCCCCATCGGACATCGCTCCTTTCCTTACCAATCATTTTATTCTATCTGTGGTGGATGAAACTGCTCATTGATCTCTTTAATCGCTGCCAAATCAACTTTTGGTTGGCGGTCATAGGTCAGTAATCCATTGATTTCTTGTTCAACATCTGTCAACTGAGTGTAGCAATAGCCCCAGAGTCCGACAGAATCATAAACAGCTGTCATGATTCGCTGATAATCCTTCAAGAAATCTTGTTGATTTTCCACTGAGGTATAGCCCCAACCGGGTTGCCCCGAAACATCGAAGCCAATACCGCCAAACTCAGTCAATAAAATAGGCTGATCCTGATAAGAAAATCCTCCAGCGAAAATCGGCCAGGGGGTCGATACTCGATTCACCAATTTTTCTCTCGTGCTGAGACTGTCTTTGAAGTATAGATATTTTTGCCGCTCAGATTCTTGCCCATGCGCATAATTATGAATCGCACAAATATCTGTCTCCGTCATCGCCCAACCATCATTTGAAATAACCAACCGTTGCTGGTCTAGCGAATGGATAAAGTGATACATTGCTTGAGAAAAATGCTGTTGCTGACGATCAAATGATATTTTTGGTACACCCCAGCTCTCATTGATTGGTACCCAAGTAACGATCGAAGGGTGACTATAGTCCCGAGTGATGATCTCTGCCCACTCTTGCATCAAACGCATCACAGAACGATCGGTATAGATTGCCGGCGCCGCACACTCTCCCCAAACAAGAAATCCTAATTTATCTGCCCAGTATAAAAAGCGTGGGTCTTCTGTTTTTTGATGTTTTCGGCAACCAGTAAATCCCATTTCTTTGGCCAATAAGATGTCTTGTTTAAAGTCCTCATCTGTTGGTGCAGTTAACAAACCGCTCGGCCAATATCCTTGATCGAGCACCAGCTTCTGGTAGTAAGGCTTGTTATTTAAGTAAATCATACCGTTTTCTGTATGTATTTTACGCATACCAAAATAACTTTTTAGCTGATCGATGGCATTCCCTGCTTCTCTAAGCGTCAATTCAACATCAAATAATTGCGGCTTTTCAGGTGTCCAAGACCAGCCTTCGTGGTGAAAATTCGTCCGAAAAATTTCTTGCTGGAAAATATCAACTGCAAAACTCAACTTAGAAGTGATAAAGTCTGCCTTTCCGCTGGTAACTAAAGCATCTTTAAAATAGATTTGATATTCTAAGACTACTTGCGGCTGTAACTGGTTCAGTTCTACATCGATCTTCACGGCGCCAGCATCAAAATCACTCGTAAATTTCACCTGTTGCAGATGGGTTTCAGCAACTACTTCAAGCCAGACTGGCTGCCAGATCCCTGTTGAGTTTGTGTACCAGATTCCTGCTGATTCTTCTTCCCAAAATTGTTTCCCCCGTGGAATGCTTTCATCAAAATGCGGGTCAAATGCTCGCACACTTAGTATTTGCTCTTGTCCAGATACTAGAGCATCCGTGATGTCTATAGCAAACGAGGTATGCCCTCCGCAATGATTTTTCACATGATTGCCATTGACAAACACATCTGCTTCATAGTCCACCGCCCCAAAATGCAAAAGGACACGACTTTTTTCAGGGACTTGCACATTGAAGGTCCGATAATACCATACAACGTCGTGCACTTCTCGATGATCAATGCCGCTCAATGCACTTTGATAGACAAAGGGAACATTGATCTTGTACGGATAGTTTGCTTCATTTGTGTACCACTTTTCTTTTAAACCAAGATTTTGGTCATCAAAGGTAAATTGCCATTCACCATTTAAGCTTAACCAATTCTCTCTCTCAAATTGCGGTCTCGGGTATTCTTCTCTACTCATATTTCCTCCAAAAACAAATTATTTTATGCCACTTTGCAACGACATTGACGCCATAAAGCTTTTTTGCGCCACCAAATACAATAAAAAGGTAGGGATCAAAGCCAAGATTGCTCCGGCAGTTCCAATTCCCGGATAGGTCATGTATTGCCCTTGTAGCAACTGCAGCCCCGGTGTAATCGGTAATTTATCAATATCGTTTATCACGATCGATGGCCACAAGAAGTCATTCCATGAGCCAGTAAAACTAAATAACGCAACCACCGTCAATACAGGTTTGATCAGTGGTAAGATAATATGATAAAAGATTTGAAACTCGTTGGCCCCATCGATCACAGCCGATTCATCCAATTCTTTAGGAATCCCTAAAATGAACTGCCGAACGAGGAAAATGTTATAAACACCTGCAGCCCCAGGAACGATGACTGCCAGAAATGTATTGGTCCAACCTAACGTATCAACGATTTTAAAATTCGGGATCAAATTGACCACCCCGGGAAACATCATCGTTCCTAACAATAGGGCAAAAATCAAATCTCTCCCCTTAAAGGTGAGTCGTGTATAGCCATAGGCTGCAAACGAGACGATCACCATAACCAACAGCGTATGTGAAGTTGAAATAATCATTGAATTCACAAACCAGCGGAACACAGGAGAAGAATCATTGCCTTGTAACAAGCCCAAAAAGTTAGTCAGCGTCCAATCTTGTGGAATCAAACTGAACCCAACCTTTTGAATCTCTGCCTCCGATTTAAACGAGGTAAAAATTGCCCATATCAAAGGAAAGAGCCAAATCACACAGACGATCGCTAGCAAAATAAAGGCAATTCTTTTCCCTAGTTTGTTTTCTCGCATCTTCTTCCCTCCTATCTTTCCATTTTTTTGATGACCATAAATTGCACAATCGAAACTGCCATGATTACAAAACCTAGTAAAATAGCCATCGCTGAAGAAATTCCTGCAACCGAGGTACTACTACCAAAAGCATTTTCTTGGATGTACATCATCAACACGCGAGTAGAATTGTTGGGTCCGCCACCCGTCAACATTAGTGGCTGACCATAAATATTAAACTGAGCGATGGTCGTCATGACCGTGGTAAAAACAAGCTGGTTGCGAATACTCGGCAAAGAAATACGGAAAAATTTCGTTATACTATTTGCACCATCTAATTCTGCTGCTTCTAACTGCTCTTTAGAGACGCCATTTAATGCAGCAACATAAATAATTAGATTCCCACCTAATGTCCACCAAATCGTCACGATCAAAATAGCGATCCATGCCCATGGTTGCGTGCCTACAAAATTGATGTCGATACCGAATACTTCTTTGATTGGCCCAAAAGATTTGCTCAAAAGGAACCCCCAAATAATCATGACGGCAGAGATTGCAAACAGTGTTGGCAGGTAGAGAATCGATTGAAAAAAACGCATCATTTTTGGTTTAGCAGATAATGCAACCGCTAGTAACAAGGGAATTACAATACATAACGGAACGGAGATTGCCGCAAAAAACAGCGTATTTTTCATTCCATTAAAAAATTGCGTATGATACAACGAGTCTTGATCAAACAAAATCGTTTGAAAATTATCAAACCCGACAAAAATCGGTGTACTGAACAGATCCCATTCAGTAAAAGAAACATAGATCCCAATCACTGCAGGAACTAAAAAGAATAAAAGAAAAAGGAGCATATGCGGACCAATAAAAACGATTGGCCAGCCATTTAACCTTTTTTTCATCAATACCCATCCTTCCTTGTATTTCTAGTGCAGCTCTCAACAAGAAACGACTGTGACAGCCCTTTAAGCCTCCCCATCAGAATTCCTCCCCTATCAAAAAATAGACTGAATTCTTTTTATGGTCGCTCTTCCTTCTGCCACAGCCTCTATGTGAGAAGATTATTTCATCTTTTCTTCTACAACTTTTTGGATCTCACCAAACGTCGTTTGAATATCTGCTTTTCCTGTGATCATGTCCCATGAGCGATTATCATATTCACCAAAGATATACGATAAGCCATCAACTGCGTTAACAGAAATTGCCGCTTGTCCTTTTTCTGTCTTCAATAAGAAGGATTGTGGCATCTCAACATATTCTTCATTGTCTAGCATAGCTAAGGAAGTAGGATTTGCACCTGATTTGACCCACTCTAATTGGTTTGCTTGTAACCAAGTCAGAAAGTCGACCATGCCACTTTTCTTTTCATCGAAACGTTCCTCGTTCGTTTTGAACATTGCAAACTGATCGACGCCTGAACCTTGAATGATATGTTCCGCATCCCATTGAGGAGTAAATGTTTGGCCCCAAGTGAAGTAACTGATTTCTTCCATATTACTTAGCATCCATGTTCCTTCTGGAAGAAAAATCAGCTGCTGGTTTGCAAAAAGTTTATTTGCATCTTCACCATCTGGGACCATGTAGCCGGCATCGTACAGATCCTTAAACTCTTGAACGGCATTGTAAGAATACTCATTATCGATATTGATGTTTCCTTGTGCATCTTGCCATTCCCCACCCATTTGTTGGTAGAGATTCGAATAATTCTGCATGCCCCATGTATAGCCAAAACTATAGATACCATCTGCTTTTGCTTTTTCCCCAGCTTGTCTGATTTCTTCATACGTCACTACGCCATCATCCAACGCTCCTGGAACATATTTATCCACCAAATCTTGGTTGTAATACATCACCCACGAACCCATGGTTGCCGGAATCCCATATTGACTATCATCCACTACACCAGTGTCCCAAGCAGCTTCAACGTAGTTTTCCCGTGCCAATTCTGTCCCATCGATCATGTCATCCCAAGTTTCAAGCATGTCTTGGTGTTTGTAAGTAGGCAAAGCTTCTGAGGCAATCAAAGCCAAATCAGGAACACCTTTCCCCGATTTCCCCGCAGTCGTCAACTTTGAAGTAAAGGTGTCACCTTGCATGCTTACTAACTTCACTTTAAAGTCTGGGTCTGTTTCATTGTATTGATCAATCGTTTTTTTGATTTTTTCACCGTCTGGTCCTGTCGTCGAAGACCAAAGCAAAATTTCTGAATTATTACTTGAGCTACCACTCCCGCCACAAGCAGCTAACAACACTGTACATAATAAGCTTGTCCCTACTAAAACAATAGATTTACTTACTTTCATTTTTTACACTCCTTTTAATTTAACTAAAAAGTAAAATGACATCCAATTATCAATAAACATAATCGTTAGACTATCGTCAAATAATGTTTACACCGTAAAGTTACTATAAATATAAAGCGCTGTCAACATTATTTTAACAAGGAATAACCAAAAATTATATCATTTTACTATTTTGTAAATCCACAAGGTTGTGTTATAATTAAACTATCTTTTCATTAAACATTTTAGTATAACGAGGTGATCGCTATGGAATTGGATTTAACAAACGCATCTTTACCGATCTACGAAGCACTGGCAAATGAAACTCGCTTAGCGATTTTAAGAGAATTAGGCGATAAGAAGAAAAGCATCAGTGAAATTGGACAAAAATTAGCAATCAGCAATGCTTTAATGACCAAACATATCCGTAAACTCGAAGAAGCTCAGTTGATCAAAACCGAAAAAGGATCGGGGCAAGACTGGAAGAAAAAATATTTGTCTCTAAAAACTGATTTCATCAATATCAATTTCCCAGCAAAAGTGTTTCCAGAAATGAATCTAACCTCCCAATCTGTGAAAATCGGCCACTTCACCGATTTTAAAGCTGAGCCTTCTTGTGGAATGGCGACCAAAGACCGCTTGATTGGCGCCTTAGATGATCCAAAATCTTTTCTGGATCAAGAACGTGTTGATGCAAGTATCATCTGGCTAAATAACGGTTTTTTAGAATACAAAATCCCAAATCCTTTGAAAAATGGTGAAAAAATCGAATTACTGGAAATCAGTATGGAGATCGCTTCAGAGTTCCCAATTTCGAATAACTATTGGCCCAGTGATCTTTCCTTTTACTTAAACAATCACTGCATCGGTAGTTACACCGTACCAGGAAACTTTTCGGATGTCAGAGGTTCTCTGACTCCGCAATGGTGGATCGATGAGTTCAGTCAATATGGATTGCTTAAGCATTTACGCATCAATCGCTATGATACTTCCCTCGATGGAGAAAAATTAACAGATCACAACCTGAATGAAATCGACTTAGACCACAGTGACTTTTTCACCTTTAAAATTGCTGCACCTGCAACTGCCGAAAACGCTGGTGGTTTGACCATTTTCGGCGATCGATGGGGAAATTATCCTCAAGATTTATTGTTCAATTTTTACGTATCGGAATGACTGTTGTCGTTCCATTACACAAAAAAAGCACGTAGCGAAGAGAGACCACTCCCTCAGCTAGTGCTTTTTTCTATTCTCTTACGCTGTGGCAAAAATGCGTTCGATCAACTGCATCACTGCTCGGACTTCTTCGTTTTTAACGATAGGTTCGGCACCGTTGCGTACAACGTTGTAAAAATTCTTGTAGAAAGGTTCAAAATCCGCTTCGGCTTTCGGGAAAGGAATCTCTTTGGCTGCCAATTCCGATGGCGGTGCCATCGTTTTCGTCAAGCCAACGCCTGCTTGAACTGGTTTTGGTGCGGCCACGTCTTCGCGACCTGTTGCCTGAACCATTTCACCATTTAGATCCCAATCGGTGATGGTGGCTGTTCCTTCCGTTCCTTTGATGTACCAGCGAGGCAATTGCGTGTAATTGGAGGTTCCAACTTCCACGATTGCTTTGACCCCATTTTCAAAGGTAATCAAAGCGAAGAACCCATCATCGACTTCTTCCCCCAACACAAAGCTAAGATCCACTTTGACGTCTTTCACTGGGCTGTCGATCAGCCATAGCATTTGATCTAGCAAGTGAACGCCCCAGTCTAAGAGCATTCCCCCGCCTTGTTTTTTCACATGACGCCAGTCTCCTGGGATGCCGTTTGCCCCTTGGACCCGTGATTCTAATTGGAACAAATCGCCGATCTGTCCATTACGGTACAGTTCGCGTACAAGTAAAAAATCAGGATCCCAACGGCGGTTTTGGTGAACCATAAAGGTATTGCCGGTTTCTTGGGCAACCGCCACGATCTCATCTAGTTCCGCAGTATTCAGCGCAACAGGCTTCTCGCAAACAACATGTTTGCCTGCTCTCAATGCAGCGATCGATAACTCTTTATGCAAGTCATTAGGTGTGGCGATCAATACTGCTTCGATCGTCTCATCGGCTAAGACTTCATCATAGCTTTTAAAGATCTTATGGCCTTTTTCTTGTGAGATCGCTTGACGTTCTTCATTGATATCGTAAGTTCCTACGATGTGGATTCGTTCGTTTTCATTTGGTAAGATATTGTGGACATGGTACGCACCCATGCCGCCATATCCGATTACTGCAAAATTGATTGCACTCATGTCTGACACTCCTCGGTTTTCTTCTTATGCCCACCACATGGATGAAGCTTCTTCACGGATCATAATCGTCTTCAAGTTGCTGATGGCACGATTCAGTCCTTCATCAATGGACATGATTGGATCTTCATGCTCAATACTCAAGACATAATCATACCCATAAATTCTAAGTGCAGAAATAATATCTGACCAGACTTGTAAGCTGTGGCCGCAACCGACTGAACGGAAGGTCCAAGCTCGGGTTTTGACATTGCTATATGGCTGCATGTCCGTCAAGCCATGCATGTTGATATTGTCTTGGTCCAAATACGTATCTTTGGCATGGAAGTGATGGATCGCATCGGCTTCCCCTAAGATTTTGACCGCTGCCACTGGGTCGATCCCTTGCCACCATAAATGACTTGGATCCAAGTTACAGCCGATGGCTTTACCCGCAGCATCCCGCAGTTTCAACATCGTATAAGGGGTATGTGCCAAAAAGCCGCCATGAAGTTCGATCCCGATTTTAACACCAGCCGCTTCCGCTTCCGTGTTGATGCCTTTCCAATAAGGAATCAGTTTTTGTTCCCATTGATAATTATAATTGTCATCGTATTCCGTCGGCCATGGCAATACTGGCCAGTTGACTTGTGTATCTGTTGCATTTCCGCCTGAAACGCCTGAAAAACCATTCACAACAGGTACATTCATTAAGCTGGCTAATTTGATGGTTTTACGCAAAAGTTCATCGGCTTCTTGCGCTTCTGCTTTTAGTGGAGAGATTGGGTTGTTGTGACAGCTCAAAGCTGAGATTTCCAATCCTTTATCAGCTAATTTTGCCAAGTATTCTTTTCGCTCTGCTTCACTTGCTAGTAAACAGTCAATGTCTAAGTGGGCATTGCCGGGAGAACCACCGGTACCGATCTCAACGGTTTGGAGCCCTTTTTTCGCTACTTCATCGATCATTTCTTCAAAGCTAAGTTGATTGAATAACGGGGTAAAAACACCTAATTTCATTTTCTTTCCTCCTCAATTGCTTGAAAATGCCCATATGTTGGGTAACGATTTTCTGTTGGTGCACACCAGCGAGCCGCATTTTGGATCACTTTTTGCACTTTGGGATTGTAATAGCTTGGGAATGTCTCATGACCAGGCTGGAAATAGAAGATTTTGCCATTCCCACGGCGGAATGTACAGCCGCTGCGGAAAACTTCACCACCAGGGAACCAGCTGACAAAGATCAATTCATCCGGCGCTGGAATATCAAAGTGCTCGCCATACATTTCCTCTTGCTCTAGTTCGATCCATTCGCCGACTCCTTCAGCGATTGGGTGGCTTGGATTAACATTCCAGATCCGCGCATGCTGATCGTCTACCCGCCATTTCAAATCGCACGACGTTCCCATCAACGTTTTAAAGATTTTCGAAAAGTGGCCAGAATGCAAGACGATCAGTCCCATTCCTTCCCATACACGCTGCTGCACACGAGCAACGATAGCATCATCGACTTCTTCATGCGCCATATGGCCCCACCAAACCAACACATCCGTGTCAGCCAATACTTGCTCCGTCAACCCATGTTCTGGTTCATCAAGGGTCGCCGTTCGTACTTGAAAATCATCCTCTGCTAAAAACTTGGCAATTTGACCATGGATTCCTTCTGGATACATTTTTTGGACGGTCTCATTCGTTTTTTCATGACGAAACTCGTTCCATAACGTAACATGGATCATTGGTAGACCTCCTCTACGATGTCTTTTAATTGCAGATAATCAATCCCGCTGGCTTCTAAAGGAGCGAATTTTTGAAACGCTTCCTGCTCGACGATCAGCCATGGTAGTTCTAATGCTTTAGCTGCTTCTACATACGACTTAATTGGTAAAATCCCATTGCCGATCTCGGTGCTTTCCTGCGGCTGCTCTTGCATATCTTTGATATGAACCAAGCCGACCTTCGTTTCGCGTTCCTTTAGCCAAGGTAAAATAGCCACGTTTGCAAAGGCTAACCAGTAAAGGTCGGCTTCCAAACGCAGTTGCGGATTGTCTTTGATCAGTTCATCGATCATGGATTTTCCAGCAACTTCAGTAAATTCATGGGCATGGTTGTGGTAGTAGCAAGTCAGCCCTTCTGCCTGCAATTTTTGGGTGATCTGGGTCAGCTCCGCAGCAAAGGCTTGCCATTTTTCCAAAGAATCAAAGCTGGCATACGGAATCACGATCCGTTGATTGCCAATCGTTTTTTCAAAAGCGACGGTTTCTTCAAAACGATCTTGCAATGCTTCAAACGGGATATGGGAAGCCGCGACCGCCAAATCCAACTGCTCCAGCATTTCTTTGATCTGAACAGCGCTGTGTCCATGATAACCGGCAAATTCAACACCGTCATAGCCGTTTTGTTTTACTGTTTTCAACGCATCAAAAAGATTTGTCTTGCAGTCCTCTTGAATACTCCAAAGCTGTAAAGCGATTTTCGGTTTTGTCATTTGTGCTCGCTCCTTTTCTTCCAGCAGTTCTTATAGGTAGACTGGCTCACCGGTTTGCGATGATTTGTAGATCGCTTCTAGAATCTCCGTCACGACCATTGCTTCTTCAGGTTTGACCACTGGTTCGGTATCGTTGATGATCGCATGGATCCACGATTGTGCTTCTAAAATTTCTGGCGTCTCCCCGTTTCCTTCATAAAAATCAACGCCGCCTGTTTCAAGTTCGATATTTTTTTCATACAGCAAGCTGTGGTCTTCCCCATTGATGGTCAAACCGTTGTTCATATCCGCACCGGCTTTGCTACCCATCAGTGTCGTTTTGGCTTCTTTCACATCCAAGCTGTTGAGCGCCCAGCTGGCTTCTAAGAAAATCGTTGCGCCATCTTCCATGACCACAAAACCAAAGGCCGAATCTTCTACTGAGAATTTCTCTGGGTCCCAAGGGCCCCAAGCATTTGCGGCATTTTTGGTTTGCGACAACTCATGATACGCTTTTCCGACAACAAATTTTGGTTTGTAATTGTTCATCATCCATAAGGTCAGATCCAATGCGTGGGTACCGATATCGATCAAAGGACCGCCGCCTTGCGCCTCTTCATCAAGGAAAACACCCCAAGTTGGCACAGCCCGACGACGGATCGCATGAGCTTTCCCAAAATAAATGTTTCCTAATTGTCCTTCGGCGCACACTTCATGAAGATAACGAGAATCTTTTCTAAAACGGTTTTGGTAGCCGATCGTGAGTTTTTTTCCTGTTCGGTTGGCTGCTTCGATCATTGCTTTGGCTTCTGCCGCTGTTTTTGCCATTGGTTTTTCACACATGACATGACAATCCGCTTCTAGTGCAGCAATCGTCAACTCAGCATGTGAGGCGTTTGGTGTACACACATGGATCACATCTAGATCAGCTTGTGCCAACATTTCTTGATAATCGCTGAATACTTGAGCATCTTCGGTCCCAAATGCTGATTTCGCTTCAACTGCACGTTCAACCAGCAGATCACAAAAGGCAACCATTTCTACTTCCTCTACTTGAGACAAGGCAGGCATGTGCTTGCCGTTTGCGATCCCACCGCACCCAATAATTCCAACTTTAACTGTCATATCTTTCCTCCTGAAAACGCTTATTATTTTCTACCCCCTCATTATAGCGAAACATCGAAAGCAGTTCTTCCCAGTTTCCATTGAAAAAATTCCCGAAAATTATCTTATGAAACTTTAACAAAAAGAACCACTCCACAATTTATGCAAAGCGCTTAAAAAAACACTATCGAGAAAAAAATAGTGCCAGATCAACAAAAAAACAGTCGACAAGCAAAGGCTCATCGGCTGTTTCTATCAATTTTGATTCAATTGTTTCTGGTACTGCAACGGTGATTGACCAACAGCTTCCTTAAAGACATGATGAAATGTTTTGACACTGGCAAAGCCTGCTTTTTCAGCGACTTCCGCCATCGGGATCTTTTCATTTGCCAAGATAAATTTGGCTTGATTGATGCGGTATTCCGTCAAAAACTGCATGAAGGTCTTGCCAGTATTGGTTTTAAAGAAACGCGTGAAATAATGGGGACTAAACCCTACATGTCTTGCGGTGTCCTCCATTGTCAAGACTTCTTGGTAATGGGATTCGATGTACTCAAAGACATCATTCAGACGCTGCAAGGTTTCTTTATATTGTGCGGCCGTTCGTTTTAGTGGATTGACGGCTCGTTTTCGCTTTGGCAAGCTTTGATAGCACTCCCCGATCAACTGGTAAAGCAGCCCGAGAGTCAAATAACGCTTCCCAACAACATTTTCCTCTTCCAACTGATACAACTCGATCAAGAGACCTGTTATTTTTTCCGTAAAACTCGCTGGCCAATTTTTGCTGTGGGGCTCCCCTTCTTCAAAGAGTGTCATCAAGGATACTTCATTTTCTCGCAGCAGCGGCTCTTCAAAAAGCTGCATATCAAATTGATAGACATAGCGTTCACTCTCAGGTGATGCAAGAAAGTAGTGGGGCTGCCCGCTGGAAAAAAGATATAGATCCCCTTCTTTCAACTCAATAATCGTATCGTCAACACCAATATTCACCGTGCCGCGCTTAGCGTAAATGATCTCGATTTCTTTATGGACATGGGGATAAACGATGGTCAAACCATCATTTAGAAACGTTCGAAAACGAAATTCACTTTCAAATTCAGGAATTTCAAGATACATACTCATGGCTGACCGACTCCTTCGCTCTATTCTTATTTATTATAAGCGAAAAATTGCCCAAGAGAAAACCTTTTCTCAGCCAATCATAGTTTCTTCTGCTTTTTTGTGGTATCGTATTCAAGAAAAGGAGTCTTGTTTATGAATTATTATGATCAACATCTGCATACATTTTTGTCTTTTGATTCAGATGAACAGTTTGAGAATTATCTAGCTTACCAGCCTGCCTACTTCGTTGCGACAGATCATTTCGATTTGAAGAACCCCTACTCGGGATTCCGTGATGATATTCCTGACTATGAATTACTAGTAAAAACCCACCAGAAGCTGCAAGAGACCACAGCGACGAAACTCTTAAAAGGCATCGAGATTGGTGTCGTGCCTGGTCAAGAACAAGAAATCTTGCGCTATCTTGAAAGCCATCCTTATGACTTGAAATTGATCAGTATCCATCAAAACGGTACCTTTGATTATATGGACGATGCCGTGTTGACGAAGGACAAATTTGCAGTCGCCAAACAATACTTTGACCAAATGGCCCACGTGTTGGACTCGTTTCCAGACGGGCATATCGTGACCCACTTTGATTATGGCTTGCGTCGTTTCCAATTTACAGCTGAGGAATTGGCCGCCCATTTTGAAACAGAGTTAACGACGATCTTCAAAAAAATCGTTGCCCGTGACTTAGCGATGGAAATCAACGCTAAGAGCTTTGGCCCTTATCAAAATGCCCACCTTTACCAATATGCTATCCCGCTGTATCAAAGTGTCGGGGGTAACTTGTTCACCCTCGGCTCTGATGCCCATAAAGCCAGTGATTATCGGTTAGATTTTGCAGCGATGAGCGATCTGCTGCGTTCCTTTGGTGTCAATCAATTAGCGGTCTTTCAAGGTAGTGAACGGTTTATGGCGGATCTGCCGACAGAATAAGCTTATTCTTTGACTATCATGCAAAAAAATTAAAAATGACCAGCCTATAAAGGATGATTCCAGCTTCATTAGCAATCATCCTTTATAGGCTGGTCATTTTAGACGTGCGTATTATTTAATGGTTTTCAATCCTTGCACATTCAGGTCACGAAAATCAATGATCGTTTGATCCGCTGGCAGATCTTGCGCAGGGAATGCTGGATTTGCAAAACCAATACAGTACATCCCCGCATCTTTGGCAGCTTTACAGCCATTGATCGTATCTTCAATGACGATACATTGCTGAGGGTTCGTGCCCAACAAAGACGCTACTTTCAAGAATACGTCGGGAAAAGGTTTCGAGCGTGCTACCTCTTCACTACTGACGATCTCAGTAAAATAGTTTCGCAACTGCAATTGATCCAGGTTCTCCTCAATCTCTTTTTTGGGAGAAGAGGAAGCAACACCAAGCTGAAAGTTCGCTTCTGCTAACTGCCGAATCAATGTTTGCACATGAGGAATCGCTTTGACGCCATCACGTGTGATCAACGCTTTTCTTCTGAGATTCATTTCTTCAATGTACGCTGAAACAGATTTTTGTAACTGTAATTCTTCCTTCATTTTTTCCCACATAAATTCTGCAGTGGTCCCCATGAACTGATAGTGATACGACTCATCTACAAGGTGTCCTTCACTATGAAGCATCGCTGTTTTTGATTCTAAAAACGTATACTCAGAATCTACGATAACCCCATCCATATCAAAAATTACCGTTGGCATCATTGGCATAACCCCTGAATCGATGGCGACTCAAATGTCTCGACCCAGTCATTGTGAAAGTCCGTTATTGCTTTTTGAATGGAAGGCATGGCTAACCCCTGTCGATAGATGTCTGGATCAGCAGTGAGCGCATGTGCCCCTGCACGAATCGCGCGATTCATTTGCGCAGTGTTCTTAAAGCTTGCAGCAAGGATCTTACTTTGTGCTTGAGTGGTATGAATCGCTTGTGCCAATGATTCAATGACTGTTGGTGCATCAACATTGATATTTTCCATACGGTTATAGTATGGCGCCAAATAATCGACTCCAGCACCAATCGCTAAGAACCCCTGTAATTCGGTATAAATGGCTGTAGCTGTTAAATTGAATTCACGCTCTTTTAATCGTTTGATGGCTTCTAACCCATTTTCATTGACAGGGATTTTGATATAGACGTCGTTTCCCAGCTTATTGATAATCGTTTCTGCATCTAGGATCATCTCATCGACAGTTTCCCCAACCACTTGAACGTGTAAGGACGCTTCTCCGATTCGTTCTTTCACTGCTTGCAAATGAGTAAAAAAGTCGATGTTCCCCGCAGCTTTCAAAATCGTGGGGTTCGAGGTTACTCCTGCCAGCGGGAGTACCTTTTGATAGTGGGTGATTTCCTCAAGATTTACTGTATCCAAAAAGAATTCCATTGTTTACACTCCTTCAATCTTACGTTTTACTAGACAGTTTCCTTACTTAATACTGATTTTTGTTCCTTTTTCAATCACAGGGATCGTTTTTTCTTCTACATAAAGTGTGCCTGGTAATTCAGAGGTCGAACTGCCATCAAATTTAATCGTGATGTGTCCTAACTCTTGCAAATTCCTTGATACCACATCACCTACCGAGGTAATTTGATAGCTTTGATCATCGATCCATAATTTTTGTTCAGATGTAATCGTGCCATTCATTGGCTGTACTTCAATATTGTAACAATAGTCAGCTAATGCTGCCGGTGCATCTTTGCCAAAAAGAATGATCATATTTTCTTCGCGAAATAATTCTGCCTCCACACCGATTGAAAGAACTGTCGTAGTAAAAACTGCCATTTCTGCTTCCTCCTATACTGATTTAACTATAAAGTCCAAAACTTGCAAGCCATGCTACGAAGACCCGTGGTACACCATTTAAGAAACGAGAATAAAGAACAGAAGGTACCCCAACCTCAACCGTTTCCGCTTCTGCCTCTTCTAATCCTAACCCAACTGGAATGAAATCACAGGCATTTTGAGTATTGATCGCAAATAATGCAGGTAGAGCAAGTTGAGGTGGAATCGTTCCTTTACCGATCTCGACCCCAATCAGAGTTCCAATCACTTGACTGATCACTGCCCCTGGTCCAAGTAACGGGGAGAGAAATGGCAAGGAACAAATAAAGCCAATGATCATCAATCCCCAAATATTGCCAGCCAATGGCGCCATTACATTCGCAAAGAAATTTCCAACGCCTGACCCTTGAATGATCCCAATCAACAGGGAAACAAATGCCATGAAGGGAATGACGGTATTGATCATCGTCTGAACCCCATCTCGTGCAGATTGGTTAAAGGTCGCAACGACTTTCCCGGTGCCCATCCCGATCTTGGCAATAAAATTTTGTTGCTCGGCTTTTTGCTCCGTGATTTTTTTCGAAGTATCGTAGGTAAATTCCCGCTTAGGAGCTGTTGCTTCATTGGTGACAGTGATTGCTTCTTGCTCTTCGCTTAATGAAATTTGGTCGACCCCAACCGCCGAAACATAGATCTGTTCATTGATATATTGTGCTAATGGCCCGCTTTTCCCCGTTGCGACGACATTGATCGTCGGAATCCCTTTTTTGGGATAAATACCGCAACGTAGTGTGCCACCACAGTCAATGATTGCCAATGCAATTTCATCATCGGGAATCGATGTTTTAAAGCCATTGACTGCTTCCATTCCCGTTAATTCAACAATTTTATCAACGATTGCAGGTCGCTCACCACCACCAGTAATGTAAATAAATTTATGTCTTTCTTCTGTCGGCGTGATCACTAAGGGACCGCCATAACCACCGCTGCCTTTGACTACTCGTATACTTTTATACGTCATCTTGATTCCTCCTTATTCTGCCACTAGTTTGACGGTTTTACTCAAAGTGATGCCTTGCTGCTTACACACGTAAGCAGTCGTAAAGTCGGTGACCCAACCACCAATAAAGTTCATGATCATACCGACCAACAGATAACGAATCGCCAGCTCCATCGAGTTTAAGCCTAATGTTGTGATTCCTTGGGCAATACCCAACCATACAAAGAGTTCTCCCGGATTGATATGAGGAAATACCCCATTACTGGTGTGACAAAATTGCGCTTGTGAAGCATAATAGCTAGGTTTATAGTATTCAGGTAAAAAGCGAGCCATAGTAAACGACATTGGATTTCCTAACATAAAGGCAGATAGGAAAGGTAAAAGCAAATAGCGAGTAAAAGGATTTTTTGAAGATAAACGTGCCACTTTGGTCACGCGTTCTTCTCCTAAGAAAGCAATCAGCGTATTCATGGCGACCATCAGCATTAGCACCACTGGAACGATACCTGTCATCCATGAGATAAAGGTTTCTGCTCCGGTTTGAAAAAGGCTCATAAAACCTTCAGCAAATTTTGTAATATACTCCATTATTTTGCACTCCTTTTTTCTTTCATGTATATTTTCTCTTTCCATGTTTGTATTTGTATTTTCAACAGTGTTACAGGCGACACTCCTTGACTTTCGGTATAGTTCCCGGCTTCTGTGCGCAAATAGATTTCTCTGGCATTTTCCATCGCTTGAATCGTCAACTTGTTTTCTTTTTGCACATTGGGATGGTACTTATCGATATAATGAATATCTTCTCCTAGATAGACCGGCAGCTCTTTAAACTTCGCCAACACGGTTACCCCTTGCATCTTTCTGGCATCAAGAATGATTCCTGCTGGATCGACCGCAAATAAAACGATCGTTCCTGCTTTTATTTTCCCAGCTCTGCGTCCAATCGCTACCTTGCCTTTTTTGCGCAGTTGCTGATAGTTTTGATTAAAGTGTTTGATCTGTTTTAACCCAAAAAGAATTTGTAACAAATAGGCGCCTAAGGCAAAAATACCAAATAGATAAACAAAACTCATATAATCAACTCCTTCTGATAAAGCCATTCTTTCAATGCCAATAGATTTTCTCGGGCACTGATTTCTTCTCTGAAATCCGCGTTGCCAGCAATCGCAAATAATTCATCATAAATGCGCAACAAGTCTTGTTCGTTTTTCCCTGTCAATTCACTTGGAATACCTAACAAAAAAATCAGTTTGATATTGCCCTCAGGAGTAACCAATTTCCTTTTGAATACACCTATCGACAGAACGATTTTATCTGTTTGATCATTGATCGCATGGGGAAAGCCAATCTCAGAATCAAAAATCGTGGCATGTTTTTCCTCTCTTTGTCTGATTCGTTCCAAAAAGCACTCATCTACTATATGCTCCTTTGTTAATTCGGCGATCATTGACTGGACATTCTCTTGATAGGTCAAGTCAGGATCTAAGTGATTAAAATGTAAGAGGATCGACTGCTTCCCTACTGACTGCAAGCGTTCGGCTTTTTCCCACTCATTGCGCAACCAATGATCGTCAAATAAGTTGGTCAATTTAATGATTGGACTTTTCACTTGCTCTAAATGTTTTAATGGAATCGTCGTAAAAATGGCGAAGTAATCGGTCAGATTTTCCTGCTGATAGGCTTCCTCTGATAAATGGGTGATGCGAATATCATTGCCTAAGACTCGTTCCAATTGACGACGAATGATCATCGCCGTACCTCTGCCACTGTGACAAACTACAGCAATTTGCTTTTTGGCTGGTTCGTTTTGTTGGCTTTTCAAAGCAAGTTCAAAATAAAGTGCTAGATAACTGATTTCGACTGTGGGTATGGTTCGACCAACCACTTCTTCAATCTCTTGTAGACCGACTTTGGCTAATTCATAGGCAAAGGGATATTGTCGCTCGATTTCGCCGTAAAACAAATCGCTTAATTTTGCTTGGACCACGATTCGGTTGATCATATACTTTAAGTGTTCTTTCATTTCTAAAAACAAAACTTTCTCATTGATATCCAAAACGAGCGTGCGATGGATTCGCTTTAGCATCGCTTTAAAGTACTGTTCGACTGCTGTCGGGACAACCGTACGCTCAATTAAGGAATTTGCAGATAAATTTAACGGGAACCAGAGAAAGTCCTGTTCTGTTTGACTTAAAGTCACTCGGTATTTGGTCTCTAGATGATAGATCAACTGCTCGATTTGTTCTTCTTCTTTGATGAAATTTGTATAACAATTCGGTATCGTCTCTAAATAATTCCCTTCAATGATCCTTTTCATGGAAATAGAAATCACTTTATACAGTAAACGACCATAATACTGCGGAATCCCTGAGAGAGAAATGATTTTTTGGATCATTGCTCGTGTATCGTTTTCTAAATGATTTTCATAAAAATAATCTTGTACATAATAGATGTAAAGCAATCGCAGATTAAATTCACTTCCTTTAATCTGAATCCCTCTATTTGGCGTTCCAACTACTTCTGTATCAAAAGGCTTGAGTAGCTTTTTTAGCATCCGAAAATCATTATAGACAGTACTCCTACTGATCCCTAGCGCTTCAGACAGATCGTCAATTAAAATAAATGACTTTTCCTCGATCAATTGTTTTAGGATAAATGCTACCCGCTTACTTGCTGAGTTAAAATCGGTTTCTTTTTTTAACTTTCCAGCCAAAATGAGTTCAAATTCTTCAGCGTCTTCTACCTCAATCGAATAGCTCTTTTTCCTTTGCACGATTTTCGCAATACCAATTAGTTCTTCATTAAGCAGATCAATACTACTCTTTACTGTTTTTGAACTACTGCTCAACTTTTTCTGTAAATCAATGATTGAAATATCCTTATGGGTTATTAACAAGTCTAAGATTTGATACCATCGATTTACGAATGCCATTTTATCCCCCTATTTCTATCCCCTAGTTTTTCCTCCCGCTACATTTGTTGTCACTCCTGTAATATAACTGGATCGATCAGACAGGTAATAGCAGACCAAGTCAGCTACTTCTGACAATTTGCCACTCCGACCTAGAGGAATTGTACTCGTTTTTGTGTATCCTTCTCGCAGTTTTTCAACTGTCGTCCCTCTTGTGTAAGCCAATGCCTCCTCATAGGCAGGCGTTCTCAAACCTGTTTCTTCCATGATGCCGGGTGCAATACCCACCACTCGAACATTTGATTTTCCTAATTCTTTTGCCCATGATCTTGTATAGCTATTGAGTGCCGCTTTGGTAGCAGCATATGCACTTTGCCCTTCAGATCCTTCAAGCCCTGATTCTGATGACATATTGATGATGACTCCAGATTCTTTATTGACCAATTCTCGGGCTACTGTTTGCGTCATTAGGAAAACGCCCTTTTGATTGATTGCACTCATCTTGTCAAAAATAGGATCTGATAATTCATATTTCCCATGAGGATCTTTCTTATCTACTAAAAGACGTGGAATATTGATCCCTGCATTGTTCACTAAACCATCGACAGTTCCAAACCGCTCAACGACTTTTTCTACACCTGACTCCACCTCTTCCCTTACTGAAATATCCGTTTCAACAAACAACAAATTGTCATGTTGTTGGGTAGCTTCTGTAAGGTCAAAATTTGCCACATTCACCCCTTGCTCTAATAAACTTTCAACAATCCTCTTTCCGATACCTGAAGAACCTCCTGTTACGATTACGGTTTTTCCAGCTATATTTAACCAGTCTTTCATACGTCCCCTCCTACAATTTGATTACGCTTTCAGTATAAGCGTTGACCAATAATAATTAAGACAGGATTTTTTCAAAGATCTGGAAAAAAAGTGTACGAATTCACTGAATAATCTTCAGACCGTTTGCCTTATAAAACAATGCAATTTTATTTTGCAACTGAAAGAATTCATGTTGAAGCGACTTCTATTCTATCCTATCTTCTCCTTAGATGGAGCCATCCACTCTTTTTTAAAGGATGGTTTGTGTACTAATTGCTCTCGATTTTTCCACAACAAAGCCACTCCAATAACAAGCAGTCAAAGAAAGAAAAACTCCTACCTTTTTCTTCCACAAAAAAAGCTTAGGAAAATTCCCTAAGCTAATTGAAACGATTGAAATTAGAGTGTATTAAAAAGGCGGAGATTGGTTAGTACGCTCCTTAAGAATGACCCAACTCGTTGACTTTTTCAAATGAAGACTTCGGCGAAAGTCAATCTCAGATATCCGTTTAACCGTCTGGAAGCCAGCATATGTTGACACCTTATTTCCCCAAGTTCAGATATTCCCATTGAAAGAAATCATTCAGTTGTTGCCTGACAAGAAGAAGCTGTTTCCATTAGCACTTCATTCAATGTTTCGATGTTTTTTCTACCGTCTGTTTGCATCCATTGTCTTGCAGCAGCTTCTCCTTTAGTGGCAAATACCTTAACACCATCTGCCCAAGTTGCTCGCCCGCATAATACACCATTGAAGGTTGAACCAGCTGCTTTGGCAAAACGGAGGGTTTCTTGAAAAAGCTCCGCACTGACGCCCCCGCTAAGAAAAATAAATGGACAAGCAGTCATTTGGCTTTGTTCTTTAAAGAATGCTGCAGCCTCTTTTTGTGTATAGACAACTTCATTTCCGAACCCTTCAACAAACTTCATATTGACAGGAACTTCTACTTTCAAAACAGCCACGTTATAGCGCGACTCCGCAAAAACCTTCATCATTTGATTGACTTTATGTGGTTTGATCGTTGCGTATTCTTTCGATGTGTTATCCGAAATGGTCGCATCATAGGAGACTAGCTCTAAGAAAAAGGGCAGCCCTTCCGCCAGACATTCAGAACCGATTCGTTCTATATAAGCTTTCTTTTGATCGTTGATCGCATCGCTTTCGTCTACATCATAGTAGAGTAAAAACTTACAGGCATCTGCTCCTGCCTCTTTGAGCTTCTTGACTGACCAATAATTTAACGAGTCTGGGAGTCTCCCAGGCGTCGTTGCGTCATACCCCGTTTTTTCATAAGCCATCAATAGACCAGTTTGCTGAGCGCGTTCTTTTGCTGCCGGAAGTCCGTATTCTGGATCTAATAAAATAGCCGATGCATAGGGTGTTAGTTCTTCAGAGACGATGGTTTTAAACTGCTCGATCGCTGCATCCGACACTTCTTTTTTATATTGACTTAGCATCCTCTTTAATGCGCCTCTTTGATCGATCGCTAAGGCACTGATGATTCCTTTTGAATTACAAAGTTTTGTTACTGCTATCGGTTGCTTCATTGTCGTAGTCATTTTTTCAATTCCCTTCTAGATACTGATTCATTACTTGTAGTAAAGCTGTTTTAGAAGTAGTTGTTTGGATCGCTTTTTTAAAATCTTCTTTCATCAGCATCCTTGCCACTTGAGATAAAATCGTAAGGTGGGTACTCCCAGCTTCATTCTCTGGTATAAACATAGCGATGATCGTATGGATTTTTTGTCCGTCTAAACTGTCCCAATCGATTGCTTCTCTAAGTTTGATTACACTAATAAATGGTCGTCTAATAACACTGCTCTTCGCATGAGGAATGGCAAAACCATCCATCATGCCTGTAGAGCCTTGTTCTTCTCGAAGGATAAATGCTGCTTCCACTTCTGAAGCATTCGTAGCATCGCCTTGTCTCCGACTTTCTTTTGCTAGAAATGATAAAGTTTCTGCTTTATTCTTTAAGAGGGAATCGATAAAAATATATTCTTCCGTAATCATGCTTTCACGTCCATTCTCTGTTTGGCAACTTTTCTTTTTTGAACCAATCCTAGCAACAAACCACCTGCGATCGATCCTGCCAAAATCGCACTTACCCATAAAAGACCATGAGTAACAACGGGTAATACCAGGAAGCCACCATGAGGTGCAGGCACTTGCACTTTGAAGAGATAGGTCAGTACAGCAGCAATCGAAGAACCAAGCATCATGATCGGTAACACTCTCAGCGGGTCTTTCGCCGCAAAAGGAATCGCTCCTTCTGTAATATGTGTTGAGCCTAAGATAAAATTGACTAATCCAGCATTTTTTTCATTTGCATCAAAATACTTCCCAAAGAATAAAACGGCAAAACCTGTAATCAATGGTGGGGCAATGCATGCTGCCGAAACTCCTGCCATGAAACTAGTATTTCCTTGTGCCAATAAAGCAGTACCTGTTACATAAGCTGCTTTATTGATTGGTCCTCCCATATCGAATGCACACATACAGCCAACAATAATTCCTAATACAAAGGGACTAGAGTTTTCGAAACCAGCTAAGAAGGACATCATTGCTTCGTTGATTGTTGCCATCGGTCCTGACACAAAGTCCATAATCAGTCCTGTAATCAAGACTCCTAAAACAGGATAAAGAAAAATTGCTTTCAAACCATCTAATGATTTAGGTAAAAGAATCAATGCCTTCATCAGACCTAGCACGACATAACCGGCTAAGAAACCTGAAACGATCCCACCTAAGAAACCAGTGCCGCCGTCTGCCGCGATCAAGCCCCCAACAAACCCAACCACTAGTCCTGGTCGTTTCGCGATGCTCTCCGCAATAAATGCTGATAGGATCGGGACCATCATACTCATAGCAAAACCACCGATTCCATTGAGTCGGGCAGCAAATTCGTTGTACTGAGTGTTAGTTGGATCAGCCGAATAAATCCCCCAAAGAAATGAAATAGCAATCAAGACTCCCCCACTGACCACAAACGGCAACATATGAGAGACACCATTCATTAAGTTTTTGTAGATCGTATGTCCAATCCCACTGACGGCTACTTCTTCTTTATCGGTCGGAACAGATTGCTTCGACTGTTTGATTTTCCCTGCACCCTCTAAGGCATCAGCGATCAATTGATCCGCATTGCGAATGCCCGAAGCTACCGGGACATCAATGATTTTTTTTCCTGCAAAACGTTCGGCTTGAACATCTTTATCAGCCGCGATAATGACTGCGTCGGCAGCTTCGATCTCTTTAGCAGTCAATGCATTTTCGATCCCAATCTGTCCATGAGTCTCTACTTTGATCGAAATGCCTCGCTTCTTAGCGGCTTGCTCTAATGCTTCTTGTGCCATATACGTATGCGCGATCCCCGTCGGACATCCCGTCGCAGCTACTATCTGAAATTTTGTCATTTATGGACTTCCTTTCTATGAACATGTATTTGCGCTTCCAATTCAGGGATATCTAAAAAGTCAGTCAATCCCTTTTTAAAAGCAGTTGAACTTCCCGCTGCAATACTTCTTTTCAATGTATGAGAAACCTTCTCCTTGCGAACCATCCCAGCAATAAAGGTCCCTAATAAGCTGTCTCCCGCACAGGCTGTATTTACCACTTTGCCTTTTGGAGCATTAGCGATCAGACAAGTTGCTTCATTTAAAAAAATCCCCCCTTCACTTCCTAAAGACAGCAACACATTTTGCGCTCCTTCTGCAATTAACATTTGACCGTATTTCTGATAATCTTCGGGTGCGATCGTGGCGACATCAAATAGTGTCGCTAACTCTTCTTCATTTGGTTTGATTAAGTAAGGACGATACTGCAAACATTCCCGAACTTCCTTATAACTACTATCAATAATCAGCTTGACTTCTCGTTCCTGACAGATTTTACTGATCTCAATCAAAACCGTCGGCTGAACACCTTTTGGCAAACTCCCAGAAACACAGAGAAAATCACCTGGAACAAGAGTCTTGATTTTTGCTAACAATCGTTCCACATTTTCTGGACTGATCGCTGGTCCTTGATTGACCAATTTATATTCTTTGTTTTCTTCGTTGACTTGTGTAAAGACATTGATCCTTGTCATTCCATTAACCGCTACAAAATCGTTCTTGATGTGCTTTTCGCTTAAAAAATCTTCAATATATTTTCCTGTAAAGCCACCACTAAATCCTAAAGCAGTGCTGGTAATACCTAGCATTTTCAAAATAAGAGAAACGTTCACCCCTTTGCCATTGGCTTGGATATCATCATCTAGTGTACGATTGACAACTTGAGGCAAAAGCTGTTCTGTTTCAATAAATAAGTCAATCGCTAAATTCATCGTGCATGTGTAAATCGTTCCCATAATTGTTCCTCCTTGCTGTACCTTAAGTATGCACTGTTTCTGAATGTACATGTTTTCTAAAACGATCCATTCTGTTGAAAACATTTTCAATCTTGTTTGATTCCATTTGATTTTCAGATACAATCACACTAAAATAGCGATAAGAGGTGGCAAGATGGACAACAAATTAAGTGAAGCAGAACTATTTTTATGGAATTACATTACGCAAAACCTTTCAGAAATTCCGAGCCTTTCGATTATCAAACTAAGTGAACTGGCAAATGTTTCAACGACAACGATCGTCCGAACCATGAAGAAAAAGGGCTATGAGGGCTACACCTCTTTTAAACATCATTTAAAAGAGCAATCGAATATGACCTTGAATTTTTCAAACGTGGAGATGGTGGATGAAGAGATCCGTCGCTCCATTATTAAAAATGAACAAGAAGTCATTCGTACCTTAAATATGCTGGATACGGGCACTATTGAAGATGCGATCCAAAAAATATACAACGCGAAACGAATCGTTATTTTTGCACGGGGCTTTTCAGAATTGATTGG
The DNA here is from genome assembly GCF_050542965.1 of Enterococcus sp. DIV2379. Taxonomy (NCBI): domain Bacteria; kingdom Bacillati; phylum Bacillota; class Bacilli; order Lactobacillales; family Enterococcaceae; genus Enterococcus; species Enterococcus sp. DIV2379. Next base: position 3,016,532 of record NZ_CP172938.1, read on the forward strand.
GGAAGAAATGAAGACAAAATTTCAACTGGTGGATAAATATTGTGAGTTGTACACTGATCCCAATATTATCACTACGATCAGTAAGCGTTTACGCAAAGAAGATACCGTGATTTTTGTTTCATTAAATGGGGAAACCGAAGAATTAGTCATCGCGGCTCAAAATTGTTACGACAAAGAAATCGGATCGCTTTTGATCACCGCCTCAAAAGAAAGCCGCTTGCTGGAATTAGTCGAGCTTTCTTTGATTGGCTTCAAATCAGAAATTTCCTTTTTCCCTGATTATGAAGCCCGCTCACGACTGCCCTTATCGGTCATTGCTCGAATATTGTTGGATTCTTATGCGATTCGCATCAAGAAAAAATAAGCAGACTCACTCGAAATCAATAAAAAAAGTCTTTTCGCCCTCATAGTGTTTCTGCTATGAGCGAGCGAAAAGACTTTTTTGCTGAATGATTTGGATGCAGTCTCTTAAAATCGCTACTGACTGCTAGCGATTTTAAGAGTTATTACCTTCGCAGAAGTGTTTACTCTGCTGCTAAAATATCTTCCTTGGCATGGATCATTTGAGTCAAAAAGTCACAATAAGGCGTTGGCACTTGGTACTTGCGGCCTTTTCGTGAGATTGCGCCATTGATATAATCGATCTCGGTTTTGCGATGATTATTGATCAAATCTTGATACATGGATGGATAGTGCATTCCGATGCCTTCTGGATCATAGGTTTCCTCAATATGGTGGACTACTTCGGATACATCCAGTTGAACAGATTCATGGGTAGCAACTGCCGCAAATTCTTCCACAATCGTTTGGACCATCGCACGCGCCGTTGAGGTTTGTCCGAATTGGGCAATATTCACATTTAAAATCGAACACAAACCATTTAGTGTGCCGTTGACACAGGCTTTGCGATAGATGGAGTAGCGAATGTTCTCAGAATAAGACGCATTTAACCCAGCATCAGCCAAGACTGCCGCTAATTGACGGGCATCTTCTTCTTTGCCCGGTTCGATATTTTGCAGTTCTACAGAACCATCCCCAAACAAGCGAACATTACCAGGACCAATCAAGTCCGCCGTCCAAATGGTATTTCCTAAAAAGATTTTATCCGTGCTGACATATTTTTCAATCGTGTCCTCATGACCGATCCCGTTTAATAAGCATAAGACTTTCGTTTGCTCTCCGATCATCGGTTTGATCGTTTGCATCATTTGATCCAGTTGCATCGCTTTAGTAAAGACCAGGATCAAGTCTGCTTGTACAGTCGTTGGGATCTCATTTTGCGAATAGATCGAAAAAGGGACTGCGATCTCTTCACCGTTTAAGTTCGCTCGTAATCCGTGTTCACGGATCGCTTCGATATGCGCCGGCCAGCCGTCGATCAACGTGACGTCATTTCCGCCTCTTTTTAGCATAATAGCAAAACGGCTGCCCATAGCACCTGCACCAGCAATAACAATTTTCATCTGAATTCCTCTTTCCTCTTCCACAATTAGGTATAGTTTACTCTAAAATCGTGAAATATGCGAGAGCCTTGCGTTTTTTCTCAATAGGAAAGAAAAAAGAACAATTGGAATAGTTAGATTTTTCAGATAATTAAAAAACGGTTGTTTCCAATTTTGTCCATTCAAAAAAGTCGCACGGAAGATTGAAAACTTGACTGAGCGAAACCAGTTTTCGGACTCACGTGCGACCCTTCTATTCAATTATTTCCTGTGAAACAGTTGTCGTTTTAGGCAGTGACTGTTTCATTGTTTGTTGTAAAGTTTTTTAGCCGTTCAGCTTTTTCCGCTTCTGTGATCCCATGTTGTTCCACGTAACGGTTGTGTTCGTGGATGGCACAATCATAGCTACAGGCACCTAAATGGGCAGCCTGATTTTCCTCAGAAGTCAAAAATTGGCGATTGCATTCTGGGTTGGCACAGTTTACATAGCGCTCGCAAGGTGTGCCATCAAACCAGTCGCGACCGATAACTTTTTTATCCACATGATTGATTTCCACACTAATACGTTCATCAAAGACGTACATTTTGCCATCCCAAAGCTCGCCTTGAACTTCTGGGTCATTCCCATAAGCAAAGATACCACCATGAAGTTGGGCCACATCATCAAAGCCTTCTCGCAGCAACCAGCCTGAGAATTTTTCACAACGGATACCACCAGTACAATAAGTAACGACTTTTTTATCCATAAATTTTTCTTTATTATCGATGATCCATTGCGGCAACTCACGGAAGCTGCGGATATCGGGACGAACGGCTCCCCGGAAATGGCCTAAGTCATATTCATAATCGTTACGGGCATCGATCACCACGGTATCTTCATCTAACAAAGCTTCTTTGAACGCTTTAGGATCTAAATATTTTCCAGTCATTTCTAATGGATCGATGTCATCTTCCAGGTTCAATGAAACCAATTCTTTGCGCGGACGAACGAATAGCTTTTTAAACGCATGTTCTTCTACTTCATCGATTTTATAAAAAATCCCTTTAAAACGGGGATCAGCTTCCATTTTTTCCATATAGCGATTTGTTGCTTCAACCGTTCCAGAAAGCGTGCCATTGATCCCTTCATTGGCTACTAAAATACGGCCCTTGATGCCAATTTCTTTTCCAAATGCTAAATGCTCCTTGGCGAAGCTTTCCGGATCTTCAATTGTTGTATATTTATAAAATAATAAAACGCGGTATGTCAAACCAATTCCTCCTTTTTTTGCACCCTACAGTATAGGTTATCGCGTGACAAAAAACGAGTTTTATGCTTGTACCTTTTCACACAATCTTTTTCTTTGAGCAAACAGTGTCATGGATTGGTTTTATTGAGCTCTGCCACGAAAAAAGCTGTGACTTGATCCATCGTTTCTCCACGCACCAGATGGCGTTCTTCTCGCGAGATAAACTGCAGATTTGCTTCTGGATTTTCTGCCACAAAGGCTTCCACATCAGCATAAGGAATTTTCTCGTCTTGGGTACCATGCCAAAATAAAAGGGGACGCTGTCCTAATTTCTCTGGTTGAGAAGACAGATCGTAAGCATCCATCCAGCTTAAAAGCTGACCATAATCCTCGGGTACAAAGAACCCAGCAGCGCCGGCGTGCATTTGGATGCGGTCACGGTATTTCAACATGGAAGGAGAACCCATGATACAAGCTGCCGCTGTGATTTCTGGATGCTGGCATAACAAACCACACGTGGTCATCCCTCCCATGGAGACACCGCCAACTGCGATCTGACCGTTGACCAAACCAAGATTTTCAAAAAAATCGACTAAGTAAGAAAACTCAAATAGATTGGTTTGGATACTTTGCCAAAAAGTTAAAGAAGGAATCTCCGATAGCTGGGTCTTGCGCTCCCCATGATTGGCTGCATCTGGCAAGACCACCCGAAAACCTTCTCTAGCCAACTTTCTGCCTTGTGTCAACACTAATTCTTTGCTCGTCTGCCAACCATGATAGTAAATAATCAATGGCAGCGGTTCATAAATCATTTCTTCTGGTACGACTTCTAAGACCGGAATATTCCCGATTTTTCTTTTTCGAACAGCTAATTTCATTCTTTTCCACCTCAGCTTAAGTATACAAAAAGTCGCCAAAAGCGCCACTGATACGCTGCAAAAAAAGACCATACCCAAAGAGTATGATCTTTTTTTATTTATGAATGTAAGACCGCTTCTCGAGCCAATGCCAAACAACCGAGGGTTCCAGCGTTGTCTTCCAATGCTGGGGTCACGATATATTTGCTTAACTCAGGCGTTTCGACATACCCATTGACCAATTTTGCAAATGCGTCGTGGACGTTTTGCAGCATATGGCGCTGTTTCATCACTCCACCGCCAAAAATGATCACATCTGGAGAAAACATCAAGGTTGTATTGTAGGCACATTGAGCAATATAGGAGGCTTCGATCTCCCAATAAGGATCATCTTCTGCAACCTCTTGTCCTTTTTTCCCTAAGCGTTTTTCGATGGCTGGTCCAGCGGCCATCCCTTCTAAACAGTTGCCATGAAATGGACAGCTGCCAGCAAAGTCATCTTTTGGATGAGGGACGACCAGCATATGCCCCATTTCTGGATGACTAAATCCTTCGATAAAGCGCCCTTCTTGTAAGGCACCGCCGCCAACACCTGTACCGATCGTGTAGTAAACGACACTACTCAATCCTTTGCCACTGCCGAAGACATACTCACCATAGGCAGCCGCATTGACATCTGTTGTCCAAGAAATCGGGATCGGAAATTCTTTTTTCATGGTACCGATGAAATCAAAATTTTGCCATGCCAATTTCGGGGTTGAGGTAATGTACCCATAAGTGGCAGAATCGCGATGGATATCGATGGGCCCAAATGAGCCAATCCCAATCCCTGCTAAATCTGCTTGGTATTGTTTGAAGAAATCAATGACTAAAGGCATTGTTTCCTCAGGTGTCGTTGTCGGAAAGCTCACTCTTTCCTTGATCGTCATTTCTTCATCGCCAATGGCACACACAAATTTTGTGCCGCCTGCTTCAATCGAACCGTATAACATGCACATCGCTCCTTTTTTTCTAACTACTTGCTGAACTTGATGCTGCGGCATCATCTGCTTTGACGCGATCGATGGCTACCACTAATGCAATGATCAGGTCATCTAGATCTTCTTCATAGATCACGACTTCATAGGTATCGCCCCAAGAGATCCATTTTTTGTGGATCTCTGCGATCCGCTTGCCGTTGCGGTTGACCACAAAATCCATATCCCACCAATTGCCGTCCACATCGATGCCTTCTGCACTGATGGAATAGCGGGCTTTAAAAAATGTGAAATGTTTTTCTAAAACGATCGCTTCTTGGCCGTGGACTTCCACAAAAAATTTTGGTAATAAACTGAACACTTTTTTGGTGATCTCCGCGATCGGTCGCTGCTGCTCATTGAAGATCGTAAAACTTTTCGGGATCTTAAAAAAACTGCCTTCGACATAATAGCGAGGGTTTTGTAAGTCATCGGTCACGGTAAATTTTTCGCCGATGCTGAAAACCTTCTGTTTGATGTAAAGTTTCTTCAAATGCTACACTCCTTTCTCTTTGACATCGCCCGTATTGATCACCGGCTGAGTGCCTTTATCGGTAATGATCGACACCAATAAATTATTGATCAGTTGGACTTTGCGGTCGTCTGTGAAATTGATGTCCTGTCCGTCTTCGATTTGTTCTAACGCCATTTGTGTCATGGAGACGGCCCCTTCAACAATGATTTGCCGTGCTGATAAAATTGCTTTAGCTTGTTGGCGCTGCAGCATCGCACTAGCGATCTCAGTCGCATACGCGAGGTGATTTAAGCGGGTCTCTATGACTTCGACCCCAGCAACAGCTAATCGTTCCTGCAATTCTTTTGCCAGCTCCTCCGAGACTTCACTTGTATTGCCTCGCAACGTCAGATCATCGTCATTGAACGTGTCATAAGGGTATTGCGTCGCAATGTGACGAATCGCTGTTTCACTTTGGATCTCAATGAAGTCTTGGTAATAATCGACATCAAACAATGCTTTAGCGGTATCTACAACTTTAAAAACCACCACTGCCGAGATCTCGATCGGGTTTCCGTCTGAATCATTGACCTTCAACAGCGAACTGTTAAAGTTGCGAACTTTCAATGAAACATTGATTTTTTGGGTTAATGGGGTTGTCACAAACAAGCCGTTGTCTTTAATGGTTCCTAAATATTGCCCAAAAAAGAGGATCGCTTTGGCTTGGTTGGGTTGTACGATCGTTAACGAACTAAGGAAAAGAAACGAAACGATCCATAAAAGAATACTGAGAACGATTTCGAGAACGCTCTCATTTACGAACCCATGATAAAACAAATAACCGCCGCCAACTAATAACCCGATCAGCACAACCAGTGCTAAATACCCATTCACATGAAATGTCTGTTTTTCTGTCATTTTTATTCCTTCCCTTCTTGCTCTTATCTTACCTTGGTTAAAGCCGCTGTGCAAATGTTCTTGCGCATATCAGGGACGATTCCCAATCAAGCTATTTTGTTTTCTGTAACTTTCCCGTTACAATTAAGGTAGGACAAAATTTTTCTCAAAAAAGGAGTAATTCTTATGGCACAAAAAATTGACTTAGAAACGAGTAAATGGTCGTTGGAATCGATCATTAAAACGGTCGGCACCGATCTTTCCTCTGTTGTGGAGGTACAAAACAAAGACGGCATTGACGTTGTAGTGATCTCGAAAGACGAGTGGCAACATCTTTTGGAATTACTCGATGCGCGTCATGCAGAAGGCTATCGTCTAGAACAAGAGCTTCCTGAAGAAATTTTAATTGACGTTGCCGATACCGACAATCAGTATACAGAAGACGGCGAGTTAGAAATGGAACTGCCTGAACGTGTGCATCCAGCACCTGATTTTGAACTGGATTCAGAAGAAATCGTTGAAAGTGATGACGTACTAGATTAAATAAAAAAGCAAAACGGCCCCGGGCTCGTTTTGCTTTTTTTATAGCTCTTTTTCCTGCTTTTTGGTAATGACTGCTTGCAATCGTTCGATGGCAGGCTGCAATTCTTGTAGCGCCTCTTCTTCAGGTTCTAACTCTGCACACCGTTGCAGTCGCTCTAACCACATTTCTGGTTCTTTGACGCCCAACTGGCCAATGGCCCAATAAGCCGTTCCTCGAATCACTGGGCGCACGTCTTCTGTCGCACAGCGCCAAATCGCTGGCAAGGCACTGCGGTCTCCCACATTGGCTAAGGCGATGATGGCATTACGCTGCAGAGGTTTTTTCCCCCGCCAAGAGCCAGATAGATGGCCAAATTGTGCTTTGAAGGCTTTGTTTGATAAAGACAGCATCGGTTGCAGTTTTGGATAAACGGTATCGACTTCAGGCTCCATCTCTTGATGAAAATGGAAGTCTTTCCCCCGATTATAAGGGCAGACCAGCTGACAAATATCGCAGCCGTAAATCACGTTATGCATCTTTTTGCGGTACTCTTCTGGCATCATACCCTTCGTCTGGGTTTGATAGGACAAACAGCGCTGGGCATTCATTCGACCATCGCCCAATAACGCTTTGGTGGGGCAAGCCGTCACACAACGCATGCAATCACCACAACCAAACGGGACTTCTTCATCTGGTTCAAGAGAGATATTAGTGACGATCTCCCCTAGATAAACAAACGAACCAAATTCTTCCGTAATCAGCAAGCCATTACGACCGATAAAGCCAAGACCCGCCCGCTGCGCTGCCGCCACATCCACCAATTCCCCTGTATCGACTTGCGGTGCGAAACGCCATTCGACTTGTTCTTCCATCGTTTGCGCTTGTTCTTTGATAAAGGCGATCAAGCGATCCAATCGTTCTCGCAAAATATCATGGTAATCGATGCCCCACGAGGCACGGGCAAACATGCCGCGTTTTTCATCCCGCGGGACTTTCTCTTTGATTTTTGTCGGATAAGCTAAAGCGATCGCAATGATCGTTTGCGGATTTTCAAATGTCCGTTCAGGATAGATACGCTCTTCGATCACGGGATGCTCAAAACCAGACGTATGACCTTTGGATTTTTGTTCCCGCAAGGAAGGCTCCAATGCCAAAAACGGCTCCGCTGAAGCAAACCCGATTTTGTCAATGCCAAGCCGCTTGCTTTCTGCAATAATTTTTTCTTTTAAAGACATGCTCGCTACCCTCTTTTGTCCGCTAAGCATCTGCTTCTCGGCTTTTTCTCTTCCCCTATTATACGTAAGCACCTGAAAAAAGTCGATGGTGCGGTTTGTTCCCCCAGTTTTTTTCTTTCTTTAAAAGAACACGTGTTGATTGTTTAAGATTTTAATTAATTTTATCGTTATTTTCCTCGCAACGATTGCATTGCCTTTTTCGAATGCTAGACTATATAAAGGAATTAGAAAGAAATGAACAAATGAAATGGAGATGCTTATGACTCAATTACCCACCGGCTTGACTGCAGCAGAAGTCGCCAAGAAAACCCAAGAGGGGTTGCACAATGATTATGAAACAAAAACCAGTAAATCAACTGCTGCGATCATCAAAGACAATTTACTGACATTATTCAATTTTCTCAATCTATTGATTGGCGTTTTTTTATTTGCCGTAGGCGCCTATTCCAACATGTTCTACTTAGCGATTATTTTTGTGAATATCACCATTGGGATCAGCCAAGAATTGCACGCGCGTAATTTAGTAAAAAAACTCTCACTTGTTTCACCGCAAACGGTACGAGTGATTCGAGATGCCCAAATCCATGAGATTTCAGCCAAAGAATTGGTCTTAGAGGACGTAGTTATTCTTGGTGCTGGGGACCAAATCCCCGCTGATATGACTGTGCTTTCTGGACTAGTCGAAGTCAATGAAGCGATGCTGACTGGTGAAGCCGATCTGGTTGTCAAAGAAGCAGGTGCTTCCTTACTCTCAGGGAGTTTCATCGTCAGCGGTGAAATGACAGGAACAGTCCTTCATGTCGGTGCAGAAAACTACGCAGCGAAACTAAGCAATGAGGCAAAGGTCCACAAACCGATCCGCTCTGAGCTGCTTGCTTCGATCCGTAGTGTATCCAAATTCACCAGCTATGTAATCGTTCCTTTAGGGGTGATTTTGTTCTTCCAAGCCTTTATGATGCGAGATGCTGGGATCAAGGAATCCGTCGTCGTTTCTGCCGCTGCCTTATTAGGAATGTTACCAAAAGGACTTGTCCTGCTGATCAGTATCGCCTTGACGACAGGTGTCATTAAATTGGCAAAAAAACGGATTTTGGTCCAAGACATGTATGCCGTTGAAACCTTAGCGCATGTCGATACCCTTTGTCTGGATAAGACGGGGACGTTGACGGAAGGCCATATGGTTCTCGAATTGATCGTTCCTCTCCAAGCCGACAGCGACCCTAACATGCTCTTAGGGAATTATTTGGCAGCCAGTACGGATAACAATTTGACGATGCAAGCATTGCGTCAAGGCTGTCCTGAGCTAACGGATCATCAGCCGATCGACGTCGCTGCCTTTTCTTCACAGCGCAAATGGGGTGCTGTGGCTTTTGAACATCTAGGAAATGTCTATCTTGGTGCACCTGAAAAAGTCGCCGGCTCTGCTGCCTTGCCGCAAGTCATAGAAGCGCAAGAAGCTGGTCTACGGGTGTTGATTTTAGCCGTAGAAACTGATCCAAAAACGCCAACATCCTTTGACCCAACCAACGCACAAGCGGTGGCTGTCTTGATTTTATCCGATATCATCCGCCAAAACGCAGAAGAAACCTTGGCTTACTTAGCGGATCAAGGCATCGATCTAAAAGTGATCTCTGGCGATAATCCAATAGCTGTCGCAGCGATCGCCCATCGTGCAGGCCTAGCGAATGCCGATCAAGCCATCGATCTTTCTACCTTAACGACCGAAGCAGAAGTCCGAGAAGCTGCGACACGCTATACGGTCTTTGGTCGTGTGACTCCTGAACAAAAGAAACTACTCGTTCAAGAATTAAAAGCCAATCAACGGACCGTTGCCATGACGGGTGATGGCGTCAACGATGTGTTGGCACTACGGGAAGCCGACGTCAGCATTGCAATGGCTGCTGGCGACAGTGCGGCTCGTCAAATCGCTAACTTTGTCTTATTGGATTCTGACTTTACTACGTTGCCAGATGTTTTATTTGAAGGACGCCGCGTCGTCAATAACGTGACCAAAGCGTCGGGAATCTTCTTTATCAAGACGATTTACAGCTTCTTGCTCTCTTTGGTTTGTATCCTGACATCCAGCGCCTTTCCGTTCTTGCCGATCCAAATCACATTGATCGACTTAGCAATTGAAGGCTATCCTTCTTTCTTCCTTTCCTTTGAAGAAAACAAAGCACCGATCAAGGGGCGCTACTTGCCGACAGTCTTGCTCAATGCGTTGCCAAATGCCTTGTTGGTGTTAGTCAATTACTTTGCGATCCGCTTTTTACAAACCGATTACGGTTGGTCGCAATTTGATACGACGACCTTGTTGTACTATTTGTTGATCGGGATCAGCTGTATCGCTGTGATTCGCTCTTGCTTGCCATTAAATCCATTGCGATTGTTCTTAGCGATTACCACTACCGTGGGGATCTATGTCGCAGCAATGCTTTTCCACGGATTGCTGGAAGTCGGTTTCTTGACCGCCGTAACATTGCCTTACTTCCTTGGCATGATGGCATTGAACATCTGCCTGTACGTGGGGCTTTCTTTCCTAACGAAGCGCTTTTCAGCCAAAGTGCTCGTTAAACAATCCTAATTGATTTTGCAGCATCGCTCTTTCTTGCTTTGTCCAGAAAGACGATGCTGTTTTTTTGTCCTCTCCATAGGTGCAACCATACAAGAAGAAAGAAATTTGGTATACTGAACCTGTAGGCGGTTTCAACAAGGACGGTGTTTCTTTGGAAAAGGCAACCCCCTTGTCAAACAGCCAAATTTAATCAGAAAGTGTTGGTGAAATTGGATGAAAAAAAGTATTTTACTCGTTTCTCACAGTCAGCAACTCACCGAAGGATTAAAACAGATGATCGAAGAAATGGCTGATGGCGAGTCAGTCACGATCTATTCTTTAGGCGGGACAGCAGAAGGAGAGCTGGGTTCTGACGCCACGAAAATCGTGGATGCCGTCAACGAATCCGCAGATGCTGAACTGATCTTAGTCTTTGCCGATCTAGGCAGTGCCGTTTTGAATGCCGAACTTGCTTACGACATGCTGGAACCTCAGCAACAAGAACGCTATCACCTGATCGACGCGCCGCTGGTGGAAGGTGCCTTTGCTGCAGCGATCACCGCTGGTTTTAGTGATGATTTGGCACAAATCGTTGCAGAAGCAAAAAAAGCAGCCGAGAAAGGATGGCATGAAGCATGAAAAAAATCATTAATGATCCCTCAATGATCGTAGAAGAAATGTTGGCTGGTATCGTAGGCAGTTATCCTGAACTGGTCCATCAAGTCGCCGACTCACGGGTGATCGCTAAGAATAATCAAAAAGAACAAGTCGGTCTTGTTTCTGGCGGTGGGAGCGGACATGAGCCGGCCCATGCTGGCTTTGTCGGTGATGGGATGCTTAGCGCCGCCGTTTTAGGCGATGTCTTCACCTCCCCTACCCCCGACCAGATTTTGACGGCTATCCAAGATTCTGATCAAGGACAAGGCGTCTTGTTGATCGTCAAAAACTATACTGGCGATATCTTGAACTTTGAGATGGCCAAAGATATGGCAGAAATGGAAGAGATCACAACGGAGATCGTGGTCGTTGATGATGATATCGCTGTTGAAAATAGCACCTATACTGCTGGGAAACGAGGAGTTGCCGGTACGGTCTTAGTCCACAAGATTTTAGGCGCAGCTGCTCGTAATGGTGCCAGCTTAAGTGAATTAAAAACACTGGGCGATGCCTTGGTTGCATCGATCAAAACCATTGGGGTCGCATTAAAAGCGGCAACAGTTCCTGAAGTTGGGAAACCAGGTTTTGACTTAGCCGATGATGAGATCGAGTATGGCGTGGGTATCCACGGCGAACCTGGTTACCGTCGAGAAAAACTGAAACCCTCACGTGAACTAGCAAAAGAGTTGGTGGAAAAAATCTTGGCGGATTATGAAAAGACCCCAGAAAAAGTCGGTGTCTTGATCAACGGTATGGGTGGTACGCCGCAAATGGAGTTATTCGTTTTTGCCAATGATGTCGCGAAATTACTCGCAGAAAAAGACATCCCTGTCTCCTTCCATAAAGTCGGCAATTTCATGACTTCCATCGATATGCAGGGACTTTCACTGACCTTGATCGACTTCAGCGAAACGGATCACACCGATGCGTTAAATGAAGCCGTCACAACAATAGCCTGGTAAAGGAGCGAATAGAGATGCAATTGACAACAGAAACGGTGCAAGCATGGTTAGATACCTTCACGAAAGAAATCGAAGCAAACAAGGCCTATTTAAGCGATTTAGATACACCGATCGGCGACGGTGACCATGGCAACAATATGGCACGCGGCGTAGCCGCTTATCAAGAAGCTTATGCCAAACAACAGCCAACGACGATCAGTGATACCTTTAAAGTCTTCTCGATGGCAATGATCTCAAAAGTCGGCGGAGCTTCGGGTCCCCTTTATGGTTCGGCGTTTATGAATATGACCAAAGCAACGAAGGAACTAGAAACGATCGACTCCTTTGAACAATTAGGTACGATCGTTGAAGAAGGCTTGACCGGCATCAAAATGCGGGGAAAAGCTGAGTTTGAAGACAAAACGATGGTCGATGTGTGGCAACCTGTCGCAGAAGCCTTGAAAAAAGGTGAATTGACCAAAGACACGATCGAAGCAGCGAAAGAGCATACCAAAGAACTAGTGGCTAAAAAAGGCCGTGCCTCTTATGTTGGTGAACGTGCCATCGGTCATATCGATCCCGGATCGGCTTCTAGTGCGATTTTATTTGAGTCTTTGTTAACGGTGATAGAAAAGGATTAAAAAAACGATGCTCTTACAAAATACCGTTTAAGACAAAAGACAAACCTTATGATTGCATAAGGTTTGTCTTTTTCTTGTTTATTCATCTTGTAAAATCGTTTGGGCAACTAGCTTCACGTATTGATCCATGCCATCTGGATTTGGATGGACCCGATCTTCATAGAACCAGGACTCTTGGTCATTACTCAAATCATACCAATCGATCAAGGTCATATTGTCGTATTTTTCCGCCATGCGCTCCAACATCCGATTGACTTCATTTTGCCAACGCTGTGTCGGTACCCGTACATTGATCCAGTAGACTTTGCGATCACCGATCTCGTTCATAAAGCTGTCAAATTGGGCTTCTGTAAAGGAACCATTCGTCCCTAGCCCCACAAGGACGGTATCCCGCAAAAGATTTTTTTCTTTCAAGTCTTTGATCAATTCAGGGCTCGCATACAGCTGGCGCCCAACATCCCCATCAACTACCGCTTGGGTAAAGACTTCTTTCAAGTCAGCCGTTGCATCCAGCATCACAGAATCACCAAAAGCCGTGATTTCAAGAGATTCCGCTTTTTTCACTTGGGCTGCTGTTAAATCATACTTTTCCATGATATTTTTTTCATCTTCACTCGTGTTCGCCTCATCATCCGCTTCATTTCCTTCAGCATTCGCGTTCTTTTGCGATTGCTCTGCCGCTTTTTTATTGGCAGCAATGTTGTCTTTCAACTGCTGCTGCTGGGCATCGACATAATTCGTCGGTGCAGTCACGACGCCAAACAAAGCAACGAGGGTAATGAGTAAGCTGGGCACTAACCACGGTTTTTTCCAACTAAAAATTGGTTTACTGAACCAACCGCGGACCGTTCTGAATGTATCTTTGTACTGGAATTTACGCATTGGGTTTTCGATAAACCGATAGGACAATTCACTGATAAACAAGATCAAGAATAGTTCCACTAACGTGTGCATCAGCACGTTCTCACCGATATTTCCCACTTTTGCTTCGTAAAAAATCATCACTGGAAATTGATACAAATAGATCCCATAACTGCGCTTGCCGATATAACTGAAAATCGGATTACTCAATACACGATTCAAACTGGCTCCGGGATGAGCGGTAACTGCCACAAGAATCGTACATAGGATACTGATCAAGAACATGCCGCCATAATAGACAAAGGTCAAATGATCATCTAAGAAAAAGAACGCTGCGATCAGACCAGCCAAGGAAGCAAAACCAGAGATATTTAAGACCCGTTTGGCTTTTTGCGGTATCTCTTTCTTCAAGTGGGTACTTGGCCAAATGAATGCTAAGGCACTCCCCATCCAGATCGAAAAGAGCCGCGTATCTGTTCCATAATAGACCCGTGTCGGATCAGCGCCTGGTGTGTAAAGGACCGCTAACAGAATTGCCGATAAAATCGTGACTGCGGCAGTAAATTTAAAGGCGCGATGCCTCTGCTTGCCGATTTTCATCAACAAAATAAACACTAAAGGCCAAATCAGATAGTTCTGTCCCTCCACAGCCAGTGACCACAGATGGGTAAAGGGGGATTCATTGCCGAACCGATCAAAATAGGATAACCCATGATTGATCTGCCACCAGTTGTTGTAATACAGCAGCGAGCTAACAAAAACCCCGCGCAAATTATTCAGCAGGTTTCGCTGGAACAAAGTGATATACGCTGCTGAGATAAGCAGCATCACCACCATTCCTGGATAGAGCCGTTTCATCCGCCGAACATAAAAATCTTTGACTTTGATTTTGCCGTTTTGATCCCACTCTTGCCTCAGCAAGTCAGTGATTAAATAACCTGATACGACAAAGAATACTGGAACTCCTAAATACCCGCCTCGCATATGAGTAGGTAGTAAATGATATAAAATAACGCCGATGACTGCCAAGGTTCGAATGCCGTCAAACCCGGTAATATAGCGGCTTGTGCTTAAACGTTTATTCATTTTTCAACCACTTTTCTCTAATTGATCCAATTGTTTCATAAAAAAACAATTTCAGCATGAACGCTATTGATTCCATACTCTCATAATTTACCAGAAATCCCCCATATAAAGCTAGCAACATCTGCTATATTTCAAAAAAATTAATTTTTGGCGAAAAAAAAGTACTTCTATAAAGAAATACTTTTTTCAACTCCTTTTTTACAGTTCTTCTTCATAAAAGCGACCCAAAATCTGGACATTTTCCGCAATACTAACAAAGGCTTTTGGATCGGCTTCTTTCATAGCACTGCGCAGCATCGGCAGTTCAAAGCGTGTGACTACCGTCAGCAAAACCGTTTGTTTGTCATGCTTGTAGGCTCCTTCGGCTTCATTGATGATGGTAATGCCTCGCCGCATATGTTTTTGGATCGTTTGAATGACTTCTTCTGGGTTGCGAGTGATGATCGTCACCTGCATTTTCTTTTGCTTCGTAAAGACCGCATCCGTCACTTTTCCACTGACAAAAATCGCGATTGCACTATACAACGCATATTGCCAGCCAAACAAGATTCCGGCGGCGAACAAAATAACAATGTTAAAGAAAATCGATATCGAGCCGATCGTCTTCCCTGTCCGTTTGCGGATGGCTATGCTGACAAAATCCAGCCCTCCGGAAGAAAGACCATTCTTCAAGGCATAGCCGATCCCCACTCCATTGATGGCACCACCGAAAATCGCACAGATCATCGGGTCCGTCGTGACGGTTTCTTCTGGCAAAATTTGCACGAATAAGGATGTCAATAAAACAGTGATTCCAGTAAAGATCGTAAATTTGTGGCCGATCTTAAACCAGCCAAGAAAAAATAATGGCACATTCAACAATAATAGCGCAAGGGATAAGGGGATATAAAACCCGATCCATTCTCTTGAGATCGTAGTAATGATCTGAGCGACACCGGTAATGCCGCTGGAATAAATATTGCCCGGCTGATAGAAAAAATTGACCGCAATCGATGCCAGCAGTGCGTACACGATCGAGAATGAAAGTTTGTTGGCATATTCCGGATGAGGGAGCCATTTAAACAGAGGAGTCATTGCATTTCATAGCCTCACTTTTTTGATTTGCCTTTATTATACTTCAGCACATAAAAAAAGAAACGAGCAATGAAAGAAATGGGTGAATTCTCATGAACTTTTTTCATTCATTCACCAATTTCTATTTCATCACTCATTTCATCATGGGTTTAACGCTTATTCGTTTTCTTCAACCGTTGTTACATCAATGCTCAAGTCAAACAGTTGCATTGGCGAAACGGTACTTGGCGCTTGTGACATTGGATCAGCCGCTTTCCCATTTTTAGGGAAGGCAATGACTTCGCGAATGTTTTCTTCACCAGCCAAGAGCATCACTAACCGGTCTAACCCAAGGGCGATGCCACCATGTGGTGGGAAACCATAATCCAAAGCATCCAATAAGAAGCCAAATTGATTTTGCATCTCGCGACGTGAGAAGCCCAGCGCTTCAAACATTTGCTCTTGCACTTCCCGTGTATGGATACGCAATGATCCGCCACCTAACTCGTAACCGTTTAGCACGATATCGTAGGCTTGCGCATAGACCTTTGAAGGGTCTGTCGTTAACAATGGCAGATCGCTTTCTTTTGGCAATGTGAATGGATGGTGAGCAGAAACATAGCGGCCTGCTTCTTCATCGTATTCAAATTGCGGCCAGTCAGTAACCCATAGGAAGTTGAATTTGCTCTCGTCGATCAAGCCTAATTCTTTTCCTAATTTATTACGAATCGCACCTAACGTTGCTGAAACGATCTCAAAGGAATCGGCACCAAACATCAGAATATCGCCAACTTCCGCATTGGCTGCTGCAATAATCGCGTCGGTTGCTTCCGTCAAGAATTTAGCGATCGGTCCTTTCAATCCATCTTCTTCAACTTTGACCCATGCCAATCCTTTGGCACCAAATTGGCCAGCGTAATGGCCTAGATTGTCCATGTCTTTTCTTGAGTATTTGTCTGCAGCCCCTTTGGCATTCAAGACTTTCACAACGCCGCCTTTTTCAAGAGCCATTTGGAAGACTTTAAAATCAACGTCTTTCACAACTTCTGATAAGTCGATAAGCTCCATGTCAAACCGTGTATCTGGTTTGTCACTGCCGTAGCGTCCCATTGCCTCATCATAGGTCATCCGTGGGAATGGCAAGGTAACTTCGATGCCTTTGACTTCTCGCATCACTTTTGCCAATAGCTCTTCCGTATAGGTTTGGATTTCTTCTGCCGTCAAGAAAGAGGTTTCGATATCGACTTGGGTAAATTCTGGTTGACGGTCGCCCCGCAAATCTTCGTCACGGAAGCAACGTACGATTTGATAGTAGCGATCGAAGCCGGCGCCCATCAATAACTGTTTAAAAATTTGTGGTGATTGCGGCAACGCATAGAAATGACCTGGATAGATCCGTGAAGGAACCAAATAATCCCGCGCGCCCTCTGGTGTTGATTTTCCTAGATAAGGTGTTTCGATATCCAAGAACTCGTTCGTGTCTAAGAAATTGCGGATCGCTTGCGTCGTTTTCGCCCGCATCACGATGTTGTTCGTCATTTTTGGACGACGCAAGTCTAAATAACGGTATTTCATGCGAATCTCGTCGCCAACGGTTTGATCATCTTCAATCAAAAAGGCTGGTGTTTTTGCAGTGTTTAAAATCGTGATTTCGCTGATCATCACTTCATAGGCACCTGTCACCATTTTCGGATTGATGGCTTCTGGTGCACGATTGATTACTTGACCTGTTACTTCTAATACATATTCGCTGCGGCATTTGTCCGCGATTTCCCAGGCTTCTTTCGAAACCTCAGGATTGAAGACGATTTGCACGATCCCTTCCCGGTCGCGCAAGTCAATAAAAATCACGCCACCTAAGTCACGGCGCTTTTGCACCCAGCCTTTTAGTGTCACTGTCTGGTTTAAATGGGTCTCATTTACTAACCCGCAATATACTGTACGTTTTGTCATTCTTTTTCTCCTCACTCAAACATTTTGGTTGTCATTTCATCGTAGATCTCATCGAAGCGGGCATAAAGATCCGCTAACGGAAATTGTTTTTCTTCACGGCTTGCCATGGATTTGATATTGATCACTTGTTCTGCTAATTCTGTTTCGCCTAGAGTCAGAACCAACCGTGCCCCTTGTTTATCAGCAGATTTGAACTGGGCTTTGGCTTTACGATCCATGAAATCACGATCGGCAGAAAAGCCGAAATTACGAATCGCTTGCACGACTTTCAGCGCTTCTAAATTGGTTTCTTGTCCCAGACCAACCACATACGCATCTAACTCATTCAAAGCAGGAATCACAACTTCTTCGGCTTCCATAGTGATCAATAAACGTTCGATCCCCAAAGCAAAACCAAAACCAGGTGTTTCTGGTCCACCTAGCTCTTCCACTAAATGATTGTAACGACCGCCGGCACAGATGGTGGCTTGCGCCCCCATTTTTGGTGCATCACTCATGATCTCAAAAATCGTGTGGGTATAATAATCCAGACCACGCACCATATTCGAATCGACCTCATAAGGGATCTCCAACGCATCCAGCATACTCGTTACGGTTTCAAAATGTGCCTTGGCATCTGGCGTTAAGTAGTCTAAGATCGATGGCGCATCTGCCACAAATTTTTGGTCTCGCTTGTCTTTGCTGTCAAGGACCCGCAAAGGATTCTCATGCAAGCGGCGTTTTGAATCCTCACTAAGCTCCGCTTCATGGGGCGCTAGATAATCGATCAACGCTTGACGATAGTTTTGGCGTGTCTCTTTGTCACCTAATGAATTGATGACCAAGCGCAATTGACTCAGTCCTAATTGACGATAAAAATCCATTGCCATCGCCATTGTCTCAACATCGGTCGCTGGATTTGCTGAACCGAAAACTTCGACACCGATTTGGTGGAATTGACGCAAACGGCCTTTTTGCGGACGTTCATAACGGAACATTGGTCCCATGTAAAACACTTTATAAGGCTTCGTATGTTCTGGTCCGAATAGTTTGTTTTCGACATAAGAACGAGCGATCGGTGCGGTGCCTTCTGGACGCAACGTCACATGCCGCTCTCCTTTATCGTAGAAATCATACATTTCTTTTGAAACGATATCCGTTGTGTCCCCGACACTGCGGGCAATCACTTCAAAGTGCTCAAAAATCGGTGTCCGAATCTCATTGAATTGGTAATCGCGAAACACTAAACGTGCTGTTTCTTCCACAAATTGCCATTTTTCGGATTCTCCTGGCAAAATATCGTTGGTTCCTTTTGGACGTTGGTAACTCATCGTATGCATCCTCCTATTTGTTTCATGGTTGCCCATGTTCTTTGCTTTCATTACTTGTTTGCTTATTCACCTATTGCTTGTTGCTCGTTGATATGGGTGGGTTGTTCTCGTGTTTGGCTTTTGGGTTATTGCGCTTTTAGTGGTTGGTTGCTGCTGGTCATCATCTATTCTGTCTTGCTCCAAAAGACAATCCCAGTGATTCCTAGTTCGGTTACTACGCTCCCTAGGTCGCCTAGTACTGTTCATCATCTATTCTGTCTTGCTCCGCAAGCCAACCCCAGTGATTCCTAGTATGGTTACTACGCTCCCTAGGGTCGCCTAGTACTGTTCATCATCTATTCTGTCTTGCTCCGCAAGCCAACCCCAGTGATTCCTAGTATGGTTACTACGCTCCCTGTGGTCGCCTAGTACTGTTCATCATCTATTCTGTCTTGCTCCGCAAGCCAATCATAGTGATTCACAGCAAAAAACTCGCCCTTGTTTTTTTATACAAGGGCGAGTTTTGATTACACGCGGTACCACCTAAATTCGAGAAATGTTCTTCTCCTCTCGATTAACGCTCGGTCACGGAACAGCTTTTCTTCTGTTCATCTCCAGATTGTCTTTCCTTTACACGTCCTAAACTGCTTTCAGCCGGGGCAGTTTTCTCTTTTAAGGAATAGAATAAAGTACTCGATCCTTCACTGATTTTTGATATTATCTATAAACTACAAGAAAGCTATGAAAAAGTCAAGGTGTTTCACTGTCTTTTTCACTCCGCTGCTTTCAAGTAGCGTTTTCTCTAGTAGTCAACGCAAAGAAGTTACCCTTCTGTTTGCTTTTCTTTCTTTTTGCGTTATGCTGAATAACGAAGGTTTTGTTTCTATGAAAGGAGCTGTTTTTATGTCTTTATATTCAGGCTATATCCGTCAACCACACTACTATGAGACCGATCAAATGGCGATCATCCATCACGCCAATTATATCCGCTGGTTTGAAGAGGCCCGCGTGGAATTACTGGCGTTTTTGGATTTACCGTATCATACGATCGAAGAAGCTGGCTTGATCGTTCCCGTGCTGGAAGTCAGTGCGCAATACAAAACGATGATTCGTTACGAAGATGAGGTGCGAATCGATGTTTTGGTCGACAAATATACGGGCACGCGTTTGGATTTTCGCTATGAGATCTACAAAACTAGCGATGGTCAGTTGGCTACGACGGGGACTTCAAAGCATTGTTTTTTAGCAAAAGAGACCAATCGCATCGTGCAGCTGAAGCGTAGTTTTCCTGAAATCCATCAACGATTTGCTGATTATGCTGCCCTGTCAGGAGAATAATCAATTCTGATCACTCATTTAAGTCAAAATCCTTGCTTTTTGAAACGGCTTTCGTATAATCAAAAGTAATTTCAGGGAAGGATGATGGCGATGTACGTGATTAAAGTTTTGCATGGTTACATTGGCAAAGATGGTCGTCGCACTCGTGAAAAAATTCCAGACAAGTTATGGGTCTTTGAAGATCGGAAGCAGTCCGAAGCATTTGCAGATAAAATTGGTGGTCGCGTCAAACCGTTAACTGAAGTCAAACAGCATACGTAAAGAAATAAGCCGTTATCGTCTTTTGCGCATAGACGATAGCGGCTTATCTTTTTTACTGCGTAAAAGGATTAGTCATCCAATTCTGTTTCAAGTACTTCACCTGTTTGGGCATTGATTTTCACATCTGTTTGTTTGTTGCCATCTTCTACTTTGACTTCCCAATAGGTTACATTCATTTCTTTGTCTAATGACCAATCTGTTGCTTGACCACCGCCAGCTTCTTTCACGGCGATATCAGAAATTTCTTCCAATGAAAGCAAGTTGGTTAGGTCCAATTGATCGGCATCTTTTTTGACACCGTTTTGTTCATCGGCATCCAATTTTTCCGTTCTTTCTTCAGAAGTTTCTTTGGTTTCTGCATCGATCTTTAATTCAAACTCATTCGTTTCATCCACGCCTTCTACTTGGTAGAAGTAATTGCCAAAAGAAGTATCCAAATCAATCGAAGTGATCGCTGCATCTGGGTATTTGTCTTGGAATACTTGGATCGCTTCTTCTACGGTCACCGTAGGCAAGCCCCCATTGGCGATCGCTGCACTGCTTGAAGAGCTGTCCGCTGCTTGTGATGAGGTTGTTTCACTTGATGAGGCAACTGCTGTGCTTGAGCTGCTGTTTTGCGCAGGTTCTGAATTTCCCGTGTTGTTTTGTGTACATCCTGCCAATAACCCTAATGCGGCAATTCCGAATAAAATAGTTGTTTTTTTCATGTTTCATTCCTCCAATTGTTTGTGTATTCCTTTTTTCTATATATTTAGAATAACAAGTTCCCAAAGAAAAAGAATCAAAATTGCTTGAAGAAAATCTAAAAAAATCTTCATCTTTCTCTTTCATTTGGAAAGGCCAGCTTAAAGATACTGCCTTGCGGTTGATTGTCTGTCACGGTGATTTTGGCATGATATTTGTCTGCCAGCTGTTTTACCAGTGAAAGCCCAATGCCTGAACCGGCAATCTGGCTAGAACGAGAATCTTCTACCCGATAGAACCGTTCAAAAATCAAGGCTTTCTTATCATCGGGAATCCCAATGCCAAAATCGACGACGGTTAAAGACAACTGCCTTTGCTCTTGTGTCAAGGTCACATGAATCGGCTGATCAACAGGCGAATACTTCGCGGCATTTTCTAACAGGTTTTGGATGATTTGCTGGAAGTCACGTTTATGTCCTCGCTTCATACATTGGTTCTCCACAAAATATTCAATCGATTGCGGAACGATCGTCGCTTGTTTTTCACACTCTTCTCGGACGATCTGGGAAACATTAACAAGGGTCATTTCTTCTTGGGATTGATTTTTTTCTAGGTCTAGCAATTGATTGCTCAATGTTTCCAAACGCTTCGACTCTTTGTCAATAAATGCCATCGAGGAAGGAATGACTTCGGGATGTTTGGTTCCACGCCGCTGGATCAATTGGACATGTCCGCGAATCGCAGCCAAAGGTGTGCGCAGCTCATGGGAAGCATCGGCAACGAATCGTTTTTCCCGTTCGATCGTCTCACGCTGTTCTTTCAACAATTTATTGAACGCCAAGGCCACCGAACGAATCTCGATGGGTTCTTCAGACACTGACAATTCTCCTTGTCGGCTTTGTTCAATGGCAGCAATTTCTTGCGCCATGCCGGTAAGTTTCTGACTCCATTTCCCGACACTCCAATAAATCAGCAGGCTGCCAATCACAACAGCGATCAGATTCAAGAAACTGCTGATCATAAAGAGACCATAGGCTAATTCCACACTATCCTCCCCATTGATAGCGATCGTCACCTGATCCCCATCGACTTCTTGGGTTTTCGTGTAATAGATGCCATCCTCTGTAAAAACGATGTCTTCGAGAAATGGCATCACTCGTCCTTGATTGATATCGGCAAAAATCTCTTCCGCATCTTCTGATGAAACGACACTGCCATCGGCTAAGATCACTTGCAGGGCGTCTTCTTCATCTGCCGAAACATAGGCATTGACGAGAGTGTCCCAGGTATCCCCTGATGCCTCGCCTTTTTCGATGGCTTCAAGAATGTTGCTGGCACGATTTTCGATATGTTCAAACAAATAACCTACGGATAATAAAATAAACAGCAGATTGAAGAGAATCAGCAGACCAAAGAGTATCAAGGAAAAGCGGCTCGTCAATTGAAACTGGGCTGTTTTTCTACGTTGGTTGACTGACTTATTCTTCATGGTCGGTCCTCAAGACATAGCCTAATCCTCGAACGGTTGCGATCATTTTGCCTTTGCCGCAAACATCCAGCTTGTTCCGCAGTGTACGGATATAGACATCTACAACATTCGTTTGACCGTCGTATTCATAACCCCAAATCTCATTCAATAGGTCATCTCTGGTTTTGACGACTTCCGGCTCTTTCATCAATTCATATAAAATCCCAAACTCTTTGGGCGTCAACTCAATGGTTTCACCGGCAACCTGAACCAAGTGCTTGGCGATGTCCATCATCAGCTCCCCCGCCACTAATTGGTTTTGCTGGTTCTTTTGTTGTTTGGCTTCTCTTTGCAGCCGCCGCTCGATCACGCGAATTCTGGCAAACAGTTCTTCGATTTCAAAAGGTTTCGTTAAATAATCATCTAACCCAACATCAAGCCCCGTCACCACATCGGCGGTTTGATTTCTGGCGGTCATCATCAAAATCGGGATGTCGCTTTCTTTGCGTATCCGCCGCGCCACTGTGATGCCATCATAGATTGGCAGCATCCAATCCAATAAAATCAGATCAAAAGCATTTGCTTGCTGATTGAACAAGGTCAATGCCTCTTGCCCATCTTTGGCCCAGACCGTGCCATATCCCTCAAAAGTCAATTCGGACTGGATAAAACTGGCTAAACTTTCTTCGTCTTCTACTAGCAAGATCTTCAAAGTCATATGCGCTCCTCCTCTGGTTTTGCTTCTATCATAACGGATTTTTTCAAAACTTCCTAACTGATTGAAAGAAAAAAACATGAAGATTTTTTCATGTTCGACCAAAAAAAGACGGCATGAACCAAGGTTCACTCCGTCTTTCAGTTATTCCATATTTTTTGCCAGCTGATACGTGCCAACAAGTTCTCCTTTTTCGAGTTGAATCATGTAAGGACATGTTTCAGCTAAAAACTCACGATCATGACTGATCACGGCTAATAAATCAACTTCTTTGGCAACTATTCGCAGTAGTTTTGCGACTTCCTCCATTTGCTGCAAATCTAATCCACTCGTTGGTTCATCGAAAAACAACAAACGTTTGCCAGAAAGCAAGGCACTGCCAATCGCAACTCGTTGTTTTTCCCCACCCGACAAGCTTTGCGGATGTCGGGCAAGGAGTGGTGTTAAGTGCAACAATGAGACAATTTCTTCAAAACGAGCTGGGTTTTGGGCTTTGATCAGCAGCTCTTTTTCCACCGTTTCAAAAAACAGCTGCAAGTTAACATCCTGCATCACAAGAAAGCTTTCCTGCAGCAGCTGCTTTTGGGTCCGCTTTTGTCCATTGATGGCAAATACTGCTTCTGGACATTTTTTCAATCCTGACAGGACTTGCACCAACGTACTTTTGCCAGCACCATTTGGTCCAACGATCCCCACAGCTTGCTTCGTCGGCAATTGTAGTTCAGGCAAGTTAAGCGCCCAATTTCTGCTGTTTGCTGAGCGTTTCGATTGCTTGATCTGCAGATGCGTTGCCCTTAATCCAGACTTTTCTGGCAAAGATTCTCGGCAGTGCTGATTTTCCAATGCCGCCTCGCCTACTTTTCGCAATCCCAACTCGTGAATTGCCTCCTCGGGCAGTGACAACAGCTGAGCTGCTGGATAGGACGCCCGCAACCGCCCTGCTTCTAATAAGCAAAAGCGGTCTGCCAGTGGCGCCAAATACGCCAAGCGGTGTTCGGCGATCACAATGGTTTTCCCTTGTTGTTTTAAAGAAGCCAATCCTTGAGTCAACTTTTGGATCGCTTCTTGATCCAAATTACTGGAAGGCTCATCCAATAAGAACACATCATGGGGCAGCATCGTGGCTGCAGCGAGAGCAATCAGCTGCTTCTCCCCACCAGATAGGTCAAAGACACTAGCATCAAGCAACGGGGTCAGGGAAAACTGCTGTGCTACTTCGGTGATTCGCTGCCGAATGTTTTCTGGTGCGACGCCCGCATTTTCCATCGAAAAAGCTAACTCCGAATAGACATCCGTGGTGAAAAATTGAGTCTTGGGGTTTTGAAAGACGACGCCAATCGTCTGGGCATAATGGGAGAAATCGGCAACTGGCAAGTCTGTTTCTCCGACACGGATCTTTCCTTGCACTTCGGCGGGATACAGCTCAGGGATCAAGCCATTCAAAACATTGAGCAAGGTCGATTTTCCGCTGCCGCTAGCGCCGCACAAAACGATAACTTCCCCAGCTGCGACTGTCAAAGAAAGCTCAGATAATACGGTTCGATTTTCTCGTTTCACTGACACTTGTTCTAGTGTGATCATCCAAGCCACATCCTTTTCACGATAAAGCCGCCTAATGCTAAAAAGACCAAGCCATCCCACCAGCGCAGCTTCAGTTCGTGGACGGTGGTATGGGGAGTTTCTGATGCTAACCCGCGAACCAGCGCCGTAGCCGACAGTTCGGTTGCGGTCTTTTCAGCCGACATCAGTAATGGGATCAAAAAATACTCCGCACTTTGCAGTGGATGAAGCAAGATCGATCCTGCCGACAGCGAGATGCCGCGAAAGCGCATCGCTTGGCGAATACTTTTGAAATCTTGTACCAATGTGGGAAAAAAACGAAATAAGACTGCCAGCGGGACTAATAATACATTGGGCACGTGCATTTTTTGCAACGCCGCCATCCACTCACTGTTCTTCGTCCCACTAATGGCAAAAGCCGCCGCCATGATCGTTGGCAATAAGCGGCGATAACCGACGGAAAAGAAATCCAGCAACACGATCAATAGGTGGTTTCCTTGGCGAAACAAAAAACTATCTGCCAGTGTCAGCAAGACAAACACGCCATAGAACATCAGGCCTTTTTTCCAAAAGCCGCTGACTAAAAATAGCAGCAGCAAGAACGTGACAAAGACAAACTCATCGATCCAGCTAATGGACACCATCATAGTAAAACTAGCAAAGAGAATCACCGCCAATTTGCTGCGGGGATCAAACCTTGTTTTCGACACATTCCTCACCCTTTATGCGATTGGATCGTTGGTTGAAAATGTTTTTCCATCAAGCGGCTACCAATGCCTAAACCAGCCACCGCACCAATCAAAACGGCCAATGCACAAAGCCCCAACATCACATTGGAGGTATGAGCAAACACACCGGCAATGTAGGTTTCATCTTTTCCGCGAGCCACTAATGAATCGATGTAGGCATTTTTCATAAACCACAGGGGCAAGATCGGGCCCATCAAGCCAAAACTAAAGACGATATAACTCGCCAGTACGCGAACGTTCTCTTTGAGCTTTGTTTTGTATTGAATCAAATCAGCTGTTAAGGCACAAATCATATTGGGCAAAAAGGCCAATGGAAAATGTCCTGAAATCAAAAAAAAGAGCCCTACCACGGTACCCATAATGGTGATTGCGCCAAATTTCGGTACTTTATTCAATAAAATCAGATAGATAATGCCAGAAAACAAAGCGGTGACTGCTGGAATAAATAAATTATGAAAACCTGGGATCACAAAACGCAAAATCAATAGACAGACGCTCATTAAAAGAAAATAGATCGCTGTATAGATCCCCACTGCAATTAAATCTTGAACCTTTAGTTTTTTCACTGCGTATACGCTCCTTCTTGCAAGCAATCAATGAAAAAACCGTTGCTGCTTGCTTGTACAAACTTATTTTTACAAAGCCTCAGTATAGCACAAAGCAGACGTTTTTATGGGGAGATATGCTTATCAACAGTCGATTTTCTTCTAGAACAGAACCAACAAACAGACGTGACTTCTGAATGGCTCCATTTCAACACACAGGGACTTTTAAAGATCCACTAATGGAAAAATGATGCTTTCACACGCTTAGTTGTTTTCTCCTCTTCCCATCTTTGCGAAATTAATGAATAATAGATAAAGACAAACATTAAAAATCAGCACATGCTCTTCATCATTTTCTTTATTAAGAAACCAGCAGGTGCTTCTAAAAAAAAACAATAAGAAAGCTGACTGTCGCTTATTCGTTGAAGAAAATCAACGCTGTACTGCTGTGTAAACAGCATAAACCCAACTGTAAAAACATTTTGACACTTGACTTCAAGGCGTTGTCAAAGACATTTGATCGTTAAAAAGCAGACATTGGCCTACACTAATGGTAGAAGGAGCGGATAAAATGAACTTAAGCAAACAAATAAAAAAACATCGGGAACGATTAAGTCTCTCTCAGGAAGGGCTGGCAGAAAAACTCTATGTCTCCCGACAAACAATCTCAAATTGGGAGAATGAAAAAAGTTATCCTGATGTTCACAACTTATTATTGCTCAGTGTTCTATTTGATGTTTCTTTAGATGAATTAGTCAAAGGGGATATTGAACAAATGAAAGAAACGATTGAGAAAACAGCAATGGATCACTACACGAAAATAATGTTAGTCTTTACATTGTTGGCCGCATTATCTGTTGGGCCTGCTCTCTTTTTACCAGGACACTGGTGGATTGCCCCTCCTCTATGTTTTTGGCTCGTCTCCATGTATGCCGCATTGAAGATCGAAAAAATCAAGAAAACCCAAAATATCAAAACGTATAAAGAGATCGTTGCCTTCATGGAAAATCAAGAACTCGATGCCATTAGGAAAAAGCGGGACATCAAAAAAGATTTCCTCTCAAAAACAGTCATCGTCTTGGTCTTTGCCTTGATTGTCGGCATGCTTGCATGGCTTAGTACACTGCCGCATTTACTGATGCGCTGATCAAAACACAGGTTGAAGCTGCTTTTATGATGAAGCCGCTTCAACCTGTGTTTTTTTCAATTCAATGATCTCATCCGCATAAATCAAATTTTTCGGGCGATGGGTGATCATAATGACTAGTTTATTTTTCAATTGGTCTTTGATCGCTGCAAAAAGCTTTTCTTCTGTTGTTTCGTCTAAAGCAGATGTGGCTTCATCAAGGACAATGACTTCTGCGTTTGTGAAAAACAATCGGGCAAAAGCGATCCGCTGTTTTTCCCCACCAGAAAGGTTGGCTCCTTTTTCTCCAATTTCAGCAGACATTCCTCCCTTGAGTGCCTGATAGAATGCGCCTAATTGACATTTTTCTAATACCGCTATGATTTCCTCGTCTGCGATTTCCTTATCAAAAATGATATTTTCTTTCAGCGTTCCTTGGAATATTGGCGCATCTTGCGATAGATAAAAGACATGCTGATAGTAATCATTTAAGTTGTAAGCAGCCAAATTTTTGTGATTGATCAGAACTGCACCGGTCGTCGGCTGATACAAGCCTAAAATCGTTTTGATCAGCGTTGATTTTCCTGCGCCGCTTTCTCCTACTAACCCATAAATCGCTCCCCGCTTCAGCTCCAGTGTGCTATCGGTTAAGATTTTCTTTTCTTGAAGTATGACGGATAGATCCTTAACTGTGATATAGTTGATGGTCTCAGACAATGCATCTCCTTGTGTTAATGCTTTGTCCTCTGGCAGATAGAAAAATTCATTTAACCGTGCAAAGGCAACTTTATCTAAGCTGTATTGAACAAAAATCACGTTAAATATTGCAACAGGCGTATAGATTCGATCCACATAAATAATCAGTGCTGCTAAACCGCCCAAGCTGACTGTAATCTGATTTGTGAATGCCAATACCACAATTGCGACTTTGATCAATGCGACTAAAACTGCAAAAAAACCAAAGAAAAACTCATGGATCATCGTCATTTTCGTCAAACGTTCTGTTGTGTCAGCAGACATATTTTTATATTGTGCGATCTCTTTTTCAAACCGTTTATTGATCCGAAACGTGACCATTTCCGTTAATCCGCGGATAAAGGTGCTGTTCATGGCTTCTTCTGAAACTAGCGCACGTTCTTTGAGAGAGCGTAAAACTTTCAAAAGCAAATTGGTCACGATAAACACCACTAGATAGCCCACAAGGATCGCTGGAATCAACCTTTTATCGATCATAGCAATAAAAGCTAAGTTAAACAGTGTTTCGGGAAGCAATTCTTTAAACAAGCGTCCATAAAAATTCAAATGGATATTTCTACCCGCCGCTGCTCCCGCTTCAGTTTTCTGTAAGAGTGCTCCAGAGCCAATCTGCAAGTATTCAGAATAGGTAATCTTGCTGATTTTCACTAAAGCTTGTTCTTTGAGATAGAAATACATGCTGTTGTGCAATTTCGTTTTGGGTTTCTGCTCGAGATAGGACAAAAGCGGTACCAGTACAAGCGTTAACCCATAGATAAAAATAACTGACCAATAAAATGTCTTGCCAAATGAATCGAGTAATTTTTGAAAATAAAAGACATTCGCGGCACTCAAAAATGAGACCGCAATTCCAATCCCAATATATACCGTCAATCCTTTTTTAAAATGCCGCCATAAATCAATCGCCATCGTAAGCTCCTTTTGCTGCAGTGTTCGTGGAAAAGTCGTGAGATAAATAAAATAACCGCTTTCAAAAGTATAATCTATTTTTCGCTTAATGGAAAGAAACGTATGAAAGATAGTGAGAAACCATTCCTCGGTCATCGAGAAAAACAAAAAAACCCCGCTCAAAGAGCGGGGCTAACGTTGTTGCCAACGATTGATTATTTGTTTAAAGCGTCTTTTGCTTGGTCAGCTAATGCAGTAAATGCTGCTGCATCGTTTACAGCCAAGTCAGCTAACATTTTGCGGTTGATGTCGATTTCAGCTAATTTCAAGCCGTGCATCAATTTTGAGTAGCTTAAGCCATTCATACGAGCCGCTGCGTTGATACGAGCGATCCACAATTTGCGGAAGTCGCGTTTCTTTTGACGACGATCGCGGTATGCGTAGTTGTATGAATTCATTACTTGTTCTTTTGCTGTTTTAAATAGAGTGTGTTTAGAACCGTAGTAACCTTTTGCTAATTTAAGCACTTTTTTACGACGTTTACGAGTTACTGTTCCACCTTTAACACGTGCCATGTATAATTCCTCCTAATATGAAAATCGATAATTGTTTGTATACGTGAAGCTTGGGTTACGCAATTATTTCATGCGTGCTAGTTGTTGACGGATACGTTTGTAATCGCCAGCTGAAACCATTGAAGCTTTACGCAATTGACGACGTTGTTTTTTTGTTTTGCCGTGGAAACGGTGACTGGTAAAGGCACGGAAGCGTTTCAATCCGCCGCCGCCAGTGCGTTTTACGCGTTTTGCTAATCCGCGGTGTGTTTTTTGTTTTGGCATAACTAATTTCCTCCTCAAAATCTTTCGTTATCTGACTTTAAACTGAAACTCAGTGAGTCATTATTTATCGTTTTTTGGTGCTAAGACTAAGAACATACTGCGGCCATCCATTTTTGGCTTTTGCTCAACAGTTGCCAAATCAGCAGTTTCTTCCGCCAAACGATCTAACACTTTCTGACCAATTTCTTTATGGGTAATGGCACGGCCTTTGAAACGGATCGAAGCTTTCACTTTGTCCCCTTTTTCAAGGAATTTACGTGCATTACGCAATTTTGTATTGAAATCATTGACGTCGATCGTTGGACTTAAACGAACCTCTTTAATGTTGATTACTTTTTGTTTCTTACGAGCTTCACGGTCTTTTTTCTGTTGCTCAAAGCGGAATTTCCCGTAATCCATAATTCTTGCTACTGGCGGCTTAGCATTTGGTGCCACCAATACCACATCAAGGTTTGCTCGTTCTGCAATTTGCAATGCTTCAGCTTTACTCTTTACACCAAGTTGTTCGCCGTTTTGATCAATCAAACGCAATTCACGTGCACGAATGCCGTCGTTTACCATCATATCCTTTGCTATGGTCATTCACCTCCGAGTTTTTTGAGAGAAAGAAAAGCTTGTCGATTCGAAATCAGACAATAAAAAAACGAGTTCTTCACGAACCCGCACGTACTCCACACAAATAAATGGTAGGAATCCTATTCTGCCCAGCGATATCTTCACTCAGGCGAGAAGCGGGTGCTTCTGCTTTTATTTCTCAACTTTTATAGTATACTGCTTTTTCCTCTTATTGTCAACAGTTTTCATGATTGTTTCAAAAAAAAGCCGGAGCATACGCTCCGACTTTCGTGTTTCTTATTCTGCTTTCAACGCAGCCATCGTGATGTAGTTGTATGGTTGATTGAAGTGAGGCAAGAAGAAGATATCTAATAGCTTCATCTTGTCGATCGTTACGCCTTCTTCGATCGCTAGTGAGAACATGTGGATGCCCATTGCGATTTCAGATGTACGTGATGCCATTTGTGCACCAACGATGCGGCGTGTTTCTTCTTCATAGACGATGCGGATCTTAACCGTCGCATTTTCTTTCATGAAGCCTGGTTTTTGGGTATCTTCGTAATCAGAGTATTTCACTTTCATGCCATTACGTTCGGCAGCTTCGACTGACAAGCCAGTTGAAACCATGTTGTAGCCGAAGATCGAAATCCCGTTTGATCCTTGAACACCTGTTGATTCTAGAGACGTTCCGCCGATATTATGGGCAGCGACGATCCCTGAACGTACGGCATTCGTTGCTAATGCGATATACGTTGTTTGTTGCAAAGCATTTGAGTACACCGTTGCACAGTCACCGACTGCGTAAACATCTGCATCGCTTGTCCGTTGATGGCGGTCCACTAAGTACGCGCCGTTAGCAAACAATTCCAAATGATCTTTGCCTAACTCGTTGTTTGGTAAGAAACCGATCGCGTTGATCACTAGATCAACTGGGTATTCGCCGTTGTCTGTTACAACTGCTTCTACTTTCTCTGTTCCTTTGTATTCACGTGCTAATTCACCGAAATGCAATTCAATACCATTGTCAGCTAAGTTTTTGTCCATATCTTCTGTGAACCATTTGTCGTAGTAGTTTGGCAATGCCCGTGTCGCTGCATCAAAAAGCAACACATTTTTGCCACGGCGTTTTGCTGCTTCAGCAATTTCAACACCGATGTAACCAGCACCGATAACGGCAACGTTTTTCACGTCTTCTGAGGCTAACTCTTTATCAACCGTTTGTCCATCTTGGAATTTTTTCAAGAAATGGATGTTTTTCAAATCACGTCCAGGTACTTTTGGTGAAATTGGCACAGAACCAGTTGCGATGACAACTTTATCATAAGATTCAACGATCGTTTCACCGTCATTGGTTACAGCGTGCACTTCTTTTTTCTCAAAATCGATATGGTCAACCACTGTTTCCATATGAATTTTTGCACCTTTTGCTTCAAAATCTTCACGTTTTGTATAGAACAAGCCTTCGTATGAATCGATTTGACGTCCAACCCATAAAGCAGTCCCACAACCTAGGTAGCTTAAGTTTGTATTACGGTCGATCATTACGACCTCTTGGTCTTTGTAGTTATCTAATAGTGTATTGGCAGCAGCAATCCCCGCGTGGTTTGCACCGATAATAACTGTTTTTGTCATGGAAAATTTCCTCCTTTTGTTTACATTGTCATTATAGCTCGCTTGTGAATTTGAAAACTATCAACTTTTTCGCGATTTTAAAAATTTGTGACAGTTTTCCGTTGATATACGTCACTTTCAGCGGGTTAAGTTTCTATATCAAAATTATTTTCGTCTTGCAAGTAAAAAGATTGTGAAAAAATATGTATTCAAAATCAAAGGTTTTCCTTGTTATAAAAGCATTCTGCAAACCGATTGAATAAATTTCACAATGCCCCACCGCTTTTTCGTAACTATCGCGGCATCGATTCGCCGTGTTATACTGAGAGAAAAACATACAGGATGGGATCTTGATGAAGAAAAAAATCGTATTGCCACTACCGCCCTTATTGTCGGCATTAGAGCCACAGGATTTTTATTTAGAAGAAGAACTGCTTTTCGAAGGGGGGGTGTTCGAAGGCGGTGATTATAGCTATGATACTTGCAAAAACCTTATCTTGAAGCAATGTCATTTCAAGAAAGTGACGATGCAAAAAACACGCTTGATTCAATGGGAATGTCAAAATGTCCTCTTTGAGAACTGCGATTTTTCTAATCTGGAATGTTTTGGTGCCAGCTTTCATCGCGTTCACTTTAAACAGTGTAAATTGACTGGTACGAATTTTGCGGAAAGCTATTTCCGTGACTGTACCTTTGAAGATTGCGTGGCAAACTTTGCTTCTTTTAGCAATACCAATTTACGGACGATGCTGTTTCGTCAGTGCCAACTAAACGACAGTGAGTTTTATGAGATGGATTGGAAACACTTGACGCTACAAGAAAACCAGTTGAACAATAGCAACTGGTTTCACACAAAATTAGCAACTTTAGATTTTCGGACCAATCAATTTCAAAAGATCGCGTTGTCCTTTGAACACTTGCGAGGACTAACAGTCGATCAAGAACAAGCCTTGGTCATCGCCGCCGGTCTAGGTTTGGTGATCGACTAACGAATTCTGCGCCATAAAGCAATCAACATCCAGACGGATAACACTAAACTGATCAACAAGGCAATACCCCAACCGAAAATACTATTGGTAAAAGGCAGCGGAACATTCATGCCAAAGAAACTGGTGACGATGGAAGGCACAGTCAATAAGAGGGACCAAACGGTCAAAAACTTCATGGTATCATTCAAGTTATTGTTTAATAGATTATTGTAGGTACCAGACAATTGTTCCAAAATTTGGAATGCCAGTTGGGTCATTTCCACTGCCTGTTTGGCTTCGATCAAGGCATCATCCAGTTGTTCCCGCTCATCATCATCCATCAAACGATAAATGGATAATGCTTTGATTTGCTCCAAGAGGACCGCATTTTGTTTCGTGGCAGACACTAAAAAAACCAGTCCAACTTCCAAATCAGACATTTGCAGTAAGTTTTTATTGGTTGTTTTTTCCCGTAGTCGCTGATTCAAGCGAATCCGCTCACTATTGACTTCTTCGACTAACGGAAAAAACGTGCCAGAAATCAAGAACAAGCTTTGAAACAAAAAATGAATGGGCGTTTGCAGCGGGTTTTGCAGGATCAAGCGCTCCATCATTGGAATCACATAACGGGTATTGTGGGATGCAAAAGTAAAGAGTTGCTTCCTTTTTAAAATAAACGTCATCGGGCTGGTCTCAAAATGATTTTCACGCTTTTCTTGCTGAGGTACATTGAAAACCAGCAGCAATGCTTCCTCTTCGGCATCATATTCGACCCGCGCGCGTTCGTTTTTATCTAAAGAGTACGTAAGCATCTCGTCAGACAAATGATATTGTTTTTGCAGTGCCATCACGCTTTTTGCGTCTTGTTGGTCGACTTGAATCCATTCATAGTTTCCGTCATAAAAGACATGTTTGTTTTCCACAATCCATCCTCCACTCTTGCTTTCTTCTATTATAAAAGAAAACAGCCAGAAGCCCAATCAAAGGACTTTCCTGGCTGTATCAGCTATTACTTATTTACGGGCGTCTTTCAAGGCCTCTTCCACCATCGTTAAAACGGCCTGTGCCGCTTGCGGGTCTTCGACAAAATTGAATTGATCGCCATCGATCTGGATCTTTGGACTCTCATTGTACTCTTCGTACCATTGATCGTAGCGTTTGTTCAACTCTTTGTAATAGTCGTATAACGAAGGATCAAAGGTCAACTGCTCATATTCCCGCCCACGTTTTTCAATACGCTCGAGCATCGTTTCAAAAGAAACGCGAATATGCACCAAAAGATCTGGATGCTTTTTGTGGGCTGCATACGGCAGCTCTTCTAACATATTGGCTAACAATTCATCATAGACTTTGACCTCGGTATCGGTCGCTCGCCCAAGGTCCGCATTTAAATGGAACAACAGTGAATCCTCATAAATGGAACGGTCCAGGACGTTATTGTCGTCTTTCATGGCTTGCTTGATACTTTCAAATCGTTTATTTAAGAAATAGATTTGCAGTAAAAACGCATATTTATTTGGATCTGCATAAAATAATGGTAACACTTCATTGTCATCGATCGATTCATAAAAGGCTTGACTGCCAAAATGATTGGCGATCAATGCGGTCAAACTTGATTTACCGGCACCAATCGTTCCTGCTAATACGATCACGCTCATATCCCCCAACTCACTCATCACTAAATATTGTATGTTGCATTTGCGATATCAACTATACAACACTATATCTTGTGCCGTCAACTGAAACTTTTGAAGCACAGATCAAGAATTTTTTCAATAAAAGTTTAAAGATTTTTGCTTTTTTTTGAAATCTCATACGGAATGCTTAACGAAAGAGCCTTCTTCTAGTAAAATAGGAAAGGATCTTTAATTAAATTGTGTTTTTGTCAGGAGATAGTTACAATTGACTGACAAACGATAAATGAATCATGTGGGGTAAGCTCCCTAGAGAAATGAGGAAAATAATGTCAATTGGTACTGGCATAGCTACAGGAAAAATCATCTTAATGGGTGAACATTCAGTTGTTTACGGTGAACCAGCAATTGCTTTCCCTTTTGCGGGAGCAAAAGTACAAGTCGAGATTACAGCAAATGCAACAAACACCTTGATTTCAAGTTACTATCACGGTCTGCTTGAAGAAGTCCCCAGCCACTTAAAAAATGTCAAAGACTTGCTGCATCGTCTGCAACAAGACTTCCACACGGGTCCTTTTGCAACCTCCATCGTCAGCACTATCCCTTCTGAACGGGGAATGGGTTCTAGCGCGGCGGTCGCTGTTGCACTGACTCGCGCTTTTTTTGATTGGATCAAAAAAGACTTTACAAAAGAAGAATTGATGACCTATGTCAACTTTTCTGAAAAAATCGCTCATGGCAATCCTAGCGGGATCGATGCTGCGGCAGCCAGTGGGACAGATGCCATTTACTTTATCAAAGGGCATCCCATCACTTCGTTTCCCCTCACGATCGACGGTTATTTGCTCGTCGCTGATACTGGAATCAAAGGGCAAACGAGAGAAGCAGTCAAAAGTGTCGCCCATCTTTTTGAAACCAGCAAGCAGCTGGCTAGTCAAGCAATCCAGCGTTTAGGGATCGAAACCAAAAAAGCTAAAGAGGCCATCATAGCCAATCAATTAGAAGTATTAGGTGAAAGCATGAACAACGCCCATCAGGCACTGCAGCAGCTAGGGGTCAGCAATCAGCAACTGGATCAGTTGGTTTCCTTAGCGTTGGCACACGGTGCTTACGGGGCAAAGCTGACCGGCGGGGGCCGGGGCGGCTGTATGATCGCACTAACCAAAACGAAGGAACAGGCTGAGAATATCAGCCGTATTTTATTGTCCGATGGCGCTCGTGCGGCATGGATACAAGGATTAGGAGTTTATGAACATGTATAAGGGAAAGGCTCGCGCCTACACGAATATCGCATTGATCAAGTATTGGGGAAAACAAGATGAAACTTTCATTTTACCGATGAACAATAGTTTGTCCCTGACCCTCGATGCTTTTTACACAGAAACAACGGTGGCTTTTTCACCTGATTTTCCAAAGGATTGCTTTACGCTGGATGGTGTGGTGCAAACAGACGCTGCCACAAAAAAAGTTGCGGACTTTTTGGATCTGGTACGAAAAAAAGCGGACTGCCCGTGGTATGCCACGGTGGAAAGTCAAAACTTCGTCCCAACCGCTGCTGGACTTGCCTCTTCTGCCAGCGGATTAGCGGCCTTGGCGGGTGCCTGTAGTGAAGCACTGGACTTAAACTTGTCGGAGCAAGAGTTATCCCGTTTGGCCCGTCGCGGTTCTGGTTCGGCGTGTCGGAGTATCTACGGCGGCTTTGCTGAATGGCATCAAGGCACCGATGAGACTTCTTTTGCCACGCAAGTGCCGTCGAATGGCTGGGAAGAAGAATTGAGTATGATCTTTATTTTGATCAACGCACAAGCCAAAGAAGTCTCCAGTCGTGAGGGGATGCGCCGAACCGTTGAAACCTCGAGCTTTTATCCAGGCTGGCTTTCTGCCACTGCCACCGATCTCGTGAAAATGAAACAAGCGATTGCCGAAAAAGACTTTACTGCTTTAGGGGAAACGACCGAGGCCAACGCCTTGAAAATGCATGGAACGACCTTAGCCGCCGAACCACCTTTTACTTATTGGTCTTCTGAATCTTTACGAGCTATGGAATGTGTCCGAATGCTGCGAAAAAAAGGATTGGCTTGCTATTTCACGATGGATGCTGGTCCCAATGTCAAAGTTTTATGCCAAAAACAAGAAGAACAAACGATTTTACGTGAATTAAGTGCTCACTTTGCCTCAGAACAATTAGTAACTGCTCACGCGGGCAAAGGATTAGCCTTTTTACCGGTGGAAGAATCTTCTGCCATCAACTAAGAAGCCATTAAGAAGCCATCGATTAGGAGTGTCGAAATGATTGAACTATCCGTTCCCGGAAAACTATTTATTGCTGGTGAATACGCCGTTGTCGAACCTGGTCATCCTGCAATCATCGTTGCCGTTGACCAATTTATTACAGTCAATGTGGAAGAGGCCCGTAAAAACGGCAGCATCCAGTCTGCCCAATACAGCGACCTGCCGATTCGCTGGACGCGTCGCAAAGGCGAATTAGTCTTAGACCATCGGGATAATCCTTTCCACTATATTTTGGCAGCCATTCGTCTGACGGAAAAATATGCCCAAGAAAAAGGCATCCCCCTTTCCTTTTACGATTTAAAAGTGACCAGTGAACTGGATAACTCGAATGGTCGCAAATATGGCCTCGGTTCCAGCGGTGCCGTGACTGTTGCCACGGTCAAAGCATTGAATCTGTACTATCAAATGGAAATGGATCGGTTGACCCAATTCAAAATTGCGGCTCTTGCCCATCTCGCTGTTCAAGGCAATGGGTCGTGCGGTGATATTGCGGCCTCTTGTTATGGCGGCTGGATCGCTTTTTCAACCTTCGATCACGACTGGGTCTTAGCCAAACAAAAGGACCATACCTTAACAGAATTGATTGCTTTCGATTGGCCAGGATTTCGGATCCGTCCCTTGACGGTTCCGAAATCTCTTCGACTATTGATTGGTTGGACAGGCTCTCCTGCCTCTACTTCTGATTTAGTGGATCAAGTCTATCAATCCAAAGAAGAAAAAGAAAACGCCTATGCCGCCTTTTTAGCAGCCAGCAAAGACTGCGTCAATCGATTGATCGACGGCTTCTTAAATGAAGACAGTCGCACGATCAAAAAAATGATCACGGAAAATCGAAAGCTCCTGCGAGAGTTGTCTGCACTAACTGGTGTACCGATTGAAACCCCCGCACTTAAAAAGCTTTGTGATCTAGCAGAAAATTATTGTGGCGCAGCCAAATCTTCTGGTGCCGGCGGTGGCGATTGCGGCATCGTGATCGTTGACCAGAAAACCGGTATTTTACCATTGATGAGTGCGTGGGAAAAAGCCGAGATCACCCCATTGCCGCTGCATGTTTACCATTACCGGGAGGACCTATCATGAATCGAAAAGATGAACATGTTTCCTTAGCAAAAGCGTTTCATAAAGAACACAGCAACGATTTTGATGCAGTTCGCTTGGTCCACCAGTCCTTTCCGCAAATTGACGTGGCTGATGTGGCAATTACGACGACTGTCTTTGACCGCTCATTTTCCAGCCCTTTTTTCATCAATGCCATGACAGGCGGCAGTGAAAAAACCTTAAAAATCAATCAAGAGTTAGCAGAGATCGCGCAAGCCTGTGATTTGATGATGGCAACCGGCTCCGTTTCGGCTGCCTTAAAAGACCCAAGTGTCGCCGATTCTTTCCGCATCGTCCGCAAAGCCAATCCTGACGGCTTCTTATTAGCCAATATTGGTGCGGGCAGTCCCGTTGAAAATGCACAACGGGCAGTAGAACTGTTTGGCGCCGACGCCTTGCAGATCCATCTTAATGCACCACAAGAATTAGTGATGCCCGAAGGCGATCGTCAATTTAGCCAATGGCTGTCCTTATTGGAAAAAACGATTGCTTCCGTTGCCGTTCCGGTTGTCATCAAAGAAGTCGGCTTTGGGATGTCCCGTGAAACGATCCAGCAGTTACTGGCGATCGGCGTACAAACGATTGATGTTGCTGGTAGCGGCGGCACAAGTTTTACGCAAATCGAAAATGCTCGTCGAAAAAAACGTGAATTGGCGTATCTTGATACCTTCGGCCAATCCACCGTGATTTCCTTGCTGGAAGCAAATGAGATCCAACAGCCCTTTACCCGCATCGCTTCAGGCGGCGTTCGGGATGCTTACGATATCTTCAAAGCACTTTGCCTTGGTGCGGATAGCGTAGGACTATCCGCCACGATCCTCGTGCTGCTTTTGTCAAAAGGCAAAGAAGAAACCATCGCCACCTTACAATCATGGAAGGAACAGCTGCAGCTGCTCTACACAATGGCAGGACAGACAAGCACTAAAGACCTCACCAAGGTTCAGCTGATTTTTTCTGGCGCTGTCAAAGAGTGGTGTGAAGCACGTCAAATTCCCTTAGCAAAGTATAGTTTGCGTTGAGAGATCCAATCGCTGACTACCACATCAAATAAGTAAAAGCAGTACAATTCGTTTTTTATTGTGCTGCTTTTTTTGTGTTCTTTTTTCTATAATAGTGAGTTTCCATTTATCATTTGGATAGTAGCGTTATTTAATCGCTACTTGATAATCACTTTCATTATCAGGTACGTTGTTTTTTTACCATCTTGTTTTCGAATGTGCTATGCTCAAGTTGAGGGAGGAACAATCGATTGTTTCTTGAGAAAAGGATCGGTTTTTTCATTCCTAGACTACATTCAAAAGGAGGCGTTTCTTATGAGTAAATCCGAATCGTCGGCTGTTTTTTCAACGATTGCTTGTTTGCTATTGATGGCAACTGGCTTTCTTATGGCATCTTTTTCCATTCCTTATAGCTTTGTCCCTTATCTGTTAGCGATTCTTGCCGGGGGTTGGAAACAAACCTGGGAAGGCACGCAAGAATTGGTGCACGACAAACGGTTGAACGTCGATCTACTGATGGCGTTAGCCGCCATTGGTGCCTGTATCATTGGGCATTGGTTTGAAGGGGCGATGCTGACCTTTATCTTTTGTTTGAGCGGTGCCCTTGAGGAATATACGACCAACAAAAGTACGCGAGAAATTAGTTCATTAATGGCACTGCAACCAACGACTGCCTTAAAAATGATTGAATCTGGGGAGCTCGTCGAAGTACCAGTCGAAGCCCTTCAGTTAAAAGATACGATTATGGTGGCAAAAGGCAGTGCGATCCCGATCGACGGTATCGTGATCCAAGGAACCAGCAGTGTTGATGAGGCGGCCATCAGTGGCGAATCCATTCCTGTCGAGAAACGTTTAGGCAGTGAAGTCTTTGGGGGAACCATCAACCTTGGGCAGCCATTGTACATTGAAGTTACTCAAACGAGTGAAAACACCCGCTTTGCAAAAATCATTCAATTGGTGGAAGAAGCGCAGCAAATGCCAAGTCAAACGGCGACCCTGATCGAAAAAATCGAACGGATCTATGTGCCGATCGTCCTGATCGCCGTCCCACTAATGATCGTTTTGTGTACGTTTTTCACGAATTGGGGGTTCCAAGAAAGTTTTTATCGTGGCATGGTCTTACTAGTAGTGGCATCCCCTTGTGCCTTAGTCGCCTCTGCTACTCCTGCGACGTTAGCAGCCATTTCTCACGCTGCTCGTTTGGGCGTTTTATGCAAAGGCGGACAAGCCTTGGATGCCTTTGCCAATGTCAAAGCGATCGCTTTTGACAAAACCGGAACGCTGACTCGAGGCAAACCTGCTGTCACTGATGTTCATCTATTGCTGGATGAACCGTTTATCCCCCAACTGATTGTTGGGATGGAAAAACAATCAAATCACCCATTGGCTGAAGCGATCTTGGCGTATTTCCACGATGAAAGACCATTGGAATTAGCAGTGGAAGAACAAGCGGGGGTCGGTCTAGCCACCACTTACCAAGCTGCCCATTGGACGATTGGAAAAGAAGTCGATCTAACCTCTGTTGCTGTCAGTGAACAAACCCGCATCCAAGAATTGAAAGCAGCCGGAAAAACCTTGATTTATATCAATCGTGACCGTGTATTAGCAGGGTATTTAGCACTATTGGATCAGCCCCGTCCTGAAGCTCGTGAGAGTCTTGCCTACTTCAATAAGCAAGGAATTCACACGACGATGCTGACGGGTGATCATTTAGGTACTGCCAAAGTGATCGCCGCAGAAATCGGCTTGTCTGACTACGAAAGTGATTGCCTGCCTGATGAGAAAACCACTCGGATCAAAGAAATGAAAGAAACCTACCAAATCAATGCGATGGTCGGTGATGGGATCAATGATGCCCCCGCCTTAGCGACCGCAAGTGTAGGGATCGCGATGGGCGAAGGAACAGATGTCGCAATGGATGTGGCGGAGATCGTCTTGATGAAAAATGATTTGCTGCGTTTGGTCGACAGTCACCGTTTGGCTAAGAAATTACAGCGGATCATCAAACAAAACATCGTCTTTTCTATCAGTGTCATCTTGTTGCTGATCGCTTCAAACTTCCTTGAATTTCTCACGCTACCTCTAGGGGTCGTGGGTCATGAAGGAAGCACGATCTTAGTTATCTTAAACGGGTTGCGTATGCTTTTGCCATTACACAAAGAAACACCCCAGCAAGCCAAACCAACCCGCAAAGATTGCGATGATTGTGTCTTGTATCAACAGTCTTTGCATACGTGACCACTATTTGCACTAGCAAAAACGCCCATTGTTGGCACTTCACTAGAAGTCCATCAACGGGCGTTTTGCTGTTTTTTCTACTTATGCTTGATTGGCAAGTTGTTCCGTGTAGAGTTTGCCATCGTACATCTTAAAGAATGGATAATAGCAGAGAATGGAAACCCCTAAGTTGATCAAAGCGATCAGGATGGCTCGGAAATCACCGCCGGTTCCTAAAAACGCCCCTATGCCCACCGGTGAAATCCAGGGAATTCCCGTAATGACTTTATCGACAAAGCCAAACGAGCTAGCAAAGTAAGCAATCGTCACGTTGATCAAAGGTGTTACGATAAAGGGGATGATCAAATACGGATTGTAGACGATCGGTGCCCCGAAGATCACTGGTTCATTGATGTTAAAAAGCCCCGGTAAGATCGCTGCTTTTCCTAAGACTTTGAGCTGTTGTGATTTTGCCACAAACAGCATCAATAAAACCAATCCAAGTGTACTTCCTGCGCCACCCATAAAAATATACATGTTCACAAAATCCCCAGCAAAAATATTATTGGCACCATCGATATTTTCAGTTAGAGCCACCAATAGGATGGGATTGATGAAACTATTTTTTATAACTGCCGTCCCATGAACCCCCACTGCCCATAAGAGATGGATAAGGAGCATAATCACGATGATTCCTAACCACGAACCCGTCAACTCCTTCACGAATTCAAATGGTTTGGATAGCAATCCGTGAAGATCCGTGTGGAAAACCGCCAGTACTCCATTGATCGCCACCATCAAAAAGGCAATCAAAATCGCTGGGATCAATGACGCAAATGCTTTGCTGACTCCATCAGGAACCCCTTCAGGCATCTGGATGGTGATCTTTCTTTTTACACAAAAACGATAGACTGACGTAGCAAGTACTGCAGTGATAATCCCGATGAAGATCCCTACTCCACTGAAGCGAGTGATCCAACCGCCTAAAGCGACCCCATTATAAACAATGGCGGTTTCGCTCTCTGACTGCAGCAATTGTGCCGCACCATCTGTGATATCGACTTGGACGATCGTCATTAAAAAGGCAAACAAACTTAATAACGCCCCTACAAAACTGCTCATAGTCAAATGCTCTTCTTTATGATAGATCTCAGTTAAATAATACCCTGTTGCTAAACAATAAAAAACAGCAATCGAGCCAACAGACATGGTAGTTACGACACTATAAAGCGGTGAAAATCGTAAAATCGTTTGTTCGAAAAAGCCAGCCAGTGGTGGAATGATTTGTGGTAAATTATTGATGATTAAAAAAATCGATCCGACGATCGTAAAAGGGACCGTAATGATCCCAGCTTGCATGATTGCGCGAATAAAGCGTAAATTCGCCAACTTATTCAATGGCGGCATCAAACGCGTTTCTAAAAAGGTAAAAACACTTGTCATCATTACTCCTCCAACGAAGGGATCGCCCCTTCTTCAATCAGCTTTTGATACCAATAAAAGCTGTCTTTTCTCACTCGTTTTTGTTCTTTTTCCTCTGCATCATTGCGATCTACGTAAATAAAACCATACCGTTTTCGAATCCCTTCATGCACACTAATCAAATCAATGGCAGACCACGGGCTATATCCGATCAGATCCACCCCAGCATTGATCGCGGCTAAGCATTGATTGATATGCTGCGACAAATAATCGATACGGTACGGATCATGAACCGCGCCATCTGCTTCTAGATGGTCTTCGGCCCCTAAGCCGTTTTCAGTAATGATGATCGGCAAGTGGTAACGATCATAAAGTGTTTGCAACGTCGTTTTCAGTCCCAAGGGATCGATGGTCCAATTGAAGGCATTTTTCTTCAAGAACGTATTGGTGAACCCTTTGTAAAAACCACGCTCCATAATGTCTTCACTTTGCTGATCACTGATGCCGTTTTTCATGTCCCCAGCTTCCGTCGGCTGCTCCACTGTCACCGTGGTGTAGAAGTTCATTGCGACAAAGTCAGGCAGAGCCCGTTTCATCAACACCTCATCTTCCGGACCAAAGTCAATCGTGAGGCCGTTTTGGTTCAAATAATCTTGAAAGACCGTATTGTAACGACCGAAGCAGGCGAAATCAAGGTACGCCCAGTTCCGGACACTGTTGAAATACAGCGCCGCTTGGTTGTCTTCTGGTCGACTAGTCGCCGCATAGACCAACGAAATATTCGGCACCGGTCCGATTTTGCCATTCGGTACGATTTCATGACACGCTTCGAAAGCATATTTTTCAGCGATCATCAGGTGATGAAATTGCTGGTATTTTTCTGATAATGGAATCTTTTTCCCTAATATTTTTTGATCCACCAACAGCATGATATTTGGTTCATTGATCGTCAGCCAGTGCGTCACTCGATCCCCATAGGCTGTAAACAGCGTTTTGGCGTATGCGGCAAATGCCTCAACGGTGCTGCGTTTTGTCCAGCCGCCTTCGTCTTCCAATGCTTGCGGCAAGTCAAAATGGTTCAACGTTACAAAGGGCTGAATGCCGTGTTTCAGCAATTCATCAATGACATCGCTGTAATGATCCAATCCTTTTTGATTAATAGTACCGCGCCCTTCTGGAAAAATTCGCGACCAAGCGATCGAAAAACGGAAAATTTTGATCCCCATTTCTGCTAACAAGGCGATATCCTCTTTGTACTGGTGGTAATGGTCGACAGCCACAGTAAAATCCGCGATCTTGTGGTTGTCTCTTGGACGAGTATCTTGGACACTCATTCCCTTGCCATCGGTTTGATACGCTCCTTCGGTTTGGTGAGCGGAAATCGATGCTCCCCATAAAAAATCAGTTGGAAATGTTTGTTTCATATCGTACTCCTTATCCTAAATAAGATGCGTTTAACATCTTAGAATTATTGCTTGCATGGCAAAGACAATATTCTGAATTATCTCTTATTTTTCGCACTAAAGCAAAAAATAACTCCTGTCAAGTAAGACCCTTTTGAAGATGTGCTACTTAGACAAAAAAAAAGCAAAGTCCAGTTTCCTAGACTTTGCTTATGATTTAGAAGTAGCAGCTTATTTTTGCTCTGCTTTATCTTCGTTCAATAGTGCTTTTCTTGACAGGTTCACACGGCCTTGTTTGTCGATTTCTGTGACCTTCACTAAGATTTCGTCGCCTTCTTTGACAACGTCTTCTACTTTGTTGACCCGTTC
This sequence comes from Enterococcus sp. DIV2379, assembly GCF_050542965.1. NCBI lineage: Bacteria > Bacillati > Bacillota > Bacilli > Lactobacillales > Enterococcaceae > Enterococcus > Enterococcus sp. DIV2379. The sequence goes on from NZ_CP172938.1 coordinate 3,060,716, forward strand.
GTTCGCAAGTTGTGAAATGTGAACTAAGCCGTCTTTGCCTTTTATTAAGTTGACAAACGCACCGAATTTTTCAACACGGACAACTTTCCCAAGGTACACTTCGCCAACTTTTACTTCTTTCGTCAATTCTTCAATGATCTTGATAGCTTTTTGGATCATTTCTGCATCAGCAGAAGCAATCGAAACTTTTCCGTCTTGATCAATATCGATTTTCACGCCAGTTTCATCAATGATGCCATTGATGGTGTCGCCGCCTTTACCGATTACATCTTTGATCTTCGCAGGATCGATTTGGATCATTTCGATCTTCGGTGCGTATTGGCTTAACTCTTCACGAGGAGCAGCCAATGTTGATGTCAATTCATTTAAGATTTCCATCCGTGCTTTTTTCGCTTGACTTAATGCTTCTGTCAAGATTTGTTCAGTGATTCCTTGGATCTTGATATCCATTTGTAACGCAGTGATCCCATCTTTGGTTCCAGCAACTTTAAAGTCCATATCGCCAAGGTGATCTTCTAAGCCTTGAATATCAGTTAAGATCGTGTAGTTTTCACCATCAGATACAAGTCCCATTGCGATACCTGCAACTGGTGCTTTGATTGGCACCCCTGCATCCATCAATGCTAAGGTTCCTGCACAGATACTTGCTTGAGAAGAAGAACCATTTGATTCTAATACTTCTGCAACGAGACGGATTGTGTAAGGGAAGTCTGTTTCATCAGGAATCACTTGTGCTAAGGCACGTTCGCCTAATGCACCATGACCGATTTCACGACGTCCTGGTGAGCCGGCACGACCAGTCGAACCAACAGAAAATTGAGGGAAGTTGTAATGGTGGATGAATCGTTTTGATTCTTCAACCCCTAATCCATCAATGATTTGGTGTTCGCCTAAAGGTGCTAATGTACAAGCAGACAATGCTTGGGTTTGTCCCCGAGTAAATAGACCAGAACCATGAACACGTGGCAATAAGCCAACTTCTGATGCCAATGGACGGATTTCGTCTAATTGACGGCCATCCGGACGAATCTTGTCGATGGTGATCAATTCGCGAACCACATCTTTTTCAAGATCTTCCGCGATTTGTTTCACTTCTTTCAAGAATTGTGCTTCCTCTTCATGTCCAGCAAATTTTTCTGCATACACTTCTTTCACTGTGTCTTTGACTTTATCGATCTCGTCTTCACGAGCCAATTTTTCTTCAGTCATAACAGCAGTTTTCATTGTTTGGTAGTAGCCGTCGAAGATTTCTTTTTTCAAGTCAGCATCTACTTGTAACAATTTGACTTCCATTTTTGGTTTACCCACAGCTGCGACAACTTCTTCTTGGAAGGCAACCAATTCTTGGATAGCATCAAAACCGAATAATAACGCACCTAACATGTCTTCTTCAGAAACTTCTTTCGCGCCTGATTCAACCATGTTGATAGCTTTTTTCGTTCCAGCTACTGTCAATTCGATATCAGTTTGTTCTGCTTGTTCTACTGTTGGATTCAAGACATACTCGCCATTGACCCGACCAACATCAACACCAGCGATCGGTCCGTCAAACGGGATATCTGAAATAGACAATGCTAAAGAAGAACCTAACATTGCCGCCATTGCTGGCGTACAATCTTGTTCAACACTCATTACGATGTTTGTTACTTGTACTTCGTTACGGAAACCTTCCGCAAACATTGGACGGATCGGACGATCGATCAAGCGGGCAGTCAAGGTTGCTTCCGTACTTGGACGTCCTTCCCGTTTGATAAAGCCACCAGGTACTTTCCCTACGGCATACATTTTTTCTTCGTAATTGATTGTTAATGGGAAAAAGTCGGTATCTTTTGCTTCCTTAGATGCAACCGCTGCACTTAGGACAACCGTATCACCATAACGAACCAATACAGCTCCGTTTGCTTGTTTGGCTAATTGGCCAACTTCTACTTCTAATGGGCGGCCGCCCCAAGTTGTTTTGAATACTTGTTTTTCTGTCATGTTCTGCTCCTTTTCATCGGATCCCAGCAAGTCACTACTAAACAAATGAAAAAATCGGAATGTCGTTCCGCTGCTTTCATTTGGTTAGTAGGATGCTGCTTACAAGGACCCAAAATTCTTTTTAGCTGCGCTTTTTGATTCACCAGTCAAAAGGCCGCTCTTTCGGTGTTTCACTTTTTAGATGGCTCGAGATCACCTGTCAGACTGCATCAGCTGTTTTAGCCGACACTGCAGTCGCAGTGATTCCGCTGCTTGGTCACTACGCTCGTTTCCCTCGCCTAGTAGGTTTCATCATCTGCTCTGTGCGGCTTGCGCCGCTCAGTCGCAGTGATTCCGCTGCTTGGTCACTACCCTCGTTGCTCTCGCCTAGTAGGTTTCATCATCTGCTCTGTGCGGCTTGCGCCGCCCAGTCGCAGTGATTCCGCTGCTTGGTCACTACGCTCGTTTCCCTCGCCTAGTACTATTCATCATCTGCTCTGTGCGGCTTGCGCCGCCCAGTCGCAGTGATTCATAGCAAAAAAGTGAGATTCGGGTTGAACCTCACTTTTCTTTGTTTGATTAACGACGTAATCCTAAAGCTTGGATTAATTCGCGGTAACGTTGTACGTCTTTTTGACGTAGGTAAGCTAATAAGTTACGACGATGTCCAACTTTTTTCATCAACCCACGGTATGAATGGTGGTCTTTTTTGTGCATACGTGCATGTTCGTTCAAATGGTTGATTTCTTCTGTTAAAACAGCGATTTGAACTTCTGGAGAACCAGTATCTCCTTCATGACGTGCAAATTTGTTGATGATTTCGTTTTTGCGTTCTTTTGAAATTGCCATGTTTTTCACCTCTTTTTCTTTTTCCCCTGCGACTGAGTAAAACGTTGGTGATTCGTTAAACCAAGTAACAGGTACTGTGCTTTTCACACGTAATTACTTTACTTGATTCTAAGGAAAAAAGCAAGTTTATCTACCTATTCTTTTCGTTTCTTTTGAAAGCTCCTCCAAAACTTATGTTATACTTAGGATACTACTCTATCTAAAGGAAGTGTAAGGATGAGCGTTCTTTCCCGAATCGAGAGCATGAAAAATGAATTATCGCTTTCTGAGAAGAAACTCTTCGCATTCATGGAGGCCAATCCTGAAAAAGTGCCGTCGATGACTGCGAGTCAATTAGCAGAAGCCACTGGGATCAGTGCACCGACTGTCGTACGCTTTGCGAAAAAAACCGGCTTTGCTAGTTTGACAGATTTAAAAATACAATTATCTGCGGAATCCGGCTTGCGCCAAAATGCCAATGAAAACTTGGGCTATGCCGATGTTGAATTAAATGAGCCCTTTCATGCCATCACATCTAAATTAAGCCACAATGCACAGGTGACTATGAATGAGACGGCCCAATTGTTAGAAGAACAGCTGATGTTGGCTGCCGCTGAACTGATCGCGACTCGTGAGCGAATCTTTGTCTGCGGGATCGGTGCTTCTTCATTGATCGCACAAGATATCCAACAAAAATGGACCCGTTTAGGCAAAATCGTCGTGTTTGAAAATGACTACAATCTCTTGTTGCCGCAACTCGTCAAAAACGAGAAAAAAAGTCTCCTCTGGGTCATTTCCAACAGTGGACACACGCCTGAGATGGTTCACTTAGCAGAAATCGTTAAAAATCTTGGCGTCCCGATTCTGTCACTCACCCGATTTGGCAGTAATCCGTTAACAAAGTTGGCGGATGTTCCCCTGCAAGTGTCCCGTTCCAAAGAAGCCAACCAACGTAGTGCTGCTACGAATTCGATTATCGCCCACCTATTGGCGGTCGATGTCCTTTTCTATGTCTTTTTAAGCAAGAATGAAAAGCTGGCACGCAATATCTATGCCTCACGCCAAGCCATTGCCGATTTTCGTGAGAAGTATTTATAAAATATTCATAGCCAAAGAAGTCCGCAGGAAAGTTTTCCTGCGGTATTTTTTCTTCTAAGGACACTTTGATCAATCAAGGGCATTCTTGGCAGCTACTTCTGCCAACCAAAAACTGGACGCTTTGGGATAACGCTCGAAGTCATTTTTCAAATCCACTCGATAAAACCCATAGCGGTTTTTATAAGCGTTCAACCAGCTCCAGCAATCCATAAAGGTCCACATATGGTAGCCGAAGCAAGGTGACCCATCTTCGATCGCGCGATGCAGCTGACGCAAATGGTCTTCAACAAAGGCGATCCGATACGTATCATTGACCTGCCCCGTGGCGTCCATGAACCGTTCTTCCTCAGATACCCCCATGCCATTTTCGGAAACAAACCATGGCATGTTTTGATAGTCATTCTTTAGACGCATCGCGATATCGTAAATCCCTTCTGGATAGATTTCCCAGCCGCGATGAGGATTGATTTTTTTCTCTGGCCAATCGTACCCACGAAATAACTGACGTGGCTCAAAGGGACCGGATGCTGCCTTCTGCGGAAGTGGTGCTTGGATCCGCAACGGTTGATAATAATTGCAACCAATAAAATCTACGGTATTTTCACGAAAAATTTCCGCATCTGTTGCTTCATATTCAGGGGACAATTGATGCTCCTTGAATAAGCTCGTTAGCTTTTCTGGAAATTGTCCATAAACGACACAGTCCAAAAAACTGCGAATATACAAGAGATCTGCCCATTCAGCGGCTTCTCGATCAGCCGCTTCTTGACTTTTTGGATAAACAGGTGACAAATTCAAGATGATACAGATTTCTCCATCAGGAAGTGTGATTTTACGAAACTCAGCAACTGCCTTCGCATGGGCTAACAAGGTATGATAACCAACTTGAATTGCCCGCTTGAAATCACGCACTTGCGGCCAATGAGCATCTCCGTAATACCCACATTCAATATGCACCAATGGTTCATTAAAGGTCGCCCATTTTTTCACTAAATCGCCAAATTGTTCAAAAGCAGTTTTTGCATAAAATACAAAATGGTCCACGGATTCCCGCGCCTCCCAACCTCCTTTTTCCATCAGCCACCAAGGCATGTCAAAATGAAACAAATTAATGATCGGTTCGATGCCTTGATCCAGCATTTCCTGAAAATATGCCCGATAAAACCGGACTGCCGTCTGATTCAATGTTTTTCCATCTGGTAATAAGCGGGTCCATGCAATCGATGTCCGATAGGAATTCAAGTTCATGGCCTTCATGTTTGCTACGTCTTCCCGGTATTGATAGTAGGTATTTGAGGTGTCGCTTGGTCCGACACCATCGTAAAAGCGTGACGGCTCCAACTCAAACCATTTGTCCCATGTAGAGGGACTTTTGCCGTCAACCACTGCGGCCCCCTCGGTTTGCGGTGCTGACGCGGCCGCTCCCCATAAAAAGTTTTTTGGAAAGTGAATCATTCTTTTGCTCCTTTCTGAATTACCTGCCACGTGCGGTCAGGGTTGGACCGTTGAAATACAAATCGATACTGCTGACCTGCTGTTTCGACTTCCAGACAAAACGATGTTGTTTCTTCCAAGGAAATTGCCAGCTGCTGCAATGATGCTTCACCGATCACGAGTTGAAAAGTTGCTTGTCCTTGACTAGGCACCCATACTTTTTGAAAGCCGCATAAGACTTTTTTCCTCGGCACATATGCTTTTGTATACTCTTTTAGATAGCATTGGACCACTTCTTTACCAGACACAGTAGAATGATTTTCAAGTGTGCCACTGACGATAATGCCTTCCCCTGCATATTCAGCCGAAACCGAGCTGCAAATAAAAGAGGCATAACTAAGCCCATAACCAAAAGAATATACTGGTGCGCCTTTTTGATCGAGGTAGTCTTTTTGAAACGCTGTGTTGCGATAATTATAACAGACAGGCAGTTGTCCAACTGTATCAGGAATAGAAACTGCTAATTTCCCACTAGGTACCGTTTCACCAAAAAGAATCCGAGCAATCGCTTCCCCTCCATATTGGCCGGGATAGCCAACGTAAAGCACCCCATCGAACAAGTCTTGCAAAGGAGCTAAGCAATGCGGTCGACCGGAAATCACGATCCCAATCAGCGGCTTTTTACTCTTCTTCAACGCAAACAGTAAATCCAACTGGCATTGCGGCAAATCGAGGGTAGCCAAGTCGATGTTTTCTCCACTGGTCATTTCCTGAGATCCCCTTAAGACGGCACCGTTTTTGTCAAAATCCGTTGTGAAATCACGGGCACTGGAGCCACCGATCGTCACTAAGACGACATCCGCTTTTTCTGCAATCTGACAGGCTTGCCTTCGTTGAGCCAGTGTGCCACTAGAGATTTCGCAGCCTTTCTCGTAGAAGAAGTCAGCTTGATGCGTACTTAAACTGGTCAAACCTTCCCAAAGGGTCGTACATATTGTTTCTTCCTTGAATGGCGTATAATCCCCCAGCTGATGATAGAGCTGTTTAACGTGAGGACCGATGACGGCAATCTTTTGTCGCGTTTTCTTCAAAGGCAAAATACCATTGTTCTCTAGTAAAACAATCGATTCCTCCGCCAATTTCAAGGCAACTTGTTGCGCCTTTTCTTTACGGGGCAATGAAACACGGGGCGTTGCTTCTTTAAACAAGCCAAGTTTTTCTTTCAAAAGAAGCACACGACGGACTGCATCATCGATCGCCGTTTCCGCAAGTAGCCCCTCAAGGACAGCTTCTTCTAACACTGGGAAAACTTCATCCCATAAACTAACATCCACACCGCTGGTCAAGGATTTGGCGGCCGCTTGTGGGTGGCTCCCCAGCCAGTCAGCAATTCGATCCAGCCCACACCCATCGGCCATCACAATTCCCGTAAAGCCACTTTCTTCTCGTAAAACATCTTGCAGCAAATAAGCATTGGCATGGCATGGGATACCGTCTAGATCATTGTATGCAGCCATACACCCCAAGGCCCCAGCAGCAATCCCCGCTTTCATTGGTGGCAGATGGATCTCGCGGAATTCCCGATCACCAATTGCCACTGGCCCTGCATTGTGTCCCCCAATTCCTGCACCTTGGGCAGCAAAGTGCTTCAATACCGCTAAAACGTTCTGCTTTTCTATCGTTGTTTTTGATCCTTGTAATCCTCTGACGGCTGCTTTGGTAAAGCTACTGGTCAAAAACGGATCTTCACTGAAACATTCTTCTGTTCGCCCCCAACGAGGATCTCTAGCAATGTCCAATGCGGAAACCAAGCCAACATGGGCTCCTTTTGCCCGAATCTCTTGAGCAGTGATGGTTTGGGCCGCTTGATACAGCTCTGGATTCCAACTAGAACCAACACTAAAATTGACCGGAAACGTCGTCGCTTCTAAACCTTGGTGCCCGTGAGGACACTCTTCACTGAGAAGGGCCGGAATCCCCAGCCGAGTGTGCTCCTGCAAATAAGTTTGAATCATAAGGGATAGCTCATAGGACTCCGTGGTCGTCAGGCCTGTTTGCTGATTTCTACCTGACCAAGGATCAGCTCGAAACACGCCGTAAATCCAGCCAAGACTGCCAAAACGAGCTACTTCTTTTTTAAAGGTTTCAGTTAAAATAATTTTTCCATTGTTTTTTTCGTAAACTTCCCAACCATACAGACGCTGATTCAGCTGGCCGATTTTTTCTTTCAATGTCATTTGCCGTAAAAGTGTCTCAATCATATGCTTCTCCATTTCTATTTAGTCTTCTAAATAAAGCATGATGGTCTGGATCTCAAAAGGCTGAAAATGGATTGTGATGCTTCGGGCATCCAGCGGCTCGACCGACAGTTCAGCGACGGTTTCTTCCAAAAGATTCGTTAAAACCGCTTTTTTGATTCTTTTCTGGCAGCGCATTTGACAGGCGGTGGTTTGATTGTGATATTCATACAACCGCACGATCAGTGCCTCTTCATCTTCGGCTTTTTTCACCGTATCCAGTAAGACATTCTTTTGGTCGACTGCTAGAAAAGCATCCCCTGATAGTTGTGACACCCTTGGAACCGTCAGAACGGGAACATTTAATGCCAATGCTTCTTCCATCGTTTGCGCTTCTTGCCAAGTTCCTTCGTGGGCGTACAAGGAATAGGTAAACTCATGAAGGCCTTGATCCGCTTCAGGATACGGATCGATCGGCGATTTGATCAAAGAAAGCCCGATTTTTTGATAATCCGTATTGAACCCATATTTCGAATCCGTCAAAATACTAACCCCATAATTCCCTTCTGAGAGATCTACCCATTTTTGTCCACAGCTCTCAAAACGTGCTTGGTCCCATGTCGTGTTTTGATGCACAGGCCGTTTTACCTGCCCGAATTGAATATCAAACGTTGCTTCCAATGTGTTAACATCAATCGGCATCAATGCCTTTAACAGCAGTTGATGCTGGTGCCAATCAACCGCTGTTTCAAAATTGATTCTTCCCGTGCCATGGTAAAAATGCAGCCATTGCGTAATAAAAGAATCTTCAAACTGACGTTTGATCTTCAAGGTATCGCGAATCTCCCCTTGCTCAACAACCTCAGCTGAGAGAACTTGCTTCACAGGATAAGGCTTCTTCTGGTAATAAATATCAATGTCCCACGCATCATAATCCATTGGCAGATCTTCGTAAGCCACTAACTGATTCAACCGCTCGCCTTTTGGCACGATTTCTCGCTGCTGCCGTTTGTCAAATAAAGAGATGATGTCAAAGTGTTTGTCAAAAATCACTTTAAAGTCAGCCGTTTCAAACGATTCCTCTAGTCGTATCGCTACTTGCTTTGATTGAGGCACAGCTGAGATAGGAGTCAATTTTTTGCTACTCAATCCAGCCATGGCGGGAATTTTGACTAAGAGCCGGTCATCATAGGTCCGCTGAGTCAGGTAAGCTTCTTTGATCCCTGTCTGATCGTCTAAATAGACCAGACCCGTCCGCTCTTGTCCCAGCGGATTAAAGACATGCCATGACGTAGCTTCGGCTGCTTGCGCCGCTGGAATCAAAGCTTCGATCAGCTTGCAGCCTTTATCAAAGAGCTGTTGATATTCTTGATCCGTCTGATCATAAACTTCTTTGATCGAGCTTCCCGGCAGAATGTCATGGAATTGATTAAATAGCAGCTGTTTCCAAAGTTGTTCTAATTCAGCTTGCGGATAACGATTGATTGCACAAATACTATAAAGTTTTTCAATCGTCTGTAAGAAAAATTCTCCTTGGCGATTGGCCTTCTTGTTTTTGCCAATCGAAGTCAGTGTTCCACGATGGTATTCAAAGTACAATTCGCCGTACCAGACCGGGCCAGGTTTTTCCTTAAAAGAATCTGCCAGTCGATCAAAAAAGCCCCCCACATGATTGCCAGTAATCGTCGGCATATCTGGCAGTGTCTTTTGCAGCCGTTTCTGGACTTCTAGCATCTCTTTCGTCGGGCCTCCGCCACCGTCACCGTACCCATAGGCAATCAAAATTTCGTCGTGCTGATCTTTTTGCTGATAACGTTCAAAACTGCCTTTGATCGTGTAAGGATCTAGCAATCCATTATACGTCGTATAATAATCTCTTGGACTGTATCCTTCACTGATGGTGGTAATAAAATGCGTCAAAACGCGGCTGCCATCAATTCCTTGCCAATAGAAGGAATCATAAGGAATTTGATTGAACTGGTTCCATGACAGCTTCGTCGTCATAAAGTAGGGCGTATTTGTTTTGCGTAAAATTTGCGGCAAGGCGGCTGAATAACCAAAGACATCCGGTAGCCATAAGATGCGGCTATCGACTTGAAATTCCTCTTTCATAAACCGTTTGCCATAAAGGATCTGACGAACCAGCGATTCCCCTGAAGTCAAATTGCAATCGGCTTCCACCCACATCGCCCCGTCAACTTCCCATCTTCCTTCTCGAACTTTTTCTTTGATTGCAGCGTAAAGTTCAGGATAATGTGTTTTCATGGAGAGATACAGTTGTGGTTGGCTTTGAAAAAACGTGTAATCTGGATACTCCTCCATCAATTTCAAGACCGTCTGGAAACTGCGCTCACCTTTTTCAATTGCTTGCTGTGCCGTCCAAAGCCACGCCAGATCGATGTGGGTATGGCCGACAGCCGTCACTTTTTGTTTTGGTGTATGCGCTGGTAAGTAACATGACGCAAGCAGTTGCTTGGCTTTTGCGAGACTTTCATAGAATGCCGCTGAGTAGGGCGTACGAAAATCCAAGACATTGGCGACTTGACCAAGAACTTGTTGATAAAATGCTTCGTCACCGCCAAACGCACGAATGGCACGCCAACTATCAAACAGCGTATAAAAATCAAACCAGAGTTCATTGACGACAGGATCCAATGCCAATAAGTTGATATGCAGTGGGAATGGTTTATCGGAACGGCCCGAGAACAGATCAATCTTCAGTTTGACTGCTTTTTGTTGATATCCTTCAGCCAAAGTGACCTCTCGATGATTGACATCGATAGCTTGGACATAGGTATCGTCCAAATAAATTTTGATTTGGGTATTGGTGGTGTTGTCCCACTCTGAGAGACTTGAATAGACTTGTAAAACACAAGGTTTCCCTACCCAGTCAGCGGGAACTTGAAAGCTGCCTTTCAACTGGTAATAGGTGTTTTTTTCTCCGAAATAACTCCCTTGTTCATACGGTACCCAATCCTCTTGCTTAAAAAAAAGCAGGTCTATTGGCTGTTGATAGCGTACACGGTACTGTTTTAATTTGTAGAAAATTTTTCGGATGCGTTCAAACTCGTAAGGCTGCATAACTCTCATTTTTCTTTTGACTCCTCTATCTATTTTTTGAAAAAAAACGGGTGGAGATTGATTGTCTCGACCCGTTTCCCTTATCGTATGATATTAGTTTGCTTTCCAGCGGTCATAGGCCGTTTGATAGACTTCGACATATTCGTCAATGCCCATTGCTTCGATCGTTTTCACATAATCGTCCCAATTGTCTAATGGCTCGACACCTGTGATAAACTTAGCTTCCATTTGTTCTACATAAGTTGTCAAATCAGTGGCAGTGGCTGCTACTTTGTCATTTTCTTCAATCGTTAAATACAGTAGCGGAAATGGTACTTCAGCGATGTCTTCCATCTTTTCTGCCGTTTCTTGTGCAACCCAATCACTAAAACGAGTATCTGGTTCTTCATCAGCCGTTTTGCGAATATGGTATTCACCTGTTGTATCAATGACAATGTTTGGTGTAGTCAATCCATATGCCGGCGTGATTTTGCCGCGTTCGTCTTCCGTGTTGTCTGTATCAATGCCATCCACATAAACCCGGACTTTTTCGCCATCCGCATTTTCTTGGTACTCCCAAAGAACACCTTCTGGCCCTTGTTCAATATATTTTGTGCCTTCTTCCGAATAGAAGTAATCCACCCAACGCATGGAACCTTCTGGGGAAGGATTGACATTGGTCAATGCAAAAGTTCCCCGAGAGATTCGTGGACTGCCAGGAATCTTGGCTTCTGGTGCCCATTCAGAGGTCAACGGTTGGAACATCGGATCGTTCATCGCCTCTGCCTCACTGCGACCAGTAGTAAAGAAGCTGAAATAGTCGGCAAAAAGCCCTAGTTGATTGTTTTCACCCTTCGCTTTTTTCTGCTCATCTGACTGTCCATAAACTTCTTTATCCAGCAAGCCTTCATCGTAAAGTGTATTCATGTATTCCAAGAATGCTTTGTAGTTTTCTGATGTCGGTGTGTAGGAGACCACATCATCGTCCACTTGAATCCCGCGAGTCCGTAAGCCAAAGGCGGCCATCAACCAAACACGTGTCGAGTTCATATCGACATCCGTCAATGGAATCTCGTCTGCTTGACCATTTCCGTTAGGATCTTCGTCTTTGAAACGCGTCAACAATTCTTGCAGTTCCTCTGTGGTTTTCGGCAGTTCTGATACGCCTAAATTATCTAGCCACGTGCCGTTGTACCACATCGGGCCTTGCCACCAGATTGAAGTCGCATTCCGAGAGATCATTGGTAAGGAGTAAATGTGCCCATCTGGCGTGGTGATCGATTTCAAGATTGAGGGATCTTCTTGCGTCAGTGCATAAAGATTTGGCATGATTTCTGGCGTGATATACTCCTCTAAGGGAAGTAAAATCCCTTGTGAACCGTAATCGATCTCCATCGAAGCCGTCAGTGCTTGCGAACCAGCACCGTAAACGATATCCGGCAAGTCGCCGGAAGCAAAGGCTAAGTTCAGTTTCGTACTAAAGTCAGCCGATGGCGGTGTCGTATAAGTCAGTTTGATACCGGTTTTTTCTTGGTAATCCTGTAGCGTCGGCATGTCTTCCCACTCGGCCATTCCCACACCTGGTGCCATGATATTCAAGGTCAGCTCTTCGCCTTCTTTGATGATTGGAAATTGGCTGTCATGATTGATAGCAACCTCTTTTTTTTCTCCAGTTCCCTCATCTGAAGAATTGCCGCAGGCACCCAAGACGAGGGTACTGCATAAAGCGACACCCGCCATTCCTAAAAGTTTCTTTTTTAATCCCATTTTCTTCCTCCTTTGATTTTTTTATCCTTTAATTGAACCGACCATCATGCCCTTGACAAAATACTTTTGTAAGAACGGATAGACGATGATTACCGGTAACGAAGAAACGATCATGACACCGTACTTGATGACTTGAGCGAGTTGCTGTTTGCTATATAGCATATTCGCCATTTCTGAAGTCACATTGCTGACGGTATTTGAAGACATATCTTGAAGAATCAAAATTTCTCTTAAAATCATCTGCAGCGGGTACATCGATCGATCAGAAAGATAGATCAATGCGTTAAAGAAGCTGTTCCAATGTCCGACGCCATAGAACAAAGCCATTACCGCAATGATCGGCGTTGATAATGGTAAAACGATCTGCATGAATAGACGAAAATCGGAACAACCATCCACAATCGCTGCTTCTTCCATCTCTCGCGGAATTGTGGATTGAAAAAACGTTCGTGTGACAACCACATTGTAAACCGAGACGGCCCCTGGAATCACCAGTGCCCAAACGGTATTCAGCATACCTAAGCTGCGAATCAGCAAATAGCTGGGAATCAAGCCACCAGACAGGAACATGGTAACCAGCATAAAATTGGTGAAGGCTCGTCGCCCATAAAAATCTTCTCGCGATAACGCATAGGCACAAGGCAAGGTTACCAAGAGATTGATCGATGTTCCTAACACTGTATAGTAGATCGTGTTCAAATAGCCACGCCAGATACTGCTGTTGCCCAATAATGTTCGATAGCCTTCGAAGGTGATTCCTTTTGGTAAAAGCCACATTTCACCTGAGTTTACCAGATGCGGATTTGAGATCGAAGCACTGACGATATAGATCAGCGGATATAAAACGATCAGCAATGAAATTGCTAAAAACACATAAACAAAGATCAAAAAGATTTTATCAGCACGGGTATCTTTTATTAAAGAAGTTGTTTTCACTTTTGGTCCTCCCTCCTACAATAGACTAGAATTGCTTAAACGTTTGGCAATATGATTGACTACGATCAACAATACGGAATTGATCAATGAGTTAAATAGGCCGACTGCCGCAGCAAAACTGTACTGCGCATCTAACAGCCCTTGCTGGTAAACAAAGGTCGCAATCACATTCGAGGATTGCATGTTCAAAGGATTCTGCATCAAGATGATTTTTTCAAACCCAACTGACATCAAGCTGCCGAAGCTCATTATCAATAAGATCACCATCGTGGGCATGATCGTTGGAATATTGATATACCAAACGCGTTGCAGACGAGAAGCGCCATCGATCGTTGCCGCTTCGTGCAGTTGCGTATCGACTCCAGATAGAGCTGCCAGATAAATCACAGACCCCCATCCCGTTCCTTGCCAAACTCCGGACAGGACATAAATCGTTTTAAACCAACGGGGATTAGTCATAAAGCTGATCCGCTCGAAACCCAAAAATTCTAATAGGTGATTGATGATCCCTGTTGAAGGAGATAAGAAAGCAATGACCATACCAACCATGACCACCACAGCAATAAAGTTTGGGGCATAGGTGACTGTTTGGGTAATCTTTTTAAACGGGCCGTCTTTGATCTCATTCAAAGCCAATGCCAGGATGATCGGCAGCGGAAAACCGACAACCAATGAATAGATACTGATTCCTAAAGTATTTTTGATGAGTTCCCAAAAATAATAGGAATCGAAGAAACGTTGAAAATGTTTAAATCCAACCCAAGGACTGCCCAAAATCCCTAATGAAGGCATATAATCCTTGAATGCAATAATGATTCCATACATCGGTCCATAAGAGAAAATCAAAATAATCAAAAATGCTGGCAACACAAACAAGTACAATTGCCGATTTTTCTTGATTTTCATTTTTATATCCTGTTTCTTTGTTTTAGGTACTGAAACGGTTTGTCTGATTGGCGCTGTTTCCATTCTTCCTCCTCCTTGCTTGGTGTTAGCCTTATCATGAATTGTATTCGCTTTCAAATCAATGTGTATTTTTTTCCCTATGTGTCGAAACGCGAATCCCAACTGCCCCAACGTTCGGCTGACTGATATCCGACCATAAGAGGTACGGTTCGGTAGCGTTTTTATAGACTGGTAACGCTTTTTTAGTGGCTAGATCAATTAGCTCGTCTTCTTCAGTTGCGCCAATCTCTGTTAAAGGAATCTGTTCGAAAGCGCCTGCAGCGATACTGCGAAATGCAAAATGAGCCTTGCCCTCTTTTTGATAGGTCAAATGCCATTCATTTGGCCAAGCTATTGGGTTCGCCCGCGTTTCATAGATGCCTTCACCATATAGCGCCAACCAATTGCCGATTTCTTCTAAGCGTTGGGTCTCTTCGAATGTAAATTCGCCATCAGGTGTTGGGCCGACACCTAAAATCAAATTTCCCCCTTTGCTGACTACCTCAATCAAGGTTTCCAGCAGTTCTTGGCTGCTCTTGAAGGTATCATTTGGCACATATCCCCAATCATTCCCAATCGGGATATTGCTTTCCCAAACTTTTTTAGGAATTTCTGCTAATGCAGGAATTTTGCGTTCTGGTGTCACATAGTTTTCATGACGGCCACCCATCATTCGATCAACGATGATCAATTCCGGCTGTTTCTCACGTGCAATCTCAGCTAAACGATCCATTTGTAGGTCTTCTTTTCCTTGCCCGCACCAACCGGCATCTAGCCAAAGAAAATCGACTTTTCCGTAATTGGAAGTAATCTCTACAATCTGACGATGCACAAATGACACATAGCGCGCCCAGATTTCTGGGTGAAGGTGGGTGTCATAGCTGGCATGACGGCCTTTGACGGTATCATCATCCAACCAGTAAAAAGGAGAATACCAGTCAGCTTTAGAATAGTAGGCTCCTGTTGCAATCCCTGCTTCTTGAAACGCCGTAAACACTTCTTGTAAAATGTCGCGTTTAAAGGGACTTAATTTCCCGCCGATTTTAAACTCTGACTCCATTGTGTTGAACATCGAAAACCCATCATGATGCTTTGTTGTGAATAAACAGTACTTAAATCCCGCCTTCTTACAGATCTTGGCCCATTTACGGGTATCCAGCTTCTTCGGCTCAAATTGATTAATCAACTGCCAATAATCCAAACGCAGTGCTTCGATAGTTTCTCGATAGGGCTGGTTTTCTCTAGCCCATTCATCTTTTTCAGATAATTGCCATGATTCAACGATCCCCGCTTCGGCATACAGCCCATAATGGAAGATCACTCCGAATTTCAAGTCTTGAAACCATTCCAGACGCTGCTTGAGCATTTCTGTTTCTGGGACCCACGCTGCTTGCTCTCTCTCCTTGGCTTCTTCAATATCACCGCGAATTTTTGTCATGCATTTGCACTCCTTTCTTTGTTCTAAATGTAAGCGAAAAAAAGTCCATCTAACAATATGTAACTTTTTTCACTGTGTTAAACCAAGCAAGAGCGTTTGTAAAATTTGTAATGAAGAAAGCTTCCTTCCATAAAAACGTTAGGAGAAATAAAGCGGATCAAATATATTTGCTGTGTTTTTCCTGTATGGGATGTGTGATTTTTTCATCCATGCCCATTATCCATGGATCAATGGTACGATAAGGACAACAATTAAAGCGGATACAAAATGGTAATCCGTAAGAAAGTGAGGATTTTATGAAACAATCCAATGGTCTTTATCATGTTTCCTATCAAGTCGGTGAATGGCTCCTCCATTGCCTAAAATTGCAGTTTCTTTGGTTTTATTGGGTATTTCGATATGGGATATTTTTAGGCATTTTCCCTGCCACCGCTACGATTATCCAAGCTTTTTTCAACAGTTTCCAAAAAAAGGAACGCCCAGCGGCTTTGAAGCCTTGGTTCAGAACTGTCGTGAAAAAAAATTTCCGTCGCGCCAATCAATTAGGAGCCATGCAAGCGGGTTTGCTGCTTTTCTTATGGCTAGAATTGCGCATCTCTAGTACCTTTATCCAAAATAGCTTGATTCACTTTTTTTTGCTGCTGTTGTTTATCAGTGCCCTTTTGATCAGCTTGTATCTGCTGCCAGTGTATTTGCGTTATGACTTGCCCCTTCTTCACTATTTTAAGCAAGCAGTAATACTGATGGTTATCAGTATTCCCCAAACGATTGCGATGATTTTGGGAATCTTAGTAACTACAATCATTTTGACTTTTTTACCGATTTTATTAGTCATCGGCTTTGTTCCTTTTTTCCTTTTTCCAAATAGTTGGTTCTCTTTTCAAGCGATCCAACGTTCAGAATCATTGCTGATAAAAGAAACTTAAGAAGGGACGTTCGTAATGAAAGACATTTTTATCCAAAGTAATGAAAATCTTGATGATTTTTTTAGTAACATACTACCGGAACTAGCGTTGCGAGAATCACCGCAAGGGCATCCATTACAGCTGATTCAACGGCCCGGTTCTCTGAAAATTTGCCACGGTCCGCTAGCAACAATCATTTACTATCAAGAAAAGGCCCATTTATTTCGGGCATTAACTTTATGGGTGCATGAAGACCGCCCAGTCTATGTCTTAGAAGAACAGCCGCATTTTGAAGCAATTGGACCAATGATCGATCTGTCCCGCAATGCAGTAATGACCGTTGAAAAACTGCAACGCTTTATTCTATTGACAAGCAAGATGGGGCTTAATCGTCTCACGCTTTATATGGAAGACACTTATGAAATTCCAGAGTATCCTTATTTTGGTCATTTACGAGGCCGTTATACACAAGGTGAGTTAAAGAAGCTTGATAGCTACGCGCAAGCTATAGGTGTAACTTTGATTCCGGCGATTCAAACATTGGCACACTTAACGAATCCCTTAAAATGGGGATTTGCTAAAAACATTCGGGACACGGAAGATATTTTACTGGTGGGAGAAGAAGAAACATATACCTTTTTGGAAGCAGCGATCTGTTCGATCCGTTCGTGTTTTTCGACGGATCAGCTACACATTGGCATGGATGAAGCACACCAATTGGGGAAAGGAAGATATTTGGTATTGCACGGTTTAAAAGACCGTTTCTCGATTATGGCCGAACATCTGCAGCGGGTAGCTGCGCTTTGTCAAAAAGTGGGTTTTAAGCCGATGATGTGGAGCGATATGTTTTTTAGGATCGGTGCACCTACTGGTGATTATTACGATCCAGACGTGTGTTTTCCCACAGAATTGTTTGCTGACCTTCCTGCTGTCAAAATGGTTTACTGGGATTATTACCACCATGATCATGCCTCTTATCAGCGAATGTTTGCGAAACATCGGGAATTAAAACAGCCGATCGCCTTTGCTGGAGGTATCTGGACTTGGAACGGTTTGGCGCCGAACTATGGCAAGAGTTTCGCCACCATGCGTCATGCCTTGCAAGCCGCCAAAGAAAACGATGTTCAGGAAGTTTATGCCACACTTTGGGGCGACGACGGAGCCGAAACACCGCTGATTGCTGCGCTATTAGGTTTGCAATATTTCAGTGAAGCGCAGTTTGGAAACGACCTTTCGTTAGAGAAATTAAATGAAAAATTCCAGCTCTTTCACGAGTCAGTTAGTAGCGATTTCTTGCTGCTTGATCGTTTTGATCAAACTGCAGGTGTACCAGAAAACAATCCTCACGGAGAAAACCCCAGCAAGCTACTGCTCTACCAAGACTTGCTGTATGGTTTGTATCAGGAAAACTTAACCGATCTTTCTTTAGCATCCCACTATCAAACATTGGCTCAAGAGTTGGCAGCTGTGAAATCAACACGGGACACACAAACGATGTTTGCCTTTTATCAGCAGCTGGCTGATGTTTTGGCACAAAAAGCTTGTATTACCGACCAAATCACCAGTGCCTATAAAAGCAAGGACTTCACGGAATTGCGCCAAGCAGTCGATGAGCTCAGTGTCTATAAATCCGCCTTGCAATCCCTTTATGAAGCCCATCGTAAAGTCTGGTTTGACTGGAATCGACCTTTCGGTTTTGAGAGTATCGATCTGCGCTACGGCGCCTTGCTGATGCGCTGCGACACGACACTCTGGCGGCTTACTGCCTTCTTGGACGGGGAGCTCGATACTTTGGAAGAATTGACTCAACCGTCCTTACCAATGGTAACCCCTTTCAGCGGCAGCACTTCTGTGGGTCGCAATTTATTTCATGGAATCTATAGTGCGGGGAAAATTTCTAATGTTTAAAAGAAGGAGTGAGAACTTATGAAAACATCCTTGCTGCGCCGAACCGTCATCGTGAGTCTGCTAGCTATTGTTAGCCTATTCTTTCTCTATTTTCTAACAACCGATTCTTCTGCTCCAGTTCATGCCCAACCTTCAGAAAAACTGGAGATGACAGGTAATATTACAAATCAAGCAGCGGCGGAGGCTTGTTTGGCAGTGCTGAAAGAAAATTTACAAGCAGCCTCTGACCAAGATGCGACAGCTTATGCCGCCACGCTCGTGGCAGCGGCGCGAGCAGAGACGAGCCAAGAATTGGCTGATTTTTTTGCAGAAGAACAGCTGCAGCACACGCTGCTTTCTTTTGAAGTCGTTAAACAAGAGACAGGATCCATGCTGGTCGCGGCGCAGCAGAAAACGATCAGCCCAAAAGATTCTTCCTACCGTGATCACATCACAGAGGCTTACCATACTTTCGTTAAGGAAGCAGATGGCTGGAAAATTCAAGAAACAGTCATGACGAATACAGAATTTCTTTAAGTGAGTGAAAAAGGAGTGATTTTTAATGAGAACGTATAAGAATTGGCCTGCCAACTACCCTGATCCAAACTGGTTCCTCCATGATCGGTTTGGCTTATTCATCCATTTCGGCCTATTCAGTATTGGCGCTCGACACGAATGGTTTATGACGACAGAAAAAATTGAACCCACCACCTATCGCGAGAACTATTTTTCTCAGTTTGATCCTGATCTTTTCAACGCGGAGGAATGGGCTCAAACCGCAAAGAAGGCCGGTTTTCAATACATGGTCTTCACGACGAAACATCATGAAGGCTTTGCCCTTTGGGACACCGCGCTCAGCGACTACAAAGTAACCAACACCCCATTCAAGCGAGACCTCTTAGCAGAACTGCTGCCGGCATTTCGCAAGGTAGGCATTAAGGTCGGACTGTATCATTCGCTGATCGATTGGTATCATCCAGATTTCACGCTCGACGGCCTGCATCCGCAACGAGAGACTATTCAAGCCCGTCAAGCCAATGACCAGCGGGACATGCGCCGTTATCAAGATTTTTTGGCTGGTCAAGTCACCGAACTATTGACCAATTATGGAACCATCGATTATATGTGGTTTGATTTTCCTTATAGCCATCGAGATTGGGGCTGGTCAAAAGGCAAGGGTGCCGCCGATTGGGATAGTAAGCGGATCGAAGAAATTTGCCGAAGTCTACAGCCGGAGATGTTACTGAATGACCGTTTGGATTTGGGCCGAGGGATTACCACCCCTGAGCAATTCCAACCAGACAAACCATTAGAAGCGAATGGATTGCCTTTAATATGGGAAGCGTGCCAAACGATGTACGAAACGTGGGGCTATGATCGTGATGCTCAGCACTGGAAATCCAGTGAAATGATGACCAAAATGCTGATTGACACAGTAGCAAAAGATGGGAACTTTCTCTTAAATATCGGCCCGAATGCTCGTGGAGAAATCAACTTACCAACTCGTGGCCATTTAGAAGCCATCGGTTCATGGATGCATTATCATCAGCAAGCGATTATCGGCTGTGGTGCCAGCACTTTTCAACCGCCTATTGACAGTCGTTACACCCAAAACGGGAATAAACTTTACTTGCACCTCTTCTCCTACCCCTACAAATCCTTGCATCTTCCGGGACTTGCAGGATGCGTGAAGCATATCCGTTTCTTACATGATGGCTCCGAGTTGTTTTATCGAGGATTTGATCCCGAGGAAGTTCTCACGTCAACGGAAGCCATCATCAACAAAGAGGACCTTGTTCTCAGCTTACCCGTCTGCCCCCCAGATGTGTTGGTACCAGTGGTCGAAATCACTTTAAAAGAAATATAAGCGCCTATTGCACTGTACTAAATGAATATTTTATTGATACAAAAACATTGTCCTTACTTTCTTTACAAAAAAATGACTAGAAACTGATCGTTTCTAGTCATTTTTTATGGCTATTTTTTCAAAAACTCCCTAAATTCGCTTATACGAAAGTAGCGAGCTAGCTTGTTGAACAGGTGATGAGAACATGCAAACAAGCTGCGGGATTAATCCTTTTTTAAAGGTACTTACCACGGGAGGGTCAAAGTTCCTTAGACAAATAAAGAACAAGATCGTCATTGTTACAACAAGGCACATTCATCGCACAATTCTGATTATTGAACCAAACACCAGATCCATCTGGAATATAGCCTTGTTTTACATACAGTCTCTGGGCCGATCCATAACCATTGTGTAAACCTACCCCTAATGTCACCACGGCAGCTATTTCTCGTGCCTTTTCTTCGGCTGCTTTTAAAAGCTGACTGCCTACCCCTTGTTTTTGATAAGATTCAAAAACATTAAAATCCACAATTTCTGGGTACAAGCCTTTAAATGGTCCGTGCTTTGCTAGAGGGACCAATGTCAAATACCCGGCAGTTTTGTTGTTTATTTTGGCAAGCAAAATGTATCTCTCCCCCGCTTCTTGCTCGTTTAAATACTCCATCAAGAGCTGCTGGCGAGAAGGCCACCCTTGCTTTAAAAACATTTGATCCATTTCAAGGATATCTTTTTTCTTCAACGGTTGAATGTCTATGATCACTTATTGCTCCATTTCTCCCCTCACTCGGAGTTACGTTCATTTTATCAAAATACTATTGGCTTTTGTTTCACTTGTCGCTAAACTTATTCATCATAAAGAAAACAACAGGGATTGTCAGCGATGTGCCCTTTCACCCAATTCCTCTAACAATCAGCTAAATGTCGCTTCCCACCCATCATAAAGCTTTCGAAATGTCTCTTTTGGTCGATTTGGCTCATTATAAACTTTTTGGCTAATGGCCGTTTGGAGCCAAAAAATCGCTTGGATCACTTCACGACTAGTCTGAGCCTCAGGTACATCCGCCCAGACGGATAAAGCGATCGCCTGTGTTTGGGCAAGCTGTTCCTGTGCAACTGGTTGTCCATTGGCAAACGTCGTCAACTGGAATTCATTGCTGATTTTTTCGTAAGTTGGGTAGGTATACCCTGCCGCTTCTCCTAAGACATAATAGAAAAAATTATCATTGTGATTGATCATGGTATAGCCCTTTTCAAAAAAGACATCCGCCGACGCCATATTCTGGTTCCAACGGGTCCAATAGGAGATTTGACAATTCTCCGTCAACGTTGTCTGCTCTTGGCGATTCAAGCGGTAAAAACCATCATTCCAGACCCGCACAACAAAGCCGAGACTTTCAACAAAGGCCGCCAGCTCATTGACATAATCAATAAAGACTTCGATTCCGCTGGCTTTTTCCCCATAACGCTCGCGGGCAGCTTCGATCATTTGTGGAAAGTTTTCTAACTGGTCAAAATCAATAAACTCATCGGCCCCGATGTGAAAATAGGTGCTGTCTTCAAACAGTTGCGCATATTCTCGATAAACTTCCTGAATAAAGGCTACCGCTTCTGAATCCAAAATGTTCAGTGCTCGATCATCACGAGTGCCAGCTGCTGTCGGCAATTGCCATTGAGGTTTTTGTGCTAGGACTTGACGCAAATGACCAGGAGAATCAAAATCAGGGATAATGGCAATTTCATGGTTTTGAGCATACGCAATCAATTCACGAATTTCTTGCTTGGTCAAACATTCTTCCGAAACAATTTCTGGAAATTGCTGGGATTCAATCCGAAAGCCTTCGTTTTCCGAAAAATGAAGTTGCAGATGCGTGAATTGGAAGCAAGCCATGCTGCGGACGATTGCTTTCAAATCAGCAAGCGAATAAAATTTGCGCCCGATATCGATCATCAGACAGCGTTCTTTAAGCGCTGCTATATAGCTTTTCTGTGCTAATTGACCCGTCGCCTGATCTCGGCCATATTTGGTTAACGCGTAAAAGGCATGTTCTGGCGAGGACACACTGATTGTTTGGTTTTCAAATCGAAAATCAGCATCCAGCTGCGGATCGATCACTATTTTCGGTAACGGATCTTTCGCCGACTGCCAACCTATTTCCTCAAAAAAGACGGCTGCTCGTTGCTGAACTTTTGTCAAATCAACTTGTTTGTTCATCTCATTTTCCCCCATACTTTCAATAATTTCTCATTTTTTGGTTCATTTCACGGTATTGCCCTGGTGTCACACCCACTATTTTTCGGAACTTTCTCGTATAATTGGAAACATCATAATACCCATTGTTGCGAATAATTTCTTTGATTGGCAAATCTGTTTCAATCAGTTCCTCTTTGATTTTTTTCAGTCTTAGTTCTTGAATATATTTGGAGAAGGTTTTGCCGCTTTCTTTTTTTACAAAACGGCTGACATAAGAGACAGAAACACCAACCTCCTCTGCCACCGATTCCAAGGAGAGCTGTGAGGAATGGTAATTTTCTTGGATAAAACTGAAGATTTTCTCATTCATTTCCGACTCGTCATCCAGCGGCTGTTTCTGCACCTTCGTGCAAATCTGCTGGGCAATCGTTAACAAGGCAGACTGCAATTGATTCAAGCTGTTGAAATCAGCACTTTCAGAAGCGGTATGCAGTACTTCTGCCCCCACCAATTCACCGCCGACTTGCGCGATCGTATTCAACAAGTAGTAGCCATACATTTTTTGGACACGAGGCGAAGTCTGTTTACTCTCGCCTTCTTCGATCAACCGCTGGATCGTTTCACTGGCAATCTCAATATTTCCTTGATTCAAGGCTTGGATCAATTTTAATTTTTGATTATCTGGGTAATTGATTGGCAAATGATTGGTCTCTTTGGAAAGCTCCGCATAGTAGCTGATTTGCTTGCCTTGACTCCCTTGATTTTCCAGTGCTGCCAACCCTTCGATATAGGATTCATTGATGGCGGTTAGTTGATCGACCGTCATACCGACACCCATTGTGGGTGTTAGGGAGATCGCATGGGTAATTTTTTCCGCAATGGCATCCACAATTTCTTGTTGTTCTTTGCCATCAACAAACCCTACGGTCAAGGCTAACATTTCTTTGGATAAAATTTCCGTCGCATATGCCGTATAATCCGCCTCTTTGATTTCCTCGATATAATCGATCAGAAATTTTTTATCTCCTTGCTTGGCTTTGGAATCCACAGTTTTCGTATCGATGGCGATCACAAAGTAATTTGACTTAGGAAAGCAGACATGAACCGCTTCTAAAAGCAAAGCCAGTTCTTGCTCGGACCGAAAACGTCCGCTCATTAATTTGCGCAGCACTTGCTCTCTGGCATGAGGTGTTTGCAGGCGGACTTCCTGATGTAGTTCTTGGTGCTCAACCAAAAATGCCGCCAAGGTATTATGGACATCATCCATCGAATGAAGGGTCATTTTGGGGTCCCGATGAAACTCCTGAACCAGATTTTCGATTTTGCGAATTGGGCGATAACTACGTAACCCAAGCATCACGACTGCAGTGATACCCGTAAATAATATGGCGATAAATACTAGGACGAACTGCTCTTGTACACGGTTGACCGATGCCAGCGCTTGATTCGGATTAGCAACGGCTACCACTGAAATATTCAATTCATTATTGGCAATCGCTTGAACAAAATACGTTGATTGTTCAAACCGCATTCGTCCTGTTTGAATGCCTTTTTTCATGCGTTCGGGATGATTTAAAAAGCGCGCTAACTCATCATTGGTGGTACTGGCTAATAACTGGTACTCATCATTGATAATATAGGTGTTACTGATCCCATCGTTATTGCTGAAATCAAGAATTCTCTTCAAATTGTTCTCTTTGATTTCATAGATCGCTGAGCCATAGACAGTCATCTCTTCACTTTGAATGGGAACGATATAAAAGAAACGGGAATATCGCTGCTCCTCACCGGCGCCTTCTAATGTCAACAATGTAGGCGCTGAGGAATCCAATTGTGCGGCTAACTGTTCCTGGCCCATTTCATTTTTCGGCAGTACTTTTTTCAAAAATGTGTCAAAAGAGAATGATCCTACGGTTGAATACAAGGTTGCTGGGGACTCTTTATAATATAAATAGACTTCTTCGACTAAGTCGTTGGTGATTTTGTACGTTTGCATGGCCTCTCTTGCTTCTTTGGTCAAGTAAGGATGCTGCAAATATTTCAATGAGACAACATGATCATTGGTCATTTTTTGCGTCAGATAATTCAATTGAATAAACGTATTTTCTAAAGAATATTTCAACTGAATCAATTGATTTCTAGCGGTCAGCATCACTTGTTCATTGATACTTTTGACAGATGTATCATACCAAATCCATGACACGGCTAAAAAAGGCACTAAAAACACGATTAAATAAGAGCTGATGGCACGAATGATTCCCCTAAATAGTTTTTGACGATTCAGTTCCGTGTACTTTCCCATTTGCATCACCTATTCTCTGTTATTTCGAAAGCTCAAAAACGCTTTCATTTATCGGTACTTATTTAGGAGAAAAGAATGTATGATACTCTAATAAAATACGCTTTATTTTAATAAAAAACAATGCTTTTTTACAAGTCAGCTATCAGGCTTGTATTTTCTTAACCAGTTATAACAAGCGCCCAATAAATTAGATTCATTGCCGAAACGACAGGCACAAATGTTTGGCACGATAACAGTACTAGGAATCTGCTCAGCAATCATAGCTAATCGTGCGTTTACATGTGGGATCAAGAAACGGCTCGCACTGATTCCACCGCCAATCAAGATGATTTCCGGATCAATCATATATTGCAGGCTATAGCAAGCCGCCGCCAGTTTATCGACAAAATCAGCTACTACTGGCAGACATCGCGGATCTTGTTCTTGAACCAGTGTATCAATACGCTGACCATTGATTGTTGGGTCTCCGATACGTTTTGCTGTTTTCTCTACTAATGTTCTGGTTGACCCTGCGATGCTCCAAAGTTCCCAATCCTTCCTTTCGGTCGGAAAAAGCAGATAACCAAACTCTCCTGCTAGTAAGTGTTTGCCGCGAATCAATTGATGATCGATCATCAAGCCACCGCCAACGGATGTACCTAGGACAATTGTCGCAAAGGACGCACAATTTTGAGCGTGACCCAACCATTTTTCTGCCAATAACGCACAGTTGCCATCATTTTCGGCAGCCACTGGACATTGGTATGTACTGCGCAAATGCTTAACCAGTCTTTTACCAAATCCTTCATATAAAGGTGATGTCATCCCGATTTCTTGGCTTCGGGGATCAACCAGTCCCGTTGAGCTAATAGCGATGCCATCAAATGCTGCTGCATAGAATGCATCGATCTGTCGACATATACGTTGCGTGACTGTGGAATATTCCTTGTTCATAGGAAATTGAGTCAATTGTCTGCGTTCCCCTTGACTATTCACTAACCCACATTTAATAGCAGTACCGCCAATATCAATTGCTAAAATCCACATTTTCTTGACCTCACAAGGTTTTCTTTTGTCTTGCATTCAGTATACGCAACCAATGTTTTCAGCGACCATATGTATTTCTTGCAACAATATGTCAAATCCGTCCAAGCCATAAAAAAGCCCGCAACGAAAGATATCTTGCATTTAGAAAGAATATACATTGTACATACAGAGATAGCTTCTCTGCTTATTTTTTTAGCACTTGAAAGACCTGGTTTAACGTTCAGCTTCACAAAAATGTTCATCATGCAAAGCTAAAAAATAGAACTATTAGATACAATGTCTGAGAATTTTATAAACAAAGGAATCAGCTACTCCCGTTTTTTCTATTAAGATAAGCTACAAACAAAAAAACCGTCACGCATAAGACATCCTCTCATGCGTGATCGGCATTCTACTTACTCATTGAATTTTAGGAATAGATCAAACAATTTTAAGAACTTAGTTGCAGACTCTTGGTGTCACAACAAAAAATCTATTCGCAGTAAACTAATTTTGTTCTGTTCTTACACTCTGGTCACTTATTGCTCATTTGATTCATAAAACCTCAATAAAGCGCTTGTGCTCGTTCAATACAATTCCTGCTCCAAATAATCCACCAACGGAACCAAGTATTTTTTATCCGTCCAATCGCAATCTTGTCCATTGGCTTCCATGAGTACCTTCGTCTGTGGGTCATAGGTGTGTGGCTCTTTTTTAGCGGCCGCTTTTCTTAACATTTTCACTAAGGTTCGATCGAAAAAGTTCATTTTGCTTTCCTGCCATTGTCCTCTTCCGTAAAAAAAGGGGATGTCCTTTAGCGGACCCGTGAGATTCTGTTCTCTGAGTTTTTTCACTACCACTTTTTCAGGAACAGAAGCTCCCGCACAAAAGATGAGTATCTCTTTGCCTTTTAGCTGATTGCTATTCTTTTTTAAAAAGGACAGTCCAGCAATACCCGAAGCATAGATTCCCCCACAGAAGATAATTGTGTCATAATCCATTACTTCAGCTATTTTGGCTTTTGGGGTTTCTAGGCAGGGAAAACCTGTTGCTTCTTGAAGCCAGTGGACATACTTTTTGACAGCGCCGTATTTCGATTGATAAACAATAATGCCATTTTTCATGAGGAATTCCTCCCTGCAGTTAGGACTGCGACCTACTTTTTGTGCCATCTATTGCCTGTTTCAAAAACATCTCGTAAGCTTCTTCCTGTTGTGCATAGATTTCACCTAGTGGAATACCTGGTGTCGTTACTGCGAAAATCGTGCCGATTCCGATCGTGTAAATGAGCATATGCAAGTGCAGCTGTTTGGCGGTTTCTATGCTGATGTTCAAATCGGCGGCAATCCTTTTTGCTACTTGAGGATTCGTCTCCAACTGATACAGCTCTTCTAATGACGAAACATTCGCTCTTTTTTGTAAGACAAAAATTCTCAAAATTTGGGGTTCTTCTTTCGCCAATTGCAAATACGCGTGTCCGGTACTGCGAAACAGATCCTGGGGGTCGCTATGGGCTTCTAGATACGCTTGTAAAAATTGCCGTGCTTTCTGCTCTACTTCTGTCCGCAGTCCTTCCATATTGGTGCAATAACTATAAATGGGCTGGACTGAACAGCCTAACCTTTCCGCAATATTTTTGACAATCACTTGCTCCATACCGCCTTTTCGAGCAATCTCAAAAGCGGCATCAACCACCATTTCCTTTGTTATTCGTTGTTTTGGCATCCAAGACCCTCCTTAAGCACAAGTCACATTATATAAACGATTTATATAACTCGATTATATTCTTTTGTTCCTGCGAAGTCAATCGGGTCCAAGACACTACTCCCTCACTCTTTCTATTGAATAAAGAGCTGTCGGTTTCTCCCAAATCATCGTTCATAGGTTGTAAATCTTGCATTACTTCCCAGTGATTGCTGGCTCTTTTATCCGCACAAAAAAGGTACAGCCCACAGAAAAAGGCTGTACCGTTGATAATACGTATGGACTCTTTTGCACTCGAAGCTGCTAAACTTCTGGGGTGTCCTCTGGTGGTGCTTCGAGGATTGGTTCTTCCTCTTCATACAAGGAGGAAACCCGCGTATACCATTCAAACACATGGGTAATGATCACCTTGGCAGCCGCATAGACAGGAATCCCTAAAATGACCCCAACAAGACCAAACAATTTTCCTGAAGTCAAGAGGACTAACAGGATCGTGACAGGATGGATCGATAACTCGTTTCCTAGAACTAATGGCGAAATCAAGCGTCCTTCAATGGTTTGCTCAATAACAAAAACGATCAAAACTTGGATCAGTAACACTGGTCCGCCGACGATTCCTAAAAAGACCGCAGGGATCATGGCCAAAAAGGAGCCTAAATAAGGGATCAAATTTAGAAATCCCGCTGCAATCCCCAGTGTGATGGCATAATCTAAGCCAATAATACTAAAGCCGATCATAAACATCACTGCGACCGCAAACGCCACTGTCAGCTGTCCCCGAATATAGGAGGATACCTGGTCATTCATTTCTTTTAAAACGATCAGTGACGGCTGGCGCATTTTGGTTGGTAAAAATTTGACAAAATAAGGGGCTAGTTTGCGGCCATCTTTCAGTAGGTAGAACAAAATAAACGGCATGGTAATGACCGCTAAAACGATCGTCGCAACGGCCCCGAAGAAACTACCTAGATTTTGAATCGTACTGCGGGAAAGATTTTGGACGATATCCGTCAGAGAAGAAATCAACTTCTCATTGGAAGCTTCGATCTGATCTTGGACTTGCGAGAAGATTGGATCAGACAAGATTTCATTCACCTTATTCTCAATAATCGTCAAATACCCCGGCAGATTATCCGCAAAACTCATGGATTGCTCTTGAATCTTAGGAATGATGACCACCACCCCCCAGACAATCAGACCAACCACCAAAACAAAAAGACCAAAAATACTGTAAATTCGTTTGATTCCTTTGCGCTCCAAATAGTCAACAGTAGGATTCATCAAGTAATACAAGATCCCAGCCAAAATGATTGGCAATCCGACGATGGCTAAAAATTGCCAGACAGGCTCAAACAAATATGAAACTTTCGTGAAGAGCAGCAAAATTAAGAGAATCAATAAAATGACCAGCAAGCTGGTCACTGCTTGATTGTTTAAAAACCATTTCCAAAACCAGGAATGCGGCTTTTTCTGCGTTTCTTTCATGACATTCTTTGCCTCCTAGTTGTACGCCACTTGCATGCCGACTTCGAGGTTCGGCAAAACAGTTGGCGTTAAATAAATCGCACTTGAAAGCGGTTCTTCAGCCGGCACTTCGTCAAAGACAAAGGTCACATGCTGGATCGTTTGCAGGATTTGGTTAGCCACCGTTCCTACATATTGGACTTGATAGGTCTGATCACCAAAAGTAATCTGATCCTCTTTCTTTACGACTAACGCTTGCGAATCAGGAATCGTTTGGATGACTGAATATTCTCGCAATGTATCGGTCGCTTCTTCCCCAAAGAAGATGATCATTCTTTCTTGCGAATCGATCGCTTGTGGACCAATTTCTTTGATCGTCCCTTTTTTCATATGACAAACTCCCCTTTCTATCTTCTCGTTTATTATAACATAAAGAGTTTTTCTACCCGCCCAAAACCGCATTCTATGGTAGAATTAAAGAGGAATGAAACTATTAGGAGGTTTTTTTATGTTGCAAACGATTTATTTAGGTACGTACACTCGTCGCGAAAGTAAGGGGATCTATTCGATCGCTTTAGATACGGAAAAAGGAACACTGACCGATTTGACCTTATGTGCGGAAGAAAAAAGTCCGACTTATCTTGCCCGCAGTAAAAAAGAAGCAGTTTACAGCGTCACAGAAGTAGCTGGCAACGGCGGCGCCGCTGCTTATACCCCAGACTTTACCTTGCTGAATACCGCAACGGAAGAAGGCGCACCCCTTTGCTATGTAGCAGTTGATGAAACCCGTCAGCTTTTATATGGTGCCAACTACCACAAAGGTGAAGTGAATGTTTATAAAATTCTAGAAGATGGCAGCATCGAAGCAACGGACAGCATCTACCATGATGAACCCGTCGGCTCTCATGAAAACCAAGACAAACCTCATGTCCATTATACTGACTTAACACCAGACCAACGTTTAGCAGTTTGTGACCTTGGAACGGACCGGGTCTATACTTATGATATTTCAGAAGATGGCAAACTGACAGAAGTAGCTGTCTATGTGGCAGAAGACGGAACTGGTCCTCGTCACTTAGTCTTCCATCCAAATAACCAATACGCTTACTTAGTGGGCGAATTAGACAGCTCATTGACTGTTTTACGCTACAATCAAGCAGATGGCAGTTTTGAGAAAATCCAAAAGGTGCCAACGATCCCTGCGGACTTTACGGATTTCAACAGTGGCGCTGCGGTACGGATCTCGAACGATGGACGTTTTGTTTACAGCTCAAATCGCGGCCATAATTCAATCGCTGTTTTTGAAGTAACCGATGAAGGCGCTGGCCTGGCTTTTGTTCAATCAATCTCAACAGAAGGCGACTTCCCTCGCGATTTCGATTTGGACCCGACAAACGATTATCTGGTTTGTGCCAACCAAAATTCTGATAACCTAACGTTATACAAACGCGATGAAGCCACTGGCAAATTGACTGTCTTAGAAAAAGACATCTACGCACCAGAATGTGTCTGCGTCTTATTCAAAAAATAAAGTTTTGGAGGATTCCCCCATGTTTGATAAAACACCAAAGGAACTCGTGCTCAAAGATTTTTCTAATATCTACAATAAATGTCAATCAACCTTTGAACTAGTGACGAGCCGCAAATACAATGAATCATTGGTCCTATTAACGACTGCGGAAACGTATGCGATCGCTGAAAAAGCCTATATTCGCTGCGATACTGCCAAAGAGCTGCAAACAGCGGAAGTCATTGCTTTCTTTGATGCTTTTGAGATCTATTATTTTGAATTAAAACAAGTCCTTTTTCATGATGACGATGATTTTGTTTCTTTAAAAAATCGTTTAGAAAAAATGAAAGACACTTACGAAGCATTGACAGCCTCATTTCATTTGTTATGATGAAATCAAATCAAAAGTGAAAAAGGTGACGTTATGAACCAAGAACAAGTGTTGGATCGTTTACGAGAAGAATTGGCCATGCCATTTTTCGAAGCAAAACTAGAAGACAAAGACTATTCCGAAGAAGACTATCAACAAGTCAAAGCGGATTTGGTAAAATACTTTGATGACTATGTACGTAATGTAGAAAATTAAGAAACAGCCTGCGATGATTCATTCATCGCAGGCTGTTTTGCTATTATAACGTCACTAGAAAGTTTTGATTCGTCGTAGCTTCGATCTGAGGATGCTGTTTCAAATAGTCAGCAATCAGTTCCGTCATATCGACTTGAATCTCACGAACGATTTTTTCGGCAGAAAACATGGCGTAGTTGCCACCGCCCACGGCACGGTATTGGTTGATGACGATCTCTAATTCTTGGTCCATCGCAATGGCTTTTTCTTCAAAGTCCAAACGGGTGATTCGTTGACCAACGGGTTGACTAAGATCGATCGTATACTCGATGCCTTCATACATATCGTAGTTATAATATTGCGGTTTTGGTTCAATAAAAGCAGGATTGAAAACGATCTGATCGTCAACAACGGCTAAATAATCCGCCGTTTGTTCTAAAGCAGCTTTTAATTCGGCACCTGTTATTTTGACTACAGCTAACGTATTTGGGTAAATATAATTGGTAATCACATCCCGCATCGTGATGGTTGCACCAAAGCCTTTGCCTTCATTGTTGAAAAGAGCAGTGCCAGAAATTTTGGCGCCACTGGCAGCCATCTGAACACGATTGATGAATTCAATATAAGGATGCTCTTTCAAGCGTGCCCCCATCGGATCGGTGATTCGCATATCCCCACTGACTTTGCCTAACGGCTGATCTAGCCATGTTTGTAACTCTTCTTCGATGGGTGCTAACAAAGCCAATGTCTCTTGATCTGGGACAGCATCCGCAACAGGGATCAACGCAGCCGTACTGTTTGTGACATGAACCCCTGTCTGATTTTTTTCAACCGTCAATTCGATGGCGCCGATAAAGCTTCCACGATAACCGGGCTGCACAACAGGGACACCATTGATTTTTGTGGCAATCTCACGATGTTGGTGTCCTGTGAAGAAGGCATCGATTCCTGAAACTTCCTGCAGTAATTGATAGCCCTCATTTTCGCCAGTCAATAATTCGGTCGGTTCCCCAGTTACTAAATCACGCTCGAAGCCGCCATGGTAGCTGATGACAACGATATCGGCTTGTTCTCGTAAGTAAGGTACATAGTTTTTCGCTGTCTCAACGATGCTGACAAACTGCATCCCGCGAATCGTCGCAGGTTGTTCCCAATGAGGAATATAGGGCGTCACCATTCCTAAAATCGCGATCTTTACCCCTTCTTTTTCAATGATGGT
Source organism: Enterococcus sp. DIV2379 (assembly GCF_050542965.1). Lineage (NCBI taxonomy): Bacteria > Bacillati > Bacillota > Bacilli > Lactobacillales > Enterococcaceae > Enterococcus > Enterococcus sp. DIV2379. The sequence continues at coordinate 3,093,016 of NZ_CP172938.1, forward strand.
GTAAGCTTGCCCAAAGAATGGTTCCCCCGCTTCATTTAAAATATTCGCTGCCAGTACTGGTGTTTGGTAGCTGGCGATCGCTTCTTGCAAATAAGGCAGACCGTAGTTGAACTCATGATTGCCTAAGACATGAACATCAACGTCTAGGTGGTTGACGACAGCGGTCAATGCGGCAACGGAGTGCTGGCTTTTGGCGATGTAATAGCTTAAGGGCGAGCCTTGGATAAAGTCGCCATTTTCGATCGTTACGACCGGTCCGGTGGCTGCTTGACGTAGCTCTTTCATTTTGGTAGCAACTTTTGCCACGCCGAATCCTTGTTCCGTGTCATCGGCAAAATTGGTTGGATAGACATAGCCATGCATATCGCTCGTTTCTAAAAACGTGATTTTCATTCAAAAGACTCCTTTTCCCCTCAATAGACCAAAAGGGCATGCGCATAAGTCGAAAACCCTCGAAAGCCAGCATTTTCTGCTTCCTTGTGTCTTCAAACCTTATGGCACAAACCCTTTTGTCTTTCATTCTCAGGTGTTTCCCTGATTATACCCTATTTTGACGAAGAAATTCAGAATTATTGGTTCCAAGCATCTTCTAATTGTGGTTTTGCGTTTTCAATCAATTGATCGACATCTTGATCTGTATTAGACAAAATGTTTTCCATGATTGAACGCATTTCATTGTAAGCAGGATCAGCATTTTCAATCACTGGGATCGAGAACAATTCTTTGGTTGCATCTTCTAATTTGGCAGCCACTTTTGTTTCAGGATTGTTTTTGTATTCATCGCTTTCCAAAACAGATTCAACAACTGGCATGTAGCCGGTATCGATTGCCCATGTTTTTTGCGCTTCTGGCGAAGTTAGGTATTTCATGTATTCAAAAGCAGCGGTGCGTTGCTCTGGTGTTGCGCTGTTGAACATATACAAGTCAGTTCCTTGTTGCAAGTTGATTGGTTCTGGACGAGCTGCTACGTCATATTCAAATTTGCCTTCGGTATCTTTTTTAACAAAGCCTTCCCCTGCGATTGAGCCGACATACATTGCGATTTGCTCGTTGGCAAATGGACCAGACAAGTATTTGTCAGAACCAGCGATTCGGAAGTAGCCGTCTTTAACACCATCTAGGTAGTAGTTGATGACTTCTTTTGATTCATCGCTGTCTAATTGCAAGTCTTTGTCAAAATCAACGCCTTGATTTTTCATTGCGATGGCATAGTAGTTGTTTAATGAGTCAAAACCAGCACCTACGACTTCACCGTTTGATTTTTCATAGATTTCTTGAGAAGCTTCTTTTAATTCTTCCAGGTTTGTTGGTACGTCAATACCATACTCGTCTAACATGTCTGCATTGTAAAACAGCATTTCTGTAGATTTGTTGAAAGGAATCCCGTATTGCACGCCGTCGATTTGTGCACCATCTAAAAGGGCACTGCGGATCTCTTCTTGGTCACCCCAACCGATAGTATCATCGTTGATGTATTCGCCAAGGTCAACTAGCATGTCATCTTGGGCAGCATTCCATAACCAACCAGGATATGCTTGGGTGATAGTTGGCAGATCTTTTGGTGAAGGCAAGGTTGAATTCACCTTTGCTTGCAAATCAGGATAGCTTGATTGGTTCTGCAATTCGATCTTGATGTTTGGATTTTCGTCCATGAATTGCTCGGTCAATTTCGTCAATGATTCTTCTTGCGCACCATTCATTGCATGCCAAAAGGTGACAGTCGTATCTTCGCTTAGTTCTGTAACGATTTCATCACTTTCCGTAGAACCAGATGAATCGTTGTTGTTTCCACAAGCCCCTAATACCAATGTCGCGGCTGCAGCTGCTGCAAATGCAAGTTTCTTTGTTTTCATTTTTTCCTCTCCTCTATCACTCTAAAATAATTTTTTCACCGCGTTGCGGCAATATTCTTTCACCATACGGATTCACCAGATTTTCTGGTTTCAGCGTATGGATTGGAACCAATCGTTGGGGCTCGATCCATGCAATGATCTGATCTAAATCAGCTGGTTTCGCATGTCCCGAGTTTGGCAAACGGACAAATTCGATCTCCAGTGCTGCCAATTGATCCAAAAAGACTTGATAAGCTGGATCAAAATCGCCTAACGGCTGCGCATCACTGTGAATATACAAACCACCCGTCTGCAAGTTTTCAAAATGCGCGACTGCTTGCCAAAGGTACTGGCTCGTGTCGGCACATAATGCCTGATAAGAAATGGCGAAGGCTGGATCGAGAGTCGCTGGTACTTGATCATCGATCGTATAGAACGGTACATCTTTATTGAAAATTTCTTTCAACAAAGCAGCTTGCGTCGCCTCTAAAACAACCGTCCGCGGCGCGGCTTCAACAAGCGCCATAAAGCGCTCGACATTGGCTGGATAGCCATTGAAAGTAATTTGTCGTTGGGGATTTTCTTTGACCAAACGCACGAAGGTCTCGATCAATTCTGTTTCACTTTCCACTGTGATCGCTTTGGGGTCCGGTTCTCTTTCTGGAAAGCTGATGCTGACCCCTTCCATCATCAATAAATCCGTGTGTTTGGCTAACTGACAGAATTCTTTGGTACGCTCTGGATGATAGCCATGCAAACGCAAATCACCGGTATAAGCGATAAAATGATCTGGCGTGCGAATCAACAAAGCTGCCGCACCGTACGCATCATGATCGACTGGAATGATCTCGACTTCGATTTCCCCGACCCGAATCACATCATGGGGTTCTAAGCCGATCAATTCACGGACAAAGCTTTTTTCTTCATGAGGAACGGGCAGCAAGAAGTCCCCTTTTTGATTCAACACTTCGAGGATCGCTTTGGTTTCCTTCAAGGTGTACATAGGAATATTTGGGTCTAAAAAGTTGATCATCTTGGAATGATCCAGATGGGCGTGGGAAAGAAAAACTGCTGTTTCTTGGTATTCTTTCGTTTCGCTTCCTTGGTACGTGTAGTCTAAGCGTGGATCGTAGACATTTTTCAGTTCTGGTATCCAGCGATGCGCAACTAACGTTTGTAATTCTTCATCTGGTAAGGGTGTTTCTGGATGATACTCCGAACCGAAATCAAAAAAGATATGGGCATCTTTGTACGCAACTTCGATGACGGTTCCTCCAATCGTTAAAATTCCGCTATGGAAGGTGATCGTTGTTTTATCCTTTGATGCCATCTTTAGCCACTCCTTTGATAATTTCTTTTCTAAAGATCAAGTAAATGATCAGAATTGGAATGACGGTCAAGGTCGCTGCCGCCATTTGTAAATGAACGTCACTGCCGCTTTCTGTGGTAAAGGCAGCCAATCCATTATTTAAGAGACGGTATTTTTTCTCATTCGTCACTAACAACGGCCATAAGAAAGAATTCCAGCTAGAGATGAACGTCAGAATCCCGACTGTCACCAAGGCTGGTTTAGACATGGGGATCAAAATTCGGCGGATATAAGCTAGGTCGCTGGCACCGTCAATTTTGGCTGCCTTATAAAAGGTATTAGAAATACTTTGTAAATAACCGTTTAAATAATAGATGTAAAAAATACTGGTCAGAAACGGAATGATCAAGGCACTATACGTATTCAATAAGCCCATTCGAGCAATCGTATTGTAATTGGTAAAGATGATGGATTCATAAGGAACCATCAATAACGAGATCATCAATCCGATAACTAACCGTTTGTATTTGAATTCAAGACTAGTCAATGCAAAGGCAGCTAGAATCGCAGTGATCAGCGTCGCGATAGTCGTCACCGCAGAAACGAAGACCGTATTAAAGAAGTAGCGTAAAAACGGTGCTCGGGTAAAGACTTCCCCGTAGTTGCTCCACTGGAAAGACTCTGGCATGATCGTCGGTGGAATACTGGTTGCTTCACTGTAGGTCATTAGACCAGCTAAAATCATATAGACAAAGGGAAACAGCGTGATCACTGCTAAAATTGCTAAAAACAGCATCGAAACAATCGTGACAATTTTTTTCATTCGTTTATTCGCCCACTTTCTTCAAAAGTTTATTTTGGATAAAGGTGACGAGCAAAATAATGATGAACAAGATCACGGTTGCCGCCATTGCAATCCCCGGACGTCCGGCGATATGGAATTTGTCATAAATATAAAAGACTGCCGTCGTTGCACTGCGGGCGATCCCTGGCTGGCCGCCAAACAAGGCGTATACTTGGGTATAGACTTTAAAGGCACTGATCAGATTGACCGTCAACAAGAAAGCAAAAGTTGGGATCAATTGCGGAAAGGTGATTTTCCGAAAAATCTCGCCATCGGTAGCGCCAAACATTTTTGCGATTTTGTAGTGTTCTTTGTCGATGTTGCGCATTCCTGCCAACAAGATAATAATGTTGAAGGCGAGGCTCGTCCAAACGCCGAAGATGATCAAGGTCGTCATACTCATATTGACGTTATCTAGCCAATTGACTGGCGCAATGCCGACAAGACCTAGTAGATAATTAATGATCCCGTAAGAGCCGTTGAAAAAGTAACGAAACACGATCCCGATCGCAATCGTACTTGTGACATAAGGCATAAAGAAGATCGTTTCAAAAAAACTTTTGTATTTGACTTTTTCAAAAATGATCCAAGCAATCGCTAATGAGAGAACCAGCGAGATCGGCACGACCGCAAAAGCAAACAGCGCCGTATTTTGCAGTGCTCGAAAGAAGACTGGGTCCGTTAAAACCCTTTGATAGTTCTCAACCCCAGCATACTGTTGGTTAATCAAGGTTCCTTTTTGGAAACTCATGATGAAGGAACGAAACAGCGGATATACACTGAATAAGAAAATAATGACCAATGAAGGCAGTAAAAACAGCCATGCTTTCGGTTGGTTCTCAGGGTTATAATTTTTTTTGAACATTAGTAGACCCGCTCTCCTTTTTCATCAAAGATAAAGGCTTTTTTGTAATGAAAATCAAATGACACTTGCGCGCCTTCTTCAATGATTTCTTCAATACTAACGATCGATTTCATATGTTTGTCAGCCAGATCAAAGTTCAAGATTCGTTCTCGTCCGATCAGCTCCACACTCTTGACTTCCGTTTGGAACAAACCTGCTTGCAAGGTGGTCAGCACATCTTCTGGACGAATGCCTAACGTGTATTGGCCGTCTGTTAATGGTTTCTTGAAGCGAATGTCGGTAAAACGGGCAACTGGTACAGTAAAGGCAGGATGGATCATTTGTCCCTCTTTGACTTCTACTGGCAAGATGTTGATGATTGGATTACCAATAAATTTCGCTACGAAAAGATTGTTTGGTTCTAAGTAAAGGTTTTGCGGATCATCATTTTGTTGAATGATCCCCTCGTTCATCAAAATGATCTTATCACTGATAGAAAGAGCTTCTTCCTGGTCATGAGTCACGAAAATTGTGGTGATGCCCACTTCTTTGACTAACCGACGGATCTCTTCACGGATCTTCAAGCGCAAACGGGCATCTAAGTTACTTAATGGTTCATCCAGTAGTAAGACTTCTGGACTTTGCACCAAGGCACGCGTGATCGCTACCCGTTGCTGCTGTCCGCCAGAAAGGGTTCCTGGTTTTTTCTGACTTAACTCTTCAATATTGGTCAGTTTCATGAACTTTTCAGCAATTTTCTGTGCTTCGTTTTTCTTGATCTTTTTCTCTCCGACTGTCAGTGGAAACATGACATTTTCTAACACAGTCATATGGGGATAAAGGGCATAGTTCTGAAAAACAAACCCGATATTGCGGTCTTTCGGCTCCGTCTTAACAACGGAAGTACCATTAAAGCGGATATCACCATCGGTGGGACTTAACAACCCCGCGATCAAATTCAATATCGTCGATTTCCCGCAACCACTAGGTCCCAACAAACAAACCAAATCGCCTTTTTCTATTGTAAAATCTACTGCTTTCAAGGCTTCGAACTTATTATCAAAAACCTTCTTCAACCCGACTACTTCTATCAAAACTGCCCCTCCATTTTCTCTTTTTCCTCCGAATAGTTGACTGGCATTTCAAGTCACAAAAAAAACGAACTCTTGATGTTTCGGTCAAACGCTCAAAGAAATTCGATTTTAATCATAACAAACGAATGTTTTTATTCGATACTATTATTGTAAATGTTTTGTAAAAACCAATGGGAATTATGAAAGAATTTTTAATTAATTTACCAAACAATGAGAAAACAATGAGTGATTCAAAGGGAATTCTACCCGCTAATCCCGAACATTTCGTCATTTTTCGAAAATTTTCATGAAAAAATGAATGAATTTTATCAAATATACATACCTGTGTATAATAACACTATTTTTACACAGCTTTTTTATCAAAAGCACCCTTATTAAATACTTACTAAAATCGTCAGTATCTCTCCGATTAAAATAACAAAAAAGGACGGTTTTCCCAAAGAAAACAATCGTCCTTTTTCCCCTTCAGTTATTCGACTTCATCGATCGTCAACGTCAGCAATTTCGTTGAGACTTGCTCAAGAAAATAACGGTCGTGTTCAATGATCAGCATAGAAGGCTCCACCAAATGGATTACTTCCTCTAATTGCTTCTGATTGAAGACATCCAAATAATTCAGAGGTTCATCCCAGATAAACAATTCTGCTGGTGTTGCTAATGATTTGGCTAGTTCCACGCGTTTACGCTGCCCCATGCTCATTTGCTGGATCGGCGTTTGAAAAACAGCTCTTTCCAAGCCAAGTTTTTTCAAATTATTTAGCAGATCTTGATAATTCAAGCCATGTTCTTGGGCAAACTCTGTCAGCATCCCACAATTGTCCTCGTAGTTTTGTCGAACATAACTGATGGTGATCCCATGGGCTGTTTTGATCGTCCCTGTCTGCTGTCCTTCGAAAGTACCTAAAATACTCGCAATCAAACTGGACTTGCCAGATCCGTTGGCCCCTTGAATCCCCAAGCGCTCTTTTTGACGGATCGCAAACGTCAGCGGTTTAAACAAAGGCTTCTCATAGCCGAGCTGAAAATGCTCTGCTTCCAGCAACACGTCATGATGGCTAACAAGCGGGGTCATTTTCAGAGGATCGATCCACTCAATGTCTTTTAACAACGCAGACTTGTCTTGAATTTGATCTTCCATCCGTTTAACGATCGCTTTCGAGCGCTTCATGGTCCGTGCCGCTCGGGCACCGATCGCCCCCGTATCATAGATTGCCCCACTGCCTTTTTTGGTCGGCGACCCTAATTTGTCCCGTTCGCGTCCTCGGGACCACTCCGCTTTCTCGGCTGCCGTCTGCTTCAAACGACCGATTTCTTTTTTCAACTTGCTGTTTTGTTCTTGCTCATAGGCATCTTTTTGCTGCTTTTGCAGTTCATAAACTGAATAATTCCCTTTGTACAACACCAAGCGGCTTTTTTCGATCGCCAATACATGATCGACGACTTCATCGACAAACTGTCGATCATGGCTCACAACGATAAACCCGGTTTTTTGCTGCAAATAGCGGGCAACATGTTGGCGAGCGGTCACATCCAAATGGTTGGTTGGCTCATCGATCAAAGCAAAATTCTCTTCATCAACGAACAAACGCGCCAATAGAACTTTCGTTTGCTCGCCGCCAGATAAAGTGGCAAAGGGCCGCCAAAGAACTTCTGGATCAAGTTGCAGCAGGTTCAATTCTCGTTCCAAACGCCACTGCTCAAATTCACCGGATTCTTGTAAAACAAAAAGCGTCAGTTGCTGATCGTCAGCGACGGTTAAGGGAAAATAAACGAATTGCTGCTCATGGGTAATCGAGCCGCTATACGGCAATTCATTGAGCAGCAAACGCAGCAAGGTCGTTTTGCCGCGACCATTTCTGCCAATCAACCCTAATTTCCATTGAGTATCAAGGTTCAAGTTGGCATCCTCAAAAAGCAACCGTTCCTGGCTATCAAAGCCAAAAGTTAAATGATTAATACTGATATTAGACATAAATATACCTCGTCTCTATTCACGGAATAGAGTAGACTAAAGCTATTTTCAGAATCAGTTTTTAGAGGTACACAAAAAGATCCTCCATTGAAAAAGTCAACCAATCCTGAAAATCTGCAGACTATCCCCTTGGAGGAACAGTTTCATGCAGCTTTCAACAAATTGGTTAATTTTTCAATGGAGGATCCCTCATTTCGTTTAATAGTGCCCTAAGTATAGCATTGATCGACAAAAAAGCGCAAGCTTGCTATTCCTTGCTATTTCAACTTTATATTTTGTTCACAAACTATCCCCGCTTTTGATGGAAACACTTCATTAAAAAACAAAAAAAACCATCAGGTTGGTTAGTCCTGATGGCAAAAGGAGTAAAATGAAAAATAAAAAGGTTGTTGGTTGTGAATTCATTATACCTCCGATAAAAAAACTTTACATGTGAAAAACATAACAGTTAAATTAAATAACTCTTGTTTAACTTGAATGTTTATCATTTTTTTAACAATAAAGCGGTCATCCGTTGGATAGCAAAAGAAATTTCGTCCGTTGCTTCATCTTGCTTAGCTTCAGCTGCATCAAAGGCTTCTTGGTCGATTTTGTTATCCAGACTCAAAATCATCTCATCACAGCCGGCAACATATTTCATATACGCTCGCTCGAATTTTTTATGGATCCCCATCACATTCGCTGGTGGACGCAATTTGCTGATTTTTTCCAGCATCAAGCGGTATTTGTCCGTGCCTTCTTTAAAAATTCTGGTAATCTCAGCTAGCCGCTCAGGTGTTACCTCTGCTTCTTTCTTCTCGTCGATCGCTTTGCGGATCTCTTCATAATTGGGATTCATTTTCTCCCCGATTGCTTCTGTTTCTTTGACAAGATCGTTGATTGTTTGTACATAAAAACCTAAGTTTGGTCGCACAGTGGGTCCCCTACTTTCTTTGTTATTATCTTCTATTTTACCGTTTCTTGCTGCAAATGAAAAGGTCAAGAAACAGCCATAGGGTTTATCGAAAATAATCCAGCAAAAAAAGGCCTGCTGCCCATGGAGAAGGACAGCAGACCATTCGTTGTTTTTCTGTTTATTTTTGGCTTATTTGCGTCCCATTGCTCGTTGGATCGCTTTGACGATCTCAACGACTGGAATGATCGCAAAGGAGGCGCCTAAAACGATGCCCCATTGATACAAGTCAAGGTGTGCGACACGGAAGATATCGTTTAATCCTGGCACAATGAAGATCACTAGCATCAACGCAAAGGACAACAGGATCGCCCAGTTGAAGGCTTTGTTTCTAAATGCTCCTACTTTAAAGAGCGACTGATGGATCGATTTGACGTTGAAGGCATGGAACAATTGCATCAATCCTAACGTGGCAAAGGCCATCGTTAAGGCATCGGCATGGATCGCATCGTACGTATTGTGAACGGGCCATTGGATCGCTGACCAATAAACGAACAGCACGGTTGCCGCTTCTAAGATCCCTTGGTAGATGATACTACTCATCACACCACCGGAGAAGAAGTTGGAACTGCGTCCCCGCGGTGCATGCTTCATTAAATCTTTTTCAGCAGGCTCCATTCCTAAGGCAATTGCTGGGAAGGTATCCGTTACTAGGTTGATCCAAAGCAAGTGGATCGGCAATAGCGAGTCCCAACCCCACAAGGTTGCTAAGAACAAGGTCAAAACTTCCCCTAGGTTAGCGGCTAGCAAGTATTGAATCGCTTTTTGAATATTGGAGAAAACTTTACGTCCTTCTTCCACTGCTACGACGATCGTAGCAAAGTTGTCATCTGCTAGGACCATATCGGAAGCACCTTTAGAAACTTCGGTACCTGTGATCCCCATGCCAACACCAATATCGGCTTGCTTCAGTGATGGTGCATCGTTGACCCCGTCACCGGTCATGGCAACGACTTTGCCTTCTTGCTGCCAAGCTTTGACGATGCGGACTTTATGTTCCGGCGATACCCGCGCATAGACTGAATAGTGGGCTACCTTTTGGGCAAACTCTTCTTCGCTCATTTTATTGAGTTCAGCGCCGGTCAAGACAGCATCATCATCGCCCGGTTTGATGATCCCTAAACGTCCCGCAATGGCTTCAGCTGTATCCCGGTGGTCTCCGGTGATCATGATGGGACGAATCCCAGCTTCTTTGGCTAAACGTACCGCATCGGCTGCTTCTGCCCGTTCTGGGTCAATCATTCCGACTAAGCCAGCAAAGACCAAATCATTTTCGACGATTTCTGATTCTAAGTTTTCTGGCACTTGATCTACGTATTTGTAGGCCATTCCCAATACCCGCAGCGCTTGTTTTGCCATATCGGTATTGTTGAATAAGATTTTTTCTTTTTCTTCATTCGTCATTGGTAGCTCTTGGCCATCCAATAGTACTTTTGAGGTTCTGCCTAGTAAGACATCCGGTGCACCTTTGACAGCAACTAAATAGCGGCCGTCTTCTTGTTGGTGGATCGTACTCATAAGTTTTCGGTCAGAATCAAAGGGCAGATCCGCTATCCGTGGTTCTTGATTGACGAGATCCCGCACATGGAATCCTTGATCCATCCCGAATTGCACCAATGCGGTCTCGGTCGGATCACCGATCAAGTTGCCTTCTTCACCAAATTTTGTATCATTGGCAAAGTTCATGACTTTTAATGCCATGTTGTCTAACGGAATATCTTCTGAAGCAGCATGTTGTTTGTTATTGACATACAATTTTTCCACGGTCATTTGATTCAACGTCAAAGTACCAGTTTTATCAGAAGCGATAATATCCGTTGCCCCAAGGGTTTCAACCGCTGGTAATTTACGGATCACTGCATTTCGTTTCGCCATTACTTGCGTACCTAAGGCTAAGATGATCGTTACGATCGCTGGCAGCCCTTCTGGGATCGCCGCTACTGCTAATGAGATCGAAGTCAATAGCATGTCGACCCATGACGTATTGTTAAAGATCGTTCCAACAAAGAACATGATCACTGCAATGATAATGATGGCGATCGTCAGGAATTTTCCTAGTTCATTTAAGTTACGTTTCAATGGTGTTTCGGTTTCTTGGGCGCTAGCTAGCATGCCAGCGATTTTCCCAACTTCGGTTCCCATCCCTGTATTGACCACGACCCCTTTTCCGCGGCCATAGGTCACATTACTGTTTGAATAAGCCATATTGACGCGATCGCCGATCCCGACATCCGTCCCTTCGATGACAGTCAATTCTTTTTCGACTGGTACGGATTCACCGGTCAAAGCGGCTTCTTCAATTTTTAACGAACTTGCTTCTAAGAGGCGTAAATCTGCCGGTACGACATCGCCAGCTTCTAATAGGACAATATCCCCCGGAACCAATTCATCGCTCTTGATGGTGACGGTATGACCATTACGCAGGACATTGGCATTTGGTGTGGACATTTCTCTTAGTGCTTCGATGGCCTGCTCTGCCTTTGCCTCTTGAACAACACCCATGATCGCGTTGATAATGACAACTGCTAAAATAATAATTGAGTCCACGACTTCATGGGAAACGACTGCTGAGATAATCGCCGCCGCTAGCAAAACGATGATCATCAAATCCTTGAATTGCTCAAAGAATTTTTGTGCCATCGATTTCTTTTTGCCTTCTTCTAATTCGTTGGGACCATACTCAGATAAGCGTTTTTGCGCTTCATCGTTCGTTAATCCATTGGCATCTGTTTGCATTTCTTCCAGAACATGCTGCGCTTCTTGCGCATAAAACGCCTGCGATAGCTGCTCCTTTTTGTTTTCTTCTGACATGTTTCTCCTCCTTTTATACTTACTCTTCCTTTATTGTACATGATATGAAAAAAAATAGACTTATGTATGCACTGTCTAAGCATACATAAGTCTCACTGTTTAAGACAGCACCAGAAATTTCTTTCAGGATGGTGATACTGCCGCAGATAAAATCCGCCAATTACTCCCTCATGTTCATATCAATAACCTACATTATACAAAAACTTTTCGGGTCTGGCAATTTTATTTTCGCTGAAATTCAACAAAGAATTTCTCCTAAAAATCAAGCGATGACCGAGCCGTTTGGCATGCCTTTTGGCGCTTCCACGATTTGCAGGCGACCATCATTGTCTTCTGCAGAAAGGATCATTCCTTGGCTGACTTGCCCCCGCATTTTCCGTGGTTTCAAGTTGGCAACGATCACGACTTTTTTGCCGATCAAATCTTGTGGTTCTGGATAAAATTCAGCAATCCCCGATAAAATTTGACGATCTTGATCATCTCCCGCAGCTAAGCGGAATTGTAGCAGCTTGTCGGCCCCTTTGACTTTTTGACAATCAACGACTTCTGCCACTTTTAATTCGATCTTGTCGAAGTCTTCGTATTTGATCTCGGCTTTGTCTGATTGCAATGTGGTTTCTTCTGGATTCCATTTGACTGTTTCTTCTGGACTTTGTGTCCCTTCAGCCATTTTCTTTTGGATGTAGGCTACTTCTGTTTCAAGTTCCAACCGAGGGAAAATCGGTGTGCCTTTGGCAACGACTTTCGTGCCACTTGGAAATTCACCAAAGCGTAAATCTTTCAGATCCATGGCAACAGAAGCCAATCCTAATTGTTGGAAAATGTTGGCTGGTGTTTCTGTCATCACCGGTTGCAATAAGATCGCAACGATGCGTAAGCTTTCCGCCAAATGAACCATCACACTGTTTAATTCCGCGCGCTTTTCTTCTTCTTTGGCTAACACCCATGGTTGGGTTTCGTCAATGTATTTGTTGGCACGGGAAATCAATGTCCAAACTTCTGACAATGCCGTACTGAATTCCATTTTATCCATGGCTTCATGGTAACGACCAACCACATTGGCCGCAGTCGTTGACAGCTCGCTATCAAAAGGCGTTACTTTTGAGGCATAATCGGGCACTAAGCCATCACAATATTTATTGATCATGGCGATCGTCCGATTCAGCAGGTTGCCTAAGTCGTTGGCTAGATCGTAGTTCAAACGAGAAACGAAATCTTCTGGTGTAAACACACCATCGCTACCAAAAGGAACCGCCCGTAATAGATAGTAACGCAACGCATCTAAGCTGTAGCGCTCCACTAACATTTCTGGATAAACGACATTGCCTTTTGATTTCGACATCTTGCCGTCTTTCATCATCAACCAGCCATGACCAAAGATTTTTTTCGGTAAGGGCAAGTCTAAGGCCATCAGCATGATTGGCCAATAGATCGTATGGAAACGCACGATTTCTTTCCCAACCATATGCACGTCAGCTGGCCAGTATTTTTGGAACAAGGAATCGTCCTCTGAGCCATAGCCTAATGCCGTAATATAGTTAGATAACGCATCGATCCAAACATACACCACGTGTTCAGGACTAGCCGTGACAGGAATGCCCCATTTAAAGGTCGTTCTGGAAACAGCCAGGTCTTCTAAACCTGGTTTGATGAAGTTATTCAGCATTTCATTTTTGCGTGATTCTGGTTGAATGAACTCTGGATGTTCATCATAGTATTGAACCAAACGATCGGCGTATTTGCTCATGCGGAAGAAATAAGAAGATTCCTTCACCAATTCTACCTCATGACCGCTTGGCGCTTTGCCGCCGATGACTTTGCCCTCTTCATCTCGGTAAACTTCTGCTAATTGCGTTTCAGTAAAGTATTCTTCATCAGAAACAGAATACCAGCCTTCATATTCACCAAGATAGATATCTCCTTGATCAAGCAATTGCTGGAAGATTTTTTGAACGGCTGTTTTATGGTAGTCATCCGTTGTACGGATAAATTTGTCATAACTGATGTCTAGTGTGTTCCATAATTTCTTGACGTCAGCTGCCATTTTGTCGACGTATTCTTGCGGATCTACGCCAAGTTCTTCTGCTTTTTTCTCGATTTTTTGACCGTGCTCATCGACACCCGTTAAATAAAAGACATCAAAGCCCATCAATCGTTTGTATCGTGCTACCGCATCACAAGCGATCGTCGTGTAAGAATTCCCGATATGCAGCTTGCCGCTTGGATAATAAATTGGCGTCGTAATATAGAATGTTTCTTTTTCAGCCATGGACGCAAGTCCTCCTTTTCACTAGTAAAGTGTATACTTAGGTAGTATACAGTTCGCAACCCAAAAATGCTATAAATTTAATCAAAAAAGCGGACATAATAAGACCTTTCTTCATGCTCTAAAAGAAGCAAAGGAATCGTTTTCGTCCTTAAAACGCAGCAAATAAACCAGCAGATTTGAGTATTTCTTTTCTACTAATTATCATAGCGCAGATAGCCGTTCACTTCAATGTTCTAGGGGAAGAATCTGATCCTGACAACGAATCTCATAAGAAATAAAGGTGTTTTATCTCTCTTTGATTAACAGGTACTTCTTTTGCTATAATGAGGAAGACTTCTCTTATAGAAAGGAACGCTATGACTCGAAAAAACAAACAGCATTTTTTGCTTTTAACCGCGCTTTCTGTGGGGCACTTGCTCTTTTCAACCACAGGTTACCCCTTTTTGTTTGCTTACTTCAACAGCCATGATTACGCGGCGCTTTTTGCGACAGCGCTGGCAATCCTACGGGTAGCTTTTCTGCTATGGATCGCTCTTTGGGGCTATTTAGCACTCAAAGAACACCCTCGGTCTTCTTGGCTTTATCTCGCACTGTTTTTCATTAATTTGATCGTTCCTTATTTTTTCCGTTAAGGAAAACCATCGCGCTCAGTTACTTACTTTATCTAAGGCAGGAGAAACCAATGAAAGAATTTACCTCAAAATCAGCTGAAAAACACTACTATGAGAAAGAAGCTTCTGAAGCAGACTTTCTTACGTGGTATCAGACACAAGATCAGCCGAAATACGAGAAACCCTCCGTAACCGTCGATATGGTGTTGATGTGTTACAACAAAGAAGAAGAACAACTCAAAATTGCGCTGATCCAAAGAAAAGGCCATCCCTTCCGCAATTCTTGGGCATTGCCGGGGGGCTTCGTCAATCCGAATGAATCGACAGGCCAAAGTGTGATCCGTGAAACCCAAGAAGAGATCGGGGTCACCATCTCCAAACAAAACATCGAACAGCTGCACACCTTCAGCACCCCTGGTCGTGATCCGCGTGGGTGGGTAATCACCGTCAGCTATTTGGCATTTATTGGTGAAGAGCCCTTAAGTGCTGGGGACGATGCGAATCAGGTACGCTGGTTTTCTCTGGAAAGAAAAGCCAATCAAATCTATTTGACCAGCGGTGAGATCGAGATCATTCTTGACCTGGTGACTGGTGCCTCTGTTGGAAAAGATACGCTGGCTTTTGACCACAGCGCGATCATTCTCAAAGCCTTCAAACGGGTTGCCAACAAGATGGAACACGAGCCGCAAGTGCTTCTTGTGTTAGGCAAAGATTTTTCGATCACGGAAGCCCGCAAAGTATTCGCCAAGTTTTTAGGGATCGATTTTAAAATGATCGATCATTCCAACTTTAAAAAATCCATGCTTCAATATTTTACGGAGGTCGGCGAAAAGCCCGTTGGCATCGGGCGTCCCTCAAAGATCTATCGCTTAAATGACGCATTTTTAGGTGATAAAATGTAAAAAAATACAACCCCCTGCTAAACTGTAGTTTGGCAAGGGGTTGCTGGTTAATCATAATTAGTGAACGTGGTTCCTAGAAACAAAAATCATAAAGATTTTTTCTATACCCTAGGCGATCCCTGGCGTTCCTTCCAGTTCAAGCGGATCAGCTGCTCATTTCGCCTGAGAGCCGTTCCAGCTTCTGTTGGTCCTGCGTGTCCAACGTGACAAAACGCAGTTCTTTGCCGTACCACTGAGCCTTGTACTGGATTTTGCGAACAAACTGATGCCAGTCGCTGATGCTGTAATGACCGGCTTTTAGAACCGTTTCTTCAGCAATTTGTTCCAAATAGATCGTATCGTACTGTTTTACGAGATGATAACTGACTTGATCGATGAATTCCCGCTTTTGACAGCAGTGAAAACGATAGAGGCGAGCGACTTTTCCTTTTAGCTTCTGATAATTTCGTGCCTGAGTCAAAAGGATTTTTTTCCGTTTGACCGCCGTAGCTTTCACCTGAAGTTTGCGTTCTGCTCGTGTCAGCTTCTGTTTTGTTTGGATCGCATGCTCACAAGTGACCGGTACCGATTGGTTGGCTTTGATCAGCTGCTGCGGATCATAAACAACTGCGATAGACGCTTGCTGTTTCGGGAGTGGTGTGATCTCTTCCAAACAAAGAATCGAGATATAAAACTCTTCATTGTTTTTCGCTGAGATCGTTGCCGATTTGATTTTCCCTTTGATTTCCCGATGCTTTTTTACTGGAACCAGTGTTTTGAGCTTTGGCAGCTTGATTTGATCCTCTTCAAAGTAAATGGTGTGCTGCTGATTATTCGTAGTATACGATTGCCAAATACTTTTTTTGGTTTTCATTTTTGGAAAGCCAGCCCGCTTTTGGAAGTAATTTCGAAACGCTCGGTCCAGATTCCTTTGTGCATTCGCCAATGCCAAACTATCGGTCTCCTTCAAAAAAGGATACTCCTTTTTTAGTTTGGCTGGCGTCAACCCTTGCTTTGCTTCATTGTTGGCCAGCTCCTCCATCTTCGCCTCCAGCAGTTGATTGTACGTAAACCGAACACAGCCGAAGGTTTCGATGAAAAACTGTTTTTGCTGTCCATTAGGATAGATCCGAAATTTGTATGCTTTTAAAACACCCAGTTTCATCTCCTCCTAACACTCCCTATACCTTTGACGCTAGTTCCCCTTTTTTTGTGCTAACTTTTCTTGGTAGATCTTGGCTTCTTGTTTCGTGGCATAAACGAAATGTCCTGGTGCGATCTCTTCCATTGCTCGTTCTTGGTTATCGTTTGGTTCGCTGACGTATTTGATCCGTTTGCGTTGACGCTCATGGTCAGGATCTGGCAGCGGAATCGCTGATAAAAGACTTTCAGTATACGGATGGACCCCGTAATGATAGATTTCATCACTGGTTCCTACTTCTAGCAGTTTGCCGTTGTGCATCACGCCGATCCGATCGCTGATGTGTTTGACCATCGATAAATCATGGGCGATAAACAAGTACGTCAATTTATGTTCTTCTTGCAGATCTTGCAGCAAGTTGACAACTTGGGCTTGGATCGAAACATCCAATGCCGAGATCGGTTCATCACAAATGATGAATTTTGGATCGACGGCTAATGCTCGGGCGATTCCGATCCGCTGACGTTGTCCCCCTGAAAATTCATGAGGATAACGGGTCCCATGACTTGGGTTTAGTCCGACGGTTCGCAAGAGTTCATCCACCCGATCATTGCGTTCTTTTTCATTTTTAGCTAATCCGTTGATATCGATCCCTTCGGCAATAATGTCGCGAACTTTCATCCGTGGATTCAAGGAGGCATAAGGATCTTGGAAGACCATTTGAACTTCCCGGCGAAAATCAGCCAGCGGTTTCTTGCCTTTGATTTTCATAACATCTTGTCCATCAAAAAGAACTTCGCCTCCGGTAGGATTATTCAAACGAATCACCGTCCGTCCAGTGGTCGATTTTCCGCTTCCGGATTCACCTACTAGACCAAAGGTTTCTCCTTCATAGATTTGGAAGGAGATATCATCGACGGCTTTGACTTCGTCTTTGCGGCCAACGTTAAAATATTGTTTGAGATTCTTTACTTCAAGTAAAACTTTTTCCAACCGTTTCTCCTCCTTTAGACAGATGCCTGAGTATTTTTTTCTTGGAATTTTTTCCAGCGAATCAAGATCTCATCCGGCGGAGTTACCTTCGGTGCTTGCGGCGCTAACAGCCAAGTTGCTGCTTTGTGGGTCGGTGAAACATCAAAGAACGGCGGTTGCTGTTCTGCATCGATCTGCAAAGCAAATTCGTTTCGTGGATAAAAAGCGTCCCCGGTTGGCGGGTCCAACAGATCCGGCGGTGAACCAGGAATCGCGTACAAACGATCGCCTGTCCCTTCTAACGTTGGCATCGAACCCAACAAGCCCCAGGTGTATGGATGTTGCGGGTTGTAGAAGATTTCTTCTGCGGTGCCCACTTCGACGATTTTCCCACCATACATCACGGCTACTCGGTCAGCCACATTGGCAACGACACCCAAGTCATGGGTGATAAAGACGATGGACGAATTGATTTTCTTCTGAATATCTTTTAATAACTCTAAGATCTGTGCTTGGATCGTTACATCCAATGCAGTCGTCGGTTCATCTGCAATTAAGATCTGTGGGTAACAGATCAGCGCGATCGCAATAACGATCCGCTGCCGCTGACCACCCGAAAATTGATGCGGATAATTTTTCAAGCGTTTCTCAGCATTCGGGATGCCGACAAGGTTCAGTAATTCCAACGCTTGTCGCAAGCCCTCTTTTTTACTGATTTTGTTGTGCTTCATCAATGACTCTGCCACTTGCTTGCCAATCGGCATCGTTGGGTCTAGTGAAGTCATTGGATCTTGGAAAATCATGGCGATTTCCTTGCCACGGATTTTTTGCAGTTCTTTTTCGGATTTTTTCAAAATGTCCGTCCCATTGAAGAGGATCTGGCCATTATCGACATTGGCATTGCTGGCTAATAACCCCATGATACTGCGGGTTGTCACGGACTTGCCGCTCCCGGATTCGCCCACGATCGCCAAGGTTTCTCCTTTGTATAGATCGAAACTGACATCGCGGATCGCTTGGACTTTCCCAGCAAAGGTGTCAAAAGAAATTTCTAAGTTTTTCACTTCTAAGACTTTTTTCATAGCAATCACTCTTTCATTTTCGGATCAAAGGCATCACGCAAACCGTCTGCCAGCAAATTGAACCCAATCATAATCACAGACAAGGTCACAGCCGGTACCCACATTTGGTAAGGCAGGAACAAGAAGGTTTTGTAGCCATCGCTTAGTAGCATCCCTAAAGATGCTGAAGGTGGTTTTAATCCTAGCCCAATAAAGCTTAGGAAGGCCTCGAAGAAAATCGCCGAGGGAATACTGAACATCATTTGTACGATGATCACGCTGGAAATATTTGGTAATACGTGTTTCATCGCAATCTTGAGACGGCTTTCCCCCAGCGTTGTTGCGGCTAAAACGAATTCCTGATCTTTTAGTTTCATTGTTTGGGCCCGTACGATCCGCGCCATTGGAATCCAGTTAGTGATCGCCATTGCTGCCACGATCGAGAAGATCCCAGGTTCGAAAACTACCAGCATTAAGATCATTACCACTAAGTTGGGAATACCTGATAAGATTTCTAGGAAACGTTGCATCACATTATCGATTCGTCCACCTAAAAGACCAGAGATCAAACCATAGGTTACACCAAAGATGATATCTAGCATCGCTGCGATAAACGCAATCAATAAGGAGATACGTGTCCCTACAAATAGACGACTCAATAAGTCACGACCTAATCCATCCGTTCCTAAAAGGAAATATGTCCCGTCAGGTACATTGGCAGCTGCATACTTATCTACTAGCTCGCCTCCCACCATCGCATAGCCGTTTAAGCCATTGATGTTGATACCGGGAATTTTCGGCGGCAGATTTGTAAAGGTCACATTTTGCGCGGTCGGATCATGTGGCGAGACAAAAATGGTAATGATTGAGATCGTAATAATGATCAGCAACAAAACGATTGAGAAAACAGCGGCTTTGTTCTTTTTCAAACGACGCCACGAATCTTGGAAAAAGGTTAATGAGGGGGTTGCGATCGCTTCACGCTCTTCATTGGTATTTTTTTGTAACGGTTGAAATTTGGCTGCATCGATGGCAGCAACATCATTTGCTGTGTAAGGTTTCTCTGCCATTAGCCACGACTCCCTTCTGAAACTCGGATCCGCGGATCAACGATTCCATATAAAATATCAACAACAAGAATCACAAAGACCAACATTGCGGAATAAAGGATCGTTACCGCCATGATCGTCGGATAGTCATTGGTCATGATTGATTTTACGAACTGTTCACCGATACCCGGGATCGCAAAAATATTTTCTACGACAAGGGAACCAGTCATCAAACCGACAGCTAGCGGTCCTAACAACGTCAATAACGGAATCAAACTATTCCGCAAACCGTGCTTGAAGGCAATTTCCCAGCGGCTCAAACCTTTTGCTCGTGCCAACTCGACATAATCACTATGCAGCACTTCCACCATCTCGGTTCGAATAAACCTAGCGGAATCCGCTAACGGCGACATCGCTAAGGCGACGGTCGGTAAGATCGTGCTGGCAAAGGTCTCCCACTTGGCAATCGGCAAGATCCCTAGTTTGATGGCAAAAATATATTGCAGCAAAACGGCAAAGACAAAGTTAGGGATCGAACGCCCTAAGATCGCCACTAAGGTAGACGTTGTGTCGACCCAAGTATTTTGCTTCATTGCAGAGATCGTTCCTAAAATAATCCCAAAGAAGGTACCAAAGATGATCGCTTGTAGTCCTAGTTGCAGTGAAGGTCCGATTCTTCCTGATAATAAATTCGCTACTGGCTGGTTTTTAAATTGGAAAGAGATCCCAAAGTCACCTTTTAGTAGATTGGTCAAATAAAGCCAATATTGGGTAATGATCGGTTTGTCCAATCCTGCTTGCTCATTTAGCAAGGCAATTTGTTCTGGACTTAATTTTTCAGCATTCGTATATGGTGTTCCTGGCAAAAATTGCATCAAGAAAAAGGTGATCGTGGCAATCAGCCATAATGTTAAGACCATGTAGAACACTCGTTTCAATAAATATTTCAAAAAGCTGTTCACGCAGTTTCCCCCTTAAGTATTTTGACTTCTATTCAATAATTATGTAAATTAACATAGTACGAATCATTAAAAAGGAGTCAGATCATGAAAATAAAAAAAAGTAGTGGGCTCATACCCCTCCTATGCCTCGCAATTTCTGGCGGATGGTTAGCCATAAAAAATGAATTTTCCATAGCAGCTCTTTCAGATGCCCTTTTCTTGTGGGCGCTGTTCTTTTTGATCATTGGCGGTTTTTTATGGGTATTTGCTTCTGGTTTCTTTGACCATTTTCAATATTCCATGAAGAAAGCTTTTTCCAAAAATAAAACAGATTATCTGAAATTATCCCAAGTCGGCAAACAGAGTTACGCCTTTTGGTTATGGCCTGGTGTCTTCTTGTTATTCCTTTCATTGCTCTTTTTAATGATTGCTACTAGTTAATTTCACTCTTATATTTTTACTCATTGAAATGAGAAGCAAAAGGCTGAGACAAGAAATTGTCCCAGCCTTTTCTTCGGCATTTCAAGTCAACTACTCGTGATTATTCGATTGATGTCCACTTGTAGTCGTATTGTGCGCCCGCTGCGTGAGCAACAACACCTTTGACTTTTGTTGCACGTAAATGTGCTTCCGCTTTTTGATAAACTGGAATGACACCTTGTTCATTCATAATGATTTTTTCTGCATTGACTAAATCTTCCCAACGTTTGTCAGGGTCATTGGCATTGGTCGTACCTGCTGCTTTTACAGCTGCATCGTATTCTTCACTGCTCCATTGACCACGGTTGTATGAGTTACCTGTCGTAAACAAGTCAGTAAAGCTACTTGCATCGGCATAGTCAGCACCCCAACCGCCCATTACTGTATCAAAATCACCCGCATTTGAACGATCCAAACGAACAGAGAATGGAACTGGACTTAACGTGACTTTCACACCGTCCAATGTTTTTTCGATCGTGTCTTGCAAGTACTCAATGATTTTCTTGGTTGAGTCTGTATCAGAAGCTAAGATATCAAATTCTAATGAATCGATTCCTAATTCTTCTTTGGCTTTTTCCCAATATTCTTTTGCTTTCTCTTGATCGTAGCTAATGACGCTGCCAGCTGCTTCTGTGAAGTCTGTATGATCGCCAGGGCTGAAAGTCATGCCTTCTGGAACCAAACCACTTGAAGCAATTGAACCATCACCTAAGATCGATGTTACTAAGGCATCACGGTCGATCGCATAAGAGATTGCTTTACGCAAATTTTCGTTACGGAAAGGTGAATCTTCATCACGTTGATTCAATTCTAAGTAAGAAGTCGTTGCTTCTGGTTGAGAAACGAATGCTTCGTCGTTAGCCATCTGTTGCGCCAGTTCACCTGTTAGGATGACATCATCTGCTTGACCATCTTGGAAAAGATTCAAGGCAGTTGAGGATTCTTTCACGACGCTTACGTTGATCGTTTGTAATTTAACAGTGTCTTTGTCCCAATACTGATCGTTCTTTTCATAAGCCCATTCTGTATCCGTTCCTGGTCCATCAAAACCAGTCAGGACAAATGGTCCATTATAAACGGCATTGTCGCTTGTTGATGCATATTGATCGCCATTTTCTTCCACTACTTTTTGATTTTGTGGGAAGAATGATGGGAATGCTAATAAGTAATCAAAGTAAGGTGTTGCTTTTTCTAGGGTGATTTCTAATTCGTAATCCCCCACTGCTTTGATGCCTAGCTCTGATGGATCCGTATCGCCAGCTGTGATGGCATCCGCATTTTTGACTGGTGAAAATAGATACGCATATTCTGATGCAGTTTCAGGTTTGACCGTCCGTTGCCAGCCATAAACATAATCCGCTGCTGTAACAGGGTCACCATTTGACCATTTCGCATCTTCACGCAATTTGATCTTGTAAGTTAGTCCATCCTCGCTGACTTCAGCTGCTTCAGCTGCACCAGCAGGTTGTGGTGTGCTGTCAGCATCCAAACGATACAGTCCTTCATATACATTGTTCAATGCACTGAAGCTGATCGTATCGGTTGCTAATGAAAGATCCGCACTTGGCATTTCTTGTGAAACCACTACGTTAAATACTTGTTCTGCGTTGCTATCGCCGCTAGTTGCTGTGTCATTGCTTGAACTATTTGTTCCGCCTGTTGTACAGCCGGCTAACACCACGCCACACACAGCTACTAAACCATAGGCCCATTTATTTTTCATCCTGTCCTACCCCTTAATTGAATTAATTTTCAGAATAATCATTCGATTTCTGAAGTTAGATAAGATTTTAATTAATAATTATTAAAAAAGCAATCCCTTTTTCGATAAAAAACACCTTTGGAAGAAAGTTTTCTTGGTATTTACTTACCTTACTCTCATCAAACATTCGTTAAATGCTATTTTTCCTTTCTTTATTTATAAGAAATAAAGCGAAAAAAATAATAAAAAAACACGGTTAAATGTAACTTACATTCATTTTCTGTCTGCTTTTTTCATTTCAGTCATCAAAATGAGAAATGTCTGATAGAAAAGTAAACATGCAGAAAACAAGGATGATTTCTTATCAAATTCAGACAAAAAAGACCTGATCGCATGCTTACTGATCAGGTCTTTTCATTTTAAGAACTTTTGTTTTGTCCTCGAAAGGATGTCCTTCAATGATTAATGGATCGCGCCGCCAATCGCTTTTAAATCTTCTTTGTCGGAATAATCAACGATAGCTTCCACTGCTGCAGTTAATCCTTTGGCGATGTCTTCGATGCTCATTGCAGGCTGTCCTGCTTTATCGACGACTTGCTGAGGAATAAATGGCACGTGAATAAAACCGCCTTTCATTTCAGGGTATTTTGTATCGATCATGTATTGTACTTGATACATGATGTGGTTGCAGACGAAAGTTCCAGCAGTATTAGAAACGGCTGCAGGTATTCCTGCTTTTTTCATATTTTCTACCATTGCTTTGATTGGCAGTTGTGTGAAGTAGGCAGGCTTTCCTTCTGTTTGGATCGCTTCATCGACGGGTTGATTGCCTTCATTATCAGGAATCCGGGCATCATCCACATTGATTGCCACTCGTTCTGGTGAGATGGCAAACCGGCCGCCCGCTTGACCGATGTTTAAGACGACATCTGGGTGGACCTCTTCAATTTTCTCTTCGACGATCGCCGCTGATTTCCCAAATACAGTGGGGATCTCTGCTTTCACGATCTGTGCACCATGAATTGTATCTGGCAGTAATTTCACTGCTTCTAAGGCAGGATTGATTGCTTCTCCGCCAAATGGATCAAATCCGGTAATTAATAGTTTCATTTCCATCATCCTTCCATCTCTGTTTTACCACTAAAATGCCCAAAAGTACATTAAAGCGATGTGGATCACTAACAATAATAAAGCAATTGGGGCTTGTGCTTTAATGACACCATTAGGGTCTTTCATCTCTAACAAAGCCACTGGCAGTGCATTGAAATTGGCTGCCATCGGGGTCAGCAACGTGCCGCAAAAACCAGCGGTCATTGCTAAAGCGCCAGCAACAACTGGATTGCCGCCTTGCGCCATTACGAAAGGTACGCCAATACCGGCAGTTATAACGGTAAATGCTGCAAAGCCATTTCCCATGATCATAGTAAAGATCATCATTCCTAAACAGTAAGCCACGACACCGATAAAACGATTGCCTTCTGGCACGACGCCAGAGATTCCTTGAGAAATCACATCACCAACACCAGCAGCGTTAAAAATGACACCTAGTGCTGCTAATAACTGCGGCAAGATACCGGCAGTTCCGACTTGGCGAAGCATCCGGTCGGAATCGTCTAACACTGTTTTTGGTTTAGCGGAAGTTAGCACGACTGCCAACAAGAGTGCTAAGATCGACGCGATCCCGATCCCCACTTGGCCCCCTAATGGTGTATAAGAAATCACCACAGCGATCAATGCCAAGCTGATACATGGTACGAAGATCGTACTACCGATCCGTTTTGCTGACGCTTCGGCTTTTTCATCATCAACGTCGACGATTTTACCGATCTGTACTTGTTTGAAGAAGGTCAAACAGCCCATCAAAACGATCAAAATTCCGTCCACAAGATACGGCAAAAAATTTCCGAAAGCAAAGACGACCCCTAGCAGTAACCAAAAGGCAGAGGTGCCTAATCGTGTAGGATGGTCTGCTTCACGAAAAACCCGGACAGCCGTCATGATCGACAGCAGCCCAATCAAGATATAAAAGAATTCTAGTAATCCGTTAACGATTCCTTCCATCTATTTCTCCTCCTTCTTGCCATATTTTTTTGCTAATTTGCGATCAAAGAGCAAGTTCGATAACGTGGCAATAACTAAGACGATCAATGCGATCGGCAATGATGCTTGCGCGATCGAACTAGCTGCCACATCATATCCAAGTGATTGCAACGTTCCTACGATCAACAGCACACCAGAAGCAGCCACGAAGGTATTTTGGGCAAAGAAATTCCCGAAATTTTCATTAGCGGCAGCCCGAGCTTTGATTTTTTCCTGATCTTTTTCATCCAGTTCCCCAAATTTATTTTCCCCAGCAGCTTGCGCCATCGGGTTAACGATTGGGCGGATAAATTGCGTATGTCCTTGGATCCGAATAGAGAAAAAGCCAGCAAGTTCCCGAATAAATAAGTACAAACTCAAAAACTTCCCTGGTGTCAAGCCTTTGATTTTTTCAATCAATATGACGGCCTGCTGTTTCAAGCCAAAACGTTCCGACAAGCCGACCATTGGTAATGTCAACAAGAACAGTGTCACGAGTCGATTATTGACAAACGCTTCTCCTAACATTGTTAAAAAATCAACAACAGAAATTCCCGATACAAGCGCGGTGACAAAACCAGCAACGATTACGACAGCAATAGTATCTAGCTTCAGCAAAAAGCCGACTAAAATAACTAGAATACCAATTAATTTAATCCATTCCATCAAATCATCCTTTCACAGTAAGTTATTTTTAATGAATACCAGCTTTTAGTATAATCTATTTTTTTCTTGTAAAACAATATTTTTTGAATTTTCTTTACAGGAATACGCTTTCTTTAAGGCGTTTTTTAATTGCTTAGATAATAAAAAACCAAAAGAAGAACTGCGCTTGTGCAGTCCTTCTTTTGGTTTTTTTTGTTTAAGAAGCAGAAGCTTCTTTTTTCATTTGTTTGCTTCGCAGCTGTCCGCATGCTGCGTCGATATCTGTCCCATGTTCTTTACGAATCACACAGTTGATGCCGTTTTTCTTTAAAATGTCATAAAAAGCTAACACATCGGCTTTTTTACTTCGAGCATATTGGTCATGCTCACTCACTGGGTTATAAGGAATCAAGTTGACATAAGACAATTTCTTTTTATCCTTCAATAATGCTGCCAACTGACGGGCATGTTCCGGTCGGTCGTTGACATGATCCAGCATGATATACTCAAACGTGATGCGACGATTGGTTTTTTCTAAATAATAATCGACCGCTGCCATCAGTTTTTCAATCGGGAAGCTCCGATTGATCCGCATCATGGAGGTTCTGACTTCATTATTTGGGGCATGCAGCGAAATCGCTAGGTTCACTTGCAAGCCGTTCTCCGCAAACTCTTTGATTTTATGCGCCAAGCCGCTGGTTG
Organism: Enterococcus sp. DIV2379; assembly: GCF_050542965.1. Classification (NCBI taxonomy): domain Bacteria; kingdom Bacillati; phylum Bacillota; class Bacilli; order Lactobacillales; family Enterococcaceae; genus Enterococcus; species Enterococcus sp. DIV2379. Next base: position 3,119,207 of record NZ_CP172938.1, read on the forward strand.
ACACGGTAATATGCCGCGCACCGATCGCTAAACCTTTTGGGTCGTTAATAATCTGCAAGAAATGCATCACATTGTCATAGTTATCAAAGGGTTCGCCGATCCCCATGACGACTACGTGAGAGACCCGTTCTCCCTCGTTGCGTTCATCAAAATAGTGTTGTACTAACATGATTTGAGCCACGATCTCGCCTGCTGTTAAATCCCGCTGTTTCTTTAATAACCCACTGGCACAAAAGGTACAGCCGATGTTGCAACCGACTTGGGTCGTCACACAAACCGACATGCCATACTCTTGACGCATCAAGACCGTTTCAATCATGTGATTGTCGGGCAATTGAAATAAATACTTGACGGTCCCATCACTGGCTTCTTGTACCACCATCTGCTTCAGGGGATTGATCACAAAGGCTGCCGTCAGTTTCTCAATCAAAGGTTTCGGTAAATTGGTCATTTCTTCAAAGCTGGTTACTCGTTTTTCATAGAGCCACTCCCACACTTGGTTGGCTCGAAATTTCTTTTCATTTTGTTCAGTTATCCACAAAGATAGATCTGATTTGGTAAGTCCATAAATCGATGGGTTCACTTTTTTCCCTCTTTTCAAACTAGTCGCTACATACTATAACTGAATTCTTTGTGAAAAGCAACCGTACCTTGGTTGTTTGTCAAAGCAAAACCGTTGCTCTACTGCGCTGGTTGATCATTTTTTCGATGCTCAATGTTCCCATCCATCACGCCATCTTGCTTGAAATAGCTCTCACAAACATTTTAGTCATAAAAAACAAGCAGTGAATGGACCAACTCCTGTGAAATAAATGGAGCAGCTCTTTCCTGCTTGTTTGCTTTTCCTTGAAGAGATACTCTCTCATGGGCACTGCTTTCTTCACATGATCACCCTTCAAAAGAAAGGACTCGGCCTTCTTTGGCGGTCAACATCCCCCGTTGCGGTGGCTGTAGCTGTAAATAAAGCTGGAGTGACATTTCTAATATCAGTTCTTTGTCTCCTTGTTGAAAAACGCCGTAATAATGGGTCTGTTCCCGTTTCTCTTCATATGTATGACTGACAAGGTAATACCCTTGTTCCATGGTTTCGTTGCGCTTTTTGGTTTCTGAAAGAAAACGGCGAATATGTTTATAAGTAAAGAGAATCAATAAAATGACAACTACTATTAATACTACATACCCCATTGCTTGTCTTACACCTCGATCGTTGATGTAGCAAAGGTCGGCTCCACACCAATACTGATCATCAAAGCAGCATCGACTTCACACATCACTTTATCGTCTAAATGACAAACTTTTTCTTTCAACCGACTTTTGTCGATCGTGCGGATCTGTTCCATCAAAATGACGGAGTCTTTGCCAATCCCTGTGCAAGAAGCGGAAATCCCAATGTGGGTTGGTAATTTCGGCTTCGCCATTTTTGCCGTGATCGCCGCAATGATCACGGTGGGACTGAAGTGATTGCCCAAGTCATTTTGAATGATCAAGACCGGTCGTATTCCGCCTTGCTCCGATCCAACGACTGGTGAAAGATCGGCAAAATAAATATCTCCCCTTTTTACCATAGGACCACCCTAACTTTTATATTCTCGCGGAACCCTTGCTGAGAGGGTGCACGCTACTTCATAGTGAATCGTTTCTAACTGGTCTGCAACATCCTGCATCGTAATTCGTTTCCCATGATTCTCACCAATCAACGTGACCGTTGTACCGACAGCAAAGGCTCGCGGCAAACGAATCATCAGTTGATCCATACACACCCGACCGACGATTTCACAAGGTTCGCCTTCTACTAAGAGTGAGAAGCCTTGCATTTTTCGTAACCAGCCATCCGCATAACCGATAGGCACAGTGCCGATCCATTCCTGACGGGGCGTGATATATGTCTCACCATAGCCAATCCCCGCTCCTTTTTCAAGTAATTTCACTTGGATCAGTTCAGAAACAAGTGAAAGGGCTGGTTTTAAGGAAAATGGTTCCTTCAATGCATGACCTGACGGATTCAATCCATACATCGCGATCCCAAAACGGACCATATTCCCAACGGCCTCTTTGTGCCACAAGGAGGTCGCGCTATTGCCTGTATGTATATATGTCGGCAAATAAGGCAAAACAGTTAAGACTTCTTTAAACCGCTGGTGCTGTGTTTCCCAATAAGTTGTATCAGCTTGATCGGCTGTGGAGAAATGGGTAAAGATTCCTTCCCAATCAAATGTGGGATGAGTTTCCAACCAAAGAACGGCTTGAAGCACTTCTTCTGGGGTCAAAAAACCGATTCTCCCCATGCCGGTATCCACTTTGACATGTACTTTAAGCGGTGTCTTTATAGGATTCTCTTCCAAATAAGTACCGGCTTCTACCAACCAGTCCATCGAAGCGACTGGAAAAGAAAAATCGTATTCTGCAAGTAAGGGAATATCTTGCACGTTCACAACCCCTAAAATCAGCAGCGGGTCAGTGATTCCTGCTTCTCGCAATTCGATTGCCTCATCGATCGTCGCAACGCAAAAACCGGCTGCACCGCCTTCTTTGGCTGCTTGAGCAGTTTGTACCGCTCCGTGCCCGTACCCATTGGCTTTTACCACCGCAAAAAGAAACGTCTCGCTTGGTAAGTGAGCAATCTCATTTTTGATGTTTTCGGTAATCGCGGTCGTATCAATAATCGCTTTCGTTGGTCTATGGTAAGCAACCACCATTTCCAGTTCCTTCTTTCTACTAATGCTTGATCAGACAAACAAATTAAGTTGGTTTTATGTAGTCGGCTGTTCGTCCATAAAGTATCGTAGTTTTTTCACCAAGTGACGACTTCCACTCAGGTTACTCACTATCCGATACTTCTAAGATAATTTGTGCAAAGGCAGTATCATTTGTATGGGTGATACTGACAAACGTTTTTTCTAAAGGGTGCGGTGCTTTGGTAACGATCGGTGCACCGAATTCATTGGTCAAGACTTCAATATCATGAAAAGAAACTTTGCCGATCCCCGTCCCCCAAGCTTTGGAGAACGCTTCTTTGCAGGCATAGCGCCCCCCGATGAACTCTACCTGACGTTTCAGGGGCAAACGGGCAAATAATTTTGCTTCCTTCTCTGTTAAAATACGCGTTATAAACTGAGGTTTTTTTTCAATTAATTCTTTCATTCGAGGCAGCTCGACTGCATCGATTCCGATTCCTTTAATCATTCTTCTCGCTACCTTTACTTAAGATAGGGGTTTCCAAATTGGAATTGGCCCTTGTTTAGCTAGTTACCATTCTACCAAAAAAATGGCGAATTACCATTCAAATCTGACGAGTTTATACGGAGATTAAGATTTTCAATTGCTCGTATTTGTTTTTTATATAAAAAAGACCTTGCAAGTTTCCTTACAAGGTCCACAAACTCAATTAGTCTTGGTTATTTCTGATAACGAAACCGCGTTTTTTGTCGTTGCTACGGCGATTGTTTTTACGGGCACCATCTTTTGAATAGTTACCACGGGCTTTATTGCCGTTGCCGCCGCCACGGTTCCCACCGTTTTCTTTGCGGTTACGATTGCCGCCATTGCTGTTATTGCTGCGACGTCCGTTTTTATTGAATGATTTTTTTCCTTGAGGTAATGGGCGTTCTGGTGTAATTTTGACTGGTTCTAAATCAGCTGGATCTTTCGCCATTGTTTTTAGAAGCAGTGCTGCTAAATCTTGTGCAGAATAACGTTCCAAAAGATCGTCGGCTGCTTGCAAGTATTTATCCAAACCATTTTCATCCAATTTTGTTTCAACAGATTCGATTGCGGCACCTAATTGACCTTTAAATGCTTCTTTTTCGGTTGGTGGGCGCATTGGTGTCATCCGTTTTTTCGTTAAGTTTTCAATGACATGCAAGTAGCTCATTTCGTTTGGTGTAACGAAAGTCACTGACATTCCGCCTTTTCCGGCACGACCTGTACGTCCGATCCGGTGAACATAGCTTTCAGGATCTTGAGGGATATCGTAGTTGTAAACGTGTGTAACACCAGAAATATCTAATCCGCGAGCTGCTACGTCTGTGGCAACTAAGATATCTAATTGACCACTCTTAAATGAACGTAAAACGCTCATCCGTTTTTGTTGAGAAAGGTCCCCATGAATGCCTTCAGCTTTGTAGCCACGAGCTTCTAAACCACGTGCCAATTCATCAACACGACGTTTCGTACGACCGAAAACGATCGTCAATTCTGGTGATTGCACATCCAACAAACGAGTCATGACATCGAATTTTTCATAATCTTTTGAGCGAACATAATATTGATCAATCAAATCAGCGGTCATTTCTTTGGCTTTGATTTGAACATGTTCAGGCTCTTTCATGAATTTCACGCCGATATTTTTGATTGCTGGCGGCATTGTTGCTGAAAATAGTAACGTTTGACGAACATCTGGCACTTGGCTGATGATTTTTTCAATATCTTCCAAGAAGCCCATGTTCAACATTTCGTCTGCTTCATCTAATACAAGCGTTTCAACCGTACCTAATTTTAAGGTGTGGCGGTTGATATGGTCTAACATACGTCCTGGCGTACCAACTACGATATGGGGACGATCTTTTAATTGACGGATTTGACGGCCGATATCGGCTCCACCGTAAACTGCTTGAACGCGAATTTTTTTGTCTTTACCAAGACGATACAATTCTTCTTGGGTTTGGATCGCTAATTCACGGGTTGGGGCAATCACTAATCCTTGTAGTTGATGGTTCGCTGGGTCGATTTTTTCTAACATTGGCAAACCAAATGCGGCGGTTTTACCAGTACCGGTCTGTGCTTGACCGATCACGTCTTTGCCTGCTAAGGCTAATGGAATCGTTGCTTCTTGAATGGGTGTTGCTTCTTCAAAGCCGGCACGCTCAACAGAAGTCAATAATTCGTTGGATAATTCTAGATCTTTAAATTTCAAATGGATCCTCCTAGGCTGGTCATCTTTTCGATGCCTGTTTTTCTATCATCGAAGCGTAGGTTAGTTCTTCAGAAACACAAGAGTAGTCCCATTTACTCTTATCTTTCTCTCGGTACCGAAAAACCGCTTCACGAAGGCATTATAAAAGGCTAAAACAAGTGTTGTTTGTCTCAGCCATCATTTTATCTCAAAACGTCAATGTTTTTTACAGTAATCATTCTGTGCTTCATCTTTCGGCGTTAGATAAGTATAACACGTTTTGAAAGTTTCAGCAAGATTTCAACTCCGCTTTACATTCCTTTTAGTGCATCAACGACTTCGCTCAAGCCCATGCCATTGCTCCCTTTGATTACCAAGCTGTCGGAAGGTTCTAAAGTTTCCTTTAAGGAGGCGATCAGTTGCGGTTTTTCATCTGTCGCAAAATAGCGCACCTTGTCAGCCAGTGGTGACTGAACTAGTCGTTTTTGCAATGCTTGCATTTCTTTGCCATAAAGAAAAACTAGTTGGAACGAGTCATCTAAATGTGCGGCCATCTGCTCGTGCATTTGTGCAGAATCTGGTCCTAATTCAAGCATATCTGCCAATACGGCGATCCGTCGTCCTTCTAACGGCAATTTGCGGAAACTATCCAATACAAGACCCATGGCAGTCGGATTGGCATTGTATATATCGCTCAAAATCGCTGCTCCGTTACCGGCAGTTACCCATTGGGTCCGATTTTTCGTTAATTGAAAATGCGCCAAGCCTTCCTTGATGGCTTCATCTGCTACACCAAAATGACGTCCTAACCCAATCGCGATCAAGGCATTTTTGACATTATAACCGCCTAATACCGGTAAGGTAAAAGTCGTACCTGCTACCGTAAAAATCGTTTGATCTTGCGATTCCTCTACGATGTCTCCTTGCAGATCTCCCTCTGTTAAGCCAAAAGTTTCAATGGGCTGCGTCAAGTTAGGAACAAAGGGGTCTAACAATGGTTCATCCGCCGGCATCATAAAGAAGCCGTCTTTTTTCAATCCTGCGGTGATCTCCATTTTGGCTTTGGCGATCCCTTCTCTGGACCCTAAGTTTTCAATGTGGGCTTCGCCAATCAAAGTGATCGCCGCTGCATCAGGTTCTGCTAAGCGCGAAAGGACTTCGATCTCTCCTGCATGGTCCATTCCCATTTCTAAAATCAACACTTGCGTATCTTCTGGTGCATGCAAGATAGTCAAAGGCACGCCTAGTTCATTGTTATGGTTACCTTGAGTTTTGTAGGTCTGGTATTTTTGTGCCATAACCGCGTCTACCATATCTTTTGTGGTTGTTTTCCCATTACTTCCGGTAATAGCGATGATTTTTGGCGCAAGTTTTTCTTTGTAGGCTCGTGCTAACTGTTGGAACGCTTTGACAGTATCCTTGACGGGGATCACAAGGATGCCTTGCGGTGGTTGTATGGTGGGATGACTCCACAATGTCGCGATCGCACCATTGTCTTTGGCTTGTTGGGCAAATTCATGTCCATCCCGAGTCCCCGCCAAGGGAACAAAAAGACTGTTTTCTTTGATTAGACGGCTGTCAAACTCCACAGAGGCAAGTGGTGTCTCATTTTCAATTGGCTGACCAAATACGGCAGCGGCTTCTTTTACAGTAAAATTCATCAGTTTCGCTCCTTTTTTACAAAAAAAGAAAGCACAAGATCGCTTCAAGTATTTTCCTTGAGTTGAGCTGGCTTTCTTCCTGCTATTTATTCTGCTTCGTTTTCGTTTTCTGCTTCCGTTTCGGTTGCTTCTACGTTGGTCAAGAACGAACGTCTTTGATTGAAACGATTCATCCCTAATTGGATCAATTCTTCAATCAAATCCCCATAAGGCAATCCGGTCTTTTCCCATAGCAATGGGTACATGCTGAATTCAGTGAATCCCGGCATCGTGTTTAGCTCATTTAAAAAGAGCTCGTTTTTATTGGTCAAAAAGAAATCACAACGGCTCAATCCACTGCCGCCTAACATCGTATAGGCTTTTTTCGCAAACTCTTGGGCTTTGGCTTGTGTTTCTTCGGGAATTTGCGCAGGAATCTGCATCTCGATTCGGTTGTCAATGTATTTGGAATTGTAATCATAAAACGCAACATCTTTTACGATTTCTCCCGGCATGGTGGTCCGCACGTCTTCGTTTCCAAGAACAGCGACTTCGATCTCACGGGCTTCGATTCCTTGTTCAACGATCGCTCGGGTATCATAGCGATACGCTTCTTGTAGCGCATTTTGCAGTTCTTCACGGTTCTCGGCTTTCGAGATACCGACACTTGAGCCCATGTTGGCAGGTTTGACAAACATCGGATAAAGCAGACTGCCTTCACATTGATCGAAAATCTTTTTCGGATTTTCTTTCCACGCATTTTTCAAGACTGGTACATAGGGAACTTGCGGAATTCCCGCAGCTTGCAAGATGTACTTGGTCATGATTTTGTCCATCCCGCAGGCACTAGTCAAGACACCGGCTCCGACATAAGGCATTCCGATGGTTTCTAAAAACCCTTGGATCGTGCCGTCTTCGCCGTTTGGTCCATGGAGCAATGGAAAGACGATCGCGTCTTCTTCATAGATGGCCCCAGGTGAAATTTCTTCCCCTTTGGTCTCTTCGTTGGTCAATGCCAAAGTATCTGGTGACGTTGGCGCCTCAGACAATAATGGGCCTTTTAACCAACGTCCTTCTTTAGTGATCATTACTAATTGAACTTGGTAGTAATTATAATATACAGCATTAACAACTGAAAAAGCGGATAACAGTGATACCTCATGCTCTGCACTGCGTCCCCCGTATAATAAAATGATTTTCAAAAGAATTTCCTCCTGTATTCATTGATTCTACCAAACTAAGTCTTCCACATTTTAGCACAAAATCGACCAACCGGCATTAAATCTTGCAGAAATTTCTTTAAGCTTACACAGTCGTTAGTTGAATGTTTTTCATTTTGTCAGTACTATGAATATATCACGGCACGTTTAAAGAGGTGGGACCTATGACAGAACAAACTGCTCCTTCTAGAAAAGGACGATTAAAACAAATCCTTCAAGTCTTTTTGAAATACAAAGTCGTTCAAAATATCAGCAAACAGCAGCATCCCGAAATGGTGCGTCAAGCGTTTGAAGAATTAGGACCAACATTTATCAAAATCGGGCAGATGCTTTCGGTCCGCAATGACCTGCTTTCCAGCACTTTCGTTGATGCCTTCAAGCAGTTACAAGACAATGTCAAAAGCGATCCATTTCCCAAGGTCAAAGCACTGCTGGAAGCAGAACTACAGCAGCCACTAACGGAAGTTTTTTCCGCTTTTGATGAAATCCCAGTCGCCTCAGCTTCCATCGGACAAGCCCACCGAGCAAACTTGATCAGCGGCAAAGAAGTGATCGTCAAAGTGCAGCATCCGGGAATCATTGCGGCGATTCAAGTGGATCTCGATCTTTTTGAAAAGGCTCTACCGTTGGTTCGTGCAATTCCAGAAGCCAATGTGGTGGATTTAAAAAGCGTGTTAAGCGAAGTCAGACGATCCCTTGCCAATGAAACAAATTTTTTACAAGAGATGAAAAATGCGCAGGAATTCTACCGTAACAATCACCAAAACCCGCAATTGGCATTGCCAAAAGTTTATCCCGAATGGTGCACCCAAAAAGTATTAGTCATGGATTACATGGCCGGTGAAAGTTTGAACTGCTTGCTGACCCGCAGCAATCAAGATATCGTTTATGACAATCAGTCCGTGAAAGCAGTGAAAAAACAAGTGGGAACGCTATTAGTCGAAAACTTTATGAAGCAAGTCTTTGAAGATGGCTTCTTTCACGCTGATCCGCATCCTGGCAATCTTTTTTTACATGTCTTCACAGATCAAACCAACCGACCAAAACCATTCCAAGTCAAACAGCGCGTCGGTGTCCTCGGCGGTGTTGATTATTCATTGAAGTGGCAAGAAGAAGCGATTATGCCGCCTTACCAAGTGATTTTCTTAGATTTTGGGATGATGGGACATTTGGATCAGTCATTACGCAGTCGCTTAGCTGATGCATTGATTGCTTTGTATACCCAAGACACCCAAGAAGTCGGCAAAGCTGTCTTGCGTTTGTGCAACAGCAGCGGCAGTTCCTTTGATGAAGTCGCCTTCTATCAGGATCTTCAAAAATTTGTTGAAAACTACTATAATATGCCGCTAAAGGATATCGACTTGCAAAAAGTGATGGGGGAAGTCATCACGATCTGCCATGATAACCAACTGCAGATGCATCGAGACATCACCTTGCTGATTAAGGCTTTTGGCACCTTGGAAGGTGTGATCAAAGCCTTAGACCCCGAATTATCAATGATGGAAGTCACTCAGCCTTTTGCACAAAAATATTTCTTACAGCAGCTGAGTATTGAAGACGAGGTGAAAAAAAGCGCCTTGGCAACCGCAAAAAGCTTGCGGGCACTTAGCCATCTTCCTGATCGGACCTTGGCTGTCTTAGACACTTTTGCCACTGGTAAACACCGGTTAAATTTAGAGATCCGCGAACAAAAACAGCTATTGGACCGCTTTGATCAGATGGTCAATCGACTGGTAATCGGTATTATTCTAGCTGCGGTCATCCTTGGCTCTTCCTTATTGGTGGTCGCCAGCCCGCAACAAGGAGCCTTCGTCCATCAGATGGGGATCTTCGGATATACCTTGGCATTTTTCGCGATCGTAGCTTTAGTCGGCAAATACTTTTATGATCGTTTTCGTAAGAAATAAATAAGCACCTTCAATTCCCGTGTTTCATGCAGAAGCTGGGTCTTGAGGGTGCTTATTTTGCAAGGGTCTGTCGCAATTCGTTTTCAAAGATTCGTTTGAAGGCTTCCCGATCCTCTTTCGTAAAGGGCTTCGGTCCTTTTGTGCGCTTGCCTGCTTTACGCATCTGCGCACCTAAATAGCGTTGACCTAATAAAAAATCGATTGTTTCTGGCAAATACTCTGTACCGTTATGGTGAAAAACTCGTGCTTTTTTGGGCAAGACTAACGAGGCTAAGCCATAATCTTGGGTGACGAGAAAATCGCCGGGTTCTATCTCCTTCACGATTTCATAATCCGCGCGATCCGAGCCTTTGTCGACATAGACAAAGTGGACATGGGCGGGATAGTCTTTGGTCGTATAATGATCGACACTGGTCACGATCACTACCGGCAGCTGATACTGCTGAGCCAGTTCAATCACTTCATTTTTCACCGGCGAACCGTCGCCGTCAATAAAAAGCCGCATCTGCTTGCTCCTCTCAAAAGTTCCTTCTTTTACAATTACTTCTATTGTAAGAGGAGCACCTAGAAGATGCAAGCAGACTTTGCGGTATTTTCATTTCAGTCTTGCTCAATGAGGGAATAAGAATGACGATCTTTGTCTCACTAACTAGCAGTTACCATATGCAAAGCTCACCTTTCAATTTTAGAAAATGCTCGTTCCTTCAACTCATAAACGACATCGCAAGCCTTTGCTACTTCTTGTTCATGGGTCACTAAGATGATACATTTTTTTTGCTCATGGGCAATTTCTTGAAATAGTTTGACGATTTCTTTAGATGTCGTTTCATCCAAGTTTCCAGTCGGTTCATCGGCTACGATCAGCTCATGTTCACAGCACAACGCGCGAACGATAGCGACCCGTTGCTGTTGCCCACCCGATAATTGGGTCACTTTTTTCAGTGCCAGCTCTTCCGTGATACCAACTTTGGCTAAGTTAGCTAAAGCATAGGCCTTTTTATCGGCTTGCTGCGACTTCGCGATCGCCATGGCTGTGATCACATTGTCCAGTGCCGACATATAAGGCAATAGATTATACGCTTGGAACACGATGGAAACATCTTTGCGGCGGTATTCTCGCAATCCGATTTTTGCTAACGTTTCTTCGTTGTAAAGGATCTTTCCTTCTTTCGGGGTATCTAGACCCGTGATCAGCGACAGGAAGGTTGTTTTCCCCGATCCGCTGGAACCTAAGATCGCATACATCTTGCCAGGTTCAAAGGTCAAATCAACGTCACGAAACAGCGCTTCTGCTTCGCTTTGATACCAATATCCTAATTGTTCTGTTCGTAATGTCATGTCGTTCCTCCTAAGAAACCAAGATTTTTTTCGGATTCAACCGCAAAATGCCCGCGGAAGAGAGTAAGATCGAGCCAAAACTGATCCCTAGACCGAGTAATGCCAATAGACCAATTTGTTGAGGGGAAACGGTGATTTCTAAGGACTCCACTTCTGCTGATTGGGTGAAGGATGGGAAAGAACCCCCACGATTTCCGCCCATTTGCGGCATCTCCCCGCCTCCAGGACCAGCGTTTTCAGTGGCTGCTTGATCAGTCGTTGTCTCTGTTTGTTGTGCCAATAATTGCTCTCCGACGGCATTACCGACAAGATTGCCGCTAGCGGCCGCGATCCCTAAAGCAAACACCATACAGACAAAAATCTCTGTGAAAAATTGTAGGATCACTTTGGCCCGTGACTCGCCTAAAGAGAGCAATACGCCAATCTCATAGCGACGTTCCCGAATCGACATCATCACGATCAACGTCAAAATAATGATACCGGCAGCAGCAACTAACACAATAATATTTTTTGCAAAGCTAGCGACATTATTCAATGGTGTCAGCATCGACTGATACATTTGATCGTTGGTTTGAATGCTGTAGGTTTCTGTATCGATCAACCCTTCCGCTTCTTCCACGAATGCTGTCATCTCAGACGGATCACTCAAGGTATAGGTTGCCGAGTCAATGGTGTCCTCATTGCCGCTCAACGTATTGGCAAGGGTATAAGAAGCAAAGATCGTGTTGGCTGGATTGAGAAAGTTGAACATTTGGCTCATGCTGTTGCCTACTTCACTCGTTTCATAGATTCCCTTGATCGTCACTTCGACTTCATTGTCCTCTGCATCAGTGATCGAAAACGTATCTCCGACTGCCAAATCATTTGCTTCAGCCAACGAGGATTCGATCAGTACTTGGTTCGTGCCTTCATCCTCAGAAGTAATGCCTTCTCCATCCGTGATCGTCGCTGTTCCTTCCGAAAAAGTCGTATACGCCGCACTAGTTGATACACCAGTGATTTGGAAATCACCCGTACTCATATTCCCACCAGGCATTCCTCCTGGCATACCGCCCATTTGCCCCGATTCGCTGCTGTCGGTTGCTTCTGACTCTGTCGATGAGTCACTGCTGGAGATCGGTTCGATCCCGCTGACGGCATCAGCAGAGGTGCTGACTTCAAAACTATATGAGGCAACCCCGTCTAAATCGGCGATCGCTTGGGCATCAGTAATCGCTACTGGTGTCGATTGAAAACTCCCTGGATCTGGTCGGGTGCTTTGGTCATCGCTGTCAGAAGAAGAGCTCCTTTGCTGAAAAGCCTGCTCGCGGTTTGCTTGCAACGTCACAGTTGCGCCAACACTTTTCTGGGCATTTTCAGTCGCTACTAGTGCCGCACTGCGAATCGTCAGACCCGCCAATACAAAAATCAAGATTGCAGAAAATACGGCGATCAGCAACAGGCTCCGGCCTTTTTTCGCCCATAAACTTTGGAGACCTCGTTTCAAAAAATTCATCTTTGTTCCTCCTGAATAGCTATTTATTGTCTTTCGACTATAAGGATCCTAGCTTAAATTGACCTTAAACCGTCTCCTGATTTTTTGAATCATAGAAACAGACCGCAACGACTGCCTGCGATCTGTTCGATTTATTGATAACCATTTGGTGATGATCGGTGAAACTTCAACTAACGACCAAAACCACCGCCCATCTGATTGGTTGTCGCTGTTGCACCTGATTGGGTCAAGTTAGCGATAGTATCCGTGACGGACAATGTTCCTAACTCTGTCCCATCACTGAGGGTTCCGCCAGCATAATAACCGGAGACTGCTTGTGCATCATTCGTCCCACCACTGACCAACGTATAGCTGCTATCGGTCAAATCTGGGCTGGAAAGAACCACGTGTTGGTAGCTTTTGCTTGGGGCATAGGACAAGATCGTCTGACCTTGACTGTCCTTTAAGGTCACTAGGGTCTCGGCTGATTGGGTTTGATCGAAACTGATTCCGATCGACTGTTGACTACCACCGCTAACGTTCATGGCCATATCGGTCGTGCCTGCCGCTAACAAGACGCCGCCGGTGAGTTCAAATGTGCCGTTATAGTCCAAAGCACCATTGCCACCGGTCGTTGGACCATTTACGATGACGACGCCATCACTCATGGTGACATTGCCATTACTATCCAGGCCGTCCCCTTCGGCATCAATGACCAACGTTCCACCAGTGATCGTGATCTGTTTACTGTCATCCGCGGTATCGCCGCCGCCAGGGCCGCCGCCAAAACTGTCTTGACCAAATTGTCCCGTTGTTTCATCCGTATCACTGCCACCACCGGCATTGATCCCATCATCGCTAGCCACGACGTGTGTCGTGCCACCTGCAATCGTGATTACACTTGCTTCTAATCCTTCATAGGATTCTTCGATAGAAATCGTTCCGTCGGAGATCGTCAATTCATTGTCGGCGTGGATCCCATCATCGCCACTGCTGGCAGTGATCGTGCCACCTGCAATGTTGATCGTATCATTGGCATGCAAGCTATCATCCGCACTATCGATCGTAAAGGTGCCGCTGCTGATGGTCATCACACCGCCAGCTTTCAATCCTTTGTAACTTTCATCCGTCACTAGCGACTGACTTTGGGCTCCGTCAGCCGTTTTGATCGTGATATCAGCTGATTGGATGCTTAAATTTGTTTCTGCTTGGATCCCGTCACGACCACTTTGGATCGTAAAGGTACCACCATCAATCGCAACGTAGCCTTTTTCCGCATCTTCCGTATTATTCGCTTGGATGCCATCTCCTTCAGTGGTGTTCAGTGTGTAGTTCCCCGCCAAGATCGACACGGAATCTTTTCCTTTGATGGCATTGTTCTTCGCTGTGATTTCAATCGTCCCCCCTGCTAAAACCAAATCATCTTTGCTGCGCAATCCGTTGCTGTAATTTCCTGTGATCACCAACGTCCCATCGCCGTTGATGGACAAATCTTCTTTACTATAAAAGGCAGCATCTGGTTCTGTCTCGCCTTCAGCCAAGGTGTAGCTGCTGCCATCCGTCAGAGTATTCGTCGTATCACTGGCTAAGGTCGTGATGACTTTTTCTGCTTGTTCGATGACGACGGCCGCCCCGTCTTCATTGGTGATCGTGACACCGGCAAAGATCAGATGGACTTTTTCTTCTTTGTTGACGTTGACAACCAGTTGGCCATTACTTAACGACCCGCTGACGACATAGGTGCCGGCTTGGGTGATCGTCACGGTTTGGTCTTCCACTGAAACGCCATCAACAGCCGTCGTGTCGCTGCCATTCAATTCAAGTTGCGTAGCAGTTGCCTCATCGTAGGAAGCATCAACATCTTCTTCTTCGTAACTACCGTAATAGTCCACAGAATCATCAAGGGTCGTTGAAACGTTGGTCACTGCGGCAGAACCGGAAACTGCTGCTGCGGAACTGGAACTGCTGCTCGTGCTAGTACTATCGGTTTGCCCGCAAGCGCCTAAGAGCAGCGATGAGAGCAAGAGTGGATAAATGAGTTTTTTCATAAAAGGTTCCTCCTTCTACAGCTCATCGCGGTTAGCGGTGAGCTTGCCTAAAACAACAGGTAAATTGCCATTACGAACCCGAACTTCATCAATGATTTGCTTTTCTTGCGCTTGGTCTTTTAACAGCAACTGATAGCGCAATTCATACAAGCTTCCCATCGTCGTCGTTCGAACCGATGTCAGTTTGGCAGAATGCGTATATTTTTCAAAGAGATCATCGAATAATTGTGGATAATCCAAATCTTCCGGAATCGTGACCTTCAGTTCCCGTTCACTCGTGGCTTGTCGATCGCCAAAGGGCATCGTATATAAAAGGGTCAAGAAAAGCGCCACGATAATGGAAAAAATGACAACATAGCCGACATACCCCATCCCAGTTGCCAGACCGATCCCCATCGACCAAAAGACGCTGGTAATCTCTCTAGAACCCCCGGGAACCGAGCGGAAACGAATCAAACTGAAGGCACCTAAGATCGCCACCCCTGTGCCAAGATTGCCGTTGACTAGCATGATCACCGATTGAACGAGAATCGGTAAGACTGCCAAGGTAATGACGAAGTTTTTCGTATAGACATTGCGGATCATATGGATCGCTGCCACTAATAATCCTAAAAGCAATGAGGCGGCGATACAGATCAATAAGCTACTCCATTCAAGGGTGCTCGTATCGCCAGAAAATAGACTAGATAACATGTAACCGTTCCTCCTTCTTGAATAAATGCCGTTGATAGGTTTGGGCATATTTTGAAAAGCTGCCTTTGCGCACACTGTATTTGTTCAGCAGTTCCACAAACCATATTGGATAAGAGCCGAGGGCTTTGACTTCCATCAACACTCCGACTTCCGGTGCTACTAGTGCACCGTAACTACCGGAACCTAACATGAGATCGCAGGTGCGAAAGCGAATGTTTTGATCGAACGTCACGCGAAATTCACTATCATCATCAACAAACAGCGACAGGCGATCATAGGCAATCAAGACTTTTGGTAGCAGGTCCGGGTTTTTCTTAAATAACCAGTGGATCTCCGCGGCGATTTGCGGGGCTTCCTCCATTGACGGCAAGACCCCCGTTTGCAACCAGCGGCAATAGTCAGCATAGGGCATCGGAACGCGGCGTTTGTAGACCACGCCACTGACTTTCTTCTTGATCTCTAAAAAAATCAACTGTTGCTCTGTCGGTACCCCATAGCTGCGGACCCGAAATTTTTCTTTGTATTTCGGTTTGTCCATCGAATGACGAATAAAGCGGTAATCCTGGGTATCATAATACAAGGACATAATCGTGTGTTGCCCATATTCATCGATCGCCATTTTTTGCTGCAACTCGCCAAGAAATGCTGGAAATTGCTCCTTAGTCAATAGATATTTCGTCTCTTTTCTTTGAAAGACTTTTTTTAATTTCATAAAATGTTCCTCCCTTGAAATCCATGCACTGAATTTACGGCAGCTATCTTAAATGCAGCTTAAGACAAAACAGTTTTTTTAAGCATTTTTTATGCTATTCGTGCTATTCTTATCCTTAAAGAGGTGGGAACATGATTAAATTATTAGTAATCGAAGATGACAAAACATTATCTGAAAATATGAAAGAGATCGTCAGCGAAATCGGTGAAGTCACGCAAGCATATGATGGCAGTGAAGGCTTGTACGAGGCGGAAACGGGGATCTATGACTTGATTATTCTTGACTTGATGATGCCTGAGATGAACGGCTATGAGGTGCTTTCAGCATTACGAAAAAAAGGACTCCAAACACCCGTCCTGATTTTAACAGCCAAAGACGGCTTAGAAGACAAAGTAACCGGCTTTCAAAAAGGGGCTGATGATTATTTGACCAAGCCTTTTTATCGGGAAGAATTATTGATGCGGATCAAAGCGTTGCTAAAACGCTCCTTAGGTTTGTTCAATGAAAATACACTGGAATATAACGGGTTGCTCTGTAACCTTGGCACCAACGAGGTCAGCTATCAAGGGGAGCTTTTACCGATTCAAGGGAAAGAATTTGAGCTACTGCTCTATTTTCTACAAAATAGAAACATTATTTTGACCAAGGAACAGATTTTTGATCGCATCTGGGGGTTCGATTCAGAAACGACCCTGACTGTCGTAGAAGTCTACATGAGCAATCTGCGAAAACACTTGCGCCAGACAGGAATCGACAAAGAGATCCGTACGTTGCGAAATGTCGGCTATATTATGCAAGGAGCCTAGTCTATGAATAAAGAACGCTCTAAGAGACAACGGCTGCACTCCTTTCTCCTAAATGTCAGTGCCTTTGCTTTGGTCTTCTTACTTTTAGGAACGATCGTGCTCCAATTATTCAACCAATCGGCTTATCGTCAAACCGATATTTCTTTGGAACAAGCAGTCAAAGATACCCGCTTGATCCAAGCTGAGATCAGCGCTTCACAATCCAATCTAGAGGTATTGCCACCAGATAGTGCAATGCCGAAGATCCCTGGTACCAATCGCTTCAACACCCAGTTGATCCTCTGGTCTGAGGACGGCGAGATTTTAAACAAACAGACTTTAGGCGGCCGTTTTTCACAATTGGCAAGTCTATCTTTAGATACGAGCCATTTAGACAGTATCACGTCTTTTTCAGTGGTGGATCAGTCCTTGTCAGAGGAAGAAGAGACACTTTTGTTTCGCTCAATCACCACCAAAGCCCCAACCAATGACGCCGGGGTCGGCTATATCCAAGTCTTAGCGAACACCAATCAAATCAAAAATGCCATGAACAATTTCCAAACCATCTTGATTTTATCGATGATTTTTTTCTGGATTCTCTCGATCGGGATCAGCTACTTGCTTTCCAGCTTGAACATGCGCCCAATTTTAGCCTCGTGGAAGAAACAACAAGAATTTGTCGAAAATGCTTCTCACGAGCTGCGCACACCATTGACGATCATTCAAAATAGTCTGGAGCGCCTGTTTACCAAGCCCAATCATACGATCATTGAAGAATCTGAAAGCATTGCACAAGCGTTAGCGGAAACCCGACGGCTAACTGGATTAACGGCTGATCTACTAACGATTGCCCGCAGTGATTCCAATCAACTGCAGTTAACGAAAGAAACCGTCGAATTAGTTCCGTTTATCGATGACTTAGTCAAACCTTTCAAAGAAATTGCCGAACTGGATCAAAAACATTTTATTGTCGAAAATTTTGCCAAAACGACCGCTTGCTTTGATCAAAAGAAAATTCATCAAGTCCTCGTGATTCTCCTAGATAATGCCTTAAAATATACCAGCAGTGGTGATAAAATTACGCTCTTATCGGAGATTTCTAACAAGCAATGGCTGATCGAGGTCAAAAACACGGGACCAACTATTTCCGATGAAGAGAAAGCTCGCATCTTTGACCGCTTCTACCGCGAGGATCGTTCTCGCTCCAAGGAGACCGGCGGCTATGGTTTAGGCTTAGCGATCGCCAAGCAAATCGTCGAAGAGCACAAAGGACAAATTCTGGTCAAAGATCTGCAGCCACGAGGGGTTATTTTTCAGATTCGCTTACCTAAAGAAGGATAAAGGAGAAAAAAATGCAGGTCATCACCCTTAAAGAACACCCTGAATACTTAGCAGAAGCGATCCGTTACTTCCAAAAACAGTGGGCTGGCCCCGATTCCCTCATGGTTTATGAAGACAGCCTGACCCATAGTTTTTCAACAAGCATTTTGCCGCAATGGCTACTGCTGGTCAACGATGAGATGGCATCCGACGGACCTTATCAAATCATCGGCTGCGGCGGCTTGATCCCCAACGACTTCATCAGTCGGATGGATTTGACGCCTTGGCTTTGCGCCTTGTATGTGGACCCTTTGTGGCGTGGCCAAGGCGGTGCCCGCCTTTTGATCGAAACAGCTAAACAGCGCGCTGCTGGAGCTGGTTTTGATTCTCTGTATCTATGTACGGATCTTTCTACTTTTTATGAGCAGTTTGCTTTCGAACCGATCGGCACTGGCTACCACCCTTGGGGAGAGTCTTCCACCATCTATCGCTGTTCTCTCACGTAAATAAACAAAAAAAAGCTGTGAACAAAATTGTTCACAGCTTTTTTCACTCACAGTACTATTGCTAGTAGAATACCCTATCTCCACAAAAGGAATATTCCGACACCCTACAAATCCGGTAGGTTGCTTACGCGGTGTGCCTCTGCTATCAATCTGGTCAGCTAATGCTAGACCTTCTCGACTCGTCGCATGAGGATTACTTTACCATAAAATTAGTCGGAATACTACTGTTTTTTTTATAAAATCAAAAACTGCGGATAAACATCTTTCAAGAAAGAGCACTTATCAGCAGTTTTACATGAACCAGTTGTTTCTTCTCAAAAGAAACGTTCAAATCGATGGATTCAAGAAACCTTAGGATAAAAAGGTTGCCACTTTGGTCGTAATCAAATCAATGGCTACGTGGTTTTCGCCGCCTTCTGGTACGATGACATCAGCATACCGTTTTGTCGGTTCGATAAATTGATGATACATCGGTTTTACGACCGTCAAGTATTGTTCGATCACAGAATCCAACGTCCGGCCACGTTCTTCCATATCACGTTTGATTCGGCGAATAATCCGAATATCATCGTCTGTATCAACATAAAGTTTAATATCCATTAAATTACGTAATCGCTCATCTTCTAAAATCAAGATCCCTTCCAAGATAATGACTTCTTTGGGTTCTTGAATGATCGTTGCTTCGCTGCGAGTATGAGCGACATAATCATAGACAGGTTTTTCGATCGTTTGATATGCAAGCAGCTGCTGCAAGTGATCGATCAACAAATCAGTATCAAATGCAAAAGGATGGTCATAGTTGGTGTTCAACCGTTCTTCAAAGCTCAGATCACTTTGGTCTTTATAGTAGGAGTCTTGTTCAAGCATCATAATAGAATGGTTGGGGAAATGATTAAAGATCGCCCGACTCACGCTTGTTTTTCCACTACCTGATCCACCTGTCACACCAATAATAATGGGCTTGCCATTCGTCATTCAATTAACCTCTTTCATCTTAAAAAATTCACACTGGTTCTATTATAGCGAAAATTCGGCAAATTACTACTGTTTCTGTAGAATCAGTGCTGCAATAAAGGAAGTAATTGCTGCAAACGTTCGATCTCAACGGTAGGCTGAATCTCACCACTGTTTTTTTTCTTTGGATTAAACCAAATCGTGTCGATCCCTGCCAATTGTCCGCCTAAGATATCTGAAGTCAGTGAATCGCCAATAATGACTGTTTCTTGTTTTTTAACGTTTGGTATGCGGGCAAACACGTAGTCAAAATATTCTTTCATTGGTTTTTGATAACCCGTGTCTTCTGAAACAAAAATATCACGGAAATAGGGCTTCAATTTGGCATCTTCCAAGCGACGGTACTGGGTTTCAGAAACCCCGTTCGTAACCACGTATAGGTCAAAATGCTGCGCCAACTCCGCTAAGATCTCATCACTGTTGTCTAACAGTTTATGTCCTTCATTTAGAAATTCTCGGTACGCCAATTCAACTGCTGGACTATCGACCTGAATGCCTTGCGTTTCAAAAAACAAGCCAAAACGCTCATTGATGACTTGGTCTCTCGTGATTTTCCCTTGCTCAAACTGCTGCCACAAATCATGATTGATCGTTTGATAGCTTTGTTTGCGCTCTGGAGTCATTTCCAAGCCATGAGCTTCAAACAGTGCTTTTAAGGCTTGATCTTCGGTATCTTGAAAGTCGAGGATCGTGTCATCGACATCAAATAATAATGTTTTATACTTCATTTTCTCCCTCTTTCTCAGCGGAAATGCGCCGCCAGTCCTTTTAATTCTTCTTGCGTCAGCGAGCGATAACTGCCCACTGCTAAATCATCTGGTAGAACCAGCGAACCCATCGCTGTTCGTTTCAGCTGAATGACTTTTTTCCCTCGGGCTAAAAACATCTTTTTCACTTGATGGAACTTGCCTTCAGCAATTTCTAACGAAACAAAGGAATGATCCGCTCGGGCATCGATGATCGTTAGGGCAGCTGGTTTGCAAGTGACACCACCATGAAAGGTGATCCCTGCAGCAAATGCCGCCACATCCTCAGGAGTCACCAAGTCATTGACCACCACTTCATATCGCTTGGTCACCTTTTTGGTGGGATGCAGCAAGTCATAGCCTAACTGACCATTCGTCGTAACTAATACCAACCCTTCCGTGTCCCGATCCAATCGACCGACGGCATAAAGTTCAGGATGTTGATCTTCGGGTGCAATCAAAGCGATCACTGTCTGGTGCTGTTGATCCAGATTGGCTGTAACGACACCCTTGGGTTTGTTGACGATATAATAGCGTTCCTGTGTTTCCAACTGCCGCCCCGCAACCATGATTTGATGCAAGCTGCTATCGACGTTGCGCTCGGGCCTTCGCTCAATCCTATGATCCACAAAGACTTTTCCTTGCTGAAACAACCGTTTCATCTCTTTCCGGGATGTATTCAATTGTTGCTCGATCACTTTATCTAAACGCATAAATTTTTCTCCATAGTGGCTATTATAGCTTAGGATCTAGCGAAAGGAAACTGCCAGGATTTCAAATGATTTGACTTTCTTTGTCTTTTTGCGTAAGGTTAAAGAGTAAAGTAAATATAGTTTCTCATACACAGCGTTATGACCTGGTGGAGAAAAGTTGAACCAAAACTTTCTGGGGCAGTTGTGTACACAACTGCCCTTTTGCGTGTTTTCACTCACGTACCACTTAATGTGCAGAGTTAACAAAATTTGCTTAAAAAATCTCGTTACTAACGAGAAAATTTTAGGAGGAATTGAGTTATGTCAGTATCATTAGAAGTTACGAAAAGAGAAGTTCGCCCACGTTCTTTACGGAACAAGTTGCGTCACGAAGGAAAAGTACCTGCAATTGTCAATGGGTACAAAGTAGAAAGCACACCGATTGCTGTCAATGCAGCAGAATTAGAAAAAATCTTGCGTGAAAATGGATTGAATACCGTAATCACGATCAGTTTAGAAGGCAAAAAAGTCAATACACTGATCAAAGAGTATCAATCAGATACCTTCACACGCAATTTAACCCACGTTGAATTCCTATCTGTCGATATGAATGAAGAAACCGAAGTAGAAGCAGAAGTAACCTTAATTGGCGAATCTGCTGGTGTCAAAGCTGGTGGTGTTCTAGCACAAAACTTGTATACAGTCGTTGTATCAGCAACACCAGACAAATTGCCTGAACGTGTTGAGATCGATGTAACGTCATTAGAGATCGGCGATTCATTAACAGTGGCTGATCTGCCTAAGAACGACGAGTACACGATCGTGACCGATCCAGAAGAACAAATCGTTGCGGTTACTGAACCACAAGAAATCTCTGAAGATGAAGAAGCCGGCGAAGCTGCTGAACCAGCAGTTATCGGTGAAGACGAAGAGTAATCATAGAACACCGTTCTTAAGACCACGTCTTCAATCAACAGACACTTCTAAGAAATGTAGGACTCTTGAAGGGATTTCCCTTCAAGAGTCCTTTTCATTCTTACGAAGAGCTGGTATGCTGCAACTGACTATTTCCCATTGAAAGACGTCTTTGGGAAAGCTTGGTCCAGCCAACCCAACAAATTTTTAAAAAAATAGTTAAAATGCGTCGCTGACCAAAAAGAAAAGCAGAAGTAGTTGCATTTTTGACGGTTCTTCATTATGATAAATAGACAAATTTGATGTTAGTGGCAAGCCTACTTGAAGGAGGGGTTTATTATGTTTGAAACATTTGATGATCACCGCAGTCGTTACGCTTCTGGCGGTATTGTTCAAACACTACCTAGCGAATTGATCGATAGTATCTGGTTGATCATCGATCTTGATTTAAGAGGGTTTATTCCGTTGACAAATCTGCTCACCTTTGAAGTCCAAAACAATCATGGTCGTGTCACCCTGCTTTTTTCTCAAGCACAAAGTCAAATCGAACTTGGTGTTGATCTACCTTACCGGTATTCCGACCTGTATCCCCAAAAAGTCTATGTGTATGATGATGGGCAGCGGCAAACGATTTTATTGCCTAGCGAGACTCGTTAACGCCCATTCGCCATTCTCTTTTTATAACGACACCTATATAAAAAACCACCCTTTTTATTTTAGAAGGTGGTTTTTTTTTGCATACCTCCTTTCATTTAATTCTGTCTAGCAGCAATTTCAAATAAATACTCGACAAAAACATCGTTTTTTATTACGTTTTATTGACTATTTTTTGCGAGTGAAAATAACGAATGAAGTTCCCTTATAATAAGGACAGTTGCAAAATTTAGCTGAAAGAGGTGCATGATGTTGAAAAATATCCTTGAAAAAGATATTATGCAAATGCTGCGACTCTCCACAACACTTTTAACCGAAAATCCCCTGCCTTTGAATAAAGCTGCTGCCGCCCAAAAAATCTCTGTCAAAACGATCCGTCGGCTGCTGTCAAGCCATTTAAACGAGGACCCATTCTTCCACTATGATGTACAACAAGGGCACATTCGTGCAGACCGTCATTTGCAGCAATCAGCCAGTTGCTCCCTCCCCCATATGGAAATGATTGCTGCATTATTCACTAAAAGTGTAAATTATCAGCTACTCTTGCTCTTGTTAAAAATGCCGACTATTTCCTTTGCAGACCTCTACAAACGCTATTATCTCAGCCCATCCAGTTTGCATCGGCGCTTTTCATCCTTTTCTAACTTTTTAGCACCTTATCAACTAGCTATCGATCGCCGCAGTTATCCTTTAATCACTGGAAACGAACGACAACTGCGCTATGTGCTTTTTCGCCTTACCCTCTTAGCAAACCCAGCGCTTATCTCCCCCAATCAAGCGTTTCAGGAGCTGACACAAATCCATCAGTTACGGAAAACTGCTTTTTATCCCAACACATCAATCACGTTTACTCAACAAGTTTTTCCCAAACACTTTGTTCCAAGTTTCTACTTAGTCGGTGAACGCAGCTATTTGTTTTTATGGAAACAGCTTCTAACACTGGAGCCTTTCTATGTACCTGCAGAAGAATCTGGCCTCTTATGCCAAATCATCACCCCAGTTTTGAGGCAGTATCCAATCGAGCAGCCGTTAGAGGTTCTTTTGCCGAAAATTTTCCAAGCCCATATGCTGGGGGCATTATTGGAGGGCAATTTATTTGTCTACCCGCCATTAAATCCTCGCTTATCTGAACGTTCACAACGCTTGGTCCGTGCTTTCTTGACACAGCTTCCCCACTACGAAAAACTTTTAAAGAAGCATCCCGAGTTGCCCTTACTCTATGAATGCATTTGGCAAGACGTCTCTTTCTTCCAACCCATCATTGCCTTTCCGCAACAAAAAGAGCGCCCACTTGAATAGCGGTACGCTCTTTTTAAAATCATTTTACTATCAGTGAATTATTTTGCGTCAGCATCAACGATTTTCACTGAACCTTGCCATTGTTCTTCAACAAAGTCTTTGATTTCGTCTGAATGAAGCACTTCAATCAATTTCTTGATTTTGTCGCTATCTTCGTCACCACTGCGGACAGCGATCACGTTGACATAAGGAGAATTATCCGCTTCTAATAAAACAGAATCATCCGCTGGGTTCAAATCGATCCCGAATGCGAAGTTCGCATTGATGGCAATTAGGTCTGCTTCGTCGTTTTGATAAGCAGTCGCCAAAAGAGATGGATCGACGTCATGTTTAAATTCTAAGTTTTTCGGATTTTCAGCAATATCATCAAAGGTTGCCGTTTCTGTATCAACGCCGTCTTTTAAGGTAATCAAGTCAGCATCTTGTAAAATCGTTAGGATACGACCCCAGTCAGATTCAGAAGTGGAAGTAAGAACCGTTGCACCATCTTCTAGTTCTGAAATATCAGAGATTCGTTTTGAGTAAAGACCCATTGGCTCGATATGGATCGCACCGGCATTAACAAAGTCATAGCCATTGTCTGCGATTTGTTTGTTCAAGTAAGGAATGTGTTGGAAGTAATTGGCATCGATATCGCCATTTTCCAATGCTTTGTTTGGCAACACATAATCATCGAAGGTCTTGATTTCAAGATCAATGCCTTCTTCTGCTAGTAAAGGTTTGGCTTGTTCTAAAATTTCCGCATGAGGCGTAACCGATGCACCGATCACTAATTTTGTTGATTCTCCCTCAGCCGCAGATGAATCAGAGCTTCCTGAATTTGAGCCCGTTCCACAAGCAGCTAAAGCGGCAGTTAACAATAAGGTTGTTGCAATACCAAAAATCTTTTTCATATCCATTTCCTCCCATATTTTCCACTTTTTGTTCTTCGTTTCATTTACCGTTTATCGGTGGCCTTCGCAAGGAAATCGCCGACCCCTTGGATAATGAAAACGATAATTAAAATAATCACTGTTGCAACAAGCGTAACAGTGTAATTTCCACGTTGAAATCCTTCTTGCCAAGCCAAAGCGCCTAGCCCACCGGCACCGATCGCGCCTGCCATGGCGGTATAACCAATCATTGAGATCGTTGTGACTGTCAGTCCTGAAATCAATGCCGGAACACTTTCTGGGATCACGATCTTATAAATGATCTCCCAGTAACTAGCGCCCATCGCTTCTGCTGCTTCAATCACACCAGGATTGACTTCACGAAAAGCAATTTCCACCATCCGAGCATAAAACGGTGCTGCCGATAATACTAATGCTGGGATCGCTGCTTTTGCCCCTAGGAACGAACCGACTAATAACGTTGTAAAGGGAATGATCAAAACCATCAAAATCATGAATGGCGTTGAGCGAAAGGCGTTACTGATGATGGAAACCACATTATAGAAAATGTTGGCTCCCGCCGTTTGTTTACGCCCTAGTGAATAAAGCGCCAATCCTAGAAGCAAACCGATCACAACCACTAAAACCATGGAGAAGAAAGTCATAAACAAGGTGTCTAGGGTTGCTTGCTGCATATTGGCCCAGTCGACCTTTTCAAAATTAAAATAGGTTTCTACAAATGACTTATCCACGTTCAATCACCTCCACGCCTACTTGCTGCTCTTTGAAAAAGGTGATCGCTTTTTCGATCTCATTTGCTTCACCTGTCAATAAGACCGTCAAGCCGCCAAAGGAGCCTTCATTGGTTTGTTGGATCTTTCCATAAACGACATTGACATCGATCTGGAAGCGGCGAATTGCTTGTGAAATGACTGGTTCATTGGCGTTGTCTTGCGTGAATGTCAAGGTCACTAAATGTCCTTGCGGATTTTCTCGTAAGAAGGCTTGCCGTAGTTCTTCGACATCTTCTTCTGGTTCCAAATCTTGCTGAACAAAACGTTTGGTCACTTCTTGCTGTGGGTTACGGAAAACCGATTGTACTGATCCTTCTTCCACGATCTGCCCATGCTCCATCACCGCGACCTTGTTGCAGATTTTGCGAATGACGTTCATTTCATGGGTAATCAGCACGATCGTCAAATGCAATTTTTTATTGATGGAAAGCAAGAGATCCAACACTTCTTCTGTTGTTTGTGGATCTAACGCACTCGTTGCTTCATCACACAGCAAAATTTCTGGTTCATTCGCTAATGCACGAGCAATCCCGACTCTTTGCTTTTGTCCGCCAGACAATTGTGCCGGATAGGCAGTTTCCCGTCCTTCCAACCCAACTAACTTGATCAGCTCTTGCGCCCGTTGCCGTCGTTTTGCTTTTTCAACGCCTGCCAACTCCAATGGCAATTCGATGTTCTCCGCCACCGTTCGAGACCATAATAGATTAAAGTGCTGAAAAATCATGCCGATTTTTTTACGGAAGTTTCTCAATTCTTTGTTTTTCAATGCCAAAATATTTTGACCGTTAATGACTACATCTCCTGCTGTCGGCAATTCTAAGCCGTTCAACAAACGAACTAATGTACTTTTCCCAGCACCAGAGTAGCCGACGATTCCATAGATATCGCCTTTTTCCACTTGCAGTGAAACATCATTGACGGCGTCGACAGCCGTTTGCTTTTTGCCGAATGACTTTTTTACATGCGACAATTCGATTAATGCCATGTTATTCCCATCTTTCCTCTTTGGTTGGTTAAACACAAAAAAAGCTCTCATCCTCTGTACATTATACTGTTACAAAGGACGAAAGCACAACTTCCGCGTTACCACCTTGATTTACTGTCGATTCGCATCAACAGCCTCGCTCAGTACTTGAATTGCTTCGCATACTGCTGCACTGTAACGGGTGCCTCCCGTGATAGGCTTGTTTCCACTCACCTATCATGCTCAAAGACCATCTTCCATCCTCTCTCCGTTGCCCATTTGCACCAAACAGGGCTCTCTGTGTACGTTAAGAACATGTACTCTTCTTTTCAAAGCATTCATTTATTGAGCAAATTATAGCAACGTCTTATCCGACTGTCAATTCTTTTTGAAAAAATAGTCGTTTTTACAGATTTGACTTACAAGGCTTCAAATTGACTTGGGTCAACCTCTTTGAAGCTGACAAGCCAAGCGTTCATTTCGTCTTCATCATTTAAGGTATCAATGGATTGATCGATTTTTTCATTTACGGAAGAAATCACGCCCGTCAATGGACTTGGAAATTCACTGACTGCTTTTTCCGCTTCCAGCTCAACAAGGGTCTCTCCTTGTTTTAAAGCAGTTCCTGCTTTTTGAATCGAAGCAAACGTGACCGCACCAAGTTCTTCTTGCGCTTCTTTTGTTAAACCGACACAATATTCTTTCCCGTTAAACAAAACCCACAAATTATCTTTTTTTCTTAAGCATTTCTTTTCCATGATTCTTGTAAGACTCCTTCATATTCATTTTCTTTAAATCCATTAATCAAAAAGCGGTCGCCGCTAACCAGCAGTGGGCGCTTGATCAACATACCATCGGTTGCCAGCACATCGGCTGCGTCTTGGGCAGTCATGGTCGGCACTTTTTCTTTTAATTGCAATTCACGGTATTTCATGCCGCTTGTGTTAAAGAAACGGGTTAACGGTGCTTCGCTTGATTGGATCCAAGCCAGCAATTGTTCCGGTTGAGGCGGTGTGGTCACCATATCGATCGCTTCAAAGGGAATCTCGTGCTCTTCTAACCAACGCTTCGCATTTCGGCATGTACTGCATTTTGGGTACCAATAAAATGTAATCATGTGAACTCCTTAAAGTGTTTTTGGTGCGGTCTCAGCTTGATAGCGCATCGATAAAATCAAACCGATCCCAATCATATTGCTTAATAGGGCAGATCCTCCTTGGCTAATAAACGGCAGTGGAATCCCCGTCAACGGTAAGAGACCGATGTTTGCGCCAATGTTTTCAAACACATGGAAGAGAATCATCATAATGATCCCAGTTGCCAAGTAAGCATAAAATTCATTGTTGGTATCGAAACATACGCGGATCATCCGGTAGATCAAAATAAAATACAATAAAATGACAAACGCGCTGCCAATAAACCCAAAATTCTCACCGATCACTGAAAAAATCATATCGGATTCTCGGACTGGTACATACACATCGCTGACATTAAATCCTTTCCCGAACATCCCGCCAGATGCGATCGCCATCAGAGCGTACGCCAATTGGAAGGATTGCCCTTGGGTATCATGAAAAGGATCTAGCCACGAATCGATACGGGCGAACTGATACTCTTTAAAGATCCCTGTATTGTACAGCAACTCACGACCAACATCGGTGGTCACTAAGAAAATCGTTCCGCCACCGAGAATCACGAATGCCGCAATCACTGGCACAACGATTCGCCAAGAGATCCCCGACATCAAGAAGACCCCACCGAAAATCGCCAGAAAGACCAGCATCGTACCAAAGTCGTTTTGCAAGGTAATCAGGATCAGTACTGGAATCGTGACGGCCAACATTTTCGCAATCAGCACCCCATCTGTTTTCAAATCCCGTTCCCGATGCTTGACATTGTGCTGCGTGACGACTAACGCCAACATCATAATATAGGCAATCTTCATCAACTCTGAAGGCTGGAGGGTAAAGGGACCAAAACGGAACCAGTTTTTTGACCCTGTCGAGGTAGCCATTGTCCGGTCATAAAATTTCAACAGCGCCAACATGACGGCTAATCCAGCTCCATAAATATAGGGAGTCAATTTCCAGAGCCATTTTGATTTGATCTGCATGATAATAATCACCGCAATAATACCTAACACATACCATAAAGCTTGAAACCCTAAGGTTCGCCACATATTCGGGTTATTTGGATCATGCGTCAACGCCACATACAAGGACGCCACTCCAATCAGACATAATAAAAATACGGGTAGAATCACACCGTAGTCAATTCGATTATCGTTCGTTTTTATTCGTGAATTTTCCATGTCCACACTCTCTTCTGTAGAATCTTTATCCATTATAGTGATATTTGAGGAGAAAAGAAAGGATTGTCCATGAGCATTCACAAAAAATTTAGAAACTTTAATGATTTTCGGGAAAAGAGGGTTAAAAATAATTCAAATTGATAAGAATTACAACGAGAGCGGACCTAACTTCTGATTCATATCTGATCAATCAGAGTATAATTACAGTATATCTATTAGACAGGAAGTTCAGAAGCATATTTTTCTATTAAAACTCGCTGAATACGTCTATATCTTATTAGTAATAAATCACTTCATTTCAACTATTCTTCTTTATTTTGATTATTCTTTGCTCAATGTAACCGAAGTAACCGAACAAAGCAACTTTAACTCAGTCAAAAATTGCCACCCTATTTTCATTTCAAAGAAATAGCAACCCGTGACTACTTCTCTTAAGCTGCTCAAAATATAAATTGATGCACGACGAGCCTAATTTACCACATTAATGTGGTAATGAAATGTTATTTACGCCACCACATAATTTCACTAGAATACAATTAAGGAAGCGCTTCCGGAGGTGAACCAATGATTTTAAATGATCGAGAACAACTACTGTTGCAACTACTATTAGAACAAACGGAGTTTCGCCCTGCCTCTTTTTTTCAAAAGCAGTTAAATGTATCCCAGAAAACGGTTTATAACAATTTAACGACTTTAGAAAAGAAACTAAAAGATTCGGGACTAGCTATCAAAAAAGTACCAAGAAAAGGAATCTTTTTATCTGGTTCTGAATCAGCAAAACAGAATGGTTATCGATTGTTAGCAAAAAAAGAGACTAAACTCGAACTATTTTCACCTAATTATCGTAAAATCTTTATTTTCGCTAACTATCTGTTTTCAGTAAAGCCAATGCACTATCAGGAATTCTCTGAATATTTTTATATTAGTAACCAGTCAATAAAGAAAGATGTTGATGAAATCGTTGCTTTCTGTCGATTCCATCAAGTATCTACAAAAATGACTACTAGCGGACTCAAGCTAACCTCAGTTGAATCTGCTGCTCAAAACGTATTCAAATCTTTTTTAGAGAAGTATACCGACGCCAAAGCCAGTGAAAATCTTTTGGTCAACAATCTCTTTGACTCTAAGGTACTCGATTTGACGAAGAGATTTGTCTCAGATATGACCCAGACAATCGGCCACCCCGTCAACAATTATTCTATCGACTCCTTGAAGCTTTCATTGCGTATTTTTCTTTCAAGACTCCTCATAGATAAACACATTGAAAAACAAGAGCATCTAGTATTTGACGAACTGAGACGAATGAAATTCTATATGATCGCGGTTGATTTTGCTGAAATGATCCAACAGCAACTACCTGTTCAATTTAGTGATACAGATATTCAATATGTATGTTCCTTGTTATTAGCACACGGCATCGAGCCTTTTGGTCAAATGGATGAGCCTCACGAATCTACTATCACAAATTGTACGAAACAAATCATTCAAAAAATGTCACATATGTTAAACGCAGATCTGACACAAGATAAATTATTGCTGCAAACATTGTTGGCTCATATCGTTCCCATGATCCATCGATCAAAGACAGGGATTTTATTGAAAAACCCACTGATAAAAAGTATCAAAAAACAATACTCAACAATGTATACATTGACCAAATATGCAATTGGAGATTTAGAGGAGCGATTTCAAATCTTATTAACAGAAGACGAAGTTTCTTTTCTGACGATCCATTTTCAGTTAGCCTTTGAAAAGATAAAAATTACTAACCATATACTAATTGTTTGCCAATCAGGTTTTGCTACATCGGAGTTGATTTTTAACCGTATCAAACAGACGATCGCTGCTGATACCGTATTGGAGATCATTCCTTTGAGTAAACTGGCCAGTACATCTCTTGAAGCTGTTGATCTGATCATATCAACTATTCCATTGGACATTACAGCACCGCCAGTTATTTATATTTCGCCGCTTCCTACTACCGAAGAAATAGGAAGAATCTCAGCAAAGATATCTAATCTTAATGAGAATGAGAAAAATTTTTACTCAAAAAAATACCAGAAAACGACTTTATTACAAAAATATTTAGATCCTACTTTCCTTTTTGTCAAAAAAAAGTTTCGAACAAAAAAAGATGTACTGGATTTTTTAGCAGATGATTATCTGAAAAAAAAGCTTGTTACAACAAAATTTAAGCATTCTCTATTTGAACGAGAGGAACTAGGAAGCACTGGCTTAAAGACGGGAGTAGCCATTCCACATGCTGATCCACATACAGTGAAAGAAACAAAACTTGCTTTTCTCACCCTCGATGCGCCAATTACTTGGGGAGACACAAAAATCCAACTAATTGTTTTGCTTGCGATTGCTGAAGAAAACATGATCGAGGCAAAAGAGTTGATCGCTTCGATTTACGGATTGTTTAACTCAGCCGAAGAAATTCAATGGATCGTTAATAGTCAAACGCAAGAAGAACTGTATCAAAGATTGTTAAGAGGAGGAAATTGATCATGTTTTTTTATCACCAAATCGTGTTACTTGAAAAAGATTCTAAAACAAAAGAGGAAGCTTTTCGACTATTAGCAGACGAACTCATCAAAACTCATTGTGTAAATGATCAGTTCTATCAAAATATCGTACAGCGAGAAGAAACCTTTCCTACAGGTTTAAAAATTAACGGCATTGGGGTAGCGATCCCACATACGGACAGCAAATTTGTTTTACGATCCCAAGTCGCTTTTATGTCACTTGCCTCTCCCCTTTCATTTATTGAAATGGGTTCGCAAGAAAAGAAAATCGATGTATCTCTGTTGTTCATGCTTGCATTGAAGGAACCACATGAGCAATTGGGTATGCTACAAAATCTTATCTCTATGTTTCAAACACCAGGGGTTTTGGAAGCCCTATCCTCAGTAACGACTAAAGAAGCGTATCTTTCGATTATTGAAAAAAATGGACTGCAATAAAAAGGAGGAACAATTATGTTAAATGCATTACAGTGGTTCGTTGATCTAGGTTCAATCGTTGTTTTGCCTATTTTAATTTTTATTTTTGGAATAATTTTAGGAACCAAGCCTGGCAAAGCCTTTACTTCAGCCTTAACTGTTGGTGTCGGGTTTGTTGGATTGAATTTGGTGATTGACCTTCTAAGCAGCAGCTTGGGTCCTGCCGCCCAGCATATGGTTGAACGTCTAGGATTAAATTTGACAACGATTGATGTCGGATGGCCTGCCGCAGCAGCAATTTCTTACGGGACGATTTTAGGAAGTCTTGCGATTCCGATTGGTGTGGTCCTAAATGTTCTACTCATCATTTTAGGGCTGACTAAAGTATTGAATGTAGATATTTGGAATATTTGGCACGCAGCCTTCATCTCTTCTCTGATTTATGCCCTCACTGGAGACTTTGCAATGGGGATCGCGGCCACCGTCATCTATTTGATGATGATTCTTTTAATGGGAGATATTTTAGGTCCGATCATTAATAAGTTCTACGGATTTCCTAATATCACTTTTCCTCATGGTACCGCCGCACCCGGATTCATCTTTGCACTACCGATGAATTGGCTCTTTGATCGTATTCCGGGACTAAAAGATTGGAAAGCAGATCCAGAAACCATTCAGAAAAAATTTGGTGTCTTTGGTGACTCTACTGTTATGGGCTTTTTGATTGGTCTCATCATGGGAATACTTGCCGGATATGACACAGCAGGTGTCGGCCAATTAGCCGTCCAAACAGGCGCTGTGATGGTTTTGATGCCTAAAATGGTTGCTTTACTGATGGAAGGTCTAACGCCTATTTCTGAATCTGCAAATGAATTCGTCAAAAAACGGTTTCCTGGAAGAGAGCTTTACATCGGTATGGATGCAGCATTATCGGTTGGTCATCCAGCTGTCCTTTCTTCCTCATTGCTTTTAGTTCCGATCACTATTTTGTTAGCCGTAGTTCTACCTGGCAATACGACCTTGCCTTTTGGTGATTTAGCAACCATTCCCTTTCTGATTTGCTTGATGGCTGCTGTTTTTGGAGGAAACATCATTCGAACGGTAATTGCTGGAACGATTTATATGGTAAGCATTCTCTATATTACTTCGTGGGCAGCACCGCTTGTCACTACTGCTGCTCGATCCGCAAACTTTGATCTACAAGGAAACTCTATGATCACTGCTATGGCTGAAGGAGGTTTATGGACCACATTCCTTTATGTCGGCTTAACCAAAATATTAAGCTGGGGCGGTTTAGCCATAATTGGTGTCTCTGTTTTGTTTGGATTGATTTATGTAAATAAAATTCGTCCCAAGAAACAACTATCAAAATAATAGGAGGAAATGATAATGAAAAAACTATTGATTATGTGCGGCACAGGTGTTGCAACTTCAACAATTGTAACAAATAAGGTAAAAGAATGGCTGAAAGAAAAA
The DNA here is from genome assembly GCF_050542965.1 of Enterococcus sp. DIV2379. Lineage (NCBI taxonomy): Bacteria > Bacillati > Bacillota > Bacilli > Lactobacillales > Enterococcaceae > Enterococcus > Enterococcus sp. DIV2379. The sequence goes on from NZ_CP172938.1 coordinate 3,152,423, forward strand.
GGGATGACTGATCAAGTGAAACTGTATCAATCCAAAGTGGCAGATGAGATGAATAAAATTGATGACTATGACATCGTGGTGAGTACAACGGTTGTTCCAGACTCAATCAAAGATCGCGTAATTATGGGGCTGCCACTCTTAACAGGGATTGGTACAGAAGAAATGTACGCGGAAATCGAAAAGAAAATCAAAGAATAAGGAGAATGCCCTATGTTGGTCACAACAAAAGAACTATTCGCACATGCAGAAAAACACAATTATGCATTACCCGCAGCAAATTTTTTCGACTTAACTAGTGCAAAAACATACGCGGAGACTGCTGAACGTTTAAACAAGCCTTTGATATTGGCCTTCGCTCAGTCCCATATGAACATGTTGACTTTAGAAGAGGCTGCCATGATTGGAAAATTTTTGGCAAAGAAAAGCACTGTACCTATCGCTTTGCACTTAGATCATGGTACCGATGAAGAGGTCATCAAAAGAGCCATTCATTTAGGTTTTACTTCCGTAATGATCGATGCTTCTGAGGAGCCATTTGAAGAAAATGTCCGTCGGTCAAAGGAGATCGCCGATTACGCTCATAAAAATGGTGTCGTTGTTGAAGCCGAAATCGGGCACGTTGGGTCGGAAAATAGTCTGGAATCAGCCGTAAATAGTCAATCTATTTACACAGAACCTTCTGAGGCTGTTGCATTTGCCAAATTAACCGGGGTTGATTCGTTGGCAGTTTCTATTGGCACCTCTCACGGACATTATCAAGGGATACCCAAAATAAATTTTGACGTTTTAAAGGAAATACACCATGCTGTCAATGTTCCTCTTGTTCTGCATGGCGGATCCTCTTCTGGCGATGAAAACCTTGAAAAATGTGCCTTAGAAGGTATCCGGAAAATAAATATTTTTACTGACTTTGTCACTGCTGCTATGAATGAAATTCACAAAAATCAACCAAATGACTATTTCGATTTACTTCATTCAGCAAGCAATGGAATGTCCAAGACACTCGAGCACTATTTTACAGTCTTTCATACCAAACCTTATCGTGAAGGAGAAAGCTAATGAAAAAAAGAACTTTAAGAACGCCATTCTTTGTCATCAATCCCAAAGCCTATCTTTATGGAAAACAAGCATTGGCATTGGCAAAAGCTGCTAATGAGTTGTCATCTTTGTATGACATCGACATTCTATTTACTGTTCAGCATGCAGACGTTTCTTTAATTAAACAGGCAACAACACATTTATTCGTCACTGTCCAACATTTAGACGGAATCGAAATTGGTCGTGGAATGGGCTATGTTTTACCCGAAGCAGTGGCAGAAGCCGGAGCTGAAGCTACCTTTTTAAACCATGCTGAACACCCCATGACATTGCAAGAACTGACTAAAGCGATTCAGCGCTCAAATGAATTGGGTCTCTTAACAATTGTCTGTGCGAATTCATTGACTGAAGCGAGAGCCGCGGCTTCCCTGAAACCGGATGTGATGGTTTGCGAGCCAACCGAACTAATTGGGACAGGACAAACCAGTGATCTTCAATACATGACGGAAACAAATCGTGTTGTTCGGGAAATTGATCCAGAAATCCTGATTTTGCAGGCTGCTGGTATATCTAGTGCGGCCGATGTTGAAAAAGCTTTGTCGTCAGGTGCTGATGGTACCGGAGGGACAAGCGGCATTGTGCAAGCAGATGATCCCGTTCAAACCCTTACAGAAATGATCAAACAAGCGGTGAAGCATAAAAAGGAGGATTAACACTGTGAAATTTTTAAAAGAGCAACTGACGTTAACTTCTAACGGGAATCGAGTGTCTTACCACAACATCACAGAAGAAGTGAAAACGATGGTTGAAAAAAGCGGAATTTCAAATGGAATCTGTCTCGTACAGTCTCCCCATACGACCTGTTCTGTTATCTTTGAAGAATACATGCATGATACAGACTTTAACGGAGATGAATTTCTTCAAGTTGATTTAAACCGAATTCTCGATAAAATTATTCCTCGTGAACTATCAGAAAATACCGATTATCGTTATCCTGGACCAAAGCATTTAGAATTTTTGATGAGTCTGGACGATCCAAACTACCCAACAGATCCAGCAACGATTTTAAACGGCGATGCCCATATTCGCTCGAGTTTTTTCGGTGCAAGCGAAAGTTTTATTTTAAGTAACGGCAAGCTAGAGATCGGCTCTGTAGGCTATATCTATTTTGTTGATTTCGATCAAAATCGTGTGCGAAATAGGACATGCCATGTAATGCTAATGGGCGAATAAGAACAGTTATCGGGTAAATCAGGAAAAATTGAGATTACTTATCACCTGCAAAAGAAAAACCATGAATCCTCTAAAAGAAGATTCATGGTTTTTCATTTCTTATGCCAGCTGCAGGATTCGAACCTGTGACCTACGCGTTACGAGTGCGTTGCTCTACCAACTGAGCTAAGCTGGCGTTGTATGGCACAAAGAAAATTATATGCAAAAACGGTTGTTTTGTAAAGAGGTCTGCTGAAAAAAATCTACTTACTGAAATTTTCCGAAAATTGTGATATAATAGAAGTATCAAGGAGGTTTTTACATGGCAACATTTGGTAAATTCGAAACAACAATTGTCCCGTCACAAGAAGGTTCAACGTTTGAGGTCGCTACTCCTGTCATGTTCACGTTCCATGGGAAGAAACAAACTGGTACCATCACAAAGCAGTTGAAAAACTCTGCGGTGGTCGAGCTGAACGAAACCCCAGAAAACCAGAAATTAGTTTCGCAAAGTAATGGTGTATTGATCATCAATTACAAACAATTAACCAAACTATAACCCGTTTAATGCAAGGAGAAAATCAGTTGATTTTCTCCTTTTTTCATTGTCTGATTTTATGAAAAGCTAAAAAAAGCCATGGATAACCGATCGAACCGTTTTGGCAGTCGATCTTCTTCCATGGCATCATTGACGAGGCAAAACTTGAAGCAGTTGCCTTTGTCTTATTTGTATTGATTTATTTTGTACCGAATAGACGGTCACCGGCATCGCCCAAACCAGGAACGATATAGCCGTGTTCATTTAGGCGTTCATCAAGATTTGCAGTGTAGATATCAACATCTGGATGGGCATCTTGCAATGCTTTCACGCCTTCTGGTGCAGCAACTAAGCAGACGAATTTCATGTTTGAAGCGCCGCGTTTTTTCAGTGCGTCGATCGCCATGATCGCTGAACCGCCCGTAGCTAACATTGGGTCAACGATAAATAATTGACGTTCATCGATATCTTCAGGTAATTTTACGAAGTATTCGTGTGGTTCTAGCGTTTCTTCATCACGGTACATCCCGATATGACCAACTTTTGCGGCTGGGATCAATTCAAGGATACCATCAACCATGCCTAGACCTGCGCGCAGGATCGGAATGATCGCTACCTTTTTACCAGATAGTGTTTTTTGTGTTGATTCTTCAATTGGTGTTTCAATCACTAGATCTTCAAGCGGCATGTCGCGAGACACTTCATACGCCATCAACATTGCGATTTCATTAACAACTTCACGGAAAACCTTTGTTCCACAGTTCTTGTCGCGGATCATTGTTAATTTGTGTTGGATCAGCGGGTGATCGATTACTTGAAATTTACCCATTTAAAAAAATCTCCTTTGGTTTTTCTCTTATTTTAAAGCAAATCGGCTCTTGTTACAACCATCTGCCACAGGCAATACTGCTTTTCCTCAAAAAAAGGATTGTGTTAGAAGGAAGGAGACAAGACGGCATGTAACACGCCTCTGCGTTCATTCTAGCCCCTTTTTCACTTTTGGTGATCAAAGAGCTGGAGCGCAGGAAAAACGCGTGAGACATCTTGTCTGACCTTAACTTCTGTCACAGTCCCATTTTATTTGTTTTTGTAAAGTGGATAGTTGTCCGTCAATTCTTTGACTTGCGCCGCTACTTCTGCCAAGACGGCTTCATCATTTGGTTTTTCTAAAACTTTGACGATCAATTTCGCCACTTCGACACAATCTTCTTCTTTAAAGCCACGACTAGTGATCGCTGGTGTCCCCACGCGAATCCCACTCGTTTTGAAAGGACTTAATGATTCGAAAGGAATCGAGTTTTTATTGACGGTGATATTGACTTGATCCAGCAATGCTTCTGCTTCTTTGCCGTTCAAATCAAAGCCACGCACATCGATCAATAATAAGTGATTGTCTGTTGCACCAGAGACCAAGCGAGCTTGTGGTGCTTGGTTGAAGACTTTCGCCATTGCTTGCGCATTGCGGATGACTTGTTCAGAGTACTCTTTGAACGACGCATCTTGTGCTTCTTTAAAAGCAACAGCTTTCGCTGCAATCACGTGCTCTAATGGGCCGCCTTGAATACCAGGGAAAACGGCACTATTGATTTTTTTCGCTAAATCTTCATCATTTGTTAAAATCAAGCCGCCTCGAGGGCCGCGTAATGTTTTATGGGTCGTAGAAGTCGTGATGTCCGCATAAGGAACTGGGTTTGGATGAAGACCAGCCGCTACTAAACCAGCGATATGCGCCATATCCACCATCAATTTTGCGCCAACTTCATCGGCGATTTCACGGAACTTCGCAAAATCGATTGTACGTGAGTAAGCACTGGCACCGGCAACGATCAGTTTCGGTTGATGCTTGCGCGCCAAAATACGAACGACATTGTAGTCAATGACTTCTGTTGCAGGATCAACACCATAACTAACAAAATTATAGGTCTTGCCGCTGAAATTCACTGGTGAGCCATGGGTCAAATGACCGCCTGCGGAAAGATCCATCCCTAATACTGTATCGCCTGTTTCGATCAACGCTAAATAAGCTGCTGTGTTGGCTTGAGAACCAGAATGCGGTTGAACATTGGCATATGCCGCACCGAAAATACTTTTCGCCCGTTCAATTGCTAAGTTTTCTACCACATCAACAAATTCACAGCCGCCATAATAACGACGACCTGGATAACCTTCAGCGTATTTATTTGTCAAAATACTACCTTGCGCAGCCATTACACCTTCTGAAACGATATTTTCAGACGCAATCAATTCCAAATTGTTTTGTTGACGATTCGTTTCTTTTTCGATCGCTTGCCACAATTCAGGATCAAACGTTTGATAATCCATGCTTACAACACCCCTTTACCTTAATGGTAGCATTGTATCACATTTCTTCATAAGCTACCTATAATGAATTCTGGTTTTTTGCTAATTTTCTTGAAAGAAACTTTGATTTGCAGCTTTTTTCAACCGATTCATATAAGCAGCCCCTAAGCCGCTTTCTGGAAACGTGGGTGCAAATAAGACATCTAGCTCAGCAATCGATTCATCTAACGCTCGTAAACCTGCAAACAGCCCTTTTGTCGCGGCTTCCACACTGTCATCAAAAAATAAATAAATGGCCGCCGCTTCAAAGCGGACTTGCTCGGCGATCGTCGGTCCAGCTAAAACACCTACCTTAAGCTGCTGTTCTTTTGCCCAAGCCATGGCTGCCGACCAATCTTGGTCATTGACCATCATGACGTTGGTATTCGGTGCATAGTGCTTGTATTTCATGCCCGGCGCTTTGGGTGCTTCACTTTCTGTTACTAAATGCTGATCGACGAGGACTTTTGTTTGTAAAACTGCTTCAAGCTGTTCTTTAGAGATCGCACCAGGGCGTAAGATGATCGGCGGCGCCGTTGGGTCACTCAAATCTAAGACCGTTGATTCGACACCGATCTGTGTCACGCCATCATCCAAGATGCCAGCGATTTTGCCTGCCAGATCATGCTGAACATGCGCAGCTGATGTTGGGCTTGGTTTACCAGATGTATTCGCGCTAGGACCAACCAATGGCTGTTGGGCTTGTTTGATCAACGCTAACGTCTTGGTGTTGTTGGGCATCCGAAAAGCCGCTGTGGATAAGCCGCCAGTAACGATACTAGGTAAACTGTCTTTTTTGATCGAAAAGATCAAGGTTAAGGGCCCAGGCCAGAAAGTTTCCATCAATTTATCAGCGAAGGGATGCTTGTTATCCACAAACGGTTCCAACTGCTCTGGCTCGGCAATATGAACGATCAAAGGGTTGTCACTAGGTCGTCCTTTGACTTGATATACTTGCGCAACAGCATTGGGCAAAAGCGCGCTAGCCCCTAGTCCATAGACGGTTTCCGTCGGGAACGCCACTAATCCCCCCTCAGCTAAAATAGCTGCTGCTTCGTTTAACTGTGATTGATCAAAAATTTTTGTTTCCACAATTTATCCACATCCTTTTTTGAGAAGTTTCCACACTTATCAACATTTTCTTGTTTCTTTTCCACATTTTGTGGATAAGTCGTTTGTCAAGTGTGGATAACCCTGTTTATAACTCTGTTTATTTAGAAGTCGTTCATTTCATAAGGTTTTTGCACTTTTTCTGTAGCAAAAAAAATTTATTTATCCACATCTTGTGGATGACTGACAAACACCATCCGATCTTGACCCGCAAGATCTTTTACTACGGTAACTTCTTTGTTGGGAAAAGCGGCTGCAAAAAGCTGTTGAACAGCTTGTCCTTGCTGGAAGCCGATTTCCAGCGCCATTTGCCCACTTGGTGCCAAACACTTCGGTGCTTGCTGTGCTAATTGCTTATAGATCGCCAATCCTTGTTCTTGAGCAAAAAGCGCCATTTTAGGCTCTTTTTCCCGTACGCTGATATCCATCAGCGGCCACTCTTCAGCGCTGATATACGGCGGGTTGGAAACGATCAGATCCCATTGCTGATCTGCCACAGGCTCCAAGGTATCTCCTTGGAAAAAGCGGATCTCCGCACCTAAAGCTGTCGCATTTTCTTTAGCAACAGCTAACGCCTCTGCTGAAAGATCCACGGCACTTACCGACCACTGGGGACGTGCCAATTTTAAGGCAATGGCGATCGCTCCTGTACCCGTGCCAATGTCAACGACTCGTAGCGGCTGATCTGCTGGTAGTTTTGCCAGACAGTTTTCCACCAGCTCTTCGGTTTCTGGACGCGGGATCAAGGTTGCAGGGGTCACTTTTAAGCGATGACCATAAAATTCTTCATACCCCAATAAATATTGCGGGGGTTCATGCTGTAGCAACTGTTCAAGATCTGCTGCGATCTGTGCCTCATCTTCCCTTAGGATGGGTTGGTCCATCTGCAGCAGCCAATCGAGTTGCTGCCAGTTTTTTCGCTGTAAAAACAGGTATTGGATCGCATACCCGTCCAGTCCTTTCGTTTCTAAAAAAGAAGAAGCCCGTGAAAGGACTTCTCGATAGGTTTTAGCCATTTTGCATCTCATCTAATTTTGATGTTTGATCGTAAACGATCAGTGCATCAACAATTTCATCGAGTTTTCCAGCTAAAATTTGATCCAATTTTTGAATAGTCAACCCGATACGGTGATCTGTTACGCGGTTTTGCGGGAAGTTATAGGTCCGGATCCGTTCAGAACGATCGCCGGTACCCACTGCTGATTTACGGTTTGCATCGTATTCGCTTTGTGCTTCTTGCTGCATTTGGTCATAGACCCGTGCCCGCAAGACTTTCATCGCTTTCTCACGGTTTTTCAGCTGTGAACGCTCATCTTGCATCGCAACAGCGATCCCTGTTGGCAAGTGAGTCAAACGAACAGCAGAAGCTGTTTTGTTAACGTGCTGACCACCGGCACCAGAGGCATGGTAAATATCGGTACGAATATCTTTGTCTGCGATATCGATTTCGACTTCTTCTGCTTCAGGCATAACCACGACCGTTGCCGTAGACGTATGGATTCGGCCTTGTGATTCGGTAGACGGTACCCTTTGCACTCGGTGGGCGCCGCTCTCATATTTCAATTTTGAAAAGACGTTGTCGCCAGTGATCATCATGATGACTTCTTTGTAGCCGCCGATCCCAGTGACGTTGGCATCCATGACTTCGACTTTCCAGCCTTGGTTTTCCGCATATTTTTGATACATATTGAAAAGATCGCCAGCAAATAAGGCTGCTTCGTCGCCGCCTGCTGCACCACGGATCTCCATGATGATGTTTTTGTCATCATTCGGGTCTTTTGGCAACAACAAAATCTTGATGCGTTCTTCTAAAACGTCTTTTTCTTTTTTCAAGTCAGAGAGTTCTTCTTTGGCCATCTCAGCCATTTCTGCATCTAGGTTTTCCCCAAGCATTTCTTCAGTGTCCTTGATTCCTTCAACGACTTCTTTGTAACGGCGGTAGACTTCCACCGTTTCCCGTGTATTGGCTTCTTCTTTTGAAAGCTGCATGAAGCGTTTGGTGTCAGAGATCACGGCTGGATCACTTAGTAATTCGCCTAATTCTTCGTAACGGTCTTCGATTGCTTGTAACTGATCGTACATTGATTATTCTCCTTCTTTTTTCATTCCCGGGTGAAAGTAATGCTTGCGGCAAACTGGATAATACGCTTCATTGCCGCCGATTTGTACTTGATCGCCCTCGTAAACGGGTTTTCTGTCGATATAGTGCAAGTTCATGGTTGCTTTTTTATGACAGAACCAGCAGATGGTTTTCATCTCTTCGATTTTATCTGCGTAAAGCAGCAAGTATTTTGAGCCTTCAAATAATTCATTGCGGAAATCATTTTTCAAGCCAAAGGCCATTACAGGAATACCTAACTCATCCACGATTTTGGTGAAAGCCAGCACGTGATGCTTCTTTAGGAACTGTGCTTCGTCGATCAAAATACAATAAGGTTTATAACCGAGGTCTTTGATCAAATGAAATAGATCCGTTTCATCAAAAATCGGGATCGCGTCTCGCTCTAAGCCGATGCGACTCGAAACATTTCCCACGCCGCTTCTCGTGTCCAATCCACTTGTCATGATCACGACTGGTTTGTCTTGTTCTTCATAGTTGTGAGCAACTTTCAGTATCTCGATCGTTTTCCCACTATTCATTGCGCCATATTTAAAAAAAAGCTGTGCCATCTCGCCCATCCTTCCTCATACTCCTTTGGTATTATACTTGAAAAAGGAGAATTTTTACAGACTTAAATTCGACACACGCCGCCTTTTACGCAAGAGTTTTACGAAAAGTTAACGGATTTTTTGCTGCCGGTACTTCTTAATCATTTCTGGCTTTTCTGGCCACTTCTGCCAATACTTGACAAGCCAGTGGATATTCTGGATTTTCATTCCCATTGATATCCGTTGCAATGATCACAAAACCGAGCTGCTGGTAGAGCTTGATTGCTGCGTGGCTCCACGTTTGCGTATGAAGATACATCGGCTCGTTGGCTGCCTCTAAGACAGAAACGACTTGCGTGACCAAGCCGCGAGCGATCCCTTGACGTTGAGCTTGCGGCATTACTGCTACCCAATGGACTAGCGGAACCGGTGTACCGTCTTGCTTGGCTTTTTTCCAAGCGGTAGCCGTGCCGACCGGTGTACCTGTTTGATCAAGGGCAAAAAACATTCGCTGTCCTAGCTGTGCTTGCTCGGGCATAAATTCTTTTTCAAAATACGCCAATGCCTCTTCCTCATTGTCAAACTCTCCGACGGATGTTTCGATCCGTGCCCAGTGCCTTTCGTCTCCTGCTTGGTAGCTGCGTAGCGAATAGTTATCGGATTGAATGGGCTGGATCGGTGTGCTTTTGTGTGCTCGCTTCATCCAGATTTCTGCATATGGAATTGATTTATCTAACATTGTTTGTGCCTCTCTTTCCTTGGTTTCGTCCTTGTTCAACGGTTTCTTTGGGATTCAATCACGTAATTTCTTTACTAGAAAAATTTCTGTTAGCTGATTTTGCGTATGGGCGATTCTCCCGATTTCTTCATAGCCCACTCGCTGATAAAAATCTGGTGCTTGGAAATCAAAAGTCGCCGTCTGGCAATTTTCACAGCCAAATGCTTTCAACTGCTGTTCAAGATCCGTAAGAATCTGCTTGCCATACCCTTTTCCCCGCTCGGATGCTTTGACCCACAGGGTGTCAAGATAGCCGATATGATACATTGAGGCGTAGGCAATACCGCCAGCAATCACCACACCCTCTTTTTTGATTACACTGCTAAAGTTCTGATAGGTCTCTGTTTGTGTAAATGGTTTTTGATGCTTTGTGTATGCTGTTAATGCTGCTTCTAACGCAGCCAATTCTTGGTCTGTTCCTTGTTCAATGATTCGCGCCATATTCAATCACTCCTTCTTGTTTCTTGATAATCTGCGATGATCTGATCGACCGTTTCTGCTATCGTTAGGCCTTCTTTGATCAGTCTTTCCTCTGAAGATCCTTTTGGGAAAAGCAAGTCTCGCTCAAGCCACCATTTACGCATCGCCTCCTCGGAAAAATAGTCTCGCTGCATTCGGGTCTGATGTCTTTTGACCGTTTCCTCGAAAGAAAGATCAAAATAATAAACTAGCTTTTTTTGGGGAAAGAGTTTCATTAGAAAGTCGAGAAAGTCTTGGTATTTTTCACGAGAATAAATCCCCTCAACAAGTATCATCGGCACTTTCCCCTTCGCATATAGGACAGCTTCTTTCATCAAACCGCTGGCTAAATTATTAGAGGTATCTTTGACACAAAAAATTTCTCGCCGAAAAACATCTTGTGAAATCAGCACTGCCTCTTCCCCAAAAACGTGCTGAACAGCTTTGGCAATAGTGGTTTTTCCGCTGCCAGAATTCCCCCGTAGTAAAATTAACATGCTTTCCATGGGCGGTTCCTTTCTTCGTTAGTAAGTTATCTAAGCATATCTCTTGTTTTTCTCTACTAGAAGCATACCATAGAAGCAAAGGAGGAATACCTATGAAAGATACGGCAATTTTTGCTGGTGGTTGTTTTTGGTGCATGGTGAAGCCTTTTGATTCACAGCCAGGCATCCTCAAAGTGGTTTCGGGCTTTACTGGCGGCCATGTCCCTAACCCAACCTACCAACAAGTAACGACAGGTACCACCGGTCACACCGAAGCAGTTGAAATCACCTTTGATCCTGAAGTCATCTCTTATGAAGAATTAGTTGCCATCTATTGGCAGCAGACAGACCCCACGGATGCGTTTGGTCAGTTTGCCGACCGTGGTGATTCCTATCGTCCAGTGATTTTTTACAATAGTGAAGAACAAAAAGCGATTGCGGAAAAATCAAAGGCGCAGTTGCAAGCTAGCGGCCGCTTTGACCGTCCGATCGTAACGAAGATCGAACCAGCAGAACCTTTTTATCCTGCAGAAGATTATCATCAAGATTTTTACAAAAAAAATGCAGCCCATTACAATGCTTATAGCGAAGGCTCCGGTCGAGCCGGCTTTATTCGCCAAAACTGGGCTTAACATTTTGGGGAACGTTCCTTACAATTCATCACTAACAGCCGATCTGCCTCGTCAGCAGATCGGCTGTTTTCTGTTTTTTCCCAAAAAGGAAATTGACAGTCAGGGCATTTTCGCGCTACACTGATTAGAAAATTCTGACGATTATAAAGGAGTGTTTGTTTGATGTTAGCTAATGAAGTCCGTCCAGGTCCAAACCGTTATATTACGGGCGATGGGGTCTTAACTGATTTGCCGGAGTATTTACGAGAGTTCCAAGAGGTAGCAGTAATTACTGGGGAGCAGTCATTCGATGTGTTTTCGAACTATTACCCTCATTCATTTGACTACCCGATCTACCGCTACGATGGATCATCGAGTTATGAAAATGCGCAAACCTTAGCTGAAGCGATCCAGCAAGCAGATGCCGTGGTGGCAATCGGCGGCGGCAAGGTCGCTGATACAGCAAAAATCACCGCTCAAACCCTTGGCGCAGAGCTGATCGTGATCCCTACATTGGTTTCCAACTGTGCGCCCTTTACCCCGGTGATCGTCGCCTATTACCCCGATCATACGATTTGTAAAATCGACTATGCCAAAAAAGGTGCCTACATGACGATCGTCGACACCCGTTTTTTACTAGCCACACCTGTTGATTACTTTATCGCAGGGATCGCTGATACCTTAGCCAAATATTATGAAATGGAAGCCATCGTCCGCAACATGGCAGAAGACGACAAGACTGCCTTAGTACGGCTAGGTTTCCAAAGCGCTCTTTTGATCAAAAACTTGCTGATTGCCGATGCGATCCAAGCTGTCAAAGACCTAGAAGCTGGGCAGCTGACACCCGCCTTTGCCCGCATCACCGACGCGATCATTGCTTTGGCAGGCGAAGTTGGCGGTTTTGCAGTAGAGTTTGGCCGCACGTCCGGTGCGCATGCGCTGCATGACGGCTTGTCTTATTTGAATGAGACCCATAGTGTCTTGCACGGCAATAAAGTCGCCTACTGCATTTGGGTCCAGCTTGCCTATACCAATGATTTTGATGTGATTGAAGAATTACGGCCGTTTTACGAAGCTTTGCACTTGCCGATGAAGCTGAAGGATCTCCACGTGACACGCCTTGATCGTGATTACTTCGCCTCGGTTCTGACCTATGCTGTCAAGGAAGAAGAAACCTTTATTTTGATCGATCCTGCGATCACACCCGAAAAAGTCTATCAGGCGATCGAAGCAGTAGAGGCGCTGTAAACCGTACAAATTGCTAAACAACTTTATATCAATAAAAAACTGTTTCCCTAATGCATTTCGGAAACAGTTTTTTTATTTGATCAAACTGACACGCAGTAGCGATCCTGGCTGCGCATGTTCTTAGCGGGCAACAGCAACTGACGCATTGCCCATCACTGCACGGCTTCACCCAGCAACCCGTTTTCTAAGCAGTATTGATAAATACCTTCCTCGGCTACGTGACCAATCACTTCGTCAGCGATCGCTTTTAACTCATCCGAAGCATTGGCCATTGCTAGACCCCAACCAACTGCCTCCAGCATCTCAATGTCATTGTTGCCATCCCCAAAGGCAATGGCTTCGGATTTATCCAAGCCATAGTAAGCCAGCATTTTGGCAATGCCGCTTCCTTTCCCGCTGCTGGCTGGAATAATATCGACTGCCCGATCCCACCAGGCGGTGATTTTCGCCTCTGTAGTATTTGCCATCACTTTGGCGTAGTCTTCTTTCCCTGAACCTAACATCACTTGGAAAATGTCTTGCTGTTGGATCAACTCTTCAAAATCTTCTGCCACGATCACTTCTTGATGAGCAAAGGAAAAATACTCAACTAAATCAGCATCTTTGCCATTGGCAACGGTACGATCCTTCGTTGCGATTGCTACTGGACGCTTGAGCGCCGTCGCATTTTCTATGATTTGCTGAACATCTTTTTTAGGAATGGGGTTTTGGTGGATCCCCTCGGCTTGATTAAAACAATACGATCCGTTAAAGGTCAAAAACGCATCGAAGGTCACGCCTTCAAATTGCGGCAACGCGATGGGACTTCTGCCAGTCGCAATGCACAACAGGATCCCTTGCTTCTTCAAGGCTTTTAATGTGGCTAACATTCTTTTAGAGATTTGCTTTTTGCTCATGTCGATCAGTGTGCCATCAACATCAAAAAAAATAATTTTCACGTTCTTCATGATCTTCCCCATTTCCGTCTCGATTTTCAAAAAAATTGATGCGCTTTTCTCTCTATTGTTCCGTGCGGATCGTCGCTGTTATCTTTTATTTCTTTTATCTTCTCATAAATTGCCAGCGTTTTCTTCTGAAATCGTGAAAATTGATCGGAATACTTACCTATTTTTAAGAATCTTAAAGAACGCCTAGACCATCGGGAACAGCTGATCCAATGTGACTAATACTCCATCCTCATCATTTGAGGGACAGACGGCGGTGGCAACGGCTTTGACGTTTTCTGGCGCATTGTCCATCGCATAGCCTCTCTGGCAATAGGCTAACATTTCCAAATCATTGCCGCCATCGCCAAAAGCGACACATTGCTCAGGAGTGATCCCCCATCGCTCTACCAAGCGTGCCAATCCTGATGCTTTGTGGCAGTTAGGCACGATCAGATCCACGGAACCATGCCCACTGCCTGTTGGCACTAGCAAACCAGCTAGTTCTTTTTGAAATAGTTCCGAATAATAGGCCGTTTTTTCGACAGGAACGGTTGGGGCAAATTTCAGGATCGTGTCCTCTACTTGGGCAAAGTCATCGACCCATTGCAATTTGTGGTAATACTTATTTGTTAATTCAAAAAAAGCATCACTGACCGTTCCCCGTTCACAATAAGCACTATTGAGCCCACACATTACATTTTTAACTTCGGGGTATTTTTTACATAAATCTAAGGTTGCGAAAACCGTTTCTCGGGGAATGTCCGCTGCAAAAAGCACTGTTTCTTTGTCTTTGACAAGTGCTCCGTTTTCTGCAACAAAACTCAGCTCGTGATCATAGCCGGGAAATTGAGCCCGCAACTGGTAATACTGATTGCCGCTGGCAACGACAAACTGACAGCCGACTGCTTTCATGCGGGCCAACATGGCCTTGAAGCGGGGAACATCATACGTATAATCCGTGCGCATAAAGGTTCCATCCATATCGACAGCTACTAACTTGATATCATAAGGGTTGGCATTCATCTACTTCTCTCCATTCTGGCTTTCTTTATTAAAGAAAGCGTTTTTCTCACATTATTATTTTAACATGTATATACAACTTCCGCATCCTTTTTCTTGCTAAAAAATCGATTGAAGGGATAGTGCCTCTCAAAAAAGAGACTACTGCTTTACACCATTCAATCGTGCCTACCTTTTCAAAAATCCTTACAATGATTGAAGATCATTCAAAGGCAGACCATCGCTGCCAAACACAAGGATTGATTGGCGGCTCCTTTGCCCGAATGAAAAGAATCACTCCAGAAACGTTTCCTTGCGCAATTTCTGCCCCACATAAATTCTATCCTGCTTTCTTTCAAATCTACTTGGTTCTTTGGTATACTGGGGATAGTTTAATTAGTGAGGGGTTTTTGTTATGAACTTTACCCGCTTTGCTCGCTTGACGCAGCGCAGGAGCAAGACGTTTATTTCCCAGAATGTATCTTCAATCCAAGTGATTGTTTTTTATTATATCGTGATGACGGTGGTCTCTTTGGGGCTTTTTTCACTTCCCTTCTTTCGGGAACCGGGCTCTCATGTCGCGTTTATCGATCTGTTCTTTATGGCGGTCAGCACGGTCAGTGTCACAGGGTTGACTACCTTCCCGATCAATGACGTATTTAACGACCGCGGGGTCATTTTATTGGAAGTCCTCTTTCAAGTTGGTGGTTTAGGGATCATGATGATCTCGACCTTTTTTGCGATCGTTTCACGGCGCAAAATCAGTTTAAAGCAGCGCCAATTGATCATGACAGATATGAACCAGCCAAAGCTTAGCGGGATCGTTCGGATGATTCGAACGACGTTTACCATCATTTTAGTTTGTCAGTTGGTAGCAGGTACGATCTTCGCTGTTTATTTTCATCTTTACGGGTATTATGACAATTGGCGTGACGCGATCTTTTATGGGTTTTATCAAGCGATCTCTGCTGTGACCAACTCAGGGTTTGATGTGACGGGCAATTCCATCTTGCCGTTTTCCCATGATTATTTCTTCCTGACGTGTATCATGATTTTGATTTTTATCGGGGGGATCGGATTTCCAGTGATCATGGACTTTCGGGAATGGGTCCTTTTTAAAATGAAAAAACAACGCCGCCGCTTGCCGTTTCGCTTTTCTTTATTCACAAAAATTGCTGTTTTGGCTTTCGTGATCCTCTTTGTCGGCGGTACATTAGCGATCTTTTTCCTTGAGAAAGATTATTTATTCAAAGATTACAGCTTTAGTGGTATGTGGATGAACAGCATGTTTTATTCCATGACAACGCGGAATGCTGGCCTGCAGATCCATGACTTAGGCAACTTCCAAACCACGACGTTGATCGTTTTCTCCTTGCTGATGTTTATTGGTTGTAGTCCCAGCTCTGTTGGTGGGGGGATTCGGACGACGACCATTGCCATCATTGGGCTGTACCTCTATGCCTTCTTGAAAAGTGAGGACAATATCAATATCTTCGGTCGCCGGATCGATCAAGATGACGTCCGTAAATCAGTGGTGGTCTTCATGCTTTCGATGGGCATGTGCTTCTTTTGTGTCTTATTCTTGACCGCCATCGAGGATATCCCTTTGATCGCCATCATTGTTGAAGTTTCCTCGGCCTTTGGAACCACAGGGCTTTCTTTAGGAATCACGGGCGATTTATCAACCATCGGCAAACTCGTGATTGCTCTTTTGATGTTTATCGGCCGTGTCGGTATGCTGTACACCTTGATGTTATTCGTACCAAAAGAAACACGTGACTTAGGCTACGAGTACCCAACGGAAAAAATCATTATCGGTTAAAACAGCAAACCTGGCAGAAGGTTTGCTGTTTTGCTTTTCAAGCCTTTGATCATCGCAAGTAAAAGAGCCATTTATCAGAATGGTCTTTGTAGAAATTTAAAGAATCGCAAAAGCAATTTAACCTTTTTCTTGGTATATGGTATGATAAATTGAATTTGCACAACGAAAGCATTCGCTCTAATGGAGGGTTACATTATGGGAATACGAAGTCATCTGGCTGTTTCAGTCGGTAAGACCTCTCAATGGGTATTAAAGAACTTTTTCAAAGGTGGCTCAAGCCTGCCTGGTAAATTAGCATTAAAAGTTGATCCACATATATTAGATCATTTGGCGAAAGATTACCAAGTCGTCGTGATTACAGGCACCAACGGCAAAACATTGACGACTGCCTTGACTGTCAATATTTTGCGCCAAGAATTTGATGAAGTATTAACGAACCCCACCGGTGCCAATATGGTCCAAGGGATCGTTTCAACCTTTCTATCGGCACGCCCTAAAAAAGGCAAAAAATTTGCGGTTTTAGAAATCGATGAAGCCAGTCTCAGCAAAGTAACGAAGTACATCAAACCGGAATTGTTCGTTTTCACCAATATTTTCCGCGATCAAATGGACCGTTATGGCGAGATCTATACGACCTATAAAATGATCGTTGAAGGTGCCGCAAACTCACCGGAAGCAACGATCCTCTGCAATGGGGATTCGCCACTGTTCAATTCGGTGGCAACTGTCAATCCGCGGAAATACTATGGATTTGATCATTTGCCAGATGAAGAGCAGATGGCCCATTACAATACGGATGGCGTGTTGTGTCCTGAGTGTCATCACATTTTGCATTATAGAATGATCACCTATGCCAATCTTGGGAAATACTACTGCCCAAATTGCGGCTTCCATCGACCAGAATTGGATTATAAACTGACGGAAATGACTGCAATGGACAACACCTCTGCTGATTTTGTGATCGATGGCAATGACTATCGCATCGAAGTTGGTGGGATGTACAATGTCTACAATGCGCTGGCGGCAACTGCGGTTGCGGAATATTATGGCGTAGCACCTGCAAAAATCAAATCTGGTTTGGCCTATGACGAAAAAGTCTTTGGCCGCCAAGAAGCGATCCGCATCGGGGACAAAGAATGTACGTTAGTTTTAGTTAAAAACCCTGTTGGTTTGAACCAAGTCATCGATATGATCGGCCTGTCGCCCTATCCTTTCTCACTAGTCAGCTTGTTGAATGCCAACTACGCAGATGGGATCGACGTCAGCTGGATTTGGGATGGCGACCATGAAGCGTTTGCCGATATGGGGATTCCTCAAGTGATCGCTGGTGGTGATCGTCACAAAGATATGGCGTTGCGGTTAAAAGTTGCGGGGATCCCTGAAGAGAAAATCATTGAAACCCCTGAACTTGATGACGTCATCAAGCAAATTGCAGACTTACCAACAGAAAAAGTCTATATTTTAGCGACTTACACTGCAGTCCTGCAGCTACGCAAAAAGCTTGCGGAAAAAGGCTATATCAAAGGAGGAATGAGTCGTGACTAAGTATCAACTGAATGTTGCCCACTTGTATGGAAATCTTTTGAATACTTACGGCGACAACGGCAATCTCTTGATGTTGCGCTACGTGGCCGAAAAACTAGGCGTGACCTTCAACGCAGAAGTCGTCAGCATTCACGAGCCCTTCGATCCTGAAAAATATGATCTCGTCTTCTTCGGTGGCGGACAAGATTTTGAACAAGTGATCGTTTCACAAGATATCCAATCAAAAAAAGAAGCCCTGACCAGCTATATCGAAAATGATGGCGTGATGCTGGCAATTTGCGGCGGCTATCAATTGCTGGGTCATTACTACATCGGTGCCAACGGCGAGAAAATCAAGGGGATCGGTGCCTTGGATCATTACACCTTAAGCCAAGAAAACAACCGGTTCATCGGTGACATCGTGATCCACAATGAAGAATTCGATGAGACCTATTATGGCTTTGAAAACCATAATGGCCGTACTTTCTTAGGTAAAGGGGAAAAACCATTGGGGAAAGTCATCCAAGGACAAGGAAACAATGGCGAAGACCAAACCGAAGGTGTGGTTTACCGCAATGTGTTCGGCTCTTACTTCCACGGACCGCTTCTCGCAAGAAATGAGCATTTGGCAGAGCGCTTGATCCGCACCGCCCTTGCCAATCGTTATGGCAACGTCGAAATTTAAATACACGTACTTAGCAAACAAACCTGTTTTTCGCAGGTTTGTTTTTTTATGGGAAATTTCCCCGCAGTTGCTACCTTTTCTCTTTGTTTGCTTCTACGTTCCTATGCCGCCTCACTTTATTGTAACCGCTATCTTTCTTTTCTATACTGAGATTGTAGTAAAAATTGAAAGGAGATGTTAAGAAATTATGATGGAAAAAGTTCAGCGGTTTGGCGGTGCGATGTTTACCCCGGTCCTCTTGTTTTCATTTTCGGGGATCATGGTCGCGCTGTGTATTATCTTTAAAAATCCGATGCTTGTGGGGAGCATCGCCACTGAAGGCTCTACTTGGTTCAACATTTGGACGATCATTGAAAACGGTGCATGGACGGTCTTCAACCAAATGGAATTACTATTTGTTATTGGATTACCGATCGGTCTCGCAAAAAAAGCCAATGCGCGAGCGGCAATGGAAGCCTTTGTCGTCTATATTACTTGTAATTATTTTATTTCTGGCATGATCGAGTACTTTGGTCACTTCTTCGGTGTCAACTTTGCAGCTGATCCCGGCGGTGAGAGTGGCTTGAAAATGATCGCCGGCATCAAAACATTAGATACTGGTATTATCGGAGCAATTTTTATTTCGGCGATCGTCGTCTATCTTCACAACAAGTTTTTCGATACGAAGCTGCCTGATTTTCTCGGAATCTTCCAAGGCTCTTCCTTTGTCGTGATCCTTGGATTCTTTTTGATGTTGCCAGTCGCTTTCTTGATTGCATTGATTTGGCCGAAAGTCCAAGCTGGCATTGGGTCCATGCAAGGGTTTCTAGCAAGTGCTGGGGTCTTTGGGGTCTGGCTCTATACTTTCTTAGAGCGAATATTGATCCCCACAGGTCTCCATCATTTCGTGTATACCCCCTTTGTTTTTGGTCCTGCTGTCGTCGAAGAAGGAATCTCCAAATACTGGATGGCACATTTACAAGAATTTGCCCAATCCACCAGACCATTGAAAGAGCTTTTCCCTGAAGGGGGCTTTGCTTTACATGGCAATTCTAAGATCTTTGCTGCACCGGGGATCGCT
Organism: Enterococcus sp. DIV2379; assembly: GCF_050542965.1. Taxonomy (NCBI): domain Bacteria; kingdom Bacillati; phylum Bacillota; class Bacilli; order Lactobacillales; family Enterococcaceae; genus Enterococcus; species Enterococcus sp. DIV2379. The sequence continues at coordinate 3,171,907 of NZ_CP172938.1, forward strand.
GCTGCTTTTTATTTCACAGCCAAGCCTGAGAATAAAAAGAAAGTATTAGCGATTTTGATCCCTGCCACTTTAACTGCCGTTTTAGCTGGTATCACTGAGCCATTGGAATTCACCTTCCTCTTTATCTCACCACCCCTCTTTGCGGTGCACGCTGTTTTAGCAGCGACCATGGCGGCAACGATGTTTGCCTTCGGGGTCGTTGGAGATATGGGGGGCGGCTTGATCGATCTGTTAGCGAAGGTCTGGATTCCGCTATTTCAAAATCATCGCAGTATGATCTTCACGCAGTTGGTGATTGGGTTAGCCTTTACTGCGCTTTATTTCCTTGTTTTCCGCTTCTTGATCCTCAAATTTAAGTTAGCCACACCAGGACGGGAAGAAAACAATAGCGAAGTCAAACTATACACCAAAAAAGATTACAAAGAAAAACAAGCCAACACTGGAACTCCAGTGATTGCCGGTGCCAATCGCTACACCGAACAAGCCGCAGTCTACTTAGAAGGGTTTGGCGGTCGCGACAATATCGATAAAGTCACTAATTGTGCCACTCGCCTAAGAATCACCGTCAAAGATCAAGACCAAGTGCTGCCAGATGACATCTTTAAAGGCGCTGGTGCCCATGGCGTCGTTCGCAACGGCAACGCCTTCCAAGTGATCGTTGGCCTGGATGTGCCACAAGTGAGAGAACAATTCGAAAAATTATTAGCTGTATCAGACTAAGGAGGAAACAAAAATGAAAAAATTTTCAATCGTGATCGCTGGAGGCGGCAGTACCTTTACCCCTGGAATCGTCTTGATGCTTTTAGAACACTTGGATCGTTTCCCGATTCGCCAAATCAAGTTTTACGACAATTTGGAAGAACGACAAGAAAAAGTGGCACAAGCTTGCGAGATTTTATTGAAAGAACGCGCACCCGAAATCAGCTTTTTAGCAACCACTGATCCCGAAACCGCGTTTCAGGATGTCGATTTTGTGATGGCGCATATCCGAGTTGGCTTGTATGCGATGCGCGAAAAGGATGAAAAAATCCCTTTGAAATATGGTGTGGTCGGCCAAGAAACTTGTGGTCCTGGCGGGATCGCTTATGGGATGCGTTCTATCGGCGGTGTATTGGAGTTAGTCGATTATATGGAAAAATATTCCCCTGATGCGTGGATGTTGAATTATTCCAATCCTGCAGCGATCGTCGCAGAAGCGACTCGTAAATTGCGCCCTGATGCTAAGATCATTAATATTTGTGATATGCCAGTGGGAATCGAAGAACGGATGGCGCAAGCGATCGGTTTAGCTTCTCGCAAAGAATTGGTCGTTCGCTATTATGGCTTGAATCACTTTGGCTGGTGGACAGATATACGAGACAAAGCTGGCAATGACTTGCTGCCGCAGATCCAAGCGCATGTAGCAAAATACGGCTATTCATTGCCAGAAGAAATCGAAGCGAGCCAACATGCTGATGCCAGCTGGATGCACACCTTTGCCAAAGCAAAAGAAGTGTACGAGGTTGATCCATCCACTTTGCCAAATACCTACTTGAAGTATTACTTTTTCCCTCAAGATGAAGTGGCGCACACCAACCCATCTTTTACACGGGCAAATGAAGTCATGGCTGGCCGCGAAAAACACGTCTTTGGTGAATGCCAACGCATCGTAGAAAACCAGACAGCGACTGACACCACGCTTGAAGTGGATGAACACGCCAGCTACATTGTTGACCTTGCACGAGCGATTGCTTATAACACGCAAGAACGAATGCTGTTGATCGTGCCTAACGAAGGAGCGATCGTCAACTTTGATGAACAGGCAATGGTGGAAGTGCCTTGTATCGTCGGCAGTAACGGGGCAGAACCAATCACACAAGGCAAGATCCCTCGCTTCCAAAAAGGATTGATGGAACAACAAGTCGCCGTAGAAAAATTAGTCGTGGAAGCTTGGGCAGAGGGTTCTTACCAGAAGCTGTGGCAAGCACTGATTCTTTCAAAAGTGGTCCCAAATGCCCGTGTAGCCAAAGAATTACTCGATGAATTGATCGAAGCAAATCAAGCCTTTTGGCCAGAATTACACTAGCCAGCGTTCTTCGCCTCCCCTCCTGGCTTTTCAGCTATACTTAATCAATAAGGAGGGGTTTTTGTGAAATTACAGTATTTGATTCAACAGCACCAAGCAGAGTTAAGTGAACTTGATCGTGGCATTCTGAACTATATTCTTTCCCACGGCGATACCGTTCTATCTATGGGGATCGTCGAGCTATCCGAGCAGGTTCACGTCTCAAAGTCTTCTATTTTACGGTTGACGAAAAAACTTGGTTTTTCTGGCTATTCCGAGTTCAAATATTTTCTACGGCATCAGCAAGAACAGGCAACAACGATTTCGCAGCAAAAAACGATTTTTGAAAAGCAACAAGAGGATATTTTCGCCACCCTAAACTATGTAAAAACAGTAGACTTAGCTGCCCTCAACCGCTTGTTTGACCGCAGCAAAACCATCTACTGCTATCCAACTGGGTTTTCCCAAAAGAAAGCACTGGAGGAGTTTTCCAAAATGATGCTTTCTATGGAAAAACGAGTGATCGTATTGCCGAACAAAACGGAATTTGATATGGTCATGCCGATGATCACTGCCGAAGATTGTGTGATCATCGCCTCACTCAGCGGCGAAACAGAAAACGTCAAAGAGAATCTGACGACTTTTGCGATTCGTCAGATTCCCGTTTTGACATTGAGTGCGCCAGGAGATAATTATTTTGCTCGCCATTCAACGTTTCACCTGACCTATTATTGCGATTTTTTTCAAATCGGTCGCAAGAAAATCCCTAGCCAGTCTTTGATTGGACTGAGCTGCTTGATTGATTATTTGATCCGTTCCTATGGACTATTCACTTTACAGGAGGGCAACCATGACTAAACGAAAATGGGCGTTTCCATTGATTTTACTGAGTTATTGGCTTTTGATCGCCGGTGCTTACTATCTTTATCTTTCCTTGACTGCCTTCAACCATGGGATGACCTTTGCCCAGTACCTTAGCTCGCAACCGTTAGCCGCTTTAGGGGTCTTGTTAAGTAGTCTCCTTTTGCTGCAAGGGGCTTGCCTGTACTTTATTCAACGGTTTTCCATGAGTAAAAAAGGCCTTTTGGGACAGTATTTATTTCTGATCTTCTTTCAACAGTTGCTGACAGCGAATGTCATCGGCGCAGGACTCGTCTTTTTTACAAGAAGAAGTCTTTCGAGTCAGGAGGAAACCGCAACGTGGGGCGAAAAGAGTTTTACCTATGGGGCATTAGCATTCATTCTTTTATTGAGTTTATTATTTTTCCTCCTTGTTCGTTCAGCGATTTAACTTCCCCAAAAAGAAAAGCAGTGCCAACCGGCACTGCTTTTTGCTGTCGCTCATGTTAGTTTGGATCTGTTTTTGAAGCAAAAACCACTTTGATTCCAAAGTGATCGCTGACGATTGGAGTACGCGTTCCGTCAAAAACGACTTCATATTCCGTTGCTTGCAGGTCATTAGATGCAAAAACATAATCAATCCGCAATGCTTCTCGATTGTCTTGCCAACCATCAATGGCTTTAACGACAGAGGCTTCCCCGGTCGTTTCAGCAGCCGTTAAAAAGCTGTCTTGCAGCTGTAAGGAGCTGTCAAGGACGAGTTGATGACCAGAACTGGCCGCATCGTTGTTGAAATCTCCTAAGATCAATAAGGTATCTGCCCGTTCTGCTAAAAATGCTTCTGTCTGTTGCCACTCGTAGGCAAATTTACCGTCTTGCCACCAAGAAAAGTGACAACTAACGACTTGTACGATCTGCCCATCGGCTTCAGTCACGCCGCTCAGGTTTTTGCGCGTGGTATGATCCCAGACATCCGTGGCTTGTGAAGCCAGATATTCTTTGGCAATGATGGGCTGTTTGGACAATAAGGCATTGCCTTCGTGGTAAATGTCATAGCCTACGTGACTGTAGGTCCATGACCAATAGTAGTCACAGTCTAACAGTTGCAGTTCTTCCACTAGGCGTAAAGCAAAATTGTCCTCCTTGATTTCCACCAGCGTATCTGTCGGGCAATAAAGCCCATCAGGAACGATGGTTTGAGCAGCGATCGTTTGGTTGACTTCTTGCAAGGCGATGATGTCATAGTCGCCTGTTGCAATCTCTTGTGCGATCATTTTGCATTTTTCTAGCTGATTTTCTTCTAACCAGCTATGGGTGTTCAATGTTAATACCTTCATGAATAAGGCTCCTTCTCTCGGTTTGCTTGTACGATTCCTTTTAAAAATAAAAGAGAGCGGGTCAACAAAAGAGTCGACCCGCTTGTCATTTTATTATAGTTTTACGATTCCAACAACTGCGGCTGCTTGTTGCTTGCCGATTTGGGTCAATTCAAAGGAATCGATTTGATCGCTGTTGGTCAACACTACAACGATGGTGGTGTCTTTGCCAGCAGCACTTACTGCAGCGAGATTCATCTCCGCTAACTTGTCACCGACCGCCACTTGTTGTCCTTCAGTGACAGCTACCGTAAAGGGTGCACCGTTTAAGTCAACGGTATCTAAGCCCATGTGAACCAATACTTCGATGCCTTCATCAGAAAGCAAGCCGATCGCATGTTTCGTTGGGAAGATGTTGGTGACTTTCCCGCTGATTGGTGCGACAACTGTCGTCTGCTCTGGACGCACGCCATAACCGTCACCCATCATTTTTTCCGCAAACACTTGGTCTTTGACAGAGGTGATCGGCATCACTTCTCCAGTGGCAACGGCAGCTAGTTCAGCTGTCACGCCTTGGCTTTGATGGGTAGTGGTTTCAGCTGGTGCTTGACTAGCAGTCGGTTCGGGAATCGTGACACCAGAATCTAAGATATCTTGAATGTCTGATTTTAAGACATCTGCTTTCGGTCCATAGACTGCTTGCACACCGTTGTCTTTTACGATCAAGCCTAACGCCCCTGCGGCTTTCCACGCTTTTTCATCGCCGACCGCTTCCCGATTTTTCACAGAAACTCGTAAACGGGTCATACATGCATCAACGTCGGAGATATTTTCACGTCCCCCTAATAAATGAATGATTTTCACGACTTGCGAATCTGGGTTCAAGTTGCCATCCGCCGAAGCAGTTGCTGGCGCATCGCTGGCCCCTTCTGTTTCATAGTTGCCGTTTCTACCTGGTGTTGCAAAGTTGAATTTTTTGATCAAGAAGTTTGCCAAGAAATACATCCCGACACCAAAGACGATGGTCACTAACACAAAGTTGATCAAATCTTGTCCTAAGCCGGCATTGATCGCCATTGGGGTACGGGTCAACAACTCGATATTCCCAAAAGAATGGACCCGTAAGTTGACGATATCCGCCATCGCAAACGCCGCCCCTTGTACGACTGCATAAACGATGTAAAGCGGTACGGCAGCAAACATAAACATGAACTCCAACGGTTCTGTTACCCCTGTCAAGAAGACAGCGATGGCAGCTGATAAATACATAGAGGTATATTTGTGCCGTTTGTCCGCATCGACATTGCGGTACATGGCATAAGACAAGCCCATCAAGATCCCAGATGAACCAATCATTTGTCCAACTTTAAAGCGGGCAGGAACAAAGTTTTCCAATAAAAATTGATATTGTGACGTATCGCCAGCATTGCGCATATTCACTAGATCTGTTGCCCAAGCAAGCCATAATGGGTCTTGTCCAAAGACTTGGGTGCCGGCTTGTGCCCCAGAAAGAATTGTGTAGGTTCCACCTAATTCGGTGTAGTTGATCGGGATCGTCAACATATGATGCAGCCCGAATGGTAAGAGCAGCCGCTCCAAGGTTCCAAACAAGAAAGGTGCTAAAACGGGCGCACTTTCTTGTGATTGCGCGATCCATAAACCGAAGTTGTTGATGCCGGCTTGAATGTAAGGCCAAACGATTGATAACACTAATGCGACGACTACTGAACGGGCAATCACCACGAAAGGAACAAAGCGTTTGCCGTTAAAGAAGGAAAGCGCATCCGGTAATTTGCGGAAATTATAGTATTTGTTGTAAGCTGTTGCCCCCACAAAACCGGCGATGATCCCGACAAAGACGCCCATGTTCAAAGCAGGTGCTTCTAATACACTAGTAAAGAAACCGTCGATCATGATCTTTGTCCCAAACAACGTATGGGTAAAGGCGCCTTCTTCGGTTAACATCGCGCTCGTCACGCCAAAGATCGAACCAGTGATCCGGTTGATCAAAATAAAGGCGATCCCGGCAGCAAATGCCCCACCAGCTCGCTCTTTAGCCCAACTACCACCAATAGCTAATGCAAATAATAAATGCAGGTTACCAATAATTGCCCAACCAATGTTTTCAATGACGCCTCCTGTGGTGATCAAGAATGCCCAGTCGGCATTGATCATTGGGATCGTTTTCCCAATACTGATCATCAAACCAGCGGCTGGCATAACAGCGACAACCACCATTAGCGCTTTTCCGAATTTTTGCCAAAATTCGAAGCTCAATAATTTTTTCATCTTCCTTCTTCCTTCCCTGAATCGATTTACGCAATCGGTTTCTTAATAATTTCATTCTAACGGAGAAAAAAGATTTTGTAAACCCAGAAATATCAAAAGGGATTCTATTCGCTTTTCCACCTTTATATAACTGAATCTTTCTTTCTCGATGTTTCCTAATAGGAAATTCTTTAAACGCAACAACTTTCACTTGACGATGCAATCGTTTGCGCTTATGATAGAGATATCAAAAAGATTCTGGAGGGACTTTCATGAAAAAAATCCAACGATTGTTCGAGATCGATCCATGGAAAATCGCGACATCTACCTTAGATAAAGAAAATCGTCGACTGCAAGAGTCGCTAACAAGTATCGGGAATGGCTACATGGGAATGCGCGGCAACTTTGAAGAACAATACAGCGGCGATCATCACTTAGGTACCTATATCGCAGGTGTCTGGTACCCAGACAAAACCCGTGTTGGCTGGTGGAAAAACGGCTATCCTGACTATTTTGGCAAAGTGATCAATGCGGTCAACTTTATTGCAATGGACCTATTTATCAATGACCAATTAGTCGACTTAGCAAAAATCAGCCCAAGTGATTTCCATTTAGAACTAGACATGGAAACTGGGATTTTACGCCGCAACTATACTGTGACTTTAGCAGGTGCAACGGTTAAATTCTCTTTTGAACGCTTCTTGAGCATCGTAAAACGTGAACTTGCCCTCATTAAGATGGATGCTGAGATCATTGAAGGCGACGCTGAGATCAAAGTCATTTCTAAACTAGATAACAACGTCCATAACGAAGACAGCAACTACGACGAACGTTTCTGGGAAGAATTAGCTCATGGCCAAACCGAAACCTTCCATTACTTGACGACTCGGACCGTAGAAAATAATTTTGACATTGAACGCTTTACTGTCACTTCTGCTATGCGTCATAGCCAAACACCGATTGATTCCGTGAAAAGCGAACTTTGCGTCGCTGATACCTTTGCCTTTTCTGGGGCAGCCGGTGACACCTTCTCATTGATCAAAGAAGTCTTGATCGTTACGAGTCGTGATGTTCCCGCTCATGATCATCCAGCAAAAGTCACCGAATTAGGCACTTTATACAAAGCAGATTATGATGCGTTGCGTGCAGAACAAGTCGCTGCTTGGAAAGCCCGCTGGGATTTAGCCGATGTGATCATTGAAGGCGATGCTGCGGCGCAACAAGGGATTCGTTTCAACCTGTTCCAACTGTTTTCAACCTATTATGGCGAAGACGAGCGCTTGAACATCGGACCGAAAGGCTTTACTGGTGAAAAATATGGCGGTGCGACTTACTGGGATACCGAAGCCTATGCAGTCCCATTGTATTTGGCATTAGCAAAACCAGAAGTGACCCGCAACTTGTTGAAATACCGTCACAACCAATTGCCGCAAGCCCATATCAATGCGCAAAAACAAGGCTTAGCAGGTGCCCTTTACCCAATGGTGACCTTCACTGGGATCGAATGCCACAATGAGTGGGAGATCACTTTCGAAGAAATCCACCGAAACGGTGCCATCGCTTATGCCATCTACAACTTTACGAATTATACTGGCGATACAAGTTACCTGAAAAAAGAAGGATTAGAAGTGTTAAGCGCGATTTCACGTTTCTGGGCAGATCGTGTCCACTATTCAAAACGTCAGCAAAAATACATGATCCATGGCGTCACTGGACCAAACGAATACGAAAACAATATCAATAACAACTGGTACACCAATAAAATGGCTACTTGGGTCTTAGCTTATACCTTAGCCAGCTATGAAGCCTTCAAAGACGAAGCGACTGTCACGATCTCAGACGAAGAACAAGCCAAATGGCAAGACATCATCGACAATATGTACTTCCCAGAAGACCAAGAGCTTGGTGTGTTCGTCCAGCATGATACCTTCTTAGACAAAGACTTGATGTCCGTTTCCGATCTTGATCCAAAACACTTGCCGTTAAACCAAAATTGGTCGTGGGATCATATCTTGCGCTCTTGCTTTATCAAGCAAGCCGATGTTTTGCAAGGGATCTACTTCTTCGGCGATCAATTCAGCAAAGAAGAAAAACAACGGAACTTTGATTTCTATGAGCCGATGACAGTGCATGAATCTTCCCTTTCCCCAAGTATTCATGCGATTTTGGCAGCGGAATTAGGTATGGAAGAAAAAGCGTTGGAAATGTATGAGCGGACTGCTCGTCTTGATTTGGACAATTACAACAATGATACCGATGATGGCTTGCACATCACTTCTATGACCGGCAGCTGGTTAGCGATCGTTCAAGGCTTTGCTCAAATGAAAACCGATCACGACCACTTAGGGTTTGCGCCATTCTTACCTAAAACGTGGAGCCGCTATGCCTTCCACATCAACTATCGTGGACGTCTGCTCTTTGTTTCCGTCAATGAGTCAACGGTGACTTTGAAAAAAATCAGCGGTGAGGCATTGCCAATCAAGGTGTATGGCAAAGACTATGTTTTAGAAGACGAAATCAGTACAGCGATCAACTAAACAAGCCTTCTGAAAGAAGAAATGTCTGCATTTCTTCTTTCTTTTGATTGGCTCTACCCTTGTGCCGACACTTTGTGATACTATAAGCTAAAAAAGGAGGGAAATCAGTGAGCATTACGGTCAAAGATGTCGCCAAAAAGGCTGGCGTCGCTACATCCACGGTTTCTCGTGTCGTAAACGATCATCCCAGCATTTCTGAAGATACCAAGAAGAAAGTGCGCAAAGTAATGGCAGAAATGGGCTATGTCCCCAATCTTGCAGCTCGAAATCTCGGCAAACAGATATCCAGTGCCATCGGCGTGATCTTGCCGCCCCTTGATTCGAAAGAACGACTAGGAAACCCCTTTTATTTAGAAACGATCGAAGCCATCAATGAAGAGGCCCGCCATCATCAAATGACGGTTGCCGTTGCCTCCGCCCGTGACTTTGCTACATTACTAAAAAACGTGGAACGGATGCACCTGCAAAAACAAGTAGATGGCTTTATCTTGGTCTATTCCGATGAAAAAGACCCCATCATCGACTATCTGGTCGAAAAAGAAGTCCCTTTTACCTTGATTGGTCAACCATACAGCAATGAAGACAAAATCGTTTTTGTCGATAATGACAACCAGTTGTTAGGCAAGCAAGCAACCGAGCATCTGATCGCCCAAGGGCATACGAAGATTTTATTTGCTACTAATACGACCCATGAAAATCTGTATTTCGAACGTTTTTTCGGCTACCAAAAAGCCATGATGCTGGCAAATCTCCCCTTTTATCCAGCATTGACCTTTGAAAAAGCGGAAGATTACGTCACGTTTGAAGAAACGATCAAAGAATCCCAAGCAACTGCCATCGTCGTGATCGATGATCTGTTCGCTGTGCGGATCATTCAATTAGCGACGATGTATGGCTACAAAGTCCCGGATGACTTATCCATCATCAGTTTCAATAATTCGATCTTTGCTACTTTGACACACCCGTATTTGACTAGTATCGATATCAACGTGTTGTCCTTAGGAAAAATCGCTACCGAACGGCTGATGGCGCAATTGAATCATGAAGATTCAAACGGCGTACAGCTGGTCGTACCACATAAGCTGATCAAACGAGAAACGGTCTTGAACCGCAACCAGTTGAACTGATCCGCTGTGTTTGGTCCACTTCCCCCACACGCAAAAGCACCCGCTGTCCCTAAGGATAGCGGGTGCTTTTCATATTTTTATTTATACTCTTTGCTTTCCAGGCGGAACAATGGACTCATTGGTGTATTTTCGTGAATGCGGCGAACGGCTTCCCCCATCAATTCAGCACAAGAAATGTAGTGCAGTTTTTCTGGATGGCGTTCTTCGCTGGTCCAACAAGAATCGGTGACACAAATCCTTTCAATCGCTGATTGATCCAAAATTTCTTTAGCTGGCGGCGAAAGTAAGGCGTGAGACACACAAGCATACACTTCGCTGGCACCAGCTTCCTTCAACAAGTCTGCCGCTTTTGCCAATGTATGGCCGGTATTTAAAATGTCATCAACTAAAATACATTTTTTCCCAACGACATCACCAATCACATAGCCGCCATCGGCTTCATCTTGATCGACGATCGCGATCGCTGTATCTAAGTATTCTGCCAAACTACGGGTCCGTTGGACACCGCTGTTTTTTGGTGAAACAACGACATAGTCGTCACCAGTCATTTTTTGTTCGCGATAATAATGAGCAAACAATGGGATCGTAAAGAGATTATCCACTGGGATGTCGAAAAACCCTTGAACTTGGACGGCATGCAGATCAAGCGTCAAGATCCGAGAAGCCCCTGCTTCCACCAGCATATTGGCAATCAATTTTGCAGTAATCGGCTCATGCGGGTTGGCGGTTCGGTCTTGCCGCGCATATGCGTAATAAGGCAAAACGACATTGATGGTCTTCGCACTAGCCCGTTTCATCGCATCGATCATGATCAGCAACTCTAAATAATGATCATTGACGGGTTCATTCGTCGATTGAATGATATAAATATGGTCGCCCCGCACACTTTCTTCAATATTGATGGCAATCTCTCCATCACTAAACTGTGTCACTTTTGACTTCCCTAGTTCTGTACCGAAAACTTTCGCAATGTTTTCTGCTAATGGTAAATTTCCATTTAAACTAAAAATTTTCAACGAACTATCTTTATAACTTTCGCCCATGATTGCCTCCAATGAATGTGGTTGTTTTCTTCTATTCTAGCACAAAGTGACTGTTTTTTTAACCGTCTCGTTCAAGGAAGTGTGACGGTACCGTTTACCCAACTGGCGGGAATTACTTTTTTGTAGTTGCCCCAGTTGTCATGAACTTTAAAATAGCGTTCTCCGCTGGCGGTTTCGGCGTAGGCGTAAGCCACGACCCAATGATTGCCATATGTGCTGCCTAAAGGCTTCAAAATACCGATGATCACCGGTTTGCCTTCGTCGATTCGTTTGCACGCTCGATGCCAACCGCCAACAACGGTCGCACGTCCGCGGTAAGGCAATTGGAATTGATCGAAAAACCGAGTCAAACCATGACTGACTTGCCAAGCGATCGTCGGCAACCCATGAGGCTGAATCAGCACACGCAGCATTTCCGTCACTACTGTCAGATCCCGCTGTTTTTTTCGGCGAAACGCTTTCGGGATGATCGTTTCATCGATGTAATCTTGATAGTAGGCCAAAAAGACGGCTGCCGCATAGGTGCCGCATAAATACCCTGAAGGAGTGACCCACTGCTTATACGGACGAAACCGCTCTTCGGCGATCCCTTTCCACTCTACTTGTTCCATCTCGTTCACCTGCCTTTTTTCTTATTATACCTTAGATTCTCCTCCTACTTGGATCAAAACCCTTTTTCGTCTAGAAAACTTTTCTTTGCGTCCTTACAGATTTTGTTTCATAATAGTAGAAAGCGAGAGGAGCGAAAGACATGACAACCTTGTTAAAAGATGATTTTTATGACTATGTAAATGGCGAGTGGCTGGAGACCGCTGTTATTCCAGCAGATAAACCCGCTACGGGTGGATTCCAAGATCTCGTTGACGGAATCGATTCCTTAATGATCGCAGAATTTGAAAATATGGCACACGATCCCCATGCTACGCCAAAAGGCCGCATGAAGGATGCTGTGGCTTTTTACCGCTTAGCCAGCGATTTTGCCCAACGAGAGGCAGCTGGCGCTACTGAAGCAAATGCACTATTAGCAAAAATCGAAGCGTTGCGTTCTTATGAGGAATTGAATCAGCAACTGGCAAGTTTCGTTTTAGAGGGCATTGCCTTGCCTTTCCAACTGGATGTCGATGCAGACATGAAAAATGCGCAAATGAATACTTTGTCGGTCTATCCGCCTGCTACTATTTTGCCGGATAAAACCTATTACACAGAAAATCCCCAAGCAGGCGAAATGCTGCAAGTCTACTTTGAGATGGCCGTCAACGTTTTAGTTGCTTACGGAAAAGACCAAGCAGAAGCGGAATCGATGGTAGAGCAAGCGATCGCATTTGATAAATTGATCGCCCCTCATGTCCGCAGTGCGGAAGAAAGTGCGGATTATAGTAAAAACTACAATCCTCGCTCCTTGGAGGAATTTGCAAAGCAAGCTAGCAAGATCGATTTTACACAACTCTTGACAGCCCTTTTACCAGGTACACCAGAAGAGCTGATCGTAACGGAACCCGCTTACTTTGAAGCCTTTGACATTATTGTTTCTGATAGCCATTTTGAACTCTTGAAAGGCTGGATGATCGTCAACCAAAGCTTGCGCTATACTAGCTATCTGAGTGAAGAATTGCGTCAGTTAGGCGGAACCTACAGTCGCTACTTATCAGGGATCGATGAAGCGGCTCCCCAACAAAAAGCGGCTTATTACTTAACGATGGGTCATTTTAGTCAAGTGATCGGTGATTATTATGGACGCAAGTACTTTGGGGAAATGGCGAAAAAAGACGTCAAACACATGGTGGAAACAATGATTGCTGTCTACCAAGATCGTTTGCGCAACAACACGTGGTTAAGTGAAGAAACCCGCCAAAAAGCGATTATCAAATTGAATCGTTTAGGCATCCATGTCGGGTACCCTGATCAAGTTCCTGCTATTTATGATCAATTGCATACCGATGAAGAGAAAAGTCTGTTGGCAAATGCCCTTCATTTCAATCGTTTGTTCCGAGAAGATACCTTCAAAAAATGGCAGCAGCCCGTGGATCGCGAGGAATGGGAAATGTCCGCCGCTACCGTGAATGCCTACTATCACCCATTTAAGAACGTGATCGTTTTCCCAGCCGCAATCTTACAAGCGCCCTTTTATAGTTTGGAACAATCCACCAGCGCAAATTATGGGGGGATCGGCGCGGTCATTGCTCATGAGATCTCCCACGCCTTTGACAACAACGGGGCAAAATTTGATGAATATGGTAATTTAAACAATTGGTGGACAGAAGAAGATTTGGCACACTTTGAACGCTTAGCTCAAGCGATGATCGACGAGTTTGATGGCCTGCCATTTGCCGGCGGTACCGTCAACGGAACATTGACTGTTTCTGAAAACATCGCCGATGCAGGCGGACTAAGCTGTGCGCTAGAAGCAGCGCAAAAAGAAAGCGATGTTTCTTTAACAGACTTCTTCACCAATTGGGCGAAGATTTGGCGTACAAAAGCCAAAGAACAATACCAACAGCTCTTACTGGCGATCGATGTCCACGGACCAGCGAAACTACGGGCCAATATCCAAGTCCAAAACATCGATGAATTCTATACCACCTTTGATATCAAACCTGGTGACCCTATGTATCGTGCACCAGAAGATCGTGTGCAGATTTGGTAAACAAAAGCGCAAGCAGATTTTTCTGCTTGCGCTTTTTCTTCGCCAATTGTTTATTTCTGTAAAGCTTTTTTCATCATACTAATCACAGAATCGAATTGAGAATGCTCATTGACGACTTGATCGGCTTTTTGTCGATTGGGGCGGTCTTTTAGAAAGTCGAAGATTTGGTTTTCATTCTGGATTCCTAGTTTAGCCATAAACTCATCCAAGTTCTGAAAATCTGTATACTTTTGTAAGAAGTCATTGTTCAACAACGCCTTCACATCAAGATTCCCTTTTTGATACGCTTGATAAAGGCTAGTCAGTTCACTGAAACTGAAATTTGCTTTTAATTGATCCATCCATCCCATTTATGCTTCCTCCTTCGCAGAAATGATTTTCGCACCAAGGGTATTTTCAAAATGGCGTAGTGCCCATTCATGTCCGACCGCGTCAAAGCTGGCAACGGTATCTGCATCGATCACCAGTTGGTAGCCTAAATTATAGGCATCCACTGCTGTATGCAAGACACAGATGTCGGTACAAACGCCGGTCAGGTACAATTCCGTGATCCCTCTTTCCCGGAGTCGGATGTCCAAGTCGGTACCACTAAACGCTGAGTAATGGCGCTTGTCGATCCAATAGACATTTGGCGCTTCCTGATAGGTTTCATAAAGCGGGGCTAAACGACCATAAAGATGTCGCCCCGCACTGCCCGCAAGATTGTGGGGTGGGAACAAGCGGTTTTCAGGATGATAGTTGTCTGTTTCCTCATGACGATCAATGGCAAAAACGACATACTCACCGGCTTCGATAAAGGCTTGCGTCCGAGCCACTAAGGCAGCTTCAATCGCTTGCCCAGCAGCACCCGTCGTCAATCGTCCCTCATCTGCAACAAAATCAAACGTATAATCAATGGATAGTAATGCTCTCATGCTTCCTTCCTCCTCTTACGGATCGGCTCTCCTGTTTTTTAAGTTACTTTAATGTTTCAACGAATGCCAAGACCATTTCAGCGGAACGCTTGCCAGCTTCTAAGATAAACTCATCAAAAGAGACGGTTGCTGCGTGGTCGGCGGTGTCGCTAATCGCGCGCACGATTAAGAAAGGAATATTGAATTGCTGCGCAGTCTGTGCGATCGCGGCTCCTTCCATCTCACAAGCCAAGGCATCTGGAAAATGTCCTAAAATCTCCTGTACTTTTTGCGGGTCATGAATGAAGCTGTCGCCTGTAACGATCAGTCCCTTTTTCACGGTATGATGGGTCGCTTCTGCGGCTTTTGTCATCTCACTGATCAAATAGCGGCTGGCTTCATAATACAAAGGCATCCCACCAGGCAACTGGCCATATTCATAACCAAAGCCCGTCACATCGACATCAAAATAGGCCACTTTATCTGAGATCACTAAATCCCCTACTTGTAAACCGGCACCGATCCCACCAGCTGATCCAGTATTGATCACCATATTGACCCCGTATTGTTGGATCAGTAAACTAGTGGTGATCGATGCCAGAACTTTACCAATACCTGAACGAACGACGATCACTTCATGATTGCCGATACTTCCTGAAATAAATAGTGCGCCGCCGCGTTCCCAAGAAAGCGGTGAAATCAACTGTTCCCGCAACGCCTTGATTTCTTCCTCCATTGCACCAATAATACCAATTTTCATGTGTTTGCCTCCTGCTTCTCGTTTATTTTTCATCCTTTAAAATGAAAAACAACAGAAATTCCCACGTATCTACTGACGTGTTTTTTCTCCTTTCATGATAAACTAGTTTTGACGAAACGAACAGTTTTTTGTCATTATCAAAGGAGGCACTTATGTCTGAAATTTTCAACGCCATGGCAGCAAAATACGATACCCCTGAACGGATCGCGTTAGCACAATTAGTCACCCAAACCCTTGAACCTTATTTTAAAGACAACCAGCACCAAACTCTGATCGATATCGGCGGCGGTACCGGCCTAGTAAGTCTGCCCTTAGCAGCTTATGTCCAGCACTTAGCCATCTGGGATACTGCCCCTGGCATGATCGAGGTTTCTGAAAAAAAAATCAACCAACTGCAGCTGGCCAATGCTTCTGCAACTGTCCACGATCTGCTGCAAGAATCCTTACAAGCAAAAGCAGACGCTGTGCTGCTATCCCTCGTCTTGCTGCATATTCCTGACACAGCCGCTATGATGGAAAAACTATACGCCTTGCTGCAGCCGGGAGGAACCCTTTATCTAGTGGATTTCCTTAAAAATCCCGCCGTGTCTCACCCGCTGGTTCATAATGGGTTTGACCCTGCCGCATTGACTCAACTGACAGAGGCGATTGGGTTTACCGACACTTCCTTTACCGTTTTTCATGAAGCGGATCATTTGTTCATGAATCAGCCAGCGGCCATGTTTTTAGCTATTTTGAAAAAGCCGACCGAATAACAAAAAAGCCGCACTTGCAGAAGATGCAGGGGCGGCTTTTTCTTAGTACTAGATGAATCACAACAAAAAGATCGCCAAACCGACGACGACTAACAATAAAGTGACGATCACAATGGCTTTCATTAAAAAACGGTTCAGATCCCGAGATTTCTGGTTCTCACCGGCACGGGTCTTCGTGATTTCTTTGTTTTTCTTGCGCACTTTTCGGTAGTGGTTATCAATTTGTTTTTCTTTTTGTTTCCATTCTTTCTTGCTTTGCTTTTCTACGATTTGCTGATTACGTTCAGACGCCGCTTGTTCTTCTTCGCGTCGGCGTCGAAGTTCACTGCGGGTGATCAATGGTTCTTTAGGCAAGTCCGTTCCTCCGTTTCAATTCCAGCAACTCCCAAAATTGGATCGCAAACACGGTCTTCGCATCACAGATCGTTCCATCAGCGATAGCGGCTTGTGCTTGCTCTAAGCTCAATTCATAGACTTCCAGCACTTCGTCTTCGTCTTGCGGTAAGGGATTTGCCACTTTTTCCAGCTCTTTCGCATAATAGACGTGCAAGATTTCATTCGCAAAGCCTGGTGAAAGGTACATAGAAGAAACATGCTCTAGCGTTTTTGCGCGATAGCCAGTCTCTTCTTCCAATTCCCGGGCGCCAGTCAAATCTGGACGTGCGCCTTCTCCTGGATCGATTTTGCCTGCTGGTATCTCTAAAATCACTCGCTCTAATGGCTTTCTGAATTGGCGAACGAACAGCATTTTGTTCTCACTCGTCAAGGCGATCACGGCCACCCCACCTGGGTGGAAGACTAGTTCGCGTTTACTGGTTCCACCATTGGGCAAGGAGACATCATCAACCACCACATCAATGATTTTGCCATGGAAAATTTCATTCCGTTGGATCGTTTTTTCTTCAAAATCTTTAAATTCTAACATCTATCGACACCTAACTTTCCTCATACGTCTTATCTATCAAACACTTTAGCATAATTTAGAAAAAATATCTTCTTAAGAAATAGCAAGAAAGCTTATGAATTTACTAAAAATCGGAAAATCCACCCCAAGTCTGATATTTTTCTTTTAGTGAACATGCTAAAATAAAGATGTCGAATAACCCAATCTACTTGTCCAAGAGATTTTTAGGAGGAGGAAAAATGAAAAAAAACATCTGGCTGATCGTTGGTGCGATCGTCCTCATCAGTATTATTTTTAACGTAGTAGGCGATTCATTTGCGAGCCTATTATTAATCGTCGGTGCGATTTTAGTCTACGTCGGTATCAGAGGACGTAAAGTTCCGGCAGCGGATCCACAAGTTTTGCCTTCTTTAACGAGAGAACGAGAAGCCCATTACTTGAAAAGCGGAATGACTGCTCGTGAGATCGAATTGTTCCGTGAAACGATGAATCAGACGAAACACCAAATCGATAAATACCAAAAAAATATCACTAGCAATAACAAGTTAAAAGCCATTGACTTGCGTCACGATGCCTTGCGTGCCTCAAAAGCTCTTTTCAAAGAACTCGTAAAAGAACCAACTAAACTGCCTTTGGCAAGTCATTTCCTTTATACCCACTTGCCCAATATGGTCGATTTGACCGATAAGTTCATTGAAATCAATAGCCATGAGATCAAAAGTCGTGAGACCTATGATAAAATCGAAGAAAGCACACAAATTATCGAGCAAATGGCTTCCTTGATCGCCAAAGACTACTCCCAATTTGTAGCAGACGATCTTGATGACATGGATATTGAGTTATCCATTGCCAAACAAAGCATAAAACGAGATAATGAATAGGGATAGATTCTGATTGGCAACAAAAAAAGAATCTAAAAAAAATCTAGCCCAGGCTAGATTTTTTTCGAAAGCAGACAATTATTAGGAGGAGTTATTATGAGTGACACACCAAATCAAGTAAAACCCGTAACGGATACGCTTGACGATTTATTGAACAACCCATTTTCAACCCCTGTCGACACTTTGACCACTACTCAACAAGCGGAGATCAGTCAGCTGAAAGAACAGCAAACAGCACCGCGTTTGATTGACAAATTACCGCCAGAGCGTCAAGCACAGGCCCAAGAATTAGCCAGCAAGATCGATGCAACTGACCAGCAAGCAGTCATCACCTATGGTGCAGCTGCCCAAACCAAACTTGGGGAGTTTTCCCAATCTATGTTGAACCATGTCCAAGCAGCTGATATCGGCCCTGTGGGCGACTCATTGACTGAGTTGATGTATCGCTTGCAAGAAGCTAATCCAGATGAACTGCGTGCAGGTGAAGGCAACTTATTCAAGCGGATGTTTGGTAAAGTAAAACAATCCATTTTTGAAATCACCGCTAAATACCAAAAAATCGGTGCCCAAATCGACAAGATCGCCGTCAAATTGGATA
The DNA here is from genome assembly GCF_050542965.1 of Enterococcus sp. DIV2379. NCBI lineage: Bacteria > Bacillati > Bacillota > Bacilli > Lactobacillales > Enterococcaceae > Enterococcus > Enterococcus sp. DIV2379. Next base: position 3,190,517 of record NZ_CP172938.1, read on the forward strand.
AAGAAAAAGACGGTTTGCTAAAAGACAACCTGATGTTGGAACAGTTGTATCAAAAGAACAAAGATTACTTCGATGCATTGAACATCTACATTGCCGCTGGCGAGTTGAAGATGCAAGAATTGCAAACCAAAATCATTCCTGAAGCTATGAAAAAAGCAGAAGAAACGAATGATCAAATGGACGTACAGATCGCCAACGATTACACGCAATTCCTAGATCGTTTAGACAAACGGACTCATGACTTGCGCTTGGCACGTCAAATCACGATCCAACAGGCACCGCAAATTCGCCTGATCCAAAACACGAACCAAGCGCTAGCAGAAAAAATCCAAGCTTCTGTCAATACAGCGATCCCACTATGGAAAAACCAAGTGGTCATTGCCTTGACTTTATTGCGTCAAAAAGATGCAGTTACGGCACAGCGCCAAGTTTCTGAGACCACCAATGATCTATTGAAGAAAAACTCAGAAATGTTGAAAGTTTCTGCTATTGAAACAGCGAAAGAAAACGAGCGCGGCATCGTCGACATCGAAACATTGCAAAAAACACAAAACGACCTTGTGGAAACGATCCAAGAAACATTACGGATCCAAAAAGAAGGAAAAGAAAAACGTCGTGCTGCCGAAGTGGAATTAGGTCATCTAGAAGAAGACTTGAAAGACCGCTTATTGGATTTAACTAGCAACAAGTAAATTTCACCTATCAAAAGAGGACTTCCATTCCCGGAGTCCTCTTTTTTTGAAAAAATTGATTTAAGTGAAGGCAGCAATCAAATCTCAATGAAATGAAACTTCAAAGTGATTGACGCCGTCTTGATCCACCGTCAAACTGATTTGCGCCTCCAGCATTTCTGTGATGGCTTTGGCGATGGCTAAACCTAACCCATAGCCACCGTCTTGATGGTTGCGAGAAGGATCCCCGCGGTAGAAGCGGTCAAAGACATAGGGAATTTTTTCTTCGGGGATCAGACAACCACTGTTGGAGACTTGCAATACTGTCTTTCGTTGCCGTTCGATTAGGGCCACTTTGACTGTTTCTCCAGCGGGCGTGTATTTCAAGGCATTGTCTACCAATATCATGGTCAATTGCCGCAAGGCTTGCTCATTGCTTTCAAGGTGCACCTGTTTAGCGATCTGTTCCTGATAGTGGATCCCTTTTTCCAGCGCAATCGCCTCCATGCTTTGATAAACACTTTGCACGACTTGAACTGCGTCGATCAAAGAACGCACCATTTCTTGTTCGGCACTTTCGAATTTGGTCAACAGCAATAAGCTATTCACTAGCTCATCCATCCGTTCGGAACCTAACTGAATGTTTTTCAGCCATTTCATCTGGCTTTCCAAGGTTTCTTCTGGACTGCCAGCTAATACCTCAGCATTGACTTGAATGATCGCCAGTGGTGTTTTCAACTCATGGGAAGCGTTAGAAACAAACTCTTTTTGTTTGCGCCAAGCCAGTTCCACCGGTCGCAAGGCTCGATTGGCCACATAAAAACTAGCGATATAAATACTGGCTAAAGCTAAAACGCCGATGAGCAAAAGCGTGTTTCTTAGATTTCTCAGACTGGTCTTATAATCGGTGACATCAAAAAACATTACTTGGTAATACGGCTCATAGCTATTGATACTGGTAGAGTACATTCCCATTGACTCATTATTGATGGAATAATGGCTGAAAGAAGCTACCAAAAAGAGGGAATAGCGCCAATAACGATCATTCAACTTCACCTCGTTTGGTACTGCTCCTTGCTTCGTTGCTGTATCGACCAAAGCGGCATACAGTTCGCTCTCATCGACACCCTCATCATCACTTTGGATCTCAACGTCGACTTGATCGCTGACAACTAAGCCAATTTCTCTGACGTCACTCGTACTATTGATGACAGTCAAAATCATTGGATATTCTGGGTCTGCCAGTGATTGACGCACTTCTTCCTCATCTAACGGTGCTGCAGCTAGGAGATTTGATTCTTGCGAGACGAGCGATTGGATCTCGTTTTCAATTTGGGTGGCATTCAAAATATAGATAAAGGTAAAGGCACCTAAGACAATGATCGAGATCAGTGCCATATTGAACCACAGCATTTTATTTCGCAATTTTTTTAACATGGCGGCTCCTTGCTCTGCAAAATGTACCCCGCATTACGGATCGTGCGAATGCCGATATCTGCTTCAAGCAGTGCCAATTTTTTCCGCAGCAAAGACACATAGATTTCAACGCGGTTTTCTTCCACATCGGGATCAAAGCCCCAAATTTTATTGATGATGGTTTCTTTTGATAAGATCACTTTGGGTCTAGATAAGAACAGTTCCATCAGTTTCATTTCTTTGGGTGACAACACCACTTGATTGCTAGGCGTGGCTAACTGCAGCTCATTACGATCTAAGCCCACGTTGCCAAAGGCTAACTGGTCTTCTTGATAATCCAAATCTTTTCTTCTGCCTAGCGAACGAATCCGTGCCAGCAACTCTTTCATTTGAAAGGGTTTCGTCAAGTAATCATCTGCCCCTGCATCCAAGCCGAGTACTTTGTCATCGACTTCGCTTTTGGCCGTCAACATAATGATCGGCGTGCGAATATTTTGCTTGCGTAACGTCTTTAGCAATGTGATTCCATCGATTTTGGGCAGCATGATATCCAAAACGAGAATGTCATATACACCACTCGCTGCATAATCTAATCCGGTTTCGCCGTCAAAGGCCAAATCGACGGAATAATGTTGTTTCTTCAATAAGCTGGCAACAGCTTCTGCGATCGATGGCTCATCTTCTACGAATAAAATCCGCATTGGTCAGTCCCCCTTTTGCACTCATCATTTCTTTTTCAGTCACTTTTCAGTAAGCACAATCATTCCTATAGACTCATTCCAATTGTTCTCCAATAAAACGTTCTGTTGAAACGATCCGCATGTGTACACTTGTTTGATGAATCCACATGTGTAGCAACAATGCTACCATACCGCTTAGTAAAAACACAAACAGCTTTTTCCTAAGGTCTTGAAAATTCTCTTGATGACGCATGGGTTTCCTCCTTCTTGCAGGTCATCGATAAATCCGCTCGACTATTCTGGATCAGTAACCGCTGGGGCTGTCTGATTGCCTAAGCTGATATCGAAGGTAATCGTATCTTCTAACGGTAAAAACTGATTGAACTTGCTCATCCCCACGATTGTCCCGTAGGGTTCTGCTGAATTGACATAACGGACTTGATAGCTGATGTTCGCCCCTTTTGAACGGAATTCATCAAAGAAGAGTTTTTGCAGATCCCCTTCAAGGATCTCGCTTCGACGGTAATCTTTGATATAAGGTTGACCTGCCGAATAGACGACTTCAATGCCTTGGTCATCTTTGCTGGTTAAGACGGTCCCGGCGGTCTCACTTTGCGAGATCAATTGTCCATAGGGCAGACTCTGAGTAAACTGCATCCGCATCCGCACAGTGACACCCTCAACAGCGGCCTGGGCATCATCTGGTAAAATCGTTGAAAAGTCTGGTACGGTGACCCCTTTCCCTAGGGAAATCGTTACTTGAAACGCATCCCGTTTCGCGATTTTTTCTTTTGGTGCCACGCTTTGTTCAATGACTTTGCCTTCTTCCACAGTATCCGAAGCCTGTTCTTTGACTTCAAGCTCCAGCTCATGGGCTTTCCCCCATGTTTCTACCTCTGCACGGGTTTTATCACTAAAGTCTGGTACTTCAATATCTTTTTCAAAGGTTTCTTCGCCTTTGGAATAAAAGACTCGTCCGACATCTCGACGATGATAGTTCTCTCGTGAGACTTCTTTATTGGTAAATTCTACTCGAATCGGTGCTTTTTCCTCGATCTCATCGTGGTATTCATCGACGATCGTCAAATTGCTTGCTTGATTTTTTTCGATCCACTCTGCTGCCTCGTCCCTCGTCATTTCCATAAAGTCTGGCAATGCCAATTTCTCTTCTGGATCAGGTCCTTGGCTCACGGTTAGATGCAGAGTGCTTCTTTTTCTGACTCGACTTCTGGCAGCTTCTGCTTGGGCGATCACTTGATTGGCTGGGGCTTCATCATAGGCTGGTGTGACATCAACCGCAAGATCATGTTCCGCTGCCCATTCTCTGACCTCTGAGATCTCTTTGTCCACAAAGTTATCCAACCGGACATACGCCAATTGGAAAAATAAAAAGCCGCTGAGTATAAAGAGTCCAAGCAAGGCAGCTAACCCTAGCAGTCGTTTTTTTCGCCGCTTCTTTTTGAAGGAGGGATCATGTTCGATCCCCTCTTCTAAAGAAGCTGAACCTTTTTCTTTTCGGGAAGCACGGGAAGAAGGTACTTCGGCTGCTGCTGATTCCTTGTCTGGCTGTTTCGGTTCTTCTTCAAACTTCGATAAAAAATCACTCATAGGCCGTCAACGCACCTTTTTTTAAGTAAAAAGTCTGATCTGACTGCTTGGCGATCTCGGTCGAATGGGTCACTACGATGATGCACTTGTTGTGGATCGCCGCTAGTTCTTTAAAAATATCCACGATTTCTTGTTCCATGCCTTCATCCAAATTCCCGGTAGGTTCATCGGCTAAAATGATATCAACGTTGGTCGCTAAAGCACGAGCGATGGCGACCCGCTGCTGTTCCCCACCGGAAAGCTGATTGACGAAACGATCGGCTTTCGTGGAATTGATGCCGATATAGTCCAGCAAACGATACGCAATTTGATCGTGCTGATCCGGGAGTTTGTTGTCTGAAATCGCCATCGAAACAAGGACGTTTTCTAAAGCCGTCAAATAAGGGATCAAGTTGTAACTTTGAAAAATCAGACTGATTTTGTTGCGGCGATATTCTTCATAACCGATCGTTTTGATATTTTTTTCTTCAAAAAACACTTCCCCATCGGTTGGCTGATCCAATGCACTGATCAAGGAAAGAAAAGTGGTCTTTCCTGAGCCTGATTTTCCTAAGATCGTGTAAAATTTGCCTTTTTCAAAGGAGATATTGGTTTTATCTAAAATTTTCCGGCGATTCTCGCCATCTTGGTAGTAATACGTCATGTCTTTTGTTTCTAAAATTGCCATGTTCATCGCTCCTTACAGCATGATTTTTTTCGGATTCAACCGTAAAATGTACAACAGCGGCACCACTGCCGAAAGCAAGATCGTCACGATCCCAGTCGCTAAAAAGGCGATCACATAAGATAAGGTATATTGAACGCGAAACGCCTCGTTGATCGTCGCTTGGTCGATTTTCGGTGCCCCCACAAAGAATTGTTCCATCCCTGCCTGGTTTGCCTCTAGCATACTGCTGGCTAACAAAGATTCAGAAACCATCTTGCCCAGCATATTCCCTGTAACCAAGGAGATCAGCATTGCACTGACACCAATCAACAGGAGTTCGATCACAATCTGTGCAAACACGTATTTCCGGCGTTCCCCTAACGAAAGGTAGATGCCTAACTCATATTTACGATCACGGGTAAACAACACAATGATCAAGGAGATAATAATCAAGGAAGCAATCACCGCAATCACTACGACATACGAGGAAATTTGTGATAAGCGATTCATACTGGTTCCCACACGGTCATACTCATCCGTAGAAGCATTGACCTTATAGCCATTTGGCAAGAGTGGTGTCACCTCTTGTTTGAATTGTTCTGCATCTTCTGGTTGATTCAAAATAAATTGCGGGGTAAAGAAATCCTCGTCAGATCCGGGGTCTGTAGCTGGAAACGCCGCTTGTCGCCCCGCACGTTCCTCTTCAACAATCGTTTTCACAGCATCATTTGGCATATAGATCCGATTGAAGGGACGATCATCAAAAGCAAACGAGCTGACTCCCCCCTCTTGTCCTTGTTCATTCGCTTTTTCTAAGCTGGTATTTTTAAAGATCCCGACGATTTCGATAGGATAATCATTGCCTTTTTGTTTCTCTGGATCTCCACCAGATGAATAATCGATAAACTGTCCATCTAATACCATGGTGTCACCAACGGTCAAGCCGTTTTCCTGAGCCACCTCTTCAGAAATCAACCCTACACGTTTTCCGGTACGCTGTTCCTCTTCTGTAAAGAAGCGTCCCTGTGTTAAATTCACCGTATCTTCTTCAAAATCCAACGGTTGTAAGAGATTGGTTCCTGTTAAATAGACCCAAGAATCCATACCTCCAGAAACCATGATATTCTCGTTTTCAACTTCTGGTCTAAAACTATAGGGTTTGAATTTATCAACAGCAATCATTGCTTCTCGCAAATAGTCATACTGTTTGACTTCCGAGCGCTCGCCAATTTGTTTGATCAGCTCCTCCGGCAGCGGCTGAATCTCCTCCATACTTGTGCCGCCCTCACTATTTGCCATCAAGGCTTCATAGTCGATATCGATCGTTGCGAGGGAACCTAATTGGTTTTTGATCTGCTTTTCGACATTTTGAGTCGACTGATTGACCGCAATTGCGCCAGCGATTACATTTCCTAAAATTAGAATAACAGCAAACAATATTGCAGATTTTCCTCGCTTTCTCGTCACACTCAGCCATGCCCGTTTCATATAATTCAATTGCCAACATCCTCTCTTTTTTCTCTAACAAAAGCATACTGGATGAACCTTTAGCGAATCTGTCATTTGGAAAATTTCTCAAAAAAAGCAGATTCATAGAGGACTTTTGATCAAGAAAGACTGTCGTTGCAATGATCAGCACCAGAAATGACTACTATTTGAATAACAAAAAAAGCCTCCTAAAACGCTGCTTATAGGAAGCTCGGCTATATTTACATAAAAAAAGACAAAAACCGCATCCGGGTCTTTGCCTTTTCACAATCCTATTCGTCAATTTTCTCATTTAATTCGCTATTACGATAGCCATATACAAAATAGATCGCGATTCCGATCACTAAAGAGATCCCAAAAACGATCCAGGTCGCCGTTTTTAGACGGGTCATCAAGAAGAGACAGCTGGCAACGGACAACAAAGGCAATAAAGGTACCAGAGGTACTTTAAATTCACCTTTAGCAGGTGGCCCCATCATCTTCCTCAGCTTGATGATCCCTAAGGACATTAAGATCATATACGACAATGCCGCAATGTTGGTCAATTCTGCCAAGATATTCAACGGGAAAGCTGCCGCAAAGAAGAAAGCAAAAACACCAGCGATGTAGGTCGCTTTCTTTGGTGTTTTATGCTTAGGATCGATGGCTTGCATGGCTTTTGGCAATAACCCATCTTTACTGATGGCATATAACAGACGCGCCAAGGAGTACATCATAGCGATCGTCACTGTTAATAAGGTCAAGATCGCCCCTACGGAAATGATTGATCCGACCACTCCATGACCGACATAACGCATCGCAAAAGCCACCGGATCATTGACTCCTAATTCAGCAAACGGCACGATTCCCGTCATGATCAGTGTGACAATGATATAAAGGACTGTTGCGATCGCAATGGAACCAATGATCCCCCGAGGGACATTTTTCTTTGCATCTTCAACTTCTTCCGCCGCCATTGCGACGGCATCAAAGCCAAGAAAAGCAAAGAAGACTAACGCTGCACCATTAAAGACGCCTGAAAAACCAAAGGGCATAAAGGGCTGCCAGTTGTCTGGTTCCACGAAAAAGGCACCAAAGACGATAAACAAGAGGATCACGCCGAATTTCACCCATACCATGGCATTATTCAAACGCAACGCTTTTTTCGCTTCTTGGCTGACCCACAAGGTTACGAAAATAATGACTAAACCAGCAATCAGATCAATGTAGGTCCCCTTGCTTGGATCATAACCGCCCGTCAAAGCGGTTGGTAAATGGATATCCGCACTGGCCAAGAAGCCTTGCACATAGCCTGACCAGCCAGATGCCACCGAAGAAACGGCCAATAAGAACTCGCAAATCAAAAACCAGCCTGCCAGCCACGCGGTAAATTCACCAAAAACGACATACAGATACGAATAGGCGCCCCCTAAAACAGGGATCCGAGAAGCAAATTCCGCAAAAGAAAGCCCTGATAACACAACAACGATACCAGCTACAACAAAGGAAAGAATCAATGCCGGTCCGGCATACTCAGCAGAAGCAGTCCCTGTAACAACAAAGATACCTGTGCCAATAATGGCGCCGATCCCCAACATAATCAAATCTTTTAACTTCAACTCTTTTTTTAAATTCGTCACACTTTCCCGTTGTATGACTTTTTTTCGAAATAAATCCATAACTCCTCCTCAAAAATATACGTTTATGTTGCTTTCATATACCCCAGCAAAACACCGCCGATAATCACCAGCAGACAACCAATCACCACATACCGCAGTTCTTTTTTGGTTTTCTTTTCGCCGAGAATAAAAATCCCGCCTAGCGTTGAAATGATGATTCCCATCTGCGACAATGAGAAGCCCACCGCTAGTCCGACTTGCTGAACCGTGATCAGCATGCAGACATTGCCGATGCCCCATAACAATCCTGACAAGGTATTTTTCCCTACAAAACGGTCGACCTTCGTCTTTCTTAAAGCAAATAGGCTGGCACCGATCAGCATCCCGACACTTTGTGGCAAAATGATCGCCAATGGGTCCAATCCTGCCCAAGTAATCAAAATCGTATAGGCGCCGTACCCAATCGTGGATGAGATCAATGCCCGAAATCCTTTAGGAAAATCAAGCATCTTGCTGCCGGCTTCTACCGGACTTTCACCATCTTGGCGAGCGGTCAGATAAGCCCCTATCACCAATAAGATCAATGCGCTAACACCTAATGCATAATCGCGGGTCTGTGTCCATTCTGCAAAAAACAATGCACCGGCGACCGTATTTAAAATTAGCTGCATCCCGGTTGAGAGCGGTAATCCAACAGACACACCTAAATATTTCATGCCATGGAATTGACCGTTTTGACCGACGGACCAAAAGAGACCAGACAAAAGACCGATCAAAATCACCTTTCCATCAATCACTGGCATCGTCACAAAATATACGACCAGAGAAAAGAAAAAGGCACCAATCGTCATTCCTAGCGTTTGCTGGTTCGCATCCCCGCCAAGTTTGGCACTTACTAAACCAATGCTGCCCCACGCAAACATTGGTACTAATGCAACGAGTATCTCCATTTCATTCATCCTTACCATTCAATTTTAAGCACAGGCTTTAGTGTATCAGTGAAAACGTTCTAGGGACAAGTGGTTTTTGTCAAAAAACACAAAAAGATACTCGAAAAAAAGCAGATTAGCGTTTTTCCTCATAATAACTCAACAAGGGAAAGAACAGCGTCATGGTGGTTCCTTTTCCAACTGTCGACGAAGCCGTTAGCTCGATGCCTAATTCCTTCGCTAAACTTTTCGCTAAAAAGAGCCCTAATCCCGTCGAGTGGGTGTCCGTTTGGCGCCCATTTTCGCCCGTAAAGCCTTTATCAAAGATGCGACGCATGTCTTCTTTAGGAATGCCGATCCCACTATCTTGCAAGTGGAGATAGGTTCCTTGGGCATCTTTTTCGATCCGAATTATCAGCTGCCCATTTTGTGGTGTGTACTTAACGGCATTGCTGACCAATTGTCGAAAGATAAAGCCGAGCCATTTTTCATCGGTCAACACTTGCTGATCCTCACCTTCAACGGCATAGTGCAGGTTCTTTTGGATAAAATAATTTGCCTGACTGCGTAAAACCGGCTGGATGACGGCTTTCAATGAAATTTCTTGGACCAGATAATCTTTTGAAAAGCTGTCCAAACGGGCGACGTACAAGACTTGCTCGACATATTCGTTCATGCGGTTCAATTCATTTTCTAGTAAGATGAATTTTTCATCTGGAATATCAAATTCGATCGAATGCAAAAGCAATCGTGATGCGGCTAAAGGTACTTTGATTTCATGGACCCACGAATCGATGTATTCCTTTTGTTCTTCTTGATTGCTGACGACTTGCTGCATCAATTCTTGGTGCTCTCGGATCAACTGATTGATGTAAGATTCGATCCGTTCTTCTTCCGCCGAGCGTGCTCCTTGCAAGTAGTTTTGCAGCAAGCTGTCTCCGGGCTTGGGGGTGATTTTTTGCCAAAAACGCCGCTTAGATAAGTAGCTGATTGCCAAAAAGAACACCATCAAGACACTTTGCATCAAAAAGAGATAGCCGACTGTACCCCAATCCATCGGGGAATGAGGAGTCAGCCAAAAAACTAAGACCGTCAACACGAAAAAGACCAGCCAGCCAATAAACAGCAGCCAACGATCTTTCAAAAAACTGCGCAAAACCCGCCACTTTGTCATGGTACGATATACCCTTGACCAACCTTGGTTTCAATGTAGCCATTCATCCCCGCTTGTTCGATTTTTCGTCGCAAACGATTGATATTGACCGTCAAGGTATTGTCATCTACAAAACGCTCGTCATCCCATAAGGCCCGCAAGAGTTTTTCACGACTTAAAATCTTGCCGTGATTTTTCATCAAAATATACAGCAGGCGGTATTCGTTTTTGCTAAGATCGATGCTTTCGCCATTGATATACATGCTGCTGTTGTCGATATTGAGGGTCAAACCGTTATGCACTAACGTCTCGCTGCTGCTTTCTACATAGTTGTAGGAACGGCGCAATAAGGCATTGATTTTTGCAATCAGAACGTCGATCTCAAAAGGTTTTGTCACAAAATCGTCCGCCCCCATATTCATGGCCATGATCATATCCATATTGGTATTGCGACTGGAAATAAAAATGATTGGTACTTTGGAAGCTTCGCGGATTTTTTGACACCAATAGTAGCCATCAAAAACCGGCAAATTAATATCCAGTAAAATCAGTTGGGGCTCTTGTTCTTCAAAGTCAGTCAACACTTGATGGAAATCCGTCGTGCCAAAGGTCTCAAACTGCCATTTTTCTAGTTCTTCGATAATCAGTTGGCGAATCACCGCTTCATCTTCTACTACCATTATTTTTGCCATATCCGTGAATTCCCTCACTTTGCGTAATTTTCTCCTCTTTACTTTATCAAATATCAAAAACGAATGCGAACATTAATCGCCGTTTTTAGCAAACCCTAAAAAACCTCTTCACTGTCCTGAGGAATCAGTGAAGAGGCAAACAAAAAACGGACGACTAGGTTACTCGATGATCTCAACAGTCTCAATTAGTAGTTTTCCGATAAACAATAAAATCCCATCGAAAAAAAGCACACTCATGTTGACACCTAATAGCATTGATAACCGTTCAACGACATCGATTTTTGGTCGTTTGTTCAAATAACGAAACAAGAAAAAATTCACACCATACGTCACTGCCATGATCAGCAGCATCAAGATCACCATTTTAGTTCCCTGCTTTTCTTCAAATTTTTGGTTGCTGTGCTAAAAACTGTGTCAGTTTACTTTGATCGATGGCTTCATACTGCGATAGGAAGCGACCGATTGCTTGAACGACTGCCGGTAGATGACCCGCTTCATCATTTTCGATCTGCAGCACCAGCAGTGGTTCGTGCAAGCTCATTCGCAGCAAGAACCAGCCTTGGCCATAGGGCGCTGTCAAGTTGATGCGAATGCCTTCCTCATTTTCTGGATCGATCTGCCAGCCTGGCAGCAAATGATCGGCTAAATCCGCGATCACTTGGCGACCATAGTCTTGATAGTCGGCTTTTTGGATCGCAAAGCGCAATTCTTGGGTCTCGGCGGGTTGTTGCAACGCCGCGATCAGCTCATCCAGTGTCGTGCCTTGCTGTTGCAATTGTGGCAGCATCATCAAGAGCTTGGCGATCACGTACGCCCCGTCATCTAAAAAGAAATTTTCTTTAAACGCGGCATGCCCGCTGGTTTCGATGGCTAACTGTGTGTCCAGTCCTGCTTCATTCAATTCAATCGCTTTGTTGATCACATTGCGGTAGCCAGAAATATAGCGTACTTGCTGCCCTCCCAGTGCTTCGATAAAGGTTTTTAAATGATTAGAGGTTGGTGAATTAGTGACGATACGCGTGCCAGGGTGTTCCGCTAAGATGATCTTGCTTAATACAGCAATCATATTGTTGCGGTTCAAGGGCTCACCGCTTTTGGTCACGACAGCCGAGCGGTCGACATCGGTATCGAAAATAATGCCTAGATCGGCTTGTTCTCGTAAGACGGCTTCACGAATACTTGCCATCGCCTCTTTATTGTCTGGATTAGGGATATGATTGGGAAAATGCCCATCCGGTTCTAAAAATTGCGAGCCATTCGTATCTGCCCCTAGCGGCAGCAACACTTTTTCAGCAAAAAAGCCGCCGGCACCATTGCCTGCATCAACAATGATCTTTAATCCAGCCAAAGGTTTTTCCTCATTGGTTCCCATCCCTTGGCGAATTTTTTGCAGTAGATCTTGGGCATAAGGCGTCAGCAGGTCTTTTTGCTGATAGCTTCCTTTTTCCGCTGCCTCATGAACGGTAGTGTGGGTCAAAATATAGTGGATATCCATTTTTTCGGCACCGCCTTGGCGGCTGAAAATTTTTATTCCATTAAAGTAATAAGGCAAATGACTCGCTGTCAGCATCACACCAGCATCACAGTCGAAATCCGCAAACTGTGTGCTCATAAACATGGCTGGTGTCGTTGCCAAGCCACAATCGATCACTGCCACGCCTTCTTGCTGCAGCTGTGCCATCAACACTTCTTGCAGTGCTTCGCCACTCAAGCGACTGTCACGACCGACTGCCACGCGAAAAGGTCCGCTGCCCTTTGTTTCCAACCAGTTGCACAAGCCCGAAGCAACTTGCCGAACCGCTTGCTCCGTCAGCGTCACCTGTTCTTTTTCTGTTGCGATCGCAATCCCTCGAATATCAGAACCATTTTGCAAATCAACGATGTTCATTTCCTCCACCCCTTCTTGTAACCGGAATCAATTTTATTATACCAGAGAAAAAAGGAAATGAAATTGCTTTTTAGTATTTTTTACTATAAATAGTTTACTTTCCTTATTCTTTAAACGGAATCCCTTCCAGTTGCAGTAGTCGGCGTTTGGTTGCTAACCCGCCCCGATACCCCGTCAAGCGGCCGTTTTTTCCTAACACCCGATGACAAGGAACCACGATCATCATTGGGTTACGCCCCACTGCGTTGGCGACAGCTCGGACAGCGGTCGGACGTTGAATGCGCAGCGCCAAGTCACTGTACGTAGTGGTTTCACCATAAGGAATTTGGGTCAGTGCTTGCCAAACGGTTTGTTGAAACGGTGTCCCTACAAAATCAAACGCAAAAGTAAACGTCACTGGTTCCCCTGCAAAATAAGCTTGCAGCTGCGTTTCAATTACTGGATTAAGGTCAGCTATACTACTGATTTCAGCCAATGGAAAGAATTTGAGTAATTCATGATGATCCTGCTGCCGACCAAAATACACTAGCCCTTTTTCCGATTGGACCACCTCATACCATTCTTCGTCTAAAACGATCTTTGCCAATGCTAGTTTCATATTTTCACCTCATGGAATCCATTTTCCGCAGCACAACTGCTTACGTGCTGCCGCCGTTCTACGGCTGTCTCAGTGACAGTATACCATTTTTTCGAGCTGCGCAAAAAAACCGACTGGCTTACTGCCAATCGGTCGTTGCAAACAAGGGGAAAATAGGCAGATCGCCAGTCGCTGCAGCTTCAAGCCGTAGCAATGGCAGAATCAATCCAATTCGATTTTCCCAGTATATAGCTGATAATAGGTGCCTTTTTCTTCCAACAGCGTTTCATGGGTCCCCCGCTCAATGATACGGCCATGATCCATCACCATGATGGCATCGGAGTTTTGGATTGTAGACAATCGATGGGCGATCACAAACACGGTCCGTCCAGACATCAAACGATCCATCCCTGATTGGACGATACGCTCTGTACGGGTATCGATGCTTGAGGTGGCTTCGTCTAAGATCATCACTGGCGGATCAGCGATCGCTGCGCGAGCAATTGCCAACAGCTGCCGTTGACCTTGGGAAAGCCCTTCGCCATCGCCCGTGATCACGGTGTCGTATTTTTCTGGCAAATGGTTGATAAACATGTCGGCATTGGCTAGTTTCGCTGCTGCCAGCACTTCTTCATCACTAGCATCCAGTTTTCCGAAGCGAATATTCTCGCGAATCGTTCCAGTAAACAAATGGGTGTCTTGCAAAACGATTCCTAATGAGCGACGGAGGGATTCCAGATGGATTTTTTCAATATTGATACCATCATAGCGAATCTTCCCGTCTTGGATGTTGTAGAACCGATTGATCAGATTGGTAATCGTTGTCTTACCAGCACCTGTTGCACCAACAAAGGCAACTTTTTGCCCAGGCTCTGCATACAGATTGATCTCATGTAAGACCAGTTGATTATCGACATAGCCGAAATCAACATCTTCAAACCGCACGTCTCCCGTCACTTCCGTATAGGTAATGGTTCCATCCTCGTGGGGATGTTTCCACGCCCACGTGCCTGTTCGTTCTTTGGTTTCAACTAGTTGACCTTGCGACCATTTGGCATTGACCAGTGTGACGTAGCCATGATCGATTTCTGGCGTTTCATCTAATAGGTTGAAAATTCGCTCAGCACCGGCTAATGCCATGATCACAAAGTTGATTTGTTGTGATACTTGGCTGATAGGGCCATTCAATGAACGGCTCAGTTGCAAGAAAGAAGCGATCATCCCGACCGTCAGTCCAGAAACACCATTGATGGCAAACAGGCCACCAATGATGGCGATCAAGACATATTGGACATTTAGTAAGTTCATCATGATCGGCATCAAGGTATTGGCATTGACATTGGCTTTAGTGGCACTTTCTTGCAGTTGATCATTTAAGGCATCAAATTCTTCCATGACGATTTTTTCATGATTGAAGATTTTGACGACTTTTTGTCCGTGCATCATTTCTTCGATATACCCGTTGACAGCGCCTAAATCTCGTTGCTGTGCGCCAAAGAAGCGGCCGCTGCGGCGAGAAATGATGCGGATCACATTCAGCATCAAAATAACCGACAGCATCACGAACAGAGTCAATGGAACACTGATGGAGAACATGGCGATAAAGACAGAACAAAAGGTTACCGCCGCCATCATCAAGTTTGGAATACTTTGGGAGATCATTTGACGCAACGTGTCCGTATCGTTGGTAAAGTGACTCATGATGTCGCCATCTGAGCGGGCATCAAAGTAGCCGACTGGTAGAGACTGCATATGTGTAAACATTTGGTCACGGATTTTTTTCTGCGTGCCCTCACTGATCTTGACCATCATAAAGTTATAGATCAGTGCGGCCAAGATTCCAATCAGGTAGATGATCGCCATTTGGACGATCGCCCGAAACAAGCCGCCAAAATCAGGATTGGCTTGCCCTAAAAGCGGTGTGATATGATCGTCGATCACGACTTGTAAAAACAACGAACCACGAACGTTGGCAAAAGCACTTAACAAGATCATAACAACGACGAATAGGAGTTGTCCTTTGTAGTCGCCAAACATCGTTCGCAATAAACGTTTTAATGTGCGCTTGGGATTTGCTGCTTGTCTATTCTTCACCTTCACCAAATCCTTTCTGCTGCGAATGGTACACTTCTTGATAGATGGCATTGTTTGCCAACAATTCTTCGTGGGTACCGATGCCATTGATTTTGCCATCATCCATTACGATGATCCGGTCGGCGTCTTCGATCGAATTGATCCGTTGGGAAATAATGATCGTCGTCGTTCCCGGAATTTCTCGTTTCAAGCCTTCGCGGATACTGCGATCGGTTTTGGTGTCGACGGCACTAGTAGAATCATCGAGAATCAAGATTTTCGGTTTCTTTAATAAGGCGCGAGCAATCGTCAACCGTTGTTTTTGCCCACCGGAAACATTGTTCCCTCCTTGTGAGATCTGCGTTTCATATTTATCAGGAAACTCTTGAATGAAGGGATCGGCTTGTGCAATCGTCGCCACGCGCTGGATCTCTTCATCCGACGCCTCTTCATTGCCCCAACGTAAATTGTCGTTGATGGTGCCGCTAAAGAGTACATTGTTTTGCAAGACCATACTTACTTGGTCCCGCAATGCTTCTAAATCATAGTCGCGAACATCATGACCGCCGACGATGACACGCCCTTCAATCACATCATATAAGCGCGGGATCAGCTGGACGAGGGTGGATTTCCCGCTCCCGGTTCCACCAATGATCCCAATGACTTCACCGGATTCGATGCGTAGATTCGCATCGGTCAGCGCCAACTTGTTTTTGTCATTGGCGTAACTAAAGCCGACATTTTCAAAAATGATGGAGCCGTCTTTGATTTCTTTGACTGGCTCGGCGGGATTTTTCAAGTCACTTTCTTCATCTAATACTTCCACGACCCGTTCTGCCGACGTTCGTGCGATCAAAATCTGCACGAAAGCCATCGACATCATCATCAAGCTCATCAAAATCTGCATCGTGTAGTTGAACATGCTGACTAATTCACCAGTCGTCAGGCTACTTTGTTCCACGATCAACTGGGCACCAAACCATGACAAGAGCAACATACATGTATAGACTGCAAATTGCATCAATGGCATGTTAAAAGAGACGATTCGTTGCGCAAGAGTGAAATTCCGATAAACATCGGTGGACACTTCGCCAAACAGTTCTTCTTGTTGTTCTTCCCGGACATACGATTTCACGACGCGAACCCCTTGTAGATTCTCTTGCACCACATTATTCAAGCGGTCATAAATGCGGAATACTTTTAGAAATAGCGGGTGGGCAAAACGAATCACTAAGGCAAGGCCAATCGCTAAGATCGGTAAAACAACTAAGTAGATCGTCATAAGTTCTGGGCTGATGGTGCTAACCATTGCAAGTGAGAAAATCAGAACTAACGGACTGCGGACCAGAATACGAATAATCATTTGATACGCATTTTGGACGTTGGTCACGTCAGTGGTCAAGCGGGTGATCAAACTGGAGGAAGAAAAGCGGTCAATGTTTGAAAAGGAAAAATCTTGGATTCGGCGAAACAGATTGTGCCGCAGGTTGCGGGCAAAACCAGCCGAAGCGATCGCTGCCGTTCGTCCGCCAAGCGTTCCTAAAAGTAATGCGATCAAGGAACATAAAAAAAGCAAGCCGCCATCTCTTAGAATCACACCGGCGTCTCCTTTTTCGATCCCTTGGTCGATCATCATGGCCATGATCAGGGGCATAATGACATCTAAGGCAACCTCTCCTGCTACATACACAGGGGTCAGCAAGCTGTCCTTCTTATAGCTGCCAACATTCGCGAGTAATTTTTTTATCATTTGTTTCGTCCCTTCTATAGATGGCACTGCGGAGCCATTTTTTCTCGTTACCATCAAGTTTACTTTATCGATCCAGCGATTTCAAGCGGCTCGCTCGTGTTTTTTTTACAATTAGTAAGTAAAAACACCCTTCCAAGGAAGGGTGCTTACCTTTTGATGCTGTGTGAAAAAGTGTCGGTTGCGAGATTATTCGGCAGCAGATGAACTAGCGGTACTGACCGGTTCATCCGCCTCCCCGCCATCCTCTGCCGGCAGTGTTTGGGTACTGCCTTGCAGATTGCCGCGGCTGATACCGATGGTGATCCACGTTTCTAGGGGAATGAACTCGCCGTAGCGGCTCATTTCAACGACGGTTCCTTTTGGTTCCGCCGAATCGACATAGTAGATTTCGTAATAGACATTGGCGCCTTTTGATTTGTATTCATCAAAGAATAGTTTTGGCAAGTCGCCTTCCGTTGCTTGGAAACGGATGTCTTTCAAATACGGTCTACCTAATGAGTAGACGACTTTGACAGTTGGCAAAGTATCGCTTTCGCTGTACTCTTTGCCCGCTTCCTCCGACTGACTCAAGAAACAACCATACGCCACTTGATCGGAATAGACCGTGCTGACTTGCAGCGGGATTTTTGATTCTAGTCCTTGGGCTTCTTCGATCGTGTATTGTGAAAAATCTGGAACGGTCAAAGCTTGGCCTTTTGAGACCTTCACCACAAATTCTTCTTTTTTCGCAAGTTTGCTGCCTTTGACTGGTTCTTGTGAAACGACCAGATCCAGGGCGACACTGTCAGAAAAGACGGTTTCTTCTTTGTATTTCAAGTCATTCTTTTTCGCCCATTCAGAAGCTTCACTTTTGGCTTTGCCTGTAAAATCAGGTACTTCAATATTTTTTTCAAAGACTTCTTTGCCCTTTGAATAGTAGACACTCAAACGGTCTTTGCGTTTGTATTCGGCTAAATCAAGCTCTTTGTTGGCCGCCTCTTGTTTGATAAAAGCTTCTGCTGCTACATTGTCGTCAAATTGTTCGATCAAAGAGAGGTTTTCGGCTTTATTGCTAGCGATCCAATCTTTTGCTTCGGTCACTTGCATCGCTGAAAAATCCGGTAGCTCTAAGCGTTCTTCAGGATCAGGCCCGAGACTCGCCGTCAGTGTCAGTGTGGCACCCTTCTTGATTTTTTTCTCAGGGTCGACACTTTGGTCGATTACTTGGTTGACGTCTTTGTCAAAGTCATATTCTTGCTCCACTTTGATAGCGACGCCTTCTTCCATGCCCCACGTCCGCGCTTCTGACAGATCTTGGGCAGTGAAATCCGGCACCTTCACATGGGTCATCTGATAATAGACGATCCCGATCACGGCAACCGCCAAGGCGGTCAGTAAAGCAATCAGCAAGATTTTTTTCTGCTGACGCTTTTTGTAGGTCGGATCAAATTCCGTTTCTTCTTTACCAAAACGGCTGACTGGTTCCTTTGAGGCTACCTTCTCAGTCCCAGAACTCGCCGCTTTTGCTTCAGTCGTCTGTGTTTGTTGACGGGCTGCCGAGCGACTCATCGGCTCACTAGCTGTCGGCTCTTCTGATTGGTGAACCGTCGTTGGCTCCGCTGGTTTGCTCGCTTGCTCCGCGCCTCTTGCATTTTGATCTCCGACAGGTTCGCTAGTTTTTTTCTCGCTATTGCCAGCGGATTTCTTTTTGCCATCATAGTTGTCCGGGCTAAAATTTGATAAAAAATCACTCATGTTTACTCAACACACCTTTACGTAAATACAAGACTTCATCCGCTTGTTGAGCGATCTCGTTAGCGTGGGTCACGACGATCACACATTTGTTGTGGACGTGTGCCAGCTCCTTAAAGATATCGATGATCTCTTGTTCCATTTCTTCATCCAAATTCCCGGTTGGTTCGTCCGCTAAAATGATATCGACATTGGTGGCTAACGCCCGGGCGATCGCTACCCGCTGTTGTTCTCCACCAGATAATTGATTGACGAGCCGATCGGCTTTTTCTTTGGTGATGCCTATATAATCCAGTAAATTGTATGCCACTTCTCGCTGATTGTCTGGCAGCTGATTTTTCGTGATCGCCATCGGCACTAAGACATTTTCAACTGCACTTAAATAGGGAATCAGATTATAGCTTTGGAAAATGATACTGATGTCGTCGCGGCGATAATTTTCATGCCCAATTTTTTCGATATCGGTGCCTTCATAAAGTACTTGACCGCTTTTCGGACTATCCAACGCACTGATCAAGGATAAAAACGTCGTTTTTCCCGAACCAGATTGCCCTAAGATGGCATAGAAAGTCCCTTTTTCAAAAGAAACAGAGGTCTCTTTCAGTATATAGCGGCGCTGATCGCCGTCTTGGTAATAGTAATCGACTGCTTTGGTTTCTAATAAAGTCATCGTTGGTTCCTCCTACATCATGATTTTCTTTGGATTCAAGCGTAAAATATACAATAGCGGTAAAATAGCTGAGAACAAGACGGTTCCTAAACCTAACAGCAGATACGTAATGATGTAGCCTGCTGAGAAGGACACTTGATAGGCATTCTTGATATCCATGTAATCAATATCAGCTGCCATCAAACCGCCAGAATAAACACCGCCCATATCATTTTGATTGCTCATCCAATCGTTTTGCATCAAGGTATTTGAAACGGCACCACCTAATAAGTTCCCGGTCACTAAGGACAATAGCAGTGCGGCTAAACTAACCAGCAAGACTTCAATCACGATCTGTCCAATGACTTTCCCACGGCTTTCCCCTAAGGAGAGATAGATGCCCAATTCTTGTTTCCGATCTCGTAAGAAAAGCAAGACCACTAAGGAAATAATAAAGATGGTTGCGATCGACGCAATGATCACGATGTAATTTGCGATCACCCCTAACCGAGTAAAGCCACCGGCGATCTGCTCGTATTGATCCGTATTAGCAATGACACGATAATATTGGGGCAATAAGGCACCGGCTTCTTGTTTAAAGGCTTCGACGTCATCCGTTGAATTTAGGACAAAGATCGGTTGATAATAGGCGTCTGACTCTTCTTCGATCACTTCTTGACCCCAAAGTTTTTCAGACTGCAATTTGTTAAAATCTTGCACTAAATTATTGCTAGCATAAAAGGTATTGATTTGTTCCATCACTTGCCATACCTGATCACTATTTTGTGAATCACTTTGATCTGATGAACTACTTTGATTGCTTTGATCCTTTTTAATTACAGAAAAGATCCCTGCAATGGTCACGGGATAATCAAAGGTCGCGACACGATTGCCACTCTCAGCCGTTTCGTCCGTCGCATCCTCACTATCATCACTTACTCCCTCGCTTGAACCACCTTCCATCATGACTTCTGCTCGTGTATCCCATACCAATTGATCACCGACACTCAGGTTATTCAATTCTGCGATCTCTTTACTGATCAATACCGCGTTCGTCAACTCACTGACATCTTTTTCTGTCAATCCCTCGCCTTCCTCCAAGCGAATCAAGCCTTCTTGCATGTCTAATGGCTCAACCAAATTTCCGCCCTTCAAAGAGAAATAGTTGCCACCCATGCCGACCGAGCCATCCTCCGGCGTATAGGCTTTCAATTTTGTTGTTTCTAACCACGCTTGATTTTGGTAATCAAAATATTTCACATAGCTTAATTGACCGATTTGCTCATAAAGATCCAGCGCTGGTGGTTTCGGATAAAAATCTTCTTGAGACCGCTCTTCGTCCGAAGCATCCGCATGGTCTTTTTCAAAACCTTCCCAATCCATTTCCACCGTAGCTACGTTCCCCATTTTGCGTTTCGTCTCTCGCTCCACGTTGGCAGTGGATTGTTGAATTGCTACAGCACCAGCGATCACATTGCCTAAAATAAATAGAACTAAAAATAAAATAAATGATTTCCCTTTTCTTCTGGTGATACTCTTTAATGCACGCTGCCAAAAGTTCATTGTTATTTCCTCCAGTGACATTATTTTTTAACAATTATTCCATACTTCTCCCTCAAGAACAATCGCAATAAAGGATCGTTTTTCGAATTTAAAATATTAAAAAACGGGTGAAAAAGATATTTCCATTTAATAACCCTTATAAAAGAACAAGAAAAAGATGTTAAATAACAAATAAAAGAATGGAATTTTTGCTAACAGTTTTGTAAGATTTCCCGATTTCAACTTAGATTTCACTTGGATTCCATCAAAAATGCTTAGCGCTTTCGAGAGTATAAAAAAAACGAAGGAATTCTCCCACTCTTTTCCAGCGAGAAAATCCTTCGTTTTGTATTCCCTATTTTTCTTTCGTATCGATCACGATCGTCACCGGGCCATCATTGACCAAGGCGACTTGCATATCTGCGCCAAATTTTCCAGTAGCAACAGTGATGCCTTCGGCTTGTAAACCTTCATTAAAGGCTTCGTAAAGCGGGATCGCAATACTTGGCGGTGCCGCTTGAATGAAACTAGGGCGATTGCCTTTCTTGGTCTCCCCATAAAGGGTGAACTGTGAAATACTCAAGACGGCGCCGTTTATGCTTTCCAGTGACCGATTCATTTTGCCCTCTTCGTCTTCAAAAACCCGCAGATTTTTGATTTTTCTTACGAGATAAGCCACATCGTCGCCTGTATCCTCATGGGTGATCCCCAACAAAACCATGAACCCTTGTTGGATCGCACCGACGATATTGTCCTCAATCGACACGCTTGCTTGACTGACTCGCTGGATCACTGCCCGCATTCTTTCTCACCCCTTCGTACGTCTGACGCTGTAAACATCTGGAATCTGCTTGATTTTATCAACGATCGATTTCAAATGAGTCAAATTCTGAATCGCCACCGTGATACGGATCGTTGCCATTTTGTCTTTATTGGTTTTGGCTTCGACACTTACCAAACGCTTGGTGACAGTGTTGACTGTCTGTAAGACATCGTTGAGCAACCCAGAACGATCATAGCCGTAGATCTCAAGATCGGCATCGTATTCTTTGTTGATGTCGGTGGCATCTTCCCACTCAACGTCAATCAAACGGTTCGCGGCGTCTTTGTTTTGAACATTGGGACAATCGCTGCGGTGGATCGAGATTCCTCGACCTTTGGTAATGTAGCCGACGATCGAATCCCCAGGAACCGGATTGCAGCAGCGGGAGATGCGGATCAACAAGTTATCGACCCCTTCAATGACAATGCCGCCTTCGTGACGAACCTTCATTTTTTCTGGTTCTTTTTTCGCCGGTTGATTGATCATCTCTTGGACTTGCTGCTTTTGCTTCTCGATTTGTTTCTCGCGCCGTTCTTCTTCGGTCAAACGGTTGGCTAAGGTCGTGGGACTGACTTCCCCATAGCCGACAGAGGCAAATAGATCATCTTCTGTTTGGTAGTTGAACCGTTCGCAAGCTTCCGCCATTTTGCTTTTCGTCAAGAATTCTTTTGGCACAAAGCCCATATCTTGTAAAGTACGAACCACTGCCTCATGCCCTTTGATGATATTTTCATCACGATCTTGGGCTTTAAAGAATCGTTTGATTTTGTTCTTCGCTTTGCTGGTAGCCACTAGTTTGACCCAGTCGCGGCTTGGCCCAAAGGAATTCGGTGATGTCAGAATCTCAATAATGTCGCCATTTTTCAGCTTATAGTCTAATTGGACCATTTTGCCGTTGACCTTGGCACCAGTAGTTTTGTTGCCGATGTCGGTATGGATGCTATAGGCAAAATCCAGTGGACTGGAGCCTTGAGGCAACTCCGTCACATCACCTTTTGGCGTAAATACATAGACTTTGTCGCTGAAAATATCGCCTTTGACACCTTCCATAAATTCAGAAGCATCATAGCTTTCATCTTGTAGTTCCAAGATTTCGCGGAACCAGCCAACTTGTTGGGTCATCTTGTCGGCTTTGACTTTTTCCGTCTTACCTTCTTTATAGGCCCAGTGCGCAGCAACCCCAAATTCAGCGATCTCATGCATTTCATGGGTCCGAATTTGGATCTCGACAGGATTGCCTTTGGGACCAATGACCGTCGTATGCAGCGATTGGTACATGTTGGCTTTTGGCATAGCGATATAGTCCTTGAACCGCCCAGGCATTGGTTTCCATTTTGTATGGATCGTTCCCAAAACCGCATAACAATCTTTGATGGAGTCAACGATCACTCGGATCGCCAACAAATCATAAATTTCATTGAACTGTTTCTTTTGGTCTTTCATTTTGCGATAGATCGAGTAAATATGCTTTGGTCGACCATAGATCTCAGCATAGATATCTAGTTCCTCCGTAGCGATCCGAATCTCTTCCACGGTTTCGGAAACGTAGGATTCCCGTTCTTCTCGTTTGGTCTGCATCAAATGCACGATTCGGTAATATTGCTGTGGATTCAAGTAACGCAAAGAAATATCTTCTAGTTCCCATTTGATTCGGCTGATCCCTAAACGATGAGCTAATGGGGCATAGATTTCCATCGTTTCTTGGGCGATGCGGCGTTGTTTGTCTTCCCGCAGATGTTTCAACGTACGCATATTATGTAAACGGTCAGCCAGTTTGACCATGATGACCCGTAAATCTTGCGCCATGGCGATCAACATTTTTCGATGATTTTCTGCTAATTGTTCTTCATGAGATTTGTACTTGATCTTACCCAGCTTGGTCACGCCATCCACTAGCATCGCTACATCGGCACCGAATTCTTCTTTCAGATCGGCTAACGTCACATCGGTATCTTCGACGACATCATGCAAAAAACCAGTTGCAACGGTATGAGGGTCCATCTGCAATTCTGCCAAGATCCCCGCAACTTGGATTGGATGAATAATGTAAGGCTCGCCGGATTTACGGAATTGTTCTTTGTGGGCTTCTGTCGCGTAGTCTAATGCTTTTTGGACAAAGGCAACGTGTTCTTCACTCATATAATGAGCGACCAATTTGATGACATTGGGCCCGGTCAATATAACTTCTTTTGCCATTCATTCCGCCTCCTGCTCTTCTTTTTTGTGCTATCAAAAAGGCAGACAGAAGTCGCTGTTAACGTTTCGTCACGCACCCAAAGCCTTGCGGACAAACGTTCTAAGCATGGGACTCCTGTCTAACCTGCAGTTCTTATTTAGTAGTATTATTATACAAATTTTTCAGCTATTTTTCAATCGCTGTTGTTCAAAGCACATCGGGTGCCGGCTTGTCCTTAAGCAATTCTTCAAAAACATGATACGAGAGCCCGATTTTCTCGGCGCCGGCAGCCTGTAGTGATTGCATAGCTTGTTCATCTATTGTGTCAGGATTGATCTGGATCGACAGTTGACTGCCACCATCTAAGGAAAACAAGCTCACGTCGTGCAATGCTTCTGCTAGTGGTTGTTTTTGTCCTAACACGATCTTTGGCCATGCTTCTTCTTTCAAGCGTTGTGCCACTTGGATCTTCGTCAATTCATTCATGATCTCGGTTTGCACAGCTAAGCGGATCTCCCCTCCTGTCAAGGTCAAGGAGCGAATCGTTTCGGTCAATTCCGCAAAGCCACGATCATTTTCCATGAAGGAAGAAGCCGGTAGCCAGACTTCCAAAAAATCGGCACCTTCCATAAACGCCCGACCGATTTCAAACGCTACCTTTGCCAGTGTTCCTTGGGCAAGGGGGTAATCGATCACTGCGCCGATTTGTAAGGAAGAGCCTTGTGCCAAGATTTTCGCCCGCCGAATGGCACTAGGCAAAACGACGACTTCCTTTAAAGCCGTTTTATATTGATTGATAAAATCCTTCAAGACCCAGTCGGTCAGATCGGCCGTCAACAAACGGACACTGATTGCTTCTTGGTTCTTATTCATCAACTCACATCCTCTTTAATTCCGTTAGCACACTGACAGCACTTAAAAAATAAAACGGCGCTGTTTCTGTTCGTAAAATCCGAGGGCCTAACCCGCATAATTTAGCGTTGTTTTCCTGGGCTCCTTCGATTTCGGAGGGGGCCAGACCGCCTTCTGGGCCAAAGATCGCTAAAACTTTGCTACCAACGGGCAATTCGGTGATCACTTGCAGCAGCATCGCTGCTTCTCCTTGCTTGGCTGATTCTTCATAAGCCACTAGGACCGCATCGTACTGACTGAGGCTTTGCCAAAATGCTTTGGCGTTATCCAGCAGTGTGATGGCTGGTGCGATCTGCCGTTGGGATTGCTCCGCCGCTTCTTGGGCGATTTTTTGCAGCCGCTGCTGCTTTTTCTGTAACTTCTTTTGATCCCATTTCACGACCGAAGTTTGCGCAGGAAAACCGATAAATGCTGCCGCCCCAAGTTCCGTGCCTTTTTGAACGATCAAGTCCAGCTTGTCGCCTTTCGGGTAGCCGCTAGCGATCGTGACCTGCAGCGGCAATTCCTTGTCCTGCTGTTCTTTTTCGACTTCCTCTAAGTAAACCGTTTCTTCATCGGCCTCTTTGATCTTGGCGATGATCGCCAAATGATCCTCAAAAACTAAACCGACTTTCGTGCCGGGAGTCATGCGCATCACTCGGATCATATGGTGGAAGGGTTCTCCCGAAACGGCAAACACCGCTTTTGCTTCATAAGGCTCCTGTAAAAAATATCGCTGCATCTTACTCTACCTCTGGTTTTTTAAAGGCGATCGCATACCAGTCTTTTTGATTGAACAATTGATCGATCTCAAAGCCTTGTGCGATCATGGCATCGATCACTAATTGTTTTTTCGTCTCAATGATCCCAGAAACGATCAAGGTGCCCTCTTGCTTCAATAAACGCCATGCATCAGGGATCATCAATAAAATGATATCCGCTAAAATATTGGCAACGATAAGATCAGCAGGGACCGTCACCCCTTGCAAAAGGTCATTGGCTTGCACGGTCACATCGTGAGCAATGGGGTTCATCGCCATATTTTCTTGGGCGGACCTCACAGCGACTTCATCTAGATCATAAGCAAACACGTCTTTGGCACCTAAATATTTGCTGGCGATACTTAACACCCCTGAGCCCGTCCCGACATCTAAGACGGTTTCACCGCCCCGCAAGTAGACTTCTAGGGCTTGTAATGTCAAGCGTGTCGTAGGATGCGTGCCGGTCCCAAAAGCCATTCCCGGATCAAGGGTGATGATCTTTTCATCTTCTTGCAGCGGTTGATAGTTTTCCCAGCTCGGCACGATCGTCAGATAGCGGGAGATACGGACTGGATGGTAATATTTTTTCCAGGCCGTTGCCCATGCTTCTTCCACGACCTCGCTCGTTGTGATGGTGTTTTTGCCGATTGCCAAACCATACTCCGGCAGACGGTCGATGGCTGCTTTGATAGTCGGCAGCACTTCTGGCAAAAAAATCGTCTCTGGGAAATAGGCACTGACTTGCGCACCTTCTTCTAAGGTCGTATAGGTTTCTTTATCCAAAATTTCGCCATACGCATCGCTTTTAAAATTTTCGACATCTAAAACGTCCTCGATCGCTACCCCACTTGCTCCGTGTTCCATTAAAATATTGGCGACTGCTTCCACTGCTTCGCTAGCTGTCGCTACGGTTACTTCATTCCATTTCATGTTCGTTCTCCTTAGTAACTAGGGTACGGGATCATGGTTTCCCCAGCCCCGGCTTGATAGTTCGTCATTTTCTCCACAAATGCTTCTTCGTTGAATCGCAATTCAAAGATCGCTTCTTCACTGTCATCGTTCAAGAAATCAAGCAGATCGCTTTGGCCTTCTTCTAAGATTTCTTGAATGTAATCAACCAATCCGTCTAACAACGCTTTTTGGATCCCTTTTTTTCCTGCATAAGGAATCGTCGCTAAATAATCTTCTTCATCAAACGTTGATTTTTGTGGATCATACAACAAAATCCCATCTTCAAATTCAATGATCGCTTCCTCTGATGCCACACCTTGCGCATCGTCGATTTGGACTTGTTGAGGATTTTCGGCAAACAAGCGCAACACCAATTCGATGGTATGATTTTTGGCATCCCAATCGATCGCCACATCATAATCGGAGATTTTTTTCGTTAATCGCTGATCTAAGTAAGTCAATATCGTTTCTTTCGCCATCACTATTCCTTCTTTCTAGCCAGCCATGATCTTGCTGAACAGCGGCTTTTCGTATATTTGTTAAATAAGGATTACCAGCTACCGCAAATCGAAGCGGCATCTGAGTCCACTCCCCTTTGTTCGGGATACCAATTCGAGGCAATGCCAAAATTTCTTTTGGGGTACGTCGGCGCTCAGGAACCAAATGCAGCGGACTCGTAAAAACCGATTCTCCGTAAAGCTCAGCTGGGATCTGTAGTGCCTGTACTAGTTTCCCGGGGCCATTGGCTACATCCGGTCCCGTTTTTTGTCGCTGTTGTTCCATCAAGTCAATCCCATCCACCGGTTCTAGCCCGCGAATCATGATTCCTTGTGGGATGCCTTTTGGTTGCGTAATAAAGTTGACGATTCGATGCGTATGCATCGTATATAAATAAATCGTGCCGGGTTCCTGATACATCGCCCGAACCCTAGGTGTGTTTCGCATGCCCACACTATGAGCCGCCAGATCATCGGGACCTAGATATGCTTCACAATCCACGATATACCCACCTAATTTTCCGTTTGGGGTCTCATGTTCCAAATACATCCCTAATAAGGCACGCGCGATGGTCGTTGTCGGCTGTGTCGCAAATAGTGCCATTAATTCATCCATTCTCATCACCCTCTTTATTCTACACAATTCTCGGTCAACTTACTATCTTTGACTACAGAGTTGCGGTGATCTCAACGATTTCTTTTCAACGAACCTGTTTTTTGCTGACTGAGTGGAAAATACGCGCCCTTTTGTTTTCGTAAGGACGCAAATCAGCTTGTTTATGAGAATGTACGTTCTTATGTTATACTTACAGGAAAAGGAGAGGATCGTTTTATGCAGCAGCCACTTGCTTATCGAATGCGGCCACGGAACTTAGATGAAGTCGTCGGACAGCAGCATTTGGTTGGCCCGGGGAAAATCATTCGCCGAATGGTCGAAGCCAAAATGCTTTCTTCGATGATTCTATACGGACCGCCGGGAACCGGAAAAACCAGCATTGCCAGTGCGATCGCCGGCTCGACACGCTATGCGTTTCGCATGCTGAACGCCGCCACAGATACAAAAAAAGACCTGCAAATCGTGGCAGAGGAAGCCAAAATGAGCGGTACTGTCATTTTATTGCTTGATGAAGTCCATCGACTAGACAAGACAAAACAAGACTTTTTACTGCCCCATTTAGAAAGCGGCAAGATTATTATGATCGGTGCCACGACGGAAAATCCCTACATTACGATCAATCCAGCGATTCGCAGTCGGACACAGATTTTTGAAGTCAAACCGCTCCAAGAAGAAGATATTTTGACCGCCATTGATCAAGCTTTAGCAGATGAAACTCGCGGACTTGGATCAGAAACCATCGTATTGACCGATGATGCCCGCTTGCATCTTTCGCGAGCGACCAACGGTGATTTACGAAGCGCCCTCAATGGCTTAGAACTCGCTGCCCGTTCCACACCAAAAGGACCAGACGGCATTATTCATTTGACCTTAGCGATCATCGAAGAGTGCGTACAGCGCAAAGCATTGACCCATGATAAAGATGGGGATGCCCACTATGATGTGATCTCTGCTTTTCAAAAATCGATTCGCGGCAGCGATGTGGATGGTGCGCTGCATTACTTAGGTCGTTTAGTAGAGGCAGGCGATTTGGCGATCATTTGTCGGCGCTTGATGGTCATCGGTTATGAAGACATCGGTTTAGCTAACCCAGCAGCCGCTGCTCGAACCGTCAATGCTGTGTTAGCCGCTGAACGTTTG
This sequence comes from Enterococcus sp. DIV2379, assembly GCF_050542965.1. NCBI lineage: Bacteria > Bacillati > Bacillota > Bacilli > Lactobacillales > Enterococcaceae > Enterococcus > Enterococcus sp. DIV2379. Next base: position 3,219,463 of record NZ_CP172938.1, read on the forward strand.
GGCTTGCCGGAAGCTCGGATCCCTTTGGCCGATACGGTGGTCGATCTATGTTTGTCACCAAAATCCAACTCGGCCTACATGGCATTGGATGCAGCGATCGCAGATATTCGTAGCGGTAAAGCTGGCGATGTCCCGGATCATTTACGAGACAGTCATTACAAAGGCGCCGAAAGCTTGAATCGAGGAGTTGGCTATCAATACCCACATAATTTTGATGATGCATGGGTCGATCAGCAATATTTACCTGATAAGCTAAAAGGTACCCACTATTATCAACCGAAAGCCACCGGTAAATATGAGCAAGCGTTGGGCCAACGGTACCAACAATTGCAGCAACGAAAGAAAAAAAACTAGGTGCTTAGAAAAAATAGTGACTTTTTGGTATCGTTTTCAAACAACTTTATTGCACCTTCGTCATTCCTATGCTACTATAAGGGTGGGAATTCTGTGATGTACGAGTTGTCCCTTTTGTGTGTTGACCGAACATTTTTATTGATATCTTGGGATCCGTCTTGTGTCAATGCTGGTAACATGCCTTTTCCTTTGGTAGTTCGAAGCTTAGACCGTGGAACCCACCTGCTAGAATTTGCGGGATCAATACTATGGGAAAAAGAACGGCATCAACGGATATTACCCATTCTTTTTAGAATGTGCCATCTGTTTTTAACAGATGGCTTTTTTGCGTTTTCTAGCCGTTAGAAACCGTGCAACGTCCTCCATCTGATATCAAAGTAAGGGTGGCTTTTGCTATTCTTTCTAGGGTTCGCTATACTAAATCTATCAACTTAGAATAGGATGGCGTATGTTTATGATTCTTCTATTATTTACGATCGTGGCACTCGTATTATTCGGCACCAGTTATTTGCTTTATGCCAAACAAGCGATTTTTTTCACTTTGATCCCTACTACTGAGGCGAATAAAGTCTTCTTAAAAACCTATAGCCTCATTCATTTCCTTTTAGGCGTAGTGGCATTGGTTGTGGGCTTTGTCGATAGAGAGCTGATTGCCTTGTTTTATTTGGCGTTGTTGCTGCTCTCTTCCGCTTCATTCAGCATCTTGCTGGCACAAAAAATGAAAAAAAAGGAAAATTAGGTTTTCTTTTTCCAGAAAAAAGCATTACAATAAAAGTAGAAGATAACAGATGGGAGTGTTTCTTATGTTACAACAATATCAACGAATCATGGTAGCCGTCGATGGGTCTAGCGAGTCAGAATTAGCCTTCAAAAAAGCCGTGAATGTGGCACAGCGGAATGATTCTGAATTAGTTTTAGCACATGTGATCGACACTCGGGCCTTTCAAACCGTTTCTTCTTTTGACGGCATGCTTGCTGAGCAAGCAACCGAAATGGCCAAACAAACTTTGAAAGACTATGAGGATTATGCCCGCAAACACCAAGTAACTGCAGTCAAAACAGTGATTGAATACGGCTCGCCAAAACCAATCATTGCCAAACAATTGCCCGAAGATCACAACATCGATTTGATTATGATCGGTGCCACTGGTTTAAATGCCGTGGAACGAATCTTTATCGGTTCCGTGTCTGAGTATGTCATTCGCCATGCTGGCTGTGATGTGTTAGTTGTGCGGACAGACCTAGAAAACAAAGTCCCAGCAAAAGACCACACGAAAGCTTAATAGTGAGACGACCTGCCGCTGCTTGGCAGGTTTTTTTGTGCAAAAAAAACCGTGACAAAAGCAAAAGAGTTAACGAGCACTTAGGTCTCATTGGTCTTTTTGCCTTTGGTCACAGCTCTTTGACAAGTCGGTTATCCAAACTTGTACAGCAAAAAATGAAAGCAAAGTAATAGGTACTCCTATCTAACCATGTTTCCTTTTGATTGTAAATAGTTTTTCTGAATTTTCTGAATAAATAGTTAATTTACCCATCCTTAAATAAAAAAAGCAAAGCGTCGCTTCCCTTAGGAAAAACGACGCCAAAATCTATGGTGATCATGGGTTATCCAAAGGACGTTGGTCAAGAGGATCACAAAGAAAACCGGACCATTCAATAACCAAAAATCAACCGAAGTCGCAGCAAAGCCATAAAGGATGATAACAATGACGGAAAGAAATAGCGTTGCGACTGTTCCAATGGCTAACCCAAGACTCCCCGCCCCTCTCGTAAACAATTGACTGATATTGGTCCAATCCAAAAGCAGCAATCGATAATCCCGAGCAAAATATTTCAAGCACAAAAGAAAACTGCTCCAAAGTGCTCCTACTAGGAAAGAGATAGCCAAAATCAGCGGCATTTTGAATAAAAGCACTGCTGCCAGCACGATGACTGCCGTTAAGCTCAGCTGCAAAACGACGCCAAAGCGGAATTTTTCCCGCAAGTAGCGCTTCATCGATAGCGGCAAGGAGCGGACAAACAAGAAATTCTCCTGATCCAATGAAATCAAATTACTGATAAAAGAAGTCGGGTTGACCATCAGTGCCGCCAAGGCGATCCCCGCCACGAAAACAACACCGATAAACCGCTCATCCAATTCACTTAACTGAATCGCTCCTGTAAACACAAAAGACACTAAGAAAATGATGGGCATCAGCAACGAAGAAGAAAAGACTTGCATGATCAAATTCGGATCACGGATCAACTGCGAATTGTAATTAAACAACAGCTGGCCCAAGCCTTGATTGGGCTTATGTTTCCGACGAACACTCCCTTGGTTAGGCGCCGCGGCTGCCACTTGCTCATAAAACTTCGGTAAGATCAATCGATAGAGGGCAAAAAGCAGCACGCCTGCTGTGGCGATGATCCCTAGCAAGCTAAGCAAACCGGTCGTTTGAAACGGTGCCACCATCACATAATAAAAAGGCAATAAAAAGCTGATCGCTCCCCGGTCTACCACGTCTGTCTCATAAGTATTCACCTGATTCATCATTAAGACCCCGATCACAACAACCAGCATCGTCACGCCTAGCAATAAACTAGTGACCAATTTTTTATGCTTCAAGAAAAACTTGGTGCGGGTCAGGCTGAAGACGATCAAGCTGCAAATGCTGAAGATCAAGACTAAAAACAAGCCGAACAGCAAGAACGCCCATAAGATCGTCAGCAAGAAAAAGACGTTTGCCCGAATCCCTGTCAGGAGAAATAAGACCAACAAAGGAAAAATAAACGGCGCAACGGTAAGAAATACCACCACGATCTTTGCCAGAAAAATTTCACTCTGTCGAAAGGGCAGCGGCAAATACGCTGGCAGATCTTGACTTTCGAAGAAGACATTGTAAATGGACGAAATCCCTTGGGAAAAGCCTAAGATTCCGAACAAAGCGACATAATAGGTAAAAAAGCCCGGCATCTGACTAAAATCCAATGTGATCATCGTCAAGCCATAGATTAGGAGAAACACTACCCCAGAAAGCGCATATTGAAACAACAGATAACTGGTCAAGGTCGAACCAGCCTTGCCTTTTTTGCGGGCTTTGTCTGTTAGTTGGGGATTGGCATACCGCAAATTAACGGAAGTCAGCGTCAGAAATTGTTGTTTTCGCATCTACGCTTCCTCCGCTTCTGCAAGAATCGCTTCTTCTTGACTTCTCCCAGTCATTTGCAGATAGATTGTTTCCAAAGAAAGCGACGGATGCTGTGCCAGCAAATCTGCCACTGAGCCATTGTACAGCAGCTCACCTTTTTTCAAAATCGCCAATTGATCGCACAACTGCTGGGCGGTGTCCAAGACGTGGGTGGAAAAAATCACGGTCTTACCCTTGGCAGCGTGCTGTTTCATCATTTCTTTTAAATCATACGCCGCTTGAGGATCTAAGCCTTGCAATGGTTCATCCAAGATCCAAATGTCCGGATCGGGAATCAATGCCCCAATCAGCAGCGTTTTTTGCCTCATTCCATGGGAAAAGCTGGCGATGGTCTCTTCTTCATGAGACAGCATATCAAACAAGCGCCCTAATTTTTGCAAACGCTCGGCCTTTTCCGCTGCTGGCACCTCATACGCTGCGGCAATCAAGTCCCAATACTCCCCTGCTGTTAGCTGTAAAAACAAATCTGGCGTGTCCGGCACATAGGCAATTTGTTTTTTTATCGCTTCCCGATGTTCCGCGAGGGATTGACCGTCAAAAAAGATTTCCCCACTCGTCGGTTGCAAAATACTCACTAAGCTTTTGATTGTTGTCGACTTCCCTGCCCCGTTGTGTCCCAGAAAGCCAAAGATCTCCCCTTGACGAATCGTCAGGGAAAGATCAGACAATGCTTTTTTGGGTCCATACTGTTTCGTCAGATTCTTGATCTCAATCATTTTCCTGCCTCCTTATTCCATACCTATTGTTATCTTACGCTGAAAAGCAGTAAAAGAAAAATGTTTATTGCCATTTTTATCAAATCAATTGACAGGAGCTGCAAAAACAAAGATAATAAGAGCACTTTAGGGGAGTAGCACATGGATCGTTCCATGATCTTAGATCAACAGCAAGCGGGAATCCGCTGGTTTAAGATGTTTCTTGCAAGACCTAAGTGGCAAGGGGCCGCTTAGGTCTTTTTGCAGTTTAAAATGGAGGGAAAACAGTCAATGAGTTCAAGTAAAATGAAAAAAGTGACCGCCGGCGGACTTTTAGTCGCCATGGGGGTGGTCTACGGTGATATCGGTACGAGCCCACTTTACGTAATGAAAGCCCTGGTGGAGGATAATGGCGGACTCCGCACCTTAACGCCCGATTTTATCTTAGGCAGCGTCTCGCTCGTCTTTTGGACGCTGACCTTGTTAACGACGATCAAGTACGTCTTGATCGCATTAAACGCGGATAACCATGGAGAAGGCGGGATTTTTTCCCTTTATACCTTAGTTCGTAAAAACAGCCGCTACTTGATTATTCCAGCGATCATCGGGGGCGCAGCCCTGCTAGCAGATGGGGTATTGACGCCTGCCGTGACCGTGACCACTGCCATCGAAGGATTACGGGGAATTCCAGCCTTTTTTGATCGCTTCGGCAATGACCAATCGATCATCGTCGGCATAACCTTAGCAATCTTATTGGTCCTCTTTGCCCTGCAGCGCTTTGGGACTGAGTTTGTCGGCAAAGCCTTCGGACCGATCATGCTAGGCTGGTTCACCTTCTTGGGCATCGTCGGTGTGATGAACTTTGCCGGTGACCTTTCGGTGATTCGGGCCCTTGATCCCCGGTATGCGATCAATCTGCTCTTTAGTCCCGATAACAGCGCTGGTCTCTTTATTCTCGGCAATATCTTTTTGGCGACTACTGGTGCGGAAGCCCTCTACTCGGACTTAGGTCATGTGGGTAAGAAAAACATTTATGCTAGCTGGCCCTATATCAAAATCTGCTTGATGCTGAATTACTTTGGTCAAGCGGCGTGGCTGCTGCAAGTCTATCAAAACCCGACTTATCAAGAAATCGAAAACTTGAATCCATTTTTCCAAGCGTTGCCGCAAGGGTGGACAGTCTTTGGTGTCAGCTTCGCCACACTCGCTGCCATCATTGCTTCGCAAGCTCTGCTGTCTGGCTCCTTTACCTTGGTTTCTGAAGCCATCAAGTTGAAACTATTGCCGCGGATGCAAATCATCTATCCGGGGGCGTCTATCGGGCAAATGTATATTCCTGCCTTGAACACCTTGCTGTGGATCGCCTGTTCCGGCGTAGTCTTATTCTTCCAGACCTCTACTCGGATGGAAGCCGCTTATGGGTTGGCCATTACGGTAACGATGTTGATGACCACTATTTTGCTGTATTTCTACTTGCACCAAAACAAGAAGACCCGTTTCTTGGCACCGTTCATCACGCTCTTTTTTGCAGCGATCGAAGGCATTTTCTTTATCTCTAGTGCGACGAAATTTTTCCATGGCGGTTACGTTGCCATCTTGTTAGCCAGCGTGATCATCGGCGTGATGCTGATTTGGGAATGGGGCAATCGTATTCAAGAAAATGCTGCCGAAGAAGTTGCACTTTCTACCTATATCCCTCAATTGAAACAGTTGCGGGAAGATGATTCTTTGCCGTTATCTCAGACGAACGTCGTCTTCATGGTTCCTAAACTGCAAGACGATCAGATCGGTCAGCAGTTCATCTATTCCATTTTAGACAAACGGCCGAAGCGTGCCAAAGTGTATTGGTTCGTCAATGTGGAAGTCACCGATGAACCTTATACGAAAAAATATGAAGTTTCGATGGCAGATACCGATTTTATCGTTAAACTAAAGCTTTATCTCGGCTTTCGGGTGCCGCAAGAAGTCAATCTCTACATTCGCCAAATCATTCAAGAATTGATGAAAGATGGTCGCTTGCCGCTGCAGCCGCAACGCTATTCCTTAACGCCTGGACGCAATGTGGGTGATTTCCAATTCGTGATGATCGAAGAAGAGCTGTCGAATGCAACTGCATTAAGCAAATGGCAGAAGCAAGTCATGCAGACGAAGCTTTTTATCAAACGCCATACTATTTCACCTGAACGCTGGTTCGGCTTAGAATACAGCGATGTGGTTCATGAGACCGTTCCTTTGGTCATCGGTCAGATGAAAGAAAGCTCTCTGACAGAATTACGCATCGAGGAACGCTAAGAAACCGCCAGTCCTGGTTGAACTTTCTGATACTTTCAGGTACACTGAAAAGACAAAGACACAAAGGAGGGAAAACGACCATGATGCGCATGACTAAAATAACAAGTAATGAAAATTACCAACGATACCATATCGCATTTAGCCATGCAATTGGTTTTACAGTTGCTGTTGACGGGACGAGTCTGTCCAAAACAGTTAAATTTACGTAAAATCAATGGCCATCTCAAGGTATTTTTCTCAAAAAAATCTGAGTTTAAATAACACTGGCCATGGATATCCATGGCCTTTTTGAGTGGTCTCAAGGAGAGAGATCATGATCATACAAGCAATTGCTATTAAAAAAACCATCGGCGGGAATCCGTTATTTGAGGAGTTATCCTGCCAAATCGACGCTGGGGAAAAAATTGCCTTAGTCGGCATCAACGGAACGGGCAAATCAACCTTTTTACAAATCTTGACTGGCAGTGAAGGCGTCGATAGCGGCGTTATCAGCCGCCAAAAAGGCTTGAGGATCGGGACGGTCGAGCAAGAGCTGACAGTTTCTGAAGCAACCGTTACCCACTACCTGCTCCATTCTGCAGCTAACATTCAAGAACTCAAACAGCAAATGAGCCATTACGAAGCCTTGATGGCAGAACCCGATACTGATTTAGAGAAGTGTCTGATCCGTTATGGCGAGCTGCAGCAGCGCTTTGAAGAGCTGGGCGGTTATGGATTAGAAGACCGAATTTCCGCGATCTTACAAGGGTTAGGAATTCCCCATCGGCAGGACGCACGGTTAACAGACCTTAGCGGGGGTGAACGGGTCAAAGTCGCTTTAGCCAAAGTGTTAGTCACCGATGCTGACTTGCTGTTACTGGATGAACCAACCAATCACTTGGATCTTTCAAGTATCCGCTGGTTGGAAAATTATTTACAGAATACGAAAAAAGCGGTTCTAGTCGTTTCTCACGATCGACACTTTCTCGATCAAGTCACCACCAAGACCTGGGAACTGGAAGAAGGCGCCCTGATTGAGTATCCTGGGAACTATAGCCGATTTCGTGTCTTGAAAGAAGCTCGCTTGGCGGAGCTGACCAAAAATTACGAACTGCAGCAAAAAGAAGTCCAGCGACTGAAAGTCATGATTCGTCGATTTCGTCAGTGGGGCCATGAAGGAGACAATGAATCCTTCTTCAAAAAAGCCAAAGAATTGGAACGCCGCCTAGCGAAACTTACACTGGTCAAACCGCCAGCGCCCCCGAAAAATCGGCTGCAAGGCTTGGCAAATGGCGGAAAATCAGGCAAAGAGGTGTTCATCGTTCACGATTTGCACCAGCAATACGCCGGCCAAGTCTTATTCAAAGACAGCAGTTTTGCGGTCTACCGTGGGGAGCATCTAGCCATCATCGGCGACAATGGTACCGGAAAATCAACCTTACTCACATTACTTCTCGGTGAGGAGCTTCCTAGCGGCGGCACTATCAAGCGCGGCAGCAACTTACAGATCGGCTATTTGCCCCAGCAGCTGCAGTTTTCCGATCCCGAGAGCCGCCTATTAGCCTACGTCCATACATTGACAGGAAACGAAGAAACGGCTCGTCGGCAATTAGCCAAAAGTGGTTTTTATCAAGGTGATGTGGCCAAACGAATCAAAGATCTATCCGGTGGTGAAAAAATCCGGTTGGCATTACTGAAACTCTTTTTAGAAAAAATCAACGTCCTGATTTTGGATGAACCAACCAATCACCTCGACAGCTATGCCCGAGAAGAAATTGAAGAAATGCTGCAAGATTATCAAGGAACCCTGCTGGCAGTCAGCCATGACCGCTACTTTTTGCAGCAGCACTTCCAAGAAGCCCTGGTCATTGCACAGCAGCAGATCACACGCCAGCCACTAAGCCCATTGATTGACTAAGACATTGATTCGCAACAAAAAAACTTGATTTTCCTACAGTAAGCATGGGTTGTTCAATCCATGCATAGGCGGAAAATCAAGTTTTTATTTTTTGATCAATGAATGTTGCCGATCAAGTTGCGGATCGGTTTTCTAGCTAAATACAAGATGATGCCGACAACAACGGCTACTCCGCCGACGATGCCATAGTACATCCCTTCTGTTTGTGGTGTATAGAACCGAGCGATTTGCGCATTGATGGCTTGTGAAGAAGCGTCTGCTAACAACCAAATCGCCAAGGTTTGTGCTTCGAAAGCTTTCGGCGCTAGTTTGGTCGTCACCGACAAGCCCACAGGTGAAAGACACATTTCCCCCGCAATCATAATGAAGAAGCTCAATACCAACCATAATGGGCTGACCCGTTCTTCTACTCCAAACAAGAGGCTTGGCAGCATTAGCAATAGAAAGGACAAACCGGCTAAGACTAAACCGATGGCAAACTTCACTTCTGTCCGTGGCTGACGAGAGCCTAGTTTGGTCCACAACCAGACAAAGACAGGTGTCAGTAAGACGACAAAAAGTGGATTTAAGGTTTGATACAAACTTGCTGGAATATTGATGCCGAATAACGTTGATTGCGTACGGTCAGCAGCAAACAATGCCAAGATCGATGAGCCTTGTTCTTCTAAGGACCAAAAGACGATCGCTGACAAGAACAGCGGAATGTAGGCCAACACTTTTTTCTTTTCATCTGGTGTGACATCTTTCGAACGCAGCATTTTGGTAAAGTAGTAGATCGGCAAGAAAATACCTAAAACACTGATGAAGTTGATGAAGAAATCAACCGTCAGATGGCCCGTTGCAGCAGCTGCGCCAAACAACACTGCCAATGCGAGAAGAACCAGAACGACTGCTCGGAAGAAGGTTTTCTTTTCGGCTGCCGATAAGGGATTCGTTGGCGCGATCGCTACACTTTTCAACGTGGTTTTTCCTTGCACATAATACTGCACCAAACCGATAAACATCCCGATAGCAGCAATCGAAAAGCCTAAGTGGTAGTTGACCTCTTGTCCTAAGATCCCGACGATGATCGGTGCTAACAAGCCACCGATATTGATCCCCATGTAGAAAATTGAGAAACCAGCATCCCGACGGATATCGTCTTTGCTGTATAAATGCCCCACCATACCCGACACGTTGGATTTCAAGAGTCCGGTTCCGATGACGATCAGCATCATGGACACAAACAACGCTGGAATCCCTAAAGGTGTTGCCAAGACGATGTGTCCTAACATGATCAAGATCCCACCATAAAAGACGGATTTATTTGATCCTAAAAGACGGTCCGAGATCCAACCGCCAACAATACTTGACATATACACTAAGGAACCGTAAATCGACATGATCGCCACAGCCGTTCCTTTTGGCAACCCTAAGCCGCCGTTGGCAACTGCATCGTACATGAAGTACACCAAAATCGCCCGCATACCATAATAACTGAATCGTTCCCACATTTCCGTGAAGAATAACGTCGACAGCCCTCGCGGCTGACCTAAGAATGTTTTTTCTTTTTCCATATGTAATGGCCCCTTATAAAAATTAATGAAAATAAAATAGCGGAATTTTTCTGAAAATTCACAAATGCCAGTTTATTCCCATTTGGCAACTTTTACAAGGGTATTTCCCTGAGAACATCTTGTAAAAAAGGAAGGAAATTTAAATTAAAATGAAAGCAAAATGAGAAGCCATCCACCTAGGTGCAGTATGAGCCAATTTTCATATGTATAATTATTAAATTTTCTGTTTAAAAAATTAGAAAATGGTCTTCACCAATTTTTCTCTCTAGTCCCGTTTTGCGGACTTTCCTACAAAAAAACACATGCAAGCATTTCTCTTGCATGTGTTTCAGCTTCTATTCTAAGAAATGTTTTCGCTTAGCCGCGTAAACGTTCCACATCACGAGCGATCATTAATTCTTCATCTGTTGGGATCAAAAGTACTTTGACTTTTGACTCTTCAGTTGAGATCACTAATTCTTCGCCGCGTTTTGCATTTTGATCGGCATCTAATTCGCAACCAAACCAAGTCATGCCTTTGATAACTTCGCTGCGGACGTGGGCATCATTTTCACCGATACCAGCAGTAAAGACGATCGCATCGACACCGTTCATGGTCGTTACATAGCCACCGATGTATTTACGGATGCGGTCAGTAAAGACGTCATAAGCAACTTTGACTTCTTCTTTGTCGTAGTTTGCTTCTAGATCGCGCATGTCGCTGGAAATACCAGTTAAGCCTAATAAACCAGATTTTTTGTTTAAAACATCCACCATTTCATCGATGTTCAAATCTAATTTTTCCATTAAGTAAGGCAAAACAGCAGGATCGATGTCACCAGAACGTGTTCCCATCGTTACACCAGCTAACGGCGTGAAGCCCATTGATGTATCTACTGATTTTCCGCCGTCAACTGCAGTGATCGACGCACCGTTCCCTAGATGGCAAGTGATGATTTTTAATTCTTCGATTGGTTTGCCTAACATTTCTGCCGCACGCTCAGAAACATAACGGTGGCTTGTACCGTGGAAGCCGTATTTACGTACTTTAAACTCGTTATAGTACTCTAATGGCAAGCTGTATAGGTAATTGTGTTTTGGCATCGTTGCATGGAAAGAAGTATCAAAAACAGCGACACTGATGATTTCAGGCAAGATTTTTTTGAAAGCAGTGATCCCCATCAAGTTTGCTGGGTTGTGTAATGGCGCAAATTCAGCCAATGCTTGGATGCGTTCCATCACTTCGTCTGTGATCACAACTGAATCAGGGAAATCTTCTCCGCCGTGAACGACGCGGTGACCGACGCCAGTGATTTCATCATAAGCACCTAAAATGTTTAATTCGATCAGTTGATCCAATAACATTTTTACAGCTACTTCGTGATCGTTGATATCGATGATTTGTTCGAATTTTTGATCTTCCCCATATTTGATGGTAAAGATAGAATCTTTCAAACCGATTCGTTCAACGATTCCTTTAGCGACAACTGTTTCCTCTGGCATTTGATATAATTGCCATTTTAAACTTGAACTTCCAGCATTGATTGCGATTGTTTTTGACATGATGATCTCCTTATCCGAATTATATTACAGATTTGCTGCTTTCCAAGCCGCAAATTGTTCAAAAAGTTTTGTGATGTTCTTTGGTTCTTTCAGTGAGGCTAGCTTGACCAGCAAGACTTCTTCTGCTTGTTTGCTTGTCCCTCCGTGGTTTTGTAAAAGCAATATACTTTTACGTGAATGTTCATTTTTAAAGAGTTCTTCAGGAAGCTGAATCATTCCTTGCAAATAAACCTTTTCTTTCAGCCATTTTTTCAAAAATTCACTCTGTTCCGTTTCCAAGAAATTGCTTGGTAGTAAGAACAAACCGTAACCGCCAGCTTTGACATAGTTCATCGCTTGTTCCATCAACAAATGATGGGCGTAACTGTGTCCTTCTGGAGCCGCCGTAATAAAGCTGCGGGCTTTGTCATCTTGTGGGTAATAGCCCACCGGTAGATCGCTGATCGCCAGATCCATCGGTTCGATCAAAAGCTCTTGCAAGCCATCTTGATGGAACAAATGCAAGGGCGCTTTGGTCCATTCGCCAGTTGCAGCTGCGATCGCCAACAAGGTTTCGTCAATATCCACACCGGTTCCTTCTACTGGACGCTTGGCTAATTGCAGATTCAGCAAGACTGTCAATAAGAGATTCCCCATGCCTACCGATAAATCAAGAAGTTTCACTGGTTGATCGGCACTACTCAACTGCTCGATCAAATAGACGAATAAAAACCCAAGACTATCTGGTGTCAGTTGGTGATTGGCCTGCAGGCGCTCCGTTTGGCTGCCTTTCAACAAAACCAACTGCGCAAGCTTGCGTTTTTCTTCTGCCGATAGTTCCATTGCTCGAATTTCTTGATAGATGGTTTCTAAACGAGCAGCAGTTGCTTCATCTGGTACCCCATCGATCACGCGAACTTGGTATTGATCAACAAAATTTTCGATCGTCTCTACGTAAGCATCAAAAAAAGACGTTTCCAATGCGTTTTGAAGCAGTTGGATCGCTTCAACGGTCAAATGAAAAGACGTTTCCATTTTTTCTGCGGACATCTTGCACCTCTTTTCAAAACTATAACAACATATATACCTGTTTAATTTTAGCCGATTCATCCAAAATAATCAATCGCTTTCGTTTAGAATAATTTGTGAAGCTGTAAACATTCTTTTTCTATTTCTGTATGAAAAAGGATGGTCGAAACAACCATCCTTTTCCTGTACTATTCTTCTTGGTCATCTGTGTCTATTTCAGGCTGCTCTTCAGGCAACAAAAAGGTAAAAGTAAATCGCCGACTTTTGACATAGCATTCGATCTGTAAGCTCTGTCCTTGCCGTTCATAAGTCAACTTTCCTACATTATAAAACCGTGTCCCTCGATCTTCCAACTCGTTTTGCAAGAATTCCGCATGGAAAAGTTCACTCATAATACGGGCTTCATAGGTTTCAATGGTTTTTGTATAAAAAAGGGCTGTTGTGCGGCTGTTTTCTAACACCAGCAATAACATCAAGCTCAACAGCTGCACAAACAACAATGCTGTGAGTAAAATACCGCCTTTATGCCGCCTCTTGTGAGTGTATTTTCCATTGTCCAATTTTCTGGTCTCCATTCTCAAAGGAAACGGTAAAGCGGATCGCTGCGCCAATTTTCTCAAAAGACACATCTGCCACTTCTGTCAACAACGGTTGATAGCCATTGTTGTCCCGTTTCCGCAACACGCGGTTGATGCGATCGATCGTTACCGAATTGTTTTGACTGCTTCGCAAATATAGCGTGTTCTCGCTGACTGATAGATAGACACAGGTACTTAATTCCCGTTCCAACTGAAACAAAAAAACATGCCATTCTTGATCTTTGCGAGCCATGATCTGCTGATTGACCGGTGCGAGGTGCTTGACGATCCCGCTGATCATCAATAAGCAGATCGCCAATACCCATAAAGACAACAGACACTCCAACAAAGTAAAGCCTTTACTCTTCATACACAATCTCCCAGAGCTGTTCGCCACTTTGGATGCGTGCCTGTTGATGCTGCGCTGCTTGCCAAAAGCGAACTTGATAGACCGTCTGACGCTGCGTCGTGTAGGTAATGGTTGACGCATCAAAGGAGTGGTTCTGGACTTCTTCATACAGCACCCGCAGCATTTGGGCTTTTTCCTGCAATGCCGCACTTTGCGTCAGTGAAGCGGTCTGCATCGCTAAAAACAATAACACACAGGTTGCCAACACCCCAAAGCCAATCAGGCTTTCTGCTAAGATGAACCCGCTATTCAACGATTTTTTCATAGCGTCCGCTCCCAAATAAAAACTTATAGCTGATGGTTTGCTTTTTCTCCTGCCAATAGAAAACGATCCTTCGCAGACTGCTATTGTTGCCGGACTGACTACTAAAAAGAATATCGGGAAACGCCTGCATCGCTAGTTGAGGAGGGACTTCGATCTTGGTGACCGGCTCAGTTGCAGCGCCATAAAATGAAACAGTTGGCGTTGGCGCTGCTTGATAAACGGCTCGGGTTTGTGTGTTATCGATGATGGCCGATTGCTGTATGGTATAGAGGCCTTTTTCTAAGCGTGCACAAAAGCCTAAGACTTCAGCAGATCGTTGATAGTACTCGATGGCCACGACGGGAAAAAAGAGAAACATACTACTGACCATGAGAACCAAAAGGCTTTCTATTAAAGTAAAACCAGCAAAAGAGCAACGTCGACAGCCCTTAGTCCCCTTGCTCATAAATCGCATATTGCTCCTCAGATACATACCCTTCAGCGATCAATTCTTCTCTCGAGGGCTCCCGATTTTCATTCAGACGAAAGAGTTCGATCTGGGTTTCCACCACTTTCACGATGGCCGCATTTCCTTTCTCATCAATGATTCCTCTTTGCTTGGCAAGATTTGGGACAAACAACAAAACCAAAATACTGATCACTAATAAAACAACCAACATTTCAACCAATGTAAAGCCTTTTTTGACACGCCAAATCCCCTGCTTGCGAGAAGATGCGACTTTCTTTTCTATCATTCGATCACTCCTTGGATATTTCCATAGATTGGTAAAAACATAGCGGCATAGATCCCAACGATCATTAAAGCAACCAACAAAAAAATCAGAGGCTGAACCCAGTGAATAGCTTTTTCGATTCGTTGAAACAAGCGATCCATCAATAATTGACTGTATAAAAAAAGCTCTTCTCCTAACTTTCCCCGTACTTCTCCTTGAAAGACGATCAAAGAAAATTCTGGTGTGAGAAACGAGAAATGACGAAGTTTTTCTGGGAGTTCTCCGCCAAGTGTCAAGGTCACTCGCAACTCTCGCGCTAATTCTTGGATCAAGGTAGCTTTATTGGTGTGCTCCATACACTCAATGATCTGTTGGATATCTAACCCTTGCTGAAACAACTTGCCCCATTCCAATGCGAAAAAACTCGTGTGATAACTCGTGTACAATGCTCCGAACAATGGCAGGTGGCTGAAGAATACAGCTTTTTGCAAGGCAGTGCGGCGGGCAAATACCCAGCGGCTGATCACAAAAAGCAGCACACTTACCAACAAGAAGAGGATAAGTACTGCTGGTGCCCAAGTGATGGCGCGAATGCCCCAATGACCTTCGTCGATCATGCCAGAGGCTAACAATTGAGGCATTAAAAAGCGATGCATGCCAAAGAGAGCCGCCACTAAAAAGACCAGTAGCAAAAGCGGATAGGCCGCTACTTTGTACAGCAGCTGTTTTTGCTTGTTGACCAATTTGTGGTAGTCGACCATCCGCCGCAAGGTCGTCGTGAGATTCCCATGACTTTCTGCTAAATAAAGCTGATTTTTTTCGGTAGCCGATAAAGACAACGGCGCTACTGCAGCTGCCAAGCTTTGCCCTTGGGCAAGATGGGCAATCAGCTGTTCGATCACAGGTTCAGAAAACTGGCGACTGCGCAGCAACACTTGGAGGCTTTCTTGTAGGGAAAAGCCACTCTCCAATAACACCGTGAAGGTGACCAAGAGGGCTTCAGTTGCACGGCGTGGTAGCTGGGGCTTCTTTTTCATAAACTTCATCGGTGATCCACCCACTTTCTTTCACTCGTTTTAATACGTGCTGCCACTGTTTTTCCACTTGCCCCTCATAAAAGTGATACGCCAGCAATCCATGGGGTTCGTTGACTTCATTCGGCAACAATCGCTGATAAACGATCCCTTGCAACGCGTGCGCCAGAAGATCGTCTGCCCCTAGCAATTCCAGCAGCCGTGTCTTGGTTTCTGCTACGCCTCGTGCATGGATCGTGGCAAATACTCGATGACCTGTCAGAGCGGCTCGTACAGCGGCTTGCGCCGTCTCTTTGTTACGGATCTCGCCAATCAAAAGCAGGTCCGGACGATGCCGTAAAGACAAGCGAATCAATTCATCATAGTCTTGTCCGATTTTCAAATTGGTCTGCAGCTGTAAAAAATGCGGCTCTTCAATCTCCACAGGATCTTCGATGGTAATGACTTGTCCCTTGGTTGCCCGTGCTAATTGATACATGAGGGTCGATTTTCCTGAGCCAGTGGGACCAGAAAATAAATATAGGCCTCTTTGTTTGGTTGTCTGTTGGATCTGCTGGACGTCTTCTGCAAAAAAATAGCGCAGATGCTCCTTGTTCAAAGGATAAAGAAACCGCATCACGAGACTTTCACGCCCTTGATAATCACCCACCGTTGAGACGCGCAACCGCTGTAGCTGATCGCCTAACAGATAGCTGACTGCGCCTAACTGAGCTTTGCGCCGTTCTCCCACCTCCATTCCTCCTAAAAATTTGAAGCGGGTGATCAGCTGCTGAGCTTCTTCGTTGGTCAGTACTTGATAGGTCTTTCTGAGATAGCTTTTACTGAAAATCACCTCCATCTGTGTACCGCTAGGCAAAATGGTCAGATCCTGCATGCGTTCTTGTCTTCCATAAAGAATCAACTCGTCTGAGAATGCTCGAATATCCACGACTTATCCCTCCTAAAAAGAAATACGCAAACGCTTTGAGAATAGAAAAAAAAGATGAAGCAAATTTGCTTCATCTTTCATCATTCGTTTATTTCTGTGGTTCTTTTGCCACAAATTGGGCTTCCACCCGATAGATCCGCTGCCCGCGGCTTGAGAATTTTTCTTCATATTCCGTCATGATATTGTTCTCAAAGGAACTGTTATGCAAGTCCAACCAAACTTGTTTGATAATCATGCCGTATTGAGAAAAGCTCGCTAAGGAATACTCAAACAATCCTTGGTTATCCGTTTTGATATGGATCTCGCCGTTGGGACGTAAAATCTGCTCGTCGACTGCTAAAAAGGCTTTGGAAGTCAAACGGCGCTTCTCATGCTTCTTCTTAGGCCATGGATCAGAAAAATTCAAATAGATCTGGTCTACTTCATTGTCTGCAAAATAGTTGGTCAATGCGGAACCATCGACATGCAGCAGTTGCAAGTTCGGGATCTCCTGCTCGATCATTTTATCTAATGCGATCGAAACGACACTAATCTGCATTTCCACACCAATATAATTGATCTCGGGATGAGCTTTCGCCATTTCCGTAATAAATTGGCCTTTTCCCATTCCAATTTCGATATGCAGCGGGTGATCATTGCCAAAGCGTTCATGCCAACGCCCTTTCCATTCAGTAGGCTCTGCCACGACGTATTCTGGATGAGCGTCAATCAGCTCTTTTGCACCTGCACGTTTTCTTACTCTCATGTTTCTTCCTTTCCGAAAAAACAAGATGGAACCAAATTGCCTCGCTCCATCTTCTCTTCATTCGCTATAAATTCGTTTTAATTGTAAAATCTCTGCATTCATGGCTTTGTAATCGCCTCGCAGATAATATTTTTTGACCTCTTGCAGCATACTCAACAATGCGTACCAATAAATCTTTTCGATCACTTCGCTGCTGCTGTGGATACCATAGCGCACGAGCCAATGAGACCAGCCAGATAATGGCACATAGTGACCTAAAATAGTGCCGATATCGATTGCCGGATCTGCAAACATCACGGAATCCCAATCGACTAAATACAAATAGTTTTGACAAACTAGCCAATTTCGATAATTGACATCGCCATGGACGACCGCGGCTTTCTGCTCGTCAAAAGCTGGAATATTGGTTTTTAAATACTCGGTGACCAAATTAATAAAACGGTTTTGGGCGACCGCAGAAGGCAGCTGATCCTGATAATCCATCAGCATCTGTTCAGGCGATCTGACTTGTCCGCCGATTTTGCTTAGCATCTGTGCCAACGTTTTTGAATGATGCAAGTGATACAACACATCAATGACATCATTTCTTTGGCCGATTTCATCGGGATCTAAGACCCGTCCATCCAGCCATTCTTGTGCGGAGAGCGTATCCCCATTTCCCGTCCGTTTCGTCCAGACGAGTTTGGGTGCAATGCCCTCTTTAGAGAGTGCCGCAAGCATCGGGGTCGTATTTCGTTTGATAAAGACTTTGTCGTTGTCCTTGAGCCCGATATAGGCTTTCCCGGTGTCGCCTTTGATTGGCCGCATACGCCAATCTTGATCCAAGCGAATATCCATCCTAGCTTCTCTCCTTATTTCGCAGTACCTCTTATTCTAGCTTCCTAATGGGTCGCCGTCAAGCGCATATGCGTTCGCTTTTTGTAAGAGAGGCCACTTGTGGATCAGGCGTGCATTTTCTTTAATCGCCCTGGCAAGTAGATGCCTAAAAAAAGACCCGCAAACCCTAAGAAGCCAAGAAACGCGATACCGCCTTGCCAAACAAAAGGCAAGCGCAAGCAACAGATCACACCGAAAAGAACTGCGGTCACCAGTAAGAGTGCCCCAAGAATTTTTTTGATCGCTGCGGCTTTTTGTTTTTCTGGCACGGGATACAGATGTGTCAAAACCATGTATTGAAACTCATTGATCAAAGGAATCAGTTGGAAACCGATCAGATAAAGAAACAAGCAGCCGATCAGCAGACTGATCCAAAGCTCATCGACAAAGAATAAGACGAACCCACCAATCAAAGTCAAACGGACATAAAGCCCGCCATATTGCCCCCCACGGATCACTCGGCGCAAGTAAAGATAGAGGTACGTATTGCTGTGCACTGGTTTGATCTTTGCCAGCAGCCAGTCGAGGTATTTGCGCCGTTTGGCTTCCGTCGTGATTTGGGGAACATCTGTAAATAAGTTGATAAAACGATAGATACGCATTAAGCGCGACTGTTCGGCTTGGATCATATAGTCCCAATCCAAAAGCTGGCTATTGGCTTTCAGTCCAAAGAGGAACCAGATTGCTTGGAGGATGCTGATCCCCAATCCTAGCCAAGGTGCTACATAAATACTGGCAAGTGTGGCAGCAAACGTACTTGCGAACCAGATGCCTCGCTGCTGTTTGACTTGCTGCTGAGTTTCTTGATACAAACGAATCCGTTGTAGTGAAAGATCCCCCAGTTTTAAGAGCCACATCATCCCTAAAAAGTATGGGAATGAGGCAAAGGTGCTGTTTGCTGTGACCACGACCAAAGGCATCGTTGCCCCTACGGCTAAAAATAAAACCCCAAAGGGCAGCCAGAGGGAATAACGTAACGCTTGGCTGAGATAACTTGTCATTTGTCCTTCTTTGGCTAACAGAAAAATCAAATCTGCCGGTTTCGTCAGTGTCGCTAAGCGTCCCAGCGGTAAAACAAAGAGCCAAACAGCGACCACGATGATGCCGCCTAATGGAAACGGCCGCGGCAATGTTTTTAGCAATTCAGAATAATAGAGCCCCAGACCTCCGACTAAGAAGGTGCTGATCAAAGCAAAATGATCATTGAAGACATAGCGCAAATAGCGTGTCATCTGTTTTTGATGCCGCTGTAAGCGTTGCGAGAAAAACTGCTTCATGCTTGACTCTCCTTTGTCAGTGCGAGGTACAGATCATCAAGGGAGGCTTCTGGTGCTTGAAATTGGCTTCTTAGTTCCGCCAATGTCCCTTGTGCGCGGATCTCACCGTTATGCAAGAGGATGAATTTGTCACAATACTTCTCTGCGGTTGCTAAAATGTGGGTGGACATCAAAATAGATGCCCCGGTTTGTTTCATCTCATTCATCAGTTCCAATAACGCATTGATCGCTAAAGGATCTAATCCTAGAAAGGGTTCATCAATGATGTAGACACTCGGCTCAATCAAAAAGGCACACAGTACCATGACTTTTTGTTTCATCCCTTTTGAAAAGTTTGCCGGGAACCAATCGAGTTTGTTTTCTAAGCGAAAGGTTTTTAGCAGGCGTTCTGCTCGCTTCATGGCTTCTTCTTGTGGAAGATCGTAGGCCATCGCCGTCACTTCAATGTGCTCTCTTAAGGTCAATTCTTCATATAAAGAAGGGGTTTCGGGGATATACCCGATTTGTTTGCGGTATTGCTCTGGGTTTTCTTTAAGGGTCAAGCCGTCGATCGTGATGGTGCCGCTGTGAGGTTGCAGTAAACCGATGATTTCTTTGATCGTCGTACTCTTCCCTGCCCCGTTCAAGCCGATCAAGCCAACGAGCTCCCCATCGCCGATCGTAAAATCAATATTTTTTAAGACTGGCAGCTGATTATAGCCGCCTGTCACGTTTGCTACTTGTAAAGTCATTTTTTCCCTCCGATTCGCCTGATTATGGCTCTTTGTCAACGTAGGCTCTTTTTGTTCAATTCAGTCAGCTGGCAAAACAGTTGTTTATTTTTCTTTATTCGTGACTTGCAGGATAAATTCATTTTCTCCCACTGTAATGATTTCTTGCGCTAGTTCTTGGCTGCCAAAGCGCTCTTGCCACGTTTGTGCTTCGCTGGCTGGAAAAACGACCATTTGGATCGCACCAGCGGCAAGACGGGTGGTAAAGGCTTGGACAGCGGCTGGTTCGGCATAAGAAACCAGGCTGATCCTCAGCTCTTCTTTTTGATACCCTTGGTCTATTGCCCATGCTTCAACGGCTGCTTCCAATTCACTTTGCACCGCAGGGTCCATTGCTGTTTCAGTGACAATGGCGGCATTGACTACTTCTTCTTGCGGACGTGTCAGAGAATAAGTGATTGAACCAGCAAACACCACAAACAGCGTGATCGCGATCAACCACTCTTTATAGGCATAGGCTAAGTAGCGAAGCTTCGCTGAAGTCGTTGTTTTTTTCTGTAAGGTTTCTTTAATGATCGGTTTCATAGGTTCCTTCTTTCCAAATGATTTCTGATATTAAGTCTAGGGTTGTTGGAATCTAAATGCAAGCGTTTCTCGCTTGCTTTTCGCATTTCTTTAAAAAAGCGCCTTTGTTGAAGGAACAGTTGCCTTGTTCCGACTTTTTCAAAGAGGAAACCAGACGAAAAAAAGCAAAATATGGTAAAGTAGAGGTAATAGATCAAGGAGGTTTTTTACAATGGAAAATTGTATTTTTTGTAAAATCAATAATCGTGAGATTCCTAGCTACAAAGTCTACGAGGATGAGCAAGTCTATGCCTTTTTAGATATTTCCCAAGTCACCCCTGGTCATACATTGGTCATTCCCAAAACGCATGTGACGGATATTTTCGAGTACGATGAAACGTTGGCAGCAGCGGTTTTTGCCCGTATCCCTAAGATTGCTCGGGCGATCGAAAAAGCATTCCCTGAGATCGAAGGCTTAAATATCATCAACAACAATAAAGAATTGGCGTACCAATCCGTCTTCCATTCCCATGTCCATTTGATTCCTCGCTACAGCAAAGACGATGATTTCAAGATCCATTTTGGCAATCACGCAGACAATTACACGGGGGAAGAGCTAGCGGCAATCGCCGAAAAAATTGGAAAGCAGGTGAACTAAATGATCGGTAATTTTCTTAAAGGACTTTTGTTCGGTTCCATTGCCGGCGGCTTAGGCGGTTTGCTTTTTGCACCAAAAAGCGGCAATGAAACCCGTGAAGAATTGATTCGCTATTTAGATGACACGACAGAAGCGACCTTAGAATTCAATGACAGCGTCAAACAGCTCAAAGATGCTGTGATGGTAACCCGCAAAACGATCGACGAAACGATCCCAGTTGTGACCGAATCTTTCACGAAAGATTTGGAAGCCTTCAAATTCCAAGCACAACCGCGCCTTGCTCGGATCAAAACCCAAATGGAACAATTGAATCAGCACATCACGACGATTCAAGCCCAAAGCGCAGAGGACGACAAACAAATCGAAAATTTGTAGTTTTTATGAATTTTGTTTGAAACATCCGCTGTTTTCTTTCCAACCATTTCTAGAAGTGGTATAGTAAGTGCAGTGATTATTATGAAACTTTTTAGAATTAGGAGTGCTTAAACGAATGAAGAAAAAATTAATTTTAGTAGCAGTCAGTGCAATGAGTCTTTTTGCATTAGCGGCTTGTGGTAACTCAAGTGAGGAAATCGCAACAATGAAGGGCGGTAAAATCACTGTTCAAGATTTTTATGACAAAGCAAAAACAAGTACAGAAAATCAACAAGCGTTGCGTGAAATGATCGTCTTGAAAGTCTTTAATGAAAAATACGGCGATGACGTAACGGAAGAAATGATCGACGAACAATTCAACAACGTGGCTGAGCAATACGGCGGCAGTGATTCCTTTGAATCAACATTGACTGCCTCTGGTTATACGGTAAAATCTTACCGTGCAGAATTGAAACAACAACTTGCGTTACGTGAAGGCTTAAAAGCCAACATGGATATCACTGATGAAGACATGAAAACTGCTTGGGATTCTTTCCACCCTGAAGTAGAAGCACAAATCATCAAAGTAGCAAGTGAAGATGATGCCAAAGACGTCTTAGAAGAAGCGAAAAAAGATGATGCAGACTTTGGCGAAATCGCTAAAGAAAAATCAACGGATGCGGCAACAAAAGAAGATGGCGGAACGATCAAATTCGATTCTACTTCATCAGCTGTACCAAGTGAAGTAAAAACAGCCGCTTTTGACTTAAAAGATGGTGAAATCTCTGAAGTGATCTCTGCAACCAACACGTCAACTTACACGACGGAATACTATATTGTGAAAATGGTGAAAAACCAAGACAAAGGCAACGATATGGATAAATACAAAGATGAATTGACTGAAATTGCTCAAAACACTTTGTTGAATGATTCAACCTTTATGGCAGCAACGATCGGTCAAGAATTGCAAGCAGCTAATGTGAAAATGAAAGACTCTGACTTAGCAGACTTGCTTGCTGATTACATCACAGCGGCCGAAACAGAAGATTCAACTGCTGACTCTTCTGCTACCGATGCAACGGACAGCTCAGCGGCAGATTCTTCTGCTACTGATGCAACCGATGATTCTACTGCAACGAGTGAGAGTGCTACAGATTCTTCTGCTGAATAAACGAAAAAAGAAGTGCCGTCGTAGCGGCGCTTCTTTTTTTATGCTAATTAGGTTAATATTGCCGATTCAGCTACTTTTTCCAACATCTGAAAAACCACGCTAAGCAAGCCTAGCGTGGTTTTTGTTCTTTCCGTCATTCACTTTAGTTGATCGTGCTACAAGGTCACCGCTACACTTCTTTCGGTACATAAAAACTCCGATTGTCCATGCCAAAAATTCGGTCTGTGTATTGACCAGGTTCCGTTAAACGAATCGACGTCAGCATCATTTGCATGGAAGCATCCAAATTATCGATCTGATGGAGGATCTCCGCTTCCATTATGCGGGGGCGAACAGGTGACCCATATTCTAATAAGCCATGGTGGGCTAAAACCATATGCCGCAAAACAACGATATCTTCTTCTTTGTCATCAAATTTCAAAGCCATACAGGCTTGCGTGATTTCTTCATCCACTAAGACCAAATGCCCTACTAGATTCCCCGCCAAGGTATACTCTGTCGTCATCGGACCTGTCAACTCGATCACTTTTCCTAAATCATGCAAAATGATACCCGCATACAGTAGTGAAGCATTCAATTCAGGGTACTCTTTGACGATTGCTTTTCCTAACCGCAGCATAGTGGTCGTATGATACGCCAATCCACTGGCGAAGGCATGGTGATTGCGCTTCGCAGCTGGAAAGTCAAAGAATTCCTTTTTATACTTGTTCAGTAAGAAACGGACGATTCGATTCCAGTGAGGATTCGTGATCTCAAACAAGGTTTGACTGATTTCTTCTTCCATCTCTTCTTTTCGCAAGGGTGCTTTTTCCATGTATTGGCTTGGTTCATGGGGCTCTTCCGGTTTCGCTAAACGCAAATGCATGATTTTGACTTGCGGATTGCCTTGGTAGACCTCCCGTTTTCCATCTAGCAGTACTACTTTCCCGGGTTCAAAACGGGCGATTTCTTCATCTGATGCATCCCAGAACTTTCCGTCGATCGTGCCGGATGTATCTTGAAAGGTGAAGGCAATAAATTTTTTGCCGTTTTTCGCGATCCGCACATCGGCATTCTTGATCAGCAAGAAAAGTTGAAACGTTTCATCAACAGTTAATTCACGAATTTTTTTCATGGGCTTATTTGGCCGATCAGCCAAATCTTTCACTTCCTTTACTCAGATCCTGGATAGGCTGCTGGTACTTCTGATAATAGCTTACCATTTCTTGGTCAGAAGACAAACAAATTACTTGATAACTTTGCCCAAACTCTTTTAACATTGCGGCAAACCGTTCCTTACGAACACTATCATAATGCAGCCAACCATCATCAATAATGATTGGACACAATGGGTGATTTTTTTGCAGTGCTAGATAACCGAAGCGTAACGCCATGATTAACTGATCCTTCGTGCCTGTGGACAGGTCGATGATCGAAAACGTCTCGCTGGCATTTGCCGCTACCAACAAGCCATTTTCCAAAAGAATCTTTTGATAACGTCCGTTTGATAGCTGTTCAAAATAGGTTGAAGCAGCCGACAATAGCTGCGGCAATTGCTGTTCTGACAACTCGGTCGTGACATCCGTTAAAATCGAAGCCGCCAACTGACGACTCCCCCATGCCACAGCAAGTTCTTCAATGACCGCCTTTAGCTCACTTTCTTCTTGATAAAGCTGATTCAAGGTGCCATTTTTTTGACTAGCTGCTGCTTCTAATTCCAAACGCTGTTTTTGCTCCGTCAACTGCTGTATTTGTGCCTGAAGCTGTGTTTGCTGCTGCTTGATCTGGTCTTTTTGCTGCAGCAATTCTGCTTGCGTCACTGGTTTAGGATAAATCGGTGTTAACATCACCGCCAATTCTTCTGCTCGCTGCTGCGTGCGTTGCGCCGCTTCCCATTGCTTCAACCAGAGGCTGATTTCTGCAGGGTGATCTAAGCCTTGTTGCTGTAAGAGATCACTGGCCTGGGAAAGTAGCTGGTCGCGTTCATTGCGGGTGCGGGTCAACTGTTGGGCCAGCAGCGTGCTAGGTTGTTGCAGTCGTGAAAGCTTGATTGTTTGCATCTCTTCATGAAATTTCTGCAAGATCGCTGCTTTTTCTAACAAGGTTTTGTTTTGCAACGGCAGCCACTCAGCATAAGGTCGGAACTGCTCGTCAAAGGGTGCCAGTTCTTCTGCGACGGCTTGCCGTTCTTGATAGGCTTGTTTGCGCTGCTGTGAGTAGGCTTGATAGCTAGCAACATCTTCATCATAGGCTAATAAATACGACTGCCAGCTTTCCACCGGCAAATTACCAAAAAAGGGTGTCAGGGCTTGGTGGGCACGATCGATCTGCTGCTGCTTTTGCTGCTGTTCATTTCCCAGCTGCGCCAACTCTTCTCCCAGCAGATCCAGCTGCATGAGAACCGTCTGCCATTCCTGTTTGATGCCTTGCTGTTTGTTTGGCGCTGCTTTCATCAACGGCAAAACACTGCCAATGATCGCTGCGATCCCTACACCTAGAGCAAGCCAGCGCCACGGACTCGGCAAAAAGATACCGATCACTACTAGCAGCCCACCGACGATCCCTAGCGGCCATAGCGGGCGAGAAACCGGCTTGCGGCCAATCAATTGAGGATGCTGCTGTTCTAAGCGAGCTGCGGTGGCTTGCAAAGGCTGCGCTTTTTCTTCTAAACGCATCATGCGCTTTTCGAGCTCTTCTAACTGCACACGTTCTTGTAGTAAACGTGTGGTTTGTTCATGGATCGAAGCCGTTACTAGCGGCGGCGATTCTCTACTCCATTGGCGCTTTTCGACCAAGCGATTCAGCTCCGTGATGGCGACGGCTTCTTGTTGATTGGCCGCTGCTTCACGATCTGCCAAACGCGCCATCGTCACTTGCTGCTGCAGCAAGTGATTGATTTGGTGCTCGTGATCAAGGTAAAAGAAATACTTATCTGATTCTTTTCCTTGCTCCAACTGATCTAATTCAGCTTCTTTTTTGCGAATTTCTTCCGTCAGCTGCTGATACTGCTGATAAAACTGTTTGATGGCTTGGACTTGCTGAGGATCGGCTAACGTATCTGCTGGTGCCATTTGCTGCCACTCTTCATAAAGCCCCCAATGACTCAGCTGCTGCTGATTTTCCTGATAGGCTTCATTCAATGCTTGAAACTGGTATCGCAAGTCTTGGATCTGTTCTTGCAACTGGGCGATCTGCTGATACTGCTGTTGGATGCGGCTTTCTTCGCTTTCCTTTTCCGCAATCGTTTTTTGCAGTTTTTCTAATTGTTTTAACGCCTGATTCAAAGGCAGCTTTTGCCCCCGTGGCTTGTATTGCTGCTGATTGATGGTTTCATATTGTGCCACTTGCTGCAGCATTTTTTGACTGCCGCTGATTCCCAGAGAAATCAACGCTTGGTGCAGCTCATTTTCTTCTAGCTTATCGATCTGGGTCAATTGCTCTTGCTGAAAGGTAAAGACATCGAAGAACAATGCTCGATTGAGGGGCTGCAGGTGTTGTGCCAGCCATTGCTCATCGACCGTCTGACCAGCGACATGGACTTTGGCACGACCGCGGTCTACATGCCGATAGCGTTCCACGATCACTTCGCCGAAGGGTTCCAGAGCCAACCATAACTTGCCACCGTAAGCTGCACCGTTTTTGGGGGTATAGTCTTTTTTCTTGGCTGTCTTTTTCGGAAAGCCAAATAAGATGGCGGCAATAAATTGATACAACGTCGATTTTCCGATCTCGTTGTGCCCAAAGAGCAGCTGATTTTGCGGATGAAAGGCAAAGCTTTGTTCATGGTATTTCCCAAAACCGGTAATCTCTGCTTTTAAAATTCTCATGACTGCTCCTCCCATTGAAAGTCGTCTTTCAACAATTGCTTGGCTTGCTGCAAGACTTCTTCTTGAAATAATTCATGGGTGATCCCCCGCTGGATCAGCGGATGCTGCAATAGATCGGACAGTCGGTCCGCAAAGATCTCTGGTGACTCATACATCGCTAAAAACTGCAGCATATAGTCTTGTGGTACCGCCAATGCGATCTTGTCTTCATTGGCTTGCTCGACTTCAAGGGCATAGATTACTTGCAGCGGCTCTGTTTGTGCCAACCGTTCATTGAGGTAGGTCAGCCATTCATTTTTTTCCGCAGCTGGAAACCAATCTGGCGGCAGCTGCTGCACATCGGTCAACACCAGATGCAGCAAGCGCGAACGAGGACTTTTTAAGCGCTCGATGATCGCTAGCAATACGGCATTCGAGGCGGTCACATCCGCTAAGGAGACCACTTGCTTTTGCCAAGCGATTTCCGCGATCTCCAAGCGCTCGATTGTTGGTCCTTGTGGCGATAATTCTGCCAAAATCACCCCAGTCGCCTGCTCTTTCTTGGTCTTTCCTTGAGGCGTACCGGGATAGAGGATCGGTGGTTGCTCTGAGAGCGTCTTAGGTACATGGATGTGCCCCAAGCCCCAATAATCATAGCCTTTTTGCTTCATTTCACTGATTGAAAAGGGGGCATACCGTTCACCGGCTTGATCCCCGTGGTAAAGCCCAATATGGTAATCCACCGCTGCTCTTGCGGGAAATTCTGTTACTTTATTTTCAGCGATCCAAGGATGTTGGTAGCTAAATCCACTGATTGCATAGGTTTCACCGTTTTTCGTTGTTCCTTGTACCGTTTGAACTTCTTCCGATGAAAAGAGAATGACGTTTTCTGGAAAAGCAAACCAATACCGTTGCGGATCATAATAATCATGGTTGCCGAAAATCATATAGACTGGGATCTCTGCTTCTCCCAGTCGTTGCAGTTGGGCAAAAAAGTCATGCTGCACTTTTAGACTCGGCCGTGCTTGATGGAATGTATCCCCAGCCAGCAAAACAAAATCGACCGCTTTTTCTAAAGCAACATCCACCAAATTACGGATGATTTTTTGATTGATAGCAGGGAGTTGGGTCTTCACTTTTTCAGATAACAGATGGACCCCTTCAAATGACCGGTCGATATGCAGGTCTGCACTATGTAAAAATCGCATTTCTTTCTCCCTCCTTAATGCTTCTATCATAACATTTATCAGTCATTTCGTCAGCAAAATACGAAAATTTGTTCGCCTTTTTCATAAAAAAAACCAAAGAAGCGCTTTTGAAACTTCTTTGGAAACGACTCTTGCAGTTGCAGCCAATTTCTCTGAAGTTTCACTTGCTTCTTTGGTCTTTGTTTGTTGGCGATTACGCTTCGTATAGATCTCTTACAGGACCCATGATGATGCGGTTCAAGTCATTGGCCACTAAACTGAAGGCTTGCTCTTTTTGCATCAAGTCAGAAACGATGCCGTCTTGTTGAATTTTTTGCGATAATTCTTGGGCTTTTTGCGCTTCTTCTTCCGTCATTTCTTCGCCAGCCATCATTTTTTGTTGCAGGCTTTGTTGCAACTCTTGAAACTCTTTGAATAACGCGTACGCTTCTTCATTTGCTTTCAAACGGTCGAAAGAACCTTTCAGATCTTGAAATTGTTCTGACTCCCGTAATTCACGTTCTAATTGGTTTGCTGTATCATAAATATTTGCCATTTTGACGCCTCCTCTTTTTTTCTAGTATACCATTCTTCTCAGGTTCTAGACTAGCAGTTGCCTAATTCCTTTAATTTCCACTAATGGAATTCCACAAGCCGCCAAACAATTCTTTCGTTCCTTCTTTGATCTTGCTGCCGAATTCCTTCATACCTTCTTTGGCGCTTTCGGCAAAGTCATCGATGGTTTGTTGCCAATCATTGCTATTTTGTGACGTACTGCTATCAGGATCTGGTACCTCATCGGCTGCCATTAATTTTCCGCCTGTCCAATAAGCGTCTGCAACTTGGAATTGGGTGCCTTGACTATAAGGCAGTAAGCTTTCGGCCTCTGCTTTAAATATTTTCCCAACAACTTGTCCGCTAGTTCCCGTTAAGTAATGATCTTCACTCACATGTTCAAATCCTAGCCAGGTTGACAGAACCATATCAGGAGTATAGCCGACGATCCATTGGTCATTGACCTTAGAAGCATCAAAGTTGGTCTCTGTCGTACCCGTCTTACCGGCGATCGTAAAGCCGTACGGACTAGCACTAACCCCCGTCCCGTTAGAGAAGGTTCCTAGCATCATGCTCGTCATTTTATCAGCGGTCTCTTTAGAAATCACGCGTTTGCCTTGCACAGACGTATTGTCAACGATCACGGCACCAGTTGAATCAACGATTTTGGTGATCAAATGCGGTTTGTAGTAATACCCGCCATTAGCGAAAACGCCATACGCTGCTGCCATCGTCATTGGAGATTCCCCTTTTTCCAAACCACCTAATGCTAAGCCATAATATTTGTCGGATTCGGTCAAGGAAAGACCGAATTCTTGTGCTTTGCTATACCCGCGATCTAAGCCGATCTCATGCAGCAGCCAAACTGCTGGCAGATTCAAACTTTGGGCGAGGGCTTGGTACATGACTGCTTCGCCAGCATAGGTCCCGTCAAAGTTTTGAGCATCATAAAAATCAAGGGGCTCGTCTTTCAGGACACTGTCCGGTTCAAACCCAGCTTCTAGGGCAGGGGCGAAGACGCTGATCGGTTTGATCGTGGAACCTGGTGAACGTTTCATTTGCGTGGCAAAATTAAATCCTCTAAAGACGTGCTCACCACGACGACCCACCACCGCTTGCACCCCACCGGTATTCGGATCAAGTGCAACAGAGCCAGATTGCACCATCGTGCCATCAGCGGCATTTTCAGGGAACAAGGCATCGTTTTTATAGGCAGCTTCCATTTGTGCTTGGTAGTTTTGATCCAGGGCTGTATAGATCTTGTAGCCGCGATTCATGACATCATCGGCGTCCAACCCATAGGATTCGGCTTCGTCGATGACCGCATCGAAATAATAAGGATACTTATAGCCAGATTCTGAATTGCCAAATCCATCATAAAGTAAATTGGCTAAGGCAACTTGTGATTCTTGGTCAGCAACGGACTGGTCCAACTTGCCGTTATCCACCATCAAACTCAAGACGGTGTCGCGACGGTTCGTGGCGTTTTCCAGATTGTCGATCGGGTTATAGATCGAAGGACCTTTGAGCATCCCCACCAACGTCGCAGCTTCTCCCACGCTTAGTTCAGAAGCATTGACACCGAAATATTTTAGCGAGGCATCTTGAATGCCCCAAACCCCGTTACCGAAATAGGAACTGTTCAAATACATTTCTAAAATCTCATCTTTAGAATATTTCTTCTCGATCTCGATCGCTAAGAAAAGCTCCTTGGCTTTTCGACTAAAGGTTTGATCCAAGGACAGATAGGCATTTTTAGCAAGCTGCTGGGTGATGGTACTTCCCCCACCGCCTTCGGCACTGCGGTTGACCAGCATACGTAGGGCTGCCCGAGCGATCCCTTTGATATCAAACCCGTGGTGATTATAGAAGTTGCGGTCTTCAGTTGAGATCAAGGCGTTGACCACATCACTGGAGATGGCATCAAGAGAAACGTACGTGCCTTTTTGCGAGTACAACTGCCCTGCTTCATCACCATTGGCATCAAAAATCACCGTCGATTCTTTCAGACCTGACTCTAATTCACTGACTTTCGTATTTTTGGCGATATAAAATAAATACCCGCTCATGATTAAGATAGCAACTAAACTAAGTAAAATAAAAATTTTATTTACGTGGTATTTTTTCCAAACCCGCTTGCGCCATTGATGAAATTGCTGCAAATACGGTTTTAACCAGCGCCAAAAGGTCAGCCAACCGGTCTTTATTTTGTGAAGGATGTGTTTCCAATCCATTACTTCACGCTCCTTTGGTTAAGTGTAGCATAAATGACTTTCTTTGTTATACGGCTCTAGACGTAATTTCATTCGAAAAGAATGCTTTATTATTCTAGCATTGAATACTCTGTTTTTTATTGTTTTTTTTATAAGAAAAGCTTAAAGATGCTATAATAGTCGGTAGCGAATAGCAAAGAAAGGACGTTATTATGGAATACACCATGACTTTACCCGAAAATCACCCGCCCATGCCGCTTCGCGATTTGTTGGAACAGGAGTGGCTCGTTCCACGAAAAGTGCGCCATTTTCTGCGCACACGGAAAAATGTGGCCGTCAATCAGCAGCCCGCGATGTTTCATCAAGAAGTTCGTGGCGGCGATCAAATCACTTTGATCATTGAAGACAGTGATTACAGCTACCAGCCGATCCAGTTAGGCCAAGCGGACAAAGTCGACGTACTTTTTGAAGATGAACACTTATTGGTGCTGAACAAGCCTGCCGGGGTCAAGACGCACCCAAATCAGCCATTAGAAGCCGATACTCTGTTGAATGATGCAGCTGCTTACCTTGCGCCGAAACAGCAGCAGCCTTATGTGGTCCATCGTCTAGACAAAGAAACCAGCGGTGTGGTTTTATTTGCAAAAAATCCTTTGGTGTTGCCGATCTTGGGCCGAATGCTGGAAAACAAACAGATTTTCCGTCGCTATCAAGCCACTGTTTGGGGGAAACTTACGCAAGATCAAACGATCGCCAAAAAAATCGGTCGTGACCGTCACGATCGTCGCAAGCGGATCATTGACTCCCGCAACGGTCAGTCAGCCGTCACCCATGTAACCATCGCCCACGCCCAACAAAAGACAACCAATGTGTATTGTGTGTTAGAAACTGGTAGGACCCACCAAATTCGCGTCCACCTTGCCAGCATCGGTCATCCAGTCGTTGGCGACCCGCTTTACCAAAACAAATCAGCGCCACGTTTGCTGCTGCATGGCTACGAATTGCATCTAGAGCATCCTTTTACCAAAGAACAGTTAGTGATCATCGCTCAACCGGGCTTGTGGTAAGCAACCAAAAAGCATGACGACTTGAGGAATCCCTCTTGTCAGTCATGCTTTTTGGTTTCAGATGATTTTCTCCATGCTTCTACTTGGTATTTTGGTTTATAGCGGTAAGTAAGCTGCTGGATCAACGAAATCTGACCACAACGTCTTACTCAGTCCAAAGTGCAGATGGACGCCTGTCGAATTTCCAGTCGTCCCCATCGTACCGACTTGGTCGCCGACTGCAACGGTCGCCCCCTTTGAGACACTGACAGCTGTTAAATGAAAATAATACGAGTAAAAGCCATTATCGTGAGCCAAAATCACGTAATTTCCAGTGCTTGGGCCATAGCCAGCATCTTCTACCTGTCCATCACGAGCGGCGACGATCTTCTCCCCCGCTTGACCTGTGAAGTCGATCCCGTCATGCTGCGTCCCTGAAAAACCAGTCGGGTCTGCTCGAGTACCAAAACCGCTGGAGATCGACACGGAGCCAGTGATTGGCAGTGAAAATTCACTGGCTGCCGCTTTCTCCGCTGCTTCTTTGGCTTTTTGTTTCGCTTCTTCAGCTGCTTTTGCTTCTTGCTCCACTTTTTCTTGTAGGTCTTGCACTTGGGCTTGCGTCTGCTGCAGCTGCTCTTGTTGGGACTGCAATTCTTTTTTGGCTGTTGCTAATTGTTCTTCGCTATGTACTAATTGGGCTTGCGTCAAGGTTTGGTACGAAGTGATTCGTTGTTGTTCGGCTTCTTTTTCCGCCAATTGTTGGTTCACTTCCCGTAAAGCCGCTTGTTGTTCACTAAACTTGCGTAGTTGCTGGATCGTGGCTTGCGGTCCATCGACTACCAGACTGCTTTGCGCTTGGCTTCCTTGGTGCTGGGCTTTTTGATCATTTAGTGCAGTGATCTGCGTTTGAACTTCCTTGCTTTCTTCTGCCAATTGGCTTAATTCTTCCTGATAATCCGCTAATTGACTTTCCAACGCTGTGACTTTCTGTTGGCTGATGGTGACTTCGTCTTCATAAGAGGCTAGTTCTGTGGTCAAAACCGTCAGTTCCTCGCTGCTCTTGGTTTCAGCAGCATAACTGATAGCTGGCTGGAAAAGAGGCAACGTAAGGGCGAGCAATAAAAAAATCTTTTTCTTCAATGAGGTAACTCCTTCTTTTTTTAGTAGCTTGGCTACTTTAACATGCTTATTCATGAAAAAAAAGAGGGTTTTTCCAACAGTTTAAAGTCTATTGTTGCAAACTTTCATGTAAATCACCTATAAAACGGGCTTTTTTTACAAATATTGCAGCCGAATAACAACTTTCATAAGAATTTCTTTAGCTCGCCGATCGTCTTATCCTCGCTCTTGCAGCTTCGCCAATTCCTCAGGAGTCAATTCCCGATACTCGCCTAATGCCAAATCATCTGGCAGGGACAGGCCTCCCATGCGAATCCGTTTCAAATAAACGACTTCTTTTCCTACTGCATGGACCATCCGTTTGACTTGATGAAACTTGCCTTCATGGAGGATCAGTCTGATTTCGCTGCGCGTTTCGTCTTCATCGACGTTGAGGATCTGCAGTTCAGCCGGCAAGGTCCACTCGCCGTCTAATTTGATGCCTTTGCCAAAGGTTTTTTGATCCTCCGCTGTCATGATTCCCTCGACTTGGGCATAATATTCTTTTTCCACATGCTTCTTAGGCGACAATAATTGATGCGCCAATCCGCCATCGTTCGTAATCAGCAAAAAGCCTTCGGTGTCTTTATCCAACCGTCCTACTGGAAACAAATCTTCGCGAAACGCTTCTTCAGAAAACAAATCTAAGACCGTCTCTTCATAGGAATCGACGGTTGCCGAAATCACTCCAGCGGGTTTATTCAGCAAATAATAAAACTGGCTTTGATAGACGATGGGTTCCCCCTCAAAACAAACGGTATCTTGTGTTTCTAGTACTTGCGCTTTGTCACTCTTGATGACTTGTCCATTGACGGTCACGAGACCTTTTTTGATCAACTGTTTCACTTCTTTGCGGGAGCCATAACCCATATCCGCTAAAAACTTGTCTAAACGCATCGGTTTCTTCCTTTCATATAAAACAGCCGCCAAGGTCTCACAAAGGAGGCTCAGCGGCTGCTTCTAGTTTTATTTGATGTGTAATTTCTGGCGTAAACGAACCATTGATGAGCCGAGTAGTTTTTCAGCTAAACGCAATTTCAGCGCAATGTAGATGTACACACTGCCACCGACTCCTGCTACTAGCAAGCTCAAGATAAATGCTTGGACTTTTCTTTCAGAGCTAAAGATGAGACCAAAGAGTTGGCGGGCGAT
Source organism: Enterococcus sp. DIV2379 (assembly GCF_050542965.1). Classification (NCBI taxonomy): domain Bacteria; kingdom Bacillati; phylum Bacillota; class Bacilli; order Lactobacillales; family Enterococcaceae; genus Enterococcus; species Enterococcus sp. DIV2379. The sequence goes on from NZ_CP172938.1 coordinate 3,253,373, forward strand.
CAACGCTGCGATCACCATAATGATCGTCATCGCGCCAATCAATAACGTCCGTCGCAACGTTAAGTTTACATTGAAATGGCCTTTGCGAATCATCTTGCGAATGTTCAGCCAGCAGACGATCCCTAAAGCAATCGTCGTGGAAACTAATGGGCCATAAACTTGGAACAACCGAATCGCTGGATACTGCAAGATCAACTTCACCAGCAACCCTACAAAGAAGAAAACAACGGCTTCTTTGTTGTGGTACATTCCTTGCAGCATACTAGAACTAAGCATAAACAAGCCCAAGACCAGACCAGACAGACAGGCAGCGACTAAAACGCTCGCTCCTAACGCATCTGGACGATAAAACAAGGTGTATAAGGGATAAGACAGCACGATCATCCCAAAGGTCGCTGGGAACATTACAAAGGAATACAATTGTAAGTTGTTGCTGATCAATTTAGCTAAGTTCTTTTTGTCTTTTTTGGCGACTGCTTCACTGATCAAAGGCAAGCCTGTTGAAGCCATGGAAGTAGCTAATCCGATAACCACCATCGTCAACTTATCAGGGTTGCTACCGAAAATCGCCATTAATTCTAAGAGCTGATCATTTGAAAATTCAGTAAAACTACTCATGATCCGCACAAAGGTGTATTGATCCACCAATTTTAAAATCGTGATCCCAGAACCAACGATAATAAAAGGGATCGCTTCTTTGATGGTCGCTAAAACCAATTCTTTGGTTTGCAACACGGTTTCTTCTTTGCTCATATCGACTAAGACGTCCATCCGCACCCGTTGCTTTTGGAAGTAATAGCCTAAAACCAAAATACTGGCTAAGACACCGATAAAGGCGGCAAAGGTCGATTGCGTCACAGCCGCCGTGTATTCGCCTTCGATAACCCGCATAATGATGAAGGTCGCCAAAAGCATATAGCAGACGCGGGCGATTTGTTCGACAACTTGCGAGATCGCAAAAGGTTTCATGTCTTGGTTTCCTTGGAAGTATCCTCGCATAACACTCATACAAGGAAAGACCAATAGTGCAATGCTCAATGAGCGCATTGCAGGAATCAATTCTTCCCCGCCACCTGAAGCCGTTGCCAACCATGGGGCTGCCAAATACATGATTCCGGCGGTCACCACGCCAAAGCCTGCCATCAATTGGAAGGCCCTTAAAAAGAGCTTCTGGCTGGTGCGGTATTCTTGGCGAGAATTATAAAAAGAAATCTGCTTGGCAATTGCCGATGGGATCCCAGCAGTTGAGATCATTAAAAATAAGGCGTAAACATTATAGCCCATCCCAAATAACGCATTTGCTTTATCGGCATTTGCCCCCATCCAATAATACCAAGGTAAAATGTAAATGGCGCCAAGCAAACGTGAACCGATATTGCCCATTGTCATCCAAGCAGATCCTTGAGCCATTTTTTCTTGTGTAGTTAATTCTTTTGACACTGAACGCATGTGATTATCCATCGCCATTATCTCCAACTTTCTACAAACATATCCCTTCCATTTTAATTCGAAAAAGAGTTGGTCGCAATCTATTTTTGCAACATCTTAAAGTTTCTTCAAAATAAGAAGAAAAAAAAGAAAACTTTTCCCTCCTAAACGGCGGTTTTTAGGAGTTATGCTATAATAAGAGAAATCTTTAGAGGAATGAAGGAGAACAACGATGCAAAAGGAACTCATTACCGTGCCACAGATCCGCAAACTCTTATTGCAGGAAAACCTACTAAAAGAAATCATCACCCCCACTGATTGGGTTTATACCGTGCCGCAAGAAATGACTGATATTGCCTTTACCTCCTTAAGTTACGACTCGCGAACGGCCAATGCGGCAACGCTTTTTTTCTGTAAAGGGGCTTCTTTTAAAGAAAGCTACCTAGCCGCCGCCATTGATCAAGGCATTCAGTGCTACATTTCAGAAACACCTTATGACAACTTCGCAACCTACGGGATCATTGTTACGGACATTCGAGAAACGATGGCAGTGATCGCTCAAGCATTTTATAGCAACCCGCAAGAACAGCTAGTGACCATCGGCATCACTGGCACCAAAGGCAAAACCAGTTGCGCCTATTTTGCTCGGGCGATTTTAGCAGAATCGACGGGTCAAAAAGTAGCATTCTTTTCATCGGAGGAAAACTCAGTCGATGGAAAAACCTTTAATGAAGCAGTGTTGACGACTCCCGAAACACTGGATCTTTATAAAATGATGGCTGAGGCTGTTGCAAACGGCATGACCCATCTTGTAATGGAAGTTTCTTCTCAAGCGTATAAAACCAAACGGGTAGCCGGCATTACCTTTGATATTGGCGCGTTCTTGAATATTTCGCCTGATCACATTGGACCGGTGGAACACCCGACTTATGATGATTACCTTTACTGCAAACGGGAACTGATCCGCAACAGCAAACAAATGATTTTAAATCGTCAAAGCGATCACTACCACTTGCTGCGAGAAACTTGTGAAGTCCATCAAGTTCCTTATATCACCTACGGACGTTCAGATGCCGATTATGTCGTTCAAGAAGGAATGGACCTAAAGAGTTTCGCCCTGACAGCTGCTTCTGATGTCTTGCAAGTCTCTGGTGAATATCAACTGGGGATCTTAGGTTCTTTCAACCATGAGAACGCCGCAGCGGCGATTTTGGCTGCCTGCTTAGCGGGTGCCTCTCGTGAGGACGCTCAGAAAGTCCTGCCGACAGTGATCATCCCTGGACGAATGATCGTTTTAGAAAAAGAAAATGGCGCCGTCATGATCGTTGACTATGCCCACAATTACCTGAGCTTCCAATCATTAAGTGAACTTGCCCGTCAATTACGACCAGATGGCCGCCTGCTTTTTGTCACTGGCAGTGCTGGCGGAAAAGCCCAATCTCGCCGAGCAGATATGGGACGAGCGCTAGGAGAATATGCGGACAAAGTCTACCTGACCAGCGATGATCCTGATTTTGAAGAAGCAGCTGCGATCGCAAAAGAAATTGCAGATGCTATCACCAATCCTGAAGTTGCCATCATTCATGAGATGGATCGGGCTCAAGCCGTCAAATTGGCGATCGCTGAAGCAGACGGTCGTGATATCGTGATTATTGCGGGCAAAGGCGCCGAACAATACTTGAAAGTCGCTGGAAAAAAAGTCCCTTACATCGGTGACTTGACCTTAGCGCAGCAGCAAGCCAAGCACCAATAGCAACAAGTTGTCTCAACAAAAAAGCTTTCAGATGATCCATTAAATCATCTGAAAGCTTTTTTCCTGTGTGATTAAGGTTGTTCATCTTCGTAAGTCTCATAGACATAGGGTGCGCCATCATAACGGAATTCTGTTGAAATGGCAGCGTCAAGGTCTTCGGTAAACATTCGCTTGCTGAAAGGAAACAAAAAGACTTGCCCTTCTTTGGCATCTTCGGCTGCTAAACGGTAAAACAGCTCTTCTTCTGTTAATTGTTGATTCAACTGTTCCAAGACATCGGCAGTGACTGCCTCTTCTTCATAGCCAGGTTTGGCAATCCGTGCATAATCTTCAAAAAAAGCCGTTTGGCCTTCAAATGATTGATACTCCATGTAAGTCCCCTCTTTCTTTTCTCTTTCTTTATTATACGAGAGTCTGTGAGGATCAGCGAATAATATGATCGCTAACAAGCGGAAATTTGGCTTTTTTAGCGCTTAAATATGTCAGAAACATTTCAAGTGTATTACGAATCAATTATTTGACAAAATCAGATTGAACACGTATCCAAATTTTGTATAATGATACATAGAGACTATAAAAGGGGCAAATGTAATGAACAACGCAAAGAAAAAATTATTCGTCGGTACTGGTGCTGCAATTGGTTTTGTCGCAATCGTTGCTATGATGGCTCAGTTCATGATTTCCAATCATCTATTTGGCGGAAGTGATGCTTCATCAGAAATTTTCACTCGCGCTACGTATCCAAACGGCTTTCTACTAGTGATCTTGATTCCATTGGTCGCAACAGCCGCTTTGTTCTATGGGATCATTCGCAAAAAATAACAAAAAAGTGTTGCTGAGAACCACTCAGTAACACTTTTTTTCTTTGTCGCTACCAAAAAGCTGCCTAACAGACCATTGTCCTGTTAGGCAGCTACTTTTTTAGCGTTTAGTTTGCAACGATATTAACCAATTTATTGGGTACGACGATCACTTTGCGGATCGTTTTTCCTTGGAGCTGTTCTTGGACAAGTTCGTTTTCTTGGGCCAATTGTTCAAGCACTGCTTTTTCTGCGTCTGCTGGAACCATTGCTTTGGCACGAACTTTGCCGTTGACTTGAAAGACGACTTCGATCTCATCTTCCACTAGGGCACTTTCGTCATAGGTTGGCCAAGGCACATAAGAGATCCCATGGTCATTCCCGAGGATCGACCAGAGCTCTTCACCGATATGCGGTGCGATTGGAGCCAATAGCTGCACAAATCCTTCGACATACTCGTAAGGTAAGGCATCAGCTTTATACGCTTCATTGACGAAGACCATCAATTGGGAAATCGCCGTATTGAAATGCAGCTGTTCATAATCTTCCGTCACTTTTTTAACCGTTTGGTTATACACCTTCGACAATTTTCCATCGTTGAATGTCGTGATGCGGTCGCGCATTTTGCCATTTTCATCGACGATCAAGCGCCACACGCGATCCAAGAATTTGCGACTGCCTTCAAGGCCATTCTCATTCCAGGCGATCGATGCATCCAATGGTCCCATAAACATTTCATATAGACGCAAAGTATCTGCACCGTATTGATTGATGACATCATCTGGATTGACGACGTTGCCGCGGGATTTCGACATTTTTTCATTGTTTTCCCCAAGGATCATCCCTTGGTTGAACAATTTTTCAAATGGTTCTTTCGTTGGTACGACACCGATATCATACAAGAATTTATGCCAGAAGCGAGCATAAAGCAAATGCAAGACAGCGTGTTCCGCCCCACCGATATAAATATCGACTGGCATCCAGCGTTTCAATTTATCATAGTCTGCCAAAACAGACTTATTATGAGGATCGATAAAGCGTAAGAAATACCATGAGCTTCCTGCCCATTGTGGCATCGTATTGGTTTCGCGACGTCCTTTTTTCCCAGTTTCTGGATCGGTGACATTGACCCAATCCGTGACATTAGCTAATGGCGATTCCCCGGTACCGCTTGGTTTGATATTGTCGGTTTTTGGCAAACGCAATGGCAGCTGATCTTCAGCAAGCGCTGTGGTCGTCCCATCTTCCCAATGGATGATTGGGATTGGTTCACCCCAATACCGTTGGCGAGAGAACAACCAATCGCGAAGACGATAGCTGACTTCTTTTTTCCCAACATGGTTTTCTTCCAACCATGCGACCATTTTTTCAATGGCGGTCTCTTTGTCTAGCCCATCCAAAAAGTCTGAATTGATATGCAGTCCATCTTCGGTATAGGCAGATTCTTCCACGTTGCCCCCTGCCAATACAGGAATGATCTCTAAACCGAATGTTTTGGCAAATTCGTGGTCACGTTCGTCATGGGCAGGAACCGCCATGATCGCACCTGTTCCATAAGAAGCCAAAACGTAATCGGCGATCCAAATCGGGATCTCTTTGCCATTCACGGGATTGATGGCATAGGCACCAGTGAAGACACCGGTTTTTTCTTTGGCCAAATCTGTTCGGTTCAAATCAGATTTTTTCGATGCTTCTTCTACATAGGCATCAATGGCTGCTTTTTGTTCTGGGGTAGTGATTTGGGCCACTAGCTCATGTTCTGGTGCCAATACAGCGTAGGTCGCACCAAACAAGGTATCTGGGCGAGTCGTAAAGACGGTAAAGTCTTTTTCCATCCCTGCCACTTTAAACGTTACGTTGGCTCCGACAGAACGTCCGATCCAATTGCGTTGCATTTCTTTGATGCTTTCTGGCCAATCAACTTCTTCTAAATCGTCCAACAAACGATCAGCATATGCCGTGATTTTTAGCATCCATTGGCGCATCGGTTTGCGGATCACATCATAGCCGCCCCGTTCGCTCTTGCCGTCAATGACTTCTTCATTGGCGATCACAGTTCCAAGCTCTGGTACCCAATTTACCGGAACTTCGGCTTCATAAGCTAACCCTTTTTCATAAAGCTTGGTAAAGATCCATTGCGTCCACTTGTAATATTCAGGATCTGTCGTATTGATTTCACGATTCCAGTCATAGCTGAACCCTAGCGCATTGATTTGACGGCGGAAGGTCTCAATGTTTTTCTTCGTAAATTCCGCTGGATCATTTCCTGTATCTAGTGCATATTGTTCGGCAGGCAGACCAAAGGCATCCCAGCCCATTGGGTGCAGTACATTGTACCCTTGGCTGCGTTTGAAGCGGCTCAAGATATCCGTAGCCGTATAGCCTTCTGGATGTCCGACATGTAATCCTTGTCCGGATGGATATGGGAACATATCTAGCGCATAAAATTTTGGTTTGTCCGGCTCATCATGGGTGTTGAACTCATTTTTCTTTGCCCAATATTTTTGCCATTTTTTTTCGATTTCTTTGTGATTGTAATTCACGATGGACTCCTCCTAAAAATTGGTGCTTTGCTCGTCAAATCAACCAGCAAAACTTAAAAAAAGTCCTATAAAAATCGCTATGATTTTTATAGGACGTTATCAACGTGGTACCACCTAAGTTTATCTGCTCCTCAAAAAAGCAGACCTCGATGTTTTAACGGCCATCGCCGTATCTGCCTAGCCAAATCAGGTTCAGTCAGATATCACTCGAAGACGAGTTCGAAAGGTGTGCTGTGCATTTCCACCAACCATGCACTCTCTAAAAGTCCCACCGTACTTCTACTATTCCTTCTCAAACGTGAAAGTTTCTTTGCACTTATCCTAACAAAAATCATTAGGAATAGCAATCTATTTTACCCTAACTGTTTGTCCTGGGTAAATAAAGTTATTTTGAATATTGTTCCATTGAATAAATTGATCCGTCGTGATGCCAAACTTATCTGCGATCCCCCAAACGGAATCACCCGATGCGACCTTGTAAGTACCATTTGTCGCTGAAGTGCTGGTAGTAGCTGTTGTGCCGCCTTGCTTGACGACCACCTTTTGTCCTGGATAGATAAAATCATTTTTGATGTTGTTCCAGTTGCGGAATTGGTCCATCGAAATCCCGTGTTTATTGGCAACTGACCAGACTGAATCACCCGCTGCCACCGTATAGGTGTTGCCTGCAGCACTGCTACTGGTTTGGCTGCTGACGGTCGTGCTCGTTGTTGTACTTGTCCTCGTTGCGGAACTACCACTGACGACAACTTTTTGTCCTGGGTAGACAAAATCATTTTTGATATTGTTCAAACTGCGAAATTGATCCATGGAGATCCCATGTTTGTTGGCGATCGACCAGACTGAATCACCCGCTGCAACTGTATAGGTACCGCCACTGCTTTGGCTAGCAGTTGATGCAGTGCTGACGGTCGTGGTACTGCTGGTATTCGTAGACGAACCACCGCTGACGACAACTTTTTGTCCTGGGTAGACAAAGTCATTTTTGATATTGTTCAAACTGCGGAATTGATCCATTGAGATCCCATGTTTATTGGCGATCGACCAGACTGAATCACCAGAAACTACGGTATAGGTGTTGCCTGATGTAGTTGCTGAAGTATTACGATTGACGATCGATACCGTAGAAGTTGCCGAAGTGCTTTGGGTGCTGCCGTTGACTTTCAACGTTTGCCCTGGATAAACAAAATCATTTTTGATGTTGTTCAAGCTGCGCAACTGGTCCATGGAGATGCCATGTTTGTTAGCGATCGACCATACAGAGTCGCCCGAAGCGACTGTATAGGTTTGACTGCCGCTCGTGCTGACAGCCGCCGTTGTAGTCGTAGTATTGGTTGATGCGCTAGCTGTGGCACCACCACCGGCATTGCCAGAAGCAGGTGTGTCGTATTGCGTCAAACCAAATTGTTGGATCACTGCATTCAGGGAAGAAGCATAATTGGGTGCAGTCGCATAGCGGCCTGCTAGCCATGCGGTTGCATCAAGATATGAAGTCGTATTGCTCTTCCAAGCGCCAGAATAATATGAAACGCCGCTTTGTAAAGAGGTTGAGCGTAAAGTACGTGCGTTATCTTCGAATGATTGCGTGTATGATGGGTAGCGCTTAAAGGGTTCATTCATAGTCAACCATTGATTGTTCAAGTACTCCAAAGTACTCATATAAACGGTTTGACCGTTGTAGCTGCCTTTGATCCCGAATAGATTATAATTCGGTGCTTTTGATAAACTGCTTCGGCCCCAACCACTTTCTAAAATGGCTTGTGCGATCATCACAGAAGCATATAAATCGTTGGCTTGTGCCACGGGCTGAGCGTAAGTAGCGATTTCGGCAATAAATGCGGAAGTATTCGGCGCGGCAAAATTGCTAGTAGAAACTTGGGCGATCGAGGTCTCTACGGCTTCTGCTTGAACCGATGACACCAATGGAGCTACAACAGAGCAAGCAGTCAGTGTCGTTCCTAAAACGACTGCACTTTTTTTGATCACTCGATACTTATCGCCCGATTGGTCTGCTTGACGATGTACTTTTCTTGATTGACTCGTGTTCATGTCCGTTATTCCTCCGTTTTTTCCTTATAGTGAACGTAGGTTTAGTATACAATTTCTTAAGAATTTATAAAAGGTATTTGAGCCGATTTCAGAAACTGTAAACTCTTTGTAATCAAACGAACATTTATTGAAATGAAGAGTTTGTATTTAACCCAACGAAAAATATTCCTTGGCAGTGGGATGCTCCCTGAATGGTTCCCTGCTTTTTCCGTCTTGCGATAAATGCTATAATACCTTCTAGATGTCTCTTTGCTTGAAGGGACAGAAATTCTCTAGAAACGAGGCTTTTCCATGCATAAAAAACTTTATTTTCAATTTGCCGGCAGCTGCTTTTTACTGCTGTTCGTTTTTCTCGGCTATCTCGTGAAATTTTATCCTACTTGGTTGGTCTCCTTTGACGAAACCTTGACTCGCATCATCCGCACCGGCTATCCGTTTTGGACACCGTTTTTTCTATGGGTCACAAAATTTGCGAATCCTACCACGATCATCTTGCTCTTTCTTGCTGTTTTAGCCGTTTTAGTGATCAATAAATATTATGCAGAAGCACTATGGCTCTGTATCGGCACCATCGGGATTGCCGGGCTCTTTAATCCATTGATCAAACTGGTCTTTTTACGGGAGCGACCAACCCTTGAACACTTAGTCACGGAATCAAGTTTTAGTTTCCCCAGCGGACACTCGACAGGCAGTATGGTTTTTTATGGGACATTGCTCTTCTTGGTCCCAGTTTTCTTCAAGCAGCCTTTTTGGCAATGGGGACTCCGTATTCTGCTAGGCCTATTGATCAGTTGTATCGGCATCAGCCGCATCTATGTTGGCGTGCATTTTCCCAGTGATGTGTTAGGCGGTTTTTGTGTCGGCCTGTCTTGGCTACTGTTGACCTACCCTTACTACTTGCAAAAACGTTTTGTCTGGCGCTTCACGCGTAAACAATTATAAAAGAAGGTAAAAAAATGAATCCATTTCCTTATGCAGAAGATAAAAACAAACGATACCATTCATGGAACTTTGCTTTGCGGCAAGAATTTGGCGAAAAAATCTTTAAAGTTCCCATCGATGCGGGCTTCGACTGCCCCAATCGTGACGGCACCGTTGCCAAAGGCGGCTGTACATTTTGCAGTGTGTCCGGCTCTGGCGATATGATCGTAGCACCTGAAGCCCCGTTACCAGAGCAGTTTGAAAAAGAGATCGCCATGATGCACAAAAAGTGGCCGCAAGTGGACAAATACATTGTCTATTTTCAAAATTTTACGAACACCCACGCACCGGTGGCAGTGATCCGCGAGCGCTTCGAGCAAGTACTGACACTACCTGGTGTTGTCGGGATCTCCATTGGGACCCGACCAGACTGCTTACCAGCAGATGTCGTTGACTATCTGGCAGAGCTCAATCAACGCTTTTATTTATGGGTCGAATTAGGACTGCAAACGACTTTTGAAACCACGAGCAATGCCATCAACCGCGCCCATGATTATCAAACCTACTTAGACGGCGTCGCCAGCCTGCGCAAACACAATATTCGTGTCTGTACCCATTTGATCAATGGCCTGCCAGGCGAGACGATCGAGATGATGCAAGAAAACGTCCGCCGCACCATTCAAGATTCTGATATCCAAGGCATCAAACTGCACCTGTTGCATTTGATGCGCAATACTCGGATGCTGCGGGATTATCATGAGGGACGTTTGCAATTGATGCGGCGCGATACCTATGTGTCATTGATCTGCGATCAGTTAGAAATGATCCCCCCAGAGATCATCATTCATCGCTTGACAGGCGATGCACCATGGGATTCTCTGGTAGGTCCAATGTGGAGTTTGAAAAAATGGGAAGTCTTGAATGAGATCGATCAAGAAATGCTACGCCGCAACTCCTATCAAGGGAAATTCAACGTGCGAAAGGAGCTTGTCAATGCTGCCGACCGCCATGCATTATAGCCACACCCTTTTAAAAGAAGTTCTGCAACCGGGACAAACCGCCGTTGATGCCACGATGGGCAACGGCTTCGACACGGAATTACTGGCTTCCTTAGTTGGACCGACTGGTCAGGTGTTTGCTTTTGATATTCAAGAACAAGCCCTCCAAGCCACCAAAAAACGTTTGACTGAAAAAGAGCTGTTGGCGCAAGTCCAGCTGATCCATCAAGGCCATGAGACGTTGGCAGATGTTGTGAGCGGTCCGGTTCACGCCGCCATTTTCAATTTAGGCTACTTGCCGAAAGGGGACAAAGCGATCATCACGCTGCCTGATACAACGAAAACGGCTTTAGAAGCTTTACTGACACGTTTAGCCCCGAAAGGTAGAATCATCCTCGTCTGCTATTATGGACACGCTGGCGGCGAAGCAGAGCTGAAAGAAGTCCACTCCTTTTGTCAGCAGCTGCCGCAAGAGGAATATAATGTCCTTTCCTATCAATTTATCAATCAGCGCAACCAGCCGCCGATCTTATTTTGTATCGAACGAAAAAACCATCAGTCCTCGGCACGTTAAGGTGTCGATCGACTGATGGTTTTTTTATTCACTAAAAAGCCATTGCAGGACTCGTTGGATCCATTGATCCCAAAAATTCCAATCATGATCCCCAGTTCCCGATTCAAACGTTACGGCTAGTTTGCGTTTTTGCAGCTTATCCACCGCATATTCACTTGCCGGATACAGCTGATCCTCGGTTCCACAGCTAATAAAAAAGCGCGGCGCGGTGCTTGGATCGATGGTCTCAATCAGATGGATCAAATCATTTTCTGACCCTTTGAATTGCTCTAAAGGGCCAAAGATTCCTTCCCAATAAGCTTGGCTTCGCAGCTGCAGCAAGGAATCCATGCTTTCAGCCAGCGCTAATGCGCCAGACAAAGACGCTACCGCCGCAAACTGGTCAGGCTTGCGCAGCCCAAGTTTTACTGCCCCATAGCCCCCCATCGAGAGACCTGCTGCAAAAGTTTTTTCTCGTTTTTGCGTCAGTTGAGGAAACAGTTCATGACAAATTTGTGGTAATTCTTCGGCGATAAACGTCCAATACTTCATTTCGTAGGTCGTATCGGTATACCAGCCCAGATCAGTAGACGGCATGATGACCGCTAGTTGATACTCTGCGGCATATCGCTCGATCGACGTCCGTCGCTGCCAGACACTATGATTTCCGTTCATCCCATGCAATAAATAAAGCACCGGGAGATCTGTGCCCGTCGATTGGCTTTGCGTACCGATTTTTTTCTTGGTACTTTGAGGCAAGATCACATCGATCATTACCTCCATTTCAAGAACATTTGAATAGATATTTGCTTGTAAAAAAGCCATACAATCACCTGCGATCCTTTTTTTATATTGTACCAGATTCTCGCGAAATCGTGCGGGTCAAACCAATCGCTAGCACAATGAGTAAAACACCGATCCCAAAAACCCAGTGTAGACCGCTATAAAGAATCTCCCGTAATTGCCCTAATAAGGCTGTTGGCAGCTGACGCGCGGCGGCTGGATCAACCAGCTGATTCATGACACTGCTGTCAGTGACTTGCGCCTGTGCCAAGCCCACGCTATTGCTGGTGTTTAAAACGATACCGAAGACCGCCACCATAATGGTTTGCCCAATCGTTCGCAGCAGCGTATTGAAAGAAGTCGCCACGCCGACTTGGGTGGGTGCAACGCTGGTTTGGGCAGTAACGGTACAAACCACCATCGTTGCCCCTAATCCGACGCCCGTAATAGAAGAAATCACCAAGAACAACCAGAATGATGTCTGTGCCGGTGTCAAAAACAACCACAAGGCACCGGTAGCCGTGATCACTAAGCTAACCGTCAAGACCCAACTGACACTGTGTTGTGTCAACCAACGGCTGGCTAAGAAGGAACCAATCATCCATAAAATCGACAACGGTGCCAACACAAGCCCGCCAATCCCCGCACTCATGCCTAAGACCCCTTGCATCCACATTGGGATATAAACATCGATCCCCATCAGGAAGCCGCTAGCCAAAGCTGCTACGATGTTGACCACCACAAATAGTTTTGAGTGGAACAGCTTCAGATCAATAATCGGATCTGCTGCTTTTTTCTCCACACGAATGAAGCCGATAAACGTGAGGACAGAAAAAACGAACAGACCGATAACAGGCAGACTTACACCATAATCTCCTAGCAATTGGAAGCCTAGCAGGAGCCCTACTAACGTCAACATCAACAAGAGACTGCCTGCATAATCAATGTTGACTGCAGCAAAGGCCTTTTTTTCTTCATGAAAATAAAACCAAATTAAGGCGATCAACCCTAATCCGATGGGCACGTTGATAAAGAAGATCCAATGCCACCCGATCGTATCTACGATCAATCCACCGGCTAAGGGACCAACGACACTGGCGATCCCCCAAGCAGTACTATTGAGCCCTAAGACTTTCGCCCGCTTTTCAACAGGATACAGGTCCGCAATGATCGTTAGGGCAACGGGCATCATGGCCCCTGCGCCTAATCCTTGCAACGCTCTGGCAATGATCAACGTCAACATTGTGTTGGCCATCCCACAAAACGCCGACCCGATAATAAACAGCAGCGTACCAAATAGAAAGACTGGTTTGCGGCCGATGTTATCGGCAAACTTGCCGTAGATCGGGGTCAACATCGCACTGGTCAAAAGATAGATCGAGAAGACCCAGTTCATGATCTCGATCCCTTTCAATGAACTAACGATGGTAGGCATCGCTGTCGTAATGATCGTTCCTTCGATCGCGGTCATAAACGTTGCGACAAAGACCGCAATAGTGACTAATTTTACATTGGTTCGCATGTAACTCCTCCTTTTACTCCAAAAAAAAGAACCCCTATTGATAGTCATCAATAGAGGTCGCCTCTTTTAATCCTTCACACTTGCCAAAAGTGCCGCCACCTTGTCGGTGCGTTCCCATGGCAAATCGATATCTGTACGACCGAAATGTCCGTAAGCGGCAGTCTGACGATAAATCGGACGGCGCAAATCTAACATTTCAATAATTCCTGCTGGTCGCAAATCAAAGTTTTCCCGCACCGCTTGAATCAAGCGATCGTTACTGACGGTTCCTGTACCAAAAGTGTTGATGCTGATCGACACGGGTTGTGCCACACCGATCGCATAGGCTAATTGGACTTCCACTTTTTTGGCTAGCTTTGCTGCTACGATGTTTTTGGCAATGTAGCGAGCCGCATAGCTGGCTGAACGGTCAACTTTGGTTGCGTCTTTTCCAGAAAACGCACCGCCACCATGACGAGCATAGCCGCCATAAGTATCAACGATGATTTTTCTGCCTGTCAAACCGGCATCCCCTTGAGGACCGCCGATCACAAAACGACCAGTAGGATTAATATAATATTTTGTCTGCTCGTCTAAAAGATCGGCAGGGATCACTTCTTTGATCACTTTTTCAATGACATCACGGTGGATCGTTTCATTATCAGCCGCATCATCATGCTGGGTGCTAATAACGACGGTGTCCACTCTTTGTGGTTGATCGTTATCATCATATTCAACAGTTACTTGCGATTTTGCATCTGGACGCAAGTAGCTTAGTTCATTGTTTTTACGCAACTCTGCTAAACGACGGACTAACCGATGACTCAATGCGATTGGTAAAGGCATCAATTCAGGTGTTTCATCAACGGCAAAACCAAACATCAAGCCTTGGTCACCGGCACCGATATCTTCTTTATCCGTTTCTCCGCGACTTTCTAAAGCATCGTCAACGCCTTGAGCGATATCTGGTGATTGCTCATCGATCGCTACTAAAACAGCAACCGTATCGCCGTCAAAGCCGAATTTTGCTCGTGTATAGCCGATTTCTTTGATGGTTTCACGGACGACTTTTTGGATATCTACGTAAGCAGAAGTAGAAATTTCTCCAAAAACTAAAACCAATCCGGTGGTAACTGACGTTTCACAAGCAACCCGAGCCATTGGATCTTCGGCAAGCAACGCATCTAAGATGGCATCACTGATTTGGTCAGCTACTTTGTCTGGGTGTCCTTCTGAAACGGACTCTGATGTAAATAAGTGTTTCTCTGTCATTTTTGTATTCCCCCTAATATATGTTTCGGTTACAAGGCATCTTCGCAGCTGCGAATCCTTTCGGGAACTTGCAACGGACTGATTATAACAAATTTTGACCCTTCGTAGTTGAAAAATGATAAAAAAGATCATTTTTGGGTAATAAAAAAACACTCTCAAGAGTGTTTGCATGATCCGTACGGGATTCGAACCCGTGTTACCGCCGTGAAAGGGCGGTGTCTTAACCGCTTGACCAACGGACCAGTTTGAAAATGTAATGGGCCTAAATGGACTCGAACCATCGACCTCACGCTTATCAGGCGTGCGCTCTAACCAGCTGAGCTATAGGCCCCAAATAAAAAATGCAAAGCGGGTGACGAGAATCGAACTCGCGACAACAGCTTGGAAGGCTGTAGTTTTACCACTAAACTACACCCGCATTCCTATGGCGCGGGACAGAATCGAACTGCCGACACATGGAGCTTCAATCCATTGCTCTACCAACTGAGCTACCGAGCCAAAAACAACGGTCTGGACGGGACTCGAACCCGCGACCTCCTGCGTGACAGGCAGGCATTCTAACCAACTGAACTACCAAACCAGAAGCTTTGTATTGCTGCTTTGCCGTTAAACAAAGCGATTGCGGGAGCAGGATTTGAACCTACGACCTTCGGGTTATGAGCCCGACGAGCTACCAGACTGCTCCATCCCGCGATAAGTAATTACTTTTCAGTAATTAAAGGACTGTGATTCTTTTGCTCACAACAAAAGAGACAGTTAAGGAGGATAAGGGATTCGAACCCTTGCACGGTTTTACCCGCCTGACGGTTTTCAAGACCGTTCCCTTCAGCCGGACTTGGGTAATCCTCCAAAAGTAAAAAATGATCCGTACGGGATTCGAACCCGTGTTACCGCCGTGAAAGGGCGGTGTCTTAACCACTTGACCAACGGACCAATAAAAAAACGGAGAAGGAGGGATTTGAACCCTCGCGCCGGTTTCCCGACCTACACCCTTAGCAGGGGCGCCTCTTCAGCCACTTGAGTACTTCCCCAAATGTATGACTACATTTTGATGGGCCTAAATGGACTCGAACCATCGACCTCACGCTTATCAGGCGTGCGCTCTAACCAGCTGAGCTATAGGCCCCAAAAAATAAAAGCTAAAGCGGGTGACGAGAATCGAACTCGCGACAACAGCTTGGAAGGCTGTGGTTTTACCACTAAACTACACCCGCATGGCGGTCTGGACGGGACTCGAACCCGCGACCTCCTGCGTGACAGGCAGGCATTCTAACCAACTGAACTACCAAACCATATTTAGCTTTTATTGCGCTTTTGAAAACAAAAGCAATTGCGGGAGCAGGATTTGAACCTACGACCTTCGGGTTATGAGCCCGACGAGCTACCAGACTGCTCCATCCCGCGATAAGTAATTACTTTAGAGTAATTAAAAGACTGTAATTCTTTTGCTCGCAACAAAAGAGACAGTTAAGGAGGATAAGGGATTCGAACCCTTGCACGGTTTTACCCGCCTGACGGTTTTCAAGACCGTTCCCTTCAGCCGGACTTGGGTAATCCTCCATAATAAAACAGATACAATGCCACAATGGACCTTGTAGGACTCGAACCTACGACCGGACGGTTATGAGCCGTCTGCTCTAACCAACTGAGCTAAAGGTCCAGGCTCTTAAAAAATCGCGGCGGAGGGGATCGAACCCCCGACCTCCCGGGTATGAACCGGACGCTCTAGCCAGCTGAGCTACACCGCGTAAAAAAGAATCATTTATTCAAATGATATGGAGCCTAGCGGGATCGAACCGCTGACCTCCTGCGTGCAAAGCAGGCGCTCTCCCAGCTGAGCTAAGGCCCCTTTTGTAAAAGTATCGGGAAGACAGGATTCGAACCTGCGACCCCTTGGTCCCAAACCAAGTGCTCTACCAAGCTGAGCTACTTCCCGTTATTAAAGCGCGCCCAAGAGGAGTCGAACCCCTAACCTTTTGATCCGTAGTCAAACACTCTATCCAATTGAGCTATGGGCGCATATTAAG
>NZ_CP172938.1:3272500-3580000 GCF_050542965.1 Enterococcus sp. DIV2379
TGAGCTATTACGCACTCTTTAAATGGTGGCTGCTTCTAAGCCAACATCCTAGTTGTCTGTGCAACCCCACATCCTTTTCCACTTAATAGTTATTTGGGGACCTTAGCTGGTGGTCTGGGCTGTTTCCCTTTCGACTATGGATCTTATCACTCACAGTCTGACTCCCGGATATGAATGAATGGCATTCGGAGTTTATCTGAATTCGGTAACCCGAGATGGGCCCCTAGTCCAAACAGTGCTCTACCTCCATCATTCTCAATTCCGAGGCTAGCCCTAAAGCTATTTCGGAGAGAACCAGCTATCTCCAAGTTCGTTTGGAATTTCTCCGCTACCCACACCTCATCCCCGCACTTTTCAACGTACGTGGGTTCGGTCCTCCAGTGCGTTTTACCGCACCTTCAACCTGGACATGGGTAGATCACATGGTTTCGGGTCTACGACAACATACTCATTCGCCCTATTCAGACTCGCTTTCGCTGCGGCTCCGTCTCTTCAACTTAACCTCGCATGCTATCGTAACTCGCCGGTTCATTCTACAAAAGGCACGCTATCACCCATTAACGGGCTCTAACTTGTTGTAGGCACACGGTTTCAGGATCTATTTCACTCCCCTTCCGGGGTGCTTTTCACCTTTCCCTCACGGTACTGGTTCACTATCGGTCACTAGGGAGTATTTAGCCTTGGGAGATGGTCCTCCCGGATTCCGACGGAATTCCTCGTGTTCCGCCGTACTCAGGATCCTCCTAGGTGTTATCCAAATTTCGCCTACGGGGTTTTTACCCTCTTTGACATACTTTTCCAAGTATTTCGACTATCTGAATAGACTACCATATCGGAGTCCTACAACCCCAACAAGCAAGCTTGTTGGTTTGGGCTTTTCCCGTTTCGCTCGCCGCTACTCAGGGAATCGAATTTTCTTTCTCTTCCTGCAGGTACTTAGATGTTTCAGTTCTCTGCGTCTACCTCGACTGCGCTATGTATTCACGCAGACGTAACATCCTATAAAAGATGCTGGGTTTCCCCATTCGGAAATCTCTGGATCATAGCTTACTTACAGCTCCCCAAAGCATATCGGTGTTAGTCCCGTCCTTCATCGGCTCCTAGTGCCAAGGCATCCACCGTGCGCCCTTATTCACTTAACCTTTGACCTTACGGTCGGTTTTGAGTACTTCTTCTAGCGATAGAAGGTTGCTCAAGAAAATAAGCGTTGAACTTATTAAAAAACTCTTTTAACATTTCAACTCGGTGTGTGTTACTTGTTTTGATTTTTTCTTCGATATCCAGTTTTCAATGAACAAAGCATAACGACCATTGTCGTTAATGGAGCCTAGCGGGATCGAACCGCTGACCTCCTGCGTGCAAAGCAGGCGCTCTCCCAGCTGAGCTAAGGCCCCGGGTATTTACTTGAGAGTAGACCTCTCAAAACTGAACAAAGGCAAACGATGTGTAGTCTTCCGAAATATTCCTTAGAAAGGAGGTGATCCAGCCGCACCTTCCGATACGGCTACCTTGTTACGACTTCACCCCAATCATCTATCCCACCTTAGGCGGCTGGCTCCAAAAAGGTTACCTCACCGACTTCGGGTGTTACAAACTCTCGTGGTGTGACGGGCGGTGTGTACAAGGCCCGGGAACGTATTCACCGCGGCGTGCTGATCCGCGATTACTAGCGATTCCGGCTTCATGTAGGCGAGTTGCAGCCTACAATCCGAACTGAGAGAAGCTTTAAGAGATTAGCTTAGCCTCGCGACTTCGCAACTCGTTGTACTTCCCATTGTAGCACGTGTGTAGCCCAGGTCATAAGGGGCATGATGATTTGACGTCATCCCCACCTTCCTCCGGTTTGTCACCGGCAGTCTCGCTAGAGTGCCCAACTAAATGATGGCAACTAACAATAAGGGTTGCGCTCGTTGCGGGACTTAACCCAACATCTCACGACACGAGCTGACGACAACCATGCACCACCTGTCACTTTGCCCCCGAAGGGGAAGCTCTATCTCTAGAGTGGTCAAAGGATGTCAAGACCTGGTAAGGTTCTTCGCGTTGCTTCGAATTAAACCACATGCTCCACCGCTTGTGCGGGCCCCCGTCAATTCCTTTGAGTTTCAACCTTGCGGTCGTACTCCCCAGGCGGAGTGCTTAATGCGTTTGCTGCAGCACTGAAGGGCGGAAACCCTCCAACACTTAGCACTCATCGTTTACGGCGTGGACTACCAGGGTATCTAATCCTGTTCGCTCCCCACGCTTTCGAGCCTCAGCGTCAGTTACAGACCAGAGAGCCGCCTTCGCCACTGGTGTTCCTCCATATATCTACGCATTTCACCGCTACACATGGAATTCCACTCTCCTCTTCTGCACTCAAGTCTCCCAGTTTCCAATGACCCTCCCCGGTTGAGCCGGGGGCTTTCACATCAGACTTAAGAAACCGCCTGCGCTCGCTTTACGCCCAATAAATCCGGACAACGCTTGCCACCTACGTATTACCGCGGCTGCTGGCACGTAGTTAGCCGTGGCTTTCTGGTTAGATACCGTCAAGGGATGAACGTTCTACTCTCATCCTTGTTCTTCTCTAACAACAGAGTTTTACGATCCGAAAACCTTCTTCACTCACGCGGCGTTGCTCGGTCAGACTTTCGTCCATTGCCGAAGATTCCCTACTGCTGCCTCCCGTAGGAGTCTGGGCCGTGTCTCAGTCCCAGTGTGGCCGATCACCCTCTCAGGTCGGCTATGCATCGTTGCCTTGGTGAGCCATTACCTCACCAACTAGCTAATGCACCGCGGGTCCATCCATCAGTGACGCAAAAGCGCCTTTCAACTTTCTTCCATGCGGAAAATAGTGTTATACGGTATTAGCACCTGTTTCCAAGTGTTATCCCCTTCTGATGGGCAGGTTACCCACGTGTTACTCACCCGTTCGCCACTCTTTTTCTTTCGGTGGAGCAAGCTCCGGTGAAAGAAAAAGCGTTCGACTTGCATGTATTAGGCACGCCGCCAGCGTTCGTCCTGAGCCAGGATCAAACTCTCATAATGATTTGTTTGAATGACCATACGGTCATTAAGCTCATAAAAATTAACTTTGCTAGCTATTGCTTGCATGTATTTGTTTCAATAAATTGAAACGTCCTACACATTGGTTCGTTTGCTTGCTTTGTTCAGTTTTCAAAGGTCTACAGTGCTGTGTTAGCAACTTTTATATCATATCAGAGCGACAATTGATTGTCAACTCTTTTTTAAAAGTTTTTTTCGCTCGTTGTTTTTCAACTTCGCAGCGGCTGTCTCAGCGACTTCATTAGAATAACAAATGATTTGTTATTTGTCAACAACTTTTTTTAATTAATTTTGTTGATGTATCAACGTCGATTAACTATTTTAAAATTGCGACTTCGTTATAATATCATCTGTCGAGCTGTGCGTCAACCACTTTTTTCAATTCTTTTTACGAATTCATTTCAGTCATTTGGCACATGTAATAATATACCAACTAAATCCCTTGCGGTCAATCATTTTCTATGGCTTTTTTTAATTTTTACAAACCCGTCTAATCACATTGAATCCAGCTTTTATCGTTCGCATTTAATCCGTTTTCTAGCAATTACCCTGGCTTTTTCCCCTCTAATTCCTCACTGTTTTTCTCCCTGATCCAGCAGACAAGAAAAAAAGCCGCCCATCTCTTGCGAGTGGACGGAGCTTTTTTATCTCATTGTCGGGAATAACAAAACGTCACGAATCGATTGTGCATCGGTCAACAGCATCACTAAGCGGTCGATCCCGATCCCTAATCCACCAGTTGGCGGCATACCGTATTCAAGTGCTTCTAAGAAATCTTCATCCACCCCATGGGCTTCATCATTTCCTGCTTCGCGCTCTTTTTCTTGTCCTTCAAAACGTTCTCTTTGATCGATTGGGTCATTCAATTCCGTGAAGGCATTCGCAAATTCACGACCAACGATAAATAATTCAAAGCGATCCGTAAAGCGTTCATCTTCTGGATTCTTTTTCGCTAATGGCGAAACTTCCACTGGATGACCAAAGACAAAGGTTGGCTGCTGTAACGTTTCTTCAACAAATGTCTCAAAGAATTCATTGATGATATGGCCAACAGTCATGGCATCAGTGATTTCAACATGATGTTCTTTCGCTAAACTACGCGCTTCTTCAACGGACATTGGTTGCCAGAAATCAACACCTGTTTGATTTTTGATTGCATCGACCATATGGATTCGTGCAAAGTCGCTAGCTAAATCGACTTCTTGTCCATCGTATTGGATCGTTGCTGTATGCAAGACTTTTTCAGCAGCATTACGGATAATGCCTTCTGTCAAATCCATCACATCTTTGAAATCTGTATATGCTGTATACGCTTCTAGCATCGTAAACTCGGGATTATGGGTCGTATCGATTCCTTCATTTCGGAAAACGCGGCCGATCTCATAGACTTTTTCCATGCCACCCACGATCAATCGTTTCAAGTGAAGCTCAAGTGCGATTCGTAAATACAGATCCATGTCTAAGGCATTGTGGTGTGTAATGAAGGGACGAGCCGCTGCACCACCTGCTTGATTATGCAATACTGGCGTTTCGACTTCGATATATCCATGTCCGTCAAGGTAACGACGAATTTCGCTAATGATTTGGCTTCGTTTCATGAAACGATCAAAGCTCTCTTTATTACTGATCAAATCCAAGTAACGTTGACGGTAGCGTTGTTCTACGTTCGTCAAGCCATGGTATTTGTCTGGCAATGGACGCAATGCTTTGGATAAGATCACGATTTCTTTGGCTTTGATGGTCACTTCGCCAGTGTCGGTCTTCATGATTTCACCAGATACACCAAAGAAATCACCTAGATCTGCATGCTTGAATACTTCGTAAGGTTCGTCCCCGACTTGGTCTTTACGTACATATATTTGAATACGGCCTTCGCGGTCTTGTAAATGCGCAAAACCAGCCTTCCCTTTTCCACGTTTTGTAACGATTCTTCCTGCAATGCTTGCTGAAAGATTCATTTCGGCTAATTCTTCTTTGGTTCTTTGATCAAATAACTCATGTAACTCGGCAGAATTATGGGTGCGTTCGAATCGCTTGCCAAAAGGATCAATGCCTTCTTCCCGTAGTTTTTCCATCTTTTCACGGCGAACCAACATTTGATCATTCAATTCTTCTTGTGTTTGTCGTTCCTCTGTCACGAGTTTTCCTCCATTCTTAACTTGGGTTTCCTTCTTATAATGCCAATGATGACGCAAAAAATCAAGCCGAACTTTCGGATCGACTTGATTTGTTTCTTATTCCTTAAAAGTTGCTACCGGCTGTTTTTCGGTCTTCTCTACAAATGCATCTAATAAATCAAAAATCGTTTGCTTATCTTCTGCTTGATTGATAGCTGCCTTCACTTTGGCTGCCCGTGAAATACCTTTTAAGTAGTACGCAGCATGTTGGCGGAATTCTCGCGAAGCGATTTTTTCCCCTTTTAGATCAGCCAACCGTTCTAAATGAAGTTTCGCTGTCGAAATTTTTTCTCGTGGTGTTGGTTCCGGCAATAACTCGCCTGTCTCCAAGTATTGCTTGGTGCGGTGGATCATCCACGGATTGCCTAAGGCTGCCCGTCCGATCATCACTGCATCAGCGCCGACTTCTTCCAACATTCGTTTCGCATCTTCAGGGGTTCTGACATCGCCGTTGCCCATAAAAGGAATGGTGATACTTTGCTTCACTTGTTTCAAAACGTCCCAATCAGCCGATCCTTCATACATCTGTACACGGGTTCTGCCATGCATACCGATTGCTGCGGCACCCGCTGCTTCCGCGGCTTGGGCATTCTCAACCGCAAAGACGTGTTGCTCATCCCAACCGATCCGCATTTTGACGGTAACGGGCTTGTCGATCGCACTGGAAACAGCATGGACCATTTCATAAACCTTGTCGGGATCTAAAAGCCACTTCGCACCAGCTTCTGCTTTGATGATTTTGTTTACAGGACACCCCATATTGATATCAATGATATCGGCAGTTGTGTTCTCTGCGACAAATTGCGCTGCTTCTACTAAGGATGCTTTATTCCCACCAAAAATCTGAATACTAAGAGGATGCTCGGTCTCGTCAATAAACAGCATCTCAAGGGTCTTCTTGTTACGCAGTTGAATCCCTCGATCACTGATCATCTCACAGACGACTAAACCCGCGCCAAATTCTTTGACTGTCACACGAAACGCAGAATTGGTGATCCCTGCCATTGGCGCAACGACGACGCGGTTAGGAATCTCAACCGAGCCGATCTGCCATGTCTGTCTATCTTTCACTTACGCTTCCGCCTCTTTCTTCAACGCCGCCAATTCCGTTTCATCAAAATGATACTTGTTGCCACAAAACGAGCAGACTGCCTCTGCCCCATGATCTTCATCGATCATTGCTTGGATCTCCTCAGCCCCTAAGGTGATGATCGCTGTCGCAAATTTTTCTTTCGTACAATCACAGTGGAACTGGACGGGCATTTTTTCTAGTACTTCGATCGTCGTGTCTGGTAACAATGTCGCTAAGACCTCTTCTGGTGATTGGCCTTCATCGATCAAGGTTGACACTCGAGGCAATTCTCCCAAACGTTTTTCGATGGCATCAATGATCTCTTCACTGGCACCAGGCATGATCTGTAGCATAAATCCACCGGCTGCCCGAATCGAATCATCGGTTTCTACTAATACACTCAGACCAACAGCAGAAGGAATCTGTTCTGACACTGCTAAATAATAAGTAAAGTCTTCCCCAAGTTCCCCAGAGACGATCGGTGTTTGTCCAGAGAAAGGTTCTTTTAGCCCTAAGTCTTTGATTACGGTAAAAATTCCTTGGTCTCCCACTGCGCCCCGAACATCCAATTTTCCTTGAGGATTCAATGGCAGACTGATCTGTGGATTTTTTATGTATCCTTTTACGTCCCCACGGCCATTGCTGTCTACGACGATTGCCCCAGCAGGACCATTTCCTTGAATTTTGACGGTCAATTTGTCTTCCCCTTTTAAGGTACTGCCTAATAACAAACTTCCCACCATCGCTCGCCCTAAAGCAGCAGATGCCGTATTCCATGTTTCATGGCGTCGTTGTGCTTCGGCGATCGTCTCTGTTGCCGATACGGCGTATGCTCGGACGAAGCCGTCATATGCGAGTGCTTTTACTAAATAATCCTTCATCTTGATTCTCCTTTTTATTCATTAATGAATCATACTAGGAAGCGCCGCTTTTTTCAACTGAATGTGTTTGAATTTAAGAAAAGTCTTCTTAAATAGAAACAAAAAGGCGCCGAGTTTCCTCGGCGCCTTGATACGTCTTGTTTTAGGCGTTATCATCTTTGTTTTCTTGATCAGTCGGTTGGCTTTCGCTATTGCGGCGAACGTCTTCCAATTGTTGATCAAAATCGTTTGATGATGCATCTTCGCTGTGTTTTTCTGCAGCTTGCTTCTCTGCATCTTTTTCTTCCAGCGCACGTTTCGCTTCTTCAAACGTTTGGGCTTTTTCACTAGGATACTCAGAGCTTTCAGTCCCTGCAGGCATTTTGCCTTCTTCAAACAAGGATTTGATTGCTTTAGCATCCAATGTTTCATGTTCAAGTAGTTTTTCAGCGATCAATTTGTGTTGGGCACGATGTTCTTCAATGATTTCATGGGCTTTTTGATGGGCATCCATTAAAATCTTGCGAACTTCTTGATCAATTTCAAAGGCAACTTGTTCAGAGTATGCTTTTGTTTGACCGTAATCGCGACCGACAAAGACTTGATGGTTTCCTTCATATTGAACTGGACCTAATTTATCGCTCATTCCATATTCTGTCACCATGCTTCTTGCAAGCGCAGTTGCTTGTTCAAAGTCATTGGAAGCCCCCGTTGATTGCACACCGAAGATGATTTCTTCAGCCGTACGTCCACCTAGCAAGCCAACGATTTGTTCAAACATATCTTCTTTAGTCATCAAGAATTGATCTTCTTTCGGCAAGGCGATCATGTACCCACCAGCTCGCCCCCGAGGAATGATGGTTACTTTGTGTACCACACGGGCACGACTCAAGACTAAACCAACAATGGTATGTCCTGCTTCATGGTAAGCAACCATTTCACGTTCGCGTTTGTTGATGACACGGTCTTTCTTCGCAGGACCAGCGATCACGCGGTCTTCTGCTTCATCGATATCTGAAGCATCGATTTTTTTCTTGTTACGACGAGCAGCAACTAAGGCGGCTTCGTTCAAGACGTTTTCCAGATCCGCACCGGCAAAGCCCGGTGTTTGTTGGGCAACGACTTTCAAATCAACATCATCTGATAAAGGTTTGTTCCGAGCATGAACACGGAGGATTGCTTCACGGCCTTTCACGTCTGGACGACCAACTAAAATCTGACGGTCAAAACGACCTGGACGCAGCAACGCTGGATCTAGAACATCCGAACGGTTCGTTGCGGCAATGACGATCACGCCTTCATTCCCATCAAAACCATCCATCTCAACCAATAATTGGTTCAATGTTTGTTCCCGCTCATCATGTCCGCCACCCATACCGGCACCACGTTGGCGACCGACGGCATCGATTTCATCGATAAAGATGATGGCTGGTGCATTTTTCTTCGCTGTTTCAAATAAGTCACGTACCCGGCTTGCACCGACACCGACAAACATTTCAACGAAATCTGAACCAGAGATCGAGTAAAACGGTACGCCAGCTTCACCGGCAACGGCTTTGGCTAGCAACGTTTTCCCGGTTCCCGGAGGTCCCTCAAGTAAGACACCTGCTGGGATACGGGCACCTAATTCAACGAAACGTCGAGGATCTTTCAAGAATTCCACGACTTCGACAAGTTCTTGTTTTTCTTCTTCTGCACCGGCTACGTCTGAAAAACGTACGCGGTTGGCTTTTTTGTCCGCTTCTTTGGCTTTTGATTTGCCAAAGTTCATCACACGGCCGCCACCGCCACCGCCGCCGCCTTGTTGGCTCATCATCATATAGAAGAAGAAAATGATGATCACAAGTGGTAAGAAGCTAACCAAAAGCGATAACCAAATACCACTGTTGGATTCTTCTTCGATGGTAGTTTTGACCCCTTGTGCTGAGGCCAGACTGGTGACTTCGCTCAGCGTAGAATCATTTGGTAAAATGATCGTTGAAAAGCGGGTCGAACTCGCCTGTGTATTGCCTAAAACAGACAAGCTGTTGTCATTGCTGACAGTTTGTTCTTCATTGTATTCACCCACGATTCGATAAACACCGTTAGCGGGTTGGACAGTAAATTGTTTGACCTTCCCGTCTTTCAGTTGTTCTGTAAACGTGGAGTACTCGATCGTTGGGGTCTGCTGATTGCCATTTCCAAAAATGAAATAAACGACCATGACCATCGCCAACAAGACAAGTACATAATATAAGGTATTTTTTACCATACCGTTATTTTTCTTATTCATGCGTACCTCCCTGGCTATTTTGTTTTATCAATCCTGACCATTTAATTGTATCACAATTGATTTAGAACAGTCACTAATTTGACTGATAAACACTAGGTTTTAAGACGCCAACGTAAGGTAAGTTTCGATATTGCTCTGCATAGTCCAGTCCATATCCAACAACAAACTCATTTGGCACATCGAAGCCGACGTAATCAGCATCAATCTCAACAACACGGCCTTCCGGCTTATCTAATAACGTCACGATTTTCACTGATTTCGCTTTACGGTATTTGAATAGATCTACCAGATAAGCCAACGTGCGACCGCTGTCAATGATGTCTTCAACGATCAAAAGATCGCGGCCCTCAACATTTGTATCTAAATCTTTAATGATTTTGACTTCTCCAGATGAAATCATGGCATTGCCATAACTTGAGACATCCATGAAGTCTAACTCCAAGTAACAATCCATCTCACGAACGATGTCTGCCATGAAAGGAACGGCACCTTTCAGTACACCTACGACTAGAGGATTTTTATCCGCATAAGCCGCCGTTAATTCTTGACCAAGTTCCACACAACGATTTTTGATTTCGTCACGGGAAATCAAAATTTTCTCAATATCTTTATCTAGCATAAAGTTCTCCTTCCAACTCTTACTTCTGATATTTATAAAGAAGTATGTAGTGTATTTTATCAGTTTCTGGCGCAATACTCAAATAGGAAAATGCATGAGGTAGTAAGGCAATCACCTGTTTATCAAGGTTTGTGACGACCCAACTTTTTTCTCGCTCTTCATTAGGAATTTTTGAATCGATAAAAAAACGACTGATCTTTTTGGTCAGGCCACGCGCCAAGCGGATTCGGTCTCCTGGCTGACGCTTACGTACGATCAGCTCAGAGGAATAGTTTAGCGGTAAATCTTGGGAAAACTCTGACCAATTTGTGATTTTTTTGGGAATATGCTGTTCATTTATCGGAAAATACCCAATCCATTCCTTTTCAGAAAGATAGATCCCCTCCCCTAAAACCAGACGCTGACTGACTTCTGTCAACGGCGTTGCAGGCTTTTGGGAAACAGCTACAGGTTCCAATAATAATTGGTCATAACTGCGCCGCAGCTGCCACTGTTTGTGCAATGCCAATTGCCATTGCCCTTTCTTTTCGTCTAGCAGACGCAATAACTGCGGCAGCTGTTTTTGATTGAGTGGCTGCTTTGTAAAAACTTCTGCTTGCTGCAAAAACCCCGCATAGAAAAAATAGCGCTGCGCCGGTGAAAACTTCGGCAGCTGTTGCAGATCGATCACTAAGCGAGTAGCTTGCTGTTGAACGAACGCAGACAACCATTGCTGCTGCTCTTGCTGGATCAACTGATTGGCGAACTGCATTTCTACAGAAAGCTGTTGAAAATGTGGCAGCAGTTGCGGATTTTCTGCTTTTAATGCCGGCACTACTTGCTGGCGTAGTCGGTTTCGCAAATACAGCGGTTCGTGATTGCTTTCGTCTTCAAAGTAGGGAATCTGCTGTGCTTGCGCATAGTCGTAAATCGCTGTCTTACTGACACTAAGCAACGGCCGCAACAGGACTCCTGTGTGAAAAGTTTGCTGCTGTTGCATCCCGCCAGCCGATTGCAAGCGGCCTTCTCGCATCATCTTCATCAGCATCGTTTCTACTTGGTCATCACTGTGGTGAGCAGTCAGCAAAACATCATAGCCTTCTTGGGACATGACATCGGCAAAAAACGTATAGCGAAAGTCGCGAGCGCTAGCTTCTACGCCGGTTTCTGGCGGATTTTCCCAGCACCGCTCATAAAAAGGAATGCCGCGTTCTTGGCAGTACTGCCGTAAAAAAGCAGCTTCCTCAGCAGATGCTGGACGCAATTGATGGTTTACATGTGCCACACCAAAGACCTGCTCTTTTTGCATTTCGGGAAACAACTGACAAAAGACCTGCAGCAAGACCATGGAGTCGACTCCCGTCGATACCGCCAGCAAAAAGCGGCGTTTTTTTTCAGGATCGATGGCAGTGAGTTGCCCTCGAACGGTTTGAATGACCATCATTTGCCCTCCTTCTCATTTGGTAGACCCACAAGAAAGAAAGCTGAAACAAAACGAACCAACAGTTTTGTTTCAGCTTTTTCCAACTTGCTATTCATGTTTAGTTACGGCGTCCGCCGCGGCCACCGCGTTTTCCTTCTGTATTTCGACGTAATGATGAAAGACGATCATCACTATCTTTTAGAAAAGAACTCATCAATGAATCGAAGTCTTGTTTATTTACATTCGTAGTTTGATTGCGTGAAAAAGATTTTTTCGGATTTGGTCGATTGAATTCTTTTTTCGGGTATTCACGTTTTTCTTCCGGCTTATCTTCTGCTTTGCGGATCGATAGTCCAATTTTTCCATCGTTGCCGATTGCCGTAACAAGTACTGTCACTTCATCCCCAACAGACAACACGTCGTGAATGTCTTTGACGAATCCGTTTGATACTTCACTGATATGCACCAAACCAGTTTTCCCTTCACCAAGATCAATGAACGCACCAAAATTTGTAATACCAGACACTTTGCCCTTTAGTTTCGCTCCAACTTCGATTGACATATAAAAAATGTTCCTCCTAATTTTTACCCATTTAAAATAATTCAAACTACTGCGCTGAGTAGGTATGACATTGCTTAATCTTGTGACTCTGTGGATGATGATTCTTGTTCGCTTTGCGCAGAACGCTCATTAGTGTTTTGAGAATCCGTTCCATCTGGCAAGACAGGATAAATTTTTTCGCCATCTTTTGAGTAGAAGAATCGGCTGCGGGCCAATTTTGCCACATACTCATCGTCTTGCAATAAGGCAACATCTCGCTCCAATGAAGCCACTTTTTGTTCAGCTTCTTTTTGTTCGGCGACTGTTTCCGCCTTGTATTCCTTTAGTTTTTGCAGGCGCATTTGGTCGTTAAACATCTGAATCCCCACGACTGCAAATATCGCTAATGCCGCCACGAAAAACGCCACCAGCCGACGTCGGCGAAACACGACTTGCCGCCGCTCTTTTTCAAACTTGGCAAATTGCTCTTTCGCATAATCGGTCTGCAATAGTTCTATTTTTTTATTTGATTCTTTTGCCACCTGAACTCGCTCCCGTCGCTGTCTTTGTTTTTTACATTATACCAACATCCGCAAAGCTTGTCTAACTGAAAATGCCGTAAAAATCAAGCATTTTCTGAGATTCTTTCCTCTGAAACAATCTCATACATTTTTGCAGCGTCTTCTTTTTTCGTCGATTCATGCAATTCATTGACTTTTACTTCCAAGACCTTATTCCCGAACTGAATACGCATAGTATCGCCTACTTTGACGTCACTGCTTGACTTGGCTAATTTGCCGTTGATCTGAATACGTCCCTTGTCTGCCACTTCTTTGGCAACAGAGCGACGCTTGATGATGCGGGAGATTTTAAGAAATTTATCTAATCTCATGTTTTTCACCTCTTCTTAATAGTTTCTTTCCAAATGGAACTAACAGCCATTCGCGAATCGTTAACAATTTGATTTTGATCGCTGTCCCGATAAAGGCTGCGCCTCCCAGACCGACACCGCCTAGGCAAAAAATCAACGCCTGTAGTCGATGGGTCAAAGGACCGTTCAATAAGATCGCAACGAAGCTATAATATAAGAATAGCACGCTTGCCATGATCCCTAAACAAAGAAATAATTTTTTTCCATAATTTCCTTCATACCAAAAGCGATTGATGCTACTTTGTGCTCGACGCTGTTCGGAAACCACAAAACAGCATAAGGTCGCTCCTAACCCCAACAGCGTACTGATACTTGCTCCTGCAGTCCCATAAGAAGCGGTCAGTGGCCACATCGATAGACATTTGACCAAAAGACCAATCCCCGCAGCGAGCAAGCCGAAGGTATAGGTATTGCGACTTTGTTGAATGCTTTGATAGGCTTGAATCGTCGCCATCAGAGCGATGGAAAAGACAAACAATACCAGCGCAGCATTGCCAGATCCGTCTTTAAATAAGGCAAAGTTGATATAAGGCAGCAAAATCGCTAACCCTACCGCAGAAGCCGAAGCAATCCCGATCGTTAGGCGCAAATACATTTTTGCCGACTTTTCAAACAGCTGCTGATTTTTTACCGTCAAATACTTGGTCAACGTTGGCAAAAACGTCGAGCTTAACGCCATCGCTACCACAAGACCTAGTTGGACGAGGGGTTGTCCGCGATCATAGATCCCTTTCGAAATCCGGGCTGTTTGTGCCGTCAATCCCCCCGCTTCTAGCGCATTGGTCAATAAAAACGAATCCGCTAACTGGAACAAGATCAAATAGCCGCTATAAATCGTCAACAGACCGCCTTCTAAGAAGAACCGTTTTTTCAACGAGGTGGATAACACAGCGGTATTTTCTCCTATACGGGTGACTGGTTTATGCCATAGCGATAGGCGTTTGCCGTTGATTTGTCGGCTATAATAACTTAAAATCCACCACGCCGCAAGGCCCCCGACTAAGGCACCCATCATGGCGATAGTCCCCGTTTGATAAATCGTCCAGCCCAATTGCTGGAAAGCTGCCGCAGCACCTAAAATCACACCAACTCTAAGCAGCTGCTCTACAACTTGAGACACTGCGGTTGGCACCATTTGTAGATTTCCTTGAAACATTCCTCGATAAAAGGTCAAGGGCGGGACAAACAAAAAGGTAAAGGAAACGACTCGAATCAAGCCAGCCAGTTGATGGTCCCCCATCACTTGCGCGATTGGACCGGCAAATAAAAAGGTCACAGCCCATAAGCCAATCGCCGACCAAAGCACATAAGGCGTCAACGCTTGCAGCCGCTCCTTACTTTTCAAAGGATCAGGTTCTTCAGCAACAATGCGGGAGATAAACTGCGGCAAACCTGACAACGCCAAAGTCATTGCCAATCCATAAATCGGATAGACCTGTTGATACACATAAAACCCTTCGTCGCCTACCAGGTTCTGAAAAGGGACCCGATAAACGGCACTTAAGATTTTTGCGATAAAGGAAGCGATCGTTAAAATAAACGCCCCTTCCATCGTACGCTTCAATTGTGATTTCGGCATCCCTCTGGTTCCTTTCTAGCCTTGGCTGGCGTATTTTTGTTCCCGTAACGCTTTGACAAAATCTTGGATTTCTAATAGCCAGGTGCTTTCTTTCATCACTGGCGGAATCTGTAATTTGATGGTCATTTGCTCATGATCGACACCCATCGTGGCTTTTAATTTAGTGGCTTTCAATGCTTCAAACAGCTGCTCCACCGAATAATTTTTCGTGCCGACTTTACTCAAAGTAAACGACACGGTTTGTTGCTGCTTGCGGATAGTTTCTAACAAGGCACGATCGCCGTTCATTTTGATCTCGCCCACCGTTAAGAGGTGCGCCACTTCTACAGGGTATTCTCCGAAACGGTCTAATAAATCATCTTGAAGTTCATCAACTGCTTCTTGTGATTCCAGCTCACGAATTCGTTTATAGATCTCGATTTTTTGCCGTTCGTCTTCAATATACGAAGTCGGTAAGTAGGCATCGATCCCCAGATCGATCTCAACGGTCGTTTTTTCTGTTTGGGTATTTTTCCCTTGTTTACGAGTGACTGCTTCCGACAGCATTTGTGAGTACATGTCAAACCCGACTGCATCGATAAAGCCGTGCTGTTGCGCCCCCAATAGATTTCCTGCCCCACGAATCGAAAGATCTCGCATCGCGATTTTGAATCCTGAACCTAACTCCGTAAAGTCCTTAATGGCTTGCAGCCGTTTTTCACTGACTTCGTTCAACACTTTTTGCTGTTCATACATGAAATACGCATAAGCGACTCGATTGCTCCGACCGACACGGCCACGCAACTGATACAACGTCGAAAGCCCCATGTAATCGGCATTTTCCACAAACAACGTATTGGCATTGGGAATATCCACACCGGTTTCAATGATCGTCGTCGTCACCAACACATCGTATTGCCCTTCAATAAAGTCAAACAGGGTATTTTCCAATTGGATCTCGGTCATTTGCCCGTGGGCATAAGCGATTCGTGCATCTGGCACTAACGCCTGCAGTTCTTCGACTTTTCGCTCGATCGTATCGACACGATTATAGAGATAAAACACTTGGCCCCCGCGTGCCATCTCCCGTTGGATCGCTTCTCGCACCGCTCCTGGATTCATCTCCATCACATAGGTTTGGATCGGGTAACGATTTTCCGGTGGTGTTTCGATCACAGATAGGTCCCGCACGCCCAGCATCGACATATGCAATGTTCTTGGGATCGGCGTTGCCGTCAACGTCAACACATCGACTTGCGAACGCAGTTGTTTCAAGCGCTCTTTGTGTTTGACCCCAAAACGTTGTTCTTCATCGATCACCAACAAGCCCAAATCAGCAAACTCGACATCTTTTGACAATAATCGGTGGGTCCCCACCAAAATATCGACTTGCCCTTTGCGCACTTGCTCGATCGTTTCATTCTGCTGTTTTTTCGTCCGAAAACGACTCAGCACCCCAACATTGACGGGGAATCCTTCAAAACGATCGACCATCGTTTCATAGTGCTGCTGCGCCAAGATCGTTGTCGGCACTAAGAAAGCCACTTGTTTGCTTTCTTTGATCGCTTTAAAAGCAGCCCGCAGCGCCACTTCTGTTTTCCCAAAACCGACATCTCCAACTAACAAACGGTCCATCGGCTTTTCTTTTTCCATATCCCGCTTGATCTCTGCCGTACTGCGCAGCTGATCATCGGTTTCCGAATAAGGAAAGGCATCTTCAAATTCTTTTTGATAGGCATCGTCTGGTTGAAAGGCATAGCCTTTTTCTGATTCGCGTTTGGCATACAATAAAATCAAATCATCTGCGATGTCTTCAATTTTAGCCGTCACTTTGCGCTTGGTCTTCGCCCACTCACTGCCGCCTAATTTATTGATTTTCGGTGTTTTCGATTCGGAAGCCACATATTTTTGAATCAAATTCAATTGGGTGACTGGAATAAAGAGCTTGTCTTCGTTTTGGTACAAGATCGTCATGTAATCTTGATGGACGCCATCGACTTCTAAGGTTTCCATGCCGATGTACTTTCCGATCCCATGATTCGCATGGACGACATAATCGCCGGTTTTTAACTCATTGTAGCTTTTGAGACGTTCCGCATTGGTGACATTTTGCCGGCGGGCTCTTTTTTTGTTCATCTTTTGGAAAATTTCTTTTTCTGTAACCACCACTAGCTTGTCTTGCGGCATTTCAAAGCCGCTTTGCAAACGTTCCACCACGATTTGGGTGCGTCCCGTAAACAGGCGGTCTTGTTGCGTCTGCACGGCATAGATATCATGATCTCGCAGATCTTGCTCTAACTTCTTGGCCCGTTCTTGGTCACTGACCAGAAAAATCACCGTTTGCTGTTGCTTCTCCCAGCGATCGATCTCAACTTTCAAGAGACCCATTTGGCTGAAAAACTGCTGCATCGGCCGGTATTGGAATTGATGGATCGCTTGGAAGCGAATGTTCCCCATTCCTTTTTGGAATAAAGAAAAGAAGCTGGTCACAAAGGTTTCTTTTTGCAGCAGTTGATGGACATCGATCCCGAATTGCTGTTCAGAAAAGACCCGCAGCTCCGCTAATTTTTGGGTATGCCACTCCGCTTCTTCCCGTTCGATCTCACGATTGGTCTCCATGATCCGAGCATAATCATCGATCATCAAAAAGGCGTCTTCAGAAAAATAATCTAAGACACTCGTTTGCTGACGATAAAGCAAATCCGTGTAATAACGGGCACTTTCACCGGGAATCCCCGCTTGCCATTGGGAGGCCAATTGGCCGAAATAGTCTTCTAAAAACGCGCGATCAGTTACTTCTTTGGTGACCGCCAACCGTTTGTTCAATAATTCTTGTAGCTGCTTTTGCCCCGCAGCTAAATCTTCCGCTGAGAAAACCAATTCGGTAGTCGGTAAAATAGCCACTTGCTGCAGCGTTTCCACTGAGCGTTGCGTTTCCACGTTGAAAGAACGCATCGAGTCGATTTCTACATCGAATAACTCGATCCGTACGGGGTATTCGGCATTTAATGGATAAATATCGAGGATGCTCCCACGAATACTGAATTCGCCGGGTTTGCCAATCATTGACTGCCGTTCGTAACCCATCAAGATCAATTGTTGCGGCAAACGCTCTAAATCGATCTCATCGCCGATTTGCCATTGGAATTGGTTGGCTAACCAGGTTTTCTTTTCAGGCAAATACTTTCGCAAAGCCGCCACCGGCAACACATAGATCCCGGTTTTTCCTTGAGAAACAGCATTCAGCGCTGCCACTCGTTCTTCTCGTGCTTCTGGTGAAGAAAAAGCCATTTCGGCTGACAACACTTCGTCCACTGGGAAAACATAGACATCATCCGTCACGTTGCGCAGATCTTCGGCTAGTTGATTCGTATAATACAGATTTGGTGTCACCACGATCACTTGTTTTTGAAATGCCTGATACACACCGGTGATCGCCAATGTTTTTGCCGATCCAGCTAGACCGGTCAGTAATTGCCGGTGGGCCTGTTCACGTAAACCTGCATGCCAAGCCGCCACTGTCGGCACTTTATTTATTAATTCAATTAAATCCATCTCGGCCCTCCTTAGTTAAATCGATTCATTGTGGCAAGAAAGTCGCCGTTGGTCAAGTAATCACTACTTGCCTCGACTGCCTTATCAATACTTTGTAAAACGATGGGCAGATCGTCTTTTGCAAAAGGACTCAGTACATGATTGACCACGGTTTGTCCTGGACGTGGCCGATCGATCCCGATTTTGATGCGGTCAAAGACTGTCGAGTCCAAATGCGCGATCAAACTCTTGATTCCATTGTGTCCCCCCGCACTGCCTTTTTGGCGCAAGCGGATTTTCCCTAATGCTAAATCAAGGTCATCATAGACCACTACTAATTCTTCTTGGTAGATGCCAAAATAGGTCATCAACGGACCTACCGAACGACCGGATTCATTCATGAAGGTTTGCGGTTTGACCAAAAGGATTTTTTCACCCTTCAAGAAAAACTCTGCCACTTCTGCTTCAAAAGCCGACTTTTTAAAGGTTGCTTGGTACTTTTGTGCCAACGCATCCACTACCATAAAGCCAACATTGTGTTTGGTTTTCTCATATTTTTTGCCGGGATTTCCCAAGCCTACAATCATTTTCATTTTTCGATTACGCTCCATTATTTCTAGTTTCAAGCTGATTCTTCATCTATTTTATCGGTTTTCTTATCCAAACACAAAATACTGGGCACACAAATGCGCCCAGTTCTTTTGCTGAAATAATTATAACACGAAATGGACTGTTATGGTGGCGTCCTCTTGCTCAGTTTTTATCTTTCTTAACGAATCTTAATAAAACGTTGATATATCCTCTTTTTGACGTAATAACAAAGAAAGCATTTACAACTGAAACAGCGATATTTTGTGTAATATTGTTGTGCAAATCACATGACAAATATACTTGAAAATGGTAGGATGATAGCGAGTAAAACAATTATGCGGAAGGAATGATACACAGATGACTGCAAAAACGAACAAAAAAGATCACCAAAAGGTAATTCTTGTTGGAGACGGTGCGGTTGGTTCTAGTTACGCGTTTGCGCTGGTGACCCAAAACATTGCGCAAGAAGTCGGAATCATTGATATAAATACAGCAAAAACAGAAGGCGACGCAATTGATTTGTCCCATGCCTTGGCCTTTACTTCCCCTAAAAAAATCTATGCCGCTTCTTATGAAGATGCACATGATGCTGATTTAGTCGTTATTACAGCTGGTGCGCCTCAAAAACCAGGTGAAACCCGCTTAGATTTGGTTCATAAAAACTTGAAAATCAACCGGGAAGTAGTTACCCAAATCGTTGATTCAGGGTTCAACGGAATCTTCTTAGTAGCAGCAAACCCAGTCGATATTTTGACTTATTCGACTTGGAAATTCTCAGGCTTCCCGAAAGAACGCGTCATCGGTTCAGGTACTTCTTTAGACTCTGCACGTTTCCGTCAAGCTTTGGCTGAATTAGTCGATGTTGATGCCCGTAACGTCCATGCCTATATCTTAGGCGAACACGGGGATTCAGAATTCCCTGTTTGGTCTCATGCCAACGTAGCCGGCTTGCAAATCTATGAATGGGTCAAAAACAACCCAGATATCGATGAAGAAGCAATGGTCAACATTTTCTTCAGCGTTCGTGATGCAGCCTACACCATTATCGAGAAAAAAGGTGCGACTTTCTATGGGATCGCGGTAGCCTTAGCACGGATCACTCGTGCGATCTTAGACGATGAAAATGCTGTTTTACCATTGTCTGTGTACATGAACGGCGAATACGGCTTAAACGACTTGTACATCGGTGCGCCTGCAGTTATCAACGCCCAAGGGATTCAAAAAGTGATTGAGATCCCATTGACGGATGGTGAAAAAGACCGGATGGCCGCTTCTGCAAAACAATTAAAAGATATTCTTGATGAAGCTTTTGCGAAACTAGATGCAGAAGACAATCAATAATTTCTTTCACTTCGTTTAGCTAGTCAACTATGCCACTGAACGAACCTTACAGCTCACTCTTTTTCAGAACAATTTGATCAAGATGATTTGCTGCGGTTCGTTCAGTTTTTTTATGCAAAGAAATGCTTTTCTACAGCTTAGCTAAAGATAGTTTAAGAATTTTCTATTTTTCATGGAAGTTTCATTTGCCATATTCGCTTTCTTGGGGGAATATGGTATGATTTAAGCGTTATTATCTATTATGCCATTAGAAAAAAAGGAGTAGTTGAATGACTCGTTCAAACAAACATACTGACGCCAAGAACAATACCAAGAAAATTGTTCTAATCGTTGTGGCTGCTATATTAGTAGTGATCGCTGGCGGCTATACCTACCGAAGTACATATTATGCAAACCGTTTTTTACCAAAGACTGAAATCGATGGGATCGACATCAGCAACAAAACTGTTGCCGAGGCCAATGCCCTGCTGCATGACCGCTACTCGCAAGAAGATTTCACCATCAAAGAAGGCGATAGCGAATGGAAGACAATCAACCTTGCTCAATTTGGGTTACAAACGGATTTCACCAATGAGCTGCAATCATTAAAAGATGAACAGAACCAGTGGAGTTGGGGAATGGCTTATGTTTCCGCTGCAGAAGAAAAAACACTGGACAATCTCTCGGTGGATCAAGATACGCTAAACAGCGAAACGGACACGATCCAAAAGGAACTAGAAACTTTAAATGAGGATCGTACCAAGTCAGCCGATGCAACATTGGAAAAAGGCGAAGACGGCTTTTCTATCAAACCAGAAGTTGACGGCGATGCCATTGATGTGGACAAAGCAGTAGCAGACTTACAAGAAGCCATCGTCAGTGGCGAAAAGGAATTAAATCTCGTCGATTACGTCACAAAACCAAGTGTGACCGCTGATGATCCTGATCTAACCAAAGAAATGGATTCGTTGAATAAAATCGCCAAAGTAACCGGCAATTATACGATCAACGGAAACACGTTTCAAATTCCAAGAGAATCGATCATGGATTGGCTCTCTTACAAAGATGGCAACACCACGATCGACGAAGACAAAGTAAGAAGCTATGTCGCTTCGATCGGAGAGCAATACAACACCAGCACCAATTCTTCGACCTTCAAGAGTACCAAACAAGGCGAAGTAACGGTTCCAGCCGGCACCCTCAGCTGGACGATCCAAACCGATGCGGAAACAGAAGCATTGATTGAGGCGTTAAAAGCCGGCGAAGACTTCACGCGCACACCGATCGCTCAAGGAAGCACCGATGCTGGCAGCCCGTTATTTGGCAACACGTATATCGAAGTTGATCTGAAAAACCAACACATGTGGTATTATAAAGATGGCGAGCTGGTGCTAGATACGAAAATTATCTCTGGAAAACCAGCCACACCAACGCCAACTGGTGTCTTCTATGTCTGGAACAAAGAAGAAGATGCAACCTTGACCGGTGAAGATTATGCGTCCCCTGTTGATTACTGGATGCCGATCGATTGGACCGGTGTCGGAATCCATGATTCTGATTGGCAAACGGAATACGGTGGTGATCTTTGGAAAACCCGCGGCTCTCACGGCTGTATCAATACTCCGCCAGGCGTGATGAAAGAATTGTACAGCAAAGCCGAAGTCGGGACACCCGTGATCGTGATTTAATGAAAAAAAGAGTCAAACCTTTTTATAGATGAACCAAAAGCCGCAAAAAAAATTCTTTTGCGGCTTTTTTGTTGTTTCCCAAATGTTCCTGTTTACAAAGCGACATTTAATTAATATGCTTAATTAAGCATATTAATTAAAAAGGAGAATCACTTTGGAAAAAGTTGTCTTTATTGATCATTCTACTTTAGCTGGAAGTCTGATTAAAATTTTCGCCCGCAACATCCAAATGCTGTCCGAGGATCAAATCAGCGTGACTGTTGTGACACCAGAACGTCTGATGAATTATCGTTTTTCGCAAGAAAAAATCGTTTTGGTCGATCCTTTGCTTTCTTTAACAGATCCGATGATCAAGCAGGCCATCCCGCCGCGAATCAAGCGCCTGTCATTTCCCATCAATCATTACAGCGGCATGAATGCTGAAGCCATTCTAGAATTGATCCAACAAGCATAGCCTAAAAAAGGCCGACGGAAACCAATGGTTTCTGCCGGCCTTTTCTCATGCCACTTGCCCTCTGCTAGACAATCGCCTCTTCTTGTTCTAACAAAGTAACTTGTTCTCCTTTGTCTTGTAGCGCAGCGACGTGCATCGTGCCCCACTGGCAAAGGGTATCCAATAAGCCGCCTAACGATTCTCCATATTCACTCAAGGAATACTCAACTTTGGGTGGTACTTGATTATAGGATTTGCGGGTAACGATATCAGACTCTTCTAGTTCCCGCAATTGCTGCGTCAACATTTTTTGACTGATGCCAGGAATTTTTCGCCGTAAATCACTAGGACGCAATGCCCCATGGCGTAAATTACAAAGAATGATTGGTTTCCATTTCCCGCCGATGACATCCATCGTTGCTTCTACACCGATATTATAAATTTTTTCTTCCATTTTTTTCACCTCATCAAGTCTGTAAACACACAAATGTTACCAAAATGTGTGTATCAAACAAAAAAGTATGTACTATACAACCTTACCTCCTCATTATATGATGATTACAGAAAAAAATAAAGGAGATGTTTTTATGATCGAAAAATTATCGGATACCGTTACACTGAACAACGGCAGCAAAATCCCCGGTTTGGGGTTAGGTGTCTTTCAAATCCCTGAAGCTGAAACAGCAGAGGTCGTGAAACAGGCCATTATCAATGGGTATCGCCTGATTGATACGGCGGCTATTTACGGCAACGAAACAGGAACAGGGGAAGGAATCAAACAAGGCTTACAAGAAACGGGGTTGGCTCGTGAAGAACTCTTTGTCACTTCCAAACTTTGGAACGATCACTTAACTTATGATGAAACGATCCATGCTTTCAATGAGAGTTTGGCCCGCTTAAACCTCGAGTATCTCGACTTGTACTTGATCCATTGGCCGGGAAACCAGGCATTTCAAGAGTCATGGCGCGCATTGGAAGACTTGTATGCCGCTGGAAAAATCAAAGCAATCGGGGTCAGCAACTTCCAGATTCATCACTTGGAGCAACTATTGGCCGCTGCTAAGGTCGTTCCTGTCGTCAATCAGATCGAACTGCATCCCAAACTTACGCAGCAAGACCTGCGGGACTTTTGTGCTGAAAAGGGGATTGCGATCCAAGCTTGGTCACCTTTGATGCAAGGCAAACTGCTGAAAGAGGAAACCGTCTTGGCGATCGCCGATGCACAGCAAAAATCAGCGGCACAAGTGCTTTTACGCTGGGCTATCCAACAAGGAATCTTAGTCAATGTCAAATCGACACACCCTGAGCGAATGCGCGCCAATGCAGCGATTTTTGATTTCCATTTATCAGAAGATGAAATGGCCCGCTTGAACGCATTAAATGAGGACCTGCGAGTGGGTCCAGATCCAGACACATTCGATTTTCATTAACCAAACGATATACTAAACAAAACCTTAGGAGGAAGTATAATGACAAACACAAACACAGGATTTTCAATGGTTAACCACGTGGGAATCACCGTCAGCAATCTCGAACGTTCCATTCAATTTTATGAAGCATTAACTGGAAAGAAAATCGCTAATCAAGATACGATCGGTGGCAAACGAATGGCGCAAACGCAAGGTTTAGAGGATACATTGATCAAATACGCCAATCTTCATTTAGACAATCTCAACATCGACCTTTTAGAATACGTCGAACCAAAATCCAACAAAGCTAGCTATTCCAATGAGCAAATCAGTGCCATGCATCTTTGTTTTGAAGTCGAAAATATTGATGAAGCCGTTGCTCGTCTAAAAGCCATCGGGGTTGAACCTGACGGTACCCCAATCGTTTTTGAAGAACAAGATGGTTTAAAAAGCGGCTTCGGGACAGGTGTTGCCTACTTTACAGATCCAGATGGCACCAATCTTGAACTGATTGCACCAAAAGGACCATTTCAACGCGGATAATTGAAAAAGGGATGGTGACTTATAGCGCCCTCCCTTTTTATTTACGCAAAACTATCTATTTTTTCAATAGTTCCCCTTCATAGAATCCTTTACAGCGAGTACAATAAATAGATAATCCTTTTTATTCGCTGATTTTCCCAACAAACCTCGCTTGAAAGGAAGTGATCTCGATCGATATTGGTCTTTTGTTGTTGATTTTTACGGGTATTTTTTTCATCGTCTTCCGGTTCTTTTACCGAGAAGAACCCAATTATATATTCGGCTTTCGCACCAAGCGCAGTACAGCCAGTGTCAGCAATTGGCGTTTTTCCCAGCAGTGGTTCTCCCTGTTGGCGATGCTCTTTTTAGGTGCGGTCATTTTGCTGCAGCGCAACGAGCTGATTGAAGAGAAATTTTACCAGATAGCCGTCCTTGGCAGCTATCTTCTGGCAGCACTGCTGGTAGAAATAGCGCTGTATCTCAAAGATTCACGCGCGAGCACCAAAAAGTAAGACAAAAAAGACATTCCGGCGAATGTCTTTTTTCTATTCTTTATTTTGACTGTGGATCGTGATTCCCAACACCAGGGCTAAAATTCCTGAAACCACCCAGATGGTCCGGTGGAATAAGAAAATTCCTAGCAAGCTGCTTAAAACCGCCCCAAAAAAGAAACCGCCGATGATCAAGGAAATAGAAATGATCTTGGGTGTCACTGATCGGTCCTGCTTAAACCCGCGCAAATACAAGTAATCAGCCAGCGAACGTAAATTGCCAGTGGTCATCGTGGTGGCATAGGGCATCCCTGCCAAGCGCCGATAAGCGGCATATTGAATCGCTGCAAAAAAAGATAATCCGGAATCAACCAGGACATTGGGTAAAGAACGCGCAAAAAAGCCCAGAACCAAAATACCGATCGCTTCAAAGATCAACGCAGCATTTTGCCAAACGATCCAACCACCAGTCGGAAAATGATGCTGCAGATAATTCGTCACCACGATCCCCACTAAAAACATACAGATTGGTGGCAGATACCGAAAGGCTTGTTCAAACTGCCCCGTTGAAAGATTGATCCCTAACAAAATAACATTCCCCGACTGCATACTTGCAAACACTTCCCCGTGAAACAAGTAGGTATACGCATCTAAAAAACCGCCAGCCATCGCGAGAAGAATCCCCACCGGCAAGCTTTCATGCACGACAAACTCCGATTTGCTTTTGACACTGCTCAAACTTTTTTCCATTGGTTTCGCCTCTTATTTTTTATACTTTCTGACAGCTTACCGCTTAAAAAGCCGACAACTCGTTATGTTTTGCGGCGTTTAGGTGACTTTTTCGATAACTGACAAATCAACCACCCCAAAAGAACGGCGGTCAGTGCTCCAGCTGAATCCAGCATGACATCTTGAAAAAGCGGCGTCCGTCCTCCCGTCAGCATTTGATGGTATTCATCGATCCCAGCATAGCCGGTAGCTGCTAACCAAGCAAAAAAAGCGGCTAGCCAATACGGCTGTTTTCGAAAAACAAGCGTTAAGAACAGACTGCCCCCTAAGACAAAATAGGTAAAGAAATGCGCGCCTTTACGAATGAAAAATTCCACAAATGAGAAATAGCCTTTTTCCGCAATACTGATCTCCGAACCAGCATAGGAAAAAGAAATCTTCTCTAGCCACTCTTTCAATGGTTCATTTTTTAAGATTCGTGAAAGCAACCCGATTTGTGATTGCTGCTCATAGGTTTGTGAAGAACTGATAAAGAGGATGACCATAACCGCAAGTGCGATACAAAAGTAAAAATTCGGTTCTTTTAGTAATTTTTTCATAGTTTTCACTCCTCATTTTCCTATCTTACCATTTTCATTTGGTGATGCAACTGTTTTTCCAGCAAACCGTGGTGACATTGCACACACAAAAAGAGTGCTTCCGTGAAGATTAGAAGCACTCTTTCTTTTTAAAAATAGCCATCGGTATGAAAAGCCGTCACCCGTTTGGTCGTGAGATTTTAGGGCTTGTGACGTTCAGCTCCTTCAACGATTCTCAGGGCTGTTTTGCGTTTTTTTCTCCAGTAAACAATGACGAACCCATCTCGTAGCCTTCTACATAATGGTTCAACCGATCGACGACCTCTGCTGCCGCTTCTTGTGACGGCGTGATGATCAATAAAATATCAAACCCTGCAATCGTGCCGACAATTTCTGGCAGCTCCATTTCATCAAGATAATTGGCGATCACATCGGCGCCGTTTTCAGCCGTATGAACGACAACTAAAAAGTCAATCTGCGTAATCTTTTTTAGGTACTCATACATCGAAAACGCAATTCTGTCTTCTAGATCCTGCTCTTTGGATTCAAAGATCGAATAATACGGCCGACCGTTTTTAGCATACGTTTTAGCGATGTTCATTTCCCGCATGTCTCTAGAAATCGTGGCTTGGGTAGCTGAAACATTTTCTTTTTTTAATAAATTCATCAATTCTTCTTGAGACTCAATCCGATGTAGGACAAAGAGTTTTTTGATAATTGCTTGTCGCTCTTTTTTTTTCATTTACTTGATCCGCTCCTCTCAAGTCGCCTCGCTTACTGAAATAGTTGATCCGTCTCGTTCACATCTTGAAACGTAGCTTACAAGAACAACATTGAGAAGATTAAAATGGCAAGATTGGAAATTCCAATAACCAGTAACGGTTTGCGCATAAAGCGGGTCCAAGTGGAATAGTTGACCCGAGCCAGCTCCAATCCCCCCATCACGACGCCAGAAGTTGGTGTGATCAAATTCACTAATCCGCAACCAGCAGTAAAGATCATCACCATGACGTTCGGATTGAGTCCGATGCTTTGCGCCAAGGCCCCCATGATCGGGATCGATACATACGCTAGTCCGGAAGTCGATGGAATCAAGAACGATAAGAGCAGATACAAAATGTAGGCGCCAATCACAAATAGGACAGGTGATAGACCTTCTAAAAGATGGGAAGCCCGATCCAAAATAAACAGATCCAAGTACGTCGTTTGCATAATGTAGGAAGCACCCCGTGCCACAACGATGATCAAGACAACGGATAAAATGTCTTTGACCCCATCGATAAAGTTGGTCACGATTTCTTTTTCTGAGAATCCTTGAATCAACGCAATGATGATACTGATGTAGAAGAACCACATGGCCAAATCACCAAAATACCATTCACCGAAGCTATTGCCGGTCAAAAAGGCGGTCCAACCGTCAAACACATGGATATCAAAGTCGCCCCAAGGAATCAAGGAAACCACCATGATCACAAAGGATAAACCAAAAATCGTCAAAATCAGGCGATGTTTTTGCGTAAACACCAAGGCTTCGTTCGTGTCTTTGACAAAATGTTCTTCCATTTCTTTTTGCTCTTGCAGCGATAAGATCGTGGAGCCTTTGTCGGCTTTGACTTTTTTGGCATAAGACATCACCACAAAGATACAGTATGCGGTCGTGACTAACCAAAGCAATGCCCCGACTACTAAGATCGTGCCATTGTTTGGGGCAATATCGATGCTTCGCAAGGCATCCATCGCAACGCCGGTCGCAAAGGGATTGACGGTGGAGCCAATCACGCCGGCACCAGCACCCAGCATAACGGTTCCTGCTGCGACGATCGTATCAAAACCTGATGCCACCATCGTTATTGCTAATAAGGAATAAAAAGGAATCGTTTCTTCCGCCATTCCATAAGTGGAGCCGCCGATCGAAAACAAGATCATTAAAATCGGAATCAAAATCAACTCATTGCCTTTGAGTTTTTTGACCAAATGCTGAATCCCGGCTTCCAAAGCGCCTGTTCGCGTGACGATATTCAAAAAACCACCCAAACAGAGAATAAACACACAGATCTCGATCGCATCACGAAATCCGTTAAAAGGCGCCATAAAGAAATC
Organism: Enterococcus sp. DIV2379; assembly: GCF_050542965.1. Taxonomy (NCBI): domain Bacteria; kingdom Bacillati; phylum Bacillota; class Bacilli; order Lactobacillales; family Enterococcaceae; genus Enterococcus; species Enterococcus sp. DIV2379. The sequence goes on from NZ_CP172938.1 coordinate 3,300,376, forward strand.
AGAAAACTTGGCACCCACCACTTGGCTGACCATCTCTTCTTGGCCTGCTGGTAAAGAAGGCGCAAAAGGCTGCCCTGCTAAGAGCCAGGAAGCGACCGTCAAGGCGATAATGATCAGAAATAAGATACTGAATGATGTCAGCGACTTTTTTTCTTTTTGCTTTTTTTTCATCTGTGTTCCCCCTTTTTTGAATCGATCCTATTTGCTGCCAGCCATTACTTGGCAACATGAGAAAAATAATCTTGGTCATAAATAATGAGTTCTTTGTAGCGATAATAAATCTTTCTTTTATGCACGAGCGCCTTGAGCGTTTGACTGACTGTCTCTCGCGTCGTTCCACCGTACTTGGCTATATCATTGATAAAAACTGGAAAAGGGATGCGAATCTGCTCACCTTGTGTCTGCCCATGCTCGATCATCAAAAGACCAATCGTATTAACGACTCTTGTTTGCGCGCTGGAGGTGACACAATACTCGACACGGCGTCTTTGCTTTTCCAACTGCCGGCTCATTTGCTGATTGAGCCACAGCAACTGACTTGTAGACGAAACGACTAGCGGTTCAAACAGTGACATCGCTGCAAACTGCACGACAATGTCTGTTGCAGCGAATGCCGATACATCATAGTTGTCTCTTTCAAACAAGCCAATCAAAGGAAATAACTGATCTGGCCCAACAAAATCTACATAACAATAGGAATCAGTTCCGTCGGTCTTTTCGATCCGCACAAGTCCTTCTATCACAAGGAATATCCGATCTCTTACGTCGCCTTCATAAAAAAGCACTTGACCTTTTTTGTACGTACGGCAGTAAATATGCTCTTTCAAACGCTGCTGATTTTCTTCTTCCAGCCATTGAAAGCTGTTCGCTCTTGTTGATGGATCTTTTATTTGGTGGTCGATCATTTTTCTCACTCCAATGTTTTGGGTCTTGCTTTGCTGCTTCGCTTACTTCCAGGTGATCTGCGTGCCAGCATCATCGATAGCTGCCAGCTTGTCTAAAGAAGTAATCACTGCCCGTTTTTCCGCCCCCATTTTGACAAAGTTCAAAGCGGCTTGTACTTTCGGCAACATACTACCTGGTGAAAAATGGCCTTCATCGACATAGGTTTCCAATTCCGCGGCGGTCACATGATCCAACCACTGCTCACTTTCCTTGCCAAAGTTCAAAGCGATTTTTTCTACGCCCGTTAAAATGATCAGCTGATCCGCATCGACTAATCGAGCCAATTTTTCAGAAGCAAAATCTTTATCGATCACGGCTTCAACACCCAGGCCATTGTCTAGCACGGGAATGCCGCCGCCTCCTGCACAAATGACGATCGTGTTTTGTTCAATCAGCGCTTTGATGCTGGCAACTTCTTGGATCGCTTGTGGTGCAGGACTAGCCACGACTTTCCGCCAGCCACGACCAGCATCTTCCCGGTAGATGGCATCTGAAGCCGCCATGGCTTCTTTGGCAGCCGTTTCCGTTAAGAAAGGCCCGATTGGTTTTGTCGGATGGGCAAATGCTGGATCTTGGGCATCGACTGTAATTTCCGTGACCACAGTCACCACCGGCTTCGCTATTTGTGCTGCTTTCAACTGGATTCTCAGCTCATTTTGCAACCAATAGCCAATACTGCCTTGGGTCATGGCGACACAGGTATCTAAAGGCATTGCTGGGTTTTTGCTAGAATCGCTCGCTTGCTGCTGCAAAACCAGGTTTCCCACTTGGGGACCATTCCCATGAGTAATGATCAAATTGACGTCTTTTCGGATCAAGGGAATCAGATAGTCCACGGTCTGTTTGAGTCGCTCTTTTTGCCCTTTGGCACTGGCATCTTCTGCTAAGATGGCGTTGCCGCCAAGGGCGACAACGATCGTTGGTTTCTTTTCACTCATCTGCTCACTGCTCCTTCTCACACTCTAGGAATAAATAGATCGCCTAATGTTACTGCCATGATCGCTTTGATCGAGTGCATCCGGTTTTCAGCCTCTTCAAATTGACGACCCCAGTGACTACGGAAAATATCGTCTGTGATCTCCATTTCAGAAATGCCAAATTTTTCTTCGATCATTTTTCCATACGTCGTATTCGTATCATGGAACGCTGGCAAGCAGTGCAGCACGATCAAGCCATCGTCTTGTTTTCCGGTGGCCATCACCATTTCGCGGTTGATTTGGTAATCTTTCAACAGCTTCACCCGCTCTTCGAACTGGTCTTCTTCCCCCATTGACACCCAAACATCGGTATACAAGACGTCTGCATCTTTGACGCCTTTTTGGATATCATCTGTTACCATCAACTGACTGCCAGATTCTTTAGCAAATTTGTTGGCATAGTCTGTCACTTCTTGCGCTGGGAAAAGTTCTTTTGGTGTACAGATACGAACGTTGACCCCTAAAATTGCCCCCGTCACTAACAAACTATTCGCCATATTGTTCCGGCCGTCGCCCACATAAACTAGCGTAATGTTTTCCAAGGTGCCGAAGTTTTCTTTGATGGTCATAAAGTCAGCGATCATTTGGGTTGGGTGCCATTCATCGGTTAAGCCATTCCAAACAGGAACACCGGAGAATTTGGCTAAATCTTCAACGACTTGTTGACTGAATCCACGAAACTCAATACCGTCAAACATGCTGCCTAAAACTTTTGCTGTATCTTCGACAGATTCTTTTTTGCCTAGCTGAATATCATTCGCGCCTAAAAATTCTGGATGGGCACCAAGATCGATGGCAGCTGTCGTAAAGGCCGCCCGTGTCCGAGTCGATGTTTTTTCAAACAAAAGGGCAATGTTCTTGCCTTCTAAATAACGATGAGAAATATTTTGTTTTTTCAATTGTTTTAAATAGATTGAAAAATCAATGAGGTATTCTAACTCGGCTTTCGTAAAATCTTTTTCTGCTAAAAAACTTCTTCCTTTAAATACTTGTTCCATCGATGATTCCTCCTCTGATTTAAATATCTTCTCTAACAAATGGCATGCTCATGCAACGAGGACCGCCACGACCACGAACCAATTCACTGCCGGAGATTTTGTGCAATTTGATACCGGCTTCTGCCAACTTCTGATTGGTGATGGTATTGCGGTCATATACGACGACTTCGCCAGGTGCGATCGTCAAGGTATTGGAACCGTCATTCCATTGTTCCCGAGCTGCTGCAATCAAATCACTGCCGCCGCAACGAATCAATTCAACCGTATTTAGTTCTAGATAGCGACATAAAATATTTTCCAACGTGTCCTTTTCTTCTTTGATCGTCACCCCATCACCTGCTCGTGAGATTGAATAAACCGTCAGCTCTCCTTCGATTTCTGGATGGATCGTAAACTTGTCATGATCGACCATTGTAAATACCGTATCTAAATGCATGAATTTGCGCTCTTGACCAATGTCAAACGCTAGAACATACTCAAAGCTTGGCTCATTTTCGAACACTTTGCGGGCCAGCTGCTCAATCGAAGCGGCATCCGTTCGTTGCGAGATACCAATCGCCAACACATGTTTTGACAGAACTAATTCGTCGCCACCTTCGATGCGGGTTGGTTGGGCGCGATCATAAAGCATATGAGGCGGATTTTGCTGGAACATTGGATGATGAGCAAAAATATATTTGCCGTATAACGTTTCGCGCCGTCTTGTTTCTGAATACATGCGATTCAAGGATACTCCGTTACCAATCGTCGCAAAGGGATCTCGTGTAAAATACAAATTTGGCATTGGATCGATCAGAAATGGGTATTGATCATCCACGGTCCCAGCGAGGCTCTGGGTATTTGGCAGCTCCAGTTCATTTTTGGCTAAACCAGCCATAGTTTTGTCGATCAGTTCCCGATCATTGTCACAAGACATAAAATAATCCGTGACTTCTTTGATGATCTCAGGACTTTGGATTGTAGTTTCCGCTAAATAATCCTTGAGAAATTGCTGTTTGATTTCTGGTGACGTGAGCGATTCAGCAGCTAAATCTTCTAGATACAACACCTCCACATCATTTTGACGTAGGACTTCCGCAAACCGATCATGTTCTGCTCTGGCTTGTTCCAAAAAAGGAATATCATCAAATAGCAGGCGGTTCAAATGATCAGGAACAAGGTTCTCCAATTCCCGACCAGGGCGGTGAAGCATGACTTGCTTCAATCGTCCAATCTCTGAAAAAACATGAATAGCATTTGGCATTTTTCTTCCTCCTTCTTCTGTTTACACCTCTATGCTACCTAATTGTATACGCTTTCGCAGTGGTATATTTCGTGTTCTTTTCGCAAAGAATTTGGCATTATGCATGAAAAAGCGAATATCGCTCATCAGGCGTTTTTTTACTCGCTGTTTTTTTTCATATGTAATATTTATCCATCGATTTTTTTCTAAGAATTTGATGAGGATGTGATAGTTTTTTTATTTTTGACGTTTTTCCGCCCTATCAATAGATCAAGGAGATATACATTCCATTTTTTGTTTTTGGTACAGTTTCATCAAGAACCCTTATTTCATAAGGATTCTGATGGTTGCGACCAAATTTCGTTATGCTATACTTAATAAGATCGAAGGAAAAGAAAGGGGTTTGATAGGAATGACCTATTCAATCAATTGGAATCTGGAAACAATCTTTCCGGGAGGCAGCGATTCTGTTCAATTAAAAGAACGCATGAGCCAACTGGAAGAACAAATTGCAAATTACCGAACAACAGTCGATGCATGGTCGCCCAACAGCGAAGACGATGCAGCAAAATTAGAAGAGTTACTTGATTTATCCGCAACTATTAGTCAAGGATTTTCACAATGCGGCAGCTTTATCAATGCCTTGCTTTCAGCGAATGTCAATGACAGCAAAGCCAAAATCCTGACGGGTGACCTCTACGCAAAATTGCCAGCACTGCAAGCAGCACAAACCGTTTTCTCGAAAAAATTGACAGAAATTTCTGAGGATGATTGGACAGCACTAGTTAAAGCGGAAAACTTAGCACCTGTCGCTTTTCGTTTAAGCGAGATTCGCCGCGACGGCAAAGAATTATTATCCGAAGCAGAAGAGACCATCATCAACACTTTAAATTTAGATGGCTTGAATGCTTGGAGCCAACATTACGATACGATCGTTGCCTCGATCGAAATTCCTTTCCTTCAAGAAGACGGCACGACGATCAAGTTTTCAGCTGGTCAAGCCTTCAATAAAATGATGGGCGATCCTGATCCGGAAGTTCGTGCGCGTTTATTCGATACTTGGGAAAAGACGTGGGCAGAAAAAGAAGACCTCTTTGCGGATACCTTGAACCACTTAGACGGTTTCCGCCTTTCTACCTTCAAACTTCACGGTGTCACTGATTACTTGAAGGAACCATTAGAATACAATCGTCTGCAAAAAGCGACATTGGATGCTATGTGGGGCACAATCCAAAAGAACAAACAGCCAATCGTTGATTTCTTGACTCGCAAAGCCCAGCTTTTCGGCAAAGAAAAAATGGAATGGCAAGACCAAGATGCGCCAATCATCCTTGGGGACATGGAAGAAAGAACCTACACCTTTGATGAAGCAGCTGACTTTATTTTGACCAACTTCCGTAAGTTCAGTCCGAAAATGGCTGACTTTGCCCAAGTCGCTTTTGAAAAAAGCTGGATCGAAGCAGAAGATCGTCCCGGCAAACGTCCTGGCGGCTATTGCACCAGCTTGCCAGAAACCAAAGAATCACGTATTTTCATGACCTACAGCAATTCTGTCAACGAAGTAGCGACGCTTGCCCATGAGCTCGGTCACGCTTTTCACAGCAGCGTTCTTTGGGAGCTGCCAGAATTAAACCGCAACTATGCCATGAACGTTGCCGAAACAGCAAGTACCTTTGCTGAATTGATCGTTGCTGATGCAACCCTCAAAGAAGCAACGACAAAAGAAGAAAAAATCAATCTATTGGATGCTAAAATGCAAAATGCGATCGCGATGTTCATGAACATCCACGCACGTTTTATTTTTGAGAACAACTTCTATCAAGCTCGTCAAAAGGGCTTGGTTTCAGCGGAACAAATCACGGAAATGATGACTGCGGCGCAAAAAGAAAGCTATGCGGATGGGTTAGCGACTTATCACCCACATTTCTGGGCAGCCAAATTGCACTTCTTTATTGACGATGTGCCGTTCTACAACTTCCCTTATACCTTTGGTTACCTCTTTAGTATGGGGATCTACGCGTATGCCAATGAAAAAGGGTCTAGCTTTGAAGAAGAATACATTGCTTTATTGCAAGATACTGCTTCAATGACGACGGAAGAACTGGCGCAAAAACACCTTGGTGTCGATTTAACGAAATCAGACTTCTGGCAAGCAGGGATCGACATGGTCCTAAAAGATGTTGCCAGCTTTATGGAATTGACTGAAGACTATATCTAAAAGAAAAAACCCTCTTCCAACAAGACGCTTGGAAGAGGGTTTTTCTATCAGGCATTCAATAAAGTTAAGCCAATCGTTAAGTAGCCGGCGTATAAACACCAAATCAAATAAGGAATAAACAAGTACATCGCGTTTTTGTCGATGCGAGCAAAGAGGATCATACAAATAATCACTGATAACACTAACAAGACAATAATGACCGTTCCTGCCCAGTAAGCATTCCAGCCAAAGAAAACGATACTCCAAAAGAAGTTTAATACTTGCTGGATCGCAAAGAAGATGTAGGCATTCTTTTTAAGCGCTGGATTGACTTTGGCGACGATCAACAGATACAACGCCGTTCCCATAAAGGCATACAAAATCGTCCAAACGATCCCAATGATCCCGCCAGGAGGGGCTAAAAAGGGTTTTTCCATTTGCGCATACGTTCCGGCAATGTCCCCCGCAAACAAACTCGAGATGATTCCTGTTGCTTCAATGCCGATCACACAGACCAGCCAAATTAAAAATTTCATGTTGTCCACTCCTTCTTTTTTTCATAACTCACTAGTTTCATCGTACCATCGAATCGAAAAAAAGCAGAATAGAACGCTTAAAAAAAGAAACGGCCGTGTGGACGTTTCTTTCAAGGTAATTTTGATTATATTCAATGACAGCTACTTTGATTGTTCCTCTTCAAACTTCCGCCGTTCATTTTCTACATATTTGTATAACGAACCGTAGCGGCTGCGATAGCCTTTCTTCCATGGTTTCTCTTTGCCGCAAAAATGCAGCAAAACGGTATGTTCGATGACCCAATCCAAACTCCATTCCCCTAGGCTGATCGTCTCATACGTACGGTTTTTCCGTACATCATAGTTATAGAGCTGATCAGGAATCGCCAGCACCCGATCACCATATAACCCATTTAAAATATCTTGATCCGGCAAAAAGAGGTTCAAATGATTTTTCTCAATGAAGGCTGCGATTTCTGTTTCTTTGACCTCTTGCCGTAGCTGGTGCACATTCATCAGCAAGACACCTGAATTATAGTAGCCTTCTGACTCATAATTGCGCAAACGGACTTTATTGATGACCGTCGTCACTTCTGTCAGCTTGGAATGACTGGCAGCGGCATACAGAAAATCCCCTAACGTCAGCTCATACAAGGGGCGCAAATCATTGATGCACAAAATATCCGCATCCAGATACAGGATTTTTTCCACCTGCTGCGGCAAGTAATTTTGCGCCAACAATCGATAGTAGATTGATTCTGGGTAGCGGTCACTAACTGGCGCGGTTTTAAAGATCGAACCAGAACCGATGATGACGGGATGATAGGTCATCGCCAATTTTTGACAAAAGACCTCTAGCTCTGCACCTTGTCTCAATTCTTTTTCTTGTAAGACATAGACATCGAAAGATGCTGCTGTCGTATGGCGTTTGATTGAATATAACGTTGTTTTTAATTGTTCACTGAATCGATCATCAATCGCAAAAAGTAGATTCATGCTTTTGTTCACTCCTCTGTTACTGGATGCACTCGTTGGGCGAAAAATCGAACGCAGTTGCCCGCATCTTCTGTTCTTCTAGTATACCCGATTTTTAGTCATTCTTTCAGTGAAATAGCCTTTCCAGTGAAAACCATTCCTTGGAAACGCAAAAAAATGCTGCTCCATTCAATGAATGAAACAGCAAATGATCGATGATAAATGGTGACCTCCTAAAACAGATCAGCGACTCGTGGCAAAAGCTTTTGACCACAACAACAATTCATCTAGCATGTCATTGACACCTGCAGCCATGTGCTCACCGGGGTTGAAGGTACTAAAACTTTCAAAATCAGTAAATAAGTTGAAGGCTGGGTTGGTCCGCACGGTGGCAACTTTTTGTTCAGCTAATACGTTGCGCAATTGTTCAGCGGCCCGAATCCCACCGCCAGAACCGTAGCTGACGATCCCAGCAGCTTTATCAAACCATTCTTCCCGAGCAGAATCTACGGCATTTTTCAAGGAAGCTGCAAAACCGTGGTTGTATTCTTGCACGATGAAGATATAGCCATCTAATTCAGAAATTTTTTTGTTCCATGCCATGTTTGGCTCAGCCGTTCCCATAAACGGTAAATCAAATGCCTTTACATCAACGATCTCGAACTGATGCTCTGACCGTTGAGTAGCAATTTCTTGAATATATGCTCCGACTTGCGGACTTACGCGTCCTTCTCTTGTACTGCCTAAAATAATACCAAATTTCATAATAGGTTCCTCCTAAGATTGTTTTCGTTTGTTTTTTAACGATTGGCAAATGTGTCTGCCCAGTCCAATAATTCCGTCAACATATCGTTCATTCCTGCCGTCATATGTTCGCCAGGAGTAAAGGTGGCAAAATTTTCAAAATCAGTAAATAAGTTGAAAGCTGGATTAGTGCGCACCGTGGCTACTTTTTGTTCCGCCAAAATCAAGCGAACTTGCTCCGCGGCCCGAATCCCTCCTGCTGAACCATAGCTGACGATTGCTGCTGCTTTGTTGAACCATTCCTCGCGGGCGCTGTCTAACGCATTTTTCAAGGAAGCCGATAGCCCATGATTGTATTCTTGTACGATGAAGATATAGCCGTCTAATTCAGCGATTTTTTCATTCCACGCTTGGTTCGCTTCGCCTGTACCCATAAAGGGCAAGTCGTAGTCTTTGATATCAATGATTTCAAATGAGCGGTCGCTATGTGCTCGTGCTGTTTGTAAAACGTAATTGGCTACTTGCGGACTCACGCGGCCTTCTCTCGTGCTGCCAACGATGATTCCGATTTTTTGCGCTTTTTTCTTTTCCGGAGTGCGATACACCTCTTTAATCACTTCTTTTTCAATTATTTGTTCTTTTTTCCCAAATCCAAAGACCATTCTTTTGTACTCCTTTTATTGTGTTTTCTTTAACGATGGACTCAGCATATCAAACTTACTTTTAGTAAGTCAATCATTTTGCTTACTTTTTGTTAGAAAAAAATCCCAGCTACTTCCTCTTGACATTCGTTCGGCACCGAACTATAATCAACTCATCGATATCGTTAGGTACCGAACAATAACCTAAAAGGAGTGTTCTCAATGAGTACAATGACCGATCACTTAATGAAACAGCTTCGTTTTATCAGCGAAGCCAGCAATGCTTTTATGAGTCAAAATAACCAACGCCTTTCTGGACAGCAACGCGTCCTAGCCGTTTTAAATTTAGAAGATGGCTTGGTGCAAAATTACCTCGCAGAAGTTTTGGATTTACGGCCAAGTTCCTTGGCAGAACTATTGAAGAAAATGGAAAGCAGTGGGGATATCCAACGCAAAGAAGATGCAGCCGACAAAAGGATCAAACGAATCTTTCTGACAGCAACTGGACGAAAAAAAGCAGAAAAATTACTGGCACAAAAAGAAGCCGCCAGCAGTCAAACGTTTTTTGCTGGGTTAACAGAGGAAGAACAAACCGAATTTGCCCGTCTGCTTGAAAACATCGCTGCTGGGTGGGAAGCTGACTTTCAGCAACAGACGCAACGCTTTATTGACCCGATGGATCGTCTACAAGCTATGCAGGAGATCCGGGAACAGATGATGAAGCAATGGGGTGGAAATTGGCAGGAAATGACGAATGACGATCGCCGAAAAATGAAGCAACAAATGAAAGATACTTGGCAAGATATGGGCGCTGACGAGCGGCGTCAAATGAAAAAGCAGATCAAAGAAGCCATGCGGCAAATGCCATTTCCTGGACACCGCGGCATGTTTGGCAATCGGCCATTTGGGCCATTTGGGCCATTTGATAGTAGCGAGGCGAATGATCCACGGGACACATGGGGAAAAGGCAACTTTTTTGATGCCTACGGGTTTGGACAAGACCGCAAAGCAAGACCTGATTCCGCTTCTAAAGACGAAGCAGCCGAAGATGATTGGCAGGATTTCTAATAGCACCTAATGAAAAAGAAAAAGCTGCAGGACATCTTGCTTGTAGCGGAGGAAAACGAATGGAAACAACGACACCAACAGTGAACAAAAACAAATTTAAAATGAAAGACTTTATCCACCTGATCGTCAGTGTCAATCCCAAGAAAGGCTTGTTTCTTTTAGGGATGCTCTTTAGCCTGATCACGAGTGCCGCCAGTTTGGTCGTGCCGCAGTTGACGAAAACGCTAGTCGATGCCAGCGGCACCCCCACGTTCAGCACCTCCATGCTGGTCGTTTTGATCCTAGCCTTTGTGCTGCAATTAGGCGTAGGCACTTTAGGCGGCTTTCTCTTGCGCTATGTGGGAGAAAGTGCCGTGAAAACATTACGAGAACGTCTTTGGAAACATCTGCTGCATTTGCCAGTCAGCTATTTTGATGACCATAAGTCGGGGGAAAGCAGTTCGCGACTCGTTAATGATACTTCCGTGATCAAAGAACTAGTCACCTCGCAATTTCCCAGCTTTGTCACTGGCTTGATCCAATTGGTTGGTTCGATGATCATCTTGTTTTTGATGGATTGGAAGATGGCGGCGATCATGTTCAGTGCGGTGCCTTTGATCACCTTGATCATGTGGCCGATCGGCAAGATCATGTCGAAACTAGGACGCCAACTACAAGCAGCGACTGCCGATTTCAATGCGGATGCCAGCGAAAAACTCTCAGAGATCCGTTTGATCAAAGCCAGCAACGGAGAAGCTAGTGAACAAGAAAACGGTCGGCGCAACATTGGGGCAATCTTTACCCTCGGGGTCAAGGATGCGAAAGTTAGTGCGATTTTGCAGCCAATCATGACGACGGCAATGCTGGGATTACTCGTAGGAATCCTCGGTTATGGCGCGATCCGTGTCCAAGCCGGCACCTTGACGAGTGGCGCATTGATTGCTTTTCTACTGTATCTCTTTAATATTATTGCGCCTGTGACGACGTTTGCGATGTTCTTTTCACAAGTCCAAAAAGCGATGGGTGCTACGGAACGGATCCAAGAAATTTTGGATACGCCGCTGGAGCCGATCCAGGCAGCACCCAAAGCCGCTATCGACGGCGCAGTCCTACGGGCAGAACAGATCGATTTCAGTTACGATCCCAAACGGCCGATTTTGCAAAACATTTCTTTTGAAGCCAAACCCAACACCGTGATTGCTTTTGCGGGACCAAGCGGCGGCGGAAAATCCACGATCTTCGCTTTACTGGAACGCTTTTATGAACCCACCAGCGGGCGCTTGCTGATTGGTGAACAGCCGATAGCTGACATTGATCTGCAGGACTGGCGGGCACAGATCGGCTATGTTTCCCAAGACAGTGCGGTCTTTGCCGGTACGATTCGGGAAAACTTGCAATACGGATTAAGCCGAACACTGTCAGAGGAGGAATTGTGGCAAGGACTGGCATTGGCTTATGCCGATCAGTTCGTCCAAGAGTTCCCCGAAAAACTAGAAACACAAATCGGCGAACGCGGCGTCAAACTATCTGGCGGGCAAAAACAACGGATCGCCATCGCACGAGCATTCTTGCGAGACCCCAAGCTGCTGATGCTCGATGAAGCGACCGCCAGCCTAGATTCTCAGTCGGAAGAAAAGGTCCAGCGGGCGTTGGATCATCTAATGGAAGGGCGCACGACATTAGTGATCGCCCATCGCTTGTCGACCATCGTGGATGCCGATCAAATCTACTTTATAGAAAAAGGTACCATTACCGGTCAAGGTACCCATGCAGAATTGATCAACAATCACCCGCTTTATGCTGCCTACGTGAATGAACAAATGATCAATTAAAGAATAAAAACTAGAAAAAAACTGCTTATTGATGGATAAGCAGTTTTTTTCTATTAGCCAACGGCTGAATGTTGCTTCTCTTCACGCGCCACAGGCACTTGATTCCCTCGCTGTAATTCTTTCAGCACCTGGTTTTCTGCCCGCAATAAATCCCTTTCGCTTTGGGCAGTAGCAAGCTTTCCTTGATAGACCAAGACTTCTTCTTGGTAGGTTTTGGCGGTCTTTTGGACTTCTTCTTCTAACTGATCGATTTTATGGGTCAATTCTTGATTGATCTGTTCATATTTTAGGTAAAGCTTTTGGGCATTTTCGATATTCGTTTGTTCCAAATTCGCTTTGCTGGATACTCGGGTAGCCAAATAAGTAAGTACACCAGTAATGAGTGACGGCAAGACAACTGTTACGATCGATGTATCCATGATCCTCCCCCATTCTTTTTGATACGATTCATATCATCTGTTCCCAGTATAAAAGATACGATTCGTATCGTCAACTGATGTGATATTTTTTATATCAAATAATACAAAAATAGATACAAATTATATCCAACGTGCTATACTACAAAAAAGGAGGCGATCACTCATGCTTGGCGAACGGCTAAGAACACTCAGACTACGAACCAACCAAACCCAACAGCAGATCGCAGATCAGCTAGGGATCACCCGCGCAGCGTATTCGCATTTCGAAAATGATCGTAACGAACCCGATGGCGAGACCATCGTCAAACTCGCGGAGATTTTTCAAGTATCCACCGATTTTTTATTAGGCAGACAAGTCCCGGCAGGCTTTACGCCGCCCTCTGCAAAAGTTCAAACCGTTGCGGCCCATATTGATGATGACGTCACCGATGAGCAGATGGAAGATATCCTCAGCTATATTGAATTTATAAAACAGCGGCACGCCCAAAAGGAATGATGGAAATGGATAAAGTAGAAGAACTGATGGCCGCCTACCCAGACTTGCACTTTATTTTCGATAAGAATATGCCTGATGGTCAGCAAGGATTGTACATCGATCACCATATTTACTTGAACCCTGACCAATCACAAGAAGACCTCTTGAGCACCATCGGTGAAGAAATCGGTCATTATTTGACCAGTGCTGGCGACATTACCGCCCAAGACACCAACGAAAAACGCAAACAAGAACGCAAAGCCCGTGACATTGGTTCTGCGATCGTGGTCACGCCCTATGATATCATCGCTTGTTTTGAAGAAGGCTGCAAAACGTTGGCGGCATGCGCTGATTTTTTAGGTGTCCCCCCACAAACCTTCAAAGACGCAGTCACCTATTATGCTCGCCGCTTTGACGGTATCAAAACCGAAGAAAACTATACCTTGTTTTTCCATATCGACGGCACGATTGAAGTTGTCAAAACCTTTGGCAATCAAGGTTAAGCCTTTTTTGCACAAAAACAGACGTTCCTTTCCTGCTGCTAAATTCAGCGTTGACGGAACGTCTGTTTTTTATCCTTGCATGTTGACCCGCATCAATACGCGGTTCGGTCGATAGTTTTCTGAGGATTGATGAACCAACGCGCCTTCCTCAAAACGATACAAATTGTATCCATAGCGTTCTTCAAAACGGACCATCCCCTCGCCTTCATCTTCCCCGACAAACGACATACTTGCCACAGTATAGTAAGGAATCCCTGCGATCGTTCCCGTAAATGCATGATGGGTATGTCCACTGAGAATACAAGAGATCTGATACTGCTGCAATAATGCCACCAAACGATTGGCACCGGCCCATGCCGGCGTGCTTGCTTGATAAGGCAACAAATGATGGTGCGTCACAAAAACGATCTTTTTCTCTTTGAGCTGCGCCAGCGTGGCTTGCAGCCATTCAAACTGTCGCTCATCTACGATACCGTCGGCATAGCCGTAACAGGAATTATCGAAAGCCACGACCGCCAATGTCTCCGTTTCATAGACTTGATTAAAAGGTGTATCACTGGCCGTTTCTACTGACTTGCCTTGCCAGCCTTGGCGAAAATGCCGTTTAATATCATGATTGCCTAGCGTTACTACGATCGGCACTGAGCCAAAGGCTTTTTCTAGATAATGCTTCAAAGAGGCATAATCGGCAGGCGCGCCATCTTCGGTCAAATCGCCGCTGATCACCACCAAATCAATCGCCCCTCGCGCCTTGGCATCTTGGATACACTCTTCAAGAGGAATCAAGGGATTTTGCATAGCTGCCAGCATTCCTTGATACCCTTCTTCACAAGGCAGGTAACTTTCTCGAAAATGGATATCTGATATATGCAATATATTCATAGGTTTATCTCAATTTCTTTCTGATGATTCCAGTCAACTGGTCTAATAAGAAGACGGTCACAACGACCCCCAACAAAATAATACTTACCTTGCTCCAGGTTCTGGTTTGAATAGCAAAAATCAATGGTGCACCGATCCCGCCGGCACCGACTAACCCTAACGTTGCCGCACTGCGGACCGCAATTTCAAAATGATTCAACGCAAAGGAACTATAGATGGGTGCTAAATAAGGAACCCGCACGAAAAACATCGTTTGCCAAAAGTTGGCACCGACTGCTTGCATCTCTTCCGTCAAGTGCTCATCCATGGCTTCCATTTCTTCCGTGAACAGCTTGCCCAGCATACCGATCTGGTGGACACCGATCGCCATAACCCCAGCGAAAGGTCCCGGACCTACCACACGGACAAAAATAATCGCATAAACTAGCTCTGGAAATGCCCGCAAGATATTGCAGATCATTTTGCCGATCTTCGCGACCCACGGCGCAGAAGACCATAGGTTGGCGGCACTCAGCAAGGTCACCGGTATCGCGCAGACTGTTGCGATCATCGTTCCTAGACAGGCGATCCCGATCGTCAGTAACAATAAGCTCCACAGATCCTCCCCGCTACCGTCGTAAAAGAAAGACCAGTCTGGCTGACTCAACCCTTGCAGGACATCTCTTCCCATCGCTAAGGAAAAAGTACTCAATCCGGAATAATCCAGCGTCGCTGCAGATAATGCCAGTAAGATAGCAAAGAGTCCCCATAACAGCCAAGTCGTTTTCTTCACTTCTCTGATCATCATAGGAATGACCTCCTTACCCGCTCACTTAGAAAATCAACGATCGCTACCGTTAGCAAAATCGTCAAGATAATGATCGAGACCCGTTCATAATTCAACAATGCCAATGAGGCGTTCAAGATGACCCCGATCCCGCCGGCACCAACATATCCTAACACCGTCGAAGCTCGAACATTGACTTCAAAGGCATAAAAAGTATAGCTGGCAAACTGGCTGATGACTTGAGGTATGATCGCCCAAACAGTCACTTGAAATTTATTTGCCCCTACCGCCGCCGCTGCTTCGATTGGCGCAAAATCAATGGTTTCGATCGCTTGGAACATCAGCTGTGAAACCATACCAAAGGTAAAGACCGCGATGGTCAAAACACCAGTGGCTTCACCGATCCCAAAAATCGCTACGAACAATGCCGCCAACAATAGGTTGGGAATCGTCCGCACCAGCCCTAAGAGAAAACGCATCGGCACAGAGACCCACCGGCTTTCTGTCACGACTGTCGTCGCCAACAGACTCACCGGTATTGCTGCGACCACTCCTAAAACGGTGCCTAAAAAGGACATCTGCAATGTCTTGATCAAGGGCATCATCAGTTGTGGTAAATAACTAAAATCCGGATGCAAAAAGCGAGCCATGAAAGCCGTCATCTGGCTTCGATTCGACCACACTTGGGCAAAATCAGCCCCCGTGATCCAGGCACTGCTTTGAAAAAAGAGCAGCAATAAAAGAATCAGCAGCAGGTGTTTGTACCAATTAAAATGAACTGTTTCTTTCAGTTTCATCGATTTCTCCTGCCTTTTCTTCAAAAATTGCTTTCCCATAGATTTGTTCTAAACGCTGATCCGTCAAAGCGGCTGCGTTGCCGTCAAAAACGATTGCACCTGCTTTTAAGGCAATGATCCTTGTTGCATACTGACGAGCCAAGGGAATCGAATGCAGATTGATGACAATCGTTTTGCCCATTTCTTGATTGATCTTCTTCAAATCCTCCATCACTTTCTCTGTGGTGATGGGATCTAGCGATGCCACGGGTTCATCTGCTAAAATCACTGGCGCTTGTTGGACCAAGGCACGGGCGATGGATACCCGCTGCTGTTGCCCACCACTCAACTGGTCGCTTCTCGTTTGCAGTTTGTCTGACAAGCCGACAGTCGCTAGTGCTTCTTTCGTTCTTTCGTAGTCTTCTTTCGTAAACAACCCTAAAATACTTTTCCATGTCCCGTAATACCCCAAACGACCAGATAGCACATTCTTTTGGACAGTACTACGTTTGACCAAATTGAAGCTTTGGGAGATCAATCCGATTTGTCGGCGAATCAAGCGCAATTCTTTTTTATTGGCTTTCGTGACTGATTTGCCATCTACCCGGATATCTCCTTCAGTGATTGGCACTAAGCGATTGATCGAGCGCAAAAAGGTACTCTTACCAGCACCGCTCAAACCAATGATTGCCACAAATTCTCCTTGTTCAATCGTTACATCTATGTTCTGTAATCCTTTGACCCCATTCGGGTAGACTTTGGATACATTCTCAAAAGTTATCATCTGTCTTCTCCATTATGTAGGGACCGCGGCAAAGTTTCCCCAATCGGTCACGGTCTATCTCACTAAAAAATGCACTGATACTGCGTATTCCACCTATTCCCCTAGTAAATCGCTGCACATCTCCGTGTCCCGTTATCCTTCTACCGCAATCCCTGATTTTTTACTCTGCTGCTCGTTTAGTATAGTCGCGAATGGTATCGTAAGCAGAATCAGCTGCTTCTTCATACCCTTGGTGTCCCCACAAGCTCATTGCTTCGGCGCCTTCTTCATCGTCTGCCATATTCAAGAACACTTCTTTGATCTGCTCTTTTAGTTCAGCATCCATCGTCGGTTGAACGGCAATGGCGTCATTCGGGATGTCCCCTTCGGTTAAGTAAAGAACTTTTAGATCTTCGAATAAATCGTTATCTGGGAAGCTTGACGCAAAGACATTCCGTGCCCCTTGAAACACAAAGGCGGCATCCATCTGACCATTCAAGACTGCAGTGATCTCACTTGGAATATCGTTCACCGTCGTTAATGTAGCATCCGTCGTTGGATCAACTCCTGCATCTTTCAACTCGGCAACTGGGTAAATATAGCCGCTGGCAGAGTTCGGACTCAATGTAGCGATTTTTTTCCCTTTTAAGTCCGTCAATTCTGTCATATCGCTATCCGCACGTACCAAGATCTCCCCTTTGAAGGTATTGGTTTTTTCCCCTTCTAATGGCAAGCCGGTCTCTGGATCATAGGCACCTAATTGAGAAGTCAAAATCGCTTCTGCTGCATCCATATCTTTGGCTTGAACATAAGCGGCTGGCGGCATGATCCCTAAATCAACTTGTCCAGAAGCCATCGCTTCTACGATCGTCGAATAATCCGTTGCTAACGTTACTTCTACTTCACGGTCTAATTTTTTTGATAAATACTCAGCAAACGGTTTTGCTTTGGCTTGCATCGAGCCGTCATTATTGGTCGGTACGAATTGTACCACCAGCTTTTCTTTTTCGGCTGCGGCACTGCTGTCGCTGCTGCTGCTCCCATTCCCACAGCCGGTCAATGCTGCAACTAACGCAATTCCTAACATTCCTTTAACAATTCGTTTCAATGGCATTTTTTCTCCTCCTAATGGTTTGAAGCTTTCTTACATTCAAATCATACCAAGTATCCCTTCAAAATGAAGTGACACATGTCCTATTTTACCTTATTTTTACATACAATTTACATTAGTTTTTATTTATCGTTCGTGTTGAGTCAAAAGGGGAACTAAGCTATACTTAAAGAAAACCATTCAGGAGTGGCTGATTCCCATGAAAAAAATCGATGATACCGCACGCCTCAGGAATTACATTGACACATACGATCTGCAATCTTATATGGACAATGATTTGTTAGCGATGGCCACTTTGCATTCCTTTGAAAAAGAAGAGCACCTGATTCGAACGGGCACGCCTTCTGAATACTTGTATTTTCTCGTGGAAGGAACCGTGATGGTCTATTCCTTCTCTTCGGATACCCAAACGATTTGTATTGATTACGCCAAGCCGGCTGCACCTTTAGGGGAAGCTTCCTCTTTATGGGAACTCTTGCCGAAAAGCAGTGTCAAAGCCGCTTCTGCTTGCGTCTGCGTCTGCATCCCTTTGAATCGCTACCGCAGCACCTTGCAACAAGACGTCCGCTTTTTGCAAACCATCTGTCAGTTGCTCAGTTCCCGCTTGAATTCGGGGATCAACTTAGCGAATTCATTGACGGAACCTGTAGAGACACGGTTGGCCAAATTTATTCTTGCGCATCAAGAAAACCAACACTTTTCCTTTCAGTTAACCACCTGTGCCGCAATCTTGAATGTCAGCTATCGCCACCTGCTGCGAACCTTTACCAGCTTTCGTGAAGACAAGCTGATCGAAAAACAAAAACAAGGCTATGCAATTCTCGATTTCCCCGCTTTAGAGTCGCTTGCCGAAAATTTAAGCCATGTATAAGGAGCAGCCATAAGAATGTTCGGATTTTCCCTGAGTACGCGTTCCTGCTGTTGGTCTTGCCCTTAACTAGCGCTGTGACAAGCATTCTCCACCGAAGAAGGCAAGCGAGACCGGCAACTGCGCCTTATTTTCTTACAAAAAACCCGATCCTTGCTGATATTCAGTCGAGGATCGGGTTTCTTTTGCTTATTTTACGATGGCTAAGAAGTCTTCTCCTTGCAAGACATCGGTTTGATTCATATCCATCACATCTAAATATTGCGGGGTATTCGTCACAACGATTGGTGTAATCGTGGATAAGCCGGCAGCTTTGATCGTATCTAGATCAAACTTCACCAACAAATCACCGCGTTTGACTTGATCGTCTTGTTTAACAAAGACCTCAAAGCCTTTGCCATCTAGCTCCACGGTATCCATACCAATATGCATCAAGACTTCTGCTCCATCCGTGGTGGTCAAACCAACAGCATGGCCGGTAGGAAAGAGCGTCGTGATGGTGCCATCTGCCGGCGCATACAAAGCCCCGACGGTCGGTTCGATGGCGATGCCTTTTCCTAATGCACCAGAAGAAAAGACTTGGTCTTTGACTTCTGCTAAGGGAACCACTTTGCCTTCTAACGGACTACTGAGGATCACTCGTTCTTTAGACGAACTATCTGTGGGTACTGCTGGCTCTTTCGCTGATGTTGCACTGGCATCGGTTGCTGGCTGATCTTCAAAACGTAAGAAGAAGGTCAAGACAAACGCGGCGCCAAAAGCGATAGCCGTGCCGATCGAAGCTGCGATCAGACCACTTAGATCTTTCGTATCTTGTGGGATAAAGGAAGGAAGACTTAGTAAGCTGACTAACCCAAAGGTATAGTTTTCGACTTGGCTGAAGCCGATGAAGGCTCCCCCGATGGCACCACTGATACACGCGGCGATAAATGGTTTTTTCAATGGCAAGGTTACCCCATACACCGTCGGTTCTGTGATCCCAAAAATTGAGGTGATCGTTGAAGAAAGGGCCAAGCCTTTCAATTTCACATTTTTTGTCATAAAGAACACTGCTAGCGCTGCACCACCTTGAGAAAGGACAGCTGGCAACAGCATTGGTACCATGGTATCGACACCGGTTTGACTGAGATTCAACATGATGATCGGCACAAAGCCCCAGTGCATGCCAAACATCACAAAGACTTGCCATAAACCACCCATAACAGCACCAGCGATCAGTGGGCTGAAGTGGTAAATGCTGTCGTAAGCACTACCTAACAAGTTTCCTAAAATCGTTCCTAGTGGACCGACGACAATAAAGGTCAATGGCGCCATGATCAAGAAGACCGCTAAAGGTACACAGATGATCTGTAAGAAGCTAGGAATGACTTTTTTAAAGAAACGCTCCACATAGCTTTGTAAAAAGACCGCTAAAATAATCGGAATGACTGAAGACGTATAAGCACTAGCACCAATAATGACCGGTAGTCCTAAGAAACTCAAGGTTTGTCCAGCCAAAGCGGTAATGTCTGGATGAACCAACGCCATCGCTAAGGAAACCGCTAGAAATTCATTGGTGCGAAACTTTTTCGCTGCAGTAAAAGCCAACATCACTGGTAAATAGGTAAACAACCCATCGGCAATCGCATACAATACGGTGTAGACCCCAGAATCAGCTGCTAACCAATTCAAGGTGACTGCCAGCGTCAAGAAGCCTTTTAAGACCCCGGCACCTGCCATTGCGCCTAAAAACGGCGTGAAGATCGACGAAATAATATCCACCAGTTGATTCAACAGGTTGCCTTTGTCGCCTTTGCTATCTGCTTCACCATCGAAGTTCGCTACTCCATTCAATTCACGGTAAACGTCGCTGACATGACTGCCGATCACCACTTGGTATTGTCCGCCGCTTTGAACGACTTGGATCACGTCATCGTCTTGATTCAAGCGTGCCGTATCCGCTTTGTTCTCATCTTTTAATTTGAAACGCAAGCGGGTCGCACAATGCACCACGCTATTGACATTTTCTTTGCCGCCCACCGCATCGAGGACGCGAACGGCAATTTCTTTATTTGAACTCATTTTTTCAACACTCCTTTTTTAATAAAAAAACCCAGATTGAAAAAACGACCGTCCAACGAGTCTTTTCCTCGCTGACTGTTGTCTTTTCAATCTGGGTATTGCCTGCCTGACAGTAACAATCCGTTAATGATTGAATGTTAATTGGTTTGATCATTGACGACACGTTCGATATGGATCGTTAAGTAGATCATTTCTGATTCACCGATCGATTTGTCGTAGGTTTTGATCAAATATTCGTTGATCCGTTGGACCGTTTGAAACGCTTTAGGGTACTTCGATTGCACAAGGGCAAATAAAAATTCATCTTTTCCCCCCGAAAGTTCATCGCTTAAATAGCGCTGCGCAAAATACTGTAAATGCGTGGTGATCCGTTGATAGTTCAAGGAATCTGGGTTAAAGACTCGTCCATAAAAACGACTGATGATCGCCAGTACGTCACGAACGATCTCTACCGCTTGCATCGTGGTTTCCATCGTACCATTTGCTTGTTCGCTATTGACGATATGAAAGGCGATAAAGCCAATTTCCGATTCCGGCAATGAAATCCCGAAGACTTTTTCAAAATAAGCAACGGCATCTGCTGCAACCGCATACTCTTTCGGATAAAATTTGCGGGTCTCAAACAACAATGGATTCGGCAGCTCAATGCCTTCACGTGCCCGAACTAGCGCATAATGGATATGATCGGTCAGTGTCAAATAAATATTTGGCGACAGCTCGATCCCCAATGACGCTTCTGCATCATCCACCACTTGCTTGACGGCTTCGACTTCTTCCACAGGAATGTCTGAAAACAATTGCTGAAACTGATTTGCGGTAAACGTATCCTTTAACACAAATTCTTTTTCGACAAAGGCTTCATCCACTGGATCGCCGACCTTTTTCTTAAACGCAATGCCACGACCCATATAGATCACTTCCTGACCGGCATCATTGGTCGAGATGACGACATTATTATTTAATATTTTCCCAATAACCATCGTTTTCCCTCACTCCAAAATAAAAAAACCTAGAATCTCCCCATTAGCGCGCTACGGTCAATTCTGGTTTTGCCTGCCGAACAGTAACAATCCTTGTAACTGAAAGAATAATAACACACCCCTGTGGCAGATGCAACCCTTTTCAATCAGAATTTCTGCAACGTGCTTTTCCTTTGTTATACCATTGAACAATTCTCCTTGCAACATCCTTCACTATCTAAATTGAGTTGTTTTTTAATAAAAAAAGGAATGGCTCAGCTGCAGCCATTCCTAATGTATCAGAGTTGCTTTCTTTGCTGTCCCATGCGCCGCTCTTTCATAGCCGTGCCTAACGTACCATAGGTGAAGACCGCGATCCCCAGCCAAATAAACGCAAAGGCGGAAAATTGGGCCAGTGAATAGGTTTCGTGAAACAAAAAGATGGCCAACAAAAGCATGATCGTCGGATTGACGTATTGAATAAACCCAAGCGTAATGTAAGAAACATTTTTCGCTGCTTCCGCAAACAGCAACAACGGAATAGCCGTCACGATCCCGGCACCCATCAATAAGAGATTGGTTTGCAAGGGATAATTCATAAAGCCGACGGTTGAAAACCCTAAAATATACACGAGCGCAAAGGGAAAAATCACCATCGTCTCGATCGTTAACCCAGTGACGGAACTAATAGGGATTCTTTTTTTGATCAAGCCATACGTACTAAAGGAAAAGGCCATGATCAGTGAGGCATAAGGAATCGTTCCTGTTTGAATCGACAATAAGATTACCCCGATACTTGCCAACAGACACGCCAGCATGCCAGTACGACTAAGTCGTTCCCTCAAAAAAACGGTTGCTAACAAGACATTGACTAGCGGATTGATGTAATAGCCTAAGCTGGCTTGCATCACGTGGCCCGCACTCACCGCGAAGATAAAAGTGAACCAGTTGATGGAAATCAGCACAGACGCTAAAACGATCAGTCCAGCAAATGCTTTGTTCTTCCACAGCAGACGCGCTTCTTGTAAAAATTGCGTTTTCTTCCCGGAAAGCACGATAAACAACACCATAAAAACAAAGGACCACACGATTCGGTAGCACATCGTGGCTAACGGGGAAACCCCAACGATTATTTTCCAATATAGTGTGACCAAGCCCCATAATACATAGGCAGACAACCCAAAATAAACGCCTTTATTCTTCATTTTCTCCCTGATTTTTTTCCATGAAAGCAAGTCTTTCCTGAAAAAAAATACTCCTCCTAAACCATAAGTTATCTTATTATATCGAATTTTTTGGTTTTTCATAGAGTTTCATGAAATAAATCAAGAAAAGCACCCTTCAAAGAAAGGTGCCCCTCTTTATTCCAACGGTTCTTCCGTACCTTCCAGCCACACGGCTTCTGGTTTCTGATCACGAATCAAAAATAGCCCCGTTGCAAACAGCAGTCCAGAAGCGATCGTCATCAATAAGAAAGAAACATTCATCCCATGAAGCAACGCACTCGTTCCTGTTAAGGTCGTGCTTTTTTGCGCCACACTATTCATGATCCCGACAAATAATGCTGTCCCGATGGCGCCTGCCACAGTCCGCAAAGAAGTCAATAACGCTGTTCCATGCGCCGTCAGTTGCGGCGGAATATTTTTATTTCCCCACGTCACGAAGGGCATCAACAAACAGCCTGTGGCGGCACAGCGCAGCATGTTCAAAACCACTGCTACCCAAATACCCGTGTGCATATGGATAAAATACATGCCGATGTTGCTCAAGACCAGTGAGCCGCCGCCAAAAAGCGTCAACAGACGGATGCCGACTTTGTCATAGATTCGCCCAGCCACGGGACTTAAGAAAGCCGAGACCAGAGAGCCTGGCAAAACGACTAATCCCGAGATCGTCGCTGATTTGCCTAAAATCGACTGCACGTATAGCGGCATCAGCATCGCCGAACCCATCAAGACCAAGTAAAGCATGATACTGCCAAAGACACTGATGGCATACTCTTTTGTTTTTAAGACCCGCAGATCCAAAAATGGAGTTTCCGCTCTTAACTGACGGAAGACAAAGAAGATCCCTGCTACCAAACCGAGCCCTAAGGTTCCTAAAACGGGTAAGCTGAAAAAGCCATAGCTGCCGATATTGCCAAAGCCTAAAGTAATCCCACCAAAGGCGAAGGCACTCAAAACAAAAGAGGTCTGATCAAATTTGCTGTTGCTTACTGGCAACACATCATCAAAAACCTTTATGGCCCAAATCAGTGAAATCAAAACAATCACGGCAACGATATAAAAAATCGCATGCCAGTTCAAGCGGTCCACGATCACCCCAGCAAGAGTCGGTGCGATCACGGGTGCCGCGGTGATCGATAGTCCATACCAGCCCATCACGACACCAATACGATTGATCGGATAGATCGATAAGAGAATCACTTGCGCCATTGCTGTCAAGATTCCATTGCCTACGGCCTGCAAAATACGAGCAAGCATCATGACTAGAAAATTGGGAGCTGCAGCACAAAGCAGCAAGCCCACCAACGCAATTCCTAAGGCAGCGAGATACAGCTTTTTGGTTGGCACACGATTCATAAGATATGCCGTCAAGGGCATAACGATCGCCATCGCCAAGGAATAACCGCTAGTCAGCCATTGTCCCGTAGTGACGGAAATCTGCAGGTCAGTGACGATGGCGGGTAAAGCCGTCGTCAAGGCGGTCGCCAACATGGATACGGCAATACATGTAATCATTAAATTAATAAAAATCAGCGTCCGCTGACGTTCCGTTCGTTGGACTGTTTCACTCAATCAACGTCCGCCTCCTTCTCAAGATAAAACTGTTCGATTTTTGCTAAGGCTTGACCAAAGGCTTGTTTTTCTTCTGCCGTCAAATAGGTCAGCATTTCTTGGTGCGCCTTGCTACGTTTTTCTTTCATTCGCTGTGCCTCTTCCTTGCCTGCTTCCGTCAGCGAAATCAGATGGATGCGTTTATCTTTCGGATCGACTTCTTTTTGGATCAGCCCTTTTTCAGCCAGTTTTTTTAGTAGTTCGCCAGTGGATGTCGAGCGAATCGCTAAATACGCGGCGAGATCTTTTTGGGTCAACGTCCCTTTTTCGTCCAATACCAGTAGGCAATTGAACTGTCCCCGACCTGGCATAAAACGCCCATATTTTTGTTCCGCATACCGCCGATTTAATTTATACACTTCAAACAATCGTTCCACGATTTCTTGTTCGGAAACCATCGACCTTCAGCTCCTTTCGCCTCTTCACTATTTAGATAGGTACCTAGTTAAAAGTCCGCTCTCCATTTTACATAGGTACCTATCTATTGTCAAGAAAGGATTGACATTGAGAGCGGATGCAGCAACCAAAAACGAAAAAAGCATTGAAACTTACGCTTCAATACTTTCCTCGTGGTTCTTTTTCTCCGCAAACTCTGCCAGCAGTTGCCGAACTTCATCCGTTGATTTGGTATTCATCAATTTTGCTCGCAAATCACTGGCTCCTGGGAAGCCTTTGACATAGATTTTAAAGAAACGATGCAATCCTGCGATCGAGCGTGGCACCATTTTGGCGTAATGATCCTGCAAGTCTAATTGCAGCTGTAGCAAGCCTAATAGCTCTTCTGAGGTATGCTCTTTCGGTTCTTTTTCAAAGGCATAGGGATTCTTGAAAATACCCCGACCGATCATGATTCCGTCTACGCCATATTTTTCTGCTAGCTCTAAACCTTTGGTACGATCAGGGATATCGCCGTTGATCGTCAGCTTCGTTTGTGGGGCGATTCGGTCCCGCAAGGCCACCACTTCAGGAATCAATTCCCAATGGGCATCGACCTTGCTCATTTCTTTGCGGGTTCGTAAATGGATCGAAAGGTTAGCGATATCTTGTTGCAGGACATGGGTCAACCAGGCTTCCATTTCCCCTAGTTCGGTATAGCCCAAACGCGTCTTGACGCTGACCGGCAAGCCGCCAGCTTTGGCTGCTTGGATCAGCTCAGCAGCAACTTCTGGTCGCAAGATTAAGCCGCTGCCTTTGCCTCGTCCGGCAACGTTTGGCACTGGACAGCCCATATTTAAGTCAATCCCTTTAAAGCCCATCTCGGCTAATCCGATACTCATTTCACGGAAATACTCTGGCTTGTCTCCCCAAATGTGGGCTACCATCGGTTGCTCATCTTCGGTGAAGACTAAACGTCCCCGCACACTGTCGCGTCCTTCTGGATGACAGTAACTATCGGAGTTGGTAAATTCCGTAAAGAAAACATCTGGTGCGCCGGCAGCTTGAACGACATGCCGAAAAACGACATCGGTGACATCTTCCATTGGTGCTAGAATAAAAAAAGGCTTCGGCAATTCAGCCCAAAAATTTGTTGTCATGATTTACGCTCCATTTCTTTGTCCAAGGATCTTATTTTATGACCCCACTTGCAAAACAAACCCCATTATACTAAGAATGCGTCAAAGAAGCAAAAGAGCAAGACGACACCCGCCGGTGCTTCGCCTTGCTCTTTTGCAACAGACGCTTAATACTGCCGAATAACTGGCGGTTCATAGGCTTGAATAAAGGCTTCAAGTTCATTCGTTGTTTGCGCAAAACCGATTTTTTCGCGATCGGCCTGCGTCAAGAACTCATTTTCCACCATGTTGTCATACAAGGCTCTCGTTGCGCGGTAAAAGTTGTTCACATCATAAAAAGCACAAGGATTCGGGTTTTGACCGATTCTTGACCACGAGATCATCTCCGTGATTTCTTCCAGCGTCCCGGGACCACCTGGCAGTGCGACAAACGCCTGCGACAATTCGAACATTTTTCGTTTTCTTTCTGACATCGTCTCGACGACATGGAGTTCGGTCAATCCAGGATGTGCTAGTTCCCGATCTTTTAAAAAGGTTGGGATCACCCCGATCACCTGACCGCCATTTTCTAAGACAGCATCTGCCAGCACGCCCATCAAGCCCGCTTTTCCGCCGCCATAGACCAGCGTATTTTGCCGTGAAGCGATCCACTGCCCCAATTCTTGGGCGGCTGTTGCAAAACTAGGTTCATTACCGACACTGGCACCACAATAGACTGCAATTTTCATAAAACTCTCCATCATCCTTCTCAATCATTTTGAAATAGTATATCATGATTCTGATAAAGGTTCTGGGAAAGGATGGAAAAAAAATTATGAACATTGAGGAATATCAACGACTTATCAGTGACTTCTACAAATCCCGCAACTGGTATCAATATGATCCGTTTATTCGGGCGAATTTTTTAGCAGAAGAAGTCGGGGAAGTGAGCCGTGCCATTCGGACATTGGAGATTGGCCGTGACCGTCCCGATGAACAAGAAGGCTTGCCGGAAGAAAAACTGGCAAATCTGACGGAAGAATTGGGCGATGTACTGGATAACTTATTTATTCTCGCCGATAAATACGATATTTCTCTGGAAACAATCATGCAAAAACACAAAGAAAAGCTTTTGTCTCGCTATCAAATGAACCAAGAGACAGAAAAAAACAGCTAACGGGCTACTTGTTGCGTAACGGGCAGCGGCAAAGGTTGCTTTTCCCAAATACAAAAAACCAACGTTTCTGTGGTCAATCGGCCAGTGAAACGTTGATTTTCTTCTATTATATAAAAAGTTGGTTCTCCTTTTTATATAATAGAAGGTGTTTATTGTGCCATTTGCTCTACCAGTTCTTCCAAACCAGTCAAGGCTTGGTAGCCGTAGCCAAAGAGATAATTGTAGTCCATGCTGTAGACTTGTTTGTTTTCGATGGCTTTCATGCTAGAGAGTTTGTCGTTTTTGTATAAGCCTTCAATGATTTCTTGACCGGAAACACTGCCTTCGATCGTTGACCAGTCGCCGACGATCAAGACATCGGGATCCGTTTCGATCAAAGTTTCGACACTGACTTCCCCTGAATAGTCTTGAAACACATTGTTCAGTTTGATCATATCAAAGTTGCTATTGAAAAAAGACTCATCTTGAGCGGCATAGACACTGACAACACTAGGATCAGACATAAAGAGATGGGCAAAGGTTTGCTCTTCTTTGTCTGCTACTTTTTCTTCCAAGGCACTCTGACGATCCTTTAATTCTTTTTCAAAAGCAGCGGCTGCCTCAGGGACATTGAAGAGCTTACCAAGGTTTTCAATGTCTTGATAAACAGAATCAAACGTCGCCCCAGTGACAGAGGTTTCTTGGACATAAGTCGGAATGCCCATCTCGTTCAAGGAATCAACGGTGCCAACGCCCCAATCTTGGTTATCGAAAAGTCCCCCGCGGCCAAAAATCAAATCTGGATCCACACTTAAGGCTGTTTCTTTACTGATATAGTCGCTGCCCAGGTCGTTGAGTTCTGCGTAATCAGCAGCAACTTCCTCATCAGCGGCACCAAAGGTTGCACCGACACCCGCAATCTGATCCTTGAGGCCGAGATGCAGCAGCAATTCCGCTGCTGGTCGTGTGTTGGCAACGACTTTTTTTGGTGCCTCATTAAAGGTTTGATCCTTGGCGGTCCATTGCGTGCCGCCTTCTGCTTTGGTGTAGTTGCTGATGGTTAAGGGATACGTACTTTCTGCCTGTGAGGAAGAAGCCGAAGTTCCTTCATCCTTCGTATTGCCGCAAGCGCTTAATGTAAAAACTGCCAATCCTACCCCAATCATTTTTCCCCATTTATTCATCTGTTTGCTCCTTTTCAAAATAATAATGAAACCCTAATCCGCCTGTGATCGGATGATGGTAAATACTGCATTTCACGCCATAGATTTCTTCGATCAGTTCCTCTGTCAGCAGCGTTTCTGGTTCGCCATAACCTATGACCCGCCCATCTTTTAAGGCATAGATAATGTCGCAATAGTTGGCAGCTTGTTCCAAATTATGCAGCGCCGCCAACAAGCCAATCTTCAGATGTTTGACGGTCTCTAAGATTTCCAGCTGGTAACGGATATCCAAATGATTGGTCGGCTCATCGAGAATCATAAATTTCGGTTCTTGGGTGATGGCACGAGCAAGGACGACCCGCTGTTTTTCGCCTCCTGATAATGAGAGGTAGCTGCGTTTTCTGTAGGCACTTAGCCCTGTTTTGGCTAAGGCTTCGGTGACCAGTTCATGGTCGGCTTTGGTGTCTTGTTCCAACAACCCCTTGTGGGGGGTGCGGCCTAAAAGCACCATCTGTTCTACTGTTAAATCAAAGCTCAACTCATTGAATTGACTGACGACGCTGACTTGCTGGGCGACTTTTTTTTCGGAACTTTTCAAAATATTCATCTTACCCAGATAAATTTCGCCGCTGTCTGGTTTCAACGTTTTGTAGATGGCTTTTAACAACGTGGACTTCCCACTGCCATTAGACCCAATCAAACCGACAAATTGCCCTTGTGCGGTTTGGACGGAGATGTCTTTTAGAATCTGCTGATCCCCGATCGTCAGATTGAGCTTTTCAACTGCCAATTTCATCTCGTCACCCCCCAAAGTTGTATTGTCGTTTGACAATGATATAGATAAAGATCGGTGCGCCAATCAGCGCTGTAATGATCCCGATCGGCAGTTCGACTCCTTGCAGGGTCGAGCGGGCGATCACATCCGCCCAAATCAAAAACAACGCGCCTGTCAAAGCGGTCAAAGGCATCAACAGGCGATGATCCGAGCCGCTGACTCCACGTACGATATGAGGAATGATCAAGCCGACAAAGCCGATCATCCCAGAATTCGCAACGATGATACTAGTTAATAGCGCTGCTAGCAGCATGTAAAAACGCCGATAGAAGGTCAGCTTGACCCCTAAGGTGGAAGCAACTTCATCCCCCAGCAAAAGCGTATTCAAAACACGGTATTGCGTCAGGAAGAACAGCGTGATCAAAGAAACCAGAACCACGATAAAGCCCAATTTGTTCCAAGAAGCCGAGGCTAAGCTGCCCATCGACCAAAACGCTACGGTCTTCATCCCTTCTGCATTGCTAGCCAGATAGATGATCAAGTTTGAAACAGAGCTACATAAGGCACTGACGATCGTCCCCGACAGCACAAG
Organism: Enterococcus sp. DIV2379; assembly: GCF_050542965.1. Lineage (NCBI taxonomy): Bacteria > Bacillati > Bacillota > Bacilli > Lactobacillales > Enterococcaceae > Enterococcus > Enterococcus sp. DIV2379. The sequence continues at coordinate 3,330,068 of NZ_CP172938.1, forward strand.
TTTTGTGGAAGTCATTTTCCCACCAATACTGGCAAGCAGCAGCACCAAAATAGTCGCAATCCCCGCTCCTGCAAAGGCGCCAAACGATAAGCCCAGCTGCAAGACTAGCGCCGAGCCGCCAAAACCGACTAAGATGGCAAAGGTCGCCCCTAAGGATGCGCCGGAAGAGATTCCTAGGATATAGGGATCTGCCAGCGGATTTTGGACCACTGCCTGCATCACTGCCCCGCTGATCGCTAACCCCATCCCCACAAAAATAGAAAGCAAGACCCGCGGTGCCCGAACAAACCAGACGATATTGATGTTTGCGTCTGAAATGCCTGAAAGATCACCAACCAACCCGTGGCTGATTTTATAGAAGAGAATTTGGTAAACTTCGCCAAGGGTGATATTGGCTTGGCCGTTTGCCAAAGCAACTCCTGCAGATAAGAGAATGGCGACAACTAAAACACAGCAAATGATTGTCGACACCATCCAACGATTTGATTTAATCAACCCTACCGACATGTGATTCTCCTTTATTCAGCACGAACTCCTCTGATTTCACAGCAAAAACAACCTGAGTGTTGCCTCGCCGCCATCATAAAAGAAGCATCTGTGCGTTTTTTCGCTTATAAAAGTTCTTCTCATGAAAAGCGCCAAAGCCATGTGCTACTTTGACATCTATTTGCAAATGAGAATCACTCTCAATGAATAGAGTCATTATAAGGAACCTTTTGTGAAATGTAAATAATTTTCTGAAAATTTCCTTAAATAAGAGTTATTCTAATGTTCGGGATTGATTGGGCATTTTCCTTTCCATTGACCTATCGAAAACACGGTATCCGTGAAGAAGCAAATTCTTCGGCAAAATAATCCAGTTTTTTTAATGATGAAAAAAGACAGACTTCATTTCGTACGAAGTCTGTCTCCAGTCTGAAGCCTATGCTTAGGCAGGCTTTTTCTTGCTAGCTTCCCTTTGTTAGCACGTGAAACCTATGCGTTGCCAAGGATTTGCTGATTCAACGAAATCATCTCCAAAAGACCTTGAGCGGCTTCACTGCCTTTATTGCCGGCTTTGGTTCCCGCTCGTTCAACGGCTTGTTCAATCGTTTCAGTCGTCAATACACCAAACATGATCGGAATGTCGGCATTCAGACCAATTTGGGCTACGCCTTTCGCCACTTCATTTGAGATCAATTCATAGTGGGTCGTTGCTCCGCGAATCAAGGCACCTAATGTCACGATCCCATCGTATTGTTTGTGGTCAACGATTTTTTTGGTAATATACGGAATCTCATAAGCACCTGGTACCCAATACACATCGATGTTTTCTGCTTTGACTCCATGACGCACCAAATTGTCTTTGGCGCCTTCCACTAACTTGGAAGTGATAAACTCGTTGAATCGTGAAACCACGATCCCTACTTTGACTGCCTCTCCCTGAAACGTTCCTTCAAATACTGTCATCGCTCATTCTCCTTTGGTTGATTAAATAGATAGGTAATGGTGAAACTTTTCTTTCTTCGTTTTCAAATAGCTGCTGTTTTCTTTATGCACAGGCATCTCCAGCGGTACCCGTGCTACTACCTTGATCCCTAAGCTTTCTAATTCCTTCACCTTGTCAGGGTTGTTGGTCATCAGTTGAATCTCCTGCACTTCTAAGGAACGTAAAACATCGGCAGCAAACGTGTAATGACGGGCATCTGCTGCAAACCCTAATGCAATATTTGCTTCATACGTATCCATGCCTTGTTCCTGCAGCTGATAGGCACGGAGCTTGTTCCGCAAGCCAATACCGCGGCCTTCTTGGCGTAGATACAAAATCGCACCGCGGCCTTTTGCTTCGATCTGCCGCATCGCTTCTTGCAGCTGTTCGCCACAATCACAGCGATGAGAGCCGAAGACGTCGCCTGTTAAACACTCTGAATGGATCCGTAGTAACAGCGGCTCGGTAGTATGTTGAATCTCGCCTTTGGCTAGTAAAAGGTGTTCATTGCCGAATTCATCTTCAAATAAGGTCAATTGGAACGCCCCATAAGCCGTTGGCAGATCCACCGTGATAGGTGCAGTTCCTCGTAGATATTCCGCCAACTCATCAATGGTCAAAAACGGCAGCTGCCATTTTTCTGCTAATTTTTTCAATTCTGGGACCCGAGCCATTGTGCCATCTTCATTTAAAATCTCACAAATGTAGGCTGCTTCCACGCTGCCAGCAAGCTTTGCTAAATCCACAGCCGCTTCTGTATGTCCTCTGCGTTCCAACACGCCGCCAGGTTGAGCGGTCAATGGGAAGATATGGCCAGGGCGATAAAAATCCGCAGCCTGTGACGCAGGATCAGCCAACTTTTCAATCGTCACTGCCCGGTCTTTCGCAGAAATTCCCGTACTCGTCATAACGTGATCGACACTGATGGTAAACGCGGTACCAAAGGCATCCGTATTATTGGCGGTCATCTCAGGCAACGCCAGCTTTTCAGCGATCGCTTGTGAGAGGGGTGCACAGATCAAACCGCGGCCATAAGTCGCCATAAAATTGACGGCTTCTGGCGTTGCGTATTCAGCGATCCCAATCAAATCTCCTTCTGATTCCCGATTTTCATCATCGGCGACAATCACTAAGCCGCCTTTTTTTAGCCATTCCACTGCTTGTTCTACTTTATGCATCGTCTGCCTTCTTTCATTTTCGTTGGTATTTGACATATTTCCCAATCATATCCGTCTCGATATTGACCCACTCCCCTTGTTTCAACTGCCCCAGTGTCGTCTGGTCTTTGGAATGGGGAATCAAGCTAACGGAAAAGGCCTGTGCCGTCGTCTGGGTGACCGTCAAACTGACGCCATTGATCGCAATTGACCCTTGCGGAATGATTTCTCCTTGCACACTGGCGGGGTAAGCAAATGTCAAGATCAAGGCATTTTCCAACTGCTTTTTCTGGATCAAACGAGTCGTTACATTGATGTGGCCTGCGATAAAGTGGCCTTCAAACCGCTGCGTTGCTGCCATCGCTCGCTCCAAATTGACTTCGGCACCCACCGAGAGTTGTTTAAAGGTCGTTCGTTGAAAGGTTTCCGGCATGATATCCACCGTAAACGTCGTCGCTTGTTTGGCGATCGCCGTCAAACACGTCCCGTTGATCGCCATGCTGTCTCCGATCTGGTAATCCGCCAGCAAGCCTTCCGACGCACTGCAGGTTAGCTGGATCGTGCGGCTTTGCTTGCGGATCTCTTTGATGCGGCCTTTTTCCTGAATCAATCCTGTGAACATTTCTCTTGTCTCCTTCCTCGGATGCAAACATCTTCCCCAACTGCCGTCACCGTCACCTCTGTTAGCTGCTGCAGCTGTTTCGGGGTACGTTCACTGGCAAAACTAGCGAGACTATTGCCCCCAAGAAACTTTGGCGCCACATAGGTAATGCTTTCTTGCCACAGTCCGCTGGCTAAAAAGGCATCATGGATCGCAGCGCCTCCCTCCACGTAAAGCGATTGGACCTGTCGTGTGGCAAGCTCCTTCAACAATGCAGCGATCGTCAATTCTTCCAGTTGGATCACTGAGACATGCGCTGGCAAATCATTGACAGCTGCCTGCTGCGTAAAAACCCACACAGGTGCCGAATCGTCGGCAAACAGTGCCAGTTGGGGTTGCGACAGCGTTCGTCCCCGACGGTCTACCACGATGCGAATCGGCGGAAAGCTGGTTTCAATCGTGGTCAATAAGGTGGGATCATCCGTCAACACCGTCTGACTGCCCACTAAGATCCCTTGGTAGTCCCCACGTTCTTGATGAACGTTTTGCCAAACCCCTGAACCAGTGATCGCACTGCGGGTTAACGCATCATGAGCGATCCGACCATCTAAAGTGATCGCTTGCTTCAATGCCACGTAAGGTCGCTGATGCTGATGGTAAAAATTATAGTGTGGATTCAAATGGCGCACTTCTGTTTCTTCGATACCCACCAACACTTCGATGCCCTGATTTTCTAAAAAGCGCTTGCCTTGTCCAGCCACGATCGGGTTAGGGTCTAACTGGCCGACAACTACTTTTTTGATGCCGCTGTCGATGATCAGCTGGGTGCAAGGCGGCTGTTTTCCTTGATGGTTGCAAGGTTCTAACGTCACGTATAAAGTCGAATTGATTAGGTCTTCGGAGGAATGGCATTGTTCGATGGCGTTTCGTTCCGCATGGGGCTGCCCATAGACTAAGTGAGCCCCTTTGGCAATGACCCGTTGCTCTTTGACGATCACAGCGCCCACTAGCGGATTGGTAAAGGTTTGGTAACGCCCTTTTTTGGCTTCTGCGATCGCCAAACGCATGTATTCGTTATGCATCTTCCTTCCTCCTTTCAATAAAAAAATGCCTCGTGAGAATCTCACGAGGCATAGACAAACAAGACCGGCAAAAAATCAGTTTTAGACGCACTGCGCCCCTTGAAATTTTGTGGTTTTTCTTCTCCCATCCAGACTTTCACTGTCGGTGCCAGATTCACACTGGCTCCACCGCATAGCTATGCGGGTCACGGACTTCAAGCATTGTACTTGTCACCGTCGGTCGGGAATTACACCCTGCCCCGAAGAATACTATTCAATTCATGTGCATTTTAGCCCGACCATTTTTGTTTGTCAATAGGCCTGATTACAAGCCGAGAAGAATTCCTCTTGGCTTTTTCTTTTGGCAAACCCAAAGCAGCGACAGCAGAAATCCCTTGTCGTTCCGCCATTTTTCTAAGCTGCAACAAGGCGATTTTGCCTGTAAAAAAACACGAGAAAACCTAGGTTAAATATTTTTTCTCGAACGAAGCCATTTATCGAACTCCGTCACGAGTAAGACGACCATCCCAGAAGCTGCTGAGATGACCCAGCCGATCAAGGACATGTCCTCCGTATGAAAGGCGCTTTGCATAAATGGAACATAGGTCAATAACAGTTGCAGAACCAGCATCACACCAATGATCAAGAACGCTTTTGGATTGGTGAAGGAAGCTTTAGAAAACGCTGGTGCACTGGTACGGATGTTGAACAAATAGAAAATCTTACTCAAGACCACGATATTGACCATCATGGTACTGGCAACGGCTTCGCTGACGCCTTGCAGCAAGAGCCAGTCATGGGCGATCAAACTGATGACTGCCATCAAAATCGATACATACGCCATCTGCCAAATATCGTGGCGATTCAACAATTTATTGCCTGTCTTTCGCGGTTTGCGGTTCATGATCCCAGACTCTGCTGGTTCAAAGATAAACGCAAACTGGATCGTAATAGCAGAAACCATGTTGATCCACAGCAGTTGTGTCGCCTGCAACGGCAATTCTTTTTGCATCATGATCGTAAAGGCAATGATCAGCCCTTCGGCAAAAGATGTCGGCAACAGAAACAGAATGCTCTTTTTGATGTTGTCATAGATCCTGCGTCCTTCGCGAATCGCTAAGGACATGGTACCGAAATTGTCATCGGTCAAGATCATATCAGCAGAGTCTTTGGCTACATCCGTGCCGCTGATCCCCATCGCTACACCGATATCCGCCCGCTTCAACGCAGGGGCATCGTTGACCCCGTCCCCTGTCATCGCCGTGACTTTGCCTTTGGCTTGCAGCGCTCTGATAATGTCCAATTTATTTTTCGGCGTGGTTCGTGCAAAGACTTGATTCGTCAAGGCAGCATCTTGAAATTCAGCTTCACTCATCTGATCCAACTCGGCACCTGTCACGACGTGAATCTCATCCGCTAAGCCAAGCTTTTCCCCAATCGTTTTGGCGGTCAGAGGGTGATCCCCAGTGATCATTTTCACTTGAACACCGGCTTGGTTCATTTCCTTCAGGGAGGCAATCACTTCTTCTCGCGGCGGATCGATGATCCCGGCGATCCCTAGTAATTGCAGCCCTTGCTCAAAAATCGTTTCATCAATGTGATCAATCGAAACTTTCTGATAGCCCACCGCTACCACTCGTTTGCCTTCTGCCGACAAGCGGCGAACATGACCTGTCCAATAGGCTTCATTAAAAGGTGCCGCTTGTTTTTGCACCATTTCAAACAATTTATCTGGGGAGCCTTTAACAAATAACAAGCGTTCCCCCGCAGGGTTTGCCACTAGTTTCGCCATGTAGCGGTTGTCCGAATCAAAGGGCAGCATATCCAGTTCTTGGTAAACGGGTGCTTGCGGATAGGTAAATTGCTTATGATACAGCGTCAAAAAGGAGCCGTCTGTTGGTTCCCCATTGATCGTCCAGTGATTTCCTTCTGGGACTAATACCGTATCGTTGGCTTCGTAGCCAGCTTCCAAAAACAACTGCAAGGTGTCTTGCGCGTGGACGTCCTCCTGCTTTGGACGAATTTCTCCCACCGGCGCATAGCCGTCACCCGTCACTTCGTATTCCTGCTCAGCCAATACGATGTCTTTGACCGTCATTTCATTTTTGGTCAGGGTACCGGTTTTATCCGTCGCGATCACATCCACTGAGCCTAGTGTTTCAACTGCTGGCAGTGTTTTGATGATGGTGTGCTTGTTTTTTGCCATGTCGCTGACACCCATCGCCAAAACCACCGATGTCGTTGCTGGCAATCCTTCTGGGATCGAGCCGACGATCATGGTGACGACGGCTAAGGACAAGACAGAGATCGCATAGGTTTGCTGGAACAAACTGACGACAAACAGCAAGACCGCCACGCCCATGATCACGTAGGTGATGCCTTTCCCCAGTCCATCGATTTCTTTCATCAACGGCGTTTTTCGTTCTTCCGTTTGATTGACTTCTGTGGAGATTTTCCCGATCTCAGTCGTGGCGCCGGTAGCGATCACGATTCCTTTCCCGCTTCCTGACGTCACGGAAGTCGAAGCAAACGCCAAATTCCGTTGTTCCGCTAATGGGGTTGCTTCATCCACTAAGGTCTCTGTTATTTTTTCCACCGAATCGGCTTCGCCAGTCAAGGCGGATTCTTGGATACGCAAGTTGTCCGCTTCGATGATCCGCAGATCCGCAGGCACATTGTCGCCGGCTTCTAAGAATACGACATCCCCCGGAACGACTTCGGCAGCTGGAATATCTTGCCGAATCCCATTCCGATAGACCGTGGCTTCTGCTGATAGCATCTCTTTGATCCGCTCTAACGCATCGGAAGCATTGGCTTCTTGGTAATAACCGATCAACGCATTGACCAGTACGACGATGCCAATGATCACGGCATCAGAGAAATGCCCCATCAGCAGCGTTAAGATGGCGGAGAAAATCAAAATGTAGATGATCGTGTTATGAAATTGCCGCAGCAGCAACCGCCACTTGGCGGTTTTTTTGATCGCTAATTGGTTCAATCCGTAGGTTTCTAACCGCTCGGTTACTTGTGCCTCAGTCAATCCTTGATCGATAGAGGGCACCTGATACTGTTCGATTGTTTCTGACACTGATAACTGAAACTCTTTTTTATTCATTTTTTTTCTTCCTTTTCTTTTTCATTGATGGATAACACAAATAAGCCCCTTATTTAGAAACTGCTCCTAAATAACGCGCTGTTGTTGGTCTCCTATTCAATTAAAAAGTAAGGCAAGTCAAAATAGTGTTTCTGCTCACCGTCACTCGAGTCGCTTGACATTCGTTTACCACCCCCTCTAAAGTTAGCAATAAGCGTAACAAACTATTTTTCCAAAGTCAAGAGTCATCGCTTTCATAGCAATGAAGAGGCTTCTCAAAGTTTTTACGAAAAAAAGCCGCACGACAACGATTCGCTGCCGTGCAGTTCCTTCAGTACATTCTCTTCAAGCCCAAAGGCACGCCTTAAAGCTGATCCAGTGCCTCGCTGATCGGTGTTTCTCCTGCTTGGACTTTGATGACTTTTTGATAAGTTGCTGGACGTTCCAGCATTTCACCTAACAATACGGCGACATCCTCGATGGGGATCGCACCAGAGGTCGTTTCACTGATCTCGATCAAACTAGATCCTGGTGTTTCTTTCAACGCACCCGGCTGCAAAATCGTATAGTCTAGTGCGGTATTGTCGATCAGCCAGCGATCAGAGAAAAATTTGGCGATCGTGTAATCCATCAATGACGCCATGCCTTCCCTTTGCCACTGTTCAGGTTCTAAGGCATAGGCTGAGCTAAGGTGGATGTAGCGCTCGATTCCTTTTGATTCAGCGGCTTGCATCACTTTGACCGCACCATACAGATCAGATTGCAGCAAGTCTTTGCCTCGGGAACCCGCCACGAAGTATACCGCTTCCGCATCTGCGAATTTGGCCGCCATCTCTTCCGGTTCCGTGTGTAAATCAAAGAACACGGGCTTGATATTCTCCGTTTCTGTGATTTTCTCACTGCTGCGCGCACCAGCATAAACGATGTGTCCTTGTTTTTCTAGAAAGGCGATCAATTTTTGGCCCACCCGTCCGGTAGCACCAACGACAAAAATTTTCATTTTCTTTACTCCTCTCGATTCTTTTTCCAACTCTTTCTAGTATCATCGTAGGACAAAAACCTAGATCCAACAACTATTCTGTTTCTAAACGAAGGAGAAAAAGGCACAGCACAAACCAATTCTTGCTATTTTTCCCCATAGAAACCCATGTTTTTAAAAAAACACCCAAAAAAATGAAAAAAATCTTCTCAAACGATTGACAAAGCCTTGACTCTTTTGTAGACTAGGTAGAAATAATTTAAATATTTAGAAAATTCCAAATAAAGAAAAGGACGGTGGCGTATATGACCTGCACCAATGATAGCAAACGAATTATTTTATTATTATAGCCGGGACTGTTTGATTTATACATTCAAAGAGTCCCTATTCACATTGCATCCAAAAAGAAGATCAACTTCTTGAGATGGAGTGTTTTTTTATACCCATTTTCAAGGAAGCGGCCTTTTGCAAACTGACACATTGATGTCAGATAGATCCAAAACGCTCGTTGAACAACTGCTGCCGATTCCCCGCGGTTATGCACTGCACTTATTCTAAAGACCCCTTCTGTTTGAACACTTGATTGGTCAAGCAGAAAAAGGAAGGATGATTTTTCTTATGAAAACCGTCAACACGATCGCTGCTTTTGTAAACAAGTATTTGATCTATATCATGATTTTATTGATGATCGTCTCTTATTTTTTCCCGCAACCCTTCTTATGGATTCCGCCTCGTACAACGATTCTTTTGAGCATCATCATGTTTTGTATGGGGATGACTTTAAACGTTGCTGCTTTTAAAATGGTCGTCTTACAGCCTAAAGCATTCATCTTAGGGGTGCTTTTCCAGTTCACCATCAGTCCTTTGGTGGCTTACGGCTTAGCGCAGCTGTTTGGTCTTTCTTCCGGTTTGATCATCGGGTTTGTCCTACTAGGTTGCGTTTCTGGTGGAACCGCCAGCAATGTCATGACCTTTATCGGCAAAGGCGATGTCGCCCTCACCGTTTCCATGACCACGGTATCGACCTTGTTAGCGACCGTCGTTACCCCCTTTTTGGTTTACATCTTGGCTGGTCAGTATACTGAGATCTCCTTCTGGGAAATGCTCTTGTCTGTCTTGCAGATGGTGCTTTTGCCGATCATTTTAGGGGTGATCGTCCACAAACTCATTGCCAAGCACATCGAGCGATTTCTGCAATCATTTGTGTTGATTTCTTCCGTTAGTATCTTATTGATCGTTGCCGGAACTGTCGCTCGCAACGGTGCCGTGATCGTCCAATCTGGCTTGATCGTGATTTTCTTAGTCTTGCTCCATAACTTGATCGGCTACGGCGCAGGCTATGGTCTGAGCCGTGTGATGGGCGTCAGTGCCACCCAAGCCAAATCCATCATGTTTCAATTAGGGATGAAAAATACCGGCCTAGCGATCTCGTTAGCCAATGCCCACTTTGCCGCCATTGCTGCAGCCGTTACCCCTGCCGCAGTCGGCATGGTGATCCATCAAATTACCGGACCAATTTTAGCCAATCTCGTGGCCAAGAAAGAAGGAAAACAGTATGAGTCAAAGTATCTTTTTGCCAAACTACACAATCGGGGCGGACGCCTACGAAAAAGTAAATGACATCGTAAAACCATACGGCACCAATGCCGTGATCATCGGCGGAAAAACCGCCCTTGAAAAAGCCGAAGACAAGATCAAAGCCGGTTTAACGTCAGAAGTCAAAGTGACGGATACCTTGTGGTACGGCGGCAACTCGACCTATGAAAACGTCGATCAGCTGTTAGCCAATCCAAGCGTCCAAGCCGCCGATGTTCTATTCGCCGTTGGCGGCGGCCGCGTTTGCGATACCGTCAAAGTGGTTGGAGAAAAAGCAGGCAAACCAGTCTTCACCTTTCCAACGATCGGCTCCAACTGCTCACCAGTCACCGCGGTCTGTGTCATCTATAAAGAAAACGGCGAGATGCAAGGGCTGTTTTTCCCTTCGCAACCACCGACCCATGCCTTTATCGACAGTGAGATCATCGCCCAGGCCCCCGATAAGTACTTATGGGCAGGAATCGGCGATGCCCTCTCCAAAGAGATCGAATCGACGTTTTCAGCGCGGGGCGATGAGTTAGACTACACCGATGGGTTAGGCATCCAAATCGGCAAAATGTGCACGGAACGCTTATTGCAATACGGCACACAAGCCTTGAAAGACAGTGCCGCCAATCAGCCATCTTATGCCATTGAGCAAGTCGTCTTGGATATCATCGTGACTACCGGCTTAGTTTCCGTCTTAGTCATCAATGATTACAACTCCGCCCTTGCCCATTCCTTTTACTACGGAACGACCGTTTTGGAAAAAATGGAAGACTATTTACATGGTGCTTCCGTTAGTTACGGCGTTTTGGCCTTGTTGCAGCTAGATCAGCAAGAAGCCCTCTTCCAGCGCATCTACGCCTTTATGAAGGAAAACAAACTGCCGGTTTGCTTAGCTGATATGGGTCTTAACGCCACCAGCGACCTTGAGGCAATCTTAGACAAAGCAATGACCACCAATGACATCGTCCACGTGCCTTATGAGATCACGCGAGAAATGTTCAAACAAGCAATCTTAGACGTAGAAGCCTACCATGCCAAGCAAAACCAAGCGTCATTGGCAGCTGCGAATTAAATGAAGCCCTCCAGCAATTCGTTGCTGGAGGGTTTTTGTATGGCCTTTTTTTCTCTTACGTTTGATTGCAGTCGGTTTGGATTTCATAAAAAATATTCATAGCAAGTTCATACGATACTACTCATTATCTAGGTCTTTAGAAAATATTAAAAAGCACAATCAGCCTATGATACGACTGAGAGACTGCTTACCTCCCTAATTATCTACTTGTGAATAAAAGCGCATGTAAAAGCAATCCTTGTTATACTTATAAATAACACGAAGTCCTTAGGAAAAGGAGGAACCCTCATGACCCGTTACAAACGATTTCGCTTTGTTCATTTAGGCGCTTTTTTGGTGTTGGGCTTACTTCTCACTGGCTGCAGTGCGGATACGGCACCAATTGAAGAACAACCGACTACTGACACGGTCACTCCTTTTGAACCAGCGGTTTCCTATGAAACTTTTCCATTGCCGCAACCGATCTTAGATGGGGAAACCAGTGTGGCGGAAGCTCTCTTCAATCGGCGCTCGCAACGGGATTTTCAAGACACCGAGCTAACACAAGAACAGCTGGCACAGCTTTTATGGGCCGCTGCCGGTGTCACTACAGAAGATGGTCGCCGGACAGCGCCTTCGGCTGGTGCCTTGTATCCCTTAGACCTCTATGTCGTGGTCACACAGGTAACGGGGCTTGAGCCAGGGCTTTATCTGTATCAACCTGAGCAACATGCCTTAGAAAAAATCCTTGCTGGTGATTTCCGGACCGCATTGGCGGAAGGTTCGTTGGATCAGCAAGCGATCCAACGAGCACCTGCTACATTGCTTTATACAGTGGTTTATGAACGACTGATCGAGCGCTATGGGGACCGAGGAATCGAACGTTATGCCTATATCGAAGTCGGACATTCCGCCCAAAACGTCCTTTTGCAAGCCCAAGCGTTAGGATTAGGCGCTGTGCCGATCGGCGCCTTCACGGATCATGAACTTACAGAGCTGCTGCAGCTGCCATCGGAAAATGAACCCCGCTATTTGATTCCTGTAGGCGTTATTGAGTAACACTGCCGACGAACGAAACCCAATTTTAATGGGACTTCCGAACTGCTGTTAGAAAACGGCAACTGGCAAGGTTGATTTTCCCAGCAAAACCAGTAGAATCGAAAAACCACCTGCAAAAACAGCAGGTGGTTTTTCGATGGACTTACAGTTTGTATGCTCGGACTTCTTCTGGTATTTCTTCTAGCGGTAGCTCTTTTACTACCGCTTCGGTACCTGCTGCCATCGCTGTATCGTAGTACCAGCATTTGTATTTGATCGTATTCATCGTTTCTTGCAAGGCTGCCATTTGCTTGGTGACTTCTTCCAAACGTTCATGAAACAGCTGCTGCCGTTTCTGCAAAGACGCATCGCCTTCTTCGCCCCAATCCAAGAAATTCTTGATGTCTTTGATGGGCATGCCGGTATTCTTCAAACAATCGATCACTCTGATCGTCGCCACTTCTTTTTCTGAAAACACCCGAATGCCGCCATTGCTACGGGCCATATTCGGAAACATTCCTTCTCGATCGTAGTAACGTAGTGTCGAGATGGGGATGTTAGTCGTTTTTGATACTTCACCAATCGAGTAACTCACTTGCATCGCTCCTAAAAAAAATTTTGTTTATCGCTTGACCTAAACCTAACTTCAGGTTCTACAATAAAAATACACCGCAAGCACTGTACTGTCAATCACCCGTCATCTCGCAGGTTTGGGTTTGGCAGCAGCAGGATTCGATGAAAAAATCATTCACTGGAGGAAAGACAAATGACAGAAATCAAAGAAAAAGTTATCGTAATTATGGGAGCCTCTTCGGGAATTGGGGAAGCAACCGCCGTTAAGCTAGCCGAACAAGGGGCAAAAGTAGTAATCGCAGCCCGCCGCGAAGAGCGCATTAAAGCCCTGGCTGAAAAACTAGGAGAAAATGTTTTGTATCAAACAGCCGATGTCACGAATCGCGAACAAGTCCAACAAGTCATTGATTTAGCCATGACCTCCTTTGGTCGTATTGATGTCCTTTTCAATAATGCTGGCATCATGCCTCAAGGAAACTTGGCAGAGTTGAACTATGACAGCTGGCAAAAAATGCTGGATATCAATATCATGGGGGTATTGAACGGGATCGGCGCTGTGCTGCCCATCATGCAAAAACAACAAGACGGCTTGATCATCGCCACTGACTCAGTTGCTGGACATGTCATTTACCCGGGATCTGCCGTGTACAACGGGACAAAGTTTGCGGTTCGTGCAATCATGGAAGGTTTGCGCCAAGAAGAACGTGAACATGGCATTCGTTCCACCATCGTCTCTCCGGGAATGGTCTCCACGGAATTGTTTGAAACCGTCGGTAATGCTCAACTAGAAGCAGCCTTGAAAGAAACCTCTCGCGTAGAAGGCAACAGCCTAACGCCAGAAGATGTAGCAAATGCAGTGGTTTATGCCATTCAACAGCCCAAACATGTGGCGATCAGCGAAGTCTTGCTGCGCCCAGCAAAACAAACCGTTTAAGCTATTTCTACTAGCCCGTGAAACCTGCTACCCGCCTGAGGCGATCGCAGGTTTTTTTGTCGTCAAATCCCGCCGTTTCCCTGGAAAAAATTACTTGTTTTTCTTGTAACACCCACTTGTCCGAGTAATGTAAACCAATCGTTGCTTAATGTAAACGACTAGGTTCTGTTGCTACGGGGGAAATTTTTTTATACTTAGTACAAAGCTTCCGTATAAAACGACCAATCAGAAACGAACCTACCGTATTTCTCTTATTTATGAATAGCCGAGCATGATTGATATCCCGCCTTCACCGTTGACTTGCAAGTATTATTAGCTGTCCTCTTTTAGTACTTGCTTTTTATAAAAGAATGGAGTGAGTGTATGAATGTGAAACAGCTGCTCGTCATTGCCGAGCAACGAAGAAACATCACGAATCAGAAATTGACCTATGCAGAAAACTTCTTGGCGGCCGGCTACTCCGCGGCCGAATTGCTGGCAGACGAAACCTTTCTCGAATTAGAGCGAAGGGAAACCCAACTGATTGCAGAACGCAATGCTATCTTTTACGAAGAAGTCAGCCACAATTAATCTCCCCTGTCCAATTGTAGGCGACGAAAAAGCGAAGGATCAGCAGCACCTTCGCTTTTTTCTATCCCCCTCAAAGGCGTCCTTTGCCCTGAGGATAACGCTGCTTGATCGTCCAATAAAACAGCCCTGCAAAGAAACTGCCGAGAATCAGGAAATTCAAGCCGTATAGACAGTAGAGGAAGAAAAAGTTCAGCTGCCCAACGCTCCAAAAGCCCATGATTCCCATTAAAACAAGACTGTTGACACATCCTGTCAACACACAAACCATGCGACTGCGCTCCAAGCTTTGTAATAGGTATTTTGTAATTTCATATAACGGACTGACGAGCATTATCCCCAACATGATTGGTAGAATAGCTGGCAACAAGTCTAAAACTACGACATCTGTAGTAAACAACTGAAAAAAAGCGGGACGAAAGACCCAAATCAGACTGGCGATTCCGACATAAGCCACGAAAGAAGAAGCGAAGGTACTTTTTCCCACTGCTAAAATCTTCTGACGATTTTTCTGACCATTCGCCTCACTCGCAAAGACGGTCACTGCGTTGCCATACATCAAAGCAGGCAACCGTGCGATCATCAATCCTTGGCTGCCGATCGCATAGGCGGCCAGCGTACTAACACCCAACCGTGAGACGAAAGCTTCAAAAGCAATAATAAAGACTAAGCCTTCAAAGCATTCCTGAATCATTAAGGGGATCGATTTTTTCAATAAAAAGGCGCGTTTTCGTGGTCTTTGTTTTAGCCCTCTTGCTAGACTTTCTCTTAAAAGAACCCCATAAATCCCCAGCAAGCACAAAGTCGCAAGCATATTTGCGATGCCACTGCCTAAGACCCCCATGGCGGGAAAACCGAGATTGCCGTTGATCAATAAATAGCTAAGCAACACCTGTACCAACGCACTAATGATCGAAACACCGAGGATGTAGTTCGTTTTCTTTTCAATTTTTAAAAGGCTAGTAAAAACAAACGTGACTAACGTAAGTAAAATATAGGGGGACATGATTGCAAGATACAACGTCGCAGTTCCTAGCAGCTCCCCGCTAAATCCGTAGACAAGCTGTAAAATGTCTCGTCCAAAAAGCAGGAAAATCAGCAAAAAGCTCACACCGATCGCGACTGCTAGAGAAAGAACCGACGACAGATAATCATTTAACTGCGTCTCTTCTCTTTGCCCGACTGCCTTTGCACCATAAATATTAAAAGCCAGCCCAATCGCACCTAAGATACCCGCAAAAGCATAGAGAAACCCGTCGATCAGTGCGATCGCCGCCAGCGCTTCCGTGGATCTTCTTGAAATAATCGCTAATGAAACTTGTGCAATAATGATTTGAAACAAATTGGAAGCAATCAAAGGCAATGTAAAAGACTGTATTTTTTTGTTCAAGAAGCTCTCCTCTCTCCTTCGCCATAACTGCGCAACGCCCACCCGCTAATTGTGATTCACATCACAATACAAGCGATCGTTAATAGTCGCAAATACTCAACGACCCATCAGGCGTTTTGACGTTTCTCCCTCCATTTAACCATACAGCCTTCTCGGTGTATATTCCTTCATAATTAAAAAACAAAACATCCCGACAATCTCCGCTTGTTTCCTCTATTGGTGTCGACAAGCAATCACTGATGAAGAATAAAAAGGTTCAGAAGAACATACTGCTCTTCTGAACCTTTTCTATGGGATGATAAAAAACGCGACAAACCTTTCAAAAATCCCGCTATTTCTTCACGATCAGCTGAACGGCTTGATCGATTTTCTGCTTTTGGGTTTCCGTGTCGCTGTCTGGATTTTCCAAACAATTTTTCAAATTCTCAGCGACAATGATCCCCATAATACGGTTGACGCTGGAACTGACGGCGGACAATTGCGTGATGACATCGACGCATTCTTTCTCGTCTTCGATCATTTTTTGAATCCCCCGCAACTGGCCTTCGGTTCGTTTTAACCGATTCAAAATATCTTTGTTGCATGCGGTCATCGTTTGATTTCTCCTCTCCATGCTGACATGCCGCCGAGGACATTGGTCACTTGAAACCCTTGCTGGTTCAAAAACTCAGACGCCATTTGCGAACGAGCCCCTGAATGACAGATGACATAGTAATTTTTATCCTTCTCTAAGTTGCTGATTTGTTCCGTAAGCTCGCTCAACGGTAGGTTTTGTGCTGTTTTGATGTGTCCTTGTGCAAACTCATCAACTTCTCTGACATCAAGGATCTCAAGCGCCTCACGTTTTTCTTTTTGGGTAAATTCCTCCATAGATATTGCTTTAATCATGAATAATCATCTCCGGCTTAATAGTATTATACAACGAAAAGGCACCATCGAGGTTTTGACAATTGATGCCCGCTTGTTTTAAGATGCGTTCGGCAATGTAGCTTCTCAATCCGCTATGACACGTAACAACATACGAAACACTTGGATCCAATTCAGACAACCGATCTCTCAATTCATCTAACGGAATGTGGAGCGCCTCTTGAAAACGCCCATTATTGGCTAATTCCATCTCTGAACGAACATCCAACAACTGCTTACCGTTTTCTAAGGCCTCCGTCAATTCGTGCCATTGGATATTCTCACTGATTCCTTCTGCCAGATTGATCGCTGCATAGCCAATCATATTCACTGGATCTTTCGCTGAGCCAAAAGGCGGCGCGTAGGTGAATTCCAGTTCAGGCAAGTCAAAGATCGTTAAGCCGCCTTTGATCGCTGTTGCCAAAATATCGATCCGTTTATCGACCCCTTTGGCACCGATGCCTTGCGCACCATAGATGTTTCCAGTGTCAGCATCAAAAATCAGCTTCAAATAAATATCCGTCGCATCAGGATAATACCCAGCATGGTCTTTGCCTGAAAGATGAACCACCTGAGGATTTAGCCCCGCCAGTTTGGCACTGCGCTCACTCAACCCAGTGGACGCTGCGGCAAGATCGAATACGCGCACGATCGCCGTCCCAATACTGCCTTTGTTTTTGCGAGTCAGTCCTCCCAATACATCAGCCACTTGCCGACCTTGGCGATTGGCTGGTGACGCCAAGGAGATCAGCGTGTCTTCGTTAGTGATTTGTTGTTTCACAACGATGGCATCTCCCACCGCGTAAATGCCTTTCTTGCTGGTTTGGTATTGCTCATCTACTAGGATACCCCCCCGGTGTCCCAGTTCAATACCGGCACGTTTCGCCAAATCCGTTTCTGGTTGGACACCTACCGAAAGAATCGTGATATCTGAGGCCAAGACCGTGCCATCTTCCAGAACGATTTCTTGCCCTGCTTTTTCAAAAGCAGTCGCTGACTGCGAGGTCAAAACATTGACCCCTTGCTTGATCAATTCATTTTTGATATACGCCGCCATTTCTTCATCCAAAGGCGGCAATACGTGGGGTGCTTTTTCCACGATCGTTACTTCTAGGCCCTTTTTATGTAAATTTTCAGCGACTTCTAAACCAATAAACCCAGCGCCAATGATCGTCGCTTTTTGAGGCTTTTTGTCTTCAAGATGCGCCATGATTTGGTCCAAGTCAGGAACATTGCGCAAAGAAAAGGCGTTGGTTGCTTCTTCTAGCCCTTTGATCGCTGGTACTAGCGGTTTTGCCCCCGGCGATAAAATCAACGCATCATAAGATTCCGTGAAGACGTGTTCGCCATGTTTGACCGTCACCGTTTTCTCCTCTGGCTGGATCGCCAGTACTTCATGAAAAGGTCGCACATCTAAGTTGAACCGTTTTTTTAGTGCTTCAGGTGTTTGGACCAATAGGGCGTCCCGCTCTTCGATCTCACCAGAAATGGCATACGGCAGCCCACAATTCGCAAAAGAGACAAAAGGCCCTTTTTCAAAAACAATGATCTCCGCTGCTTCTTTAAGCCGACGTAAGCGCGTTGCTGCAGACATTCCTCCTGCTACCCCACCGACAATAACTATTTTTTCCATCATTACTTTCCTCCTTTGGTTGTTCCCCGCCATTGATTCATGCCACCACGAACGTTGGCCACATCAAAACCTTTTTTATTTAGGATTTTGGCTGCTTGTTTGCTTCGCATCCCTGATTGGCAAATGACTGCCAGTTTCTTGTCACCTTTTTGAGTGAAGCCCGCAATCTTGTTTAACGGTACATTTTTGGCGTAGGCAATGTGTCCGCTACGGTACTCCGCCGGCGTGCGAACATCCAGAACCGTCCATTCTTTGGCTCCTTCTTTTTGTAAATCTGCTGTTGACATACTTGGTATGCGTTTAAATAATGAAAACATTTCTTGCTCCTCTCTTATACCCTTCGGGGTATATTAAACAAGATGTTTCCCTATTTGTCAACTAAGTGATTTTCTTTAAGAAAAGAAACTTGCTGTTGCGTTGCTCCCCACTCGATACTCTCGACAGCTGTCAGACAGCTACCGATCAAGCAGCGAAAGACCAGTATCACACATTTCCCTCCCATCGATCACAATGCTATAATAAAAGAAAAGATACACTGTAAAAATAACACATATAAAATCGTTTATTTAGCAGCTGATTGCTTCGGTTATTACAGATGATTGGCTCCCGCCCTAACCAAGAGCGGACAAAAAAGCGACGCAAGCACCACTTTCCCTTGATTTATCAAGCAGCAAGCCCTGCTTTCTTGGAAGCAACGCGGGTTTCGACTATGCTTAAGTCACATCAGCGAAAGGAAAAAAAGATGGAATTTGGCGAAAAAATCAAAGAAGTACGCACAAGAAATAACTTGACCCAAGAACAATTTGCCACTCAACTACACGTGACGAGACAAGCCGTTTCGAACTGGGAAAACAATCGCAATCTACCAGATTTAGAAATGTTGATTGCCATCGCCACGATTTTTCAACTCTCGCTTGATGAATTGATTTTAGGAGGAACTCAAGTGAACAAGATCACTGAAAAACTAATCAAAGACGGCAGCGAGACCCGACGCGCCAAACTCAATTTGATCACGACCTTGATCGGAACATTTTTACTACTATTCGGCTTTGCCTGCTTCTTCATCAAAGCAAGCTCCGTGGAATACATCGATCAATCCGGCATTTTACATGAAAATTTCTATCTAATCCCCGTAGGATTTTTGTTCCTATTGGCTAGTTTCGTAGTATTTGCAGGAACCGGGATCAATTATTTTCGAGCTGCTAGAAGAAAATGACGCAAAAAAACTCGATTCCAGATGATGGAATCGAGTTTTTTTCTCTGTTCACTATCTTCCTTCAAAGAATCGGAACAAACAAGCCACTGATTTTTTCTTTTGTTTTCGTCAAAAGGCTTCTGGCTTGCCATTCTTCTTTTTCTACTAATTTTGCATGAGCTAAGTCTTCCATAAATTGCTGATTTAACTCTGTGATTATTTTCGACGGCCCATAGATGAACATAGATAACTCATGGTTAAGGTAAAAACTACGAATATCAAAATTTGTTGACCCGATCGTTGCAGCAAACTCATCGACGATCATATATTTACAGTGAATAAAAGCAGTCTCATCATAGGTGTAGACTTCGACGCCGGCAGATAATAATTCATCAATAAACGAATTCGTGCCATGAAAAGAAATTCCTCGATCCCCTTTTCCCGGCACAATCAATTGCACGTTGATCCCACACCGTGCTGCTCTTCTAAGCGCACCTAAACTTTCTTCATCAGGAATAAAGTAAGGCATTGCGATCTTAATCGAATCCGTTGCCTTTCCAATGAGGTCATTAAAGGAATCCTTAATGATTCGCTCGCTATCATAGGGTCCGCCGTAGATTACCTGAACGATTTCCGAACCGCTTTGAACGTCGGTCTTCAACGGAAAATACGTAGCTGTCTGTGTCAAAAAATGAGTGACCGTTTCTTCCGTTTCATCAAGAAAGAGCCAATCATAAATAAAGCACTCTTGTACTTCTAGAACAGCAGGTCCTTCTATCCGGATGTTTGTGTCTCGCCAATAAGAAAACTTACTGCCTCGCCCACTATATTCATTTCCAATATTCATGCCTCCTGTATGTGCAATCTCACCATCAATAACGACCATTTTACGGTGATTGCGCCAGTTCGCTTTATTACTTAGCCAAGGCGAGTTCAACAAATCATACGTGCGTACCTCTACCCCATTCTTTCTCATCAATAATAATAATTGATTAGGAAAGGCGATCGACCCCACGCTATCGTACATAAACCGAACTTCCACCCCTTGTTTGGCCTTTTCGACCAGAACATTTGTCAGCTCCTCCCCTGTTTCATCCCCTTTAACGATATAAAAAAACACATGCACATGATGCTTGGCTTTCTTGATATCTTCTAGCAAAGAAGCGAACGCCTCAGCGCCTTCATTTAATACAGTCAGATGATTATTGGTTGTGGGATATTTGCCTGAAAGATGAAAAATCTCAGTGGAGAGATCATGTTTCCCATGAATGACCTCTGAATGTTCTTGCAAAATAGCCGAAACCGTTCGCTGCACTTCCCGTTCATTTTGTATCTGCTGTTTGGGCAACTTCCTTAATCGAGGTTCACGACCAATTAAATAATACAACATGACTCCTACAATCGGTAAAAACAATAAAGCTAAGATCCAAGCAATCTTCGAAGTTCCATCCCTTTGATCAAAAACCACTAAGTAGCCACAAAGAAGAATCGCCAAAATTTCAATGGCCTGCCAAGCATAAATCATCTGATTTAAAAAGAGAATTAATCCAACCGTCACAAGTATCAGTAAAATCGTTAAAATTTTGTATTGCTGTAATTTGTTTTTGATCATCCTTCACTCCATCCAAATATGCGCTTATTAATAAACGCTAAAGTAAAAAGCCTCACTATATACTATGATTATATACGTTCTCGTTACGCAAATGTAACTCATTTCATCCCCTACTACTCATTTTTTACCTATTATTTATTAAGAAGAGACGATTTGCAGAAACGAAACGGTAAATGACAAGCGCCTATTCAAATCGGTGCACCAATTAAAACAAACCCTGTAAGCATCCTCGACTTGTTGCAACAGCAATTTTCCTTACGCAATCGCCAAATTTGAATAAATCCCATCTTTCCTTTACTATAAACGAAATCCGATCGTTTTTTTAGCACGGTTATACTATCAAGGAGGTTGTTATGGCAATTCATGTGATGTGGTTTAGAAAGGATCTGCGCTTAGAGGACAATACGGCGCTTACTGAGGCACTTTTGTCTCTTCAAGCAAACGACCAATTGTTGTGTGTGTTTCATCTCAATGAAAAGCAGTTTCTCCCCGATGCACCAAGCCATGATTACTTTTTTAGCGCGGTTGCTCACTTTATCGAGGCTGCCAAAAAGCAAAATCTGACGATCCACCTCTTGACGGGGACTTTGACAGAAGCCTTTGATCAGTTGTTCGCTCACTATCCAGAATGGAGCCAACTGTACTTCAACTTTGATAACCGTGGATTTGGTCGTAAACGCGACCTCTATATAAAAGAATTGGTCGAGAAAAAAGGCGTCACTGTCCATTTCTTTGAAGAACATCATCTGCACCAACCAACGGAAGTCACCAAAGAGGACGGGACGTATTACAAAAAATTTACGCCCTATTATAAGAAATGGATCCAGCTGCCCAAACCGGTCTATCAAAAGCAGGCCCTTGATTTTGAAAAAGCCGCTCATTTTAATGATGCCCCTCACTTCAAAGCAGGGACAGCGCTGCTTGCTGAGCTGCTAAACAATAGAAAGACCGATTTTTCAACGATCGTTGGGGAAGACTATGCGCATAAACAATTGCAGGCCTTTGTGCAAAAGCGTTTGGCCGCCTATGAAAAAGACCGTGATCTCCCTTCGATCAAAGGAACCAGCCGCCTGTCCCCTTTCTTGTCTTTTGGACAAATCTCTATTCGGAAGGTTTGGGCCGCTTTCCAAGGAATGCCACCCAGCACTGGCAAAGCGACCTTTTTAAAAGAACTGGCTTGGCGAGATTTTTATCATATGATCTACTTCACTCATCTGGAGCAAAAAAACTATGAACTCATTGAGAAATATCGAAACATGGATTGGCAAAAGGATGAAGAGGCGTTTAACAAATGGCAAGCAGGACAAACCGGCTATCCGATCATTGATGCCGCGATGCGGCAGCTGAATCAAACCGGTTGGATGCATAACCGTCTACGGATGATCGTCGCTTCCTTTCTAACCAAAGATCTACTGATCGATTGGCGGCAAGGAGAAGCCTATTTTGCTCGACAATTGATCGACTACGACGCTGCCAGCAATATCGGCGGCTGGCAGTGGGCAGCTTCGACCGGCACCGATGCCGTTCCTTACTTTCGAATTTTCAACCCCATCACTCAGGGGAAAAAATTCGACAAAGAGGGGACGTTTATCAAACAATTTGTTCCCGAACTCGCCCAGTTGCCGCTAAAATTCATCCACGAACCTTACCTGATGACTGACGAAGAACAAGCCGACCTAAAGGTAGTTTTAGGCACCAACTATCCGTTGCCTATAGTTGATCACAACGAAGCCAGAAAAAGAGCCCTCGATTTGTATAGTAAAATCGAGCCGTAAGCAGCTGTCATGGCCTGCGCTCAAACATTTTCAGTAGAAAAAAACCAGCAAAGACGCTCCGTAAGAGCTCGTCTTTGCTGGTTTTTTATTAAACTGATGCGCCGTTTTTCATCTTTCTATAGTGAAAAAAACAACGACACGTCTTATCAAATAGTCTGCTGGTGAGCATACAAAAAAGAAACATTTTCCATGCTGCGTTTTTTTATTAAGGTCTTTTCGCCTGATTCCGCACTTATTTCTAGTCACTATAAGCAACAATCCCCTGACGATTTATAGATAGAACCCTTTATTAGCGGCGTTTCCCACTTTTCCACGACTGGCTAGTAACATTTCTCCTTGCAAAACTGTTCGTCTGATGAAAGGTCATCTATAGAACCATTCTGTTATAATAGCTCCATATTTGAGGATAAGGATGGTTTATATGAAAAAAATAATCGGATTCGTCTTAGTCGTACTTTTAGGGTTTGCCGGATACAAAGGCTATGAATATTATCAATCCACCTACTCAGGACAAACAGCTTACGCGTATGTCCCATCTGAGATTCCCCCTAAGGTAGAACATGAAAGTAAAAGCGGCATCGGCGACCAGTCGCCTTGGTATTCTTACGATTACACGTTAAACTTTGTAAAAGAAGATGGTAGCACACAAACACTCGAGGTTTCATTATCAGAAGATAACGCAAAACCCTTAACCCCAAATTCTTATGTAAAAGCGGTAATCAGTGAAAAGCGTACAATAAAAGGCCCGAATAGCGTTGAAAAAAACGCAATTCCCAAAAAGGTTCTAGAGAAATTAGAAAATAAGAACTAACGCTTGCAGACTCACATCATTATGTGGGTCTTTTTTTACATCTTTCTAAAATCAGCATTTTGAATCCCTTCTGTTATTTTCACGCTTGATGTCTTCTGCTCTGTTGCGATACGTTATACAAGGATACTGGACACATTTATCTAGCAGAAAGCTGCTTGACTGACTCTGTTTTCATCTCGGCATCAATGACAAGAGCAATTCAAGCGCCTTTTCCTTTCCCTACTTCGCAGATAATTGAAAAAGCAGCGAATCACCTATCCGTTGACTCGCTGCTTTTTAACTAACAAGTGATGGCTCACACCACAAAAGAATGATACTTAGAATAAGCAATTTGATCGACGATCGCAGAAACCTGATTGACATCTAAATCGGCACCAATGGCGGTCACTTGATAAAATTGGTCATAATTGTTCCCTAATTGGGGGAGATTGGCATTGGAAATCAACAAGTCAAATGTCTCGTCCGGAGTATAGGGTAAAACAACAACATTTTGCTTGCCTTTTAGTTCATTTTTTAACAAGTAAATCGAAGCATCCGCCAAAAGACTGGAGCACATATTTAAGACCCCGATCCGTACCCGATATTCTTCTTTAGGCGATAACATATAAATTAAAAAGACTAGGCGTTTCTTGAGATAGTTGAGTTTCGTGGGCGTAAACAAGTTGGTCGGTGCAATAATGTGTTCCAGAATGTCTGAGATCACTTGATCCCGCAAGGAATTGTGAAACATTTTGTGGTAATAATTTAGCGTGACTCGATCGATGGAATAATTCACTCCATGAAAGTAATAAACTTGTGCGATTAAGGAAAAGACATTGGCTTTGATATCGATCGTCGTATGCGAGGCATCAAGACGATAAATGGACTGGATTGCTGCCATGACTTCATCGGTGATCTCAAAGACGGGATTTTTATTAGTGTACAGTCCTAAGCGAAGTTCCTCGTAAGGAATCCCGCCCACCGTAATGAGGAAGAGACAGATAAAGAATGGCACGATCTTCGCTTCATCTACTGAGCAGATACATTTTTTAGAAGCATAGATCTGTCGAATAAAGTGACAGAGGGGCATCTCTTGGCAACGCTCAATTTTGGATTGTTCTTCCGGACTTAAACTTCCCAAGGTCGTGTGAGACGTGACTTTTTTCATAATCACAAACAACCAGATCTTCAGCTGCTTTTGTTGGGCAATCGATAAGGTTATTTTTTTCGCTAACTCCGCAACCAGGTCATCGATCAAAACAGAATCGATCGTTGTTGCACCCATTTTGAAAAAATTATAGTAAAAATAAATGCGTTGTGTCATCGTTCCAACTAGTTTTTTGTTTCTGATCTTTAATTCAAAATGCTGCAACAACTGATTGCACTCAGCAATCAATCGATTGAGGGTCCCCACACTTATGTTTAATTCATCAGCCAATACGAAGGCATCATAGCCTGCATGTTGAAACAAATAATGGATGATTTGATATTTAGCAGATTTTTTCAATAGCGTGTCGGTCAAATCATCCAGTGAGACACTATCGGTTACTTGCAGTTCCAACGTATAACGATTGATGATAAATGAGACCTTCTCATTTTTTAGTTGCCGTTGAAGGCTCTCTGATAATTTCGTCAAGGTCGGCATCGTAATATCTAATTCCCGACACGCATCACTTTTTTTGATATGACCGGTCGATAAATACAAAAATTTGAGCAAGATATACTCTAATTTTAAGTCCTTATCCAGTAAGTCTTCTTTATACATGACTGTTTTTCCTCCAGTGTAAATCTATATTCATTCAGAATAGTTACAACCAATTTACAGAAAAAGATAGCAGTACGTTACTTATGAAACAAACAAGCGCAGTAAAAACAGGCCCTTTCTACACATACTTTTCCTTCACTTACTCCCCAACAAACCATGACTGACAAACAAAAACCCTCGATGCAAGACGAATTTCCCTAAGAATTCCCTCACGACAACGTTCTAAGATTTCCTTTTTGTTTATGTAAAACGTTCTTCTCTAAAAAAATATATTTAGACCATAATTATTAATACTATCACAAGCCAGAAATGTCAATAAATGAAATTATCAAGCACTGTTTTTTTACTTTCTCTTAAAAAACGACACTATCAAGTGCTTACCCGTTCTTACAAACAAAAAAATCAAAGGCAGTCGATGCAACCGCCTTTGATTTTTCTATAAACCAATGTTCATTCAGTCTTGCAAAAAACGTTTCATAAAGGGACTTTTTATTCATTGAAAAAAGCAATGAAAGGGTTTCTAGCGATACCGTTTCTTAATGTGAAAAGCCATAGGTTTGATCGGATGAAACATGACGGCTTGGTCGCTTGTTCAAGCGCTCGATTCCTTCTTTCATGTCTTGCACCAGATCCATTGCCATTTGCATACTTAAATCTGCCCGGCAGACAAAGCGTTGGATATTGATATGTGATAGATTATCAGGTAATGGATAGGTAGGGACTTGCCAGCCTTTCATCGCAAATTCATCCGTCAAATCATACAGATTCCAAGAAATATCGGCATCTTCTTTTAATTTGTAGCAGACGATCGGCAACCGTGAACCATCATTATAAATATCGAAGTAACCCATGTTTTCAATCTCTTTTGCTAAATATTGGGCAACATCGCTGGTCTTTTTGTGGATCAAGCGGTAGCCTTCAAACCCATTGCGGATAAAGGTGTAATATTGTCCGATGATTTGGCTGGCGCTTCTTGAAAAGTTGATGGCCATCGTTGGCATTTCACCGCCAAGATAACTTACTTTAAAGACCAACTCTTCTGGTAAGAAATCTTTTTCTTTCCAAAGCACCCAACCGATACCAGGATAGACTAACCCATATTTATGTCCAGACGTACTGATGGAACGAACGTTTTTCAAACGGAAATCCCATTCAAGTTCTGGTTCCATAAATGGTGTGTACAATCCCCCACTAGCCGCATCCACGTGGATGTAGACTTTGTAGTCGGTGTGTTTGTTGTATTCCTCTAATTTCTTATCTAGTGCTTTGATATCATCGTATCGTCCAGTGTAAGTGATCCCTAAAATACCGACGACCCCGATCGTATATTCATCTAAATAGTCCGTGACCTTTTCGACATTGATGCTGCCATGTTCTTCATCGATAGGGATCGTCCGCATTTCAATGTCCCAGTAGACACAGAATTTTTCCCAAACGACTTGATAGGCAGAAGAAATCACTAAGTTTGGTTTTTGTTTATTGATATCTAAGCCAAGTTTTTTTGCCCGATTGCGCCAAGCAAATTTTAAGGCCAATCCACCTAGCATACACGCTTCACTTGAGCCTACCGTTGATGTACCGATAAAATCGGACGCTTCTGGGGCATGCCATAAATCAGCGATCATGTTGACACAGCGGTTTTCAATTTCAGCCGTCCGTGGGTACTCGGTTTTATCGATGGCGTTTTTATCAAGGGTTTCACTCATAATTTTGACTGCTTCTGGTTCCATGTAGGTTTGACAGAACGTCGCCAAATTTTGTCTTGAGACCCCTTCATCGATCAATTGATCTTTGACTAATTCATAGGCATCCCGCGGTACCAAGGACTCTTTTGGTAATTTGTACATAGGGATCGCTTGATCCATTGCCTCATTCCCATAGATAGGCTCCAAATATTGGGCTTCTTTTCGATTTTTTTTACTAAATAACATGCAGCTCTCCTCCTCATAGGTTGTGCTTTTTATTTTTTATCGCTTGCTTTTTCACCTACATATTTATAGATGACAAACGGTATCACGACAATAATCAGCCAACTGATGATCAAGATGGCTAAATAGGTTCCGCCCTTTCCGGAGCCGATATCGCTCGGTGGAAAGAAGGAAATAAAGAAAGAAAAAATAGAAACAAGCAAACCAACCATCGCAACACCAATTTTCACATTTTTCCCACCAGGAATATGATACGTTCTTGTTAAGTCGTCTTTTTCTTTGACTAATTTAATATAGGAAAGAAACAAGAGGACATAAGCCACCAGATAGATGCAGACCGTCAACGCCATCGCAACGAAGAAGGATAGATTGGCGCCTCCACCGCCTAATGTCAAGACAACCGCCCAAATGGAAACAATGATGCCTTGTACCAAAACGATATTGATTGGGACGTTGTGTTGATTGACTTTGGCCATTTGTTTTGGCAGCAAGCCATTTTCAGCTGCTTCAAGCATCGCAGTCGATGGGCCGACCACCCAAGCAGCAATTTCTGCAATGACACCTAAACAGATGACCACGGCAATCAAACGAACCAGCCATTCTCCGCCGCCAAAATGATGGATCAAATAAGAATAGGCTTGAATCACGCCAGTATCAAGAGACAATTGATTTTGGGGAATCGTGGCAGCCACCGTTGCCCCACCTAACGTATCCAAAAGAATCGTTGCTACAACTAAAATCAAAATAGCTTTCGGGTAATTCTTTCCAGGATTGTCCATATCTTTTACGTGACTGGCAGAAGATTCAACCCCTGCATAGGCTAAAATAAAGGAAACAAAAACGACCAGCGTATTGATTTTCGTGAAATCAGGAATCCATGCACCTGATCCAAAAGAAACTTTGACGGGATTCCCTTGAGCAATGTAGACAATTCCTAAGATAAAAAGAATGATCCCTGTTGCGACGATCCCCACAAAGAACCCTACTTTGGCAATCTTCGCAGTATTTTTTGTTCCGCCAAATTGCGAGATCGTGATCAGCCAAAAGATCACTAAAGTGGCAATCAGCTTCAGCCAAACATTCGTATTAAGAGCCGGCCAATTTAGGGCATAGGAAAGCGCCCCGACAATAAAGTAAATCATCGTAATAAAGCCTACCGTGATTTGGAACCATTGGAAGAAAATGGCAGCAAAGCCCCATTTTCTCCCTAATGTTTTTGAGACCCAGGTATAGAGTCCCCCTTTTTCCCATCCCTTTACAGTAGCCATCTCCGCAGAGCAAAGGGCTACAGGGATAAACCAGAGGAAACCGCCGACGAGTAAATAAAAAACTAAATTCATCTTCGATGTCGCAAAGGTTGGATACTCATATACCGTCATCACCATTGAAGCAGTTATTGCAAAAAAACTCAACAATGATAGTTTTTTCTTGCTAGTATCCATTTTTTTTACCTCCTATCGTTAGATACTATTTTTCAGCAGCGGAAGATAGATCAATATGGTACGTATGTGTCAAATCTCCATCTGCTTTAAATTCGATTTCGACCGCTTTGATCGCTGGCAAACTTTGTTCTTGCGCCACTTTAAAATGAATAAAGCCATCTTTATGTTTGTCATGGGTCAAAATCTCATCATCTAAGTAGTCCACAAACACTTCCGCTTCTACTTTTTTGCCATCATTCAACACCAAATAGGCTTTGTCAGGTTTGATTTTTTTGTCTTTCGAATCTTCATTAAACAATTGATATTTCAGTGAAAGCAATGTTTTGTATTCTTTGTCTTTGTCTTTGAATTCTTCTACATTCACGATTTTTACATGATTCACTAAAAAGCGAATGTGATCCCAACCAGCATTTTCATAATTCGTTTCATACCAAACGACGTCTTTGATTTTCGGATCGATTCCCTTAGTTACGATTTCTTCAAAATACCCGTCATCACTCAATTTTTCACTTCCCACAACTACTTCATCTGACGAATCGCTGATCAACGTTTCCGTTCCAGACCCAGAGACCACTTCCCCTGATTCTTCCACTGCTGAGCATGCACCTAGAGTAAACAAAACGCCTACACCTAAAACGAAACCTGCAACTAATGATGTTTTCTTCATTGTAAATCCTGTCCTTTCTTTTATTATTTTTATTCCATCTCAGGTATACCATTTAACCCAAAAAAGCGAATATCTAATTTTTTATTTTAAAAACAAAAAAACGCGAAAAATAATTCGCGTTTCGGTGCTATCATGAAGTGCAGATAAGAACAATGACCATTGAAAAGAAAGGACTGAGTTTTTTTGAGAGCGCTTGTGGTCGTCCTAACTGCCGTTTTGTTAAGTATCAGCCCTCTTTCAGCTGACTTTTATCTGGAAAGGACGGACAGACATACTTCTAACGCAACGATTTCTCGGATAGAAGTTGCCCAAAATGAGTGGGCGACTACTGGATCAAAAAAATTTGTTAGAACGCTGATGCTTCCTGATGCAAAAGGCAGCCTGTTGACAGCTGACGGGCATTTTCTGAGAAGACCTTCCAAGCTTGCGACGAATAGGCGAGCAGCAATAGCAGCTTGTAGGGTTCAAAAAACACCAAAAACCGCACGGGGCAGCCAACTTATTCAGCGTTGCAGCTCTTCAGCCCTTACGACTTTGCGGTTAGAAAAAGCATGTCAGGCACAGGCAATGAACCGTCCTTAGCTTTTCCTTCCGAGTATCTGGTGTCGTACATGACGCCTTCATCCACAGGGTTTTCGCAGTGATGGCACATAGGTAAGTCAAAAACAAATGATCCTCAAAACGTTTATCCTCACGTGTATCCTAGACAAATCTACTTCCCCATCCTGAACACAAAAAATAGCCACTACCTACTTTCCACTTACTTGTGCCATCCTCTGCTTGATAAAATGATCAAAATTTTTTGATTGAAAAGAAAAAATTGCCTATTCTGTTTCTTGATCACTTTTTAGTGATCGATCATTATTTAGCTAGCTAAGCCCCAAACCCCAAGCGCCCTCCGAAACTATTTTTCGGGGGCTGCTTGGGGTGAGCTTTTCATTCAAATCGGAAAGTTTTTTGGAGGCATTGCAAATGAAGCTGACTTGATTGAGTAGCAGCCTTTCACATTAAAAGCGTAATCTAAATGATGACGACCTATAAAATGATGAATGATAGACAGTCGGATATAAAGACTGCTGAAAATAAAAAGCTTGTGACGCTTATCTTGTTTCTAAAATCGTCTTCAATCAACCTAATCTTAATGCTTCTAGGCATATAGCCAAGCAATCCTCAAAAATAAAGAATTAAAAAACAGCTACTTGTTATCAACTTTCTTCATATACAGAATCGGATAAGGGTTTCCTTGTTCATCTAACTCGCTTCTTTTGTATACCTCAAATCCCATATACTCATAAAATCCTTTCGCCTGAGGATTCTGTTCATTTACTCCCAGTTCATTTACAGCATAGTTTTCCATCCCGTATGCCAAGAGTTTTCTTCCTAGTCCCTTGCCTCTTTGTTCATTTGCTATAAAAAGCATTTCAAGATTTCGATCCGAGATCCCCATGAAGCCAGCTGGCTCTCCATTTTCACTTTCTACGATAATCAAATGTGGCACATGATGCAATGCCTCTGGAATGTATTGCTTAATGGCTTGGATTTCGGTCTCTGACAAAAAGGTGTGCGTCGCCTTAACAGAACTCTCCCAAACTTCAATTAATTGTTGCTCTAACTTTTGATTCATACTACTTACTTCTTTTATATTCATGGATAATCACACTCTCATCAGCTTTTTTTCGTTTTTCATAACAAGAACCGATTGTTTCCTTGATCCAAGTTAACAATTTTCATCATCATCATAACATGAGACGGATTTATTTAAAATCTATGGATATAAAATGCCTCACTCATATAGATAACGAAATAATAAATTCTAAGAGAGTATGACTTGCTTTGAAAAACACTAAGAAAGGAGCTTTCAATACTGATGATTTCTCAAATCATTCTGTTGAAATAAAAATGCTTGAAACTTTTTCTTCCTATATAGTCGTCCTGACGAACAAAATATATTCTTTTAAATAAATAATTTTAAACCACTTGCCCTAGAGTCCACTTCAGGGTTTATGATTACTTATAGAAAAAGATAAGGAGAACCAACGATGAATATAAAAAAAGCAGCGGAAATGTTTGATTTGAGCGTAGACACATTGCGCTATTATGAACGAGTCGGTGTGATTCCACCTGTCCAACGCAATGAGAGTGGCTATCGGGTGTACACAACAAATGATCTAAACTGGATCTATCTAGCAAAACATTTACGAAATGCAGGATTGTCCATCGAATCGCTAATTGAATTTGCTCAATTGGCACAAGTACGTGAAAGTCAAAATGTCGAAAAAGCTCAGAAACAGATTTTAGCCGATCAACTCGAAGAATTAGAGAAAAAGTTAGCAGAAATGCAGGAAGTACGAGACCTACTTATTTATAAGATAGAAACGTATGATGAGCATATCGCAAAATTCAAAGCAGGAAATATGACTCCTGATAAAGTGGAAAAATTATGGGAACGAAAAAAGTAACATCTTTCACTTGCTATAGACCCAACTCCAAGGTTTAGGATAGAACATGTAATGAAAATTAGAGGAGGAAACACTATGCAAACAATCACACTCAATAATGGTGTCACCATGCCGCAACTAGGATTTGGCGTTTATCAAATTCCTTTGGAAGAAACAGCTGAGGCTGTTTACCAAGCAATCAAAGCTGGGTATCGCCTGATCGATACTGCTTCTATTTATGGAAATGAAAAAGAAACAGGCGAGGGAATCAAGCGCGCCATCAGTGAAGGTCTAGTCACTCGAGAAGAACTTTTTGTTACCTCTAAATTATTTATTCTCCAAGCTTCCGAAGATAAAGCGAAAGAAACGATTGAACATTCGCTTGACACAATGGGATTGACATACCTTGATCTTTATCTTATTCACCAACCATATGGAGATATTTATGGTGCTTGGCGCTCAATGGCTGCTGCTCAAAAAACAGGAAAATTACGTGCAATTGGCGTTTCAAATTTCAAATCAGCTAAGATGATCGAGTTTGTCGGCTTGAATGAGGTGAAACCTCAAATCAATCAAATCGAAGTGAACCCTTGGAATCAACGAGCGGAAGATCAGGAATGGCATGAAAAATATGACGTCCAAGTTGAAGCTTGGGCACCCTTTGCAGAAGGACGCCATGACCTATTTACCAATCCGACATTAGCAGAAATTGGCAAGCAATACGGCAAAACGGTTGGTCAAGTTGTTCTTCGCTGGTTGATGCAACGAGGCATCGTCGCTTTAGCAAAAACAGTTCGTCCAGAACGGATGGCTGAAAACATTGCTATTTTTGACTTTGAGCTTTCCCAAGAAGACATTGAAAAAATAGCCGCTTTAGATAAAAAAGAGTCCGCATTCTTTGACCACGATGCCCCCCAACAAGTGGAATGGTTTATGGAGCGGATGCTAGATACTGAAAGTTAATAGATTTTTATTGAAGAAAACTAATACAAGTCCGCTTCCTTTCGTAGTGGAAGCGGACTTGTACTGTTCCTTACTGAGTCGTATCTTGTCTCTTTTCATGGTAATTCTTACAAAATTTTTGGAAATTCTGCCTTGATCAAATAAATGAAAAATCCATCGATTAAACAAATTGCTCTGGAGCACTTTGCTTGTAGCTAAACAACGGACAGCGTTCTGTTACGCTCGCTCTTAAAATCTCTATTGTACGATTTCTATTTACTACTCCCTATTTATCAAAGACAATGATCTTTTTGCCAGTATTTCCGCCTGCTTGGAAATCAAGGTGAGCTTGCTTGATTGCTTCTAATTCAAAGGGATATGTCTTGTCTACAAGGACATCAAGTTTTCCTTGCGCATAAAGATCAATGACTTTTTCCAGCTCTTCAACAGTCATGAACCCCATAGAATACATACCAGTAATTCCTCTACGCTCCGTTTCTTCTTGGTTGATTGGCGCATTAACAGAAGTGACGCGCCCGCCTTTTTTGATTACTTGATAACTGTTCTCCAATGTTTTAGGACCAGTTAAATTAACCACTAAATCGGCATTAGAAACCAATTTTGTGAAATCTTCTGTTTGATAATCGATCGTTTCATCTGCCCCTAACTCCTTCATATAGTCAGCTTGTTCAGCGCTGCCTGTTGCTATGACATACGCTCCGGCATGTTTTGCCAGCTGAACAGCTTTAGACCCGACACCGCCAGCACCGCCATGAATCAGTACTTTTTGTCCATCTTTTGCTTGACCATCACGAATGGTTGCACCGTAGGCTGTGGCCACGCCAAGGAAAAATCCACCTAACGGCACCAAGTCCAGCTCCTTCGGTACAGCAGCAACAACTGCTGACTCGTCTAACAAAATGTATTCAGAATATGTACTCATAAACGCCATCCCAACCACATGATCACCTACTGAAAAGCGGGTCACATCATCTCCGACAGCTGTTACGATACCAGAAAAGTCTTGTCCCAAAGAGTGTGGAAGCACAGGTTTCAATTCTTTTGGCATCGTTGGAAATGGTCCATTCGCACGAATAACAATATCAGGATCATTCACGCCGATCGCTGCGGTTTTGATCACAATTTGCTTAGCAGCTGGCTCAGGGATAGCAGTTTCAACCATTTGCATAACATCTACAGAGCCATATTGATTCAGTATCATTTTTTTCATAAAAAAAACCTTCTTTCTTAAGATGATTTCATTATGACCTGTTACCTCAATAATAAAAAGTACCATATTTTTTGATAGGTACTATCGTTTTCAATAGATTTGTGTAATCATACGGATTTCAGGCACAAAAAAAATCCTTGAACGCTTCAAGGATTGACTACTTTTTCGTTTTCTGACTCATAGGTAGAAGCAAATGTTTCTAAGGCATCCAAAACTGGCATGAATTTATGCCCCATTTCGGTCAGTGAGTATTCAACTTTTGGCGGCACTTGCGGATAGACTTCACGATGAATGAGGCCATAGCTTTCAAGCATGCGCAATTCCTTTGTCAAATTTGCTTGGGTCACCATGGGCATTTTACGACTAAGCGCACCGAAACGAAGCGTTTTGTGCCGTAAAAAGGACAAGATGACCATGGACCACTTGCCGCGTACGACCTTCTGGACGCTAGCCACTGGGCATTCTACAAATAATTCAGTTTCTTCTGTTTGCTGCATCACTACTTCCTCCTATTCGCTCACTTTTGCTGCGGTCTTTCATATCAGCAATACTACCGAAATGATGACGACATACGAAACCATGAAGTATAGACATCAGTATATAACGACTGCAAAAAATAGCAAGCCCGTAACGCTTATCTGAACTCTCAAATCGGCTTCAATCAACCTAATTTTAGAGCTTCTAGGCGTACAACCAAGCCATCCTCAATTCCTTTACGCTTATAGACAGCCACTGCACAGTAATTTTTAGATCAAGATGGCTGCTGCCAGCACAACGAAAGAAGAGACGACATGCGCAATAATCGGTTCTCCACTATTATCTCTGCATCAAAGGCTACCCCTTTATTTCAATTAAATGATAGAAAGAGTGATCAAGGCAATCCCAAAAGTGATGCCATCTAGAACAAACCATTCTTTTTTACCTTGAGACGCCTTGGTAGCAATCAAACAACTTACTCCATAAAGAATCAATAGAATTCCTATGTTTATGGGAAAAGATAACCAAGCTGTCAGGGCATTAACAAATAAGAGAAGCATCAATGGTAAAATATAAAATAATGCATACCACTTTTTTAAATAGTGCGGCAGCTTCTGGTAATTTGAATACATCTATTTATCCTCACAATTCATTTCATATTGGTCATTTATTTCTGATATGAGCAGTAAGTACTTTCGTTATAAAATGAGACAAAACAAAGCTTAGGATGATAATCCCAAAAGTAATAGCAAAAGATAAAATCGTATTCTCCAGTAAATTAGCAAATAGGGGCAGCTTAATATACAAATAACACCCAATTGCCGCAATAATACTACCTGCTAAATAGAAACAAAGCATTTCAGCGACTGTTTTTGAAGAATGAATGTTTCGATCAACTGATGAAAAGTCGCCATTTTGAAAAGGTATTGGTGATCCAGTTTGTGAAGGATCAGATTTTGTATTCATTACGTTAAAGGAATTACTAGATAGATTGCTAATTGAATGTTGTTTTCGATTCTTTTCGTGATTGTTCATAGCTATTCAGACCTGCTTCCCTAAAAAAATTCATTATTTTCAATTCCTTCAAAATAATCTCAATACCATGATTTCATGCATTGTGCTATTGCATCTATTCAAAAAACTCTATATTTTCAAAACCAAGTCGAATCAACAGCACGTTGTAGGGTCATCGGTCCATGTTTTGCTTCATATATAAAATCTTTTGACTGTAATCCAGTACGCTCCTTAAAAATTTTCTCAAACATAGAAGAATCGTTAATGGGATCGTCATTGTGTGTCAAAGTCAATATATAGTGTTTCTCTTTTGGATTACTCCAGACCCCCATATTACTTAAAGAAGCTAAATCAAGCGGTGGAGTATTAGAAGATAAATTAATCGTATACTGGCGTCTATGCAAAACATCATTTATTTTCATAAAGCACTTCCTTAATTAGTTAGTATTTCCTCAAACATTACAGATCCAAACAAACAATATTTACCTTTTCATTTAAATACAAACGTACATAATATTATATTGCGTTCCTCTTAAGCATTTTTTTTAGATAAGCTTCGTTATCTTTCAAAACTAATTTACAGATGTTACTAGTCAACGCACGTATGATTTCTGTTATAAGTTTCGAGATCCGCACTCTTTCTTTTGTGATGAAAAGTGGTGTTTGTATGAGTGATTTTCCTTTTTAAGGGATACAAAAACAGCTTCAGTTCTTCCTATCTCTAAAATAACAAAAAACCAAATAACCACTCGAGCATACTAACAAAGGAAGCCCGATATAGAGCATACCAGTTCCTAATGGATAATTAATAGCAAGATCAAGTTGGATATTCTTAAGTTCTTCTTTGCTGATTGTGTCAAAATCTTGAATAGGGATCAAAATCGTCTGTAAAAAAAGGCCAACGATCGTCATAAAAAGGCTGATCCCAAAACAGCCAATTGCAAATTTTTTCATAAGAGTCCTCTTTTCAGCATACACTTTCTTACTGTATGTTCTTATTATACATATCAATCATTAAAAAAAGAACCTTAAATTATTTTTTAACATTAATTTTACCACAATAAAAAGAAAATGAATCAATCAGTGAATAAAAAATTGACAAGACTCAATTAGTACTATATAGTTCTATTATGGCAAATTATAAACATTCAAATAAAAACAGAGTGATCGAAACAGCCGCCAGCCTTTTTCTCAAAGTCGGCTACACGTATACCAGTATGGATGAGGTAGTGCAGCAAAGCGGTGTGTCAAAATCAAATGTCTATTACCACTTCTCAAGTAAGGAGGAATTATTACTAGCAGTGATTGATTTTTGGATCACTGTATACCGAGAAAAACTAGCAGACATTTTGAAACAGACCAATCTAACTTTGGAAGAAAAAATGCTGACCTTTCTACAAAGTTTGGCTGAAGAAATTGAAGAGCGGGACTATCAAGGCAGCTGTCCCTTCATTACTTTCATTATGCAAGCGCCGAAAAATGATTGGCAGGTCCAAGAAAAAATCAATCATTTTTTTGATTATTTAACGCGTATCTGCGAGGGATTGATTCAAGAAGGAATAAATACTAAAGCGTTTCGTGAAGACATCAACGTCAAAGAAACGGCGGAGATTTTTGTGAATAACCTTGAAGGGGCACTCTTTTTAGCAGAAGTAAAAAAAGAGAGTCAGTATCTCACTACTACAGCCAAAAATTTATTTAAATTACTCGTTTAAGAGTAATTTTTTTATATTAAAATAGGACTGAGAAGTTCTAAAAAGGAGAAAATAATGAATATTTTAATTATCGGGGCAACTGGGTTTATTGGCAAAGAAATCGTCAAACAACTCGCAAGGGAAGTTGTTTTCTTAACATTACTTGTCAGAAATCCAGCGAAAGCAAGACCATTGCAAGCATTAGCTCCTGAAAAAATAGCGTTGGTAACAGGCGATTTAACAAAAGAGAACTTAGGCTTAAATGCGATCGACCACGAACGAGCGATGCACTGCAACATGATTCTTCACTGCGGCGGTCCGATGGATATCACCTTATCAGAAGCAGCCGCGAAGAGCTCCTTTTTAGAAGGCAGCAAAAACCTCATGACCCTTGCAACAGAAATCAACAAGAGAAACAAATTGAAAAAAATCATCCACGTAGCTGGGTACATGAGCCCATTCACGGATGATTCTTCTGTCTGGGAAACGACGGATGTGTTCAAAGAGGTGCATCCAGCGTTACTTGGAACCCCGCCCTATGAGCAGATGAAGTTTTTATCTGATATTTATATTCGACAAGAAGCGAAAAAGCACCATATTCCTTTAGCAGTAATCAATCCGCCAACCGTCATCGGTGATGAGCAAACAGGCAGCACCGAACAACTCGAAGGCTTTGGCTTATTTATAAAAATAATCCGAAGTGGAGCCTTACCTGTTATCCCCGGAGGAACCGACTATCGACTGCCGTTGATCAATAAAAATGTACTCGCTCAATTTATTGTCAAAACCATATTCAATGAGACAAAAGACGAAATGACGTATCCCCTTGTTGCCGATAAACACGCCGATAAAGAGATCGTTCAACTGATGGGACTGATTTCTGAAAGTCTTAATCGAAACAAACCTCGGCTGACTGTTCCTTTTGGTTTACTCAAGTTCGTTATGGCAGCTGGCGGAAGCAAATTAACGGGTATTCCTGAAAGCAGTTTAAACTTTTTGACCAATAGAACCTTTGACAATCGGCTGACAAAACGCGATTTTGAATCGGAACTGATTAAAAAAATAGCAGCATCAAACATCCCATTAGCAGTAGCTGACATTGATTTTCGCTTGACCTATGGGGAAGAAAGCCTAACACCCTACACACGAATAGCTGTCAACGAAGCGACGGTCTATCAATTGGAGGGCTCTGCTACTCCTCTCGTGCTTTTGCATGGCTTATTTAGCGATGGTACCGATCTCTTTCAACTGGGGCTAGCATTGAATAAGCAAACAGGCAGAAAAATTATCATTGCAGATTTACCAGGATTCGGAAGATCTCCGTTTATTAAAAAGCAACAGCTGTTGACACCATATCTTGAGTTGATACGCTCACTAAAGAATATCCTGCCTGACGGCTCTGTCTTTATCGGCCATTCTTTTGGTGCCGCCTTGTTATTAACAGCTGCTGAACAGCGCTTCTTTTCAGAGAACGATCAACTGATTCTTTTACAACCACCTGTCCACAAAACCGATTCGGTCCCTGCAACATGGCTCAGTAAACTAGCTTTAAAGCATGCCTCTGAACGACAATTACTCGCCTATTTCACAAAAAAAGGACTGCTGATAGACGAAGCAGCCTCTTCTAGTGAATATTTAAAAAGAGTGAAGAAGAGTGTTCGTTCTTCACGGATAGTCAACACAACACTTCAACTAAATCGGTTGTTAAAAGAAATGACCCTTCACCAAAGAATAGATCCTTCGATTCCAATCGTATGGGGAACCGAGGATAAAAGCTATTTACCGCCAAGAGAAACGACTAAAATAGTCGATCTGCCATTGGGTCATCATTTTCCAATCAGCCATCCGCAAGAAACAGCTAATGTGCTGGTAGAATTGATCGAAGGTTGATTTTAGGGAGGCATGATTTTATCAAGTACACTAATCTACTTACGAAAATTCCTACTTAATATAATTAGTTATTGAAAGGTGTCCCTCTCTTTGATGAGAATAGTGTCAGTACCTTCCTAACATCCTCCATGTAAGAAGATATGTTCCTCTATGAAATAAATTTACATGGCCTCTGTGAAGGTTTCTATCTCTCAACTATCAAGAAAGAGAAGCTTGGCTGAAGTCTTTTTCAAATAAAATAAAGTACCCGGAAATAATTTCCGAATACTTTATTTTTTAGCCATTACGCTTTATTCGCTTTTCTTTTTTTCCAAAAGAAAATTACACCTGTTAGAAGCACAATTATGACACCTGCTACTAATTCAACTACTGATTTGTTTTCATTTGTTTTAGGAAGTGTTACCTGTTTCTTACTATCAGAAGTTGTTTTTTTCCGATTCTCTTTCTTTTGTTCTGGTGTCGTATGCGTTGAATCATCTTCAGGTTTTTCTTGGCTAGGTTTTTCTTTTACTGTGACTGTAGCCGTTACCGTAATTCCATCATAACTATACGATACTTCGTACCTACCTGCTTTGCTCGTATCAACTTGACTTGCGTCTACTGTCAAGTCTTCGTACACGACTTTCTTTCCTGCTTTGTCTAATGCATTGTCAAAATTTTCTTTTGCCGTCCATTTATCTCCGACATAGATCGTAGAATCATGGACATTGACAGCTGTCATTTTCTCTTTAACTGTGACAATCGCTGTACTCGTTATACCATCGTACGTATACGTGACTTCAAAGCTGCCTGCTTTACTCGTATCGGCTTTACTGGCATCAACCGTCAGATCTGAAAGTGCAACGTCGTTACCATCTTTATCTAACGCACTATCGAAATTATCTTCTGCTTCCCAGTTATCCCCCACATAAATCGTAGAATCATGGACATTGACGGCTGTCATTTTTTCTTTAACTGTGACAATTGCTGTACTCGTTATACCATCGTACGTATAGGTGACGTCAAAGGTACCTGCTTTACTCGTGTCTGCTTTACTAGCATCGACCGTCAGTTCTTGGAAATCTATCGGATTACCATCTTTATCCAACGCACTATCGAAGTTATCCTCTGCTTGCCAGTTATCCCCCACGTAGATTGTTGAGTCATGGACATTGACGGTGGTCATTTTTTCTTTGACCGTAATGACCGCTGTACTCGTTACACCATCGTACGTATAGGTGACGTCAAAGCTGCCTGCTTTACTCGTATCGGCTTCACTATCATTGACTGCAAGATCTTGGAAATCTACTGAATTACCATCTTTATCTAATGCACTGTCAAAGTTATCCTCTGCTTGCCAGTTATCCCCCACGTAGATCGTTGAGTCATGGACATTGACGGCTGTCATTTTTTCTTTGACCGTAATGATTGCTGTACTCGTTACACCATCGTACGTATAGGTGACGTCAAAACTGCCTGCTTTACTCGTATCGGCTTCACTATCATTGACTGCAAGATCTTGGAAATCTACTGAATTACCATCTTTATCTAATGCACTGTCAAAGTTATCCTCTGCTTGCCAGTTATCCCCCACGTAGATCGTTGAGTCATGGACATTGACGGCTGTCATTTTTTCTTTGACCGTAATGATCGCTGTACTGGTTATACCGTCGTACGTATAGGCAACTTCGAAGCTACCTACCTTACTCGTGTCGGCTTTACTAGCATCGACAGTTAAAGCTGAAAAATCAACATCGTTGCCATCTTTATCCAACGCACTATCGAAATTATCTTCTGCTTGCCAGTTATCCCCCACATAGATCGTGGAATCATGAACATTGACTGTCGTTTGTTTTTCTTTGACTGTCACGGTTGCTATACTGGTTACACCATCATACGTGTACTTGACTTCAAAGGTCCCTGCTTTACTCGTATCGGCGTTACTCTCATCAACTACAAGGTCTTGGAAATATATCGGATTGCCCTCTTTGTCTAGTGCACTATCAAAGTTGTCCTCAGCTTGCCAGCTATCTCCTGCATAGATCGTGGAATCATGAACATTGACTGTCGTTTTATTATCTTTTACTGTCACTTTAGAGATACCGCTGACAGAATTAGTAGTATTGGCACTATTATAATAGTACCGATATTCTACTTCATAAACGCCTGGATAACTTAAGTCTACTTGATCACCAAGGATCTTAATATCATTAGTCAGAGAATATAGTTCATCTCCCAAATCGTCTGAGGCAGAAATAAAACCATCTTGTGGGTTCCAGCTTTCCCCTGTATATAAGGTAATGTTCCTTACATTTAATTTAGGAACTTTCGCCCACATATAGTCGCCAGCCATCGTATCACCATCATAGGTTTTAGTTAGTTTTTCTCTATCATACCTAGCTTTAGTTTCAAGATTTATCCAAACGCCACCGTAAACTCCGTCATTCGGTGGCGCATTTAAATAATAACCGCCAAGTACTGTTTTTTTACCTAATGTTATATGATTCAAATTGGGAGGAAATGCGCTAGTATCATACTTCCACGTATCAATATTAGACATATCCCAACTTGAAATATCTAAAGTCGTAAGTGCACTTGAACCAAAAAACATAGAATCCATTGAAACCAAACTAGCCGTATTAAGACCGGATACGTCTAGTTGTTTAAGTGCAGGCAGATGTTGAAAAGTACCTATCATAGTTGTTGTGGCATTCGTATTCAAGAAATTTAAATTATCGATTTGAGTTACATTTGTAAGGTACGCAAAAAAATAGTCAAGGTGAGTACCTGCAATCACCTCTCCCTCCAACACAACTTTTTTAATTGACTGTCCGTAGTCAAACCACGATGGCTTATCACCTCCCGCTGGAAATTCAGGAAGCTTCCCTGAGTAAATATGTAAAATCCCATTTTCATCAATTACCCAAGCACTCGTTCCATTTGTTCCCGTAGCTATGTCGCCAACAGCGGAACTATTTGCTTGCTTCTCCTTGTCATTGCCCCCCTCCTTACTACTTAATTTTTGGTCGCTCGAAACTGTCTTACTTTCCGTTGGTTCAGTATGTTCAACGCTCTCCATCGTTGCATTGGTTTCACTGACAAAATCAGCCCCCTCGGTCTGCGATGCACTTTTTAAATTATTATTAGCATCGATCTCTTTACTCATTGTATTGCTTTCACAAGTTTCTTCTCGACTACCATCAATGCTTGTTTCATTTGGAGTAAGACCTTCTTCATTTTGTGTTAGCTGAGTTTTAATAACATCAGCTACTACCTGACTGGAATTTATCATAGAAGGGATCATCAATATAAACATACTAAAAAGTATTACAAATTTTTTTTTCATTTTCAACGCTGCCTCTCTTTTTTATATTTACCACATATTTGATTTGTTAATAAAAAATTATTTTCGCACAATATTTATTTATAAATAATAAATGCATTGGTAATAAAAAAATATTAGATTATTTTGCGTTTTTTTAATCACGGTGGTATGATAGCACACAGCAAAAGTACCCGCTATTTACAATTCTGGTATAACAATGTACAGAAATTGTGTTGGGGAAAGGAGGCGGATTGTGTGATACCTGACTACTTAAGAAGAGAATTATCTGTTTTATTTTTCATCATAAACAAGGAGCAAACAACCACAAAAGAAATTGCAGAAAGCTTGCAGCTCACTCCTCGAAAAGTACGGGATACCTTAACAATCATCAATAAGCATTTTGAGGAATTTCAAGGCATCAATAGTTTTATCTTCATAAAAAATTCTGGTGTGGTGCAAATCAGCTCTGAATTTAAAGAACATTCAGTCTCTTCTGCCTACTCTCTGAAATTGCATCTACTAAAAAACAATGCAGCTTTTAATTATACCGTTTTGTTGCTTACTAGAAGCTCACTGAATAAAGAGCATATATTAAATGAGCTCTTTATTTCCACCAGTTATCTGAACGTACTAACCCAAAAATTAAATGAGTTTTTCTCAGGTTTTGATTTCCGCATTACAGTTAGGGAAGGCTACTATAATTTAGTTGGAGATGAAATGAATATTCGCTTGTTCTCTTATCTATACTTGCAAGATTCTTTTCAAGATTTAGAGTGGCCATTTCAAGATATCTCCCTTCACAGTATTCGCACATCAGTTACCGAAGAAATCCTGGAAGAATCTTACAAACTTTCTTTTACAAAAAATAGATCACTTTATATTTTGTATGCTATTTTGCAAACAAGAATTCATAGTAATCATCGTTTGATTCAACCAGAATCCTTATTGACTCGAACTTTGTTTACAATTATTTTTGAAAGTTTTGGTGCAGCAGTAATCTTTCAAAAAAACAGCTTCGGATCCCTTGATGATAGTACGAAAAACAACGAGATTCTCTATTTTAATTTTCTTTCCCATCTTTTTATTTCAGACATTATCCCTATAGAAGAAAAGATAAAACTAGGAAAAACTTTTTTCGAATCAGATCATTCTTATTGCACTTTCTCTCGAGACGTTTTGGCAGCTAGTTCTGTTCTAATAAACGACAAACTCTCTGATCAGAACAGGCATCTTATTCTCTATTATTTAACCTTATTCAACGCTTTTTATTTTTTAGTAGGGGATAGGATTGACTGCTTCGCCCAACTATTTATTCCCCCCTTATCTTTTCGATTAAATGTTCAAAATGACTATATGAATGTCATAAAAAAAACTGTTTCTATCTACACCAAAGATGAAAATCACACCAAATTTTTATCAAGTCTGCTCTATACGCTCCACACAGCTAATATAAAGTCAGAAGTTACAATCTACTTACAAGTAGTAAAGGACTATTCCGCCAGTTTTTATATAGAAAATAGTCTAATGAACTTCTTTAATAAGGAACACATCAATATTACCCATAATTACGAGATAGCCGATATCGTCGTTACTGATACATT
This sequence comes from Enterococcus sp. DIV2379, assembly GCF_050542965.1. Taxonomy (NCBI): domain Bacteria; kingdom Bacillati; phylum Bacillota; class Bacilli; order Lactobacillales; family Enterococcaceae; genus Enterococcus; species Enterococcus sp. DIV2379. The sequence goes on from NZ_CP172938.1 coordinate 3,373,869, forward strand.
AGTACGATCCGATCCCAAGAAAAAAGTGTTTTATTTGAACTCGATAGAAAATGACAGAAGATGGGCTGAGTTACTTTTTCTGATTCAACGTGTTTATTTGGAAAAACAGCACATCCAAAAGGAAAAATTCAGTTTATAAAGGATAGAAATTTGCACTCTTCTCGGGAACAAACACTCAACATACGATCTATTCATTCATCGTTGGGAAGAAATTCCTTTTTCAAGAAAACATATAAAATCATCTATCGAAGTGATGCATCCATAACAGAATGAATTAGTCCATGCCAATATACCGCTCGTCTTTTTGGTACTGTTTTTCAATAATCCCTTTAAAAAATTGAGACTAATTTCTGAGATTCTTCTATCAACCATTTTCGATAAATAACAATTTGCGACTATAAAGGTACATTTATACCTTTTGTTCTGATAAAAATTTGTATTACACACATAAAGTACTTAGGAAATGATCCCAAGTACTTTATTTAATCGTTACGATCTATTCGCTTTTCTTTTTTTCCAAAAGAAAACTGAACTCACCAATAACACAATTATGAAACCTGCTGCAAATTCTGCTACTGACTTACTTTCATTTGTTTTAGGAAATGCTTCATGTTTCCTACTATCAGAAGCTCCTTTTTTCTGATTCTCTTTCTGTTGTTCTTGTGAAGTATGCGTTGAATCATCTGCAGATTCTTCTTGGCTAGGTTTTTCTTTTACTGTGATGATAGCCGTCACCATAATTTCATCATAACTATACGTTACTTCGTAATTACCTGCTTTGCTCGGATCAACTTGACTTGCGTCTACTCTCAGGTTTGAAAATGCGACGTCGTTGCCTTCTTTATCTAACGCACTATCGAAATTATCTTCTGCTTCCCAGTTATCCCCCACATAAATCGTGGAATCGTGGACATTGACAGCAGTTTGTTTTTCTTTGACTGTGACAGTCGCTGTACTGGTTACACCGTCATACGTATACGTGACTTCAAAGCTCCTTGCTCTACTTGTATCTGCTTGACTAACATTGACAATCAAATCTTGGAAATCTACTGAATTACCATCTTTATCCAAACCACTATCGAAATTATCTTCTGCTTCCCAGTTATCTCCTACATAAATCGTGGAGTCGTGAACATTGATGGCTGTCATTTTTTCTTTGACCGTAATGATCGCTATACTCGTTACACCATCATACGCATACGCGACTTCAAAGGTCCCTGCTTTACTCGTGTCGGCTTTACTGTCATCTACTGTTATGGCTGAAAATGCCACTTCGTTGCCTTCTTTATCTAACGCACTGTCGAAGTTATCTTCTGCTTGCCAAGTATCTCCTACATAAATCGTAGAATCATGGACATTGACGGCTGTCATTTTCTCTTTTACTGTAACAGTCGCTGTACTCGTTACACCGTCATACGTATACGTGACTCCAAAGCTCCCTACTTTATTTGTATCTGCTTTACTGTCATCCACCATCAGGGCTGAGAATGCCACTTCGTTTCCATCTTTATCTAACGCACTATCGAAGTTATCCTCTGCTTGCCATGGATCACCCACATAAATCGTAGAATCGTGGACATTGACGGCTGTCATTTTTTCTTTGACCGTAATGATTGCTATACTCGTTACACCATCGTACGTATATGCGACTTCAAAGGTCCCAGCTTTACTCGTATCTGCTTTGCTGGCATCGAACGTTAGTTCTTGGAAATCTACCAGATTACCATCTTTATCTAACGCACTATCGAAATTATCCTCTGCTTGCCAGTTATCCCCCACGTAGATCGTTGAGTCATGAACATTAACGGCTGTCATTTTCTCTTTGACTGTCACGATTGCTTTACTGGTTACACCATCATACGTATAAGTGACTTTAAAGCTACCTGCTTTACTCGTGTCGGCTTTACTAGCATCGACCGTCAGATCTGAAAGTGCAACGTCGTTGCCATCTTTATCTAATGCAGTATCGAAGTTATCCTCTGCTTGCCATGAATCTCCCACATAAATCGTGGAATCATGGACGTTCACCGCGGTTTGTTTTTCTTTGACTGTAACAACCGCTGTACTCGTCACACCATCATACGTGTATGTGACTTCAAAGCTCCCTGCTTTATTTGTATCTGCTTTACTGGCATCTACCGTTAGGGATGAAAAATCAACATCGTTGCCATCTTTGTCTAATGCACTCTCAAAATTATCCTCTGCTTGCCATGGATCACCCACATAGATTGTTGAGTCAGAGACATTTATGGCGGTCAGCCGAGGCTTAACAACTATTGTTGCATCCTTGGTTAGATTATTGAGAGTATAACTAATCGTATAAGTACCCGCTGTCTGTGTGTCTACTGTACCAGAAACAATCCCGCCGTTTGCCAAAAATTCCTCATAAGTTAGCTGGTTTCCTTCTTTTGATGAAGCTTCGATAAAGTTATCAACTGGTGACCATGTGTCCTGTGTATAAATAGTACTATCTTTAATCAAAATATCGGTGTAATCAATTTGCGCTTTCTGATAAACATAGGTAACTGTAAACTCACCACGTTTAAATTTTCCAATAGCATCGACAGGTAAATTACTTGTATCTAATTCATATCCAGGAATATCTGGAATATAGTCACTAGTTGAAACGTCATAGGGCTGGTTTGTACTATCATCTATTCTACGTGACGGATAGATTTCATTACCTGATTCATCTACATATTTAATGGTTAAGTGACTGTTTGTAAAACGGATATTATACGTGGCTGTAAATAGGTCATTCCCGTTAGCATCTTTATAAGGAATAACCACAGTAAAACCAAGAAAGTTAAAACCCTCAAGCCCCCATCCCTGGAGGAAACTATCCCATGATATATGCAATGGATTTACACCTATTACTGGATTATTATGTGATGATCCTAGGACAAGAAATTTTTCATTTGATTTATACTCGTAAAAATTACCATAATCGCCACCCAATGTAAGACGAAAATATAGCTCATCCTGCTTATACTCTTCAGGGATTGGTAAATCTACATCCAATGAAATATATTTTAAAGGATCATATTCGACTGTTAAATCATAAGTGAACGTCTCTGAAGCTTCCGTTGGAGTCATAAGCATCTTCGAGTCTTTTTTATGTATTTGATTCTGATCAGCATTATCTGTCATACTTTCGCTCGTATCGGATTCAGATGACTGGCTATCGGATAGTTCTTTACTATTATCCGCTTGCTCCTCATTACTAGCAGCATCATCTTCTTGACTGCTTGACGTTTCATTCTCCAAAAGGTTTTCCTTTGCTTCACTTTCAGAAAATACATCTTTGTTATCAGGCGACGGTTCCTGATTTTCACTTTTTTCAAAGCTGTTCAAAGATTCCGATAAAAGATTGCCAGCTTCTTGTTCTTGAGCGGGTGCTATTCCAAGCGTATCTGTCAATGCTTGTACTGGATTCATTACAATTGACCCAAACAATAATCCAACTAAAAAAAGGTGCATATGTTTATTTTTCATTTTTTTCTCCTCGTTTCGATTTAACAAACGGCATCTTGGCATTAAATTACGCATTTTAATTTATTAAAAAAACCACCTAACTAAGGTTATTACATAAAATTATTTGCTAAATGCTATGGTTTATAATGTGTATCTTAAAAGTGCGTAACCTACAATTCAAAGGGCCTTACTATCGATTATTTCTTCATCTTAAACCTCTCATCCATATAATTATTTAATCAAAAACAATAATCGTACTTTTTCTATTATCCTTTTTTTGTGTGTATAGGAATTTCTATTTTTTTCATGGAATTAAAATATTAGAACGGCAGACTTTGGATGCTTCTCACTAGAGAACTGACATTTTGGTATAACAGTATACGAGAATGGTGTTTTAGAACCAGGTATATTATCTACTTTTTTCATAGGTTCTTGACTGTGTGGTTATCCGACACTATATTGATATCGATTTACTCACACCTAAGGGACGGAGTCAAAACTGGTATATTTTTTTTGATAAAGAAAATATCTATAAACTCCATCAAATTCTCGTTTTTAAAAATAACGGATACAATCAATTTATAACTTCCGATATTATCTTAATTGTGGTGACAGCTCGGAGAACAGCGGTTGTTGTTAAAGAATAGAGAATGTTGTACATTTCTATAAAAAGCGTTTCAAAATAAAAAAAGCACGGTGCGGATTGCCGTGATCTAATTTATTTCTTTACGCTAAAGGAAGATACGTAAATGGGTTGTTACAACATTCGTAAGAATACGCAACGTGAACAACCGCTGTTCAGTTTCTGATCGATGATTGTTTTTTTGTCTCGCTAAAAAAACCTCTCAAATGGATGAGAGGTTTTCGATCTATTGAATACAAATCAATTTACCGATATATAAATGGCACTTCGTAACGAATACATAATGCTCTATTCAACTTTTTTCTACATCAACTAAAAGTAAATAAAGATCTACAAACACTAACAGTTACTTCTTTTTCATATTCTCTATAGTCACACCCCCTCTAGACAAGATTTAAATAAATTACCAGAAAAATGACGAAACAAGTGACGGTCAGTTCGATTATATTTTCTGTACGTCGCGTACGGTTCTTTAAAAAAATACCCGGAGCAGTCGAAGAAAATTGTGAGCGATATTTTTCGGGAATAAAAAATCCTACTAATATTCCTACTAGGACCAAGTAGAAGGGCCAGTTCGGTGAGATCCCACGATTGAGAAAAGCCATGGCGAATGCAATCACGTAAATCACTACCTGAATCATCGTAATACTGTAAACCTTTTTTAAATCTTTCGACATCGTTGTGCCCCTCCATTTGAAGAAAAAATTGATTGTAATAGAAGTTTTACGGAGTAGCCAAAGTTTATAATACTAACTGACCAGATTACAACATCCTTTTCAACCGCATAAGCTGTCAATGAAGCGAATCTGCCTCCCTTTTGAAAGGCTGGTGTTGGCTGATTCCCTATCCGCTATCTCTCGGTTAACTCATCCCTGAATTTCAGGAATAGCTCTTTCCCTTGTCCTGTGCTCATGTTTGTCAGGTCTTTGATTTTCTTGACCATGCCAATATCATTTTCGTTTTTTGAAAGCATTTGTCGTGCCATTTCTTCTTTGATCTCTGCTGCTTCTTCCTTCGTTAAATTTCTGACTTCTTTCTTTTTACCAAATAATCCCATTCTGCTCTCTCCTTCTTGTAAAATCCATACGCTTTTCACACCAGCCAGACTGCGCACGCTTTTTTATCTAAAATGCCGTTTTTCTGTCCATGACTTGATTCCTATAATCTAATCTACCATTTCCGTCGAAATCGAGGAAATGGTTCGTTCTCCTTTTTATTTTTAGGGAAGATATAAAAATAAAACACGCAGCCAATGATGATCGCTGGCGGCACAGAGATGCTCAATAATTTTAAAGCGGTGCTTAAAAATACGCCTAACTTTTCTTGAATAGAAAGATTCATAATCGTGCTGAAGTCTTGATTGAACGAAGTAACGATCATCGTGACAAAAAAAATCAAACAAAAACTAATCACCCCATACTTGATACTTGCTTTTAAATCCTCATTGTCTTTCTTAGTTTCTTCCAAAAGTAATGTTTCTAATGAGATATCCAATTCTTCGGCTATTTTGATCATATTTTTTTTGCTAGGGTACGTAGCACCTAACTCCCATTTTGAGATTGTCTTGTCACTTACTTCTAATAATTCTGCTAGCCTACTTTGCGTTAGCTTGTTTTTTTCTCTATATTCTTTCAGCTTCATTGCTAATATCGTTTCTTTCATTTCAACCACTCCTCATCCATTTCTACCCTTCATTTTGACATAAAACCTACCATTTAACAGGAATTCTTGAAAAAGAGAGTAGAATAGAGTGGCTTTTTTAGCTATTTCTGGCGATTTGCCTGAAACATACTACCGAATCCTTCCTTACAACAATAGTTGCTGTGCATTCTGATATCTTCTAAATACTATCAAACCAGAAATTATAAGCATCTGTAAATAATTAAAGGAGAAGCAAAAACTTCCCAGTTTTTGCCCTCCCTCATTTCTCAAGAAAATATGTTAATAGAAGATTTTCTATCTATCATTCTTATTAGAAGAAACCAAAGTATTTTTTCACTTCAATATACACTAAAGGAAAAATGGATAATCCGATTACCCATAGCCAGTCAACTGCACGAAGAGAGACAAAGCCAAAAATGGTTTGCGTGAATGGAATCGTTACTAACAAGATAATGATCAATGCACCTATGAAGGTTGTCATTACTAACAACGGATTGCTCAAAAAACGCAGCTTCAGGATAGATTCTTTACTTCTACAATTAAACATGTGCACAATAGTTGATAATCCCAATACAATAAATGTCATTGTCTGAGAAACCTCTATCGATTCTAGACGTCCAATTAGAATCGCGCCTAATGTGACGACTGTAAAAACAATTGAGATTTCTACAATTTTTACCAATAATCCTTGCGCAAAAATGCTCGTGTATTTAGTGACAGGGGCTTCCTTCATTGCTTTTTTATCGACTGGTTCAATGCTAAGACTCATTCCTGGGATTCCATCTGCAACTACTTTTATGATTAACAATTGAACCGCTGTAACAGGTGCTCCCCACCCAACGAGCAAGGAAATTAAAACGATCGTCAGTGCAGAAATATTGCAACCAAGCATCGCGTATAATGATTTTCTGATATTGCTGTATACCCGTCGTCCTTCTTCAACCGCCTGCACAATCGTCGCAAAATTATCGTCTACTAAAACCATATCAGAGGCTTCCTTTGCTACTTCTGTGCCACCTCCCATTGCGATCCCTACATCAGCTGCTTTTAATGCAGGTGCATCATTGACACCATCGCCAGTCATGGCGACAATCTCATCATTTTTTTGGAATGCTTTTACGATTCGAATTTTATCTTCTGGGGAAGTACGGGCAAAGACTCGATAGTCATCAATCACACGGGCTAGTTTTTCATCGCTCATTTCATGTAAATCCGCTCCGGTCATTGCTTTCTTTCCATCGGTGAGAATTCCTACATCCTCTGCGATTTTTTTTGCTGTCAGTAAGTGGTCCCCTGTGATCATTACGGTTTGAATCCCTGCTTGTTTTGCAATAGAAACAGCCGGATAGCTTTCGGGCCGAGCTGGGTCGATAATCCCAACAAATCCTGCAAATTCTAACTGACTTTCAAGAATTTCTTCAGTAAGACGTGTAGGTCTTTCATCGTATCTTTTATAAGCAACGCCCAAAACACGATAGGCTTGATTGGCCAACTCATCATGCTTGCTCACGTAGGTGGGGTTGTTCGCATCAATGAGATCCAAGCGATCAAAAGCCCCTTTTGTGACAGAAACATATTGGTTGTTTACTTTATATAAGACAGTCATCCTTTTTCGTTTTGAATCAAAGGGAACTTCATGAATCTGTTCAAAGGTTGAAGCGACTTCACCTAGTTCCTCTTTAGTGAAGAGCGATGCCAGTTTTTTTCTGATCGCCAACTCTGTTGGATTACTGGTTACTGTTGCATTTTCTTCCATCGAACTAGCAAGATAGAAGAGAAATAAGAGATTTTTTTCCTTCTCTTCTGTTATTTCTAAGCAGGAAGTCAGTCTATCCTTCATCATAATAACTTCTTTCACGATCATCTTATTTTCGGTAATTGTTCCAGTTTTATCTGAGCAGATAATTGAAACACCTCCAACGGTTTCTACTGTTGAAGGAGTCCTAACGATGGTTTTCTTCAGTGCCATATTCCTCATCCCAACAGCTAGAGAGATTGTTACTACGACTGGCAAAACCTCTGGAATAGCAGCAACAGCCATTGATATTGCGGTCATGATACTGGTCTCTAAAGACAATCCTTTGCTGATTCCTATAGCAATCGCTAGAAAGCCAGAGAGAATAGCGATTAGTCCTAGAACTTTCCCAAGTTTTTGCATTTTTATTTGTAGAGGTGCTATGGTTGTTTCTTCCTTGCTTAATAAGCTCGATATTTTACCAATTTCCGTATTCATTCCTGTCTTTTCAACTCGAACGTTTGCTTTTCCTGTGACTACTAATGAGCCAGAAAAAACCAAGTCTTTTCTGTCCCCTAAAGAATCTTCTTTAGAAGAAATATAGGTGGGGTCTTTTTCACTTGGTTCACTTTCACCAGTTAGAAACGATTCATCAACAAAGAAATTACTACTCGTTAAAAGCTTAGCATCTGCTGGAATACGGTCCCCTAATGCCAACTGAACAATATCACCAGGAACAATGTTCAAACTTTCAATCTCTTTTAACGCCCCATCTCTGAATACTTTACTTACGGGAACACTTATCTTATTTAATTCACTCATTGATTTTTCCGCATGTTTTTGCTGTCGAATCGACAAATATAGATTAAGAATGACAATTGAAAAGATGACTATTGGTTCCGTAAAATCATCAGGGTGGTTTTGAAATGCAACGTAACTAGATAAGAGCGTTGCAACGATTAAAATCAAGATGGTAATATCCTTCATCGACTCTTTCAAATAGTCATAAAAATGCTTCTCGTCTTTGCTTTCTATGGAATTAAACCCATATTTTTCTAGCTTCATTTCTGCTTCTTTACTGGAAAGTCCCGACTGGTTAGGGCTCTTTCCTTTTTCTTTCAATTGTTCTTTTACCATCTGCCTATACCTCCTAAAACAAAAAAGAAGTCAGACAAACTAACCATAAAAGCCTAAGGTTAGTTTTTCTGACTTCAATAAGATTTATTCCGGCGAACAAATCTAATGTCATTATTTAAATTCCACCTAATTATTGCACATCCGAATATTTGGGTCAAGATTTTCACGATGACCGATCAATCAAAATGAGAGAATGGTATGCAAAATCGAGAAAAAGTACGTGTACATCCTTATCCTATAGACAAGAAGCTCGCCCTTACAAAATGATTTCAGGACTTTCTTTACTTAGCACATAATCATTACCTGCTACTTTAAAATACTCTTGAACCAACTGACTTAACTCTTTGATTGCTTCATTCGCCCGAGCCCGTTGCGTTTCATTGATCGATTCAATGAATAAAACAGCATGGGTGGTCTCTTCTGTTAGCATCGTACGTTGGGCTTCCCGCCAATTTAAGCATCGACAGATTGCACCTTTCTCATCATAGTAAATGACTTCCTTTTCCAAGGCTGGGGAATCAGTATCTGCACCTAAGGGAAAGAAAGATTCGCCACCTTTTGCAACCCCTAAATGAAGGTCGCCAACGATTGTATCGAGGTCTTCTCCGCCTAAAGGGACACCATATTTCAAGGAAATACTATTATAAATATCTACTAAAGGATTGATGGGAGAAAATTCTCTGTCTTGATTCACCCGTTTCAACAGTGCTTCGATGGAAGAGCGTACCCCTTTTTTCGTTTTAAATTGCTGAAAAGCACTTCGCCATTCTTGGATCACTTGGTTTTCACTGAAGGTGTCGGTCGTTAAGTAGCGCTTTGCTTGTTCTTTACTACTTTTTAGCAAGTCAGTAAAAAACGTTTCGTGTGCAGCATCGGCAACATTGTTTATATTTTTTACAACAAGGCAGTTGATTTGTGCTTCTGGAAATAGTGCCCAAAATTCTTGATCGATCATTATTTTCTTCACTTTCTCTACACTCCTGTTTAGTTTATTTGAACAAATTCATGTCCTTTATTTTTCAGGCTCTCTGTTTTTTCAGCAGCCAGCCGAGCTATATCCTTTTTAACAAAATATCAGCTACCTGTGCTTCCTACCCTAGGTAGCATGAATGTACATTCAATCAGATCCAATCTCCCCAGCGGCGTTATTCGTTTAATAGTCTCTTTTGATCCCATTCTTGACGTTGACCCAATCAACTTCTACCGAAGATTTTATTTTTTTCAGCATTTCCGCAAGATTTTTTCTTTCTAAAGCAGATAACTGTTGAATCGCTACTTTATTTGAATAGTTATTTTCTCTTATGATTAATTGAACCGCTTGTTTCCCTTTGGCGGTTGTGTATAAGTGTTTGATTTTTTTATTTTCTTTGTCTGACTCTTTTAGAATAAACCCATTTTCCTCTAACTTTTTTACCGCCCGGGACAAAGTCGTGCGATCAACTTTGATCAGTTCGGCTAATCGTTCAGGAATAATTCCTTCATTTTCAAATATACGAACTAAGTAAATGTATTGTCCTTTACTGAGTTGAACCTCTTTAAATTCAATATTAGCAATTGATTCCAACATTCTACTGATTGATCCTATCTCACGAAGTATATCCTCCACGAACTATCCCCTCCCTATCTAGCACTATAATAGCCCATTATTGTTGCATATGCAACAATAATGGGCTTGATTTACTTTATTACTCACTCTTAGAAAATGGGTCTATTGAATAAGCTTGTCTCAAAAAATCAGGAGAATACCGAGAAAAACTTCTCTGTACTCTCCTTTTACAAACATTCCAGGTGGGAATACTATCCGAATTTCTCCTAATTTCAAAATCAAATTCATGAAGATGATTGCTTAGTACAGTAGTGAATGAATCAACTTCGTTTTCATTTACTTTCCCCGAATCGTATAATTTCTTTCTTTTTGCTTGCTAAGTTTTTATTTAACCTTGTCTAACGCAGATTGATTGGTTACATCCAATTCGTTGTTTAAAATCACTAAAATTCACATTAGATTTACGACATAAGTTTATGACGCTCTCTCGAGCTTATTTCAATGAGAGTTTACCAACGTATCAAAAACTATTAAGTTTCTGACTCTTTCTAAGAATTGTCCTAATATTCATGAACCTAAATTTTAAATGAACAATGATTTATTTACGAGTTTATGGACACAAAAATACAGTGATACATATAAATTATAGTATCTAAAAAGAGTGTCCAGAAATTCGTCACTTTCTTAACACTCTTTGTCGAAAAATTAAGAAGATCAAAAGCTATTAAATTTCTTCCCCTCATATAGCTGTTAAAAAAATCATGAACTAAAATTCTTATAAACACCTTTTTTAATTGTTGTTTTTTGTATATCTTTTCAGATGTTTTGCTGTGTATGAATCTTCTAACGTTAATAAGTCTATTGGGTACCCTTGAAACAATACTTTACCTCCAAAGTTCCCCCCGCCAGGTCCCATTTCGATAAGCCATTGAGCCTGACTAATTATTTTGAGATTGTGCTCTAGAACAATCAATGTATTTCCTTTTTGCAAAAGTTTATTTAACAATAATAACAACTTGTCAATATCCGCCTCATGAAGGCCGGTAGATGGTTCATCTAATATTAGACAGTTAGAAGTATTTTGAGCAATTATTTTTGCTATCTTTAAACGCTGAAGTTCTCCACCAGAAAATGTATCTAGCGACTGCCCCAACTTCATATACTCTAGATGAACATCCATGAGAATTTGCATCGTTCTGATCAATAAGCGATCATCAAACAAATCTACTGCTTTTCGAACTGATAATTGTAAAATATCGTAAATAGTGAAACCATGCCATAAAATAGATAAGGCTTCATCGTTATATCTTTTTCCTCGGCATTTCTCACAAACTTGCTCTTCATCCCCCATAAAAGCCAAATCCATTTTTATCACTCCTTTGCCTTTGCACAGAGGACATGCTCCTTTACCGTTATAGCTGAAAAGAGAGGCACTTTTACCAGAACATTGCGCGTAGATGCTCCGAATTTTATCAAAGACATTTAGATACGTGAGAACATTTGAGCGAATGTTGCCATTTATCTGACTCTGGTCTAATATACTTGCTTCAGGATATTTTTTTTTTAAAAGATAGCGAATGAGTGTGCTCTTCCCAGAACCAGCGACTCCGGTTACAACCGTTAATGCTTGTTTTGGCAACACCACAGAAGCGTTTACAACATTGTGCAAACTAACCTCATTTAATTCGTAATAGGAAGAAAATTGTTGTCTTTGTGTATTAACGTTCAACTGATCTGCCAACGCTCTTCCAGTGATGGTGTTCGACTTCAGTAGTTCATCATAGGTTCCTTCAAAGGTGATAGTTCCACCGCTATCCCCGGATCCTGGACCGATCTCAATGATATGGTCTGCAATTTGTATAATATCCGGATCATGGTCAACAAGAACAACAGTATTTCCTTTATCTTTTAACCCCCTAATTATCTTTGCTATTTTTTGAATATCTTCTGGATGGAGTCCAATACTAGGCTCATCAAAAATGTATAGAATATCACTAAGTGCACTGTTAAGATGTTTAACCATTTTTATTCTTTGAGATTCTCCACCAGATAATGTTGCTGTTGGACGGTTAAGAAACAAATAGCCTAGGCCAACCTCCTCCAAACTCTGTAGTTTCTTACTTAAATCTTTCAAAATCACCTGAACAGCAGAAGAATGAATCTCTTTAATAAATTTGTTTAGTTCAGGAATAGGCATCCTCACACAGTCTGCGATCGATTTTCCATTTATCTTTGCAGAGCGAACGAGTTTACTTACTCTAGTGCCTTGACAATTGGGACATTCTTTCACTTGCAGAATGTGATTTAATGGTGCACTATATTGCGTGCTTTCTTTTTCGATAAAATTTTTGGTAATTCTGGGAATGATCCCTTCATAACGTGCAGTTTTTGGCCATTTATTCGTAGGATTACTTGGAGTGCTGCCGAGATCATTTAGTAAACGGTCCAATTCTTCTGCTAGGTAATCTTTAATTTTTTTATTGTTATCGAAATTACCAGATTCTGTATACCTAGACAGGCGCCATCCTCCCGGTTGAAAAGTAGGAAATTGAATAGCTCCCTCTGATAAAGATTTGTCAAAATCGATTAACTTATCGACATCAATCTCTTTGACCTCACCTAATCCCTTACAAACTTCACACATGCCCTTGGGATTATTAAACGAATAATTCATAGAATATCCAATAAAAGGGGTTGCAACCCTCGAGAATAGCAGCCTTAAACTTGAATATATATCTGTTACAGTTCCAACTGTGGAACGTGCATTTCCTCCTAGTTTCTTCTGATTAATCACAATAGACACTGGTAGATTTTCTATTTTATCAACGATTGGTTGAGAATAGTGAGGTAGTAGCTGTTGGATATAACTCGAATAGGTCTCGTTTAGTAATCGTTGGGATTCAGCTGCTAAGGTATCAAATACCAAAGAAGATTTTCCCGAGCCTGAAACACCTGTTACGACAGTTACTTGATACTTAGAAAGTTTCAAAGAAAGATTTTTTAAATTGTTTGTTTTAGCTCCTTCGATAGAAATGAGATCATTCATCATACCTCAGCCTTTCCGTTTTAAGCGCTTCTAAATATTTCTTTGCTAGTTCAGCGAACTGCTCTTTTTCCTTCCGATTAAAAACTGCATTTGCGATTTCAGATAAGTGCGTATGTCCATTATCAATAGTTGTTAATAAATGACTTCCCTCTATTGTCAAAAAAGTGAGTAGTTCTCGACCATCTGCATCATTGGGTTTCTGTTGAATATAATTCATTAATTTTAGCTCTTTTAACGCCTTTGAAAGTTTTGTCCTACTAATTCCTAGCAAAACACTCATTTTTGACGGGCGCATCTCAGTTTCAGAATTTAGAATATTTAAAATATCATATTGAAGCCAACTAATTGTTTTAGGATTTAGTCTGGTTCTTTCCGCCACCAATTCACATTGTAAGTTTACTAATACCTCTTCTAAATTATTCATTGAAAACTTCCCCTCAAATTGATTTCTATTTGGAAACTATATCATTTGGGAAATCAGATGTCAAATAGGTAGTCTATCCATCTGGCGCTTATCATTGTTGTGCGTTGATTCCTGCTTAGTCAAGCAGCCTCTTTCGTAGAAAAACGACAAGTTATTGGAATGGCTAAAAAGGAGTCATGATCCAATGAATTTCTGACACTGGAAAACTTAATTATCGGAAATTCATCGGCCCAAACTAAAAATAGAGTACTCAGAAAATAGATATTTCCAAGCACTCTATGTATTAAAATTCTTTCTTTCACTATCAAAGCAAATGATTTAACTCAAACGATCAATTTGAGCAGGACATGCGTACTTGAATTCATTTGTTCAACAGGTTTCCCTCGTTAACCATGGCTGCTTTTCTTAGTGTATGATTCTAAACTAAATTCAGTTTCTTCATAAGGAACATCTTCCGCATATATGCGATTGTATCGCTGCTTAAATTTTCGAAACCCAAACACCACTAACACTTTCACGATTGCATAAAGTGGTATACCGAAAATCAACCCAAACATGCCGATAAGTTCACCCATTATCCATAGCACAAAAATAATTGTTACTGGATGGATCACCATATGTTTTCCCATGACCTGAGGTTCGATCAGCTCCCCATTTAATAATTGAACAACGATCCAGACAATGCACAACTGAATGAACATCGTAGGAGACGTCATGATTGCAATGATTGCACAAGGGAAAAAGGCGACAACCGGTCCGATATAAGGAACGATAGCTGTTGCGCCAACAAGAAATGCTAAGCTTCCAGAAAAAGGCATGTCGATAATTAAGAAGCCAATAAAAGTCAATGTTCCTATGATCACACAAACGACTAGTTGGCCCTTTAGATAGGCGCCCACCTGATTTTCCATTGTCCGAATGATTTCTTTGACTTCATGACGTAATCTAGGGGGGAAGATACCTAAAGAATACTCTACAAATTGACGGTCATTTTTCAATAAAAAGAACGTGATGATCGGCACTGTCAATAACAACAATAGGACATGGGTAATCGTTGAAAACACTTGTGAAGCACCGAAAATAATATTGCCCAGATATACGCCCACATTATTAGAAACTTGATTTATCCAATTCGCCAGAACCTCGAGTCCCTCATGATATGCTTGTTCATATCTAGTATTTTGTATAAAAGTTTCTATTACTCGTTCAGCTTCAATCAAATAATTTGGGAAGTTTTCGATCAATCGTTCAAATTGTTGGATAAGTAACGGCAGTGCGAGGGCAGTTGACAAGATGAAGGCAGCAGTAAGTGTGCATAATGTAATAATAATACTCAGTACTTTTGAAAGTCCTAGCCCTACCAAAAACTTTACAACTGGTTTAAGTACAAAATATAAAACGAGCGTCATAGTTAACGGAGGAAGAACCACCTGAAATACTTTAACTACTGGCTCAATCAAAAAGGTAAGATTTTTGAACAGCAATAGTGTTGCGCCACCTATAAACAGGACCGCTAAGATGTATAAGAGTGTAGCCCCACCCAACATTTGTATCACTTTATGTTTCTTTTTCATTTCTTCTCCCCGTTCTTTCATTATCTAAATCAATCTTCTTTTCTTGTAAAGATTAGCTCACCCCAAATGGACCTTTTCATTCACTAATCTCCCCCACTTGAGGATTCGATGCGATTTGAAATGAAGACAACTTTTATTTAATAATCTTACCATAATTAGTCATAAAAATACCTCTAAGCTATATCTCTAGCCTAGAGGTGTTTTTCAGATTGATTAATGAGCTATCTTCTCTATATTATTTGACAAACTCCCTTTATTATTTTAGTATTTTCAGAACTTTTTATAATCATTCACAATAAATAAATTTTAATTATCAATGAAAAATCAGCCTCCAAAAAAATTATACCGTTAGCTTAAATGAACATAATAAAAAGAGCCTAATCAAAAATGAAAAACAGGTGAAACATTAATGAATCAAGAACTTTAAAGTTTGCAATTCCTTAAATGAATTATTCTTATATTTAGCGACTCCTATTTTATCTAGACATAGATTTCATTGTAGGTTTCTATACACAATATCGAATAGTATTATTAGAAATTTGATTCAAAAAGAGTGTCCAGAAACGATCATTTTCTGAACACTCTTTCTTCCTCTTATCGATTACTTCTTTTACGTTTTTTAATTGCTACAAATACGAGTGTGACTAACAAAGCTCCGACACTACTTAAAATCAGTTGTCCTTTAATCTGTTGTCCAGTTTTTGGTAAATGATTATTTGAATTACCATTGTTCTTAGGATTATGCGCTTTAGTGTTATATACGTACACCACTTCTTGTCCTGTATCACTGAAGGTGCCTGAAGCATTATCTGGGGTTTCTACTACATACCACCCTGGGATCTCTTTGGCTTCGCTTGTATATGGTAACCCTACTTTTCCGCTTAATACCGTTGGGTCTGCCAACTGATTCCCTTCGGAATCTTGATATTTCACCGTGACTGGTGCTGCATCGCTGCGTTCGTACACGTACACCACTTCTTGCCCTGTATCACTGAAGGTGCCGGAAGCATTATCTGGGGTTTCTACCACGTACCAACCATGGATCTCTTTGGCTTCGCTTGTATATGGTAACCCTACTTTTCCGCTTAATACCGTTGGGTCTGCCAACTGATTCCCTTCGGAATCTTGATATTTCACTGTGACTGGTGCTGCATCGCTGCGTTCATATACGTACACGACTTCTTGCCCTGTATCACTGAAGGTGCCGGAAGCATTATCTGGGGTTTCTACTACATACCACCCTGGAATCTCTTTGGCTTCGCTTGTATATGGTAACCCTACTTTTCCGCTTAATACCGTTGGATCTGCCAACTGATTCCCTTCGGAATCTTGATATTTCACTGTGACTGGTGCTGCATCGCTGCGTTCATATACGTACACCACTTCTTCAGCTGCGTCACTGAAAGTACCTGAAGCATTATCTGGGGTTTCTACTACATACCACCCTGGGATTTCTTTGGCTTCACTTGTGTATGGTAACCCTACTTTTCCGCTTAATACCGTTGGGTCTGCCAACTGATTCCCTTCGGAATCTTGATATTTCACTGTGACTGGTGCTGCATCGCTGCGTTCATATACGTACACCACTTCTTGCGCTGTATCACTGAAGGTGCCGGAAGCATTATCTGGGGTTTCTACTACATACCACCCTGGGATTTCTTTGGCTTCGCTTGTATATGGTAACCCTACTTTTTCGCTTAATACCGTTGGGTCTGCCAACTGATTTCCTTCGGAATCTTGATACTTCACTGTGACGGGTGCTGCATCGCTGCGTTCGTACACGTACACGACTTCTTGCCCTGTATCACTGAAGGTGCCGGAAGCATTATCTGGGGTTTCTACTACATACCACCCTGGGATCTCTTTGGCTTCACTTGTGTATGGTAACCCTACTTTTCCGCTTAATACCGTTGGATCTGCCAACTGATTCCCTTCGGAATCTTGATATTTCACTGTGACGGGTGCTGCATCGCTGCGTTCATATACGTACACGACTTCTTGCCCTGTATCACTAAAGGTGCCGGAAGCATTATCTGGGGTTTCTACCACGTACCAACCAGGGATCTCTTTGGCTTCACTTGTGTATGGTAACCCTACTTTTCCGCTTAATACCGTTGGATCTGCCAACTGATTCCCTTCGGAATCTTGATATTTCACTGTGACGGGTGCTGCATCGCTGCGTTCATATACGTACACGACTTCTTGCCCTGTATCACTGAAGGTGCCGGAAGCATTATCTGGGGTTTCTACTACATACCATCCTGGGATCTCTTTGGCTTCGCTTGTATATGGTAACCCTACTTTTCCGCTTAATACCGTTGGGTCTGCCAACTGATTCCCTTCGGAATCTTGATATTTCACTGTGACGGGTGCTGCATCGCTGCGTTCATATACGTACACCACTTCTTGCGCTGTATCACTGAAGGTTCCCGTCGGATTACCTTGAACTTCTTTTATAGTATACCCGTCTATTTCTAACTTATACTCTGGCGTTGTTGCATCAAAAGATTCACCAATATTACCGCTAATTTTTTGAGAAGGCTTCAATTCATTCCCTTCAGTATCAATATAACTCACCGTAACATCTGCAGCGGCTTCTTGATGATTGATCGAAAATTGGTGCAAATAGGTTCCTGAAGAAATGGCGTAAAAACTATATCCATCTGGTTGAGCATAGGATCCGGCAGGATTATTCAGTCGTGCGTTATACTCCATTGTTTCGATACTTTCAAATTCACTTTGAGTAACCCCAGATACAGTAATCCCATCTTCTGTAATACTTAATCTTGAGGAGGGTACCTGTACACCATTCAAATCAAAGTACGTCTGACTAGTACTATTCGATTTTGTAAAAGGAGGCTGATATCCATCAAAATTTGTTAAACGATTAGGCATAATGGAAAATGGAACAAAAAATGATTGATTATCGGGATCGTAATTTAACTCTTTTGCAGATAATGAAGTAATCGCATCATTTCTTCCTGTGTTTTGGCCATAAGCAGCTAAGTTTGATAATTTGGGAAACTCATTTATCACAGTAAAATCTGTCACGCCACAGAACTGTATTCTTAATTCTGTTAGATTTGGTAATGCAACCAGAGGTGCAATTGTCGTAATATTCATATTGGACTCGAAACTTAGCGACTCTAGTCCTTTCATATTAACTATTTTTGAAAATACAGCATCGGTTACATTTGCGGAACTAAGATTTAATCTAGTTAAATTGGCACCAAAGTTTGGTACATTATCATCCGTTACATTAGCACCCATCAAATATACATAAACTAAGTTATTTAACGAAGTGAGAACGGAAAAGTCAGTAACCTGATTTTGGCCGCTCATATAAAATGATGATAGATTTGTTGCATATTCCAAGCCTGTCAAATCAGCAATAGCGGAATCTGCAGCGTAGATATAGAGAGTCTGAAGTTTGCTCATCTGTTCCTTCGTGATTTCGGACACATCTATACCTAAAGATTTAGCAACTACGGATTGTAGTGCTGGATCCGGAAGCCAAGCTGCAAAATCTTCTTGATCATTATTTACTGCGACCTCAGATGGATTTGCAGAACTTTGACTTGTCGTCTCATTTTCAACTTGGCTATTCCCCTGATCTTCGCCAGAATATTTTGCGTTGTTAGAAGAGCTTTGCGTTGTTGTTTCTTCCGTGGATTCATTATTATCTTCTGTCGAAGTATCAGAAGATTCACTTTGCGTTGTTGAAGAATCCAGCGTTGTAATCGAATTACTCATATTTTCAGATTCTTCATTAGTTGCTTGTGCTACACTTTCTTGTTGCTCATCTGATCGAACATTCACAATGGGAACAAAAAAAGAAGGTACTATTAAACTTGCCAAAGATATGTAGGAAAAAATTTTCTTTTTCATCTGCCAACTCCATCGTGGTATTTTTTTAACCACCTATTTTTATATCTTATCTATTGTAGTAATAATGTATTCTATAGTAAATACTTTTCAAGCAAGGACAGAGTTCCTTCAACCAAAAATAATCATTATTTTTATAAGATACTTGGTATTATGTAATAATAGTTCCTCTTTGTTTTTTAACAACCCCAGAACAAAATTTAAAGAATGAAAGTTTCTATCTTTGTTAAATGATAGTTAGTGAAAGTCTTCCCGACGTGGACCAAACGTCGAAGAGATGCCCAGATTCATGATAAGATAGATCATTTCTGCATTACCTTTGACCAATTCTGCTTTTCCCGTGTCATAGTTGGTAAGTGCATAGGATTCAATAAGCACGTTTAGCTTCTCGCAATTTTTCACGTCTGTCCTCTATCGTTCGGTTAGAAATTTTATTACGTCTTCATAGGATTCCATCCCTGACTTCAAAATATATTATAAAAGACTACTTTTCCTTGATTCTTTTTCCAGATCACTTTATTTTAAAAATTAGTGAATGGCTAGTTACATCATTCAATTTATATCCACATAATTCTTTATTGTAGTATGGATAATCTTGTTCTACTATTTTTAACACTTCTTCGTCTGGAAAATCAAAATCTTCAATAGTGATAATGAGTTCTCGTAATAATACTAACTTAGAATCTATTCCCATAATTATTGGAATATCAATCCAAAAATTCGCGGACGTTAATTCTTCTATCAATTCTTTTAATTTTTGAACTTGATTTTCAATATAATTTTTTATCAACGGATGTGCTTTTAACTGCTTTTCTTCAAATTGAAATTCTTTGATATATTCAGATAGATTACTGATTTCGATCATAATTTTCGTCCTTTCCAAAATGAAATCAATACTATAAGCCGGTTTCATTTATTGTTTTTCCCTAGATGAAAGCCTCTGAAAGAAGATGCTTCCTTTACAGGTGAACAATGACCTATTTGAAAATTAAAAGAAAAACGCAAGTTGTTTGTTGCGCTGAACTATACACATTAAAGTTGGTTTGAGGTCTAGTTTTTAAAAAGCAATCGTCCTCTTAATAAATAATTGATATTTCACTCGTTATCCAAATGCCAAGTACTATAAGATCTATAATCTAAGTGGATTGGAAGAACCTTTAAGTATTTGTAAATTTTTATTTATCCTTAGGTAAGAAAGCTCAATTCAATGACAATGCTTTTTTTATAGAAAATGAGTTTCTTTATTCATTTCCTACTACAGCTTATTAATTTCCCTTGAATCTATACCTCATTAATACTACCCTTCGCTTTATTTCAAAATACGAATTTGTTGATTTTTTAAACCTTCAAAATCAACAGTTGGTGATTTATACAAAATAGAAGAATTGCGTTTTTACTTTCATAATGTCCTGACTGATTAGTTGATAGAATTAAAATAATGCATTACTATTCTTTTAAATAGAGTTGAAGAATATGGTCTATTTGTTTATAGTATTTTAGAAAGTTAAGATTACTTTAATCAAATTTCAAAGTCGAAGATGATGTGTTCTACTACTTATATATCTCTATAAGTTACAAAAAAGAGGAGGAATTGTTATCTCAAATAAAAAAAGAACGATAACGGAAATTGCTAATCTATTCAATATTGAACCTTCAACTATACGGTTTTGGGAAAAAAAACAACTAATTTCGTTGAGTAGAGACGAAGAGAATAACTACAGATATTTTGATGCTCATTCTATATTACAGTTAGTTGATATTACTTTTTTTAGAAACTTAGAAATTCCCATTACCGATCTAACCCTTCATTTAAATGGTGATTTGGATCAAAGAAACCAAATATTAAACAATACTCTTATTACCGTTGACAACTGGATCAAACAATTAAATGCTGTATCAAAAGTACTTAATACAAGAATAAAGGATATTGCTCATATCAATCATTGTTTAAACGGAGAGAAAAACCTAAATCTAGAGTTTCCTTTTTCGAAATTTGAACCTCTTGATCTTTACAAAAAAGAACACATTTCTTCTTTATTAAATAATCCAACAAATTTTTTATTATTATTTACTGGAGATCATTTTGATACCATAACAGAAGAAATTGGCATTATAGACATTCCCAATAACACTATTCCTAAAGATCTCCTTGCGGAATCAAGTGAAATATTCTTTGGTGGGGCGTTAACTGTTGATAGATACGACTATAGTGAAAATAACTTGAATCAGTTATTGGATGATATACAAGATTCTGCCGATTACTCCAGTGTAGTCGCACAGTACATCGTCGGAGGTTTAGAAAATAATCGGCCTATTGACTACTACTTTTTTTGGCTTCTGTAACTGATCATTATCTATGAAAACAATCAAAGCAGAGGGATTAAAATGAACATTTTCTAAGTAATCATTCCCAAAGTTTCATCATGTATGTAGTATTATTTATCGTAGGAATGATTTCCTAAACACTACACTTTTGCAATCTATTATTTCTCGATTATCAAGATATTCCTTTATAAAATGATGTTAAAACTACTACGTTACTTTAATTGCTTATTATTAAGATATTAAGGTACTATATGTTTCTATTATATTTTTTCATATTGTTAAACACCAAAACATATAGTACCGAAAAAAATCAACTTGTCTTTTCTTTCTTTTTTATTAACCAAACTATTAAGATTACGCTGCCTCCCAAAAAGCTCATTGAAGAAATTACTCCTCCTGTTTGTGGCAGACTCTTCTGAATATCTATTTCTGATGGTTGACTATCTAATTCATTTTGTTCAGAACTTACTGTCTCTTCTCTCTGATAAAATTGTACCCCCGCTTGATTCTCATAAGTAGATGCTTCTACGCTTGGCAAAGAATTTGAATAATTCATATAAAGAGAAATTATACTGAAAAAGAGTACGATTAGTATTTTCTTCATTCGCTTCCTCCCAACGTAGGATCACCCACTAGTTCCCAAGTGATCACTGAGCGATACGTCCCATCATCCACTGGCGTATTCGCCGGCAATCTCAATTGAACGCCTGTCAAAGATCCATTCATTACTTCCCCAATTTGAATCTCTGTTGTACCGTGTTCTCCTTCATATAATTCATTGGGATTGCTCATTGCCCCAACTAACTTCGGAGTGTGGCTCAATACAATGTCTTTTGACGGAACCGTTAACCCCGTATGGACCGTTTCTTGGACACTTAAATCTTTGAGTATCATCGTTGCCCCAGTCAACACTTGCTTTTCTGAATTCACAAATGGACTAGCAGAAACAAAAATGGACCATTGCGTAGTATTGCTGTAATCATCAATCGTAATGGTTGGTGCGTGTTCACCCTTGGCCGCTACCTCTTGATGGCGGCTTGATTGCTCAATGATTCCAAAATTAAAATTTCCATTCGTTACATTAGCCAGCTCCAACCGACCTGGTTCAACCGTAAAAGGCACTTCATAATCACGTAGAATAAATTTCCCAGTACTCAAACGTTCTTCAACACGAATAATTCCGACTACTTGTCCGATTTTGGATGTATCGGGATATTCTTGAAAACCGCTAACCGAGACATGACTGGTGTCAGAAAGATCTAAATATTTTGATATGTTTGCCTCCAATTCTTTTTCAGACATTCCTAACTGAATAGTGGTAGGATTTGGGTGTGCTCGATCAAATGTCAATAGGCTGTATCCATTACTTGTCAATTCAAAATATGCACGATTATTCAAGCTATTTACTCTTTCAGATTCAGAATGGGGGGCGTCATATTTTCTGAGTCGTGTAGGTTCACGATGATAGACTTCGACAATATCGCCAACTTTAGCATTTGTCTCCCCAAAACCGTTCCCAAAGTCAGAAACAGCTGAAGCAATCGTTTGAGTTCCTCTTACATCATACGAATAGGTCAACGTATCAGTGCCTATGACACGCCGCGTGTTATCACCTAAATCATGTATGCTAAAGTTATAATAAATACCAGAAAAATTGTTGTGTACATTTCCTGTCGTGCTTGTCGTTCCTCTTCGAGCAGTGATAATTCCAATGTCGGAATGCCAAGTGTAGATCCCAGCACTATAGTCATTAAACCCACTGAATCTTATTGCGTTTCCGAAAGTAACTGTAATTGGTATCTCGAGTATTAATTGTTGACTAGTTCTGTTGTGGTTTAATACTACAGAAGCACTGGTTGTTGTTCCGACAATACTCGTATCTGGAGATTTATTTATATTAAGGGTATACTCATCACTCGATAACAAGCCTCCATTAAGCGAAACATTGGTTATGGCCTGGGTAAGCTGACTTTCCGTCAATCGACCACCTAAATCAATTGTTTGAGGCACAACTTCTGCTGTCAATGCACTCTTCGCATAAACATAGGTCACTTCGATGACTCTTCCTAAAATATAGTTTCCAGAAGCTTCACCTCTGATTTCTAGAAGATAAAATTCGTCCAAATTTAAAGCCTCTGTTGTATATTCCGCCCCTGGCATCCCAAGATTTGACTCAGCATCACCTATCTCCTTTCCAGACTCATCAATATGAGTTACATTGAGTATTCCCCCCAAGGCCATTAAACGTGTACTGGATGTCACATCCGGTTCTCTTCTAACCGTATCGCCACGCATATTTACGACAAATATTCCGAAAGTAAGTTCCCCAAAATCGAAATATCCTCCTAAACCGTCAAAGATAATATCTACAGGCGCATGTTTATTAACAAAACCAAAAATTTCAAGAGTAATCCAACCATTTCCTGGAGAACTATCTGCTCTCGTTCGAAAATCTACATAATCAGACCTAATGTCCGTAAAAAAGGCAGCACTGATATCATTTCCATGCGCATCAACCGCTCGAACACTAAATCTTGAAAACTGATTACTGATTCCATAAACACGTGCCACATTGTACGCTCCGGGATTCACTCCGTTAAACGCAGTCGTAAGTTCCATATTAATAGTAGCGATTAGAATTGGTTCATCTATGTGCCAATCACTTATTGTGCTGGTGACAATGCTAGTTAATCTTTGATTTCTTTGCAATTGATCTTCAATAACTCCCTCGACAGTATCTTCAATTGATGACTCTTCCAGATTTTTTGCACTTGTTTGATCAGAGGATCCATCTGATTCTGTCTCCGATTCTTCTCCCTGCTGCTCCTGATTATTACTAGTTTCTTGGATCTCTTCTTCGTAATCAGATTCACTCGTAGACTCTTCGATCACAGTGGCCACAACGATCGCGGGAAATAAAAAATGAGTTGATAGAACTAGGCTCAACACAAAAACAAGTAAGACTTTTTTCATTGGACTATCCCTTTCTCTTTGGTTTCTGTACTGGAGAATAGGGGACATCCCCTTATTCTCCAGATGCGTTTGTTGGATCCGCGACCAACTCCCAAACTAGTGCAGTTGAGTAAGCCGTATCATTTTTTGTGGTATTGGCTGGAATACGTAAGACAACGCCATCAGTCTGTCCTTCTGCATTCGCATTCCCCAGAGCTAGTGTCCATGCACCGGCACCCTGTGAAGCATTGGCGGTTGCCAAAGTTTGTGCGGCTTCTCCTAATACAATCTCGTTTTGATTCGCAATGGGCGTAGCTGATGTGGGATTCACATAACGCAGACCACTCAAGGTGATCGTTGCTCCTTGCAGCTCATGTCCGCTTGCATCACTCAATTGTTTAGGCTGTGAAACTTGCAGCTCCCAGCCTAATCGATCACTCCCACGACGATCTTCTGTTGCGACAAATGGTACCCGTCCTTCTTCTGATGTACCAGAAAATACATGGTCCAATCGTGCCTCTTGAACGATTTCACTTGAAATATTCGGAATCTTACCAAAATCAAAGTTTGAAACATAATTGATTCTTAGTCGGCCTGGGTGGGGGTTAACTGGTACTTCAGGATCTACTTCTTCTCCTGGATTTTCTGGATCTGGAATCACCGGATTAGATGAATCATTTTCTAAAATAATCACCGTTCCCTCTGTCCTTGCGTTCGTCGCATCCTCATACTCTACTTCTGCTGCCTGACTAATTAATGTACCTAGTCCCATACTTCCCGCTAAAAGTGCTGCTGCTATTGTGATTGTTGTTTTCTTCATTGTTCATCCTCCAATTTTTTTATTTTTTCTTTGTTTTGTTCGTACGTGTTGCTTTCTTATTCTCCTTTATTCTCAATTGATTTAGTATTTTTCCCCTTCCGGTTTCAGCTGGATGAACACTATAAACCAGCATTTTTTTAGAGCGATTCAGCCTTCTTTCTCCCATTAATTCTAATCCATCTGCCAATAATCAGGAGAATAAGAAGTCCAATTCCCCCTAAAATCAGATAAGATAGATAAGGCGTCCTCTCATCAATATTCACTGCACTTTGGTTTAACTGGCGGGCTTCTGACGCGGCAATCGTGAAATTTTCTTCAAAATGATACTCCTTCCCATCTGCTTTTACCCTCATTTTAAGAACATAGTCCCCAGCCTTTATGGGTCGTTCCCCCGTTGGTATACCAAAATTAAAATTAGAATTGGGCGCCATGCGAAGATCGTAGACATCGTACGTATAAATCGCTGCTTTCCCCCCTTTTTCAGTCACAGTAGATTCAACACTCATATTGCGAACAATCGATGCTGCACTATTTTGAATGTTAGCTTCAATAAAGTTTCGATAATTTCTTTGTCCTGTTGTAATGTCTTGTAAATGCAAGTCATTTTCAACTGTTTCCCCGTCTTTTTTGTTTAACAAAATACCAACGGTGTACGCAACTTCATGAACTACTGTTTGTTCGCTTATATTTTTAACTTCTTCCGTAAACCGAATCCCTCCGAGAATGTCTCCCGCCCAGTCTTCTTCTGGGAATAAAACTACTACTTTCATGGTGACAAAACCTAACGCTGGAATCGTACGTTTTGCTTCGTCAATCTTGACCAATTGATCCATTCGATGCGTTAATGAATCATCGTACGTGTCTTCTGCCAAATAACCAGGTATACCATTTTCATTGGTGGAAGCGGGATTCACCGCAGCTTTTACCGTAATTGCTACATCAGACGCATTATAAATCCTAATAGAAACTTCACGTTTTTCTCCCGGCAGACCGTCGAAATGGTAATAGCCTTGCGCATTTACATTTCCATCCTCATCTAACGTTTGAATCGAAAAATTATTCACCTCATCTGCATAGCCTGTTTGATAAAAAAAACCAAGACTTAGGATTACCGTAAATAGAATCCATCGGATTGCGTGTTTCTTTCGTTCTTTCTTTGTTTTCAATATAATTTCCTCATTTCATAAAAGTGAGATAGTTCATTATTAAATATTTAATTCACAAATTAATATACGGGTTAAACCAGGTTTAAGGTCAATGCCTTTTTTTCAAAAAAAAACTACAAAATAAAAAAAATTCAAAAACAGACTTGTAAATGCTGATTTATTAGGCGTTTTCAGGAAAATAAATTAAAATGATTTTTCTTAATTTTTATAAATCAGCATTTATAATAATCAACAGTCTTATTATTTCCTTTCCCACTTGAAATATATTGAACAATTGATTTAATAAACTCAGCTCTATAGAATCCTTCTCTCTTAACACGTACAATGTACTTTCTGATTGCTTTCAATATCAACTTCTAGCAATCCGTCAAAAATAATCCGAGCGCTCGCCACTTTTTTCTAGAGGATCTTTTTGATTTACCGATAGGTTGAATGATAATCCCATCTTTCATTACGTTTGTTGAATTTTGTTCAAAAAACAATACAAAATACGCAACGGTAGTTACGTATTGTTACATATGTTATTTCCGCAACAATTAAAGTGTCTCTATTTCTATAAACTTTCTTTTTAAATGAACAATATTTTGTATATCAATAGACACAAAACGAAAGCTACGTGCTTCAATTGTCATAAAAAAAGAGGGTCCAGAAACTAGTCATTTTCTGAACACTCTTTTAATAGTTACATAATGCACATTCCATTATCCGAAATTTATTTTTGCGCAACATATTTAGCTGCCAATAATGATTTGTATATTTCATTCGGCAAAAAATCCATGGAGTATACTCTACTGTTCTCTGAAATAATACCTTTTTGATCTAGTTATTGAATTACTTAAGGAGTTATGAAATAAGTAACTAAAAAGGATCAAAACCTTTTAAGTTTCTGTTCACTTTTGATGAGCTGTTCTAATACTCACAAATCTGATTTTTAAGTGAACAATGAGTTGTATCCGATTCTATAGATACAAAAATAAGCTACTCGTTCAGAAAATAAACGAGTAGCCTTGAACTGCCAAAATCTCTAAGGTGTAAATTCTTTAATTTTGTAAAAAATGATTATTGATACAAGAGAATTTCCTTAACAATTTTGATTGAATCTACCATAAAAAGCGATCTTCCTACTTAAGTGCATAAAAAAAGTATCTAGAGAGTATTCATTTTCTAGATACTTTTCTTTAAAAATAGTCCCAGCGAAAGGAAACATTGCTCCTAAAATATAAGCGTATGTTCACTCGTTTTTCTATTATACACTCAAAAAATTATTCAAGCAGCACGACTATTGCAGGGAAAACCGAATCTATCTTAGAGATTCTATGCTATTTTGCTTTGTTTGCTTCATCGACAGCTTGTTGCGCTTTTTCCTTACTTCCATTGCTGTCATTAGCTTTACTAATTGCGGCTTGCAGTTCACTGTCCACTTGACTCAACGCATCATTGGTATTATCGACGCCTATGGAGCTATCGCTTAAACCGGCATCCGCAGCAACTGCGTTCGCATAATCCTTTAGCTTCGTATTTGCAGATTCTAAATCTTTTGCATATTGCGCTACCTTATTAACATTGGCGTTCGCACCACTTACAGCAGCAGAAGCTTCACTATTTTGGGCTTGCACGTTTTCGATTGTTTCATTGGCCGCTTGTAAATCACTTTCCGCTTTTGCTTTTGCTGCTTCAGCTTCCGCTTTTTCTTGGACTAGTTGTGCTATTTGGGCTTTTTGACCTTTAATCTCTATCCCCAAAGCGCTTAAAACTTGTGCAATTCTTATGGAATCGTCTTTTGTCCCCAAAAAATGAAACGTCGTTGCAATCGCTGCATAGGCGCCCACACTAAATGAAAAGATCATTCCCAGTGCAGCAAGAGCTAGGACACACCCTTTCTTATGCTCTTCAATATACCTTCCGATCCTTGTTTGTTTCCTTCTTTCTCTCATACACTTCTTCCCTCTCTCATTTTAATTATTTATACTTCTATCTTTCGATAGTTTTTTTATATTGTTTGCTAACTTAGACGATGATAGTCGCTACTCACTCTCTCATTACCCTTTGTTGAAAAGCAACGAAAATAAACTCAGTTACAAATCGACTCCATCCCATCCATAATTGAAAAATGGCCAATGTCAATGTCCTAGATTTGATTACAAAGTAAATCATCAGAAAACCAGTTCTGCCGGAACACTATTGTGACATTAAGCACAATGTATAGTTTATCAAACCTCGTTTGTTCGAATCATTTTGGTCTGGTATTTCGGACTTTCCAGATTTGCTGAATTCCACTTTCCTTTTATAAACCTATGAAAATAAGCAATAAAAAAAAGAGTTCAAAAACGTTTTAGTTTTTTGAACCTTTGCTTCTGTAATCCCCTATACTTTTTGAACTATATTTACACAAAGCGCCTATCTATGAGTCACCTTGCATGGCGCTGTCTTAAAAATTATATTTAGTAGCTTCTAACTTCAACATAGATTTAATACACTGGAATCAGCATGTTACTCCAACAATAACGAGAACATTTTTGATAAAGGTGCTTGATCTAGTTCAATCATGATGTCTAGCATTCTTGTTGCCATTGTTCTTCCCTGCTCCTCATTGACTGTCCTCATAATCAGTAATCCTTCAAAAAATTTGTACAGCGTTCTCGAAAAAAAGTCTTGGAAACTGGTGGATAACAATCCCAATTGGGTAAGTAAAACTTCTGCAAACTCATACTGCTTTTTTATAAATGTATATTCAATAATATTAATCAGGAGACCACAATATACTTCTCTGCCTTTCTCAAATTGAATGTAATACTCCAGCAGTTTAGAAACTCTTTTAAAAAAGATAAATATAAATTCGTGATCTAAAAAATCTAGTGTATTGGCAAATAAATGTATCTCTTGAAGCGTCCAGCTTTCAATCCCCATTAAATAAGACAAAATCAGTTGCTTATCTTCTTCTAAAACGACAGCGGTATTGTATACTCCATAAACTTCTAAATGCTGTAAAATTCTTATTCTCGAGCGTACCTCAGCCACTCTGATCGCATTTATTTGTCCTGATTTTCTTTCTAGTTCTTTTAAAAGTAACGCTAATCCTTTTATGTCTTGCTTATTAGATAGGTTGGCGTAATTATAAGTGTAATGATTTTGTTCATTTAATTTATAGCCATTGGCAATAAACAAGAACTCGCTAATATCCATAGACAAGTTTTCTAATATCTTAATAAGGACATCAGAAGATATATTATGTTTTCCTTTTTCAAATTCAATCGCATATGATTTTGAGATAATATTTCTATAGACTTCTTTTTGACTAAATCCTTTTTTTAGCCGTATTTCTCTGATCGTTTCTCCAAACATGCATTATCCCTCTCTAAAAACGTGATACATTTCTAAATAAAACTGAGTAATACTAAAGTGCATATCATAAAAAACCATTTCATAAATTATTCTCCTTTTCTATTTTTGATGTTCTATGGCACCTAAAGATTATGCTTTCACTGAGAATCTAGACAAAGACTGATCACAATAGCTTCAGTCTTTGCCTATTTTGATTTCTATACAGTTTCTGCGTACCCGGCAGATGACGTTTGGAGAAAATTATTATCCAAATCAATTAATTAAATTGATTAGTTCTTTGTTTTCTTCACTCTTATGCTAACTACACCTAGAACACTTATAACTAAAAAACCTACAGCTTGTAAAATATTGGAAAATAGCGTACTTTCACCAGTCTTTGGGAAAGTATGACCGTTGTTTTTAGATAAAATATTAGAAAAAGCAGTGTCTTTTTTGATAGCTCTCATGGGAACGCTTTTTTTAGCTGAACTTAAAAACCTAACAGGTTTCGCTACAACATCCGTTTTTGTCTTTTCTTTTGATGTTGATCCATTTGTTCGGTTCGATCCTTTTCCACTAGTTTCGGCTATCCTTGTATCTTCTTCGGACTTTGTTGCTTCTGTTTTGGTTGGTACAGCTTCTTTTGTGATTGTTGTCGTTCCTAATGTCGGATCTGTTGTTGTTGGTTGTTCTACAGTTGCTTCAACGGTCATTCCCGTTTGACTTTCTATTGTTGATTCATTTGTTTGGTTTGATCTTGTCTCTGTGGTACCAGCCATTCTTGTATCTTCTTCGAGCTGTGTTGCTTCTGTTTTGGTTGGTACAGCTTCTTTTGTGATTGTTGTCGTTCCTAATGTCGGATCTGTTGTTGTTGGTTGTTCTACAGTTGCTTCAACGGTCATTCCCGTTTGACTTTCTGTTGTTGATTCATTTGTTTGGTTTGATCTTGTCTCTGTGGTACCAGCCATTCTTGTATCTTCTTCGAGCTGTGTTGCTTCTGTTTTGCTTGGTACAGCTTCTTTTGTGATCGTTGTCGTTCCTAATGTCGGATCTGTTGTTGTTGGTTGTTCTACAGTTGCTTCAACGGTCATTCCCGTTTGACTTTCTGTTGTTGATTCATTTGTTTGGTTTGATCTTGTCTCTGTGGTACCAGCCATTCTTGTATCTTCTTCGAGCTGTGTTGCTTCTGTTTTGCTTGGTACAGCTTCTTTTGTGATCGTTGTCGTTCCTAATGTCGGATCTGTTGTTGTTGGTTGTTCTACAGTTGCTTCAACGGTCATTCCCGTTTGACTTTCTATTGTTGATTCATTTGTTTGGTTTGATCTTGTCTTTGTGGTACCAGCCATTCTTGTATCTTCTTCGAGCTGTGTTGCTTCTGTTGTGGTTGGTACGGCTCCTTTTTTAATCGTTGTCGTTCCTAAGGTCGGATCTGTTGTTGTTGGTTGTTCTACAGTTGCTCCAACAGTCATTCCCGTTTGACTTTCTACTGTTGATTCATTTGTTTGGTTTGATTTAGATTCTGTGGTACCTGCTGTTGTTAAGATTTGTTGGTGTACCGATGTTCCTTCATCTTGCACTTGTATTTGAACTAATTCGTTCGGTTTGTCTGAGTCAGGTTCCTTTAGTTCAGGGTAATATGATGAGCCTTGTATTGATTCTAATGAATCGGAGACGATCTTGCCGTATTCTCTTGTTTCATCATTGAACCAGACATTGCCGTCCTTAGACCATCTATCTCCCTTATCATCAACTGCTCGGCTTTCACTTAAACGTGTAACATGATGACCATTGATTGTATCCGCATGAGCTTCCGCTGCAAACACTAGAATAAATCCCGCAGCTAAAGTAGTAGTTATAACTCTCTTTTTCATTATTTACTCTCCTATAAATTTCTAAATAAATGTTTCAGCTGAGCATCATTGTGATAAAAAACACAACCAAAACATTTTTAAATTCATTCCTAATTTTCTGAAACTAATCTTGCAGTTTTCATTATAGTCTCCTTTAAATAAAATTTGCATTAGGTCTTATATTTGAGACTAAGTATTTTGGGCATATTTACTATATCTTAAGTAGATAGCCAAACTTGTTGGCCCCACCGTTCAATTTGTTAGCATACTGACGGAAAAAATCTGTCTAGGACCTAGAAAAAAAGCTTATAAGCATGATCTCAGACTGGTAAAATAAGCTATTATGCTGGCCTCCACTTGCTAAGCTGCTAGTTAAAAAACTATTTCTCCGCCTGAACACAAAAAGAGAGCGTCCAGAAATTCATCATTTCTGAACCCTCATTCAACTAGACCATCCGTTATCGTTTCTTACTGACGATTTAACTTCCTTCGACAATTTGACCGCTAAGAATGGGCTATTTTTCTTTTCACCGAAACGAATGGATCGTTTGGTACCTGATAAAATTTCATAGCGAAACCAAACTGATTTTTGTTCCCCTTCACTTAGGCTTACTTTTCATCAATCTCAATCCATTCAAAGTGACAAGCAAAGTGGCTCCCATATCAGCTAGAATGGCAATCCATAAGGTCAACCAACCAGGAACGACTAGTAATAATGCTAGTAGTTTGATCCCTAGTGAAAACGTGATGTTTTGCTTAATGATCTTCAATGTTTCTCTGCTCAGTTTAATAATAAACGGCAGTTTTTGTAAATCGTCTCCCATTAAAGCAACATCTGCTGTTTCTAGTGCTGCATCAGTGCCAATGCTTCCCATGGCAATACCAACTGTTGAGGCAGCTAAAGCTGGGGCATCATTCATCCCATCCCCAATCATAGCCACTTTCCCATAAGTTTGCTTGAGTGCCTTTATATAATCTAATTTGTCTTGGGGCATCAAATCACCTTTTATTTCAGTTAGGCCAGTTTGTTTTCCAATGGACTGAGCTGTTGTAGCATTGTCTCCCGTCAACATTATCGTATGTTCGATTCCTAAATCATGTAGTTTTTTAATGACTGATTTACTTGTTGCTCTGACCTCATCCGCTACTGCAACGACTGCCAAAATTTGGTGCTCTGTTCCTAAAAGCATCGCTGTTTTTCCTTGCTGCTGAAGTGTTTGATACGGTTCAATCATCTTCGAGTCAGCGATGACCTTAGCTTCAAAAAGCTTTGGACTTCCCACAAAATAGGTGCTGCCTGCAACATTTCCCTGTATCCCTTTTCCCGTAAGTGAAGTAAATCCGTCAACAACGACTGATCGAGATGGCCGTGTTCGTTTGTCAGCTTCTTTTACGATAGCAGATGCGAGGGGGTGTTGAGAGTAGGATTCTATTGCCGCAATGATCGAAAAATATTTTTCTTCATTCGTTGGATCAACTGAAATGAAATCTGTTACGACAGGCGTTCCTTCCGTCAATGTTCCAGTTTTATCAAAGGCGATCGCTTTCAGTCCGCCAATTTCTTCAAGATAGATACCGCCTTTAACTAAAACACCATTTTTGGCAGAGTTACCAATCGCTGAAACAATCGATACAGGGGTCGAGATAACTAAGGAACACGGGCAACCTACAACTAATAAAGAGAGCCCTTGATACACCCATGTATACCAAGCTCCCTGAAAAAACAAAGGTGGAATAATGACGGTCAGTGCAGCGATTATCATGATAGCTGGGGTATAGAACTTCGCAAACTTATCGACGAATGCTTGAGCAGGTGCACGCTCACCTTGGGCCTCTTCAACCAAGTGAATAATCTTTGCAATCGTCGTATCATTTACCTGTTTTGTCACTCTGACTTCTAGCGCACCTTCTTCGTTGACAGTTCCTGCAAAAATTTCATCACCAATGTTCTTTTCAATAGAGACAGATTCACCGGTAATGGCCGCTTGATTTACTGAGGAATATCCTTTGATCACGCGACCATCCATAGCAATTTTTTGACCAGGTTTAATGATCATAGTATCGCCCACTTCGATTTTTGAAACATCAATCCAGTGCTCAATGTTATTTCTTCTAATCAATGCTTCTTTCGGAGCAATATCCATCAAGTCTCGTATCGATTGTCGGGCTTTATCCAATGAGAAGCGTTCTAACGCTTCGCTGATTGCGAATAAGATGACCACAATCGAACCTTCCGTCCATTCACCAATAAGGGCGGCACCAATGATCGCAATCGTCATAAGTGTTTCCATTGTAAAATTCAGTTTTAAAAGATCCGAAACTCCTTCTTTAAACAAACGAAAACCGCCGATAATAATCGCAGATACAAATAATCCTTCCGTTAAAAGCGCCTCTTCTCCATTGATTATTTGAGCAATGAATGCCAGAATGATCAAAAAAAGTGAGAGCAATAAATACCAATTTCTGTTCACAAAAGGCGTTTTTACTGCCACTTGAGAGACTGGATCATGTTCGGATTTGATCCTTAAGTTTTCGAAAGCACCTGCTGCTTCAATTTCTGCAATCGTCGCTTCACCTTCAATAGAGAGTTTACTAGCCCCAAAGTTTACTTTAGCAGTTTTCACATTTGGCAGTTGAGAAACGTTTTTTTCGAATTTAGCTGCACAATTTGTACAACTCAAACCTTCCACTCGATAAACCTGTTGTTTATTTTCACTCATATCAAAACCCCATCTTCTAAAGATAGCTTAGCATTTAGGAGCTGAACAACTTTTTCATTTTTAATAGAATAAAAAACGAACTTCCCTTTTTTCCGACTGACAATGAGTCCTTTTCTTTTCAAGGATAATAAATGATGTGACGTCGTTGCCACTGTTGCTTCGATGATTGCCGCAATGTCGCAGACACACAATTCATCCTCATAACTCAAGGCATAAAGAATTTTTAGGCGATTCTCTTCTGCTATTATTTTGAAGAAGTTTTTCACCTTCAAGATGTCTTCGTTTTGTAACTTCGTTTTTCCTCGCAATACTTTATCTTCATGTATACATGTCATTTCACAAACTTCGTTATCCATATAGACGCTCCTTAAACATTCAAATCTACATTTGAATATACCTTAACACGAGTGAATGATTAATTCAAATAGCGGCTAGTAAAGGACCAAAGCAATCTTTTTTGGAGTTTTTCCATTTTACAGATCCGTTTCCAGAAGAAAAACCAGATCATTCTATCCATCTTTCATAAATTCGACACAATATTGTTTTTCGCACCAGTTTAAAACCGGCTTTTTCTAACACTCTTAAAGAAGCCATATTTTTATGCTCAACTTTTCCAAAAACGCGCAACTCTTCTTGCTTTTCTTTTAGATATGGTTCCACCCATTTTATGACGTGATTCACTGCTTCTGTGGCGTAGCCCTTCTTTTGATAGGCTTCGCCAATGTAATAGCCGACTTCAAAATGCTTCAACCTTTTTTTACCATGGTATTTGGAAACTTCCACAGACCCTATTAGATCGCCTGAGCACTTTTCTTCTATCGCAAAAGCATATTGAGCTTTTGTCATATCAATTGTATTCTGCCATAGGTCTCTATTTTTCTCGATTTGTGCTTTTGCTCTTTTTTCATTCAGTCTTGGCAGGAAATAAAACCATCTGCGATAGGTTTTCTCATTGCACAACTTGATTAATGCCTCCAGATCTTTCTTCTCATAGGGCCGATAGATCAACCGCTCACTAGTATATGTATTCATCGTTTCCTCCCGATCCTTTCTTATTGTCCACACTTGCTAGTTTTCTATTTTTAAGCACAATTCCATTGTAGGGATGGATGCTGTTTCCTGGTATCTTTCGACTGAAAAAGCCTCCACCTTTATTTCATGTTTTGGAAGCCAGACATCAAACAAATACCTATATGCTTCATTCAAAGCATTCGTTACTAGCATTTCTTTCGTCTCCGCCTCGATTTTGCACACCAGATAATAGCCAGAAGGAACACGTTTTATGACCCTACTTGTCGGCGGGACTACTGTCCGGTCTAATTCTTTTCCGCCGACAAAATACCCGAAATGCGTTTGAGAATGACTTGTTGCAAAAGAAATACCAGCTTCCACTGCCTCATCCACAATTCCCTTAAGTAGCGGTTTTTCTTGATAAAATCTCTGCCAAAGCTCACCTGGTTGATCAATGCCGGTTTGTTGCCCGATAGGAAGTTGCTGATCGACTGAGACCATCCCCTCGATTCCCACATACCGTTCTTCCGTGAGTTGTCTTTTTTCAATCTCCAAGACGATTCCGTTTACGATCAGTGGCACCTTCTCATCAACCAAAAGATAGCTTAAGGCAAGATACGGCTGTCGGATCAGATTCATTCGCGGCCTTTTTTCTCGGTAATCTTCAGGAGTCAAGTGATAGGTCTCCTTGAACATGCGAGTGAAATTTGAATGATCCGAAACGCCTAAATGGTTAGCGATTTCTATGATTTTCCAGTCTGTGTTCTTAAGTAAATCAACGGCAATTGCTAATCGTCGCAACTTAATATACTCCTGTACCGACTTAAGAACCAAGCGCTTAAATAATCTTTGAAAGTAAAAGGGTGAAAGATACACCTGTTCTGCTAACTGCTTTGTGTTCAATTCCTCTGAAATATGCGCGTCAATGTAGTTTAATGATTGATCGATCGCTTCCCATGCATGCATCTTCTCCCTCCTTTTTAAACATTTTAGCAACCTCTAAAGCATTTCGCTGGTTATAGGGTGCTCATTTTGAATCTTTTTAAAAGGAATCACTAAATCTTGTACGCCTGCTCTAAAAACTTTCTATTAGAGACGACACTCTTTCCTCTAAATCGTTGAAGACCATTCAAAACTTTCAGAGTGCGAACCTCTCTTAGCTCCATAAAAACAAACATGTGAATTGCATCAGCTCTTGCAATTTAAAATCGTAAGTTTCAAAAATTCCTATTAAACCGTTAGAACTAGCGCTACTGTATCTTTCTTCCCCATTTCAGAAGCTGAATGTAAATGTTTTTCATTAATTGTGTTACCATTTGAATAAATAGAAACTATCGCTAGACACTTACCAAGGAGAAGAACTATGAGAGCTTTACACTTGAATTTTATATTGGACAAACGAA
The DNA here is from genome assembly GCF_050542965.1 of Enterococcus sp. DIV2379. NCBI lineage: Bacteria > Bacillati > Bacillota > Bacilli > Lactobacillales > Enterococcaceae > Enterococcus > Enterococcus sp. DIV2379. Next base: position 3,410,563 of record NZ_CP172938.1, read on the forward strand.
CCATCCGCTTCCTTAAAATTTTGTCCGTATTTGAAGGAAAATCGGATTATTTATTACGAGATCTGTCAGACGCAACTGAAATAAATGAGCGAACACTTTTGGTCGATATCAAGAATATACGCCTACATTTTGACGGGTGTTTAGAGATAGAGAGTACCCATACGGGTTATCAGTTTCAATTACTTGATCCAACTGGCTATGCAGAAGCTAAGCGAGAACTCATTTCTCAAGAACCGCTTTTCGTTGTGATAGAGAGCATACTGAGCGGAAAACTGCTTTCTTATGAAGAATGGGCCGACCACTTTTTTCTTTCTGAAAGCTCCATGCGCAGACATCTTCTGCGCGTATCTGAAGCACTGGAACCGTACCAGCTACAATTTTCAATAAATCCAGTCGATCTGATTGGGGAAGAAGGAAATATTCGAAAGTTTCTCAAAGATTTTTATTATGAAGCCGACGAAATTTCCCCCTTCACCCTAAAACCGTCTGTAGAAGTCAATGAACTCATGCATTATTTAGAAGAAAATCGTTATCAGCCATCTATGGGAACAGATATTTTGCCTACGGATTTCTATTATCAATTCTATATCATGATTTACCGAAGTTCTCAGAGAAAGTATATGCCCGTCCCTAATATTGAAGGCATGGATTGGGAAAAAGACGACACTTACCAGTTTCTTTTATCACTTAAGCCTAAAATCCAAAAGCGTTATGGCTTTGTCATACCTGATAGCGAGCTTCTTTGTTTGTATCTGTATGCCATTTGTAAGAGAACGATCGACGCTCCAGCTAAGGAAGAACTCTTTTGCCAACAGTTTAATCATTGGTCAACTATAACTGAACTAGCAAGAAAGTTCGTAGCGTATTATGATCCGATCTTAGCCGATCCTCGTTTTCCCACGACAACATTCATTGAATCATTTTTCACTTCGGTAAAATATCTTGATCAACTCACACCGATCATGAATAAAAATATTACTGAAGTAAATGCATTTGCTCGTCACTCATATCCAGATTGTTATACGCGTATTCACTCTTTTCTAGAAGCCAATCTGAGGGATTTAAAAGTAGAAGATACATACATCGAGGATATTACTGCGAGTCTTCTCTTAACGATTGAAGCAATTCGTGATAGCTATGTTCAAAATCCCAAACGTATCGCTTTCCTGCTGGAGGGCTCCTCCTTTGTCTGCCGCAGTGTGAAAGCAAAAACCCTTCGCTACTTTCGAGGGTACCATCAGATATTTTTCCCAACGATCGAGCAAATGGACAACCACTTTTTTCACCAGAACCAGATTGATATTTTCGTGACCAACTACGCAGACTATGTATCCTACTTAGAAAAAGACATGGAGTATATTTTGTTCCAATCCATTCCGACGATCGACGATTGGAATCATCTGCTTGAACGAATCAACCCTCAAATTTTAAAAGACTTCTCCTTGAACCCTCTAACTGATCTCAAAGGCTAGCGCCTTTCCAATAGTAATAAAATAAGGATCCTACCCATACTGGCAGGATCCTTATTTTATTTATCCTCGACAGCTTATTTGTTTCTTAGGGAATTGCATTGACCGTCCAAATGATCGTTGTATTGTATTCTTTAGAATTGGGCATCGTACTTCCTGGAACAGTCAGTTTTATGCTTTCAGACATCGTTTTTGAATCGCCGAAACGATAGATCCAGGTGCCAGTATCTTCCTCAACTATTGTTTTAAAAAGTAAACTCGTTTCTTCAGGAACGAGTTCAACTTGGGTTGGATAATCGGTTGGGACCTTTTGATCGTGAATACTGATTAATTCTGCATTTTTAAAGCTCAAAGAGGCCCCTAATAAAAGATCGCCCTCGCTTGTCTGGAATTGGGACTCTTGTCGAACAGATAGTGTCCAAGAAGTGATCGTTCGATCAAAATTACTTACCTGAACAAAATTTGGTCGCTCCTCATTCGATCCATTGATTTTTAGCGCACCTGCATAATATTCTTGTTCATGAATCGTTATTTTTTGTGTGCCGAATAGAATGGTTGGGACGAAATCAATACGAAACCTTTGTGTTTCTTTTGGAAGCTCTGGCATTAACTCTGGGGTTATTTCTACCTCTGGATTGATTGGATCCAAGATGGATGTCTCATTCAAGCGATAGAAAAGATTCACTTCCGTTGTTTCTCCTGTAAATCTTCCTTGAAGTGGCCAATCCGAATAATCAAAATGCCAACCTAACACAGACGGAGGAATGATCGAATAATCTTCTAAATAACCCCCTCGGATCGTTTGTTTTTCAGTCAGAAAATTGCCTTTTTGATCGATGGGGTTGATTGTAATCGTTTGCCATTTTTCTAAGACATAGGTTCCCGGCTGTGATCCATCATAAAAGGCAGACAATAAGGAGCTTCGAGGCGCCACTACTCTTTCCTCCACCTGATTCCCCAACTGATCTTTTGTATGCACCCAGTTTCCTGTATATTCATTTGAAGGCACTTCACTAGGAAAACGCGGACTGCTGGATCCCATATGTAAAAAAGTCGTATTTTCTCCCAAGTGTATAGTTCTTAAGTTTCTCGCTTCAAAGATAAACCAAGAGTTCGTAGTCACACTAGCAAGATTCGTCGTATTCCAACTTGAAAGATCCAATTCCACTAATTCAGTCATATTATGAAAAGTCCTGTTCACAGTACGTACATTCCTTGTATCCCAACCGTTCAAATTTAGGACGGATAAAGACGTACAATTTGCGAACAGGAAATCCATCGTAGTTACCTGGCTCGTGTCAAAAGACAATGCATCTACGTACGTCAGACTCGTTAAATTGGAAAAGAGATTTGCAGCATTGCTTTGTAAAATCACCTTGTCTTCAACAATGATTTTTTGTACAGCAGGGTATATTTTCCATGGAGCTGTCGCAACCGTTCCAGCATTGCCGCCCTGCAATGTTAAGGTAGCCATTTCTTCATCCCATTCCCAAGAAACGTCCCCCCAGATTCCTGTATCCTGAGAAACAAATTCTTCTTCCACGGAATCATCTTTTTGTATTTCATTCTCCAATTCCGATTTCTTCTCTTCTTGGGATAGAGTATTCTCCGATTCTTGGCTCTCATCAATAACAGGATCTGCCAGCACTTGAGAATCATCGGATAGCGAAGACTCACTCAACCTTTTTTCAGGTGCTTCTCCATCCAATATAGTACCTTGAGCTTCAACAATTGGTATGCAAAGAAGAAACGCAAAAACAATGATTCCACCGAGGACGATCAAACAAACTTTCTTCATCATTATCTCCACCCTTTAGCAAAAAAGGATCACTACACATTGTGTAAGGATCCTTTTTCATATTCTTCACCCAAATAGATCAAGCCCCATTTTGGTTTTTGATGTAAATTCCCACCAGTAATTTCTCGATAAAAGGAATCTTTATCTTGACGAGTCATTCGGATAATCTCTTCCTCTGTCATCCCAAAGTCGCTGATAATATCTTTTTGGGTAATTTCTGCTAATTCCATCAAGATTTGTATTTGGGCATCAATGCTCAATAATTTCCCCCACTGCAAGAAAGGATTTTGTTGGTGATTGTGATATACGGTCTCAAATTGTGTACAAAGTTCCTCATAATAAGCACATATTTTGGGGTAACTATTTAGGAACCCTGATCCTTCTAGCAATTGCTTGGAATAAGCCAAATACTCTTCAGGGTTATGAATAGATTCTGCTAACATGCTCTCACCTCTTTTCTTCGTTTATTCATTACTTGGTAAAACACGCATTGGATCAATCAACTGGCCTTGAGCCAAGCTCGGAGACAAACTCACTTCAAAATGCAAATGGGGACCGGTGCTGTTTCCAGTACTCCCCATCGACGCAATGATTTCTCCTTGAGCCACTGTTTGACCAACAGTGACCAGGTTTTGATTATTATGCGCATAAAGTGTGGTTAGTCCATTTTCATGTTCGATCGCCACATAATTCCCCCAGGAATTATGGTATTCAGAACGAATCACAGTTCCTGCAAGACTTGCGAGAATTGGTGTCCCTAGGGGTGCCGCAAAATCAACGCCGCGGTGAAACCCGTCTCCTCGTGGACCAAAAGTAGAAGAAACAACGGGATTCATGACCGGGTGGATCATTTCGTCAGTGCCTTCTGGCAATGCTGCTTTTTCTTTGTCATAGCTAGTCAATGCGTAGGCTTCAATTAGGGCATTCAACTTTTCGCCATATTGCGTGTCCGTCGCATACCGTCCCGTTAAAAATTCTGTTACATCTTCATAGGTTTCTGTTTCTGACTTCCAGGTGCCTTTGTAAAAGTCACTATTATACGTGAAGCCTTCTTTCAACAACTTTGCATAATCATTGAAGCTGGCTTCGTAATCTTCGTATTGTCGGAACGTTGCATCGATCGTATACAGATTCCCTGATCCATCATCTTCTTGCGTTTTGAAGGTAACACCCTTTCCTTCATATGTTCCTTTGATCCCAAAGAGGTTATGGTACGGGACTTGGCTTAGCTCACTTTGGCCGCTGGCGGATTCAAGAATCGCTTGGGCGATCATAACCGATCCGTAAAGGTCTTCCTCTAAACCGATTTTCCGTGCCTCTTCACCAATTTCTTTAATGAACTCCCACGTTTCTTTCACAGGAGTGATTTCAATAGCCGCCGATTGATTGACTTCAGCTGGCGTGCTCTTTGTTAGCTCTGGTAAGGCCGGACGGTGATTTTCAATAGGTGCTGGCTGCACGGTCTCCGGTGTTGATTCCTGGTTCGTTGATTGATTCGATTGAGGAGTTGGTGCTGGTTTCACTTCTTCTTTTGGCGGCTCCACCGGTGTAGGTTCTTCTGGTTTCGGCGCTGGTGTAGAATCCTCTGGCGCTTCTTCAGGAACTTCTGGTAGAACAGGTTCCTCTTCAATCGGTGGATTCACCTCTTCTAAAGGCAGGTCTTCAGGTCCTTCTTCAGGTTGTGTTTCCTGATCATCAGGTGCCATTTGCGCTTGTTCTTCCGACTCTTCACTATTGGTCACTACAGCCGCTGAAGCAGGCAATGTGGTCAAAAATTGACTACAAACCAGTACGAGGGCAAACCATTTTTTTGATTGTTTCAAAAAAATCCTCCTTACATATTAATTACTAAAAAGGAAAGTAATGCTAGAAACACGAGATAGTTGGTCATTCAATCTAGCACTACTTTTCTTTTAAACTGAAACATTTGTTAGACTTACTTATTTTCTGGAACACTACTCAATTCCCAAATTAATTTTGTCTGGTAAACACTAGCTGTTGGTGTGGATGAATGGGGGACGTCTAGTGCTACACTTTTATCCGAACTCTCTTTATCCCCAAATCGATAAATCCAAGTACCGGTTCCTGTCTCTTCATCCGCTGTAAGTAAAATTTGCTTCTGTTCTGGTATCAAAATTACTTCTTCAGGCGTTCGAATTGAAGGATCAGAACCTCCTTGAGCTGTTGCTAGTTGCTGATTCATAAATCGAAGCTGAGCACCTGCTAATACATCCCCATCATCATTTGTAAACTGAGTATTTTGGATAACAGATATCTCCCAGCCAACTCTATTTGCATCCGAACGTCGATCACTAATTTGAACATAGTTAGGACGTTTTTCACCTGCAATAACCTCGCCCTCTTCATTCAAGAGACGTTGAGGTTGTGCGTAATAAGTTTTATCCATAGCAGAAATTGACTGATTACCAAAATTAAACTGGGAAACAAAATCAATACTCAAAAGCCCCTGATCTTCTGGGATTTCAGGTTTATTCTCAGGGGAAACTTCAAATTCTGGTTCAAGTGGATCAATCGGTGGAACTGGAATTGTTGGAGTATATTCTCCAACAATTGTCGAAGCAGTATCTGTTTTACCATCTAGAAATGCATAAGCGATAACTTCATTGCCACTCGTAAACCTAACTCCATCTGGTAAATCATATTGATATGTTCCATTTTCGTCTGCCATCACATGAAATGCTTTATCATCCGAAGTATTAGGAGAATCTGACGTTCCTTCAGGAATTGCTGGGTCCCCAGAAAAACGTACTAAACTCTTCGGTGTTGCCGTTCCCGTAATTCGATACGAGTTTATTTGACTCGGGTCTCCGGTGAGCGGATTGATGGTAACTTCGACATCTGGTATTCTTTCAAATAAAACTCGCTGTACATTACGAGTGGTAAAGTTTGCAGAAAAAGTCTCAACTATCTCTTGTTTAATGGAAGAAACATTCATAATTCTTGGTGTAAATGTTGTAAAACGAAGATTTAAATTAAAAATAGGGGTCCACGAAAAAGTAGGCTGCTCTTCAAAATTACCTCTATTCCACTGCTTGACTGATTGAACATCAACATCTAGCAAGCCTGTACTGCCTTCTATTCGTACTAATCCATTGTCCATCGAAGTTCCGGATATTGCACTAGTGCGTTCTAGATTGACTCTTTTTGCATCAGAAAACGTAAATCTGGAACCCGCTGAGGCAAAATAGATAAGATTCTGATTAATGGAAGTACTATCGCTTTTTATATCTAGAACAGCATCTTTCCCAACTGAAAACTGAGCGTTTCCCGCTACATGAATGATATTCGAAGGAGAAGAAGCCATATTTGTTGCTTGAATATTCAATTCTCCACTATTTTCAACAATAAGGCTTGTGCCTGCAGCCATCCAGATAACATTATAAATTGAACCATTAGCGTTGGCTTTTGTTCCACGAGAATCAATAGATAAGGAAGCATTCTCACTTATTTTTAACATTGCATTAGAGGTTCTCAAAGAAATTGCAGATCGTGAAGATTGAGGTATTAGTGTAGCGCTAGCTCCTTCTGCAATTTCAACACTTCCCCTACGAACTAAAAGTGGAATTCCCTCAGCTTCTCCTCCACTACCATTTGATGTTGCTAGAAGGGTAGTGTTTTTCACCATTTTAAACTGATTGTTTGTTGTCTGTACCTCTCCTAAATCCAAATTTCCTGCACTGATTGTCTCTAATTCTACTTCAGAATCCTCTAAAATCGTTAAGTTTGAAGCATAGATATTTGTCTGATCTGTTGCGTTGATTCGCCAGGTTCGAAAAGAAGAAGTATATTCTCTCATCTGTTTGCTGCTAGTCTTTCCAGAAATTCTTACACTACTTCTTGGTGAATGGATTAATTGATTTCCACAATTTGTGATGTTGTGATAGGTAATAGCACTTGCATTCTGATTAGTCGCCACTAAATCATTAAATGTTAACGGTCCATACCAATTACCATGATAGATTGTTAAATCTTTGAGCGTGATATTCCATGGGTTTGCTGTCGTTGCCGTTAAATCATAAAAACATAATGTTATTGATCGGAAGTCTATCTCGTGTCCATTTCCTTCGACAACAAGTGTACGCGAAATATTTCTAACATTCATATAAACAAATCGCTCAGTTGCAGTGACATTTGTAGTTGCTCCACCGGTAATACTCGTCAAATTTTGTCGTGGGTTATCTGGGGTCTCAAAATCTGATGTAATATTGATTGTTGTAATTGAAACATCTGCTATTGCTTGAATAAATTCTACCCAATTACTCACGTTTTGAATGCCAACTTCTGCATCTTCATCAAACTCATAATTATTTTCTTCCAGGTCCTGAGATCGTTTCATTTGATCTGAATCATCTAAATTACTTTCAGTTTTTCCTCTATTACGCTCACTAGTTGATTCTTCTAAAAAATCTATTGTGCCATCAATATTATTTTCAGTCCTAATTGTGAACACTCCAACGGTCTCAGAAGTTACAGGGATCCTGAACTCCGTACTTTCTTCTGCCGTAAATGACCATTCCTCTTCGGTCATTTGCGTAACTTCAAGTCCTTCTGACAGTTCTTCTCTCTGAATGGTGATCTCTTGCGGGATCGTGACTTGTACTTGCTTCGTTGGGCGATCCACCAGAATCACAACTTCCGTTGTCTCTCCAATCGTCCCAACCATTTGTTCCTTTTCAAGAGAGAATGTCGGTTGCTCTCCTACAGTGGGTTCTTGGTGAGTGTCAGAGGACTCACTCGTTGGTGCCTCTAACAAATTGTCATAAGGCAAAGTCACGTCTTGTGTTTCTGTGTTTTGTGTTTCATTGACCGTCTCCGCAAGCACCATATTGACCGAGGGCAACGTTGTTGTTAGCCCCAATAAAACAATACTGCTTAGCACCCAACTTTTTTGTAGCTTTCCTTTCAAAGTATCACTCCTTTTTGCCTAGACTCGCTTTATTCTTTTTGTTTTGCAGGATCAGGTAAGCAATCACTGCTAATAGGCAGACAACAAATATTGCACCACTAATAAGCAGCCAATTCGGGCTAGAATCAATCGTTACGTCTTCTCGGTTTAGTGAACGAGCTTCATCAGCTTTGATCGTGAATTCTTCCGTCCAGCTCCACTCCTCTTCACCAGAACGAGCAGTCAAATGCAACACATAGTCACCACTTCTAAAACGATCACCATTTAATGAAATTGGAAAATTGAAATGAGAATTCGGAGCCATTTGCATTTGCTCTTTGCTGGCTTCATAAAGCACTTCATCCTCACCTTTACGTTTTACACTTGCTTCTACTTCCAAACGATTCACGAAGGTCGAAGTAAAGTTCTGTAACGTCGCACTGATCACATTTCGATAGTTCAGCTGGTCAGGAAAGACATCCAATAAGGCAAGATCTGGTTGAACCGTATCCCGAGAATTGCTTACAATAACCCCGACAACATAAGAGAACTCATTCTTGATCGCAAGTCCTTCTTCTTCACTTGTCTCTTCCTCAGCTTCTTCTTTCACTTCTGACAAGCGTAAGCCGCCAGCTAAAAATCCTTCAAAGGATTCTTCAGGCATCTTTAATGTCAAACTGACTGTTCTAGTTTCATTGCTCGCTAATTCGATCGTTTCCGGCACTTCAATCAGTTCATCTAGTGAATGAACAAGAGAAGGATCTACTTCTTCGGCATCTTTGCCATATTCCACGACGCCATTGACATTTGTATAGGCGGTATGGGGCGTGATCGCTACTTTGACTGGCTCATCGATCGCATTTTGTAAGGTTAACGTTAATGTTTCAGTCGCACCTGGCGCTATATTTAAATCAAAATAGCTGCCCGATCCTTCAACTTGGCTCTCCGGAAATTCAGGAGTGACATAAAAATTTAAGGTACCCTCTTCTGCGAATCCATTCATTGGAAAAGATAAGAGTAAGCTTATAAGTACTAGGAAGAACGCTGCAACACGATTGTTCTTGCTCAAAATTGATTTTTTCACTTGTTGATCCTTTCTAAAAACAGCCCAATAAGTAGAATTGGGCTGTAATCCATTGATTGTTTTCTATGTTTAGATTGCTTCACCAGCATTCGCGCCTGGTGTTGTGGTCAACTCCCAGTTCAATGTTGATGTATAAGTGGTCGCATCTTTGGCTGTTGATCCTGGAACAGATAAACGGATCATGTCATTCTCAACAACTTCAATTTCTTCATCTGCAAATTGTGCATTTAAATCTTCTTGATCGCCCCAAACAACAGAAGACGCACCGGCACCTTGGCCTGTTTCAGCTGTCATTACAGATACCCCAGCATTATTCGGGCTTAATACTAAGCCAGCAGCGTGGTTACCTGGTGCATTGTCTTGATTAATTCCTTCGTATTGGATACGTGAATCCACGAATTCGATTTCTGCTCCAGTCAAAACGTTGTTTTGTGTGTTTGAAGTAAATTCAGACATACTTACTTGTAGATCCCATCCAGCGTTGTTCCCACGGACATCTTGTACTTGGGCGAAGCTGACGTAAGGAACCAATTCCCCGGTTTCTCTTAGTGGTTGCATTTCTGCCACCATGTTATACGTTTGGTCTTGGTTAGAGATTACTTGTGAACCAAAGTCCATGTGAGCAACTTTCACGATTGACAACGGTCCTGTTGTTCCCGGTACCTCGGGTTGGATTTCAACATCTGGTCCTTCTTCTGGTGGCAGAACTTCTAACTCTTCGTTATCACTTGGTGTAAATTCGATTTGACCAGTACTACCTACCTGACGAGTTTCCTGAGCAAATGCACTCGCTACGCCTCCTGCTAAGATAGTTGTTGTTAATGCTGCGACTGTTGCTAAACGGATCAATTTCATGTAATAATTCCTACTTTCTGTTTGTTTTTGGTTTTAAATTGTCCCTCAGTGTTGCTTTCTTTCTGTTTTCTTCGTTTCCATAAGAGGATCACAAAGAACAATATGCCGATTCCTATCCAATAAAGGTAAGTTTCACCAATCATGTTGGTTTTCGGCAAAGACCCATCAGGCCTGTTTACGCCGCCACTCGGTGGTTTTTCACTGCCATCGGGCGGCGTGGGTTCTGGCTTTCCAATTGGTTCATAAATGCCAGTAAACTGGACAGAACCTTCTGTTTCTATCTCTTGGACTTCTTTTCCTTGTGCATCTATGGGGGATAGAATACATAAGAATAAAGCTACCAATGGTAACAAGAACCCGAGTTTTATACGCTTCCTCATTTCCCTCCTCCTGAATGTTTGTCTCAAATTTCGTCGTTTTCTAGATAAGAGTATTTTATTTCACCAGCATTTTGATAAAACCTAATTTAATAGACTTTATAGGACATTCAATAATTTTTGGGTGTCTTTTTTGTATATTCTCAAAAACGACGGTTTTTAAGAAAACGATTATTGTCTCTCGACAAATCAAACTATAACAAGTTCAGGAAAAAGTGTTAAATCAAGATATGTCGTGATCCCTACATATTTTGAAATTCTCTTTCACTTTACGAAAAAAAAGACACTCAAATAAGTAATTTGAGCGTCTTGGATCAATAGGTGTGTTTAGGTGTATCTACTGAAATTTTAAGTCATATAGTTGTTTCTGATAGTATGACATTCTTTTCATATCATCGGACTCGTGCTGTTTGCTGCATTGCATCATGTTTAGAAATTAGTCATTTTCTGAACACTCTTTTTAACAATTCCATCATACACATTCTATTTTTATATCTAATTTGCTCAATTTATCTGGTCGCCAAAAACGGTTTGTATATTTCAATCGGCAGATAGACCAACAGGGTATACTCTGATGTCCTTTAAATGGAGATACTTTCTGACCTAATTAATTGAGCTGCTGAAAGAGCTATGAAATGAGGAATCAAAAAAGGATCAAAAACTTAAAAGTTTCTGACCCCTTCCATTATGAATTAAATCAATTTCAAAATTCGCTGGTAATATCTCTTGCTACGGCTGATAGTAGAATTCAAAATTATTTTAGATATTTCTAAAGTCTTGAAAATTCTCTAGTTTTCTATCTTTTAACATGTATAGCTCATCGCAAATATTTGCTACGGAAGCATCATGTGTCACCATTACAAAGCTCGTATTATTCCATTCAATTCTTTGAAAAATATCTAATACCATTAATTCTGTCTCTGAGTCTAGTGAACCAGTTGGTTCATCTGCCAAAATAAGTTTTGGATCAGTAATCAGTGCTCGAGCAATTCCTACTCTTTGTTTTTCACCACCAGATAAATAGCTAGGGTTCTCAGATAGTAAGTGTGAAATATCTAAGCGCTTTGACATAACATGAACTTTTTTCTCTACATTTTTTTTTTCCACACCTAAATATTTTAGTGGTAAAGCAATATTTTCAAAAACATTCTTACTTTCAATCATCGGATTATCTTGAAATATAAAACCAATATTCCTCAAACGATTGAAGCTTCGCTCATTCGCGCTCATATTGCTTAAATTCTTTCCATCAAAAATGATAGCTCCTGTTTCTACTTTGATCAATCCTGCAATTAGTTTTAACAATGTTGTTTTGCCACTGCCGCTTTTTCCCATGATTGCGACTTTTTGGCCTTCATTTAAAGTTAAGTTAAGATTTTCAAAAAGTTCTTTTTTATTCCTACCATCTTTTATTTGAAGTGCAACGTTTTGAATACTAATCATTTGTAATTCTCCATTTCTTAAGAATTATGGTTACTGAGAGATAAAATAGTAAAAATAGTAATAACGCCAGGCATAGTAATGATATCAGAAAACTACTGGTAACTACCCCTAAGTAATTGGTTATAATCACACTTATAATTACAACACTTGATAAAAGTAATATTTTTTCTCCAAGGAAGTACTGGCGAATTTCTTTTTTTGTAGCACCTAAAAACAAATGTAAATGGTAAACCTTTTTATCACGAAACATTTCTAAGTAAGAAAATACTATCGTTACCGCTATTAATACAACAATTGAAAAATAAGCAACTAGTTTTAGTAACCTATTGTTTTTGGTGATTGTATATAGAATAGAAGATAGATGAAATCCTGATTCTCCTATCAAATCAATTGTACCAACTTGGTAAGGCTGAGAAAGTTCATTTACGAATTTATACAATTGTTCTTGCGATAAAGAATCAGGTACCTGATAGTATCCATTAATTCCGTTTAAAAAATGTTTTTGAAAAAATGAAAAATCTTCTTTATTTAGTTGTTGGGGAGCCTTTTCGATGAAAGGAAGAATAATACGATCATCTAATACATAATCATCATACTCATTAAAAACAATTCTTTCCCCTTTTTCAACAAAACCGATTACTTTAGCTTCGAAATTCTTAAATAAATAAGAAATTTGAATTTTGTCTCCAACAGAAAAGTATTCTGAATAATTGTCTCCTAATATCACCGAAATTTTATTGTCATTGTATTGATAATCTTCTTGTGAGAACAAATTTCCTTGTGATAACCTAAGTTTAAAACGTTGAAGCACCTTATTGTTTATTTGCAGTGATTTATATGGAATTTCATCACTACTCATATTATCAATAACATTAACAATATGTTCATAGCTATCAATAAACTGAGTATCCAAATTGTTTTCCTCCAAATAGTTTATACCTTGGCTTCCAATCACTTGGTATTCTCCTATTTTACTTTCCAATAATTCGTTATACAGGGACGAGAGGTAATTTACACTCTGAAGATTTTTTAAAAAGTTCTCTTCGTCTTCTCCAATTAGAGTGTCCACTAACTTGAACGTTTTAGTATCTCCTGTGGAGATCCTTTTCTCTTCATTACTATTTTCTTGAGACATAACATTTGAAACTGAAAGCGTTAGAAATGAAAACAACAAAAACAAACTGTAGAAAAATAACAAATATTTTTTTCGTTTAACAGATTCAAAAATCTCGGACAGATAATTATTAAATTTCATCAAGCTTCCTCCAATTTCTCAAGAAAAGAAGAATAAATAGGGTTGCTGCACTACATATGATAAGAAACTGAGAAGATATATAATTAGTTGTAAATGAATGTATCGAATCATAAATATATTTTTTAAACGGAAAATATAGAATAGTTAAAACTAGAACACTCTCAACCAACCATACAGCTAATAACTGTTTTATCTCTTCTATAAGAACCGTATTTCTAGATATCCCTATAATTTTTTTCAAATAATTTGTAGATTGAGATAAACTAAGATAGAAAAATATACAAATTCCTACCCCTAACAAGCAGAGTATTTGAAAAGAATAGCGCAACAAATTATTATTGCTTTCTGTATTTTTCGCATTATATATTTTGGTATCATCGGAATACGTAATGGCGGATATATCATTGATCAAATGTTTTTTTACTTTTTCCATCGCTGATTCATTTGAGTTAATTTGATAAACCCCTTGAGTTTGAGTTCCCTCCAATGAATCAATGTTAATTAAAGCCGTTTTGTTTAAATTTTTTGAATATGCTCCGTCTAATACGCCAATGATTTCGTAATTTTTCCCTTCAATATTTACATTGTTTTTATTTTTAGAAGCCAATTCTTTTCCAACAATCGCTCTATTCTTCCCATCATAGAAATCTTCTTTAACAAAGTTTCTCCCCTCAGAAAGTGGCAGATACCAGTCGTAGTTAGTATAAATTGCTTTATAGTAAAAATTGCTTTCTAAATTTTTCACAACAAGCATTTTCTTTTGATCACCTAGCAAATTTCCCCATGTTTCGGAAGCTAGATTATTATTAACAATAAGACGTACTGACTCTTTAGACGTAAAATTATTGGAAACAAAATCTAAATTACTTTGATAATAAAAATAAAAAAAGGAAAAAGCATTTATGAGTGTTGCAATCAGAAAAATTAGATTTGTTACGAAAAAAAGTGTTCTTTTCAAAAAATCCCCTCTTTTCTCTTTCCTAATGTTAGCATAATCTTTGACGCTTATTGAATTAATCGGCCTAAATAAATATACCCAACTTCAAGAGTTGGGTATCCTAATTCGAACATTAGATTTTTTCAGCAATCAGCTTCCCCAGTAAGTATACGTTACTAGATCTCGAACCCCTGTTGCTTCAGCATATGAATAAGCTTGCCCGTATTTTCTTCCTGAATCTACACGTACATCTTTAAGTATAGGGGCTTTTAGCTGCACACGAGAATAGTGGTAAACATTACGCCAGTAAGTTTCAGCCCATCCAGTTTTTTGTCGGGTAGTAACATTCTTGTTACCACTCTTATGATAGAAATCTTTTGCTCTTGCTGAAACTAAAGAGTTTGCATTTGTTGGTTTGTTTCCAAACTCCCCTTCTCCTTCTATCCAGCCACCAGAAAACTCAGACGTAGCTTCTGACGCTACAGCGGAATTGGGTTGATACGTAAAAATACCTAATGATACAACACCAACTAAAAATAATTCTTTGATACTTTTTTTAGCAACACTAATCATTTCCATTATTTCCTCCTTGCACATTATATTTTATTCATTATTTCATAATAAAACAATATCATACGATAAGATTAAAAATCAATAATAGAATCTAAATAAATTCATTCAATAAATTTATAATTCATATTATTTATGAAACGATTCGGTTTAATAATATCATTATATATAAATTCAGCTAAATCCTATAGTTTCTTTCAATGCTTAACTTTATGATATGTCTAACCGCTGAAAATATTGTATCTTGAGCAAAAAATGTTTCCAGGGTTTCTATTTTTTTATCTGCCGTATTTGTAAACAAGACAAACAATTTTCTAAAAAAGAAAAATCCCTTCCGTTTGCAGCAGAAGGAATAAAAGTGTTACAAATTTGGTTCCTAAAAAGGAAATATGTAATCATTGCTTTCCTTATTTTTGAATATGGGGGGTGTTCGGTGTAACGATTACCTCTCCTTGGGATATCGAGACAGTAATGTTCTCAAACTCTCTAAATGCTTTATTCTTCCTCACTTGTTTCAACTTATAGTTTTTTGGAATGTTAAATTCTGTAGATATAAGTATAGCACAAGAAACAGATACTAAAAAACTCAACATGCTCATATTCTTTCTTCAAACTACTAGCAAAATTCCTGCATTTTTTTCAAGTCATACTTTCCCCAAACTAACGTCTCAGGACTAAAGAAGTGAGCACTTTCCATATCGTTGAGCTCACCTTTTTCACCAAAGAATCCAGTCCTTTTGAGTTCGTCTATAGCGCCCGCTCCTCGCGCAGTATAATTAATATTATAGAATAACATGGCCATTTGATTTTCGTTCATGTTTGCTCGTAGAAAACCGATATAATTTTTCTTGATTTCTCTATCATTCACATTCTCATTTAAATACTTTATTATTCTGTGAAATATTCTGAAATAGGATCCGACTTGTTTGTGATATGACGCTTGAGCTTTTTCAACTACATCTTTTTTTCTTTCTTCTTCAAGTTCAACATTTTGTTTTACTTCAGTGTATCCCTCGAGAAGATGGTATATTTGCATAACTGAATTTTTATCTTCCGGCTCTATTAGTTTGTTCCTATGTATGACAAAATTTAAATTATTTAGTAGTTTATCAACTCCAATTAGTTCACTTGAACTTGAGTTTAATTCAAAGAATTCCTCATTTTCAATATCTTCTTTTAGATTTCGAATATTTTTTATTCGAATTGACTCAAAATATACATCTTTGAAATCCAGACTACCATAATTTTTAGGTGTCGTAACCGCCCAATCCAATTCTGACATAGTTTCTAATGATTCACGCTCAACTTCTTTTAAGATGGGCATCTTGGTATCTACATATGTTTCTGAAGCTTTCAATGCTTTATCCAGTAGAAATAGTAAATCTGATTTATTCTTATAAAAGTAGCATAGTCCTTGTTCCCTATAAGCAACCTTAGAATTTTCTTTTATTTTTTCCAACATGTCTTCAAATAGATCTCGATTAGGATTTTTCTCTAAAATCAGAGAATTTTGTTGAGAAATAAAGAGATTCAACAGATTAAAGAAGGTATTATCTACTTGTTCCGATTTTCGAGCCTTTTTCTCTTCTTCTAGCTCTTTATCCCTAGAAGTACTTTCCTTTTTAAAACGCTTTTTCTCATAGGATAGTTGAGGTTGAATAGCCATTAAAGCGCCAACAACCCCGATAATAGCACCAAGATATCCTCCCCAAAAACCTAGCCACCCATCATCCCATCCTTTATGCATTGTATCCCCATTTATCAACCATTGAACGAATAAAGGGATAAGAATTAAACCAACGACTGCTATACCTACTATCCATATTTCCTTTTTATATTGTTCATAAAAACCTTTTTTATCCGCTTCCGTACCATCTCTCCTTTCAATTTTATTTCGACCAAGCCACTTATAAATCTAACCTTTTTACTGCTGTATCTTTGTCTTCTTGCGTAATTCCAATATACCGTAACGTTTCACGCTGCGAGGAATGGTTAAGCAGAGATTGAATGATTTCTGTTTTGGTTCCTTGCTTGTAGAGAAAGTAGCCAAATGTTTTTCGCATCGAATGTGCTCCAATATCTTTTAATCCGATTGTGGTACCAGCATCATGTATGATTCGCCAAAGGCTTTGGCGATTGAGCGGTTCGTTTGTTCCTTTGCGACTTGGGAACAAGTAGTGATCAAATTCCTGCTGAAGGAGCTGCTCTGAGAATTCCTGCTGCACATATTCTAAAATCGTTTTTCGCAATTTATTGGAAATGTACACCGAATTGTGTTTCGCCGTTTTTTGTTCCTTCATTGATAGTCGATCTTTGACCACTACACGGCCACGAGTAATTTCTAACACATCGGCCAGTTTTAATTGACGCAAATCAGAAATTCGATACGCCGTATTGATCCCGATTGAAAAAAGAACTAAATTTTGTTGGCCATATTTTCCGGAAGCCAAAATTGCTTTCATGGCATCGATTTTTTTGTCTTGAATAGGTTCAACTGTCTTCATTTTCTCTCTTCCTTCTAATAAGACTTAACATCATTATAATATGCAATATGTCTTATTTAAAACGAGTGAAAGAAAAAGGCTCAAAAAGAAATGTGCATTTCTCATAGAGCCACAATGGATAGCGCCTGTTTCACCAATGAGACACAACCTGCTTGTGTCTCTTTCGAACCGGATCTAGTATATAAATTGTATTAGAAAAAGCATCTAATATAAATTATATACTGAAGAAATAAAAAAAGTACTTTGCTTTACTTCAAGTGAAAAAATCTTTAAGTTTGTTTAGTTCAAAAATACCATAAAATATTTAAACTTCCTATACCTGGTTAAGTCAATATCTGTAAATAAAATATATTTTTTTATAATAATAACTATTCAATATCTTCATGAGTTTATTTTATTTATTATTTTATTTGGTATATAATTAATTGTAATTGTAAAAATACTAGGAGGAATAAGAATGAACAGATTTTTTAATAAGATAAGCAATGATAGGGTTGAATCATTTAATAATTTAAAAAAGACCGATTTATTATATGTATATTGCCTAAGTATTCTATATATTCTCTTTGGCATTATATCTATTTTAATAGAAAAGTCTTTTTTTTTCCCCTTTTTAATACTAAATATTATTTCTTTAATTTTAACTATTCTTAATTTTATTAAAAATAAAAAAACGGTATATACAATATTATTATTAAATTATTTAGATATGAGCGTAGGAGACTTTTCAATGAAAAGTGAAAAGTTTATTAGTAAGCTTTATAAGATTAACAGCAATAAATGTAGAGTGAATATTTTTAGAGGAATATCCATATTATTTAGTGCTGTTATTGCAATCATGCAAATCGTTGTATTACTAAGAACATTTGAATACACGTTTACAGGACGTGAATTCATTGTTAACTATATACTTAAAATTACAAGCGGCGATCTTCTGAAAATTAAATTTTTCTTTATAACAGCTATTTCTACAATTTTAATCATTAACTTAACGTCATATTTAATTAGAGATTTGAAAAATATTATAATATCGGAAAAAGATTATTTCAAACTCAAAAATATAAAGTCTGCTTAATTTATATAATGAGATAAGGTGTCCAGAAATGAGTCCTTTTTCTGAACATTCTTTTTAATAATTTAATCATCCAGATTCTATTACTCAAAATCTAAATTTGAACAATATATTTGACCCCTAAAATAGGTTGAAAACGACAGTCAAAGAAGATTACAGTAAGGTCTACTTTGATGCCTTCTGAATGAATTGCTTTCTCAACTGATTAATTGAGCTGCTGAAAGAGCTATAAAATGAGAAATCAAAAAGTGATCACAAACTTTTAAGTTTTTGTCTCTCTTGTACCTCACCTTGACCATAAAATGCATTGATAAAATATTATTATCATCTATACTTGTTCAATATTAACCAACAACAATCCAATGATAAAAAACTTTCAACTAATTTTAAAGATAATCATATAATATATTATGTGATAGTTTATAATGAAGTAAATATGTTATTAAGGAGTAATTTTATGGGATTAAAAGAAACAAAAGTCTATAGTATCAATGATTTTTTACAATGGGATAGAAACCAGGAGCTATTCATATCTCCTAAATATCAAAGAAAAGCGGTATGGAATGATCAAGCAAAATCATATCTAATTGATACGATTATAAGAGGGTTACCAATACCGCAAGTATTTGTTCGACAAAAAATTGATACCCAGCTAAGTATGACAACTAGAGAGGTTATTGATGGCCAACAAAGGCTTAGAGCAATTATAGGTTTTTATAAAAATGAATTTCCTATTATGAAAAAGCACAATAAAAAATTTGGCGGCAAGTACTATTATAATTTAGAAGAAGATGAAAAGCTTGAATTCCTGGATTATCAAATACCAGTAGAATTAATAAAATCTCCTGATGATAATGTAATATATGATATGTTTATGAGGGTCAATACAAATAGCATTGTTTTAAATAAACAAGAACTGAGAAATGCAAAATACTGGGGAGATTTGAAAGTTCTTGCATATAATTTATCAAGTAAATGGAGACCTACACTCAAAGAACACTATATTGTTAAAGAAAAAGATATTATTAGAATGTATGATGTAGAGTTTTTATCAAGATTGTTAAGAGTAGTAATCGAAGGTGTTAAAACTGATACACCTAATGCATTAGATAAGTTTTATGAAAATTATGAAACTTTAGAAAATACCGAAGAAATAGAAAATAAATTCAATTATGCACTAGAACAAATAGATATACTATTTTCAAATAGTACTTATTACACACAAACTTTTAATAAACCGAATTATATATTTACACTATTTTCTTTTCTTATAGAAGATGAATATAAGATATTAAGTTTTGAAAGATCATATAATGATGGCTATTATGATCATGATCATTTAAATTTGAAACTAGGTGAATTAGAATCTTTAATTATTAGCAATCCAAAGGATCCATTTGTTAGCGAATTCGTGGAATTGCATAGTGTAAGAACAACTTCAGAATCAGGAAGAACCAGAAGAATTAATATGCTTGCCAATTATATTTATCATGGAAGGCTTGACGACGAAGATGAGTAAAAAAAGAACTGAGATAATTAATGAAATAAACAAATGGCAGACTAAAGTAGCAGCAGACACAGGTTTTTTAGAAATAGCATTTTTTAAAATATTTGTGAAATTTGAAAATTTTATCACTGATGTTATATTTGATTATGCTACTAAAGCTGCTGTAAATGAGTCTAAAGTTAAACTGAGAATAGAATTTTCTGATAGAGATCATTTTAAAAAGGTTACCGGACTTAAATATCTAGATACGGGAGCCAAGACAAAAGAATTGGTAGATCAAATATTTACAAACAGCAATAACATTTCTGTTTTTTTTAGTAGTGAAGATTCTCAATTTTTTGAAGAAATGAAATTACTAAGAAACTATATTGCACATGAAAGTGAAGAATCTAAACGTAAGTATTTAAATAAAACTTTAAATACTTATTCAGGTTTTATGGAACCTAATGATTTTTTAAAATCAAAAAAAAGAGGAGAATCGGATAGCATATACACCAAATTTGTTTACATGGTTTTAAAATATTCAGAGCTGATAGATTATGATTAGGCAGTTAAATTTTTAAAGTAGCCAAATATAAATACGCTATTATTATTGTTTAAAAGAGATCTCATATTGATTCTGAGATCTCTTAATAATTTGTAAAGTATTTTATTTGTCTTTTCTCTTAAAATCTATTAGAGCAACATAGCATTAAGGAATGTTTTTTCTACTTGCTAACCTGATTAGTAGGAATATAAGTCTTATTTTGAGAGGTAATAAAGATGATAATAAAATTTAGACTAATTGAACAGTCATATTCAGGCAAATATCAAGAGGCAATTTTTGACGTAGAGAGTAATCGGAATTCAGCTGATTGGACTTATGTTGAATTCATAAAACATTTTTTATGTATTCTCTAAAATAGAAAACCTAATTTAAAAACTTTTGCAAGACATTCGATAAGATTGGATGTCTTTTTTTACGGTCTCCCTAAAAACGAAGAGGTTTTTAAGACTTATAAGTGAACAAGATAACAAAACCTAAGAGGTCCTTCTTGCTTCTCTTAGAGTACAAGAATTCCCGTAAAATAAAAATTCAAAATTTGCATGCCGAAGCGAAAATTTAGAATAACGACCGAAAAATAAAAGAAGGTGACTTGTTTTATCAACTTTCACGGCCACTGAGAGTAAATTGCATACTAAAACTAACAATTGGGACAGTGGCGTATTCTTTGTTACATTCGAAGTAAATATCCTACTGATCTAATTAAATGGGAAAATAAAAAGGATCAAAAACTTTTAAGTTTCTGACCACATCCAAGATTTGTCCTAATACTCATAAATCTAAATTTCAATTGAACAATGATTTAGTTACGAGTCTATGAACACAAAAATAGAGTGATACATATAAATTATAGTATCTAAAAAGAGTGTCCAGAAACTAGCATTTTCTGGACACTCTTTTTAATCAAAATATTTCATTTTCTTTTCTTTAACAAAATCATTACTACTGCCGTCAGAAGAACAATTCACATCCTCTTCATTTTTTAACGCATGTATGGAATCAAGGATTGCCTTTGCTTCGTTCTCCTTAAAAATACCTAACTCTTCTTTTCTTTGCGTAAATTGCAAATTCTCAACCGTCGCAGCGTTGCTTAAAAAGCCCATCAGTTCCTTAGAAAAATGGTTGAAAACGATCACTGTCCAAGCCTTTTCTCTTCTATCTTCAAGAGAAATTAGTTTACCACCTACATCATTCTTCATTTGGTTTAACCAGGATAAAGTGATCTCTTCCATCGACCTTCCGATACTCCCGTTGACACGCTTTACATAAATATTGACCATTAAGATAAAAAAAGTCGCCTTTCCTGACACGAACTTGTTTTGCTAACTCACCGCAATCACATTTGATCCAGCTAGGCGGCCAGTATAAGCGTCGATTGTAGGGCGTTATTGGTACTTTCCATTGCCCACCGTAACATTGTCTTTCTTCAGCCATCTTTATAAGTCCCCTTTCAACATACGATTAAGCACCTAATCGATCCTTATCCTTAAAACGGACACCTTCTGCATAACCGGAGTAAAATGCTTCCCGATCCCTCACGGTGTGAGAGGTATCTTTCCCAGGTACCAGTCCAATTTTTTCGACTTCAGCCTGAACCACTTCAGGTACTTGCAAAGCCAATTCATAGCCGTTTGTCAGCACTTGTTTTCGAAATGTTTGCGACAAACCTTTCAAGTATCCTTCCAAATAGTCTTGTTTTAACTGCCATTTCCGTTTGTATTTTCGTCTGATATCAGGCAACTGAAGAAACTGCCTTGCACAGTAGCTGGCACTACCACGAGCATACTCAAACGTGATTTGAGCAATTTGTACATCGGACACGATCCCAACAAAGTGAAGTTCAATCGGTTTTCCGGACACATAGTAATACCGGACACGAAAATTTTTAGCAATGATCCTCGCTAATCGGTAAAGCCATTTTTGTGGCCGGCCTTCATAAATCACCGTATTGATCACTGCTTCTGACTTTTGTTCTTGCTTATAATGAAAAACGTCTGATTCATCGATATTATGCTGAAGCATCAACTCTTGTGCTTTTGCCAAGGCTGACATCGACTCTTCGTCATTGGCATCATTTGCAAGAGCTAATAATTTTACGATTTTCTTTTTGGCTTTTTCATCCATTGGATCTCACCTTTTGTCTGATTTTAGTTTACCACGTATTGGATAACGGTTTCACTGATAAAAGTAATGAGTAAAAGTGATAGCACTTCAATGAAATAGAAAATAAAGTGCGGTCACTTTCTGAGCGCAGGAATTTCAAATCCCGCTTTTTCTTGCTCAAGCAACATATCTAAAGCGATACACATTAATTTCGATTCACTTTTCTTGTACTTGGTGTTCAAGTGCTTCAGTCCCTGCTTCCTCTTTTCATTAAGCGTTACAGGAAGACGTGTGTTTCCTTTTGCAATGGTCATAACTCGCTCTCCTTCATTGAAACGATCAAAGATTTAATCAAAGACGCAGCGAGCGTGTAACCACACTCGCCGCAGCTTTGAACGGACTCTTTTCTACTGATTGTTTTTCATGACTTCCTTTGCTTCTTCTGTAAGGGGAAAGACTTTTGCAACAGCCATGCCACAAGGAATTGCCCCTACAGCTTCCTCACAAATGACACCAGCTTCTATCAGTACATCTTCAATGCCCGTATTTTCAGACCACCCTTTGATTGCGACGAAATCTTGTTTGATTCCGACACTCGTGTTCACCGTAGCCGTAGCAAGCAGCTCTTCTTCAGACTGACCTCTTCTTTTCTTAACCAGTTGAATCGCTACATTGTTATTATCTTCATAGTGATCAAATGTCACAATACATTTTTTCTTATTTAAAACGGCGTTCATAGTTTTTCCTCCTAAAGATAAGGAGTTACAAAGCAAAACCCTGATTATTCAGTGATTTCTTCTTTTAATTGATCCGCAAGTTTTGTAAGCTTTGCAGCGTTATCGAATCGCATTCTTTCTATAGAAGATTTCTTGTGCATCAAATCAGAGACAGTCATTGCTTTGACTTCGGATCTATTCTTGATTTCAGTGATCGAGTGACCGCTTTTAAATAGCAGCCATTCAATTTTTTCTTTATCTGCATACATATTTTTTCCTCCTGAAAGGAGTGTGACAATTAAAGCTTGCCACTACTCGCAATTATGGTATATTTTGAGTAGTAGCGTCCCGTGAAAGGATTTGTTACTGTGCATTTATTCTGTTCCCAGCAGAATAAATGCTTTTTTTGTTCCGTCTATTTTTAATAAAATCCCTCCTTAACCTAAACAAAATAACGGTACACCGTATATTTATTATATCACGGCATACCGTTCTTTCCAAGAACTATCTATAATTTTTTACCTTTCGCTAAAGCGATCAAAAGCCGTCGTATCGTTTATTTCGAAGTGCTTTGCTATGAAATAAATGACTGATACAGTAACCGAATTTCCAGCTTGTTTGTACAGCTGACTGTCCGAAGTTTTTTGATCGTATCTGCAGTTATAGTGATCAAGCCCGTTACTGATTATTTCTTCAGCGATCTGCCTACTACCGAATTTCGCTGACAAAAAGGCCCAATCAGGAAACGACTGCAGTCGCCAACATTCAAGTGGTGTTAGTTTCCGGATCTGAAAATCATCGGTTACTACGGCTTGCTGATCACCTGTAACGACGGTATTTGCTTGCTGATTTCCCACACGTCCCCGACGTTTTGTAGATTTAGGATAAGCGAAATTGATACTATCGCCTGGTAGTGCTGCAGTATAGCCTTTTTTCGTGGCTTCTTTCACCAGTATTTTGGGTTCGTGGACGCCACCACTCATGGTGGTAAGTGTAGGGCATAACCCTTCTACGGAATGGATCGCTGCAGCTGATCGATAGGAACCATCGATCGACCCTGCCACGATAATTCCGTGACGATCTTGTGTGGTTAAGGTAAACATCGGCGCTTCATTTTCCTTCATTCTACGGCCGTTTTGACGAATAGTAGCTTTATCTGGCGTTAGGATCGGGATCGCAATTTTATTTCCTTCTCCTTTGTTTGTGGTGATCGTAGGACTAAGTCCTGAAGCGTCATACACTTGGCCATTCATTCCTCCACCGCTTGGATTGACGTTGCCAACAACGATTTGTTTCGGTGTTTTGTAGTCCGTTGCGGTCAAAGTCCCCATCAGACCGTCCGTATAGTACGTTCTTTCTCGTGTAAATCGACTGAAATCATTCGCTGCATGTGACGCCAGCTAAATGGATCCTTCCTGATTTTTGATCAGCTGATCCTTCTTCTCTTGTGATAGGAAAATCTTTTTGGTACCTGCTCCTCTAAGATGTCCGATAATAAATAAACGCTCTCTGTTTTGGGCGACAAACTCTTTGCTTTTAAACAGTTGCCATTCCACTTCATACCCCAATTCATCCAAGGTTCGGAGGATTGTCTCAAACGCAGCCCCTCGTTCATGGTTGAGAAGTCCTTTGACGTTTTCAAGGTATAAAAGCTTAGGTCGCAAGGTAGATGCTAAGCATGCATTATCAAAAAAGAGAGTTGCTCTAGTATCTGAAAAACCCTTTCTTTTTCCAGCAAGGCTGAAAGCTTGGCACGGAAATCCTCCCGCGATAATGTTCACACGTCCGATTCCTCGAATAAATTCATCTGAAAATTTTGTGATATCATACATTTCTACCTCCTGTTTTGTGTCAGGAATTGATTGATAACTTTTTCTGGCATGGCCATCGATCTCACAATACCCAACACATCGGTAGCCAGCTTGTTCCATCCCTAAACGAAATCCTTCGATTCCTGAAAAAGATCTAAAAAGGTGCCTTTATTTTCTGTTGTACCATTTTCCATTGTTCACTCAGTTTCTTCATGCGCATGAAAGGTATTTCAAGTACCTGATGGATTAAGAATACCGAGAAAATGGATGGTTAAATTGCGGAAAAATGGTGGTACTTAGACCTTTTTAAAGAAAGAAAAGCGATCTTTTTTGCCCTCCACCTTCCAGCTGCTCCCCACCACTTAGGAGGACAAAAAAATAGACGTGCAATAGCACGTCTGTAGCGTCAATGATTGATATCTCACCGAAATCTTGCTATAATTATTGTGTAAAGAGGAGTTGCGTGAACAACTCCCCTACAGCACCGTTTAAGACGGTGGCAAGTTTTATATTATTTTAGTAATCAGTCAACTCGCCAAAGTTTAGTGACTGGTTACTTTTTTTTGTCGTTTTTTGCTGCAGTTAGGATGCCAAAGATAATCGTTGCGATTAAAGAACCGAAACTAATCATTAGCCCTAATGCTTCAGCTACAGACAAAAGGCTTCTCCTTTCTAAAGAGTGAACACTTACTTTCATAAGCACCACCACCTTTCAAAAGATAGCCACCGTCACAAACTTTACTGTCCTACTATTATACCAAAAATCCACGCTAAAAACCGATATTTATCAAGGCTTCCAGCGTTTTTCCATGCGGTAAGAACGGTCTAAGTAAAGGAATTTTTTTCTCGTTTCATCGTTTAAAGGAACCATCCATTTGTTTTTTCCACGTTGAAAGATCCCTTTTATTTCAGCAGCTCAAGAACACATACCGACACCATTTTTCTCTGACCTTACCTCAAGAAACCCCCATTCCTCACCCTTCATCCTCCCAAGACAGCTCATCCAAGATCCTGATCAACTTTTGGACCTCTTGATTCAACATCGCACTCTTTAAGTAGGCATATTGAATATAAAAGATCTCCTTATCTTCAGGGACCAGTGGTATTTTCACTAAGCCTTCCATTTCTTGAAACACGGGAAATTCCGTCATCAGGGTAATGCCGATATTGGAACTGACCAGTTGGCCAATCGTCTGGACGTCTGAAAAATAAAAGGGGACTTCGGGCTTCTTCTTTGATTTCTCACTTAAATTCTGAAAGGCCCGCATGTGGGTATAGCCTTTTTCCAATAGGATAAAGGGATATTCGGCAGCTTCTTCGAATGAGATTTCCTTTTTTTCTGCCAATGGATTTTCTTTTGACACAAAGAAAAAAAACTCTTGCTGGTGCAGCAACTTCACCTGCAGATTCGGGTGGACGAGGGGATTGACACTGCCCAACAAGCTGAAATCGATTTTTCCTGATAATAGTTTTGAAAGCAATTCATTGGATCCCCCAGATACCAAGTGAAATTTCGAAATAAAGCGGATGATCTCTTTTTCATCTAAGAGTTTTGAAAAGACTTTGGAACGAATGATCGGCGGCAAACCGATATGGGTCCGATTGTTTTTGGCATGGTCGATGGCTCTGTCTAAGGTCACAAATTCATCTAAGATATATTGCGCATGAGCCTTCAAAATTTCCCCTTCCGTGGTCAATGAGATGGATCGATGTGAGGCTTCTCGCACGATCAAATCACAGCCATAATGCTCTTCCAAGCGTTTGACAGCGTAGCTGACGGTTGGTTGACTGACCGCAAATTTATGCGCCACTTGGGTAAAAGAAAGCATATCAGCCAAAGCGTTAAAGTATTCTAAATCTCGTATATTCATCGTCTGATTCCTCCCTTAACCGGTTTAAACTAGCAGCGGTTTTGTTATAAATAATTTTTATTATACCACCGATAGTTGACTATAATTCTGTCCGAGGATTAAAGTAGCTAATGGAAATGAACGAGTACTCAAAATATATCCATTGGAGGAACATAATGAAAGCACATGACATTTTAAATAACCCATTTTTAAACAAAGGAACTGCGTTTACACAAGAAGAACGAAAAGAACTAGGGTTGATCGGTTTATTGCCCCCACACGTGCAAACGATCGAAGAACAAGCAGAACAAGCCTATTTGCAATATGTCACCAAAGAATCAGACATTGAAAAACGTCACTTTTTAATGGAGATCTTTAATACCAATCGGACATTGTTCTACTATTTGTTCAACCAACATATCGTTGAATTCAATCCGATCGTCTATGATCCAACGATTGCTGATACCATTGAAAATTACAGCCGCCTATTTGTGGATCCTCAATATGCAGCGTACTTAGATATCAATCATCCAGAGAATATCGAAGAAACGTTGAAAAATGCCGCTGGCGATCGGGACATTCGCTTGATCGTAGCCACTGACGCTGAAGGGATTCTTGGGATTGGTGACTGGGGTGTCCAAGGTGTCGATATTTCTGTCGGTAAATTGATGATTTATACAGCTGCTGCTGGGATCGACCCTGCTTCTGTTTTACCAATCGTGATCGATGCCGGTACCAACCGTAAAGAATTGTTAGAGGATCATTTGTATCTAGGCAATCGTCAAGAACGTGTCTACGGTGATGCCTACTACCAATTCATCGATCAATTTGTTCAAACGGCAGAATCATTGTTCCCTAAACTTTACTTGCATTGGGAAGACTTTGGCCGTTCAAATGCTGCAACGATTTTGGACAAATACAAACAAACAATTCCAACTTTTAACGATGACATCCAAGGAACGGGAATCGTTGTGCTGGGCGGTATCTTCGGTGCACTGGATATTACAGGTGAAAAATTAACGGATCAAGTCTACTTATGTTATGGCGGTGGTTCCGCTGGTGCCGGGATTGCCAGCCGTGTCCATGCGGAAATGGTCAGCGAAGGTCTTTCAGAAGAAGAAGCCTACAATCATTTCTTTATGGTTGACAAACAAGGGCTTTTGTTCGATGATATGTCCGATTTGACTCCTGCACAAAAACCATTTGCCAAAAAACGGGCTGACTTTGCCAATGCTGGCGATATGACGCAATTGATCAATGTCATTAAAGTCGCAAAACCAACGATTTTGGTCGGTACCTCAACCAATGCCGGTGCCTTTACCAAAGAAGTTGTGGAAGCGATGTGTGAAAACACTGCTCGTCCAGTGATTTTCCCTATCTCGAATCCAACCAAAAAATTAGAAGCAACGGCTGAACAAGTGATCGAATGGTCTGATGGAAAAGCCTTTGTGGCAACCGGTGTCCCTTCAGGAACGATCCAATACAAAGGGGTCGACTACCAAATCGGTCAAGCAAACAACGCCTTGATCTATCCTGGTCTAGGGTTAGGTATGTTGGCTTCAGAAGCCTCTCTCTTGACCGACGAAATGATTGGTGCCGCTGCTCACTCATTAAGTGGTTTGGTTGATTTGAGCCAACCCGGTGCACCTGTTCTCCCACCATTTGAATACGTTGCGGACGTTTCTATCAAAGTGGCTGAAGCAGTTGCCAATAAAGCCAAAGAACAAGGACTAGCCCAAGCGCAAGAAACCGATATGGCAAAAGCTGTCCAAAATCTTAAATGGTATCCAACATACTAGGAAGGTCTGAAAAATGAATAAATTAAAAACGATGACGATTTCGGGAATTAGTCTTCCCTTGTATCTCTTTTTCATGGTTGTCATATTCAGTGCGATTGCCTTAGACAAGTTGCCATTAAATATGGTCGGGATCACCATTTTACTGGTTGCCTTAGGACACCTGCTGTATTTCATTGGGGAAAAACTCCCTATCATGAATTCTTATCTTGGCGGTGGGTCAGTTTTTACCCTGCTTGGTGCCACCCTTTTGGCCTCCTTCCATCTCGTTCCCACGAAAGTCATTGACGCGGTCAGTGACTTCATGGGGGGCGGTTTTGGTTTTCTTGATTTCTATATTGCCGCTTTGATTTGCGGCTCGATTTTAGGTATGAACCGCAATTTGTTGGTGAAGGCTTCTACGAAATTCATTCCTGTTGCTTTGATCACCATGGTAGTAGGCTTTTTCTCCGTCGGCCTTGTCGGTATGCTGCTAGGCAATGGATTCGCTGATTCGGTGATGTATGTGTCTCTACCAATGATGTCTGGCGGGATGGGGGCGGGAATCACCCCACTTTCACAAATTTATGCTGATGGCTTGGCAAACGGCAATCAAGCCGCCATCTTTTCTCAATTAGCGCCAGCAGTTACTTTCGGGAATATTCTTGCCATTATTGGTGCTTTATTTATCGCAAAGGCCTTTGCTAAAACCAAATACAATGGCCATGGCACCCTGATCAATGCCACGAAAGAAGAATTAGAAAAACCAAAAATAACGCTTGATGCCCAACAAATCGGGGTCGGGATGCTGTTTTCCTTTTCACTGTTGGTTGTTGGTGCGATTTTAAGCGACTTTTTCCCTAAAATTCACGAGTATGCCTTTATGATCGTGATTGTCTTTATTCTGAAAGCCTTGAATATTGTCCCTAAGAAACTCGAAGATTCTGTGGTGATGTTCAACAATGTTGTAATGACGAATTTGACCCACGCGGTTTTGGCGGGGATTGGTTTGGCATTGATCGATCTGTCAACACTGGCCTCTGCCTTTACTTGGCAATTTGTCGTGCTTTGCCTAACCAGTGTCGTATCTATGGGGGCTGCCAGCTGGTTCTTCGGGATGGTATTAGGGATGTATCCCGTTGAAACCGCAATTGGCGCCGGTATGATCAACAACTCGATGGGGGGAACAGGTAATATCGCTGTATTGTCTGCCTCTGATAGAATGGAAATGATTGCTTTTGCCCAAATGGCCAACCGTTTATGCGGTGCGATCGTGCTGATTCTAGGTGGAATCTTGATCCGTTTCTTCTATTCTTGATCTAAAACAAAAAACAGGTGCTGCTACGCATGATGCATAGCAGCACCTGTTTTTGCATTCCTCAAACGAATTCGTCCAATTGGTTGCACGAATCGAACAAAGATTCAGCCATTCACTCATAAAAGAGCCAAAAAGAGCAGTGCCTCCGCACTGCTCTTGCGTTACTGATTCATTCAAGGGTTACAGCTTCTGAAACAAGGTTGGTGCTTGATCAGGAGACCAAGTGGTGTCCCCGTAATTTGAGTGGGTGTTAATCACGACATAATTGCTGCCTTTATGGCTCACGATTTCACCACTTGTATACACTTCTGGTGCAGAGAATGTACCTAGTTTCCACACACGGTATTCTGACTCCCCGCCTCCAGGTGTTTCCGTTTCTTCTTTGGCATTGGTTTTCACGCTCAGCTGGTTACTGAAAGCGGATTGTTCGCCCGTTTTGCTGATTGCTTTGATTTGGTAATTGTAGGTTGTATCCGCTGCTAGATTCGTGTCTTCATAGGTTGTTCCTGTGGCCGTAGCAATTTTGACGCCATTGCGGTAAACATCATATCCAGCGATCCCATTTGTATGAGTCGATGCTTGCCACATTAAGGAAACGCTGCTGTCTGTCACGCTCATTTGATGCAGGTTGCCTGGTGTCGAAGGGGTTTCGACTTGATTGTCTGCTGAGGTAGTCACTTTCACTGCAGCACTTTTTTCTGAAACTAACGCAGTAAAGCCGACTGCTTCTACTTGATAGCTATAGGTTGTGTTGGCTTTTAATTGTGTGTCGGTAAAAGTTGGCTCAGTCGTCGTTGCCACTAAGGCACCATCGCGATACACGTTGTATTCTTTCGCATCGGTTTGACCGTTCCATGCTAAAGCCACCGTGCTGCTAGTCACTCGTTCTGAGCGGACATTTGCTGGTGCTGCTGGTTTTTCGGGAATGACCGTTGAGCCGGAAACGTTGACGTCGATCACGTTATAAAAGGCATTTGGCGTATCTGCAACATCCCAGACCGCTAAAATGACATGGTAACCGAGACGATTTTCTGGAATGGTAATGGTATGGCTTGGGCTATTGCTGGCAGCCGAACCATCGTGATTCACAGTAGCGATCAATTCCAAGCTATCTCTTGAAAGTGGCGCGTTTTGATCCCAACCTGGTTTCGTGATATAGTAATGCCATTTTGTGGTCTTGTGAGGCGCTGTATAATGCCAATTGACCCGCAATGGTCCTTGATTGATGTCTTGTTTGGTCCAACGATTGGTTCCTTGTTCATCAAGAACAAAGTCCCCGATTTGTCCGAGTCCACCATCTGCCGAAGCGATGCGACCATCTACTGGTCCTGCTTCTGGAAAGCCTTTTTTCGTTTCCAATGATTGTGGGTTTGAAATGACATTGCCATATTTCTCAAACGCAGCGCTCCACCCTAACGTATTGCGATCCAAAGACCCTTGATAGCCCCGACTGACCGGTGATTCCACATAACCATGAGCAAATACTTGTTTCCCCGTGAAGAACAAGCTCCCTCCAAGTAAGATTGCCACCCCGACCGACCATTTTACCAATGCGTTTTTCATACTCTGCCTCCTAAAATTTTTTATCATCGAATAAACCAATCCTATCCGTTTATTCCTTGATTCCGATTCATTGAAAAGCAAACCCTACATTTATAAATAGTTTATTTATATATGTATGATAAACGACTTAATCATTATAAGATTATAATGACTAGTTTTCCGTCCTTTCAGTTAGAAATACAAAAAAACTTGAAACGATTCTCCTCCTAATCACTTAAGAGGATTCGTTCCAAGTTTCTTTCTTTATAGACGATCTTTTTCAGGAAAAAACAGCCGCTTATTTCCCGTTTTCTTTCACATAGTCAGAGGATTGCGCGCCTGCTTGGCGACCAAAGACCATAATGTCGGCTACAGCATTGCCGCCGATTCGATTTTGTCCGTGGATACCGCCGGTCACTTCACCTGCTGCATACAAGCCAGTGATTGGTGTGCCATCTTCTTTCAACACTTGGGTCTTCGTATTGATCTTGACGCCGCCCATTGTATGGTGGATCCCAGGTGCAATTTGAATCGCATAGAATGGTCCTTCCGTCAAATCATAGTCCATCGCCGTTTCACGACCGAAATCTTTGTCGGCTTTGTCTGCCACTGCTTGGTTCCATGTATCTAAAGTTTTCTTCAAGGTTGCTGGATCAACATCAATTTTTTCAGCTAACGCTTCGATGGTGTCAGCTTCTACCACTACACCTTGTTCTTTGTAGTAATCGACTTGTTTGGCTCTACCTGCTAACGCATTGTCAAAAATCAAGTAGGCATAGCTTTCTGGCAGATCCGTAATAGCAGCTGAAACATTGTCGCGGGTTTCTAATTCATTGTAGAAACGTTCCCCTTGTTGGTTCACCAAAATGGCGCCTTCTCCACGAACGGTTTCACTGATCAACATACCTGTATCTTGAACCACTGTTGGATGGACTTGGATTTGATCCATATCAACCGTTGCGCCGCCTAATTCTTCGATCATCTTGATGCCATCGCCTGTACTTCCTTCAGAAGTCGTGCTGACATAGCCTTTCAGATCTGGACGATATTTTTCGATCAGTTCTTTGTTGGAGCCAAAACCACCAGTAGTAACAACCACTGCATCACCAGCGATTTCTTTTTCTTCGCCATTGATTTTCACGTTGACGCCAGTGACTTTGCCGTCTGTTTCATTGATTTTTGTCACATCAGCATTTACAAATAAAGGAATTTCTTGCTCATGAATGTTTCTCAACAGGCCATCCACCAAATACGTACCGACTGCTGAACCGTCGTGAGGACGATGGATCCGTTTTACGCTGGCACCACCGCTATAGCTGATATTGTCTAAAGTGATCCCCATTGAATCCAACCAATCAATCGCTGAAGCAGAGTTGTCTACTAAATAATGCAGCAATTCTTGATCGTTGGTTCCTTTACCACCTTTAAGGGTATCTTCAAAAAATTGTTCATTCGAATCTTCAATGCCTTGTGCTTCTTGGAATTTGGTTTCTGATGCGTTCATTCCGCCAGAAGATTTCAAGGTATTTCCGCCTGCGATCGGCATTTTTTCTAAAATGACTGGATTCATTCCAGCATCTTTAGCCGACAAGGCTGCTGCCATCCCTGCACCGCCAGCACCAACGATGACGATATCATATTGATCTTTTAACTCTGCTGGATCGGTATACTCTTGTTGGGAAGCACCTGAAGTGACTTCACTTTCTGAAGAAGAGCTTGCCGCACTGCTGCTGGCTTTTGTTCCGCCATCGGCACCACATGCACTAAGCAACAATAATGAGGCTGCCCCAATCACCCATTTTGACCATCCACTTTTTTTCATTTGTTTCCCTCCGTTTTTCTTTTTGCCCTTTTCTCCTCACTGATCCCCGTCATATATGATGAGAAAAGAAGCATTTTCCTTGCGAATCCTGCTTAACTTGTTACTTTATTAACAATAGTAAACATCTTGCGATCGGACTATTTTTCTATTCGATAGCGATAAAAACATTGTTTAAGCAACATTTAAACAGAGTTCTATTTTATTTAACCATTGTAACAAAAAAAGAAACTAAGTGTCTCGTAATAATTTGTGTATATTTTAACTATCCATTCTCATCTTTTTCTAATTTTATCGGAAAAAGATACTATATTTTCCTCGCTACTTTCTGCTATTCAAAGCTGCCACAAAGGTTCCGCTCATAGAATGACCGTTAAGTTCGCGGTCAAAAAGATATTGCCGCGATTGTTCTTTCACTGTTCTTTTCCCTTTGTCCTGCGCCTTCTTTTGTATAATAAAAGAAAAAGCAGAAATGGAGTGGCAAATGGAAAAATTGACCCGGATGTTCGAGCGAGTGATCAGTATCTGTATTGATAGCATGTTAGCGATCTTAGTCGTTGTCGTCTTGATTTTTATGGGAAAAGCGATTTTTATGATCAGCACGACGCTCTTTCCTTTAAGTGAAGCGCCCCACCTGTCCTTTTTGATTGAAGAAATTGCCACGTTATTCATTTTGTTAGAAATCATTTTGATGTTGCTGCGGTATATGAAGGACGGACACCATATTCCCGTCCGTTACTTGATTTTGATCAGTATTACTGCGATTTTGCGCGAGCTATTGCTGACGCAAGGCATGGCGAACGATGCCCTATTTTTTGCTCTAGCGATTTTTGTCTTGGTACTGGTCTTGCTAGTCCTGCAAAAAATCAATGCCTTCCAGCATGCCCAAGAAAAAGACCACTGAAACCATCCCATTGGATCAGTTGGGTTCAGTGGCTTTTTCGGGATCAGTTAGAGGAATACCAATATAAAAGGTGGTTCCTTTAGGCGTACTTGTAACATCGATCAACCAGTCGTTTTTTTCCACGATCGAAGAGACAGTAAAGAGTCCTAGACCAGTACCGCCAGTGGCACTCTTGGTCGTGAAGAAGCGGGTAAAGATTTTTTCTTGGATCGCTTCTGGTATGCCGGGACCGTTGTCGACGATTTCGATCAAAGCAAACTCCTGTTGTGCGGAGAAAGCTTGCTTACGAAACGGAAAGGTGGCGCTCTCTGTCGAAGTGCGACTCAATCGAATGCTGCAATCGGCATTTGCTTGGTACACATTCATCAACAAATTGTAAATAATGACTTGCAGATCGATCTTCTCGTAGACGGCATATCCTACTTCTTGGATATCATACGTAAGGGAAAAGGCTTTTGGCAACAGTGCGCGCATAGTATCGATGGCTTCTGTCAAGGTAGTAGCGATCGACTGCACAGTTTTATCGGCACTTTCGAGTTTCGAAAAACGTAGCACATTGCTGGATAACTCTTTGCCTTTTTCCGCCGCTTTGCAGACTTCTTGCAAGTCCTCCACTAAGACTTCATCGTGTTGGTTTTCCTCGATCAGCAATTGCAGATGACCAATCATAGGCGTCAAAAAGTTGTTTAGGTCATGGACGATTGAGGTCGTTAGCAAGCCAATGGTTTCCAGTTTTGATTCTTGCAAAATGTTTTTTTCGATTTCGTGCTTTTCTTTTAACAGCCGTTGTCGTTCTTTCAATGCTTGGTTTTCGACATAGGCTTGATTGCGTTTCATGTAGTTTTTGATCAGGACGGTCAATAAAATCATAATGACAAACAACAAACCCAGTAGGCCAATCAAAATCAAGTTATCTTGTAAAAAGAGACCGCTTTGCTCCAAAAAATCGGCATTGCTGGCGACGATCAGCCGACTGTCGCCGATGGTGATCCATTGATAAGCAGCCAATTTCAGCACTTTTTGCAGTGTTTCTTCGTTCCACCAATAAGAATAATAGACGGAGGTGCCTTCTTCATTGTCGATTTGTTCTTGCTCCAAGCGCTCAAGATCGGTGAAATCCAGCTCTGGAAATTCTTTTTTGCGGCTCTCAACGATGGAAAAACCAATTTGTTCGTCCGATGGGTGCATAACGATCCGCATATCGGCGTTTTTGACCATCGTATAGCCGGAAACATTGCGATCGGTGGTAAATTCATGATGATACATGCGCTGCAGATTCAAAGGCATCACAAGAACCGCTTCTTTGTCGTCAAGGGTTAGGGACTGATACACATTTAAATAGGCCTGCTTGCCATCAAAATAGACTTGCCCATTTTGTACTTGCCGTCCTGCCAATACTTTGTCTAAGGATGAGTCTTTGAATAACAATTCTTGCACCGGCGGGTCTTCTGGTTTATTGACCGACGTTGCGGTATTTTGGGCGATGACCTGACCTTGTTGGTCGATCAAAAACAATCCGACCATGGCATTGTTCGCGGAATTGATCACTGGTAACGTTAAGGGGCGCTGCAAATCAGCCAAGGCGGCACCTTCGAGGTGGTCATCGGCATAATTGGCAAGAGCCATGTGGTACGATTCGATACTACGGCTGATCAGCTTGATCGCCGCTTGGTTGACCGTTTCTAACTGCCGCAGCCCGACGGTTTCAGCTTGTCTTTGTGCGCTTTTATAACTTGTAAAGGTAAAAATAAGTCCAATCAATGTAATGAATAAGGTAGCGACCACGCTTAAATACAGCCAAAACTTTGATGGCGGTTTCATTGTAAACCCCTTTCATATTTACTATAATACTATTGATACAGGAGGCGGATATTTTGCGAGATGAAAAAATTTTAATCGTTGATGATGACCCTGCTATTCGGCGGCTGATTTGGAAATCTTTACAATCGACGGGCATTTTGATCTACCAGACTGATTCCGTTGAAAAAACGATTGCGATCAATTCTCGTGTCAGCTTTGATCTTTTTTTACTGGATATCAGTTTGGAGCATGAAAATGACGGCTATCATTTGGCACAACTGATTCGAGAAGAAAACCCCACGGTGCCGATCGTCTTTTTGAGCGGTAAAAGTGACGAAAAAGATATGATCAACGGCTATGAGATCGGTGCCGATCACTACATTACGAAGCCTTTTTCACCGGCACTCTTAAAAGCACAAATCGTTTCGATTCTTGATCGCCGCAACGTGCTGCGAGAAAAAGGGATCGCCAAACCGGAAGGGGATCTGTGCAGCGGCATGTTTCGTTTTGACCAAAAACGCTATCAGTTTTTCAAAAATGATCAGCCCATCAAGTTGTCTTCAAAAGAAATCATGCTGATGCGCTTTTTCATGGAAAATCCGGATCAAGTGTTCTCGAAAGAACAGATTTACAGCAATGTTTGGCAAGATGGCCAATTCGATGCCAATACCGTGATGGTTTTTATCAATCATCTGCGAAACAAAATTGAAGATGAGCCGAAGCAAGCCCGTTTTTTGAAAACCGTTTGGGGGATCGGCTATACCTTTTTACCAGAAGGAGACGCCTTCTAGCTGCAAGAAATAAAGGGCCAAGGTTAAAAGATCCGCCGAGCCGCCGGGACTCAAATGGCGTGCAATCAATACTTGATCATAGGTCGTTAATTCACGAAGCAAGTCTGTATCCGACAGATTGGCTTGGTGAATTTTTTGCATCTCCTGCTGTACGGTCTTCATCGCCTCGTAGCCGCCTCGGTGGACGAGGTTGCTGTCTTCGGTTTCACTCATTAGATAGACCAACCCTCGCAACAAGGAAACGGAGGTTTTTTGTGGTTGCTGCCGTAAGTACTCCAGCAGTTTTTTAACCGTTGGATAACCAGCTGCGGCTTCTCCACGAATCCCCATCGTGCCGTAGGTCAAATAATTTTTTTCTCCGTAAGACAACTGGTCTTTGTGGGTGATTTGCTGCAGGTCTTGCTTGACCAAATGCTGGCAGATGTTGGCGGCAAGCTGCAGGATCTGATTAGTATCTTCAGCCGTCAGCACAGCCTTGTCATGCTGTTGATAATAGACTCCTGTCGCCCCCAACAAAACTGCAAAGGAAAAGTTCGCCCCTTTGTGGGTATTGATGCCTTTGGTTGCCTGAAGCATCGCTTCTTCTGCTTCTTGACCGATCCCACGTAACTGGTCAAACAGCTGGATCAGGGCGCCTGTATGGGCAAAGCCAGCTTGGCTATAGCGCTGAAAAAACGGCGCCAAACAAGTGATACTATTGATAAAGGTAAACACATTCATGTCCTGATGCGCACCAGAGGAGCAAGGATCTACTAAACCAGGCTTGGGTGCTAACGCTACCTCATAATGCAGCGCATTGACTGCATAGCTGCTGGCGATAAAAAGACGGGAATCAGTCAATTTTTCTTCGCTCCATTTCAGCAAGAA
Source organism: Enterococcus sp. DIV2379 (assembly GCF_050542965.1). Classification (NCBI taxonomy): domain Bacteria; kingdom Bacillati; phylum Bacillota; class Bacilli; order Lactobacillales; family Enterococcaceae; genus Enterococcus; species Enterococcus sp. DIV2379. Next base: position 3,448,180 of record NZ_CP172938.1, read on the forward strand.
TAAATTGCAGGGAGTGATTCAAATGTTCATGGGTCAACAACGTGATCTGTTCCGTGTCATTGGTTCTCATGCCGCGATAAATCAGCCAATGTTCCGCCAATGCCGCATCCCTTCTTCTAGAAGAGCGAATCGCAATGTCACGAAAATAAACGAGGTACGCTTGCAGATCCAGCACGATACTTTTTAACCGCAGCATCTGGCTTTTTTCGTAAATAAACGCATTGAAGTCAGAAAAGTTTTTCAAGACCCCATCCACATCATCCTCACGATTCAGCTGTTCGCCATGTTCTAACAAGCAGCGCATCTCCCGGAAATCCTCCTCACTCATCAAGGCCATTGCTTTGATAGTCGCCAATGTATCCAATGATTTGCGGATATCGTAAATCTCATAAGCATCTTTGATACTGATCCCTTTTACGACGATGCCGATTTTTGGTACGTGTTCCACCAGTTTTTCAGCCACCAGCTGAGTCATAGCGTAACGAATTGGGGTCCGGCTGATGTTTAACGTATCGGAAAATTCTTTCTCATTGATGCGAGAGCCTGCGGGAATGTCTCCTAAAATGATGGTTTTTTTGAACGCTTCATAGATCAAATCTTTTAATGGTTTATTTTTGGTCAGATCCAGATTTTTATTTACTGCATCAATAATTGGATTCATGATTTACTCCTATCATACTAAAAACAAATGAGATTTTTGGGAAAAAATAGATATATCGATAAACAAGGAAAACTACCGAGCAAAATGGCAGCCTGCTCGATAGTTTCTTTATGAAGTTACTGTGGAATATAAAACGGCATATGACCTAATAGTACGATCGTAACGACAAAGATCACGAAAATCCCCAGTGCGTATTTCGCCGCTTCTTTTTGCCATTGCCCCATATCTAAGCCAGTCAAGCGTAATAGCAAGTAGATGAAGGCAACCAATGGACTTAACAAGTGGAACGCTTGGCCCATTAAGGACGCCAAGGCCATCTGCATATTGGTGAAGCCATACGAACGACCCGCTTCTGCTAAGACCGGTAGAACCCCAAAGTAAAACCCATCATTGGAAATAAAGAAGGTCCCAGGTGCAGAGATCAGGGCGATAACTATGCCCCAGAAACCAGCCAATTGTTTAGGAATGATTTGCGTGAAACTATTCGCTAAGGCAGTAGCCATCCCAGAGCCTTGGAACAAGCCCATGAAGACGCCCGCTGCAAAAACTAAAATTACTACTTGCACAGCGTCGCCGCCGTTGGCACCGATCCGTGACGATTGATCTTTCAAAATTGGGTAGTTGACCATCAATGCGATACAAGTACCTACAAGGAATAACAAGATTGGTGGTAAAGCGATACTAGAAATAAAGGAGCTTGCTACTAACCAGCCAATCAAGACGATCGTTAAGATACCGTTGAAGACAAAGTTTTTCGGACGGCGGATCGCTAATGTATCAGGATCAGTCACAGTCGTCATTTCTAATATCTCATCGTTCGTCAGTTCCGTAACCCCTAAACGTTTCCGTTCTTGGATCCCCATTCTGCGAGCCACGAAGAAAATCACATATAACAGAGACAAAATCATTCCTGGTAACAAATAAGAAAGAATATCCGCATCAACTTCCAGCACGGCCATTGCTCGGGCAGTCGGTCCGCCCCATGGCAATAAGTTCATGATGGTGTTTTGCAAAATGATCAAGACACCAAGGTTCATCATTTTCATATTCAGCTTCTTGTAGATGGGAATAAACGCAGAACAACAAATCAAGGTAGTGGTCGTTCCATCACCGTTCAAAGAGACCGCAGCGGCAACGACTGCCGTTGCCATCAAGACTTTCATCGGATCGCCTTTAGCAAAATAAATCATTTTTTTCGTGATTGGATCAAACAAACCGGCATCCAACATAATGGAAAAGTACAAAATCGCAAACAGCAACATGATTCCTGTGTTGGCTGTTGTGGAGATGCCCTCAAGGACAAAATCACCGATGTTGCCTTTTTCGGAAACACCGGCAACCATCGCAACGAGGGTAAATAGTAATGGGATAATTACTAAGGATGTAAAGGGTGACATTTTTTTCTTCATGATGACAAACATGAAGACAATAATCATGGCATAGGACAAAATTGTTAAGAACATTTTCTTCTTCCTTTCATGCATCGAAATGTGTAAGCGTTATCAAAAAACATTTTAAAAAAATTACAGGCCCGTAATTTGTTAGCGACAAGCGTCACTAGTTTGTGAATATTTTTCTTTTCTTAAAGGAAATAATGTTATTGAATGCTTTACACGTCTAAGAATAAACAATCAAGAAATAGAAAAAAAGACCCGTTTAAAAAAAGAACAGCAAAAAAACAATTTCTCTTTTCAAATCTTATTTTTCGTTTAAAAAGTTCTTAACAGAATATTAACGCAAGAAAAACCTTGATAAATCAACGTTTATATCGGTTTTTCACTCTTTTCTCAAAAAAGGAACACTGAAAAAACAATTTTCAGCCGAAATAAATCTCGCTGATTGAACGGGAGTTTCTATAATGAAAGGGAACGAATCATTGAGAAAGGAGAAACCCATGAATCTTATTAAAAGATTGTTCAAAAAAACGCATGATGAACCAGATGCGCCTGTCAGTCCTCCTCTGAAGCCAAGGGAAATGATAGCAGACCCACCCGCGTCTGATTGGCAAGAAGTGTCGGGCTATCAGCCGGCGCCTGCAGAAGATTATCCGTTAGTCAGTCTGATAGCCGCCGCACTAGGTGCCGAGTGTTCCCCTGAAAGTCAGTTTGTCATTCGAAGAATTGAGAAACGCAATCCTGAATTTAAGCGAGTCGCCCTGATTGCCGCCAGTATTGCCGCAGGAGAGCTGCCTGATTCTCAGTTCACAATCAAAAAAATAGCCAAAAAAAATGAAAACAAGTGAGGGAAAAACATGTTACGTAAATTTAAAATAGCAATCGATGGGCAAGAATACCTTGTCGAAATGGAAGAAATCGGTGCGCCGCAACCTACCGCTCCTGCCCCAGCAGTGCCAACACCGGCTCCTGCAGCGGTACCTGCTCAACCAGAGGCAGTCAGCACACCAGAACCAGAAGTAGCACCACAGCCAGTGCCAGCTACACTTCCTGCTGACGGCGAGCCGATTCATTCTCCAATGCCGGGAACGATTTTACGTCTCTTGGTCAATGTGGGGGATACTGTGCAAGAAAACCAATCATTGATGATTTTAGAAGCCATGAAGATGGAAAATGAAATCGTGGCACCAAAAGCAGGAACCGTTGTTGCCATTGCAGTCAATGCGGGCGATATGGTCAACCCAGGAGAACTGCTGATTACGATCGGCTAATTTATTGAAAAGGAAGTGACGTAGTGGAAACGTTAATTGAAGGTGTAGTCGGGTTAGGATCGGAGCCGGGACGGATCGTTATGATGCTCATCGGTGGTCTATTGATGTATTTGGGGATCAAGAAAGAATATGAACCAACCTTGTTGGTCCCTATGGGATTGGGCACGTTGTTAGTGAACTTCCCGAACTCAGGTGTGTTAAGTGCTGGTGGAGAAGCTGGCCCGTTCCAAGTATTGTTTGATATGGGAATCTCAACTGAATTGTTCCCTTTGCTTTTGTTTATCGGGATTGGTGCGATGATCGACTTCGGTCCATTGCTGCAAAATCCATTTCTTTTATTGTTTGGTGCCGCTGCGCAATTCGGGATCTTCTTTACGATCATCGTTGCCGTGCTGCTTGGTTTTGATTTAAACGACGCAGCTTCCATCGGGATCATCGGTGCCGCTGACGGACCAACGTCGATTTTTGTCGCAAATACGCTGAACTCGAAATATATGGGTGCGATCATGGTAGCAGCTTACTCTTACATGGCGCTAGTACCGATCATTCAACCGGTAGCCATCAAAGCTGTGACGACCAAGCACGAACGAAAAATCCGCATGACGTATCGTGCCGGTGAAGTTTCGCAAACGGCAAAAATTTTGTTCCCGATCGTGATCTCGATCGTAGCAGGGTTGATTGCTCCTGTTTCATTGCCATTGGTCGGATTTTTGATGTTCGGAAATCTCTTGCGGGAATGTGGTGTCTTAGATCGTTTGTCCATCACCGCTCAAAACGAACTGGTGAATATCATCAGTATCCTCCTAGGTTTATCAATTTCTGTGAAAATGCAATATGAAGAATTTTTACAAGTCGATACATTGATGGTTATTGGTTTAGGGCTGGTTGCCTTCATTATGGACTCGGTCGGCGGCGTGTTGTTTGCGAAAGTGCTGAACTTGTTCCGTAAAGAAAAAATCAACCCAATGATCGGTGCAGCTGGTATCTCTGCGTTTCCAATGTCTAGTCGTGTCATCCAAAAAATGGCGACAGATGAAGATCCGCAAAACTTTATCTTGATGCATGCAGCCGGTGCCAACGTTTCAGGACAGATTGCTTCGGTCATCGCCGGTGGCTTACTGCTGGCACTGATTGCTTAGGTCACTAGAAAGGAGAGGAAAATTATGAGTCAAGATTTACTGACTTCATTTGAATTGTTGTTATTCGGTTGGGGCGGCGTCTTTGTCGTGATCCTGATCATCTACTTCGCATCCTTGCTTTTGTCGAAGCTCTTCCCAGTAAAAAAATAAAGAAGGCATTGTATGTATACCCTAAAAAGAATCTGGCTGCAAAAAGATCCGGAAGTCTTTTTGCAATGGCAAAAATTGATCACCCGTGCTGGCTTAGCCGTCGGTGAAGAAGTAGCCTATACCGTCGGCATTTTTGACCAGCAAACCTTGATTGCTACTGCTTCTTGCTATGCCAATATCATCAAGTATGTGGTGGTCTGTGAAAAAAAACGCTCCGAACAGCTGTTGACGCAATTGATTTCGCACCTTAGCGATCATATCAAAGACGAGGGCTATACCAAGTCCTTCGTCTATACAGCACCGAAAAATCGTCTGTTTTTTGAATCTCTCGGGTTTCGTGAAGTGCTCGCTGCGCAAGACATCTTGTTCATGGAACAAGGCGTTCCTTCTTATGAAAGCTATGCCCAACAACTGCAACGGCAGCGAATCGGACAAAACAACGGCGCGATCGTGATGAACGCCAATCCTTTTACCAAGGGACATTTGTACTTAGTCGAAACGGCTGCGAGTCAAAAAGAACAGGTTTATGTGTTCGTTTTATCAGAAGGCCGCTCGCAATTTTCTGCCAGTGAACGGCTGCAGATGGTGATGGATGGCGTGGCTCACCTGCCAAATGTAACGGTGCTGCCAACCAACAACTATCTCGTCTCTTCGGCAGTTTTTCCCAGTTATTTCTTGAAAGAGCAAGCACCTGAGGCGATCGCCAAAAAACAAGCCGCCTTTGATGCAACCCTCTTCAAAGAAAAAATTGCCCCGCTGTTGGCGATCACCACGCGTTTTGTAGGCTCAGAGCCTTATTCGCCCGTGACCCAACTCTACAATGAGGCGATGGCTGCCGTTTTTTCTCCCGAGCTTGAACTGATCGTGATCGACCGTCTGAAGATCAACCAATCAACCGTTTCGGCTACAAACGTTCGGAAAGCGATTGCAGAAAAAGATATACCTTCCTTGCAGCAATTTTTGCCAGAAACAACGTTCTCATTTTTAATGCAGCATAACTATATTTAGAGGTGATAATAAGTGGAAATCAAAAAAAGTGCGGTTGCCGGCTCCGTTGAATCCAGTGATATCTTGATCGCGATCGAGCCCACCACAACCCAAACCATCGAGCTGACCCTCGATAGCAGTGTCGAAAAACAATTCGGCAAACAAATTCGCGCCGTCATCCTTGAGACGCTGAACCATCTAGGCGTGACACAGGCCAAAATCACCGCCACCGATAAAGGCGCATTGGACTGTACCATCAAAGCCCGAACTCTGACAGCCGTTCATCGGGCCGCCGAACAAGAACAGTATGCTTGGAAGGAGATCGACACATGGAACGTTTAAGAAGAACGATGATGTTTGTACCAGGAGCTAACGCTGCCATGCTACGGGATGCGCCATTGTATGGCGCCGATTCCGTTATGTTTGATTTAGAAGATGCGGTCTCCTTGAATGAAAAAGACTCTGCTCGGACACTGGTGCATTTTGCCTTAAAAACCTTTGACTATTCTGCCATCGAAACCGTCGTGCGCATCAACGGACTCGACACGGTGGGTGCCTTTGATATCGAAGCGATGGTCCTAGCGGGGGTCAACGTCATTCGTCTACCGAAAACCGAAACCGCCCAAGACATCATTGATGTTGCCGCCGTGATTACACAAGTGGAAAAAGACAATGATCTACCGGTAGGAACCACCAAAATGATGGCTGCCATCGAGTCGGCCGAAGGCGTTTTAAATGCCCGAGACATCGCCACAGCTTCCGACCGCTTGATCGGGATCGCTTTAGGGGCAGAAGATTATGTCACCAATATGAAAACCCGTCGCTACCCAGATGGGCAAGAGTTGTTGTTTGCCCGCAGTATGATTTTGCATGCAGCTAGAGCTGCGGGGATCGCCGCCATCGATACCGTCTTTTCTGATATCAATGACACAGATGGCTTTATCGCTGAAACGACCCGCATCAAGCAGCTTGGTTTTGACGGAAAATCAGTGATCAATCCCCGGCAGATTCCCCTAGTTAATGGGATCTATGCGCCTTCAAAAGCCGAGATCCAACAGGCCAAAGAAGTGATCTGGGCCATTCGTGAAGCCGAAAGCAAAGGTTCTGGTGTGATCTCCTTGAATGGCAAAATGGTCGATAAACCAATCGTTGAGCGAGCGGAACGCGTGATTGCCCTTGCCAAAGCAGCGAAATTGATTACCGAGGAGGAAGTGTAATTATGGTGTTAAACAAAGCAGGAAAAGACATCCCTGAATGCTATGCCAACCAATACGGGGTCTTCGAAAATGAAACAGCCAATATCCATGCCTACAAAGAAGCGAGTCGCAAGATCGAGCCAGTCCTGCCGGGCAAAAGCAAGGTCTTGGGCAGTATTCGTGAAGCCATTGAAAAAACAGGGTTAACGGACGGCATGACGATCTCCTTCCACCATCATTTTCGCGAAGGGGACTTTATCATGAATCTCGTTTTGGACGAGATCGCAAAAATGGGCATCAAGAATCTTGCGATTGCCCCTAGTTCCATCGCCAATGTCCATGAACCATTGATCGGACATATCAAATCTGGGGTCGTGACCAATATCACCTCCAGCGGTCTGCGGGACAAAGTCGGTGCCGCAATCTCCGAAGGCATTATGGATGCCCCAGTCATTATCCGTTCTCATGGCGGTCGGGCTCGTGCGATTGCCGCCGGCGATATCCACATCGATGTCGCCTTCTTAGGGGCGCCTAGCTCAGATGCGTATGGCAATGCCAATGGTACCGTCGGAAAAGCAACCTGTGGCTCATTGGGCTATGCGATGGTCGATGCAAAATACGCCGACCAAGTCGTGATCATCACCGACACCCTGGTGCCGTTTCCAAATACCCCAATCAGCATTCCCCAAACGGATGTCGATTATGTCGTGGAAGTCGACGCCATCGGTGATCCTGCAGGGATCGCAAAAGGTGCGACCCGCTTTACCAAAAATCCAAAGGAATTACTGATTGCTGAGTATGCAGCCAAGGTCATCACGAGCTCGCCTTACTACCAACAAGGCTTCTCCTTCCAAACCGGAACAGGCGGTGCCGCATTAGCCGTTTCTCGTTTTTTACGCGAAGCAATGATCAAAGATGAGATCAAAGCCAGCTTTGCCCTCGGCGGCATTACCAATGCCATGGTGGAACTGTTAGAAGAAGGATTAGTGGAAAAACTGATCGATGTCCAAGACTTTGATCACCCTTCCGCACAATCGCTAGGGAAAAACGCCAATCATTACGAGATCGATGCCAATATGTATGCCTCACCATTAAGCAAAGGGGCGTTTATCAATCAATTGGATACCGCCATTCTTTCCGCACTGGAAGTCGACACGGATTTCAATATCAATGTCATCACCGGTTCTGACGGTGTGATCCGCGGTGCTTCTGGTGGCCACTCAGATACCAGTATGGCGTGCAAAATGAGCTTAGTGATCGCTCCTCTTGTGCGGGGACGGATCCCAACGATCGTCGATACCGTCAACACGATCGTCACGCCAGGCGCCAGCATTGATGTCGTCGTCACAGAAATCGGGATCGCCATCAATCCAGCTCGCAAAGACCTGATCAGCCATTTTGAAGCATTGGATATTCCCCAATACACCATTGAAGAATTAAAAGAAAAAGCCTACAGCATTGTCGGTCAACCCGAACCAATCAAGTACGGGGAAAAAACCGTCGCTTTGATCGAATACCGCGATGGCACGATCATTGATGTGGTCAAAAATGTCTGATGCCCTATTTTCAGGAACCCCTGTGACGCTAACCGATATGCTGCAGGCGCGAGAAAATAGAAGCTCCCTTCAACGGGAGCTTCTCGCTGCGGATGAAAAAGCGGCATTGCTTGTTGCCACCATGAATATTCCCGGTCCCGTGAAAAATTCTGTCCCATTGACCGCCGTTTTTGAAGAACTCATTACGGAAATCGAAGAGGCCGTCAAGGAACTGATTCCACTGGCAAACCTCTACCGTAGTTTGGAAACTGGACCGGAATATTATCTCGTACTGCCCACAGATCCTTATGAACTAAAACGAATGATGGTTCAGATTGAGACCCATCATCCTTATGGTCGATTGGTGGATCTGGATGTCTTAGCCAAAAACCAAGACCAGCTTTTACCTATCAGCCGCACCGAAATCGGACTGCCGGCAAGAAGCTGCTACGTCTGTGAACAAGATGCCAAAGTTTGTGGCCGTTCTAGAACTCATAGCGTAGCAGATATACAGCAGCAGATCCGTAAAATCATTCAGGAAAGAGTGAAAGAATGAAAAAAATCCAATTTACCGAAACCGTCTTGCGGGACGGCCAACAAAGTCTGATCGCCACGCGAATGCCTACCAGTGATATGCTGCCGATTTTAAAAACCATGGATCAAGCAGGCTATCATGCCCTTGAAATGTGGGGCGGCGCGACCTTCGATGCTTGTCTGCGTTTTTTAAATGAAGACCCATGGGAAAGATTGCGGGCGATCCGCAAAGAAGTGAAAAATACCAAATTGCAAATGCTCTTACGGGGACAAAATCTCTTAGGTTACAAAAACTATGCCGATGACGTCGTTGCTGACTTTGTGACCAAATCGGTCGAAAACGGCATCGACATTCTTCGTTTGTTTGACGCCTTAAATGATGTTCGCAATTTAGAAACCGCCATCCGCGCCACAAAAGCAGCCGGTGGACACTGTCAAACGGCAATCTCTTATACTACTAGCCAAATCCATACCGTGGATTACTTCGTTGACCTTGCCCATAAAATGGCAAACCTCGGCGCCGATTCCATCTGTATCAAAGATATGGCCGGCGTTTTGACGCCGCAAACCGGCTACGAGCTGGTCAGCCGAATCAAAGATGCCGTCGATCTGCCGCTAGAAGTCCATACCCATGCCACCAGCGGCATCGCTGAGATGACCTACTTAAAAGTTGCGGAAGCCGGTGCAGACATCATTGATACCGCCATTTCCTCTTTTGCTGGCGGCACCAGTCAGCCAGCAACCGAATCTGTGGCAATCGCCTTAGAAGATTGCGGCTTTGCTACGGGACTTGATTTGCAGAAAGTCGCTGAGATTGCTGAACATTTCAATCCCGTTCGTGATCGTTTCCGCGAAGAAGGACTACTGAACCCGAAAGTCAAAGATATCGAACCTAAAACCTTGATCTATCAAGTACCTGGTGGCATGTTGTCAAACCTACTCAGCCAATTGACGGAACAAGGATTGCAAGACAAGTATGAAGAAGTCCTAGCAGAAGTACCAAAAGTCAGAGCAGACTTGGGCTATCCGCCACTAGTGACCCCATTGTCGCAAATGGTCGGTACCCAAGCCTTGATGAATGTGATTTCAGGAGAACGTTACAAACTTGTCCCAAGTGAGATCAAAGATTACGTCAAAGGACTTTACGGTCAATCGCCAGCACCCATCACCGACGAAATCAAAGAAACAATCATCGGAGATGCTGAAGTGATCACCGTCAGACCAGCTGATCTACTGGCACCACAACTGCCAGCCTTTCGGGAAGAAATCGCTGAGTATGCCCAAAGTGAAGAAGACGTGCTGATGTACGCCCTCTTCCCTCAGCAAGCCCAAGACTTTTTAGGCCGACGAGAAGATCCCTTTTATGATGTCCCCGTACAGACAGTGTCTGTGAGGATTGCGGTGGATTAACAATGAAGCCAGAAATAGAGAAAACAACTTAAAGTGCCCCTCACAAATTCGCTTGCTTTAGCAAATTTGTGAGGGTTGTTAGCATTTACGGATATTTTCATCTTCATTTTTACTAAACCGCCAAGCTCGAAAGCCCCGCGCTGTATCCACCTCGCCAATAATCTTGTATTAGTCGCTTCTCGCTCACGTATTTTGGGTAGCTGAGAAGCCAGGATTGTGCTTCCGCTCCATCCATTCTATAATCAGCTAAAAGAAGGGTTTTAAAGGAGGGGTTATCCATGCAACGATACATCGCTTTATTAAGAGGCATCAATGTCGGTGGAAAGAACAAAATTTCTATGAAAGAATTGAAAGCCGGTTTTGAAGAATTGGGATTTAGCAATGTGGTCACTTATTTGAATAGCGGCAATGTGATTTTTTCCAGTAAAGGGGATGATCCACAAGCCCTTGTCGAAATGATTCAAGCAATGATCAAACGGTACTTTTCCTTTGATATCGCTATTTATATCATTCGCCAAACAGAGCTGCAGGAACGCTTGACCCATATACCTGACTGGTCAGGAACGGAAGATAAAACCATCTATGACAACCTGATCTTTTTGATGCCTTCACTGTCCTACGAGGTGTTATCTGAAAAACTCGGGGCTCCGAATGCCACCCTTGAACAGGTTTTTCCTTACAAAGACGTCGTCTTCTGGTCCTACCTCCGCAAAGACTATCAAAAAACCAATTGGTGGAAAAAAACAGCCAGCACTAGCGTCGGCAAGCAGATTACGATTCGGACCATCAATACCGTACGGAAGATTGCGGAGCTGTGAGGACATTCTAAAAAATATTCCTGTTTCAGCTTATAAGAAAAACCGTCAGCAGGAGTCCCTCTGACGGTTTTTCTTTGACTATCGAATCGTCTTTTTCGCTTGATGGATTTCAATAAAAAGTGCCAGCAGAAACGTGAAGGTTACGATCCAAATTGAATATTTTTTCAAAATAAGACTGATAAAGGCTAGTAAACAAGCACCAATGACAAATGAGAGCACGACGATCGTATAGTTATGGGCATTGCGTTTTTGAAGCGACGTTTTATTCCGTGAGGTCAGATACAGATACCATTCATTTAGCATTTTCCGATAATTTCCTGAGGTCATCATGATCGTATAAGGATTTCCTTCGATTTGCGTTCCAGTAAACGTCAGCATCAGCAAGCCACTGCCAAAAGCAAGCAGACCAATTTTAAAAAGGTGCAAGTTTTGAGACAACAAGGGAATGATCAAGCTCGATAAAATAACAGGTAGCATGGTGTAACTGCGCCAATAATGACTGAAATTGCTGCGCTTTAGAAGAATACCTAATAAAAATCCTACCGTAAACAAAACGATCGATACAATCTTAGGCAGCATTTGCTGCCAATTATATTGGGATAAATTCGAAGCCATCAAAATAATGTTCCCAGTTTGAGTAGCAACTAATCCATGAAAGTAATTATGAGAATAGACATCTAATGCCCCACCTGAAAAAGCCATTAAAATCGCAAACAGACGACTGTTATTCGAGACAGCGACAACTTTATAAATTTTTTTTGCATAGTAGATTCCTCAATCGCTTGATAATTTTGCTAATAGCATTTGTTTTAGACGCTTTTCTTCTATTGATACATGAAAAAGATCGTTTATCCTTGAAATGGAGTTTTTTTCAATAGTAAGTATAACAGAATCAACATCTCCTCTTACTTTAATGCAAAGAAAATAAATAGCAAGTAAAGAAGCCCAACAAAGCAAACTTCGTTGAGCTTCCCATGCCCGAGATTCGAAAAGAAACCTTTCGCTATCTTTTCATCCAGAAACCAATAGTTCAAACGTACCTGCTTCTTATATGCTACTGGTTTTGCATGGCGGGCAGGTCATCCTTATTTAGTTTATTTAGATAAGGAATCATCATTAAGACACCCGCAACAAACGCGATACCTTCTGTAATCGTCATTGACCAAATCAATCCATCCAATCCATAGAAATGATGCAGCACTAAAACGATTGGAATAAAGAATGTTCCTTGAATCGTGGACATCACTCCGGTCTGAGCACCTAGTCCAGATGCCTGAAAGATGCCCGTGAATAAACCAGAGAAACCATTAAAGATCGAAGAAACCAACTGGGCCCCTAAAATCGTTAAGCCAACTTGGATCACACGAGAATCACTTGTAAATAACCCCAGCACAGGCACTCGCAACCAATACACAATCAAGGCAAAAAGGATGGAGATCCCACCTATCCACAAAGATACTTCTTTTAGTGCTTCTTTCACTCGTTTCGTGTTATGGGCAGAGAAACTGTAAGCAAATAACGGTATGACACCCAAAAATAGACCCATTGTTAAAAATTCCGGTAATTGCGTGATTCGAACAGCGATACCAAAGCTAGCCACAACATTGTCCCCATACTCAGCAGAAAAATTGTTCAACAATAATGTGGTGACGATCATGAAAGCTGATTTAAACAGCTCGGATACCCCTATTTTATAAACTTCTAGCTGATCTTTGATTGAAAGTTTCATGCTTTTTAAAAAACCCTTCAATGTCTCGCTTTTCGTTTCTAGGAACCAGACATAATACGTTGTTGAAGCGATATTCGCAATCACCAGTGATAGCCCTGCACCGATCACATGTAGGTTAAAGACGAGAATCAATAATGCATCAAGTAGGATACTCACTGCAACACTGACAAACATGCCATACATTGATTCTTTTGATGCCCCTTCTGAACGCACCAATTGTTCCAAAGCAAAATTTAAAATGAACGATGCTCCACCAACAAACAAAATCAGTGAATATTGTTTTGTATACAAAAATGTCTGCCCACCTGCTCCTAGTAAATGAATAAATGGATCCATGAAAATTACTGCGACAATCCCTATGATTACACCGAGCAGGATGCTCGAGTAAAACGCATAGCCGGCAACTTTCTTGCCCTTTTGAGTGTCTCCATTGCCTAGTAGTCGTGTGATATAGCTTCCTCCACCAACACCCAGCATGTTCCCAACGGCCATCAACAGAATCGTAATGGGCATCGCCAAGGTAATCGCCGACATCATATTGGTATCATGGATCAATCCAATAAAATAGGCATTAATCAAATTATAGATCGTCGTGGTTGAAATACCAACCATCATCGGGATCGATAAATGGGCAATTGCCTTTCGCACCGGACTTTCGCTTAAGTAGTAAATATTGGATTCATTCATTGTGACTTCTTCCATGATGATTCCTCCTTCTATTAGATAGTTAACTGTTAGAATTCTAACTTTAAGGCAATAAGCAGTGATTGACTGCTTATTGCTCATAGACTTTGATCGATTTTTCTTAACAAACGAGTCAGTTCTTCGACTTCTTCTGCATTCAGTGCTTGGACCAGTTCTTTTTCTGCCGCATAAAAAGCTTCATTGGTTTGATCAATCAACGCTTTTCCTTTAGGTAAAACGTATATATTTTTTTGCCGCTCATTATTTTTTGGGATGCGGCGTTCGATATACCCTTTTTTTTCTAACCCTTGAAGCATACTTGTGATACTGGCATCACGACGTTGAAACACTTGGGCCAAATCCTTCTGAATCAATCCCTTGTCTTCATTTTGTGCGATATACGCAATCATTCTTCCTTGCTGCTGACTGATATCCAGGTCTTTTATACGCAGTTCCATCGATTCCCGTGACTTATTCATAATGGAACGCATCAAATTCGAAACGATCAGTTCCTCCAAAACGACTCCCCCTTTGCCAAATGTTAGATATCTAACTATTCGAAAAGAATATACACCGGTTAAAAAGGAAAGTCAATAAAAAGATTCGCTACCTAATAATTAGATCTCTAATTATTTTCAAATCCAATAATGGTAGTAAGGCTCAGGGAGTTCCACACTGTGGAAAAGTTACTCACAAAAGCAGACAACAAGGGACTTTTTATTGCCTTTGTAGTAAACGTGTATAAAAGAGACTCTGGGTTCATCGATTTTTTCCCCTCATGGTATCAAAGCCAATTAGAAAAGTAGGCTTTATTTTCCGCTCTTGCTAGCGAAAAAAAGAAAGCTTATCCAGAAATCATTTTCTGAATAAGCTTAAACTGATTTATCGATCTAATTAAAAAAATTTTCGTCAACTAAGATCGGCTTCAATACTGTAGTAGGTATTATGAACTCTTGTGTCCCCATGTATCCAGCCGAAACTTCATATTTATCAAACGAAATAACTAGTTCATGATTTTCATTAATATAAAAATTCGGATCATTCTCCAACCAATTTGTATCTTTATAGTCTAAAACCCAATATTTGATATCGCTATTTACTCTCATCCGCTCTTTCATTTGGTGCTCAATTTCCTGAGCCAGCACCTCTAAATAGTTTTCCGTTTTAAATAACATCTTTAATGATAATAAGACCTCGTTCTTTTTATCGAATGTATCAAATCGATGTTCGACATTGGTGCTCCCCACTGTCTCTTCAAATGTACGGTCGATTACTAAAAATCGATTATCATTGACTTTCACATCATAGGTACCACTGACATACATTTGTTTTTCGTCCACCTTATTTATTACGTCTATATAACTTTGATATGCTCGTTGTCCTTCACGGAGATATTTTTCATTTAATTGCGAATACACTTGATTTTCTTCTGTTATCTTAGGCACATCAATAGTGATTTCTGCCTCCTCTTGACTGAACAGAAGCGTTTCCCCAGTTATAATTGATACCAAATCCCCCAAAATAGGTATTTCTGATGCAAAACCTCTAAAGGTAGTATTTTGAAGCATAATCAAAAAACTAAAAACCACCAAGATCACGCTTTCGACGCCTCTTCTAAGTACTTTTCGCTTCTTTTCTTCGTATACCTTTGCCTTTTCTATTTGAAAACGTGCAACTATTTCACGCTTTAATTGTTCTTGGTTTTCTCCATCAAACGTGTGCTGTTTCATTTCGCTCATTCTCCTTTTCATATCTTATTTTTTTTAATTTAAAAGATGCTTAAATTGAACAAGAGAACGGTACATCTTCGTTTTCACCGTATTCTCATTTAAATTAAGTATTTGAGCAATTTCCTGCAAGGTAAATCCATCAAAATATTTTAAAATGATGATATCTCTTTCCGGACTAGGCGTTCTCTCTAGAATTTCCTTTAGTTCAAGAAATTCACTTTGATCGAAACGAAAATGTCTTAGTTCTATAGTTTCTTCAAAGGCTAACCCAAATGGTCTTAGTCTCTTCACTCGCCATTGATCAATCGCGGTTCTTACTAAAATTTTATAGAACCATGCTTGAAAATTATCAATTTCTACTGTGTTTCTAAAGCTTTTTAACGCCTTTTGAAAGCTATCCTGCAGGACATCTAAAGCATCTTCGTGATCATAAACATAACTGTAGGCAATTCGATACATTTGATCATATTTACCTTCTATCAGTTCTTCTAGTAGATGCTCATAATAGCGCACTTTTTTTGTTTGACTTCTATGCTTAAAAATAAAGATCACTCCTTCAACAACTCTCCAAGGGACTAGAAAAGACTGCTATTTAATTTCTCTTTGGTCAGCTAAACCAAAATACTGATTTAGTGGTTTTTGTCCATAAGAGAGCAATTCGCTTATAGTCACAAACTCATAGCCTCTTTTTCTTAGTTGACTTACCATTTCTGGAATGGATTCTACGGAACGTTCATGGATATCATGAATCAAAATGATTGATCCATTTTCTACAGTATCAATTACCTTATTTACAATCAAATCTTTATTTTTGACTTGCCAATCTTCAGAGTCTACATTCCATTGAATAATAGGCAATCCGATGGTTTTGGCAACGGCGCCGTTTACTGCTCCGTAAGGTGGTCGAAAGAGTTTTGGCAATACCCCTGTAGCATGAAATATTGCCTTATCAGTCTTCAGTACTTCTTCTTTGACTTTATCCAGGGTTACTTGAGTCAAGTCTGGGTGAGTGTATGAATGACTGCCAATTTCATGCCCCTCTCCCACTATTTTTTTCGCGACCTCTGGGTTCTTATCAACCATCTGACCTAAAACAAAAAAAGTCGCTTTGATCTTTTCTTTTTTTAACTCTCCTAGTAATTTTTTCGTAGACGTATCGTTAGGTCCATCATCAAAGGTGAGCGCGATATAGTTTCTTTTTTGGTCTAAGGATTTTTTCGGCAGATTATTATCAGAAACGATCGCTGGATTAATAAAAGGCAGAATTTTTTCAATGTCGACATTCATCTTTGTCACCCCTAAAACCTCTTTATCAAAAGCGATTTGTATTGAGTGGGGGAGAATGGTTATCTTACTATCCTTGCTTAAAAAGTCATTTGTTAACACTTGATCTAATTCGTCCTCATCAATTGTTGATTTTAATTTAGTTCGAGTACTAAGTAGCTGTTCTTGTACAATTCTGTTTATCGCAAGCAAGTCTGATTCATCGTTGACAATATCTTTTAATCGAGGCTCATTTCGATTTTTGGATAAGAGTATTTCAGATAATTCTTTTAATTCACCTAAATATTTCAAAGACTTTGTTTTATCATCCCAAATATATTCCTTTGTTACTAATTGTCGATTAATAAGGGCATCATTCACCTTTTCCTCATTGACATAGGAAAGCACCATTGACCGAGAATCCTTCAATTGTTTCGAAGCAACCTGAGTTTGAGCTTCCAATTGTTTTATAATATTTTTATTTTCAGTCGCAGAATAGTACAGGTAATATTTATTGTATTGATTATCGCCACTCTTTGATTCTTCAATCTGAGTGATATCACGATCAAAAAATTCAGTTTTAATTGTTTTTTCGACTTGCGTTTCAAAATTTGTTTGTTCTTCTCCATACACTTGACTCATTAGATACTTATACGTGACACCCACTACTAACGTAAGAATCAGTGCACAGAATATAGCTATTAACAATAATTTTTTTCTCATAGTATTTCCTCTCTTTCGTTGTTCTATAGGGTATGACGAAAGAACAGGTCAAATAGTTTCATTTATTAGCAAGTTTTTATCAATCGTGAACTTTCTTAATCGTGATTCCTTTATCTCCATAATGTTGCTGTCTAAATTCATTAGCGAAAAATAGTAACTTCCAAATTATTCGTTTTTTCCTATCTTTTCCTTTAAGGTTTAGCTTTGACATCAGACCTTTGCATTTTCCCTTAACTATGTCATTAGACAATAGCGTTAGTTCTTAATCTTAATACTTGCGGAAAACAAAAAAAGGCTTCAAAAAATTTTTTTTCGAAGCCTTTTTTAAGATAATTTTTATTTATGCAAAACCTATGACACATTGAATACGATAGAATTCTTCTTTTCTACACTTAGATCATAACCACAGATTTCTTTGAAATATGTCTTGTAATCATTCTCAGTAATTCTAATAATCTCATCTGCTGAGAAATCGTCGAATCGAGATAATTCTGAAACTAGATTCATCTTTGCATCAAGTCCTAGAATTTTTGGGAGCACTTCCCAGAAATTATCTTTTGAAATCGATTCAATCAGCTGACCGAATTCAGTTAGGTGTTTTTCGCAATATACTTCCAATTTTTCACGTTCAATACCTTTTTTTATTTTCTTAAAATTGAAGTAGTAAGAAAAGGTTTCGTGGTTGTTTCCACCGTCCATTCATTTGCCCCTCTTTCTATGTATTTTTCCTAAAATTTTATTTGTATCAGCTAAACGCTATTATCTTGCCTTCCTTTTTATAACAATTAAATAAAACTGCCCTATCAGCTCCATCGAGGTGTTCTGATAGGGCATAAGTAATTATAGAATACTCTGCCTACTCATTTATTTGTTCACTAATTATAGTAATCAGTCGTTCCATAAATGTGTCTGCTTTTACTCAATAGTAATAAGATAGAAAATACTATGAGTGCATACCCCAGGATGATCAAACTGCTTGTGTTTGAAGAACCTGTTTGCGGTAATTTCCCTTGTCCGATTTGAGAAGTATCTGCGACGATCGTTTTCTTATTGTCATCGTCTGCTTCTTCCTCTTCCTTCGCTGTTTCACCAATTCGACCAGTCACAGTGACCTGCCCTGTTGTCGCCTCTGCGACAACAGTTTCTGATAGCTCCCAGACAGTCAGAGCCAGTAATGCAGCGATGAAAAAAATGATTCTTTTTCGTTTTTTCATACGATAGATCCCTTCTTTACTGGGATTTCAGTTTTTAGTCTTCCTCTACATCCGACGCAAAACTCAAGACCAATTTGAAACTTGGGTTTGATTCTTCTGATGCATTGGCAGGTGTTGCTTCACCAGTGAACGCAAACGTCCCTTCATTCGTTCCTTGGTTGCCTTCAAGGGTAAACAATTCTGTTTCTGTTACAGTTGGTGTGCCGTTTTCAAACAACTCAATCCCGTTTACGTTTAACAAGTCTACTTCAGACATATTCAATGGTGTATCAACACCTGCAACAGAAGCGATCACACCAACTGCTGAGTTATTTGTCACTGTGTACGTAGGCGAAACGATCTCTGTATGACTTGACGCTTCAGTCGTATAGAACAAAGCAGTCGTTGGAATCGTTACATTGATCCATTGGTTCAAGTCATCGGGATTTGGTCCAGGTGTTGTATTCTCGAATTCACCGATGATCCCGTTTACTTGAACATCTCCTGACGTATCGCCTTCACGTCCATCAATAGTTTGTGTCGCAAAAGCGGTGGTGCCGCTTGCGATTACTCCTGCGATCGTTGCTGTACTTAGAATAGCTGCTACAAATTTTTTCATTTTTATTTCCTCACTTTTCCTTTTTTTAATTCTTAACGATAATCGTTAATTCAGCTTCAGTGACCCCTTGTTTTTCTTTGCTTTCAGGGTCGTAAATATTGATGGTGGCTTTGGCAGGATACTCTCCTTTTGCCAATGGTGTCGCTAAGGCGACATTTTCAACAAATTGATTTGGATAGATCGCACCGGAAGAATAGATGACTTCCCCGCTCGCCAGTAAAGAGATGTCCACGGCGATTGGGTACACATTGGTGCCTGGATTAACGATTTCGATGGATCCCGTGCTTTGACCATCTTCAAAAATGGCTTCTGGATTGATTTGCAGGGTGAAATAATTCGCATCTGCAATTTCCTGCGCCCGTTCAGATAATCGCTGATCGGTGGCATCGCCAGATTCAGGCAAAAGGTCTGCACTGATCAACGGAACCGCTTCGTTTGATTGATAGAAATAGTACCCGAGTCCACCGGCAAGTACGGCCAATAGCAACAACCACCAGAGCCATTTCCGTCGTTTTTTGTTTTCGGTTTGATTCGTTTGCTCCAATGGATTCACCTCCTTCACATTTGGTACGATCTTTTTTTCTTAGTCTCGTGGAACAAAGCGTAAGACGATGCGATAATTCGGTACAAGTAAGTCTTCATAATACCCGCCTTGATCGGCTTCTGAATCAACGACCCACTGGGGATAGTCCCCATAGAAATCCCCCGTTAAGGAAATCGGCACGCGACTTCTTTCTTCTAAGCGAACCAAGTGTTGTTCTTCCATCGTTTCATAGAGTTGGATCTGGGTTTCTTCCGTTTTTAGGTTCAATCGCAACAGCGGGGTTGAGATATCGTCATAAGTAAGGGTTGGGTCTTCCTCTTCGCTCTCACTTTC
Source organism: Enterococcus sp. DIV2379 (assembly GCF_050542965.1). Taxonomy (NCBI): domain Bacteria; kingdom Bacillati; phylum Bacillota; class Bacilli; order Lactobacillales; family Enterococcaceae; genus Enterococcus; species Enterococcus sp. DIV2379. The sequence continues at coordinate 3,468,093 of NZ_CP172938.1, forward strand.
AGCGTAATCGAGGGGATCTTCTCCCTCTTCTAACAAGACGATTCCGGCAGAATCATCGATCGCCAATTGATTGATATAGGTATCCACAGCAAGTGGCGATTGATTGCGGATCTCATACGCTTGGCTTTCAAAATTACGATTCGATTCCGCCGGATTGTACAAGGATTCAAAGACCATTTTGGTCGGGATCGTTACTCGCATATGCTCAAGTTTCGATGTCACATCGATACCGATGGTCATCTGGTAGGCTTTATTCCCCACCTCAAGAACAGCGAAGTAACTGCCGTCTTCGTCCACTTCTCGTGTAAGATCCGTTTCTACGATGCGAAAGTCATCCGTCATATCCGCTTCCGTCAACACATTTACGGCTTGCGCGCGACTTTCTTGAAGGATCAAAGCATCTAATTCTTCTTGCGTGCTTAATTCATTAATTTTGAAACGGTCTAAAGTGAAGTTATTCGCTCGATAATTAATTCCTTTTATGACTGTTTGTTCTTCCGTTCTATCACCGGTCGTTTCAACAGAAGGTTTCGAAACTGTAATCGTTACCTTTGTCTCGGTCTCAAGACGTTCATTCCCTATCAAATCAATTTGGAACTGTCGGACTTGTTGATTTGACTCTTGATAATCGCCCCAAACAATTCGAGGATCATCTTTTTCAAGAACTACCTTATCTCCAGACGTCGTTTGGTAACTAATAGTCAACTCATCTACGGACTCTGTTGCATATCCAGTAATAGTTTGGGACTGATCGCTTACTCGATCAATGCTTGCGACAAGCTGTTCTGGAGCTACTCGCTCCCAGATATAGGTTCCTGGGGAACTACCATCATAGTTAGCCATAAACTCAGTTGAGTTTTCAAAAGTTATAACCGAACCATCACCCGACAAATTTTCTTCTAGCGTCCAGCGTCCAGTATATTGTTCAGTACTTGGGATTGCTGGTAAGTTTGCAGCAGCAGAAAAAATAGATTGTTCTCCTAATGTTATTCTATTTAATGTGTTAGTATTACCAAACATACTCTGCATATTAGTTACCTGAGAAGTATTCCAGTTGCTGACGTCAATTTCTTCTAAGTCACTTGCATTGGTAAACATGAATGCCATGTCTGTTACTTGTGAAGTGTCCCAATTGCTAACATCTATCTTCTTTAAAGAATTCGCATTTTGAAACATCGTTCGCATATTAGTTACCTGAGAAGTATTCCAGTTGCTGACGTCAATTTCTTCTAAGTCACTCGCCTGGGCAAACATGAATGCCATGTCTGTTACTTGTGAAGTGTCCCAATTGCTAACATCTATCTTCTTTAAAGAATTCGCATTTTGAAACATCGTTCGCATATTAGTTACCTGAGAAGTATCCCAGTTGCTTACATCTATTTCCTCTAAATTCACATTGTTAAACATAGTTTGTGTAGACAGTAAACTAGAGGTGTTCCAGTTGCTGACGTCAATTTCTTCTAAGTCACTCGCCTCGGTAAACATGAATGCCATGTCTGTTACTTGTGAAGTGTCCCAATTGCTAACATCTATCTTCTTTAAAGAATTCGCATTTTGAAACATCGCTCGCATATTAGTTACCTGAGAAGTATCCCAACTACTAACATCTAGTATATTCAGTGCACGGACCTGACTAAACATGAATCTCATGTCTGTTACTTGAGAAACATCAAACTTATCAGCATTTTCGATAGATTCCAATTCTGCTAGTCCATCAAATAAGAAGGAAGAATTTCTTGGTAAAGTAACAGAATCATTGACTAAGATTTTCTTGACCGATGGATAAGTTTTCCAAGGAGCAGTTGCAACTGCTCCAGCTTCTCCACCATACAAGATGATCGTTTCTGAGATACCATCATATAGCCATGGAACGGATCCCCACATTTCAAATATTTCCCATGTATACGTACCTGGAAAACAGCCATCATAACTTGTCATGAATTCACTTGAACTGGTATACCTGATCCCAAGATTTTCTGTACCTGGTTCCAACTTCCACCCACCGGTATAACCGTCTGTTTGTTGAATCGCTGGAAGCTGAGTGTCAGCTGAAAACAAGCTGTTTTCTCCGAGTGTCAATGATTTTAAATTAGTATTATTAAATATCTGACTCATATTTGTAACACTGGAAGTGTCCCATGAACTAAGATTCAATCGTGTGAGAGATCGGGTTAAATTAAACATTCGGCTCATATTCGTAACTTTTGATGTGTTCCATGTTCCTAAATCTAAAGTAGTAAGACTATTGGCTTGAAGAAACATGTCCCTCATATCCGTGACATTTGATGTGTCCCATGCTCTTAAATCTAAGGTGGTAAGACTTTGAGCATTCATAAACATTTGACTCATATCCGTGACACTTGATGTATCCCACGATGCAAGGTCTAACCTAGTAAAAGCTGCGGGTGTGGCCGCCAGATTCCCAAACATAAGTCTCATATTAGTCACATTTGACGTGTCCCAATTACTAACATCTATTTCCCTTAACCGCCATGTAACTTGAAACATACTCTCCATATTAGTGACGTTAGAAACATCTAGTTTGTCTGCATTCTCTATGACTTCTAAAAGTTGTAATTCCCTAAACATCCCCGACGAGTTACTAGGTAAAATCACTTGATCTTCAAAAATTATTTTGCGAATGTGACGATACTGCCACCATGGCGACTCTCTTGCCGCCCCTGCTGTTCCGCCACCTACTATGATTGTTCCTTCTCCTTCGTAATAAGACCAAGGTACAGTCCCCCATAACCCTTGATCTGTAGGTATCCCTCTGACTAAAATCGAGTCTGTAACTTTACTATCTCTTTTTTCTTGTGCCACTGCCACAGACTCTATTTCTTGTTTTAGTTCATTGTCATGTGAATTTTCTGATATATTGCTATCTACTACTTTTGATGTCTCACTCTCAAATAGTGTATCATCTGAATATTCGTCACTATCTGATTCATTTATTTCTTCTCTTGATGATTTGGATTGAGCAATTTCGTCTTCTTGACGAACATGAACCTCGGCAAAAACAATAATAGGATGAAAAACTTGAACAACCAAAAAACATAATACAGTCAATAATCTTTTCTTCACCTGACCACCTCCTAACATATAAATATAAGGTCATTTAACCAAGTGATCTATATATTCAAATCACTTTCACCTCGTTTTTCGTACTAATGTGATTCAATATTTAAAAATTTCAGAACATTTAACGAGAAAGGTCTGTACACTTAATAAGTGGAATACTTTATGGATGAAAAACACCAAAAACAACCTTCCTAAACCAATAAAGAGATATCTACTTCTTAATTAGTCTCAAATTTCTTCGATTTTTAGATTAGAACAAAAATAGACATTCGATCCGATCGAATGTCATGGAAAAGTTATTAGATTAGGTTTTCTATTTTAGAGAATAAACAACAAATGTCTATTCTAAAAAACGAAGGTTTTTGATACATTTGTCTGTAAGTTTGTATGCATACCTATCTCTTACATGATAAAGGTTACATGATTTTTAGATAAAATGGGAATCAACATTTTCATAGACAGATGAAATAAATGAAAAAAAACACTCGTTAATACTTTTAACGAGTGTACGGAGATTAGAGAAATGGTTTTCGATACGGATCAATTTTTCTTTCCAGATTCCGCCAGTCATGCTCATCTGGGACAGCTTTCAATAACAAGTAATCTGTTTCAATAATATAGTCTAAGAGGTACCGATTATAGTTTGTGACAATCAAATCAATATGATCGGCATTTAATATTTCTTGTGTCAGATGTTGCAATGGCAAAAAGGTCAACGTGTGCTTTGTACCAAACTGTTGCATTGCACGAGTTCGAATCTGTTGGCAGATGAAGTGATCACCTTCTAGAAGAAAATAAATTCTTTTTGTCGGTGAATAAAAATCAAAAATCAAATCACTGTAGATCGTTAAACTCACACAAATATCTTCAAGATATGGCGCAGCCAAAAAGTCTTTTCTTTGATGCTTCTTTAAAAATCGTAAATTCCGTTGATAGTTTTCATTGTCAGAACGCATGAGAGATTCTTTGATGTCCTGTGCCTCTTTGTTCAATGCAGGAGCTAACGCATAGTTCACTTTTCTAGACAAAAAGAAGGATTGCAAGAAAATTTTTATCTTGGCATAGCTCTCATTTGTGAGCTCAAACTCTTGTAAGTAAGCCTCCGTAAGTTTGGCAATTTCTGATCCTTGATGAAACTGCTGGTAGAACTTTTCCTCCGATGCTTCTCGATCTAAGGTACGTTTACAAATAGTAACTAAATAAATCCATGCAAATTCTTCCTTCGCTAGTTCTACGCCGTAAAGCTTGTTGATTCCGTCTTTTAAAGAATACAGGAGGGAGAAGCTATTTCCTTTGTAGGCTAATTCAATCAAGTATTTCGGGACTGTTATCGGAAAACCAAGGCTCGCCCGTTTGATTGCAATAAAAAAAGTATAGTAAAAAGCAGCTGGTGTTGTTCCAGAGCCAATATCATATTGTCCTAGTTTGTTGTTTAACTGGGTTAAGACCAACTCATGCAATGCGGGGTCGGGAACAAGGGTATGGGCAGTATCAATCCCTTCGTAATAAAAGTCTTTGAAGAATTTCCGTAAATCCGCTTCGCTCCCTTCAATTGTCAATGGATTCGACACCCATTTTAACCGATAACTGCTCAATATTTTGTTCGATTGACCCAACAACCGTCGAAACGTGCTCTCAGAAAAATGATAATGATGGGCCAACTCGTCAATATCCATCAATTCCCCTTGAAAAATATGACCGATGATTTCAAATAAGCACTCATTTTCTAGCAAATCTTGTTTCTTTTCTTGGTACACGGAAGGTTTTTTCTCTTCAAAAAGAAAGCCACTATTCCCCGAAATTAGGGTGATACAATCACCAAAATAGTCTTTCACATACTTGAGATCATTTGCAATTGTGCGTTGTGTGACTTGCATCTTTTCTGCCATTTCACCAATTGTAAATAAACGATCTCGTTCCATCACACTCAAAACTCGAAATAAGCGCTTAGTTGTGCGATTACTGATAAATGCTAACTGTAAGTCTCTCATATTCTCCGCCTCATATCTCACTACGTCTTTTGTCTAGATGTTACATACATAACACAACAACAAAAAATGAGCAAGACACGGCTCTTAATCACTTCATAAAAAAATAAGCTGCTTCTATACACAAAAAAGGATCAAATGCTCTTATGCTTTTCCATTATTATCTATTTGCTTACAGAACATTCTAATCTCCTTAGCGATGGTGGAGAAGAGGAATGCTCTCAAGCTTCTTTCATTGCAAAAATCTCCTTTAAATGGTTTAATGGTTTAAACTTTTAAACGATAATGGAGAGACAATTATGATAGATTATGCCAATCTGCAACAAGATTTTTCTGAGTTAAGTGATTTTTTAATCGCGCTAGGTGACAAAAAAAGACAAGCTATCATCATTCGGTTGCTAGAAGCGGAAAATTGTGCTGGCTTACAGGTCACTTCCTTATTAGAGGCCACCAATTTATCTAGACCCGCCATTTCACATCATTTGAAAATCTTGAAAGAAGCCAAAATCGTGAATTTCAGGCAAGAAGGAACAAAAAATTATTACTATCTCGATCATGAGCAAACAGAAATAAAAAAACTCCAATCCTTTTTAACGAAAGTCATTCACATTATGAACGAGAGGGACCATTCATGAAGAAAGTATTAGTTGTTGAAACAAACACTCAAAAATATGCTGGCACGAACGAGGCTACCGGACTTTGGTTAGGAGAAAGTGCCGAGTTTCTAGATGAGGTCTATCAACAAGGGGTTGACGTTGATTTCGTAAGTCCATTAGGAGGCTTTGTTCCTCTAGATCCAAGAAGCATGAAATATATAGATCAAGCCATTATGAACATTTATCTGGAAGAAAATTTCATTCAAAACGGCTTGATTCAAACGAAAAAACCCGCAGAAGTAAATCCAAATGACTACCATGCGATTTATTTTACCGGAGGGCATGGTGTCATGTGGGATTTTCCTGATAATAAAGAGCTGCAAGAACTCGCTTTAGCCATTTATGAAAACAATGGGTATATTTTATCTGTTTGCCACGGAATCGCTGGTTTACTAAATATAAAAGATAGAGAAGGAAGCTTTTTGATTTCTGGAAAAAAAATCACAGGATTTACGAAAACCGAAGAATTTCTCGCCGGGAAAATGAACAAAGTTCCTTTCTTTAATCAAACCGCCGCAGAAGAAAGAAACGCTCAATTCAAAAAAAGACGCTTTTATAAAGCATTTGCCCTAAAAGATGGGCGGATCATCACTGGCCAAAATCCTTTTTCTGTACGTGCTGTAGCAAAACTATATCTTGAGGAGGTACAGTCATGCAAACAATTTTAGGAAGCAATGGACAAATCGGCTATGAACTAGCAAAAGAACTATACAAAAATTACACAAATGAGCTTCGACTAGTTAGCCGGAAGCCTCAAAAAATCAATCCTACAGATCAGATCGTTTCCGCAGATTTGATGGACTTTTCGCAAACGAAAAAAGCGATTGAACATAGTGAGATTGTTTACTTCACTGTTGGGTTACCGATGGATGCTGAGCTGTGGGAAACCAATTTTATGAAAATCACAGAAAATGTCATCCGCGCTTGCCAAGAAGCACAGAGCAAACTGGTTTTTTTTGATAATACTTATATGTATCCAAAGGATCGTACCCCCCAAAAGGAAGACACGCCATTTTTTCCAGCAGGCAGGAAGTCCCTCGTACGCTCTAAAATGGCTCAATTGGTTTTATCCGAGATGGAAAGTGGCCGTTTAGATGCGGTGATTTGTCGAGCCCCAGAGTTTTACGGCCCTGGCAAGACCCAGAGCATTACTAATACACTTGTCTTAAACAATATAGTCCACAATGCTCCCGTCAAAATACCTGTCAATAAGGACACCTTACGCACACTTATATGGACACCTGATGCTAGCCGGGCAATGGCCCTTATCGGAAATACGCCTAGTGCCTATGGCCAAACTTGGCATTTGCCCTGTGATACACCTCATAGTTTCCAAGACATGATCGATCTCGCCGAAAAAATTGAAGGCAAACCATTGAAATACCGCGTCATTCCTTTGTGGCAATTTAAACTTGCTAAGCTATTCAGTAAAAACGCGCGCGAACTAAGTGAGTTATTACCTAGATACACGGTGGATAATCTTTTTGTCTCTGATAAATTCAAAAAGGCATTCCCTCATTTTAAGATCACAACGTTTGAAGAAGGCATTAGGCAGGTACTTGTTGAGAATAGGGCAGGATGACTGACAACACTTTATTAACCCCAATGAAGAGAATGACTGATGAGAAGCTACCCAGCTTTTAGTAAATCAAATTCAAAGAATATTCGCGTTAGTAGAAAGTTGAATTAGATATACTTATTTTACCGTTAGCAAAACCGTTCATTACACCGTCACTATTATTAATAAAAAGGATATTCATCCCACCCAAACACAATTAGAACAGGAATATAGAAAACCAATTAGGCGTAGGCCTAATTGGCTTTAATAAGACATTCTGTTTCCTTTTTCTTTGCTCGGGCTAATAGAAAAAAACAAGCACTAAGAAGTAATTTTGAGGCAGCTAGACAACAATATAACTGAAGACGAGAACGAAAGAAAAAATTCTTATTTGCGACATTCGATTACGCAAAAAATATATATGAACATCTATTATTAGCCATCCTTTTTTCTAGCTCTCATTTTAGTTAACCTTTTTATCTATCCTAACTGCTATAAAAACTCTCTCACACGTTCTTTAACATGCTGCTATTGTTCCAACTTCTTTATTGCTAAAGCTAAGCAGCCGATCAATCCTGCATCGTCAGCAAGCATTGGAGTTAGTAGGTATTCTTCGAGAGTAGGGGTATCCACATAGGAAACCATTTTTTCTTTAAACGCTTGGCGAATCAACTCGAGTAGTTGCGGCTGTTTCATTACACCCCCGCCTAAAATTATTACTTCCGGTGCATATAGTAACGTTGTGTTATACACACACTGAGCAAGATAATCTGCCTCAATCGCCCAATAAGGATGATCAAATGAAATGGTTTGGGCTTTTCTTTCAAAGCGCTTTTCAATCGCGGGTCCTGAGGCTAACCCTTCCAAACAATCATGATGAAAAGGACAGATTCCTTCAAATTGATCTTCATCATGACGTTGTAAGAGCATATGTCCCATTTCAGGATGACTGAAACCTGCGACTATTTTCCCACCCACTACAGCACCACCACCAACACCAGTACCAACGGTGTAATACAGAACACTATTTTTACCTTTTCCATAACCTGCCATATATTCTCCATAACAAGCAGCATTTACATCGGTAGTCCAATAGATGGGAACCGACAAGGCGTTTTCCAAAGCTCCTACAAAATGATAATTTTGCCAAGCTAACTTCGGAGTGTTGGTGATATATCCGTAAGTTCTTGATTCGATTTGAATATCAATTGGCCCAAATGCTCCTACACCAATTGATGCGATATTTCCTTTGTACTTATCAAAGAAATCAAACACTTGCTTCATCGTTTCTTCTGGTGTTGTGGTAGGAAAACTTTTCCGTTCTATCACTTGTAATTGTTCATTACCAATCCCACAGACAAACTTTGTTCCACCAGCTTCAATTCCACCATATAACATTTTATCTACACCTTTCATTCACTTATCTTCAAAAAAAGAAACGTATTTGCACTAAGCAAAATCGTTTCTCACTAAAGGTTTCGTTGTGTCACCTTCGCCAAATTCAATCGGCAATACGGTACGTTTTTCTACTGTCTCTCCATTAATGACAGCAATTAATTTTGCCACTGCCACTTCCGCCATTTGCTTTGTAGGTTGGGCAATCGTTGAGACTAGATAAGGATCTCCTTCTGTCATCTTTTGACCATCAAATCCGATAACTTGGACATCCTCTGGTACGTTTTTCCCTATTTTTTCAAGCATATCAATGACAGCTAATGCCATTGGATCGTTGATCGTAAAAATCCCATCGATATCGGGATTCTCTAACAAAAAATTTGTTACACGTTCTGAGAGATGGTCTAAAGGTTCTAACATATCTAACGCTTTATAGGAAATCCCCAGTTGACGGCACTCGATCTCAAAATATTTTCGACGACTCTTCGTTTCATTCGGTGTTTCTTGGTACCCACCGATATATGCTACATTCTGACATCCTCGGCGATAAAGTTCATTTGCAGCCAAACGTCCACCGGCCGCATTGTCAGCGGTCACATAAATCACCTCTTCAGTGAAATAACGGTCAATACTAACAAAAGGCAGATTACTCGAAATGTATTCATCGATATCTGAATAAGTAATTCCAATGATGCCGTCTACTTTATTTTGGCTGACCATCTGGATATATTCTTGTTCTTTTTCACTATTACCACTGGAGTTACACAAATAAAGCTTGTAGTTTTGTCTTTCTAATGCTGTTTCTACATGGTAGGCAAATTCGCCAAAAAATGGATGCCATACAGTGGGTAGAATCAAAGCAACCGTGTTCGTATGCTTCATCTTTAACCCCCGGGCATAAAAATCTGGTTGATAGTTTAACTCTGTCATTGCTGCTTCAACTTTTTCTCTAGTAGAAGCTTTAACAGAACCGTTATTCAATACCCGGGAAACAGTTCCTACTCCGACACCTGCTAATTTTGCGACATCTTTCATTGTTGCTTTCATAGTTGATCCCTCACATTTCTGCACAAGTTTAGTATAATGAATTTTGTCATAAATTACTAATTTTTTCAAAATACTAATAGCAAATCCATGGGAAATCTAGCTATCTGTTCTTTTCTAAAAAATTATCCTTCAAAACCTATTAAATAATCGATTCATCGCCTAAGCAATCAAACATTTATTTCACACTCGCTGTTTCAAAAGCTTGAATACGACTTTCTCCGATCGAATGAAACAAGATATCTCGAGCTTTTTCCAGCTCATAGAAAGTAGCCGTCATAACTTCTAACCCATTAATAAAGACTTCAACTGATGAGGTATCTCTAAAAATCTCAAGAACGAGCTGATTATCAATCAAAGGTACTTCAACTTTTCGGACATTCAGAGGGTCTTCTTCCGCCCCTGTAAGCTCTCTTCCTAGTTTCTGACGATCCAATTCAAAAACCTGTGTAGCAGTGTCATAAGTTAATTTGAGACAATCCGTCTTAGACCTCAGTAATTCAATTGTAAAAACTTCAGCTTTCTCCAAATCTACGACTAGATGTAAATATGAAGAATCAGACAGCGCGTTTCGAAATACGACTGATGTGTCAGTCACTGCGATATTTTCACTGCCTTGTTGATAAACTAAATGACTATATACAGTTGAGATGGGTTTTTGTACCAATCGATTTTTTTTCACTCTTAACTCTCGGGGCAAACTCATAGAGCCTGCCCAAAGATGGCCTAACTCATGTGTAGGCAATGTACGATCCCACATCTGCATCCAAGCAATCATCACCCGTCCACCATTAGGATCTGTTGTTGTTTGTGGTGCATAAAAATCCATTCCAAAATCCATTTCATGGAAATTATCAACTATCATCTGACCTGTTTCCCAGTCAACCTCACCAATACAAGCCATGGTAGAACTGATATTATGATATTCCAGTCCGTTCTTCTTGATTTGTATCGGTGACATGATTAAGACATCTCGTCCGTCTAAATGGAATAAATCAGGACATTCCCACATTATTCCTTGCTCTGAAGTCCCTTCTAGCAACACAGAGTAAAAGTGCCAAGTATACAAATCTGACGATTGAAACATCACTATTCTACCAGTAGACTGTGTAGATTTAGTAGCTACTACCATATAGTAAGCCTCGTTGTGAACAATTACTTTAGGATCACGAAATTCTTGTATCAGCCCATTTTCACCTAGCTGTTTTTCTGCTACCACAGGATTACCACTGTATTTGCTAAAATGAATACCATCTTCAGAGATCGCCAAACATTGATGCTGATGGCTAATACCATCAATTTCTTGGCAGCCTGTATAAAATAAATATAGTTTTCCGTCTCTTTCAATTGCACTTCCTGAGAAACATCCGCCGCTATCATAAGGTTGATCTGGGGCTAACGCTACTGGTAGATCTTCCCAATGGACCAAATCACTACTGCGCGCATGCCCCCAATGCATGGGCCCCCATCGACTATCATAAGGATAGTATTGATAGAAGAGATGGTAATGCCCTTTGTAATATATAAACCCATTGGGGTCATTTATCCACCCGATGGGTGCGGAAAAATGATAGTTTTGTCGATACTGAGGGTTAACTTTTCCTCGCATCATTTCAATAAATCGATTTGCTTTATCCAAAATCGCCGTTTCTTCTACTAACACTTATTGTGCTCCCTTCAAAAAATTATCATAGCCAGTTTGTTTTATTTGAATCCATTCTTCCAAACCTACACGTTCCAATTCAGCAAGGTATTCTTCCCATTCTTCATCGATTTTACCGCCGGTGATCCACTCTGCTCTTTTGCGATAGATGTAATCCCACATATCTGTTTCAATTTTTGCTAATCGATCTGTTTCTTCTTTTTCTAAAAAGACACGTGGATAGATATTGTCTTCTGTAATATATGGCAAATACGTGTCATGCATCAAATCTAAACGCCACTTCGCATCATCTGGCATAGTCGTAACTGTGCCGTAATAAGAATCAAGAACTGCTAATGGTCCTCCAGCTTCGGTTTTTTGTCTTAGTTCCCCCGGTGCTGTCCCCTCTAAAGGCAAATGTTTTAACATACCATCCTTTAATTCAAAAATATTGGCCTGTGCTTCATCACCGTAGGTTCCCCAGTTATTTTGGACAGACTGTAACGGTTCATACATTTTATCTATCCACCTAGCTGTAAGTTCCAAGTTTTTATTCGCACTAGTAATTACGAAACGATCTCTTGAGAAACCCATGCCATTCGTACGAGTAACGTGTTTCGTTCCATCTGGTCCCGCTAAGACTGGCAAGACGTCATAACTATCATCTGCACCCGTGATATTTGCTTTATCCCAAGTAAAGTACACGCCATACTTATGTTCTTTCCCTTTGGCAACATACGTATTCCAATCTTGTTCGAAAGCCTCTTTATCAATAAGACCTTTATTATTCATTTCATTGAAATATTTGATGGCTTCTTTATACCCTTCTTTGTTAGCAGTAAATTGTACCTGGCCATCGTTATCAACGACTAAGTGGTCATCATTATCACCTAGACCGAATGCCCCCATTAAAAATTTTAAGTCTTCATTTCCTCCATTGTTAATAAAGCTAAAAGGAATTTCATCTGCTTCACCATTACCATTTGGATCTTGCGTCTTGAAAGCCTCCAACACAGTCATCAACTGATCGGTGGTTTGCGGCATTTCAAGACCCAAATTATCCAACCACTCCTTGTTAATCCAAGCCATCCCATTAACTGTATGGATCGACTCTTTTCCTTCGCCTAATTCTTCAATCCAAGGCATAGAGTAAATGTGACCATCAGGTGCAGTAGACATTTGTCGGTATTCGGGATTTTCATCAAAAATTTTCTTCAGATTTGGCATATAATCTTCGATCAAATCTTCAATCGGTACAATAACGCCACTTTCCGCCCAGTTTAATAAATCATAGTCACCTGCAGCGGCGTTGAAAATGGCATCTGGTAAATCACCACTAGCGATATCCAAATTTCTTTTTTCGGCAAAATCACTACTGTAGTTTGTCCAATCAATATGGAGATTGGTCTCTTCTTCTAACCGTTGGAAAATCAATTTGTCATTAGGATCATTGGGAGCCAAAGGGGCACTTTGAGACATCATTTTTAAAGATATTTTTTCTTTCAATGGGAAAGAGACACTTTCTAGTTCATAATCAGGGCTTGATGTACTCTTTTCTTTTGAGCCTCCACAAGCCCCCAAAATTAGTACGGAAGTAAAAACGATTGGCAGCATCCATTTTGCTTTCATCTTAAAATCTCCTTTATAATTTTTATTCATTCAAATAGTGAACAATACTTACCCTTTAACAGAACCAACTAAAACACCTTTATCAAAATATTTTTGGAAGAAAGGATACATTATGATTAATGGCAGACTAGAAATGACGATCGTTGCGTATTTGATCAACTCAGCAATTTGTTTCATTTCTGCCATGGCAGTATTGGCTCCCACCATGTCTTGTGAGGGCTGGTTTTGGATCAAAATATTTCTTAATACGAGTTGCAACGGCTGTAAGTCGGGATCTTTGATGTAAATCATGGCATCAAAATATGAGTTCCATTGCCCAACAAAGGCATATAAAAACAATACGAACATAATTGGTTTAGCTAATGGAAGCATGACTTTGAACAGTATTTGCAAGTCATTGGCGCCATCGATAGTAGCAGCTTCAGAAAGTTCTTTTGGCAAAGCACTAAAATAGGTACGGGCTAAGATAATATTCCACACATTTATAGCACCTGGTACGATAATCGCCCATACACTATCTAACATGCCCAAGTTCTTTACCAATAAATAGGTAGGTATCAAGCCGCCACCCACGAACATTGTAATGACAAAAAAAGTCATAATAATCTTTTTCCCCGCCAAGTTAGGTCGAGACAAAGGATACGCAGTGATCATCGTAATAAATACAGTCAATAAGCTGAAGCTAAAAGAGTAAAACAACGAATTTACAAAACCGCGTAAAATGGAATCATCTGCAAATACCCGTTGATATCCTTGTATTGTCCAATCTTTCGGATTGAAGCTTATACCTTTATTGATCAAAGTAGCTGGGTCCATAAAAGAAGCTACCAGTACATAAATCAGCGGAACAATGGTGATGACGACTAAAAAAGTTACAATCACTCGATTCAACCATAAGATTTGACGGTCGATTTTTGATAAAGCACTATTCATAATTTTCTCCTTTCATTACAAGCCTTGACCATCGTTTAGCCGCTTGGTTATATTGTTGACAATCAGTAATAAAACGACATTAATAATCATATTGAACAGACCAACAGCAGCAGAGTAGGCATAATCACCTGATTGCAAGCCGACTTTGTATACATAAGTGGAAATGATTTCTGAGGCAGGGATGTTCATTGAAGTTTGCATCAAGTAGGCTTTTTCATATCCTACATTCATAATACCGCCGGCGGCCAAGATGAAGCTGATCACCATCACAGGCCTCAATGCAGGCAAATCGATATGCCAAATCTTTTGTAAAATATTTGCCCCATCGATATTTGCTGCCTCATATAAATCGGTACTGACTCCCGCCAGCGTCGCGGTGTAAAGAATGGATGACCAGCCGATTCCTTGCCAAATTCCCGATAAAATATAAATCGTTCTGAAATAAGCTGGATTAGACATGAACATAATTGGTTGCCCCGTAACCTTTTCTACTAACCCATTAATAGGTCCATTTGCGGATAGGAACAAAAACAGCATCCCCACGATAATAACTACTGAGATAAAATTCGGCGCATATAGAATCAACTGGATTTTCTGTTTTATTTTTTTATTGATAATTTGATTCAAGCTCAGTGCTAAAATAATTGGTGGAAAAAAACCTAACAATAAACCATAAATGCTAATTTTTAATGTGTTGCTCAGCAAAAGCGTAAAATTTGGTGAACTGATAAATTCCCTAAAGTGATCTAGTCCTACCCAAGGACTTTCCAAAATTCCTAGCATAGGATTATAGTCTTTAAATGCAATCACAGCACCGTACATTGGCACATACTTAAAGATAAACGTCATGATGATACCTGGTAAGAGCAACAAGTACATCCACTTATCACGCCGCAACTGTTTCTTTAATTTTTCCCACTTCGAGATATTTTTTTTATCTCGTTGTACCGCCCTTATCTCACCACCTGGTCCCAATGTCTTTTCCAATTCGATCTCCTCCCAATACATTTTAGAAACGTTTCCATTTTCGTTTAAAAAAATAAAAATTTAACGAAGACACTTTTTGGAAACGTTCCCACTATTTTCGTTTATAGATTACCATAGCCATTTTTTTAAGTCAATATTTTTTTGTAATTATTCTTTCACCCACACTAAGCTTCCTTCAATTCATTTATGGTTTTCGAAAATTGTTAAAAAATAAGGATCTCGATTATTTCATTAATCCTATTTTTCTCTACTTTTCTAGCATTCTTCTTTTATGAGTTTACTTATCACAACTCGCATCCTCTAATCTCTTTTCTACCAATCATTCACTATTTAACCGTTCCAATCGGAAGATTATCTGGTTAATTATTTAAAAATAGCTCGGATTCACATTTATTTTTTGCTTTTTAACTAACTAAAAGCGAAAAGATAAGAGTTAGATATGTAAATGTATATAAGGTTAGGAGCTGTTAGATGAGCTTTTTAGGGGAATCTCGGAAAACTCAAGATATTCAAAAAAATTGTGAATTTACTCCAAATCAATACAAAGCTTTTCTTTCAAGTAATCAAGTTTTCTATAGAGACGCTTGCGCTTTCCTCCTATAGCAGCCCCATACTTAGTCAATCTCAATATACAGCCACATAATACTTTTGCATATGAATAATCTGTGATTAGCTACCGATCAAATCTACAATAATCATTGTATTCTCGA
This sequence comes from Enterococcus sp. DIV2379, assembly GCF_050542965.1. Lineage (NCBI taxonomy): Bacteria > Bacillati > Bacillota > Bacilli > Lactobacillales > Enterococcaceae > Enterococcus > Enterococcus sp. DIV2379. The sequence goes on from NZ_CP172938.1 coordinate 3,483,716, forward strand.
TGTAAGAACGTCTAGCTCACCACACAAAAAGCTAGTCAGGGACTATTCCTAACTAGCCGTAATTACTTTTCCATCTTCCTGCGTGTACCATTACCTAAGCTAACCGTTAAAGCTAGTTTTATCTTATAGAACTTAGTAAAAAAGAGTTTCTCTTGACTACTATCTCTCTTACTTTTAACTGATTTTAAGCTTCCCTGCAATCAGCCCCACTAGAAGCAATAAACTGCCGGAAAGAAAAAACACCCACCGTACATCAAAAACATCTGCCACCTGTCCCATCAGCAAGGTGAATAAAGCAAAAACACCGGAATTTAAGATGCCTGAGGCAGCGTAGATGGCAACCAATCGATCGGCTGCTACTTTTTGTTGGATTAATGAGGCTTGTGGGATATTTTTGATCTGGGAGAAAAGCCCGATTAGAACGGATAATCCTAGAATCAAAAAGCGGTCGCCTGATAGGGCAACGGCAACTGTGATCAGTCCGCCTAAAATAGCGCCCATTACAATCGCTGTTCGTTTGTTTTTATCAAACCGCTCGGAAAATCGCATCACCAACGCACTTCCTAGCAACGCACCAACAAAATAAGTGGCGTTGATATAGCCCCACCAAGCATCAGGTGCCTGCATCACTTCTCGGACGAATACTAACACAATCGCGGACACCCAGGCTGTATTGGCGATACTTTCCAGCATGTCCATGCCAACGATCACCCGAACCAGAGGATCTTTCATAATCCAGCGCCAACCGATAAACAACTGGTGCCCTAACGGCTGCTTTTCGTTTTTTTCTCGAGTCGTTCTAGGCAAAAACGCTAATACTATCGAGGCACTTAGAAACAGAAAGCTGTCTAATAAAACCAACTGATGAACAGAAAATACCAGCAACAAGGAGGTTCCGATCGCCCAGCTGCCGATGTTGACTGTTTGAAGCATCGAATTGAATATTCCATTGGCTTTGACGAGGCGATGCTTTTCCACATATTTCGGGATCAAGGCACGACTAATTGGTTCTGAACAGCCGTCCAAAAACGAAATCAATGCGACAAGGCAATATAAAACCAATAGATTCATCGTTTCAGCTTTCAAATAGAGATACGCGGTCATAAAAAAGAGTAAGGCTGTTTTGCACATCTGGCTGACCTTCAGCACTTGTTCTAAGCGAAAATAACTCGTGATGACCGGTGAGAGAAAGCCGGAAATGACACCGCCTCCTGTTACTAGCACTGGGACAAGCGCCGCTGCCAAAGCAGAGTCCGTCCAGCTAAAAATAGAACTGATAATTGCCACAATATAAATGGTATCCCCGACATTCGCCACGGTTTGGCCAATAATCAATTGGGTAAATCCCTGATTCTTCTTCATTTGTTTTCCACCTTTACTTAGAAATAACGATTGCTCGTTTTTCTAGTTATTGATCGCCATTTGCTAAGTAAAGGATTTTATTTTGTCTGATTCATTTGTGGGCCTCCTTTATTTTGTACCTCATCATTTTTTTAATGCACATAATATATCCTGCTGACTTTGCTCCCATAGACAATTGTCTACATTATTTTTTCTGATTATGGATTCAGAAATACAATCATGGCAATATTCTTCTTCGGGACATCCACTGCAAAAAGTATCTTGAGGAAATTCTAATCTAGAAAAATTTCTATAGCTCCGCTTCAAAATTTCTGGTAATGACTCCCTGTTCAGGTTCCCAATATTTAATTGCATCATTGCACACGGAGTAACAGTCATATAAGGCGTTATTTTAATTGTTTTATATCCGGCTCCACAGCTTTTCAAACTGTTCAAGCTTTCTTCTAATTCTTCGACTTGAAATACCTCATCATCATATATTTCTTTCAGGCTAACCAATGTTTCTTGATATTCTTTAATACTATAACTATTCAAATTATTTGTTGTTGCTCTGCCTTGATTTGTAATAATCCCAAGTCTAACTTGCTTCACTCCAAGATTTTTTAATTCCAATACAAGTCCATCTATTTCCTCGAAAGTTTGATCAATTAAAGTCGTGGCAACAATAATCGGTATATTTTTTGATACTGAATATTTTATAAACTTAATTGTGTTGTCATATGCATCGTTTTTGCCTCGTATAGAATTATGTGTATTTTCTTGACCATCTATTGATACTTGTATTAAAGGAGAGTTACTACCAAGCAACATTTCCAAGCATTTTTTCACTTTTTTATTTAGTATATAACCGCTGGTAGAAATATGTATATTTGCACCTTCGGCGATTAAAATTTCGATTATTTGATCAATACTTTGGTAAGAAAAAGGTTCCCCCCCTGTTAATTGGAATGTTCTAGTACCTATATTTAATAGTTCTTTTAATAATTGCATACATTTATTTGCGGGTATTTCTCTTCCAATACCTGCATTGACAAAACAATGTTTACATTTCAAGGGACAGTTATGTGTTAATTCCATAGTAACATGTTCTGGTGTGTAGTAGTCTCTAATTCCTTTTTTTATTGCTTTTTTTACAGGAACATCATGTTCTTCTATAAGATTATTGTCTCTTAATTCATTTATAAAATCATTTACCATAATTTCTACTTCATGCTCATTTTCTTGGTATTTTTTAGCAAGAAATTTCACTATATCATTAATTTTATGTAAACCATTTAGCTTACACAAAATAAACTCTGCGCTATCATTAACCTGTACTAACAGTCTAGCACCATTAATAACATACGAAAAAAGCACTCCATCTGGCTGTTCTAATAGAAAATTATTATTTTTAAGAGATACGTACATTATACTTCCGTCTCCTATCTTTCAGTAATATATTAAAAATAATCGGAAAACAGTTTCTTATTTACTTATCTTACACATTTAAGATAAATAAACACAAAACTTATTTTCCGACTAACATTTGTCTCCATAAAAAATAAATTACCTTCTACGATATACCGCTCTAATGCTCTGTTTTAAACTCTGCCTTGTGCACAACGTTTAGGGGTCATACCTAACGGAAGTGAAACTACTTTTGAAGTACTTACATTTAAAAAAGTCGGTTTTGTCATATTCTTTCCTCCTAAAATTATTTTATATAAAGTGTTTTAACACTAAATAACAAAAACGATAAATTTCAGCCACCAATTAACCACCCTGTAAAAATAGATATACTCAAAATAAATTTATTAATATTCAAGAGTAACTTTCCTCCTTTACAAAATATGAGATTCACACTTGTTATGTTCTTCACTATACTGGATTGACATAATAATTTTTACTTTGTAAACTATAATCACATTATTTTTAGGAGGGGCTTATGGATGGATTAGGATTGACTTATCGTGAAACTAGAAAGAGTAAAGGTATAACACAATCTGAAGTTTGCAAAAACTTAATTTCAAGAACTACATTATCTAAATTTGAGAACGGAAAATTAATTCCTTCTATAAATATTTTTGTCGAACTCTTACACAGAATAGACCTCAGTTTCAATGAATTTATCTTTATCAATCAAAGGTACCAGTTAAATGAAAAGCAACAAATCCTCAATCAATTCTTCTCTCTTTTTTCAAATCAAAAAACTACAATTTTACTCGATTTAAAAAAAGATTGCTTAGCTTTCCAAGAAAAATCTTTCAGTAAAACAATCGAATTACTAATTTATGTTATAGACTCACTTGTTGAGCTTTCAGCAAATGAAGAAAAAGATATTCCTTGTCTCCCAAAAATCATTCTCTCTGTGCCATGGGAACAAATTCAAAAATATTCTTGGTGGAATATTGATGACATCAAATTAATTAATTGCTGTTTATATATGTTCCCACTTGAAACAGCTATTACTATCTCTAACCAGTTAATAGATCAATTAAAGCGTTATGATCCTTTAGAGAATACAAGTTCCTTACAATGTGCAATATATTTGAATATTACTTTGCTATGTCTTCAAAAACACCATTTAGTTTATGCAAAAGAAACAGTTGAACACGCCATTAATCTTGCGAAAATTATAAAACGTTATGACTACTATGCTTTAGCAATTGCACGCAAGAGTTTTATGACAAAAGATAACCAATTACTTGAGAAATCACTTCATATTACTAAATTGTTTGAAGACAATTTAACTTACGAGCTAATTGAAAGTGAGCGCAATTTATTCTTTTAAGACAGTCAAAATGCTTCATGATTTTGCTAGTTCTACTAGCTGCTTACTATCTATAATCATAGAAAAATTATTTTACACCTCTTTTTTCTAGATAAATAAAATTCCGGGATCTCCAATTATTTCTGCAATTATGACAGATTTATATACTAAGTTAGAATATTCGAAAGCTCCTAAAATTATTCATCTTCCTATCATTTTAAGGGATACGATGGAAATTAATTAACATCTTATAAGGAGTTAGAAATATTATTAATTCAAATTATTTAAAGTGCTTCTTTATGAATTGATTAATAAATATTAGGATATAAATATTCAATCAAAATCTAATAAATGATAAATCCATTTCAACGATTTGCGAATACAAAAATTTGTTTCTTCACTCAATTACCCACTTCTCAAAAAACAAATCAAGTGAAAATCGTCGAATCAAATTACGATACACGCCGTAATTGATTGCACCACTAAGAAAACAAAGATACGCCAAAGAGAAATACTGCATTAACAAAATTGACAGTCCAATAAATGCACTATTATAAACCGTGACTAAAGGCAAACGGTAGCTTATCAGCAACGACCATTCTATTTTCTTCTTAAATGGGATTTGAGTGACGCGAGAATCGCTTGAGATCAGTAACACAAAGAGCATACTGCTTAATAAAAAACAGCTCGTCAGGACAAATGGCAAAAACATAACAGAGCGTTGATATACTATCAGTATTTTCAGTCCAAAGAGGATCAAGAGAATGATCAGAGAATACAAGAAATATAATCCCCAGTTTTTCTTCAAGCATTCTCGATAGTACTGAAAATAGTTCTTTGTAATCGATAAATGCTCTGGGTTGTTAAATAAGCCGAATTGAGCGGACAGACTTGCAATAAAAAATACTAGGGGTACCCAAAAGAAGACAATATTATTCAGAGTCAGTCGAAGAAAAAACAAGTGCATCAGGAGTAAACTATTCGACAGGATGAAATACAGCTGATAAACCAAAAGCCGATAGGCTGAGTGGACGATGGTAACGGTCCACTCAGAAATAGCGTGAAAGAAAGGATTCATAATTACCTCCTATCCTTTGATACCCGAACTTGTAACACCTTCGACAAAATACTTTTGCGCGCTGAAGAATAAGATGATTGCTGGCAATAATGAGATCACCGACATTGCAAACACTTGATTCCATGGGGTATTAGTAGATGGATCAACGTTGAGCCGCAACGCAAGAGATACTGGGAATTTGTCTTGTGAAGTGATATAAATCAATGGACCTAAGAAATCACTGAAACTCCAAACGAATTGAAAAATCACACAAGAAATCAGTGCAGGTTTTAATGCCGGAATCAGGACACGCCAGAGAACACCGAAAGAAGAACAACCGTCAACGATCGCTGCTTCATCGAGATCCCGTGGAATTGAACGCATAAACTGGATCATCATGAACACGAAGAAGGGTTCTTGTCCTAAAAATGAATTGGCCAGTAACGGAACATACGTATCTAATAGATCCAAGCGATTCCAGAAGAGATACAAGGGGATTCTGGTTACGACTTGAGGTAAAAACATCGTTGCCATTAACAACGAGAACATGATTTTCTTGAATGGAAAGTCAAACCGAGCAAATCCATAGGCTGTAAGAGTCGCCGAGACAACGGTAAAAAGAATCTTTGGAATGACGTATTTAAAGGTATTGATAAAATACAAGGTGAACGTATAATCGCCCTTGGTGTTCCAACCATCAATATATGCTTGGAAATCAATCGTTGAAGGAATGAAGCCGATTGATGTGAAAATCTCTGTGTTCGTTTTGAAGGACGCTCCAACCATCCAAATAATTGGATACAGCATAATCAGTGCAACGACCGTCAACAAAACATAGCGAATCAGTGCTTGACCATGCTTATTCGAGTGCTTCTTTTTTGCAGATGCTATAGGGGTTGCCTCCATTTATTTCCCACCTCCATCAGAATAATAGACCCATCGTTTTTGGCTCGTGAAAAGAAGAACCGTTGAACAAACAATCAACGCAAACAATACCCAACTTGCCGCACTTGCGTAGCCCATATCAAATTCTTTAAATGCTTTATCATAAATAAACATTGAGGACAGATACGTGGCATTGAGGGGACCACGACCGGTGACAATAAAAGGGCCGTTAAATTCTTGAAAGGCATTGTTTAGTTGCATCACTAAGTTGAAAAAAATGGTTGGTGTGATCAAAGGAATCGTAATTTTGAAAAACTGGGTCACCCTTGATGCGCCGTCCAAACTCGAGGACTCATACAAATCCTGGGGGATTTCCTTCAATGCAGCTAAGAAAATCAACATTGAGGAACCAAATTGCCACACTTTCAAGAGAATCAAGACGACCATTGCGCCTGTAGGTGTCGATAACCAGTTAATTGGCTCGATGCCAACGGTTCCTAGAAAAATATTCACCAAACCTTCTGGTTGAAACATTGATCGCCAAAGCACACCAACGGCCACGTTTCCTCCTAGAATCGAGGGAATATAATACGCCGTCCGATAGAAATTGATGGCTTTTAATTTGAAATTCAGAATAAACGCAACGAACAACGCAAACCCTAGTTGAAAAGGTACAGTGAACACTGTATAAATTAATGTCGCCCGCATCGAATCAAGAAACGTTTGATCCTTAAAGAGATTCACATAATTTTGAATGCCTAAAAATGCAGGTGTCTGTCCGACACGAGCCAAAGAATAATCGGTCAGTGAGTAATAAAATGAGGACAAGATCGGCCAAGCGGTCAGCAGTAAAAAGCCAATCAGCCAAGGGGTTACATAGATCAAGCCCACTTTTTCCTTTTTCATAAAATCCCTCCAATCTTTTTGACAACGATTCACGACACTTCATGGAAGCAAACAAAAGCCATTCACTCCCATAAAGCATGCGGATAGTTGCCTATTACAATTTATAGTCTTTCGCAAGCTTTTCGGCTTGTTCTTTTGTTTTCGTGTAGACGTTGCGAGCAGCTGTTTCTAAATCCGTTCGTCCTAATTCGACAGCTTCCATTTCTGCAGTGTAAATAGTCGTTAAGGTACCATCTTCATAGAACGGTGTTTGGTTGATTTTTGCGACACTTTGGGCGTACTCAAAGCCTTCTTTCATCACGCCTGATAATTGTCCATCTTCCGTCAATACTTCGATCGCTTTGCTTGAAGCAGGAATCCCTCTGGAAAGACCCAAAATTTTATTTGCTTCCTCGCCATTTAAAAATTCATTTAAAAATGTTCCTACTTCTTCTGGATGTTCGACATTTTTCCGAACGGCAAAAAGCAGTGAAGGTTTTGACATTAAATTCACCTCGGTGCCGCCTTCTGCGATTGGGTAGTCAACGACGACCATTTCATCCCCTACTTCTTTCAATGCTTCATAATTAGAAGACATACTGGCATTCCAATCGATGCCGCCCGCATATTGTCCTTCAATCCACTTTTTGTTGGTGGCTAAGGATACCGGTTCTGAGCCGACATTTTCTAAATAATCTTGTCTTGAAACGAAGACCCCAGCATCTGCCATTTCCTTATACCAAGTCATCGCTTCTAAATAGTCTTGTTCTGTCCAATTCATATTTCCTTGTTCATCAAACTCAGACGTTCCAGTCTTTTGTTGCAACCAAATGGTTACCGGAAAACGCCAAGTTGGGGATACGACACAAAAGGTCCCTTCTGGTAACTTCTTAGCGGCTTCCACATAATCGTCCCACGTCTTCAACATAGTGACATCAATACCATGTCTTTCATATTCGGATTTGTTTAAATACATAACTAAAGTATTTTCCCCATAAGGAACGGCAACCTGCTTTCCATCAACTTGTCCGAATGCCAAAAAATCAGGATCATAGGTGGACAGATCCAAACTATCGATTGTATTAAGATCATAAAACCCGTCATTTTGTCCGAATTGCGGCACCCAATTGTAGAGTAAAGTCGTGATATCCGCCAAAGTATTGCCAGCATACCTCGTCGTGAAGGCTTGATCCAAATCGCCAAAGCCGCTCGGCTCTCCTTTTACTGCAATTTCAGGATGCTCCTTTTCAAAATGAGCGATCATCTCTTGGGTTGCCTGGTGGCGATCGTCATTTCCCCACCAACTAAAGCTGATTTCTACTCGATCACCACTCCCCGTTGTCTCAGTCTTTTTTCTCCCAGCATTGCATCCAGCCAACACCAACGATATCGAAAGCAAAGAACCTACCACTATCAATTGTTTTTTCCATTTTTTCATCACTCTTCCTCCTGATTCTTTTTAGTAAGTTGGATAAACTAACTTATATTACAAAAAATTTTACTTCTGGTTGAAATCTTTTTTCTTAGTGATATAAACGAGCTATTTCTTCTTTGAAACCTAGCACCTGATTCTCTTTCTACGCATAAATTTGACGTCCATATGCATCCGGAATGCCGCTTTTACGATAAAAATACGTGTTGATTTGATCCCGCCAATCTCTAGCAGAACGAACTTGATCTTGCAATCGTTCGGCGACGTTTTGATAACTTTCTTCATCGATTTGTCCCTGTAAGGAAGCCCACTCGGTAACATATTCCTCTACTTTTTCATAGCCTTCGAAATGCGTGTCATAGATGTGTTGAATGATCGTTTTGCCGCTTTGTAAGACATGGTCGTATGGCAGATGGTGGAAAAATAAGACAAGTTCATCTGGGCAAGTTTCTACATTTTCGTATGTTTCACACCAAGCATCCGCATACTGCCTTACATAGCCGGTGCCGTCTTTTAACGTTCGATTGACGCCAATGCCCTTTCTATCTGCAAATTGATACGTCCCCCATCTATCATATTCGTAGCCATCGACATCAGGCCCATAGTGATGATTGGGACGAACCATAAAACCGATACCTAGTGGGGCAGTATAATTTTCATAGGTCTGATAGGACGTAGCGAGGATTGCAAGTAGTCGTTTTTTAGCAGAATCATCTAACTCAAAGGACAAATCGATCCATTCGCAAAGGATAGCTTCCGTGCTTAATTCATTGTTCCAAATCAATCTGCCATAGCCAAAAAGGTTCGCTTGCGCTAGCTTGTGTCCGGTCCAATTATCATCCATGCCGACATTGACGACTGCTGCCACGCCAGAGTATTTAGGATTTGGACTTTGCTCTGGTAGAATCTTCTTTACTGTAGCGTGTTCAAGTGGATGCTTCGTATTAAAATCTAGCACATCTTTCCACATCTGTAGTAAGCAGCAAATGTGCTTTTGTTGTCCGGTATACTCTTGCGTCACTTGGAATTCCAACATTTGATTGGTGTATTTTAACGCGCCAAAAAGCGGCGTCACGGGTTCTCGTACTTGAAAATCAATCGGTCCATTTTTGATCTGTAAAATAACATTTTCCTCAAACGTACCGTCTAATTTCATAAAGTGGTCGTAGGCAGCTTTGGCACGATCAATTGAACGATCTCGCCAATCCTGTAAACAGTCATAAACAAAGCAGCGCCATATCAGTAGCCCTCCATAGGGTTGCAACGCCCGTGCCAGCATATTGGCACCATCATTATGGTCACGCCCGTAAACAAACGGTCCCGGTTCCCCTTCAGAATCAGCTTTGACTACAAACCCACCAAAATCCGGCATCACCTGATAGATTGTATCTGCTGTTTTTTGCCAAAATGCAATAACTTCCTCAGCTAACGGATCGGCGGTCATTAGTCCTCCAACGGATAAAGGTGCCGCAAAGTTGATACTTAAAAACGTCCGAATCCCATAGGCAGCGAATGTATCTGCGATCTTTTTAATCTCGATCAAATACGGTTCCGTAATAAACCATTTGGCATCTCCGCGAACATTCACGTTATTGATAGAAACCGCATTCATTCCGATGGAAGCTAAGAAACGCGCATAGACGCGTACCGTTTCATGGTCTTGCCGAAACTGATTGTTTGAAAAGAAAATCGATTCTCCAGCGTACCCACGTTCGATCGTCCCATCAAAATTATCCCAATGATTGACCATACGAATGGCTTGATTGGGAATCGACCTCAGATTTTCTGGCAACTCAGTGGTTCGAATCACATGCTTGTAAAGTTCAAAGAAGCCATATAACCAGCCTTTACTAGCATTCGCATAAACGACTGTCTGATTGTGCTCATAACTGATCTCAAATCCTTCATCCCCAAGCAGCGCATCCGTTGCCTTTTTGAAATATAACTCTGCATTTGCCTCTTCCACACAGCGGCACATTGGAAATAATGTCTGCATCTCTCGTTTGATCGTATCCGTCAATTGGTCCGACTGCTCGAAACTATATGTCGAAACTACATCAGTTGCTACACGCTTTTTTAGCCAACACTCGTCTTTCTTTCTCATTGCTTCATCCCCTCTTTTATCTAAAAAATCCCTTCCGGCAGTTTCCAAGCAACTTCACTTTCTATGTGAATCCCTCCTCAGAACTTTTTGATTATTTGATAGACGAATAGAAACCGAGGCTTGCCGACACTTTATTTTATAAATGAAATGTGTCAATACCTGTTATTTTAACTTCCCCATCTGAAACACAAAAAAAAGGATTGGACGACTGTCCAATCCTTTTGACATAGCGAAATAAGCATAAGGCATCCTGCATAAAATACCATAAAATCTGCTTTTCCTACTAGAAAAAGAACAGAATATTAGGTACAATAAACAGGTCGATACCTTAGGGTATTGACTATGGCAACTTGATTAGTCAGTGTGTTTGACTTTTCAAGGCCTCGTATTGGAGCGCCAACTCTGATACGGGGTGCCTTTTTTTATTCGGTTTCTATTCCCCTCTATTGTATAGAAACCCGTTTTGGAAAGCAAGACCAAATCTGAGGGAAATGATTTAATAACAGAATTGATTTATGGTTTTTTGATGTTTTCTTATGCTTTTTGATGGATAATGTGTAATCGGTGTGTACAATTTGTTATTACGCTGTAATCTCTTTGACCGTATTAATATTATCATATGAGGTGATTTTGTGTATCATAGAATTCGCGACTTACGCGAAGATAAAGACTTGAATCAAGAACAACTTGCTAAACTACTGAATATCAGCCAAACCACTTACTCCCGCTATGAGTCAGGGAAATTAGACATTCCTACTCAACTTTAATATCCTCGAGATATCATCAATCTCCAACGCATCTGCAATCCTTTCAATGTGTTCTAAATAAATTTTTTGTCTTTTTCCATTTGCCAAATTGCTTAAATTTGATGGCTCAATTCCCGACAACCTTGCGAGTTCTCTTAAAGACATCTGACGTTCTGCTAATAAATCGTTGATTAGCACTTCCACTTTTCTATCACCTTCATTTTCGTTCATTTATATTTCCTCCTCGTGTTGTCTATATAAACATGGTATAGTACAATAATTTTAGATTGTTGTTCGTATAGACATGAAGTTTATAAATATAGAAGAAGATACCCTTATGACATCGGAAAATGAAAATAAAGAATTCCTGACAAAGAAGAATCAACCGATTAAAACCATTACTCAAAAAGATATTAATGCGCTATAAACAACACATGAGCAATTTCGATCATGGTCATCGATGCTAGAGGTATTAATCAAATTATTTGATTGTAAAAAGAACTGAATAATAATGAAAAATTATTCAAACTTACCATTAGATACGAAAAAAGACACTCTCTAAAAAGAGAGTATCTCGAATCTTCGATAAAAAGATTAACGTTTTGAGGATTGTGAAGCTTTACGAGCTTTCTTAAGACCTGGTTTTTTACGTTCAACCATACGTGCGTCACGAGTAAGTAAGCCAGCACGTTTAAGAGCTAGACGGAAATCCTTTTATATCAACATTTATGACGGTTTTTATCACCATCTTTTATACATTAGAATACAGTCTTAAATTCTTCGATTTACCTCAAAATTTCAAAATCCAGACCCAAAAATTAAATGGAGTTTAGCCATATGTATCAAGGGATTAGATAACATTTCAAAAATAAAATAGACCCAATTTATTAAAATATGAAAAAATTTCTATGTTCGTGGGTAAAATAAAAAAGCCTAAAATTAAGGCTTTTCTATTTTTACCTTTAAACCAAGTTTTCTGCCATTAACTCTGCTTGCGTGATTACTAAATCAATGGTTTCTAAATCTGTCTTAAATTTATTTTTTCTCAAAAAACGTTTGATTTCAACTCTCATCCGAGCTTTCTCAGAACTACGTTTTGTCCAATCAATTGTCATATTTTCTTCAATAGTTTTAGCAATACCTATTGCAATATCTTTTAGAATTTGCTCGTCTTCATCGGAACTTTTAGAGATAACATCAAAAAAAGCTTTTTCCTCAACTGTCAAGCCTAATTCTTCGCCTTCTTCTTTCATTGTCTTCATATCTTTTGCCAATTCAATTAATTCACGAATGGCAATTTCAGAAGTAATTCCTCTAGTATTGTATTTATTTATTGATTTTTTCAATAGTTCAGAGTATTTTTCTGCTTGAACAACATTTGTTTTTTGAATAGACTTTATTTTTCCTGCTAATAAATTTTCAAGTAGTTGTAAAGCAAGATTCTTCTGTGGCATTTCTTTAATTTCTTCTAAAAACTTATCAGACAAAATAGACAATTCAGCTTTTTCTAATCCCAGAGAATCGTAAATATCCACGATATCTTCCGTTACAACAGACTTAGAAATTAATTGCTTCAGTTCTTCATCGATTTGTTGAGGAGATTTAACTCCATCTACAAAATTCAATTTGATTAAATATACTTTTACAGCTTTAAAAAAGGCAATTTCAGCATTGTATTGTTGAACTTCTTCCTCTGTCACACACAAAGCATACGCTCGAGTGATTTCCGTTACCAAATCTTTAAATCTCTTAACATCTTCAACGTCATCTAATCCCAAAATATAGTTTGCAGCATTTGTAATAACTTGTAATTTTTTTGTATAATCTGTTGAATTGAAATCAGAATAATCGAATTTATCTAAAATCGTATTGGTAATCAAATCATATTTTTCTTTGACTAAATTTACAGCAACTTGGGTATCAATACCTGCTTGTTTTTGGTCATTTGGTGTATATTCTTGTAGAGCATTTTTCAAATTCGGTGCAATCCCAATATAATCGACAATCAATCCACCTGTTTTGTCTTTAAATACACGATTCACACGAGCGATTGCTTGCATTAAATTGTGACCTTGCATTGGTTTATCAATATACATCGTGTTCATAGACGGAACATCAAAACCTGTCAACCACATATCTCGAACAATGACAATTTGAAGTTCATCAGAATCATCTTTCATTCGCTTCGCTAATTTATCACGTCTTGTCTTATTCCCAATAAAAGGTTGCCAATAATCTGGGTCACTACTTGAACCTGTCATTACAATCTTAATTTTCCCTTTATCATCATCATCAGAATGCCAATCAGGACGAAGTTTAATTATTTCTTGGTATAAATCAATCGCAATTCTTCTAGACATTGTAACAATCATGGATTTACCGAAAGAAGCCTCTTGTCTTGTTTCAAAGTGTTTCACAAAATCTTGAGCCAATTTTTCTAATCGAGGTTGTGAACCTGTGATAGCTTCTATCCGACTCCATTTTGCTTTTGTTTTTGAAGTGACATCATCTTCTTGACCTTCCACAATGTCTTCTACTAAATCGTCTATATCTAATCCATCAGGAAGTGATACAGGGATGATTCGGCTTTCATAATAGATTTTTACTGTAGCTCCATCTTCTACCGCTTGGGTCATATCATATACGTCTATATAATCCCCAAACACAGCTTTTGTAGACTTGTCTGCACTAGAAATAGGTGTTCCTGTAAAACCAATGTAGGAAGCGTTAGGTAACGCATCTCGTAAGTATTTAGCATACCCGTATTTGATTGAGCCATCTTTATCATTCACATCCGCACTAAATCCATATTGAGAACGATGAGCTTCATCTGCCATTACAATAACATTTCGTCTATCAGTTAATACATCCATTTGATTGCCTTCTTTAGGTGCAAACTTTTGCATGGTACTAAAAACGATGCCACCTGCATTGACAGACAGTAATTCTTTTAACTCATCCCCATCATTGGCTTGTTTTGGTGTTTGCCGTAATAAGTCACTTGATTGACTAAACGTTAAAAACAATTGGTCATCTAAATCATTTCTATCAGTTAAAACTACGACAGTGGGATTGTCTAATTCTTGCACCAATTTCCCAGTATAAAAAACCATTGATAGACTTTTACCTGAGCCTTGAGTGTGCCAAACAACCCCAATTTTATTGTCTCCTTCGGTGCTAACCGCACGTTTTGCTTCTTCTACTGCACGATTCACTGCATGATATTGATGATAAGCCGCTAAAATCTTAATCGTTTTATCCCCATCAGTTTTAAACAAGATAAAATGATGAAGTAAATCAAGTAGAACTTCTGGATTGCACATTCCTTTGATTAACACTTCTAATTGACTACTAGCTGTTCCATGTTCCACTTTTCCATCAATCGTTCGCCATACCATGAAACGTTCTTCATTACTTGATAAAGTCCCTACTTTTGCTTGCACACCATCACTAGCAACCATAAATTCATTAAATGTAAGTAATGAAGGGATTTCTTGTTTATATGTCTGTAATTGGTTATAAGCGTCTGAAATACCCACGGCTTCATCCGTAGCATTCTTCAATTCAAACAGCACAATAGGTAATCCATTGACAAAGAGAATAATATCCGTTCTTTTTCGTTGATTGTCTTCTTCTACGATAAATTGATTGACTGCTAAAAAATCATTGTTTCTTGGCTCATTAAAATCAAATAATAAAATACGTTTTGTAACATTACGATTGCCTTCTCGTGTAGGAATTTCAATACCATCGGTAATGTATCTATGGAAAGTCTGATTATTGACTGCCATATCGGGATGTTTATGGACAGTAATTGTCTTAATAGCTTCATCAATCACTGCCATTGATACATCAGGATTAATTGTTACAAGAGCTTCTTTCAGGCGGTCTATCAAAACAACCTCTTTGTAATCTTTCCGTTTAGACATCCCACTATCTTCTAATTCTTTGGCAGAAACAGAAGTATAGCCCACTTCTTCTAACCAACGTAAAGCAACTAACTCTAAATCATTTTCATTGAAATGGTATTCTTCAGCCAAAAATTACACCTCCTCATCTTCTGGCAATTCTATTTCACCAGATAGTAGTTTGGGTAGTAATGCATCTCTCATTTCTTTAAGATTCTCGTTTTGATTCCTTAAATTCATAATTTGCTCACTTATCCCTGAACAAATTTCACCATATTTATTAATTAAATCAACTGCACCAACAAATTTAAACCCCATTGCTATACTTGGTTTTATACGTTGTCTACTGCCTGTTGACCCAGTAGCATTATTAACTAAGAACCTATTAAATGCGGTTGACTTGCATAAAAAATAAGTATAAGTTTGTAGATTAATATTTTTACAATCTAATGCTATAAACTCTGGTGAGCAAACATTTAAATAACTTTTATTTAGTTCTGTTAGCCATACTCTTTCAAAATTTGGATTCATTTTTGAAAATAACACTGTAAAATCTGTTATTTTTGTTTTATTACTTTTAATAGTATTTACATCCTCTATAACAGGAAACTTTTTAGAATCAAAATTAGGAATGCTAAAATGATTTACTTTTTCCACTTCAGTTTTATTTGGATTGAATGTTTCTTTTATCTGAACAACTAAATCTGACAATTTTATTATTTTCCATCCTTCAGGAATTTCACCTAATTCACTATCGCTCATCTTTCCATTATTTGATTTATATGGATTTCCATTTTCATCAGGAAAATCAAAATCAACAAACCATCGTTTGAATAATGTAGATGCTAGTTCTTCAAGGTTAAAAATAATTTGATTGTTTATTTCAATTTTGGAATCAAGCTGTTGTAAAAATTCACTAATTTTTATTTGATATTTTTTTTCAGGTACTTTGGCTATTAATGAATATAAATTTTCCCTATTTAAACCAGGAACAGCACTATGTGTATTCATTTTGTTTAAATTCAAAGTATTAAGCAAATAGAAAATATATTTTAAGTCATATTTATCACTTTTTTCAATATAATACGTAGTATCTATTGGAAAATAATCTTGTTTTTCATAATATAGACTACCTACAGTCCCTTTCCTTCCTATCACAATACCCGGACCTTTTACTAAAGCAGTGTCGTGGTATCCGGATATGCCTCCAGAACCATAAACCTTAATACTTCCATCTCTTCTTTGGTTTTTAGGTAAAGATTTCCCGTATTTAGCTTCAAATAAATTCCCTAACTGAATTTCTTTAAATTTCATATCCAATTCCCCCAAGTGCTTTTCGGATATCTTCTTCTATTTGATGAGATTGGATAAATTGTTCTGATAACAATGTAGTTAATCGTTCCATTTTTTCTTCAAATGGCTCAGACTCTTCTATTTCATCTTCTAAACCTACATAACGACCAGGAGTCAAAATATAGTCTTGTTCCTTAACTGTATCTAATGAAGCTGATGAACAAAATCCTGCTACATCAACATATTCTTTGTCATTTGTTCCTTTCCATGCATGGTAAGAATCTGCTATTTTTTTAATATCATTTTTACTAAAAGTTTTTGTTGTCCTATCAGCCATGTAACCTTCATTTCTAGCATCAATGAATAGAATCTCTCCTTGATGATTGCGTTCAATTTTTTTGGCTTTAGATTTTGTGACAAACCATAAACATGCGGGAATTTGAGTGTTATAAAACATTTGACTTGGTAAAGTCACGATACATTCTACTAAATCATTTTCGATTAGATTTTTACGAATTTCATATTCATTTTTTGTTGATGTAGACATACTTCCATTAGCTAATACAAAGCCTGCCGTTCCTTCTGGAGCTAATTTGGATATAATATGTTGAATCCAAGCATAGTTTGCATTGTTTTTTGGTGGTAATCCATATTTCCAACGAGAATCTTCTAATAGCTTTTCTTGCCCCCAGTCACTGATATTGAAGGGTGGATTAGCTAAAATATAGTCTGCTCTTAATCCTTTGTGAAGGTCATTTTGGAATGTATCAGCATTATGTGTTCCAATATTTCCGTCAATTCCTCTAATTGCAAGATTCATTTTACATAATTGCCATGTAGTTGGATTAAATTCTTGCCCATAAACAGAAATATCGCCAATTTTCCCTTGATGATTTTCTACAAACTTTTCAGATTGAACAAACATCCCTCCTGCCCCACAACATGGGTCATAAATACGTCCTGAATATGGTTCTAACATTTCAACCAACAAAGTAACTACTGGATTTGGTGTGTAAAATTCACCGCCGCTTTTACCTTCAGCACCGGCAAACTTACCAAGAAAATACTCATAGGTTCTTCCTAATGTGTCAGTTTTACGGTTTTCTGAATCTCCTACTTTAATGTTAGTAATTAAATCAACCGTTTCTCCTAGACGAGTTTTATCTAATTGGGGCCTTGAATAATTCTTTGGGAGTACTAATTTCAATGATGGATTCTCTTTTTCAATCGCAATCATCGCTTCATCAATCGTTTCACCAATTTTTGGTGTTTTGGCATCACGATTGATTTTTTCCCACCTTGCTTCAGCAGGCACCCAAAAAATATTATCAGCCAAATATTCATCTTTATCTTCCGGATCCGCATACTCATCTTTGGTTAGTTCTGCATACTTTTCTTCAAAACTATCTGAAACATATTTTAAAAATATTAATCCTAAAACAACATTTTTATATTCTGAAGCATCCATGCTACCTCTTAGTTTATCTGCAGCTGCCCACAGTTTATCTTCAATTTTAAGTTCTTCTGAGACCATTATTTACTTCCTCCTAATCATTATCATACTTTACTATTATAACAGCTTTTAAGCATTTTTAGGACAGCAAAAAACCCATTCAAAATAGAGTGGGTTTATCCGTTTGAAATTTTTGAGACATATGATAATGCAAAGCAATTGCTCTAGAATTCTCCTCTGTATAAACTGAAAAATCATAGTTTTCTTTTAGCTCATCCATCAGTGCTTGTAATTTCTCATTATACTGTTTTGGATAATAATTCTTTTTCCTCAAATAATGGAAATCTTTTTCGATTTCCACGTAAGTACGCTTTGTATTCATTTTTAATGCATCATCCTTTATCATTTAATCAATTATATCCGGAAACATCAAGAATGCAACTTCTCTCTGATTCTCCTACTTAAAAATACGCTAGATATTTCGTTTTGTATGGATTATAAAAATTTATTTTCAAGTAATTGTTACATCACCAACAGTTACTTGAATGACTTCCAGATATAACCGATCAACTAAATATTCATATAGCACTATACCTCCTGCTAGTATATTTTTTTGTTCTTATTGTAGTAATGATAGATCTTTATATCAAAGAGGAATCATCATGAAAACTCTTTATAATTAAGCAGATCTATGCAAAATTGACAAAAAAACACCTCTCGAAAAATCGAGAAGTGTTTTGAAATCTTCGATAAAAAGATTAACGTTTTGAAAACTGTGAAGCTTTACGAGCTTTCTTAAGACCTGGTTTTTTACGTTCAACCATACGTGCGTCACGAGTAAGTAAGCCAGCACGTTTAAGAGCTAAACGGAAATCAGGATCAACTTGTAACAATGCGCGTGCGATACCGTGACGGATTGCACCTGATTGTCCAGCGTATCCACCACCATTTACGTTTACAAAAACATCGTATGAACCTTTAGTTTCTGTAACGCCGAATGGTTGGTTGATTACTTCACGCAAGTCTGCGTGTGGGATGTATTCTTCAACATCTTTTTTGTTAACAGTAATTTTACCAGTACCTGGTACTAAACGTACGCGGGCTACTGCATTTTTACGACGGCCAGTGCCGATATATTGAGCTTGTGCCAATGAAATTCCCTCCTATTAGATTAAGTTTGTGATGTCCAATACTTCTGGTTGTTGTGCAGCATGTGGGTGTTCAGCGCCAGCATAAACATGAAGTTTCATTCCTTGTTTACGGCCTAAAGTGTTTTTAGGAAGCATGCCTTTTACAGAAGTTTCGATCAAACGACGAGAATTTTTAGCACGTAATTCTCCAGCAGAGACTGATTTCAATCCTCCTGGGAAGTTTGAGTGACGGTAATAAATTTTATCGCTTGCTTTGTTACCTGTTAATTTGATTTTTTCTGCATTAATGACGATTACGAAATCGCCTGTATCCACATGAGGTGTGAATGTTGGTTTATTTTTACCACGTAAGACAGATGCTACTACTGCTGAAAGACGACCCATAGGAACATCTGTTGCATCTACTACGTACCATTTACGTTCTACTTCGCCTGGTTTGGCCATATATGTTGTACGCACAATTTTTTCCTCCAATTCAATTTCACGAATGTTTGACATACACTTGAGTTTCCGGGGCTCTTGTGGGGCAAACAATACCATATAACATAATACCTTCTATAAAGCCTAATGTCAACGTAATTCCGCCTCTTTTTGAAAATTTTCTCCATTCGTTTTCTGCCATTTTCTCTGAAAAACGAAACTTGTTGTTGCAGGATTCTAAAACTGAATAGATTTATGAATATCGTGTATAAACTTTCATTAAAAAAGTGAGCATCCGCTTCTTCTCCTCAATCACCGATAATAGTATAAAAACCTGATAATCACCATTTTTATGTATAAATATTTAATTTTTCCCTTGATTTATTATTTTTATTCTGATAAGATAGCTTCAATCACTTGAAAACACGCGGAAAAGGAGTTAATAAGTATGAAAGAAAAAGTAATATTGGCCTATTCTGGAGGATTAGATACCTCCGTTTCAATTAAATGGTTAACGGACCAAGGATATGATGTGGTGGCTTGCTGCCTAGACATCGGTGAAGGTCGCGACACGCAATCCATTAAAGACAAAGCTTTGGCAGTTGGCGCGATTGAATCTTATGCCATCGATGCCCGCGAAGAATTCGCCCAAGATTTTGCTTTGATCGCTTTACAAGGCAATACTTTTTATGAAAATTCTTATCCTCTTGTTTCCGCTTTGTCTCGTCCATTGATCGCCAAGAAATTGGTGGAGTTGGCATTAGCGACTGGCGCAACGACCGTCGCCCATGGCTGTACTGGTAAAGGCAACGACCAAGTTCGGTTTGAAGTGGCGATCGCTGCTTTAGCGCCTCACTTGAAAGTCATCGCACCGGTTCGGGAATGGAAATGGTCCCGAGAAGAAGAGATTGCCTATGCGGCTGAAAAAGGGGTGCCGATTCCCGCTGACTTGGACAATCCGTATTCCATCGATCAAAACTTGTGGGGACGTGCTTGTGAGTGCGGCGTCTTAGAAGACCCTTGGGCAACACCGCCAAAAGGAGCCTACGCCATCACGCAAGAATTAGAAGATACTCCTGACGTACCGACGATCGTTGAGATCACCTTTGATCAAGGGGTACCGACCGCCATTGATGGCGAAACGATGAATCTAGCAGAATTGATCATGAAACTGAACCGGATGGCTGGCGAGCATGGCGTTGGTCGGATCGACCATATTGAAAATCGTCTGGTGGGGATCAAATCACGGGAAGTTTATGAATGTCCAGGAGCGATCGCTTTGATGACGGCTCATAAAGAATTGGAAGATTTGGTCTTTGTCCGGGAATTGGCGCATTTCAAACCAATCATCGAGCAGCAATTAGCCCAAGTCATCTATGACGGCTTATGGTTCAATCCATTGACGGAAGCCTTGATTACCTTCCTGAAAAGCACGCAAGTCTACGTCAACGGGATCGTGCGTTTGAAATTGTTCAAAGGCAACGTCATTTGTGAAGGACGGAAATCTGAAAACAGCCTGTACGATGAAAACTTAGCAACGTATACTTCTGCAGATACCTTTGATCAGCATGCGGCCATCGGCTTCATCAAATTATGGGGACTGCCAAGCAAAGTGCACGCTGAGATCCAAGCACAACAGCAACTAACAGAAACATTGATTTAAGTATGCACGGCTGAAGCTGCCGCTTCAGCCGTAATCTTTTTTTGAGGTGAGAATATGGCAAAATTATGGGGCGGACGTTTCGATGGGAAAAATGAAGCATGGATCGATGCTTTTGGGGCTTCCATCACGTTTGATCAAAAGTTAGCAAAGCAAGACATTCTTGGCAGTTTGGCCCATGTCAAAATGCTGGTCCATACGGGCATCATCAGTCAACCCGATGGCGAAGCGATCATTGACGGCTTGACCACGATTCATCAGCAATTAGCCGCTGGCGAGTTGACCTTCACGATTGAAAATGAGGACATCCATTTAAACATCGAGACATTCTTGCATGAATTGATTGGACCAGTGGCAGGCAAATTGCATACTGCCCGTAGTCGTAATGACCAAGTGGCGACCGATATGCATTTGTATTTGAAAGAAGTCGTGCAAGAGGTGATCACTTTGATCGCTGAATTGCGAGAAGCGCTGGTTTTACAAGCCGAAGCCAACATCTACACCATCATGCCCGGTTATACCCATCTCCAGCATGCACAGCCGATTTCTTTTGCCCATCACCTCTTAGCCTATTACAGTATGCTGACACGTGACCAAGAGCGTTTCAGTGAGAGTTTGAGCCGCATCGATGTGATGCCTTTAGGCAGTGCCGCTTTGGCAGGAACTACCTTCCCCATCGATCGCGCCTTCACCGCTCAAGAGTTAGGGTTCAGCAATATTTACAGCAACAGCCTAGATGCGGTCAGCGATCGTGATTTTATCTTGGAATTTTTAAGCAATGCCTCTTTATTGATGATGCATCTGTCTCGTTTTTGTGAAGAGCTGATTCTTTGGTGCAGCCACGAGTACCAATTCGTGGAACTGACCGATACCTTCTCCACCGGCAGCTCCATCATGCCTCAAAAGAAAAACCCTGACATGGCGGAGCTGATCCGTGGAAAAACAGGACGTGTCTATGGGAACCTCTTTGGTCTTTTGACGGTCATGAAGGGCTTGCCGCTGGCGTACAACAAAGATTTCCAAGAAGACAAAGAAGGCATGTTTGACAGTGCCGAAACCATCACGAAAAGCTTGCAGATCATGACGGGCATGATCGCAACGATGAAGGTCAATCAAGCACGGATGCAAGAATCTACTGAAAAGGATTTTTCCAACGCAACAGAATTAGCGGATTACTTAGCTGGCAAAGGCGTGCCTTTCAGACAAGCCCATGAGATCGTCGGCAAACTCGTCAGCGAGTGTTTAAGCAAAGGTATCTATCTGCAAGATGTTTCCTTGGAAGAATACCAAGCGATCCATCCTGCCATCGACAGCGATATTTTTGAAAAACTTGATTCCTATACCGCCGTCAAAAATCGCCATTCTTATGGCGGCACCGGTTTTGATCAAGTGGCACAGCAAATTGAAGCCGCTAAAGCATTATTGGCAGGCAAGTAAAAAAACCAGCGAAGAAAATTCTTCGCTGGTTTTTTGTTGATTAATGACGTACGCGAGATTTCGCTGGATCGATCAATGGCGCTTCGCCTAAGTGCGCTTGGATCATCCAAATACGTTTTTCGATGGCTGTTTTGAAGCCGATGAAGATATCTTGGGTTGGATCGTCGCCTTCTTCACCAGATACTTCGATCCCTTTTTGGTATAAGTCCGCTAAGTAACGGTAACCTTCCACCAATGTAGCTAAGCGTTCTGGAATCGTGCGGTCCCAGTTACCCACTTCATCAGGGATTTGAGTGTGTTCAGCCATTTCACGCAAAGTTGAATATGGTGAACCGTCTAATGTAATCAAGCGTTCAGAAACTTCATCCAATTGCTCATTTAAATCATCCATGAATTCGTCCATCATTGGATGCAATGTCAAAAAGCCAGGTCCACGCATGTACCAGTGTGTTTGGTGAACGACCATAGCCATTTGGCTTAAATCAGCAACAAGTTGGTTTAATACTTCTTTTGTTTGTTCAAATTTCATAACGATTCCTCCTCTAAATTATCTATTTTAAGGATAATACGAAACAAATAAAAAGTACAACAAAATCATCTATTTGAGAAAATTTCTCACTC
Source organism: Enterococcus sp. DIV2379 (assembly GCF_050542965.1). NCBI lineage: Bacteria > Bacillati > Bacillota > Bacilli > Lactobacillales > Enterococcaceae > Enterococcus > Enterococcus sp. DIV2379. The sequence goes on from NZ_CP172938.1 coordinate 3,506,879, forward strand.
TCTTACGTATTTCTTTATAAGGGGGTACGAAAAATGACGATTTTCGTGTTTTTTTTAGGCGCTTTACTCGGCTTCTTTTGGCTTTTGCTCTTACATACCCTGTTTTGGAATCCACTAAAAAGTGATTCTCGTTCTCATTACCAGAAGGTGAACAAAGTTTCGGGTAACCATTGGTTTTTTCGCCTTCCTACAAGATGGCTTTTACCCCTGCTTTATTGGGCCATCGTCTGCTTGTGCTATGGCGGACTTTGCGTGGTTGCCTTTCATGATTCCCAAAGCTTCCTGGCTTTTGTCTGGCTGACCAGTGCCTTTTTACTCAGCTTGACCGACTTGATAGACTATAGCGTCTACCCGCAACTGCTGTACCCCGCCCACCTACTGCTAGCGCTGGCACAGCTTAGGAGCGGCGCTTCTTTTCAATGGCTGTCTTTAGGCTTGCTGGTTCCACTGGTCTTTTTTGTCTGGCAGGAAAGAATGGGCGGTGGCGATCTCTTAGTGCTGGCAGGTTGGAGTATTTGGCTAACGCCGACGACCCTTTTGGCCCTCTTACTGGTAGCCAGTAGTCTTGGGCTCCTCGCTTTTTTTAGCTATCAAGGCATTTGGAAGAAACGATTGGCGCAGTTGCCCTTCGTCCCCTTCTTGAGTCTTGGTTTGCTGATTGTTCGCTTCCTAGCGTTTCATACTTTTGACGCTTTTTTTCTTTGAAGTGAAGAAAAATAGGGCAGGAAAAAGCGGGACAAGTTGGCCTCATCCCGCTTTCTCTTTCTGCTCTGTTGCTTCCCCTGCCTATGATAACGGCGTCCGTTTTTTGCGATCAAGGTAGATGCCTACTGCGATCACTACTAACAACAGTCCCAAGACGACCCAACCAGCGGTCGTGGTGTCATTGGTTTTCGGTAAATTGCCAGTGCCCGGCTTCGTTGTTTTGCCTTCTTTGACACGGTTGTTGAATACCATCTCTGCCGTTTGTTCCGCTTCAGCCACTAATTTTCCTGCTTGATCTTTGACTGTGACCGTTACTTGATAGGTGGTTTCATCATAGATGATCGTTGCGTCATTGCCAGCTTTTTCACGAATCGTGTAACGATGTTCCCCAGCATCGTCATACGTCAATACATCAAAGGTAATCGTTCCATTTGCGTCATTGCGTTGGGTTTGCAGAACCTTTCCAGCTTCATCCACTAATTCAAATGCGAATTCGTTGGCTTGCAAGTCTCTACCCGTCAAGACTTTCTTGGCACTTAGTACGACACTGCCAGCTTGTGGTTGGTAGCTGTTTTCAAAGACTTGATCGCCTTCGTATTCCGCCACTGCGGTCAACTGTCCAGCTTCATCGGTGACCGTTACGACTACTGCCAGTTCTTTTGCATCGTAGGTGATGGTACCGTCAGTTCCTGTTTTCTCACGAATGGTGTAGTGGTACTCACCTGTTTCATCATATGTGAGAGCATCAAAGTAGATTTGGCCGGTTGCATCGTTGGCTTTTGTTTGAAGAATAGTTCCAGCTTCATCGACTAGTTCAAAGTCGAATTCGTTTGCTTGTAAGGTACGGCCGGTTAAGACTTTCTCGGCATTCAATACGACACTACCAGCCTTTGGTTGATAGCTGTTTTCAAAGACTTGATTGCCTTTATATTCCGCTACGGCGGTCAACTGTCCATCTTCATCGGTGACGGTCACGACTACCGCTAGTTCTTTTGTATCGTACGTGATAGTGCCATCGCTGTCTATTTTCTCACGAATGGTGTAGTGGTACTCACCTGTTTCTTCGTAAGAAAGAGCATCAAAGTAGATCTTGCCAGTGGCGTCGTTGGCTTTTGTTTGAAGTACAGTTCCGTCTTCATCCACTAGTTCAAAATTAAACTCATTTGCTTGTAATGTGCGGCCGGTTAAGACTTTCTCGGCACTCAATACGACACTGCCAGCTTTTGGTTGATAGCTGTTTCCAAAGACTTGGTTGCCTTCGTATTCGGCAACTGCGGTCAACTGTCCGTCTTCATCAGTGACGGTAACGACTACTGCCAGTTCTCTCGTATCGTAAGTGATGGTGCCGTCAGTTCCTGCTTGCTCACGGATGGTATAGCGGTATTCGCCAGCTTCCTCATAGGCGAGAGCGTCAAAGTAGATTTGTCCGGTTGCATCATTGGCTTTTGTTTGAAGAACAGTTCCATCTTCATCGACTAGTTCAAAATCGAATTCATTTGCTTGTACCGTACGACCGATCAAGACTTTTTCGGCACTCAGTACGACACTACCAGCTTTTGGTTGATAGTCGTTTTCAAAGATCGCATTGCCATCATACGTTGCTTTTGCCACTAGTTGCCCGTCTTCATCGGTTACTTTCACGACAACGCCAATTTCTTTCATGTCATAGGTAATGGTACTATCTGCGTCAGCTTTTTCTCGAATCGTGTAGCGGTATTCGCCGTCTTTGTCATACATTAATTCATCGAAGTAGATTTGTCCGGTTGCGTCATTGGCTTTTGTTTGGAGTACGTTGCCTTCTTCATCTACCAGTTCAAAGGCAAATTCGTTGGCTTCCAGCGTGCGGCCGGTCAATACTTTCTCAGCATTCAGCACCACTCCGCCGTCTTTTGGCGTATAGTCATTTTCAAAGACTTGGTTGCCTTCATATTCCGCAACTGCGGTCAACTGTCCATCTTCATCCGTCACGGTCACAACTACCGCTAGTTCTTTTGCATCGTAAGTGATGGTGCCGTCAGTTCCTGCTTTCTCGCGAATGGTGTAGTGGTATTCGCCTGCTTCATCATATGCGAGAGCGTCAAAGTAGATCTTGCCAGTTGCATCATTGGCTTTTGTTTGAAGTACAGTTCCTGCTTCATTGACTAATTCGAAGTCAAATTCTTCTGCTTTCAAATCACGACCGATCAGCACTTTCTCAGCATTCAAAACGACACTACCGGCTTTTGGCGTATAGTCATTTTCGAAGACTTGATTGCCTTCATAGACTGCTTTCGCAATCAACTGGCTATCTTCTTCAGTGACGGTCACGGTTACCTTTAGTTCTTTGTCGCTATAGGTGATGGTTGGATCATCGCCGGCTTTTTCCCGAATCGTGTAATGGTATTCGCCAGGCTCATTGTAAGTGATGGCGTCAAAGGCAACTTGACCGTTGCCATCATTGGTTTGTGTTAAAATCACAGAGCCAGTTTCATCCACTAGTTGGAACGTAAATTCGCCGTCTTTTAGCTCGCGCCCATCAAGCAGCTTCTGAACATTCAAGGCGTGGGTCGTTTCTTTGATTTCCCGCTTGTTGGCTAGTTCAAAGACATAATTGACTTGCTTATCAGAAATAGTGAAGGTGTACTGAGTCGCATCTCGTTCGTATCCTTCCGGTGCGGTGATTTCTTGGATCATATAATCGCCGTAACGCAGATTGTCGATCCGATCAATGGCGTTGCCGTTTTCCATGATCTGATTGTTTTTAACCACCAGGTTCGACAAGATGACTTCATAGGTATTTTGTGCATTTTTGCGGCTTAATTGGAAAACCGCTTCTTCATCGATCCCTCGTTCTTTGGTGCCATCGGCATCGTATTTCACGATCGTCAAGGAACCGTTCGTCCCAGAAGACGTTCCGCTGCCATCTGTCGATTTGATGGTGATTTCTTTGGTTACTGTGTGAATCTCGATCTCACTACCCGTCAAATTGACATTGTTGGTCACCCGTTCATTGTTCAAAATCCCGGGGTCAAGTTGTGTTTGATAAACGATAAAGTATGGTTTATCAATCATTTCTTCAAAAGCGATCACTAACGATTGCGTCCCTGCTACCACATCCGAGGTGATTTTCGGATTGTCTTCGTTGGTGAAGGTGACTTTTTCTCCTTTTTCCCACGTACCATTGTTTAAGACCGCTTCATACACATCTACGATCACGGCATCGTCGGCATCTCGTAAAAAGGTGTGTTGATTGTAGTTGATGGTATCGGTCACTACCGCATTGTGGATTTTGCGGCTATCAGCATTGATCATGATTTCCCAATCGATCAACCGATTGTTGTCGGCATTCTGGCTACCATTTTTCATCAACCAATCCGTTTTCGCAGACTTGTCGACTTGGCCATCGGCAGTCAACGTTGTGTCATTGTCCGTCAATGTAATAGTATTTTTGTAGGTAAATACTTCTTCCGCTGCTTCCGTTGCCAAGAAGACCGCCAGTGTTTCTGACGTTTCTTTCAGCAAGGTGATCGTAACTGTCTTCGTGTCAGGGTCATAGGTGTAACTGTAATCCTCGTTTAGCACCAATTGCTCTTTTAGTGCTCTGACTTGCGTCGTATATCCACTTACTGTGACCGTGTAAAGCGCCAGGTCTTTCAAGGTTTGGCCTTCTTGCAGCTGGTCAGTGATGACTGCATCTTTGTTGATTTTTTCTTTGTACGTATTGAATAGCCCCATCCAATAGACTTGATCGCTGGAAGCGGTCTGCTCATCAAAAATAGTTCCTAAGTTCCGACCAAATACGGCGGTAATCGCTTTGGCGACATCTTCGCCTTCACCAATAAATAGTCCGTATTTCAAGGCATTTTTTACCCAGTTGGCGTCCAGCCATGTGTTGGTTTCAGAAGCTTCCGTGAATTCATTGCCGGCTTCGTCTGTGTAATAGACAAACGCTGCGTTGCTAAAACGGGTGCTAGAACTTCCTAGTGCGAGATGCTGTGAGATATCGAAGCTGGTTTTGAAGTTGGCAGTGATCGTGGCTGAAGTCGTTTGGTACGCTCCTTGCAGCTTGATGCGAAAACCAGTCTCAAGTTCCTTTGTTGATCCGTCCGTCAATGTTTTCGTTTCTGTGATCAGCTCCAGCGTATAGTCGTTATTGAGCTCTAAAGGCTCGGTCACGCCGCTGGCCGTCACTACTAACGTATCTGCCAACAAAGTTAATGCGCTGCTGTTTGCGCCAGAGATCAATTGATAGCGATCTTCGATGATCAGGTCACTGACTTTTTGTTGATTGGTGTTGGCTTCAATTTTCCATGGGACGGTTTTTGTCTCATAATCTTTGGTACCGCCTGTTTTGACGACACCGATCATTTTGGTTGGTGTCACTGTCCCACTACCCGTCAACGAGCTATTTTGATTGTCGCGGACCGAAGCGTAGTTGTAAATACGGGTATCGGCTAAAACCGATTCATACAACTGAGTATCGTATTGGATCTTGTAATAGCCAGCTTTAGCAAACGTGATGCTAAAGCGTACGATTTCCCCCTCTTTTTTCCGCTCGTACGTTTCATCAAAAGACCAATCCTCTGAAGAAATCGGGTTGCCGTCTTTATCGGTGATCACCAAACTCTCTGGCACAAAGAAGTGCAGGGCTTTTTCAGGATCCGATCCTGCATAGGTCTGATCAAAAAATTGGGCTTGGTCTTTGTCCAATGAGACGGAAACTTCCCATGATGCTCGTTTCGTCTCTTGATCATAGCCTTTGAACCGTTTGTATTCCGATTGTTCATCGTAAGTAACCGTTGCTTCTGCGGTTTTTTCTGTAAAATCGCTGCCGTTGATTGTTGCCGTGTTTTTGAAAGAAGAAGCCGTTGGATCGGTGACTACACTATTGATGACGATTCGAACAGGTTGATTAACCGTTTGATTGAAGGTAAAGGTATTGTTGACGCTGTTATAGGTATATAAGCCATCAGTACGAATCCACTCCTCGGTGTCTTCATCGTACAAGTAGCCTGTCGAAGTACTATAAGACAAACCTTGAGGCATTTTATCGGTGATCACCACATCATGTAATTCTCGACTGGTTTGGTTAAAAATAATTTCCCAAACCACTGAACCGCCGGAAGTCACGTTACCAGTCTTAATGATGTCGACTTCATAAATAGGCAATGTAATGATGATCTCATGGCCATCTTCATCGTAGATCCCAGTATGAATCGTCACTTCTTCGGTGACAGTGCTCACACTTAATTCCGTAATTAGATCGATAGTCCCTGAGCGGTTGGAAAGTGTTTGTGCCGCTTCGTTAAAAGTAACAGTCAACGTGCCATCGAGTGCTAAGGTAAAGGTTCCGATCGATTGCCCGCCAGAACGGGTCAATTCGCCGCTAACGGTGTTATGAATAGCAAAATATTCCGGTAATTGATACGTATAATAATCGCCAGCGCGAATTTCTTCCGTATCTGCTAACGACCAGTCAAAATGAATTTTGATGTTGCCGTTATACATCGGTGGATTTTCGGCAGTGAAGGGTTGATCGTTTAAGTCAGTAATTCGGACATTGTCAAAAAGTTGTACTCCCCGTTCGTTTAGGTTGGCACTAAGATTCTCAGCGGTAGTAGAAGCTTCCGTTTCCGCCTCAGTATCTGGTGCTCGGGGTTGAATGCTGTTTTGATTCAGTGTCGAAGATGCTTGGGTTGCTTGACTTTCACTAGGGACGGTTGCTTGTTCTTCTTCTGCTTGAATCGTTTCTGACTGAACTGCTCCCGCTGTCGATGAATCCGTAGGTGCTTTTTCCGTATCGATCGTTCCCGTCTCAGGCTCGGTACTTTCCAGCGTTTCAGTCGTTCTTTCGGTACTTTCGGTTGCGTTGATTGCTTCTGCTAGTATGATCGTTGGTTCACAAAAAATGGAGCCAAGCAAGACTAGCAAACATATATAGATAGAAAATTGTTTTTTCATAATTGTTCATTCCTTTTTTATTTAAATTTTTTCAATTGATCTCGGAAACGCTCGACGAATAACATTGTTCAACAGTGAGCAAGATATCCCAACAAACAACTGCTTTTTGCCTCCTCCCCATGATTCAAAAATTTTGGTCTTTGCTACTTGTATCAAACGTATTACTACTATTCCACACTTCTATTTTCCCAAAATTTTGGGGTGGGATGTATTCAAAAAAAATACAACACGCAATTTTTTTGAATACATGTAAAAACGTGATACTATTTACTTAAAAGGGGGCTCAGGGGCAATCATGTTACGGAAATTGTTATCATCTACGACACAAAAGAAACTACAGCTGATTGAGTATTTATTAGACGATCAGGGAACGAGTCTTCACGATTTGGCAGTAAAATTTTCCATTTCAATGTCTGCAGCAAAAACCTATATCGCGGAAATCGACAATGAATTTTCGTTTCTGGACTTACAATTTGACGATTATTCAGCTGTTCGCCTCCACTTGCATCCCTTTGCTACTCGGCTAGACGTATACAGCCAGTTTTTGACTCGCTCTTCTGCATTTCAATTATTGGAACTACTCTTCTCATCAAGTTTCACTAGTTATGATATGTTGGCTCTAGAATTAAATTTAAGCAAATCGTCGATCATTCGTTTGATCAAGAGGATCAACATGGTTCTGGCACCATATGATTTCTTCATCGTGACCAAACCCATCCAGTTAAAAGGAAATGAACACAACATTCGCCAGTTTTTTCTGATTTTCTTCTTAGAAAAGTACCAGTATGAATTTGTGGATGCCAACATCAACCAAGAACAGGATTTTTTGAAAATCGCCCGTATCATGGCAGCAGCGACGCCCTTAAAGCTTTATTTTTCCGACATCAAAAAAATCGCTTTTGTGATCTATATCAACACGAAGCGCGATCGCCTATACGCCTCCAACCCCAATGGAAACCACGTCGAATATTTCTTAGAGAAAATCGATTTGAGCGAATTTACCGGCTACAGTCGGGCCTACGTCGAGAAAATGGTCGGTTATGTCACGACCCATATTGGTCAAGACCCCAACGTCTTCCGTAAGACCAAACAAGAGTTTTATCAAATGACCAAACGTATATTTAAAAAGTATAACTATCATGAAGCCGACTTTGAAGAGAAACTCGACGCTGTGGTCTTTTCTTATTTTCTTGGGATCAACTTGCGCGTTCCTTACTGCATCTTGGATGATCGCTTTGCTCGTTTTGTCAACAACTGTGATTTGGTCCAACAGGCAGTCAATCGAGACATCGTTCACCTTTTGACCCATTCAAATTTACCGATCGTTCGTCCAAGTACGATCAATTACCTGATTTATATTTTCCATATATCTTTCCCAAATTTCGCTAAAGAAATCATCGATGCCAATGCTGGCTTTCGCTTAGCTTTGTTTTATGATACGAATAGTTATCATACGGAATTTATCCAAACGAAAATCCAACAGTTTATTCCTTATCAGCTAACAATCACGATTTTAAATCCTCTGGACTCGTTCTCTCTGACCAAACTGGACGAGACGTATGATTTGATCATCGGCAATCTGACCCCCTCCTGCAGAAAAAATTTGTTTCACTATGCAGACATCAACCTGACTTCGAATGATTTGGCGTTTATCGCTCGGCAGATTCAGGAAAAGGGGATTCGTATGCTGCAAGAACGGCAAGAGGAAAACTAATAAAAAAAAATCACCTTCGAAAGAGTTGAATGACGTACGCCAAGGAACAATTTGAGCGCATGTCGGGATTCATCATACTTTCGAAGGTGATTTCTTTTGCACATATGGACCTAATAACATTAATTTCTATAATATAGACAAAAAAAGCTTGCCATTCCGAAGAATGACAAGCTTTTCCGTCACACTGAGTCAATCAGGTGCTGGGCATTGATTAGTTTTGGCTATTCAATGCGTCTTCAGCAGCCATTTGTGCTTCGATGTCTGAGATGCTGTAGACATTTTCGCTGGCAACTGTTACTTCTTTTGGTTCCATTTCACGGTAACGAGGCATACCAGTACCAGCTGGGATGATCTTACCGATGATAACATTTTCTTTCAATCCAAGAAGTGGATCTTTCTTGCCGCGGATCGCTGCATCGGTCAACACACGAGTGGTTTCTTGGAAGGACGCAGCAGACAAGAAGCTGTTGGTTTCCAAAGATGCTTTCGTGATCCCTAGTAGGACTGGACGGCTAGTTGCAGGAACGCCGCCGGCTACCAATGTGTCGTAGTTGCGGTCTTTAAAGTCGGCGATATCCAACAATGTTCCTGGCAAGATGCCTGAATCACCTGGATCCATGACGCGGACTTTACGCAGCATTTGACGAACCATTACTTCGATATGTTTGTCGCCGATTTCTACCCCTTGCATCCGGTAAACGCGTTGAACTTCTCGTAATAGGTAGTTTTCAACAGACAAGACATCGCGAACTTGTAACAGTTGTTTTGGATCGATCGATCCTTCCGTCAATGGCGCACCACGATGGATAAAGTCGCCTTCTGCTACTTTCATCCGGGCAGTATAAGGAACGGTATACGTACGCGTATCGGTTTCCCCTTTGATGGTCACTTCTTTGGTCCGAGTTGAAGGGTCTTCTGAGATATCGATGACTTCTCCGGTAACTTCGGTAATGACCGCTTGTCCTTTCGGATTACGGGCTTCAAAGATTTCTTGGACACGAGGGAGACCTTGCGTGATATCGTCTCCGGCAACCCCGCCGGTATGGAAGGTACGCATGGTCAACTGAGTACCAGGTTCACCGATTGATTGGGCAGCGATGGTACCGACTGCTTCCCCAACTTCAACTTCAGAACCAGTAGCTAAGTTGCGGCCATAACAATGTTTACATACACCATGTTTGGTGTTACATGTAAAGACAGAGCGAATGGATACTGTTTCGATACCAGCGTCCACGATGGCTTTAGCTAAATCTTCAGTGATCAATTCATTGACCCCTAGAAGGACTTCGCCAGTTTCAGGATGGATCACTGATTTACGTGTGTAACGTCCAATCAAACGTTCTTCTAAGGATTCGATGATTTCGTTTCCTTCGCGAATTGCTTGAATGTCTAAACCACGGTCAGTACCACAATCGTCTTCACGGATGATAACATCTTGGGCAACGTCAACGAGACGACGTGTCAAGTAACCGGAATCGGCTGTTTTCAAGGCGGTATCGGTCATCCCTTTACGAGCACCATGGGTCGAGATAAACATTTCTAAGACAGATAGACCTTCACGGAAGTTTGAGATGATCGGCAATTCCATGATTCGTCCGTTAGGCGCGGCCATCAATCCACGCATCCCAGCAAGCTGAGTAAAGTTGGAGATGTTACCACGGGCACCGGAATCAGACATCATGAAGATTGGGTTTTTCGCTTCCAATGATTCCATCAGTTTTAACTGAATTTCATCTTTGGCTGCATTCCAAACACCAATAACTCGTTCATAACGCTCGTCATCGGTAATCAATCCACGACGGAATTGTTTCGTGATCGTTTCAACTTGTTTGTGAGCATTGTCGATGATTTCATGTTTTTCGTGCAAGTTCATGATATCAGCGATACCAACGGTGATACCCGCCATTGTTGAATGGCTGTATCCTAAGTCTTTCATGCGGTCAAGCATGCGTGACGTTTCAGTGATGCGGAAACGTTTGAAGACTTCTGAAATGATGTTTCCTAAGTTTTTCTTCTTGAATGGGCCAACAAGCTCTTGTTCTTTGATGAAGGCAGGCACATCTGTACCAGCTTCAATAAAGTACTTGTCTGGTGTTTGAACCGTCAAGTTGTAGTCTGTCGGTTCGTTCAAGAATGGGAATTCTGGTGGCATGATCGAGTTGAAGATCACTTTACCTACCGTTGTTACCATCAAACGTTGTTTTTGTTCAGACGTGAATGGTTTGTCCCCTAAAGTGTTTGGATTGATGGCGATCCGTGTGTGTAAATGCACGTAGCCATTGCGCCATGCCGTAACTGCTTCGTCCATGTCACGGAAAATCATGCCTTCCCCTTCACGGCCTTCTTCTTCCATCGTCAAGTAGTAGTTCCCTAGGACCATATCCTGAGATGGTGTTACAACTGGTTTTCCGTCTTTTGGATTCAAAATGTTTTGGGCTGCTAACATCAGCATACGTGCTTCTGCTTGCGCTTCTTCGTTCAATGGTACGTGAACGGCCATTTGGTCTCCATCGAAATCGGCATTGTAGGCTTCACAAACAAGTGGGTGCAAACGAATGGCACGGCCTTCAACTAAGACGGGTTCAAATGCTTGGATACCTAATCTGTGAAGCGTAGGTGCCCGGTTCAATAGCACTGGATGTTCTCTGATGACATCTTCTAAGACATCCCAAACTTCGTCTTCTTGACGTTCGATTTTGCGTTTGGCATTTTTGATGTTTGACGCGATTTCACGAGAAACAAGTTCCCGCATCACGAATGGTTTGAACAATTCGATCGCCATTTCTTTTGGCAGACCACATTGGTACATTTTAAGGAATGGACCAACGACGATAACTGAACGACCTGAGTAGTCGACCCGTTTTCCTAGCAAGTTTTGACGGAAACGACCTTGTTTCCCTTTCAACATGTGAGAAAGAGATTTCAATGGGCGGTTCCCTGGCCCTGCAACTGGACGGCCGCGACGACCGTTATCGATCAAGGCATCGACTGCTTCTTGCAGCATCCGTTTTTCATTTTGAACGATGATGTTTGGTGCATTCAAATCTAACAAGCGTTTCAAACGGTTGTTACGGTTGATTACACGACGATACAAGTCGTTCAAGTCACTTGTGGCAAAACGTCCACCTTCTAATTGCACCATTGGACGCAAATCAGGCGGGATAACTGGGATAACGTCCATGACCATCCAGCTTGGTTTGTTTCCTGAAGCACGGAATGCTTCTAAGATGTCCAAACGGCGGATCGCACGGGTCCGTTTTTGACCAGTCGCGTTTTTCAATTCTTCTTTCAATTCAGCAACTTCGCCTTCAAGATCAACGCCATCTAATAATTGTTTGATGGCTTCGGCACCCATTGCTGCTGAAAATTCTTGACCGTATTGGTCACGTTTTTCACGGTATTCCCGTTCAGTCAATAGTTGTTTTTTCTCAAGGCTGGTGTTTCCTGGTTCAATCACTACGTATGAAGCAAAGTAGATGATTTCTTCCAATGCACGTGGGCTCATGTCTAAGACAAGACCCATCCGTGAAGGAATGCCTTTGAAGTACCAAATGTGTGATACTGGTGCTGCTAGTTCAATGTGTCCCATGCGTTCACGACGCACTTTTGAACGTGTTACTTCCACGCCGCAACGGTCACAAACGATGCCTTTATAGCGGATCCGTTTGTATTTGCCGCAAGCACATTCCCAGTCTTTGGTTGGACCGAAAATACGCTCGTCAAACAACCCTTCGCGTTCAGGTTTTAACGTACGGTAGTTAATGGTTTCTGGTTTTTTTACTTCACCATAAGACCAGCTTCTGATTTTTTCAGGAGAAGCCAAACCGATTTGCATACTTTCGAATTTATTTACATCGATCAAAAAAGGTTCCCTCCATTTCATTTCATGGACATATCCGATAGAACGGGGGCTATTCCCGCTGGTGGCGGAAATAGCGAGGGCCGTCTATTATTGCAAGCGATCTTCTGCTGTCTCGATTTGTTGGTTCAACGCGTCGGCGGCATTTTTAGCTTCTGTTTGTGCTTTTTGTTCTAATTCACGGGCTGTTTGTTGCTCCGCAAATTTTGTTAAGGCATCAACGGTGATCAAATCATCATCGTCATCATCCATATCACGCAGTTCGATCTCTGCATCATCGATATCTAGGACACGCATGTCTAGACCCAGTGATTGCAATTCTTTTACTAATACGCGGAATGATTCTGGTACACCTGGTTTTGGAATTGGTTCCCCTTTGACGATCGCTTCGTATGTTTTCACACGACCAACCACGTCATCTGATTTGTAGGTCAAGATTTCTTGCAAGGTGTAAGCAGCACCGTATGCTTCCAGTGCCCAAACTTCCATCTCTCCGAAACGTTGTCCACCAAATTGGGCTTTTCCTCCCAATGGTTGTTGCGTAACCAATGAGTAAGGTCCAATGGAACGGGCATGCAATTTATCATCGACCATGTGGGCCAATTTGATCATGTACATGACACCAACGGAGATGCGGCCATCAAATGGTTCGCCGGTACGTCCGTCGTAAAGCACTGTTTTGGCATCGCTGGCCATTCCTGCTTCAGCAACGGTTGCCCAAACATCTTCATCGCTGGCACCATCAAAGACTGGTGTTGCCACGTGAATGCCTAGTTGACGCGCAGCCATTCCTAAGTGTAACTCTAATACTTGTCCAATGTTCATCCGAGAAGGTACCCCTAATGGGTTCAGCATGATATCGACTGGTGTGCCATCTGGTAAGAAAGGCATGTCTTCTTCTGGCATAATGCGAGAAACGACCCCTTTGTTTCCGTGACGTCCGGCCATTTTATCCCCTTCATGGATTTTCCGTTTTTGAACGATATAAACGCGAACCAGCATGTTCACACCTGGTGACAATTCATCGCCAGCTTCGCGGGTAAAGATTTTGACATCGTGGACGATTCCGCCGCCGCCGTGAGGCACGCGTAGAGAAGTGTCACGCACTTCGCGGGCTTTTTCACCAAAGATTGCGTGCAACAAACGCTCTTCTGCTGAAAGTTCCGTTACTCCTTTTGGAGTGACTTTCCCAACAAGCAGATCGCCATCTTTGACTTCCGCACCAATGCGGATAATCCCCATTTCGTCTAGATCTTTCAATGCGTCTTCCCCTACGTTCGGGATTTCGCGAGTGATTTCTTCAGGTCCTAATTTTGTGTCGCGAGCTTCTGATTCATATTCTTCAATATGGACAGAAGTGTAAACATCATCTTTCACCAAACGACGGCTCATGATGATGGCATCTTCATAGTTGTACCCTTCCCAAGTCATGAATGCGACTAAGACGTTTTGTCCTAATGCCATTTCACCTTGTTCCATAGATGGGCCATCTGCTAAGATGTCGCCTTTTTCCACTTTTTCACCAAGTGCCACTAATGGACGTTGGTTGTAGCTGGTTCCTGAGTTTGAACGACGGAATTTGGTAACAGAATAAACGTCTAATGCGCCATTGTCACGACGAACGCGCACTTCGGCTGCATCCACGTATTCTACGATTCCATCATGTTTACATAACAAAGCAGCCCCTGAGTCATGTGCTGATTTGTATTCCATACCAGTACCAACCCAAGGTGCTTTCGGATTGATCAATGGTACAGCTTGCCGCTGCATGTTGGCACCCATCAAGGCACGGTTGGAGTCATCGTTTTCCAAGAAAGGAATACATGCGGTTGCGACTGCGACTACTTGTTTTGGTGATACGTCCATGTAGTCGACTTTATCGATCGAAACTTCCAAGTTTTCAGAAGTAGCACGCGCCATAACAACGTCGTTTACGAAAGAGCCGTCTTCATTTAACAGGCTGTTTGCTTGGGCCACAACGTAGTGGTCTTCGGTATCGGCAGTCAAGTAATCGATCTTGTCTGTAACACGGCCTGTTTCGCGGTCAACTCGACGGTATGGGGTTTCAATGAAGCCATACTTGTTGACTTTGGCATAAGAGGCCAAGCTGTTGATCAACCCGATGTTTGGTCCCTCAGGCGTTTCGATCGGACACATACGGCCATAGTGGGAATAGTGAACGTCTCGGACTTCATAGCCGGCACGGTCACGGGTCAAACCACCAGGTCCTAAGGCAGATAGACGACGTTTATGGGTCAACTCACCCAATGGGTTTGTTTGGTCCATGAACTGTGACAACTGAGAAGAACCAAAGAATTCTTTGATACTTGCGACAACCGGACGAATATTGATCAATTGTTGTGGTGTCAAGGTTTCGGTGTCTTGGATCGACATCCGTTCACGAACGACACGTTCCATCCGAGCAAGCCCGATCCGGAATTGATTTTGCAATAATTCACCAACAGAACGAATCCGACGGTTTCCTAAGTGGTCGATGTCATCGACATTGCCGATGCCTTCCATCAAGTTGAAGAAGTAGCTCATTGAAGCAATGATGTCTGCTGGACGAACGGTACGTGTCGCAGTATCTGGATAGCCATTACCGATCACGTTGACTTCTTGTTCTGGATCTTTTGGTGAAAAGACTTTGATGACTTGGACCGTCATTGGTTCGGTAACGACCCCATCTTCTGATGGATAGTACGTTACACTGTTTAGGCCATTATCGATAAATGCGCCTAGTGTTTCCATGACTTGGTGAGTCAAAACAGTGCCTTTTTCAACAATGATCTCGCCTGTTTCAGGGTCAACCAAGGTTTCTGCTAAGGTCAAGTTCAATAGACGTGTTTTCAAGTCTAATTTTTTGTTTACTTTGTAGCGACCAACATTTGCTAAGTCGTAACGTTTTGGATCGAAGAAACGTGCGTTCAGCAAGCTGCGTGAGCTGTCTGCTGTTTTTGGCTCGCCTGGACGAAGACGTTCGTAAACATCTTTCAATCCTTCTTCGGTACGAGAATCGCTTGCGTTTTTATGCAAGTCTTTTTCGATCGTGTTACGCAATGATTCACTGTCGCCGAAAATTTCAAAGATCGTATCATCAGAACCAAACCCTAGGGCACGGACTAAGACCGTCAAAGGAATTTTACGGGTACGGTCAATCCGTACGTAAGAGATATCTTTGGCATCAGTTTCCATTTCTAACCACGCACCGCGGTTAGGGATAACGGTTGAACCAAAGCCTTCTTTTCCGTTTTTATCGACTTTGCCATGGAAATATACACCCGGAGAGCGAACCAACTGAGAAACGATAACCCGTTCTGCCCCGTTGATGATAAAGGTTCCTTGTTCAGTCATTAATGGGAAATCACCAAAGAATACTTCTTGGGATTTGATTTCCCCGGTTTCACGGTTCGTCAAACGCAAAGTAACATGTAATGGTGCCGAATAGTTTGCATCATGGGCACGCGCTTCTTCTACTGTATACTTTGGTTCTTTCAATTCATAATCCACAAATTCTAGGGACAAGTTACCGTTGAATCCTTCGATTGGCAAAATATCTTCAAACATTTCTCTTAGGCCCTCATCTAGGAACCATTGGTAAGAGTCGATTTGAATTTCAATCAAATTCGGTAATTCTAATACTTCACTGATCCGTGCGAAACTTCTACGTTCGCGATGCTTTCCGTATTTTACTACGTGTCCAGCCAAGCTCTTCACCTCTTCATAAAGTCTTTCAAAAAGGCTATCCGATTATTTACAAAACTGTAACAAATATTAAATATAGGTTACAGAAAGCATTTTTTGCGGCTTTTAGGCAAAAAAAAACCAAAAATAGAACGGATGCATTGGGCATTTTCTACTTTTGTTTCCTTATTCCTAAGCCGAAACGGACAATATTTCGTTTCTGCTTTTTTCGTTCAGATAGTTTTTGCAACTCCTTATTATACAGATGAAGCACTTCTCTGTCAAGCTTTCATTGGAAGTTCCAATGCTTTTCTGATGCACCCATTTCCTAAGATTTTCTAAAGAAAAAAACAAGGCTGGTGTGGACGGTTTTTCGTAAGAAACTACTTTGCTTTTTGCCGATTTCTTGCTATGCTAACGAAAACGTTACACGTGAAACATTAGGAAGGATATCCTTATGACGACAAAAGAAAAAATACTGACCTTATTACAAAAAGAAGATACTGTGCTATCTGGAGAGAAACTGGCCCAAGCTTTGTCGATCTCTCGTACCGCAGTCTGGAAAGCCATTAAAGAACTCGAGAAAGAAGGCTATCATTTCGAACACTTGGCCAACGGCTATCGCTTTGTCTCGGATGATCGCTACGATCAAGCAGCACTTGCGGCAGCCTTGCCGATGATTCCCACGATTCAAATCATGGAAGCTGTTGAATCCACCATGAAAGAAGCCAAGATTGCCGCTTTGGATAGTGGACTGGCAACCCCCGCCCTTTTTTTGACCGAAACGCAAACAGGCGGTCATGGCCGCTTCGAACGACCGTTTTTCTCACCGAAAAAACAAGGGATCTATATGAGCTTGCTTTTAAAACCAAACCAAGCGTTTCAAGAATTGCCGCAATATACCGTTCTGGCGGCGGTAGCAGTTGCCGAAGCCATCGATGCCCTTCTAATGAAGGAAACGGCCATTAAGTGGGTCAACGATCTGTACTTAGATGGGAAAAAAATCTGCGGTATTTTGTCTGAAGCAACCAGTGACTTTGAGACAGGCCGTATTACTTCGGTTGTGATCGGTATCGGCATCAGTTTTTCAATTCCGCAACAGCAGTTTCCAGCAGAGATTCGGGAAAAAGCGACCTCACTCTTTCCTGGTGAAGAGTATCCAACCTTTTCTCGAGCCGCGTTGATCCAAGAAATTTGGCGTCGGTTCTTCCAATTGTTGACGCAACTGCCTGACATGGATTATATGGCCCGCTATCGGCAGAAATCCTTCGTTTTGGGCCGCACCGTTCAATTTACGCAACAAGGTGTGACCTATGAAGGGATCGCCAAAGACATTACCAACACCGGTGAATTAGTGGTGGAAACAGCGACGGAGCGCAAGGTGCTTTCTTCTGGAGAAATCAGTTTGGAACGGTATTGATGCTGCGAAAAAACCGCAAACCAGCTTGCTGATTCGCTGCTTTCGTAGGCAATCAGTTAAAGCAAGCGCAAGCACAAATGCTCCATAAGCTGACCTGCTTATTCCGAGGGTTTAAGCAAAAAGCAACCTAGGTATCACCCCTTTCTATCGGGATTAGCCACCATCACAAACTTTATTGCTGCGATCAGGATCGCAGAGAAAGCAAGCCTAATCTTTTCATAATAAGCATTATGATCGTTATTTTATCAAATGATTTCTGAAGTTTTTTACGTTATTTTGGTTCTCAAAAAAAGATCGACCTGCTCTTTCAAGAGCAGGTCGATCTTTTCTTTTACAGCAATTGCCACAGCAGGCACAAAAGTAAGCCCAAGGCATAGCTGCTGTTGAATAACATCATG
This sequence comes from Enterococcus sp. DIV2379, assembly GCF_050542965.1. Lineage (NCBI taxonomy): Bacteria > Bacillati > Bacillota > Bacilli > Lactobacillales > Enterococcaceae > Enterococcus > Enterococcus sp. DIV2379. The sequence continues at coordinate 3,524,599 of NZ_CP172938.1, forward strand.
TTTTTAATCGAATAGCCGAAGCTACGTGGGTGCGGCAGGCTGGCTTGATGTTCTTTCAAGTTTTGGCGGATTTTTGGCAGTGTCAGAAACACGAGCAATATCGGCCATTGAAAGAGTCCAAACAAGAGGCCCAATAAAATAGCGGCGTAGGAAGCTAGCATCATTCCTTGAAACAGACGGATACCTGCTTCACGACCGATGTAGTACACCAGTGTGTAGCGGTGATTTTCGATATCGGCTTCCAGATCCCGCAAGTTATTGGCTAACATGATGTCAGCAATCGTGAAAATCAATGGCAAGGATGCCAACACGATGGCACAAACGGCCCAGAGGTTCCCCACTAAGCCAAAGGTTCCGTTCGCAAAATCCAGTGCCAGATAAAACACTTTTTGATCAATGGTATTGATATAGATCGTGATGGCAAAAATCCCTAATCCCATCGTTACGCCGCTGAATACCTCGCCTAAAGGCATCCGCGATAACGGAATGGGACCAAAGGTATAAAAGACCCCGATAAAACAAACCACCAGCCCCATCACTAGCAGCAACCAGCCAGTGACAAACGACAAGTAAAGACCAATTAACAAGGTTCCTGCCAACATCGCAAAAATCAGATTGCGAACAGTAGCTTCTGAGATGTTTTCGCGCCCGATCACATTGTGCTGGTATTTGTAGGTTTCTGATTTGGCTTTTTTGAAATCCATATAATTGTTGATGGACGTCGTCGTCAAATCAAACAGCAACATCCCCAGAAAAAAGATTGCGGTATTCAACGGATGAAATTCATGAAAATACACCAACGAGAACAACACACCCATAATGAAGGGGAAGACACTGGCCACTTTGGTACGGATCTCCACTACTTCTAAAAACACTGAAAGAGACATCTTTCACTCCTCCTATTCTAAATCAGCACGATCACCCATCGTGTAGCCTGATTCCTCTGAAAGTTCAAAGGTATCTTTGATACCGTCGGTTACATACACTTTATCTTCTTTTGTGATAAAGATCGCATCGGTCCCCTTTTCGGTATGCTGTTCGATATAAGCCAAGCCTTCTTTGACCCCTTTATCAAACGCCACCGTAGTCAACCCGTCACCATCGATGGATTTGTCGGTGATCACAGTCACACTTGCTACATCGCTATCGTAAGGATAGCCAGTCTCAGAATCAAAAATATGGTGATACGTTTTGCCGTCTACTTCTAAGTAGCGTTCGTAGATCCCTGAAGTAACCACTGTTTTATTGGTTTCTTTGATACTACCGATAATCGAGCCGCGAGATTTGTTCGGGTCTTGGATTCCGACATTCCATGGCTCATCTGTGCCACGGTTACTATGACCTAACACATAGACATTCCCGCCCAAATCGACGATCGCGGAAGTCACGCCATTGTCCTTCAACACTTTGACGACTTCGTCCGTGATATAGCCTTTAGCGATCGCCCCAAGGTCAAGGATCATGTCCTTGTCTTTTAAATAAACGGTTTGATCTTCATCGTTAAACTCGACTTGTTCATAATTGATATGTTTCAATGCTTCATCGATCTCAGATTGCTCTGGCTTGCGGGCATCATCAAAGCCGATTCGCCATAATTGGGTGATGGCACCGATGGCCATATTAAAGCCGCCTTCTGATCTCACACTGTAATCGTAAGCTTCTTTTAGCAAATAATAAATATCATCCGAAACCTTCACTGGTTTGATGCCAGCTTGCGCATTGATTTCATCGATCTCTGATCCTGCTTGGTTGATGGTGATTTTATCGCCTAATTCTCTGATGCGGTCAAAGGCTGGCTTCATAGCGTCCTCTTTGCCTTCATCATAAATGCGGATTCGAGTATAAGTGCCTAATAAAAATTCTTCTTGAAAATATGGTTCTTCCCGCAGCGTCGTTGCTTCCTGATTACTGCCACAAGCTGCCAACATTGTGCCTAAAAAAACAAACATCAGAAAAAACGTTACTTTCTTTTTCATGATTTTCCTCTTTTCTATTGTCTTCAACCTTCATATAATAGCCTTTTTTTGGCAGAATGAAAAGGGGCATTCCGTGATTTCTCAAGGTATTTTAGGAATCCTTAATCGATGCTTTCCATCATTAAAGAACCCATTTCTTTTTAAAAAAAGTACTCACCAGATTGCTTTTTTTTGCACGAACTTTCCCCCTCTCATGGTTGTCCACAAAAAAAACAGCATTCAAAACGAATGCTGTCCTCTTCATTCAAAAAAGTTGTGATTATTCAGTAACGAAGTTATCGACTTCAATTGTTGTTTGGTCACCTTTTTCAGCTGCATTCAACAATTGTTGTGCATAGATAACAAAGCTGTGGAAGCTGTGGGTTGCACCAGAAACAACGTCCATATCAGCAACAGAACCATCTTCAGCATTGACTGCAGAAACAAAAGCTTCATTGAAGTTTGGAATGAATTCTTCTGGACTTGTACCAGATTTAGCTTCCATGTTTTCGTTGTATGATGCATCATCTTTTTTCGACTCGCCGGCTTCGTTTAGGTAGTCGTAGTTTGATTCAGCGATTTTGCCGTCAGCCACAGTCATTGAGAAGACCACGCGGTAACCGTTTGAGTAGTTCTTTTCTTCTAATGTATAGGTTCCGTCTTGCAAGTCTGCACCGTTGTCGATTTCAATGGTATCCGTGTTGCCTGCTTGCGCCGCTTGGATCAATTGTTGTGCATAGTTTTGGAAGGAATCAAAGGAATGAGTCGCGCCAGAAACTACTTCGATTGAAGAAGGGCTTTGTGCGGCAACTAATTCTTCATTGAATTTAGGAATAAATTCTTCTGGGCTGATGCCTGCTTTTTCTTTCATCGTTTCATTGTATTCAGTGTTTTCTGTTTTTGATTCGCCATCAGCATTCACGTTGTCATATTTTGATTCAACGATTTTGCCGTCTTTGACTGTGATCTCAAATGTGACACGGTAGTCGTTTTTATAGTTCTTTTCTTCTAAACGATACGTCCCATCTTGCATTGGCTCGCCCGCAACAACGGTTGCTTCCGTGCTTTCTGTTGATGCTGAATCGCTTGCAGAAGTTTGTGATGTACTTTCACTAGTTGACGAAGAAGCTGTGTTATTGTCATCTGCTCCGCAACCCCCTAACAACATTGCTGAGAATGAAAATACCGCCATACCTACAATCAATTTCTTTGCTTTCATAATTATCCACCTTTTACTTGTTTATTTTCCCCACAAAAAAGTTTGTGATACATCTAACATTGTAAAGTAAATTTACGATATGTCAACCGCTTCCTTTCCGCTTTTTTACGGAAAAAGGACTTATTTTTTGATTTTCGCAAGTTTTCACGAATTTCAGGAAATATGCGTTTTTTTCATCAGAATCGTTAGACAAATGAACCATTTGTCTATATAATAGGAACGATTGTGTAATTATTATCATAGATTATTTTTATTAAGGAGAGATTTGCAATGGCAAAGAAAAACATTGTCGTTGTCGGTGCCGGTTATGCAGGCGTTTCTGCTACGAAGTACATGGCAAAGAAATTGAAAAAAGACAATGATGTTGAGATAACATTGATCGACCGTCACTCTTATCATACGATGATGACTGAACTGCATGAAGTCGCTGGAGGACGTGTAGAACCTACCGCAATTCAATATGACTTGCAGCGCTTGTTCTCACGCAAGAAAAATGTTCGTTTAGTAACCGATACAGTAACTGGGATCGATAAAGAAAATAAAACCGTCCAAACAAAATTAGGTAGCTATTCATTTGACTACTTGATTTTAGGGATGGGTGGCGAACCGAATGACTTCGGTACACCTGGTGTTAAAGAAAATGGCTTTACTTTATGGTCATTTGACGATGCTGTCCGCATTCGCGAACACATTGAAAAAACTGTCGCAAAAGCAGCGATCGAACCAGATGCAGCATTACGCAAAGCAATGTTGACCTTTGTCGTTTGTGGTTCTGGGTTTACTGGGATCGAAATGATCGGTGAACTGATCGATTGGAAAGATCGTTTAGCTTCCGATTATAAATTGGACCCAAGTGAAATCAGCTTGAAAGTCGTTGAAGCAATGCCAACGATCTTGAACATGCTTGATCGTAACGATGCAGCCAAAGCAGAACGCTACTTGAAGAAAAACAATGTTGATCTTGTCTTGAATGCACCAATCGTTGAAGTGGCACCTGACCACATCAAACTAAAAGATGGTTCAACGATCCCAACCCACACATTGATCTGGACTGCCGGTGTCAAAGGAACTAGCGATGCTGCTGATTTCGGTTTAGAAACCGCTCGTGGATTCCGTCTAGTTGCCAATGAGTACATGGAAGCAAAAGGCTACGAAGACAAAAACATCTATATTATTGGTGACTTGGTTTACTTCGAAGAATTCCCGAATACACCAACACCACAAATCGTGCAAGCAGCTGAACAAACAGGTCACACTGCAGCAACGAACATCGTTTCAGCCATCAAAGGCGGCGAAAAACATAAATTCAAAGGAAACTACCAAGGATTTATGGTTTCGATTGGTGCCAAATGGGGCGTGGCGAACTTATTCAATAAGATTCACCTGAGCGGTTTCTTAGCGATCATTATGAAACACATCGTTAACTTGAAATACTTCTTTGATATTCGTTCTGGTTACTACATGTTCCAATACTTGATGCATGAAATCTTCCACATCAAAGATGACCGGACAGTCGCTCGTGGTCACACGTCTCGTTACGGTAACGTCTTGTGGAGTGTTCCGCTTCGTATTTTCTATGGTCTTGTCTGGTTCGTTGAAGCCTTCAAGAAAATTTTAGGTACGAATGGGGAAGTCTTCAAACCTGGTACTTGGTTCGGTGAAGGTTCTTGGTTCCAAGGCAACAGCGTATTCCCTTGGACTTGGGAATATCAAACAGTCGCTGATGCAGCAAGTGGTGCTAGTGAAGCAGCCGATGCAGCAAGTGCCGCTAGTGGCGCCGGTGAAGCAGCCGATGCAGCGACACAAGCCGCACACTTTGGTTTGAGCTATGCTTACGGGGAACAACCAATGATCGTGATCGAAAAATCACCTGACTGGTTCACAAAAGTTATGCAATTTATTATGCCAAACAACGACGTTGCAATGTTCTTCCAAAAATTCATGGTCTTCTTTGAAATTGCTTTAGCTCTTGCATTGATGGCTGGTCTCTTCACTTGGTTAGTGAACGCAACGACCATCGTTTTAGTGTTGACTTTCTGTATGTCTGGTATGTTCTACTGGGTAAACATCTGGTTCATTCCAGTTGCGTTTGCCTTGATGAACGGTTCAGGACGCGCAGTCGGTTTAGATCGTTGGGTAATCCCATGGTTGCAACGTACCCTTGGAAAATGGTGGTACGGTACCCCTCGCTCCTTATATGGCAATAAATAAGCCAGCAAAATAGAATACCTGTACGACTTCATGAGACTAAGACATTCTGATTTTCAATCAGTGTCTTGGTCTCTTTCCAAGTACAGAACTTTTTCTTGATCGTCCTTGCACAGAAATCGGTGGATTATTGAGGATTCAGCTAGTAGAATCTTGTCTTCTTATGCTAGAATGAGACACATCACATGAAAGAACAGGAGTCTTTTTTGATGAAACTAAAAGAATTTATCCGCGATGCCCATTTAAAACCATGGGATGGCGTCATCATACTTGTTTTGATCCTCAGCTCTTTTTTACCGATTTTTATTTTTGGCCAGACGCAAACGGCTGAGAAAGAAGCCGTCTTGCGGGTCGATGGGACAGAAATCAAACGTTTTGACTTAGTTGAAGGTCAAAAAACGTACACCTATCTTTATGAAGATGAAGACGGGGATACCAATTTATTGGAGATCGAAGGCGATCGGATCCGAATCAAGGAAGCTGATTGCGGCGACCAGATTTGTGTGCGCCGTGGCTGGGCCAGTAAAAATGGGGAAACCATTGTCTGTCTACCTCATAAATTGGTGATCGAAATCCAATCCGCAGATGGGAGTGAGACCGACGATCTAATCTATTGATCGTTTGCTTATGAGTCGATTACAACGAATAATTTTCATCTCACTGCTGGTCGCCCAAGGGGTCGTGATTGGTTTAGTTGAAAATATGATCCCTTATCCATTTGCCTTTGCGCCTGGTGCGAAACTAGGTTTGGCAAATTTAATTACCATTATTGCTTTGTTCACCATGCCGAAAAAAGACAGTTTTCTCTTGATTTGGCTAAGACTGATTTTAACGACGTTACTAGGAGGAACGGTTTCGACCTTCTTATATAGTATGAGTGGTTCCTTACTGAGCTACTTTGGGATGTCTTTGGTGAAACAGTTGGGGCCTAAGCGTGTCAGTATCATCGGCATTAGTGCGGCTGGCGGTTTCTTGCACAACGTCGGACAGTTGATCACCGCCTCATGGATCGCTCAATCCTGGAGCGTGATGCTCTACTTGCCGGTCCTGTCTTTCTTTGGGATCTTGTCCGGGATCGCTATCGGGATCGCCGCCAACTACTTGCTGCGTCGTGTTGAAACACTGCGCCGTTTTCAAATTGATTATGAACGCCAGACCAAAGTCAAATGGCGCTCGGATTCAGAATAAAGGAGTTAATTATGAAACTTCATTCCATGTGGCAAGAGTATCCAGCACTGCAAGCTGACTTATCTGCCTCCTTGCAATTGATGGAAAAATCATTAAAACTAAAAAACAAAGAGGTCGAACAAGCGATCCTGTCCATGATCCATTCAGGTGGAAAACTGCTGCGTCCTGCTTATCAGCTGCTCTTTTCTGCTTATGGCAGCGACAAAGATCGCGAAAAAGCCGTCGCATTGGCGGCTTCGATCGAGATGCTCCACACTGCTTCGCTGATCCACGACGATATCGTCGATCATGCGGACACCCGACGCAAGCTGCCGACCATTCGTTCCGAATTTGGCAACGATGTCGCTGTCTATGCTGGTGATTACCTCTTTGTCTGCTGCTTCAAATTGATGGCGGATTATGCTAGCTCCATGAAAAGCTTGCAAATGAATTCCCGTAGTATGGAAAAAATCCTCGCCGGCGAATTAGGGCAAATGAGCAAACGATACGATTTGTCCGTCACCGTCGAGGATTACTTAGAAAACATTCGCGGCAAAACCGCTGAATTGTTTGCCTTAAGCTGCTTTATCGGGGCTTACGAAAGCGGCACCTCCTTGCGCTTTGCCAATCAAGCCCGTGAGATCGGCGAAGCCATTGGCCTTGCCTTTCAAATCATGGATGACGTCTTGGATTACAGTCAAGATGCGACTGCCTTAGGAAAACCAGTATTGGAAGATGTTCGGCAAGGCGTCTATTCTTTGCCGCTGTTGATGGCATTGAAAAATGACCGCCAACAACTGTTGCCACTGCTGGAAAAACAAGCTGCCATGACTGAGGCGGATACCCATGAAGTCTATCGGATCGTCCAAGAAAGCGCCGGTATTGACGAAGCCAAGAAACTCGCTGCCGACTACACGAAAAAAGCTTTGCAAGCGATCCAGAAATTGCCTGAGACCAAAGATGAAACCAAAACATATCTTTATCAGATCACTGCTCAGATCCTTGGGCGTCAGAACTGATCAAGGATCTAGGATAAACCCAGCAGCTGGGATCATCCTGAAATAAGCCCCCAAGGTTCGATTTCTGATCTACTTTTGGGGACTTTTTAGTTGATAGCTAGAATTTTATACGCAAAAAAAGCCTCAACGGACAACTCATCTGTCCGTTGAGGCTTTTTTTTCTTTTAACGCATCGTCACAAATTCTTCTGACCCCGTCGGATGAATGGCAACGGTTTGATCAAAGTCTGCTTTTGTAGCACCCATTTTGATGGCTACAGCGAAGCCTTGCAGCATTTCATCGACACCGATCCCGATGCCGTGCAGACCGATGATTTTTTCTTCTTCTCCTAAGCACACCAATTTCATCTCACACTTTTGGCGATACTCATTTAAAGCAAAGTACATCGGTGTAAAGCGCGAACGATACACCTTTATCTGCTCTTGGCCGTATTTTTCCAAGGCTGCTTCTTCGGATAAACCAATCGTGGCAATCGGTGGATGCGTAAAGATGACCGTCGGTACTAAATTATAATCCAAGTACGCATCGCTTTGACCGTTGAACAAGCGTTCAGACAAGCGACGACCAGCGGCAATCGCAACGGGGGTCAAATCCAATTTTCCAATGACATCGCCCACCGCAAAAATCGAGTCAGCTGTGGTATTTTGATATTTGTCCACAATGATAAACCCTTTTTCATCCAATTGGACATCGGTGTTTTCTAGGCCTAACTTATCCGTATTCGGCACGCGACCACCAGCAAAAAGGACGCAATCGCCGGTCAAGGTTTCACCATTTTCAAAGTGAACGATATACTCGTCACCTTCTTTAATGATACGAGAGGCAACGTAGCCTGCATAAGTTTCGATCCCTGATTCTTGGTACATCTCCACAAGATTATCCGCAAGCATTTTGTCAAAGGTTCGTAATGGCCGCTCTTTGCGGTACGCCCAAGCCACTTGGCTGCCCAGCTGTTGGCTGACACCGCTGATTTCGGCTGCGATGTAGCCTGCCCCTAAGACGACCATACGCTTTGGTGCTTCTCGCAACGCAAAAAAACCATTCGAGTCAATGGCGTACTCACCACCGGGAATATTCATCGCGCTGGGTTTTCCACCGGTGGCAATCAAAATATTTGCTGCATGGTAGTTTTCCCCATTGACGGTAACCGTGTGGTTATCCACAAACTGTGCATAACCGTGGATAACTTCTACATTATTGCTATCTAAGCCTTTTTGATAGGCTGTGTGTAAAAAATCAATGTATTTTTCACGGTTATCCACAAGCTCAGTGAAATTAAATTTATCCACATGTGGATAAATACCGTAGCTAGTTGCGTCCCGCTTGATCATTTCTAACATCTCACTGGCTTGCCACATGACTTTTTTCGGCACACAGCCGACATTGACACAGGTGCCGCCTAATTCATTGCCTTCGATCAATAATACTTTGGCACCGTGCATTCCTGCTCGATTGGCTGAGGCGATCCCGCCGCTGCCGCCGCCAATTACTATGTAGTCGTATGTTTCCATATTTGTTGTTTCCTCCTTAAGATTGTCTATGTTCTCATCGATCCTTTTTGGCTGGATTGATTCAACAAAAAAAGCCGAGAGAGACTCTCGACCTTATTTTTTCTTCCGAATCATGTCTCCGACTTCCACCGGTTCTTTGACCGGCATCGTCAGCAGCATCATAGGATTTGGTGCACGATCGATGGATTCACCGTCTTCATTATACATGACTTCGACGGTTTGGTGAAAGTGATGGAATCCGGGACCGTAAAATTCGATTTCATCGCCGACGGAAAAGTGGTTCCGTTGCCGGATCGTAGCTGTTTTCGTTGCCGGATCATATGCCATGACTTCCCCAATAAACTTGTATTGTGGAATTTTCCGACGTGGACCAAACAACTGCTCATTTTCACTCGGGGTATCATAGTAAAAGCCTGACGCAAGCTCGCGCTGCGCAACTTTCCACAGTTCATCGATCCATTCTTGTTTGCAGACATAGTTCTCTGGATCGGCCATGTAACTGTCCACGGCTGCTTTATAAACGTTCGTCACGGTTGAAACATAGTGGATCGATTTCATGCGGCCTTCGATTTTGAAACTATCCACGCCGTTTTCAATCAGATTAGGGATATGTTCGATCATCGACATATCCACGGCACTCATGGAGAATTCTTCTTCCACTGTCCCATTCTTGGTCAAACTGTTTCGTTCCGTTGCAAACGGCATGTCAAACAGATCATATTTCCAACGGCAAGATTGCGAACAGCCGCCGCGATTAGCGTCTCGCATCGACATATGATTGGACAAAGTACAACGGCCAGAATACGAAATACACATGGCGCCATGAATAAAGGCTTCGATCTCCACGCTGGTATTTTTGCGGATCTCAGCGACTTCCTCCATCGACACTTCCCGAGCGAGGACGACCCGTTCTAGGCCTTCTTCTCGCCAAAATTCCAACGTTTCATAGTTCGTGGCACTGGCTTGGGTGGACAAATGGATCGGTAGACCCGGCGCTTCTGTTGCGCAGATCTGGATCAAAGCTGGATCAGAAACAATCACGGCCGAAATACCGACATCTCGCAATTCCCGAAAGAACTCCCCTGCACCTTCTTGATTGCCCTCATGAGTCACCATGTTGGCTGCTACATAGACTTTTGCGTTGTGAGCTTTGGCAAAAGCTACCCCTTCCGCCATTTCTTCATAGGTAAAGTTTCCCGCGCGACTCCGTAGGCCATAGGCATTGCCGCCGATATAGACAGCGTCAGCGCCATAGTGGATCGCTGTTTTTAATTTTTCTAACGTACCAGCTGGTGCTAACACTTCTGGTCGTTTCAATGCTTGTTTAACGGTCATTTGTTCTTGCTCCTTACTTGATATCGTCAGGATCGATGGCATAAAATCCAGTGTCTAACCCACGTTCTGCCGGATGAAGTTGGGCAACATGTTCACTGAGCACAGCAGCTTGCTCTGCTTGCCACTCCCCACTTTCTACAAGGATCTTGGCTTGGGCAAACAGTTTAGCAATTGCCACAAAGGCTGCCCCTCGTGTATAGATTCCGTCCAACTTCCAGGTTTGAAAGCCTGTTTCGGCTAATTCCGCCAGCTGCAGCAGCAAATTAATGTCGTTATTGGCAAAAATGTGCGTACCGTGGCTATCTTCATAAATGGAATAGTGGGTTTCTTCTTTTTTCGGTTCGGATAAAAACAACCCCCGGTCATGGTTCTTTTCTTCCGATTGTTGGGTATAGTTATAATAATTTTGTAAAAGCGGACGCTTCGATTGGTGAATGCAGGTCGCACCATAAACCAATACTTCCACAGGAATATTTAGTTGCGGGGCCATGATTTTCATTTCCTCGAAAGGAACTTCTCGCGCTAAAACGGCTGCCCTTGCCCCTTTTTGTCCCCAAAAATTGATTTGACGAGCGCTTGTTACTAAGGTTTCCCCTGCATAGATAAATGGCAAGGCACATTCTGGATTTTGCTTCATGCGGTAAATGATCCCAGGATCTCCGAGAGCGATTTGATCGGCTTGATTGGTCTTCAGAAATGCTAGGTATTCTGGAATCAGCTTCATTTTTTCTGGGTGCATGATGCCATTGACCGCGATCGTCACTTTCTTTCCAGCTTCGTGGGCCATGTCGATCAGTCTGATTTGCTCTTCACGAGAAAAAGAGGCCGGTAGGCGCAGCCCAAATGTCTCTTCTCCAAAAAACAATGTATCAACATAAGGGATCAGCTGCTGTGCTTGCTCGATCGATTCCACCGTGGCGATAATCTCAACCATAATACTCCTCCTTTTTTCAACTCATTCATAGTATCACACAGCAGGATTCTTTCCAAGAGGTCTCGTTACTCTTTTTTTCACGAATAGCGCTTTGCTCATTAATCAACCGTTGTCATAAAGCTATTTAGAAGGATATTTTTTTGTGAATCATCAATCATAATCAGTGGAGACTTCTTGATCACTACTAGACATAGCAAGACAAAAAAGCGGCGTTCCTATGGATGCCGATTGCTCGACCATAGAAACGCCACTACCGTTATTGGCTCGACTTAAACTTGTTGCAAGACCCGTGCTTGTCCCTCTTTGACATTGAGGGTGATCGATCCTTTGGAAGCACCGATCGTCACTTTGTCACCTAAATGAATTTGCCCTGATAGGAGTGCTTCACTTAAACGGTCTTCGACTTCTTTTTGCAAGGCTCGACGAATCGGCCGTGCCCCATATTCTGGATCAAAACCAGCTTTACCGATCACATCGATGGCAGATGGCGTGATCTTCAATTGGATGTCTTGATTGCCTAATCGTTTGATGATCGCTTTGCTCATGATCTTCACGATTTCGTGGATCTCCCCTTCACCTAAGGATTGGAAGACTACTGTTTCATCCACACGGTTCAAGAACTCTGGACGGAAGGCTTTTTTTAGCTCTTCTAATATCCGTTTTTGCATCGCTTGGTGATCTTTCGTTAAATCAGTGACATTGAAACCAACGCTTTTTTCTTCGCGGATTTGTTGGGCACCGATATTAGAGGTCATGATCAAAATCGTGTTGCGGAAATCGACCTTCCGACCTTTGGCATCCGTCAAATGGCCATCATCCAGCACTTGCAAGAGGATATTGAAGACATCGGGATGGGCTTTTTCCACCTCGTCCAATAAGATGACGGAGTATGGTTTTGAACGGATTTTTTCCGTCAATTGCCCACCTTCATCGTAGCCGACATAGCCTGGCGGTGAACCGATCAAACGGCTCGTGCTGTATTTTTCCATGAATTCGGACATATCGACACGAACCAAGGCATCTTCACTACCAAACATCGCTTCTGCTAAGGCTTTGGCAAGCTCGGTTTTCCCGACACCGGTCGGGCCTAAGAACATGAAGGAACCAATTGGACGGTTCGGATCTTTCAACCCACTGCGGGCGCGGCGGATCGAACGAGCGACTGCCTTGACTGCTTCTTCTTGGCCAACTACCCGTTGATGCAAAATCTTTTCAAGATCCAACAAGCGTTCGCTTTCTTTTTTCTCCATCTGCTGCAAAGGTACGCCGGTCCATTGGGAAACGACCGTAGCAACATCTTCTGCAGTAACACTATCGGCATAGCCTGATGCTTCTTTGACTTCCATAAACGCTACTTCCGTCAGCTGTTGGGTCAATTTCTTTTCCTTGATCCGTAAACGAGCTGCTGCTTCAAAATCTTGCTGACGAATAGCGGCTTCTTTTTCTTCGATCAAGTTGGCGATCTCGTTTTGCAGATCTGCCAATTCTGAACTTTCATCGGTTTTGTCTAAACGCACTTTGGCAGCTGATTCATCCATCAAATCGATGGCTTTATCTGGTAATTGGCGCGAATTGATGTAACGCACGGACAGTTGCACAGCGGCGTGTAACGCATCATCAGAAATTTCCACCCCATGATGTTCTTCATAACGAGGACGCAAGCCCCGTAAAATTTCTTCCGCTTCTTCTGGTGTCGGTTCGTCAACTTGCACCCGGGCAAAACGGCGTTCTAATGCAGAATCTTTTTCAATGTATTTTTGGTACTCATCTAGTGTCGTGGCACCGATGGTTTGCAATTCCCCACGGGCTAAGGCTGGTTTCAGAATATTCGAGGCATCAATCGCCCCTTCTGCTCCGCCGGCCCCAATCAGTGTATGCAATTCATCAATGAATAAGATGATTTGACCATCTTGATAGATCTCATCAATGATTTTTTTCATTCGGTCTTCAAATTCCCCACGATATTTCGTTCCGGCAACTAAAGCCCCCATGTCCAGCATCATCAAGCGTTTGTTTTGCATGTCTTCTGGGACTTCCCCATTGATGATTTTTTGGGCTAAGCCTTCGGCGATCGCGGTTTTCCCAACACCAGGTTCCCCCACGAGAACAGGGTTGTTTTTGGTCCGACGGCTAAGGATCTGGATCAGGCGTTTGACTTCTTTGGCACGACCGACAACAGGATCCAACCGTTTTTCACGGGCTAATTTGGTCAAATCACGGGCTAAGGAATCCAAGGTCGGTGTTCCTTGCTGCGCTTTGGCTTGGGCTGGACGACGACGACCAGCACTTCCGTTGGTTTTGCTTTCATTGAAGCCCATTTTTTTCTTCAAAAGCTGACGCATTTTCGCGAGACTCAAGCCGAGATTCAGCATGATTCGAGAAGCCAAAATGTCTTCATCTCTTAATAAGCCTAATAATAGATGTTCAGTACCGATTTGTGGTGCCCCTAAGCGTTTGGCTTCATCCCCTGCATAAGCAAATGTATGTTTTGCTCGTGGTGAATACGCGAGATAGGCGTTTTCTGGGTATTGACGGACAGTGCCATACCCTGTTAAATGTTCGATTTCTTCACGAATATCATTTTCTGTGATATTCATTTCCCGCAAGGTTTTGCCGGCAATCCCGTTTTGTTCAATGACCAATGCCAATAGAATATGTTCAGAACCTACTGCTTGGTGCTTAAAGTATTTTGCTTCTTCTTGGGCGATAGCCAAAACGGCTTTCGCGCGTTGGGTGAATAATTCATCCATCTCTTTCACTTCCTGTCTTCGTAACTTAATCGTTCTAGAATTGCATGGAGCAAATCAGCTCGTGTTCTATTTTCATAAGGAGAACGTCCTAGAACTGCTTTCGCGATGACGGTCAATAATAAGTTGCCTTCTCGCTTGGACAGGATTCCTTCCTCATAAAGTTTCTGGATTATTGCATACGCATCTTTTTCCGAGATGGTTTCATCGAATAGTTGATTCATTTCTTTTAAGTAGTGGTGGCTGTCCGTGATTTTGACTTTTTCGATCCGAATATAGCCGCCCCCGCCGCGTTTGCTTTCAACCGCATAGCCTCTTTGAACGGTGAAGCGGGTATTGATCACGTAGTTTATTTGTGAGGGCACGCAGTTGAACAAATTTGCCATTTCCGCGCGACGAATCTCAATGGTTTCACTATCTTCAAGAATTTTCTTCAAATATGCTTCAATCAAATCGGAAGTATTGTGATGACTCAATTCATTCCCTCCCTTGACTAATTCTGACCTTCATTATACCCAATTTTTGAATCCTTGGAAAGATGTACGCTTGCACAAATGGCAGGACTAAAGGAAATTTTAAAGACACCTGTGCCTCACTATAAGGTTTAGAAACAAAAACAAGCAGCTGGACGGGGAACAAAAAGAGAATTCTTTGGTCCCCGAAGGCTGCTTGGTTAAAGTATTTGGTTTTAGCTAGTTTCTAATCACTTTCTGAGCTACTTTCACTCGTAGCGCTTGAATCAGAGGAATCATCTGAACTACTGCTTGGCGTCGATGAGGACGAATCATCTGGTTCAGGTCCTCTAGAGATCGTGACCGTTACAGTAGAGCCAACTTCGACGGAGGTTCCAGCACCTGGAGAGACACGGACAACATGTCCAGCTGGTACCGAGTCATTATAGCCGTCCTCTTCCTCAAAAGTTGAGTCCAATCCCGCTTCATTCAAGTCTGCTTCTGCATCGGCTTGGCTTTTCCCAACGATTCTTGGTACATTGACCATTTCCTGCCCACTGCTGACCGTCAAAGTGATGGTCGTTTGAGAAGTCACCACCGTTTCACCTGTTGCGGGTGCTTGGGCGATGATCGTGCCTGATGGTTGACTGCTGGATTGATAGTTCACTTCGATCTGTGATCGGTCGACACCGCGAGAAGTCAATGCTGCTCGTGCATCTGCCTCTGTCATGCCATAATAGTTGTCCATTGCGAAGCTATCTGGTCCGGAGCTGACCTTAAAGGTGATTTCGTCTTCTGCTGGGGAAACTTCCCGCCCTGCTGCTGGTGATTGACTGATAATATCCCCTTCATCGACATCATCTGACGACTCTAGCTCTTCTTTGATTCTGTCTTCATCAAAGCCCAAATCGATCAACTCTTTTTTGACATCATCAAAGGAGCGGCCTTCATAGTCATCAAGGGTGATTTTCTTCGTTCCGCTACTGATGTAGAGGGTCACGACGGAATTCTTTTTGACTTCATTGCCTTCTGGCGGATCGGTCTTGACGACATTGCCTGCTTCGACTTCATCGTCTTCGATTTCTTCTACCTCGTCTGCCACTTGTAAGCCAGCGGCTTCCAGTTCGGCCCGGGCGGCCGCTTCTGTCTGGCCGTTGACTTCAGGAATCGCTACATCCCCCCGACCACCGCCGAATAGGAAGTAACTGCCTATGCCTAGCAGTGCGATCACCATAATGACCGGCAGCAGCAGCCAGCGTTTGCGTTTTTTCTTTTTCGGTTTCGCTGATTCTTCGGCTTGATCCGCAGCCGTTTCTGCCACGGGTTCTTCCACTGGCGGCGTTTCAACTTGGGCTGCTTCTACAGGGGTCAGCACTCTCGTTTCATCCATCAGGGCATGAGGTTCCCATCTCGGTTCATTGAGTCGATCAGGTGACAATACAGTATCAAGATCCGCTCGCATTTCATCGGCAGTTTTGTACCGATCCGCCGGTTCTTTGGCGGTCGCCTTCAATACGACGTTTTCCAGCGATTGCGGAACATTTTTGTCATAGATCCGAATCGAAGGGATCTCATCTTGGAAATGTTTCAAGGCGATCGTTACGGCTGATTCGCCATCAAAAGGTACTTTGCCGGTTAAAATTTCATAGAGAATGATCCCAATCGCATAAATATCTGATTGATTGGTCGCCATACTGCCTCGTGCTTGTTCTGGTGAAAGATAATGCACCGAGCCTAGCATCGAGTTGGTTTGGGTGATCGATGTTTCTGATAGGGCGATCGCGATCCCAAAATCGGTGATTTTCACCACGCCGTCTTCATTGATCAGCACATTCTGGGGCTTGAGGTCCCGGTGAATGATGCGGTGTTGATGGGCCAGCGCTACCGCTGATAAGATTTGTTGGATGATATCAACGATCTGCAAATAAGGTACGGGATAGTGCGTTTGGATATAGCGCTTGAGATCCATCCCTTTGACATATTCCATCACCAAAAACTGCATGCCGTCTTCTTCGCCGACATCATAAACGGTTACGATGTTGGGATGAACCAGCTCAGTCGCCGCCAATGCTTCTCGTTGAAAGCGCCGAATCGCACTTTGGTCGTTTTGGAAGTCAAAACGAAGCACTTTGATTGCCACTTCACGGTCTAAGATCAAGTCATGCGCCAAAAACACATTTGCCATTCCGCCGCTGCCGATATTGCCGATGATTTTGTATCGGCCGTTTATCTTCTTCCCAATTTCGATCATGGGCGCTCTCCTCCAACTTTAATCAATAATACCGTGATATTGTCGACACCGCCGCGTTCGTTGGCTTGATCGATCAATGATTGCACTGCTTCTTCCAGCACAGGGGTTTCTTGGATCGTTGCTGTGATCTCTTCATCTGAGACCATGTTGGTCAATCCGTCTGAACACAGCAGCAAATAATCCCCGTCTGCAATAAAGTGGATCGCCACATCGACTTCGACTTCGCTTGGCATGCCGATCGAGCGGGTCAAAACGTTTTTGCGAGGATGATTCAAGGCCATTTCTGCTGTGATTTGTCCTGACTTCACCAATTCATTGACCAGTGAATGGTCCTCTGTGATTTGGGTCAGCACTTGATTGCGTAAAAGATAGGCACGGCTGTCCCCGACATTGGCAATCGTAAACTGGTCGCCTAATAAGGCCACAGCAATGATCGTGGTGCCCATGCCGCTAAGTTCTTCTTGTTCTTGTCCTTTTTGGAAAATCACTTGGCTTTCTGCTTGGATTTTTTGGATCAACCATTGGGCAGTTTTTTCACTGTCTGTCAGCTCTGTCTGTTCCCAAGCGGTGCCAATCTCACTGACTGCTTGACGGCTAGCGACATCTCCGGCCCGGTGGCCCCCCATGCCATCGGCAAGCAAGGCCAATGTCACATTGGCTTTATTTACATAGGTTGCTGCAAAATCTTGGTTTGTGTTGCGACGTTTGCCGACATCTGTTTGAAAACGAATCTCCAATTTCTTTCACCTCGTTACTTTTTGCGTAGACAACTGATAAAAAAGCCATCTGTCATAAAATCTTGCGGATAGATCGTCAACATATCCTCTTGAACAGCTTCGGCTGCCAGCGGTCCTACCGCAAGAGGCATTTGCTCAAATTCAGGATGGTCAGCGAGAAACGCTGCCACGACTTGTTGATTTTCTTCCTCTAGAATCGTACATGTGCTGTAGACCATTATACCCGATTTTTTCAAGGTTGGGGCGGCACTTTCCAAAATCTCTCGCTGAATCTGCGGCAAGCGTTGGAAATCGGCCTCCGTCTTGCTGTATTTGATGTCCGGCTTACGGCGCATCAACCCTAATCCAGAACAAGGGGCATCCACTAAGATGCGATCAAATTGTTCGGGGGCAAAGGTTTGAGCCGTCTCTCGGGCATCCATCACGCGGGTTTCCACAACTGCTTCTACGCCTAAACGTTGGGCATTTTGCTGAATCAGCTTAACTTTATGGGCATGGATATCCAGTGCTGTCACTTTGCCGCCCTCTGCGGCAAACAAGAAGGCAGCGATATGGGTCGTTTTGCCTCCTGGGGCGGCGCACGCATCCAATACTTGATGGTTCCGGGCTACTTGTAAAACGGGGGCAACCAGCATCGAACTTTCATCTTGGATCGTCAGTAAGCCTTCTTTGTAGAGGGAAGAGCCCGCCATAAAGCCTTTATCAGCCACAACCCCATAAGGGGAAAGCTCACTTGGTCGTGCGTCAATGCTTTCTTCTTGTAGCCGTTCGATCGCTGCTGCTTGCGAGATGCGCTGCAGATCGATACGACCACTGGCATGATTGGGTTCAAATAGGGCATAGCCTAGCTCACTGGTTTCTTCGATCCCAATTTGTTTGACTAGTTTCTTCGTTAGCCATAAGGGCAGGCTGATTTCCGTTGCTAAACGTTCCATTGGGTCTTTAATCAATGCCAAGTCTGGCACTCCTTGTCGTTGGATCGTGCGCAGCACGCCATTGACGAATTTACCAGTCCCCGGATTGCCTTTGGCTTTCGCAATATCCACGGCTTCATGAATGATGGCATGGGCGGGTACTTTATCGAGATACAGCATCTGATACAAGGAAAGCCGCAGCAGCGTTTTGACCCACGGGTCGACTTTGCGGGCATTTTTAATAAACCGGTCCAAATAATAATCCAATAAAAGCTGACGACTGATGGTGCCGTACACCAATTCAGTCAGTAAGCGACCGTCCTTGTCATTTAAACGCCCTTGATTCATCAATTCCCGCAGCAGTAGATTGGAATAAGCACCGCCTTTTTCGATTCGCAACAACGCTTCTAGTGCCACAAAACGCACTGTATATTGTATGTCTCCAAGATTACGCTTCATAGGTACCTACCTGATCCCCTTTTTGAATCTGTTGTCCACTGCCGTTTAAGAATGCGGCAATGTCTTGTCGGCCTTTTCCAGCTGGCTGCAATTCATCGATAGCCAATACCGTGCCTTCACCACAAGCGATCAGCAACGTTTTTTTCGTCCGTTCAATGATCGTTCCTGGCTGGGCTGTCGTCGTTTGCTCCAGCGGTGTTACTTGCCAAAGCTTCCAGCGGTTGCCGTTTTGTGTCGTAAAGGCGATCGGCCATGGCCGCATGCCTCGGACTTGGGCATCGATTTGCACCGCCGTTTTCTGCCAGTCGATGGCTTCTTGTTCACGGCTGATATTCGGCGAGAAGGTTACTTTCGCTTCTTCTTGCGGAACCGGCTGCAACTCTCCTGACAAGATTTTCGGCAGGGTTTCCAGCAACAAGTCTTTGCCCAGCAGGCTCAACTTATCAAACATCGTCCCCACATCATCTTGTGCCGTGATGGGCAAATGAGCTTGAGCAAAAATACCGCCAGCATCCATTTTTTTGATCATTTCCATGATGGTTACACCCGTTTCTTGCTCGCCTTCCATGATGGCATAATGCACAGGTGCTCCGCCCCGATATTTCGGTAGTAGGGACGCATGAACGTTGATAGCGCCATACTTCGGTACTTCTAGTAAAGCACTAGGTAAAAATTGGCCGAAAGCTGCCGTGATCAGCAGATCAGGTGCTAAAGCTTGAATCTGCTCCATTTCTGGTGACCCACTGATTTTTTCTGGTTGTAAAACCAACAAGCCATGCTTCAACGCCGCTTCTTTGACGGGTGTCGGAGTGATGGTTTTTTTGCGACCGACGGGACGATCCGGCTGTGTCACGACTGCTGCCACTTCATAGCCGGCTTCAAGCAAGCCTTCTAAAATTGGGACGGAAAACGCCGGGGTACCCATAAAGACGATTTTAGTCATTTTCATGTTCCTCCATATACTTTTCTAAGTCTTCTTCAGGAATGCGTTCGACGAGCTTGTCGACAAACAGCACGCCATTTAAATGATCGATCTCATGCTGCATCGCACGCGCCAAGTAACCGAATGCTTCCACTTCCATTTCTTCTCCTTCTCGATCGAAATAGCGGACAGTGATCTCGTCTGCTCGTTTGACGGTCCCAAAGGTGTGGGGAATACTCAAGCAGCCTTCCACATCAAGGGATTCACCAGAAGAAGCGATGATCTCAGGGTTGATCATTTCAAAGCGATCGTCTTCTTCGACTTCCACGATCGCCACTTGCAGGTTTTTGCCGACTTGCGGTGCGGCAATACCGATCCCGTCATGGGCGACCATCGTTTCATAAAGGTCGTCTAGTAGCTGAACGAGTTCATCGGTAATTACTTTGACGGGTTTTGCTTGCCGACGAAGACGTTCATCGGGGGTGATAATAATAGGATAACGCATATTTTCTCCTCTAAATAAAATTCAACGGCTCTTGGTCAATCGATACGTACAATCCTTTGCGCTGATCGATTTGACTTTGATCCAACAGACGGGTCAACAAAGCAGGTAGCTGCGGTTCATTTTTGTATTTAATGATCAATTGGTAGTAATAACGGTTTTTCACCCGCAAAATCGCACTTGGTGCCGGACCCAACAAAATACTTCGCGGTGACAGCTCCTGCTGCAGATCCCGCGCGATCGCAAACATCTTCTGAGCGGCGACTTGCTCTTCGGGATGGCTGCAGGTGATTTTGACGGTGAAATAATACGGTGGATAACCGCTTTGGTGCCGCATCCACATCTCTTTTTGATAGAAATCTTCGTAGTCTTGCGACTGCGCCAACTGGATGGCATAGTGCTCAGGGTTGAATGTTTGGATCACCACTTCGCCGGTTTTTTCCGCCCGACCTGCCCGACCACTGACCTGAGTCAGCAGCTGGAACGTCCGTTCACTCGAACGAAAATCTGGCAAGTTCAAGGCGGTATCGGCATTCAAGACCCCTACCAGCGTGATATCAGGAAAATCCAAGCCTTTGGCGATCATTTGGGTCCCCAACAAAATATCCGCTTTTTTCTCCCCAAACAAGGTCAAGATTTTTTCGTGGGCGCCTTTTTTGCGGGTGGTATCGACATCCATCCGTAAAACCCGCGCTTCGGGAAACAGTTCCTTCAACTCTTCTTCCACTTTTTGCGTGCCCGTTCCGTAATAACGAATCTTGTCTGCATTACAGTTGGGGCAACGATGGGGGATGTGTTCTTCATGTCCGCAATAATGACAGCGCATCGTTTTGGTATCCATATGGAGCGTCAAGGAGATGTCGCAATTTGGGCAAGGCAAAACATACCCACAATCGCGGCACATCACGAAGGAAGAGTAGCCGCGCCGATTCAGCAGCAAGACGATCTGTTCTTTGCGGGCCAAGCGGTCTGTGATTTTTTCCTGTAACGGACGAGAAAAAGTTTGATACTTTTTATTGGCAAATTCGGTACGCATATCCACGACTTCGATCTGCGGTAATTGCGCACTGGTTTTTGCCCGCTGATTCAATTTCAATAAGCGGTAGACTTCTTTTTGGGCCCGAGCACGAGATTCTAATGACGGCGTCGCACTGCCTAACACCACTGGACAGTGATGGTACTGGCTGCGCCAAATCGCTAAATCTCTCGCATGGTAACGAGGGGCTTCATCTTGCTTATAGGAGGCTTCGTGCTCCTCATCGACGATGATGACCCCGATGTTTTTCAACGGAGCAAAAATCGCCGAGCGGGCGCCAACCACCACCTGCGCCTCCCCACGTTCGATCTTACGCCATTCATCGTATTTTTCACCTTGGGACAAGCCGCTGTGTAAAACAGCCACTGCGTCGCCGAGACGGCTTTTAAAGCGTTCGACCATTTGCGGGGTCAAAGCGATCTCCGGTACGAGCATGATCGCAGATTTGCCTTGTTTCAGCAATTGGGCGATCGCTTGTAGATAGACTTCTGTTTTTCCACTGCCGGTGATCCCTTCCAGTAAAAAAGTCTGCGCCTCTTGGTTATCCGCACAAGCAGTGATTTGCGCTACTGCAGCTGCCTGTTCTTCATTTAATTCAAGGGGGACCGTTTTTTGAAATTGACGGTCTTTGTAAGGATCACGGTAGTCTTCAACTTCCGTAAAGGTCAGCCAGCCAGCTTCTTGCGCTTGGTTCAAAGCCGCGGTGGAAATCCCTTGTTCGGTAAAAAAGGAAACCGGCAAGCGGGCTTCCTCTGTCAAAATCTGTAAGATTTCCAGCTTGCGTTTGGCCCCTTTGCGCAGCTGTTGCTGAACGGCGGGGATTTCTGCTGGCTCGATCTTGCGTTCAATATAACGGGTCATTTTCGCTTTGTTTTTATTTTTCACGAGGTACTGCAGTTCAACTACTGCGGCTTCCCGCAAAGGCTTCAACTGCGGCAGCAGCCCTGCACTTTCGGCGTCTTGCCAGCTGAGGATGCCGTCTTCGGGAAAATATTTTTTGATGGGATGATTTCCTTCCAGCAAAACGATCTGCTTTTGGTACTCGGCTTTCATCACACTAGGCAGCATCGTCTGCAAACAAGTAATCTTAAAGGCAAAGGTCGTTTCCTTCATGTAGTCGGCTAATTGGAGAAGTTCTTCATTGACGACAGGCGACAAATCCAACAAACGAACGATTGGTTTTAAGGTCTGTTGCGGTTCGGCAACTTCTGAAAGCCCGACGACGAACCCTTGGATATGACGGTCACCTTTGCCAAATGGCACTTCGACCCGCATTCCTGTCTCAATGGCGGCTTGTAATTCTGATGGGATCAGATAAGTAAAAGGCTGATCGGTCTGCATCGTGGGAACATCCACGATCACTTCTGCTATGTACGCCATCTCTTCTCCTCCTTTTAGGTTCTATTTTACTAAATGGGCTGGGGTTTGTCTGTACCCCTTACAAAAATTTAACCATCGCCATTCAAAAGAAAAAGCCAGAACACAGGCGTGCTCTAGCTTGCTTTTGTCTATAGCTTTTGTTCGTCGCGGATACGCGCTTCTAATTCTTTTTGTTCTTGGTCTTTTTGCGCTTTGCGCTCTTCTTGTTCCATTTTCAAACGGGCCCGTTTGATTTCCGGATGCGGATCATTAACGACTAATTCCGCTTCGATTTCTTCAAGCGCTTGACCCACGCTTTTCACTGAATCAAAGTTTTCTAATGTTGCTTGCGCACCGGCATCAAGTTCATGCGCCCGTTTGCTTGCTAAGATCACTAATGAATATTTTGAGTTGACACGATCCAACAAAGAATCGATTGAAGGTTTTAACATCATATTTCTTACAGCTCCTCTAACATTTTGATATAGGTTCCGATCACTCGGTCAACGCGAAAATGTTCACTCGAAATAATTTCGCGAATTCGTTGGACTGCCTTAGGTACTTCATCATTGACAACGGCATAATCATATAAAGCCATCATTTCGATTTCTTCACGGGCGACACGCATCCGTTCATCGATCACTTCGGCAGAGTCGGTTCCTCTTCCTGTAATACGAGAGCGTAATTCTGCCAGATCAGGTGGCGTCAGAAAAATAAACACACCATCGGGAACTTTGTCTTTTACTTGTTTTGCCCCTTGCACTTCGATCTCTAAAAATACATCTTTTCCTTGATCCAGTGTTTGTTGGACATAAGATAATGGGGTGCCATAATAATTGCCGACATATTCGGCGTATTCCAGCATTTCACCGGCTTCGATCAAGGCTTCAAATTCTTCCCGCGTGCGGAAATAGTAATCGACCCCTTCCACTTCCCCCTCGCGTTTTTGACGAGTGGTCATTGAAACGGAATATTGAAAATCGTTGTCGTCACTCTCAAAAATTGCTTTGCGCACGGTCCCTTTCCCTACTCCGGAAGGTCCTGATAAAACTATAAGTAATCCTCGCTCTGACATAATGACGTCCTTTCACTGACATTTGCTTAACGTCTATTTTGCACTTTTTTTCAGCAACTTTCAAGAACTACTTTATTATAATGGGAATTTCATGAAATTGCTAGTCTACACTTCGGCTGCTTTCTTAAAAGCCCATGTTGCTTAAGGTATTGATGACCCCTGCTAATTCGTCTTTGGCAGTGATTGCTTTTTCGGTCGGATCCGTCACTTCTTGGCAATCGATACGCACGATGTACCGACGATTTAAAGAAACAGCTACGCCATCAACTAGTAGATGAAGAAAATCCGGCTCGATGGCTACGCAGGCATCTTCCCACGCAGAGAAATTCTCTTTATCAGAGGGAATACTGCGCTTGATGACATTTTTCCCGCTCAGTTCGTGAAAGGTGATATCGTAATATTTCATTGGTTCATTCCTCCTACTCGATGTTTTGAACTTGTTCTCTGATTTTCTCAATGATCGTCTTCATTTGGACGACACTGTTTTTGATTTGGATCGGACTTGATTTTGAGCCAATCGTATTGACTTCTCGGTTCATCTCTTGGATCAAGAAATCCAGCTCTCGACCTATCGGCGTCTCAGCTGCCAGCAGCTCCGTCATCGTCGTTAAATGGATACTTAAACGATCCAGTTCTTCGTGGATATCGCCGCGTTCCAATAAAATCGCCAACTCTGTCAGTAAACGATCGCGCTCGACTTCTTCCCCTAGATAGGCAGTCAGTTTCTTTTCAAAGCGTTCTTGGTAGTCCGCTTCATAGAGGGTCACGAATTGTTTGAGTTCTGTTAGTTTTTCCTGCAGCTGTCGCTGATTTTCTTGTAAGATCTGCAGAATGCCTTGCCCTTCCACCCAGCGGCTTTGGTCGATCGCTGCCAACGCTTGGTCTAATGCTTCCATCACGCCATCGGCTAAGGTGCTTTCTTCTGGCTCTTGATCAGAGATCGTTAGAAAAGCCTCATGGAGCAGGAATTGTTCCAGCAATGCTGCTTTTGGCAGCTCTGTCAGGTCAAAACGGGCGTTGGCTTCGGTATCGATCTCCTGCATGAAACGTTCCAGCAGGTCCCATTGGATCTCGATCTGTTTCGTATTTGCGGTTTTTTCTTTTAACGTCACATACAATTCGATTCGCCCCCGCTGGAGGGTCTGCTTGATCGACTGCCGTAAAGCACCTTCTAGAGGATTCAATTGTTTGGGCATTCGCAGCTGCAGGTCCAAAAAGCGCTGATTGACACTTTTGATCTCAATTTCGATCTGCACATCTGGCGTTTCTGCACTGCCTTTGCCAAAACCAGTCATACTTTTCATTTGATCACTCCTCACCGTTTTGCTTTCTTACATGGAAAGCAGGGCTTTTTTAAGTTCTGCAAATTCTTCATTGGATAAGGTCACGCCTTTGCCCATCTTCTCGTGCTCTGGACCCCAATCTCTCAGATCAAATTTTGGCGGACGCCCATTCCAGCTCACCAAATTCAATTCTTTGCGCCAGCCTCTTTGATTTTCCGAAAGCACGGCGATCTCTTCAACGATTTCATACGAAAATTTATCCATTTTCTGCTCCTTTCAAAAGATAGTGACTATACGCTGCCATTAAAGCAGTCAGCGGGTAACGCCGACGAATCTGCTGAAGGGCGGGCAGATTCAATTGCTGCGTCCGATAAAAAAAGAAAAAGCGGTTTTGCTCGGACAAGACAAAAAAACGGTCGCGATAATAGCTCAGCCACTCGGTGATCGACCAGGCATCGGCTTCTTCCACTGCCTTTAGCGCAATTTTTTCAGCTAAAGCCGTTAGAATCGTTTCCTGCTCATAAATCACCGTAGGCGCTAGATACAATACTTTCGCGGTACACTCTATCAGTATACGCCCCCACTGCTCAAATGGCACATCCTGTTGATAGAATTTACGCATTTTTTTCCAAAATTCTTTTTTCTTTAGTTCCTGATAAAGCAACGGGTCTGTCTGGCGTAGCTCTTTCAAAAAGCCCCGCCATAACGGCTGAAAATCAACCGTCTTTTCAAAGGTATACCAATGGCCTTGGTATTTGCCGAACACTTTCAAGGTTTCCAAATAGCCCAAGGTCATATTATCCAGCGAACGCTGGGCATCAAAAACCAAAAAGCTGCCTAAGGACCAAGGAGACCCTAACGAAAGTTGCGCAGTTTCTTCCGTCAAAACCGTCCTTTTATTGATGCCGGGTCCTTGGACATCCACGGTGATACATTCCGTTGCCCCCTGCTGTAGAGCGACATCGATGGGCAGGTTGTTGCGATAGCCGCCATCGATGTAATAGGCGTCATTAATTTTTTGCGCCTGCATCGCTGGATAAAATGAGGCGGATGCCAATAACCAATGCAGGTTTTCTTCTACTGCTGATGGATCAAAGGCATAAACCGTCTCCTTGAAATCTGGCAGACGAGTCGTACAGATTAGCAAATGACAAGCAGTTTGGCTGAATTTTTCTTGATCAAAGGTCTTTTGCAAAAGCTTTGCCAAGGGTTCGGTACTGGCGCCGTTGCTTTTAACCGCTTCACGGACCAGCGAGTTGGCTTGATTCATCAAATCCCGCAGTGTTTGGGCTCGTACCGAAGCAAGCGGATAGTGCAATACTTGCTCGCTGGAGATATTTGCCCATAAATCGACGGCCGCTTCCACATCGTTCATTAAAATCAAGGCACCATTCAAGGCACCGACGGAAGTTCCCGTGATCCATTCAAAGGTGATGCCCCGTTCTTGCAGCGCTTGCCAAACACCGATTTGATACGCCCCGTGAGCACCGCCACCGCCTAAAACCAGCGCCGTCTGATAAGCTAGCGCTTTTTGATACCCTTGAGGGACCACTTGATACCCTTGCTGGATAAACCACTCCGCCAAGGGGGTCCGATGAGGAAGCTGCCACAAGACGGCTGCTACAAAGCGACTGCGGGCGAAGTTTTCTGTCACGGCCAGCAGTTGTTTCCAAGTAAACTCGGCGGCCGCTTCCACCAGCAGATTGGTGATAGTCAGTGTCTTTTGGTCAAAATCAAACTGCCCAGCAAGGTAAAGACGTCCGTAACGGCTGTCGATCTGCCAGCCCTGCTGCGCTATATCGGCTAGAAAGGCTCGTCGCGCTTTTGAATGCGACTCAAAAAAGGAAAAGACGAGTCGGCTTTCTTGAAATCCTGCCCTTTGTGCAAGAAAATCGATCGAAGTCAGTTTTTTCACTTTCATCAAGACGCCTCCTTATGCAAAAAAGAATAGACGAATGACACGCCAGCTGCCGTACCACTCGAGCTATTCTTTTGATTAAAATGTTCGTTGTGCCATGTTGAATGCTGCCAACATCTCATCCGTTGCTTCGTCGACAGGCGTTACAGATTCCAGATCACCTTGGATCACACGACGGGTGACACCGCCCATTTCCCCACAGGTGATCAGCGTGATCATTTTGCGGCCTTCTACTTCGTCAAGCAAATAAACATCGGTCGGGTCGACCCGCACAGAAGAAGTCGCAGTATACGTGTAAATATTTTCCAGATCGGTCACATAGATAGCCGCCCCGATCGCGACATCATCCAATGGTGTAAACAGGAGCTCTGGCGATTGAGCGCGATGGCTAGCTAACGCGTAATTGCCTTCCCCCATTTTTTGGGTGGGACTTAACGTACCAGCACCATACAGCAAGGCCTCGTTGGCCAAGCCTTTAAAAATCGGCAGATTGATCCCAACACTGGGAACCGCCACGCCGCCGATCACTGGCAAAGCTTTGTTGCTCAGCTGCGCCCGTAAGACTGCTTCTGAACTTGCCGGCTCCACGGCATCAAAATCAAAGGTCGCTTCCGCTTCCATATTTTTTTCGACCTCACTACGATCAATGGTGCCGACTGCGTATGCTTCACCTGTTTGTTTAATAAAATAATTTTTGATTTGATTATTAAAAATCAATGCTAAACCAATCAATAACAGCACAAGCAAAAAGAGATTGCTCAGCCAATTCGAAAGTCTGCTTTTCTTTTTTCTCATAGGTTCTCGTCTCCATTAGTTTCTTCTTTTATCATACCAAAATCCTCATAAAGACGCCAATTTTGGCCAGTTTTTTTACGAAAAGACAAGATTTGCCTTTTTTTGTCGAAAAAGGGAACTTAAAAATTGTTTTTTCTGTTATTTTGTAATATAACTTTAAACGAAAAGATACAAGCAATTTTCAGCGCTTTGTTGTAGAATGAACTTAGTATATAGGAGGGATCGATCGGCATGTCTAACACGATTTACGTACATATTGATACAACCAGCAATGCCGTCTTGACCCGCGGGCTTGCCCCCCAAGATTTTAACAAGAGCATCGTCCATCAGCCCAAGAATTTGCTCTTGCTTGATCCTTCCAGTGATTTCGGCGAATTCGACGGTCATACGGGCTTAAAAGTGATACGCGGAATGGAAGATGTCCAACTGTTTTTTCAGCAAATCAACAAAGGTCGCATTGCCGAAGAAATGAAGTGGATCGATTTTAATGATTACGAGATGGTCAAAGAATTGACGCCTTTAGAGATCTCCGAATTGTTATATTTTGGCCACATGAAGACACACCTCCACTCCCCTTTCTTTTACAAACTGCAAAATAACTTTGTTTTCTTTGACTTAAAAGATGCACGTTCCCGCGTTTATTATCGCTACTTAGATGAATATTACCGAATCTTGGCGGATCGGATCACCCGCATCGTCTTAGAAAAAATCAATGATCGCCTCTCCTTTTTTAAAAAAGCAACACCGGTGGAAAAACTCGATTTTAATTTGCTGAAAGAGTTGCGGGGAATCATGCAAGAAGGCATCGTCTTCTGTCTGACACAAGAACAACTGATCGATAAAACTTATACGATTCCGATCTATCTGTCAGAAGATGCTGGCTTGAAAAGCACATTGGTCAATCAAAAAGAGTTAGATCAAATTGCAGTTTTGCGCTACTCAGCCAGCAAAAAAAACTGGTCGTTGGAAATTGATCAAGAAGATTTGGCTTTTGGCTTTTTCGACAAAAAAATGTCTTGATGCTTCTCTTTTTCAAAGAGCATCAAGACATTTTTTCATGGTTCCATTTCTAAAACTAAGCTTTAGGCACAAATAATTTCGGGGCTGCCTTGACTAAGAGACCTAGGACGACCCCTACATAAACGATATTGATAATGACCGATGATCCATTGAAGATCAAGGAATACAGATACGGGCTTTGTCCTGGCGGTGCGTACATTCCCCAGACAAAGACTCCAGCCCAATAATGCCAAAACCAACGGCTGATCACCGCCACGATGCCCCCTAAGACGACATACCACGTAACGGTTTTGCTGTTTTGACGGATCGCTTGTTGGATTTTATTAGCAAACAAGCCGCCCATCCCGCCAAAAGCAAAGGCAAAGGGGTATTCAAAGATGATCTGTGGAACGGTGATAAAGTTACGCATGGCGCTACCAATCAAAATATTCAGCAAGCCCCACATAAATCCCGCCGTCATTCCCGGTAGCACCCCGCGACGATACGAATACAAGACCAAGGGCACGAGCCCTAGAGACAAGTCGATACTGGAATTGGCTGTCTGGATCGGGATATACGACAAGACGACCCCGATCGCAGCAATCATCGTTCCTTCCGTCCACACTTGCAGCGACATTTTTCGTTTCAAAAAAAACTCCTCCTTTAGAATCATCACAATTCACAAAGGAGAAGTGTTAGACACTTCAACTCGTCACAATTCCTACGTTCGCATGATCGAAACAGGTACGAAGGGTTTAGAGTACTCTCATTCTCAGCCTTTGCAGACTCCCCTTTGTGATTAGATTCTATTTTATTTTGTGCTTGCGTTTCGCAAGTCACTTTCAAGAATACCATAAATTGGTGAAAAGAAACATGACTGCGATCGTTTTTTCTAAAAACATCCTGAAACTCCTCAGAAAAAAACAACCAATGAGCGGTTAAAGACCGACCATTGGCTGTTGTTCTCATGCTTATGAGGCACGATTAAATTGATAATTTTGATTCAAACAGTGGACTTACTGGTTTGTTCTCATGGATTCGTTTGATCGCTTCGCCCATCAAGGCACCAACACTGATCTCATCGATTTTTTTCGACTTACGGTCTTCTGGCAAGTAAATCGAATCTGTCACAACTAGATGCTCAATGGCCGAATCTTCGATCCGTTCCAAGGCAGGTCCTGACAAGACAGGGTGAGTACATGAGGCGTAAACACTTTTGGCACCTGCTTGTTTCAACGCATTCGCAGCCAATGTGATGGTACCAGCAGTATCGATCATATCGTCGATCAAGACACAAGTTTTGCCTTCAACATGACCAATGATATTCATGACTTCCGCTACGTTGGCTTTCGGACGACGTTTGTCGATGATCGCGATTGGTGACTTAAGAAACTCAGCTAATTTGCGGGCACGAGTCACGCCACCGTGGTCTGGTGAAACGACTACGACGTCATCGCCTTGAATGCCTCTTTCCAAGAAGTAGTTGGCGATCAATGGTGCACCCATCAAGTGGTCAACTGGGATATCAAAGAACCCTTGAATCTGTGAAGCATGCAAATCCAGTGTAACCATACGGTTCGCACCGGCTTTTTCGATCATGTTTGCTACAAGTTTTGCGGTGATTGGTTCTCTTGATCGCGCTTTGCGGTCTTGTCTTGCATAACCATAATAAGGCATTACTACATTGATCGTCTTCGCACTGGCGCGCTTCAAAGCATCGATCATGATCAGCAATTCCATTAGGTTATCGTTTACAGGGCTGCTGGTTGATTGAATCACGTAGACGTGAGCACCACGAATACTTTCTTCAATATTCACTTGGATTTCACCATCGCTAAATTGTTTGACTGAACACTTACCTAATTCAACACCTACTGCAGCTGCGATTTTTTCCGCCAAAGGACGATTTGAGTTCAGAGAAAAAATCTTCAATCTTGGATCAAAATAATGATTTGACATGAGAACCTCCACTTTCTTTGCGTTCATCTAGAAAAAAATGACTCCTTTTTACTAGAATCTTCTTCCTAATAAATAGTAGTCATTTTTCCTTAAGAAATCAAGTCATTTCGCTATTTCTAATTTAGATAAGGTAACTTTTTCGCGTAATCCGCTTTATTTTCCTGACGGGCGCGAGCAATCGCCATACTGTGTTTAGGAACATCTTTGGTGATCGTTGAGCCAGCAGCGATCATCGTTTCCTCTTCGATGGTCAAGGGTGCAACCAGATTAGACCCGGAGCCGATAAAGCAATTGTCCCCGACAGTCGTTTTAAATTTGCTCTTGCCGTCATAATTAACAAAGACTACACCGCAGCCGACGTTGATGTTTTTGCCTAAGGTTGCATCACCGACATAGGACAAGTGTCCGACTTTGGTGCCTTCACCAATCGTCGCATTTTTGATTTCCACAAAGTTACCGATATGGGCATGGGCCAAAATTTCCGCATTGGGGCGAAGGTGGGCATTGGGACCGACATCGGCGCCATCATGAATGATGCTCTCCTCGATCGTCGATGCCTTGATCGTCACTTGGTTGCCGATCTTGCTGTCTTCAATTTCAGAAGCTGCCGTAATGACACAGTCTTCTCCGATCGTCGTCTGCCCTTTGATGATCACACCGGCTTCGATCAAGGTATCTGAACCAATCACAACGCCTTCGTCGATATAAGTCGTCGCCGGGTCGATCAAGGTCACGCCGTTTTGCATGTGTTGACGGTTGATCCGCTGGCGCATCAAGCGATTGGCTTCGGCTAAGGCGATGCGGTCGTTGACTCCTAAAGATTCATGGAAATCTTCGGTTTGATAAGCAGCGATGATTTTGCCGTCTTCCTTTAAGATCTCGATAATATCAGTCAAGTAGTACTCCCCTTGAGCATTGTCCGTATCTAATTTTGCCAAGGCGTCAAATAACAATTCATTGTCAAAGCAATACGTGCCTGTATTAATTTCTTGGATCAGTGCTTCTTCGGTCGACGCATCTTTTTGCTCGACGATTTTTTCCACGATGCCGACATGATCCCGTACGATCCGGCCATAGCCCGTTGGGTCTGCCGCTTGTGCCGTCAAGATCGTTGCCGATGCATTTTTCCCTTGATGGTAATCGAACAAGTTATTCAAGGTTTCCGTCGTCAATAACGGCGTATCCCCACTAATTACTAAGGTCGTGCCTTTTTTGCCCTTTAAAAATGATTCGGCTTGAACGACAGCGTGACCGGTACCTAATTGTTCGGCTTGTAAGGCGTAATTGGTGCGATCCCCCAGTTGCTCCTTGACCATTTCCGCCCCGTGACCAACGATCGTCACAATCTCTTCAGGATTTGTTTCCACCACTCGGTTCATGATGTGCTCCACCATTGGCTTACCGCAAACCGGATGTAACACTTTATATAACTTCGATTTCATGCGCGTGCCTTTTCCAGCCGCTAAAATTATTGCAAAACGTGCGTCCACGTATTCCACTCCTATCAATCTGAACGATTTTTGTTCATTGAATTTCCTATAAACAGTTTAGCCCAAGTACTTGTAAATTTCAACGATTTAAGGAATCCCCACCTAGACCAATCAAAAAAAGACTGGCAGCCGCCGTTCAAAAAACAGCTGCTTGCGCCAGTCTAAGAGCCACATAAATCAGGCTTTTTTCTCAAAATAATTTCCCGGTACTACCGAGATCGTTTTGGTCTGGGTATCGACATCTTCAACATACAGCAGAGAGCTGTAATCGCTGATGGCCCGCTTGCCTTTGAATTTCGTTTCGGCAAAAACCGTAATACCGACTAATTCGGCTTCAAATTCTTCAATCAAGCTCTTCATCCCATTGACCGTGCCGCCGCCTTTCATAAAGTCATCGACCACCAATACTCTAGAGCCGCGCTTTAAGCTGCGTTTGGATAATTCCATTTTTTCGATCCGCTCTGAAGAACCAGAGACATAATTGACACTCACGGTCGAGCCTTCAGTGATCTTGGAATCACGACGCACGATCACGAAGGGAACATTCAAGTAGTAAGAGACTGCTTGAGCGATCGGAACTCCTTTAGTAGCAACGGTCATCACCGCATCGATTTGTTCGCCTAAATATTTGGAAGCGATGATGCGGCCGACTTGGCGCAGCAATTCCGGTTCGCCCAATAAGTCAGATAGATAGACATAGCCGCCAGGCAACAAACGGTCTTGCTCAGACAAGCGTTTTGCCAGCCCTTCAACGTACGCATACGCTTCTTCTTCAGAAATTTCAGGCACAAAAAAAACACCGCCAGCAGCGCCTGGCACGGTATCAAGAATGCCTGTTCCTCGTTCTTTAAAGGTCTTTTTGATAATAGATAAATCTTCGCTAATCGATGATTTTGCAGAGGCATATCGTTTAGAAAAGAAGGACAATGAAATCAATTCATGGGGATGATTCAACAAGTAATGTGTCATATCGATCAGTCGTTCACTTCGACGTATTTTCACACCGGACAACTCCTTTAGTTTATTCGCCTTATTATAAGGCTTTTTCGGGATAAATGCGAGCATTATCTGAAATATTGCTTATATCGTTCGGTTTTGATTAGAGTTTAAAAAAAAGAAACGAAAATTCTTCGTTTCTTTTTCATAAAGCCCTTTATTTGAGGCGTTGTTTTCGTTGCACGAGGATCACGATGCGTTTGATCAAATTGATTACTAAGAAAAGAGCGATAAAAACCAGCGTGATCGTCGCTCCCGGTGGTGTGTCCAAATAAAAGGAACTGGTCAAACCAGACATCATCCCAATCATGCCGATCACGACACTGATCAAAATCACCGCGTTGAAGCTTTTGCCTAAACGCATACTGATGGCAGCTGGTAAAACCATGATCGCAGAGATCAGCAATGCACCCGCAATCGGGATCATCATGGCGATTGCCACCCCCGTCAAGACATTAAAGAGCATCGACATCACTCGCACAGGCAAGCCATCGACATGAGCGGTATCTTCATCAAAGGTCAAAATGTACATGGGCCGTTTGAATAAGAAAAATAAAGCAAAAACGACTAAAAACAAAAAGCCTAAGATCCAAACTTGCTCTTGTGTGATCGTAACGATCGACCCAAACAAATACGATTGGATACTCGTTGCGGAGTTTCCACCGCTAAGGTTCATCAAGACGAGGGCTAACGCTAAACCGCCGGACATCAAAATGGCGATCGAAATTTCTGAATAACTGCGGTACAGTGTTCGCAAGTATTCCAAAATGATTGCGGCAATGACTACGATCAATAGCGTCGTCAAACTCGGATTTAGATTTAGAAAGAAGCCTAGTGCCACCCCTGCTAAAGAGACATGGGACAGCGTATCAGCCATCAATGACTGTCTTCGAATCACCAGAAAGACCCCTAGCATTGGTGCGATACCAGCAATAAAAATCGCCGCAAGAAAAGCTCTTCTCATGAATTCATATGAAAGCAGCGCCATGGTGAATCCTCCTTCCGCACTAAACGGATCTGACGGTCCGCATATTCTTTGATATCTTCGTGATCATGAGTGATCATCAAAATCGACTTGCCGTGGTCATGAGCATTGTGCCGCAGCAGTTCATAAAACAGATTGCGGGATTGTTCATCCATCCCCGTAGTCGGTTCATCTAAAATAAATAAATCAGGATCCGTGGCAAAGACCCGTGCCAAGCTGATCCGCTGTTTTTGGCCACCGGACAACTCACCGATCCGTTTATGACGCACGTCCCACATCCCGACGGCATCTAATGCACGGCGGACATGTTCATGGTCTCGTTTCGTCAGTCGCTTGAACCAACGATCTCTTGGGTAGCGGCCTGATTGGACCAATTCCAAAACGGTGCTGGGGAACCCGACGTTAAAGGAAGCAATCTGCTGAGGAATGTAGCCGATGCTTAATTTTTCACCAGCTGCATTCTTGGTCGCCAAGGTGACTGCTCCTTTAGAAGGTTTCAACAAACCAAGGGTTGCTTTGATCAAAGTAGATTTTGCCGCCCCATTTTCGCCGGTCAAAATCACGAATTCGCCGTCTTCAACAAAGTAAGAAATGTCTTCCAAGACGGGCTCATCATCATAATAAAAGGTCAAATCTTTTACATCGATATAACGCACGCAGGCGCCTCCTTAGTGAATACTTTTTTGTAATGCTGCCAAATTGTCTTCCATTACAGACAGGTATGTTTCGCCGTTATCCATCTGCTCTTGCGTCAAGCTTTCTAATGGATTCAAGACCGCTAACTCCACGCCCGTTTCAGAGGCTAAGGTCTCAGCCACCTTCGATGAGGCATTTTCTTCAAAATAAATAACTTTGACTTGTTTTTCTTCCACATATTCTTTCAGCTCAGCCAACCGACTTGGCGTTGGTTCTTGATCGGGTGAAATGCCCGAAATCGATTCTTCGACTAAATCATACTGCCGTGCCAAATAACCGAAAGCTGCATGTTGTGTGACGAAGGTCCGTTGAGTCGCATCCTTTAACGCCGCTTGATAGGCTTCATCTAGCACAGAAAGTTTTTCGATATAGGCAGCCGCATTTTCCGTAAAGGTTGCCTTTTGCTCAGGAAACTTCGCAATCAGGTCATCGCGGATCGTTTCTACTTCTTGGATCGCTAAGACTGGGTCGGTCCAAACATGAGGGTCATACGTATGATCATGGCCTTCATGGCTGTCTTCGTCCTCGTGACCATGCTCTTCCTCTGTGCCTTCCACCAACTGAATGTTTTTGGCCGCTTCAATCACTGCTGTTTGCTCAGGATCGACGGAATCCGTCAAACTAGCAACCCAAGTTTCTAGCTCAGGACTATTGTAGACAAAGGCATCTGCATCCATAATTTTGGTCATATCTTTGGCACTTGGCTCATAGTCATGAGGTTCTGTTCCTGCAGGGATCAGCAAGGAGACATCCGCTGCCTCACCTGCGACTTCTTTCGTAAATTCGTACATTGGGTAAAAGGTCGTGACGATCGACAGCTTTTCTGCGTTACTCGATTGACTTGTCGCTTCTTGCTGCCCACAAGCGCCAAGAAGCACGCCCCCTAAAAGGAGTGCTGTAGTAAGTAAGATTTTTTTCATCGGGATTTCCCCTTCCATTTGCTGGCTCATCTTTTTATTTTAAAACGGAACAACTCCGTTTTGTTAGCAAAAGTTACTCTATCAAATGATTTCCGGTTCGTCAAGACAAATCGTACGTTTTACGATTTAAAACTTTTATTTCGAGATAAATCGGAAAACATAGGAGAAAACGTTCATTTGAAGCGGATTCTTCTCTCGGGAACATCGTCTTATTTTACACCGTTGGCCATGCGATTCCTTTGTGATAACTTGAAAAATTAGAGAGTAAGTAAGATAATCATCTAAAAGCACTTGGAGGAAACGAAGATGAACGAATTTGTAACTGTGCCGCCAACTGTAAACAACAGCGAACTGCTGAATCGAATCGATTTACCAGAAGATCCTGCATCGCAGCAAACCGAAGAAATCCGCAAAACGATCGACAAACCATTGTATGAAGAAGACAAAAAGAAAAAATCCGCAAAGAAGCAGCACCAAAAAGAATAGCCTTTGCTTTAGGTAAAGAATCAGACCCCGACGCCTTTTTTTCGTCGGGGTCTTTTCTGTAAGGCAGCTTCTAGATGCTTCCTCCCTACCTCAGCTGCCTTATTCTTTACTATTGAACTGGATTTTATAGAAGGAATGCAAAAAAACACAGGCGAATCCAGCCTGTGTCCTTGACTCATTCATTTCAATGTACGTACAAGATAAACCTCATCGCAGAATCCTTTTAAGGCATTGTAGACCCGCTGTGCCCGCGAATATTTTTGACAAAGAGCAAAGACAGTCGGTCCGCTGCCGGTCATCAAGGCAACATCTGCGCCATATTTCATCATGCGATCTTTGATCTGTTGGACGATCGGATACTTGGGGATCGTGATGGCTTCTAGGCTATTGCCCATGGCAGCGATCATAGCCGAGTAGTCTTCGGCTAAGACGGCGGCAGACAATGCTGCGATATCTGGATGGTGCAGTTGGTCCAGCTCAACTTCTTGAAAGATTTTCCCCGTTGAAACACTCAGACGAGGTTTGACTAAGATGACCCAACATTGCGGCATCGGCCGCAGCGGCGTCACCAGCTCCCCTTTTCCTGCAATATGAGCAGTGGTCCCATACAGACAATAGGGAACATCAGTGCCAACTTCCATACCAATATCGATCAGCTCTGCCATGGAGAGATCCAAGTCCCAAAGGCGAACCATCCCCCGCAGCGCTGCCGCACAATCCGTACTGCCACCCCCTAACCCAGCTGCCACCGGGATATTCTTGGTGATGCGAATGCGGATGCCTTTTTTGATACTATAGCGTTTTTTTAAAATACTGGCGGCCTGATAGACATTATTGCGTTTATCAATTGGTAAAAAAGCTTTGTTGGTTTCTACAATGATCTTATCTTCTGCTATCTCTTCCATTATCAGACGGTCGGCTAGATCAACACTAGACATCACCATTTCCAACTCATGGTAGCCGTCTGTTCTTTTCTCTAACACATCGAGACCGAGGTTGATCTTAGCTGGCGCTTTTTCAATAATCTCCATCTTCATTCATCCAATCATCTGATAGTTATTTAGTTCTATCATAGCAGATTCTTATAAGATAGTTGAGTGATTTCTCTTGTTTTTATGATTGTTGCCATTTTGGTTGCCCTTTGGCTTGGTTCCTCGTAAAATAGAGGTACCAACTCAATGATAAAAGAAAGCGGGGGAACCACATGGCAAATTTGATTCCAAGAGATTTAGCAGGCGGCGAAGAACTATTAGGCAAATTAATGAACAGTTTTTGGCAAGAACGACAAATGAACACGGACATTAAAGAATACGAAGACAAGTATCTCGTTCAAGCAGATTTACCCGGCATCAAGAAAGAAAACATCCGCGTCAGTTACGTCAACAACACGCTGACGATTTCAGCTGCTCAAACAGAAACCACTGAAACCGAGGATGATTTCGGACATTATTTGCGCAAAGAACGCTCCAGCAGTGCCTATCAACGGACCTTCACCATCACAGACATTGATGACGAGTCCATCAAAGCAGTGTTTGAAGACGGCGTTTTGACCCTGACTTTACCGAAAGCTAGCTACAAAGACGCACCTGCAAAAAACATTCCGATCGAATAACAACAAATTAAAAAAGCAGTCCCCCCAGAGGAAACTCTGATCGGGACTGCTTTTCTTATTTGCGTGCTTGTCGTCGATACGCCTGTCTTGAGGTCTGCGGTTCTTCTTCGGAGACCTCTTTTTTGACATACAATTTTAAACTGTATGGTTCGTGGTATTTGACATCGTTTTTGACAAAATCACCGCCAGTGATAAATAAGCCCACTGGCTCTAAAGGTTGCTTGCCGGTCCATTGAATCGTGCCAACTTTCGTCATCTCCGTGTAGCTGGTCCCGATCTGCAATACGTACTCGTTTTTCCCTTGCTGTTTGACAAAATAGTAAGGGTACAAGGTATTTTTCGGAATCGTAAAGCCGTTGGATGACGGTTTGATCGCCAATTCTTCTTGAGCAATCAAGGTCTGCAAATGATTCGCCAATACCAGCTGATAGTCTTCTTCAAAATCGATCACCGCTTTTTCAGTCGTCAAACGATCAATGTCGGTGGTGCTGATAGTTTCCCCTTCAATATTGAAGACTTCATCCGGCAAGACTTTGACAAAGGTCTGAGTGACATCGAACTTCATGTTTTTATTCAAGAAATAATAGAAGATATTCAGTACCCAAAAATAGACTAAGACCAAAAAGCCGATCGTATAAAGGATCGCTTGAAAATAGTTTTGGTTCGCAAACATTCCATAGACGATCCGCAAAATATACGCCGTTGGAATAATACTGAGGATGGTATAGGCGCGATTCAAGTATTTGGGACTGATGTCAAGATAGCCCAAAAATTTGTGGATGCCGTTGATTAAATCTAAAATAAGCGTCATTTTCTCACCTACTCATTTCCTTGATTCTCATCCATGATCCCTTGTGGATCTGGCGTGGTCTCTTCACTTGAAGAAGGTGTTTCCTGATTGTTTTCCGATGGTGCCGGTGAAACATTGGCATCGCTTGATGGCGTCGTTTCTGCAGGCACCGAAGAAGACGGGGTCGTTTCTGGTGTTACTACTTCACTGCTGGATGACGGTGTGGTCTGCTGGTCATCGTTCGTCGGTTGTGAGTCCGTGCTAGCAGGTGTTTGATTTTGACTGTCTTCTGTCATCGAAGACGGTGTGCTTTCACTTGGTGCTTGTTCGGTCGTTTCTGTCGTTTCCGTCGCACGACTTGGTTGGCGGTAACTGCCTGAATTCACCACGCCGGTAGCAGTGGCAATGATCGTTGATATCGTTAAAAGTGCAATTGGTTTTAAAATAGGCGGGACTTTTCGCATGATTCTCATCCTTTTCTTACCCGATTCTGCCCATCGGCAGTCTCGGTTCCTTCAGCCTCTTCTTACCTTTATAATCGTTTCTGACAAAAGGGTCAAGATTCCCGAGGCTTCTGTCGCAGGATTTAAAAAAAACTAAACATGTAACTGTTTTCACAAAAAATAACGACGACAGTTGCCGCCGCTACACAAGGTATTCATAAAACTTTTCAAAGGTCAGGTGCAACGTGCCATGGTAATCCCGTAAAAGGGCGGGCAATGCGATTACTTCTTCATGTTGGATCGGGGCATCGATTTGAATCACCGCTTGCTCATCATCCAGATAGTAGGAACTAAACAGCTCATCATCGGTGATTTCTTCTAATTGATTGGTCAGCTCTTCATAAAACTTTTCTACGATCGGTTCTGCCAACTCATCAAAGACCGGCTGCAAGGCTGCCTCTACAGCTGGAAAAGGCTGTGCGAGTAATTGCTGTCCGCTGAGGGAACGCCGGGTATTCTCATAGGTCAAATAAAGCAGGTCGAAATAATCCTCTTCTTCCCCGATCGCTTCTAGCGTCAAAAGGGCTTTTTCTACCAATGAAACCAAGGACGAGGATACCTCTTGATGCATCACCGCATCGACTTTTTCAAATAGTTGCTGTTTCTCGATGACAAATGTTTCTTCCATAAAAGTGAATTCCGCTTTTTCAAAGCAAAGGGGGGTATCAGAGATAAATAGTTGGATCGTTGCCATGGCGTTGCCTTCTTTCTTTTTCAAGCTGCGGACAAAACAGATGATTTGTCAACAGCGAAAATCTTCGTTAGCATAAATAATAGCAGGTGAACAAATTGTTCATCAAGTAATAAGGAGGAGATCGAATGAGTAAAGTTGCTGTTATTGTCACTGATCTAGTTGAAGATGTTGAATTGACGTCACCAAAAGAAGCACTGGAAGCGGCCGGACATGAAGTAGTCGTTATTAGTAATGAAGGCGCCGAGACCGTAAAAGGCAAACAAGGTGGAACGTTTCCCGTTGATGCGGCCATCGATACGATCGATCCCGCCAGTTTTGATGCTTTGTTGATCCCAGGCGGTTTCTCCCCTGACCAATTACGGACCGATGAGCGCTATGTGTCATTGACGAAAGACTTTTTGACACCTGATCGTCCCGTCTTTGCCATTTGCCACGGCCCACAACTGTTTATCCAAACAGGACTGACGAAAGATTTGACCTTGACGGCTTATGATTCTGTGCGACCAGATTTAGCCTACGCAGGTGCCACCGTCAAAGATGAGCCCGTCGTGATCGACGAAACCTATCGGTTGATCACCAGCCGAAACCCAGATGACTTAGATGCCTTCAATCAAGCCATTACCGAGGCATTGAACTAACCACGAATAAGACTTGGTTTCTTAGAGAAAAAAAGCCGCCAGTTGCAGCGTTCGATCCTTCGTATCGATCGAGCTGCAGCTGAGCGGTTTTTTCTTGCGTAGCTTTTCAGTTTTCAGTGAATGGCTTTTTTCCTGTTACTCGTCAGAGGGCAACTCAAAACCATCGAAGGTCTCGCCATCATAGTAGCGCAATAATTCTTCCGTCGATAATAAGGAAGACGTCATTTCTTCCTGCGCCTCATTGACCTCTCGAAGTTGGGCAATGTAAGCCGCGTAGGCTTCTGCCAACTGCCGGTAAACAGCTTGCCGCGATGTTCCTTCCCCTTGGATCGTCGGCAATTCACGGATAAAAGCCCGATAGACGGGGCGGTTTTCCTGCCATTCGATCGGCAACTCAATTACTTGAAGCTGGGCTTCTTCAAACCATCGTTCCATTGCTCTCCCTCATTTCTTTTCTTATTATCGTCAAGTTGGCAGCAAAGGTCAATCGGTGAGCAAAAAAATACAGAACAAGCGCTGAAAGAAATTGACCTATCCGCAAAAGCTCACTTGTTGGGCTAGCTTTTACGGATGCGGCAATTTATCTGCTTGTTCTGTGTGTTACTCGTTTTTATGCGGCAACATACGCATATTTTTCAATGTTTTGTCGGATCGTTTCAATCATGTCTTCATCACGCAAGCCAGTGATTTCTGCAATGACTTCCGGTAGTGATTTTTCATCCAAAAGTGCTTGTAACTGTTGGCTTTGCTCATCTTCAGGGTCTTTGTAATTGAAGATCATGCCGATCGTTTCATAGAGATGATCTGGCTGCATGTTGCGTTTTTCTAACTCAAGGACTGGTCGGATAAAGCGTTCTTCGGTCCCTAATTTGCGGACAGGTGTCCGTGCCACCCGAGTGATGGCATCGGAAATGTGCTTGTTTTTAAAGCGTTGGATGATTTTTTCGATATACCGTTCATGTTCTTCAGGATCAAAGGCCCATTTCTCAATTAAAAGCCGGCCAGTTTCTTCGAGAACGGATTTTAATTGGATCACCACTAAATGGTCCTGCATCGCTTCATCGATCGTCTGATAGCCTTGGAGGGCGCCTGTGTACGCTACCGTGGCATGACCCGTATTGACACTGAATAATTTCCGTTCAATATACGGTTCCAGATCCGCCACATAATGGACCCCTTGCAGATGGATCGAGGATTTCATCCCTGACTCTTGGATCACCCATTCGCAGAAGGGTTCTACTTGAACGAATAAGGGATCTTCATGGTGCTGCAGCGGTACGATGCGATCCACCGCTGCATCTGGAAAACCAACCGTCGCTTCCAACGCTGACCAATCCGCAATGTATTTTTGCACTTCGCTTTTTAAAAAGGTCGATCCGCCGATCATATTCTCACAGGCGATCACATCAATGGCTGGCTTGTCTGGGTGTTGCTGACGTGCTTCTAAGCCTTTGGCGATCAGCTCAGCAATATGCGGCAAAATGTTGGGACCAATGGCGGTCGTAAGGATGTCTGCCTCGGCGATCGCTTGGATCACCGCTTCTGGTTCTTTGGCATTGTTCAATCCTGTCACATGCTCGATGTGGATCTGTTCTTGGGTCTCATCGGCTAATTCGATGGTATACCCTTGTCTTGCTTTTAAGGCGTCAATGATCGTTTCATTGACATCAATAAATGTGATTTCAAAGTTGTTGGCAGCCAATATCTCGCCGATAAAGCCGCGACCAATATTACCTGCACCAAAGTGAACTGCCTTCATGTCTTGTCTCCTCCTTAAATCCTTATGCTACGGTCAAACTTTGGGCGATTTCTTCTTTATCTAAGGCATCCGCCAATTCGACAACGTTATCGATATCGCTGCAAAAGAGGGCGATTTGTTGGACCAATTGCAGATGATCTTCCCCTTTGCCCGCGATACCAAAAAGGACGGTGACGATTTTTTCTTCGTCCGCTGTACCGAAATTCACGCCATCAGGCACTTGCACGATACAGATACCTGATTTTTTGACGTATTTTTTGGCTTCATCCGTACCGTGAGGAATCGCAATAAAGTTCCCCATATAGACTGAGAGCATCTCGTCACGCTCAAGCATGGCTTCGACGTATTCTTTTTCCACACAGCCTGC
The DNA here is from genome assembly GCF_050542965.1 of Enterococcus sp. DIV2379. Classification (NCBI taxonomy): domain Bacteria; kingdom Bacillati; phylum Bacillota; class Bacilli; order Lactobacillales; family Enterococcaceae; genus Enterococcus; species Enterococcus sp. DIV2379. The sequence goes on from NZ_CP172938.1 coordinate 3,567,291, forward strand.
CGCCAGCAGTTTTTCGCCGCAGTAACGAATGGCTTCTTCTTTGGTCGCAAATTGTTTGTTCAATTCAATCATGTCTTTTTCTAATACTTGCATTCGGCTCATCCTTTCTTAATTCGCTGCTTTGATCGATGCCACGATCCGTTGATAGTTCGTCGTTCCCATCAGATTATTAACGGATAGATGGATCGCTTCTGGCGCTGAGGTTTGCGCTTGCGGCGTTAAGGCTTCTTTTGTGATCACCAGGGAAGAGGCGTTGGCATGGAGATCATTGATATGGCTTTTTCTGATTGGCATCGTCAGAGATTCTTTGGCTAAAAGATCTTGGAAGACTTTCTGAGCCATCGTTGCCGAACCTTTGCGGTCATCGTGGGCCAAAATGATTTCACTGACTTGCTTAAGGTCATTGGCGGAAGGAACATCTGCCTGGTTGCCTGCTTCAGACGTTTTTTCTGACTCCCCCGCTGTCTTCGTCCCTGACAATGTAGCTACGATTTCATCGTAACGTGGAGAGTTCAGGAAATTCTCAACCGCGACGAAGGTCGCATTTGGCGCTTTTTGTTTGGCACGTTCTTGCAATTCTTCTTGAGTAACGATCAGCGTATTGGCATCGTCCGTCAAATTGTTGATGGCGGAATTCGAGACATTTTGTGGAAGACCCGCTTCTTTGACTTTTTTACGTAAGATCGATGCCCCCATAGCACTGGAGCCCATGCCTGCATCACATGCGAAGATGATGCGATTGATGCCAGTCATTGGTTGAGCCGCCAAACCTTTGGCGCTGAGTTTTGCTGCTTGCGTTTGTTGTACTTTTTCTTCAAAATTATCCACCGTATCCTTCGCATCCGCTTTCAAGATCGCGGCAGCGACGATAAAGGACACACCTGCTCCTACGGCAATTCCGGCTAAGACAGAAACGACACTCATCACCGAGTTGAATGGCGTCATTGCTAAGATCGCAATGATCGAACCTGGGGAAGCAGGTGCCCGTAAGCCTGCACCTAACAATTGGAAGGTAAAGCTTCCTGATACACCGCCGGCAATCACTGCTAAGAACATCAATGGTTTCATCATGACGTATGGGAAGTAGATCTCATGGATCCCACCGATAAAGTGAATGATGATCGCTCCAGGTGCCGAAGATTTCGCTGCTCCTTTTCCGAAGAAAGTGAAGGCTAGCAAGACTCCTAAACCAGGTCCAGGATTGGCTTCTAATAAGTAAAGAATTGATTTCCCAAATTCGCTGACTTGCTCAGTACCTAGTGGTGTCAAAATTCCATGGTTGATGGCATTGTTTAAGAATAGGATTTTTGCTGGTTCAATAAAAATATTGGCTAATGGAATCAAGTGGGCATTGACGATCACTTCTACCCCTGCTGCCATTGCTTCTGTCAAGGTATTAACAACTGGCCCGATTGCTACAAAGCCCAGTAATGCTAAAGCAAAACCGATCAAACCTGATGAAAAGTTGTTGACCAACATTTCAAAGCCAGCGCGAACTTTGTCTTGGAAGATCTCGTCAAATTTCTTGATGACCCAACCGCCTAAAGGACCCATGATCATTGCACCCAAGAGCATTGGGATATCCGTTCCGACGATGACCCCCATCGTTGCGATCGCCCCAACCACGGCTCCGCGGTCACCAGCAATCACTTTCCCGCCAGTATACCCGATCAAGATTGGGATCAAATACGTTAGCATTGGACCGACCATCGTTGCAAAGGCTTCATTTGGTAAATACCCATCTGGAATAAATAATGCCGTTAATACACCCCATGCAATCAATGCGCCGATATTCGGCATCACCATACTCGACAACGTACTGCCTAATTTTTGAACTTTTGCTTTGACTGATGATTTGGCTGCTTTTTGTGTCTGTTCCATTTTTTTCTCTCCTCTCGTCTGCTTACACCCTTATTGTAGGCGCTTCCCAAAAAGCTCGAAAGTCGTACTTTGGCACAAAAAACTGTGCCAAAACTTGTAGCCAAACGGATAGAACAAAAAAAGGCGAGCAGCCCCTGCACTCGCTTATTTTTGTTATGTTTCACGTGGAGCATTTTTTTTGATTTTGCCAAAACACACAAAAAAAAAGTGTACCCGCTCCTTCTACACAAGGTAGAAAGAGCAAGTACACGGAGGCAGCTCATTCATTTATTTCGTTCGCTGCTCTTGTTGCTAGCCAGCCTGCTGCTGATTGCTTATTCTTCTGCTAACAAAATCTGTTGGATCTCTTCAACCGATTCGGCATCACTAAGCGCCCGAACATTCTGCATATCAGAACAAAAAAAGGCGATTTCTTGCAAAACAGCTAATTGCTGCTCTTTTAGGACGACTACGAAAAGGATCGTAGCGATTTTGGGTTGCTCCTTCGTGCCGAAGTCGACGCCATCCGGCACTTGGATCAAAAAGAGCCCTTCTTCCTTGATCCATTGTTGGGCTTCTTCTTCCGCATGGGGCAATGCAACAAAGTTACCGATGTAAACACCTGTTTTTTGATGGCGCCGCAAAAGGCTTTTGACATAAGGTAAAGAGACGATCTCCTGGTTGACTAAGTACTCGCCAATTTTTGTCAGAGCCTCTGTGGCATCGGTAAAGTGTTGATCCAACAAAATCCGCTCCTGTGGAATATACATCGCTGATCCCTCCTATTGTTTTACTTCTTCAATCAAGAGCGAAGAGAGTAACTGATAAATAATCGAATCATTGCCGGAATTAAAAATCTCCGTATTTAGATCATTCATAATGATCGAACCACTGATCTTCCCTAACATCTGAGAGCTTGTTTCATTGATAGGATAGGGCGCCAGCATGACTAATAAACGGGTAACAGCGATCTCTTTTTTATCCATCGCAAGAAGTGGCAGCGGCTGTTTCAAATCGAAAATACGAAAAACAGGTTGCAGGATCGCCGAACTCGCCGCGTGAAACAAGGCAAAGTGGGTGTCAGGAATGCCCACTGGCGCTTGGAAGTAGCGCCTTAAGAGACGATCAACAACTTTCTCACGATCCAAAACAACATGTGTATCAAAAGACGTCAGCACCAGCTGCAACGTTTCTTCCAAGTCCGCTGGGTTATCAATCGCCTGCACTTGAAACAGCGCCAATAGCTGGTTAATAGCTTCGATAAAAGCCAAGACCGCTTCATAGGATTCCTCTTTGACTAAAGCAGAGGGCGCTTTTTTGGCGGAACGTTTTTTCTGACTAATGGCTTGGAAGGCCTTCTTCAACTCTTGAATATCTTCTTCCAGCAGGATCGGTGAAACGAGTTTGTACTCTCCTTGATACCCTGGCAGCAATGAAGTCGAGATCACCAAGTCATAGGTCTCCTCGATATTTTCCCGTTTGACATCCCCCACTCGAAAGAAGGTGATTTGATTGATAAAGGGAAAATGTTTCCGCAGCTGCATCTCTAACAAACTGATGGAGGCTAATCCGCTAGGAGAGATCCCTGCAATATTGACTTCTAACACTTTCGGATTTTTTTCCAACGAATTGGCAAAATGCAGGACCATATAGGCAATTTCTTCTTCCGAGAACTGCTGCTGCGGAAAGACTTGCGGCAGATGATTGCGAATCCCGCTGGCGATTTCGACATACTGGTTCATGATTTTTTCTAGGATAGGGTTGTTCAAATGATCTTCTTCTAAAATAGCCCGCGTCATTACTCCTGAGATATGGGTCAGCAGCATTTTATACAAGTTCGTGTCTTCATAAAACGCCACTTCCGTTTGCTCACTGACCAATTCGATCAAGCGTTTTACACGATAAGCCAAGTCGGTATCAAAATTGTCATCAAAAAAATCACGGTCAAAGGAATTGGCAAAATCACCTAGTAACACGGCAAAAAAGACGATTTCGTTGATGGAATAAAGCAGTTTGCTCTTTTCGGCGATCTGAGCAAAAATCTTTTTCGCCACCTTCAGCAAGTCTTTGTTGATCTGACTCGGGTACGTCTCTTCTTCCACCGTATAGCCCAAAGCTACCCGATCCATGGCTAGCGCCAGCATCAAGACGATAAAGGCTAATTTGCGGTCACTAAGTTCCTTGAATTGGGGTTCGATGGTTTCCCGAATCAACCGCTGGGCTAGCAAAAGATGGTCGCGGGACAGAAATTGAAAAATAAACGGGGCTTCATCATCGGTTTCCAGTAAATGGAAAAATTGGTATTCATTGATCTCCATCACTAGTGTATTGGCTGTGAGCAACCGCCGATACTTTTCGGAGCCTTCGATCTCATACCCTTGATTGCGCACGATCCTTAACGGCAGCCGTGCGAGACTCTCTTCAAGCTGTTTGATGTCTGAAAAAAACGTCGTATTGCTGATTTGGTAACGCTCCAAGAAAAAATGACTGGATACAGGCTTCGTGGCGGTAGTCAGTTGCAACAAAATACGGTGTTGCCGCTCACTAGCCGCGAATTCTTGATCGGTATCTGCCATAATGGCTTCTTGCAATTGGCGAATGCTCGTTTCTGATGCAAAAATTTGGAAATGACCACGACCGACCTTCTCTAAGGTAGCACCTACTGTTTCCAGGGATTTTTCTAGATTAGCCAGTTCACGGTACACCGTTCGTTTACTGACTTTTAAGACTTGCATCATGCGATCTAAAGAAACCGGACCGGTACTATTCATCAATTCCGTTAATAAAAGTGTTTCACGATTGGTCAAAAACATAGTCGACTCCTTCTGTCAGTAACTGACGATACGCATCTGTCGTCAATAAATCATCCACCACCAGTAAAGAAACATCTGGGATCGGGCACTTTTCTGCAAGTTCTTTCGGGAGGATATAGACTGCCGTAGGATCAAGAGCTTGTCCTTCATATGCCATTTTTTTGATGGTCAAAGACAGCGCTTGTTGGCGAGCCATTTTTCTTAATATCTCCACTGCCATCGTTTGTGAACCGCGTTTTTTTCCAGTATACAAAAAGATGATCGTTGAAAACCCTAGCGAATTTGCTGCTTCGATTTGTAACGATTTTTGCGGATCCTGTTCTCTTCTTTGTAATTCTTGGATCAGCGGAGCATACTCATCTGCCGCCAAAAAATTATCTAGCACATAATGCTGTGCGTGTGGTGTCTGCTTTTGGGCAATAGCTGCTAATTCCCGTTGGGTGATCACTAACAGCTTGGGATCATCCGTCACACGATAAATCGACTGATAGCGGACAGGAAACGTTAGCTGGGCTTCTTGCAACTGTTTTTTTAGTATGCTGGCACCAATCGCACTGGACCCCATCCCTGCGTCACAGGCCACGACGATCTCCGTGACTTTCTTCATTTTCGGCATCTTACGCTCCTCATTTTCTGTATTGGTCTTCCGTTTTAATAGCACACTAGCGATCGCAAACGATACGACCGTACTGACGACAATCCCAGTTAAGACACCAAGGATCATAGAAGCCGGTGTATTGAGTAAAATCGCCAAAATCGAGCCCGGGGACGCCGGTGCTCTCAAGCCTACTCCTAAAAATTGGAAGATCAGTGTACCGCTGAAACCACCAACGATCGGACCGAGCAACACCCAAGGATTGAGCAGAACAAACGGGAAATACACTTCATGAATCCCACCAATAGCCTGCACAAAAATGGATGCTGCGGCATTCGTTCGGTTTCGCTTTGAACCAAAGAAAAGATACGCCGCTAAGACCCCTAATCCCGGACCGGGGTTGGCCTCGATCAAAAATAAAACCGACTGACCGTTAACTGCCGCGGCTTCGATTCCTAGCGGCGTAAATAGTCCATGGTTGACAATATTATTAAAAAACAAAACCTTCAATGGTTCTACAATGATATGAATAAAGGGCAAGACATTTTGCCGAACGAAATAATCCACGAGCTGATAGCTGCCGAGACTGAACCAATTAAAAAGCGGCGCCAATAGGAAATAACTACCTAAAAAAAGGAGTCCGCCAAGCGCACCTGCAATAAAATTGCGCACCAGCATCTCATAGCCACTTTTGACCTTACTCACGAACGAATCACTGCGATACAACAGCCAGCCTGCCAGTGGACCCAGTAGCATCGCCCCAAAGACTTGGGGAATATCCGTTGCGAGAATAGCCCCTAAGACCGCCACTGCTCCTACGACCCCACCTCGCTCAGGTGCCAACATTTGCCCACCTGTATAAGCAATCATGAGGGGCAGCAACACAGTCAAGACCCCTTGTTCCATTTGCTGGATCACTTGTTGATCGACTGAGAAAAAAGGCAACAGGAATGAAATCAGCATCCACGCAATAAAAATACTTAAATTCGGCATCATCATGCGAGAAAGATAATTCGTATAAAACTTAACCGTTATCATTTTTTCTCTGGAAGACGAGGTCTTGTTCATTTTATCCGCTTCCTTTCTCTTCTCTATTATAAGATGTTCTGGCAAGACTGAAAACAAAAAAAGCATACGTTTTTTAAAACAGAAATCAAAAAAAGCTGACGTAAAACGCCAGCTTTTGAAATAGCTTCAATTGATTTAGTTTACGCGCACCGCGAAATCTGGTGAGTAATAAGAGTAACTGCTGACAGAAACATTTTGACCAGGTGTTGGTGCATGAACGTATTGTCCGTTACCCATAGCGATCGCCACGTGGTGTGTGCTTCCGCGGCTACCCCAGAATAACAAGTCACCGGCTTTTGCTTCGTTGATCGAAATTACCGTACCGGAAAATTCTTGTGCGTAAGTTACCCGTGGTAATGAGATCCCAACTTTAGCAAATACATATTGTGTAAAGCCAGAACAGTCAAAGCCGTCTGGTGTCGTACCACCCCAAACATAAGGGGTACCAATGTATTTCATTGCTTCTGCTACGATTGCTGAACCATTGACCGTTTGTGCGGGTGCAGGAGTACTGCTTGAACCGTTGCTGCTATTATTTGATCCTTGGTTGTTATTGCTATTGTTATTATTGGCAGGTGTCGATGGGGTCGTATTTGCTGAACCGCTGCCTTGTGATGAACTGCCTTGCGTAGTATCAGTCGTCGTACTAGAATTTGTTGTGGCGCTTGATGTCGTTGAATTCGACGTTGAAGATTCGCTTGCTGCTGCTTCCTGAGTAGCTGCTTCAGCTGCTGCCGCTTCTTGAGCCGCTGCTTCTTGTGCTGCTTGTTCACGAGCTGCTGCTGCCGCCGCTTCTTCTGCAGCGATGCGAGCTTGTTCTGCTTCGTATTCTTCTTTTTGTTTTTCTAAATCAGCTTTTTCATCTTCTTTAGATGCTTGTTGAACAGCCAATTCCGCTTGCAAAACATTCAAATCAGCTTGTTTGGCTTGTAGATCCCCTAATTGTGTTTCTAATTCAAATTGGTTCGCTGCGATCTCTGCCAATTTATCGTCGTTTTCCGCTTTTTTCGCTTCAACTGCTTCTTGGTCTGCCTTTTGTTGATCTACAAGATCTTTGTTAGCATTGACGATCGTCGTCATTGCTTGCACACGGCCAATAGCATCTGTTAAAGAGTCAGCTTCTAATACTGCATCAATAAAGTTCGTGCTTTGTCCATTGACTTGAACATCACGAGCTTGTTTTTGGATCGCTTCTTCACGCTTTTCGATTCTGACTTTCAAATCGGCAATTTCTTGCTTCAACTTTTCAGAATCCGCACGCAAATCCCCTTGTTGTTGCAACAAAGTTTGGGCTTTTTCATTGATTGCAGTCACGTCGCTTTCAAGTGCTGCTACTTGTGACTGGATGCTCGCTTGCTGGTTTTGCAAGTCAGAGATCTCTTGATTTTTTTCTTCAATTTTATTGTCAAAATCTGATGCAAAGACAAGTGTCGGTGCTGCTGCAGAAGTAAGAACAATTGAACTTACTAACAATAAAGATAAAATTCGCTTTTTCACTCTTCATTCCTCCGGCTGTTGCTTCCCCTAATATGGTTTTTTTATGTATAAATGCTTAAGAATACCTAAAGTCCTTCACGATAGTGTGATTGTAACACAGCCGTATGTCAGAGAGATAAAAGGAATATTACAAAAACATTTCAATCGCTGTTATTTTTATACAGTCAAACGCAAAAAAAATGAAGCTATTCGTCTTTGAATAGCTTCATGAATGGAATGACTAAAAGGATAAACAAAAGGATGTTCAATAAAAGCGTTGGTGCTAGAAAGCGGGAAACAAAGAATGACGTGCTAACTGATGCGATCTTAAACAGCAATTGAACCCCCAATGTCACAACTTCTAAGCTTGTAACAAAGATGATCATTCCGAAAAACATGGTAAATACATTTTGATAAAGCGTATTTTTCAAAATATACATGATCCATACGATCAAGGGAAACGCCACCGTGTAGATGCCGATCACACCGACATAATACACGTCATAGAGGCAGCCGATCACAAGCGCCGTGGTGATCAAAAAGTTTTTCGGCAAATACTTTGCGCCACATAAAAGGGCGATCAATAAAAGATGCGCACTGGCGATATAATTGTCTTGGGTCCATTTTTCCAAAAAACGCGTCAGTTGTCCATCTGCCAACATCATCAAAAAGAAGACGCCCGCTGCCAGGTATTTGATGTAGTCATGCTTTTTCATGGCTATTCCTCACCTGCCAAGCGTTTGATAATCGTTACTGCTTGAATATCATACATTTGGGCATACGGTTTTACAAATACTTGGGTATCAAGACCAAACTCATCTTTGGTGGTACGGATCACTGTTCCGATCGCTAAGTCGGCGGGCGAGTTTCCTCCTAATCCAGAGGTCTGCACGACATCGCCTTCCTTCAGCTCATTGTCCCCCGTCAATTGGGTAATGACTAAGGAACGTTCTTTTTGATCGTAACTACTTAGGATCCCAAAGTTTGACCCATCTTCGCCGCTGATCCGAACCGGATAATGGTTGGAATTCTGGTTTTCAGAAGTCAAAAGTTCAATTTTAGAAGAAGCTGCATTGACCTCAATGACACGACCAATCAAGCCTTTTTGCGACATGACTGCCATGTTGACCTCAACACCATCTCTTGAGCCGCGGTCCACGATCAGCATATCTTGCCAAGTATCAGGTGACCGATTGATGACATTGGCGGAGATCCGTTCATAATTCGTCAAGGTTGCATTCAGCTCTAGCTCTTCTTTCAAGGCATCGATTTCTCTTTGCGCATTGTCCTTCGCTTGTTCCAGTTCCTCAAAACTGTCCAATTTCTCTTTTAAACGTTCATTTTCTTCATAGGTCACAAACAAATTTTTGACTGAATTGGCACCATTTTCGATCCAACGAAAAGGAGCGGTAATCATTTTATCGATAAAGCCAACGGAGTCATTGACCGTAGATTGCACGGCATTGGTGGAGTTTCCCGCTGCTCGGCGGGCGATCGTCACGCTTAATACGGTGACAACTAAAATCACAATAATCAATGTGATGATAATATTTTTATTAGGATTAAACTTTTTCACAAAGACACCTCAAATAATTCCAAACTGTAGTTCCAATTTTACCATTAATACCCTGCAAACAAAAGCTAAGTTGTCCGTCTTAATGTTTTTTTTGTAATTAAGTTTCTGAAATTTTCAACAAAAAAAAGAGACGTTCCGTCTCTTAATCACAACTTTGAATGACTGCTATCATCCCGCTGCTAAAGGAAAAACCTGCTGTTTGTGTCAGAAATTCATTGCTAGCATAAGAAGTTGGGTACGGTACTTGGACGTTTTCTAATAAATACTTGCTACCTGTTAACGTCAAATCTGTTACCGGCGTCAAACAGCAATACGCCAAATACTGCATCCCGGGTTCTTTTTCCAATTGATAGGTGCCTGGTAAAAAGAACTGAACGACATTTTGACGATCTAAAAAACGCAGATTTGGGGCAAATGGACGAAACCGATCTTCTAAAACTAACCACAGATTGGCTAAAAGATGGTCAAGGCGTCCCCCCGTTGCACCAATCACGTCGATTTGCGCTTCTGAATAAAGACGCAACGTCTCAACCAATGCCAATTGAGTATCTGTATCATCTTTTTCAGCAGGGGCTTGGATCACTGTCTTAACTTGTTGTTTGACCGCTTGCAGTTCTGCTGCGGTCAGGGAGTCGAAATCACCGATTGCCAGATCGACTGGCCGTTGGTGCTGAAGCAAAAACAGGGCCCCACGATCAATTCCAATGTATTTATCATACGCCATCAACTGTGGCCAATTTTCAGGACTTCCACCTGCCGCTAACAAAATTTTCATTTACTGTAAAGCTTCTTTCAAGGCTCTGATTTGCGCCGCAGGTTCATCGGCATCGTAAATATAGCTTCCTGCTACAAAGACATTTGCGCCGGCTTCCAGGCAGCGTTTGGCTGTCTCAGGAACGATCCCGCCATCTACTTCGATATCATAATGGTAGCCTTTTTCTTCTTTTAAAGCAGCCAGCGCCGCAATTTTTTCCAGTGATTCTTCAATAAAGGATTGCCCACCAAACCCTGGATTGACCGTCATAACTAACACTTGATCACACATGGATAAAACATGTTCAATGGCTGAAACTGGTGTGCCTGGGTTGATGACGATTTCTGCTTTGACATTTTCTGCCACAATCATTTGGATCGCACGATGGATATGAGGCGTTGCTTCCGCGTGGATACCAATGATATCTGCTCCAGCTTCCGCGAAGGCATGGATATACTTTTCTGGCTCGGTGATCATTAGATGAACATCCAACGGCAGCTTGGTAACTGGGCGAATCGCTTTAACGATGTTTGGGCCTAAGGTAATATTAGGAACGAAATGACCGTCCATCACGTCTACGTGAATGTAATCTGCGCCATGGCGCTCTACCAGCTCAATGTCTCTTTGAAGATTTGCAAAATCGGCACTTAAAATAGATGGTGCTAGTTTCATCATGCTTTTCCCTCACTTTTTCTTCTTTTTATAAACCGGACGTCGGTTTTCAATCTCTTCTAAAAATTGCACGTAATTTTTGTAACGAGTTGCAGCAATCTCATTTGCTGCAACTCCCTGTTTAACTGCACAATCAGGTTCATTGAGGTGCATACACTCCCTAAAGCGGCAGTTGGAAGCTACTGCTAAAAAATCAGGGAAGAGCTTTGGTAACTCTACTGCTTCGATTTCCAGAAAATCGATCGAACTAAATCCTGGTGTATCGGCAACCAATCCATCACAAATCGGCAAGAGCTCCACATGACGGGTCGTATGTTTCCCCCGTCCGAGAGATTCTGAGATCACTCCTGTTTCCAATGCCAATTCCGGGACGATTCGATTCAATAGCGTAGACTTTCCAGCACCGGATTGCCCCATAAAGACAGTGATCCGCTCAGGGAAGTACCGTTGAAGTTCCAATAGATCTTCGCCTTCTGCTTTTGACGTGATCACGTGGTAGCCAATTGCTTGATAGGTCTCCTCAATTGCTTTCATTGCGGCAAGATCTTTCACAAGATCCGCTTTTGTCAAAAAGATGATCGGTTCGATCCCCTCATACTCTAAGGTCACCAAAAAGCGATCCAATAGATTATAGGAAAAGTTCGGCTCAACTAGACTTGTCACGACCACTCCTTGATCCACATTTGCGACTGGCGGTCGAACCAGCTCATTTTTTCGCGGCAAGATCTCTAAAAGATAGCCGTCTGTTTGATTGCTGCTTTCAAAAATCACTTCATCCCCAACCAAAGGAGTGATTTTTCGATTTCGAAAATTTCCTCGAGCGCGGGTTTGAAAGATTTCATCTTCTGATGCCACATAATAAAATCCGCTTAGCGCTTTGATGATTTGTCCCTTCAAACAATTTCCTCCTCGTTTTTTACTATTGTATCATATTTTCAGGTCTTCTCACTGGCTGAAAACACAAAAAAGCCTGAAGCGAATGCTTCAGGCATCAAAAAAGGCTCTACAATATTTAGTGTTGGTGGAAAATCTACGGATTTTCTACCAACACTTTTTTTGTAAAAAAAGATAGAAAAAGAGATAGCCTAACTGGTAGAATTTAGTCGTCTAAAACAAAACCAAACCAAGAAAGGATATCTCCATGGATCATTGTACTAGAAAATTGTTAGGTTTAACAGATGAAAATTTATTCTTCGAAGAAGAATGGTTAGAGACTATAGAAGAAGAGGGGTTTCGCACCAATCTTATCCATGCCAAACTTAGCTATATACCAAGCCATTGCCGTAAATGTGGCATCAAAAATGAAGGACAAATCATCAAGAATGGCTCACACAAAACAAAAGTCCAACTTTTGCCTTATCGAGCAACAAAAACAGAATTACGCTTGGTACGTACACGCTTTTACTGTAAAGAATGTCAGTCGACATTCAATGCTCAGACAAACTTGGTGGATGAAAACTGCTATCTTTCAAAAGAATTAAAGATTCAAATCGCCTTGGAGCTGGCCAAGAATACAACAAGAAAAGAAATTGCCGATCGCTATTTTGTCTCTGACGTAACCGTTCTGCGTGTCCTACACACCTGTTTAAAAACGTATCATCCTCGTTTTGATACGTTACCTTCGGTCCTTTGTTTTGATGAGTTCAAATCAATGAAGTCCTGCAGCGGAAAAATGAGTTTTGTCTTTATGAATGGGCAGACCCAACAATTGATCGGTGTATTGGAGAATCGTCGCCTTGCATTCTTAAAACCATATTTCCTTAAATTCACCCGAAAAGCACGAGCGAACGTGAAATACGTCGTGATGGATATGAATGCCCCTTATTTTGAACTTGTAAAGGCGGTCTTCCCAAACGCAAAAATCGTGACCGATCGCTTTCACATTGTCCAACAAAT
>NZ_CP172938.1:3585000-3614502 GCF_050542965.1 Enterococcus sp. DIV2379
CATAAGGGGCATGATGATTTGACGTCATCCCCACCTTCCTCCGGTTTGTCACCGGCAGTCTCGCTAGAGTGCCCAACTAAATGATGGCAACTAACAATAAGGGTTGCGCTCGTTGCGGGACTTAACCCAACATCTCACGACACGAGCTGACGACAACCATGCACCACCTGTCACTTTGCCCCCGAAGGGGAAGCTCTATCTCTAGAGTGGTCAAAGGATGTCAAGACCTGGTAAGGTTCTTCGCGTTGCTTCGAATTAAACCACATGCTCCACCGCTTGTGCGGGCCCCCGTCAATTCCTTTGAGTTTCAACCTTGCGGTCGTACTCCCCAGGCGGAGTGCTTAATGCGTTTGCTGCAGCACTGAAGGGCGGAAACCCTCCAACACTTAGCACTCATCGTTTACGGCGTGGACTACCAGGGTATCTAATCCTGTTCGCTCCCCACGCTTTCGAGCCTCAGCGTCAGTTACAGACCAGAGAGCCGCCTTCGCCACTGGTGTTCCTCCATATATCTACGCATTTCACCGCTACACATGGAATTCCACTCTCCTCTTCTGCACTCAAGTCTCCCAGTTTCCAATGACCCTCCCCGGTTGAGCCGGGGGCTTTCACATCAGACTTAAGAAACCGCCTGCGCTCGCTTTACGCCCAATAAATCCGGACAACGCTTGCCACCTACGTATTACCGCGGCTGCTGGCACGTAGTTAGCCGTGGCTTTCTGGTTAGATACCGTCAAGGGATGAACGTTCTACTCTCATCCTTGTTCTTCTCTAACAACAGAGTTTTACGATCCGAAAACCTTCTTCACTCACGCGGCGTTGCTCGGTCAGACTTTCGTCCATTGCCGAAGATTCCCTACTGCTGCCTCCCGTAGGAGTCTGGGCCGTGTCTCAGTCCCAGTGTGGCCGATCACCCTCTCAGGTCGGCTATGCATCGTTGCCTTGGTGAGCCGTTACCTCACCAACTAGCTAATGCACCGCGGGTCCATCCATCAGTGACGCAAAAGCGCCTTTCAACTTTCTTCCATGCGGAAAATAGTGTTATACGGTATTAGCACCTGTTTCCAAGTGTTATCCCCTTCTGATGGGCAGGTTACCCACGTGTTACTCACCCGTTCGCCACTCTTTTTCTTTCGGTGGAGCAAGCTCCGGTGAAAGAAAAAGCGTTCGACTTGCATGTATTAGGCACGCCGCCAGCGTTCGTCCTGAGCCAGGATCAAACTCTCATAATGATTTGTTTGAATGACCATACGGTCATTAAGCTCATAAAAATTAACTTTGCTAGCTATTGCTTGCATGTATTTGTTTCAATAAATTGAAACGTCCTACACATTGGTTCGTTTGCTTGCTTTGTTCAGTTTTCAAAGGTCTACAGTGCTGTGTTAGCAACTTTTATATCATATCAGAGCGACAATTGATTGTCAACTCTTTTTTAAAAGTTTTTTTCGCTCGTTGTTTTTCAACTTCGCAGCGGCTGTCTCAGCGACTTCATTAGAATAACAAATGATTTGTTATTTGTCAACAACTTTTTTTAATTAATTTTGTTGATGTATCAACATCGATTAACTATTTTAAAATTGCGACTTCGTTATAATATCATCTGTCGAGCTGTGCGTCAACCACTTTTTTAAATTCTTTTTACGAATTCGTTTAGTCATTTGGCACATGTAATAATATACCAAGACTTGCGCTATTCGTCAACCATAAAATGATTGATAGACCAACGTTTCTAGTTACTCCGTTTCCAAAGATGATTCGTGATTTTTAGTCCGTGATTTCCGCCTTTTTTAAGGACTTTTTCCGTTATTATTTGCCTATCGTTCGTCTTTTTCCTTTTTGTGTTTTCTTAATTCCTATCATTCTTATAAATTTAAGTATGATTTTATCTATTTTGTGGAATATTTGCTAAAATGGAGAAAAGAATATTGTTCCTAGGAGGACCCAGTATGAAAATACTTGTAGCAGATGATGACAAAGAGATCGTAGAACTATTAAGCATTTATTTACACAATGAAGGTTATGAATCGGTCAAAGCATATGATGGAAAAGAAGCACTGACCAAGATCCGCACCACTTCTGATATCGAACTATTGATCTTAGATATCATGATGCCAGAAATGGATGGCATGCAAGTCGTGAAAGAATTGAGAAAAGAATCCCAAATCCCTATTATTATGCTGACCGCTAAAACAACCGATATGGATAAGATTCGTGGATTGGTCGCCGGTGCGGATGATTATGTCACAAAACCTTTCAACCCATTAGAAGTTATGGCCCGGGTAAAATCGCTATTGAGAAGAACCAAGATGCAGGCTGCTTCAAATCAACCAGAGATTCTAGAAGTAAGCTCCCTTATTATCAATCGCGATTCCCATGAAGTAAAAACCGTCGATGGCAACGAAATTCAATTGACTGCATTAGAATTCGGTATCCTCTACTTGCTGGCATCGCATCCGAACCGTGTCTTTAGCGCCGATGAGATTTTTGAACGAGTTTGGAAACAAGAAAGTGTCGTTTCTGCCAAAACAGTTATGGTCCATGTCAGTCACTTACGAGATAAGATTGAAGAAGCCACGGATGGTGAAAAAGTCATCCAAACAGTATGGGGGGTCGGCTACAAAATAGATGCGAAGTAAACCAACTGAAAAAAAGCGCAACACACCAATCGAAAAAAAGAAACGGATCACGCTGACCTCAAAGGAAATCAGTGAGTTATTTGCCGAAGGAATTGTAACGATTGTTCTTTTACTTCTATTAAATATCGCTATTTTGGTCATCTTGACCTCAATCGTTGAAAATTCACCAGATTTAGTTGATGCCATCTACGCATCGAAGAATGCTTTCACATCTGCCTTTAATACAGATATCTTCCGCAGTGGGCGCAACTTCATTCTACCGATGTTCTTCCTATTAGATGTGATCGTCTTATATTGGCGTTTGATTCGTCGCTACCATCAAATGCAGCTACGTCACATTATCAGCGAGCTTCATTTTATTGCGGAAGGCAATTACGATCATCGCATCCCCTTCGAGTTACGGGGCGATTTAAGTCGGATCGTTTCTAATATCAATGGCTTAGTCGACAGTACGGTGGCGGCGATTGAAGATGAACGGCGGATCGAGCAATCCAAAGATGAGCTGATTACCAATGTCAGTCATGACATTCGAACACCGTTGACTTCGATCATCGGCTATTTAGGTCTAATTGAAGATCGACAATACCATTCAGAAGAAGAATTGCTGAAATATACCCATACGGCGTATGTCAAAGCCAAGCAAATGAAATCCCTTGTCGATGATTTGTTTGAATACACAAAAGTGCGCCAGCCTAGCGTCCCAATCAATGTGATGGAATTTGACATGGCCCAGCTAGTGGAACAATTGGCGGCGGACTTTGAATTAGAAGCTAGTCGGAAAGGCATCAAGATTGAAACATACACCCGTCCGGAACACATCGAGATGGATGGCGATACCGAAAAACTGGTACGGGTCTTCAATAACTTGCTTTCGAATGCCTTGAAATACGGCAAAGGCGCCGATAAGATCCGCATGGAAGTCGAGAAAGTCGGGACCGAAGCGATCTTAACAGTCAAAAACAATGGGCAAATGATCCCTAAGCAAGCCCTTGATTCTCTATTCGACCGTTTCTACCGAGTGGAAGAATCCCGCTCTCAAGAAACAGGAGGAACTGGCTTAGGTCTAGCGATCGCTCAAAGCATCGTCGCCTTACATGGCGGCTATATCTATGCCAAGTCAACGCCGGAATGGACGTCCTTTATTATCCATCTCCCGTTGAAACGCAACAACTTATCCAACACACAAACCTATGGTTGACGACCCAACATTTTTTGGGTATGCTAGAGAAAATAATCAAGGCACAGAACCTAGTATATTTTTTTCATCTGTATAGAGAGCTGATGGTTGGTGAAAATCAGTGTTGGAAAAAATAGAATCCAGTTCTTTAACGTGTATTTTTCGAAAGAAAAATCGTTGGCTCACGATACGAGCAGCAAGGGCAGCGCAAGCTGAACTTGGGTGGCACCGCGAATGGTCATTTCGTCCCAAGCAATACGGGATCGGAATGGCCTTTTTTCTATGGAAAAATCAAAGGAGGATGTATCACTATGTTAGATGTAAAAATGATTCGCCAAAATTTTGCTGAAGTACAAAGCAAACTCGCAACACGAGGTGTCCAAAAAGAAGTGTTGGACCGCTTTTTAACACTTGATGAGCGTCGCCGAGAACTCTTAGTCCAAACGGAAGAGCGCAAGAAATTGCGTAATGAGGTTTCTGGTGAGATCGCCGCCTTGAAACGGGCGAAAGAAGATGCGGCAGATAAAATTGCCCAAATGAAAGAAGTCGGCAGCCAAATTAAGCAATTGGATGAAGAGATCGCTCAAATTGATGAAGACATCAAAGAGATCGCCACGACGTTGCCGAACTTGCCGAATGATTCTGTTCCGGTGGGCAAAGATGAAGATGACAATGTAGAAGTCCGCCGTTGGGCAGACCCAAAAACCTTTGCCTTTGAACCAAAACCCCATTGGGAGATCGCAGAAGACTTGGGGATTCTCGACTTTGAGCGGGGTGCCAAAGTTTCTGGTAGCCGTTTTGTTTACTACAAAGGCTTAGGTGCTCGTTTGGAACGTGCCTTATACAACTTCATGTTGGATCAGCATGTTTATGAGCATGGGTATACGGAGATGATCACCCCGTATATCGTCAACAGCCAAGCAATGTTCGGTACTGGGCAATTTCCGAAGTTTAAAGAAGATGTTTTCCAATTGGCAGACACTGATTTGACTTTGATCCCGACTGCGGAAGTACCTTTGACCAACTACTATCAAGGGGAGATCTTAGAACAAGAACAGCTCCCTGCCTACTTCACTGCCTTGAGCCCATCATTTCGTTCAGAAGCCGGCAGCGCTGGCCGTGACACTCGCGGTTTGATTCGCTTGCACCAATTCAATAAAGTCGAAATGGTGAAATTCAGTGATGCAGAACATTCTTATGAAGAATTAGAGAAAATGACGGCTAATGCCGAAGATATTTTGCAAAAACTCAATTTACCTTACCGTGTGCTTAGCTTGTGTACAGGAGATATGGGCTTTTCTGCAGCGAAGACCTATGATTTAGAAGTATGGATCCCTGCCCAAGAGATGTATCGTGAGATCAGCTCTTGCTCAAACTGTGAAGACTTCCAAGCACGTCGTGCCATGATCCGTTACCGTGATCAAGAGGGCAAGATTCACTACATGCATACACTAAACGGCTCTGGTTTGGCTGTCGGTCGGACGGTAGCCGCAGTGCTTGAAAATTATCAAAACGAAGACGGCAGTGTAACGGTACCAGAAGTTCTGGTTCCTTATATGGGTGGACTGACAAAAATTGAAAAAGCCTAAGCCTTAGTAACCTCAGTAGCAACCCCTAGAGAACAGTCACACCGCGTGAGCTGTTGCCTAGGGGTTTTCTTGTTTACGTAGCCTAGAGTGGTTTCCATCCCCCTAACCACTTTGATCACTTCTTGCAAGAGAAACAACGCAACAAGGCTGTAATTTTTAAGCGAATAATTAGAAAAATCCCTTTGTCTTTTTAATCCTCTATCAGAAACCGGGCATGATCGTTGAAAGTGCCTGTGACTTATGGTAACGTGGGCATAATTTAGGATGGAATGAAGGGAGCTTCACCAATGCCCGAACGAAAGACCTATGCCCGTCGGAGTGACTTGCACAAGAAACCAAACAATAATCAAAAACGAACAGCATCAGCTGAAGAAAGACCGAAAGGACCACCCTCGAGAAAGAAGCCGTATCGGAAAGCAATTTTTTCCTTATTTGCCTTATTATTGATCGTTTTGATCGCAACGGCTGGCTCGGTTCTTTACACCTTGCACCAACAAGAAGTTGCGGCCAAAGCAAAATATGAGGCAGCTGCAGAGAAATTACTGGCATCAATCCAAGCAGAACAAAGCCAAAATGGGTTAAAAACAACGCCTGAAGTGCTCTCAGAAGGAGCAAACAAAGAACTGATCTACCGCCCGCAAGACCTCGATACGTTTCCCATCAAAGATATCAAAGACCGGTTGACAAAAGCCGCTGAGTCATTGCGCAAAAAACAAACGGAAAAAGAAGTCGTCACCGTTGCCCGTATCCAAGCACAAACGGTAGCTGCAAAAGTCTCTACCTATTCATTAAAAGCCGACAGCTATGTATGGAATCGAGAAACCGGTCGTTTTGAAGATGCTGATCGTTTAACAGATGCACCGATCTTCGTATCAGAGAAGACGCAAACCGAATTGTCTTTGAAAGAACTTGTTCCTGATGAGGGCAGCTTATTAGGTATTCAACAAGTCATTCAACAGAAACTGCTGGATCAAGCCAAGGAACCCGCAAAAATCATCGACGCCGTCTTGGCCATGGAGCGGATCACCTTCGATTCGAAATTTACTTATGATCCGGAAAAGCTGACCATCGAATTGCCAAAAAATCAGACGGAAGCGACAGAAATCACCCTGTCTTACAGCGAGATCGCCCCATTCATTGATCCTGATCTCGTGGCTGCTGACCAACTCAACAATGCCTTGCCAAGTCTTGACCCCAATAAAAAATACGTGGCATTGACCTTTGATGATGGACCCAACAGTACCTCCACTATGGATCTTTTGAACATCTTACAGGAAAATGACGTCAAAGCGACCTTCTTTATGCTGGGACAAATGGTTGAGCAATATCCACAAGCCGCCAAAAAAGTCCAAGAAGCCGGGCACGAGATCGCCAGTCATTCTTACTCTCATCCGCAGCTGAATACTCTTTCAGCGGAAGATTTGCAGGCAGAAGTTACGAAAACCAATAAAGCCATTTACAATGCGACGGGTTTACTACCTAGGAATTTACGGCCCCCTTATGGCGCTATCGACAAACAAAGCGCAGAAACCATCGGCATGCCGATCATTCAATGGGACATCGATTCTCAAGACTGGAAATTGAAGGATCCGAAGAAAATCAATGCCTTGGTTCAACAAAATGTCTTTAATGGTGCCATGATCTTGATCCATGATATTCACCCGAAATCTGTGAAAGCCGTACCGGGAGTCATTAAAACACTCAAAAACGAAGGCTACGAATTCGTGACCGTCGATCAATTATTAGAAGCACGGCAAAAACCGCTGCATCAATACTTTGGGATGAACGATGAACGCCTCGTTGATTAAGAGAAAAAGGAACGCAGCAAGAGACAATTTGCTGCGTTCCTTTTTGGTTATTGGATCATTCCCTCTTTTTTTTAGCCCTTCTTTTCTTCATACACATTAGTCACAAAAATTTGAATCAATAGATCAGCGACAGCTTTTGGCGGCATCGTTGAAAAATCTTTGAGCCAGCGTTCGATCAAACCGATAGACCCGCAGACAAAAAAGCTAAGGCACAGTTCCAATTCTTCCTCGGAAGCATCTTGAAAGTATTGGGCAAATCGTTTCAAGGTCTCCGGTTTGATTTCTGACAACAAAAGATTCAGCAAATGGCTGTTGTTCAACAGTATCAAATGGGTGGTACTAGGATTCTCATACAAAATCGTCAATAGCTTTTCCAGCCAAAGATCCAATGACAAATTTTCCTGCTGCAAGTTCGATGCGATCTGCTCAACGAGCTCCCCTTCGATCTCCTCCAACAAAGCGGCTGTGTCCTTATAATATTTATAAAATGTTCCCCGATTGATATCTGCTCGTTCCGCAATCTCTTTGATCGTGATTTTGCGATACTCTTTTTCCAACAATAACTCCTGAAAGGCGCGCCGGATCACTTTTTTCGAGTAGATCGTTCGACGGTTCCCGACAGTCCCTACCATATCGTTTCCCCTTTTCTCTGTACATTTAATCAATATTTGTCTATTTAATGACAAATAAGCAAGCATTGAGGATTGCTCTTACTTTTCTTTCTTAGTATACTAACACCATGTGATTAAATCAACACGTGTTTAAAAAATGGAGGCTTTATTAATGAGTTATGTTGAAGTAAAGAATGAATATAAACGCTATCAGATGGGCGAAACCACTATCACTGCCAACAATGATCTTTCCTTTGCCATTGAAGAAGGCGAATTAGTGGTGATTCTTGGACCTAGTGGTGCCGGAAAATCGACCGTTTTGAATATCTTAGGCGGGATGGACTCGCCAGATGAAGGAGAAATCATTATCGACAATGTTGATATCGCGAAGTTTAACGACAAACAATTAACAGAATACCGCCGCACAGACGTTGGGTTTGTCTTCCAGTTTTATAATTTGGTCCCAAATCTGACAGCAAAAGAAAACATTGAACTGGCTACTGAAGTCTCACCGAATGCACTCGATCCTGATGAAGTCTTGGCCCAAGTCGGGTTAGAAAACCGCAAAAACAACTTTCCTTCTCAGCTTTCTGGTGGGGAACAGCAGCGGGTATCGATCGCTCGGGCGTTAGCCAAAAACCCGAAACTGCTGCTATGCGATGAACCGACTGGTGCTTTGGACTTTGAAACAGGAAAACAAGTGTTGAAGCTTTTGCAAAACGCTAGCCGGAAAAATGGCAATACGGTGTTGATCATCACCCATAATAGCGCCATTGCCCCGATCGCCGATCGGGTGATCCATATCAACGATGCCACTGTCCGTTCCATTGAAGAGAATCCTCATCCCATCTCGATCGATGAAATCGTTTGGTAGGAGGATCTGATGAAAAATAAGACCTATCTTAAAGCAAGTTTGCGAGAGATTCGCCAATCAAAAGGCCGCTTTATCGCAATCACCTTGATCATTTTTTTAGGAACGTTTCTCTTTGTCGGTGTCAAATCGACCGGCCCGATCCTGAACCATTCCGCGAGTGAATATGTCAACGGCCAGCAATTAGCAGATCTGCAAGTCACTTCAACACTGGGATTGACAGAGGAAGACATTGATGCCGCGGAAAAAAGCGGTGCTCACACAGAAGCCGCCTATCAATTTTATTACGCTGCCAATTCAGATGAAGTCGTGCAAGTGACCTCCTATGACCCCTCACAGGAACTCAACCAGTTACTGGTGAAGGACGGCCGACTGCCAGAAAAAGCCGATGAAATCGTGCTGGACACCGAAGCAAAAAATTATGGCTGGCAAATAGGTGATACTTTTACGATCGATGATGCCGATAATCTGTCGGACAAAGAGTATACGATCGTTGGGTTTGCCACTTCTCCCATTTATATCAGTGCTGCCGAACGGGGCTATGCAAATGTCGGCAGCGGTGTCGTGACGTACTTTGCTTATGTACCGGAAGAACAGTTCATGATGGAGGTCAAATCGATCCTCTATCTCGCCTTTGATGATGTCGCCGGGCTTGAAACATACTCCGATACGTACACCGACAAGATGGCAGCCCATCAAGAAACGATTGAGGAACTGTTTGCGGACCGTCCTAAGGAACGCTTAGCAGAAATTCAACAAGACGCTTTTGATGAATTAGCCCCTGCAGAAAAAGAAGTCCGCGATGGACAAAAACAGTTAGCTGATGGACAAGCCCAACTGGATCAGGCCAAAGCGGAACTAGAACAACAGCAAGCCGCCTTGGCACAGCTGCCGCCCGTACAACAAGCAGCCCTCGAAGGCCAATTGGCGGCTGGGGAAGCAGAATTGACACAGCAGCAAAACCAATTAGATGAACAGCAACAAGAACTAACTGATGCCCAACAAACACTGGCAGAAAAACGGGCAGAGATCGAAGACTTGGCAGAGCCGACGTATCTTTACAACCAGCGCAAAGACAATCCCGGTTTCCAAGAATATGGTGGGCTGTCTGATCGTATCGCAGCGATCGCCAATGTGTTTCCTGTCTTCTTCTTCTTTATCGCTGCGTTGATCACCTTTACAACACTGACGCGGATGGTAGAAGAAAACCGCAAAGAGATCGGTACCTTAAAAGCGATGGGCTATGGCAAAGTCGAGATCTCCCTTAAATATTTGATTTATGCCCTCCTTTCTTCGGCCATTGGCATTATTAGTGGTGCCGTATTAGGAACCGAACTGTTGCCGCGTTTGATCTATTTCCTATCCAGCGAACGGTATCTTTTAGACGGGATTCGCGTCTATTATGTCTGGTCGCCAATTATTTTGGCCGCAATCGCCTTTTTACTGGCGACGCTTGGTGCCTGTCTGTTTGTTCTGATCAAAGAATTGCGGGAAAAACCTGCCCAGCTGCTGCAAGTTCGCGCACCAAAGCCCGGGAAACGGATTTTATTAGAAGCAATTACCCCCTTATGGTCCCGTTTAAGCTTCAATCAAAAAGTCAGCTTCCGTAACATCTTCCGCTACAAATCGCGAATGATCATGGCAATCATTGGCATCGCCGGTTGTACGGGACTGATGGTGGCAGGCGTTGGGTTGAAAGATTCTCTAAGTGCCGTGACTGCAAAACAATTTGGGCCCATTACGGATTATCAAGCCGTCGTGACCTTAAATGATGCGAAGGAAGAAACCGTTGCTGCCGCTGAAACGGTTTTAACAGACGAGCCTCTTTTGACCCATTCGATGCTAGTCTACAATGAAACGATCGAGATTCGACCGGCTAACCAAGGAAAACAAAGTCTGACCTTGATGGTTCCGGCAGATCAAGATGCTTTTGCAGACTATGTCCATTTGAAAACGACGGCAGGACAGAAGCTGTCATTAACAGAGGGTGCCGTGCTGACTATGAAGTACGCAGAATTATATGATTTGCACGTTGGCGATACATTGACCTTCTATACCAGCGATCAAGAAGCCTATGAAGTACCTATTAGTGGCATCGCAGAAAATTATTTAGGCAATTCTCTTTATCTGTCGCCGACCGTTTATGAAGAAATCACCAATAGTACCTTTGAACCAAATGCGTTCTTAGTCAAAAGCAAGACGATGACGAAAAAACAAGAGGAAGCTTTATCAACAGCCTTGTTAGATACCGACAAAGTCAAAAACACGACGTTCCTTTCCACTCAGATCAAAATGCAGGATGATTCGATGGGTAACTTGAACGCCATTGTCTTGATCTTAGTTGTATTATCAGGGGCATTAGCCTTTGTCGTCTTGTATAACTTGGCCAACATCAATGTTTCCGAGCGGATTCGCGAGCTTTCTACTATCAAAGTATTAGGGTTTTACAATAAGGAAGTGACTATGTACATCGTACGAGAAAATATCGTCTTTACGTTATTTGGGATTCTCGCCGGTTACGTGGTAGGTTACTTCTTGACTGACTTTATTTTGATCCAAGCTTCGATGGAGAACATGGTCTTTCCATTAGTGATCAATTGGCCGGCTTATGCTTTAGCCGGCGGCATGACGATTCTCTTTACGATCATCGTGATGTACGTCACCCATGTGAAACTGACTCATGTCAACATGATCGATGCATTGAAATCAAACGAATAAACTGCTGCTAAAGCGATTTGCTGATCATCCAGCAGCGATTTTAAAGAAAAGGACGCCACTCTTGCCTAGATAGCTGAGAGTGACGTCCTTTTTTGAACAAATAATCCCCTCTGTCCGCTTTTGAACAGAGGGGATCGTTTGTTTTCACGTGAAACATTTTATGATTTTACAGAGTAGTTCGGTGCTTCTTTCGTGATTTGAACATCGTGGGGATGTGATTCTTTTAGTCCGTTGCCGCTCATTTGGATGAATTGTGCTTCATCACGTAATTGCTGCAGATTGCCGGCACCGACATAACCCATCCCTGATTTCAACCCGCCGATCATTTGGAAGATGATATCAGAAACGCTGCCTTTATAAGCGACACGTCCTTCAATGCCTTCTGGAACCAATTTGTTGGCTTCGTTTACGCCCCCTTGGAAGTAACGGTCGCTGGAGCCTTTTTCCATTGCCCCCAATGAACCCATTCCGCGGTACGTTTTGAAGCGACGGCCTTGATAGATTTCAAATTCACCTGGTGATTCGTCAGTTCCTGCCAACATGCTACCGAGCATTACAGCGTGTCCGCCAGCTGCTAAAGCTTTAACGATATCGCCAGAGTACTTGATCCCACCATCGGCAATGATTGCTTTGCCATATTGACGTGCCACAGAGGCTGCATCATAGATCGCTGTCAATTGAGGAACTCCGACACCGGCTACCACCCGAGTAGTACAGATCGATCCTGGACCGATCCCGACTTTTACGACATCGACACCAGCATCATACAATGCTTTCGTGCCTTCTGCAGTGGCAACATTTCCAGCAATCAATGTCGCTTCTGGGAAATGCGCGCGAATTTCAGAGATTTTGCGTAAAACACCGGCACTGTGTCCATGGGCAGTATCAATGACGATCGCGTCCACGCCTGCATCCAATAATGCTTGTGCTCGTTCAAAGGTATCGCTAGTAACGCCGACTGCCGCTGCCACTAATAGTCGTCCATGCGTGTCTTTGGCTGCATTCGGGAATTCGATTACTTTTTCAATATCTTTGATAGTGATCAACCCGCTTAAGATCCCTGCTTCATCAACGATCGGTAATTTTTCGATCTTGTGTTGTTGTAAGATTTTTTCCGCATCTTTCAACGAAGTACCGACAGGTGCTGTGATCAATTGGTCTTTGGTCATCACATCATTGATCGGCATCGTATAATCCGTGACAAAACGCATGTCGCGGTTCGTGATGATACCGACTAATTTGCGGTTTTCCATCGTTTCTACGATCGGTACCCCGCTGATGCGGTACTTGCTCATCAAATGTTCTGCATCAGCAACTAAGTGACTTGGTGTTAAGAAAAACGGATCGATGATCACGCCGCTTTCAGAACGTTTTACTTTGCGCACTTCATCTGCTTGCGCGGCGATACTCATGTTTTTGTGAATCACGCCAAGTCCGCCTTGACGCGCCATTGAGATCGCCATTTTACTATCAGTTACGGTATCCATACTGGCACTTATGATTGGAATATTTAGTGTAATATTCGGGGCAAGCTGCACTTTCATATCCACGTCATTTGGCAAGACGTGACTTTCTGCCGGAATCAATAAGACATCATCAAACGTTAACCCTTTTTTTACAAATTTGGTTTCCCAGTTGGACATTTTTGTAACCACTCCTTAAAGTTTTTAGGTATTTTAAAAAAAATAGCAAAGATTTTTTCATAAGTCAACCATTCGGAAAGCTTTCTTAATAATCCTCTTCAAACCTTTGGTCAAATCTCATAATTCGCCATTTTTTCTAAAAAAACACGCTGATCGTGCGGTCTTTTTTAACAAAAGAAGGCGCACGATCAACGTGTAGCCATCAGCCTCTAGGAACAGACAGACTGCTGATGATATTGTATTTGCGTTTCAAGTAGTACTTCGCTGCTAATGCCACTGCCCCGATCAAGGCTTCGATCACAGGGTCCACTTGTGGATTCAATGGTGGTTGGATCATCGCAGAAAGCGAGATCACAACGATCCATAGCATGAAGGCTGCGACTAAAATCAAAATGATCTTCCACATCTTCGGCCGTTTGCTCTTATCAGCACCCGGGCGTTCATATTGATACATGTATTTGTACATCAAGTAGAAGACCCAACCAGCAAGCATCGCCATCAAGAAGAGGGTCAATAAGCCATAAGGTTGTGCTTGTCCTCTAGTAAAGATTCCCATAACCCCTAGCATCAACCCAAAAATCCCTAAAATCAGCAAGGTGTTATCCAACCACATCAAGAAGGGGCCGGATTCTTTTTGCTCAACGGGTTTGTTGATGATGGCTTCGGTACGTTCAGACACTGTACCAAATAATTGGCGGGCCGTTTTGCCGCCTTTTTGTTCTTTGACTAAGACCGGCAGCATCTCATGCAAGGCAATCGTTTTTTCTTCTTCAGAAAGGTTGGCTGCCTCTAGCGATTTTTTTAAATCAAATATATATTGTTGGTTTCGTTTTGTTAATTGTTGTTCTAATTCACGATTTTCGGAAACATAATTTCGCAGAGTTTCTGGTTCCATGAATTGATTCTCCCTTCTGCGTTTTCTTCACAATGGACATTTTACCACAAATTCACTGGGAAGAAAGCCCTTTATACGTTAAAACGGAACAACATCACGTCGCCATCTTGCACGACATAATCTTTTCCTTCCAAACGTACCCGACCGGCTTCTTTGGCCGCTTGCATCGTGCCGTATTGGTTCAGATCTTCAAAGGAAACAGTTTCCGCACGAATAAAGCCGCGCTCAAAGTCCGTATGGATGATCCCCGCTGCTTGCGGTGCTTTGATGCCTTTACGGAACGTCCACGCACGCACTTCTTGTTCACCAGCGGTAAAGTACGTTGCTAGACCCAGCAAATCATAGGCGGCACGAATCAATTGATCCAACCCTGATTCTTCAATTCCTAATGCTTCTAAAAACTCTGCTTTGTCTTCTTCTTCCAGCTCAGCGATCTCTTCTTCAGCACGAGCACTGATGACGATCACTTCCGCATTTTCGCTTGCTGCAAACTCTTTCACTTTGTTGACATAGTCATTGGTTTCATAGTCTGCCACGTCTTCTTCTGCTACGTTGGCAACGTATAAGACTGGTTTGGTCGTTAGTAAAAACAAACTTTTGACGATGCGCTGTTCTTCATCTGTAAATTCGATCGAACGAGCAGAGATCCCTTCTTCTAGGACCGGTTTGATCTTATCAAGAACGGCCAGTTCCGCAACTGCATCTTTGTCTTTGGTTTTGGCAATTTTTGCGACCCGAGTATAGCGCTTGTTGACGGATTCTAAATCCGCTAAAACCAACTCCAAATTGATGGTGTCGATATCAGCTAATGGGTCCACGCGGCCTTCCACGTGGGTGATGTTGTCATCGTCGAAACAACGAACGACATGACAGATCGCATCCACTTGGCGGATATGGCTCAAAAATTGGTTCCCTAATCCTTCCCCTTTGCTGGCACCGCGGACGATTCCGGCAATATCCGTAAATTCAAAGGTGGTTGGGACCGTCTTTTTCGGACGGACTAATTCTGTTAAACGCTGTAAGCGCCAATCTGGCACTTCCACCATTCCTACATTCGGATCGATCGTCGCAAACGGGTAGTTTGCGGCTTCTGCTCCTGCTTTGGTTATTGCATTAAATAAAGTAGATTTGCCCACATTTGGCAATCCAACGATTCCGGCAGTTAACGCCATGCTTCACTTCACTCTTTCTCTTTTTTTTCTAGGATTTTCTTCATCTTTTTATCAAATTCTCGGCGCGTCATCATGACGATGTGGCCGCAATTCGTACACTTTATTTTGATGTCTGCCCCCATGCGGATGATTTCCCAACGATTGGCTTTGCAGGCATGCGGTTTTTTCATTTCGACAATATCCCCAAGATCATACATCTTTATCACCTCAAGCTTCATCAAATTGAATGTTCAATAAATCTAAAATACGGGTTAAATCTTTTTGTGACAGGTATTCGATCTCGATTTTTCCTTTGCCTTCTTTTTCGCGGATCTCGACATTCGTGCCGAATTTATCCATCAACCGTTCTTCGCTTTCTCGTAAATAGTACGGTTTTTCCCGAATCAGACGCGGCACTTTTTTCTTTTCGTTTTTCGTGTCGTTCATCTCAGCGACCATTTGTTCTAATTGGCGGACTGTCAGATTTTCTTTGACACAACGATTGGCTAATTTTAAGATCTGTTCTTTGTTTTTCAAGCCTAATAATGTCCGGGCTTGCCCCATAGACAAACGGTCATCTTGAACCATTTCTTTGACGAGTTTCGGCAAGGACAGTAACCGCAAATAATTGGCGATATACGGGCGGCTTTTCCCTAACCGTTCAGCGACTTGTGCTTGGGTCAATTTCAAGTTCTTCATCAGCATGTCATAGGCTTCTGCTTCTTCTAAAGGATTTAAATCTTCCCGCTGCAAGTTTTCTAAAACGGCGACTTGCATCATCGCTTCTTCATCAAAATTGCGGATGATGGCTGGGATCGTTTCCTTGCCAGCTAATTTGGACGCTCGAAACCGGCGTTCACCAGCAATGATCTCATAGCCTTTGACGGATGATTGCCGCACGATGATCGGTTGAAAGACCCCCGAATGCTGGATCGAATTGGCCAGTTCTTGTAATGAAAGCTCATCAAAGGTTTTTCGCGGTTGATAAGGGTTGGGTCTTAATTCGTTTAAAGGCAGTTCAACGACTTTTTCTGTCTTGATATCGACTTCTTCTAACCCTTGCAGGTCTTGAAACAACGCATCGATCCCACGCCCTAATCCTTTCCCTTTATTCTTCACGGGCTAACACTTCCTTTGCTAACGTCTGATAGACTTCGGCTCCTTTTGAGCGTGGATCATAATCAATGATCGACAATCCATGACTAGGTGCTTCAGACAACCGGATATTCCGCGGAATAATGGTTTCGTATACTTTTTCTTGGAAATAGCGGCGGACTTCTTCCACGACTTCCGCGCCTAAGTTCGTGCGGGCATCATACATCGTCAGTAAGACCCCTTCGATCTCTAACTCAGGGTTAAAATGTTTTTGTACCAAACGCACGGTATTCAATAGTTGGCTCAGCCCTTCCAATGCATAGTACTCACATTGGACTGGGATCAAAATCGAATCACTGGCGGTAAAGGCATTGATCGTCAAATGACCTAAAGATGGCGGGCAATCGATAAAGATATAATCGTATTGTTCTTTGATTTCATTCAAAGCCGATTTCAATCGAGATTCCCGTGCCATCATGGAGGTCAATTCAATTTCCGCACCAGCTAATTGGATCGTCGCTGGAACGATATCCAAGTTTTCTCGGCTACTAGGTAAAATCGCTTCAACGATCGGTGTTTCATTGACTAATACATCATAGATGTCTTGTTCCACATCTGGTTTGCGAATGCCGACACCGCTTGTGGCGTTGCCTTGGGCATCAATATCTACGAGTAACACTTTTTTGCCGACAAATGCTAAGGACGCACCTAGGTTCACCGTTGTGGTGGTTTTGCCTACGCCGCCTTTTTGGTTTGCAACAGAAATAATACGGGCCATTGATTTTCCTCCTATTTAATTGGTTGTTTCGCTGGCATTCCCGGTTTGCGGGGGTATTTCTTTGGCGTTTCTTTTTTCTTTTGAATGATCAAAAGATGGCGTTCATCGCCGCTGACCGGTAAGGTAAAGCTTTTTTCTTCAATAAATTTGCCGCCTAAGAGTGAGATCGCTGGTTTGGCTTCAACCAGTTCTTCCTCGCTTTTGGCAGCTTTGAGCGCATAAAAATAGCCTGCTTTTTTCACCAATGGCACACAGAGTTCCGTTAACACATTCAAACGGGCAACCGCTCGAGCGGTCACATAATCGAATTGCCCACGAAATTGCGGGTTTTGACCAAATGTTTCTGCACGGTCATGGTACAAGTGGACATTTTCCAATTGTAGATCCGTCACAAGAGTTTGTAAAAAGGTGATGCGCTTATTTAAAGAGTCGACGATCGTCACTTCTAGTTCAGGAAACACGATTTTTAGTGGAATACTTGGAAAGCCAGCACCTGAACCGACATCGCACAAATGACTTTGCGGGTCAAAGGCGGTTTCAAAAGCTAAGGAAACAGAATCGTAGAAATGCTTTAAATACACTTCTGATTTTTCCGTGATTGCGGTTAGATTCATCTTCTGATTCCATTCGACTAAACGCTCGAAATAGACAGCGAATTTTTCCATTTGTTCTTCGGTTAAAACGATCCCGTTTTTGCGTAATTCTTCATGAAATTCTTCAGGTAGCATAACGAATCCTTTCTATTTTGTGAAACAGAAAAATGTTTCACAGACTAGTTCCTACTTTAACGCAAAAAGCAGTGTGATGCAATAGCCAGAGATTGCTTTCTAGGAGAATTTACCATTTTTTAACTGGGGCTTTAAGGTTGGTTTAAGGCATAGAAATTATACTCATTTCAATCCAAAAAACTTTTTTCATTTTTCCTTGACCAGCAAGGCTGCCAACCCTCCTGGTCAGCTTTTTTCTCAAAGAAACAAGCATTGATCACAGGATCAATGCTTGTTTTTGTTTCATATGAAACTTTTTTATTTCACGCGAGGTTCGTTGTATTCTTCGATACGATCAGACGCGCGGGAAGCCGCATGTTTGGCTTTGTTGGTTTGACGTGAAGCAAAGTCGCCGGTTTTAGAAGCCGCTGACGTTACTTTGTCTTGAACCGTTTCTTGTTCCTCTTCGTATTCAGCGATCGTTTTTACATCTACAACGTTGATGTTGACTTCGATCACTTCTAATTGGGTCATTGTCGTTACTTCTTTTTGAATGACTTCTTTGACTTGTTCAGCGATTTCTGGGATGTTGCGGTCGTATTCAACCACGATATCTAAATCAACGGCTACTTGTTTTTTCCCAACTTCAGTATTGATACCGGCAGTCACATTATCTGTATTAACTAATTTTTCAGCAATATTAGAGAAGAAACCACCATCGACCGTCAACAGGCCATCTACATTTTCTAATGCAATTCCGATAATTTTTTGGATCACTTTGTCATCATAGGTCAATGAACCATGAACGGGTGCTTCCCCGGTTGGTCCTTCAAAATCGTTGTGGCCAGGTTTTGGCGGTGCTGGATGATGTCCGGCTGGATCTGGATTTCCTGGTGCTGGATGATCCCCTGGTTTTGGTCCATTTTGTTGTCCTGCTACTGCTTTTTCAGCATTTGGTACCACTGGATCAGGTGATTCAGTCATTGGAATCGCATTTTCATTGGCTTGATGATTGGTGTTGGGAACCACTGGATCTGGATGTGCACTGACATTTTTTTCATTGTTTAATTCGTTTTTATCGTTATTCATTAAAAATTCCTCCTATAAAATACGTTATTGTTGGTTAAAAAATTCGTCGATGATACCGGTACGTTGGAGATACAATCCTAGCGCAAAACCCAAACCTGTTAGGAGTAGAATCAGCAATGTTTTGAAAAAACCGATCGTTACAAACAACACAGCCAGAACAAGGCCGATTGCTCCAAAAATCAATGGGATTTTGTATTGTTGTAGTTCGTTCATCATAGCCCTCCTATTCTACTCGCGGGTTTTCCGGAGTCTCATTTTGTTCAAAATTCGCGTAATTGACTTCGACTTTGACTTTTTCACTTGAGCCAAGCACTCGTTGGACATCTTGTTGGATTTCCGCCATTAAGTTTTCGGTTTTGCCAACTAAGGCAGACGTCCGTTTCAAGCGGCCTTTGATTTTGATTAAAATTCGATTTTTGGTCGCCTTGACATGAACTTTTGGTCCTTCAACAAATTCTTTTTCATTTACTTTCGTACGTACAAGTCCTTCGATCGCTTTCTTATCGATCGTCAATGCGCCCTTATCCTCTTTCAAAACAAAGGTTGTTTTGGTTTTTGGATAAAACAGCACGACTAAGATCACGATCAAGAATACGGCGATCAAAACAACGGCTACCCAAAACATATATTGACGCATAAACAAGTTGTCAAAGAAATACGTGACGACATTGCCTCTGCTGTCCAAACCAAATGGCAGCTGCATGTAAGGATTACTCATTAAAACGATTGGTAATAAGACAGTGATAAAGATCAACGAAACGATGATTGATACGATTTTCCACCCTTTACTCATAGGACACCTCCTCCTTTTTCTCCGATTTTTTGATAAGCTTACAAGTTGATGGCTTCTCCGCCGGTAACACCATAAATCTGTGCTGTCACATAGCTAGCTTTATTGGAAGCTAAAAAGACATAGACGGGTGCCAGCTCAGCTGGTTGTCCTGCCCGCTCCAGTAATGCTTGCTGACCAAATTCAGGCAGCTTGTCTTGCGGTTGGCCATGATCTAACTGTAATGGTGTCCAGATTGGTCCTGGGGCTACCCCATTGACCCGAATCCCTTTTTCAGCAAATTGTTTCGCCAAGCTGACTGTAAAACTGGCGATCGCCGATTTGGTTGCCGCATAATCCATTAAATGGGCACTTGGACTAAAGGCTTGGACAGAAGTCGTTGTCACGATCGCTCCTCCAGCCGGTAAGTGTGGCTCAGCTGCTTTCACTAATGCAAACATTGAGATAATGTTTACCATAAAGGTGTCTTTCACTTGTTCAATCGGTAATTCTGCAATCGATGGCCGCGTGATTTGCTGTGCTGCGTTCAATACTAATGTATCTAACCCACCTAATGCTGCTACCGCTTTGTCAACGATCTCTTGTGGTGCCGCTTCGTCTCGCAGGTCATAGGGTAGCAAAATCACTTTGCGTCCGGCTTCTTTGATGTACCCTGCAACTTCTTCGGCATCTTCTTCTTCTCCTGGGAAAAAGTGCAGGGCAATGTCTGCTCCTTCACGAGCGAAGGCAATCGCTGCTGCTCGTCCGATCCCAGAATCCCCACCGGTAATCAGTACCCGCCGGTTTTCTAACTGCTGACTTCCCTCATAAGAGTCTTCACCACAATCAGGTTTTGGTCGCATTTCTTCTTGTAAAGCAGGCGTATCTTGTTCCTGTTTGCTGTATTTACCCGTGTGATAAAGTTCCCGTGGATCAGTCAAAATAGGTTCACTCATTCTTACGTCCTCCTTTTCTCTATAATAAAATTCTAAACCATTCATTTTTTTTTGGGAAATATAACGCTTTGTTAACAAAAATAAATCCTCGTTTATTAGAAAATGAAAAAAGAAAGTGCCCTCATTTTTGACCAGAAAGCAAATGATTTCACTTTTTTATAGAAGGGGGTAAACTAATAAGTAATATCTGGTGGTGCCTGTAAAAAGGAACCCCTAGGAAAATGACTTTGGATCAAGAAAAAGGAGGAACCAAACAATGCCTTGGAATGTCCGTGATTATCCTGCGTCAATGAAGAATCTAGACCCCTTAGTTCGTAAAAAAGCGATCGATATCGCCAATGCCCTGCTAGCCGATGGCTATTCTGACGATCGGGCGATCCCGATCGCCACGAGTCAAGCAGAAAAATGGTATGACAATGCAGATGAAGAGGAGAAGAAAGCTTTTCAGAAAGAGAGAAATCCGCAAAAAGATGATGCCCATCAAACCAATAAAAATGCGAAAAAATTAATGGATGCGGATGTTGAAGTTGTGTATGAAGAGGACCAATGGCAAGTCCGTTCCAAAGGAGCAAAACGTGCCAGTGATCATTTCGACAAGAAAGCAGAGGCCATCGCCCGTGCCAAAGAAATTGCCGAAAACAAAGAATCCGTGGTGAACGTTTATAAAAAAGATGGCGACCATCAAAAGGATATTGATTTAGGAGAATAAAAATGGCCGCAAAAAAGCGGAAGGAGGTCTTACGTTTGTCGTTTTAACGGCGCGAAACGTTACCTTCTCTTTCGCTTTTTTGTTTCCTTTTACAGCTAGGTTTGGTTAAAACTAAAGCAACCGCTTCTTTAACGTTTCTTTTAAAAAACAACGTTTCATTGTCAGAAACCTAAAAAACGAAGACCTTTTGAATGAACCATTACTTTTAAAATTTCTCGACATCCTAAAAAATAAGCCTATGAAATGCTGCTCTAGCAACAACTGTAAACCATCCGTTGCCGTTGCAAATTAGCTTGTGCTTTCTTTAACTAGCCAAACCTTGTATACTTAAACTATCAAAAGTACAAGGAGTGGTATTTGTGAAAAAATTATTTTTTGTGCCGTTTATTTTTATTTGTTTCTTCTTTGCTCTCCCAGCTGCCGCCCAAACAGTGGAAGAACCTGAACTCGTTTACGACTTAGCATCAGATAGTCCCTATGAGCAGCTGATCACCGTAGATGAAGAAGGCAACGAGTTGATTTTGACCATTGAAAAATTGCCGTCATTCCGGGCAAATCTGGCAGCAGGAACGTATCGCGTGTCAAAAACATCCACCGGTAATTGGACCGCTAGTTACAATGTCACGGTCAATAGCCGCAATCAATTTACAGGCACTTCGAATTTAAGTTTAGTTGCTCACAGAGGAAGTATCACTTCTAGTTCATTAACTCACACGTCCACTAAAGCCACCTGTACGTTTAAGCAAAAAGCAGGTATAATCACTACCAATGGGAGTGTCGTAACCACGATCTCAAATGGGAAGCTAGTTGTTAAATAGCAGATAGGAGCATACATTGGCTTTAGCAGAACAATTAAAAAGCTGTCGCGAGTCTTCCGGATTGTCGCAAACAGCAGTCGCAGAAAAATTACAGATTTCACGCCAGTCGATTTCAAAATGGGAAAACGGGCGCGGCTATCCAGATATTGAGAATTTGATTTTGTTGAGCGATCTCTATCAAGTCTCGATTGATGAGCTCTTGCGGGAAAACGAAGCGTTAAAAGAGCGGATCGAAACCAATAATCAAGAGATTAACGACAAAAAAGAAAAATTGTCGTTACTCCAAAGAACGATGGCAACGGAAAAAGATGAAAGTCTGCTCTTGCTACTGTTAGCTGGAATCGGCTCATTTCTCTTTCCATTAGGTTTGATTTTAGATGGCTTTGTCTTATGGCGTAACAAAAAGGCCAATAATTTTTATGTATTGATCTATATCGTCTGTGCCTTCTCAATTTTATTGAATTTGTACGATGGCTATGTCCATCTCAGCAACATCATGAACTGGGGAACCACTACGATTGAAAAAGTTGAATAATTCAATTGCTAACACAAAAAGCCCGCTGCGAGTTACTCTCGTAGCGGGCTTTTGACACTCTATTTACCATTTATAAATTGGTTTTTCAAAGAATATTAACCGTCTTTAGTTAACCTTTGCAATCTTCCCTTGTTCGATATACACCATCAAAATACTAATATCAGCTGGGTTTACTCCGCTGATACGGCTCGCTTGGGCGATGGTTTCGGGTTGGATTTTTTGCAGTTTTTGTTTGGCTTCTGTTGCCAAGCCATTGATAGCGGCATAGTCGATGTTTTCAGGAATGCGTTTGGCTTCCATCCGTTTGAGTTTCTCCACTTTTTCGAGGGCTTTTTTGATATAGCCTTCGTATTTGATTTGGATCTCGACTTGTTCGATCTCTTTTGGTTTCAATGCTTCATTGGCTTCAATAAATTGCAGCATTTCCGCATACGTCACTTCAGGCCGGCGCAAGAATTCATTTGCTAAAACGCCATCTTTCAAGGTGGCCGTCCCTTTGGCAGTCAAATATGCTTGTACTTCTGGCGTTGGTTTGATGCGGATTTTAGACAAGCGTTTGATTTCTGCTTCAACAGCTTCTTTTTTCGCTACATATGCTTCGTATTGCGCTTCTGGGACGAGCCCAATTTGATGTCCCACTTCGGTCAAACGCAGATCGGCATTATCATGACGCAGCAATAAGCGGTATTCGGCACGAGAGGTCAATAAACGGTATGGTTCATTGGTTCCTTTGGTCACCAAATCATCGATCATCACACCGATATAACCGTCGCTGCGTTTCATAATGAAAGGTTCTTTGCCTTGAATTTTCAAAGCGGCATTGATGCCGGCAATCAAGCCTTGACCGGCCGCTTCTTCATAGCCGCTGGTTCCGTTGGTTTGTCCTGCCGTAAAGAGGTTTTCGATGACTTTGGTTTCTAATGTTGGACGCAATTGATGAGGTACCACGACATCATATTCAATGGCGTAGCCCGTCCGCATCATTTCCGCTTTTTCTAAACCTGCGATGGAATGCAGCATTTGGACTTGGACGTCTTCTGGCATAGAAGTAGAAAGCCCTTGAACATACACTTCTTCGGTGTTCAATCCTTCTGGCTCCAAGAATAGTTGGTGACGAGATTTGTCTGCAAAACGCACGATTTTGTCTTCGATGGATGGACAATAACGGGCACCTACCCCTTCGACGATCCCTGTAAACATCGGCGCCCGATGTAAATTCTGGTTGATGATTTGGTGCGTCCCTTCGTTCGTATAGGTCAACCAGCAAGGTTCTTGGTTTTGATTGTAGGCTTCATCGGGTGTGCTGTAACTAAAGTGATTCGGTTGTTCATCGCCAGGCTGGATCTCCGTTACCTCATAGTTGATGGTGCTGGATTTGACCCGCGGTGGTGTACCGGTTTTAAAACGAGCGATCTCTAGACCAAGCTCTTTCAAATGATCGGCTAATCCAATCGATGGCTGGGAGTTGTTTGGACCAGAAGAATACTTCAACTCTCCAATGATGATCTCCCCTCGCAACGCTGTTCCTGCAGTGATCACTACAGCTTGGGCTTGGTAACGAGCGCCTGTAGATGTCACGACGCCACGGCACTCGCCTTCTTCAACGATCAGCTTTTCAACGATCCCTTGGCGCAGTGTTAGATTGGCTTCTTTTTCGATCGTTCGTTTCATTTCAGCCGCATAGGCATGTTTATCGGCTTGCGCCCGCAAAGCCCGCACTGCGGGACCTTTTCCTGTATTGAGCATCCGCATTTGGATGTAGGTTTTATCGATATTTTTGCCCATTTCTCCGCCTAAAGCATCGATTTCGCGCACCACGACGCCTTTTGCTGGTCCGCCGACGGAGGGATTACAAGGCATGAATGCGACCATGTCTAAGTTGATGGTCAGTAAAAGGGTTTTTGCCCCCATTCGGCTGGCTGCTAAGGCAGCTTCTGATCCGGCATGGCCGGCACCAACAACGATCACGTCATAACTTTCTGCTTGATATTCTTGCATGGTGTTCTCCTTTTTACGCCAGTGGCGCATTCTTTATTTTCCTAAACAAAACTGACTAAATAATTGGGTGATCAACTCATCTTGGACACTGTCGCCGACAACTTCTCCTAGATAGTCCCAGCAGCGTGTCATATCGATTTGAACCAAGTCGACAGGCATTCCTGCTTCGATCCCTTGGATGACCTCAGACAACGACTGAACGGCTTTTTCTAATAAGGCAATGTGGCGGGTGTTAGAAAGATAGGAAGCATCCTTGTCGGTGGTTTTCCCCCCAAAGAATAGATCGGCAATGGCTTGTTCCAGTTGATCCAAGCCTTCATTGGTCAATACAGAGACAGAAAAAATCGGTTCATCTGCTGCGTACTGCGCTAATTCAGCGGGCGCTAGTTTTGGCTCAAGGTCGGTCTTATTCAATAAGATGATCCGACGGCTGCCAGCAGTCAGCTCCAGCAATTGTTTGTCTTCCTGGGTCAATCCTTCGCTTTGGTTGAGAACCAGCAAAATCAACTCCGCTTCTGCCAGTGCTTTGCGGCTGCGTTCGACCCCAATTTTCTCAACGACATCTTCCGTTTCGCGGATACCAGCCGTATCGATCAGTTTCAACGGTACCCCGCGAACATTGACATACTCTTCAATGACATCTCGGGTGGTGCCGGCAATGTCTGTCACGATGGCTTTTTCTTCCCTTAATAAATGGTTCAATAAGCTGGATTTACCGACATTCGGCCGACCGATGATCGCAGTACTCAGGCCTTCTCGCAAAATTTTTCCTTGTTGGGCAGTTGCTAATAAGGCTTGGATCTGCCCTTTGACCATCGTGGCCTTTTCTAACAATAAGCGGGTCGTCAATTCTTCCACATCATCGTATTCAGGGTAATCGATATTCACTTCAACTTGCGCCAACGTCTCTAAGATCTCTTGGCGTAAGGTCCGAATCAAGTGGGAAAGATTGCCATCCAGCTGATTGACAGCGAGATTCATCGCCTTATCGGTCTTAGCACGAATCAGGTCCATCACCGCCTCGGCTTGAGAAAGATCAACCCGTCCATTTAAAAAGGCCCGCTTCGTGAATTCCCCCGGCTCAGCCAAACGTGCGCCTTGTCGTAAAACCAGTTGCAAGAGTTGATTGACGACAACGATCCCGCCGTGACAGTTGATCTCAACGACATCTTCTCGGGTAAAGGTCCGCGGCTTTTTCATCACTGAAAGCATCACTTCATCCATCAAACGGTTTTCTTCTGGGTCCACGATATGACCATAATGAATCGTATGACTAGGGACTTGGGCGAGGGTTTTAGTGCCTGCTTGAAAAATCCGATCCGCAATTGCGATTGCTTCTTCCCCGCTTAATCGCACAATACTGATGGCCCCTTCGCCTGGCGGGGTGGAAATTGCGGCAATCGTATCAAATTCTTGCGTAATATTCGCCATGTTGCATGCTCCTCCTATTTTTTCACATAAAAAAAGTGCCCACTCCACCCGTCAAATTGATTGAAAATCAATAAAAACGAGTAGACTTAGCACTTTGACTGCTTGTCAATTAAATTCTGGAAATAGATTAGCACATTTTTGCGCGAGTCGCAAGCTTCCTTCAAAAACTTTTAAATTTTGCATCTGTCCGCAAAAACCTTTAAAATAAAAGCAAAGAATAAGAAAAGAGGGATCTATTATGGAAACCATCAAATCATCAAACAGTGCTGCCCGCATTAAAGAAATCATTTTATCGACAGGAAACGTGAATCGGCCTTATGTCGTGCGGGATATCGTCTTTGCGGCAGACAAAATCGAAGTAGATCTATTTGATACATCTGTGAATTTGAACGATCTTTTGGCAGATGTGACCTATCGCTTAAAAGAAACAGCTCACAGCTACGGTGCGAATGCAGTGATCAACTGTCATTTCGAACACGACCGCATCGTCGAAGGCGACAAAACCTACCTTGAGATCTTTGCCTATGGTACGGTGGTTCAATTTACTCAATCAACCATTGGCGGCTAATTGCCCCTTTGAACAACGAAATACAAAAAAGAGTCCGCGGCATACGGACTCTTTTTTGATACCAAAGGCTGACCTACGTAACGTATGTTGACTTTGATAAGAATGATTTCTAGTCAAGGATACTTGGTTTTAAATTTGTTGTCAATCGCTTTTTCCCATCAAAAAAGGGAAAGGCTTGTCAGACCGCCTTTCCCTTTTTTCATTAAATTCGTTTGTCCGCAGGTTCCACTACTAAATAGCGATACGGTTCATCCCCTTCAGAATGAGTTTGAACATACGCATCTTTACTCAATACGGAATGGATCTGCTTTCTTTCAAACGCCGGCATCGGCTCTAAAAAGACCGGGCGGCCTGTTCGTTTGACTTTTTCAGCAGTACGGCTGGCCAAACGTTCTAAGATCGCTTGACGTTTTTCACGGTAATCCCCGACATTCACAACGATCGACAATTTGTTTTTCGCGATGCGATGAATATAAACTTGCGCCAAATATTGCAGTGCATTCAAGGTTTTGCCGTGCTTCCCAATCAAAATGCCTTGTTTTTGCGTTTCTAATTGAAAGACGATCACGCCGTCTTGACGAGCGGTTTTTACTAAGGCAGGTGCATTCAATGCTTTTGAAATATTTGTCAGATAGAGTCCCAACTGAGCCAGTGCTTCCTCATCTGAAAGATCCGTCAGCAAAACAGGTTCGCTCGCGGCCGCCTCCATCACACTGCTTGCATCCTCTGTCGTCACAGGATCTGGTTCTACCAGCGGTTTTGCTGGTACTTCTTCAACGGGTGCCGGTTCTTCAACGATTCTTTTTTCAATGGAGACCCGTGCTTGTTTTTTTCCTAGCCCCAAGAAGCCTTTTTTTCCTTCATCCAGGACTTCGATTACTGCTTGATCTTTGGTGATACCAAGGACTTGCAATCCCTCTTGAATTGCTTCAGCTACTGTCAGATTTTCATAAATCGGCATTGCAGTGCAACCTCCTCTTATTTTTTCCGTTTCTTTTTAGGACTCATTGCTTTTTTCAGGGCTCGTTCACGCTCGCGTTCTTTGCGGGCGGCTTCTTCTCTTTCTTGGCGAATCTTGAATGGGTTATTTAAGATCATTGTTTGCAAGACTTGGAATGCATTAGAAACAACCCAGTACAAGGAAAGACCGCTGGCAATGTTGATCCCCATCAGTAAGATCATCATCGGCATAGCGAAATTCATGATTTTCAAACTCGCATTTGATTCCACTTGGCTCATACTTGATAAGTAGGTACTTGCAAAAGTAAAGAGCGCCGCTAAAATCGGCAAGATGAAGTATGGGTCACGATCACCCAGCTGCAGCCATAAGAATTTTCCTTCTTGCAGAGCAGGAACCCGTGAGATCGATTGCCACAAGGCCATCAAAATCGGCATTTGTACCAATAATGGTAGACAGCCGGCATAGGGATTGACATTGTTTTCCGCATACAAACGTTGTGTTTCTTCTTTTAACTTGCTTTGTGTTTCTGTATCTTTTGACGCATATTGCTGCTGCAGCGCTTTTAGCTTCGGTTGTAATTCTTGCGTTTTGCGCATGCTTTTGGTTTGAAAGTGCATCAACGGCATCAAAATGACCCGGATGATCAATGTAAAGAGGATGATCCCGATCCCGGCATTGCCGAAGGAGAGGGCTTTGATCGCCTCTGCAAAATAATAAACGATGTAACGATCCCATAGACCGGTACTTTGTGCATTTACTTCACCTGTTGCACCGCAGGCAGATAAGACAACTACTAATGAGAGAACTCCCAAAAATAGTAAGACGCGTTTCCCTTTTTTCACGTAACTAATTCCTTTCCATTAATGAATAATTTTGGCAAGCTTTAAGACATGCTCTAAATTCGAGTAGATTTCCTTTGAGGAACAAGTGGCGATACTTGGACGGGCGATCACAATAAAATCGATCGCTGGTTCGATTCGCGGCTTCATTTCCGTTAAGCTCGCACGAATCTTGCGTTTGACCTCATTTCGCTTCACTGCATTACCGACTTTTTTTCCTACAGATAAACCAACTCGAAAATGTGATTGCTCTTTAGGTAAGACATACACCACGAACTTCCGATTTGCAAAAGAATTTCCTGCCTGAAAAACTTTTTGAAAATCTTGCTCTGTTTTTACTCGATAGGATTTTCTCATCTTCGGTTCCTTCACTTCTTTCAATTAAGCTTCGCGAAACGGATTGAATCCGTAACCACTCACCTGTCAATAATACCATATTTGCCAAAAGTCAGACACTATATTCCGCAAAAACGGCATAAAAAAAAACCACTGGCATTCAGTGGCTTACGCAGAAATAACCTTTCTGCCTTTACGACGACGGCTAGCTAAAACACGACGTCCATTTTTTGTACTCATACGTTTACGGAATCCGTGAACTTTTTGACGTTTACGTTTATTTGGTTGATACGTTCTTTTCATTTATTTCCACCTCCATCAGGATAATGCTTATGCGCACAGACATACTTTGATAGTATAACGAGTCAAGTACTAGTTTGTCAATAAGAAGTTTGCTCAAAATCGACCATTCTTTATCCACAATTCCCTTGATTTGTGTGGGTTTGCTGTTTACAGCTAATTTTTGTGGATAACTTTTTCCCCAGAGTTATTTTGACTTTTTCCACAAACAAACAGCCTGTAGAAAAGTTTTCCACAATCGCTTTTCCAGCTGTTGATAACTGCCCTAAAACCTAGTATTATCAAGGCATGATCTTCACATAGATCTGTGGATAAGAGAGATTTTTTTCTAGTTATGCACATTCTTTTTCTACCTGTGGATAGTGCATTTTCGAACATGTGCATTTCCTTTTTTCTTTTATCCCGTTTTGTGGAAAAGTATTTTTTTCTAACCTTTTTTATCGTAATCTGTGGAAAACTTTTTCAATCCGTGCTATTTTAGTTATATCTATTCTTAGTTATAGGAGGACAATTT